>CANNCZ010000003.1 GCA_947503275.1 uncultured Erythrobacter sp. | reverse complement strand
CCAAACGCCGGGCTTTGCTTTTGCAAGGCCCGGCGTTTGTTAGTGGTGTTTGTGTGGTGAGTGCTCTTAGAAGCGCCAGCTCACATTGGCTTGCGCTTGGTCGTTGGACAGAGCGCCGCGGCCCATGTCGGATGTGACCGAGATTGATGCGCGCATATTGCTGCCCACTTCCATCTCTGCGCCTGCATTGACCGACACCCATTGCCCATCAAGCGCATTGGCGATCGTGAACGGGGTGTCCGCTGCTCCAAAGAAGCGCGCGGTGACCACATCGGCAGTGTCTGCCAGCTCACGTGCATAGGCGACCGAACCAAAGGCACGCAGCGTGCGCCCTTCGGATGAGGCGATATCGAAGCTTGCCATTGCGCCAGCTTTCGCGCCCATCGATGTGAAGCTGCGATCAGCAACCGACAGGCCGAACGCGCCTGCGCCCAGCTCATCATAGCCGCCGATGGAGCTGCGCACATAATCCATGCTCAGCACCGGCCCCACTTCAAAGCCCTTAGCCAGATCAAACGCATAGCCAAGCCGCACCCCGCCAAAGGTCTGGCCGCCATCGGACTGACCGATGGCATTGGTGTAGGCGTTGGTGAAGTCACCTTGCGATGCGCGCTCTACGCCGAACTCCTGATCGGAGGTCCCGGCATAGGCATCGGCGAACAATCCGCCGTCCGACAGGCTGGCATAGATCGCGACCGACTGGCTGCGATCTTCCTGCGCACGAAGCGCGCTGGTGGCTTGCTGCGAGTTGCGGATGTTGGAGACCGCGACACCAAAGCTGAACCCTTCAGCGACCTCGACATCTGCGCCAATGGTGATCTCACCGGCTTGGTTCAGCGCGAGCTGTTCCAGAGCGTTGGCTCCGATCACGCCGGAGACCGCGCCATTGATGCCGTGGTTGGCAAAGCCAAGCGCGCCATTGCCGAGCAGACCGGACTGTCCGCCGACCCCTTGACCACCGTTCACGAACACGCCTGATGCGCTGCCAAAGACGCCCAGGCCGCCCGATTGCACAGGTGCTCCGGAAGCAAGCGCGAAGCTGGCATTGCCCGCAGCTGAGAACCCGCCCGCTGCCCGCGATCCGCCGCGCAGAGCCAGGCTGCGCTGTGACAGCTGGCCTGTGAAGCGTTGCGAGAAGCTGTTGGCGGTAAACGTCTGGCTGAACGCGCTGACCGGTGTGAGCGATGACAAGGTCGCGCCCAGCGTATCAATGCCAGCGCCATCGACCACATCGAACAGGCCAACAAACTGGTCAAAGCGCGTGGCCCGGATCTGATCCAGTGCCGAACCCAGCGACCGAAGCGAGCTGCGACGACCAACCAGATCACGGATTGAACGTGCGGTCAGCTCAACGACCACTTCATTGTCTTCGATCCGGTGAACCGCGTTGAGGATTGGAGAGCGGCTGATAAAGGTCAACTGGTCAAAGTCGCCATCGATCAGCCCAGCGCTGAGGACCGTAAACTCGCTGCCAAACCGCACCCGGCGATCATTGGTGGACACGATCAGATCGCCATCCAGCACAGCAACGCCAGACACGTCATAGAAGTCTGCATTGATATCGCGCCGACGCCCAACGGTGTAGTCGACCCACAATCCGCCGCTAGAGGCCTGAACATAATCGCCATCAATCGACAGCGTGCCGACATTGCCAACCCCGCCAGCGTTCATAATGCCTTGCAAGTTGAACAGCACATTGGTGTCGATCGTGCCGCCATCGCCTTCCAGCGCGCCGCCAGCCAGAACATAGACCG
>CANNCZ010000002.1:1397500-1527697 GCA_947503275.1 uncultured Erythrobacter sp. | reverse complement strand
GGCGCTTCTAAGAGCACTCACCACACAAACACCACTAACAAACGCCGGGCCTTGCAAAAGCAAAGCCCGGCGTTTGGCTTTGTGCATCAGTGGTGTAACACCCGAAAAACTCCGGGAGAATTCGCATGACCGCCATCATGGACGGCCTGACGTCGCTGTTTATCTTTATCATCGGACTGGTGGTGCTGGCGCTGATCGTGCTGTTTATTATCGACCGCACTCAGACCAGCGACACCGTGCGGCGCAATTATCCGGTTATCGGGCGGATGCGCTATATCCTGTCCGACCTTGGCGAATTTTTCCGCCAATATTTCTTTGCCATGGACCGCGAGGAAATGCCGTTTAACCGGGCTCAGCGCGAATGGGTCAATGACGCCGCCCGCAAGCATTCGACCAATGTCGCATTCGGCTCGACCCGCAATCTGGAGCCGGTGGGCACACCGATATTCGTGAATTGCCCTTGGCCTGTGCTGGACAAAGACGCAGTGAAATCGCGCCCCAAACGCATTGGCGATGGTACGGCCCGTATTCCCTATGACGCGCCCTCATTCTTCAATATTTCAGGCATGAGCTATGGCGCGCTTTCGACCCCGGCGATTCAGGCATTGTCGCGCGGTGCGGGCAAAGCGGGATGCTGGCTGAACACCGGCGAAGGGGGCCTCGCTCCCTATCACCTCGAAGGGGGATGCGATGTCGTATTCCAAATTGGCACGGCCAAATATGGTGTGCGCGATACCGAGGGGAACCTGTCGGATGACAAGCTACGCGAAGTCGCCGCGCATGACACAGTCCGCATGTTCGAATTGAAGCTCTCGCAAGGCGCAAAGCCGGGCAAAGGCGGCATTCTGCCCGCCGCCAAGGTCAATGCGGAGATCGCATCCATTCGTGGGATCGCCGAAGGCGAGGCCTCGATCTCCCCCAATCGCCACACCGATATCGGCACCACAGACGAACTGCTCGATATGATCGCGCATATCCGCGAAGTCACAGGCAAACCGGTTGGTTTTAAGACCGTGATCGGAGCCTATGGCTGGCTGGAGGAACTGTTTGCAGAGGTGAACCGTCGCGGCCCAGCAAGTGCGCCCGATTTCATCACCGTTGATAGCGGCGATGGAGGAACAGGTGCAGCGCCGTTGGCTCTGATCGACAATGTCGGGCTGACATTGCGAGAGGCTTTGCCCATGCTGGTTGATCTGCGCGATGCAGCGGGCTTGAAAGACCGCATCCGTATTATCGCAAGCGGCAAATTGGTCACTCCATCTGAGGTCGCATGGGCGCTTTGTGCAGGGGCCGACTTCACCATTTCGGCGCGCGGTTTCATGTTTGCGCTTGGCTGTATTCAGGCGATGAAGTGCAACAAGAACACCTGCCCCACCGGCATCACCACCCACGACCCCGCGCTGCAACGCGGTCTAGATCCAACCAACAAGGCAGAGCGAGTGGCGAACTTCGTCGAGGCGATGCGAAAAGAGGTCGGCGTGATCGCGCACAGTGTCGGTGTTAAAGGCCCGCGCCAGATGAAGCGGTTTCATGTGCGGCTTGTCTGTGCCGATGGCCGATCAAGGCCGCTGGATGAGCTGTATCCCGATGTGGATGCGCCTACGAAAACAGAGGCAGCTTAGACGCCCAACCAGTGTTTGCGATTGCCCTGTTGTGAAAGGCCAATGACGAGCGCCACGACGACCATAATCCCAGCGGCGATACATGCCCATGCGATGCTCTGCGCCTCTTGTCCGCCGCGATAATAGATCGCGTAAAGCGCCCAGCAGAACACCATTGCATACCACGGATTGCCGCGTGATCGTGCCGTGGCGATGGCGGCGATCACGCCGCCAATCGCGATCATGACAGCCGCCGCCATCGGATAGGCGAACCCACCGCCAATGCCGTGATAGGCAAGGGTCGCTGAGATATTCACGATGCTCGCCGCAGTAAGCCATGCGGCCAATGCGCTAAGCACAAGCGCCGCGAACCAGCGCTCTCCCGAAGTAAAATCAGCGTGTTGGACCAGCGCCCTGAGGCAGATCAGCAAGCCTACCAAGGATACCAAAATGATGACCGCAGAGATCGCAGTAAGATTGGCGAACTGCGTATAGGTGGCCCACACTCCCTGCGCGCCCAAGGCGACGGCGGCAGGCCAAGCGATACGGTTGAGCAGTAGGCTGTCGCGCTGTGCTGGTAAGGCCTGCCAGATAGCAAAGATCGCCGATCCCAGGAAAAGCGGCCCCCAAATTGCAAAAGCCCAACCTGACGGAGTGATGAGTGTTCGCACGCTGTCCGAGCGATCACCAATCGGATCGCCCAGCCCAAGTTGCGGCAGGAAGGTTGCGCCGATCTGGATAAACACGGCGATCACAACGGCGGCGCGCTGAGAAGTGGGGCGAGTTGCGAGAGAGGGTGTTTTCATAAGGGTTTGAACGGGTGGTGACCGCAGGGGTTCCGCTTCGTGATAATGCCGCATTTTCCTACATGGCGCGCCTGCGCCAAATTCGCATTGGCTCTTTGCATCGTCGATAGGCGCGCTTTCACCGGTTTCCCTTTGGAAATACGGGGACTGCGTATGTGTTTAATCAACTAAACCCCATCGTCACGCTGCGAATCGGACCTTGCGAGGATTGCAAAGCAAAGCACACCCCTGACGGAGTGCGTAAACAAAAGAATATCAGGGGGCATCATAAGCCGGGTTCTGTCTCCACAGCCGGTATGCCGAAACACCAGCGCTGCGGTGGCAGCCATTCATCTGGGCCGTCCATTGCTGAACGGCTCAAGCAGCCAACCCGGGTCTCCTCAGCGCGAAACGCGCCTGCCCTGACCCATAAGAGCCGAGCGCGAGACCCCTATTTGGCCTTGCTCCGAGTGGGGTTTGCCATGCGGGCGCTGTTACCAGAACCCCGGTGCGCTTTTACCGCACCCTTTCACCCTTGCCTGTGAGGTTTCCCTCCATCGGCGGTATACTCTCTGTGGCACTTTCCCTGAATGCGTACCCGAAGGCACACACCCGGCGGGCGTTACCCGCCACCCTTGTTTCGTGGAGCCCGGACTTTCCTCGCGATCTAGAAAGACCGCGCGGCTGCCTCAGCCCCCTGACACAGCCGCCAATACAAGAAGGGCCGACTTTAGCAAAGCCGGCCCTTCGAATTTCATGATAGCGGCAGATTACTCAGCCTTGCCGCCAATATTGTCGACGCTGTCATCAGGCGACAACGCGAATTTCCAGATCAACGCGCCAATCGCGGCGCCGATCAGCGGCGCGACCCAGAACAGCCATAGCTGTGGCACTGCGCCAGTTTCAGCATAGAAAGCCACGCTGGTCGAACGCGCGGGGTTCACCGATGTGTTGGTAACCGGGATTGAGATAAGGTGGATCAATGTGAGCGCCAAACCAATCGCAATCGGTGCAAAGCCTGCAGGTGCTTTTGCCGAAGTCGCGCCAAGGATCACGATCAAAAACCCTGCGGTCAGCACGATCTCAATTACCAAAGCCGCCGTCATCGAATATCCGCCCGGTGACAGCTCGCCGTAACCGTTGGATGCAAATCCGCCTGCGGCAAAGTCTGGTGCACCGCTGGCGATCACGAACAGGCAGCCAGCTGCAACGAATGACCCGATGACTTGTGCGATCCAATAGGGGATCAGCTCGCCCCAGCCAAACCGACCGCCCAGCGCAAGGCCGAACGAGACAGCAGGATTGAAATGCCCGCCTGAAATCCCGCCAACAGCATAGGCCATGGTCAGAACTGTCAGGCCAAACGCGAGGCTGACGCCAGCAAACCCAATCCCAAGTTCAGGGTAGCCTGCTGCCAATATGGCTGAGCCACAACCTCCGAATACCAACCAGAATGTGCCGACGAATTCGGCTGCAAGTTTCTGCATCATCTTACGATCCCTCCCGTGATGACTTGGTTACTCGCTTCTTAAAGCATGTTTTGGGCGCTTGCGTTGTATGCAATTGTAAACTGGCCTTCGACCAGTCACACAATCACCGCGAAACGCCGCGATCGCGCTCTAGCAAAAGGTGCCATAGGATCGCGCCCAATTGCGCATCCGGCCGGCCCTGGATCCGGTTCGATCGCCAACGCCGCTCAAACGCTTCGATCGCTTTGCGTCCTTCGGTGATGTCATAGCCATAGCGTTCCAGCGCGAGGATAAAGGCGCCCTCATTGGGAAACGGATCGGCCGCTTCAAATTTGTCTGGGCATGGTAGGCAAAGGCCGTAATCCGCCAGCCGGTCCCATGGGAACAATTCACCGGGATCAATCTTGCGAATGGGTGCGACGTCAGAATGGCCCACCACATTGGCGCGCGGGATGTCATATTGCTTCACAATGCGGGCGGCCAACGGGACGAGCGCTGCAAGTTGCTCCTCGGAAAATCCGCGATAGCCGCCTGCGTGGCCAGGATGATCAAGCTCAATCCCGATGCTCGCTGAATTCACATCCTTGATCCCACGCCAATATGACGCACCCGCATGCCAAGCGCGCTTTTCTTCGGAGACAAGCTGCGTCACCACGCCCGCTTCGCTGATCAGGTAATGCGCGGAGACACCGGCCTCGGGGTCGGTGAGCCTCGCTAACGCAGTCTCAACCGGCTGCATTTCAGTGTAGTGCATGACCAGCATCGTGATCGGCAAAGTGCGGTTACTGAAATTGGGCGACGCGACCACGTCATGGACCAGCTCGCTGCGTTCCATGTCGCGCCAATCACCGGTCGGTGTGTCGATCACCCGATCATGCCCTCTGGCTCCGGCAGAACCGCGCCCAAAACCAAAGCATCATCCGACTTTGCATATTGCAGGCCGCCGCCCATTTCCTTGGCCAGCAGCGAAATCATATGCGCAGCCGCCGTTCGGCTGGTAATCTCGCTATCCGCCAGATCGCCTTGAAGCGCATGGCCAATCGTTTCGTCAAAGGCGATGCGGGTGCCCGTCGCGCGTGCGACGATCTCCACGTTTGAGCCGCCTTGATCGCTGGGCCGACGTTCAGCCCCAATATCCAGCTTGCCACCGCGAACCAACGCATCAAGCGCGATTTGGGAGAGGTTCAACAGCACCTTGACCGCCGGTTTCGGCAAAGTCGCATCGGAAATCGCCCAGTTCAGCTCCACCCGTTTTGCATCAGAGGCAAGCGCTGCGACGACTTCTTGCGCCTCTTCGACCGGCACCGCTTCTCCAAAACCGCCCGCTGCGCCAAAAGCGAGGCGGAAGAATTTGAGCTTATCGGTGCTGATCTTGGCGCTTTGTTCGAGCAATTCGATGCACCGCTCGCGCATTTCCGCGTCGGTTTCATCAGCCAGCAGTTCGAGTCCGTTCGACAGTGCTCCTACAGGGGAGAGCATGTCATGGCACAGCCGCGAACACATCAGCGCGGCGAGGTCAGTTTGAGAGGTCATGAAAGGGGTTCTAGCTTTCGATTGGCGACATGGAAAGCTCCGCAAATACCCCTTCCCCCAATGCAGATGGGGCGCGGTAGAACTTTGTCGCTCCTTCGCCACGGATCGCCCAGATTGCGCCGTCTGCCGCTGCCATTGCGCGGTCGGTTTCAGAGGGCGAAGCGGGGCCTTTGGGATGGGAATGAAAGTATCCCAGCACTTGCAGACCGCCATCACGCGCGGCGCGGTGGACGTTGATGAGCGTTTGAGGGTCTATCTCGAAATGGGTTTCGGGTGCCGGATGAACATTGCAAGCCTCGGAAAATCCAGTGATCCGAATACCCTGCCCCAGCAATATGCCGCACGCCTCTTTCGGGTAAGACGCCTCAGCTGCCGCTTTGATCGCGGCCATCACCTCGCTTGTCACATGAATATCCATCGCGCATGGGTTTAACATGTCCGGCGACAAAATCATCTCAGGGACTGTTCCTGCTTCAGCGCGGCTGGACAAAGCGCTGGCCGATGCGAGCGAATTGTCGCGCGCACGGGTGCAGGCCTTGATCGCAGAGGGGCAAATTGAGATTAACGGCGCGCTGGCGAGCTCCCCTTCGGCCAAAGTCAAAGAAGGCGCTCAGTTCCGCATCAACATCCCTGCCGCTATTGAAGCCGAAGCGCGACCGCAAGACATCCCGCTCACCGTAGCGTTCGAGGATGAGCACCTGATCGTCGTCAACAAGCCTGCGGGGATGGTCGTCCACCCTGCGGCGGGCAATCCCGATGGCACTTTGGTCAATGCACTGCTGCATCATTGCGCGAACAATGGCGGCGGCGGTCTTTCGGGCATTGGCGGGGTCGCGCGGCCCGGCATTGTGCACCGGATCGACAAAGACACGTCGGGCCTGTTGGTGGCTGCCAAGTCTGACGCCGCGCATGAAGGGCTCGCCGCGCAATTTGCCGCACATTCCGTCCATCGTCGCTATCTCGCGGTATGCGGGGGTCATCCCTCCCCTGGCGAGGGCACCATAGACGAGCGATTGGGCCGATCCGACGTTAACCGCAAGAAAATGGCTGTGCTTGAAAAGAATTCCTCACGCGGCAAACATGCGATTACCCATTACAAGGTCCTCCAACACCTCAACGACGCATCGTTGATCGAATGCCGGCTTGAAACCGGGCGCACCCATCAAGTGCGCGTTCACTGTGCGTCAATTGGCCATGCTCTATTAGGGGATCAACTTTACGGAAAAACGCCCAAACCGCTAAAACCACTGCTTTCGGGTCTCAATTTCGCCCGTCAGGCACTCCACGCTGCCGAATTGGGCTTTTTACACCCGATTACGAGCGCCGAACTAAGGTTTCACGCGGATTTACCCGGCGATATGCAGGAACTAATCGACGAACTGGCGCGTTTAAATCGATGAAGGGTGCAACATTTTGCGCAAGATCCTCGTATAAGTGTGAAAGACACTTTATATGCAACCATGTGGCCCAAAAGACCGGATGCCCATCAGGGGTCCGGCAGCAGTGGTCGACACTAGAAAGGTATGGAACATCGTGACCAAATCGACGAAATCCGTCCCCGCTTTGAGCGGTGAACAGAGCCTCAACCGGTATCTGTCGGAAATCAAAAAATACCCCGTGCTGACAGCAGAGCAGGAATATATGCTCGCTAAAGCCTATGCTGAACACGAAGACCCGCAAGCTGCATCGCAGCTTGTGTCGAGCCACCTGCGTCTCGTTGCGAAGATCGCGATGGGTTACCGCGGCTATGGTCTGCCCGTGTCCGACCTCATTTCTGAGGGCAACGTAGGCTTGATGCAGGGCGTTAAGAAATTTGAACCCGATCGCGGTTTCCGCCTCGCCACGTATGCAATGTGGTGGATTAAGGCGAGCATTCAGGAATATATCCTGCGCTCATGGAGCCTTGTCAAAATGGGCACCACGGCGGCTCAGAAAAAGCTGTTTTTCAACCTTCGCCGGATGAAAAAGCAGCTTGAGGCCTACGAAGATTCCGATCTGCATCCCGATGACGTGACTAAGATCGCGACTGATTTGGGCGTGCCAGAACAAGAAGTCGTGAACATGAACCGCCGGATGATGATGGGCGGCGATGGTTCGCTCAACACCCCCATGCGCGGCGGTGAAGAGGGGGCGGGTGAATGGCAGGATTGGCTGACCGATGATCGTCCTTTGCAGGATGAAACGGTTGCCGATGCGCAAGAATCCGAAGTCCGCCACGAAATGTTGGTTGAGGCGATGGATTCGCTAAATGAGCGTGAGCAACACATTCTGACCGAGCGCCGTCTGACGGAAAAACCGCAGACTTTGGAAGAGCTGTCACAAGTCTACGAAGTCAGCCGCGAACGCATCCGCCAGATCGAAGTTCGCGCGTTTGAGAAGCTGCAAAAAGCAATGCAGCGGATTGCTGGTGACCGGCTGGTTCCTGGGATGGCGTAACGCTCACACTGGCAACTTGCGCACAAGTTCGTCGAACACTGAAACATCAAAGCGCCGGGGGTCCTCCTCCGGCGCTTTACGTTTCATCTCTGTAAGAAGCGCATCAGTGTCGGGAAACTCCCAACGCACGCGATCTGGCAGGGCATCGGCCAGTGCGGAGAACCATCCGATAAGATGCGGTTGCAGCGCCAAATGCTGCTCAAAATTGCCACGCCGACGGGTGGCATCTGCTTCCTTTTGGCCGCGTGCGAGCGCAGGTTCGATTTTCTTGACCAAATAAAGGTCGGCAAAGCCAAGCCGGTTTTCCTCTATAGCCTTTCGAACGACTGGCACGGCGATGTCAAACTTATCTGGCCAATGAAAGCCAGCGCGCTCCATACACCATGAATAATGGATTTTCATTGGATCAGTATCGCAGATAACAAACCCGTGTTTGGCCTCAATTTCCAACGCAAGTCCAAAGCGCCGGGCGTTATGATCGGCCCAAAAATGCGCATGTCCGATTAAAGGCGCCTCAGCGCTTGGGCGAACATCTTGAGTCGCAATCTCAGGCAACCAAAAGCCATCGCCAAACTGGCTAGCGAAAGTGGTCTTGCCCGCGGCGCTGATGCCTTCTGCTACGATAGCCAAAGAGCAGCTACTATTGTCGCAACCGACAATAATCCCCCTCAAGTGCCGTCTCCAGCACTCCGCGGTACTCCGTCGCGCGCGCATCGCCTGCGCTGACCAAGCCGAATACCGGATCGGCAATCTGCTCCATCGGCACCAGTGCAACGGGGCACGACACGGGCACCAATTGCGATCCCTGCCCCACTTGCAGCGTGGACAGCAGTCCAAACATCCGCTTCTCCCGCGTCGCGCGCCCCAGCATAATCATGCGGTATTGGCCGCCTTCGCTCGTCATCAAATAAGTGTGACCGGACAGGTGCGGCATGGAGACAAAGCCTGCCTGCTGAAACGTCGCATCGACTCTGTCACTTTCGGCAAAGACCAAATGGCCCTTTGCCGCGCTCCATCGGATGTCAGTGCGATAGGCATAGACAGCATTCTCTTCGCCAAAACTGGCGCGCAAGGTCAGATATTCCCCCTCAATCCAATCCACCGCCGCTCGGGCATAGGAGCCCATCTCAGCTGGCGCGAGTGTGGGACCGGTTGGCTCGGCCTCCACCTCATCGCGCAATGACGCGCCCAACGCCTCCTCCAACCGCACGATCGTTGCCAAAGTAAAACGTCGCCGCCCGGATAGCGCCTTCTCCAAGGTGGAAATCGACAGCCGCGCTGCATCCGCAAGACCGGCGCGCGACAGGCGTTGCCGCGCGATCTCTTCACGCAGTCGAAACGCCACAGACGCATTGTCAAAATCGCTCATAAACCCCTGATACCCCATTCACCTCTCCTATGTCCCGCACCAATCCGCACAAATCCGGACATATGCTCACCGCTCCTCCACCCTGTCCGCACAAATGGCGGAAAACGGCCAGTCTTGGCGCTGGCGCGTCCGGGCATCGGGTCGATAGGGGGATAGTCGAAAACGATGAATGGAGGCTTACATGCGACGAATTGCCCTATCTTTGGACCGCGACGCGATGGCGATGATGCTCATATTAGGGCTGGTTGCCATGGGTGCGTTGACAACCTCAACCTTCGCCGCGCGCGCCACCGCAAACCCGATACACCGCACCGCAGCTCCCGTTGAGCCATTGCCAGCCAGCACCGCTCCGATCAGCAGCGAAGGCGGGTTGATCCTGCGCGGGAGCGGAGAAGTGGCGACCACAGTCCCCGCCGTTCGGCTGGGCACAGATATTGTCGCCGATGTCGATGGGCAAACCGCGCGGGTGACCGTCACTCAAGCGTTTCGCAACACATCGGATGAGTGGATGGAAGCGACCTATCTCTACCCCCTGCCCGATGATGGCGCGGTCGATACGCTGAAAATGGTCGTCGGTGACCGCGTATTCGAGGGCGAGATAAAACCGCGCGAAGAAGCGCAGCAAATCTATGAAGAGGCCAAAGCCAACGGTCAGAAAGCTGGTCTAGTCGAGCAGTCGCGCCCCAATATGTTCCGCAACTCCATCGCCAATGTGGGACCGGGTGAAACGGTTCTGATCCAAATCGAATTTCAGGCACCTATCGCTCAGGTCGCAGGAGATTATTCACTGCGTATGCCTCTGGTTGTGGGTCCGCGTTATATTGCAGGCAGCGCCAATTCAGGCGGTTCACTGACGCGCGCAGCCATGCTCGCCGGGTCCGCAGACATTCTAGCACCGACCGCTGACCCCGATATGGTCGCACAGGCGGGTAGCGGGTTGAACCCGGTTTCGATCACAGTGAATTTGGACCCGGGCTTTGATGCAGAGGCGATCTCCAGCCCCTATCACGCGGTCGACGTCACAGGCGAAGGAACAACGCGGACCATCACGCTCGCCGATGGAGCTGTGCCTGCAAACCGTGATTTCGAGCTGCGGTGGAGCGCGGCTGGCGATGCGCCGAGTCTGGGCCTGTTCCGTCAGAAGCATGGCGAGATGGACTATGTCATGGCGACCATCACTCCACCCTCGACGGAAAGAATCGGCGAGGTGCCTCCTCGCGAGATGATTTTCGTAATCGACAATTCCGGCTCGATGGCAGGCGAAAGTATGCCAGCGGCACGCCGCAGCTTGCTCTATGCTTTAGAAACTCTACGCCCGCAGGATCAGTTCAACATCATCCGTTTCGACGACACGATGACAGAGCTGTTCCCCGGCGCGGTGCCCGCAAGTTCTGACAATATCGCTCAAGCGAAGAGCTTCACGCATAGCCTGGAGGCAGACGGCGGCACTGAAATGTTGCCAGCTCTGCGCTCAGCTTTGCTTAGCGCTGCACCTCCGACGCCTGTTGGCTCTGAATCGCTGGAATATGGCGTGCGCCAGGTAATCTTTCTCACCGATGGGTCGCTTTCAAATGAGGCGGAGATGATGGCTGAGATCAATCAGAACCGCGGTTACAGCCGTGTCTTCATGGTTGGCATCGGCTCTGCGCCCAACACCTTCCTGATGCGCCGTATGGCAGAGGCTGGCCGAGGGACATTCACGCATGTCGGCATGGGCGACGAAGCCGAGGACCAAATGCAACGCCTGCTCGATCGGTTGGCGCGCCCTGTGGCGACGAACCTGACGGCTACAGTCGAGGGCGGCAATATCGACTTTGCCCCGCGCGACTTGCCAGACCTTTATGTGGGCGAACCGCTGGTTCTGCTGGGCCGCACGCGCCATCTGGCTGGCACACTTACCGTCAGCGGCGTGATCGAGGGCGAGCGTTGGTCACAGCGCATCCCTCTGGGCGAAGCGCGGCAAAGCGATGTCGTTGCGAAGCTCTGGGCACATCGCCGCATCGCAGAGGTGGAGGCAGAGCGATATTCCGGCGAAACCTCGCATGAGCGCGTCGATGCCTCGATTGAGGAACTCGGCATGGCATTCCACCTCGTCACAAGCCGCACCAGCTTGATCGCGGTAGATGATACGCCCAGCCGTCCCGAAGGCGCCCGGCTCACAAAGGAAGAACTCCCACTGTTGCTGCCCGCAGGATGGGACTTTGACCACCTTTTTGCCACGCAGTTCGCCAATGAGAGCCGCGATCTGCCGATGCGCGAAAGCGACAAACAGCGCCAGCGGCTTGAACTTCCGAACACGTCGACCGGTTATCGGTTGACCCTAACCCTTGGCCTGATGCTCCTCGTCTCAGGCACAGCCGGCGCAGTGTGGTGGCGGCGCCGGACCGGGTGGCAAGGGCAGCATGGAGCGGGATACGCCATGCTTAGCCTCCAGCGGCAGGCTGCCTAATGCCAGCTGCTCTTGCACATCAGGCCATCAAGGGGCGCGCTGACATGAAAGGAGTGTTGCAGCGCGCCCTTCCCCTTATGCTCTTCGCCGCTGTGATGGTCGCAGGGTTGGGGCTGACCGCAAAGGCGCTCTATATCCCTGTAAAGGCCGAGGTCGCGCAGATATTGCTTGCTCGCGCATTCGAGGACAGCGTTGATCAAGGCACCCCGGTGAAGCCGTGGAGCTGGGCCGACACTGCGCCGATGGCCCGCGTCAGTGTGGCGCGTCTGGGCGTTAACGAGGTGGTCTTGTCCGGAGGATCCGGCGAGGCGATGGCGTTCGGGCCGACTGCGGTGCTCGACGATACGGCTCGCAATGTGACCGTGCTCGCGGCGCATCGTGATACGCATTTTGAGTTCGTCCAGAACCTGCGAACCGGAGATAAGGTCACCTTGGAGCGGATCGACGGCACCAGCGAACATTACGAAGTGCGCGCGTTTGAAACGGTGCGCTGGGATGAATTTGGCGTTCCCGATCACAGCACAGGGCTACTCGCACTCACCACATGCTATCCGTTTGATACGGACACACCCGGCCCACTACGGCGGATCGCATGGGCGCAGCGGATCTCCGATTGAACGACCTGCAAACAAGTCATTGCACGGCAATCTATGCTTGCCTACTTTGCCACCATGGCCCTTCGCATTGCGCGCATCGTCGCTCAGATCATCTTGTGGTTTATCGGGCTCAGCCTGCTTCTCGTCATCGCGTTTAAATGGCTACCGGTGCCATTTACGGCGACAATGGCGATGGATGAGAATTCGGTGGTCAAGGATTGGGAGAGCCTCGACAATATTGATCCCAATCTGGTCGCTGCCGTCATCGCGGCTGAGGATTCCAAGTTTTGCGAGCATTGGGGCTTTGATACGCAAGCCATTGAGCAAGCAGCCCGTTCCAATGCCGAAGGGGGCCGCATAAGAGGCGGCTCCACCATCAGCCAACAAACCGCCAAAAACGTGTTTTTGTGGCAAGGCGGTGGCTATTTCCGCAAAGCTTTGGAGGCGTGGTTCACATTCTGGATTGAGAACGTGTGGGGCAAAGAGCGGATCATGGAGGTCTATCTCAATGTCGCGGAAACGGGGATCGGCACCTATGGCGCAGAGGCCGGGTCGCAGCGATATTTCAACAAATCCGCCGCGCGCCTAACCCCTGATGAAGCAAGCCGCATGGCTGCCGCCCTGCCCAGCCCGAAAAAACGCGCAGTTGTCAGCCCCGGCGGGTGGCTTGCTAGGCATGGCAATTCGATTGAGCGGCGCATTGGCATTGTTCAACGCGATGGGCTTGATGATTGCGTGTATGAATGACGCTTCGCGCTTGCGAGCCCTTGTGAGTGATTGCATCGGATGCAAGGATTGACCCACAACAAAACCAAGCGCATTTGGCGAACATCTGAGGGGAACGACGCTGTGCTACACTTGCAATTCTGCGACTGGGTTACGGACCAGACCGCTTTGCGTGTGCGAGGCGACGCCTGATTATGGCTGATGCCCGGCAAAGCACAGCGGCCGCAGATATGGCGCGCGAAAGGCTGCGCGACGCGATGGTGCGCCTTGCCGATGGCGATAGTGCGGCGCTTGAAGAAATTTATGATGCGACCCGGGTGAAACTGTTCGGCATCTGCTTTCGTATATTGGGTGACCAAAAGGAAGCCGAGGACGCCTTGCAAGACGTCTACATCAATTTGTGGCAGCGCGCCGACCGTTACGACCCATCCCGGGCGAGCCCTATCTCGTGGCTGGCAACCTTTGCGCGCAACCGCGCCGTGGACCGTCTGCGCACAGGCAAAGTGCGGGGCGGAGCCGTGCCGGTTGAAGAGGCGAATCCGCTGCCGGATCAGGCACCTTTGGCCGACAGTCTGTTGGTCGATGCGGAGAATGCCGCGCAAATTCACACCTGTATCGCGACGCTCGATGAGAACACCCGTTCGCATATCCGGTCGGCCTTTTTCGAAGGCTACACCTATGCGCAATTGGCCGAAGCAGCCGATGTACCGCTGGGCACGATGAAAAGCTGGATCCGCCGGGGCTTGCAAAAGCTACGTACCTGTCTGGAAGCGAGTGAGGCATCATGAGCGAAGACAAGGATATCAAGCGCGACGATCCGATGATTGCAGCCGAATATGCACTTGGCCTGCTTGAAGGCGAAGAGCTGCTTGGCGCACGTGGCAAGGTCGCGACCGACGCTGACTTTGCTTGGCGCAAGGAATGGTGGGACAACTGGTTCGCGCCTTTGACAGACGAAGTCGCCGGAATGGAGCCAAGCGCCGAGCTTTGGTCGCGGATTGCGGCTGAGGTGAACGGGGCTGAGGCAACTGGCGGCGAGAATTCGGGCGCGGAGGTTATCGACCTCACATCGCGCCTGCGCCGTTGGCAATGGACCGCCGGAATCACCTCTGCAGCCGCCGCAGTCATGCTGGCCGTGATGGTGTTTGCCCCCGGTAGTGGGCCGCTATCGTCGCCCTCACCGACTGACACTCCACAAATCGCCGCAGCTGACCCATTAGTCGCGCAGGTTCCGATTGGTGAGACAGGTTTGCGGCTGGATGTGACTTATATACCCGAAAGCGAACGCATGTTGGTCGGCGCGATTGGCCTTACCGCCGATGGTGTGCACGATCATGAGCTGTGGCTGGTACCCGCTGATGGCAGCGCCTTGCAATCACTCGGCGTGGTCGCGCCCGGCGAAGTGACCGCGATGGAGCTGCCTGCGGACGTCGCGCGCAATCTCGGCAATGGAGTGAATCTCGTCCTCACCCGTGAGCCGATCGGCGGTAAGCCTGAGGGGCAGGACGCAGGACCAGTGGTGGCCGAAGGGGCGTTTTCGCAGGTCTAATCCTGCGGTTTTGCACACTTCAACTCACCGCAGCGAAAACTCGCCTCACAGCGTTATTTTGCAATAATCAAACAAATTTTCGCATTCACGCATCCGAGTTGCGCAACGAAGCGTAGCTGTTGCGCAAGATCGGGAGGGCTTGCCTTACCAAAGGAGATCCCAATGCCTATTCCCACTAAGACTCTCAAAGCTGCTCTTTTCGCCGCTGTTGCCGCAACCGGCCTCGCCGCGAGCCCCGCAATGGCCGATCATCACGCATCAAGCGCGAGCCAGCAACAAAGCCCCAACATCGTTGAAACCGCGGTCAGCACCGGTGTCCACACAACTCTGGTCGCTGCGGTCCAAGCTGCTGGATTGGTTGAGACACTTTCAAGCCCCGGCCCGTTCACCATTTTTGCGCCAACTGACACTGCGTTTGCCAAGCTGCCCGATGGTACGGTCGCAACTCTGGTGATGCCCGAGAACAAGGAAACGCTTACCGGTATCTTGACCTATCATGCGGTAGCAGGACGCGTGACAGCGAGCGATTTAATGGGTCTGATCAACCGTCACGGCGGCGAAGCGACAATTGAGACAGTTTCGGGCGGCACGCTAACCGCACGTTTGTCCGGTGAGACGATTGTTATCACTGATGGCGCGGGCCGAGCGACCGCTGTGACAACTGCCGATGTCGGCACATCAAACGGAATTATTCACGTAACAGACGGCGTCTTTCTGCCCGGCTGAACCGTAACTCATTCCAGTTAGCACCGCTGCGCAAATTCCCTCCCAATCGCGGAGCGGCGCTGCAAACAGACCCCGTCCGGCTTCCTCCAAAAGCCGGGCGGGGTTTTTCGTTGGTCTAACGTGGAGCGAGTTCAAATTCGACACTGACCGAAGCAAGGACGGCGCTTTCGCCGTTGTCGATCTGCGTAGGAATATCGATATCGACAGCTGTGGCGCGCGCAATTGGTGCGGGGCTTCCTGTCATGCGCACACCGCCGTCCCCTACAGTAGCCACTCGAACGATCTTCATGCCAAAGGCATCCGCATAGTCTTCAGCCTTTTGGCGAGCGTCGTTAACGGCAGCCTCACGGGCCTCCTTTTGAGTCTCTGGCGTGGTTACTTGACCGTATCCATTCGATCTGCCGACATTGATGCCATCGGCGCCCGCCTCGACTAAAGCGTCAATAACTGGCCCCGCTGCGTCTGGATCACGGATGAAGATGACAAGTTGTTGGCTGACCTGGTAACCGCGATCGCGGTCGCCGTCATTGTCATCGGGGTCTCGCGCTTCAGACAGTCGAAAGCCGCCCGACGTAATGTCCCGAGGATCAATGTCGTTTCTAGCCAGCCTGTCCCTCAGTCTGTCTAACACAGAAGCGTTATCGCGAACGGCATGCCCTGCATACTTCGACCAGCTCGATGAGCTGGCGTTGACCGTCAAGACTTGTGAGGCTTGCGAAGAGTATCCCTGACCACTGACAGTGAGAACAGTGGGCGCCGCGCCTCCTTCTCCTGAGCTTGCCGAAATCAGAAAAGGTGCGGCAAAAAGAGCGAGCCAACTCGCTTTTTGGAACCGATCAAACATACCGTTACCCTCCATTTAGGAAGATAACTAAGTCACTTCATTTAAAGAAAGCGTTACTCGACTTAGCAGGAAGCCTAAGCCGCCTCTTCCTTCGCCTCTTCGCCGCTATGGACGCGGATCGGGTCTTTGTTGCCGGCGACGACTTCATCGTCGATCACGATCTCTGTAACGCCTTCCATATCTGGCAGGTCAAACATCGTATCAAGCAGGATTGCCTCAACAATAGAGCGCAATCCTCGGGCACCGGTTTTACGCAAGATCGCCTTTTCCGCGATCTCTTTCAAAGCTTCATCAGTGAAGGTCAGTACGACATCCTCAAGCTCGAACAGCTTGCCATATTGCTTGACCAGCGCGTTTTTCGGCTCTTGCAGGATCGTTACCAAAGCATCGACATCAAGGTCGTGCAGCGTCGCAATCACTGGCAGACGACCGACAAATTCAGGAATTAGCCCAAACTTGAGCAAATCTTCGGGTTCGCTCTTTTCAAGGAGCTCACCAACCTTGCGCTTGTCCGGATCGGCGACATGCGCGCCAAAGCCGATTGAGCGTTTTTGGAGGCGGTCTGCGATGATCTTATCCAGACCCGCAAACGCGCCGCCGCAGATGAACAGGATGTTGGTCGTGTCCACTTGCAGAAACTCCTGCTGAGGATGCTTACGTCCGCCTTGTGGTGGGACGGAAGCCGTGGTGCCTTCCATCAATTTCAGCAAAGCCTGTTGCACGCCCTCACCCGACACGTCGCGCGTGATGGAGGGGTTTTCGGCTTTACGCGTAATCTTGTCGATCTCATCGATATAAACGATGCCGTGCTGCGCTTTCTCAACATTGTAGTCGGACGACTGCAGCAGTTTCAGGATGATGTTCTCAACATCCTCACCGACATAACCCGCCTCTGTCAGAGTGGTCGCATCGGCCATGGTGAACGGCACATCGAATGTGCGCGCGAGTGTTTGCGCGAGCAGCGTCTTACCCGTGCCGGTTGGACCAACCAGCAAAATGTTCGATTTCGCGAGCTCAACTTCGCCCGATTTGCCGGAATGTTTGAGGCGCTTGTAATGGTTGTGGACCGCGACCGACAGGTTCCGTTTCGCCGAATTCTGGCCGATCACATAGTCATTAAGCTGAGCAAAGATTTCTGACGGGGTCGGAACCTCGCCCTCTTTCTTACCAGCAATGCCTGCTTTGGTCTCTTCGCGGATGATGTCGTTGCACAGCTCGACGCATTCATCGCAAATAAAGACCGTGGGGCCAGCGATCAGCTTGCGAACTTCGTGCTGAGACTTCCCGCAGAAGCTGCAATACAGGGTGCTTTTGCTGTCAGATCCGCTCAATTTCGTCATTCCTAATTGTCCTCGACCCCAAACCGGAAGGGGGCGTTACATACCCCCCGGGGGATTCGGTCCGGCTATGGATTCCATGATCCTATAGTCGCTGGCAGATGAATCAACTCACACCAACAGATTTTGCATCCGGTTAAGTGGTTTTCGTGCACCACTTATGAAGATCGCCCCCAGCCAATGTCACCGCGTCCCAGATCGGAGCGGTCACGTGGGCTAAGGTGAAGTTTTATTCGGGCGCGCCGCCTGAACCCTTTTCATCGTCGGATTCTTCGCCTTCTGGACGGGTTTCGAATACCTTGTCGACCAGGCCGAATTTCTTGGCTTCTTCCGCTTCGAGGAACGTGTCGCGATCCATCGCGTCCTCGATCACTTTCAGCGTCTTGCCAGTGTATTTCACATACAGATCGTTCATCCGCGATTTGATGCGCAGGATTTCGCGTGCCTGAATTTCGATGTCCGATGCCATACCGCGCGCACCGCCAGATGGCTGGTGGATCATGATGCGGGCATTGGGCAGAGCAACGCGCATGCCCGGCTCACCTGCGGCAAGCAGGAAGCTTCCCATCGATGCGGCCTGTCCCATGCACACGGTCGACACGCGCGGTTTGATGTATTGCATCGTGTCGTGGATCGCCATGCCAGCGGTCACAACGCCGCCGGGCGAGTTGATGTACATCGAAATCGGCTTCGATGGGTTTTCGCTTTCAAGGAACAACAGCTGAGCCGTGATGAGCGAGGCCATGCCGTCTTCAACTTGGCCAGTCACAAACACAATCCGCTCACGCAGCAGTCGGCTGAAAATGTCGAAGCTGCGTTCACCCCGGCTGGTCTGTTCGACCACCATCGGCACCAACGCACCGGTCAGCGGGTCGGTCGTGAATTGCCCCTGAGAGCCGTGAGTTTCGCCATTATCGCCGAACAGATTGATCATGGGGCTTTGGTCCTTATTGGATCTGTGTGTTTATCTCTGAAGTGTCCATGTCGGACGCAGGCGTGCGACTTTCAAGTGCGCACATTTACGCCTTTGGGGAAAGCTTGGCCGATGACGCAGTTTTAATCGGGCGATCCGAGGCGAAAGCTGCGAAGAAACCGGGCTGTTTCTTAACCGCATCGACATCGGTTTTACCATTGGCGAGCAACCGGGCCAGCGCAAACCGCCGAATGATCAATTCATGGATCGCGATAACCGTGCCTGCTGAGAGGAGCGTCACCAGAACAAACTCCAGCGCGATCGGCCAATCGACGTTCACAAACATCTGCCCAAAAACGTAGATGAAGCAGTGGTGGAACAGATACATCGACAGAGCACAATCGGCGAGCCAAGTGGTGCGCGGACCGCCTTCGTTAAAGAAGCGGTGGAAGAATTGCAGAATGAACAGAACCAGCGTCCAAATCGCCAGTTGGTTTGCAAACAGCATCACCATACCGGTCAAAAAGCTGTCTTCGGCATCGGCATAGGGCTGAAAATAGAACGCTGCCATCGCGGCGAGCGGCATCCACCAGCGCCACTCAACCAACGCGCTCAGCAGGCGTGGTGACAACGCCGCCATGACCCCAATCACAAAGAAGGGAAATTCGGCGGTGAGTTTATACCAGCTCTGAAAGCCTGGCACGATCAAGTCATAGCTGCCTGGCACCACTGCGGCAGAGGCGTAATTGGCTGTGTTCGCTAACCCCAGAAACAACAGGCCAAACAGAAACGGCACAGTGCCCGCGATCAAACCGCCAAACTTGTCCGAGATCGTGACGCTGAAGCTGCGAATGCGCGAGGATTTGGGGATCACCACTTGCACCGCCGCGGCGAGCAGGAACATCGGGATCAGGCTGACAAGGAACCACAGATGCAGCTGCCATGTTCCGCCTGCCCACACTTCGACAAATGCCGCGCTGCCAATCCAATCGAGCATAGAGCCACTGCCCCCGGCATCACCCCAGCGCAAATAATGCTCCAGCATATTGAACGTTAGCGCGATGAAAATGAGCGGGATCGCCGTTCGCAGAAAGCGGTTCCAGAGGAAATCCGCCGGTGTGCGCCGTGTCAGCAGTAAGACTGCAAAGAACCCACCAACAAAGAAGAACGTCGGCGTGATAAACAGGTGCAGGCCGAAAATCAGCCAGTCGA
Source organism: uncultured Erythrobacter sp. (assembly GCA_947503275.1). Classification (GTDB taxonomy): domain Bacteria; phylum Pseudomonadota; class Alphaproteobacteria; order Sphingomonadales; family Sphingomonadaceae; genus Erythrobacter. Next base: position 1,508,152 of record CANNCZ010000002.1, on the reverse strand, counting down.
AAATGGCCGCGCGATCAGCGTTGCCCGTGATCCATGGGCGAGCCGGGGCATAAACTGTACCGGCATGCAGCGCCACGGAGAGGAACATCAGCACCGAGCGCGCACCATCAATGTCGTGATAATGCTTGCGCTTTTGCGGTGCTGATTTGGTGTCCGTTGCGGTTGTCATGATCGCTAGTACTTCTCGAGCTTCGTCGGCTTAGTCGGGAACCTGCCAGATACGGGTTAAAAGGCAGTGCACAATCGCCACTCGGCCCGCGTCCAGATGTGAGACGCGAGCGCGCGCATGGGTTAACGCGCCCTCCCCTTGCAATTCGGGCATGACTTCGCGCAGTGTAGTGCCATGCAAACAAAACCGCTGATCGCAATCGCCACTCTTGCCTCCACCGCTCTTGCAGGAGGCCTCGCCCCGGCCTTTGCACAATCACAAGAGCAAACCGAAACGGCAGCCGAGCCGCCGCATCTGCACACCTCCTTTGCGGAAACGATGGCCGTCACAGACTATATTCTGCGCATCCAAGCGCTCGACGATAACGGCCCGATGCTCAACGCGGTGATCGACTACAATGTGGAGGCCCCGGTCGAGGCCCGCAGGCTGGCATCGACCGGCATTTTGCGCGGGCGCAGCATCTTGGTGAAGGACAATATCGACACGCGCGAATTTCCCACCACCGCAGGATCGCTGGCGCTGGCGGATAACAACACTGGTCGTGATGCGCCGCTGATCGCCAATATACGTGAGGCAGGCGGGGTCATCCTCGGCAAAACCAATCTATCTGAGTGGGCTAACATCCGGTCCAACGATTCCACCAGCGGGTGGAGCGCGGTCGAAGGGCTGACCCGCAATCCACACGCAATCGACCGCAACACTTGCGGATCGTCTTCGGGCAGCGGTGCAGCCATTGCCGCCGGGTTCGCATGGGCCGCCATAGGCACAGAAACCAATGGTTCGATCTCTTGTCCTGCATCGATCAATGGCGTTGTTGGTTTCAAACCCAGCGTCGGCATCGTCAGCCGTACCCATGTCGTCCCAATCAGCTCCACCCAAGACACCGCTGGTCCCATGGCGAAATCCGTTGCGGACGCCGCTTTGCTGCTGTCTGCGATGGCAGGCGAGGATGCCGCTGACGGCGCAACTATGGGCGCGCAGCGTGTGGCGGATTACACCGCTGGCCTCGCTGACTTCTCGCTTTCAGGCGTGCGGATTGGAGTGATGCGCGAACAGATTGGCAGCAATGATCAAGTCACCGGCGTGTTCGATGTCGCATTGGCGGATTTGGAGCGTGCAGGCGCGGTGTTGGTCGATATCGAATTTGAGCCAAACCCGCAGATGTACTCTGATAGTTTCACGGTGCTGCTGTATGAATTGCGCGAAGAGATGGGCAAGTATTTGCGCTCAATCCCCGAATTCGAAGAGGGCGAGACCCCGCGTTCGCTCGCTGACCTGATCGCCTTCAATGAAGCAAACGCAGGCACTGAAATGCGTTGGTTCGACCAAGGGATATTCCAAACCGCAGAAGGCACCACCGACCGCGTCGTTTACGAAGAGGCGCGCGCCAATGCTGTGCGGATTGCAGGCGAAGAGACACTCGACGTGCTGCTCGCTGACAACAATGTCGATTTTCTTGTCGCCCCCACCCGCGGCCCGGCTTGGATGAGCGATCTTGTTCTGGGCGACCAGTTTAACGGCTCAATTGGCTTCGGATCACCCGCAGCCATCGCAGGCTATCCGCATTTGACCGTGCCCATGGGCGCGGTTGAACGGTTACCGGTGGGGATCAGCTTTTTCGGTGCAAAATGGGCCGATCACGATGTGCTGAAAGTGGGCGCTGCATATGAAAGGGCGCGAACAGCTGAACTGCCCGCGCCCTCATTTCGCAGGTGGAGATCCGGCGAGTAACGCCCGACCCCCTCAATAATCGAACCTGATCAGTCAGCCTTCTTCGCAGCTGGCTTTTTGGCAGGTGCTTTCTTTGCAGCAGGCTTCTTCGCCGGGGCTTTCTTAGCCGCAGCAGGTTTTGCTGCCGCTTTGGCCGGAGCCTTCGCCGGTGCCTTTTTCGCAGGAGCCTTTTTGGCCGCAGGCTTTTTAGCTGGAGCTTTCTTAGCCGCTGGCTTTTCCTCAGCCGCCGTATCCGCTTTCTTAGCCGGTGCTTTCTTGGCCGGTGCCTTTTTCGCAGGCGCCTTTTTGGCGGCGGGCTTCTTCTTAGGAGCTGACTTCGCCTTCGCGACTTCGGCTTCCTCATCCGCTTCGATCGCGGCCTGAAGCTCCTCAACGGTCACTTCACGCTCGGTCACATCAGCCTTGTCGAACAGGAAGTCGACGACCTTGTCCTCATAGAGCGGTGCGCGCAGTTGAGCGGCAGCCATCGGCTCTTGCTGAATGTACTGCATGAACCGCTCACGATCTTCTTCGCGATATTGCTGCGCCGCTTGCTGAACCAGCATCGACATTTCCTGCTGAGTGACCTCAACATTGTTTGCCTGACCGATTTCCGACAGCAAGAGGCCCAAACGCACGCGGCGTTCGGCGATGCCGCGATAATCGTCTTTTTCGTCTTCGATCTGTTTGAGAGCGGCTTCTGGATCTTCTTCCTTGGTCGCTTCTTGTTGAAGCTGTGCCCAAATCTGTTCGAATTCCGCATCAACCATGGTCGATGGGACTTCGAAATCATGACCCGCGGCGAGCTGATCAAGCAGCGAACGCTTCATCTGCGTGCGGGTAAGACCAGCGGTCTGCTGTTCAAGCTGACCCTTCATAATCTCTTGTAGCTTTTCAAGGCTGTCGAGGCCGAGGTTTTTCGCAAACTCATCATCGACAACAGTGTCAGTCTCAACCTTCACCGCTTTCACAGTGACGTCGAATGTCGCTTCTTTACCGGCGAGGTGCTCTGCCTGATAATCTGCGGGGAATGTGACGTTGATTGTCTTCTCATCACCGGTCTTCGCGCCGACGAGCTGTTCTTCAAAGCCAGGAATGAATGAACCCGAACCAATCACCAATGGTGCATCTTCTGCCGCGCCGCCTTCGAAGGGTTCGCCGTCCAGCTTACCCAGGAAGTCGATGATCAGCTGGTTGCCGTCTGCAGCCTTCTTGGTTTTGGCGGCGTCTTTGTAACTCTTGTTTTGGCCAGCAATGCCCATGATCGCTTCTTCGATCTGTTCATCGGTTACCGGAACAGAAAGCTTCTCGAGCTTCAATCCGTCGGTCGCAGGCGCTTCGACAACGGGCAGAACTTCGAGTTCAACCGTGACGACCGCGTCTTTGCCTTCTTCATACCCTTCATCAAGGGCAATCGCAGGCTGCATCGCGGGGCGCAGCTCTTCAGATTTCAGAACTTCATCAACCGATTCGCGGATCGTGTCGTTCAACGTCTGAGCGTGGATTTGTTCGCCATGCATCTTCTTGACGAGGTTCGCAGGCACTTTGCCCGGGCGGAAACCCGGCATTTTTACCTGCGGCGCGACCTTCTTGATCTCAGCCTCGATCTTGTCGTTGATTTCACCAGCGGTGATCGTGATCGAATAGGCGCGCTTGAGCCCTTCATTTGTGGTCTGCTTGGTTTGCATGGGGATGTAACTAAAGCCTTCTTACATGAGATCGATGGGCCATCGCCGCCGGGCGGGATTGGTGCGGGCGAAGGGACTCGAACCCCCACATCTTACGATACTGGTACCTAAAACCAGCGCGTCTACCAATTCCGCCACGCCCGCATAGCCCGAACGAAGCCGCGCGGGAAACCGCAATGGCCCCGCGCGCGTTGCTGAGCGCCCTTATAGCTGCTTGTCGCAAAGGGCAAGCGGAACGCGCTTGTTTAGGTCGATCTCCCCGACTAAAGGGCGAGTTATGAGCGAAAACAACACTTCAGAAGAAACCGGCCAAGCGCCGACTTCCAACGCGAGCGACACTCCGCCCGATCACCTTTCCGTCAATCCACGCAATGCAGCCTTTGACGCCGAAGTGCTCCAGCGCGGCATCGGCATCCGGTTTAAAGATCGCGTGCGCACCGATATTGAAGAATATTCAATATCCGAAGGTTGGGTCCGCGTTCAGGCTGGCAAAACGGTGAACCGCAAAGGCCAACCGCTGACTATCAAACTGACCGGCCCGGTTGAAGCTTGGTACGAAGACCTCGGCGACAATCCGCCGGTCGCGAAAAAGGGCTAAGCGCTCTCCTGCGGTTTTAGAACCCTGCTCCAAACGCAGCGAGGAATTCTGGCGATGGCTTTGACCGTGCAGGTTCTGTCGCCGATGGTGCCCCCGTATCACCTGCCCCATATATAAAGCCGTGTAGCGGCCAATGCGTGCCGCCCGGTGCTTGGATTGAGTGATACCAGACGCGCACTTCGCTCCAATCATTATTGGGCGACACGTCAATCGCGGGCACATTGCGCTCTATCTGGCCGCGCCTGCCATTGATGCGTGACCAATTGGCGTGAGTCAGGCGCACTGTACGCGAATCGATCACTTCGCTGACATAGGCAACGTGACCCATCCGCATGGAGCGATGCGGCTTAAACACCATTACGGCGCCCTGACGCGGGGTCGATCCGCGAGCATAGCGACCATCCGATTGATCCCACCACGTGCGCGCATTTCCAAAAATCTGAATGCCAGACAATTGCCGCGCATAGGGGACGCACTGCAGATAGCTCGACGATTGCGCGGCGACAGGAGCGGTCGCCGCGGGCGATATTGCGCAAGCCAATGCGGCAGCGGCGATCAGAATGCGTGAAATGCTCATAACATGACTAATGATCTGGTAAGGTTGAATTGAGCCTTTTGATTAGGGTTAATAGTTCGTTCCACGCTACCCCTTTGAGGCTCACTTTGAGGCAATACGTGCGCGCCTTGGGGCATGCTGGGCGCAAGCCGGTGGCTGGCTGGGCTTGCTATCCGCGCTCGCAACCGCCACTTGGCGCATGAAAATGAAACCTCAGGTCATCATCATCGGTCGCCCCAATGTGGGCAAATCCACTCTGTTCAACCGTTTGGTTGGCAAGAAACTCGCGCTGGTCGATGATCAGCCGGGCGTTACGCGTGACCGCCGTTTGGGCGATGCGGAGATTGCGGGACTGCAATTCACTGTCGTCGACACCGCCGGGTGGGAAGATGAAGATGACCTCACCTTACCCGGTCGGATGCGCAAACAGACAGAGGCCAGCCTTGAGGGCGCAGATGCCGCGATGTTTGTCGTCGATGCGCGCGCTGGGCTGACTCCGCTCGATAACGAAATCGCGCGCTATTTGCGCGAATACAATGTGCCGATCGTCCTCGTCGCCAACAAAGCAGAAGGAGCAGCGGGCGAAAGCGGCGTTTTGGAGGCATACTCGCTGGGCTTTGGCGAACCGGTCGCGGTTTCCGCCGAACATGGCGAAGGGATTGCCGACCTGTTTGGCGGGTTGTGGCCAATTATCGGCGAACAGGCCGATGCGGCAACCGAAGCTGCGAACCGGCCTCCTGAACCACTGGCAGAAGGCGAAGAGGAAGAGGATGCCCCGATGGGCCCGCTCAAACTCGCCATTGTGGGCCGCCCGAATGCAGGCAAGTCAACGCTCATCAATCGGCTCTTGGGCGAGGATCGCCTGCTGACCGGACCAGAGGCCGGGATCACCCGAGATTCGATTGCGATTGATTGGATCTGGCACGATCCAAAAGCAGGCCCAGACGAAGACAGCGCGCGCAAAATTCGCCTGATCGACACGGCCGGTATGCGCAAGAAACGCAATGTGGTCGAAAAGCTCGAAAAGCTCTCCGTCGCCGACGCGCGCCGAGCGGTCGACTTTGCTGAGGTCGTGGTCCTGTTGCTTGATGCGACACAGGGACTGGAGCATCAAGATCTGAAAATCGCCGCTCTCGCGCTCGAAGAAGGGCGCGCATTGATGATTGCCATCAACAAATGGGACATTGCCGGGCAAGGCGGCAACGAAACGCCCAGCGGATTGTTCAACGGCATCAAAGGCGCATTGCATGATGGTCTCGCGCAGGTGCGCGGCGTGCCATTGTTTGCTGTATCAGCGAAGACCGGCAAGGGGCTCGACACCATGTTGGGCGCCGCGTTTGAATTGCGCGCCAATTGGTCGAAGCGAGTGCCCACCGCGGCATTGAACCGCTGGTTTGACGATGCGCTCGATGCCAATCCGCCGCCTGCACCCGGCGGCCGCCGGATTAAGCTGCGCTATATCACCCAAGTCGGCACCCGCCCGCCGCGCTTTGTTGTGTTTGGGACGCGGTTGGATGATCTGCCTAAGAGCTATGAGCGCTATCTGGTGAACGGTATCCGGGCGAAACTTGGCTTTGACGCGGTGCCTGTGCGGGTGACGCTGAAATCGCCTAAGAACCCTTACAACGCCAATAAGGGCGGCGGAGGCAACTACTCCGGCGGATCGAACAAGACATGATGTTCGACCTGCTCAATGCGATGATAGCTGGCGATTTATTGGAGCGGACCGCTTCAACCCCGCGCGTTCAACAAGCGGTGGAATTGAGCCTTGCGCCGGTGTTCCTGCTGGTCGGTATTGGCGGGATTATGAATGTGATGATGACGCGGTTGATCTGGTTGGCTGGCCGGATTGAGCGTTTGGCGGACCCAGCGAACGGCGCGTGCGAAGTGTCCCATGCGCAAGAATTGCTATGGCTACGCCGCCGTCGTCAATTTGCGCGGATTGCGATCAAGTTCTCAACTGGCGCAGCGGTAATCATCAGTTTCGAGATCGCCCTGCTCTTTGTGTCGGTCTACATCACCGCGCCGATTGGCACGTTGGTCGCCGGGTTATGGGTGTTGACCATTGGGCTGCTTATCACTGGGCTGATCTATTTCCTGCGCGAGACTCTCCTAGCAGCGGACGGTTCGGGGAAATTGAAGCCTTAGGTCTGGCATAGGGCGCGACAAAAAGGGCGGAACATCGCTGCCCCGCCCTTTCCACTTTTGCTTGTGTAGGTCCTACCCAATTATTCGCCAGCAGCCTTGCTTTGCAGCTGGACGTAATTGTTGAGGCCCATGTTCTTGATCATGTCGAATTGCGTTTCGAGGAAGTCGACATGCTCTTCTTCATTGTCGAGGATATGCGCAAATAGATCGCGGCTGACATAGTCGCGGATGCTCTCACAGTGTTCGACCGCATCGCGCAGCAGTGGAATCGCGTCCTCTTCAAGCGCCATATCGGCCTTCAGGATTTCCTCGACCGTTTCGCCCACGCGCAGATTGTGGATCGCTTGGAAGTTGGGGAGGCCGTTTAGGAACAGAACACGCGCCGCGAGTTTATCGGCATGCTCCATTTCCTCAATGGATTCCTTGCGCTCATATTCGGCGAGCTTGGTAACGCCCCAATCGTCGAGCACACGGTAATGCAGCCAATATTGGTTGATCGCAGTCAGCTCATTGGTGAGCGCCTTGTTCAAGAATTCGATGGTTTTTGGATCGCCCTTCATGGGTCCGGTTCCCTTATATGTTCAGCAGTGAGTGCAGTTTGCGCCAGATCAATGACCGGACGCGTGTCGGAACCTAAATAGCGCCTCACCACCCCACTTTACAAGAGGGCGGGAAATATTTTTCGTTTAAAATCAGGTATTTGCGATCCGTTCGCAGTTGCGATGCGCGGACTTATAATGCGACTTTTTCGCAAGAGAACAAGCCTGAGACCTGCGCGCGTTCGGCATCGATGATTTGTCCCGCTTTACCAAGGCATTGGCCGCAATTGGGGCGTTTTCCCAAAGTCGCATAGGTCGCCTCTGCATCACCGCCAGACGTCAGCGCAGCTTTGCGCAGGTCCGTTTCGCGAATTGCATTGCAGATGCAGACATACATGGGCTTGAAATCACTCCTGCGAATCGTTTGCATCACTTAGATATGCGAATTAATCGCAATAGCAAGTGTTTTCGATGGTCAAAAACTCGCAAAAACCGGCAAAAACGCCAGAAAAACCGATTGCCCGCCGCGCACTGTGCCCTAAATTGCGCCGCTGAAACGGATATCGAGGGTATGATGCGATCAACTTGGACCACGAATCTTCGCACAGCGAGTGCGCTCACTGCGCTGGTGCTCGCTCTATCCGCATGTGGTGCAACTCCAGAACAAGAGCGTGCCGAGCTTGAGCGCACTCTGGTTGAGGAAAGTGAGGGAGCGGAACTGTTCGCCGTTATCCAAGAGGAATATCCCGAAGATCTCAGCGTCCTGCTTGATCAACTGCAAAACGTCGACTCAGCCGATCGCAATGAGGCACGCGGCAAGGAAATCGGCGCGGCGTGGCTGCAAGATTTTATGACCCGGATCGGCCCAGATGCGGTCAAAGCTCCAGCAGACGCCTTGCTGGTGTGGAGCGCGACTGAGGCGGAGCTGTATAAGACACTACAACGCGGCGCGCAAAGCGAATGCGCTACCATGACTATGGGCGGATGGGTCATGGTCGAAGAGGGCAACGCTGTGGTTCAGGCCGCGATCCAGCGGCGCAACACCGCGATGGTCCGTTCAGCCGCTGCTGGACGCGATGACCCGCAAGAATATGGCGAGCCAAGCCAGGAACAGCTGGATCAGCTGGGCGAAGCGATTGCTGCGACCGGCATAGACCCGCAAGTGCAAGCGGTGATCGGCTCCCTACCCGATATGCAAGCCCTCCCGACGCCGGAGCAATGCCAGATCGGCGTCGCATTCTATCAGGGCATCACCGACTTGCCCGACGACGTAGAGCCCACCGTCGCTGCCTATATGCTGTCGCCTGAGTGATTTAGCGCTTCAGCGGAAATAGCTGCCGATAGGTCAAGCATCGCCACAGCCATTCCAGCGGACCGTAACGATAGCGTTCCAGCCATGGCTTTGACCATGCGAGCATGCCGATGCAAGCCAGCGCAGTGACCAGATAAAGCTGTGGCCGGTTGAACTCACCGAAATATCCCAACGCCCAGCCGTGAAACACGAACAGCATTACGATCGACGTGCCAAGGTAATTGGTGAAAGCCGCTCGACCGGCAGCGCGCACGCGTTCCGCGAGCCATCCGGTCCATGCAGGCGAATAAGCGACCAGCAACGCAGCCAGCCCCAACACCATCGCAATGCGCGGTAATGGGCTCCAACCGATTAGCGCGGCATTGGCAGCGTAGAAACTGAATCCCGCTCCCTTTACGATCAGGCCAAGGCCGAAATGGCAAAGCCCACCTGCGATCAATCCGATCCAACCCCAACGGACCAGTTTTGTCCGATTGAACGATCCGCTAAAAAAGCCAAAGCGATAGAGCGCCATTCCGATCAGCATCAGCGGCAGCGTCTCAAACATAAAGAACAGTGAATTGACAAAGGGCATCGTCGCGTCCTGACGGAAACGATAAGCGACCAAACCGGCGTAATCGCCCGATTGCTTTGCCTCAGTGCGGATCGCATCATCGGCCAAAGCCGCATCGATCCCCCCGATCATTTCTGCGCGCACCTCTGACATCTCAGCGGCATCGCCCAATGACGTGTCAGCGATCAAATAGGGAAACGACATTGTGACCGCGAACAGCAGCGCGCCAAAGACATAACCGATCAGGCCGACGGTCATCTGCGCCTTTGCGGTCCAGCGCATACAGGCGACCGCAGCAAAGCCAATCAGGCCATACATCGCCAAAATGTCGCCCATCCAGATGAAGAAGAAATGGATGAGGCCAAAGATCATCAGCAGGAACAAACGCCACATTTGCAGCCACCGTGTGCCGCCGCGTGCCCATGTCCGCTCCATAAACAGATACATGCCCGCCCCGAATAAGAGCGTGAACAGCCCGCGCATCTTGCCATCAATGACCACAAATTGCGCAATCCATTGCCAGCCGCCCGGATCAGCCGCGTCGACCAGAAATGCCTCTGGGAAAATGTAGGCGTTAAAGGGCTGACCAAAGGCGACGATGTTCGCAAACAGGATACCCATCACCGCGATGCCGCGAATGAAATCGAGCGTTTCTATGCGGTCTGCGGTTTTAACCGGCGCGATGTCGGCAGCCTCAGCGCTGCTATCACCGAATACCTGTTCAGCCTCGGCTGCGGCGCCCGTTACACTGGTCATGCTGTTTCATCCCCTGATCCCTATCGCCGTATTGGTAGCAGGCGCAGGGAACAGGGGAAGAAATATTCGATAGATCGCTTTGAAAGCGGATTAAGGGCGCTGCACCATGCAGGCCTGACCCGAACGCTTAAGCGCATCGCAGGCGCGTTGTGCTTCGGCGCGATTGGCAAAACCGATGGCTTGCAGTCGGGTAACGCGGCCTGCTGGGACCAACGCTTTGCGAGTGCCAGACAGAGCCGGGTTCGATTGCAGACGGCCCCAAAGGCGGTCTGCATTACTCACCACGCCAAACGCACCAAGCTGCACACCCCAATTGCCACCACGTTGCTGAGCCACGGGAGCAGAAGCCGCAGGAACCGGCACCGGACGGCGCGGCTGTGTGACGCGAGTCGGAGCAGGCTGCGCAATCGCAGCCGTGCGAACCGGAGCGGCAGCGGCGGGTTGCGCAATCGGTGCTTGTTGTGTGCCAAGATCAATCGCGGCCAGTTCTGCTGAACGGCGACGATCCGCCTCGGCTTCCAATTGGCGCGCCAGAGATTGCGCCTGCTGACGCTGTGTCAGCGGCACGTAATTGTCCATTTGTGACAGAGCGGCGCCCGCTTGTGGCAAGCCCGCACCGTTAGCCAAAGTGAGCAAAGCGTAAGCGCGCACCCAATCCTTTTGGGCGTAATCGGCGTTGAAATGCGCAAGGCCCAAAACGTATTGGGCGCGCGGATCACCGCGTTCAGCGGCCGCGCTGATCAAAGGCATTGCGGTCGCCTGCTCACCCTGTTGGAACAGCAGCAGGCCGTAATTGTCGGCGGCTTTGATATGGCCCAGATTGGCGGCTTCTGCATACAGTTCGCGCGCGCGGCTGACATTGGTTTCGACCCCGCGGCCCAAACGATAGGCCTGCGCGAGGTTAAAGATCGCATCAGCATCGCCATTGCGTGCCGGCCCCTGCCATTCAGATACGGCGGTGGAATAATCACCTGCGCTCCACGCATCAACGCCCGCTTTCACATCGGCGGCCAAAGGCGCAGCGATCATAGCCAAAGACGCTGCGCCTGCGGTCAGGGCAATGCGACGGAAAAGGGTCGCTGCGGTGTTCGTACCGGTGTTCGTGCGGTGTGCCATATCATTGATGTCCCTTGCGCGAGGTATCGTCACAAAAGCGCACATTCGCGCGCGCTTTTTCAAATGTCGGGACAATCATAGTGAAGGAATGGTTAGCATTTCGTTGCCTCACGCATCCCTGTTCGTCGCGCGCGTAAGGGCCTTACCTGTCAGCCAAAGATCGCATCCGCGTTAACCCAAAATTAGGGGTAGTCTGCGATCTCATGGTTCATCCAGTCGCATTTCGGCGACATCACAAGGTCTATATACCAGGGGGACCCTAGCGTTGCGTGTACTCGCTTTAGCATCGCAGAAAGGCGGATCGGGCAAAACGACCCTATCCGGCCATCTCGCCGTTCAAGCTCAGCGCGCAGGCGCCGGGCCAGTCGTCCTGATCGATATCGACCCGCAAGGTTCGTTAGCCGATTGGTGGAATGAACGTGAGGCGGAATATCCCGCCTTTGCACAAACCACCGTGTCGCGGCTTGCCAATGATTTGGCAGTCCTGCGTCAACAGGGCTTCAAATTGGCTGTCATCGACACGCCGCCTGCAATCACCATGGCTATTCAGTCTGTGATTGGTGTGGCTGAGCTTATCGTCGTCCCAACCCGCCCCAGCCCGCATGATCTGCGCGCTGTTGGTGCCACGGTCGACCTTTGTGAGCGTGCAGCCAAACCATTGGTGTTCGTTGTCAACGCGGCAACGCCGAAGGCCAAGATCACATCAGAAGCCGCCGTTGCTCTATCGCAGCATGGCACGGTTGCTCCGATCACTCTGCATCACCGCACAGACTTTGCCGCATCGATGATCGATGGCCGCACAGTTATGGAAGTGGATCCCGATGGCCGCTCGGCTGCTGAGATGACCGCTTTGTGGAAATACATTTCGGATCGGTTGGAGAAGAATTTCCGCCGCACCGTGTTCGCCGCTCCCGGCACTGGCGCTCAGGCCCAGGCCAATGGTGTTCAGCGTCCCGCAGGTGGCTTTGGCCGCCGGGTCGCGAGCTAAGAGGCGGGAAAGACTATGTCCGAAGCCAGTTTTGCATCGCTAGGCCCGACTTTGCTCGCCCGCAAGGGTGGCGCAAAGCCCGCTATGCGTCCGCAACTGGCTCCGCTGCCTGATGTGGTGGCCGCAGAACAGCTCGAAGATTTGGGCTGGAACGATATGGGTTCAGAGGATCAGGCACACGAGGCGGAATTGCCTTTGGAAAGCGCCGACATCGTCTCAATCAAACCTGTCGCGACGCATCAAGCGGCCAATGAAGACATCGCAGATATCACTCCAGAAGATGCGCTGATCGGCGAAAGCCCGTTGGCTGTTCGCCAACCGCGCGATCTGACGACGAACCTGCTGGGTGACGCGGTCCCGGACGAGCCAGTTGAACTGGTGCAGCCCAAGCGCAAATCGCGCAAGAAATCAGCCGTTACCAAGCCCAAACAGGCAAAATCCAGCTCCGCCAAGGGACGCCGCGCGGCTTTCACGCTGCGGCTTAACCGCGATCGCCACCTCAAACTGCGCCTTGCATCGACCATGCAAGGCATCAGCGCACAAGCGTTGGTGACGCAGGCACTCGACGCGATGCTGAGCGAAATCGAAGATCTCGATAGCCTCGTCGCCTCACTTGATGGACGCGTGAAGAACAACTGAATTTCGAATTACCGATCAACCGACCACGACCAAAACGCAGATTATTATGGTTAATTTAGGGGAAATGCACATGGCCCGCAGCAATCAAGGCCGAGTTCAAAGCCAAGCTTCAGGATCGAAAGACAGCGCAACACATGCGCCCAAATTCGGCCTGTTTGTCAGCACCGCGCTCGCCAGCATGGTGCTTGCCAGCTGCGCCGCGTCTGCGCCTGCGGCTGAAGCTTCCTTTGCTAAGGCTCAATCCGCGCTCGAAGATGGCCGCGGTGATCGCGCAGTTGTCCATGCAGAGGCCGCTGTTCTCGCTGAACCGCGCAATGCCGGATATCGCGCCGTTTTGGGCGCTGCTTATCTTGAAGAGGGCCGTTTCCAGTCTGCCGCTACCGCATTCGGTGAAGCGATCGAATTGGGCGACAGCGATTCTCGCACCATTCTCAGCTACGCGCTGGCCAAAATCGCGACCGGCGATAATGGCGCTGCTTTGTCGAAACTGGCTCAGCATGAAGCCAGCATTCCTGCCGCAGATTATGGTCTCGCGCTGGCGCTGGCTGGACAGCCGCAACAGGGCGTCCACCACCTGATCAACTCTGTCCGCAACGGCGAAAACAGCGCCAAATCGCGTCAGAACCTTGCTTATGCCTATGCCTTGGCAGGCAATTGGCGTGCAGCCCGCGTAATGGCCGCCGAAGATGTGCCAGCCGATCAGCTTGACGCGCGTCTATCCGATTGGGCAGCGACCGCTCGTCCAGAGGATTACCAAGTACGCGTTGCATCACTTTTGGGTGTGTCTGCGGTAAATGATGCGGGTCTTCCCCAGCATCTGACACTAGCAAACTATCCCAGCCAGCAAATGATGGTTGCGGAAGCAGAAGCCGCTTCCACTGCGCCTAGCGAAAGCGAAGCTTTGGCATTCGGTGCACCTGAAGGCGCGCCGGTTGAGGTTGTAGAACCGTCTGTTGAGACAGTTGATCCAACCCCCGCTGCAAGCCCCGTTCGCGTTGCCGCAAATACGCCTGCTCCTGCGCCCGTAGCAGTTGCACCGCGCAGCAACACTCCACGTATTGCCGGTGCGCCAACACGCGCTCCGCGTCCTGCGACCACCACCGCGACTGTGACCAGTTCGGCTCCCGCTCCTGTGGCGGCACCAGCGGCTGCTCCGGCTCCAGTAGCAATGCCTGCTGTTGCAGCGGCATCATCAGGCGGCGCACCGCGCTTTGTCTCTAGAGCGGTTGTTCAAGATGTGCCTGCTGCTTCGGCTGAAACACGCACGCCTCGCCGCGATGCGCGTCCTGCACCACAAGCAGCGCCACGCCCGACCCAGCAAAGCCGCATGGCTGTTGCCACAGGGTCGGCTGATACGCATCTGGTGCAACTCGGCAGCTTCTCAACCCGCGCAGTCGCAGAGAGCAAGTGGTCTGAATTCAAACGCCGCTTCCCACAACTCGCCAATCATGACGTTGTGATCACCGAAGCACGCGTAAACGGCCGCACATTCTTCCGCGTCGCCGCCGCCGGTTTTGGCCGCCGCAGCGCAGCATCGATGTGCAACTCGGTTAAATCACGCGGCGCAGGCTGCTTTGCCTATGCCGCGGCCAGCCCACCAGCCGGCGCAGTCAACCGCGGCGTCCGCATCGCGGCTCGCACACGGTAAAACGCCCCCCTCTCAAGCTTTGAGAGCTTCAGCGAAACTGCTCCCGATGGCTTAGGCTATCGGGGGCGTTTTTCGTTCCGCACCCCGCCCGGGGTGCAATATCCTCGCCAACACGACGTAAAGGTCGCGTCGCTGCGGGCGGCCAGTCGGCCTTGCGGTCGCTACGCGCCCGAAGTCCGCAACGAAGACGCACACCTCGTTACCTAGGACAGGTCCAACTCCGCAGGCGTCACTAGGATGCAAAAAACCCGCACAACAAAACTACACCTTAACCCCGCCCTTGATCAGCGCCCGCACCCGGCCTTGTGCCCCTTGGCGGTCGAATGGAGTGTTGTCGCCGGTGGCCTCCATCTTGGCGCGGTTGATGACCCACGGCGCATCGGCATCGACCAAAGCGATGTCCGCCTCCCGGCCCACTTCGATCACACCGACATCCACGCCCAGCAATGCAGCGGGCGTTGCGGCGAGCAGGTCAAAGGCGCGAGGCACATCAATCAATTCATCACGCACCAGACCCAGCACCATAGCGAGCAGCGTCTCTGCGCCCGCCATGCCCGGCTCTGCATCGGCGAAAGGCAAACGCTTATCCTCTGGCCCGCGTGGGTCATGGCCGCTGCCGATCACGTCAATCGTGCCATCGGCGACCGCTTCGCGTGCGGCCTGTCTGTCAGCCTCTGACCGCAAAGGCGGCGACAGGCGCGTGAAGGTACGGAAATCGGCGGTTGCAAGATCGGAGAGCAGCAGGTGCGCAGGCGTAATCCCGCATGTGACGCGCACACCGCGCGCTTTGGCCGCGCGCATAGCGGCAAAGCCAGCCGCGGTTGTGACCTGGCGAAAATGAACCCTCGCCCCGGTCATCTCAGCCAGCACGATGTCGCGTGCCAAGGCGAGCTCTTCGGCTTCGGCAGGCGCGCTTGGCAGGCCCAGCCGGGTCGCGATCTCGCCTGCCGTGGCGGCAGCGCCAGTGGTCAGCGCGGCGTCCTCTGGGTGAGTGATCACGGTCAGGTCGAGCATTGCGGCATATTGGCACAGGCGCAGCATCACGCCGCTATCGGCGATCCAGCTGCGCCCTGTAGCAACGCCTCTTGCGCCCGCATCGCGCATCAGTGCGATCTCTGCGAGCTCAGCACCCTCAAGCGAGCGCGTGGCAGCGGCGAGCGGGTGAACCCACAAGTCAGGCTTACCGCTCTTTGCGACATAGGCGACGCGGCTAGGGTAATCGAGCGGCGGCGATTGGTCTGGCATCAAAGCCGCGCGGGTGATCCCGCCAAAGTGGAATGCGGGTTTGTCGATAGCGAACACGCCAAGGTCGACGATGCCCGGCGCGATCAGCATCCCGCGCGCCTCGATCACAGCATCACCATCTTGCGGCGAAACATCTGCTCCGATGGCGGCGATTAGGCCATCGACCAGCCGCACCGAACCGTGAACCACGCCGCTGGGAGTGACGATCTGGCCGCCAGTGATGGTGAGAGGTTGTGCTTGCTTCATGCCCAGCCCTCCACGCCGCGCGCCGACCGGGTCAGCACATCAAGGCACGCCATGCGGATTGCGACCCCCATCTCCACCTGTTGTGTGATGATCGAACGGTCGAGCATGTCAGCAACCTCGCTGTCGATTTCAACGCCCCTGTTCATGGGTCCGGGATGCATGACCAGCGCGTTCGGCGCAGCCCGCTCAAGCCGGGCCTTCGTGAGGCCATACAGGTGATGGTATTCGCGCGCAGAGGGGATGAACTGCCCCGACATGCGTTCTGACTGGAGGCGCAACATCATCACTACATCGCTGCCAGCAAGGGCGGCGTCGAAGTCGTAAAAGGGTTGTGCGCCCATCGCTTCCACGCCCGCAGGCATCAAGGCAGGCGGCGAACACAGCCGGACGGTCGCGCCCAGCGCTTGCAGGCACAGGATATTAGAGCGCGCCACACGGCTGTGCAGGATGTCGCCGCAAATCGTGATGGTGCGCCCAGTAAAGTCCTCAGACGCCTCGCCCCGCTTCGCCAGAGCATGCCGCAAAGCGAGCGCATCGAGCAGACCTTGAGTCGGGTGTTCATGCTGCCCATCGCCTGCATTGAGCACAGGGCAATCGACCTTGTCCGCGATCAACTGCGTCGCTCCACTCGACCCGTGACGGATCACGATGGCATCGGCGCGCATAGCGTTGAGCGTGATCGCCGTATCAATCAGCGTCTCCCCCTTCTTAACGCTGCTGGTCGACGCCGCCATGTTGACCACATCCGCACCCAACCGCTTACCTGCAATCTCAAAGCTGAGCAGTGTGCGGGTGGAGTTTTCAAAGAACGCATTGATGATGGTGAGGCCGCTCAATAGCCCGGCATGTTTGGTCCTTTGACGGTTCAACGTCACCCATTGTTCCGCCTGATCGAGCAAATACAGGATCTCGTGCCGTTCCAGCTGGCCAATGCCAGTGAGATCGCGATGCGGGAATGCCAAACGCCCGGCGGGAAAGCGATCCGAGCTTGCGGGTTTGGCGGGCTGGCCTTGCTCATACTCCGCCATAAACTCCCTGAGCCTCGCGCCGGTGCTACCGCGCAAATCCCGCCCTGACCTTAGCTGTGTGACAAACGGCTTGTCGTTCAACGCCAGCTCACCAAAGCGCGTTTCCGACATATCATGCCGACGGCAGAATTGTTCGATTTCCAACAGGAGTTCTTGCATGCTCGTCGCCATAAGTTGGATTAAACCAACCGTCCAGAGCAATTCCCGCATCCTCCGCTGAAAGCTGTTCAACGATCAATATCGGACGCTCAACCTCGATAAGAAGCGAATTCGGTGGAACTTTGGCCGTTCCGGCCTAGTTAAGAGTACAAACAGGATTGGAAAAAGCGAAAATGAGCTTCCTCGGCAAGGCATGGAAAGTCGTCGTCGGTATCAAGGACGTGTTGGTCCTGATCTTCATGCTGCTGTTCTTCATGGCGTTGTTCAGCATCCTGTCCGCCACTCCCAATCCGGGCCAAGTGCGCGATGGGGCGCTGTATATCGACCTATCAGGATATGTGGTTGAGGAACGCGCAGAGGTCGATCCGCTGTCCACCCTGTTAAGCGGGCAGGCCCCGCCGATTGAGCATCAGGCCCGTGACCTTGTGCGTGTTTTGGATGCAGCAGCGGGTGACGATCGGATCAAAGCGGTGGTGATGGATATGACCGCGTTCACCGGCGGTGGA
This sequence comes from uncultured Erythrobacter sp., assembly GCA_947503275.1. GTDB lineage: Bacteria > Pseudomonadota > Alphaproteobacteria > Sphingomonadales > Sphingomonadaceae > Erythrobacter. The sequence continues at coordinate 1,490,548 of CANNCZ010000002.1, read as the reverse complement.
CAGGTGCACTTGCAAGCCATCGGCGAAGCGATGGACCGGGTGCGGCAGGCGGAAAAGCCAGTGCTCACCTATGCGATTGGCTACGGCGATGATCACATGCATCTGGCCGCGCATGCTACCGAGATTTGGGCTGACCCGCTGGGCGGCGCTTTGATCGCGGGTCCGGGTGGCAGCAATCTCTATTATGCGCAGTTGCTTGAGCGGCTGAACATCAACACCCGCGTATACCGCGTTGGTGAGTTCAAATCAGCCGTTGAGCCTTACATCCTCGATGGTCCGTCGGACGCCGCTCGTGAGAACCGCGCGGCATTGTACGGCGCATTGTGGGAAGAGTGGCAGGCTAATGTCACCAAAGCTCGCCCGTCACTAGAGCTGGACCGTGTCACCAGCGATCCGGTCGCATGGGTCGAAGCATCTTCGGGCGATTTGGCAAAGGCCGCACTCGAAGCAGGACTGGTCGACAAGCTGGGCGATAGCGTCGAATTCGGCAATCGCGTGGCCGAACTTGCAGGCAAAGACAGCTGGGATGAGACGCCTGGTGCCTATGCCAAAAGCGAAATGGCGCCGTTCCTTGCAGATGTCGGACCAGGCACAGGCTCGTCCAGCAACCAGATCGCGGTGATTACTGTGGCTGGTACCATCGTCGATGGCGATGCTGGGCCGGGCACAGCGGGCGGCACGCGGATTGCGGACTTGTTGGACGAAGCGCTTTCCGATGACGGCATCAAAGGCTTGGTTGTACGGGTGGATTCGCCGGGCGGATCAGTGCTCGCATCTGAAGAGATACGTCGCGCAGTCGAGCGATATCGTGCCAAGGATGTGCCTGTTGCGATCTCCTTTGCCAATGTCGCGGCGAGCGGCGGCTATTGGGTCGCCACCGCTGGCGATCGCATCTTTGCTCAACCCGAAACAATCACCGGCTCTATCGGTGTGTTCGCGGTTCTGCCCACCTTTGAGGGTGCAGCAGCCGATATCGGGGTTAGCGCCGATGGTTATCGCACCACGCCTCTATCAGGACAGCCCGACCTTATTGCCGGGCTTAGCCCCGAGGTGGACGCCATCCTGCAAGCGGGCGTGACCGACACCTATTCCGACTTCCTCAGCATCGTCGCGACCGCTCGCGGTATGACGACAGAGCGGGTCGATAGCATCGCGCAGGGCCGCGTCTGGGATGGCGGCACAGCGCGGCAATTGGAGCTGGTTGACCAGTTCGGCGGCTTACCAGAGGCTCTGCAATGGGTCGCGGGCGAAGCGAGCCTTGATGAAGGCGATTGGAGCACGCGGTTCCTTGGTTCACAGGCACCCAACTACAATTCGCTGATCCGGCAATTGATGACCAGTGCAGTGGCCCCTGCCCCAGAATCGCGTGGAGGCGATCTGTTCGCAATGGCCGCACAGCAACGTGAGATAACACTGGCTCAAATCACCCGCGATGCACAGCTTTTGGCAGGATCGCGCGGCGTGCAGGCCTATTGTCTCGAATGCCCGACACCCCCACGCCCTTTGCAACCAAGCGAAGCGCGTGGACTGTTCGAAACCCTTGGAGCATGGCTCGCGCGCTAGGGTCTCAACGCCCGCCGCAACAGGGTTGCATTGACCGCGCGGCCCAAGTAGATGCCCGCCCCTGTCCAAGGATCGGCGTTATCCCGCCACCATGCGACGGGCGCGTAGCTCAGTGGTAGAGCACACCCTTCACACGGGTGGGGTCGCAAGTTCAATCCTTGCCGCGCCCACCAGCTGCGGTGCAGCGCAACCGAACGCCGCCCCGACTAGACACTCACACCCTCGACAAAGATGCTAGTGTGCCTGCGGCCGAAGATCGCCGATGATAGCGCACGTTTCGCAAGACCGAGACCCATCGCAACGAGGACACTATGGCGGATTACGATCCTGGCGAAGTGAATCGGCAATTGGCCGACTTGACCAAGCAACCCGAACCCAATCTGCGCAATCAACCGATCACACCGGAACGCTATTTCTCAAAGGAATGGATGGAGCGCGAATGGGACACGGTTTGGACCAAAACCTGGCAAATCGCCTGTCTTGAAAGCGAGTTGGCGAATATTGGCGATTACACCACCACAACGCTCGGCACGGAGCGCATCTTGTGTGTGCGCGGCGATGACGACCAAATCCGCGTTTTCTACAATGTCTGCCAGCACCGCGGACTGGAGCTGATGAAAGATGAGTGCGGCAATGAAAAGCGGCTGACTTGCCCCTATCACGCATGGACTTACGACTTGAAAGGCACCCTCAAATTCGTGCCTGACGAAGCAGATTTTGAGCAAGGCAGCCCGTGCGGCAAACTCAATCTGGTTGAGATGAAGTCAGAGGTTTGGGCGGGCTTTGTCTGGTACAATATGGACGATGATTGCGCCCCTTTGCGCGACTATCTCGGCCCGATTGCGGATCAGATCGACACCTATCCAATGCAAGAATTCCGGCGCACCCATTGGGTGACCGTCGAAGGGGATTTCAACTGGAAACTGGTGCAGGACAATTTCAGCGAAAGCTATCACGTCCCATTTGTCCATCCGGATGCGAAATTCACGCTCGAATACGGACGCGAAGATTGCCAGTTCGATCATTACTCCGAAGGGCATTGTCGTATGCTGATGCCGGGCGGTGGGCCTGCCGCGGCAGTCAAAGGCGGCGAGAAAGAAACGCTTGAAAGGATGGCGAAAGAGCTGGAGTTTTGGGAGCTTGATCCGGCCGATTACGAAGGTGGCAAGACCCGCAATATTCGCAAGGATCTACAGCGGGCGAAACGCAAGCTGGGCGAGGCAAAGGGGTATGATTTTTCATCCTATCACGACGATCAGCTGACCGATAATTGGCACTACACGATCTTTCCCAACCTCTCGTTCAGCCTGAAGCCGGAAAGCAATATCTGGCTGCGCGCGCGTCCGCATCCTAGCGACCCCGAAAAGTGCCTGTTCGACATGTGGTTCATGGTGTTGTTCGCCAAAGGACAGACCGAATATTATTCCTATGTGATGGGCGACACGATTTCGACGGAAACCGTCGTCCCGCACATGCAGGGCAAAGATCACGAGGTCACAACAGGCCCGGCTATCGACGAGGATCTGGAGATCTGGCCTCAGCAACAACGCGGCCTCCATTCGCGCGGTTACAAACGCGACTATCTCGCATCGCAGGAAAGCCGGATGCGGTATTTCCATGAGACGCTTGAAGATTGGATGGCGCGTTAAGCGCTTGAGAGTGAGGAGACGCGCAGTGAACCGCCTCGAAATCACGGCTGACAAGCTTGAATGTGCCGAACTGGTTGCCCGCATGGCGAAAGGGATCGACCGTTGCGACGCGGATATGGTGCGCGCCTGTTTCCATCCCGATGCAACCGATGATCATGGCCTGTTCAAAGGGACTGCGGAGGAATTTATCACTTGGGTCATGCCGTTGCTCGCGACGATGGAGCGCACTCAGCATGTGATCGGACAATCGCTGATCGAAGTGGATGGCGACCGGGCAGCGGGGGAGAGTTACTTCGTCGCGCATCACACCATCAAAACGCCTGATGGCGATGTGCTGATGATCGCAGCTGGACGGTATCTCGATAGTTTTGAAAGGCGCGATGAGGATTGGAAAGTCAGCCACCGCCACGCGATCTATGACTGGAACAGCACCCAGCCTTGCACCGATGGGTGGGACCGGGATGATCCAGGTAACCCCAGCGTCTATGGCGTACGCGGGCGCGATGATGCGTCCTATGCGCATCTTGCCAACGTCAACGCCTGATCCGATAGTCATGGCTGACCCTCTCAGGAGCAAAGCCATTGCCGCTCGATAATCCCGCACCCATGCTAACCGGCGTCAAAGTCGTTGACCTAAGCAGCGTGGTCTTTGGCCCATACGCGACACAGGTGCTCGCCGATTACGGGGCTGAGGTGATCAAGGTTGAACCGACAATCGGCGATGCGGCGCGGCACACGGCGAAGTCTGCGAAGACCGCTGGCATGAGCCCGATGCATATGACGCTCAACCGGGGCAAGAAGTCGGTCGCTCTCGATCTCAAGGACCCAGATGATGCTGATGTGATGCGAAAGCTGATCGGGGAAACGGATATCTTCGTTCACAACATCCGCGATGAAGCGATCCAGCGGCTCGGGCTTGGTTATGGCGATGTCAAAGCGTTCAATCCGGGCATCATCTATGTGCATTGTGTCGGGTTTGGCTCCGATGGCCCTTATGCCAACCTGCCAGCCTATGATGACGTGATCCAGGCGGCGGTTGGCGCGCCGAGCCTGGCTTGCCGCGTCGATGGCGATCCGCGCCCGCGCTATATGCCATCGTTGATCGCGGATAAGGTTGCGGGGCTGAACGCGGTCTATGCGACCATGGCCGCTGTGATCCACAAATTGCGCACCGGGCGCGGGCAATTTGTCGAAGTGCCCATGTTTGAGAGTTTCGCTCATTTCATGCTGAAAGATCACTTGGCCGGCAAAACCTTCGATCCGCCATCCGGCCCGTTGCTTTATTCACGTCAAGTTGATCCCGACCGCCAGCCTTTCCCGACCAAGGACGGCTACATCGCTTTGGTGCCCTATATGGACAGCGATTGGATCACTTTGTTCGATGCTTTCGGTGCGTCAGAACTGTTGAGCAAGGAGCCTTTGGATACGCCGGAGGGGCGCAGAGCAAATGTGCCGTTGTTGTATAAGGAGATCGCCAAGCACACGCCTGCGCAAACGACCGAGCATTGGGTCACGACCTTGCGCCAATCGGGTGTAATCTGCATGCCCTCGCGCGATATCGACGATATTCTGAACGATCCGCACCTCGCGGCCACTGGCTTTTTCGAGCGCCGCGAACACCCGACCGAAGGCTCGATTTATGAAATGAGTGATGCGAGCCGGTTTTCCGATTGGCAAACACCGGCGCAAGAGGGCGCGCCCTTGCTTGGCCAACACACTGAAGAGGAAAAGCGGCGATTGCGCGGCGATCAGCTTTCAGACGGCGTCAAATGATGGGTGAGGATTTCGAGTACGCGGTCGACCGCTTGGCCCGCCGGATCTTTCTCCTCCAACAGGGCATAGCTGCCGGTTAGCCAAAGTGCGCAATGGCCATGCACGGTCGCGATCAAAGAACGCACGAGCCGCCGAGCGTCACTGTCGTTCAGGCCCAGCGTGCTTGCGACTTCGCGGTCGACAATGCTGGTTAGGCCTTCGCGAGCCGCATCATCCTCTGAGGCGATTTCAATCGAGCGGTCGATCCGGTGGTCATATATCGCCATCCAGATGTTCTGATTGTTCTGCGCAAAGCCAAAATAGGCGCGCACCAAAGCTTCGATGCGCCCTGCCCGGTCTCTTGGTGCGTCGATCAATGCAGCCTCTAGCCATGCGCTCCATTCGTGGAATGTGCGACTGTTGATGGCGATTAAATATTGGTCGAGCCCACCAAACACATTGTAGATTGTGCCAACTGAATAGCCTGCTCGCCGAGCGGCTTCGCGAGCAGAAAACTTCGCAAAGCCGCGCTCTCCCATCAGGGCATGGCCGGACAATACCAGCAATTCGCGCAATTCATCCGGACTATGATCTGAGCGCCTTCCCATGATGATGGTGGATAAAGCATAAATTGAACATTGTCTATTTTTTAATTGAACACTGTTTAATTCCATGAGAGTGTATAAGCGAATCAAGTGGAGATGATGGTTTGATCAGCAATTTCACAATGTCGGGATGGGGCGCGTATCGCCCACAAACTGTGCTGAGTTCAGCGGAGCTGGACGCGCGACACGGGCTGGAAGACGGCTGGACTCAAAGCGAGTTTGGCATCGCATCGCGTCATGTCGCGAATGCTCAAGAAACGACATCTATGATGGCAGCAGAGGCCGCGCGTGAGGCTTTGGACAGCGCCGGATGGGGCAACACGCCACCAGATGTAATCATCGGCGCGTGCGGCGTGATGGAACAACCGATCCCTTCAACAGCCACTTTGGTGCAAGACAGGCTGGGCCTTAGCGGCTCCGGCGTGCCATGTTTTGACGTGAACCAAACCTGCCTCTCCTTTGTCACAGCGTTGGATATCGCGGCGATGGGGATTGCGACTGGTCGTTGGAGGCGCGCTCTGGTCTTTGCCAGCGACATTGCCTCTGCGGGCCTCAATCCCGCTCTCGCGAAAACCCGGTCAATTTTCGGCGACGGCGCCGCTGCTCTGGCGATTGAAGCCACGAATGATGGCACACGCGGCATGCTATCCTTCGCCAGCGTTACGCATGGCGCGCACCACGAACTCGCGCAATTGCGATCCGGAGGCACGCGGCTGCGCGTTAGCGAAGGGCATGAGGCTCTGGTCGCAGGCTCTTACTTCGAAATGGACGCATTCGGTATTTTCAAAGCGGCTGCCAAAGCGCTTCCGCCGGTAATTGAGCGCGCGCTCGTCGACGCGAACATCACTCGCGATGATCTCGATTGCATCATTTGCCACCAGGCCAGCGCGCCCGGCGTCGAACATGTGCGGCGCTTGTTCGAGCCGCGTCCAGAGCGGGTTGTCGACATTTTTTCAACGACCGGCAACCAGATCGCGGCATCTATCCCGACAGTGCTGGCCCATGCGCTTGATACAGAGGCCGCCAAACCGGGCGATACAATACTGTTGCTCGGCACCGCTGCCGGGATCAGCGCCAGCGCCATGGTGATCTGCCTGTGAGCCAGCGCCGCATCCTTATCACCGGCGCAACCGGCGGGCTTGGCAAAGCCTTGGTCCGCGAAGCTATCGGGCGCGATCACGCCGTGCGCGCAACCGGGCGCTCGGTCGCGGCGGGCGAGGAATTGCGTACTCTGGGCGCTGAGTTTGTGCCCTTCGATCTTGAGTGTGCTGACGCAATGTCAGCGCTCGTCGAAGGCTCCGACAGCGTAATCCACGCCGCCGCACTCTCTGCCAGCTGGGGCCCGCGCGCCGCCTTTGAAAGCGCAAATGTCGATGCAACTCGCCGCTTGATCGAGGCATCCCAGGAGCATTGTGTTGCCCGGTTCGTATTCGTGTCATCACCGTCAATCTTTGCCAGCCTCAAAGACCGCATCGGCATCGGAAAACACGCCCCGCCTAACTCTACCCCGCTTAATTTCTATGCGCAGACCAAGCTTGCCGCTGAACGCGACGTTCTCGCCGCTAGCACAAAGACGCTCGCCTGTTGCGCGATCCGTCCGCGCGCTTTGGTCGGAGATGGCGACCGGGTGATCTTGCCCAAACTCGCTGAACTGGCGCGCCGCAAACGCATGCCATTGCCGCGCGGCGGGGAGGCGCTGATTGAGCTGACAGACCTACGCGATGCGGCAGATGCGATTTGCGAGGCGGAGGAACGCGCGGAGAAAATCGCCGGACGCGCGATCAACATATCAGGCGGCCAGCCCCACACAGTGCGCGACATCGCGCTGCAATTGGCGGACGCGTTGGGCACTTCGCCAAAACTGGTGAACATCCCCCTTGGTGCGGCGCATATACTCGCCAATGTCATGGAGCGGATCGCAAGTTTGACCGGGTCAAGCAAAGAGCCAGTGCTCACCCGCTACACGCTGGCGACCCTTGGCTATTCGCAAACTTTCGATCCAGAACCCGCGCAACGTTTGCTCGGATACGAGCCCCGATATGATGCGCTGGCTACGCTGTTAGAGCAGGCGCGCGCTCTTGCCGCACAGGAAAATGCCGCATGACTCGTGTTGGGTTTCGCTGGTTGGAGCGCGGATCGTGCAGCCATCCAGAGGGGATGGTGATCAAGGGCGGTAGCCTGTGCTCAGTCGATTTTCCCGCGCTTGTCGGTGTGATCGAGCACCCCGTGCGCGGCATATTCCTGTTCGACACCGGCTATGACCCCGCCTTCAATCAGGCGACCGAGCCGTTTCCTGAACGCCTTTATCGCTGGACCACTCCGATTGAGATCGAAGCGGATCAGCACTGGCAAAGCTGGTTGGGTGCGCATGGCATCGAAGAGGCGGCGATTGCGGGCACGATCATCTCGCATTTCCACGGTGACCATGTCGCAGGGATGCGCAATCTGGCGAACAAACCGGTATTCTGCGCACGCGCTGGCCTTGAAGAATTGCGCAAGCCCGGACGGTTTGGCCGGGTCCGGCAAGGTCTGTTGTCCGCTCTGGTTCCAGACGAGGTCGATGCCCATGCACAGTTTTTTGAAAACGCGCGCGCGTGCTCGCTCCCCACAGAATTTGCGCCGTTTACCGAAGGGCGCGATATTCTTGGCGATGGCAGCTTGCTGGCGGTTGAGCTTCCCGGCCATTGCGCGGGGCATTGGGGCCTCGCCTTTACGACGCAGCAGGGGCAATCCGTGCTGCTAGCCGCCGATGCCGTGTGGCAGGGGCGATCAATCACAGAACGCCGCCCACCCCCGCGCATCACTACCGCTTTGCTAGGCAACACCCGCAAATACCGCGCGACACTCGATCTGCTCAGCAGTGCTGCGGCCAATAATCGCGACCTTGCGATCCTGCCATCGCATTGCCGCGCCAGTGCAAAGACGCTTGTGCAGGACTGATGCAGCGGGCCGCCACCATCGCGTCTTGGTTTCGGACCAAGCGGGCTATGCGCTTCTCTGCCGAGCAATTGCGGCAAGGGCGCGCGCGTGCTTGGACGCGGTTACAACCTGCTCTTGCCCGGACGCCAGCATTGGCTGCGTATCATGGCAGGCCGTTGACTGAATATCCGATCACCGACCCTGGGACGGTGCGCAGTGATTACGGCGCGTGGAACAGTTTGGATATGACGGATGACGCACTGCGCACGCTGGGCGATGCGGCGGAGAATGGCACAGCACGCGGTGATCTGAGCGCAGGTTGGTCCACCGGTAGCAGCAGGGCTGTGCGCGGCTTGTTTGTCGCCAATGGCAAAGAGCGCGCGGATTATATCGGACAAAGCCTCGCGCGGCTTTTGCCTGCTCGCGCATTGTTAAAGCGGCAGCGGCTTGCCTTGCATTTGCGGGCGAGCAATGCGCTGTACAGCGATGTTAAAACGGGTCGTTTCACCTTTGCGCATTTCCCGCTCGAACGCTCTGCTCAAGAGACGGTGGACGCGCTCGCTCAGTTCGATCCCACTATTGTGATTGCGCCTCCGCACCGGCTGATTGCCTTTGCAAAAGCCGGATTGCGCCTGTCTTCCCTGCGCCATCTGTTCTGCGGAAGTGAGCCAATAAGCCCAGCGGAAACCGCGTTCGTGACGGATGCCTTTGGCTTGCATCCGCGCTCAATTTTTCAGGCGACTGAGGGTTTTTTGGGCGCAGAATGTGAACGCGGCAGGCTGCATCTCAACGAGCACAGCATTGAGTTCGAGCTCGAGCCTGTCCCCCGAACTCAGGGCTTTCGCCTGATCATCACCGATTTGCACCGCGTCAGTCAGCCTATCGTGCGCCTGCGCGCGGATGATTATGTTGAGATTGATCCGCAACCTTGCCCGTGCGGCAATGCCGGTCGCGTAATCCATCCACCGCAGGGGCGCATCACTGATGTCTGGCGCTTTGGCGATCGGACGGTAACGCCTGTGCAAGTGGTCGAATGTGTCGAGGCGCAGCTGAGCGCTCCTTCGCATTGGCAAGCTGTCGCCTCGCCAAGCTCGGTCACTTTGCGAACCGGATCACTCATTTCGCAAACCCTCGCGAGCCGAGCCGTCGATGCGCTTAGCGATTTGACTGGGCAAACCGTGCGCCTTGCTCAAGACCTGCCCCCGTGGTCACAGCCAAAGCGCCGCAAGGTGGTATGGGCCGATGGCTAGAAGCGTTCTGATCACCGGCGCGCGAGCCGCTGCTGCACTAGATTTAGCGCGTGATTTTGCCGCTGCGGGATGGGTTGTGCATTGCGTCGATAGTGTGCGTTCACGATTGGCGCGCTGGTCTTCATTGGCCGCGCATCATCACGCCTATCCCTCACCCCGGCATGACGGCGCAGAGTTTCGCGCGCGGATTGTGCAATTGGTCGATGAGTATCGGATCGATCTGATTGTGCCGACATGTGAGGAGGTGTTCCACCTTGCCGCTCCCGGATTGCACGGCACTCTGGGTGAACGGCTGTATTCACCTGACTTCGTGATGCTGCGTGTGCTTCACGACAAATTTGCCTTTGCCAAAGCGGCAGGTCAGTGGGGTCTGACTTTGCCAGAGAGCCATGCGATCGCTGACAAAAGCGAGCTTCAGGGTTTCTCGGAGACCAGCGAGCAATGGGTGTTCAAGCCTCGGTTTGGACGCTTTGGAGGCAGCACTCTGATCGGACCGGATGCCAGCCGACTCACGCAAATCACACCGGACGCACAAAACCGTTGGATGGCACAAAAGCTAATCCGCGGCGAAGAGGTTTGCTTTCATGGTGTTGCACATCACGGCGATCTTGTTGGCTTTGCGGCCTATCGATCCAAGTGGCGGCTTTCCGGCGGTGCGGCCTATGCGTTTGAGCCGTTGCCCCAAGCAGAAGCAGAACCCTTGCGCACAATCGCACGGCGTCTTGCCCAATCGGCCAGCATTCATGGCCAATTCGGTTGCGATGTGATGATTGATGATAGAGGCCATGCGTATCTCATAGAATGCAATCCTCGCGCGACGAGCGGCGTGCACTTGCTCGCCGGAGACGGACATCTCGCCTGCGCAATTGGTGAAGGGATATCTGCGCCAGATCAGAGCGCAAAACCCGGCTATCTTGGCCCTGCAATGCTCGGCCTTGGACTACCTCACGCCCTTGCAAACGGCGAATTGGCGCGATGGCGAGAAACTATCGAAAAGGGCCGCGACGTGATCTCTCAACCCGGAGACCGCCTGCCATTTGCAGGTGCCATCGCCGACAGCATTGCGTTTACGGTCAAGGGCTTCAAACATGCAATCTCAACGAGCGACGCAACAACCTATGACATCGAATGGAATGGCGAGGAGTTGGAAACATGAGCTTTCCTGAAGCAGTATCGTCGGCCTGGCACATGATCGCATTGTCACGCGATGTGAAACGCGGTGCGGTGCGTAAGGTGACGCTCTGCAACACTCCCATTGCCCTTTTCCGCAGCGAAGCTGGGTTGGGTGCGTTGATTGATCGCTGTCCGCATCGCAATTACCCGCTCTCCGAAGGCCGAGTGCACAAAGGCGCGCTCGAGTGCCCTTATCACGGGTGGCGGTTTAAACCCGATGGCGCATGCGCTGCGGTGCCCGGTTGCATGGTGGAAACGCAGGGCGACAAGCGGCTAAACGCCGATGCTCTTCGCGTGTGGGAGGGGCACGGAGCAATCTTTGTCAGCCTGTCAGACACTGCGCCTGCGCAGCCGCCCCTGCCACCCGATTTCACCAACCCCGCGCTTGACCATTTCTGGTGGCAACAGGGCACATGGTCGGGCCGCGCGTTTGATGCGATTGAGAATGTGATGGACCCGTTCCACACCAATCACCTGCATAACGGCTTTATCCGCCGCCGTGAAAAGCGCCTGCCGGTGAACCTGATCGTCAATTCCTACGGTGACGGCATCGACATGGTGATTGAGCAGACGGAGCCGGATCTGGGCCTTATGTCGCGCTTTCTGGAACAGGATCGAGAGCGCAGCATCTCGCGCTATTACACTCCCGCTACGGTTCAGGCGCGGTGGGAGGGTGAAACCAAACTGACCCTGTGCGTCACCGCGATCTTTACGCCTGCCACCGACGGCACATTCACGCCATTTGCCCGTTTCTCGACGCCAAAGGGCCTCGCGCCTGCATGGCTAAAGCAAGCTGCGATCCGCCTGTTCCTTGCGCCCGTTGTTCGACAGGATCGCCGAGCGCTGGAGAAGCAGCATGGCGTGATGACCCATTTCGGCCACCCCCAATTCACCTCTGGCCCCGGCGATATTCTGGGCAAGCGCCTGCACCAATTGTGGCGCGGAGAGCGGATTGAAGCGGGCAGCGATGTCCCCGTTAAAGCGATGTTGTGAGGCCATGTTGCCGGGTCGGCAAAAACCTATAATATCACGCGCCAATGCATCTGTTTGAAACTCTGATTGTGCTGCATGTGATCGCCGGTTTGACGGGGTTAATCGCGTTTTGGGGGCCAATTGTGACCCGCAAAGGTGCGCGCAATCATCGCAAATGGGGCCGCGCGGCGTGCTATGGCTTTATGGTCGCAGGTGCACTCGCGGTGGTGATGGCACTGCTGTCGCTTTACGGGCCGGAAGAACGCATCCCCTCCGTCACAGACCGCGCATTGTTCGACGGTTTGTTCGGGTGGATGATGCTCTATCTTGGACTGCTAACAATCGGATTCGCGGATTACGGGCTAAGCGTTGTGAAGCATGCGCGCGAACCGGCAGCGCTCCGTCACCCGCGCTATCAATTGGTTATTGTCGCTGTGATCGCATCTGCACTGTATTGCGGATATTACGGCCTGAGCATCGGTGAACCTCTGATGATCGCAGTCGCATCGCTGGGCGTGGTGGCCATGGCTATCCAACAACTGTTTATCTGGCGCAGTTCGCCGCCCTCCCCGCGTGCCTATGTCGGAGAGCATTTTCGCGCGCTCATTGGCATGGGAATTTCGGCCTATACCGCTTTCATGTCAGTAGGGCTGATCCGTTGGGTGCCAGAGGAAGTGTTCAACCCGCTGATCTGGGCCGGACCCAGCATTGTGGGCGTATCGCTGATCATCGGTTTTACCCTACAGGTGAACCGCAAACGCCACGCTAAGCAAGCAACTTAGGACTACCCTAAGACTGCGCCCACATTCGCATCAGATTGGCTATCGTCTTGTCCAGGGTCAGCAATTCGCTTGAATCGCTTGGCAGTTTTTGGCGCAGATTGGCGCGCATATTCTGCATATCGAACAGCAATTCGCGTTGAACAGGATCGCGGATCAGACTTTCAATCCACCCTACGCACACAATCCGCTCGCCTGACGTAACAGGCCGCACTTCGTGGATGCTGGTGGCGGGATAAAGCACCAATTCGCCCGCTTTCCCTTTGATCGTTTGCGTCATGCCAGTGGCGTGCACCACAAGCTCCCCGCCCTCATATTCATCCGGCTGATTGAGGAACAATGTGAAGGCGAGGTCGCTGCGCATTCGGGCGCTACCGGTTCCCATCAAAGCATTGTCGACATGCGCGCCGTAATGCCCACCATCGGCGGTGCGGCTGATCATGGGCACAGAGATATGACGTGGCCTCGCGGCCGCTTTCACCACCGAATTTTCCGCAATGATCGGCACCAATATCTCGCGCATGGCCTTGCCCGCATCATCGCTCATAACGGCTTGCTCATTGCGCTTTACTTCGCGCGCAACAGACCCGGCCGTCGCGCGTCCATCCTGCCAGTTCAACGACTTCAACTGTTCGCGCAGATTGGTGATCTTCTGCGGGTCTTGGATCGCATTGATGCTTAGGATCATGGAGTGCTCGCTATGATGAATTGCATAAAGTCCTCACACCTTTATGGCTGTTTGGCAAAGCAATATCGCCGGAGGATACGAAATGAAAGTCGAGCTTAAAACTTGGAGCGCTTTGGGATTGGCCACGGCACTTGCGGGTGCGGGTTTGGCTGGATGTGCAGGCGAAGCTGGAGAAGGCGGCGCAAGCGGCGAGGGCGGTGAGGCCGCGCAAGTTGGAGAAGCCGGAGAAGCTGGTGAAGGTGAAGGCGGCGAAGCTGGCGCGGTCGGCGCGCTTCCGGTAGAACAACGGCTCGTATTTATGGCTGGCCATGTCGAAGCTGGCCTCGCTCTCTATCGCGCAGGCGAAGCGCAAGCCGCCGCGCCCCATTTGATGCACCCAGTCTCCGAAACGCACGCAGATGAGCGCGCTGGCCTCGAAGCGCTAGGTTTTGACCCCGCTGCCTTTGAGAATGTCTCGGCTGCGCTTGAAGCGGGGCAAAGCGCGGAGGAGATCGAGCCATTGCTCAGCGCCGCTGGAGACAATCTTGCAGCCATGCTCAACGCCACTGACACAGATGATGCGGCCCTGATCCGCTTTCTTATGGAAACAGCGGTTGCGGAATACAGCGTCGCGATCACCGATGGAGCGGTCACTGACCCTGCGGAATATCAGGACGCATGGGGCTTTGTAAAAGTCGCACGCAATATTGCAGAGGGTATGAACGGCGCTGACAGCGTGCGTGGGACCCTGGATGAGATGCTGGCTTTATGGCCAGAGGCCGCGCCCATCCCACCTGCTGAACCCGCGCCCGTCGGCCAGCTTTCCGCCTTGGCCAGCCGCGTCCAATTGGACTTGCCGCAATAGCGCTCTTTCCTTCGCCAATTGTTGGGGGCATAGGCCGCAACCATGCATGATATCCGATTGATACGAGACGACCCTGATGGGTTTGACGCTGGCCTCGCACGACGCGGAGCAGAGCCTGTTGCCGCTACTATTCTGGAGCTCGACGAAGAACGCCGCGCAGTCACAACCGAACTGCAAGTCGTACAAGGCCGCCGCAATGAAGCGTCAAAAGCCATTGGTAAGGCAATGGGCCAAGGCGACGAGGACGCAGCCGAAGCGCTGAAAGCCGAGGTCGCGCAGATCAAAGCGGACATGCCAGGTCTGGAGGAGCGCGAACGTGAGTTGAGCGGCAGATTGCAAGACGTATTGCTCGCTTTGCCAAACCTCCTCGATCCGTCCGTTCCCGACGGCGAGAGCGAGGATGACAACGTCTATCTGCGCGACTGGGGAGAGAAGCCCGAATTCGATTTCACTCCCCAAGAACACGCTGACATCGCGCCTGCTCTCGGGATGGACTTTGAGACCGGAGCGAAGATTTCGGGCGCGCGCTTCACCTTTTTGCGCGGCGATATGGCCCGGCTGCACCGCGCCCTTGGTCAGTATATGATCGATTGTAACACTCGAGATCATGGCTTTATTGAATGCAATCCACCACTGCTCATCAATGAAGAGGCAGGATACGGCACCGGGCAATTGCCAAAATTTGGTGAGGACCTTTTCCGTACAACCGACAATCGTCTGCTGATCTCCACATCAGAGATGGTGTTAGGCAATTCGTTCCGCGAACAGCTTTTTGCGCAAAGCGATTTTCCGATGCGTCTGACCGCGTTGACTCCGTGTTTCCGGTCCGAAGCCGGGGCAGCGGGCCGCGACACGCGCGGCTTCATTCGCCAGCACCAGTTCGAAAAGGTTGAGATGATCGTAGCATCCCTGCCTGAGGATGCGGAAGAAGAGTTGAGCCGTATTACCGCCATAGCAGAGGGCCTGCTGCAAAGCCTCGGCCTGCATTACCGGGTGATGGCGCTATGTTCGGGCGATATGGGGTCCGCTATGATGAAGACCTTCGATCTAGAGGTCTGGTTGCCGGGACAAGGCGCCTATCGCGAGATCAGCTCGTGCTCCAATGGCGGCACGTATCAGCCGCGCCGAATGAATGCGCGTTATCGTCCCGAAGGCTCAAAGAAAAGTGAATACTTCCACCTGCTCAATGGCTCCGGCCTCGCCGTCGGTCGCACATTGGTTGCAGTGATAGAGAACTATCAACAAGCCGACGGGTCAGTCCTCGTACCTGAGGCTTTGCACCCCTATATGGGCGGAGTGACGAAGCTGGAGCCTGCTGCCTGATGCGCATCCTTGTGACCAATGACGATGGCTACCATGCGCCCGGCCTTGAAGTGCTCGAAGCCATCGCGGCAGAGTTCTCAGACGACGTATGGGTGTGCGCTCCGTCAGAGGAGCAATCGGGCGCGGGGCACTCACTGACGCTCAATCACCCGGTGCGTTTGCAACAGTTTGGTGAGCGGCGTTTTGCCGTGACAGGTACGCCAACCGACAGCGTAATGATGGCGTTGCGCGAAGTGATGGATAGCCCGCCAGACCTGATTTTGTCGGGCGTCAATCGCGGGGCCAACCTTGGCGATGACATTACCTATTCGGGCACCGTTTCTGCGGCTATCGAAGGGGCGCTTGCCGGTATACGCTCTATCGCGTTGAGCCAAGTCTATAGCGCCGCAACCCGCGAAAGCGGTGATGAGTTTGCGACCGCGCGCCAATGGGGCGCCAAGGTCATCCGGCCGCTGCTCGACGCACCGTTTGACCCGCACACCCTCGTCAACATCAACTTCCCTCCGCGCGCACCCGATGCCGTCGAAGGAATCCGTGTCGTGCGCCAAGGGTTCCACGACTACTCCCGCGGCTCCATCGTCGAAGGTAAAGACCCGCGCGGGCATCGCTATTTTTGGTTCGGCCTGCATGCGATTGAGCACACGCTCGACCACGGCACTGACCTTGAGGCCATCGACGATGGCTATATCGCGGTCACACCCTTGCAACTCGACCTTACCCATTATGCCAGCATCGACGCGATTGCTGCTCGGTTTGAAGACTGAGGCGGCACGGTTTGGCAAAGCGCGATAGCGATAACCCCAAGGTCAAGCGCCGCAAGTTCAAGCCGCTGCGCCGTGCGGTGAAGCTTCCCCTATGGGGCGATCTCTCGCTCAGGTTGGGCGCGGCGCTATTCCTGATCATGATCGTGGTGATGATCCATTGGTTCGACCGCGAGGGATTGGTCGACAATGTCGATGGCGATGTCAGCTTTCTCGATATCGTCTATTTCACCATGATCTCTATCACCACGACCGGCTTTGGTGATATTGCCCCTGTCAGTGACAAGGCCCGCCTGATCGAAGCGGTGATTGTCACCCCGATCCGGTTTGCCGTGTTCTTTATCTTTGTGGGCACCGCCTACAACTTCATCATCAAACGCAGCTGGGAGAAGTGGCGGATGGCCCGTATCCAGGATAGTCTTTCGAACCATGTCGTCGTCCTTGGCTATGGCGTCTCTGGCTCTCAAAGTGTCGAAGAATTGATCGAACGCGGAACTGAGGCGAACGACATTGTCGTCGTCGACCCGAGCGAGGATCGGCTGGTCGAGGCCGAGAAGCTCGGCGTCAATGTGCTAGCCGCCGACGCCACCCGTGATGAGACGCTGAAAGCGGTTCGTATTCAGACGGCGCAAAGCGTGCTGGTTTCTGCGGGCCGCGATGACACGTCGATCCTGATAGTCCTTACGGTTCGCCATCTTGCTCCTAAGGTTCCGATCAGCGTCGTCGTGCGCGCCGATGATAACGAGCTGCTTGCGCGCCAAGCAGGCGCCAACAACGTCATCAACCCGGTCCGCTTTACAGGGCTGTTGCTCGCAGGTTCGGCTAAGGGGGCGCATATTGCCGACTACCTCGCTGACCTCGCTTCAGTGAATGGCCGCGTCCAATTGGTTGAACGAGTGGTCACTGAGGAAGAGTGCGGTTGCACCATCACCGATCTGACCAGCGGCGGACGGGGCCTGCGCATTTACCGCAATGGCCGCGCTTTCGGCTATTGGGAGGATGAGTGCCAAGACTTGCAAGCCGGCGATGTGTTGGTTGAGATCGTCCCGGCTGAGAATGGCAACGGTAACAGCGGCTAGGGCCAAAGCTCAAAAGCCACTACACAAACAGTAAGAACACCCCGCCCATCGCAGCCATGCCGAGGATGAAGTGCCCGGCATCGATCGCGAAAAGCTTGGCTGATTTGCGCTGATAAAGGTAATTGATACCCACTGCCGGGATCATCACCCCAACCGCAAAGCCGACCGACATCATCATGATCACATGGGGCGCAGCGCCAGTGCGCGCAATCAAGTGCCACAGCACCATCGCGATCAGCATCTCAAACGCGAATGTCAGGCCAAAGATCAGCGCCATATTGCCGCCCTGCACATCCTCATCCGACATACCTGCAGCGTGCTGCCATGCTTTACCGAACAAGACGCCGTACCAAAGCGCGCCCACTGCGAAGAAGGCCGCGGTTCCGGCCAAGACTGGCCAAAGTGCAAAGTCGCTCATGGTGTTCTCTCCCTGATTTGGTTCGGGATAGCGCTTGTGAGGCAAGGTGGGAAGCGCATCAGGACTGGCCCTAATCGATCACCCGGTGTAGAGGCGCGCCCATAATGAGCACCCTAACCACCTCCGCTCCCCGCCCAATCGACGATGCAAAGCGCGTCGGCATGGTTTCGCTCGGCTGTCCCAAGGCTTTGGTCGATAGCGAGCGCATTCTCACCCGTCTGCGCGCCGATGGCTATGCCATGTCGCCTGATTACGCGGGCGCAGACGTAGTGCTGGTCAACACGTGCGGCTTCCTTGATAGCGCCAAGGAGGAAAGCCTCGCCGCCATCGGAGAGGCTATCAACGAGAATGGCCGTGTCATCGTCACAGGCTGCATGGGCGAGGAGGCCGACGCCATCCGCGCCGCGCATCCCCAAGTGCTCGCAGTGACCGGAGCGCATCAATATGAGCAGGTGGTCGAGGCCGTGCATGAACATGCACCGCCCAGCCAAGGGCCGTTTGTCGACCTGATCCCGCAGCCGGACATTAAGCTAACCCCGCGCCATTATAGCTATCTCAAGATCTCCGAGGGCTGCAATCACTCCTGCTCGTTCTGCATCATCCCGGACCTGCGCGGTAAGCTGGCCAGCCGCCGGATCGATGCGGTGCTGCGCGAGGCGGAGAAGCTGGTCGCCGCTGGCACGCGAGAGCTGTTGGTGATTAGCCAAGACACTTCAGCATACGGCGTCGATACGCGCCATGATCCCCGCCAGTGGAAGGGTCGCGAAGTGCGAGCGCACATGACTGACCTTGCGCGCGAGCTCGGTCAGTTGACCACGCCAGAGGGCAATGCCCCATGGGTGCGCCTCCACTACGTCTATCCCTACCCCCATGTTGATCAGGTCATCCCGTTGATGGCAGAGGGGCTGCTAACCCCATATCTCGACATCCCCTTCCAACACGCGGCGCCATCTGTCCTCAAACGCATGCGCCGTCCCGCGAACGAGGCGAAAGTGCTGGCCCGGCTTAAGGACTGGCGCGCTATCTGTCCCGACATCGCGATCCGCTCGAGCTTCGTCGTCGGCTTTCCTGGTGAGACTGAGGATGACTTTGCATACCTGGTCGACTGGCTGGAGGAAGCGCAGCTCGACCGCGTCGGTGCATTCCGGTTTGAACCCGTCGAAGGGGCCTCCGCTAACGCGCTGTCCGATCCTGTTCCAGATGATGTGAAGGAGGAGCGCTACGCCCGGTTGATGCAAGTCACGGAGCGGATTTCGGCTGCCAAGCTGACCGCTAAGGTTGGCCGCACGCTGCCTGTCATCATTGATGCGGTGGGTGAACCTGATGAAGATGGCGATATTGGCGCCACGGGCCGCAGTCAGGCCGACGCACCAGAGATCGACGGCGCGGTCTATCTGCGTAACGTTCCGGCCACTCTTGTGCCCGGTCAGATCCTCGATGTGCGGATCGAAGATGCCGATGCGCATGACTTGTTTGGCGTACCAGTCGCTTGAACGCTGCTGAAAATCGCATAGGGCCATTGCGGATGGAAATGTGCTGCTCAGCTCAAAGAGCTGCGTTAAAGTAGGAAACTCTCGCCCCCTTCGTTGCTTGCGCAAGGAACTCCCCGCCGCTCAAACGTTTGGTTTGCAATGCCCCTCGACATTTCTTCCCGCTTTGCCTTCACCCTTGAAGAGCCGAGCTCTGCCCTGCTGCAATTCGAAGCTGCCACCTTGCCGGATCAGGCGATTGTCGATGCCGCTTGCCGAATTACGGGCATCGATCACGAAGAGCGCGTCCCAGCGCAAGACGGTATCGGGGAGCGGGTCTGGCTCCATGGTTCGGGCCGAATTGAGGTGCAATATGAGGCGCGGATCAAAGCAACCCGCGCGCTGCATCCGCTAAAGAATATGACCGCGCTTCCCCTCCATCATCTACCGGGCGAGGCTGTGCAGTATCTGTTCGATTCCCGCTATTGCCGTTCCGATGAGTATCAGGGGCTGGTCGATGCCGATTTTGACGGGACGACTGGCGGCACGCGAATTGCGGCAATCCGCGACTGGATTTTCGGCAATTTCACCTATTCACCCGGCGTCTCTGACGCGAGCACCGATGCCACCGCCAGCTTTATCGCACGCGCCGGTGTGTGTCGCGATTATACCCATGTGCTGGTAATGCTAGCCCGCGCGTCGGCGATCCCGGCGCGCTATGTCGCGTGCTACGCTGCCGGTGTGACCCCTCAGGATTTCCACGCTGTCGCTCAAGTTTTTCTGGCTGATCAGACAAGCGGAAAAGGCGCATGGCACATGGTCGATGCAACCGGTATGGCCGACCTTTCCAAAGCGGCAATAATCGGCGTCGGGCGCGATGCTGCGGACGTGTCCTTCCTTACCAGCTTTGGCCCAATGACGTTTGAATATAGCAAGGTAGACGTAGCGTCTCGCGCATGAATCTAACCTTTTCGCATGTGTAAAATTTATATGATTGCAGGTCACAGGACATAACGGTAACGCCCTATCAAAATTGGGAAAACTGATGACCGAATTCGCTGCCGATCGATTGCTCTTATTTGGTGCCACTGGCGACCTTTCACGACGCAAGCTGTTGCCAAGTCTGTGCGCGCTTGATGCAGATGGGTTGTTACCAGAGAAACTGGCGATAATCGGCACAGCACGCAGCGATATGGATGATGCCGGATTTCGTGACATGGCGCGCGCGGCATTGGAAGAATTCCTGCCTGCACAGCGGCGCGGCGGAATGGCAACTTTTCTCAACCGGCTATCCTATCAAAAGCTCGATGCGAGCACGATTGACGGTTTTGATGCGCTGGCGGAAAAGGTCAAAGCGTCAGGCCAAAGCGGAGCGGATGATGACGGCGGCCTTGCGATATTCCTATCCACCGCACCCAGCCTATTTGGCCCGACAATTGCCGGTCTGGATCACGCCGGATTAACGGGCGAGCGGGTGCGGATGTGCCTAGAAAAACCGCTTGGCACAGATCTCGCCTCATCGGCGGAGATCAATGACGCAGTGGCAGCTGCGTTTTCAGAAGACCGCATTTTCCGCATTGATCACTATCTCGGCAAAGAGACGGTGCAGAACCTCCTCGCGCTTAGATTTGCGAATATCCTATTCGAGCCGATCTGGAATTCGAATATCATCGAACATGTCCAGATCACCGTCGCCGAAACCGTCGGCCTCGAAGGGCGCGTGGCGTTCTATGACGATGCGGGAGCGCTGCGTGACATGGTGCAAAACCATATGCTGCAATTGCTCGCTCTGGTCGCGATGGAGCCGCCGACCAGCTTTGACGCAACCGCCGTGCGCGATGAAAAGGTCAAAGTTCTCCGCGCTTTACGCCCCCCCATGGCGAGCGAGACGGTCACCGGCCAATACCGCGCAGGGGCCATCACGGGCGAAAGCGTGCCGGGCTATGACGAGGAATTGGGCAAAGAGTCGAACACAGAAACCTTTGCCGCGATTAAGGCGCATGTCGACAATTGGCGCTGGAAAGGTGTGCCGTTCTATCTGCGCACCGGCAAGCGCCTGCCCGAACGTGTGACCGAAATCCTCATCCAATTCCGCTGCGTCCCGCACTCTATCTTCGCAGGGTCCGGCGCGGGGCTACAACCCAACAGCCTGTTGATCGGTATTCAGCCTGACGAGGACATCACCCTGTCTCTGATGGCCAAAGTCCCCGGTCTCGATGAAGACGGCGTGCGCCTTCGCGAAGTGCCTTTGCAGATCAAAATGCCCGACGCCTTCGTCGAACAGCACCGCCGGATAGCTTATGAGCGCCTGCTGCTCGACTTGATCAAGGGCGACCAGACCCTGTTCGTGCGCCGTGATGAGGTTGAGGCGCAATGGGAATGGGTTGATGCGATCCGCGCTGAGTGGGAGGAGCACAGCGTTACGCCCAAAACCTACAGCGCCGGCAATTGGGGCCCAACCGCTGCGATTGCGCTCACAGAGCGCGACGGGGTCAGTTGGCATGAGTGAGCTGAACGACACGCTCCACCGCGTCACGCAGCGTGTGATCGAAAACTCGCGCGCAGGTCGCACCGCCTATCTCGAATTGATGCGCCGCGAAGGCGACCGACGGCCAGAGCGCGAGGCGGTCAGCTGCTCAGTGCTGGCCCATGCCTTTGCCGGTGCACTCGAAGATCAAGACGCGATGAAAGAGGCGCGCGGACCAAACATCGGTATTGTTTCAGCCTACAACGACATGCTCTCCGCGCATCAGCCCTATGGCAGATATCCCGACCGCATGAAGATCTATGCCCGCGAATTTGGCGCCACGGCTCAGGTCGCAGGCGGCACCCCGGCGATGTGCGACGGCGTGACGCAGGGTGAGGATGGGATGGAGCTGTCCCTCTTCAGCCGCGACAATATCGCTATGGCAACAGGCGTCGCGCTATCCCACCAAATGTATGACGCCGCCGCCTTGCTGGGCATATGTGACAAGATCGTGCCCGGGCTGATGATCGGCGCGTTGCGGTTCGGCCACTTGCCCGCGATCTTTGTGCCATCCGGCCCTATGCCGAGCGGCATTTCGAACAAGCAAAAGCAGGAAACCCGCCAAAAATTCGCATCCGGAGAGGTGGGACGCGACGAACTGCTGGAAAGCGAGCTGGGCAGCTATCATTCGCCTGGGACGTGCACCTTTTTCGGGACCGCCAATTCCAATCAGATGATGATGGAGATGATGGGCTTGCATGTCCCGGGCAGCGCCTTTGTCCAACCGGGCACCAAACTGCGTCAGGCTCTGGACCGCGCCGCCGTACAACGCGTGGTTGAGCTGTCAGGCACAACCACGCGCACATTGGCCCAAGTGGTCGATGAAAAGGCGATCATCAACGCAGCTATTGGTTTGCTCGCAACTGGCGGCTCCACCAATCACGCGATCCACATCCCCGCCATGGCGCGCGCGGCGGGCATCCGCATCGATTGGAGCGACATGGCGGAGCTTTCGAGCGTAGTTCCCCTGCTTGCCCGCGTTTATCCCAACGGATCAGGCGATGTGAACCAGTTCCACCATGCAGGCGGCATGGCCTATGTGATCGGTGAATTGCTGGAAGCGGGCCTTGCGCATCGCGACATCCTCACAGTGTGGGAGGACGGTTTTGACGCTTATACACGCGAGCCGGTCTGGCAGGACGATGCGCTGCGATGGAGCGCCGTTTCCGAAAGCCGTGATGACACGATGCTGCGTCCGGCAGCCAATGCCTTTCAGCCTGATGGCGGGATGAAGCTGCTGACCGGCAATCTGGGCCGCGCGTGTTTCAAATCCTCCGCCGTTGCTCAGGAACGCTGGACAATTGAGGCACCGTGCCGCGTCTTCCAAACACAGGCCGATGTGATTGCCGCATTCAAGGCAGGCGAATTGGACAAGGATGTCGTCGTCGTTGTCCGGTTTCAGGGACCGCGCGCCAACGGCATGCCAGAGCTGCACGGCCTCACCCCATCGCTGGGCGTCTTACAGGATCGTGGGCATCGGGTGGCATTGGTGACCGATGGCCGGATGTCAGGCGCATCGGGCAAAGTGCCAGCAGCAATCCATTGCACGCCAGAGGCGCTGGGCGGCGGACCGCTCAGCCTATTGCAAGACGGCGACGTGGTTCGCGTTTGCGCAGAGACAGGCGCGCTTTCGACCGCCGCCGATCTAACTACCCGCAAACCTGCCCCAGACCCGGCGCAAGAACACGGCGTGGGCCGCGAATTGTTCCGCATGATGCAGGCCCAAGCCGATGGCGCGGAACAAGGCGCCAGCGCAATGCTCGCCGGCGCTGGCCTATAGCAATGAGCGCAGGGAGGGACATTGTCGCAGTTGATATTGGCGGGACGCATGCGCGCTTTGCCATCGCCAGCATTCGAACAGACGGCACAATAAAACTAGGCGAACCAACTACGCTTCACACTGAAACCCATGCGAGTTTTCAAACCGCGTGGGAGGATTATCGCGACCGGATGGGCGGACAGCTGCCGGATGACGTGGCGATGGCGGTCGCGGGTCAGATTAAGCAGGACATTATCCGCTTCACTAACAATCCGTGGATCATCCGCCCCCCTTTGATCGCGGAAAAGTTGGGGTGTTCGCGGCACCTGATCGTCAATGATTTTGAAGCTGTCGCACACGCAGTTGCCCGAGCGTCTGCGAACCAATTTTTGCATCTCACCGGCCCCGATGGTGAGCTACCCACAAAAGGCACGATCAGCGTCCTTGGCCCCGGCACCGGTTTGGGTGTTGCCCATTTCTGGCGAAGTGGCTCTGGCGACTACCGCGTGCAAGCAACCGAAGGTGGCCATGGCGATTTCGCACCGCTCGACGCCATCGAAGACGCCATCCTTGCCCGGCTTCGCAAGCGCCATACTCGGGTCTCAACCGAGCGTGTGGTCTCTGGCCCAGCCATCGTCGACATTTACGAAGCGCTCGCCGCGATGGAAGGGAGAGCCGTTGTCGCGCAAGACGATGTGGCGATCTGGACTGCTGGTACCTCGGCAGGATCGGACGGCGGTGACAGCCTCGCCGCCGCCGCAGTCGACCGGTTCTGCCTCGCGCTTGGATCAGTTGCAGGCGATATCGCGCTTGTCCAAGGGGCAAGCGGCGTCGTAATCGCAGGCGGGCTTGGCTATCGCATTCGCGAGACGTTGCTGGCCTCAGGATTTGCTGACCGTTTCCGTGCCAAGGGCCGCTTTGCTGGCCTGATGGCGACTCTGCCCGTCAAACTCATCACCCATCCACAACCCGGCCTCCTCGGCGCGGCTGCCGCCTTTGCGCAAACCCATATGGAAGACACATCCTCCCCATGACACTCCCATTGAATTCCATCGCCGATCTCAGCGAACGCCTGCAGGAACTGCACGCTCGCACGCGCGAGACACCGCTGTTCAATCCGGTGTTTCAGCTGGGTCTGGACCTATCGCGCGCATTGGAGGCACCGCAGGGCACGACCGCGATGGATTTGGATGCGCTGGAGGCTTTGGTGGAGGAGCTAGAATATTCCAGCTTGAAAGCACGCGCCGAACGCCTGGAGCGGCTTGCTGCTCCAATTGCGGCTCCGGCGAATGCGGGGGCTTTGGCTCAACTGCATGCGCAAGATAGCGATTTCACAGCATTCCGCTCACGGTGGGAGACGCCATCGTTGCATGCGGTTTTCACCGCGCACCCAACATTCCTGCTCACCCCTGCTCAAACCGGCGCGATTGCGGAGGCGGCGAGCAAAGGCGCGGTAATTGATAAGGCGGCGTGCAAGTTCGGCGCAGAGCGACCGGCTGTAACGCTGGATTACGAGCATGGTCAGGCAATGTCAGCGATTGCCAATGCACAAGATGCGCGAGCAGAGATCGTGCACGGCGCTTTGACTCATGCGGCGAAGACTTGGCCCGATGAGTGGCGCGAGCTTGCTCCGCTGCCATTCCGGTTCGCGACTTGGGTCGGCTATGACATGGACGGGCGCACCGACATCAAATGGTACACCTCCATCCGCTTCCGCCTTTCGGAAAAGGCAGAGCGGCTGGCGCGATATGCTGAAGCTTTAGGGGACATTTCCGCCGATCACCCGCTGGTCGCGCGTCTGCATGCTGCGGGAGCACACGCTGCGAAGAGCGCTGCGAACTTCGCCGAAGACCTGACCGAACCACAGGCGCTTTCCGCGGCCGCCAACCGGTTGACCACCGATGACCCGGCCAAGCTGACCTCGCTCAAGAAAATCATCGCACAACTCGAAGAGGAAGCCGCGAGCGCGGATACTGAGAAAGCCGTTGCGCTCAAAACACTGGTCGCGACCATGCACGCCGATGGACTGGGCATGGCCCATGTCCATTTCCGCGTGAACGCGAAACAGTTGCACAACGCCATCCGCGCGCATCTGCACGAGGCACCTGAACTTGATCTCGCTAGCAAAGGCGCAATGGCAACCTTGCGCCGGATGCTGGAGGAGGTCACGCCCAAAGCCACCAACTTCGCCAGCCTCGCCATCGAAAGCTCAACCGCGACACGGCAGTTCCTCGCAATGGCTCAGATACTTGGCCATATCGACGCAGACACGCCGATCCGCATGCTAATCGCGGAATGTGAACAGCCATCCACCATTTTGGCAGCGCTCTATTTCGCGCGCCTCTTTGGGATCGAGGACAAGGTCGACGTCTCTCCTTTGTTCGAAACCGAAAGCGCGCTGGAACATGGGGGACGATTCCTCGAGGCCTTGTGCGCAGAGGAACAGTTCCAATCCTATGCGAAAAAGCGCGGACGGGTCTGCATCCAAACAGGTTTTTCTGACGCCGGCCGCTTTGTCGGGCAAATCCCTGCCAGCCTCGCGATTGAGCGGCTGCAAGGGCGCATGGCGGAGGCAATGGGCAATAATGGCCTAACAGGTGTCGCCGCACTGATTTTCAACACGCACGGCGAAAGCATGGGTCGCGGTGCACATCCATCGGGCTTTGCCGACCGGCTGACATGGCCTTTAAGCCCATGGGCGCGCAGCCGATTTGTCCGCAAAGGGATTGAATTGGAGCCGGAGGTCAGCTTCCAAGGTGGTGATGGCTATTTGCACTTTGCCGGACCAGAATTGGCGCGCGCGACACTGACGCGGATCATCACCGAAGGACCCGAACCCTCCGAGGTTTGCGCCGATCCGCTCTACACCCGCACCGATATCAGCCTCGACTTCTACCGCGCCATTCGTGCGCATCAACGCGCGCATCTGCGCAGCCAGACCTATTCACGCAGCGTCACTGCGTTCGGGCTGGGCTTACTCAATTCCACCGGTAGCCGAGTGTCGCGCCGCCAATCCGACCTGTCGGCGGATCGCGATATAAACCTGCGACAAATTCGCGCGATCCCGCACAACTCGATTCTCCAACAGCTGGGTTATCCAGTTAACGTGATCGCCGGAATTGGCTCAGCGGCAGATGGCAATTATGAGGAAATCGCCGCGCTTTTGACAGAGAGCCAACGCGGCCAGCAATTGCTGCGTCTGGCGCGGACTTCGAACGCCTTGGCGAGCGTCAAGACCGTCGCCGCGCATGGCGAACTCTTCAACTCCGCCTATTGGGCAACGCGCCCCTATCGCGGGACTGAACCGCATTTGAGCGCGGCGTGCGAAGTTCTAGCCGAATATCTGACCAAGGATGACCGCACCGGCGTCTTCCGCCGTTTGGCCTCGCGCTTGCGAGTGGACGCGATCAAATTCCACCGTCTTCTGGACCTGTTGCCAGCGGCCAAAGAAGAAGGTGCCACTCAAGAAACCCGCCGCATGATCGGCGCAGCGCAAGCTCTGCGATTGGCATTGATGCAGCACATTTTCCTGAAAGCGGTCAGCGTGCCGGTCTTCAGCCGCGCCAACGATATCAGCCGCGAAGACGTGTTGGAGATGGTGTTCAGCCTCCGCATCGACGATGCCCTTGCGCAAATGCGCCGCGCTTTCCCGACGCATTTCCCGTCGCCCGGTGATTTCGCAATGGATGCGCCCGCGCAATATCCCGATGCCGAAAGTGAGGGCTATGTCCAAATAGCGCGCGATTACATCGACCCAATTGAAAAGGCTTATGCATTGATGCTGCGGCTGTCGGTGGCGATCGCGAACCAGTTTGGCGCGCATGGGTAAGCAGGGCGCGGCCTGATCGCAGACCGCGCCATCCAACTCTCAAACCACACAATTTTTTACAGTTTAACCTTTGCCTTGCCCCCGTCCCCGCAAGGGACGCCCGCCCGTTAGCCACTGGCAGTTCACGCGAAAAAAGCGCATAAGGTCCGCCATGATTGAAGGAAATTCCGACATGGTTTTTAAAAATATCCGCCTTGCCACAGTGTTCGGCTTAGCTGCGCTGACCGGTGGTGCAACAATTGCGATTGGGCAAACCTCTGCCGATGAAGCAGCGGATGCAGCGGTCGAAGTCGCAGCGGATGCGGAAGATGCGATCCGGGCAATCGACCCCACGACCGGCGGAGATTCGCTGATCATAGATTCAAGCCTGCCGCAACCGTATGGTATTGATGATAATGACGAAGTTTCCCTTCCAGAGCTGCCGCCTGCTAGCACCGTCGAAGAGGTGACGATTGATGATCTGCCCCGCGGCCCGGCTGCGCGCATGATCTCCAACCCGCTCGTTCAACCGACACCAGCACCAGCGCCTACACCAGCGGCGCAATCGGACGATCCTTTTGTGATCAAGAGCATCCTGCCGATAGAAGGCACTATTCGTTATGGCGAGTGGTTCTGGGACGAATCGCGCGCGCCTGCGACGGGCGAATTGGTGATGACCGTCGATCTTGATGCGCGCGTAATCAGCGTTTTCCGCGATGGCCACGAAATCGGCACAGCGGTCGCTTTGCTCGGCACGACAGACCACCCCACCCCGCTCGGTAGCTTCCCGATCCTGACCAAGGAGCGCGACAACGTTTCCGAGAAATATGACAATGCGCCCATGCCATGGACGCTGCGTCTGACATGGGACGGGATCGCGATCCACGGTTCGCCGGTCGCCAATGGCTATGCCTCACATGGCTGCATTGGTGTGCCTGATCCGTTTGCGGAAAAGCTGTTCGCTATCGCCAAGCGCGGCGATAGAGTCGTGATCACACGCGGTCAGATGGCTGTCGTGGGCGACCGTCTGCTTTCCTGATCTGAGACCTAGTGCGATGTTCTGGGCGGTTCGGGAGAGAACCGCCAGACGCGCATCTCTACACCAATTTTCGCGACTTTTTCGATGCTTGGCACTGCTAGAACGCCGCCAATAGACGCGTTCTCACCGCGCCATAACCGGTCGGCTGCGCGGCCCGCTTCGCTGCGGCTGACCCGTCCGCCAAGCGCGTCGATAATTCGGCACAAAGTCTCAATTTGAATGATGCGCGGGACATTGGCGTAATACTGGTAAGTTGGACCGGCATCCCCGTCCTTCTCGGCCGTCACCATCTCCTCCCAATCGATCTCAGCATACCATTCCAGCGCCCGCCACCCCTCTGCCAAGTGCCCTGCGCTGGCGGAAAGCGCCTCTGCATCGAGCCAATCATGCGCCGCCAAATGCTCACGCACCCGGACCCGGTCAAAGGCGGGGTTCGCATTCGACGGGTCAAGCGCAGGGGTGATCCCCGCGGTCTGCACAAGCGCCTCCAGCTCCATCTTGCGCGCCCACAAGAGCGGGCGGATCAGCGGCGTCTCGCTCTCCGGCAGATGCGACCAACTGCGCACTCCGGCAAGCCCAGCAAGCCCGCTGCCGCGTGCAAGGCGCATCAGTAGTGTCTCTGCCTGATCATCAGCGTGATGCGCAGTGGCGACGGCTCCGATACCGTGTTCATCTGCCCAATGGCTCAAGGCAGCATAGCGTGCATCGCGTGCTTTTGCCTGCAGATTACCCGCCGAAACGGTCACGCGTGCACTCGTGAATGGGACATCGAGCGCGTCACAGACTCCCTTCACCAAAGCGACTTCACTCGCCGCCTCAGGCCGTAATCCATGATCCACGCTAAGCACCGCGATGTCGCCGGGCAATGCCCGCGCGGCTAGCAATAGAAGCGCCAAACTGTCCGGCCCGCCCGATACGGCGAGGCCCAGCGGCCCTTCGCGATCCTCGTCAGGCCACAATTCATCAACCGCCTCGGTAAACCGCGCGATCAACGCAGGATCTAGTGCATCCAGGCCTGGGGGATCATGCGACGTATCAATCGGCCACTACTCGCAGGTCACGCGGCGGCGATTGCTCTCATACTGATCAGCCAATCGCCCGGTCGCAACCGCTGGATAGGTCTCACCAAATTCCGACAGAGCAATACATGCGCGGCGGGTGTCTTCCATCGCGATCATCGATTCCGCGAGATAGAGCAGGCTGTCAGGGGCGCGGCGCGCAGTGCGATCAGCCTGATAATTACGCAGGAACCAACGCGCGGCTTCCTCTGGCATATTGTCGTCGAGAAACGCGCGGCCCAGCAAATTACGGCCATAGGTGGTGCGCAAGTGATCGGGATGGTTCTCTACAAATGAGGCGAGTTGTTGGCGCGCCTCTGGGTAGAAACCAGCGTTCCACAGGCGGAAGCCGTATGAATATTCATCATCGCCCGCATCACCCGTATCAGGTTTGGTGATGGCTTGGACGGCGGCGATCCGCTCTGCGCTGGGGCCGGATGCAGCCTGCGCAACCGCAGTGTTGGTAGCCGCGCTGGGCAGAGGATCGGTGGCTTGCTCGGCTGTGCCGTTCATCTCAGCAAGATTGGAATTGGTTGCGGCAATCGGATCGGACGTCTGCGGCGTTGTGCCCGTTGGTGAAGCGGTGAAAGTAGGGCTGTTGCTGCCACTGCTCTCCAACGCCGCAACGCGCGTTTCCATCAGGCTCAGTGCGTTGGTGTTTTCCTCGGTCAGCGCAGTCAGGCGCTGCAACTGCACCTCCATCGCGTCCAGCCGCGCGAGGATATCAGTCACTGCCGTGGTTGATGGCGCGTTCGATCCGGTCGAGCCGGTATTTGTGCTGCCAGCGGTTATTTGCGGTTCAAAAAACTGACCATCGCCGCCCGGAAACACTGTGCGTTGCAGTGCCCGAATCTCCGCCTCCGCGCGGCGCAAACGCGCCTCTGTATTGTCCTGCGCAATCGCGGGAAGCGGGGTTGTCGCCACCACAGCGGCAGCGACCAGCACACCCAATGCAGGTGGGGCTTTGCGGAAAATAACAGGCATATTGCGGGCAGTCATGGCGGTTCAGGCTCCCTAGTGTGAGTGCGCGCAACAATCTGGCGCAGCGCTCATGAATATCACCGGAATCTGTGGCTCAGCCGACTGCGCAAGTCGACCCCGCATTACGACTTATGCCGCACAATGTGCACGCTCAGGCTCTAAACCAGCCTATCGGATTAAGGGATCAATTGCCCGGCATAGTTGTGGCTGGCACATCTGCGCGCGCCAACAAAGCATCAGCAGAGATAGGCGTATCGCCCATCGTCACCGGCGCCTCTGCCAATTTGGGCACGCTTCGCCCGCCAATCGTGATCGAAAACGCATCGGGACGGCCGGTGTTGATGCGCGGGACAGAGGCGGTTGCAGGGAGCTCAAAATTGTCACCGCTCGCCATAGTTCCCTCGAACAGGCGTTCCCCACCATCTTCGTAAAACCGCACCCAGATGCCGTCTTCGAGAGCAGTGAACACGACATTCCCGCCGGTTGGAACGGTGGCCTCAGCAGAACCTGCCCCATCCGCATCGGCGACCACTTCACCCGCCTCATCGCTATCCGCGATCAGCGATCCAGGCGTCGCTCCTGCGCCAAAATAGGTGTTGTAGAAAAAGACCGCGCCCACCGCAAGCAAGATAGCCGCAAAAGCGCCAAACCATGCAAGACCCGATGATGGCAATTTCGCCGGATCGCCCGGCTCCATCCCGCCTGCCATATAGGTCGCGCTTGCTTGACCATCGGCCAACTCTGCGCGCACTTCCTGCGCAGCCTCTTCGACGTCCATACCGACCGCGCGGGCGTAATTCTTTGCAAAACCAATTGCATAGGTGCGCGAGGGCAGCGTGTCGAAATTGCCGGTCTCAATCGCTTCGAGATGGCGGATCGGGATGCGCGTTTCAGCCGAGATATGCGATAATTCCAGCCGCTTTCCCTCACGCGCCGCGCGCAGGCGGTCGCCTATGCTTGCCGACTCTGTTTCCATCAGATCGGTCAGCTCTTCGCTAGTGCTGTCCTGTTCGCTATCCATGACCCATCCACTTATGTGTGGTTTTTTCCGATATTGGTTATCTGGCACAAGAACGTCGTGCTCGCTCGCCTGTCAAGCATTCGCTAAGCATGTTTACAATTTGGTCCGTCAAAGCGCCCTTTAACAACGCTGAGAAGAGCTAAGGCGCGACGGAGCGTTAGTCTACGTCGATATCGCGTTCTGCGGCCCAAGCGCTAATCGCCTCGCGCAGATTGCAGGATGGGTCTGCGAGCCATGCGGTCATCGCCTCGCTCAATTCGGCCAAATCGACCCTGCGCACAAGCTCTTTTATCGGACCGACGGCGGCCGGCGTGATGGAGAGCCTGCGGAAACCAATGCCAAGCAATGCCAGTGCCTCCAATCGGCGCCCGCCCATCTCGCCGCACACGCCCAGATCAACGTCAGTGCCTTGGGTCGCTTGGACAACACGGCGCAGGAACCGCATGATCGAAGTACTGAGCCAGTCATAACGCTGCGCCAGGTCGGGATTGCCCCGGTCCGCAGCGAACAGAAATTGTGTGAGATCGTTGGTGCCGACCGACAGAAAGCTAAGCTTTGGCAACAACAAATCAAGCACTTCAGCCAAGGCTGGCACTTCGAGCATTGCGCCATAATGCACCTGTTCCGGCACGACTTTCTTCTTTTTGCGCAGGAACTTGAGCTGGTCTTCAAACACCGCCTTTGCAGCGTCGAATTCCCACGGTTCAGAGACCATCGGGAACATCACATAAAGCTGACGCCCAGCCGCCGCCTCTAGCAAAGACCGCGCCTGCACCTTCATCAAACCTTCGCGGGTCAGCGCCAGCCGCAAAGCGCGCCAGCCCATTGCGGGGTTCTCATCATTGCCTGAGATGTCGGAGGACAAATACGGCACCGATTTGTCGCCGCCAATATCGACTGTGCGAAAGATGACGGGTTTGTCGCCTGCCGCGTCCATTACGTCGCGATACAGTTTCAACTGGCGCTCGCGCTGCGGCAGAGTCGCCGAGACGAGGAATTGAAACTCAGTGCGGAACAAACCAACGCCGTCTGCGCCTGTGAGACCCAACGAGCTCATATCATCGCGCAGGCCCGCATTCATCATCACCTGAATGCGCGTGCCGCAGCGGGTGAAGGGTTCGACATCGCGCAGATTCGCATAGGCAGCCTGTTTCTCACGCGATTTGGCAAAGCGCTGCGCGAATACATCCGCCACCTGACTGGTTGGGCGCACTGTTGCATTGGCAGCCGTCGCATCAAGCAGGATTTCATCCCCTTCGCGCACGATACCTCGCAAACTTTTCGCTCGGCCCAAGACAGGCACTCCCATCGAGCGGGCGACAATTACGACATGCGCGGTCAACGATCCTTCTTCGAGGATCACGCCTTTCAACCGTCGCCGATCATATTCGAGCAGTTCTGCCGGACCCAGATTGCGCGCGATCAGGATCGTGTCTTTGCGAAGGCCCTGTTGCGCCGCTGTGCCCAACTGGCCCGAAACGATACGGACCAAGCGGTTCGCCAGATCCTCCAAATCATGCATCCGGTCTGCGAGGAGCGGATCATCGATTGCCCGCATGCGCATCCGCGTGTGTTGCTGCACCCGCTCAATCGCCGCCTCTGCGGTCAGGCCGCTATCGATTGCTTCATTGATGCGCCGTGACCACCCCTCGTCATAGGCAAACATTTTGTAGGTCTCTAGGACCTCTTCGTGCTCTCCACCCACGCCAAATTCGGCCTGATTGGCAAGGCCATCAATCTG
The DNA here is from genome assembly GCA_947503275.1 of uncultured Erythrobacter sp. Taxonomy (GTDB): domain Bacteria; phylum Pseudomonadota; class Alphaproteobacteria; order Sphingomonadales; family Sphingomonadaceae; genus Erythrobacter. The sequence continues at coordinate 1,457,370 of CANNCZ010000002.1, read as the reverse complement.
GTCGCGCATCTTGTCAAAGGCGCGATAGACACGGGCTCGCTCGGCCTCGATATCATCAGCCATTACTTGCGTAATCTCGACGCGCGGTTGGTGATAGGCGGCAATGCCTGCGCCCAAGCCTTTGACCAAAGTGAGACCCGGAATGATTTGCGGCCCGGACAACGCTTCGGAAAGGCCCAGCGCTTCTTCCTCATCGACCAATTCGGCGTTGGAGATCAGCTCTGACAACACCATAGCAGTGGTTTGAAGCGCTTCGATCTCAACGTCTTCATACCGGCGCGGCTCGACATGCTGAACGCACAAAACACCCACGGCACGCTCATGATAGACAATCGGAACACCGGCGAAGGAGTGGAATTTGTCTTCGCCTGTTTCCGGGCGATATTGAAAGTCAGGATGCGCTTTGGCTTCGGCCAGATTGAGCATTTCGACATTGTCCGCGATCACGCCGGTCAGGCCCTCACCAATGGCCATGCGGGTGACGTGAACGGCGCTCTTATTAAGGCCGCGCGTCGCATACAGCTCCAGCATCCCCTCGCGAAGAAGGTAGATTGAGCAAACCTCGCTCGCCAAACTTTCGCCGATAATATCGACGACAGAATCCAGCTTACCCTGCGCGTGCAGGCGCTGTGCCATCACCTCGTGCAAACGGGTGAGGATCTGTCGGGCGGAAGCGGCAGCGGTCATGATTGCCGATTACCTACGCTGTTGCCTAAGCAAAAGCAAAGGACGTGAACGACATTCTGCAAGCGATTTACGATGCGCGGAGTACAGATGAAGTGAAGTGCCTGATACCTGCGGCGCTAAGCGCGCGTAAGCTTTTCCTTCAGCTGCAATTTCTGTTTCTTGATTTGCTGGATCACCGCATCATCGGGCGCAGGTCGCGCCAATTCATCTCGCAACCGAGCATCAAGTCCGGCATGTTTGGATTGGAGAGCATCCATGTGAGATGAAGTTGCTGGTGCGGTAGCCATATGCGTTCTCCTGGTTGGGTGCATTTATGTGTGTGCGGGGGTTCACCCCCAAGCGGGCGACTCAGCACGACACGGCTGAGCCGCAGAACCAAATAAAAACACACGCACGGAAAATTGCAAAGGGGCGATTGCGCCAAATTCGACCGCTGCGCGCCGATCTGCGATGGATTGCAGGGCATAGGCTGCAAAAGCCGGACCGACGACGCGCAATCAATCGGTGCATCCCGACGCGAATCGGCTATGGGTGCGACGGGCACACATAGCGACATCGGCAAAAGGGCGAGTTTTTCAAAGCATGACTGAAGCAGAGCTTCAAAAACGGCTGGAATTGCTGCGCACCGAACATCGCGACTTAGACGCCGCGATTGCCGCATTGGTGGAAGCCGGTGCGTCCGATCACCTGCAGATTGCGCGCCTCAAAAAGCGCAAGCTGAGGCTGCGCGATCAGATCACGATCATCGAGAACTCATTAGTGCCCGATATCATCGCGTAGTTAAGGCACACGCGATTGTGTGCCGGGACGGGACGTTAAAAATTCGCCCCGGGATAGTAACCATGCGCCGCTGGTGTCGCAGGCCGATGAGGCGTAACGTTTGTTGTCTATGGCACGGACCACAAACCTTTCTCGCCCCATTATTGAGGCGCTTTACACCGAAGCACTGGTGCTCGCAGATGATGTGCGCGCGGTCTTTGCGATGGGCATTCGTGAACCAGAAGCGGGCGAAGACACCGCAGCACGGCTCGCTCTTTCGACCGAGGGTTTGAAGACGACAACGCGCATGATGCACATACTTGCATGGCTGTTGAACCAGCGCGCATTCTTCTCTGGCGAACTGACTGAAAATCAGGTTCGTCAACACGGCACTTTGCCACCCGACCGATTGAGCGATCCGGTCTCGCAAGAGGCCTTGGAGCCGGAAACCTGCGAACTGATCAGCGAAACAGAGCGTCTGCACCAACGCATTGCGCGTCTGGATGAGGCGTGGCGCAGCGGCTTTGAAATGGCATCGCCTGCACGCGCGATCCATTCTCGGCTTGAGCGGCGTTTGAGCGATCTAGGATAGCGTTTTACGCAGCGTCCAACGCCTTGCGCCAACGGGCGAGCCGCTCTTCGCGAACGCCATCGTCCATGTCGGGCTCAAACAGAGTCAACTCCCCGCGCATTGCTTCAGCTGCGCTGGCGAGGTCTGAGTAAAGGCCCGCGCCCGCCGCCGCCAACATGGCCGCACCTAAGGCGGTCGTCTCGACAAAACCGGGGCGCTCCACCGTCAGGCCCAGCATGTTCGCAAGATCCTGAGCCATCCAATCGTTGGCTGACATCCCCCCATCAATCCGCAAGGTCTGCCAAGGCGCCCCATCAGCGGCAAAGGCCCGCTCCAGATCATGCGTTTGATGGGCCATCGCCTCCAAGGCTGCGCGCGCAATCTCGGCTTTCCCGCTCGCAAAGCTTAGCCCTGTGATCACTCCTCGCGCCTCTGCGCGCCAATGCGGTGCGCCAAGGCCAGCCAGTGCAGGCACAATCGTCACGCCGCCACTATCGGCAATTGAGCGCGCAAGCTCCTCTGTTTGCGCCGCCACATCGACAATTCCCAAAGCGTCGCGCAGCCACTGCACCAGACTGCCCGCGACAAATACTGACCCCTCAATCGCATAAGTCCGCTCACCCGCAATCTGGGTCAGCACTGTGCCAAGCAGTCGGTTGGTCGATTGCGGAATGCTCGCCCCTTGATTGGTGAGCACGAACGCGCCGGTCCCATAGGTGGCCTTTGTCTGACCCGGCGAGAGGCACGCTTGCCCAATGGTCGCTGCCTGTTGATCGCCGGCCAACCCAGTGATCGGGATTGCACGTCCAAACAACGCCACGTCTGTCTCAGCCAGCGCGCCCGACATATCGACAACTTTCGGCAAAGCGGAATGTGGCACACCAATCAGCTCGCACAGTCTCTGGTCAAAGCCCTCGCCCGACAGCTCCATCAGCAATGTTCGGCTGGCATTGCTCGCATCGGTTATGTGCGCGCTTCCGGCTTTCGGGCCACCCGTCAATTTGTAGGTCAGCCAGCTTTCAACCGTGCCAAATGCTAAAGTTGCCGCGTCACTGGCCGCGCGCACTTCAGGCACATTGTCGAGCATCCAGCGCATCTTAGTGCCGGAGAAATAGGGATCGAGCAGCAGTCCGGTGCGACGCTGCACATCGGCTTCATGCCCACGATCACGCAGTTCAGCACAAAAGGACTCAGTCCGCCGGTCCTGCCACACGATCGCGCGGGTCAGAGGCTCGCCCGTCATCGTGTCCCACGCGACCACGGTCTCACGCTGATTGGTGATGCCGATGGCTGCAATCATCGCTGCCCCGCCTGCTTTGGGGATCACAGCATTCGCGCAAGCCAGCGTCTTGTCCCAAATCTCTGTCGCATCATGCTCGACCCAGCCGGCTTGCGGATAATGCTGCGTCAGATCGGATTGCTCGCTGGCAACCAGCACCCCATCGCTCGCAAACAGCATCGCGCGGGTGGAGGTAGTCCCTTCATCAAGGACAAGGATGTAGTCGGACATTTGAATCCTATCGTGGCATGCACAGCGGTGTTGGTTTGGCCCTAAGGCTCGACAGCTCATCACAATATGCACTACAAAAAATTATGCCAGCCATTCCCCCCAAACCGTGGCCCACCGGGCTTTCCGATCAGTTAGAGCCGCTGGTGATCCGCGTGCTCGCGCCCAATCCGTCGCCCTATACGTACACGGGCACACAGACCTATGTCGTCGGGCAAGAGGACGGACCGGACTGCGCAGTGATTGATCCGGGGCCGAATGATCCGGCGCATATTGACGCGATTGAGGCAGCGATTGGCGAGCGTGCCCTGCGCGCGATTATGTGCACGCACACGCACCGTGACCACTCCCCTGCCGCCGCGCCCTTGGCAGAGCGAACCGGAGCACCGATTGTAGGCTGTGCGCCGCTGGTTTTGAAAAGCGATTTGCCGCGCGCGGATGAGGCGTTTGATACGACCTATGCGCCTGATCGCGTGCTGGAAGATGGCGAGGCTATGCGCGGCACCGGGTGGGCTTTGACCGCGGTGGCGACGCCGGGACACACGTCCAACCATCTATGCTTTGCGCTAGAGGAAAGCGGCGCTTTGTTTACCGGCGATCACGTTATGGGCTGGTCCACCAGCGTCGTGATCCCGCCCGATGGAGATATGGGAGATTACATGGCAAGCCTTGAGAAATTGCAGGCGCGCGAGGATCGCGTCTACCACTCGGCCCATGGCGCCGCGATTGAGAAGCCTCGCCAATTGGTGCGCGGCATGATCGGCCATCGCCGCCAACGCGAAAACCAGATTGTGCGGTTGTTGGGAGAGCGTGCACGGACAGCAGGTGAGTTCATTCCGGACATGTATAAAGGTCTGGATGAACGCCTCATCGGAGCGGCCGAAATGAGCGTGACGGCGCATTTGATCAACTTGGAGAAACGTGGCGCAGTTTCGCTGGATGGCGATGTTTGGCGCACCGCCTAACGCGTTTCCTTAGACGTCGCGATACCGGTGGGGACGATGGTTCCTTGCGCGATTGCGACTAGCACCGGATCGGCATCCTCGCTCTCTGACCAAACATCGGCGCGCACCACCACTTGGCGCTTACCCGCTTTCACCACGCTTCCCCTTGATCGCAGTTTTTCGCCTTTTGCAGGGGCAAGGAAGTTGATCGTGTAGCTACCAGTTACGACGTCGCCGACCGCTGAACTCGCCGCCCATGCGCAGGCATTGTCCGCCATCAAGCCGACGATGGCTCCATGAGCAAATCCGTGATGCTGCGTCATCTCGGGCCGGACATTCATGACGATTTCAGCCTCACCTTCCCAGCACCGCACCGGCTCTAACGCTAGAAAGCTGCTGAAGCCTGATCGTCCAACCGCGATCCGCTTCATATATTCTAGAACCTGTTTTTCGTTATCAAAGCCGGGCCGAACCATAGCAATCTCCTTAAGTCTTATTTCCAGACCTAAGAATACCTACGCTTGCAAATCCACCGGTCAAGTCTAATTTCCGGACTTATGGATCGTTTCAAGCCGTCATCGTCTCCCTGCCCGGTCGGGCGTGCGTCTCGTATTTTAGGGGATCGCTGGGTGATCTTGATCCTGCGAGAGGCGTTTCTTGGTGCCACTCGTTTTGAGGAATTCCTGCCGCGAACAGGCATCAACCGCGCGGCGTTGACCTCGCGTCTGGCGGCACTGGTCGAATATGGGGTTTTGGAGCGCAATCCGCCCGATGCTCGGCGCGCTCGATACTCTTTGACCGAGGCTGGACGTGAACTTGCCCCCATGATGAGCACTATGCGCGAATGGGGTGAAAAGTGGCTGTTCGAGGCCGAAGACAACGAGCGGACACCGGTTCAATAACGGTTTACTCGTCGCAGGTGGTTTAGCCAAAATCCCCACGCACAAATTGCTCCGCCAGCGCAAATTTCTGGATTTTGCCTGACCCGGTCAGCGGGAACTCCTTGACCCAAACCCAATGTGCTGGGGTCTTTTGCGGGGACAGGCGCTCGCGCACGAACGCTTTCAGATCATCATCAGAGGGCCGCTCTGCACCGTCCGCCAGCCGCATAAAGCACGAGACGATCTCTCCCCATTTCTCATCGGGAACGCCTGCGACGCCGATCTCGGCGATAGCGGGATGCTCCAACATTGCAGCCTCAATCTCAGCGGGAAACAAGTTTTCACCACCGCGAATGATCATCTCTTTTACACGGCCTGTGATCTTCACATATCCACGCGCGCTCATGGAGCCCAAGTCGCCCGTATGCAGCCAGCCATCGGCATCTATCGTCTCTGCAGTGGCGGCCGGGTTATCGTTGTAACCGACCATCATGTTGAACCCGCGCATGCAGATCTCGCCCTGCTCATCCACGCCGCACACGCTGTTATCGGCAGGGGAGAGGATCGCGACCTCCATATGGCTGCAGGGTTGGCCAATCGTCTCGGTTAGTTCCGCGCCCGTGTCGGTCGGCCAGGCGGCAGTGATCGCGGGTGAGGTTTCAGTCTGGCCATAGACGATCAGGATCGGCACGCCGAACATCTCCTGAGCGGTGCGGTTTAGCTCGGGTTGCACCATAGCCCCGCCGCTGATCACGCTTTGAACGCTGGACAGGTCTGTACCGGTTGCCTTCGCCGCCTCCATAATCGCAAAGATCATGGTGGAAACGCCGCCGACGACCTCTGGCTTTTCGCGCTCAATCGCTTTGGCCACAGCGACCGGATCGAACAACGTAACAAGCAGCAGGGTTGCCCCATGCGACAACACTCCCAGCACGCATACCGCGCTGCCCGCTGTATGAAACAGTGGGAACGGACAGGTAACCGTCTTGCCCGGAGCCAACTCCCACCGGGCAAAAACGTCATGGTTGCTTTGGAGGAGGCCATGCTGATGCAGCAACACACCTTTGGGAAAGCCCGTCGTACCCGAAGTGTATTGGATCATACAGATATCGCGCGGATCGCTCTCACGCAGTTGGCCATCGCCAGCACCCGCAAACAGCTCACCGTGATCCTCTATATCGATTACGAATTCCGCCGCTGACAGCCCCGCCGATGCCTCATCAACCACCGGCCTCAAAGCACTCCCGCGAACATTCGGCTGATAATAAACCGCGCCCGCGCCCGATTGTTCTAGGACATAGCGCACCTCGCGCGGCAGGAATGAGGGGTTGACCGTTACGAGAACCAGTCCAGCCATCGCCGCACCCAGTTGGACGAACACCCATTCCGGACAGTTGCCGCCCATAATCGCAATCCGGGTGCCTTTGGGGTGGCGGGCTGCCAGCGCTTTTCCGCAGCGCTCCGCATCTGCCAGCAGCTCCGCATAGGTCCATTCGCGCCCTACCGTTCCATCAGGCAATAATTCGCGCAGCGCCATTGCTTCGGGCCGGATAGCAACCTGTTCGCGCAGCATCGCCTCAATCGTGCGTTCACGATATTCGGTGTCTGCCTGTGCAGGGCAATACGCCTCGGTTAGGTCCAGCTGATACATGTCATTCTCCCCGCAACGCAGGCTAGCACAAGTTTCGCGTAAATCGCTCGCAAAATGGCGCATCATTCCCTAGATTGCGCGCAACATTATATGCGGGGATCATGATGAGCGTAGAGACCAAAGTGCCCACCGGCGACGATTTGCTGGCAGAGATCAAGCGGCTGCGCAAAGAGCGCAACGCCATTATCCTGGCGCATTATTATCAAACGCCCGACATCCAGGATATTGCCGATTTCGTCGGAGACAGCCTCGAATTGTCTCGCAAGGCGGCGGAGACGGACGCAGATGTCATCCTGTTTTGCGGTGTGAAATTTATGGCGGACACCGCCAAAATCCTCTCACCTGATAAAACCGTAATCCTGCCCGATATGGATGCAGGCTGCTCGCTTGAGGATTCTTGCCCGCCGGAGAAGTTCAAAGCCTTCCGCGAAGCGCATCCCGACCACATCGCGCTGACCTATATCAATTGCTCAACCGAGGTGAAGGCGCTCTCCGACATCATCGTCACCTCCTCCAGCGCAGAAACGATCCTTGAGCAGATCCCGGCGGATCAGAAGATCATCTTTGGGCCCGACCGCCACCTTGGCGGATGGCTGGCGCGCAAGTTTGACCGTGAAATGCTGCTTTGGCCGGGCGTATGTATTGTGCACGAAGCGTTCAGCGAGACCGAGCTGCTTAAATTGAAGGCACAGCATCCCGATGCACCAGTTGCCGCACACCCGGAGTGCCCGCCAACGATTATCGACCACGCTGATCATGTGGGCTCGACCAGCTCAATCCTGACCTTTGCGAAGAACTTCGAAGGCGACACGCTGATCGTCGCGACTGAACCGCACATCATGCACCAGATGGAAAAAGCGCTGCCCGAGAAGACATTCATCGGTGCACCGGGCGCGGACGGAAACTGCTCATGCAACATCTGCCCCTACATGGCGCTGAACACGATGGAGAAAATGTACACCGCCCTGCGCGATCTGGAACCTCGGATTGAGATCGAAGAAGGCATGCGCTTGAAGGCAAAAGAGAGCCTCGACCGGATGCTGGGCATGGCGAGCGGGACTGTTGGTCTGGGCGATTTGGGCAAGGTGCCGTTTCGTGCTGACTAAATCATTTGGTGCATTCTTCGCGCTTTTCGCTGCGATGCTGGCGGGGGCACCTGCGCTTGCAGATGATGGCCAGTATGAGGTGGGTCAAGTCTGGACTTACGAGGCTCAGGAGGGCAGTGACGACGCAACCTTAGTGATTCAACGCATCGATCGCGCTGAAGACACTGATTGGCCTTACGACATCTACCATATCTCACTCTTTATCGACGTCCCAGTTGGTGAGATGGACGAACTGGCAATCAGTCATCTTCCGGTCTCGCGCGAAACGCTCGACCAGTCGACCCTCGAGTTATCGGACCGTAAGATCATCCAATTTGCGGATTGGAGAGCTGGATACAATGAGTGGGAACGCGCAAATGGCGGAGTGTTCACGATTGGCTTGGCTGACATTATCGAAATACTGGCTGGAGCAATGACGCAGCAAACCTCTCAAACCACTAAAAAATAGGCGCCTTTCTAAGTCAGGTTCTACTACCTGTAACTGCACGCGTTTGCTTCTGAGCCGCCTTCGCCACCACCAGCGCGCTCCCCAGCAGCAGCATCCCGAGCACATCCAGCCCCGTAAGCACCTCATCAAAAACGGTGTATCCAATCACTGCCGCAATGGCGGGCTGGGTTAGCAGCGCTAGACCTATGATCAGTGGCGGAAAGTGGCCGAGTGAGTAAACCAGCAGGCCCTGCCCGATAAGCTGGCTCGTGACAAAAAGCACGATGATCGGCGTCCAATCGGTCGGCCAGACAGGTTCGCCCATAACAAGCGCCAGCGCCAACAATGCGGGGCATGCAAACACGCTAACCCAGACCAGCAGGCTCCACGATCCGAACTGCGCGCGCTCCCCTTGCAAAGTCAGCAAATACACCGCGTAAAGCAGGCCAGCGGTGATGCAGAATAGATCGCCAGCAAAAGTCTCAGGTGAAATGTCCAAACTGCGGCCCAGCAATATCCCAGCCCCTGCCAGCGCGCAGATAATCGCAAGCCACTCGGCCCCGCGCGGCAACATGCGCGCGATGATAAAACCCCAGAACAAAAGGATGATCGAGCCTGCATTGCCGAACAAAGTCGCATTGCCCAGCCGCGTCATGCCAATACCGATATGCCAGCTCGCCAAATCGCCCGCAAAGGCCAGCGCGCCAATCGCCACCAACACCAAAGTGCGCCGCGGCATCCCGCCTAATCGCTGACCCGCGACACGCGCAAACACCACCAAAAATGGCAACGCCAAAAACAGCCGCCAAAACGCTGCACTGACCGGCCCCGTATCCGTCAACCGCACCAGCCATGGGCCAAGCGCGAGCGCAAAATTGCCTGCCAAAAGTGCCAGCACGAGCAGCAGCGCGCTGAGGCGAGAAACATTCTCTTTGGCGCGGCGCGTCTTTTCCATGCTTGCGACTTAGCGCCCACTTCTCCAAGTGGATAGCCAATTGAAACCGATCAGGAGAACCCGCACATGCACGACGCTCTTTTCCAGCCGCTCAAAATGGGTGCACTCGAAGCCAAGAACCGCATCTTTATGGCTCCGCTGACGCGTGGTCGCGCCGCTGATCCGATGTTCACGCCCAATGAAATGATGGGCACATATTATGAGCAGCGCGCAGGGGCTGGGATGATCTTGACCGAGGCAACCGGGATCAGCGTCGAAGGGCTTGGCTGGCCGTCGGCTCCGGGTATCTGGAGCGACGAACAAACAGAAGCATGGAAACCCATTGTCGAGCGCGTGCACAAGGCAGGCGGCCTGATCGCGATGCAATTGTGGCACATGGGGCGGATCGTTCACCCGTACTTCCTGGACGGCAAAGCGCCGCTCTCTGCCAGCGCAACCACGGCGCCGGGAGAAGCGCACACGCCGATTGGTAAGCAGCCGTATGCCGAGGCACGAGCAGCAACGCTTGATGATATCAAACGCACGATTGATGATTATCATCGCGCTGGTGAGAACGCACAGAAGGCTGGCTTTGACGCTGTGCAATTGCACGGCGCGAACGGCTATTTCATCGACCAATTCCTGCGCGATAAGACAAACTTGCGCGAAGACGAATATGGCGGTTCGCCAGAGAACCGCACCCGCTTGATGCGCGAAGTGCTTGAGGCGTTGACTGATGTTTGGGGCGCAGACCGCGTTGGCATCCGCCTGTCGCCCAATGGCGATTCTCAAGGTGCCGACGACAGCAATCCTGCGGTAACTTTTGGCACGGCGGCCAAGGTTTGCAACGATCTGAACCTAGCCTTCGTTGAATTGCGTCAACCCGGACCTGAGGGCACATTCGGTCAGACCGACGTGCCTAAGCAGGACGGCGTGATCCGCGAACACTACAAAGGTCCGCTGATCCTCAATTCCGATTACTCAGCCCAAGAAGCAGATGATGATGTGACAAGCGGTCGCTGCGATGCGGTCAGCTTTGGCCGGCCCTATATCTCCAACCCTGATTTGGAAAAACGGATCGCAGTGGGCGCGGAATTCAACCCCAACACCAACGTGCCGAAATCTTGGTACTTCCCAATTCCTGAGGGTTACGTGGACTATCCGACCATGGCCGAAGAACAGGCCGCTGCGAAGCAGTCCGCCTAACATTTGAGCACCAGTTTCCGGAAGCATTTTGCAGCGGGAAACTGGTGCTCACATTTGCAGCAGAGCTCTACTTAGTCCTCCGCTTTGGATTAGTTTTCCGACGCCTCGTCATCATCGCCAGTGGCCCCCTCTTCATCGTCGGTACGCTCTGCAGGCGGGGATGCGGAGGTCAATTCTTCGAGTGGCAGCATGTCGTCGCTAATGGTGCCTTCCAAAACATCACCTGCAACCTCGCCGCCGGTTTCCACTGAGTCAGCATCAGGGGCAGCTTCCTCTTCGCATGCCGACAACAGCATCAATGGCAAAGCCAATGTAAGTGCAAACTTGCGTTTCATCCCATTTTTATCCTTTATTACAAGCCTTTAGCCGCGCTGCCTCTAGCATGCCCAAAAAGTCATCAGCGCGCGCGATTAATGCCGCGTCCCATTGCTCCGATGACACTTGTTTGCCAAGCCGCGCGAGGCTGGTGACCCCGAACTCTTCGATCCCGCATGGCACAATGCCGCTGAAATGGGAGAGGTCCGGGTCAAGATTGACCGAAAATCCGTGCATAGTGACCCAGCGGCGCACGCGCACGCCAATCGCGCCGATCTTTGCCTCTCGCCCATCAATATCCTGCGTCCAGATGCCAACGCGCCCTTCGGCCCGCCACGCTTCGACGCCAAAATCGCTGAGTGTATTGATCACCCAGCCTTCTATCGAATGGACGAAACACCGCACATCCTTGCCGCGTTTACCGAGGTCGAGCATTAGATAACCCACACGCTGACCCGGCCCATGATAAGTATAGCGCCCACCGCGTCCAGCCTCGACGACTTCAAAACGCGGATCGACCAATTCGGCTTCATCCGCGCTGGTCCCGGCGGTATAGACTGGCGGATGTTCGAGCAGCCACGCCAGTTCTCGCGCTTCTCCTGCCGAAATTGCGTAATTGCGCGCGTCCATCGCAGCTAGAGCAGTGGTGTAGGCGACCGGCGCGTCATCGCGCTGCCATTCAATCGCAGAACTGTCCACCAGATCAGGAGCGGTGCTTGCCATAGTCTGTCGGTGGGGGCATTGACGGGCGAGATCAAGGGTTAAGAGCTCAATAGAGCTTTGGGGACGCACCATGCAATTTGATATGAACACGGTCTGGTCACGCGCAGTTGAGCTGATACGCGACAATTTTCAGTTGTTGTTGGTGATTGCCGCGGTGTTCCTAATGCTGCCGACGGTGGCGCTGTATTTGTTCACTCCGGACTTTGCTTCGATCGTCGATCCGACGGCTGATCCGGAAGCGTTAGCTGCGCAATTGGGCTCCATGATGGGGCCGATCTTTTTGGGTTTCTTTTTCGTACTGCTGGTCCAATTTGCAGGCTATTCCGCGATGGTAGCGCTGATGGGCGATCACCGACCGACCGTGGGTCAGGCGTTGTCGGCTGGCTTAAAGTCAGTGCCTAGTCTGCTGGTCGTGATGGTCTTGTTTGCGCTCGCTTATTTTATTGGTGCGATGTTGATCATGGTGCCGATCTCCCTGATTGCTGGCGTTGCAGGAGCTCCTGCATTGGCATTTATCGGCTTCTTGCCGGTGCTGATCTATATTGTGTGGTTGATGGCTCGCATGTCGCTGACCATGCCTGCGATGGTGTTGGGCGGGAAGCTTAATCCCTTTAGCGCGATTGCCTCCAGCATAAAGCTGACGGGCAAAGGCCAGTGGGCGATCATGCTGTTCTGGTTCGTCGTTGTTGCGGTGACCGGCGTGATTAACGTGCTCGTCAGCATGGTTTTCGGCCTGTTTGTCGCGCTGCTTGGTTCAGGCACAATTGCGATGCTGATCTTGGGACTGGTCAATGGCGTCACCGGCATGGCGGTGGGCATGTTGATGAGCGCGATTGCGGTGGCGATGTACACGCAACTTTCCGGCCCCAGCACCGCCGCCATCGAAGAGACCTTCGACTAAAAAACGGCGTCCACACGGGCATGGCGATAACCCTGATTGCTACTAGCGGCGCTGTGGCCTAGCGCCTGTCGCAATGGCTGATGCTCCCAACCTGTCGGATTCGTCTGTAACCCAAACTGCAAAGCCGATTTCGAGCGGCCGGATGGCGCTGCTGTTCACGGTTATGCTGGTGACGGCCGCTGGGAACACGGCAATGCATTCAGTGATGCCGTCCATCGGAACCGCGTTGCGGGTCGATGATGTTTGGATCAGCCTAGCCTATAGTTGGTCCGCATTGCTTTGGGTGGTTTGCGCGCCAATTTGGGCGCGGAGATCGGACAAGCGCGGGCGCAAAGCGATGATGGCGCTGGGACTGGTTGGCTTTGTCGCATCTATGGCTTTGTGCGGTTTAGTGCTGTGGGCGGGCCTCGCAGGATGGATGAGTGCGTTTTGGGCACTCATCGCCTTTGCCGCTGCGCGCAGCCTTTATGGCGGATTTGGCAGTGCTGCTCCGCCAGCGGTTCAGGCCTATGTCGCATCGCGCACCCCGCGATCCGAGCGGACCAATGCGCTATCTCTCATCGCCTCAAGCTTTGGCCTTGGCACAGTGATTGGACCAGTTCTGGCCCCCCTGATGATCGTTTCTTTTCTGGGAATCGGGCTTACAGGACCTTTTATCGGCTTTGCTTTGATTGGACTGGTTGCGCTCATCTTGCTGCGACTGAGATTGCCTAATGATGAGCCGCAGTTTGCCGCGCGAGGGCAAACGACAGCCTATTCTGGCGGCTCAGACACAATGAATGTTGAAGATAACGACGCGGATGACGAGACCGGAACTGCTCCCGAACCGTCACGACTGAAATGGTTTGAGCCGCGCCTGCGACCTTGGGTTATCGCCGCGTTGATCGGCGGTCATGCTCAGGCGATGATCATGGGCATTGTCGGGTTCCTTGTGCTTGATCGGCTGGCGCTGCGCGATGCGCCGGCTGAAGGGGCCGCGATTATCAGCCTAGTGCTGGTCTTTGGCGCACTCGCGACTTTATTGGCGCAATGGGGGCTGATCCCGCGCTTCAATCTGGGGCCGCGCATTGCGACGTTGTCGGGCATGGTGGTGGCGGCCTTTGGTACAGCCGTATTGGGCATGGCAGACGATGTCTTTACCCTGTCGTTGGGCTTTGCCATTGCTTCGCTGGGCTTTGGATTGTTCCGCCCGGGCACTACGGCGGGCACATCGCTGGCCGTGACACGCGCTGAGCAAGGACAGGCATCGGGCGTCGTGGCGAGTGTCGCAGGTGCGAGCTTTATCTATGCACCGGCTCTCGGAGTACTGCTCTATAATGTCAGCGATTGGTTGGGCTTTGGGCTGATTATCGCGCTGTGTCTCGTGGTGTTTGCGCTGGGTTTGGCCGGGCTACAATCTGACCGCGATATGACGCGCGATCGGGCTTGATCACAACAGCTTCAGAACATTGTCCTGCGGTCGGCATAGCGCCACACCCTTATCCGTTTCGACCAGCGGGCGCTCTATCAGTGCAGGCTCGGCAGCCATAGCATCAAGCACCGTGTCAGCATCCGCTTCGGTCAGCCCGCGCTCTTTCGCGTCGGTTCCGTGTATGCGCAGACCTGCCGCGGGTTCCATACCCGCATCGGCATAAAGCTGTGCGAGCTTATCGCGGGTCGGCGGCTCTTTGAGATATTCAACGATGGTCACATCGACATTGGGCGCTTCTTCAAGGATCGCCAATGTCTTGCGCGAAGTGCCGCACTTGGGGTTATGCCAGACGGTTGCCTTCATGGTCGGATTCTCTCTTATTGCTTTCGATGCCGAGCTACTGTCGCAGAGGCGCTAGGCGAATTTCACGAGCTTGGCACGCGTCAATTTGGTCACAGAAACGCTCTTTGCGAATTATTCTCAATTTCATGGTTGCACTTGCGAGTAGGTTGCAATAGCGACTTGCTCGTCAAGCAAAAGGGACACCATGATTCACAATCTCACTCGCACCGCGCTTCTTCTATCGTGCGCTGTAATTGCGTTCCCCGCTTCCGCTGAAGAAGCCTCTGCACAAAGCGAGCAGACCGTCTTCGATAACGGCCCAATCATGGAAACGCAGGGTGAGGATATCCTCGTTACTGGAGAGATTCTGCAATCAAGCGCGGTCAACTCGGTCAAAACCCCCACCCCGATCATCGATATCCCGCAAAGCCTGACCATCACCACCGAAGAGGAAATACTTGAGCGCGGCATTACCAGCATCGGCCAGATCGTCGATTACACACCGGGGGTGAACACGTCTCAAGGCGAAGGGCACCGCGACGCCATCGTGTTTCGAGGCGTGCGCTCCACTGCAGATTTCTTCATCGATGGCGTGCGCGATGACGTCCAATACTATCGCGGGCTCTACAATCTTGAGCAGGTCGAAATCCTGCGCGGCCCCAACGCGCTGCTCTTCGGGCGCGGCGGCACAGGCGGTGTTTTGAACCGCGTGACCAAAAAGGGTGCATTGAGCGAAACCTTCGCAGGCGGCCAAGTCGCGGTCGACACATTTGGCGAGTTCAGCGTCCAAGGCGACTTCAACTTCTCGACAAGCGAGAGCGCAGCATTCCGGCTCAACGCATCCTACGAGAGCCTTAACAATCACCGCGATTTCTATGATGGCGACCGGATCGGTATCAACCCGACCGCACGTTTCGCTCTTGGTGAAGATACGATCGTCGATCTGTCCTACGAATATGCCAATCACGAACGCTTTATCGATCGGGGTATCGTAACCGGCGATGATGGCCGCCCAGTTGAAGCGCTTCAGGACGTGGTATTCGGCGATCCGGAAAACAACTTTCTGGACCTCGAAGCGCATTTGCTGCGCGCCAATCTCCAACACAACTTTTCCGACAATTGGAAAGGCGTCGTGACCGCATTCTATGGCGATTATGACAAGGTCTATTCGAATTTCTTCGCCAACGATTACGACCCGGCCACGAACCAAGTCGAACTCGACGGATATATCGACACAACAGAGCGTGAGAACCTGATCCTGACCGGCAATTTGATCGGCGAATTTGAAACCGGCAGCCTTGGGCACACATTGCTGGCCGGCGGTGAATTTATCAGCACGTCTTCCGATCAAAACCGGTTCAACACCCGGTTTGATACCTCGGTGACTGATGTAGCCAATGGCGTGTCCGATCCGTTCTTTGGCGATGCACGCACTGACCGAGCCATTTTTGATGCGACCCGCTCGCTCAATCTGCGCGGCAATATCGGCGTGCTGGCCGACGGCCGAACCACGAACAACACATTCAGCGACCTCAACGATTTCACTCAGGTCGAAGTCGACGTATTCTCGCTCTACATTCAGGACGAGATTGAACTGACCGATTGGCTGAATGTTGTGATTGGTGGACGCTTCGACAGTTTTGACATTGAAGTGTTGAATGTCCCAGCATCGGATTTGCGCAGCCGCAAAGACGAAGAATTCTCGCCGAGAGGCGGCATTATCATCAAGCCACAGGAGAATATCTCGATTTATGCGAGTTATTCGGAAAGTTTCCTGCCTCGTTCGGGCGAGCAATTCGCCAATATCAACGGTAGCAACAATGCGCTTGACCCCGACACATTCACCAATCTCGAAGCGGGCGTAAAGTGGGACTTCACCACCGGGCTTAGCTTGACTGCGGCGATTTTTGAGATTGAGCAAAGCTCTCCGCAAGTGGATGACAATGATGCCGGCCAATTGGTGGTGGTCGATTCCACCATTCAGGGCTTTGAATTGCAGGTCCAAGGTCAGGTTATGCCGGGCTGGTCCGTCTCAGCAGGCTACAGCTTCCTCGATGGCGAACAAGTTGATCAAACCGGTCCAACCGGCCTGCGCCCGCGCGAATTGCCCGAAGATATGTTCTCTATCTGGAACCAGATTGAGGTAACGGAGAGGTTCGGCATTGGGCTTGGCCTGACGCATCAAGATGAAAGCTTCATCAACAACGGCAATTCCGCCACTCTGCCCGCCTACACGCGGATCGATGCCTCGGCCTATTACGACGTGTCGGACAATTTCCGAGTGCAAGTGAATGTCGAGAACCTGACCGATACGCTGTATTTCCCCAACAGCCACTCGACCCATCAGGCCAGCGTTGGCGCACCGATCAATGCGCGGTTTGCGATTTCGGGCCGGTTCTAAGGCAGCTTATTCGGGCGCTTCCGCCTCTGGGAGCGCCCGCAGAGCCGGCACACGTTGCGCAGCATCGGCGGCCTCTATGCCCGGTGCAGGAGCGGCGCTGATACTTTCACGCCGTTGAATCACACGCCCTGCCCGCTGAACCGCGCGCACCAGTCTGGGGTAAACCCCGCACCGGCACAGATTGGAGAGCGCTGCCTCCACCTCTTCTTTGGACGGAGCAGAATTGCGTTGCAGCAACGCGGCTCCCGCCATGACAATGCCCGGAGTGCAATAGCCGCACTGGATCGCCTGTTCGGCCACCATCGCCTGTTGCAAAGGATGCGAGCGATCGCGCGACAGCCCCTCAATCGTGGTGATCAACCGCCCTTCGGCCTCTGCCAGAGTGATCCGACAAGATCGAAGCGCGGTCCCGTCGACGAGCACCATGCACGCGCCCACACAATCACCACCGCCGCAACTCTTTGTGCCCGTAAGGTTCGCCGCCTCACGCAGTGCGTAAAGCAATGGCATATCGGGATCGAGATCAAACTCGACCGGCCTTTCATTGATGGTCATGCGCGGCATGGAGTGCGCCCTAATCCAGCATCAACCCAAGCGGTTTATGTGCGCCAGCTATCGTCGATTTTGTCAATCTTGCGTTTCCACGCTTCGAAATCGAACACACCGGCTCCGCCTTGGCTCGCCATGACGTGAAGGTCGCGTTGGTGGACATCGACGACCTCTTGCGAGACGACATTGGCATTGCCTTGCGAAAGCGTCGCGACCTGAATTTCGCAGGCCCGTTGCAATGCCCACATTTTCACGAACATGCCCTGAATCGTGCCATCCATCACGACTGGGCCGTGGTTGCGCAACATCAGGATAGTGTGGTTGCCCAAGTTTTGAACCAGCCGCTCCCCCTCCTCTTCGCGCACTGTGACGCCTTCGAAATCGTGATAGCCGATTTGGTTCTGGAAATTGCAGGCGTAGAAATTGGTCGGCAGCAATCCGTCTTTGTGGCTACAAACCGCCATGGTCGCAGTTGTGTGCACATGGCAGATCGCATCCGCACGTCCGCCCAGATGTTTGTGGAAATAGGCGTGCTGGGTAAAGCCCGCCTTGTTCACCATATAAGGCGACCCACCGACATTGTTGCCATCGACATCGATCTTGACCAAATTCGACGCGGTCACTTCGTCGTAAAGCAGGCCGAACGGGTTGATCAGGAAAGTATCCTTTTCACCGGGCACTTTCAAAGAGATGTGGTTGTAGATCGATTCCGACCAGCCCATGTGATCAAAAATCCGGTAGCACGCCGCAAGATCGAGGCGCGCCTGCCACTCTTCTTTGCTGACCTGACCTTCGAGACTTTCCGATGCTTTAAGCTGCGTTGCCATGACGGGCTTCCTTTGCTGTATCAGATGCTTTTGAGGCTCTATCGCACGGTCAATAGGTAGGGCACAAGGATTTCGCTTTGACTGATGCGACGCGGGCGCTAGGCGCGCTGTAAGATGAGCGATCCGGCCCCTAAACCTACACAAGTAAGCGCAAAGCTCACTAGCGGACCAATAACGGGTCATTTGATCGGTCAGACCCTGCCTGCGATCATCGGTGTCGCGGCGATCATGTCGATTGGATTGGTCGACGCCTATTTCATCGGCCAACTGGGCAGCGATGCCTTGGCTGCGATTTCGTTTATCTTTCCCATCTCGGTTGCTCTGACATCGCTGGGCGTGGGCGTGATGGTGGGCATCAATTCGGTGGTCGCTCGAGCCCTTGGCGAAGGGGACGAGGCGCGCGCAGCACGGCGTGCCAATTTTGGCATAGTGTTCGGGATTGTAACCGGTGTGGTCTTGGGATTGGGGCTGTTTGCTCTGAATGATCCGCTGTTCCGATTGATGAATGCGCCCGAAAATCTGCTGCCGCTGATCCGCACCTACATGCAGCCATTTGCGCTCGGGTTCCCGCTGATCTTTGGGATCATGGGTTTTAATGGAGTTCTGCGCGGACAGGGGGAGGCGCGTAAGACAAGCACTGTTTCCATCACTTACGCAGCGGCCAATTGGGTCCTGGATCCCATTCTGATCACAGGCGCGTTCGGATTTGAGGGATACGGCATTGTCGGCGCGGCTTACGCGACGATCATTGGATGGGGATGTGGTACCGCGATGGCGTGGTGGTTGATGCGCGGTTCGGACATTCCGTTCGATCTATCCCTCATCAAGGATGGTCGCCTATGGGATCAGGTTTCGGCGATATTGCGCGTCGCTGGGCCAGCGGCGCTATCCAACGCCATCAACCCGATTGGTCTATCAATCCTGACTGCGCTCATCGCGCTCGACGGCGAAGCAGCCGTCGCTGGATTTGGTGCAGCAGGTCGGTTGCAGAGTTTTGCCACTGTCCCCCTGCTCGCACTATCGGGGTCAATCGGAGCAATTGTGGGGCAGAATTGGGGCGCAAAGGAGTATGGTCGCGCCCGGCAAGCTTCACTTTATGCCTTTGGCTTTTGCGTATTCTGGGGCTTAGGTATTGCCATCGCTATGGTGGCCGCAGGCGAGTGGTTCGCGTTTCTTTTCACTGAAGACCCCGATGTTGTTGATGAATTCGCCCTCTATCTCAACATTGCGGCATGGGGCTATGCCGGATTCGGTATCTTGATCGTTGCCAATGGCATCATGAACGCCGTTGATCGCGCGTCATTCGCACTGACCCAGTCTGTGGCTCGAGTGTTTCTCGTGATGCTGCCTGTTGCCTGGGTGCTACTCGCAAGTTGGGGGTCAGAGGCGATTTATACTGCAGAACTGGCCGCAAATCTGTTTGGAGCGGTGACCGGATTGGTACTTGTGTGGTGGGTTTTGACCCGCAAAGCGCCTGATCGAATTTAACCCTTCGCGCGCAGTTGTTCAGGAACCTTTCGAGCGCGCGCTAGGCTTTCGTTAACCATCCCGCTTCATAGCTGTCCCTGATTGAAAAAGGGGCATAAGCGTCATGGATGACCTGCTGGCGGATTTCGTCGCAGAAACACGGGAGATGTTGGAGGCCAGCGAGGGCGAGATTATCGCTTGGGAAGCTGATCCGACGGATCGCGCGCGCCTCGATACCATCTTCCGCTTTGTTCACACGGTTAAAGGCAATTGCGGCTTCTTCGACTTTCCTCGATTGGCTGCACTTAGCCATGCTGCCGAAGACGCGCTGGCCGATTGCCGCAGCGGCAAGCGTGATCCCGACGCTGCACTGGTGACGGCCGTGTTGGCGGTCATCGACCGAATTGTGTTGATGGTAAACTCCATCGAAGCAGGTGAAGAGCTGGGCGATGGTGACGACGACGATCTGATCGCAGCTCTTAACGAAGACGGACATCCCATCGAACCTGCGCCAAACCCGCCGACTGAGCAGACCCCTGTGCACGAACCGGCAAGTGCTCTGTTGGATGACAGCGAGGACGGTCAATCTGACCTGTCTGAACCCAAGAAAGTCGAAGCGCCCGTAACGCAACGTTCCATCCGCCTGCCCGTCGACCTGCTTGACCGGGTGATGAGCGGTGTGTCCGACATGGTGTTGGCTCGCAACGATCTGGCACATCGCCTGCGTCAGGCTGGCACTCAGCCTACAATTGACGGCCCATTTGAGCGGCTGACCACGATACTTGCCGATGTGCGTGATGCGATCACCCGGATGCGGATGCAGCGCATCGAGACCCTCTTCAGCGCCCTCCCCCGCCTCGCCCGAGATCTTTCCTCAGAACTTGGCAAACAGGTGATGATCGATCTGGAAGGCGGCGACGTTGAACTCGACCGTGAAATGATCGAGATGATACGCGATCCGATGACGCATATCATCCGCAATGCGATCGATCACGGAATTGAAAAGCCCAGCGACAGATTGGCCAATGGCAAGCGCGAAATCGGCATGCTGTCTATTGCCGCGCGCCAATCCGGCAACACAATCTCCATCGTCGTCAGCGATGATGGTGGAGGCCTTGATGTGGACCGGATCGCAGACAAAGCTGTTGCGACCGGACTTGTTGCGCCCGCCGACCGCGCTGGGATGACACGCGAGAAAATCTTACAACTGATCTTTGAACCCGGCTTTTCAACTGCCGATCAGGTCAGCAATGTCTCTGGTCGTGGCGTCGGCCTTGATGTGGTTCGCGAGAATATTGAAAAGGTCGGCGGCAGCATCAAAGTGTCCAGCACGTTGGGTGTTGGCACGCTGTTTACCCTGCAAATCCCGCTCACTTTGTCGATTATCGCTGGCCTGACTGTCGAATGTTCACAGCAGCGTTTTGCTATCCCGCAAAGCTATGTTGAAGAGATCATTCACGCCTCTTCTAAAGCGCTCGATTTCACCCGCGTTGGTGAGACCGCACTTGTCACCTTTCGCGGCGCGCGTGTGCCATGCCTGATGCTGACCGACGTGCTCACTCTACCCGATGACAAGATTGATGAGGGTCAGCACACAATGGTGATGCTCCGTCTGGCGAGCGGCGACCTGTTCGCGCTGGCCGTGGACGGTATCCATTCGCACGGTGATCTGGTGGTCAAGCCGCTGTCGCCTGCTGTTATGAAAAACGGCCTCTATGCAGGCTCAACCCTGCTCGACGATGGCCAGCCTGTGTTGTTATTGGATGTGACCAATATTGCCGGTCAGTATGAACTTGTTTCGGATGCCCGTGGCCGCGTGCTGAAGGCGGCTCAGGACGAGCAGAAGGAAAAAGCGCAGGACACTTGCCGCGCGATGCTCTTCACCGACCTGTTTGGCCGTCGCCGTGCGATCAGGCTAGAATTGGTGCAGCGCATCGAGACCGCTCTGCCTTCGGCCATCGACCTATCAGGCGACGCTCCACGCGCTGTGATCGATGGGGTTATCCTACCGCTGATTGGCTTACCCGATGGCCCTGTCACAACCGACAAAGTGCGCCTGCTGCGCCTGACCGACGGTGCGTGCGAAGTGCTCTATGCTGTGCACGCGATTGATGATGCGGCTCTGCTGACCGAAGACCTCAAACCGGCTGGAGATGATCCTCTGGTCGAAGCGATCACGCTGGTCGAAGGGGAAACGGTTGCCCTGATGGATGGGCACGCAGTGTTCGCCCGGTTTGGCGAAGCTTCCACTGCAGCGGCCAAGCCCGTTTGCCGCCTACCCGACACCGATTGGGCCCGCACGATCCTTGGTCCGCTGGTCGCCACAGCTGGATATGCCATCGCCGATGACAGCGATGAGCAAGAGGACGTCGCGATCTGGTTTGACGATGAATATGAGGCCGCACTGGCGCTCGATATAGGTTTTGACACGCCTGTTATCCGTCTGCGCGATGTACCGGATGCGGGCAAAAATGCCGACACAATCTATCGTTATGATCGCGAAGGCTTGATCGATGCATTGCGCAACGCGCGAGCTGTTGGAGGGAGAGGGTGATGGAAGACCTGTTAGTCATGGCTCAGATCGCCGGACGTCGCTGCGCATTTAGCGCGCATGATGTCCAATCCGTGATTGAGATCGGTGCGATTACGCCTGTACCGCGTGCGCCTGCCTTTATCGCAGGGATCACTGCCATGCGCAGTCAAGCACTAACAGTCATAGATTGCCGCTGTGCGATGGGCTTTGATCCGGCCGCGTGGGAATGCGACCACAGAGCGATTGTGGTCGAAGTCGCTGGATATTCTTATGCACTTCGGATCGACTCCATCGAAGAGATCACGGTTGCGATGGGCGATACAGACACAGTTCCCGGCGGATTTGGTCCCGAGTGGTCGCGGGTTGCGACCGGCATGATCGAAACGCGCATCGGTCCCGCTTTGCGGATCGACCTTGCTGCGCTGATCGCGGGTCCGGAAACACTCGATACTGCGGCTTAATCGAAAACTTACCTTCTGACCCTAAGCCAATCGGGTTCTGATTGTCAGGTCGCACTGGATCAAAGAACTAGACTCAAAGGATCCGCAATGAAAACGTGCCTAATCGTCGATGATTCCCGAGTGATCCGCAAGGTATCGCGGCATATCCTCGAAACACTCGGCTTTTCGGTAAACGAGGCAGAAAACGGCCAATTGGGACTTGAGGCCTGTGCCGCGCATATGCCTGATGTGGTTCTGCTCGATTGGAACATGCCGGTTATGACCGGCATCGAATTCATCACACAGCTGCGAAAACGACCCGACGGTGACAAACCCAAGGTCGTGTTCTGCACCACAGAAAATGACGTTGCGCATATCCGCGAAGCCATCAGTGCCGGCGCAGACGAATACGTGATGAAACCGTTCGATCACGAAACACTCCAAATCAAGTTGCAGTTGGTTGGCTTCGCGTGAACGCGCCGACATCATCACCGTCCCGATTGTTGAGATCGGCACCAGCAAGTGTGGACAAGAAGCCCGCTAAGTTAGCTGATGCGATTCAGGTTATGCTGATCGATGACTCGCTGACTGTGCGCACGATTTTCAAACGCATGGTCGAAAGCGACCCCAGCATGGTGGTCGCTGGCACTGCGAGCAGCGCAGAACGCGGAATTGCTCAGCTTGAGGCGATTGGCAAAGAAAACGGGACGCTTAGAGAACCGATCGATGTTATCCTGCTTGACCTGGAAATGCCGGGAATGGGCGGACTCGAAGCCTTACCCTCCATCCTGAAAGCCGCTCCACAGACACAGGTCATGGTCGTCTCTTCGCTCACGGAAGATGGCGCAGAGGCCACTGTGAAAGCGCTTTCACAAGGCGCAGCGGACACGATGCTCAAGCCGCGTCCCGGCGGGTTTAACGAAAAATATCGCAGCCAATTGTTGGCAAAAATTCGCGCACTTGGATCAAGCGAAGGCGATGCAAAAGGCGCAGATCGCAAGGCGAAAGGCGCCACCGCTAGCCCGCAAATACAGTACCGGGCTAAGCGGCCTCAGGTCTTGGCTATCGGCGCATCGACCGGCGGCATCCACGGTATCAATGTCATGCTGCGCGCATTGACGCCGGCGTTTGATCTGCCGATCTTGATAACTCAACATCTGCCCAGCTCATTCATCCCGGTCTTTGCCCGGCAAATTGAGACTGCCAGTGGCCGTGTCACGCACATTGCGGATGAAGGCACAGAGATTTGCAAAGGCGAAATCGCAATTGCGACCGGGCATGGCCATATGGTCCTGCGCCGAATGGGCGACCGCCTAATCACCAAAGTGCTTGCAGAACCCGTTGCGAGTGGCTGCCTGCCGTCGGTTGACCCGATGCTCGCCAGCGTCGCCGATGTTTGCGAAGGGCGCGCGCTCGCCGTGATTCTGTCCGGCATGGGCCGCGACGGCGTTGAAGGCGCTAAATTGCTTGCCGCTGCAGGCGGTTCGGTTTGGGCTCAAGATGCCGATACAAGTGCAGTGTGGGGCATGCCGGGCGCCGTGGCAAAAGCTGGCTTGACCAGTTTCGTCGCCTCTCCCGCTGACTTGGCTTCGGCACTGATGGAGAACTTTGCTGGCGCATCCGCTTCCGCTGATTCAGCGGCCTGATCTCGATATGGAAGTCAGCGAAGCCTCCCACCAGATTATCGCGGACCTACTGACCGCGCATACGGGCCAACAACTCACAGAAAGTCGTCGCTGGCGCGTTGCCAGCGCACTGTCTGGTGTCTTTCGCGAAAATGGCATCAGCAATATCGACCAACTCGTCTGTATGCTCGATGCGCCTAGCCGCAGAGCTGGCGATCAGGACCTCTCAATCGACGTCGTCGAAGCCTTGTTGAACAACGAGACCTATTTTTTCCGCGACAAACCAACCTTCGATCAGATCCCTGAGGACATCCTGCCTGCATTGGCTGAACGCCGGGCTCACACTAGGCGGATTTCGATCTGGTGTGCTGGATGCTCTACGGGCCAAGAAGTCCACTCGCTCGCCATGCTGTTCGAGGATCAGAAGGACAAATGGCGCGGTTGGACCATCGATATTCTGGGCACTGATGTATCACACCGCGCAATCCGCGCCGCGCGTAATGGTCTATACAGTCAATTTGAAGTTCAGCGCGGGCTTGGCGTTGCACAGATGCTGCGCCACTTTGATGAAACACCCGATGGTTGGCAGATCCGTGATCATGTCCGATCCATCACCCGCTTCCAACAACACAACATCTTAACTCAGCCCCCGGGACGCCAGAAGTTTGACCTGATTCTGTGCCGCAATGTCCTGCTCTATTTTGATCGAGAGAAACGCGCATCCGCGTTTCAGCGGCTGGCGGGCGCAATGGCGCATGACGGTTTCCTGATGCTGGGCGCAGGTGAAACAGCGATTGGCCACACCAAAGAACTCGTCCCTTCAGAAAAGCGTATTAGCATTTTCCAGAATGAGAGTCGCGCCGCTTAACACGGCCCGCTGCTACGTGGCGAGTTACTGGATTTGAGAAGCGCAGCACCTAGGGGAAAGCTCTGAGCTTTTACCAAACGTTAGCCATTGTTCTTTAGGAAAGTCGAAGGTCAAAAGCCCGTGCCTGCGCGCGATAAAAGGAACCGTAGTGCCCGAATTCAGAAAACCTCTACGTCTGACGGCAACATGGCTAGTGCTCGCACCACTTGTCACACTCACAGTTATTTTCGCAGGGGTTGCTTGGGTCATTTCGGCTAGCAACACGCTCGCGTTTGCTTCTCCCATGGCGTTGCTGATCGCAGGCGCATTGATCTATGCTGCGACGATATTCTTTTTGAGCCGAAACGGCATCGCCAGCATCCGTGAGCTGGAAAGCTTGAACCAGACAGATACGCTGAGCCAGTTGCCCAATCGCCGCGCTTTGCGCAAAGACATGGATCTGCATTCGCAAACCGATGATGAAATCGCGATTGCGCTGATCGATCTCGACAGCTTCAAACAGATCAACGATCATTATGGCCACACAGTTGGCGATCAGTTGATCCAGCAATGCGCACAGATATTGCAAGAAGTCTTCGGTAAGGAAGCGACCTGCTACCGCTTGGGCGGAGACGAATTTGCGGTGTTCATGCATGGCCGCGTTGCAGGCACAATCCTCGAAGGGCTGTCCCGTTCACTCCTCGACCGGCTAAGAACGCCCATTGATGTCGGCGATCGGGCAATGACCGTCGGTGCCAGCATCGGATTGGCTCGCAGCACCGCAGAAAACCGCGTCCCGTCCTCTGAAATGCTCCGGCGTTCGGATGTCGCGATGTATATGTCCAAGCGCGGCGGCAAAATGCGCTGCACTTGGTTCAATGAAACATTCGACCAACGCCGCGAGGCCGTACGCGAATTGGAAGATGATCTGCGCAACGGATTGATACAAGGCGAGTTCGCCATCGCCTATCAGCCATTAGTTGATGCACGGCAGGGTAAAATCGTCGCTGTCGAAGCGCTGCTGCGATGGGACCGTCAAAATGGACCCAAAATCGGCCCCAATGTCTTCATTCCGGTGGCTGAGCAATCGGGCTTGATCAATCCTATCGGCTTGTGGGTGCTCCGGGAATCCGTGCGTCAGGCCGGTCAATGGGACGGCATCACATTGTCGGTCAACATTTCCGCGGCACAGCTGCGCAACCCAGAATTCCCAATCAAGCTGGGCGAAATCCTCGAAGAAACTGGCTTTCCCGCGCATCGGCTTGAGTTGGAAGTGACAGAGACGTGCCTCGTGCTTGATCCAGTGGTTGCAGAGCGCGCCTTGAACGTAATCCGCGAATTTGGTGTACGCATATCGCTGGACGACTTTGGCACCGGCTACGCTTCGATTGGGTTCTTGCGCCAATTCCGTTTTGAAAAACTCAAACTCGACCGCAGCCTCGTAGTCGAAGCCGGTCAAGATGACGGCAGCCGCGCCATGATGCTATCCAGCGTCGCACTAGCCCGTGCATTGGAAATGGGCGTCACCGCCGAAGGCGTTGAGACTGAAGAACAAGCCGAAATGGTCCGCCTTGCCGGGTGCGACCAAATTCAGGGTTGGCTGTATTACAAAGCCATGCCCGCAAGCGAGATTAGCGCGCTGATCACAGCGCAAAATTCATCCGACCATAGCTTAACAGGGGAGCAAGCGGCATGAACGCGCCAGCTGCTATTAAATTTTCGGACACAGACGATCTGGACACGAGCTCAGTAAACGTGGAGCCATCCGCCGACGCGCTGCGATATGACGAACGTGTTGACCCGTTCTCTCAATGGTATCGCGAGCGCAGCACGAGCCAAAAAGTAGCGATGACCGTTGTGCTCCCGCTCGCAATTGCCACAGCAACCGGTTGTATTGCATTTTTCGGTCTTGGTTCCATTTCTACCGCAATCAACAGCACCGGCAGCGTCGAACTTGCGGCTGTCACTGACCGTATCAACATGCTGCGTACGGCAATTGCCATTACAGTCGTAGCGAGCCTGATTGTTAGCATAGCGCTTTTCCGCGCGATCAAGAGCGACGTTATTGGTGCCTCGGGACAGTTGATCGACTGTCTGGAGAGGATCGCAGACGGTGACGTTGACGTTGTCGTGCCGCACACCACCCGCACTGACCAGTATGGCCAGCTGGCTTTGGTGTCAGAGAAGATACGACAATCCGGTGTCAAGATTATGCTGAGGCATCAGGCACGAGCTGAAGCCGTTAAGAATGAACTCGAACTCCAAACGCAATTGAAAGAGCAATTGGAAGAAGCCCAGCACGAACGTGAGGATACCTTGCGCGAGATTGCGGATCGATTTGAACGCACCGTTGGCGATGTGGTCAGCGGCGTCGCAGCCGCGTCGAGCCAGCTGCAATCCACAGCAACCATGATGGCATCCTCGGCTGATCAGGCGTCGAACAAAACATCGGATGTCGCCATATCCATGGAAGATGCCAATGCAGGCGCAACCGCCGCGGCAGCGGCCTCGGATGAATTCGCCATGTCGATTGGCGAGATTAGCCGACAAGCAGCCTCTTCGGCTGAACTTGCCCGCAAAGCGACCAACAGCGCAAATGAGGCCGATACGACAATGGCAGCATTGTCAGATTCCGCCAGCCAAGTGGGCGAAGTGGTCGAACTGATCCAAACCATCGCTCAACGTACCAATCTGCTCGCGCTCAACGCCTCAATTGAAGCGGCGCGCGGTGGAGAGGCCGGGCGCGGCTTTGCCGTCGTGGCAAGCGAAGTTAAAGAGCTCGCAATGCAAACCAGCCGCGCAACAGAGCGTGTAGCAGAGCAAATCCGCACCATGCAGGACACAACCGGTGCAAGCGTCACCGCGCTACGCTCGATCGCAACTGAGGTTCAGCAATTGGAAACGACCGCGATCTCAATTGCCACTGCAGTCGATCAGCAATCGGTCGCTGGTCAGGATTTGGCGCACAGTATCGACTTGGCCGCACGCGGCACGCATCAAGTCGCTGGCCACATTACCGAAGTGCACGAATTATCGGTTTCAACCGGTGCCGCCGCTAGCCAAGTGCTGGCAAGTTCATCCGCGCTTGAAGATCAGGCATCGACTTTGAAAAGTCAGGTGAACACGTTCCTTGAAAAAGTGCGTCAGGGTTAACTCCAAAGATCACTTTTTGAGCGGAATAGCCCCCGTGCAAAAAAGGGTTTGTTAAGGATTTTCCTTCACACCTTTGCTTAACGCGCGCCTATTCTCAATCAACGAGGAGAGCCGCGATCCGGGCCACTTTGCGGCCAGTTTTTCGTTTGGTGGGCACAATAATGAACATGATGACGCTTCACGAACAGACTAGTGAAGCGGCAGTGTCCCGCCCTTCTGCTGAGAATGATCCAGAAGCAAGTACCGACGCCGGCATTACCACCGACGAAGACGGTCAGCTCGCCTCAAAAAGAAGCTTTCTCGAGCGCTTTCAGTGGTTCCGCAACCTGAGTCTGCGTGGCAAAGTCAACGCAGTTTTTGGCACTTTCTTTGGTATCGGCTTCGCTATGTCGCTGGTCTTGGGCCTTGGCCTTGGCGAATTGTGGCTGCGCTATTCAGCGGCTGAAAGATTGAACGATGCGGTCTATGAAGCGGTCGAACTGCGTAGCATTGCCGGTGATCTCCGCTACAATTCAGCCCGTTTCTTGTTCGTCGGCGAAGACATCATTCTCGAACGCCGGCAGAGCGGTTTTGAAGCGGCACAAGCACGCATTGATGCCGTGGAGACCATCGTCACAGACGCGCTGCCAGACATTCTACCCATGGTTCGACGCATGCGATCCGAATTGGCCACATACAATTCCGCGTTCATCGCTGTTACCACTGCACAGTCACAAAATGCCGATCCAGAGCGTGTCTCTACGCTTGGCCAACGTCTTGCCGAGCGCGGTGAAAGCACCGTCGCGGCAACCCGCGCATTGGCTGATACACTTGCCGCAGAGCGCGAGAATACAAAGCATGCCGGGATCACCTATTTCAGCTTTCTGATCATGATCTTGATCGCCTTGGCGGTGCTCGCCACAGGCGTCCTCTATTTGGGCATGCGCTACCTCTCCCATGATTTCTCTCGCAAAATTGAAGAAGTCACCGACGGAATGACACGGCTTGCGCGCGGTGATGTTGAGTTTGCCATTGCTGGACACGATCGCAAGGATGAGATCGGGGCAATGTTACGCGCGCTCGGTCTTTTCAAGCGCTCCCACCGACAGCTTGAAGTATGGGCACGCGAACGCGCCGACCACGCTGAGGAAACGATCCGCCTTCAGGCTGAACGCGACCTTGAACGCGAGCAAGCCGATGAGCGCAAATCCAAGCTGCTCGACGAAGTCGCATGGCAATTCGAACGCACTGTTGGCGAAGTGGTTGAAAAGGTCGCCTCGGCATCCGCTGAATTGGGCCATACGGCCACCACAATGGCGACTACGGCAGAAGATGCGAGCGGGCGGACCAACGATCTCGCGCAATTCATCGAAGAGGCCAATATCGGCGCCACCGCAGCCGCTGCGGCAAGCGACGAATTTGCTCTGTCTATCGGCGAAATTAGCCGGCAGGCGACGTCGTCCAGCGAACTCGCCCGATTAGCGAATGATGCCACCGAAGAAGCGGATGTGACGATCTCCGCCCTATCCTCCTCCGCAGAGCAGGTTGGTCAGATTGTCGAGCTGATCCAAACCATCGCACAACGCACCAACCTTCTCGCGCTTAACGCCTCAATCGAAGCGGCGCGCGGCGGCGAAGCGGGTCGCGGGTTTGCAGTTGTGGCAAGTGAGGTCAAGGAATTGGCCATGCGTACCAGTCGCGCGACAGAAGAGGTCGCCGAACAGATCCGCACCATGCAGGACTCCACCGGAGCCAGCGTCACCGCTTTGCGCTCTATTGCAAGCCAAGTGAAAGACCTCGAAAGCACCGCGACCGCCATCGCAACCGCGGTTGATCAGCAATCGATCGCTGGTCAGGATTTGGCCCGCAATATCGATATGGCCGCACAGGGAACAGACAAAGTCGCTGGCAATATCAACGATGTACGAGAACTATCGCTCTCCACTGGCGCTGCGGCCAAACAAGTGCTCACCAGTTCCACCGAGCTGGAAGGCCAAGCGGCGACCCTGAACGATCAGGTCAAATCCTTTCTAGACCGCATCCGCTCAGCCTAGGTGACTGCTCACTCAGTTAGACACTATATATATGTTTTCCCTAGCTAACTGAGCCCCGCCCTCGCCGAAGGGTATAAAGTGGCCGCACTTGATCTCTGGAATCGGGCGCAGATCGAGCCTGCCACTGAGAGTTAAATTGCCCAGAACAGCGCAGCCGCGTAGGCAAATCGCAGTTCGCTTCGCACACGGGCAACAGCCAAGCGATTGCAGAACACGAGGTCATCGATCATCCGAGCTGTGCCTTCGTAACCTATCCGCCCATATCGGGAAGCGTCGCAAAGTCCGGTGCCTCAGTCACAATTCGATCTGACTGCGCCTCTTCACCGCGCATGAAGGTGTGCATCGCTTCGCCGACTTGCGGTGAAGTCATGAACAGATTGTGGCCAGCGTTTTCGACGATGATTTGTTGAACGTTGCTCAGACCTCCGGTCGCTTCGGCATGCCCTTCAGGGTAGGTGCGTCCATCCAGTGTACCTGTCAGCATAAGCACTGGTGTATCGCCGAACGGCCCGTCACGGAAACCTGCGCCGAGATCGACGTCTTCCAACTCGCCAGTGATCTGCGGCATAGGAAAGTTCATATACTCTCCGATTGGCGAAGACGCGGCTTGCTGCTCAAACGCCTCTAGACGGGCAGGAGTGATACCCGAAGCGCGGTCCATGGCCAGTGACATGGCAGAAAAGCTGATTGGCTGGTTAGGGGTCCAGAACCGCTGCAAAACAAATGTGACCAAAGTGGGATCGCCTTCATCAAGCTGGCGATACATCATCAGCATTACTGCGGCGAATTGCGGGTCAGAGATCATCCCACCGGCAAATTGCTGCAAATGATGCCTTTGCAGGAGAATGTCGTACCTGCCCCTATCACGAGTTGGGACCGTCACAGTCATCGGCTCGGCATCGAGTTTGGCATGAACACGCTCCATCAGGCCGACAATGTCGGGATAGAGCCGTGCCGCTTCGGGCTGCGTATCAACGGCCGCCTGCAAACGCTCAAAATAGCCCAACGTCCGAACCGGCAACTTTACCGTTTGGTCCAAACCTTCGGTCGCCGCCATGATCACGCGGTCCAATTCGTCTGGAATCGCCGCAAGCGCCGCCAGCGCCAAATGGCTGCCGTACGAGATCGACCACAGTGACACTTTTTCAGCGCCAAGATGTTTGCGCAGATCGGATAGGTCCTGTGCACTTTCAGCCGTTGTAAAACCGCGCAGATCAACGCCTTGCTCACTCCAAAAAGCAGCGCACTCTCGAACCG
The DNA here is from genome assembly GCA_947503275.1 of uncultured Erythrobacter sp. GTDB lineage: Bacteria > Pseudomonadota > Alphaproteobacteria > Sphingomonadales > Sphingomonadaceae > Erythrobacter. The sequence continues at coordinate 1,425,873 of CANNCZ010000002.1, read as the reverse complement.
CTTGCCGGTAGCGCGCGGCATGATCGGCATCGCTGATAAGCTCCATCTCGCCAATCGTGACGCTCGATGTGCAACGTGCCGGTTGCTCCGACTGCCCAGTGCCGCGTTGGTCAAATGCAATGACATCGCCGTGCTGACGCATCGCCATGAACAATGGGAAGCGCGGCCCTTTGGCCGTACCAATGCCAGAGCCGCCGGGGCCGCCGGATAGATAGACTATCGGATTGCCTGGTGATTGGGTCGTCGCGGGAAAGCGTACATAGGCGAGCTCAGTCATTCCACTGCTCGGATCCGCGCGGTTCACAGGCACGCGCAACGTTCCGCTATATGCCTCCACTGTTTCACCAGTGCGCGTCTCAAATATGATTGCCTCCTCATTCGGAGCAGCATGCGCAGCAGCTGGCGTCAGAGCGGGAGCGACAATTGCGAGCGCCAATGCAGCAATTAAAGCAGGCTTTTTCATTCGATGTTCCCCGATTGGTGTGATTTGTCTTGGCTCTCAAACTGCCGGATTTCCGGGCTTTGAACAGAGCGCGATCTGTTAGCGGGGGGTTCTGATCGGTGAATGGGAGGACTTCCCGTTCATCGGCAGCTATAAGAATTTCAGTGCTACGCCTTGCTGTCCTCTTGCTGTCATTCTTGATGTTGCCAGCCACCGCTCTGGCGCAGGAGCATCAGAGTTTCATCGACCATCCGGTTCGCGTTTGCGATGCGGAACTCGGCTCAGCAGCGCCACCAGACTTTGCGCATGCTGAGTGCCAGTCGATGCTGTTTTACCAAGTCGATCCGCAAGATGAGATGTTATGGGTCGAATTTCTATTCCAGCCAGCGCCGAACTTGCTCAAAGGTGACAAACCACTCGGACTATTCCTAAGCGCAAAGGCATCCAGCGACGCCATCCTCAACGGCGTAACAATCGGCAGCAACGGGAGGCCCGGTTCCACTCAGCTCAGCGAAGAACCCGGCGACATGGATGCAGTGTTCTTCGTGCCAGAAGGGACGTTGCGGGCGGGCGAAAACCGCCTTGTGATGCGCATGTCCTCAATGAACGGGGAGATCACGCTCAATTCGCCAATCCATAATATCGTGCTCGCACCATATCGCGATCCCCGTCAGCCAGGCCCAGCCACGTGGTTTGCGCTGATCGTCTTCGGCCTGTTTGTCGCCGCCTTTGTGTTTTTCGCAGTGAGGTCCCTACGCGGCAATGACCGACAGGCTTCTGCGCTAATCACAGCTCTTGCGCTTGCCGCCGCATTGCAGCTCGCGGCGGAGGCGACGCGCGATATTATGCCGTACCCCTATCCTCTGCACGACTTGCGACTGACGCTAATCTTGGCTTTCGCAATGTGTGTGGGGCTCAGCTTTGTCGCGTATGTCTTGCTAACTTTGTTCGGGCCCTATGCCAAAAGACGCATGCTGGCATTGGGCGCTTTGCTGGCTATTATGGTGTTGATCGGCGCCTTTGTGTCCGGCTTTGATTTGAAAACCGGGTATGTGTTCGTCGCCGCCTCTTTGGCCGCTGGCGTAGCAGGATTGGTAGCCTATTTCCAAGGCAACCGAAGCGGTGGGTGGGTTGCAATAGCCAGCGCGGTGTTGACCGCAGGGATCTTGTGGTTGGCTGGGTTTTTCCTCGACACGGTGCTGTATTTGATCATCGCCGCTGGCCTGCTGTGGCTCTTGTTGAAGCAGGCCCGAAGTGGTGGTCTGGTTGCGCAGCCGGAGCCTGAGACACCCAACCGGATCGAACTGACGAGCAACGGTAGGATTGAGTTTATCGATGCCGGTGAAGTCATCCGCTTTAGCGGCGCAGGTGACTATGTCGAAGTGTTCCTGATGAGTGGGCGGAGCGCGCTGTATAACACTAGCCTTGCTGCTTTGGAGCGCGAATTATCCGATAGTTTTGTTCGCGTGCATCGCTCGCACATCGTCAATGTCAGCTTCGTAAAAGCGCTGACCCGCCAAAGCGCAGGGACCGGTGAATTGCAAATGTCCGACGGTTCGGCGGTCCCTGTAAGCCGGCGAAACATGGCTAGTGTTAGAAACGGATTGCTGGTGGGCTAAAATCAGATGATGCTCATCATAAACAGCTTTGTGATCCTTCATCACGCACCTTAGTGCCAAAAGCTCTTCGCCGGTGAACAGTTCTGGTCATGCGATGCGTAAATTCGGTTTAGTTGTGGTCGTGGCAATTGCTCTTTGGGCCGGGATTCGTATCTGCCTTGCCACAAAGGGTCGACAACACAATTCGACATCGTGAGGCGCTTCATTCAGTGTGTGCTTCATGAAATTTCCAAACCACGCTCAGCCTATTGTCTCGCAGCGTCTGGCTTGGCTGACCGCGGCGCTGGTTGGTGCCGTGATACCGGCTGTAACTATGCTGATGGTGATGGACACGCCATCTCCGCCTCCTTTAGCCACTGTCGGTGGCCCGGTGTTGGCATTGGGCCTGATGGGTGTGGGCATGATTGCAGCCGCTGCTGACGGTCGTCTATGGCTCGGGCTCGTTTTGGCTTTGCTTAATGGAGCCTGCCTAATTGTCTTCGCGCGTGCGCTAGGCATGGCACCCTTACTGAACCCGATATCAACTGCCTTTGTCTTCACCGTCGCCAGCATCAGCTTCGCGGCACGGGGTGCGCTATTCGCCCGCAGCGCATCGGATAGAGGATGGTTGATCGCCCTATTTGTCGTCGCGGGTGAAGCCGCCATTCTGATTACAGCGTCGGTCGAGCCGGAAATGCTGCCAGAGTGGCTCCTTGTCCTTTTGCCTGCGCAATGGGCCAACATTGCAATCCAAACTTCACTGACCGGATATGGCCCTGTCGCAGCAAGTGCGGCTTTACTCGCTTTAGGCGGCACAGCGGCAGCGACACTGCTGGTGGCCAGACTTTGGCCGAAACGCTGGCCATATTTGCTAATGCTCACAACTTGGCTGGGCTTATCTGCGCTGGTTTGGTACTGGCCAGCGCTGCCAATAGGCGACACCGATGTCACCGTTTCTGCTTTGGCGGCCAACACAATAGCACTCCCATAAGGTGACGCTCGCAACGTCAACTGAGAAGACAGGCGGGTCCATGGCGCGCAAAGTGGGATCGACCCAAAGGTCATGGGATATATTGAAATCGATCGCCTTTGTGCTTCGAAGTGGTTCGGTCCGGAGAGCCAACTGTGCCCCCGTCGGAGTTTGATCGAAGCAGGTTTTCTTCTTGACGCCCGTGCCCTTTGAGAAAGTTTGATGGTTCAATCCCTTCCCCTCAAGATAGACGAAGACGAGAGCTGAGCGTGCGCGGATGCATTCGCTCCCCCTTGATCAGAACCAGCCAGCTATTCCCAGCTTTGCGTTTGGGAAGGCTTCTATTGGCAACTAAAACCCGTGTTCTCGACGACCACTGTTCGGGCGCAAATGAGAAACTCAACAACTGTGCCTCGATAGGTTAGTCGGTCTCGGCAGAGACGTGCCGCCGCTTTGCTTCCACTTCAAACGCAAAAAGGCCCCGCTGGTGAGAGCGAGGCCGTTTTAAATATATTCAATGCAATGCTGGTTGCGGGAGTAGGATTTGAACCTACGACCTTCAGGTTATGAGGGCTATCCCCTTGGTCTACGTTTGAACGCACAAACCTACTCTTAATCTCTTATTTTCAGCGTGTTACGTTGACTGTGCGCACAACTTGCGACTGTGTGTCTACGCACGGTTTCGCTACGGTTCGCTCCCGCCTGCTTCCTATTTGCTTCCGGATCGAGCCTCCAAACCGGTACTGGTAACAGGAGGTCAAATTGGCAAAACTCACGAAGCGGCAAATCGAAGCTCTAGAACCAACCGAGAAAGACTATTTCGTCTGGGACACGGAGTTGTCAGGTTTAGGTATCCGTGTGTTTCCGACAGGCCGCAAGCAGTTTGTCTTGCAGTATCGTTTCGGGAAAACATCTCGACGGCTGAGCTTAGGAAGGTTCGGTGCGATCACACCAGATCAAGCTCGTGGACTGGCGCTCGAGGCGCTTGTCAAAATCAGGCGTGATGTGGATCCGCAGCTCGAGAAACGCGAACGAAGAGAGGCGGTAACCGTCAATGAGCTCGCCAAGCGCTTCGATGAAGAACACATCGCGGTCCATTTGAAATCAAGCACGGCGAAAGAGTACCGACGCAACCTTGAACTCTTCATCCTGCCAGCGATTGGCCACCTTAGAGTGATCGACGTGACCCGCGCCGATATCGCCAAGTACCACCATGACTGGCGTCACCGCCCCTACCAGGCCAACCGGAACATTGAGATCATCTCAAAGATGTTCAATCTAGCAGAGCTCTGGGGCCTCCGCCCCGACGGCACCAACCCACGAAAGCACATCAAGAAGTATCCAGAGAAGAAACGAGAACGCTACTTCTCGGCTGCCGAGCTTCAAGCCATCGGGCGCGTGCTCGGCGAGATGGAGGAGGAGCGGATCGAGCTGCCGTCAGCGATTGCCGCCGTCCGCCTTTTGCTCTTCACAGGCTGTCGGCTAGGCGAAATCTTGACGCTTCGGTGGGAGCACATGGATATGGCAGAGCATGCCTTACGCTTACCGGACTCTAAGACTGGGGCGAAAGTCGTTCATCTTGGATCAGCGGCACTCGACGTCCTGCAGTCCATTGAGAGACTTGAGAACAACGAGTTCGTCATCGCTGGTCGCAACCCTGGTGCCCATCTTACGGATCTCCAGCCGTTCTGGCAGCGACTACGGGGTCGTGCGGGGCTCAAGAATGCCCGTATCCATGACCTTCGCCACACATTCGCATCGGTCGCGGTGAGTAACGGTCAAAGCCTGCCAATGATCGGCAAGCTTCTTGGACACACCCAAGTCCAAACAACAGCACGCTACGCGCATCTTGCCAACCAGCCGGTCTTGCAGGCTGCAAATGATGTGTCGGCACTTATCAATGAACAGCTGAAAAAGCAGGTTTAGAGCCCATTGGTCCCTATTCTCTTCTGAGACAGCTGTGCCGTCCGCTTTGCGCCCCAGTCTAAGACGTAAGCATACGAGATCTTAGTTCCGGAAAGCGGACATTCTTCGAGGCCATTCCGGCCAAGAAGAAAAGCAAGGACGTACTCACACTTCGATCCCACTGCGCAGAACAGGGTGCCTTGGAACTTTGGAGCGAAGATTGGACCCAAGCGGCTATTCAAACAGAAACAGATCTGGGCGATCCGCTTCTTCTTTGATCGCGAAGAGCGCATCAGAGACCGGGCGCTGTTCGACTTGGCGATCGATAGCAAGCTGCGAGGCTGTGATCTTCTCGAGCTAAAGATCGGTGATCTGGTTAGCGGTCCAGAAATCAGGATGCGTGCGACAATCACGCAACGCAAGACAGGACGCCCTGTCCAGTTCGAGATTGCGGTAGACGCCCGTGCAAGCCTTTTTGCTTGGCTTGAACTCAGAGGTGGTGACGTCGAGGACTGCGTGTTTCCAAGCCGCGTTGACCACTCACGACATCTCAGCACTCGGCAATATGCAAGATTGGTCGATGAGTGGGTTGAAGCAATTGGCTTGCGACCCGAGGAGTATGGCACCCACTCACTGCGGCGGACCAAAGCTTCGATCATCTACAATGCCACATGCAATATCCGGGCAATCCAGATACTGCTCGGTCACTCCAAAATCGAAAACACCGTGAGGTACCTTGGCGTCGATATAGAAGACGCTCTTACTCTTGCCGAGAAGACTGAGATCTGACTGCAGGTGGGCGCCAGCCTTAGTCGGGCTGGCGTCCGACTCTGGGGGGTGGGAAGCGGACAAAGCCAACTAGACCAGAAACGAAAATGGCGGACGATCCAAGGACCGCCCGCCAAGTTTCATAACTCCGTGAAGAGATGGAGTCAGAACTTCGCCACCTTAGAATTGACCACGCAATGTGACGCCATACATCCGCGGTTCCTGAGGGAAGGCCGAACGAGAGCCGGACCGCAAGGTTGTGCTGAACGTAACGCCGCGTGTGGTGTTATTGGTGAGGTTGGTCGCCCACAGCTCAATACCCCACGCATCATCAATGTCGCCGATACCTGCGCGCAGGTTCACGTTGACGCTGCCATCCTGAATATCGAACGGCAGAAGCGGCGTATTGCCCAAATCAGCGGCAGTCGTTGGCGGAGTAGAAGGTTGCGTCGATGTACGGCGATCGCTTTCCATACGGACCTGACCATTGAGGAAGAAGGACAGGCTATCACCTATATCATTAGTGTAATTCGCCCCCAAGATTCCCACCAATTCTGGCGCGTTCGTCAGTGGATTGCCACACAGGTTTTGCACCCGCAAAGCATCCGCCGCTGTCGCGCAATCACTCGGATAACGCGCCTCAACGTAGGTGACGCCACCGGTGATGGTCAGATTGCTATCTGGCCGAAGGACAGTTTCGATCTCCAGACCGGTAGATTCAGCAACCGGCACGTTGAAGGTTTCAAATTGAGCGCCGGTGAATTCAAGCACTTGGAAGTTGGTGAACTCCTCATGGAAGGCCGCGACATTGAGCGTTACCGCATTGTCAAGGAAGCGTCCCTTGAAACCAAGCTCATAGGCATCGACTTCTTCAGAAGCGAAACGCGGATCGCCCCCGCCGATTGCTGCCGTCGCATCCAAGTTGATGCCGCCCGACTTATAGCCATGTGTGAAGCTGGCATAGACGTTGATCGGAGCATCAAATTCGTACGAAACCTTGCCGGTATAGATCAGTTCTTCGTCACTGAAATTGGTGTCGAATGTGCGCGGCAACGGTAAGAATGCAGCGCCCGGCAAATCAGCCGGTGCGGCAAATGGGAAGCAGGCGGTGATCAAAATCGTCGGGACCAACCCGGCGGGAATGCCAGGAGCGCCAGCCGCAGGAGCACCCAAGATATTGTTCACAATCGCCGGGCAAGCGCCCGGAGTGGAATCAACCTGGTCGAAACCGCCATCCTTGGATTCGTCAGAGTACCGAAGCCCAACGGTCAGCTTCAAACCGTCCGCAACTTCCAAAGTGTTATGCGTAAACAGCGACCAGCTCGTGCTGTCTTGCGTAAAGCGGTTGCTTGAGCTTGTCCCGGCAGGGTTGATCCCGCCAGAGAACAAAGTCAGCGGAGCCGCGCCAAATGCGCCGCCGGTTGATGGCAACAACAATGCGCCAATGAACTGATCCCATTGCGTGCCCAGTGTTGAGGTCGCGATTTGATCAATCGATTCGTCAGAGAAATAGCCGCCGACCATCCATTCCAACGATCCGCCAAACGCCTCACCCTGAATGCGCAATTCTTGCGTCAGAGTGTCGATATTGGTGCCATTGGGCTGTGAACCTGCCTGCGTTCCGACATTGAACAGGTCGAGTGCCGTGAAATCAGAATCCGACGTGCTGGCAGCGTTAAACTGCCGGTAGGAACCAATGTAAATGATGTCTGCGCTGTCGCTGATCGGGAATTCAACCTCTGCGGTTACGCCCCATTGATCGAGCGCATTTGTCGGCACGAAATTCTGCGATGCAACGCGCGCATCCAAAATCTCTTCGGCTGCACCATTGTCAAATGCGCTTGCATTGACGATCGGTTGGAAATTGCCGCCGGTTGCTCCCAAGCCTGCAAGGCCGAAAACACCGCCAGTTTGCAAACCGGATTGCAGCAATTCAACAGGCGCACAGCAATTGCCGTTGATTTCAGAATAATCGCCGATGAGGCGAATTCTCAGCCCTGCGTCATTCTCATAGCCGAGCTGACCGCGAACCAAGAATTGATCAAGCTCGTTCGATGCACCAATTTCGCCAGTTTCATCCACCACGGTGACGAAACCATCGCGCTTGCGATAGGCGCCCGTTACGCGGGCGGCCAATGTGCCCTCAACAATGGGAACGTTAACCGCACCTTGGACGCTGTAATGGTCAAAATTGCATAGGTCGCGTTGGCAAAGCCGCCAAATTCATCAAGATCGGGGCGTTTTGTGGTGATGTTCAGCGCGCCTGCTGATGTGTTGCGGCCAAACAAAGTGCCTTGCGGGCCGCGCAAAACTTCGACGCGCTCAATATCGACAAATTCGGACAGCGCGACGCCGGGCCGCGATTGGTAGGCACCGTCAATGAAAATGCCGACGGCCGATTCAAACCCGATATTGTTGGATGTTGTACCGACACCGCGAATCCGCAGTACATTAGTGCCTGCGGTGTTTTGCGCGTTGGAGGTCGAGAAGCTGGCTGAAACTTGCGAAATCTGCGTCACATTTACAACGCCTTGCCGTTCCAACTGAACGGGGCTGACGGCAGTCACAGCTACAGGAATATCCTGCACGTCTTGCGCGCGGCGAGTTGCAGTCACGATGATCACACCATCGGTGTCCTCAGCTCTTGGCTGCTCACTGTTCTGAGCAACCACAGCTGCTGGCAACATCACGGTAGAACAAGCCAAGCCTGTCATAAGTCCTACACGTTTTTTCATTTTTCCCTTTCCCTTTTCTTATGATTATTCTTTGTGTTTGCTTCTGCTCGAAGAGCGTTTGCGCAAAGCCATCTTCAAGTTTGCTCGCAGCATGTTTGCGACCAGCTCAATCTGAAGTTGGCGCGGGTTTGAGCCATCTTCTCCTTTGGTCGCGATGAGTTGCGAGACAGCCATGTTGATTTGCGTCATCTGAAGCAGTTCGGCTTCAGTCCAGTTCGAGCCAGCATTCCTCATTTCCGCAACGTAGCGTTTGGCAATCTGGAGCTCTTGCCACTCAAACAAGCTTCTCAACTCTGGGTCTGCATCTGCAGCATCGCGCAAATGATGATCGTATGAATGCCAGAAGCCCTGATCAGCGAGACGCTGCAAATAGGCCGGTACAAAAACGCCAAGTCCGTCTTCTCGCGAAACCTCGTTCAGCGTGGCATCGAGGATAGAGCGTCGTAGCTCAAACCGTTCTTCAAGCAGCACCCGAACGATGTCCGTCCAGCTTGGGAAATAATCGTAGATTGTCCCAAGCCCGACACCTGAGGTAAGTGCGAGTTTGCGCATACTGAAGTCAGCAACACCGTTATCGCTCAGGAGTTTTTTGGCGCCTCTTACAATTTTTGCGCGACTCACGATCGCACGATCTTGCATCGGCTTGCGCCGAGGCTCCGTGTAAACACGATCTGATCGCGTCGATTGTGTCAGCGTCACTCTCCCTATTGACGTCTGGCTTGACTTGTTCGGCCTAAATCCCTCAAACACGAACAAGTGTTCGGTTTTATGGCGCGATAGTTTGACTGTGTAAAGTGGCATTGTCGCCGCGCCAGGATTTGGGGAGGTGACACCTTGAAAATTGCTGGATCAGTACTGTCGCTGGCAGCAAGCGCATTGGCAGGGTGCACCACCCTTCAAACACCGAACGAGACCTCGCAAGCGCAAGCCTCCACTTACGATCCTTCAACGATCGGGGACCGTGTGCTGTCGGATTTCTATAAAACCCCGGACAACTTACCAGATGAGCCAGGAGTTTTGCTGCGTAGCGAGGCGCTCGAGGGCAAGCAGTCATTGGTGAACGCGGTGACCAATGTAAGGCTTTTGTATTCATCGACAGATGGATTGACGGGATCGGGGATTATTCCGGTGTCTGGTGTGCTTTATCTGCCGCCGGGTGAGGCACCAGAAGGCGGATGGCCGTTGATGGCTTGGACGCATGGAACAATTGGCATCGCTGACATTTGCGCCCCGTCTTGGAATGGACGCCAGATCCAAGACGAAGACTATCTAAATCGCTTCCTTGCAGAAGGATACGCAGTCGTTGCCTCCGACTATCAGGGGCTGGGAACACCCGGCACGCACCCTTATCTTGCCACGCGTCCAGCGGCATACAGCAATCTGGACATCATTCGCGCCGTGATGAGCAGCGATTTCCCAGTGTCCAAACAGGTCGTATTGTTCGGACAGTCACAAGGTGCGGGTGCCGCGATTGCCAGTGCAGACTACGCGACATCCTATGCACCCGAATTGGACATTGCGGGCGTCGTCGCCACCGGCGCTCCCTACCTATCGCCACAGGTCGTGGCGATACTCGAACGGCTTCAACAACCGGACCTTGTCGACCCCCTCTTGGGCTACACTTTCCTTGCGATGACCCTTGTTCAGCAGGTCGATCCATCGTTCAAAATGCGCGATTACATAACCGATGACGTGTGGCCGATTGCGGAGCGTGTCGAGGACACCTGCTATGCCGAAATCAAGGTGATGGTGTCTGAAGGTCAACTAACAAGGCGCATTAGCTTTAGACAATCGCCGAGTGTCGCGCTGCGACAAGGCTTTGCGAGGATGGGCTACCCCACACTCAATATCACAGCGCCCGTATTCCTGGGCACAGGTGGTCAGGACAAAGACACACCGCCGCGCATGCAAGCCAGCTTGGTGCGCGACATGTGTAGAGCTGGAACCCGCGTAACATCGGTGCTCTACCCTGAACTCAACCACAGAGAAGTAGTGCCTTTCTCACCCAAGGATTCCATTCCTTTCGTCCGAGCCGCTTTCGCTAGTGAAGAGATCGCAGGCAATTGTGAGAATCTTCCATTCCAAGCGCGTAGATGAATTAGAGCTGGTCGCCTCGCCGCACGCGAAATCGCAGTGTCCGATATTGGGGCACTGGCAGAACAGCCGCTCTCAGCGCAGAAGCCGACCTAACGGCCAGTCAGCTGCCAGAAAACGCTACAAGACCACATAGGGGCTGCTGATGCGGGGTGGGAGCGCCGTTTATGTGAAATCAGAACGGCAAGCGTCAGCTCTTGCGAACTGGGTCAGGTTTCCGAACGACTGCAATTGGGGTGAAAGCGGGCATGGATAGAAACTACAAGAAGAGTGACCTCGGGCGATAAGTTGAAGCGCCTGAAGGGGCTGCCTGGTTTGCGGCGTCTGGGCATCGAAGCGCTCTACCTGCACCACCTTATTCCGCTACAAGTACAGTTAGTCTGACAACAACTTCCTGGGGGTAGATCAAATACCGAAAGCGGATTGACTTTATTATCTGAGGCGTCAGAGTGTCGGAATATTCGGGATATATCGGCGAATCGAGGCTCTTTCTCTGAATAAAAAATGCTGCACGCACCCACTAAAGTTGGAATGCGCCAGTCTTTTGCTTAAAGTTATGTGGGGGTATAGGGAAAATGCCGGAGGGATTACTTGTAATTATTGCTCTGATTTTCAGTGTGATCTGCTTTGTAACAAGTCTCTATCTCACGTGGGTTGCACTAAGTGTTGCGCGCGACACAAGTGAGAAGACTGCGCAGTTGAGGCCAAAGGAGGAAGGCGGGCTGTCTAGGGGGACTCTAGACTTGGCTGCAGGCATGAAAGCAATTGGAGAATTGGTGTCTGCGTTGAGCAAAGCGGCGCCCTACCTCTCTTATCTGATTGCTTCGATCATTTTTCTGTCTCTCGCTTTGTACGGGAATGGGACGCTCACTCAGCCGTTCCCCAGTGGGGAAAAGACAGAAGTGGAAACCGATCAGGGCGGCGCACAGTCCGAGCCGGACCAGATCACTAAAGACGAGGGAATGAATCTTCCGGTCGAATAGGAGATCCCAATGCCTGATGAAGAAAATCGCGACTCACTGAGCGAAGCAGAAATGAGCGACCCTGCGAAAGAGGAGCTCGAAGAGGTGATCGGCCTCTTATCGAGAGAGGCGCAGGACGAGACCATCACTTTGACGGTAAGCGTGTCAGACCGGAGCGGCGGCATGAAGATGTACGGCTTTGCGTTTCAGTCCGTGCCAGTTGCCATGTCTAATCACAAAGGCAATTTTTCTGTCGTGCCCGGCGAAAAAGGATTGCTCAAGTGGGTGATGATCGGAGACCCGGGCAGCACCATGAAGGTGACCGTAAAGCGGGGGGACGATGTCATCGCTGAGCGCAATGAATCAAAAATCGAGCCGCCTTTAGGCAAAGCGTTTGACGCACTTCTGATCCGAGACATCAAGCCATGACATATCGAAACCTGACAAAGTTTGTCGTCCTCGCTGCAGCTTCCACGCTCTCAGTGAAAGCAGCGGCTCAGGAAAACTCTCAATCTTATCTCGAACCTGACGACCTTGCTGTTCTGGAGCAGCGACTAATCGAAGCAGAGAACGCTGTCCTTGCACTGCGAGAGGCATATGAAATTGCCCTTCGAAATCGCGAGCGTACAAATAGAGCGGCGCCAATCTCTCGAGACGTAGCTGCCAATATTCGTCAGTCGAATGCTCAAGAGCCCTCGAATGCAGATCAAAATGCCCCGATCGGCGAGTACGCGTTTTTAAGTTCGGTCTCTATCGACCCAGGCTTTGCCGTGGGAACAAGTGTCGCGCCAGGGGTTAGTGGTCGGTCACTGAGATCAAACTTGAGGCCTGATCTTGAGCTGGTCGGCACAACTGATGACGCGAAGGCATCTCTTTCACTTTCATTCGACCTTAGTAGACCTGTTCGTCTTGGCAGCGATCGATTTAGTGCCCAGCAGCTAAACCTAAGCGCTACGACCAGTTTGGACGAGGGGGAAGGACAGTTCGGTGGGTTAAGGGGGCCGAGCGACGGAACTGAGATCAAGCTCAGTTACGTTTACTATAGTGCTGGAATGGACGGCCTTACGGACCGACGAGTGGACGCCCAACTGTTGGACGCGGTTCTGCGCGCCGAGGCTATCTGCAAAGCGACAAAAACTGCAGCCGAATGTGACCCGAACTCACCGGACATCACTATGACCGAATACTTGCGTGAACACTTGGGGGAGCGCGCGGCTTTCGAGTTTGTGCAATCGGTCACACCGAACCAAGTTTGGTACCTCGGTGTCGAGGGGTCTGCGGCACAAAACAAGTTCTCATTCTTCGAGCCAGATTCGATTTCAACAGACAGCTCGTCAGAACTCGATTTGGGTGCGACAATATTTGGCGGTCTCCTTTTGGGAGATAGTCTGCAAACCTCTGTTGGCGGTTCGTTCACTTACACCCGAAAAATCGACGCACAACCTCAGGTTACGTTGTGCCAAATGCTCGACGCTTCATCGTTTACACAGTGTAGGACTTCAGCGTCTGGCGCGCCAGGGCGTTCAACCCAGTCGATTGTTGGGGTTGAATTCCGCCACGCCCTTGATGCTCCTCTCGGGCAGTATTCTCGCTTTGCAATTGCCCCCGAGTTCAATTTTGACCTCGAAAGTGACGCCTACTCAATAGATGTGCCTCTATATTTTATCCCCGAAGAGAGCGGAAGTCTGAGGGGGGGCATACGAGCATCTTACCTGAACAAGAAGGATGACGACGGAGATCGAAGCGGAGACTTCAATATCGGAGTGTTTGTCGGCGTTCCTTTCAGCACATTCCGTCAGTGACAATTGATTCTGCACAAGGGCGCAACAAAATGATCCGTTCCTACAAAGTCAAAGGCACTAACGTAGAACTGCAAGTGGAGCGTTCTCAGATTGCTGTCGAGTTTCAAGATTCGGTTTCGAGGAGTAGCCGCGACGAAGTCGTGCGGTCGGTAGAGCCTAGTGTGCCCTACAGTAGAAGCTTCGACATTCCAGGCGCGAATATATCTATCATTCCATTGCCGTCAGTACGGGGAGACGATGACACTGTGGCGCGTATGGGTTCCTTTCAATCGCTGGATACTGTTAAGCGCGCAGCGCCTGTATACCGCTCGGGCGACAAACGACTCGTCGCAACCAGCCGAATTCTGCTCGGTCTGAAGGAAGGAGTCGAAGGCGCCGAAGACATTTTGGCTGAGAAAAACCTGGTCGTCGAAGAAGAGTTTGGCGATCGGGAGCAGGTCGTTCGCATTCCAGGCGGCATTGACCCAATCGACCTAGTCATCGAACTTAACGAAGACGACAGGATTGATTATGCTGAACCAGACTTCGTAATTATTGGATCGCATCGGGCTCGCCGAAAGCAGCCAAGTCAGAGCGCCCTTGATAGTGCGCCCCGCCGACTTCTATACGCCGCTGATCCATTGCTACAAGATCAGTATGCCGTTTTTATCACGCAAACCGATCATGCATGGCAGAAGGTCACGGGTAGCGCGGCCATTACAATCGCAATCCTAGATGAGGGCGTGGATGTCGGACATCCTGATCTCTCAGGTGCTGTAACGGGAATGTACGACGGCACGGATGACGATCCCTGGCAAGAGCCTATGCCTTGGGATGCACATGGTACTTGCTGTGCTGGCCTTGCCTGCGCAATCGGGAACAACAATGAGGGTGTCCGCGGGATCGGCTTTGGCAGTTCGCTGTTTGCTGTTCGAATTGCATATTCGCCTGCGGATGGGGATAACTGGGTCACTACCGACAGTTGGATCAGAAGATCTATTGATTGGTCATGGCAAAATGGGGCCGACATTCTGTCCAACAGTTGGGGTGGTGGCGCCTATAGTCAGGCAATCGTCAACGCCTTTAAAAGAGCGCGAACGCAGGGCCGCAACGGGCGCGGCGCAGTGGTATTGGTGGCTGCCGGAAATGACTCATCCAGTGTCTCTTTCCCGGCGGATCAGCCCAATATTCTAACCGTCTCTGCGAGCAACGAATTTGACGAGTTCAAAACATACACATCACAAGACGGTGAGAGTTGGTGGGGGTCCAACTTCGGCCCGGAAGTGGATGTCGCTGCCCCAGGCGTGCATAACATGACCACTGACAATAGAGGACCGTCAGGGTACGATTCGACGTCTTACTACCCTGATTTCAATGGAACTTCTTCGTCTACGCCAATTGTCGCAGGCGCTTGCGGCTTGTTGTTAGCTTTCGATGGAAGCCTAAGTGAATCTGAGGTTCGAAAGCTAATTAGAGAAGGCGCAGACCAAGTCGGTCAGTTTCCGTACAATGGTCCGAGAAATGACCAAATGGGGCACGGCCGTTTGAATGTGCTTCGTTCATTGGAGATTGCCGGTGCCTGAGTCTGAAATGAGTGAAAATCGCGTTATTCGAGAAGAACTGCTGAATTCCTCGATCTCGAGAGACCAAGTAGCTAATCGCTTGTCGATGCTGGCCGAGCTAGAAGACATTCTTCCCACGAGAGTGGCAGACATCGATAGCATTGACCGCTCTGCGATCAGCGACCTTGATAGCTTAGATATGGATGATGGCGTGCGGAATGAGGTTCTTGCAGAAAGCCTTCATAGAAGCGTCAGTAATAGCAGCCTTGGCGAGCCAGCAACTGAAATATTTCTCTCTAATCATGAAATGCGCGATCAGTTGATGAGTTTCCTCCGCAGCGGGATTGGATTCTATCGAGCCGACTCAAAGACTCGTAAAATGGCGCCTACTGAGCGTGTTGTTCTAGGCGGTCATTCAGACGTGACAAGGGTGCTTACGCTCAATGATCGAATCTATTTGGAGACCTCGAGACTATTGGTCAGATTTCGTCACGAAGCAACTGACGCGGAGCGGGCACAACTAATCCAGGATCATCGGCTGCATGTACTCCCATCCCCTTGGCTGGCAATCGATACTGTGAGGTGTATCTGTTCTGATGCATTGGCCACCCGGGTTTGTCTTCAACTCATGGAGAGCCCATTAGTCGCGCACGCTTCACCCGATTTCATTGAGCAGCTGAAAGGTCGATATACGCCTTCCGATTCCGAGTACTCTAGCCAGTGGCATCACCAGAATATCGGAAGTGAGTTCGCATGGGATTTTAGCCAAGGGCAGAACATCAACATTGCTGTAATCGATAATGGATTTGACCTAAGTCACCCGGACCTTTCAAATAGAATCAGCAGTTTGACGGGATACTTTCGTGAAACCCCAGATTATGTCGACGCTGATTTTATCGCCAATGGGGACTATTATCCGGATTCCAATCATGGCACGGCGTGCGCCGGCATGATTGGAGGAAGAGATCCGGGAGGCCAAGGCGGGTGCGGCGTCGCTATCGACTGCTTACTTAGCCCAATTGCATGCGGGGCGGATCAAATTGGGTCCCAGAGCACTTTGGCGCGGGCAATAGGTTATGCTGCAGAACCCAGATTGGAGCGACCAGATGACGACTTGCTTGGAGCGGATATCATCGCTTGCTCTTTGGGACCGAATGGCGCCTCTTGGGCTATGCAACCCATTTTGAATGATGCCATTGATTTTGCAACGGCAAGTGGCCGAGAAGGCCGGGGATGTGCGATCTTCTGGGCTTGCACAAATGGCAACTATCCCATCGCAATGGACGAGGTGTGCTCACATCCTGACGTGATTGCCGTGGGGCGTTCTACCCTCCATGATAGTGATGATGGATCAGGTTTTGGTCCAGAGCTTGAGTTTCTTGCTCCTGGAGTTGGCGTTTGGATTCCTCGATCCGGTGGCGGCCACCATACAACAACCGGAACTAGTTTTGCCGCTCCTTGTGCGGCTGGTGTGGCAGGGCTTGCGCTGGCGGCCAATCCTAGCCTTACATATCAAGCGCTTCGTGCCGTCATGAAGCAAAGTTGCGATCAAGTCGGCGGGCTCCTATATGAAGAGGACAGGAACGATAGGTTTGGATATGGGCGGATCAACGCTGCAGAAGCGGTCAGTCTCGCCTAGGAGAAACTTCAGTGCACCTCTATTCAGAATCAGGTCACTTTTTCCTGCTATGTGTACACGTGAATTGAGAAATGATACGCACACTAGAGTTATGCCTAATACTGGACTAATTGTACGAAATGTTCTAACCCCTTCGTGCAACAATATTTGTTTTTGCTTGAGGTAGATTGCGAGGAGTGCCATGACAACATCTGTTAAATCTCCTGGTTTTGAACTGGTTAAAGGCGTTCGCGCTGTTCCACCGACTGTGGCAAAGTTCAAGGGCATGGTTTTGGCGGAAACCTTCTCGCAGGAGCCCGGTGCGCGTCCATTTTGCGACGCTGGCTGGAGATTTGTTGAAGGCTGTGAGGCAAGTGAAAAGTGTCTGCCAGTTGTTCGCGATCAGAAGGGTCAAATCAAGATTGTCGCCCCCTCAATGAACGTGAAGTTTCGCCCGGGAACAAGTCAAAAATATGTGTCTGAGCTCCTAACCAGTGAGGGATTAGAAGTTCGACGAAAAGTTGGCTTTGCGCCAAATTCATATCTAGTGACGGGCGAAGACGTCCTCGGCAAAGCCAACAGACTCAGCGCGAACGGTGCAATTGAATGGGCAACGCCAACGACAATCGAAGAGCTAGGCGGTCGTGGCTGACAGTCTAGCGACTGCCATCTTAGTTAGTTCTCTGCTGTGCCAAAGCTCATTAGAGTTCCCAAAGTTTGTCGATTGTTGAGCTGTTTCGCCGCATACTATGGGCGTGTGTCGTCTGTCGCGATTCAGAATGCATACAGTCAGCCAGACGATCAGCTCACTTCAAGCCTTGGACAAGTTAATTCGCCATTGCGCCTGCTCGCCTCATCTAGGAGGCGAGGGTACAATCGAGATTCGACCTCTTGGTACGGTTTGCGAGCTTCCGCAACTCGGTCGTCGGCTGACAGTCCGCTTTTCCATTCTTGGTGCAACCGCCGGACTCACATTCCAACCTCAACTCCTTGAGGCGAAGGTCAGTTGGTCGCGTCACGAAGACATGTGCCACCAGAGTGGCCCCTCGAGGCAGCCCGCAAACAAGAGGATTATCATGATGCGTCTAAATCACTGATAAACAACGTAAGAGCCTCGATTTCTCATACTGATCCACGCCCTTGGCTATCTTCCCTTTTACCAATTAGCGGTGAAGTCCCAGTCACAGAGGCTTCGGAACAAGCGATTGAGCAGCAGCGCGTTCCAATCTGATTCTGTTGCCAGCTTTGTATCTCATCTTAGCGATTTGCATGACACTTATCGCGTTGGATGAATGGACATACCTGTTCCCTTGGCTTGCAAGAGCATAGGTCAGATAGCTGTGCTCAAGAAAGTGCATTTTCGAGTCTTACAAGGTTTGACTAGTTCGTTCCGCTCTTGCGGACAGCGCAGTTACAAGCAAATAAGAAAGTCTCTAGGATCTTGGCTTCGAGCAGGAAGACATCCTTGAAAGTTATCTCAACCCTTTTGCCGCTGCGGCTAACCAGGTAGCCGTCTAGAAAAGCCTGCTGGATCGGCTTAGCGAGCCCGCAAATCGCCGCCTCATCAAATTTCATTGCGATCTCAGACGGGTCGATTTTGAAGGCCTTGTGGAACGGCTCATCACAGCTGCGCGGAATCACGACGAATCCAGCAGATTCCATGCTTTCGATTGATGTGCTGTTTATAGCGTCAGTGACAGCAAACACCGAGCTGCTGTCTTTCTCCGATCTCTCCGTCGGAACCTCAGTCAGGGCTTTGTGCATGGCGATAAGTGCCATGCCCATTGCTTGTAAATCAACGTCATAAGAACGATCGAAGGGCGCGAGTTCCCAATCCTTAAACTCGTTGGGATCATCGCTTCCGTCGGAGCGCGGCAGCGCCGTGACCAGCGTCACCAAATCGTCTGTTTCGAGATTCTCAACCATTAGTGTGGTGCCACTGCGGAGCGCCTTTCCAAGATCAGGCAACTCGCGCGTCCTCGCGAAAGCCCCTCCATTCGCTTCGACAAAATCGAGGGCTTTCTGGAGATCAAGCGGTTCCAGCTCAACGATCTGGCGCACTTGCAGCACTGTCTTGTGGCTCCCTGCTGGGGTTGAGGAGATTAACGTGATATTCATATGGTTGCACAACGCAATATAAATTGCAAGACTTTACGCAAAATATCTTGCAATGCGCCTTGCAATTTATATTGCGCCGTGCAAATAAGGAGGGCGAAAAGATTTACGAGGAGCGTCATGACGCAAGGCCAGTACACCACTCCGCAACTTACTGAACTCAACTTTAAGGTTGAGCAGCTTCGCAGTGAAATCCGCTCGAGGCATGAATTTGTCAGTGTACTTCGCCGCAGCCTTGGAAGGTCGATCAGCGAGGGCGAGTTTTCAGATATCATTCGGAGAGTAGGCAATCACTTTGAGATCAACGACAAGGCCATTGCTGAGCACTTTAAGCTTGATCCAACGACGGTCTATCGATGGAAAAAGGGTGTGAGTGCACCAAACGAAATCGTCCTTTTGGTCGTCGTGAAGTGGCTAATTGAGCGGCTCAGTGCTGATGCGGAGCAATTCGCCGATAAACTGTCCGGCCTGAGTGACGATGAAATCTCTCCGGGCCTCGAGTCTGCGTTTGCAAATACAATCATCGATAGTCGCATCACGATCATTCGCAACAGTTGGCCGCTCGATCAGTTGGGGCAGTTCGGGACGACGCGCCTGACGTTAAGGCCGCTGCTGATCAGCGGCGCACAAGAAATTGCAAGGGACACCGTTCGCCCTACTTTCCAAGCCTTCGAATGGCGCGCAATCGGCGGCGGGTCCATCACGCTTACGCCCAGTATGGTCGCGCGCGAACTATGTGTGATTCCACTTTCGCCGGGCGTTTTGGTTCAGCTCGCTGGCGGCAAGAGGCGGGCTCGCGAGGTGTGCGGCGATAGAAAGCTTGCAGCAACCTTCTTTGCTTCATCTGCTGAGGGGGCAGATATTCCGGTTTTGCCTTCTGTGCAATTGGAGTTGCCGCAATCGGACGATGGGTTGCCGATTGCGCGAGGCCTGTTGATAGTCTCTTCCGAGTTTGGCGTTCCCGTGACCGGAGATTGTGACAGCACCAAATTTGCCGCTGCAAAAGAGAGCGTCGTTGATGCGTCTTCGAGAAAAGATGTGTGCCACTTCGTGTCCACTTTGGATTTGCAGCGACAAACATCGAACGAAAGCGATGATCTGCGCGAGTTTACGAAAGAGTCATTTGGTGAATATCACCACCGGCGGGCGGTGCGTTTCCGCAATTTCACCCCTTGGGTGGTCGAGGACTTTGAGACTTCACGTTCGAAGTTACCGCTTTCAGAGAATCGGAGGTTATGCCTTCGCATTCTAGATCTCGAGCGGTTCAGTTTCGCGCCAATCGATATGAGCGTGCATGAAGGCTCTGAAATCCTCACCCCCATGAGCGGCGCATTGCAATGTCATTTGGCAACAAAAGAGGCGCTCATCGCGACCAAAGATGCAATCAATCGCTACACTGAAAGTCAGACTCACGAGCGAAGTCGAATCTTGCGCTCTGATTTGGAAGAATTCGATGCAATTGGCAGCCCGGAAATTCTTCGCTCGAAGCTTGATCTGAATGGTGATCTGCGTGCCTCTTTCCCCGATGTTTTGGCGCTCGACCCTTCGTCAGTTGCTCACGGATTCACCGCCGCGACGAAGTATGCCCGTGCATTGTCTATCTCTGTGAAAGAAGTAGACTACTCTGAGCGGTGGATTGCTCATTCTGAACCAGAATCAGAGGTGCAGCCCCGTGGTGAAGTCATCCATTTTAAGCGCTCATCTTCGCAGGCTCAAAATGAAGCTTAGGAGCTTTATTCCGGCTGAGATCGAAGATGTCATTGCTGCGTCTCCGATTAAGCGGGTTCGGACTGAACTCGGCGGCAGCCACACAGTGGTGACTTATCCGCCTCTGGGAGCTTTGGAGCGCATAGATGAAGGGCACGATCTGGAGACAAGGCTTTGTACTGGCAAAAGCTTGAATCTCTATTTCCATATCGCATACTGCGAGCACATCTGTCCCTTTTGCCACTATGCGAAGACCTTCTCGCCAATCGATGCAGAATCCTCGGCTGTGACCTCTTACATGGAGGCACTGGCAGGCGAGATCGAGATGCGGCGTCGCGTCCTGATGAGTTCCAACATTTCTTCGATTTACGTGGGCGGTGGAACGCCAACTTCGATTTCGGAAGATGCTCTCGATCGACTGTTCGACGTCATCGAACAGAATGTTTCAGCAATGCCTAAGAACATCTGTGTTGAGACCAGCCCGCAAACAGCAGAAACGCTTGAGGGCGTCGAGAAGCTTCGTCGCCTCAAGACGCGCGGGATGAACCGGGTCAGCATCGGCATTCAAACCAGCGACAATCGTCTGTTGCTCAGGTCGAGAGGGCATGGCGCCGGTACAATGCGACGGGCTTTGGATAATGTCGCTGCCTTGGGGATTGAGTTCAATGTAGACTTCATTCAAGACCTGCCCGATCAGACCCAGGACCTGATCTTCAAAGACCTCGACGTTGTAAAGAAGTACCAACCCGATCAAGTGACTTGGTACATCATGCGGCCGGACACCGAGGCCGCATGGTACAAGAAGGTCAAGAACGGAGATCTGACCGCCGGACCCGATGAACTGGAAAGCGCAAGGCGCCGCTTCCTCATCAACCGTGAGATGCGGTCTCTTGGATACCGTCAGGATGCCGGAGGCCGGTTCGTCAAAGCCCATGAAGGCTACGACATCTACAAGTCTGTGCGCAACGACACGCAATCATTCCTCTTGGGGTTTGGTGTGTCGGCTTACTCTCATAGTCCCAAGGGGTTCGCCCGCAGTGTCAACGATCACAAGATCAAGAGCGGGATCGCGGAGTACATCAGGCGCATCAACTCGGGCGTCTCCGCCATCGACGCCTTTTTCGCTATGGATAGCAACGAGAATCGCTGCAGTCAGCGCATCGTTGCGCTCAGGCGCGAGCTAACAGCAGCCATGTTGGCCGGCGACGATCTCGATTCAGTGACCGCGCGTGCTCTGGTCCATCGATTGGTCGGCTGGGGCCTGATGACGTCAAAGCGGGGGCAGACCTTCCGACTAACGGAGGCCGGATTGGTCTACGAAGAAGAGATCACGTCGTTATTCTACAGCCAAAAGGTCAAGCGAAAACTGCGCCAGCGAGACGCGTATTGGCTCACCGAAGACCTTGAAAGTTACCTTCTTGGGGAACAGGCAAAACTAGCTAGTTGAGGAGCTGGAAATGAACACAGAGGCAGCCTCGCGCTTCAGCAAGAGATTTCTTTCGAACTCTCAGGTTAAGGAGCTGCCAGAGCCCGTATCGATGGGCAAAGTTGTGGGTCCCGGCGTGATCATCTTAGCTACCGCGATGGGATCAGGAGAGATCCTGTTCTGGCCCAGCATTGCGTCGCAATATGGGTTTCAGTTTGTCTGGCTGGTTTTTGCGGCTCTGCTCTTCCAGTATGTCCTTAACACCGAATTCACCCGATACACCCTGGCGACCGGCGAACCCGTTGTAACGGGGTTCGGGCGGTTATCGCCCGCTTTTCATTGGTTCTTTCTCGCGGCGGCAATTCTCCCTTGGATGTGGCCGGGATGGGCCACTGGCGGAGCGACGGCGATCGGATGGATATTTGGCACAGATGTTACACTTCTATCGGTCATCTCGCTGCTAGCGATCGGCTTGCTGTTAACTACTACCAAGGCTGTCTACCGCACTATGGAGCTCTTCCAGAAGGTTGCTGTTGCCTTTGTCCTGATCGTGGCGGTCTTGATCGCCGCATTGGTGGTCCGCGGCCCGGAAATCACGGAATTCGCCGCTGGATTCGCCACGAACCCGTTGCCCATTCCGCCTGAGCTGGCGATCGCGACTCTTATAGCAGCTCTCGCCTTTTCGGGCGCCGGAGGAACTATCAACCTCTCGGTATCCAACTGGGTTCGAGACAAGGGGCTTGGTATGGGGGCGCATGCGCCGCGTATCGAGAACGTTTTCACCGGCGAAGTACAATCTGTCCAAGGCGGGCTCTACAGATTTGAGGTTTCGGAGGACAACACGTCTCGTTGGAGAACGTGGTGGAAACTGGTCTGTCGAGAAGAGCAACTGACATTCCTAGGCGCCGGCGCGTTTGGTCTCGCTGTCTTTATGCTGATCGCAGCCGCGTTGGCAAAGTACGGTCAGCTTGGATCTGGCATGGCTATGGTCCAGGCGGAAGTCGAGTTGTTGCGCGAAATTCACGGAGAGTGGCTGGGCATTTCCTTCGCAATTGCAGTCGCTGCAATCTTTCTAACAAGCGCACTCGGCGTACTCGATCACTCCGCGCGTCTTGCCGCAACCATAATGAAGACAGCGATCAAGCCGATCCGTGAATCGGATAGCACACTATCATCGGAGAGTGCCCTTTACTTCATGGTGCTGTGGTCTCTGATCGCTTTCGGAGTGTTCGTGCTCTTGGGTCTAGACGTGTCCGATCCCCCCGCACTTCTTACAATTAGTGGTAGCCTGTCCGGGGTCGTCATGTTCGTATACTCGGTCCTCATCATCGTGCTCAGCAGCAAAATGATGGGCGTTTACCGCGAAGTAGGTGCCTCAGCCCAAGACAACCCTTTCAGGGTTAGCTTCTCACGCTACTTGGCATTGGGTGGGTCTGTCTTGCTTTACGGCGCGGCCACGATTGCACTGGTCTACAGCGCGGTATCGTCCATCAGCGGCTAGAGCATCGCATCAATCGGTGCAGTGTTCCCAATTTCCGTTTTGGCGTTGCCGGAAACGCACAGGTCTAGCTGATGGCTTTTGCAAAGAGCAGCCGTTCTCGATGAGTCGAGTCAGTGCCCAATAGGTACCAGTATGAGCGACTATCATTGGGGATTCGGCCTTCTTGAGAGCATTATTGATCGCCGAGATACTTCGCGCTTGAAATTTGCCGAATGGCTCTGCTCCCTCGGGTGATTGTGAACCCAACAGCCAGTGTTTCATCCACGACTGATCGATCAGGCCCTCAGCAACACCCCAGTTGCACTCTTTGAGATCCTCAATGACGAATAGGGGTATATCGTGGAACTTCGAGATCACCTGGGCTGTCGCTATCGCTCTTTTGAGAGGACTTGCAAAGACCATGTCGATTTCGGAAGGACTGATCAGCGTTGCGGCCAGCTTTGCTTCCTGTTTGCCTTCTTCGTTCAACACAACATCAATTTGGCCTTGTATCCGACCTTCTCGGTTCCAATCTGTTTGGCCATGCCGAAGAAAAAAGAACTCGGTTCCACAGAGACAAATTGACGGTTCCATTGATCGAAACTTATCGAAGGGGGCCGCGTATGACAATTGAGCTTGAGTTCATCTGCCTTGCCTCAAGTTGGGGGTACTGCCGGACTCGAAGCGCTCCTTGAACTATCTGGAATTGCGTGAGGTTGTCACAGCCAATTTTTCTCAGGCCCCCAAATGGGACCCAAGATCTAGTTAGCAGCCCAGATTCATCCAATGGACCACTGTCATGAGTTGGGTCGTGAACCGACTGTCGGCTTCTAACTAGCGAACAACCAAGAGCAGACAGTCGCCTATCGACCCCAGTTTCGGACATCATGTATAACGGAGGCTCGTTTTCGAATCCTGCCCAATCACAACCAACTGCCCTCCTTCGCGTCGCCCTGATCCGCAACCGCCCATAAACACTCTCACACTGTGATGAAGTTTCGCAGTTACTGATACAAATCCCTACTGCCCGCGACTACGTGGTCTTCGCTCAGGTCTCAATCTAGATGGTGGAATAGAGCCGGATGGTGCCCCCGAACAATCAAAGCCAGCGCCGCATAAATCTTGCGCCCAACGCCAATTCTCCCTCAAGCGAGTAGTTCTGCGGTTCCATTCCTCTACTTGGCGCGCGACTTCATAGGCGGCCTCGGCATCGGCATACTCTTCGACCGCCTTGTCCAGGTCTCTCTCTCGCTCACGTCTTGCCTCTTGCGCCGCAGCGAGCTCAGCCACTTTCTCCGCTTCACGACGACGGAATCTCTCGCTTTCGACCCTTTCAAGTTCGGCAACTCTCCGATCGCGCGCCGCATCTTGAAGCTCTTGTTGTCTTTTTTGCTCGCGCTCACGGGCTCTTTCGGCTTCTCGCTGCGCCCTTTCAGCTTGGGCCTTCTTCTCCTTAACCTCCCGCTCCCGCGCCTCTCGCCGCTCCTTTGCCTCCTTGTTGGCCCTATCCTCTTCTGCTTTGGCTATATCGCGGGCTCGCTGACGCTTTTCCTCGTCTGTTTCGTCACCGTCAGGAACATGCCTACCAACTGGCTCCACGCATATCGCATCGATGCAGAAATCCGGTTTCCATATTATGGTTTTAACGGTACGAGGAGCAGTTGGGTTGCCTTGAAATGGCGGTTCAGCCTCAACACATATCGCCTCAATGCAGATGTCCCATGGATCCACAATCCAGTAGTTTCGATTGTCAGCGAGCGCTGGATGATCAGGGGCGCAGTAGACGGACCCGCTACTACGGATATCTGGGCTAGAACACGGATCTGTGTTGGGCCGCCAAGGTGTTCCTTCTCTGTCAGGGATAAACTCATCTGGAACACAGCTAGTCAACGGGCCTTCACACGGGTCCGGTATCTGGAAGCCAAGCGGGCGCTCAACTGGCAAGACCCAATTCTTCTCTGTATCTGCAGAAGGATCGTTAGCCCGAGCACTCGCAGTTTCATCTGCAGCTTCGGCTGGGTCACCCGACAACTCCACACTTCGCCGTCTGGCTAAATCCAAAATCGCAATATTCATTACAGCCATCGGATCAACATCGCTAACTTGGGAAACCGACAACCCAAAAATGTCAGTTTCATCTGGGCGAAATCTAGCTGTTGCAAAGCCGCGTCGATAGGCTCCAACGCTTACATCTCTTGGATCAGCTGCCACATACTCAATTCTTGCCGTGTTCACCTCACCCTTGAAGTAACAAGCGAGTAGAACAACGACGCTCGGAGACCTTAAGGTTTCCGCGAAGTACCTATTTGTTTGTTGGATCAAACTTTCACGGACCACAGGATCGACAGAAAGGAAGCATTGCCTCTCATTGATTGTCACAAACTGAGGAGTAGTGATACCAATTGGAACCTCCAATTTGGAGGAGTGCAAGTTTAACCGTCCGGGCTCAGGTTCGCTGACTGCTTCTTGAACTGTTCGGGACTCCGACTGTGCCGCCTCAATCTCGCTGTCAGCTCCCTGTCTTGCCGACGCCGAGTTTGCTGTTGACACCAAGGTGCCTAGAAGGGTGAAACTCGCAATGATCAATGCACTTTGGATGCTCTTCATTTTTCAATTGCCCCCCCTTGAATCTCAATAGCCCCTATCAGATCTAGCCGCCAAAGGGCTCTGCCAAAGCAAATGCACCTAAATGGCATTTGAGGCAATTAGGCTAGTCCGGGCGCATATCCAGATCTCGTAAACTAACCAGTCCGTTCCGCTATTTCAAACTCGTCACCTGAATTGATCAGGTTCGTGGTGATGTTCGTCCGCTTTCACCCCCAATCCCAGTCATCGGCGTAATCCAACAAAGCGCCAGAAACAGACATTGTACCAGCTAACGACTCCGCTTGCTTCCTATATGCTTCCAGTTCAAACGACAAAAGGCCCCGCTGGTGACAGCGAGGCCCTTTTGAATGTATTCAACATGATGCTGGTTGCGGGAGTAGGATTTGAACCTACGACCTTCAGGTTATGAGCCTGACGAGCTACCGGACTGCTCCATCCCGCGCTACCGAGCTTCGGCGAACAGACACACCCGTGCGGATGAAGTCTAGAGACGCCAAAAGGGCTGCCCTGTTATGGGGTCAGCCCTTTGACTTATGAATGGGTTTTCCCGCGTCCTCGCTGGCTTCAATGCCTGGCGGCGACCTACTCTTCCATGCCTTAAGACATAGTACCATCGGCGCAATCTGGTTTCACGGCCGAGTTCGAGATGGGATCGGGTGGGTCACAGACGCCATGACCACCAAGCAATGGGGCCAGCGAAAATACGGGTTAAATCGATGATCACACAGCAATCATACCGTGCGAAGTATTACTTGGGCGTATCTGGCTAGAGAAACTCTCCACCATCTAACAGCAAAGCTGTCATTGACAGTGCGAACTCTCAAGCGCGAACAGAACTATTAGGACCAGTTAGCTCCACGCATTACTGCGCTTCCACACCTGGCCTATCAACGTCATGGTCTATGACGGTTCGAAGATACCTTATCTCAAGGGAGGCTTCCCGCTTAGATGCTTTCAGCGGTTATCCCGTCCATACATAGCTACCCAGCGGCACGCCTGGCGGCATGACTGGTACACCAGAGGTATGTTCACCCCGGTCCTCTCGTACTAGGGGCAACTCCTTTCAAGTATCGACGCCCACGGCAGATAGGGACCAAACTGTCTCGCGACGTTCTGAACCCAGCTCACGTACCACTTTAATTGGCGAACAGCCAAACCCTTGGGACCTGCTCCAGCCCCAGGATGTGATGAGCCGACATCGAGGTGCCAAACGATTCCGTCGATATGAGCTCTTGGGAATCATCAGCCTGTTATCCCCGGCGTACCTTTTATCCGTTGAGCGATGGCCCTTCCACGAGGGACCACCGGATCACTATGACCGACTTTCGTCTCTGCTCGACCTGTCGGTCTCGCAGTCAGGCAGGCTTATGCCATTGCACTCTCGCAGCCGGTTTCCAACCGGCCTGAGCCTACCATCGCGCGCCTCCGTTACTCTTTAGGAGGCGACCGCCCCAGTCAAACTACCCACCACAGAGGGTCCCACTACCGGATAACGGTAGTTGGTTAGATATCAGAAAACAGCGGGGTGGTATTTCACCTATGGCTCCACTTGGACTGGCGTCCAAGTTTCAAAGCCTCCCACCTATGCTACACAGCTCTTTCCTAATACCACTCTGAAGTTGCAGTAAAGGTGCACGGGGTCTTTCCGTCTAACCGCGGGTACTCCGCATCTTCACGGAGAATTCAATTTCGCTGAGCATATCCTGGAGACAGTGGGGAAGTCGTTACGCCATTCGTGCAGGTCGGAACTTACCCGACAAGGAATTTCGCTACCTTAGGACCGTTATAGTTACGGCCGCCGTTTACTTGGGCTTCAATTCGGAGCTTGCACTCCTCCTCTTAACCTTCAAGCACCGGGCAGGCGTCAGACCCTATACGTCGTCTTGAAGCCGACTTAGCAGAGTCCTGTGTTTTTGATAAACAGTCGCTACCCCCTGGCCTGTGCCCCCTGATAAGAGTTGCCTCGAATCAGGGCCTCCTTCTTCCGAAGGTACGGAGGCAATTTGCCGAGTTCCTTCAGGATACTTCTCTCAAGCGCCTTGGTATACTCTACCTGACCACCTGTGTCGGTTTCGGGTACGGTTTATACGGAGAGGCTATTTCCAGGAACAGCTTGGCTGCATGACCAATCCAATAAGGCCACACAACTTCCACCATCCGTCACACATCTCCAAGTACAGGAATATTAACCTGTTTCCCATCGACTACCCCCTTCGGGCTCGTCTTAGGGGCCGACTCACCCTGCGCCGATTAGCGTTGCGCAGGAACCCTTGGTCTTTCGGCGAAAGGGCATCTCACCCTTTTTATCGCTACTCATGTCAGCATTCGCACTTCCGATATGTCCACCGTCGGTTACCCTTCGGCTTCAACCACTTACGGAACGCTCCGCTACCGCTCATAGTAAACTATGAACCCTAAGCTTCGGTGCATTACTTTAGCCCCGTTACATCTTCGCCGCAGGAACCCTTATTTAGACCAGTGAGCTGTTACGCTTTCTTTAAAGGATGGCTGCTTCTAAGCCAACCTCCTGGTTGTTTTGGGATTCCCACATGCTTTCCCACTTAGTAATGACTTGGGGACCTTAGCTGTAGGTTAGGGCTGTT
>CANNCZ010000002.1:0-1392500 GCA_947503275.1 uncultured Erythrobacter sp. | reverse complement strand
GGATCGCTGCGCCTTTGCTGTGCGCGATTACCCTGGCCATTACATTGCCGCGCATTGGGGTGAGCCTTTTGTCACTAGGCAATGCGCTGGCGCCCATCGCGCTTGGCTGTGCGGTGATGGCGGTCGTGGTGCTTATGGCGCGAAGTCTTGTCACTATCCCATCCCCGCTCGGCGCACTTGCTTTCCATGCAGGGCTCGGTTCCGCCGCCTATGCCGCGACATTCTGGTTCGGATATCGCGCTATTGTGGAGGAGACATGGGGCATGATCCGCAACCGCGACGCTACTCCAGCCGCCACCCCTGCTGCGACCTAAATACTTCACGCATTTTGGCCTTGGCCACTTGTCTGATACTCTGGCGTTCTTGTCGCAGATTCCCCCCGATGTCTGCGCGATGGGATAGGATACAATTATGCCGCACCTTTGGGCGCTACCCGCTTTGACCGCCAGCTTGATCGGATCGAACGCCGCCACAACGGCCGTTGAGCCTCCGATTGCTGCACCCACTCCAGAAGTTGAAGCGATTGCGCCGGCACTTAGCGACCCAGCAACCGAAGTGCTCGATCTGGATGAGGAACGCTATAACCGCTTCACTGTGCCGGTCATGGTCGAGGGCGCTGGCCCGTTCAACTTTATGATCGACACTGGCAGTCAAGCGACCGCCGTCACACATCAGATCAACGAAGGCCTCGCGCTCACGCCATCGGGCACCGCCACGTTGGTGGGTATGGCCAGCCGCCGCCCGGTTGATGTCGTCGAAGTGGATGAGATGAGCTTTGGAAAGCACACTGTCTATGATCTCATCTCCCCTGTGCTCGACCGCCAGCATGTGGGCGCAGACGGCATTTTGGGCCTCGATAGCCTGCAAGATTTCCGCGTACTGATCGATTTCCGCGACGAAACAATTGCGGTGCAGGACGTCTCCGACATCGATAACTATCGTCGCGGGTTTGAGATCATCGTCCGCGCACGTCAGGAACTCGGCCAATTGCTCATCACCGACGCCATGGTCGAAGGCGTTCGCGCAACAGTCATCATCGACACTGGCGCACAGGCGAGCATCGGCAACCTCGCTTTGCAAGAACGCATCCGCTCCAAACGCGCGACCGAAGTCACCACCACCGATGTCAACGGCGTGGAGATGGTGGGTCAGTTATCCTATGTGCGCTCGCTCTCAATTGAGGGGCTGTCGCTAACCAATGTACCGCTTGCATTTGCCGATGCGCCTGCATTTGCGGCGCTGGGGTTGGCGGATAAGCCTGTGATTTCTCTGGGCATGCAACACCTGCGGATGTTTGACCGGGTGGCGATTGATTTCTCTCGCCAGCGGATATTGTTTGACGTGCCACGCGATATTGCCCGCGCCCTGCGCCGCAACCGTGATCGGGGCTTTAATCCGCCTCGGCGATAATCGCTCACTCCACTGGCGCACCTTGCGGTAATCCGCCGCTACGCCCACATGGGCGCAGACAATGCCACCTGATACCGCCTCCTCCGACAGACCCACCGCACCGCAAGAAGCCGAAGGTTGGGCGACGCTAAAGCGGTTCCTGCCCTATTTGTGGCCGAAGGATAATTTGGAGCTGCGGGTGCGGATCGCGCTCGCCATGCTGTGTGTGCTTGCTGCCAAAGGTGTGACACTAGCCCTGCCGTTTGCATACAAGGGTGCGGTCAACGCGATGGAGGATACAGACGCGGCCGCTGAAATAGCAGCGGGCGCTCAGGTCGCTATCGCTCTGGTCGCGGCCTATGTGCTGGGCCGATTCACATCGCTGATGTTCGACAATTTGCGCAATGTTGTTTTTGAGCGTGTGGGGCAGGTCGCGACGCTTAACTTGGCGACAGACGTGTTCCACCGGCTGCACCGCCTATCACTTCGGTTCCATCTCACCCGGCGCACAGGTGAAGTAACGAAGATCATCGAGCGCGGGACCAAGAGTATCGACATGATGCTCTATTTCCTGCTGTTCAACATCGCCCCGACAGCAATTGAATTGATCGCGGTTGGCGTCATTTTCTACCTCAATTTCGGATGGGAACTGGTCGCGGCGACTGCGCTGACGGTGGTGCTCTACATCACCCTTACCCGCTGGATCACCGAATGGCGCACCAAGTTACGGCGCGAGATGAATGACCTGGATGGGCAGGCCTTGCACCGCGCAGTAGACTCGCTCCTCAACTTTGAGACAGTCAAATATTTCGGAGCCGAAGCACGCGAAGAGGAACGATATGCCGGAGCGGCACGCGCCTATGCAGCGGCCGCAGTGAAGTCGGAGAACTCGCTTGCGTTTCTGAATGTGGTGCAATCGTTCATCACCAATTCGCTGATGGCAGGCGCGATGGCTTACACGGTTTGGGGCTGGAGCAAGGGCGAATTGACCGTCGGTGATCTGGTTTTTGTGAACACATATCTGATGCAGCTGTTCCGCCCGCTCGATCTGCTCGGCTGGGTCTATCGCACGATCCGCCAAGGGCTGGTCGATATGGCGCAGATGTTCGCATTGATGGACACATCGGTTGAGGTCGAAGACCTTCCTGGCGCGCCTGCGCTCTCGGTCACCGAGCCATCTTTGGCCTTCGACAATGTGACCTTTGGATACGAAGATGAGCGCACGATCCTAAAAGGGCTAAGCTTTGAGGTGCCCGCAGGATCTACGCTGGCGATTGTGGGACCATCGGGCGCGGGTAAGAGCACGATTGGCCGGCTGCTCTTCCGTTTCTATGACCCGCAAGGCGGACGCATACTGATCGATGGTCAGGATATTGCCAAAACGCAGCAGGAAAGCGTGCGCGCCGCTATCGGGATCGTCCCGCAAGACAGCGTATTGTTCAACGACACGCTGGCCTACAACATCGCCTACGGCGCGGAAGGTTCTGATCAAGCAACGGTCGAACAGGCCGCACGCGATGCTGCGTTGATGCCTCTGATTGAGCGACTGCCTGACCGGTTTGAAACGGCTGTCGGCGAGCGCGGGTTGAAATTGTCGGGCGGTGAGAAACAGCGAGTCGCGATCGCCCGCACCCTTGTAAAGAACCCGCCGATCTTGTTGCTCGATGAAGCAACCAGCGCTCTCGACACCCGCACCGAGCAGGAAATCCTCGGCACTCTAAGACGCCTCGCGCAAGGTCGTACAACAATCGCGATTGCGCATCGGCTTTCAACGATTGCCGATGCGGATCGCATCATCGTGCTGGATCAAGGCGAATTGGCCGAGAGTGGCACTCATACCAACCTGCTGGCCCAAGGCGGCCTTTATGCCGATATGTGGGCACAGCAGGCGAATGAAGGGGTCGAAGAAGAGGCGGCAGAGTAGCGCCCTAATCCCCCGCGGAATCCACTATCGCCAAATCCGCCCTAGCCAGATCCAAGGCCCCTTCCGAGATCACCTCAACATTATCGCGAATAGCGCGCAGATCGTCGATGAATTGCTCTGCATCACCGACAATCACGATGGTCGCGCGATTCGGGTCGATATAGGTCTTCGCCGCCGCACTCGCGCTACCGGCATCGACCGCGGCAAGCCGCTCCGCAAACCGAGCTGCTTCCTCTGGTGGTAAGCCCTGTTGCAACAGGGTCGCAACGATCCGGTTGAACCCGCCACTCGTTTCCAGTGAACGCCCATAACCGCCGGTCATGTAAAGCCGCCGACGCGCTAGCAGATCCTCACTCAAATCCTCGCTGCCCAACCGCGCAAATTCGTCCAGGAATATCTGTACAACCTCATCGGCGGTATCATTCTTTGTTTGCGCGCTCGCGGTCAGGATTGCATCGTCCATGCGATCTGGAAAGCCGGAATACGCGCCGTACGACAATGAACGTTTGGTGCGGATTTCCTCAAATAAGCGCCCACTCGACCCGCCACCCAGCACACTGTTTGCAAGCTCAAGTGGGAAGTAGTCAGGGTCAGTGCGCGAAGGCGCTCGCACGGCTGCAATCACCGAAGCCTGTCCCGCGCTTGGCATATCGATCACCACTGTGCGCACGGGCTGTTCTTCGCCTGCGGCCTCTTCAGGGAGCACCCCAGCGATCATCAATGTGCTCCAATCGCCAAACATCGCCTCTGCTGTCGCCATCGCGTCTTCGGGCGCAATGCCGCCGCTGATCACGATCTTCATGCGGCTGGGGTGGAAATAGCGCTGGCGGTGTTCGAGCAAGTGATCACGGGTGATCTGCGCAAGGCTTTCCGATGTGCCGCCGGGCTGTGAGCCATAGGGCGCCTCACCATACATCGCCACACGCGTTGCCATGCGCGACAATCCGCCGGGCTCATTCATAGACACCCGCAAGCCATCAACCGCCCGAGCGCGCTCTCGCTCGAACTCCTCGGTTGGGTAGATAGCGCCTTTCACAATCGACGCGGCGAGCGCACCCGCCTCGTCCAGATTGGCAACCGGAGCGGTCAGGCTGAAGCTAGTGCCATCACCGCCCGCGCCGCCATTGAAGCTTGCGCCGAGGCTCTCAAAGCGTGCCGCGATCTGGGTTGCATCCATGCCGTTAATGCCTTTGTCCGCAAGGCTAGCCGCTAATTGCGCAATCCCGGCAAGTTCACGCGGATCAGTTTTGCTGCCACCGGGCATCAGCATTGAGATGGTCGCAATCGGCACATCGCCGGTTTGCACAGCGACGACTTCGATCCCGTTAGTCAGAGTGCCTTCTACGATCTCAGGCGCGCTTACCTCAGGTGTCTCACCCGGTCCCGGAGGTGCCTGGCGCTCACCCTCTGGCTTAACGCTGCGGATTTCGCCTGTAGCAGCCGGCAGCGTGCGGAATTCAGGCAGCGGAGTGGGATTGGCATAGCTTGCCGGATCATCCTCGCCCGCACGATATGTGATCGTCACACGCGCATCGGGGTCAAGATATTGTGCCGCAACACGCATCACATCGGCCGCGGTCACTTCACCAATCTGAGCCAGCCGTTCATCGGCCGCATCCGGATTTCCTGTCGAAACCAGTGCTTCGCCCAATTCGAATGCCCGGCCCCGCGCGGTTTCCCGGCGGCGCAAAGTGCCAGCGATAATCTCGTTCTTCGCCTCAGCTAATTCAGCGGGCGTCACCATTTCCGTACGCAGCCGCTCAAGTTCAGCATCAAGCGTCGCACTGGCAGTTTCCATCTGCTCTTCGCCGCGCACCACAGCATAGACGCCAATCTGTCCGGCCTCGCGGAACAGCGAAACTCCACCAAATGCCTGCACGGCCTGACCCGACCGGACCAGCGAATTGTTGAGGCGGCTGTTGTCGCCTCGGTCAAGGATAGTGCTCATCACTTCAAGTGCAGCAGCGTCAGGATGGGTCGTTGGCGGGCCTCTCCAAACACCGCCGATCACTGGCAGTGGGACATTGGGCGCGGTCGCATCGACCGTGCGCGGTCGCGGGGAGACCGGCTCGGTCTGCTCCAGCGTCAAATCAATCGGGTTCG
Source organism: uncultured Erythrobacter sp. (assembly GCA_947503275.1). GTDB lineage: Bacteria > Pseudomonadota > Alphaproteobacteria > Sphingomonadales > Sphingomonadaceae > Erythrobacter. Next base: position 1,387,084 of record CANNCZ010000002.1, on the reverse strand, counting down.
CGCGGCGCGGAATATCGGCAAAATACTGATCCACCAGCACGCGTAGATTGGCCATTTCAAAATTGCCCGCCACGATCAAAGTCGCGGTGTCCGGGCCATAGTACGCCTCATAAAATGCGCGCGCATCGTCCAAAGTCGCGCTGTCGAGATCGTCAATTGAGCCAATTCCGGGGCGGCGATGCGGCATGGTATCGTATGCGTTCTCGGGGATCACGAAACGCTGCAACCGGCCATAAGGCGGCGCGAGAACGCGCTGGCGCAACTCCTCCTTTACAACGCCGCGTTCGGTTTCGAACACTTCATCATCAACCACCACATTCGCCATGCGTTCACGGTGGGTCCACAGCATCGTTTCGAGGTATGCGGCGGGCACTTGTTCAAAGTAATTGGTGCGGTCGATCCAGTTCGAGGCATTACGCGTGCCGCCAATATCCGCCGTCAGCCCATAGATCATATTGTACGGCATATTCTCGGTCTTGCGGCTAAGGATATGTTCGAACAGATGCGCAAAGCCGCTGCGCCCTGCGGGATCGAGTTTTGAGCCAATATCGTACCACAGCGAGGTCGTGACCGTGCTGGTCGTGTCATCCTCAATCGCGATCACGCGCAAACCATTATCGAGCGTCCACATCGTGTATTCGATTTTCGGCGCGCTGAGCGCCGGTGCTTCAACCGGCGCATCATTATGCGCCTCTGCAAGAGCGGGTAAGGAGATGGCAAGTCCAGTTGCAGCTGCACTGGCGAGCAAGAGGGTGCGGATCATGAATTGGGCCCCGTTTTGAAAATTCAACGTGGGGACTTTAGAGCGCGCGCACGATCACGTTTCAAGCAGCAATGCGCCCAAAACCCGACAAACGTGCGAGTTTTAACGCTGTGCGTCGTTGCTGAGTTTCTGGAGCAGTTCCAAAGCGTCCTCGCGCCTGTCCCATGGCACGAACAGATGATCATGGCGCAGGCCCGCCACCACGTTGCATGCCGTGCCCGAAGTCGCCAGCGAAGTCGCAACCGCCGCAGTCAGCCCCACCCCTTCAAGATCGGAGTTAACCTGTAAAGTGATCTTTGCAAAGCGCGGCGCATCATCGGGTGCGGCTTGCGCGGGCAAGATGCAGCACAATCCCTCCTCCTCACGAATAATCGCAAACGCGGTGTCGGGAATGAACGTCGCATCGGAAATCTCATGAAACGCCCATGCACGCTCAGAGAGTTTGGGCGACATGCCTGACAGCATGGCTTTCAAATCTCGGACCGCACCAGGTTTCACGCGACAGATTTCATCTTAAAGGATGTATTTCGACAAGTCGGTATTGCCAGCCAAATCGCTCAACCGATCCCGCACATAGGTGGCATCGATGGTGATCGTTTCGCCTTCATGCTCTTCGGCTTCAAAACTGATCTCTTCGAGCAGCTTTTCCATGACTGTCTGAAGCCGCCTTGCGCCGATATTCTCAACGCTTTCATTGACCCTCGCAGCGATACTGGCGATTTCCGTGATGGCGTCCTCGGTGATGGACAGCTCGACCTTCTCGGTGCCTAGCAGAGCGCGATATTGCTCGACCAGGTTCGCACGTGTGTCGGAAAGGATCGCGACAAAATCTTCCTGCGTGAGCGCGCGCAATTCGACCCTTATTGGCAAGCGGCCCTGCAATTCGGGTAGCATATCGGATGGCTTGGCCACGTGGAATGCGCCCGATGCGATAAAGAGGACATGGTCGGTGGTCATCGGGCCGTATTTGGTCGCAACCGTTGTCCCCTCGATCAAAGGCAGCAGATCTCGCTGCACGCCTTCGCGGCTTACACTGCCGCCGCGCACATCGGAGACGGCGATCTTGTCGATCTCATCAAGGAACACAATGCCGTTTGTCTCGGCATTGGCAAGCGCAACGCGGGCGACATCTTCATCGTCGAGGCGCTTGTCCGCTTCCTCATCGACCAGCTTATCCCACGCATCGGGCACGCGCAGTTTCCGCTTTTTGGTGGGCTTCTTGCCGAACGCCTTGCCCATCATATCGGACAGGTCGATCATCTGCATATTGCCGCCCATATTGCCCATATCAAATGCTGGTCCCGCAGCATCGGCAACGTCGATTTCAACTTCGACTTCGTTCATCGCATTTTGGACAATACGCTCACGGAAGCTTTCGCGCGTGGCTTCAGATGCATTGTCCCCGACCAGCGCATTAAGCAGGCGTTCCATTGCTGCTTCAGAAGCGGCATCGCGCACCGCATCGCGGCGGCGCTCTTTCTCCAGTCGAATTGCTTCTTCGACCAGATCGCGCGCAATCTGCTCAACATCGCGCCCGACATAGCCGACCTCAGTAAACTTGGTTGCCTCGACCTTGATAAAGGGAGCCTCTGCCAGCTTTGCCAGACGACGGCTGATCTCTGTCTTACCGCAGCCTGTCGGGCCGATCATCAGGATATTCTTAGGCGTCACTTCATCGCGCAAATCCGCCGCCAGGCGTTGCCGCCGCCAACGATTGCGCAAAGCCACTGCGACCGCGCGTTTCGCATCGCGCTGGCCAATAATATGATCATCAAGAGCGGCCACAATGGCCTTAGGAGTGAGGTTTTCTGTCATGTTCGCTTTCGGAAAAACTTAGACCGTCTCAACGGTGAGATTGCCGTTAGTGAAGACGCAGATTTCAGCAGCAACGCCCATCGCCTTGCGCGCGATTTGCTCTGCATCTTCTTCATAATCGGAAAGAGCACGCGCGGCTGAGAGCGCGTAATTGCCGCCGGACCCAATCGCCGCGATGCCGCCTTCGGGCTCTAACACATCGCCATTACCGGTCAGCACCAGCAGCGTGTCGGTATCCGCGACGATCATCAATGCTTCGAGATTGCGCAGATACTTGTCGGTGCGCCAATCCTTGGCCAGCTCAACCGCTGCACGCATCAATTGCCCTGAATATTGCTCAAGCTTGGCCTCAAGCCGCTCAAACAAGGTGAAAGCATCAGCAGTCGCGCCAGCAAAGCCAGCGACGACTTTCTCGCCTTCACCAATCCGGCGCACTTTGCGCGCATTGGGCTTCATCACGGTATTGCCCATGGAAACCTGTCCATCGCCCGCGATCACAGTCTTTGTGCCGCGTTTGACGCCGATAATGGTGGTGCCGTGCCACTGGACCAAACCGTGGCTGTCTGTCGAATTGCTCATGCCCAGCGATATGGGCGTTTGCCGCGCTGGATCAAGTTTGAGGCATCTTTGCGCGGCTTACCGCAAGGTTTATGGCCCGCCCGGTCCACCTGGACCGCCTGCGCCAACCTGACCGATATTGCCGAACAGGTCTTCCAAGAAACCACGCTCCCGGCCCAAAGTGGGCGTCAGCGCTGCATCGGGTGAGAGATAGACCACCTCATCAATCCCGCTGCGTGTAACAGAGGCAACATTGCCCGCCGCATCAAAGCGAACAGCCATCACGGAATGATCGTCAATCCGCGGGCGCACAAAGGGGCGGCGCCCGGTCGTGCTTGATATATAATACCAGACCGGCTCGCCATATTGGCTGGCAAAAGTTGGGCGACCCAAAGTCCCCTCAACCGAGCGTTGATTGTCGATGCCGGGTTGAACCGAACGGGTCAGCAAAGGATCATTCACGAACCCGCGCGATTCGCGAATTGACGAACACGCACCCAGCGCCAACAGGGCGCAGCCGAGCACGGCGATCTTTAAAGTGCGGCGATTAGCCAAACCATTTCCACGCATTGTGTCGTTCAGTTCCCGTCTGTCTATGCCTTGCCGCGTGATCCACGCGACCTATATCCATGGCGGCCTTACGGTGAAGCGTGAAAGCTTGCAACGCCGCAACATCCCTCAGCTGGGGTTAGGGCCGTGAATTGCCGATGAATAGGCGGGCACGGATGGGCTGAGTTGCAAATTTGCCGGGATACTTCGACGCCCGCGATGGTTTGCGGTAATGCGGGCAATTGTTCCGCGCAGAGTTCAATTTTGGCCTGAAAGAAATAGACGCAAATGTCATTTATATCCCGCCTGCTTGGCACCGGACCTGACCCACGCGAGGCGGTGCGCCCTTTGTGGCATCGCGTTGTCGAGCTGGCGCGTGAACCGTCATTTTACACCGATTGCAATGTCGCAGACAGTATTGGCGGGCGCTTTGACCTCATCACGGCGGTTCTGTGCACGGTCATGGTCCGAATTGAGGCGAGCGAAATGCGCTCTGAAAGCGCGCTGCTCGCAGAGTTATTTGTCGAGGATATGGATGGCCAATTGCGCGAATTTGGCGTCAACGATGTCGTTGTGGGCAAGCGTATGGGTAAATTGATGAGCGTGCTCGGCGGAAGGCTGGGTGCGTATCGCAGCGCGCTGGTCGAACAGGATCAGGAAAAGCTCACCGCCGCCGTGACCCGCAATGTCACCTTTAGCGAAGACGCAGATGAAGCCGTGAGCGCGGAATGCGTGGCAGGAAAATTGTCGGCTTTGTCGAAGCGTCTTGCCACTTTCGAGGACGAACAAATGCTCAAGGCCAGCGGCATATGGTGAGCGCACCTGAGCTTTCCCGCATGATCAAGAGCAAGGGCCTGCCCGCGGAACCCGTGGTGATCAATGCCAACGCCGGCGAACGCGCAGCCTTGGCACAGCGCTTTGGCCTGCCCGGTATCGACACTTTGCACGCGGAAGTCGCGTTGGAAGCGCGCGGCTCTGCAATCCGAGCGACGGGCACTCTGACTGCCGCGATTCGCCAATCCTGCGCGATTTCGGGCGAGGATTTTCCGACGACTATCGAAGAGGTGCTCGACCTGCGCTTTGTCGAAGAAGGCTCGTTAGACCCCTCGCACGATGAGGATGCTGAGATTGAAGTGGAGCTCGACGCGCAGGATTGCGACGAAATCGACTATTCGGGCGACGCCTTTGATCTGGGCGAGGCGGTTGCGCAGACGCTGGGCCTAGCCATCGATCCCTATGCCGAAGGGCCAAATGCAGATGCCGCGCGCGAGAAAGCAGGGATCAAAGCCGAGGGCGAACAGGACGGTCCACTGGCCGAGGGCTTAGCGGCTCTCGCAGCGCTTAAAAAAGGCTGAAGGCGGTTTAACAGTCGCTGGCCAGAGCCTTGCGCACGAATTCATGGATTGCGCTTCTCGTGGGGAAGAGGTCGGGGAATTGCCCGATTACCAACTCCTCAATATCCGCGCTGCTGCGCTCACCATTAACCTGTCCCAAAGCAAAGGCGCGCGCCTCGCCCCGGCGGCTTAGTGTGAGCGGTTCACCCGATTGCTCCAGCCGATTCTCTGGGCGCAGGATCGTGCTGCGCCATGTCGAGAGGGTCTGTTTGCGCGCGCCACCCGGCGGCGTTACTGACCACGTAATCATAGTCCCATCATCCGCAAACCTCAGGGTGACAGGGATCGTGTCGCCTTGCTTGACGCTAAAGGCTTGCTTGACCGGCAGGAACGCTTGAGAGCGCTTGATACTGGCATCGGATAACGGCGAATTCGTCATCCGCACGACGCCGCCCAAATGGCAATCAAACCACCCGGCAAGCCCATGGAATTCACCATCCTCCGCAATTTCCAACACTGTCTCAAATGAGAAGTTTTCCGGCGTGTCCGCATCGAACGCAACGTGACCAATTGTGCTGGCGGGTGAGATCAACTCACTGAGTGTAAAGTCATAGGCGTGGCGCGAATTGCGTTGATATTCCTCCAACCAATGGAAATGCTCAGGCACCGCCTCGTTAGTCCAGCGTCCAGCAAGCGCGGAGCATTTTTCCGAGGACACAGCCGCGACCATCAAATCAATCGCTTTCGGCATGATCACCCCGCCCGGTGCGAGCATTCGCGCCCGCGCATCAGCGAGCATCGCGATGATGCCGTAGTCGAACCCGAAGAACCCGACATGATCGCAGATGATCAGATCGGCGGCTTGCGGCAATGTCACCCGGAATGATGTGTCGGCGATGCATTCATAGCTTTCGCCGAAACCGGCGCGATCTGCCGCCTCGCTCGCCAAATGGATCGCGTCGCTGTGGTCTATGCCCCAGACCTTTGCCGCACCCGCTTCGAGGCAGAAGAACCCGAGCACACCGACCCCGCAGCCCAGATCGACCACATGCGCGCCTTCTGCCATTTCAGACGTAATCGCCGCGCGATAGAGGTCAGAACGGCCCGGAAGCGTCAAATATTGAATATGTTCAGAGAGCGCATCGGCCATTCAGCGGATTGCCTTTTCGGGCGGTGATTGAACTGGGCACGGCTGCACCCCACACCGCCTGTTGGCACCGAATGGAGACAAAAAAAAGGCCTCAGACACCATCGCGGTGCCCGAGGCCATTTTTGTCAAAGCTCCCGGTAGATTACGGGTTCATGGTCATCCCTAATGCACCATCGCTACCCCTGTTGGCGCTTCCGCCAGTCAGATTGCGAACCGATCCAAAGGATACGAGCCGCGGGGATTGGTAGCTTGCTTTCGCGACATTGCTGGTTGTCCAGCTTTTCAGTTCTGCAGTCATGGGTCCATCCTAACCTATGGTTGCCCCCAAAGGTTGAATAGCATGAAGCAGAGCAGAATGATAGCTTAGCCGGCCCAGCCTAACAGGGCGCAGGCGTGTAAATTCCTGTAAGATAACAGAATTTTACCACGCCCATCAGCGAGCGTTGCCGACTGAGGCGATCCGATCAAAACGGGATATCATCGTCCAGATCATCATAGCCGCCACCTGCGCCGCCGCCTTGGCCACCAGCATTACCGCCACCGCCAGAGCCGCCGCCTTGGTTCCAGCTGCCCCCGCCGGAGCCGCCTCCACCTTGGTTGCCGCCGCCGCCATAGCCGCCACCGCCGCCTTGGCCGCCACCGCCATCACCACGCCCATCAAGCATGGTGAGCGTGCCGCCGAGACCTTGAATCACGACTTCGGTGCTGTAGCGGTCATTGCCGCTTTGATCTTGCCATTTGCGGGTTTGCAGCTTGCCTTCGATGAAGACCTTGCTGCCCTTTTTCACATAGCGTTCGACGACGTTGACGAGCCCTTCCGAAAAGATCGCAACGGTGTGCCATTCCGTTCTCTCACGGCGTTCACCGGTGTTTTTGTCTTTCCAGTTTTCGGATGTAGCGATGCGCAGATTGGCCACGCGGCCACCATTTTGGAAAGACCGGATTTCGGGATCTGCCCCAAGATTGCCGATCAACATGACCTTGTTAAGCGAACCCGCCATCGAATTGTCCTTCTCGTCGTAAACACACACAGCGCAACAAAGCTGCGATTCTCTTATATGTTTTAGGACAGGCAGACAGGAGAGGCGACTCAACCCCTCAACACTATCCACTCTTGCGATAGTTTCTTACCTAGACGGGTAACGCAGCCGCCCAAGAAAGCGTGTAAGGCTGGGCAATTCAACGTCGCGGCTGGTCAGTTGATGCTTGAACTTCTCAAACCGCATCACGCCATCAATGCGCCGGCCCAGAAACTCGTGGCTCTTTGCCTTACCTTCGCTGTCATCGTTCACAAAGAACGCCAGCGTCGCCGAGTAGATGCCCGCTAAAATCGCACGCTTTGTATAGTGGTTGTAATCGGTTGCAGTATCGCCTGCGAGCCGCCACATAATGTCCGCAGAACGCCAACCCAATTGCATCGAACGCGCCGCATTTTGCGGCATCGCCATGATCGCCATTGCCCGGCGCACGGCCTCGTCAATATGCTCCACCGCATCCAATCGGAATGCGACCAGCACCCGGATGCGTTCACGGATTTTCAGCTCGGCCAAACGTTCTTGCGGCCATTCCGCTTCCATCGCCTGATCCACCGAAGTGATCCACGCCTCAATCATGTCCATCGCTCGCCCATTACTGGGAAATGCGAGCTTTGCGACATCCACATCAACGCCCGCCATCTCAGCGGCCGCGACCAACGCGGTTTCATTCCAACCATCGAAAATAGCCGAGGCGGCAATGTCGGGAGCCAGTGCGACGCGCAGCTCATCAAGCGTCATGTCGGCATAATCAGGTGATGTCGTGTCAGTCATAGTTAGAAAGACGGTCCATATTGTGGTCCGGTTCCCGTTTCGGTGCGATTGGCGTCCGCGGCTGCGAATTCCCGCACCAGCAATGTGTTGCCGGTCATCAATTCCAGATAGTCGCGCGCTGAGCGGCCTGAATTGTCATTGCGATCAGGATCCGCGCCCTCTTCGAGCAGTTTGCGAACCAGCGCGACATTGCGTTGATGCACTGCCGCCATCAGGGGCGTCTCACCCTGACTATCTGCAACATTGACTTGAGCGCCCTTTTTCAAAAGCTCCTCGGCCCCTTCAAGAAAGCCCAACCGCGTTGCCAATTGCAGCGGTGTAACCCCTTCATTGTTGCGGATATTCGGATTGGCCCCGCGTTGCAGGAGAAAGCGGACCCACAGCACATCGCGCCGCGCGGTCACCACATGCAGACCGGTATCACCGGTCGTGATATCGCGCGTGTTGACGACTTGCGAACCAGGCTTGCTCAACATTTCGGTGGCGACATCGCCATCGCGCTCTTTAACCGCCTCAAGGAATTGATACCCTTCGGAATACAGTTGAGCGGCAGCGGGGCTGAATGCAGCAAAGGCAAACCCCATTGCAGCAAAAACAGTGGCAAACGCTTTGATAAGACCTAATTTGCGCAAAACAGTGGACCCCACGCTTTGAACCTTTCGCTTTTCCTGTCAGACACAATTTGCCTGCAAGACAATTATTGAATGAACACCCCAGATAGGGTGTCATCGCAAGGACGCAATTAGCAGACCATGAACCGCATCGCCATGCCTTACCGCAAACTCGCCGCTTTTGCCCTGCCCGCTTTGCTGATGCTGTCGGCCTGTGGGGAGGCCGAAATTGATCATGGTGAGCCGCCGCTGGCCGGCGCGACCATTGGCGGTCCATTTGAATTGACCAATAGCGCGGGCGAAACGGTGCGCTGGGCCGATTTTGTGGGCCAATATCGCATCGTCTATTTCGGCTATGCCTATTGCCCCGATGTGTGCCCCACCGATGTGCAGCGCACGATCCAGGGCCTCAACCAATTCGCCGAGGCCGAACCGGAACTGGCCGCCAAAATCGCGCCGATTTTCATCACCATTGATCCCGAACGCGACACGCAGGAGGTCGTTGGGGAGTTCGCCGCGGCATTCTCCGAAGACCTTATCGGACTGACCGGAACGCCTGAGCAAATCGCGGCCGCTGCCGATGCCTTTAAGGTTTTCTACTCAAAGGGAGAGGTCACCGAAAATGGCGGGTATTTGATGAACCATTCGGACATATCCTACTTGTTCGGACCCGATGGCGAACCGCTCGCCACCCTGCCCAAAGACGAAGGGGCCGATGCGGTCACCGCTGAGCTGGCCAAATGGGTGAATTGAGGGACAAATTCTGGGAGCTGCCACTGGCGCAGCTGACCCGCGCAGAATGGGAAGCGCTCTGCGATGGTTGTGGTCGGTGCTGTCTGCATAAGATTGAGGATGAGGATACGGGCCTGATCGCGGACACAAATGTGGCCTGTAAGTTGCTCGATACCGGCACCGCAGCCTGCACCGATTATCGCAACCGCAAAGCGTTCGTGCCCGACTGTCTGAGGCTGACGCTTGCGATTGTGGAGGATGTGCCATGGCTGCCCACGACCTGCGCGTATCGCCTCCGCGCAGATGGACGTCCTTTGCACAGCTGGCACTATTTGATTAGCGGCGACCAGGAGACGGTGAAGCAGGCGGGCGTTTCCGTCGCGGGCCGCGTGATCAGTGAGAATGATGCCGGGCCGCTGGATCATCACATCGTCGAATGGTCCCCGCCGCGGCAGCCTGCGACGATGGGCTTTCGGATAGGGGAGGATGAGGTGTGATCGACTGGCTCAAACGCGCCAGCGCCGATCCTGAGATCGACCTCAACGGCACCGCCGTCCCCATCAATCTGCGCCGTCACAACACGGCCAAGCGGATGACCCTGCGCATGGCCCCCGATGGCAGCGAAGTGCGCATCACCCTGCCGCGATGGGCGCAGGGGAATGAGGCTATTGCCTTTGCCAATGCACGCCGAGATTGGCTGTGCGAACAATATGCCAAAATTCCAGCCCGGACCGCGCCGGGGCCGGATAGCGAAGTGCTTTATCGCGGAGAGGTTTTGCGGATTGAGTGGGATGAGAAAGCCCCGCGCCGCCCGGTGTTGTCTGGCGACACGGTACGCCTAGGTGGGCCGAAAGCGGGGTTTGAGGCGCGGCTGCAACGCTGGTTGGAGCGGGAGGCTTTGTCGCTGTTTGAAAGCGATATGGTCGATTACACCAGCGCGGCTGCTTTATCGCCAGTGCCCGTTGCCCTGTCACGGGCACAAAGGCGATGGGGAAGCTGCTCGGAAAAATCGCGCATTCGGCTCAATTGGAGGTTGGTTCAGGCCCCCGACTTCGTCCGTCGCTCTGTCGTCGCCCACGAAGTCGCGCATCTCGTCCATTTTGACCATAGTCCGGCATTTTATGCTCTTTTAGGCGATATTTATGACGACAACATCAAGCACGCAGATCGCTGGTTAAAAGAGCAAGGGCGCAGCCTGTATGCGAGCTTTGGCTGATGTACTCGCGCGCAAATTCCCACCTAGCCTAGCGCCAACGCACACCCTATATTCCCCAAATGTTGTCCAAATCGCGCTTTAATCCCAAGCCGGGCATTCTCGACTTCTGGAACGAATTCCGGAAGCCCAATCCCTATCGCGTGCCGATCTTACTGGCATCGACGATCCCGTTTTTCGTGATCTTTTACTGGCTGTCGGGTGAGACGTTTTACAGCGCGACCGAAAAGCCGCAGATCACGTATATCACCACCCTTGATGAAGCTCGCAGCGATGAGGAAATCATTGCGTCCAACATCGAAAATCAAGAGGTGAAGGACCTGCGCAATCAGGCCGATGCCGACCTCGCCCAGCGAAAGCGGGACATCTACAAGGCATTGGGCGCTGGCATTGGTATGGATGTCGAGGAAATCGAACGCCGCGCCGATGAGAGCCGCGCTGCTGACGAAGCCGCCGAAGAGGCACGCCGGGCTGAGATGTTTGGACGCAACGGTGAAGGTGATGGCGAGGATGCGCCTGAAACCACCGAAGCGGAAAGCCCCGCGCCATAGGCACGCCCGCGCCTACAACTGACTTTGAATGGATGGCCGCCACTGCGCGTCTCGCGGCGCGCGCACGTCCCATGTCCCGGCCCAATCCGGGTGTCGCAGCGATGCTGGTCGAAGAGGGCCGCGTAATCGCGCGCGGTTGGACTCAAGCTGGCGGGCGACCTCATGCCGAGGCTGTCGCTCTGGGAGGCATGGGCGATGGCGGAGCCAAAGGCGCCATTCTTTATGTCACGTTGGAGCCATGTGCGCACGAATCGCAACGCGGCCCAGCGTGCACCGATCTAGTCATTTCCGCGCGTCCATCGCGGGTGGTTATCGGGCAACCCGACCCCGATCCGCGCACCGCTGGCAATGGCGCGCGCCGGATTGCTCGCGAGGGGATCTCAGTCGATGTCCTGAATGATACGGCTTCGCGGGTCAGTTTAGCGGGCTATCTGACAAGAGCCGAACACGGGCGTCCACATATCACGCTAAAACTCGCGGTCAGTTTGGATGGGTGCATCGCGCTTTGCGACGGATCAAGTCAATGGATCACCGGTGAGGCAGCCCGCGCCCATGTCCATGCGCACAGGGCGAGGCATGATGCTATTCTCGTTGGCGGTGCCACATGGCGCGCGGATAAGCCGCGGCTGGACGTTCGCCTGCCAGGTCTCGAACAACGCAGCCCACATCGCGTGCTCCTAACCAGAGGCGTCGCGCCGGATGGCGTGCGGGTTATCAACCGGCTGGAGCAGATCGCCGACCTTGATGGCGTGCAACACCTCTATGTTGAAGGCGGCGCTGAGACAGCGGCGAGTTTCCTCAAAGCGGACATGGTCGACACCCTCCACCTCTACCGTGCGCCAATTGTCGTCGGGGACGGTTTGCGCGGGCTTGGCGCTCTGGGTCTCACTGATCTGGCCGATGCGCATGGTCGCTGGAAATTGGCTGAGCGCCGCATGCTTGGCAGCGATGAATTCACCGCGTATCTGCGGACGCGGTAAAAGGAAGCACTCACACCATGTTCACCGGAATTGTCACCGCCATCGGCACAATCACCACTGCGGAACAGCGCGGCGATTTGCGGCTGCGCATAAACGCGCCGCTTGACCCTGCGCGGATCGATATTGGTGCATCGATTGCCTGTTCGGGCGTGTGCCTAACAGTGGTCGAGCGCGGCGGCAGCGCGGGCGATGCTTGGTTTGATGTCGATGTCTCCGCCGAGAGCGTCAGCCGCACCCGCCCCGATATGTGGGCACAGGGCGCGCGGTTAAACATCGAACCATCTCTGCGCGTCGGAGATGAGCTGGGCGGACATATCGTTACCGGCCATGTCGATGCGGTCGGCGAAGTCGTCCTGGCGGAGCAATCCGGCGACAGCTGGCGGCTCGCCATTCGCGCGCGCGCGGAAATGGCGCCCTTTATCGCGGAGAAAGGCTCGATCACCGTCGATGGCGTGTCACTGACAGTCAACGATGTGCGCGACCGGCCCGATGGCTCATGCGACTTCATGCTCAACATCATTCCGCATACAGGCGAAGTGACGACGTTGGGCGCGCTCACCACAGGCGACCACATCAATCTGGAGATCGACGTGCTGGCGCGGTATCTGAAACGGATGCAGGGGCTGGCCGCTGCAGGCTAGCTAGCGGTCATCCTTAGAACGCGGCTTTGTCCTGCGATCTTCGGTTGAGCGCCGCTGATGTTTGCGCCGCTCAGGACCATCATATGGCGTATCAGATTTGCGGCGATCGCTGTCGCGACGCCCCTGTTCGGATGGCTTATTCGCTTCGTCATCGTGTGACATGGTTCTGCACCCCCATCATTGCGGGAATGCTCTTATCATATCAAACCACTGATGTGAAACGAAGAAGGGGAGACGAACCGCGGCTCACCTCCCCTTCAAAGTTAGTTATCGCAAGTGTCGCGGCTTACAGGCCTTCAACACTTTTGCTTACCAGCACATTCACCGCAACACGGCGGTTTTGTGCTTTGCCGTAAGTGGTCGAATTGTCAGCCGCCGGATCAGCTTCCGCCATGCCGGTCGGTGTCAGCATCCGATACGGTGCCCAGCCACATTGCTGTTGCAGATAGTTCACCACGCTGGCTGCGCGGCGCTCGCTCAACCTTTGGTTCACTTCCTGACTTCCGGTGGAATCGGTGTATCCAACGACCAGCAAAAGCGCGTTGTCGGTTTGCTCTGCCTGCGTTGCAGCCGAGCACAATTCTGTGCGCGCTTGCGCTGACAGGTTCGAACGGCCCGTGTCGAAGTAAACGTTGGTGGTGCCGCGAATGTTGTATTGATCGATCGCGCCAAAACGGCCGCGCAGGGCTTCTGTGGCCTGCGTATTCTCTTCGATTGCCGCACCTTGTTGGGCGAAACGTTGTGAAGTGCCTGAGCGGATCATCTCTGCGGTTTCGAGGTCACTGCCAGAGAAACGCACGCGGCTGGCGACGAGACCGCCATCCCATTGGCGCGTCTCAACTTCTACCGGAAGACCGTTGAGCAATGCGTTCGCGCCCAGCGTATCGCGGGCAAGGCCAAGGAAGCCGCCACGAGCGCGGATGCTTGTTTCATCGGAAAGTGACACGACGCTGGTGGAGCCGTCTTCGGCGGTCACTTGCATTCGATTGCCATTACGCGCGGAGATAAAGCCGCTGAGCGTTGGCCCTTCGGACAGAGTATCGAGCGCCGGTGCTTCTGGCGCGTAAACGGTGGTTAGCACAGCGCTGGTGTCCTCTTGGACAACGCGTTGTGGCGCTTCGCTAGCAGGCACTTGCTGAGCAAATGCGGGTGATGAAGCGACTGCAATCAAAGCCAGCGCGGCTGGTGCCTTAGTGATAAAATTCATGGGCCTGTTCCTTCAAGTCCTCTGAGTCATCTACACAAATTCATGCGAGGTTTTCAGTTTACCAGCCGTTTTCAATGGCCCGTAACCGCCCCAGTTTCTTCGCATTTTGCACAAACGTCTGAGCAAACCCCCTTTGATGTGTGGTTAACGCCCGGGCTAAATTTATTGGCCGGGTGAGAGCGCTAACTCGTCTCAATTGTTGAACCAAACCTTGCGGGCAGATGAACAGAATTGCCGACCCCACGCGTTCCACCGACAGCGCGGGGCGACTTTGAGATGAACCGTTTCGGGAAACAAAGCGCCGTTCCAGACTTAGCCACGAAAGCTTCAAAACAAGAAGGGGCGCGAAGGCAAAAGCCCGCGCGCCCCTCTTTTGAGTCAAAATCAGCGAGTGTTTCTTACGGAGCGACGCCCTGTGTGACCATCGCGCTGTTGCCATCACCGGATTGGGTGACGGTCGACATGTTGCCGTCAGAATACTGATTCACGGTTGCCGAATTGCCCGCGCCAACGCCAAACTGAGTGATCAGACTGGTGTTGCCCGTTCCATATTGGCCAGAGAACGCATCATTGCTGATACCGCTCTGATTGATGGTCGAGGTGCTGTTAAAGCCGCCTTGCTCAATCGTCGCCGTGCTGAACGATGGTGAGCCAGCCAGACCGGATTGGTTGATATTAGCGGTGTTGCCATCGCTTCCGACAAGCTGACGAACGACAGCATTGTCATTGCGCGCGCTTGAGTTCTGCGTGACATTGGCAAAGCTGCTATTGCCCAGCTGATCGATATCGGCGCTTGAGTTCAAACCGCCAAGTTGGCTGACATTCGCCTCGTTCGTTGATCCGATCTGGAGGATATCGGCCAGCAAGCCAGCGCCATCTTGCGCGACAAACGCTTGGTTAGTCACACCCGATTGCGTGACATTGGCGGTTGCACCTTTGTTGTCCTGATCAACATCAGCAAAGTTTCCGGTGCCCGTTTGGATCACGTTCGCAGTCAGATTGGAATCTGCCTGAGATGTCGGGTCCTTGTCATCCTGATCGACAATCGCATTGTTCATGTCGCCGGTTTGAGTGACCGTGGCGAGGAAGGTATTCGCCCCGTCATTGTCAAAGTTCTGCGTTACAGTCGCAGCGCTTGCGCCGTTCTGATTCACAATTGCGTCCATCGTGCGCGAACCGACGCCATTGGCGGTTTGCATAATGTCAGCACTTGCGCCGTTATCCTGATCGACATCGGCGAACAGATCACCTGTCATATCACCGGTCAGGGTTTGCGTGACCGTGGCATTCGAACCCGCGAACTGGTCGATCCTTGCAAGAGCTGACGGGTTGACACCGCTATTATCGCTTGCCGCTTGGGTAACGAGTGCGTTCGATGAGTCCTGATTGACGAAAGCGCGCATATTCTTGCCGCCATTCGTACCAGTTTGCAGAATATCAGCGTCCGAATTGCCGGTCTGAACGACTTGGGCTCTCAAACCACCTGTGTAGCCGGGACCATCAGAGTTTTGATCGATCAGCGCATTATTGCTAGCGCCGCTTTGATCCACCGTTGCAATTTGGTTGAAACTGCCATCAGCGATGTCTTGCGTGATGACGGATACGTTGTCCGAGCCATTCTGCGTAACCAAAGCCTCTGGATCGAAGTCCGGCACACCAGTGCTGCCGCTATCGCCCCCAGTTGCATTATCATTCTGATCGATGTCAGAGCTGTTGTTCGAACCGTTCTGAGAGACGCTGGCCAGGGCGTCATCAGCGACTTGATCGATCTCAGAAGTGTTGGAGCCAACTTGTCCAACACTGGCAGCATTGCCATTGCCGGTTTGTGTGACCGTCGACGAGCTCTGCGCCATCGCTGATGCAGACATGCACAGCGCGACGGCAGAAACGCCGGCGTAAACGTACTTCTTCATTGTAGCTTTCCCCTAAAAGGTCAGATGGCATTACCCCCTGTAATGCACCAGTTAGCGGACCCGAATCGACCGTTCGTGCGATCAATTTCTGAAGGTTGGCTAACAGGTAAGTCGCGAATCTTAAAGGAGATTAACCCTGATTCGCGATTCGAGTGTCGAACTAGGACAGATCCGACAAATCCCGCGCCTCACGGCAAAAAAAGGGGGCACGAAGACCAATGTCTTCGCGCCCCCAATGATGTCATTTCGAGAGTCGCTTTATTGAGCGGCGTTCTGGCTCACCGTGGCAACGTTGCCATTGCCGGTTTGCAGGATGGTCGAGACATTGTGACGTCCACCTTGTGCAACGGTTGCGCTGTTGAGGTTACCCGATTGCGCGATGAAGCTTTGATTGCGGCGGCCGCCTTGGACCAGCTCAGCTGAGTTGCCATTGCCGTCTTGGACAATTGCGGACAGGCCGACATTGCCGTTCTGTTCGACCAGAGCGGAGTTGTTCGAGCCGCCAGCCAGCTGTGCGACGCCGGAAACGTTGGCATTGCCGATCTGGCTAACAAACACTTCGCTGTCATCCGAAGCCGAACCGATTGCCGATAAGTTGCGATTGCCGATCTGAGAGATCACTGCGCTGCTGCCGGTTGGTACGGTGAAGGCGGTTTCGCCCGCTTCGCTGTCGTCGCCCAAAACGGTGACGCTGGCGTTCTTGTTGCCGGATTGCGTCAGGAAGTGCGAGCTATCGCCTGCTTCCTGATTGACGAAGCCGAAATTGTCATTGCCACTTTGTACGATGGTGCTGACATTGTTGTTGTCTGGACGCGGGCCTTGGAAATCGACGCCTTGGCTGGCGACGATAGCCGTGTTGCGATCGCCGCTTTGATCGATGCTGCTCGACTGGTTTTCCGAAACATCGCCCTGCACTACGGCAGCGAAGTTAGCGTTGCCGGACTGGTTGATTGTGCTCGAGCTATCGGACGAGCCCTGATCGGTAGAGGCAAAGTTGCGGTTGCCCGACTGATTGTGGTTCACGCTCGAATCGTCATCATCTTGAAACGCGAGAGACGCGTTGCGGTTGCCGCTTTGCACCACGAGGACATTGCCGCGGTCGGTGTTGTCGTCTTGATCAACAAAGCTCGCATTTGCACGGCCGGATTGAACGACGGTGACGTCGCCTTCTTCGCCGTTCTGCACGATCGAAGAGCCGTTGCGAGCGGCCGTTTGCGACACATTGGCAGAGTTGGTGTTTTGGGTCTGGCTGATCGTAGACAGGTTGTTGTTGCCTGCCTGAAGGACGGTTGCCGATTGGTCATCGCCAGCTTGATCGATGAAAGAGGCAGTGTTGCGGCCCGATTCCTGATTGACGTCAGCTGAGTTTGCATCGCCGTCTTGAACAACAACGCTCACGGCATCGCGGGTTGCCGCAGATTGCGTGACATTGGCGTCATTGTCGCCTGCCTGGTTAATGGTAGAAAGGCCGCGTTTGCCATCCTGCACAACATTGGCATCGTTAGCCACGCCATCCGCCGCGCCATCTTGAATAACGGTGCTGCTGTTCTCTTTGCTCGACTGGCTAATGGCGGCGGTGTTGTTGTCGCCGGCTTGGTCGATTGCGCTGCCATTGCTTTGCGCAAATGCAGGGCCTGCAAGGCCAAGCGCGATTACGGACACGCCGCTCAAAACGATCTTTTTCAACTCTAATCCCCTGTGCATTGGCGATCTTTCTGGACCGCCTTTATGATCTGCTGTTGCGTCAGAATCGGCAGGTTAACCGGTTCCAACTTTGGTCTCAGGGAGATCACCTAGGGTTCTGTTCTCAAAGAATTGTGAAGCTGAACGTATGCCGAAATTAACCATGCCGCGGTGCAGCATGGGCTTGGCTGGGGTCGGTTGCGCGCTATGTCTCAGGCCCTCACCCACCCGTTTGCAACTCGGCATCGACGCCGATCACCCGTACGCGGTTTTATGCGGGCGAAGCCGCACGTTTGCTGTTATCGGCGAAGCCCCGAGGGACAATGCGCATTTCTCGCACAGCTCTATCTGACAAGCTCAGCCGCGAGCGCGACGCGTGCTATGGGAGCCCCTCGCATTATTTGCAAAGCGCACCATCGCGTGGTCCAAGTCTCAGCAATCGGAGCGGGTGGTTCAGCCGGTCACATCGGCCAACGCGTCGATGAACTTGTCAATGTTGTCCATCGTCAGTCCCGCCACATTGATGCGGCCAGACCCGGCCATGTACACGCCATGCTTATCACGCAAAGTGGCAACCTGCTCCTTGCTAACTGGCAGCATAGAGAACAGCCCGTTCTGCCCACCAAGCGGAGTGAGGTCGACACTGCCTGCTTTGCCAGCCTCCGCCAGCCGCTCGCGCACTTGGCGCATACGGGTGCGCATCTGGTCCAGCTCGTCCTGCCACTGCGCGGTAAGCTCCTGATCGCGCAGGATCATGCGAACCGCAGCCGCGCCGTGATCAGGCGGCATGGACCAGCTTGCACGAGCCAGAGCGTTGGCGTTGGAGAATGCCGTGTCGAGCACATCGCCCCCTTCGCCCGCCATAACGTAAAACGCGCCAACGCGGTCGCGATAGAGACCGAAGTTCTTGTCACAAGAATATGCGATGAACGCCTCTGGCACTTTGGCCAGCACACTGCGTAATCCAGCAGCGTCCTCCTCCATGCCGTGGCCCAGCCCTTGATATGCGGTGTCGATGATCGGGAACGCGCCGCTTTCGACAAAGGCATCACCGATGGCGGCCCAGTCACCCGCACTGTAGTCGATACCCGTTGGGTTGTGACAGCATCCATGCAGCAACACCCCCTCATCAGCGCCCGCACCACGGATCGCAGCGAGCACCGCATCAAGGTTGGCAGTGCCATCGGGATTGGCGTGATCAAAGGCCGTCCATTCCAGGTCGAGATCGCCGATAATCTGAGCATGGTTGGGCCAACTGGGCGTACCCATATGCAGCCGCTTCATTCCGGCCTTGCTAGCCAGAGCCAGAGCCAGCCGGACGGCGCCCGTGCCGCCGGGGGTCTGCATCCCCTGAATCCGGCCACCCATCGTGGCGTCCGCGCCGAAGATGTAAGGCATCAAAGCGTTAACGAAGCCCATATCGCCCTCTGGTCCGAGGTACGACTTGCTATCCTGCGTATCGACCAACCGCTGTTCGGCCGCTTTGATCGCGCCAAAGACTGGGGTTGCTCCCTGCCCTGTACGATAGACGCCCACGCCAAGGTCGACCTTGTCGGCGCGCTCATCGGCGGCGTGAAGCTTGATCAGCGCCAGCAGCGCATCGGGCGATTGGGGTGCGAGTCGGTTAAGCATGGCGAACCCTCTGCCGTGCGAGCAAGCGCGCCGCAACAGCAATCTGAACCCGTTCGCTCAAGCCTGCTTCATTGGCAGGTCAACGAGCGCATGTGTGCAACCTCAGAAGGGCAACCAGCGGTGCTTCTCAGAGAAACGCATATAGCCCGCGTTAACGCCAAGCCTAAGCCCGGCACCCACGCGGATTGGAATCAGGACAACGTCGCCGCGGCGCATGTAACTGGCATGCATGCCACCCACGAAATAGGCCTGCCCTTCGCCTGCGGGATAGCGGCGAAAAATGTCTTGAGTGTCGAACAGATTGTAAACGAGCACAAAGGTGTTGCCCGCATTCGCGCCAGCATCAAAGCCAAGCGATGGGCCGGTCCAATAGAGCTTACGCTGTCCTTCGATCCGGTGGTGCAACGTGCCAGAGCCGTAGCGCACGCCAAAGATGAAAGCGCCCCCGCCTTCGCGTCCGACGATGTAGCCGTTGGGTTCACCTTGTTCGCGCAGGAGGTCTTCGATCAAACCAGCGAGCCCTTGTGCACCTTTGCCAAACACGCCTTCGGCAGCGCCGATCAAATCGTCCTGACCATAGGTATCAGCGCTTGCTTGCGCGGGCGCATCACCGGGGATGCTGTCTCCGCTGGCAGTGGCAACGTTGGTGGCATCATTGGGGATTTGCGAGCCGGAATACTGAGCAAACTCATCATCGAAACCGGTCTGGCCAGCGGCTGTACCGTTCACGGTGCCCGGGACCTCAGTCACCTCGTTGGGAAACGGAGCAGGAACAGTAGGATCAACCACAGGGGTATTCGGCACATTTGAGCGAAGCGCCGGATCAACCAGGTCAGCGTCAATGGCGCCAGCGGCACTCGTTGCATCAGCGGCGGCACTGTTAGCCGCACCACTGGCCGTCTCTGTCGCGGTCTCGAACGCCTCATCGGGATCAAAACTCTCAACGCCCTGAGCATAAGCAGGCGACACACTCAACATGATAGCAGCGCACATGGCCGCAATGGCTCTGGCGAGCCCCCGCATGCCAGTATCGGTTTGATTTCCAGAATTGCGCATGGTCGGCACCTTTTGCCCTTTCGCTATCACAGTCACGGTTGCCCCCTTCGAGGCGAAGCAGACTCCTTCTAAAGCGCAACGACAATGGATCGGCGGTGAACCGAATCGAAAACGCGATGAGGCGAGTCGCTTGGAGAAGGTGCGCTACTGAGATCCGGTTGGCACTACGCAATGACGCCTATCATAGGGGCGGGAGCATGATTGGGACGAAAAGCACTCAATCCCCTCTTGCCGCCCATGCCAACCCCGCCTATAGCGCGCGCCTCGCAGCCAACAGCATGCGCATGCGGAGACGTGGGTGAGTGGCTGAAACCAGTTCCCTGCTAAGGAACCATACCTGGTAACGGGTATCGAGGGTTCGAATCCCTCCGTCTCCGCCACCTATACCATCCCAAGAGATCCCAGAAAGTCCCTGAAAGCCGCGGAATTCTGCGGTTTTTCGGACTTGCATCGGAATCTCTAGTTCTTATTTTGTTCTAACCCTTCCCACACTTTCTACCCACCATTGTGGGAGCAGATGTGGGAAGAGAACCAGGATGGATGGCTATGGGAAAACTCTCCGCTGCTCAGATTCGAGCTTTCACTAAACCGGGCCGCTACATGGACGGCGATGGCCTGTCGCTGCTGCTCACCGCCCCAAGAAAGGGGTATTGGGTCCTGCGCGCGACCATAAACGGGCGCCGAAGGGACATCGGCCTAGGGCCACTAGACTTAGTTACATTGGCTGAAGCCCGCGAACTCGCGATCGACATGCGCCGCGATATTCAGCGAGGCATTGATCCGATCGAAGAGCGCAAGCGCCAGAAAATCGAGATTCTAACCTTTAAGGAAGCTGCGACGAAGGTTCACTCTGAGCAAAAGGTGACCTGGAAAAATGGGAAGCATCAGGATCAATGGATCAATACACTCGAAACCTATGCCTTCCCGAAGCTTGGCGACAGACTCGTCAACGACATCGAGGGACCGCTCATCCGTGAAGTGCTTCTCGATTTCTGGCTGGAAAAGCCAGAGACGGCTCGACGGGTAAAGCAGCGGATAGGCGTTGTGTTGGATTGGGCATACGCAAACGGAATGCGCGCGACCGAAGCGCCAATGCGCTCGCTGAGCCGCGCACTGCCACGACAGCCGAAGCAGGACGGTCATTTCGCTGCGATGCCCTATGAGGATGTCCCAACTTTCTTGATGCATCTGCACAAGCGAACGAGTGTCGCAAGGCTCGCGCTTGAGTTCCTGATACTGACTGCCTCTCGATCGGGCGAAGTGCGGGGTGCTAAATGGGCGGAGATCAATCTGGACGCAAAACTCTGGACTGTCCCTGCGGAGCGGATGAAGATTGGAAAGGAACACGTGGTCCCGCTGACCGATGCGGCAATCGACGCGCTCGAACGTGCCAAACCTTACTACGCTGAATGCAGCGATCTGGTCTTCCCCGGTCGCAACGTCTTGCGCCCGATGTCCGACATGACGCTGCTCAAGATCCTGCGTTACGCGAAGCTACCCTTCACTGTTCACGGCTTTCGATCTGCATTCAGGGATTGGGCAGCGGAGAAGACCAGCTATCCCGGTGAGGTGGCGGAGGCGGCACTAGCCCATACGGTCAGCAACAAAGTGGAGGCCGCCTATCGCCGCACCAATTATCTGGACAAACGACGCGAACTTATGCGCGAGTGGTCAGATTTCTGCATGGGAGGGTAAAGAAGAACTCTCATGAGCACGGCGGCTTTGCGCCCCAATCCCGGTCATTGGCCAGCAAACACTGCGACCCTGAAAGCAGACACCAAGACCAGTTCACAAGGCCAATAGAGATTAACTTGAATGCGCTCATACTTCCCTCATAACTAGGTAATGCGAGTAGAGCGAACTGGGCCTGTCGAACCACTTTCACCACGGATCGAGAAGTTCATCGTTGAGCGTCTTGGTGGGTTGCTACTCGACGAGATTCAAGGCTCAGAAGAGCGGCGAGCAGACTACGTTTGCCTCCGGGGTCTGCTAGCAGTTGAGATCAAATCTCTAGAAGACGATGGGAGCGAGCGACTGGACAACCTTCTTGAAGAGCTACGTTCTGCGCCAGATTGGCCGATCTTCCTGGGGTCGGCTCCAATGCAATCGTTCATCGATAATACCGATGATCCAGAAGCAGTCGGTCACAAGGTGATGGAGCGTGTGGGAAGAGGTATCCTAAATCCTCTCAAGAAGGCAAATCGACAATTGAAGGCGCATGCAAAGGCTTTTCCGCGCAAAAGCCAAGTTCGAGTTTTGATCTTGGTCAACGAGGACCACGAGATATACGATCCGGAAACTGTCGCTTACGTTCTTTGGCATGCAGTACGCAGCAAGCGTGGGGGCAAACAGAGCTTTTCAGGCGTGGATGGGATCATCTATTTCACTGAGCGCCATGCGACGGTCATAGAGGGCAAAGTGACATTCCCCATCACGCTAGTTGAAGGTCCATCGGTTTATACAAGCCAATGGAAGTCCGATGTTCTGTCGATCATCCAGCATCGTTGGGGCGCATGGGGTTATGGCAAATACTTTGACGCAGGTGATAGGCCGCCGGATTGCACCACGATTGATCATATCCCCGAATCTGCACCACGCCACGAGCGTTGGCGTACCGAATACAAGCGAAACCCTTATCTCGCTGAACTGAGCAAAGCTGACCTACGAGATCGTTTCGACGAAGTGACTTTGGTAACGTCGCTGATGTTTCTTAAGAACACTCCGCTTAAGCTTTCACAGGACGAAAAGACTCTGTGGATCAGGCGTTTCGCTGAGCTAACAGAGGAAATGGGAAGGCAGGCCATTCCAATCACTGACTTCGACTACGACCCGCAACGGGCTTACGCCGCTGCAAACCGGCTTGGCCTTCCTTCCAGTGTTGTGGAGTTCATTGAAGGTTTGCGCGCCTCGTGATCCACTAGCCCAAAACCCATCTAGTCGACTTAATCCACCGAACAACTATGGCCTTTAGGCGACTGCGCGGCTCGAACCCGCTAAAAATAGCAAGGTCTTGCTCTAATTTGGGAACGGTCTATGCGTTGCGCCGCGAATTTCGAAGTTATTACTGATGTATCCGTTGTAGCTGATAATCGTGTGTTGACCTTCAATGGCCACAAGAGTGAATTTACGGCTCGGATTAAGAACATACCACGTTCGGAATACACCGTTCCCTTTTTGCTCTCCGTCCATCTCTACTTTGAGGCGGCTTCGCTGGACAGCGCAACTGACGTTGCAGAAGAGCATCTTAAGACGTGTTTAGACATGCTGGCATTCACGACGGGGTCTAGTTTTCAGAAGCATCGAATAAGGCAGATAGTGGATGCCGAGCCTCCCAACGGTGCGATGAGAGATGTTCGCATGTGGGGGGATAGGATCGAATACGAAGACCCACAGCCGTTCTTAACAGAAGAGAACGTAAAGACTGTTGGGCGCCTTTTCGAGTTTGACGTGCCACGAGCAATTCAACGCGCGCTTCGTTGGTACAGGATAGGGGTAAATGCCACCGTACTGGATGATCAATACACTTATTTCTGGTTCGCGCTTGAGATCATTGCAGAGTTTCAGAAACCTAGTGCCAAGGTGAACGACAAATGCCCACAGTGCCAGTCAGCTCTTTATTGTGAGAAGTGCAATTCGCATCCGACACATAAGCCTTACCCAAAGCAAGCTATCCGCGCTTTGCTCATGAGCATCGATAAAGAATGCGATGATCAAATGGCTGATCTACTTGAGAAGACTCGCAATAGCTTGATGCACGGAAAAACTCTCCGAGAGATTGAAGCATCGCTGCCTGAGCCCCACGAGAGTGTTGTCGACATATTGGGCCGGCTTGTTTGGGCGGCCCTTGTGCATCAGTTCCCCTCTGAAATGTTTGATGGATCATTGCAGATGGGGCAACCGTCGACCTACGTTGGCTACAAGGGAACTGCGGTAGGGCACATACAAACTATTGTGCCGATGGATGCCGAGGGTCATTTCGATCTGGATTTCAAGGGTATGGTTATGGAAATGAAGCCATTCGGCCCACCTCAGAGTGCCCTCCCATACGCTGTCCGAATGAGTAAAGAGGAATTCGAGGAACTCACTGCGCTTAGCTATCGAAAGAGCGAGCAGCAAGAAATGTTGAAGCGTATCTGCCAGCGTTTTCAGGATAAGGATGACGACGTTTATGCGCTAGTGATTTCCACGGATATGAAGATCATCCGACGTGCGATCGAACAAGATCAGACAGGAGAATGGCTAGACCTGTTCCGACGGTTCATCGATACTGCTGAGGTAGTCTACTCATAGTAAGGCCGCGATTGACCAAGATTGATTGGGCGATGGAATGGTCCCTCGTTGTGACCCAATAACAGGTCCAGAAAGCGCGCTCTTGGCCCAACTTCGGATTATGGCTCAAAGGCCGATATTGATGGTCTGAGCGGTCATGCGAACAAAATACACTTTCTCCAGAAGAGCAGAGCCACGGCAGGCGTGTCAGGGATTTAAGACACTACTCCGCCACCAATTTCATGGTCTGCCAGTCGCATCTTGTTACCCTTCTGTCGTCGGTGTCTCTTGTAGCTCGCTATCGTAGCGAAGCCCGTCCATCGTAAAAGACATGACATGCGAGGGGAACAGCTTACCAAATATGCCGCGTTTTGCATCCCAGCCTGGACCGTCTTCCGCGATTAGAATCTTGATTTGAGATTGCATTTGCGGCTCTAGATGGCCGATGATTTCATAAATGAACGAATGTGTGGCCTCGTAGTCTTCTAGAACCCGTTCAGGTTGATGATTTTGAACCATGCCCTCCCAGTGGGACTGTATGCGGTCCCCTCCTGACCGAAACAACGGCGTCTTCCCGTCGAAATACACGGTGTCCATGCCGTCCTTTTCGACGTCAAGATTGCCGTGGATCACGTCGTTTCTGCGATTTACGACGCTCCAAAATCGTCCCATCGCTTCGTTGTCCGGGGAAATGGGTTTTGCAAATCCCCGGCACCTTGTCGCAAGATCGAGAATCTTCACGTCTAGATTGCTTCTTATGAAGCTCTTGTAGATCGGGCCATTCGCTCGAACTTCCTGGCGGACTAGGATCGCAATGAGAAGACCGAGGAACGACTCAAACATGACAGGCATAAGGATATTTAGCTTGATACAGGCCGAGCTAATCTTCCGGACGCTCCGGCCTTGCTTGTTGAGGAGTTGCTTGAAGTCACTGTCGTAGCCGGACCGTCCGACTGGTTTTGAGATGCGCCTGAGCTTCTTCATCGAGCGTTTGATATCGTGATAATACTCTGCACATTCATTCGCCGTCGATAAGAAGTGATTTGGGAGAATCACCCACTTCTCTAGCTCTTTGAGAACTTTGCTCTTGTCTTGCCCGACACGTCCGAAATCCGCTTTGAGCGCGTTCGCAAAACCGATCCAGTCCGCATCAGAAAATTCATCGTCGACCCATACATGGACCTCTTGAGTAGCGCCGACGAAGTAGAGGTCCTTTTCACCCGCTTTGATATTGTAATCCCAGTGGAACATATTGTCGGAGTCATCATTTTTGAGGAATGTCTGCATTCCCCTCGGCTCTCCAAAACGAGCTTTTAGATAACAATAGACGTCGAGTGGCGAGAGCAAGTTCTGAAAAACCATCACCTTGTTGAGTGATTTACCGGCCTCGTCCTTTTTATTTTTGTCTATTCCCTCTGGTGCATTCTTCCACTTTTCGAGGTGCTTGAGCATTTGTTTCTTGTTGAAGTTCTGCCAAGTGGTCGGATCAAAGTATGACATAACGCAGCATTGCCATCCCCCGCCTTTGTAGGAAAGCTGTTTCGGCGAGACCTGGGCCTTAACGGAAAGGCCGCTTTCCTTTAAGGTACCTCCAAGAGCGGACAGTCCACACACGGCCCAATTCAAGTCGATTCACAGATCAGCAGCGAGCATTAGCGCTCCTGCGAGGCCAGCATTCTGGCCAAGGCCTGGTGAGACGATCTTGTGCCTAGACCCGCCCGGAAAATACTCTGCGCCGAGTTCCGATGCCATACGAGCCACACGCTCGGTCAAGCCGTCCGTCTTCATGACACCTCCGCCCAACACAATGATCTCGACTGCCGTCATTGCGATAAGGGAGTTCGCTAGCTGAGCGAGGTACAAGGCGATGATTTCATGCGCGATGTGATCTGCCGGTAACTCCGAAAGTGACGCTCGCCAACGCGCCTTGATCGCCGGACCGCTCGCCAATCCTTCCAAGCAGTCGCCGTGGTGAGGGCATATTCCTTCGAACTCGCGATCATCGCCATGGCGGCGCGGGAAGA
The DNA here is from genome assembly GCA_947503275.1 of uncultured Erythrobacter sp. Classification (GTDB taxonomy): domain Bacteria; phylum Pseudomonadota; class Alphaproteobacteria; order Sphingomonadales; family Sphingomonadaceae; genus Erythrobacter. The sequence goes on along the minus strand of CANNCZ010000002.1, from coordinate 1,360,595 downwards.
TGTGGCCCATCTCTGGATGCGCGGCTCCATGGACGGCCTGTCCGTCATTCACGAGACCTCCGCCAATCCCGGTACCCACGGTGATATAGGCAAGCGATGATGCTCCCTTTCCCGCGCCGTGCTGATACTCAGCGAGCGCAGCTCCGTTCACGTCGGTGTCGAAGCCAATGGGAACTCCAAAGCGTTTGGCAAAGTAACCAGCCAAGTCGCAGTTTTCCCAACCCGGCTTAGGCGTGTTGGTAATGTGACCCCAGAGCGGTGATGACCGATCAAGATCGACGGGGCCGAAGCTCGCAATTCCAAGCGTACTGATCGCCCCTTGACCCTCAAACCACTCGCTTGCCTGAGCAAGTGTTGTCGCCGGATCGCGCGTAGGAATTTCATGCCTTTCGATGATCTCGGTCGGTGAATGTCCCACCGCAAGCACGAACTTGGTTCCGCCAGCCTCGATACCACCCAGTAGGGGTTTGCCTGCCGAGCTCATGCCTCAAGCGTTTCCACCAATTCGCAGCGATACCCATCAATGGTCAGCTTCAGAAGTGGAGCGGGAACGCCGCCGAACAGTCTGTTGGCTTCGTCGGGATTTTCAGGAACAGGTTCTCCCTTCAGGCCGCGAAAATCGACGAAGCTGGAAACGAGAAGCTCACGCGTCACAAACCAGCTATAGCTTTGAAGGGGTTCTTCGTCAGGATTGGCAAGTACCAGACCCGATCCATTGAGTGGACGATAGTCACCGAATAAGCTGTCGGACACCATGCCATACAGGCCGTTGGGCGCATGGCTCAGCTCGGGTGCGAATGTCGAGCGCTGGGTCGCCCAGAACGCGTAGTAGCGTCCTTGGTGGTAGACGACATGCGCTCGCTCCAGCTCGTTGTTGACGCTGTCAGCGTGGATCAACGGTGGCAACAGCTCCCATCCATCTTCGGTCCGGCGGGCGATACCGACCGCGCCGTTGTAGTCACTGTCGATACCGGCAAGAGATGCGGTGAAAATCAAGTACTCCCGCCCGTCGGCAGGATCGCGGAAATAGGCGGGATCGCGGAATGCCTTGATCTTGCCGGCCTCCCCTTCATGCGCGTCTGCCAGCATATACTCGGGCGCGAATTCGCTGATTGATGCGCGGGGCGCGGTCCACGCGTCCGGCAGCCCATCTGACCCGATAATTGCATGGGCTTCCACGAGGCGCTGTTGATAGCCTCCAGGACGCTGACTTGTTCCGGCCGCCGTAAAGTACAGGCTAACGCCTTCGCCATCGGTGACCGCAGACCCCGCCCATTCGCGCTCATAATCTACCGTGAATTCAGGGAGCACGTCGCCGAGATCGAACCACTCTCCTGACTTGCGCTCGATAAGGCGAATTTTCGCCTCGAAATGGCGTAGGCTTGGATCGCCGCGATCAGGTGCGGACAAGGCCATCCATAGTTCGCGCCCGTGGATCGACGCGACGCGGCCATCCTGGTCCTGTATCGGCCACATATCCCAATAGACGCGTCCAGCATCGAGCGTGCCAGGACCATTCTCTTTGATAATTGGAATGCGCGAAATGCGTGCGTCTTTGATTTTGCGCACACAGTCAGCGGTCCAGGCAGTCGTCATGCCAGCACCCTAAGCAAATGATTGGAAAAAATAAGGGCCGACCAACAGGGAGGTGTCTGGCCGGCCCTTGTCCGTTGCATCAGAATTCGAAACGGACCGACGCGGCGATCGTGCGGCCCGCTATCGAGCGAGCTCGTACGATACCGTTGGCCGGGATCGAACCTTCTTCTGCTTCGGTGTAGCCTTCGCTGTTGAACAGGTTGTTGGCGTTGAGCGCCACTTCGACACGGTCGACAGGGCGAACGGCAAGGTATGCGTTCACCTGGGCGTATGCAGGCAGCTTAAGCTGGTTGTTGTCTTGCGTGAAGCTGTCCGTAGTTCCGATCAGGTTGGCGCCAGCTTTGAAGAAGCCGTCATCGTATGCGGCGGTTGCCTGATAGACAAAGTCGGCTTGACGACGCGGTGTGTTGCCAATGACCGCTGCATTGAGCGAATCCTTGATTTCGGCATCGGTCCAAGTGGCACCAGCGCTCAAAGTGAACGGTCCGGTCGAATACGAACCCTCAAGCTCAATACCGTAGGCTTCGTAGTCGGTATCGGTCAGAAGCAGAGGAGCGATTTCGACGTTCGTCTCGCTGGTTTCAGCATAGAAGCCGGTGGCGTAGATCGACAGCCCGCTTCCCTGATACTTCAGACCCATTTCAAGCTGATTGACATCGGCAATCACACCATCATCGCCGCCCGGCAAACCGCCATCGGTCCTGCTGACTGCGGGCGAGAACAGGCTGCGGTCGGCAGTGTGACGTCCGCCCTGGCTGTACCGTGCGAAAATGCCCAGATCATCTGTCAGCAGATAGTTGGCACCGAGCGACCAAGAGAAATAGCCAAAGTCGTAATCTACCGGACTCGCATCACCCAGCGGAAGCACGGACGTCAACGACTCAGGCGTGCTGATCAAGCCATCATTGTTGAAGTCGAAGTCGATGACCGGACCATCGCCGGTAATCGTGCCATTGGCATCGCCATAATCATAACGAATGCTGGCATCGAGTGTCAGGCGGTCAAACTCAAGTGCAAGCGATGCGAAGGGCGCATAAGTGCTGTACTGCACATCGTAATTTCGACGGCAGCAATTGCCGAAGAAATTTGCGCCAAAGCCAACAACGCCATTGTCTGTAACGGTGTCGCCGCCTGCATCGACGATGTCGACCAGAACCGCATTGCCATCGCCCTCAACCGTTTGGACGAATGAGGTCCAAAGCCAATCGGTGTCGACATCCTGACGCGAAAGGTAGAAGCCGCTGGTAAAGGTCGCAGAACCGCCACCAAAGTCGAAGTCCTTGGAAATGCGGAAGTCGTTGGTGATATTGTCGAGGCTGTTCAGACGCGTGTTGAAGAGCACGACATTAGTAAGCAGGCCGTTGCCACCAATGCTCGATGCGTTGGCCGTCGAACCAGCGTTCGGACCGGTCGCAAAGACGATGCTCGAACCAGCGCCGCCAATGCCATCAGCGATGTCCTGTGCGCCGCCTGCGCTTGCCGGGAAGGGAGAAACAAAGCTGCCCGAATTGTTGGCATAACGGAAGCGGTTGGTCAGCGTCCAACCGGAGCCTACGTCGATCTCGGCTTCAACACCGAAGGCCTGCGATTCAACCGAGAGACCATCATTGATGTTGAAAGTGGTCGGATTGTTCCCACCGTCTAGCGTCAGCGCCGTGGTGATGAGCGGGCTATAGAGTGAGTCGGTACGCGGGTCGAAGCCGGGAATGGCGTTGTAGTCAGGATCGCTGTCCGTGCCGCCAACAAAGACCGGCTGCGGCAGGATGGTCGGCGTGCTGTCATCGAGGAACTTGGCGTGGAAACGGACGTAGCCGCCGTCGAATTCCTTGGTGATGTTGGCTTTGATCTGGCCGCCATCGTAGCCGTTATAGCCAATATCGCGCGGGCCTTCTCCGGTGCGATAGAAGCCACCGACGTGGAAATAGAGATCGTCGGCGAGCGGCGCACCATAGTCAAAATCGACGCGATAGGTTTCAAAATCGACACCGACTGTACCTTGGATCGCACCGCCTTCGCGCTGACCGGTCTTCGAGATGAAGTTGATCACACCGCCTGGGGCGTTTGAAGCAAAGGTGGAAGCAGAGCCACCGCGAACCGCCTCAACACGGGCGACATTGCGGTCAGCGCGGAGGAAGTTGTCGGCATTGCCGAAGATGATGTCGCCAAATTCGAGAACAGGCAGACCGTCTTCCTGCAGCTGGATATATCTCGCACCGCCGGTCGAAACGGGCAGACCGCGCACGGCGATGTTGGCGTTACCTTCACCACCCGAAGCCTCAGAGCGGATGCCGGGGATCTGGCGTATAAGGTCGGCGGAGGAAGGCGGAGCAAGATCTGCGATCTGTTCGGCCCCGACCGTGCTGACCGAAACCGAACTTTCAAGCCGGTTCTGGCCGCGCGCAACGGCAGTAACGATGATCTCGTTGCCTTCTTCAGCAACTTCCTCAGAACCAGCTTCCTGATCCTGAGCGAAAGCGGGGGTGGAAAAGGCACTTAGCGCAACGCCAAAGGCCAAAGCGTGACGAAATTTCATGGCAAAACTCTCCTTCGTGCTCGCACCATTCTGCGCGATTCGCATTAATGCATAATCCCGGTGCAATCGATTGCAACAGCAAAATTGCAAACGATTGCAATTGCGCGCAATCTATGTCACGAAATTGCCACAACGCCGGCAACAAAACGGCGAGCGAGAGGATCTGAGATTATGCAAACCGCCGTAAAGCCACGGCTTTCGCTGCTGCGAATCATTGAAATGAATATCGGGTTCTTCGGCCTGCAATTCAGTTTCGGCCTGCAACAAGCCAATATGGGGCCGATCTACGGGTTCCTCGGCGCTGATGAAGCGACCATGCCGCTCCTTTGGTTGGCGGGCCCCATGACCGGCCTCATCATTCAACCGATTGTCGGTGCCATGAGCGACCGCACCAACACGCGTTTCGGACGGCGGACACCCTACTTCCTGATCGGCGCAATCATCTGCACGATTAGCCTGTTCTTGATGCCGTATTCCTCCACGCTTTGGATGGCAGCATCGCTGCTCTGGATTCTTGATGCTGGCAACAACATCACGATGGAGCCCTACCGTGCCTATGTCGCTGACCGGCTCGTACCAAACCAAAGATCGATCGGCTTTCTGACTCAAAGTGCTTTCACGGGCCTTGCGCAAACCCTGTCCTATCTCGCGCCTACTTTGCTGACGGCCTTCGTTGCGCAAGATGTGCTGGACGATAACGGCATTCCGGTGATCGTCCGCATCGCCTTTATCATCGGAGCCATCCTCTCGATTTCGACGATCGTGTGGTCGGTCTGGCGCGTTCCCGAGCTGCCAATGACCGAGGATGAAAAGGCGGTTCTCGAGCAGAAACCGCTGACAGTAAAGGATACCTTCGCGGAAATCGTTGATGCCATCCGCGACATGCCAAAGCCGATGCGCCAACTCGCGCTAGCCATGCTGTGCCAATGGTATGCCATGTTCGCTTATTGGCAGTACATCACCTTCGCGGTGGGGCGCTCGATTTACGATACGTCCGATCCATCCAGCGCGGCATTCCGCGAAGCGACGCTGACCACGCAGCAGGCGGGCGCTCTATACAACTTCATCGCCTTCGTTGGGGCGTTGTTGCTGATCCCGATCGTGGCAAAATTGGGAGCGCGATCTGTCCATGCGGTGTGCCTGACAGCCTCGGGAGTTGCGATGTTGCTCATTCCTGGAGTGGAGACGGCACCTGCTCTCTTTGCGCTAATGCTCGGCATTGGCATTGGCTGGGCCGGAATGATGGGGAACACCTATGTAATGCTGGCCGACTCCATTCCGGCGGAACGCAATGGTATCTACATGGGCATCTTCAACATGTTCATCGTTATTCCCATGCTGTTCCAGACATTGACGATGCCGCTGATTTACAACCCAGTTCTGGGCGGCGATCCGCGTAATGTGCTGATGCTGGGCGGAGCGCTCATGATCGTCGGTGCGATTGCAACCCTCTTTGTTGACGCGGGCCACAGAGTTCCGCGTGAACAAAAGGCGCTCGCGAGCTAAGGGAGTATTGATGGCTGATACAGACTCCAAAGATCGCGCAGGACGCGTGACCAAAGTTCGCACTCTTGCCGACCTTGCCAAGATTGCCGGCGTCTCGCCTGGCACAGTCTCAAGAGCGCTTGCCGGCAACAGTCTTGTGAACACAAAAACGCGCGAAAAGATCGAAGCGATTGCGCGCGAGCATGGTTTCCGCCCGAACCAGATGGCGAGCAAACTGCGCCGCCAAAAGACGGGGGTGATTGGCATCGCGATCCCGCTTGGTCACGACGTTCGGCAGAAGATATCAGATGCCTTCTTTATGACTTTGCTTGGCCACCTCGCCGCTGAGCTGACTGAGAAGGGCTATGACCTTATGCTGAGGCGTGTCATTCCCGCTCAGGATGAGGACTGGCTCGACCGTTTCATCGGCTCAGGCATGGTCGATGGCGTGATCGTGATCGGCCAGTCAGACCAGTTTGAACGGATTGAGGAAGTCGCCGATGGCTATCTACCGATGGTCGTTTGGGGCAATCACCAGGAAGGCCAAAGGCACTGCGTCGTCGGTACAAACAACCGGCTGGGCGGAAAGCTTGCCGCCGAAAGGCTGATCGCTTCAGGAGTAAAAGAAATCGCATTCCTGGGCGACACTCAGGCAATCGAGTTTGCCGCCCGTTTCGCTGGCGCGAAAGAAGTCGCCGAAAAGATGGGCGTGAGGATCCGCGTTCTTCCAACACACCTGTCGCCTGAGCGGACCGGCGAGGAAATCGCAGAGCATTTGCGGGAGATCGAAGGCAAGGTAGATGGCATCTTTGCCGCAACCGACACAATCGCGGTAACTTGCCTCAAAGAAATTCGAGAACGCGGCATCGATGTGCCGCGCCAGCTAAAGGTAGTCGGGTTCGACGATCTCCCAATCTCAAGTCAGACCGCGCCACCTCTCACAACAGTGAGGCAGGATATCGCTGCTGGTGCAAAGGGCCTTGTCGACCTGTTGCTGCGACGTCTGGCTGGGGATGATACGGAAAGTCTGGTTCTGCCTCCCCATCTGATCATTCGCGAAACCGCTTGAGCATTTAGAGTACGGCGAAGCGGTTCCCAGCGGGCCTGGCACTCCGGCATTTAAGTCCGATGACGCCTTGGGTAACCCTTAGTGCGGACGGTCGGCTCACGGCCCAGTTTCAGTCAAACCATCAAAGGCCGATATCGAACGGTTTGACCCGTTCCTTGGCTAGCTCGGGATTCTTCTCGGGTTCAGCCTGTCGATCAGAGTTGGTCGCCTGGATTTGACCCAGCCTGACTCCCTTCGCTGCCGCTATGCCAAGCCGATCGGTGGTTTCGGCTGCCGAAGTCTTTTCGCCCAGATTGGCCGCAATACCTCTCCCAACCTTGTCCCGGCTGTCGACGATCAGCGTAAGCTCATCCCGCAATCGCGTGATCGTAACGAGGAAGTTCCTTTGCGAGAGCAGTCGCGGCTCGCGGCTGTCGAGCACGGCAATTCCCTTATCTGCTGTGAGGCCCTGCGCCATATGGGCGTTGAGCGCATAGGCGAGGTCGATCCGCTTCAACATCGGGTCGTCTGGTTTCAGTTTGTGGTCCATGCCGCTGGAGCTCGTAACCGTCACCCCGTCCTGATCGATCGCGGTCACGGTTGCGCGGTCTGCATTTATCATTCCGCGCTGCTGGTCGCTCGCAGTCCATCGGATCGCGTGTCCGGTGTACAGATCGAGTTCCTTCTTCTCGAACAGCTGCAAGGCCTGGTCGCTGCCTTTCGCAGATAATCTGGACGGGACGAAGCAGCGCAAATTTCCTCGGCCATCGCGCATTGTGACAACGCCCTTTTCGGTATTGACGGCGGAGATCTCGTGGCTTCCGCGCCCGAGCCCGTGCCGCGTTTGTCGGCTTGCGACTTCAAGAACCATGCCCGGCTTGTAATTGCGCGCGTAGCGCAATTCCTCGCGGGTCGCGTTTACACGTGAGAGAATTTTTAGCTGTGCGCTCACCGGTCCGATCTCACCATTGGCGGCGAGCCCGGTTTGGACTGCGGCATTTATCTCGGAGCGCAACCGACGACCTGCGGCGAAGATTGACGTGCGTTCGCGCTCTTCTGGCGGGAGGGACAGCCAGCGTTCCGCCGCAACAATTCCGCTATCCTCCTGGACCTCGACGATATGATCCTTGAGATGTTCGAGTGCATCGCTGGTTTTGCCCGACTGGGCCGCCTGCTGCGCCCTCTTCAATGTATCTGAGCGCGCACGAAGATTGTAATCCATGCGCGCCGTTTCGGCCCCGGCACGCTGCGCCAGAGCAAAGGGCTTGCCCGCTTCCACAGCCCCCAACTGCATTTCGTCGCCTATCAGCACCAGGCGATCGACCTTCAGCAGATTGGCAAGCCGGATCAGGCGGTCCTGGTCGCGAGTGGAGACCATTGAGGCTTCATCAAGTACGAGGACAGTATCGCGAAAGTCCCCGCGAGCAGCAGTCAGCTCCGCTTTGCCAGCCGAGCCATCAAGCAGCTTACGATTCTGCCCGAGAAAGCGGTGCAGGGTCATCGACGGGATGCCAGTATCTTTCTCCAACATGCGTACCAGAGTGTTCTGGACCCCGAGGCCGATAACCGTCTTCCCGTGCTCCTCCAACAGCTGGTTGAGGGGCCGCAGCACGCTCGATTTACCGGCTCCTGCCACACCCTGGACGGCTACGACGCGATTGGTCGAAGACAAGATCAACCGGCCTGCTGCTTCCTGTCCTGCGTTGAGCTTCATTCCGTAATTAAGCGCTGCCGACGCTTGCAGATACGGACCCGCGGTATCCGCGGCGAGGATTGGATGAACTGCCCCGTTTCCCTTCTCGATCTCGGCCAACATGCGGGTCTCCAGCGCTAATGCATCCGATGTCGTCAGCCACCCTTTCTGTGCGCCACGTCCGCGCAACAGCGCGCCCTGCTGCGCAAGTTGCCCAATGCGCTTCTCAACCGATTTCATCGTCGTTGGAAGGCCGAAATCGAGCGACGCCTTGGCGAGATCCGTGGCCGTGAACGCCGCCTCTCGCTCTGATAGATGCCGCACCGCCGATGCGACCGCATGGGCCGTCGCAATCTCTTCCCTACCCTTCATATGGAGCCGCTTGGGGATGAGCGGATCGCCCTCCTTGATGCCCATACGCTCGGCAAGGCTGGCGATCATCGCCTTGCCCCGTTCGAGCAGTGAGGGGCGATCGTTCGCTCGCTTTGCGGCCGCTACAGTCAGCTCGTGCGAACGCAGCTTGGCGTCGCGCACCATGCCTTCAAGCTCGAGCCCGTGGTCCCAAGCCTGTCCTTCCCATTGGCTCATCAAGGCATCGCGATCGACATCGCTTTGCTTGGCCTGCCGGGTTGCCAGCGTTGCCACCACACCCGCCTCGAGCCCGCCGCCGCGTCTGGCTTCAAGCACCTCCTGCCGCCGCGTCGAGAATACCATCACCGTGTCACGGTCGATACCCCTGGCTTCGAAGTTGCCGTGCTTTCCGAATGCGCCGATCCGGTAGCCAAGCTTCTCGACCTCGATACGGAAACGCGCCATTGTCATGGCATTGAGCAGCGTATTGTGCTGCCACAGCTTGTCATTGCGCAGCGCCCTCCACTTGCCGTTATTGTCCTGCGTCATGTTGGCGACGACGGCGTGCCAGTGCAGGTTCGGTTCCTGGTTGCGATTGGTGTCGTGCTGAAACACGGCGACGGTCAGGTTGTCGCTTGCATGCAGCCGCTCTTTGCCGCCCTTCTCGGTGCGATACTGGGCCGCATTCTTCTCCGCCCATTGCAACGTTTCGACGACCGCCGAACGATACGCGTCAATGATCCGCTGATCCTTGCCCAAAAGCGCCAGAAGCGACCAACTTTTGGGCAGCGAAAAGGTCAGGTCGGTTCCTGCCCGGTGGTATTGGCCTTGGTGACCGATACTCTCGCCATCGGGCAGTTCGCCGCGCAAGATTGCCTCGAACGCCTTGGCATCGACCGTGCCCGATAGACCCAGCCGTTCGGCACCTTTGCCGACCCAGTTCCCGGATCGATCAGCGTCTGGCTTGGTGTAATAATTGTCGTTGGCGAAGTAGTTAGCCGCACCGCCTGCCGAGCGCACATTGGCAACAGAAAGCATCGCTCAGCGCCCCGCACGCGTGGCTGCCTTGCGCTCGCGATATTCGCGAATGCGTCGTTGGTAAGCGACCACCACACGGTCCCGCAATTCCTTGTCCTTTTGGGTGCGAAGCCAGCCATCGAGGGCGATCTTGGTGAAGAGCAGATCGGCCAGAACCTGATCGCGAAACGCCTCGTCCTGGGGTTCGTCGAGCGCCTCGATAACGGTGAGCTTCAGCCACTGGCTGACACTCATATGGGCCGCATCAGCAGCGGCTTTAACAAGGGCATGAAGATCTTCGTCGACATAGCATTGAAGGGCAAACCGCACGGCGTCACCTGACGTTTGGCCGCCCCCTCGGCCCAATGACCCCTCCGGACTGACATCAGTCTAAGGCAGTGACCACCTTGTAGGAAAATGCTATTTGTCGATTTAAAATTAACATCTTAGCCGCGAGCAACTCGTATGCGAGTTGCGGGTCGCTGAGTGACATCAGATGACATTACTTGGCGACATATGGTCAAATGGCTGCGAAACCCGCATAAATACTCGTCTCCCAAACACCGGATCTCCGGGTACGGTGTGCCCTCCAATTTCCCGTACTCCCCCACGTGACCAGACATTTTGACTGTTCGTTCTTAAGGGGTTCTCCAACGTCTTTCCGACGGATCTCCGCGCCCTCGCGGCGAAGGATCCTGACAACTTGAGTGGCGCTAAAGCTCAGCATCGACTGCCGATCGCGCAGTAGGGGTTACCTCTTCGAATCCGTTGCATGTTTGCGGACGATAGAGGTCTGGCTCCATCAATTCTCGCACTCACGCTTCCAAAAGCTTCAGTGCAGCAGCGTTGGTGCGGGTCGATAATGCTTCGGCAATTGGCGCGACAGCATCCTCAGGCGGATTGCCGGGCACCTGAACGCCCTTCTCAATTTCCTCCGTCACTGCGTCAGTAAGGTCACTCACCCTGCGGCGAATGTACGGAGCACCCAGCCCTGCTTCGTCCGCGAACCTCGCCACGCATTCGCTGTCAAATTGTTCGAGTGTCGCCGCGCGACCAAATCTCATTGCGAGCTTGGGGGAGAGCTCCTTCCACATATGCGTGGCGACAAGATCGTAGAGCGGGGCAAGCACCACCTCGCCGTTCTCCCGCCGCAGCAAACTGTAGTTCTTCGCATGTGCATCGGCATTGCCGATAAGGAGATTCAAGATTGCCGCGTCAGCTAGCTTTAGCACCTCGCGCGCGGGTCGGGTCGCAGCGCTGCGCAACAGTGCGAAGCTATCGCTGAAAGTCGGCCCGCCCTCCGCCGCGTATTTGCGGTTCGAGGGGACGCTAAGTGCCTGAGCGAAGTCTTCCTGATGCAGACGGTGCGTCTTTCCGTCGAGCATCATCCGGTCATAGCGTTCGACCAGCAGCAACGGCTTGCCGGCCACCTCGCGCCACTCTGCATAGGCAGCATCAATGCCCACCGCGCGGGCCAAGGCGAGGCAAAAGGCTTCATTTGCAGCCAATCCAGCAAAGCGATCCGGTTCAGGCTTGATCAGATGCGTGGATGGTTCGCCGGGACGAGGGATCGCAATGCCAAAGTCCGCAGTGAGCACCACCGGCAGTTTGCTCTGTGCCCCTGCAAGGCTGAGCCTCGCGCCGCCCTCGCCTGCCAGCATGGGTGCGGCGGGCAACCGATCGAGCAGTGCCGTCAGCTCGCCATTCTGGAGTGGTTCTGGGGCAGTCTTGGAGTAATCTCGGAGCGGCTCTTCTCCCTGTGCCAGGAATGCGAGAGCACCGGCAACATCACCGCCCAAGGCTTCAAGCAGCCGAAACGGATTGTCGGGTGAAACTCCAAGTGCGCGAGCGATAGCCGTACGTTGGCTTTCCTCGGGTAGCAGTCCTCCAAAGACTGCCTTGCAAGCATGGTCTTTGAACGGCTCTTGCTGCTTGGGCATAGCATGAGAAAGCACCGGTGCCGTTTCATCAGCCAGCCAGTCAGGCGTATATGCGAAATGCATCGCGCCACCCCTGTCGATCGAGAGTTCGCCTGCCTGGCGCTCGTCCCACCAGACCACCAACGTATCCAGAATTGGCAGCGTCACTCCGCCTCATCCTTCTTGGGCGCATCCGCTCGACCCGCAATCACGATCCCGTCGGGCCTTTTGATCTGCAATTCACATCCCAGTGCCGAAATCACATCTAAAACCTTGCCCATCTGGACAGTTGGTTTCCCCCGCTCCAGCTCAACGAGGAAGCGCAAGCCGACGCCGCTTGCAGCAGCCAACTCGTCCTGTCGCAGACCAAGCTCCTTGCGTTCATCGCGAATGATTTGGCCAATAGTGGCAACATTGAGCATGAGCATCACCTTTCCCGAACGGGAAATCTATGCGGATAGTGTATCAATTTCAAGATAATTTTCCCGAAAGGGATATTTCGTGCTCAAAGAACGGCTATAGAGGGCATGCTTTCCCGCACGGGACATATTCTACGTCTCCAAAATTTTGTGATACTCAGCCTAAAGTTGCTCAAAGTCAGAGGCTCAAATCGTAGTTCAGGGAAGCCGGGGAGTAATTGTGGTAAAGAGCCCTCGAAGCGCCTTGCATTCCCGTTAAACCACAAGTGGTTGCATCAGCCTACTTGCCACCTCCGTCTCCGCCATTTCCCAAAATAGGTCTCTACAAAGCAAGACCTCCCAAGAGGGAGGAATTCAGTATCGGCTTCAAATGCCGATATCGTTAGTCTGAGCGCAAATATATCATGAGATTGAAAGGCAACGAGTTTGGAGCTCAAATGTGTTGAAAACCTGGCGGCGGTGGCCAGGTTCGGTCACTTTTGCAGAACCGCAGAGGCGCGCTTTGTTACTGGATCTGCATTGAGCCACCTTATCAAAGCGCTCGAACAATGGGCTGGTGCCGAACTGGTTGATCGCGGCATCACCGCACCCGTGACGGCGCAATCAACACAGCATTAGCCAGCAACAGATCTAGCCCATCAAGATAAGCGCGCGTTGCCGGGTCATGGACGAAACCAATCGTCATGCCCCGCCCCGTCGGCTGCGCCATCATATAGGGTTTGAACGCGAGTTGCCGGCGGTTTTCATCCCAGACATAGCCGCTGGCGATCAATTGATCTGTCGCCTCAAACCGCAGGACATTGATGCCATCTGACCGGTCAAGCGGTGCGTAAATCTGCGACCCGCTCGCTAGAACCACCGCGCCCGCATCATAGCCCGCTGAAAGGAAATGCTCTGTATCGGCGACTGTGTTCAGCAACGCGCCGGGCAGAGTATCAGGCAGCGCACCTTGATCGGCGATGGCGTCGCGATATTCGTCTTCGCTGTTGAATTCGCGGGCTGTGGCGAGAGAGCTTTCCTCGCCCTCCTCGTCAGATGGCTCGCGGCCCAAAGCGGCCTCACGTTGGACTGCGATCAATGGATCATCGCCACCGGTGAAGGTCGACAGACTACCACCAACCGCGACCAGCACTCCGCCACGTTCAACAAACGCGCGCAAGGTTGCCATGCCGCCTTCGCCGAAATTGCCACTGGGCGACCCTGAAGGAACCAACACAACGTCATAGTTTGACAGGTCAGCGCTAGCGAAACGGTGAGTGCGGATTGGTACGACAGGCAGGCCAAGGCGCCGCTCCAACACATAACGCAATCCGCCAGCGCTCAATTGCGAGATGCCTTCATCCCACGCAATCGCGACCTTTGGCAAAGAGAGCCGGACAAAGGCTTCGCTGCCCAGATTTGGGCCCTCTTCGACCCAACTATCGGTGAAGCCGACAGTCTGCGCTCCAACCTCATTCGCCAATTCCCGCAAGCGCGCCATTTTCTCCGGCCCATTGGCGAGCGCAGGGAAAAGGACGGTCCCGCGCGGATAGGTGCGGCCTTGCTTAGTAAAAGCCTCATCGCTCGCATGCCCCTCTAACCCTTCGCGCAGGGCCAGTGTGACCAGCCGCGCCTGTCCGCTATCGTTCCATGGCACGGCAACCGCGAAGTCAGCCGAACCGCTGGCGATAGGTGCAATGGGCTCATCGCCGTTCAACACCACCCCTGGCGGAGTGCTGCCGCACAGATCGACCTCGACACCAGACATCAGCCCCACCGACCATGCGGTCACATCATAGAGCTCATGCGGCAAATCCTGCGAACGCCGCTGCTCTTGCTCGATCACAAAGTCACGCGGCAGAGCGGTGTCTCGGTCGAGCAAACTGCGCACCAGCCGAGCCGCAGGTTGCGCTTGAGGGATGGCAAGATAACCGCCCGGATAGGATCGCCCACATGCGCTGCCCGCACCTTCACGGCGGCGCACTTCGATACCTTGGGCGGCGAGCCTGCGGCCTAAGCTTTCCGCATTCCATCGGCGGTTCGCTAGGTCGATAATATAGGAACCGTTCCCAGCCGCTCCATTGGCATTGGCAGCGCGGTAGTCGGCAAAGTCGCTAAGGAATCGGTCCGCATTTTGCGCCACTGCTTCGGCGGTTGAGAAGCTAGCTATGAAATGGTTGCGAACGCTGTCGGCGTAGGTCAGTTCACTGCCATCGCGGCGCTCCCATAGCAATCCGCGTGCAGAGCCTTGCTCATAGGTACTGCCGATTGCGCCCTGATGCGCGTTCCATGTGTCGCCATAGCCGGGGTAGAACAGATCATAGACCTCGCGCGTGAAATATGGTTCGCCCATCCGGTCGAAATAGGCGGCGTTATTACGACCGATGATTTCATAAGCACGGCGCTGCGCGGCAGTGATATTGGGGTTGATGGGTTCGGCCGCGGGCGAGAAGAAATAACTCTCATCCCCGCTCATTTCGTGGACATCGACGACCACAACCGGGTTCCATTCGCGGATGGCGGCAACTTTGCCTCGGGTTTCGGGCTGGCTGAGAGTGAACCAGTCGCGGTTAAGGTCGAACATATAGTGGTTCACTCGGCCGCTCGGCCAAGTTTCGTCATGCTCTGCTGCTTGCCGGTCGGCTGCCGGGGTAATCCCGGTCGCGGTGCGGAAATGGTTGACGAAGCGCGCTCTGCCATCGGGGTTCTGCATCGGGTCAAGCACAACGATGCTTTCCGACAAGATCCGCTCCACCCGCGCATCCCCACGCGCGGCGAGCAGATGGTAAGCCATCATCAAAGCAGCATCGGTCGAAGAAATCTCATTGCCGTGCACGCCATAGGCAAGCCATGTCACCGGGAGCGCAGACCCATTGCTCGCGCGGCCAGACGCGATTGTGGCAAGGTCAGCCTGAATCGGGCCAAGCTGCGTCATGTTCGCCGGCGAAGTAAAGATCAGATAGTCGAGCGGACGCCCCTCCCAACTTGTGGCATAGCGGACCATGCGCACCCGCTCAGGCGCAGCATCAACTAAGGCCTGCATGTATCGCCTTGCTTCGCTGACCGATGTGATCCGCTGACCCGGCGCATGGCCGACCATTTCGGTCAAAGTCGGGATTGCAGGGTCAAACTCCGCTTCGAGAAAAGACTGCGCGGTGGCAGGCGTCTGTAGCGTCAGCATAACAAAGGTCGCGGCCAAAACGCTTGCGAACCGGCAAAGAATATCACGCATCATGGAGTGTCTCTGAGTAGCCTAGGAAGAGGTTGGCGTAGCGAACAGTTCGAACAATCGAACGCATCGGTCAAGCGGGCCTGACAATGACGACTAGGCCGAGCATAGCGTCTAGGCGGTTTTGGAACCCTTTGCGTAACAAAATTGCCACGGGTGGTGCACGTTCGTTCGAATCAACTGTAACGCGCTTGACACATGTTACAACTGCGTGAATTTGTTGCGTCGCACAAAACACCAATTACCGATCTGACTTCAGGGGATCCTCCATGAAACCTTTCAAAATCTCGCGCTATGCACTCTTGTTTACTGCTGTTAGCGCCATGCCTTTTGCAGCGAATGCGCAGTCTGCGTCCGATCAAGAGGCTGCTGAGCCAGAAGAAGAAGCGCGCATTGTCGTGACTGGTTCGCGCATTGCCCGCGACCCTAACATCGGAGCTCCTGCACCCATCCTTGCGCTTGATGCTGAGGCTCTGACCCAAGCGGGCACGCCGGACGTAGTCGATGTGTTACGCGATATTCCTGCATTGTCGACTTCGACCAGTTCTGACGGTTCAATTGATGGCATCTTCTCTGCAAACGTTGCGGTTGGGCAATCCATCTTGAACTTGCGCGGACTTGGCTCGAACCGGACCTTGGTACTCGTCAATGGCCGCCGCCACGTTTCGGGCATCGCCGGCCAGCAAGCAGTCGATATCAACTCAATCCCCACAGCTTTGATTGAACGCGTCGAAACGCTTACTGGCGGTGCGTCGGCGCTTTATGGTGCTGACGCTGTTACAGGCGTGGTGAACTTTGTTCTCAAGGACGATTTTGAAGGCATTCGCGGGAATGTCCAAACCGGTCTTTCCTCTCAAGGTGACAGTTTCCGGATCAACGGCGACCTAACTTGGGGCGTAAACTTCGCAGATGGCCGAGGCAATTTCGTGCTTTCCGGCGAGTATGCTCGAGGGAACGAGCTGCAGTTCGGTGATCGCTCCTTTTCTCGCAACAACGGTATCTTCGATGACCAAGCCAACCCGGCTCTGCGTATCCAAACCGGTGAATTGAATGCGACAGACACGCCCAACTTCATTGCCAACGGCGCAGTGCTCGGCGGGCTGATCCCGCTTGACACGACCGGCTTCACCCCCACGGCCGCAGAGCAAGCGCTCATCGACCGGTCAACCAATGCACCGCGTCGGTTCATCGCGGGCGACCCCCGCTTCTCGCTTTCATCGGCTGGCGGCATTGTCGCGCCCGGTGATATCGGGCTCAGCGACGGTCCGGACATCAACGGTAATGGCACTCCTGATTGTCTTGAGTCGGCCGTGGGCTTCAACTCCACCTTCAATGCGGGCGCTTTCGGGCTTGCCGGCGGCTGTGCGGTCATCAATCCCGATGGCAGCCTATCCGTTTATGAAGATGGCGCGGTTGCCGGTCTGTTCAACCAGTTCGGCGGCGACGGCATTCAGAACAATTTCGACAGCAACTCCTTGATCCCAGAGACGGAGCGCTGGTCGGTAAACGCCATTCTCAGCTATGACCTATCGAGCAGCGCGACGCTGTTTTTCGAAGGCAAGTATGTTTCGAACACAGCAGAATTTCAGGCTCAGCCAAACACCTTTTACGACTTGCTGACCATCCGGGCCGACAACCCTTTCATAACCGGCGATCTGCAAGATTTCGTTGCGCCTCTCTTCTTCGGCAATGGCACCGATGAAGGTCTCTACATAACGCGTGACCCTGCTGATCTTGGACCTAACCGTGACCGCAACGAGTTTGAAACCTATCGTTTCGTAGGCGGAGTTCGCGGCGAAACATCCGACCACTTCTCGTATGAAGTGGCGGCAAATTACGGCAAATTCTACCAGACAGCGCGGAACAACAATCGCGTAATTACGGACCGGTTCTTTGCCGCAATTGATGTGATCTCTGACCCGGTTTCGGGCAACCCGATCTGTCGTTCTGACATCGACCCAACGGCACCTGCGACAACGCCATTCGGTATTCCGGCAGGCAATCCGGGTTTCTTCAGCTTTAATCCGGGCGATGGCAGCTGTGCACCAGCCAACATTCTCGGCGGAGTTGGATCCATCAGCCAAGAGGCGATTGACTTCATCACCACAACCACGGTGAACGAATTCCAACTTGAGCAATTCGTCGTCAGCGCAATCTTCACCGGCGATACGGGGGCGTTCTTTGAACTTCCCGGCGGCCCGGTCGGCTATGCGTTTGGGATGGAATATCGCGAAGAGGAATCAATCTCTCGCTTTGACCCGCTCGTGCGCGGCGTTGTTCCAGTGACCACTCCGGATGCAACCGCTGGCCAATTTATCGGGGATGCGACCGGTGATGTGCAAAACTCACTGGTGTTCGACCCTGCAACATTGACCTCCAATTCAGGCGGCCAATTCAGTGTCTATGACCTTTTCGCAGAGATTAACCTGCCGCTGCTGTCTGGTGTTCCGTTTGCGGAAACACTGGAAATCGGCGCTGCTGGTCGTTTTGCGAGCTACACGACAGTCGGTGACACTTTCACTTGGAATGTTAGCGGACTGTGGGCCCCGGTTGAGGACATCTTGTTCCGCGGCACATATGCAAAAGCGATCCGCGCACCGAACGTGAGTGAGCTGTTCAATCCAGCGCAAGGCGCGTTCTTCCGTCCTGTCGACCCCTGCGATGCGGGTAACCTCGTCACCGCCGCCGATCCAGCATTGCGTCAGGCAAACTGTGAGGCGATTTTCGCTGCAAACGGCTTCGATCCAACGTTGGGAACGGGCACGTACGCCTATGTCGATCCACTGACAGCCCGTTTCTCAGGTTCGATCAGCGGTAACGCCTTATTGGAAGAAGAAGAGGCGACGACTTGGACCATTGGTGCACAGTTCAAGCCAAGCTTCCTGCCAGGGTTCATTCTCAGCGTCGATTACTACAACATCGAACTTGAGAATGCGATCAACGCGGTGAGCGCGCAGGATATCGTCGATAACTGCGTTGATTCAGCGTCGATTGACAACGGCTTCTGTGGCCTGGTTGATCGTGATCGGCCAGATGGTGGCTTCTCTTTCATTCGCCAGACTTCGATCAACTTTGCACGTCGGGAAACCGCCGGCATTGAGGCATCGATGCAATATCGTTTTGGTGCAGGTCCAATCGACTTCACTTTCAACGCCGCTGGCACTTGGGTCGACAAACTCAACGACTTCTTCGACCCATCCGATCCAACCTTGGTCGATCCGGAGCTGGGCGAGCTTCAGCGTCCTGAGTGGGCAGGCAATGCCTCGCTTACCGCTGACTATGAGAGCTTGAGTGTCACATGGTCGACGACTTACCTCGATTCACAAGGCCTACGCGCCGTCGAGATTGAGGAAGTCGGCAATACGGGCACAGATACGTTCTCAACCGCCAATGGCCTGTCGAGCGATGTTTTCATTCACAACATCTCATTCAGCTATGAGGCGACTGAGAACGTTGATCTATATGGCGGCGTGAACAACATCTTTGGCCGCGACCCGTTCGTGACAGAGCAGGCCTTCCCGGTTAGCCCGGTTGGCACCTTGTTTTTCCTAGGCGCGACGCTGACGATGTAACGAAGGCGTCATCGCTTGAAAAAGGGGCGCGAAGGTTTCATCCTTCGCGCTCCTTTTGTTTGTCGGTTGTAATGCTTGCCTGCGGTTAGGTGTCGCTGTGTTCGGCTCGTGCGATTTCATGCAGCCAATCGGCATGGCGCGGCGCGGTTTTGGTTTCGCTCCATTCGTCCAGCATCATCGGGGCAACTCGCTTTAGCTCGGCATATTGCTCATCCGTGCCAATATCGGCGGCCAGCTCAACGCGGTGGCCATTAGGATCGAAGAAATAGATCGACTTGAAAATGCCGTGATGGGTCGGGCCAAGCACGTCGATCTCTTGCGCTTCGATATGCGCTTTAGCTGCGATCAGTGCAGCCTCATCGGGAACGCGCAAGGCAAGATGCTGCACCCATTGCGGAGTGTTTTCATCACGCCCCATTTCCGGCTGATTGGGCAGTTCGAAAAACGCCAGAATGTTGCCATTCCCCGCATCAAGGAAGATATGCATGTAAGGATCATATTCGCCGGTTGATGGAACATGATCCTCAGCAAAGGCGGTGGTGTACTCCATACCCAGCACACGTGCATACCACTCGACCGTTTCGGCGGCGTCTTTGCAGCGATAGGCCGCGTGGTGGACCCCTCCCAACTTTACCGGATGCGCGCTCATTCGGCTGGCTCTTCAACGTCAAGCACACCGCGCGCGACCTGATCGCGTTCAATGCTCTCAAAGAGAGCTTTGAAATTGCCCTCGCCAAAGCCATCATCGCCTTTGCGTTGGATGAATTCAAAGAAGACAGGGCCAACTTGCGCCTCTGCAAAGATCTGGAGCAGCAGGCGCGGCTCGCCGCCTTCGGTGGTGCCATCCAACAATATGCCGCGGGTTTTTAAAGCGTCGGCGTCTTCACCGTGTCCTGGCAGACGCTCGGCAAGCATCTCATAATATGTCTCTGGCGGGGCTGTCATAAACGGTACGCCGTATGTTTTGAGGCGATCCCAGCACGCAACAAGATCGTCGCAGATCAGCGCGATATGTTGAATTCCCTCGCCATTAAATTCGCGCAGGAATTCCTCAATCTGACCCTTACCGCCTTCGCCTTCTTCATTAAGAGGAATGCGGATTTTCCCGTCGGGCGCCGTCAGCGCTTGTGATGTGAGGCCGGTATATTCGCCCTTGATGTCAAAGAACCGGATTTCCTTAAAGTTGAAGAGCGTCTCATAGTAATCGGCCCAATACTTCATCCGGCCGGTATAGACGTTGTGGGTGAGGTGGTCGATTGTGTGGAAGCCTGCGCCTTCGGGATAGGGATCGACACCGGGCAGATACTCAAAGTCGATGTCATAGATCGTCAGGCCCTTGCCCTCAGACCCGGCATAGCGGTCAACCAGATAAAGGATCGCCCCGCCAATGCCGCGGATCGCCGGGATCCGCAATTCCATCGCACCCGGTTCATTGGCGACCGGCTCTGCGCCCGCCTCGATCAGGTGGTCATAGGCTTTGACCGCATCTCTCACGCGGAACGCCATACCACATGCGCTGGGCCCGTGTTCGCGGGCGAAGTACCAAGCGGCGCTACGCGGTTCGTAATTTATGACCAAGTTGATGCCGCCCTGACGCCACAGGTGCACGTCCTTGCTGCGGTGCTTGGCAACGAGGGTAAAGCCCATCGCTTCGAACACCGGCTCCAACACGCCTTTTTCTGGAGCGCAGAATTCGACAAACTCAAACCCGTCGAGACCAGCTGGATTCTCGAACAGGTCACCGGGGTAAAGAGTTTCGTGCTTGGTCATAATTGGAGGCTCCACCGATGTGTCAATATAGTTACGTTTGAAACTAAATACGCCAATTTCCCCTGTTTGTCAAAGGGACCGATGCAACGTTTCATTGCAAGTGCGCGCGGGTTTCGGCACGCTTAGCGCTATTGGAGAGAGACCGATGATCAAGACAACCGGGATCAACCACGTCGCGCTGGTTTGCCGCGATATGAAAGAGACCATGCAATTCTACACCGAAGTGCTGCACATGCCGTTGTTCAAGACGGTGCAACTACCTGATGGCGGACAGCATTTCTTTTTTGATTGCGGCAATGGCAATGCGGTTGCGTTTTTCTGGTGGGATGATGCGCCAGAGGCCGCGCCCGGCATCGCATCGGTCAAAAAATTCCCCTTCGACGCAAAGACGGCGGTGGGTTCAATGAACCATTTGGCATTCGACATGGCAGAGGATGAATTGGAAGCAGCGCTCGACCGATTGGAGGAGGCCGGAGTGGAGCACACACATGCAGTGCTAAACCATGATGATAGCGCGCAAGGCTACTCACCCAAGATGCATGATGGCGTGTTCGTCCGCTCGGTCTATTTCACCGATCCCAACGGCATAATGCTCGAATTCGCGGCAACAACGCGCAAGTTTGGGCCCGACGATATTGCGCACGAACCCGCTGGTGCCGTGAAGAAAGAGGACGCCTAAACCATGCCTCGTCTACGCGAAATTCCCCGCCGTGAAGCCGAAAAGAAAACGGTCCGGCCGCTCTATGCGATGCTATTTGGGGAACGCGATCCGGTCGCCGAACCCGGCACAGCAACGGGCACATCGGGCGATTGGTGGAGCGTGTTCGCCAATTCACCTGCGACACTGAAACATGCCGCTCAAGGCTTTGCCTATTATCGCAGCCCAGAGCGCAAGCTCGATCCGGTTCTGCGTGAGCTTGGCCAAACATGGGCGGGATGGGCGACGGGTAGCCAATTCGTGTTCTCACAGCATTGCAAAAGCCTGCGCGGGTTGACCGTCTCCGAAGAGAAGATTGAGGCTATTCCGACTTGGCAAACCGCAAGCTGCTTTGATGAGAAAGAGCGGTTGGTGCTGGCCTATGCGGATAGGCTGGTGACCCATGCGGGGCGTGTGCCCGATGCCTTGTTCGACGCGTTGAAGGCAGAGTTTTCGGACGAAGAAATCCTCGAGCTAACTTACACGACCACGATGTACATGATGCACGCAGTGATGAGCCGTGCCTTACGAACCGAGTTCGACGACCGCGATGATCCGATCACCGAAGTGCCCGCTCCCGAAGGTTTTGATGCCGTGGATTTTCTGGGTGGCGAGAGGAAGAAGGACTAAACGACGCGGCCAATATTACGCCCGCGATCATCGCGAGCGACGGATAAGCTGACGCCGAAAGGCTCACCGCCCTCGAATGCAGCCCGTGTTGCCTCATCGGATAGGTCCGCATTGCCAATCACACGTTCACCGGCAGGATTGCGTCCAATGAAGACGGCATCACTGCCCTTTTTCGTATGATTGATCGTGTAGCTTTCCACCTTTGCCTCGCTGAACGGCCCGCTGCTGCGTGCGATAGCGTCGGTTGCCTTGGCGAGTTCTGCAACGCGCTCTGATCCAGACCAATCAGCAGGTTCGGCAGAGTAAATGCCAGTCGCATACTTGCTCATCCAACCGCCATTGGCGCCGACCAAGGCGTATGAGCCCCGTTGCGCCCGCACCCGGTCCACCGCTTCGCATATTGCATGGGCGGAGTAATTGTTGCCCGCTCCCCCAAAGAAAGGGAGACCGCCCGTTAACGTCAGCCCGCGCTGATCGTCGGCGCTCAGGCCGAAATGATCGCATTGGTTGAACACCGGAACGGCAAAACAGGAGTAAAAATCGAGAAAGGCCATGTCCGCGATGCCCTTGCCCGCGATCTCTAGTGCCCGCTCCACAGACGCAATAGAAGCCGGGTTGGCGGCGAGATCTGGTCGCTCCGACAATTCCAGCTCCGTCGCTGACGTCACAGCGTGAATATGCACCCACTTATCCTCGGAAACTCCAAGCGTTCGCGCCGTTCCAGCACTTGCGATGATGATCGCGGCGGCTTGGTTCACTTGATCGCGCGCTACGGTCATACGCGCATACGGTTCGGCGACGATGCGATTCCGGTCGGTAATGGTTGCCAGCTCTTCAGTGCTGCGCGTTACCGGAGCGGCGGCATGAGGGTTTGCCGCGGCCACTTTGGTAAAGGGCGCGAACAGCTCGCCAATATCTTTGCGGTATTCATCCAGCCCCTTGCCCAACTTAGCCCGGCGTGCATTTTCAGCAATGGCATACAGCGGGATCGCTCCAGTGGCCCCATGCGCAAACAGAGCAGGCTCAAGCATACCATCGAGGCCATAGCCGCGATCCTCTAGAGCACCGCCAACTTCCTCTGACCAATCGGGCGGCTCACCCTTGGCTGATAAAGCCAGCACGGTCGAAATCGCCTCCGACCCAACAATCGCCGCGCATGCACTGCGCCCGGCGGCGATATCTGCCGCAAATTCGCCAACCAGCTTT
The DNA here is from genome assembly GCA_947503275.1 of uncultured Erythrobacter sp. Lineage (GTDB taxonomy): Bacteria > Pseudomonadota > Alphaproteobacteria > Sphingomonadales > Sphingomonadaceae > Erythrobacter. The sequence goes on along the minus strand of CANNCZ010000002.1, from coordinate 1,337,451 downwards.
TGATTGTACTGCCCGCCCGTGGTCGAAAGGGTCGCTCGCTCTGGGTCCGCACCCACACGCTTAGCAAAACTGCGCGGGACATTGTCTGATCCGCCAAAGGGAGGCTTTCGGTCAGGGCGCGACATTTCAAAGGCACGGATTGCGGCGAGCGTATCAATTGCATCTGCAACCGAGCCACTCGCCCCACTATCCGCAATCGCCGCTGATAAAGCGCGTCCGCCCAAATCCATATAGGAAAGCGCTTCGTAACCGGGTTCACCGACCCGCTCCGAATATTGCCCCACCCCGATGATAACGGGCGTGTTGTCAGCGACTATCTGCGGGGTTTCAGTCAACGAAACCGTCCACCCGCTCAACAATGATCGCAGGCGCCATTCCGCCCGCGGCACACATGGTGACCAGGCCGGTTTTGAGGTTCCGCCGCTCAAGCTCGTCAATGATCGTGCCGATCAAAATTGAACCGGTCGCACCGATTGGGTGGCCAAGAGCGATAGAGCCGCCATTCACATTGACCTTGTCCCAATCCAGCCCAAGGTCGCGCACGAACTTGGCCGCCACGACCGCAAACGCTTCGTTGATCTCGAACAGATCAATATCGTCGAGAGTCATGCCAGCCTTCGCAAGCACCTTCTTTGCCGCCGGGACAGGAGCGTTCAACATCAAGGTAGGGTCATCGCCCATATTCGCCGTCGCCACGATCCGAGCACGGGGTTTGAGGCCGTGTTTTTGCGCATAATCCTTGGACGTCACCAACACCGCTGCCGCACCATCGACCACGCCGGAACTGTTGCCCGCATGGTGGAAGTTCTGAATATCGACGTCGGGATACTTCTGATTGATCAATCCCCGGAACGTCGTGCCGTTTTTATCAAGGGGGACGTCAGCAATCTTGGTGAATGCAGGCTCCAATTGAGCCAGCCCTTCCAACGTTGTTTCAGGGCGCGGATATTCGTCTTTATCCAAGACTAGCGTGCCATCGTCCAGTACGACCGGCACGACCGATTTATCGAAGCGCCCTTCGCCAATCGCCTCTGCTGCGCGCTGCTGAGAGCGATAGCCAACCTCGTCTAGCTCTTCGCGTGTAAAACCCTCGATAGTGGCAATCGCATCGCCGCAAATACCCTGATGCGATTGCGGGTGCACCTTTTGCAGGCGATCATTGTAGCTGCCCATCATGGGGGGCTTGAGGCCCGCGCCCATCTTCTCTTTGGCCATCGCAGCAGTGAGGCTCATCATTTCCGTGCCGCCTGCCACAATGCAATCTTCCATGCCGCTCATGACTTGAGCCGCAGCTAGGTTCACGCTGGTGATCCCGCCACCGCAAAACCGATCAAGCGTCGTGCCGCTAGAGGTGATGTCATAGCCCGCATCAAGAGCTGCCATCCGGCCCAGATCGCCCGCTTGCATGCCATCTTGGGTCGAAACCGACCAGATCACATCGTCAACCGTGCTGGTATCGAGCGAATTCCGCTCCGCCACTGCTTTCATGACCGTTGCGGCGAGATGCTGCGGGTGTTGCTCGGCCAGGGCGCCCTTGCCCTGTTTGCCAATTCCACGCGGAGTGCGCACGGCGTCAATGATATATGCTTCGCCCATAATGGTCTCTTCCCTTAATCTATCGAAATTGCGGTTGACGTATTCGTAAACCGCCTGCACTCCATGCACAACAATTGAGTTTCTAATTAAAATGGGAGTGTCAGCCTGTGAGTGAAGAAGTCCTAACCCAAGTGGAGGACGGCGTCCTGATCGTGACGATCAACCGCCCCGAAGCCAAGAACGCTATGACCAAAGCAGCCGCCGAAGCCATTGCAGCGGCGATGGACCGGCTTGATGCGGAGGATGATCTGCGTGTTGGCATCCTGACAGGCGCAGGGGGCACATTCTGTTCCGGCATGGACCTTAAAGGATTTCTACGCGGTGAGACACCATCTGTCGAAGGACGCGGATTTGGCGGCGTTGTTCAGGCCCCTCCGGCGAAACCTCTGATCGCAGCGGTCGAAGGCTATGCGCTTGCAGGCGGGCTTGAGCTGATGATTGCCTGCGATCTGGTCGTTGCCCATTCAGGAGCTAAATTCGGTATTCCAGAGGTCAAGCGGGGCCTTGTTGCAGCCGCTGGTGGCGTCATGATGCTGCCTGACCAAATCCCTGAACGGATTGCGATGGAGCTTGCGCTAACAGGCGACTTTATTGATGCAAAAAGAGCCTATGAGCTGGGCCTTATTAACACTGTGACCGACAGTTCGGCGCTCGATGGAGCGAAGGCGCTGGCAGTAAAGATCGCCGCCAACGGCCCGCTGGCCGTCCGGGTGTCCAAGCAAATCGTCAAAGATTCGCGCGGTTGGCCGATGGAGGATCGCTACACCAATCAAGGCAAGCTGATCGCCCCTGTGTTCGTGTCAGAGGATGCGCGCGAAGGCGCCGCTGCCTTTGCCGAAAAGCGCGCGCCCAATTGGAAGGGCAAATAAAATTGGCGCGCATGGGTGCCTCCATAATGGCTTCATGCGCGTAGTTTTTGGGATCAATTAGAGAGGAAGTATTATGCCCGTCATCGACGTGCCACAGCCCGCTTTCATGGAAGAGGAGGAGATCGCGATCTTCGCCGATGCGGTGGGTAAATTCTATCAGCAACACGCCCCCGATAAACGCGTCCAAGGCTGGCGTGATGCAGGCCAAGTGGAGCGCGAATTTTGGAACGAGGCAGGCGCAGCCGGGCTACTCGGTGCATCTGTACCGGAGGAATATGGCGGTCATGGTGGCGATTTCCGCCATGAAATGGTTGTGCTCGACCAACAGTCAAAGCACGAAGTCGATGGCTTTGCAGCCAGCCTGCACAACACGATTATCCTCCCCTATCTGGTGCGTCACGGCACCGAAGAGCAGAAGAAGAAGTATCTGCCGAAGCTAGTGACCGGCGAGTTGGTCAGCGCGATTGCAATGACTGAGCCAGGCGTTGGTAGTGACCTTCAATCAATCACGACGACGGCGCTGAAAGACGGCAATGGCTATCGTCTGAATGGTTCCAAGACCTATATCTCAAACGGTCAAACGGCCGATTTCATCATCGTTGTGGCTAAGACCGATCCGAATGAGCGGGCTAAGGGCATTTCGCTGATGCTGCTCGAAACCGCGGGTGCCGAAGGGTTCCAACGTGGTCGCAAGCTCGACAAGATCGGAATGGATGCAGCCGATACCTCCGAATTGTTTTTCGAGGACGTTTTCATCCCTGGCGACAATGTCCTCGGCGGGGTTGAAGGCAAAGGGTTCTACCAATTGATGGGTGAGCTCCCTCAGGAACGCCTCGTCATCGCAATGGGCGCTGCCACTACCATCGAAAAAGCGCTGGAGACCACAGTTGAGTATGTGAAGGACCGCAAGGCTTTTGGACAGACCATCTGGGACTTCCAGAACACCCAGTTTGTGCTCGCCGACCTAAAGGCGAAAGGCACTGCGGGCCGGGTATTCGTAAATGACTGCATCGCGAAATTGCTCAAAGGCGAGTTGGATGTCGCGACCGCGTCTATGGCGAAATATTGGCTGACCGAGCTGCAAGGCGAAGTCGTCGACAAATGCCTGCAACTGCATGGCGGCGCGGGTTACATCAACGATTACCCCATCGCCAAAATGTACCGCGACAGCCGCATCACCCGGATCTTTGGTGGTTCAAACGAAGTGATGAAGATGCTGATTGCCCGCGGAATGTAGGCTGATCGATCAAAGACATTTAGAGAGGCCGCTCGGGAAACCCGGGCGGCCTTTTTTGTTGACGTCAAAAAAAGGGTGACCCGGTTGCCCGGATCACCCTCGTCGTATTTGGTGTGAAACGCTTAGAACTTCGTCCGGATCGTCACGCCGTAGGTGCGCGGCTCGAGCGTGAAACTTGAGCGTGCATTGATCGCGCCGGTTCCACGAAGAACGTTGTTGAAGGTCACACCCCTTGTGATCTCATTCGTGAGGTTAAGGACGTAAAATTCAAGCGAAATGCGTTCATCGAAGGTGCGAATACCAGCGCGCAGATTGATCTTGATGTTCGAATCCTGAACATCGGCCACGATCAGCGGCGCTGCATCAATCGCAGCCTGCGTTTCAGCGACAGTCGCCCCTTGTGCAGGTGGAACGATCGCCTGTGTAGAGGTCCGCTCATCTGACACCATCCGGACTTGCCCTGCGGCGAAGAATTCAAGCGTGTCGCTGAGTTCGGTTTCATATAGAACCCCGGCAATAGCCGTGATTTCTGCCGCATTGGTGAGGTCATTGCCGCATAGCGAAAGCACCGTCACGCTGGTCAGATCGCCTGCACAATCATCGGGATAACGCGCATCAAGGATCGTCGCGCCGAGGTTGAAAGTCCAATTGTCATTAGGGCGAATGGTGCTTTCAATCTCGACACCTGTGCTCAGCGCTTCAGGCACGTTGAAAGATTCAAACGCAGCGCCGGTGAACTCCAGAACCTGAAAGTTCGAAAACTCCTGGTGAAAACCAGCAATGTTCAAGGTGACCGCATCATCAAGCAGACGCGCTTTCAGACCAACCTCATAGGCATCGACTTCTTCGGAAAGGAAGGTTGGGTCTGCACCCAACACGCCTGCGGTTGTATCAAGGTTGATACCGCCCGCCTTAATGCCGTGAGTAAAGCTGGCATAGGTGCTGATATCCGGCGTGATTTCGTAGCCCAATTTGACTGTGTAGATGAGCTCATCATCATTAAAATCGGCCTGGAAAGTCTGCGGCAGCGGGAGAACCGCCGACGCAGGAAGATCGGCCGGGGCTGTGAAACCAAAACAGCCGGTTCCCAATGCGAGCGGCGCAAGCGGCCCTAATGCTCCTGGAATTGACCCATCGAGAAAGCCAGGAACAAGGGCGTTGCAGACGTCATTGGTGTTCGCGACTTGGTTGAACCCGCCCGATTTGCTTTCATCGGTATAACGAAGACCGACTGTGAACTCGAGACCATCGGTTATCTCAAAGCTGTTATGCGTAAAGATCGACCAGCTTTCAGCTTCCTGAGTGAACCGGTTAGTGCTGAACGAACCAGCCGGATCAAAGCCCGTAAGCGCAGTAAGCGGGTTGGCGCCGAGCGTGCCTAGCGTCGCGCCGCCAGAAAGACCGGCAAACAAGGCGCCGATATATTCGCCATAATCCTGGCCAAGGAAAAACGAGTTGTTCGCCTCGATCTGTTCATCCGAATAGTAACCACCAACGAGCCAGTTCAAACGGCCGTCAAGAGCCTCTCCTTGGAACCGCAATTCGGCGGTAAAAGTCTCGATTTCGGTCAGCAGCTCAACATTAAACACGTCGACTGCAGAGAAGTCCGAATCGTAGAATTCTTCTGCATCAAAACTGCGGTAGGACGCGATGAAGATCGCCTCCGCATTGTCTCCGATGGGATGCTCGAATTCACCAAGAATGCCCCAGTTATCGACATCGGCACGCGGAGCGAAGCTTGCTGCGACCGCGCGGTCCTGAGCTGCTTCGTCAAATCCTGCCTGGTCGAATGGTGTGGTCGCAAAGTTGCCCAACGGCTGACCACCATTCCCCGGAAGGCCGACCGCCGCATAAAACGGGGCAATCGGTGTCTCGAAAACCGATGTTGCAACACCGGCACTCGACTGGTTGTTCGAATAGTCACCGATGATGCGGCCTCTGAAGCCGCTATCGGTTTCCCAACCAATTTGGCCGCGAACAAGATAGCGGTCAGTGTCATTGGTGTCGTCGAACTGGGTGCCGGTCGCATCAACAACTGCAATCGCACCGTCGCGTTTACGATAGGCACCGGTAAGGCGTACTGCCAACGTGTCTTCCACAATCGGGAGGTTGATCGCACCTTGCAGGCTAATCTCGTCGAACCGGCCGTAGGTTGCGTTTGCGAAGCCGCCAAAATCGTTGAGGTCAGGACGCACTGTTGTGATATTGAGCGCTCCTGCCGAGGTGTTCCGGCCGAAGAGCGTGCCTTGCGGACCACGCAGGACCTCGACCCGCTCAATGTCGACAAACTCACCAAGTGCAACGCCCGGACGCGACTGATACGCGCCGTCGATGAAGATGCCGACCGCCGATTCAAAACCGATATTGTTGGATGTCGTGCCAACGCCCCGAACGCGCAGCACAACCGACCCCGCAGCTGTCTGTGCCGTGGTGCTCGAGAAACTGGGCGCGACCGCCGTCACATCGCGGATCTCGTTCACGCCTTGCCGTTGAAGTTGCTCCGGTCCAACCGCCGTCACAGCGAGGGGAATGTCTTGAACATCCTGTGCACGGCGGGTGGCTGTAACGATGATGACGCCATCATCCTCATCCGGCGCTGCCAGCGGCGCAGTGTCCTGCGCGAATGCTGGTACCGTGAACGAACTGCAGGCCATTAGACCAGCAGCATAAGCTGAAAGCTTACGTGTCATATATTTCCTCTCCACTTACCGCTCGGTAATTATTACCGATGCGTCTCTCCGCGAACAAGACTATCAGGGGTTTTCGCCCTGCCAAGAGTCACTGGCCGGTTGTTTGGTGGCTGTAGTAAATATGCAACATATTGTGCTGCGGCGCAGCATAGATGCCGGCACGGCCTAAATCCGCTAACAATGTTGCATCACGTGTAGTTCAGTCGCGCCAGATCTGCGGCCCGCGTCAGAGGTCCACACGCACCCCCAGCCAGAAGGTCTGCGGCACTCCCAAATCAATCGCGCCGCGTGAATTGCGGGTCACAATCGTCTCATCAAACACATTCTCTGCCCGCGCCACCAGAGAAAACCGGCCAGTCAAAGGCACTTGCGCAAATAGGTCTACGGTCGTCGCGGCAGGCAAAACGTCCGTTTCCTGATCATCCTCAAACTGCGCGCCGACATGACGCACAGTCCCCGATAGCCGCCAGCCATCCGCGGGCCGCCAAGCGAGCGTGGCCGATGAAGAGAATTCAGGCGTCTGCGGAGGGCGATTGCCATCCAACGCCGTCGCTGTACCCTCCACCGCGATGGTCGCGTCGGTGTATGCGAGCGACGCGTCGAGACTGACGCGCCCCAAAACCAAAGACAGCGCGCCTTCGATCCCTTGTGCCTCAATCGCGGGCAAGTTTTGGCGTTGGCGCAAATTGGGCGCGATGGTGACATTGGCGATCGCGTTCTCAACCCGGTTGTCAAACGCCGTCAGCGACAGCACAACCGAGTTCACAGGCTGCCAATTGAGGCCAATCTCAAAACCTTCGAGCCGTTCGTTTTCCAACTCGGCGTTGGCCTGTGTAACCACGGGAAACACAACAAACGGGCGGTAGAGTTCATTCAATGTCGGCAGACGCAGCCCGGTATAGGCCGCCGCTCGCAAATCCAGCCGCCGGGTCGCGTAGAATGACGCACCCGCGCGCCAGCTTAAGGCCCAGTCTGAGCGGTCAGGAGCGATCGTCTCGCTCACCAATGCCCCATTGGCATCGACTGCGCGGAAGAAGCCGTCCGTAATCCGCGTATGGTCTGCGCGTAGTCCCCCAGTGACAACGAGCGGACCGATCTGCCAGTCATCCTCTACAAAGAAGCCCAGATTGCTGTTGGTCCCGCCTGCCTGGCGGCGTTCGCGCAGGAGGGTGGTAAAGGCGCTGAAAGCATCTTCCTGCAATTCGCCATCAGAGCGCCGGTAATCGACGCCGATGCGAACATCGTGCCCTTCGCCGATGGGCGGGCGCACTTCAACCTTGCCTCCCAGCCCCGTCGATGGGGTATTGCGTTGGTCGAGCACGCGCACAAACCGGGTTGAACTGATGACGACATTTGAAAAATTGCGCGCCTGAACATAGGCAAGCGCATCAAACGCCCACTCACCGCGCCCGACTATGCGAAGGCTGGCGTCTTGACCTTCATGGCTTGAGTTTGCACCGTCAAAGCGCAAGGTCCGGCGATCATCGAATGCGCTCACTCGCGCTTGCAATTCGACATCACTCGAAATCGGTGCGACGGCGCGCACGCCCACGTTCCAGCTGTCAAAAGCAGCACGCGCAGTCGCAGGTACACGTTGATCAACCGGCGTTGTGAAGAAGCCTTTCCCCCGATCCCAGCGTCCACTGACAACCGCGAAGCCTCCGCCCAGTTTCTGAGCAATGGCGGCGCTTGCCTCGGTCTCGGCACGATCATTAATGAGCAAGTTGCCGGCCGCCTGCCCCAATGCGTCAGGCCCCGCGCTCTCCAGTTCAATCGTGCCAGCCAGAGCGCCCGCACCGAACGGCCCCGAGCCGCCACCGCGCGTCACGCGGATGCGACTGAGCGTTTCGGGCGCGATGGCGGATAGCGGGATGAAGCCAAAAAATGGGTCGCTGATCGGCACACCATCAAGCAGCACCAGCGCCCGGCTCGTAGCGTTTCCGCCCAATGCGCGTAAGGTTACCCCCTGGGCACTGGGGTTGGATGAGCGGCTGTCCGAGCGGCGGAATTGCTGAAAACCCGCGACGTTCGACAGCACATCTTCGATCCTGCCAGAACCGCTCGATGTGATCTGTTCCCGCTCTAACGTCACCGTGGAATAAACGATGTTCGAAAGCGCCGGCTCTAGCCCCTCGCCAGTCACAACAATTTCACTTTCTGTTGTTTCGTCTACATCCTCCTCTTGAGCAAGAGCGGGAGAAGACAGAGCAAGAGCCAGGGTCGAAGCGAAGATGGGGGAGGCAATTTTCATAGTGCGAAGCGCCTAGCGACTTCGCGCAGTCAAGTCAGTTGCATTTTGCCATCAAGACTCGCTTTTGCCCGCTGTGTGTGGTTACATTCCTCCAACTCGGGAAAAGAGAGACCCAATGCCTGCTGCACAAACCGCTTCACAGACACCGCCATCTGTCGATTTTGACGTATTGATTGTGGGCGCAGGCATCTCGGGTATCGGGATGGCCGCTCGCATGGAGATGAAGGCGAAGGGGCATAGCTACGCCATCGTCGAACGCCGCGAGAACCTCGGCGGGACATGGGATTTGTTTCGCTATCCTGGCATCCGTTCAGATAGCGATATGCATACTTTGGGCTTTGATTTTGAGCCGTGGCGGCATGAGAAATCAATCGCCGATGCGCCGTCGATCCTCGAATATCTGAACCGCATCGTTGATGAGCGTGGCATTCGTGAGAAGATCCGCTTCGGCCATAAGGTCATCTCAGCCGATTTCCGCGAAGCCGAGGCGCGCTGGCATCTAGAAATGGAGCTGGACGATGGATCACGCACGCATTTGACTGCGAATTTCTTGTATCTCGGTTCAGGCTATTACGATTACGATGAACCCTATGATCCGGGCTTTCAGTTGGGCGCATTCAAAGGGCAAGTGTTGCATCCGCAATTCTGGCCTGTGGATCTAGATTACACCGATAAGAAGATCGTCGTAATCGGATCGGGTGCTACGGCGGTTACGATCGTGCCATCAATGGCCGACAAGGCCGCGCATGTGACGATGCTGCAACGCACTCCGACTTGGATGGTATCGCGGCCTGCTAAAGACGGGCTGGCCAATCTAATCCGCAAAGTTCTTCCAGACGAGCTCGCGTATAAAATCACACGGTTCAAGAATATCCGGATGCAGGACTTCACCTTCAAAGTAGCGCGAAACAAGCCCCAAAAGGTGAAAGATAGCCTCTATAAGGGGCTGGAAAAGGCGCTCGGTCCGGACTTTGACCGCGAAGCCTTCACCCCACCTTATAATCCGTGGGAACAGCGGCTGTGCCTAGTACCCGATGGCGACATGTTTGACGCAATGAATACGGGCAAAGCCAGCATTACGACAGGTCATATCGAAGCGTTTGAAGAAAATGGCATTCGCCTGAAATCCGGTGAGCTAATCGAAGCGGACATCATCATCACTGCAACCGGCCTCAAAATGGCGGTCGCAGGCAAGATTGATGTCAGCGTCAACGGCACTCCGGTCGATTTCAGCGAGCGGTTCTACTACAAAGGCTGCATGTTCTCGAACCTACCCAACCTTGCGGTGGTGTTTGGATATCTCAATGCCAGCTGGACACTGAGGGCGGATATCAACTCTGACTATATCTGCCGCGTGCTCAATGAAATGCGCGCAAAAGGTGTCAATACAGTCACCCCAGTCCTCACCCCCGCAATGGAAGCAGGGATCGAAGAGGACGATATCTACGATTTCTCTAGCGGCTATATCCAGCGGGCCAAGGCCCTCCAGCCTAAGAATGGGGTCAACTATCCTTGGCGCTTGAACCAGGAATATGTTGTCGACCGCAAGCTGATGGCAAAGGACCCAGTCGATGATGGTGTGCTTGCCTTCGCTCGCGCCGGCGCCAACGCAACCCGGCCCGAGGAACAGCTTGAAGCTGCCGAGTAAGCACGCAAAGTAAACGGTAGTTTTGCAGGTGGCATTCGAGTGATGCTTGTCCTAACAGCGGAGCTATGAACGCCCCTGAGAAGATCTGGACCGCAGGCCTCGTCATCATTGGCGATGAGATCCTGTCTGGCCGCACACGTGACAAAAACATCGAACAAGTCGCCACTTGGTTACAGGTGCAAGGCATCCGCTTAGCCGAGGTGCGCGTTGTCCCCGATATCGAGGACAAGATCGTCGAGGCTGTGAACGCCCTTCGTGCAGATAATGACTATCTTTTCACCACTGGCGGCATTGGCCCCACGCATGACGATATCACCGTCGATGCCGTGTCCAAAGCGCTGGGCGTGCCAGTTGTTATTCACGAAGATGCACGCGCCTTGTTAGAGCGATACTACGCCGACAAAGGCGGCCTCAATGAAGGGCGTCTGCGCATGGCGCGTGTGCCCGAAGGCGCTGAACTCATCCCCAATCGCATGTCCGGTGCACCAGGCATTCGGCGTGGCAATGTCATCTTAATGGCGGGCGTTCCCCATATTGCGGCGGGCATGCTCGATGCGCTTACCGGCGAGCTTGAAGGCGGTGCGCCGTTACTCGTCGAAACCATCGGCTGCTGGGTCGCAGAAAGCGAAGTTGCCGCCATGTTGCGCGAGGTTGAGGATGCCCATGAGAGCTGTCAGATCGGCTCTTATCCCTTCTTTCGCGAAGGCAAAGTTGGCGCGAATTTCGTAGTCCGTTCAACCAATGCAGATGACCTTGCCAGCGCCGTTGACAGCTTGACTGATGGGTTGGCGATTAGCGGTTACGACTTCACCCCCGGCGGAATTTAGAGCGGATCGCAGAAGCTTTGTCCTTCGCGGCTTGTGCTACGTTGTGCGCTTTGCGCCGGTTTTCTGACAGGCGTTCAAAGCGTTCTATCATGGCGCCGCGTTCGGACGCGGGCGCGTCCTTCTCAGGAGCAAGCCAGAACCACAAGCTGATCCGGATCACTGCGATCACTGCCAGCACGACACCTGCCGCAATTCCCAATGCCTGATTATATGAAGCAAGCAATGCAAACGCGATCAACGCTGCACCGATCACATACCATTTGAGGTCAATCATTGGCTCTTCTTTTGGAAAAATCGCGCGCGGTGCGAGCGTCGTCGGAGCGGGCATATTCGTTCCTCAAAGTTACAAACAATGGGGGACCAAAGCACCTGCCTTGGTCCCCCATATGTCAGTTCGTTGAGAAGTAGGAAAGAGTTACGCCCCTTCGATACCTGCCAAGTCAATTTTTAGGCCGGGGCCCATGGTCGATGTCAACGAGACCTTGTTCACATACTTGCCCTTCGCACCCGATGGCTTGGCTTTCACCACAGCTTGGGTCAGCGCTTCGAAGTTGGCCTTCAACGCCGCATCGTCAAACGACAGTTTGCCGATGCCAGTGTGGATGATGCCCATCTTCTCTACGCGGAACTCAACCTGGCCGCCTTTGGCGTCTTTGACTGCTTGTTCAACGTTAGGCGTGACCGTGCCCAACTTTGGGTTCGGCATCAGGCCCTTTGGACCCAGCAGCTTACCCAGGCGGCCCACAACACCCATCATGTCAGGGGTTGCGATCACGCGGTCATAGTCGAGATCGCCGTTCTGCATCTCTTCCATTAGGTCTTCTGCGCCAACCTTGTCAGCGCCAGCAGCGGTTGCTTTTTCAGCATTGTCGCCGCGTGCGAACACAGCAACTTTCACATCTTTACCGGTGCCCGAAGGCAGCGAGACCATGCCGCGGACCATTTGGTCAGCATGGCGTGGATCGACGCCCAAGTTGATGGCCAGCTCGACGGTTTCGTCGAACTTTGCCTTGTGAGTGCGCAATGTCGCGATGGCTTCATCAACGGTGTAGAGCTTCTCGTTGTCGAGCTCTGCCACGGCCTTTTGCTTTTTCGTCAGTTTTGCCATGGTTTCAGCCCTCCACCACATCAATGCCCATCGAACGCGCTGAGCCTTCGATGATTTTCATAGCCTGATCGACGTCATTTGCGTTGAGGTCTTTCATCTTGGCTTCGGCGATATCCTTCACGGCGCTCTTTTTGATCGAGCCGCCGGACACTTTACCAGGTTCGCTGGAACCCTTTTTCAGCTTCGCAGCCTTCTTAATCATATAGCTCGCAGGCGGGCTTTTGAACGTGAAGGTGAACGAGCGGTCCGCATAGACCGTGATCGTGGTTGGGATTGGGGCCGTCTTTTCAAGGTCCTGTGTCGCAGCGTTAAACGCCTTACAGAATTCCATGATGTTGACGCCGCGCTGACCCAATGCAGGGCCGATTGGCGGCGATGGGTTTGCTGTGCCAGCTGGCACCTGCAGCTTGATATAGCCTTCGATTTTCTTGGCCATTTAGAGGCCTCCTTTCGCACTGTTGCCGCAGCCTATTCGGTTGGGGCTCATGTTAAGCGGTCAAGCAGCTTACGGCATGCAAGCCTCCCGCGCGGGTTCGCGTGTTTTCAACGCGAGCGGCGCACATAGCGAGATTGCAGGTGAAAGCAAGGGAAGAGTGAGGGGATGCGTGCCGTCGTTTTGCACCATCAAGTGCCGGGGGCGGGCCGCGACGCCAGCTTGGCGTCCTCGCAGCTCAGATGGGGTGCGCGAACAAAGAAGCAAATGATACGTCACCACACCGAACTCGCCTGTTGCAGTTTACGGCAAAGTGAGAAAATGTATTTGCTCGCCCTTCGCAGAGGCCATCTTCATGGTTTTGCAAACTTTAAACGCAAGAAATCCGCTCAACCAATATCGAATTAGGGGGCATTATGCTGCGCGTCGCAATCCAAGTTAAAGAACTCATTTCCACCAATGTCACAAGCGCACTGGATTCAATGTCCAGCTCGGCGAAGGTGCTGCATCAACTTCAACGTGAAATCGAAGAAGGGATCATCGCTCTTGAAGGCGAACGCACTAAGACTGAGCGGAACCTGAAAAGGTTTAAAGCTGAATTGGCTCAAAATGAGCTACGCGAAGCCGATTGGTCCGACAAAGCAAAATCCGCCATGGACCATGACCGTGAAGACCTCGCGCGTCAGGCATTGTTAGCGCGTGAAGATTGCCGCGAGACAATCAGCAAGAGCAAAAACGATATCGCCAAAGCCAAAGCTGATCTCAAAGAAATCGACGAAGCGGTCAAAGAGCTCGAAGCCAAGCGTGAGGAAACCCGCGAGCAAGCCAAAGCGCAATCCGCGGCTGATGCTGAGACGAAAGGGTGTGGCGTTACTGGCGTAAGCACCGCCGAGAAACGCCTGAACCGTGTCTCCGAAATGGAAAAACGGGCCGAATTTGCAACCGAAGACACAGCAGGCGCCCGCACCAGTGCGAGCGTGGACCGCGAGATCGGTGAGATGCGCCGGGCAAGCGCGGTGGATGCAGAATTGGCGGCGATGAAAACGCCTGCCGCCCCAAAACGCGCACCTCGCAAAAAGGCAAAGTAGCACGGCAGATGGTTGACGGACGGAGTGTATTGCAATAGTAATACACCTCGACCACCTTAATCCGTCAAGGAGCCTCCGCTTTGCTCACACCCGATCAATGGTTCGGTTACGCCGGTCAGACCGCAATGCTTGGCTGGGTCATCCTTATTTTTCTGCCGCGCCGTTGGTTCGCGCTGACCGCGATTCCGCGATTCATCATCCCGTTTGGATTGTCGCTGCTTTATGCGGGCCTTGCGATGACACACTTCTTCACCGTCGAAGGGGGCGGGTACGGGTCGCTGGAGGAGGTCGCGGCCTTGCTGAGCACGCCAGAGATGCTGCTCGCAGGCTGGGTGCATTATCTGGCGTTTGACCTGTTTATCGGCGGATGGATCGCGATTGAAGCGGATAAGGTCGGGATCAACCGGCTGATCCAAGCGCCCATTTTGGTTGCGACGTTCATGTTGGGCCCTGTTGGCTTGGCCACCTTCCTCGCCATGCGGACGGGCTATTTTCAAAAGGGTGATGCGAACGACAAATCCGCTCCGGCTCTCAAAGAGGCGTTGGCATGAACCTGCTTGGGACTGCACCCAAATCTGGCGCAGGCTGGATGGCGTTCACCACCGCGCTGGATAATGACAATGTCACGCGATTAAACCTCACCATGGCGATGCTGATGGTGGCCAGCTTTGTCGTCTTTTCGCCCGCATGGATCATGGATACGCGCATGCTGGACAACGCCAACGTCTGGACCAAGCCTCAGAAGTTTAACGTCTCGTTGGGCCTGCATTTCTTCACCATCGCGGTGCTGTTGCAATTGGTCCCGCGCGATATTCGCAAAGGTCCGGTGCTGCTGATCTTCTCTTACCTAGCAGCGGCATCTTTGGTGTTCGAATATGTCTGGGTAGCGGTTCAGGCAGGCCAAGCGAAGCGGTCGCACTTTGCGACAGACACCGTGTTTGAGCAGGCTATGTATGGCGTGATGGGGCTGGCTGCGTTCTTCCTAATGACCATTGCCTTGGCGCTCGCTGTGCAAATCTGGCGTAAGGGTAAGCGCACACGGGAAGGCCTATGGCTGGGCGCGATTGTCGGGCTGAGCATTGCGTTCTTCTCAACGCTGTATTTCGGATACACCATGTCGAGCAGCGGACGCTATGTCGGCGCTGACCTCGCAGGTGGCGGGCAGACCGTGCCGTTCTTTGGCTGGTCGCGGGAATATGGTGACCTGCGCCCGGCGCACTTCGTCAGCATGCATATGATGCAGACCGTACCCTTCGCCGGGTGGCTGGCGGATCGATATGGGTGGAACACGCTGGCCGTGGTTGGCGGGGTCAGTGTGGTGCAAATCGCACTTGCCACGGCACTGTATGCCCAAGCGCAAAGCGGGCAGCCCTTCTGGCCGGTTTAGTCGGGTGAGTGACAAGTGTTTACATGCGAGTGATTTCGAGATCAAATCTATTGCATTGATTCTAATCGATTAAGTTACGCATGGCGCGAGTTAGCCTGCGACCCAACACGCGCGATATGGTTACGCAAAGTTTACCGTGTTTACCGTATAGCCCTTCATCAACCGCCCGGAGGACTAACACCGCCGCTATGCACAATGCTGCGCGCCAAGTTTTGCATCAAGAAACTGCCATGCTGAAACGCATGTTGCTGCTGCTATGCGTGTGCGCGATCGCTGTGCTGATAGCTCACCCGCTAGCCGCAGAGACACCGGGGAAAGATGGCGATGTGACCATATCCGGCACACAGATCGTCAATGAATACGCTTCGATTGCCGGAACAGCTGCAGCAGGCGCGAGCCAGATCACCGTCAACTCACTGGCGGGCAATTTGCCCTCACTCGAAGCGGGCGATCTCATCCTGCTCTATCAGGCACAAGGCGCGAGCATTTCGAGCGTGAACAGCGCGGCCTACGGCGCAGTCACCAATCTGGGATCGGCTGGGCGGTACGAATTCCACACCGTCAAATCGATCAGCGGCAACACCATTACCCTGCATGATTTCGGCGGCGCTTGTGTAGGCCTCGAATACACCTACACCGCCTCTGGCAAAGCGCAGGTGATCCGCGTGCCGCAATATCGCAACCTCACCGTCAACGGCGCTATCACGGCCAGCGCATGGAACGGCACCACGGGCGGCGTGGTCGCAATGACAGTATCGGCAACGCTCACACTTTCTGGCTCTATCGACGTGTCTGGATTGGGCTTTCGCGGCGGACAGATTGAAAATTTGACCACACCAACAGGCTCTAGCTTTTTCGGATATCGCAGCAGTGTCGCTAACAATGGCGCGGAAAAGGGCGAAGGCATCGCAGGCTATCGCGGTGAACTTCCGGGTGGCGATTTCTACGGTCGCGGCGCGCCAGCCAATGGCGGCGGCGGCGGTAATGGCCACAATGCCGGCGGCGGTGGCGGCGCGAATGGCGACAATGGCAATGGCTGGGGCGGTCAAGGTGTACCGGACAATTCTGATCCGACATGGGCGCAGGCTTGGAACATCGACCCCACTTTGAATGCCAACACCAGCCAAGCAGGCGGAGGGCGCGGCGGGTACACCTATGCGCGCACCGGTGATGCTCTTACGACACCACCGGGTGATGCGTCATGGGGCAATGACTTTCGGCGTGAGCTGGGCGGTCTTGGCGGGCGCCCGATGACTTACGATCCCACTGGACGGCTCTATTTTGGCGGTGGTGGAGGCGCTGGTGATGGCAACAACAATTCTCCGGGTGCTGGCGGCAATGGCGGCGGACTGGTCTTTATCTCCGCTGGCAACATCACCGGTGGCGGTACAATCCGTGCCGATGGCGAGAATGGCGACAACACCACGCCCGGTCACAATGACGGCCCCGGCGGAGGCGGTGCGGGCGGCACGATCGTGGTCCAATCTGGCGGACTAATTGGCGCATCGGTGATCGCCGATGGCGGCGATGGCGGCAATCAGTTGATCACTAATAACGAAAACGAAGGGCCCGGCGGCGGCGGCGGAGGCGGAGTGATCGCCACCAGCGGCGGGGTCAGTGTGAGCTTTGCGCGAGGCGGTGCTAATGGAACCACGACATCCAGCTCAATGACAGAATTTCCTCCCAACGGCGCCACCCAAGGTGCTCTGGGGCAGCCCAGCGCCAGCGCTCCTAGCCTGTCCGACACGCCATTTTGCAGACGTCCCGATGCACCACCGACGGTCTCCAAAACGGGCGCCTCAACGCTGACAACGGGCGACAATCGTTTCCGTATTCCGGGCGCTGAGCAGACCTACACGATCGAATTCGTCAATCCGGGAGCAGCGATAGATGTAAACTCAGTCGCAGTGACGGACAGCCTGCCCGCTGAGCTGGAATTGTGGACGGGAGCTTTTGACGGGACGACCAGCGTGCCGATTGACTTTGTCGATGGGACCGGCGCGGCAGCAACAGGCCTCACCTGCTGCACGGCAGCGCAAATCACCTATTCAGAGTTCGAAACAGGCGACGATTTCACCTACACGCCCAACGGCGCGTTTGACCCCAATGTGCGCCGAGTGCGGATCAATCCCAGCGGCGGAGTGCCAGAGGGGTATGACGATACGCGCAGCTTCGAGATGCTCTTGCGCGCTCGGATAAGATAAAACGCATCAGCTAGCTTTTCCAAGCTTCCCTCTGCGCTCCAATTCGAAGTCAGGCAGCTTCATTCCCTTGGTCCGGCTGGTGAGGTGATATTGCTTGCACAGCTCGCATTTATAGGCGCGCAAGGTGATGTCAGCCCTCGCCGCCAAACCTTCCGCCGCTTCGCGCGAAGCAAAGCGTTTCTTGCGATTGCAAATGCAAGGAGAGGTTTTCACCGTCTCCCCCTAACCCTACTTGACCAGTTCAACCTGCTCAAAGTCGAGCTCAACAGGCGTTGCTCGGCCGAAGATCGATACGCTGACTTTGACCTTGGCTTTGTCGAAATCAAGTTCTTCGACCACGCCGTTAAAGCTCGCAAAGGGCCCATCGAGCACTTTGACCGAATCGCCAATTTCGTATTCGACGCTGACCTGTGTTTTCGGAGCGGCTTTCGCCTCCTCGACACCGCCAAAATAGCGTGCGGCTTCGCGTTCGGAAATCGCTTGCGGTTTGTTGTTGTTGCCAAGAAAGCCGGTTACTTTCGGCGTGTTTTTCACCAAGTGATAAATGTCATCATTCATCCGCAGCTTTGCCAGCACATAGCCCGGCATAAATTTGCGCTCGACCTGAACTTTTTTGCCGCGCTTGACCTCAGTGATCGTCTCGGTCGGGACTTCGATTTCCTCGACGCCCTCAGTCAGGCCTAGCCGCTCGGCTTCGGAAATGATCGCCTCTTTGACCTTGTTTTCAAAACCGGAATAAGCGTGGATGATGTACCAGCGAGACATGGTTAGTCCTTAAAAAGATGCGCGCTTATGCAAGCGTGAGCAAGAAGTTGACGAGGGCGTTGAACAGGCTGTCGATCCCGAAGAAGAACAGCGCCAAAATCACCATGAAGATGAACACAAAAATCGCGGTGCGAATGGTCTCTTCGCGCGTCGGCCACACGACCTTGCTGGTCTCTGTGCGGACCTGATTCACGAATTCGGGAATCGAGGTTTTGCGCCTTTTCTCTTCGGCTTTGGGTGTTTCGGCCATGGGAGCCTCTTTGCCTTCGCGTAAAATTGTCTAACCGACTTTCAGGTAGGGCCCATCGCCGTCTGGGACAAGGTCACAGAGGGGCTGAGAACGCTACCAATGTCGGAATATTCGCGCAATTACTGCCAAATTGAGCCGATGGCAAGCCGCGAAGTGACAAGCCGCCACCCGAAACGCGGTGACGTTAACACTTGCGCAACATTATTTCCTAGCCAGCATCCCATCTCCGCTTTAGCGTAGCCTCAACAAAGCCGTCGAAGCGTGCCGGGGGAATGGCTGCGCATCGACCACGGGAAGCTAACGAGGGATTTCATCACAATGGCAGCACTTGAAACTGCGAGCGTCAGCTTCGCTGATCGCGTGGTCAACGTATCTGACTTTATCTGGGGCGGGACTTGGAATGGGGTGGAGGTCATCCCCTTCCCGCCGATGGTGATCATCTTGCTGGGCATTGGCCTCTACATGATGTTCGGCCTCAAATTTTACCCGTTGCGCAACTTGGGCAGCGCGTTTGCCGGGCTGTTTGCGAGCCGCAAGGGACAGGGTGAAGGCGAAATCTCACCCTTTGCGGCATTGACCACCGCTTTGTCAGGTCAGGTCGGCACCGGTAACCTTGCGGGCGTTGCGACCGCGATTGCTCTGGGCGGACCGGGCGCGATTTTCTGGATGTGGGTCACCGCACTGATCTGCATGTCGCTCGCGTTCGCCGAAGGGTCGCTGGCCATTCGTTTCCGCGAAAAGACATCCGACGGCACCTATCGCGGCGGACCAATGACATACATTATGATGGGACTGGGTCCGAAATGGACGTGGCTTGCCATCCTGTTCTGCCTTGGCACTTTGTTCTCGGCCATGATCACAGGCAACTCTATTCAAGCCAATGCGGTAGCCGACGGCCTCAATGAATTGTTCGGCATCGAAGAAGCTGTGGGCGGCGCGATTGTCGCGGTTGCGGTGTTCGTTGTGATTATCGGCGGGATCAAATCGATCGGCTCGGTTGCTGAGAAGGTGATTCCCTTCATGGCGGGCGCCTATATCATTATGGCGTTGCTCGCTTTGATCCTGAACATTGCCGATCTGCCGGCGACATTTGGCCTGATCTTCTATTCTGCCTTTAACCCGGCGGCGGCGACTGGTGGGTTTGCAGGCGCGATGATTATCATTGCGATCCGCGCCGGTGTTGCGCGCGGGCTTTTTTCCAATGAGAGCGGCCAAGGTTCGACACCAATCGCGCATGCTGTCGCGCAAACCAATGATCCGGAACAGCAAGGCCGCATGGCAATGCTGGGCTGTTTCATCGATACGATGGTGATCTGCACGATGACCGCTTTGGTGATCCTGACCGTAACAGGCGATTTCACCGGAGGCGGACAAGCGGTTGCCCATGCTTGGGAAAGCGATCTGCAAGGGTTTGCCATGACCAGCGGTGCATTCGCAGCGGCATTCCCGATTGAGCTTGCCGGTGTGCCCATCGGAACACTGATCGCTAGCCTCGCACTAATCTTCTTCGTCTTCACGACTTTGCTTACGTGGAGCTATTATGGAGAGCGGGCGATCACATTCATCTATGATCGCATCCCCGGCTCAACCCGCGGTGGCGAGAAGATCGTACACATGATCTGGCGCGTATTGTGGTGTGTGGTAATCTATCTGGGCGCGAGCGCAGACCTCACCACAGTATGGCGGATGGGCGATATCTCGAACGCTGCCATGGCGTTGCCGAACCTGGTCGCGCTGTTGTTGCTATCGGGCGTGGTGTTCAAGCTGGCCAATGGCAACAAAACGGCGGGCAACACTTACGGTGCAGAGACGCCTGAAGAGCCCAACGAATACTGATCGAACTCAATCCGATCACATGCAAAACGAATTGAGGCCGCGCTTTGAGACTGAAGCGCGGCCTCAAGCTTGTCTGGGATGTGGGGTGAGGGATCAGGCGGTTTAGCCGCGCCCGAATATCCGCTCCAACCATGTTGGTTCATGCATCGACCGCACCGGCCCATAGGCGAGAGCGCGTGCTGATGGGGTAAGCGGCTGGCGTGGGCTGATCCATGGATCGGGCCGCGATGAACGGTATGTGTAATGGCTCATGTTTGTCCTCCTGTTGCGTGACCCGATCCGCCTCCGGCCACCTGTCTTGTCGATCATCTGACACAGCCCATCTGGCACAGAGCTGAGCGGCGCGGTTAGTCAACGTTCAGCTTTGAGTGTCATTTTGTGAACGTAGGTGCAGTGATCCCGACGTTGACTCGTGAGCAGCGCCTTAATATAGTTAGATATCTAACTAAATGAATGGTGAGCGATGAACAGGCGGAGTTTTCTGTTGGGTGCAAGCGGCGCGGCGGCATGCGTCATGATCGGTGGCGGCGCATGGATCAGCACGCGCGATATTGATGCGGCACTGACCCCATGGGCTCTGAGTGATAGGAACTTTCAGGACCCCCGACTTGCCGCGCTTGCCTATGCGATCCTCGCCCCCAACCCGCACAACCAACAGCCATGGAAGATCGAACTGGTCGGCAATGACGGCGTTATTGTGCATCCCGACACGGCGCGCTTCCTACCGCAAACTGATCCGCCCAATCGCCAGATCACCCTTGGTTATGGAGCCTTTCTTGAACTTTTCGCACAGGCCGCTTCGGCGATTGGTCACACGGCCATGATCGAAATGTTCCCAGACGGAGCCGACGCGCAAGCGCTCGACGAAAGGCCGATTGCCTCCATCCGCCTAGTGCAGTCCGAGGCACCCACCGATCCTTTGTTCGAAACGATCTTAAATCGGCGCACCAATCGCCAACCCTTCGATATGGAGCGCCCTGTCGTATCGGACCAAATGCGCGCTTTGGTGAACGCGACCGGTTTTGAAGAGGCGTTGGGTTGGACCAGCGATTCGGACCGCGTCAGCCGGATTACAGCGATCAACAAACGCGCCTGGGCAATAGAAATGACCACGGCTGACGCGCATGGCGAAAGCACTCGTCTAACCCGCATCGGAGCCGCCGAAGTCAACGCGCAGCCCGACGGGATATCGCTCTACGGCCCCGTGATAGAGGGCCTATCTTTGACCAGCGCATTCACACGCAAAGGCATGGCGGAAGAAGGCAGCTTCGCCTTCACACAGACGCAGGATTTCTACGCCAGCTTGATCGAAGCAACGCCCACCTATGCTTGGCTCACCAGCCCGGACAACACCCGCGAAGCGCAAATTGAAGCAGGTCGGCGCTGGGCACGGCTCAACCAATTGGCGGGTCAAAACGGGATCGCCTTTCATCCCATCAGCCAAGCCTTGCAGGAATTTCCCGAAATGCGTGGGAGCTTTGCGGATATTCACGCAGAGTTGGGAGTTGAACGGCCCGGCCGGGTTCAGGGCCTCTTCCGTCTCGGCTATGCCGATGCACCCGGTCCCTCACCCAGGTGGCCCTTAACCGAGAAGCTGATCACCAATGGCTGACCCCCCCGAAGACCCGATTGCCGTTAAGGCATTTATGGAGGTGTCAATTGTCGCTCACCTGTCTGACCTGTTATTCGCGCGCCAATTGCCGAGCGGCCTGACGACCGCTCAATTCGGCGTCCTGAATCGTCTTGCGCGGCTCAATCTATCCGAGACTCTGGGCGAGGTTGCGAGCGCGTTCCGCGTTGCCCCTGCCACCATGAGCTCAACGGTCGAAAAACTCCGCAGCAAGGGGTTGGTTGAATTGCTGCCCTGCCCTGAAGACGGACGGCGAAAGCGGCTGGCGATTACGCCCGCGGGTCGCACAGTGCGCGAAGAAGGAATCGCCGCACAGGTCGATCTAGTCGCAAAATTTGGCAGCTTCGTAGGCGAGGAGGAGTGGCAAACGCTAAACACCGTGCTCAACCAAATCCGGCTGCAACTGGAAGAGGCAACCGGCACGATTGAGCTTACGCCCGGCAAATAAGCGAAGCATCCAATGTCAAACTAACGGGAAAAATGGCAGGGGCACAGAGACTCGAACTCTGGACCTTCGGTTTTGGAGACCGACGCTCTACCAACTGAGCTACGCCCCTACGCACGGCGCGCGCTCTATCCGAGGGCCGCACAATAGGCAACAGGTGTTTGAGATCATCTGCGCCCCCGCATACGCCTCCACCTGTCGCATCCTGCCTATTCTGCGCCAAAACGATTGGTAAGAGAGCCCATGCACTCCCCCTTTCGCGCCCCGATTCCCATTGAGACTTTGCTACTGGCCTATCGCAGCGGGATTTTCCCAATGGCGGACACGCGAGAGGACGAGGACATTTTCTGGGTTGAGCCGCGCGACCGCGCGATCATTCCCTTAGACGGGCTTCATCTGTCAAAGTCCTTGCGCAAGGTCCTGCGTGCGGATCGTTTTACCGTCACGATCAACACCGCGTTTGAGGATGTGATTCGGGCCTGCGCCGCTCCGCGCCCCGGTCATCCTGAAAGCTGGATCAGCGACCGCATCGTGATGAGTTATTCCGCCTTGCACCGCGCAGGCCATGCGCATTCGGTCGAATGCTGGGTCGAGGAACAGGGCAAGCGCCTGCTCGTCGGCGGACTGTATGGCGTGTCGTTTGATCAAGTGTTTTGCGGTGAAAGCATGTTCAGCCATACCGACAATGCCAGCAAAGTTGCACTATGCTGGTTGGTCGCGATGATGCGAGAGGCCGGGTTCAAACTGCTCGATTGCCAGTTTATGACCGATCATCTGGGATCAATGGGCGCGGTTGAGATGTCGCAAGCCCGCTATCTCGACCGCGTTGTTGAGGCCCGCGGACAACCGCGTTCAAACCTAGCGAAGGCCTATCATTTCTTCGCGAAGGGAACGGGTTACTCGTCGTCTTCTGACGCAGCGGGCGCGCTGGGTGCGGGGGCATCTTCACCCGGAAAACGCATCGCGCATTCTTTGACCCAGACATCATAGACCGGGTGTTCCACCACATTCAGGCTGGGGTTTTCCTTAAACAGCCAACCTGAAAAAGCGCGCGTATGCGACGTATCGCCTCGCTCAAGCACGTCGACCTGAACAAACGCGCCGGTTTCCTGCGGGAATTCATACGGCGCGGTGCGTTCACACGCGGCAAGGGTCAGGATGACGGAGCCATCCTCAACGCTTTCGCCCGGTCTGATTTCGAAATCCTGGCTGACGTTGTTACGTTTGTTCAGCAGACCGATTGTTGCGACGCGCTCCTCCATCGGAGTGGCCCCTGTGACCTCAGCCACACCGTCCTCTTCGGTAGCAGCATCCTCTGCTGATTCAGCCGTCTCGTCCAGCGTCAGCTCAACCGTCTCAGACTCAGCCTCCGTCTCAGCATCGCTGCATCCGGCCAGAGCGAGAGCAGCCACTGTAGGCACAATTGCAAAGGGCGTGCGCATCACGTGCTCGCGTTCAGCCTTCGGGTGACCAGGCTTCGTAATCGCCCACAGCGCCCGCACGCTTTCCACCACGCTCCAGCGCGCCTTGCGGGCGGTATGCATCCATAGTGCCAGTTGCGTTGGGGGTGTAGTCGACCTCCCACACACGCGCAGGCGGTAGGTGGCTTTCTGGAACATCGTCAAAGCTGCCATGCAGCCATCCGTGCCATTCGCTCGGCACGCGGCTCGCATCATTAATGCCGTCATAGATCACCCAGCGTTTTTCACGCTGAGTGTATGAGCCATTATTGGCGCCTGGTTTGGCGGCTGCGCGGTAATATTTGTTGCCTTGCGCATCGGTGCCAACATGTTCGCCACCAGTGCGCGTTGCCCACCAATGTGTGCCCAGCGTAGCGCCGTCCCACCAGGTGAAGATTTTGCCGAAAATTCCCATGGACCGCCGGTTAGCTTAATTGAATGGGTGCGCCAAGCCGTAACCTTACTCAGGCAGCTGGAATTCCACCAGATCACCCGCCTCGATGCCAAGCTGCTCTGAACGCCCGCCGATAATCTCAAGCACAGCGAGGGCCGGACCAACCGACGAGACACTTTCCTCAAGGTAGGGCACGCCTGCTTCGATATTGGTAATGCGCATGTCCGGGCCGATAAAGATGATGTCGAGCGGCAGGGCCGTGTTCTTCATCCAGAAACTGCGTGGTTGCGGCGTGTAGGATGGGAACAGCATCGCCTCATTATCGCCCATTTCGGTGCGAAACATCATGCCGCGAGCTTGCGCTTCGTTGGTGTCGGCAAGCTCGGTTACGAAGCTGTGGCGGTTCTCGCCACTAACCACAGTCACTTCGATCAGAGTTAGGCCGGAATCTGGATCAACCGCTGGAGCTGTGCTTTGCGCAGGCGCAGGAGGGGGATCTTGCGTCGCAGCGGCGGGGGAACATGATGCGAGCATCAGCCCGCCCAATAATGCAAACATTCTCACCATAAACCGCCTCCCTCGCGCGGATCGCTATCGTCATCTTCGGCTTCGTTGAGCCATTCTTCGATTGCATCCTCATTTGTCGCATCAAGGATGAACCGGACATGGTCATAACTGTGGCCTGCGCGCAGCATGGCTGCAACCTGCTTTTCCCGCTTTTTGTTGGCGGCAAGCCGGTCTTCGCCATCGTCATCCGCATGATCAGTGCCGAAATCGCGCTCAAACGGCCCAAAGCGCCGCTTTTTCGCGAGCAGTACCGCCGCGCGTCGGCTCTCCCCATCACCTGGAGCATTACCTTCGCGCACATCCTCATCAACGCCTGCTGCCCAAAGCGCTTGTTCAACCCGTCTTGCGCCATATCCGCGCGACGTCAGATCGCGCGATTTTGAGCGCGCATAAGCATCGTCATCAATGTAGCCCAGCTCAACAAATTGCTCCGCAAGACCCTTAACATCCAACTCCACAGCGCGACCATCTTCATCCTCTGCAACACCGCGTTCGCGTATTTTTCGCGCAAGGTATTGCTCAAGTTTGGCACCAGTGGTGGAAAACCGCGCAACATAGGAAAGCGCCAGATCACGCATCAAAGTGGCATCAAGCGGACGTGACTTTTTCCCTTGTTTCCGCGCGTTTGGACGTGTTTCATCGCTCGGATCAGCGCCCTTCCCTTTGCGTCCTTTCCATGACGTTTTGCTTTCTCTTGAAACCATTTCGCCTTATTCGTGCCACAGTCGTTATCAAATGGGAAAGTGGGATCGGTATGGACGATGTATCTTTACCGGTTGGGATTGGATAGAACGCGCGCTTGCGCACAGCAACTGACGGGTATCGTAATAGATTATGACCGACGCCGACTTGAAGCCGACGCCGAGCGATTGCGACCTTCCGCGGATCCGCGCGGAGTTTGCGACCTTTAACGATGCGATCGATTATGCCGCTCGCAGTGAAAAGGGTCTGAATTTTCACGATATGCGCGGCAATCTCGACCGGGTCTATCCCTATTCCGAAATGCGTGATGATGCGATTGTGATGGCATACCGGCTGATCGCGGCGGGGATTAAGCGCGAAGATCGCGTTGCCTTGATCGCAGAGACGGGCCCTGATTTTGCCGCTCTGTTTTGTGCCTGTGTTTACGCCGGTGCGTGGCCAGTGCCACTGCCGCTGCCGACCACCTTTGGCGGCAAAGATAGCTATATCGATCAGCTTGCAGTCCAGCTGAAAAGCTCCGATCCAACGATCCTGATCTATCCTGAAGAGATCAGCGAGATGGCGATTGCCGCGGCTGAGAAACAGGGTTGCGCATCGGAAAGCTGGCAGGACTTTGGCGCACGCGATGCGCCTCGGTGCACGCTACCGGACGTTACTCCAGACGATATTTGTTATTTGCAATATTCGAGCGGCTCGACCCGTTTCCCAACTGGTGTGGCGGTGACGCACAAAGCGCTGCTCCATAATCTTTACGGCCACGCAGTGTCGATGCAATTGGGCGAGAATGATCGCTGCATCAGCTGGCTGCCATGGTATCACGATATGGGGCTAGTCGGCTGCTTCCTATCGCTGGTTGCGAACCAGTTTTCAGCTGATTTGCTTAAACCCGATGCCTTTGCGCGCAGGCCGCTGGCATGGCTCGATATGATCAGCCGCAATCCCGGCAACACCTGCTCATACTCGCCGACATTTGGGTATGACATTTGCGCACGCCGCATTTCAAGCCAGTCCAACGTTGCTGAGCGCTTTGACCTTTCGCGCTGGCGCATCGCGGGCAATGGCGCGGATATGATCCGGCCTGACGTGATGCAAAGTTTCGTCAACGCATTTTCCGATGCCGGGTTCAAAGCCTCCGCCTTCACCCCATCCTATGGCCTCGCAGAAGCGGTTCTGGCGGTCACGGTGATGCCACCGGGCGAAGGGATCAGGGTTGAGCTGGTTGAGGAAGAGCGCCTTTCAGGAACGCCGCGCGATATTTCTCGTCCGGCCCGTTACCGCGCCATCGTCAATTGCGGCAAGGCCCTGCCCGACATGGAAGTCTTGATCAGCGGAGAGGATGGCCACGCGCGCGGCGACCACCAAATCGGCAAAGTCTGGTGCCGTGGACCCAGCGTCATGCACTCTTATTTCCGCAACGAAGAGGCGACCAAAGACTGCCTCGTCCCCAGCGATGAACCCGGTAAGGGCGATTGGCTGGACACAGGCGACATGGGCTACACCGCCGATGGCTATCTGTTCATTGTCGGGCGCGCCAAGGACATGATCATAATCAATGGCAAAAACCATTGGCCACAAGATATCGAATGGGCGGTCGAGCAGCTGCCCGGCTTCAACCATGGCG
The DNA here is from genome assembly GCA_947503275.1 of uncultured Erythrobacter sp. GTDB lineage: Bacteria > Pseudomonadota > Alphaproteobacteria > Sphingomonadales > Sphingomonadaceae > Erythrobacter. Next base: position 1,310,443 of record CANNCZ010000002.1, on the reverse strand, counting down.
ATATTGCCGCATTTGCTGTGGAGACTGAAGCTGGCGAAGAAGCGCCTGCGGTGTTGGTCCATTGCCGCGTCTCTGACCCGGTTGAGAGGGTCAAACTGCGCGAACAAATCTCTGACAAGGTGCGCTCTGTCACCGGCATGAGCTGTGTCGTCGAACTGGTCCCACCACGCACTCTACCGCGCACCAGCTCAGGCAAATTGAGCCGTGCAAAGGCCAAGAAGCTGTATCTGTCGGGCGAGATCGTGCCGTTGGAATTGGCGGCTTAAGCCAGCTTCACTCCCCGCCCCATTCGGCCCGCAATGGCGCCGGACCGGCTCGCACTTCGACGCCAACACCGCGCCCAGCCAACAACTCTGCTGCCTGCGTCGCTTCCGCCTCGGGACCAACCAGCGCAATCGGCAGGTCTATCCGCGCAGCAGCCCATTCGATCACCATCAAAGCCTGCGCACCCTGAGGCGTAGGTCCATCTTCGCCAAAAGTTATGACCTGAGGCAATTCGCCAATTGGGGGCAGCAGTTCAATGGTCCATTCAGGCTCTGTTGCCGCAATCCGCGTCTCCAACACACGGTACGCAGCCAGTGTCGCGCCATCGAGCCGTTCCGCACGCACAGTTGCACGGCGGCGAGTGCGGTCGACCGTCACTGCATCTTCAGTCACACCCGCGACAAGCGCCAACCGGGTGGCAAGCGCGTTAGCCCGGGCGAGTTCAGCGGCCTCTTCATTGGCGCGGGCAGAGGATAGCTGCGCCTGTTCTGCTGCGCTCGCGCTGGTGCCGACCTGCAATTGGTTGAGTGTCAACTCAACCGGTTGACCCAGTCGCGTTTCAAGCGCGCGCTCAACCTCAACCTCGACATCAACACGAGGGCGCGGCGTATACACTGTCGCATCGACCACAATTGGATCGGAGCGAAAATCAACATCGAAGCGTGACAATTCAGAGGCTGGATCAAAGGCTTCCTCGATCTCTGCCCTGATGACGCGCTGTGAATTGGTCTGAAACGCAATCTGTTGCAGCGAGAATGCGAGCGGCACAGCCAGCGCCACAAACACTGCGAACACTGCAAGGTTTTGAAAATTCGATTGTCGCGCCGTCAAAGAGGTTCGGAAACCATACAAGCGGGCCATCGCCCACGCGGTAAGGGCAATGGTGATGAGGTTGGTGACATAGAGCAGCAGCGAGCCAGAGAATACGGTCCAATTCCAGGTCGCAAGACCAAAACCAATCGTCGCCAGCGGCGGCATCAAAGCTGTCGCGATGGCAACGCCCACAATGGTCCCCTCGCGCCCTCGAATCATAGCATAGGCGCCGGCAAGCGCCGAAAAGAGCGCTACAAACAGGTCAAAGAGGTTTGGTTGAGTGCGGGCAGCAATCTCTGGCGTGATTGTCTGGATCGGCGAGAAATAGACCAAGGCCGCGGTCAACCCAATCGCAATCAGCGTGCCCCACGCAAGACTGCGTGCGGATTGTTTGAGCCAATTGTAATCGCCAATCGCCAGCGCAAAACCCAACCCCATAATCGGGTCCATCAAAGGCGACAGCAACATCGCCCCGATCACAACGGCTGGTGAGGAAAGCAACAGGCCCAGCACCGCAATCCCGGCGCTCATCGCGGTCATAAACAGGTATCGTTCGGACAAAGAGCACTCCGCCCGGCGCTTCTCAATCACTTCGGATTGTTCGACAGTGCCGATCACTTCGGTGCGCCACCACCGACGCAAAGTCATCAATGCACTGCCAAGCGACAGTGTGTCTTCGCCCTCGCCCGATCCACCTGATTGCGGCAGTGGGCTATAGCCAGAGCTGGAAGGCGCGCGAGGCGGTTTTTCGGTTTCGTTCACTTTGTGAAAAGTCCCTGATTTCGCTTACGCTTTAAAGCCAATCGCGAAAGAGGGAAAGCCACTGTTCGCAATGCATCAGATCGGCTAGCCTGCGGTGAAACTTGAAACATGTGTTTTAGATCACTAATACAGTAGTGAAAGAATGCGCAGGGCTAAGAACCACAAAGCCCATCGCGTTTGAGGGAGCAAGACAAGCCGTATGAGCACTGAGATGACGCCAGAACCCAAAACTGCCACCGCGACAAAGACGGCGACAGCCTTTGAGTTGACCCCGCCTGATCCCGTGCCAACGGTCACTGCTGCGCAAGCCGCTGGGCTGGTGCCGGTTTCAACCGAGGAGAAGTCAAAGCTTGATACGAAGGTCGATGCATTCGTCACCGATCTCGTCTCTGTCGATGCAAATTCGCCCGCCTTTGGTGAAAAAGTCGATCAGATCACCCGCATGGGTCAGGAACAGATTCGCGCTGCTGCGGCGCACTCAAATCGTTTCCTTGATCGCCCCGTACGCGCGATGGACGCTGATAGCAGTGTAGGAAGCGATCTCGCTGAATTGCGTCGCACAGTCGAAGATCTCGATCCGGGTCGCAAGGACAAGCTGATGTCGCCGCGCAAGCTGTTTGGCATCATTCCGTTTGGCAGCAAGCTTAAGAACTACTTCGACAGCTACACCTCTGCGCAAAGCCACATTCAGTCGATCCTCTCCAGCCTTGAAGGCGGTAAGAAAGAGCTGATGCTCGACAATTCCGAGATCGACAATGAGCGCGCCAAATTGTGGGAAGCGATGGGCGAGCTGGAGCAGATGATCCACATCGCCAAAACGCTCGATGAGCGGCTTGAGGCGAAGGCTGTAGAGCTGGACAGCTCTGATCCCGAAAAAGCGAAGGCTATCCGTGAAAGTGCGCTCTTCTATGTGCGTCAGCGGACACAGGATTTGCTGACCCAGATGGCGGTGTCAGTGCAGGGTTACTTGGCTCTGGATCTTGTGAAGAAAAACAATGTCGAGCTCGTCAAAGGCGTAGACCGCGCCAGCACGACGACCGTTGGCGCATTGCGCACAGCGGTGACTGTGGCGCAGGCGATGACCAATCAGAAACTGGTCCTGCAACAGATCACATCGCTGAACCAAACGACGACCGACATCATCGATTCGACCAGCACCTTGTTGCGCGAACAGACCGCGCAAATACACGAGCAGGCTGCATCAAGCACGATCCCCCTGGAAACTCTTCAACGCGCATTCCAGAACATCTATGACACGATGGATGAGGTCGACAGCTTTAAGCTTCGCGCTCTCGACAGCATGAAGCAGACCGTCAATGTGCTGACCGATGAGGTGGAGAAATCCAAGGGCTATATCGCGCGCGCCGAGGGACAAGCACAAGCTCAGGCCAAGGTCGCCTCTGATCCGTCACTTTTGTCGCTGGATAGTTAAAACAGATGCCGGACAGCACACGCAACAGTGAGCAGATTTTGGGCGCAGCGAAATCCTCGCTGATAACCCAACAACAAGGCGGCACCCACCGTCCTGGCGACAGCATCGGCAAGGGATCGGCTGCGGCAAAGCGCAAGAACTGGGTCAATCGCGCGAAGTATTTCGCGGGCGCGGTGCTTACGATTTTGGTGACCGCTTCGGTTGCGGGCGTTGTTCTGAACGGGATCGGTTTTACAGGCGTGATGATGGTCGCGCTTGGCGTGATGGCGGCGGCGTTTGTCTTCACCAACTACCCAAAGATTAAAACGCCCAAGCGCGCCGATCTAAAGCTGGGCAATCCGCAGCAAATGGTCGCTCGCACCGAGCTTTGGTTGGAGGCGCAGCGCCCGCACTTGCCCGCGCCAGCCGCCGCGATCTTAGACAAACTTGGCACGCAACTGGATGCGCTGGGCGTGCAGCTTCAAACGATGGACGAAAATCACTCCGCGATGTCTGAAGTGCGCGAGTTGGTGGGCGAATACATCCCAGAGACCATCGAAAACTACCGCAAGATTCCCGAACATCTGCGCCGCGAGCAGCATGCAGGCGGCACCGCCGATGATCGTTTGACAAACAGCCTGACCAAACTTTCTGGCGAAGTGGACCGGGTGACCCGCCGCCTGGCCGAAGGCGCGCTGGACGATCTGGCGGTCAAATCGCGCTATCTCGATTACCGTTATGGCGGTGATGAATTGTTGGCGGACCTGACTGGGGAACAGGCAGATACGGGCGTGCCGCTGCCTGACCTGGCGGCCACTTTGAAACCCGAAAAGCAGCCGCGCTGACATGCGCGTTTCGCTCCCTCATTCGCTCGGTAAAGACGAAGTGCGTCGGCGCATGCATGAACACGGGCATGAGATCGCCAACTACTTTCCACCCGGTATGGCGACGGTTGAGAACACCTGGCCCAATGATGACCGCATGAACTTGAACATTACCGCCGCCGGTCAACGGATCGAGGGTGGGATCGATATCGATGAAGACCATGTCATGATTGAGATGGACCTGCCTCCGATGCTTAGCTTTTTGCGTGGTACGTTGGAGCGTGCAGTGCGCAAACATGGCGGGAAAATGCTCGAAAAGAGCTGAATTCTTCCGGCCTCGGCCCTTAATTGCCTCCAAAACCGTCCAATCATAGGGGCGATCACGTAATTGATCGCCGCCCCTTACACGCGCCATAATCCAACGTTGATCGGGTGCCATTTTGCATCACCGGCGGGATCCTTTGCACCAAAGGCGGGCATTATGAATTATCTGAGCCAAACGAGGCGCGCGGCCCATGACGCACTTGATGCTGCCGATATCCCGTCGGTCCCCGAGTTGGTCCAGCCTTTTGGCGCGGTCATGGTCCTGGATGGGGCGAGTAGCGGCGAATGGACCATCGCCCGGCTGTCCGCGAATTGCGGCGATATTCTCGGTGTAGACCATCAATCCTTGGCCGGAATTCGCGTCGGCAACTTGTTCACGCTAGAGGCCATAGAGCGGCTTGGTGAAGCTCCGAACCACCCTTATAAATCGGGTGTTGTGGAGCGCGTTTTCGGCCTTCGCTTGTTCCCGGACGGTGAGCTGTTCGACTGCGCGATCCACACCGCCGATACCCTCATTATCCTCGAATGCGAACCGCATAGACCCGCTGCCTCTGAGCACAACACAGCGCGCATCGCCAAGACCCTCGCGCGGCTATCAGCGATTCAGGACTGCGATGCACTATGCGATGAAATTTGCCGGTCCGTGCGCGATCTGTTTGGCTATGATCAAGTAACAATTCGAACTTTCCCAGTCCCTCTCCCATCCTCCCACAGCCGCGTTCACATGATCGCGGACCGGAATGCAGAGCCGGTCTCGTTTGAGCCTAAAAGCAGCGCTCATGCGCCTCGGCTCGACCTGTCGCGCGCCGATTTGCGCACCGTCGTGCCGCAAGGTGCACCTGCGGTCGAAGCCTGCGCGACACTGGACATAGCCCTCGTGCGAGAGGGCAGCGTGTGGGGTATGATCTGCTGCGATCATGCAGTTCCCCGGCTGATCTCGGCATCGCAGCGCGAATTGGCAGAGACGGTAAGCCTAATGTTCTCAGTCATTTTGGACCGGGTTCTGATCCAAGCCAAGCACCAACGCCAATCGCGCGGTCAAGCGCTGCACGATGGATTGGTGCTTCGCCTAACGGGCGGCGTCTCGCTTGCCGCATCGCTACCCACATTGAGCGACATTGTGGACGAGGCCATCGCGCATGACGGCATCTCGATCCTGTTGGAGGGGGAGTATCAATGCAGCGGTAATGCTCCCGACGAGATGCGCTTTGCAGAGCATGTGCCCGCCTTTGTATCGAGATCAGCGACGGCCTGTTTCATTGATCTTGCCACCGGCGCGCTGGTCGTTCCGATATCGCGACATCCGCGCGACTATCTGGTTCTTTGGAGGCGCGCGGGAATTCAGTCACATGCATGGTCGGACGATGATGTGTTGCTAGCCGAGGGTTTGCGCGTCACCTTGATCGAGGTGGTCCTGCGCATGACCGGCGAAATCGCGCGTGAGCGGAAACGATCACAGGAACAGCAGGAATTGCTGATCGCAGAGCTCAATCATCGCGTGCGCAACATTCTCAATCTCATCCGAAGCCTCGTTTCGCAGTCTCAAAAAGACGCGCAAAGCGTGACGGCCTTTGCCAACATTATCGGCGGACGCATCGCCGCTCTTTCCAGCGCGCATGACAACATCACCCGCGAAAACTGGGCGCCCGCGCCTCTATCCGCGCTGTTCGAAACAGAGATGGCCGCCTATATTGGCGAGAACCGGGGCCGCTTTGTGTTCGTCGGCGGCGAGGTCTTGATCAAGCCGGAAGCCTACACTGTGCTGGCGCTGGTGGTGCATGAATTGGTGACGAACTCCGCCAAGTACGGCGCACTCTCCAATGCCCAAGGGCAAGTCCGCGTGCGTGTGGCGCAGGGGCCGAGCGGAGACCTGACGATGGGCTGGCGCGAGCATGGCGGACCCGCGGTGAAGCCACCGGGAAGGCGCGGCTTTGGCTCAACTATAATCGAACGCTCCATCCCGTTTGAATTGAGTGGAGAGGCGCGGTTGATGTTCAAACTGACCGGTGTCGAAGCGGATTTTCGCGTGCCCACCCGCTTTATCGAACCGCTCTCGGTCGACCCGCTCGTCTCTGGCCCGGTTGCACTGGGCAAAGAACGCAAGCGTCACAGCAATGCGCATCCCGACGCTGTTCGCGGACCGAATATGACCGAGCACGAACTGCCCGCCGACCGGCTTCCCGAGCACGTTCTGGTGGTCGAAGACAGCATGATCATAGCCATCGACACAGAGGAAAATCTGAAACGACTGGGCGTCCAATCAGTGAAGGTTGAAAGCAATGTCAAAGGCGCGTTGAAAGCCATCGAGGAGCAACAGCCCGACTTCGCCATTGTCGATTACAATCTAGGCGATGAGAACTCGGTTTCTGTCACACAGGCCCTTTGCGCGCGCGGCATCCGCTTTGTCCTCGCCACCGGTTATTCTGAAGGGGCGAGCCAATTCAGCGAATTAGGCGCGGCGGCTTTGCTGCGCAAACCCTATGGTCGGGGCGATATAAAGGCGATGTTGATCGCGCAGAATTGATGGATCTGGCTCAGGCGGGCCGCGTCAGAAGGGTCACACCCGCCCCATCAAAATTGAGCGCACTGATGAAGGACGCGTACAAGCACTCCCCTGCCTTCGCCTGGACAGAACTGCCTTGTGCTCTCACCGCGCCGCTCAATGGCAAAGCAAGCAGGGGGCCCGCATATTTAGCCAAAATCTGCGCATCTGGTGCGCCTTCGATCCGCTCCAACCGGAAATGCGGCGCATCGATCAACGTCTGACCGCGCTCATCCACAGTGCCGGAATGCTCGGGCGCATAGGGTCCACAATCGGCCACCGCCAACGCTCGATCCAAATGCAATTCGCGCGGGCGTCCATAATCATAGAGGCGGAATGTGGTATCACTGTTCTGTTGCACTTCGACCAGAGACAGCCCCGGTCCAATCGCATGCACAGTGCCAGCAGGCAGGAAATAGACATCTCCCGGCGCAACATCATGCCAGGTCAATAGGCCTTCAATCGAACCGTCGCGCGCGGCCGCCTCAATCTGCTCCGGCGACACAGTTTCATCGAACCCAATCGCCAATTGCGCACCGGGTTCCGCATCGAGGACCAACCAGCATTCCTCCTTGCCATCTTCACCTGGTAAAGCATTTGCATCGGAGGGGTGGACCTGCACCGAGAGTTTTTCGCTGGTAAAGAGGTACTTGACCAAGAGCTGCGGCAACTCAGGCGGAGGCTCAAACCAAATCTCACCGATCCGCGCAGCGTCAGGCGCGGCAAAGGGTTCGGGCAGAGCGGTCCTGCCCCAAACCTTCTCGACCATACGGGTCGGCAATCGACGTACAGTTCCGGTCACTGATTGGTCGCTCCGGGCAGCTTGCCGACGACCTGAGCACCCTCGCGCGTGGTCACCAGCACCTCTCCGTCGCTCACAATGATGCATACATCTTCAAGGCCGACCGCCGACACACGCGGTCCGTCGGAAATCGCCATGACATTGTCGCAATCGACTAGATCTACGGTGCCGCGCACCACATTATCTCCCTCGCTTAAGGCATCCTGCAGCGCGGCCCAATTGCCGATATCAGACCAACCCATATCGGCTGGCACCATGGCGGCGCGTGCGGTGTTCTCCATCAGAGCATAGTCAATGGAATCACCCTCAATCCCTGCAAAAATCTCAGCATCGGGATGGAAGCGTGTGCCGACCTCTTTGCCCGCTGCAACCGCGTCGTGCACAGCCTTTGCCATCGCGGGGCGATGTGTGGCCAATTCGTCAAGCAATGCGCCTGCGCGAAAAGCAAAGATACCGCCGTTCCAGCTGTATTCTCCGCTTGCGAGATATTCCTCGGCGCGCGCGCCGTCGGGCTTTTCGACGAATTGCGCGATCGCAAATCCGCCTGACAAGGCATCACCCCGGCGAATATAGCCATAGCCTGTTTCCGGCCTGTCCGGCGCAATACCGAACGAGACCATATGGTCGTTTGCTGCAAGTGCGGCGGCGGCCAAAGCGGCGGCCCGAAAGGCAGCCTCATCAGCGATATGGTGGTCGCTGGGACAGACCAGCATGATGTCTTCAGGGGGCAACAAAGCGGCAGCCAAAGCAATCGCAGGCGCGGTGTTGCGGGCCGCGGGCTCCACGACGAAGCGATGGGCGGCGCCGTGCATCTGCTCCTCAATCAAATCGCCATGCTGCGCGCCAGCGACCACAATTGGCGCAGCAAATCGCGTGTCGCCCGCGACCCGACCTACGGCTTGCTCAAACAAAGTCGTCGCCCCGATCAATGGCAAGAACGGTTTAGGCCGAGCTTTACGACTGAGGGGCCATAGTCGTGTGCCGCTGCCCCCGCATAATATCACGGGGTGAATTGCAGATGGATCAGTCATGGTTGCGAACCCTTAACAGACAGAGCGTTTCGTGGCGGTGAGACAGAGGCAAGTCTGTGCCCCTAACGTTCCCGAAAATCAACGCGATAGCCATAGCGTGCCTCTACCGGATCACCAGCACGGGTTTGCGCCGGATTGAACCGGACTTTTTCAATCACCAATCCGCAGACCAGCGCCGTGGTGGCTGCATCCGCTGTACTTGAGCGCACTGAGCATTGTTTCGCCCGGCCATCGGTGGTGACAGTAAAGACGACGGTGACCGATGTGCCAAAGCGTGATGCACGCCCGCCTTCGGGAACGGGAAAGTCACGGCGCGCATCAAGCCCGCCCGAACGCACGCTGGGCCGAACGGCAACGCCATTGCCCTGTCCGCTTCCCCGATTGCCGCTGCCTGTGCCCTCACCCTGACCCTCTGCTCCGGTCCCATCGCCAGCTTCACGTGCGCCAGAGCGATTGGCGGTGCCGGTGGAGGACGCGCGCGGGCGCGGAGTTGGACGGGTTTCAATCCGCGAAGTCGGTGCAGTGACGGGTTGGGGAACCGCCTCCTCTCCCGGTGCCCCAGCTGCGCCCTCATCAGGCTCAGGCTCGGTCTCGGGTGGAGCTGGCTCCTCGGGCGCAGTGATCGTGACGGTGAAGGCGCTGACAACCTCACGCTCCACCGATGCGGTGAACTCCGGCGCGAGCAAGCGCGACAATCCATACAGCGCAAACACGTGAAAAATCGTGATCGCGGCAATCAGCGGCCAGCGCGGACCTTTCGGTTTTCCCTGATAGCGCGATTTGGAGTTGATCATCTATCCTGTGTCACGGTTTGATTTGAACTTCTTTGACTTCGCCACGGGCCCGTTCCGTTTTGAGCGACCCTGTTTCAGCAGTATAAGGTATTTGCGATGATCCGCACGATTGAAAGCCAGGAGGCTAGGCCGGATCACTACCCTGCCGCAAGTCCTGGTGAACCCAATCAGCCAAAAGCGCTCAACGATGCCCTGGAAACAAGCTCAGATAAGGATCGGGATGGAATCGCCGCTTGGTTGCGCAATGGTACGGTAGATCAGCGCAACCTCTTTTATGCACTGATCGGCGGCGTGCTGTTCTTTGCCCTTGGCGTTGCGTCTGTGGAATTCTCACGATTTGGCGCAGGCTTGGCGAGCATTTGGCTGCCCGCTGCGGCCGTCACAGCGATGGTCCTGCGCGCGCGATTGAGCAATGAGCTGCCCTTCCTCGCCTGCATCGCCATCGCGGGATTGGCGGCCAATCTCTATCTTGGAAATTCTGCTCTCATTTCGTCGGGTTATGTGTTGGGCAATGTGGTTGAGATCGCGGCGATTACATCTTTAACCCGGCGGCACTGCGGCACGCGTGCGGATATGTCCGATGTTCGCCATTTGGGGCAATTTCTGCTGTTTGGCGGCATTATCGGACCAGCCCTGTCTGGCTTCATCGTCGCACTGGCCACCGCGCTTTTAGGCAATGCCGTTGGCGCGACCGCGATGGCATGGTTCTTTGCCCATAGTATCGGGATGATCCTGATCGTGCCGGCTTTGCTGTTGACGATGGATGCGGTGCAGGATCGAAAGATGCCCAACCTCGCCGAATTCACAGAGCGCTCGGCGCTGATGGCTGGCGGTTTGATCGTCGTCTATGGCGTATTTTCACAAACGCACTATCCGTTGTTATTCTTGGTTCCCCCGGTCACATTGCTGATGGCTTTCCGTGTCGGCGGGCTTGGCACCGCGCTTTATGTGCCTCTTGTCGCGATCCTTGCCGGTGTAATGACGCTGTGGGGTTCTGGTCCAATCGTCATGACGACTGGCGCCGATGCAGAGCGGATGTATGTCTTGCTCGCCTTTGTCGCCGCCAATTTCCTAACCGGGTTGCCAATCGCCGCCATTTTGGCCGGGCGCTCGCGCATGATGCAGGAATTGATTGAGGGTCGCAGCGAGCTCGCATTGCTAACAGAGAATGTCACCGATGCCGTGTTGCGCATCGATGAGCGCGGCCTGTGCACATACGCCTCTCCCTCTGTGCGCGATGTGATGGGTCGCGACCCCAAAGACTTACTGGGCAAACCCGCGGCAGGCGCCACGCATATTGACGCGCAGGAACGGATTGCGGCTGTGCTGCAACGGTTGCGCGATGGCGAAAGCGACAAAGAACGCGTGACCTATCGCCGCCTGTATGACGCGGCTGACGGCACACCCGTCTTTATCGAGGCCGATGCGGCCATTGCGACAGACCCCGTGACGGGTGAGCGCAGCGGCACCGTGGTCTCCGCACGTGATGTGACGGAGCGGGTGGAGCTTGAACTGCTGTTGACCCGCGCGCGCCGGACAGCGGAAGACGCCGCAGCCGCAAAGTCAGAATTCCTCGCCAATATGAGCCATGAAATTCGCACGCCTATGAACGGTGTGCTCGGCTTTGCGGAATTGATGCTGCAAAGCGATCTTGATGACGAACATCGCCGTCATACAGAGATGATTGTCCAATCGGGCCGCTCTATGATGCTGTTGCTTAACGACATTCTCGACCTGTCCAAGATTGAAGCCGGGCAAATCACGATTGATGAATCGCCCGTTGATCTGGTCTCAACCGTCAATGAATGCGTAATGCTGCATCTGCCTGTGGCTGAGAAAAAGGGACTGGATCTGGTCTTCTATGCCGCTTGTTCTGAGCCAAAGGGTTGCGCTTCAAACTGCAATGGCTGCGAAAATCAACGCACCGGGCCGTGGGTCATGACCGATGCATTGCGGTTGCGGCAAATCATCCTGAACCTTGTCGGCAATGCAGTGAAATTCACCGAAGATGGCCGGGTGACAGTCTCCTTCGCGATCGAAGACGGTGAATTCACCGTCGCCGTTCAAGATACCGGCATCGGCATCGACACCGAACGACAAGGCACGATCTTTGCTCCCTTTACTCAAGGCGAGACCGACACAGCGCGCCGGTTTGGCGGAACTGGGCTTGGCCTCACGATCAGCCGCCAGCTCGCAGATTTGTTGGGCGGGACCATCTCCGTTTCAAGCGAAGAGGGCGTGGGATCGACCTTTACTTTGACCATGCCAGCAATCCTCGCCCATCCTGCACAGCCACCCAGCCTATTCGAAGACATCCCTGCCGGCCCGATTGAAATGCCACAAGCAGCGCGCATTTTGTTGGTCGAAGATCACGATGTGAACCGCATGTTGGGCGTCGAAATGCTTGAGAGATGCGGGCAAAGCGTCGACGTGGCGCATGACGGGAATGAAGCGATTGCAATGGTCATGGACGGGGTGATGCGCGAACGCCTTTATGATCTGGTGCTGATGGATATTCAAATGCCCGGCTGCGATGGATATGACGCCACGCGCGCGATCCGCAAAGAGGGGATCGGACCCGATAGCATGCCGATCATCGCATTGACTGCAAACGCTTTTCCAGAGGACATTAATGCTGCACGAGCTGCTGGAATGCAGGGGCATTTGGCAAAGCCTCTCGACTTCACCGACCTTGCCCGCACGCTGCAAAGATGGCTGCCAACCCGGATAATCGAAACAGAGGATGATCCTGTGACGCCCGAACAAGACGCCGTGCCAACGACGAAAATCGTCGAAGACAGCCATGTCGAGACCGAGGAAAGTGACAACGAAATATCGGGCGGTGCCTTTGCTCGGCTGCCTCAACAGCATTCGCCAGACTTGATCGAGCGCTGGAACACACGGCGCAGCGAAGCAATTGAGGCCGTGCGTGCCGCCTTACAAAGCGGCGCAATGGGCGAGGATAGCCGCACAGCGAATGATTGGAATGATCTGGCGCGGTTGGTGCACAAATTGGCAGGGACCGCAGCTATATTTAGTGAGCCCGACTTAGGCGATCAGGCAGCCGCTCTTGAACGCGCATTGCGGCAAAACCTGCCCGGCGAAGTGCGCGAGGCACTGGCATTCGAGCTGCTCAGCATCGCCGATGACCCCGCAGACACGCTTGAACGGACGGGCACCTGAACACCGCTCAGGTTGCGCCAGACTTTAGCGCTGCACAAAAGCAAACGGCGGAACCCGAAGGTCCCGCCGCTGCGTGTTTCATGGATTGGTATGCGACGAATTAGAATTCGTAGCGCGCACCAACCTGGATCCGCCAGATGCTGTTGTTAACGGCAGTCTGTGGACGGGCAGCAAAGTCCGAGAAGTTCGTGATCACATAACGGCCTTCATCGTCGAACGCGCCGTCAACCAGATCAACACGGCCATCGAACCCACCGACAGAACGACGAACGTTCCAACCGTCGTCGAGGAAGTTGAGGAAGTTCGAGAAGTCAGCGAACAACTCAATCCGATCTTCGGCCAAACCGGTCAGGCTGCCGATGAAAGGCAGTTCTTGACTGATGCGGATATCCATATCGAAGAACCAATCGTTACGGCATTGGTTTCTCGCCACAGTTTGACCCGGAGTGAAGTTGCAGTCCAGTTCGCTGACGATGTTACCCGCGTCGTCGAGAGCAACCCCGTTTTCCAATAGGTTAAGTAGCGATTGGACAGCTACCGTGTCGCTCAACGGTGAGAGGTTCGGATCGTCCAGACCGGTTGGGATGTACAGCAAAGCGTTTTGTTCACGCGTACTGGCGTCATCGAAGAACGGACGACCATCGTCGAACACGAGGCTGTACGGACGACCTTCCGATGCACGGAAGAACATGCCGAAGCTGGTATCAAATCCGTCGAAGAATTCCTCGCGGGCATTCACCGAAAACACGAAGTTGTGACGAGTTTCAAAACCCGATTGCGAAACAGCAGGGCTTTGACGGTTGAATGCCGGGAAGTTGTCAATCGTCGATGTAGCGGTCGATGAACGGAAGTTGTTCGTCTGCTCACTGTCACTGAACGCATAACCGAAGTTCACGTTCACGCTGCCACCTTCAGTGAAGAAACCTTCGCTGAAGCGCTTTTGAAGAACCAGCGAGAAGTTATGGCTCTCAAAGCTTGGACCGTTGTTCAACTGGACGAAGTCATCAAGGCGAGTGCCGAAGCAAGCCGGAGTGACATTGTTGAATGTTGGAGGTGAGCTTGAGACAAGCGTTGCATCGCAACCGGCTTGGTTTGGATCGATTGGGCGGCGAAGCTCGCGACCGTCGACAGTGAAACCGTTGAGGCCGAGTGACGGGTCAATTACCTGCACCAGATCGTTGACATTCAACGTGTCGTTGAAGCGGGTGTAGATGTAATCGAGGTTCAACTGCCAGTTTGAGAAGAAGCCGGATTGAGTGCCGATCTCGGTCGCAAAACCGATATTGGCACGAACCGCTGTCGGAATATCGAAATCGGGAGCGATTGACTGAACATCACCGCCGCCAGCAGCTGCACCTGCAGCGGCTGCTGCAACTGCGCAGGCTGGAACGCCAGTGAACGTACCACCATTGAGAACCGAAATCTGACCCGTTACCGGATCCCTAGTCAGGTCGCCCGCAGCACAATCACCAGTGTTGCCTTCTACCGAAGCAAACCCATCGTTTGAGAATGCGTTGGAGAAGTAAACAACCGGATCACCGCCAGCGAAGACGCCTACGCCGCCGGTAAGACGGCTGTTGGACAAGAACCCTTCATTGTCGAATTCGTAAGTCGCGGACAGACGAGGAAGAACAACCGGATCAATCGCACCGAACGAAACGGAATTGGTGAAACCAAAGCGCTCACCAAATGTCGGGTTGGCGCGCGGTGCGTCACCTTCATAAAGCTGAACACGGACGCCTGCGTTAATCGCAAGCTGATCGGTTGCCTGCCATTCATCCTGCACGAACACCGAATAGGTGCGGCGGCTGAAAAGGGCAGCGGCGTTGTTGATGTCACCATCGATACCAGTGCGAATGGCTGCGCCACCTGCATCACCTGAGATAATGTCAGCCGGCCCATCGAAGGAACCGCCGGTGTTGTCTGCGAGGAGGCCGTTTTGGAAATCATCAAGGCCGTTGAAGAACAAGGTGCCGGTCGCGTTGATGGCGAATAAGTTGAACACTTCAAGGTCGTTCAGTTCAGCACCAAACTTCAGGAAGTGACCGTTGCCTGCATCCACATTCATGATGAAGCGAGCCTGATCGATCTTCGTATCCAGCTGGTTAGCCGAACGGAAAATACCAGGGCCCGTGGCGAGACCGCCATCGTTGCCGCCAGCGATCAGGCCGTTCGTGGCGTTGTCAAAACCAACGACAAGACGTGGAGCCGGGTTGTCAGACTGCGCTTCGCCAAAGCCGACCGGGCCTTGGACGTCACCGACTTCTGCACGGCTCACGCGCAGTTCGGTTGAGATCGTGTCGCTCCAATCGGAGTAGAGACGGACAGAGTAGTAATCTGAGATCGTGCCTTCGTCTTCAAACGAGTTGAAGCCAGTGAAGGTGTTGGGTCCGAAATCGGATTCGAGGTTGGTTTCTTCGAGACGCTGATAGGTCGCTTCGAGACGGTGGCGATCAGAGATGATCGCGTCGATACGACCGAAGTAGCGTACGCTCGATTCAGCAAGCTGTGTCGGGATACCGCCAATGTCTTGGCCATATACGTCGTTGGCAATCTGCGCGAATTGATCGAATTGTTGCTGCGTTACAAAGTTGACTTCGTTGGCTGCGCCTGAGCCAAATGGCCCTTGGTTGAAGCCATCACCCAGGTCAGTCTCTTCATAGCCAAGCGAGAAGAACAGACGATCAGGAATGATCGGACCCGAAAGGGTTGCCCCCCAACGTGTTTCGCGACCGGCATTGACGTCCTGAGACGTTCCGTCAGCCTGTTCGAATTGGTCGTTTTGTAGACCTTCATCGAAGTAGGTGAAGAAGGCAGAGCCGCTGAACTTGTTGCTACCGGCTTTGGTTACGACGTTGACGAGACAACCGGTGAAGTCGGTGTATTCGACGTCAAATGGTGCGAACTCAACGGACACTTGATCGACGACATCGAACGGAAGCGGGAGAGCGTTACGCGCCGCGAACGGAGTACCGTTCAGGCCAAACACGTCCGACTGAATGATACCGTCGACGGTAAAGGTGTTGGTGCGATCGTTGCCGCCGAGGCAGGAGATACGATCAACATCGTTGTTGCCTTCGAGGCTGACGCGCGGATCGATGCGAATGATGTCGCGAACGTCGCGAGTGATCGAAGGGAAAGCTTCGAGCGTTTCGGTACCGAATGCGGTGCCGGGACCGACAGCGACCTGAGTTACCCGTGCGCGGGCGCCGGTAACAACGATAGTGTTGCCGACATTGGTGTTAGCCAATTCAAAGCTGAAACCGGTGTTGCCTGAAATGTTGGTGAAGACTTCTTCGACCGACTGACCTTCAAAGCCAGTGGCGGTGACTGTCACAGTGTACGGGCCGCCAGGTGGCAGCGATTGGACGCGGAAGTTGCCGTCGCCATCAGTGGTGGCTTCGCGAACCTGATTGGTGCGGGTGTCGGTGATGGTGACCATCGCGCCGGAAAGCGCATTGCCACTTGTGTCAGTGACCTGACCTTCGACGCCTGATGTAATTTGTTGCGCTGCTGCGGGAGTAGCGATTGTGGCTGCGGCAGAAAGACTGACGATGCTTGCTGCCAAAAGATATTTGATCTTCATAGTGAAGTGCCCCTGATCACGGTTGGAGGGAAAGTGATGCTCGCGTCCCTAAGCGCGTTGCACTGCACAAAAGCGACTGTTTTGTGACGGTTTTATGAAACGGAAATGGGCAGGCGGGGCACGCAGAAAATTTCATAAACTTATGCACATGCTAAGCCGCAGAAATGCGCCGTTGAAGGACCCCTGTGTTGCATGCGCGCAACGAGAATCGCTTTTTTGAAGCGCGAGCTCAAACTGCCTGAAATGCGGGATTTTGGCTCAGATGAACCGGAATTGACTCGAATGTGACAGTCACCCGATTCTCTTTGAGAGCGGTCGAATTGGCCAACTAGGCGAGATTGATCTCGCGCAAACGCTGCATCAGGAAATCATGCGCAGTGATCGGCTCGCTCGGTTCGCCACTCCCCCGGCAGCTTTCCAGTGGCTCAATCAGATAGTCTGGGCGGAAGTGCAGGAAGAACGGCATGGAATAGCGTGAACGCTGCGCCCCTGCCCCGCGCGGATTAACGACACGGTGAGTGGTCGAGACCAAAGCGCCAGCGGTCAGCCGCTCCAGCATGTCGCCGACATTGATGACCAGCGCGCCTTCGGGAACATCGACCGCATGCCAATCGCCTGACTTAGTGAGCAGTTCCAACCCAGCTTCCTCGGCACCCAAGAGCAAAGTGATCGTGTTGATATCGCCATGCGCAGCTGCGCGGATCGCGCCTTCGGGAGCATCGGGGCCGAGCGGCGGGTAATGCAGCAATCGCATAACCGAATTGCCGTCTTCGACCGTTGGCGCAAAGAACTCGCGATCCAATCCCAGATGCAACGCAATCGCTTCAAGTACGGTCAGGCCTGCGGTTTCGAAAGCGGCATAGAGCTCGCTAAAGACAGGTTTGAACGCCTCGACTTCATCGGGCCAGATATTGGGCGCCATGAATTCAGCCAAAGGGTGACCGGGGTCAAGGCCGCGTCCTACATGCCAGAATTCTTTGAGGTCAAAGATGTTCGCATCCTTGGCCTTTTCCGTACCGAACGGGGTGTATCCGCGCGCACCGCCAGCGCCATCAATCTTGTATTCGCGCTTAACCCGCTCTGGCAGAGCGAAGAACTCTTTCGAGGCTGCTTCTGCACGCGCGATCAGATCCAGCGGAATGCCGTGATCACGCACCACTGCAAAGCCATAATCAGCAAAGCTGCGGCCCAGCTCATCGGCGATCTCTTCAAGCGGTTGAGCGAGCGAAACGGAGGCGATTTGGACTTGGGTCATGGCCGCTATCTAATCGCTACCCCACACATCTGCCAAGGGGTTTAGAACGGTAGGAAAATGCTGGCGAGCGCCGCGCTCATCAAATTGGCGAGGCTGCCCGCTGCCAAAGCTTTCAATCCCAGCCGCGCGATCACGGGGCGCTGGTTCGGGGCAAGCCCGCCAGTCACCGCCATTTGGATCGCGATGGACGAGAAATTGGCAAAGCCGCAAAGCGCAAAGGTCATGATCAATCGGCTTCGCTCGGTCAGCCCCTCAACCCCGCCCAGTTCGATAAAGGCAACGAATTCATTGAGGACAATTTTGGTCCCAAACAATCCGCCCGCGATCCGCGCTTGTTCCCAATCCGATATGCCGATCAAAAACATGACGGGCGAAAAGACATATCCAAGCATTTGCTGAAAAGAGATGTCGGGATAGCCAAACCATCCGCCGATCCCGCCCAGAATGCCGTTGGCCAGCGCGACAAGCGCGACAAACACCATAACCATCGCGCCCACCGCGACCGCAAGCTTAACGCCTGTTTGCGTACCTTGCGCCGCGGCCTCGATAATGTTGGCGGGTTTCTCACCATCCTCGAATGTTTCAGCGACGCCGATATTCTCGAGAGATTTGTCGTGCTCTGCGGCTTCCTCCGGGTCATCGGGCATGATGATCTTAGCCATCAATATCCCGCCTGGTGCCGACATAAACGCAGCAGCCAACAGATAGGGCACCGCCTGATCACCAAGAAACGCCGCGTAAGCTGCAAGGATAGTCCCGGCGACGCCTGCCATCCCAACACACATCAATGTGAACAAGCGCGATGGAGGCAGATTGGCGAGATAAGGCCGCACCACCAAGGGGCTTTCTGACTGACCCACAAAGATATTGGCCGCAGCACCCAGCGCCTCAACCTTGCTAATCCCGGTCAGCCAACCAATCGCCCCGCCGAGCCAGCGCACCAACCGCTGCATAATGCCAAGATAATAGAGGATCGACACCAGCGCGGCAAAAAATACGATCACCGGCAGTGCAGCGATCAAAAAGGTATTGGCAAACGGATTGTCACCCATCGGTCCAAACAACGTCTCAATCCCGACCACAGAATAGCCCAGCAGCGCAATCACCCCATCGGACAGAAAGCTAATCACCTCGACGCCGACATCGGTGCGCAGGACCAAAACCGCCATCACCGTTTGCAAGGCAAAAGCCGATGCCACTATCCGCAAGTTGATGTTCCGCTTGCCCGAGGACAGCAGGAAGGCAATTCCTAGAATCGTTACGATCCCGGCAATGCTGTAGAGAATGGATGTGATTTGCGTGTCCACCGCAGGCGCGGTGCCCCTGATTGTTGTATCCCGTCGCCAAGGGGTGGCATTTTGTGAGAGCCAAGGCAACTGGCGGTGCCGGTGAAGGCGTGAATGAAAGGGCACGACTGCACGTTGGCGGCTTTTCTTTTAAAGCGCCCTCGCTTAACCCTGCGGCGATGAGTGACACCCAAAACGCGCCAGACCAAACTGGTCAAGAACCCACCAGCGACATCGCAAAGGCTGCCATAAACGCCCCGATGGGCCTGTTCGTCTACATCATTCTGTATGGTGGGATGACCGTTCTGGCGGGCGTCGTCGCGTTCAAACAAGTGCAATTGTGGCCCAGCCAATTGGCGGTTGAAGCGGGTATTTTCCCGTTCCTACTGCTGGTCGTGATCACCAGCACCATCGCACAGCTTTACGGGCAGTCCTTGGCCAAACGT
Organism: uncultured Erythrobacter sp.; assembly: GCA_947503275.1. Lineage (GTDB taxonomy): Bacteria > Pseudomonadota > Alphaproteobacteria > Sphingomonadales > Sphingomonadaceae > Erythrobacter. Next base: position 1,291,120 of record CANNCZ010000002.1, on the reverse strand, counting down.
TTGATCTGGATCGGCTTTCTACCGCTTTTCCTGTCCGCATTACTAATCTATCTGGTGCTTTCCTTGCCCGCATCGCCCGAAATGCTTGAATTTCGCGGAGAGGATCTGGCAGCGTTTGAGCGGGTGTTGGGTCAGACACCGCGCATTTTGATGGCGGGCCCGGCCGCCTACATCGCTTCTCTGCTGCTCAATGTCTGGATATTCTCCAAACTGCGCGGCAGCGGAGAGGCGACGACGTTGGGCCTAATGATCCGCGGTGCGATCGCCTCCGCGCTTAGCCAAGCTGTGGATTCGATCATCTTTGTGACGCTCGCATTCTATGGTGAGTTTGACATCACGAACCTGCTGATCGGCCAAGTGCTAGCCAAGGTGACGTTGAGCATCGTCCTCGTGCCGTTCTTGATCACCTTTGGGGTGAAAGCGGCGCAATGGCTGGATGCTCGCGGGACCCACTAGTTTCCTTTGCGCCGCATGAGCTGGTAGGCGAAAGCCCAAAACCGTAATCAAAGCATTGAAAACGCGATATTTCCACTAAGGGTTGTCGCACTGCCCCACGCCTCTCAAAGAGCTCGTGACCATAAGGTGTTGACGAGCAATGATACCGGTGTCATTAATTCGCACAGCAGGCATCCGCTTCTAATTCTGAGCGGCTTGGGACTAGAACAGCGGCTCTTATGACGAACACAAACACACAATCCGAAACCGCTCGCTTGCAGGAAATTTCGGATATTCTAGTGCAGGCTCGCCTTGCGGCTGGTTCGCTCAGTGAATTTCCCGGGCCGCTGCCCGTATCGCTGAATGAAGCGTATCAGGTGCAGCACCTGTCTCGCAAAGTGTGGCCCGATCGTGTGATCGGATGGAAAGTCGGAGGCATTCCCCCGATCCATCGCGAGGCAATGGGCGCGGATTTCCTCTCCGGCCCGATCTTCGCATCGCGCTTTGTGCGGGCTTCGCTGGGTCAAGTTAGCGAAATGCCCGTCTTCGCCGAAGGATTTGCGGCGGTTGAGGCGGAGTTGGTGCTCGAACTGGGCGAGACGCGCGAGCATGATCGCCTGTTTCTCGGCGCGGAGATTGCGAGCAGCCCGATCGTCAATATCAATGGCGTTGGCCCGCTGGCGGTGGTCAGTGATTTTGGCAACAACAATGGCGTGCTCAAAGGACCAGAGCTCAATACGTGGCAACAGGGCCTAAGCGAACCGCTCTACGTCGCGACCTTTATTGACGATGTCTGCGTGGGTGAGCGCGAGATCACCGATATCGTTGCTCATGTCGCACGCGCGCGAAATTTCCTGTTCGACCACGCGAAGGTTCAGGGGTTCGACCTACCCACGGGCACTTTGATTTCAACAGGTGCGATCACCGGCGTCCATTCGGCCAAAGTGGGCGCGCATTCGTTGATCCGGTTTGGTGATATGACCACGTTGGAGATTGTTTTGACACCGGTTGATCCGCACCAGTGAGCGAAACAGGCGCTAAACTGATGATGACGCGCCGCGTCGTTCTGGCCGGAGCCGCCGCCACGTTGGCCGCGTGTCAGGCGCGTCTCGGCAGCGCTCTCACATCGGCAGACACCCATGTCCTGAGTTACCCCACCGTCCAAGGCGTAATCCGTTTCGGTGACATTCTAAGCGAGCGCACTGATGGTCGCCTCTCGCTCAAAATGTTCGCAGGCGGGCAATTGGGCAATGAGCGTGACACTCTGGAGATTACCACGTTCGGAGGACTGGATTTCAACCGAGTGAACCTCGCCCCGCTCAATTCCATCGAGCCTTTGACTAAGGTTGCGGCCCTGCCGTTCCTGTTCGATTCCACCGACCATATGCGCCGCAGCATGGATGGTGAGATTGGCGATGAGATCCTCGCCTCGCTTAGGCCGCACGGCCTCATTGGCCTGTGCTTTTACGATTCCGGGTCGCGATCCTTCTACAACACCCGCGGCCCGATCACATCGCCTGCCGATATGGCGGGATTGAAACTGCGCGTGCCCGGCTCTGACCTTTATGTTGGGATGGTTCAGTCGCTGGGTGCAGACGCGGTTCCGATGCCATTGGACGAGGTCTACCAATCACTCGCCCAAGGGGTCGTCGATGGCGCGGAAAACAATTGGCCCAGCTTCGAAAGCGGCAAGCATTTCGAGGTCGCGCGCTATTACAGCCTGACCAACCACCTTTTGGCACCTGAAGTGTTTGTGATGTCAAAGGTCAGTTGGGACAAACTCAGCGCGTCAGATCAATCCATCGTGCGCGAAGCAGCGCGGCAATCCGTCCCCTATATGCGTGAATTGTGGGACGAGCAGGTGGCCAAGAGCCGCACAATCATCGCTGCATCCGGCGTCGCGGTGAACGAGGTTGACCCCGCCCCCTTTGCCAACGCGATGACAGGCATGTGGGACCGTTTCATCGACAATGCTCAACAACGTGACATGGTCGAGCGCATTCAGGCCCTGCGCGGATCAGGAGCGCCATGATGGAGCGCATCGCGGATTGGTTTGCGCGCGCGGGCGCATGGGGCCTTATAGTAATGACCGGGATTGTCGGATGGCAGGTTTTCGGGCGCTTTGTGCTCAACTCAAGCCCCTCTTGGACCGAACAGGCGGCGCTGATCCTCATGATCTGGTACGTATTCTTCGCCGCCGCTGCCGGGGTGTGGGAGCGGTTTCATATCCGGATTGAGGTGCTGGAGCATTGGCTCGCACCCAAGAATGCGCGGCGTTTGGGAACCGCAGTGCACATCATCGTTGCGCTGTTCGGGTTGGTGCTGCTGATTTACGGAGCGCAGCTTGCATGGCTCGTACGCGATCATGTCGTCCCCTCGCTCGGAATCAGCCGGGGGATCGCCTATTTGCCGCTGCCTTTGGCCGGATTGATGACGATCATATTTTCACTCGCTCGGTTACGGGGTAATCGAGAGGGACAAGACTGATGGAGATCCTTGTCCTGTTTGGCGTCCTTGCGCTGTTGCTCTTGTTGGGCGTGCCAGTGGCATTTTCGTTGCTCGGCGCGGCGCTCGCGACATTTTTCATCATCGACATACCCCTCGTGGTCGCGGTTCAGCGCATGGCGGCCGGGATCAGCGTCTTCACTCTGATGGCGATCCCGTTCTTCATCTTTGCGGGCGATTTGATGTACCGAGCGGGCATTGCAGATCGGTTGGTGCGGGTCGCCGACGCCGCATTTGGACGGGTGCGAGGTGGGCTGGGCCTTGTCGATGTCGGCGCATCAATGATGTTCGGCGCGGTGTCCGGCTCTGCCATCGCCAGCGCCTCTGCCATCGGCTCAACCATGGTGCCGCTGATGGAGGAGAAGGGTTATGACAAAGACTATGCCGTGAACGTCACAGTGACGGCGGCGATCGTCGGTCTGTTGATCCCGCCATCGCACAATATGATCATCTATTCCGCCGCATCGGGCATCGGCGTTTCAATCGGTGATCTGTTTCTGGCAGGGATCGTGCCCGGCGTTATGACCGGCGCAATGTTGATGTTCACCGCATGGATGGTGGCACGCAAACGCGGCCTTCCCAAGGGGCATTTCCCAGGATGGCGCGAGCTTGCGAAAGCGGCGGTTTACGCCATTCCAGGCTTGCTGACCGCCGTCATAATCATGGGCGGCATATTAAGCGGCATTTTCACACCCACTGAAAGCTCCGCCATTGCCGTGATTTATACCGCACTAGTGGGCACCTTCGTCTATCGCAGCTTGGGCTGGAAAGGCTTTACCGAGGCCGCACAAAAATCGGTTCGGACGGCTTCGATGGTGCTGTTTATCATCGCCAGCGCATCCGCATTCGGCTTCGCATTGGCGCTTCTCGAAGTGCCTGCAGCCTTGGCCCAAGCCATCGGCTGGATGACGGACAATCCAATCCTGACGCTCATCATCATCAACGTCATGCTGCTGGCGCTGGGCACATTTATGGACATGGCGCCCTTGATCGTGATCGCGACGCCAATCTTCTTGCCGGTGGCCATGACGAGCGGCGTGGACCCGGTGCATTTCGGGATCATTATGATGATCAATCTAGGGATTGGTCTGGTCACACCGCCGGTTGGATCTGTGCTGTTTGTCGGCTCCGCTGTGGGCAAAGTCCCATTGCCTGCGATGATCCGCACGATCTGGCCGTTTTATCTGACGCTACTCGCCGCGCTGATCCTGATCACTTTCATTCCAGCGCTCTCATTGGCATTGCCAGCCGCGCTGTAATCGCTTTCTGACTTACAATTGTGCAGGTGTTTGGCATAGGCTTCAGTGACGGAATGAAGGGGTAATTCGTGGCAAAAAGCGGCAGACCGACGATCAACGACGTTGCGGCGCTTGCGAATGTCTCCAAAAAGACGGTCAGCCGGGTCATCAACAAATCGCCTCTGTTGAGCGACAAGACCCGCAAACATGTCGAACAGGTAATCGCCGAGATCGGCTTTGTGCCGAGTTTGCAGGCCCGCGCACTCGCGCTCAGCCGCAATTTCATCATCGCGGTGATCCACGACAATCCCAACGCACAGTTTCTGGTCAATGTTCAGCAGGGTGTCCTCCAAGCAATCGGGACCACGGAATACGGCTTGATGGTTCAGCCATTTGACCGCAGCCTGCCTACATTCGCAGACGATGTGCGCGCGTTTTTGGAGCGGCAAAAACCCTTTGGTGTCGTCATGCTGCCACCGATCTCAGGGGATGATGTGGTCGCGCAATTGTGCCGCGATCAAGGCACACGCTATGTCCGCATGGGATCAATCCAGATGGATGAACCGGCCCATGTCGTAAGCTCCAATGATCGCGAAGCGGTGCGCGAGGCAGTGGGTTTCCTGATCGCCGAAGGGCACAGCAGGATCGCTTTGATTGAGGGGCCAGAGGGATTCACCTCGCCACGCGAACGGCGCGCGGGATGCGAAGAGGCGCTAGCAAAAGCTGGGCTGGCACTGGACGAAACACTGGTCAGGTCTGGCAATTACACGTTTGAAACCGGCGTCGCCGCGGCTGATGAGTTAATCGCGCTCGACAATCCGCCGACTGCGATTTTCGCCTGCAATGATGAGATGGCGATTGGGGCCATGATCGCCTGCCGCAGGGCGGGCCTAACCATACCGCGGGATATCTCCATCATCGGCTTTGATGATACGCCTTTGTCCAGTCATGTCTGGCCGTCCCTGACAACGGTGCATTGGCCGATTGCAGAGATGGCGCGACTAGCCGCGGAAAAGATCATCTGCGCTCCGGAAGATGCAGCCAAAGCGCCATGGCGGCTCCCGTCGCGATTGATCGAACGGGGTTCAGTTTCAACACCCAAAGGGACCGCGAAATGACCGTTCGGAAAAGTTTGCAAAGCCGCTTGCGCCAAGGAATGACACCGGTTACCGTAATTATGAAATTGGAGAGTAAAAACCCATGAAAATTGCACTGATCAGTGAGAACAGCCAGGCCGCCAAAAACCCGATCATCAACGAGGCCTTGACCAAGGTTGCGGGTGAATTTGGCCATAAGGTCCACAATTACGGGATGTATTCCGCAGAAGATGATGCATCGCTGACCTACGTGATGAACGGTCTCTTGGCTGGCATTTTGCTCAATTCGAAGGCGGCTGATTTCGTCGTGACCGGATGCGGCACGGGTATGGGCTCAATGCTCGCCTGCAATTCCATGCCCGGCGTGTTTTGCGGACTGGTGATAGACCCAACCGATGCGTTCCTGTTTAGCCAGATCAACGCCGGTAATGCGATGTCGATGCCCTATGCGAAAGGCTTTGGCTGGGCAGCTGAGCTGAACCTTGAAGATTGCTATCGCAAGCTTTTCGAGATGGAACCGGGCCTCGGCTATCCAAAAGAGCGCGCCGCGATCATGGCTGCCAATCGCACCAAGCTGACCGATCTGAAAGCCGCTGCCTGCCACGACATGATCAGCGTGCTGAAATCGGTTGATCAGGATCTGCTAAAATCGGCGATTGCAGGTGAGAAATTTGCAGAGCTGTTTTATCCCAACTCTCAAGATGAAGAAATCAGCGCTTATCTCAAAGGGCTTTGACCATGGACGCAAACCCGTTTGATCTCACCGGCAAAGTCGCCATCGTCACCGGAGCCAACACCGGCATCGGGCAAGGCGTCGCAGTCGCGCTGGCCGAAGCAGGAGCCGATATTGCCTTGGTCGCGCGCAGCGATGCGAGCGAGACTGTCGGACTGGTCGAAAAGGCTGGTCGACGCGCAATCACGATTGAGGCTGATCTTTCCACGATTGAGCCTTGCGGACGGATTGTAGACGAAGCCATCAGTGCGCTCGGCGGGCTCGACATTCTGGTCAACAATGCCGGGATCATTCGCCGCAACGATGCCATCGATTTTACAGAAGATGATTGGGATGCGGTGGTCGATACCAATCTCAAAACCCTGTTTTTCCTAAGCCAAGCCGCTGGGCGTCATATGGTGGACAATGGCGGCGGGTCGATCATCAACATCGCATCAATGCTGACATTTCAAGGGGGCATCCGTGTCGCCAGCTACACCGCCTCAAAAAGCGGCGTGGGCGGTTTGACCAAGCTGCTCGCCAATGAATGGGCGGCAAAGGGCATTACCGTCAACGCCATCGCACCGGGGTATATCGCGACCAACAACACCGCCGCTTTGCAAGCTGACGAAACCCGCAACCGGCAAATCCTTGAGCGTATTCCCGCGGGACGCTGGGGCGAACCGGGTGACCTTGGCGGCGCAGCGGTTTTCCTTGCATCGGATGCCGCCCGCTATGTTCAAGGCCACGTGCTGGCAGTCGATGGGGGCTGGCTGGCGCGGTAGGCGGTCAGCGACTGTGAAACACACCTATTCTTGGACCCAAATGCAGAAGCGCAATGGGAACCGAACATACCCCAACGCCTGACCGTTCGACTGCGCTCTTTCCAGTCCCCTGCTCGTCTGGCATGAACGGAGACCATGGCAAATACGAGCGAGCCCAATCCGATCCCGCAGCCGCCGGGAGCACCGCTGGTCGGCAACGCTTTTACCGTAGATGCGTCGCGCCTGATCCAGGAATTGATGGCACTGGCGGAGGAATACGGCCCGATCTTCAAGCTGGATGTGATGGGCAACACGCTGGTGTTCGTCTCAGGTGCGGACTTAGTCGCCGAAGTGTGTGATGAAAAACGGTTCGACAAAACAGTGCGAGGGCCGCTCAAACGGCTGCGATTGATTGCGGGCGACGGACTGTTCACCGGGGATACTGACGATCCCAACTGGTCGAAGGCACATCACATCTTGCTGCCATCGTTCAGCCAAAAGGCGATGGGCAGCTACCTGCCGATGATGCAGGACATTGCCAGCCAATTGATGCTGAAATGGGAGCGGATGAACTCGGATGATGTGATCGATGTTCCTAAAGATATGATCCGATTGACGCTCGATACGGTCGGAGTGTGCGGCTTTGGCTATCGCTTTAACTCGTTTTATCGCGAGGATTTTCACCCTTTCATCGAAGCCCTCAATCGGACGCTCAGCACAACTCAAACCATGCGCGGTTTGCCAGGCGAAAAGCTGCTCAAAAGCGCGCAGATCAAGCAACTGCACAGTGACGCTGACTACATGAACAATCTGGTCGACGAGATCATTCGCGAGCGGCGCGGGCAGAGCGGTGATGGACCTCAGGACCTGCTCGACTTCATGCTGTCAGGACGAGATGCGCGGACGGGCGAGCGATTGTCGGATGAGAACATCCGCTATCAGATCAACACATTTCTGATCGCCGGACACGAGACGACGTCAGGATTGCTGTCATTCACGGTCTATTACCTGCTCAAAAACCGTGACGTGCTGCAACGTGCCTATGCCGAGGTGGACGCAGTGTTGGGCCGAAATATCGACCAGCCTCCGAGCTTAAGGCAGATTGGGCAGCTGCCCTATATCCGCGCGATCCTGCTTGAGGCATTGCGGCTCTGGCCGACTGCGCCCGCTTTCGGGCTGGCACCGTTCGAAGACGAGGTTCTGGCCGGAAAATACGCCATTCCTAAGGGCACTTTCACGACGGTTCTGATCCCTTCCCTCCATCGCGACACCAATGTGTGGGGCAATGATCCCGAGGCCTTCAATCCCGATAACTTCTTAGGCGATGCGGAGGCCACCCGTAATCCGGCCGCGTATAAGCCATTCGGCAATGGTCAACGCGCCTGCATTGGACGGCAGTTTGCGATCCAGGAATCGATCCTGGTGCTGGCCATGATTTTGCAGCGTTTCGATCTTTATGATCACTCAGACTATGAGCTGAACATCAAAGAAACCCTGTCGATCAAGCCTGACGAATTCACGATCAAAGCGCGTTTGCGCGAAGATGTGGAGCGATTGGGCACAGATGCTGATGCGTCCGAGCACGATATCGCAAAACCGGATGCCGCGCGCGTTGCCAAACATGGCACGCCTTTGACGGTTCTGTTTGGATCCAACTTGGGATCAAGCGAGAGCTTCGCCCGCGAGCTTGCGCAAAAGGCCGAATTCAGCGGCTTCGACGTCACATTGGCGCCGCTTGACGCGTTTGCCCGTAAGCTGCCGCATGAAGGCGCGGTCGCGATTGCCTGCGCGTCATACAACGGCATGCCGCCAGACAACGCTGCGAAATTTGTCGAGTGGCTGGATACCGCGCAGCCTGATGAGGCTGAGTTGGGCGGCGTGTCTTATCTGATGCTGGGCTGCGGCAGCAGTGATTGGGCCGCCACTTTTCAGGAAGTGCCGCGCAAGATTGACAGGCGGCTTGAGGCGCTAGGCGCGAAGCGGATTGTTCCGAGCGAGGAGTTGGATGCGCGGGCCGATATCGACACTCAGTTCCACACATGGCTCGATGCGCTAATGCCGCAATTGGGTGAGCATTTCGGACTCGATCTGGAGGCTGATAGCGACGCTGTTGCAGAACCGCTCTATTCAGTTGAGATCACCCAGAGCATCACGGCGAACGCTGTGGCCGACCGGGTGGGAACGCGCGATGTGACGGTGGTCAGCAGCCGCGAGCTCAAAGATATCAATCAGGATGAGGGCCGTTCGACGCGGCATATCGAAGTCGAGCTGCCCAATGGGATGGAATACAAGCCCGGCGATCACCTTTGCGTGGTGCCCGTCAACAATCCTGCCGTGGTTGAGCGGCTGCTCAATCGGTTCGGTTTAGACCGAGACACCTATGTTCGCATTGAATCGCGCAGCGATATGCGCGGGCCATTTCCAAGCGGCAGTACATTTTCGGTCCTCAACCTCGCCAAAACGGCCGGCGAACTGCAAGCGGTGGCGACGCGCAAAGATATCGCCACGCTCGCGCGGTTCGTCAGTTGCCCGAATTCGCAAGCCGGACTGGAGGCGTTGGCTGCGCCCGCTGGGGAGGACGGTACGGATCGGTACACCGCAGAAGTGTTGGCAAAACGCAAATCGGTTCTGGATATCCTTGAGGACTATCCTGCCTGTGATTTGCCGCTGGCGGTGTTTCTCGAATTGATCCCGTTCCTTAGCCCCCGCTACTATTCGATCTCTTCATCACCTGCTGTGGCACCGGATCGCTGCTCAATCACAGTCGGTGTGGTCAAAGGGCCAGCCTTGTCAGGCAACGGCGAGTTCAAGGGGACGTGCTCAAACTATCTTGCCGATCTCGCGCCAGGTGATCGGTTTCAGGCAATTGTGCGCAAGCCAACCGCGAATTTCCGACTGCCCGATGATCCCAGAACGCCGGTCATTATGGTCGGCCCTGGAACCGGCATCGCGCCGTTCCGTGGCTTCTTGCAACAACGCGACCATCTAAAGCAGCAGGGTGAAGCATTGGGCGAGGCCTTGCTGTTCTTTGGCTGTCGTCATCCCGATCACGATTATCTCTATCGCGAAGAGCTGGCCGATTTTCATGAGCGCGGCATTGCCACAATCCACGCAGCGTTCTCCCGCCACGCCGACAACAAAGCCTATGTCCAGCATTTGATCGCAGATAATTCCGACAACGTCTGGGCAATGATCGAAGCCGGAGCACACATCTATATCTGCGGCGATGGTGCACAAATGGAGCCTGATGTCAGGCGCGCCCTAATGGCTATATGCAGGGAAAAGCGCGGCTGCGACGATGCACAAGCCAAGGCGTGGATCGACACCTTAATGGAGAAAGAGCGCTATCTGTTGGACGTGTGGGTCGGGTAACCGGACGCGCCGGTCACCTCCACGTTTCCAATAACTCGTCATACTCAATCGTGATCGGTGCCGGATCTTCATCTGGCAATTTCGCTTTAGGCGATCCGGGCTGATTCAACCAATACGCAGCACCCCGCTCTTCATTGAGCTTTGGCCCAAGGTCACCCTGCAAGCCTGCCCGCTCAAGCCTCGCGAGAACGCGCTCCTGCTGCTCGCACAAGGCATCAAGCGCGGCTTGCGACGTCTTCGTTCCCGAAGAAGCATCGCCGATATTCTGCCACCAAAGCTGCGCCAAGCGCGGGTAGTCAGGAACATTGGTGCCCGTTGGCGACCACTGGGTGCGCGCTGGTGAGCGGTAGAATTCGACCAAGCCGCCCAATCGCGGCGCACGTTCGGTGAAGGATTCGTGCTGAATGGTGGATTCCCGGATAAATGTCAGGCCCACATGCGCCTTTTTAACATCCACCGTCTTCGACGTCACAAACTGTGCGTAAAGCCACGCGGCCTGCGCCCGATCGGTCGGCGTGGACTTCATCAAGGTCCACGATCCGGCATCTTGATATCCGACTTTCATGCCGTCCTGCCAGTATGCGCCATGCGGACTAGGCGCCATGCGCCAGCGCGGCGTTCCATCGTCATAGAGAACCGCCGAAGCGTCCTCACCGACCATATTGGCGGTGAATGTGGTGTACCAAAATATCTGCTGCGCGATGGCCCCTTGCGCAGGAACTGGCCCGGCTTCTGAGAACGTCATTCCCGCGGCAGAAGGCGGCGAATATTCGTTCAGCCACTTTGAATATTTGTCGAGCGCATAAACCGCAGCTGGCGAATTGGTCGCCCCTCCCCTTGCAACACACGAGCCAACAGGCTGCGATGCGTCGTTTACGCGGATTCCCCATTCATCGACCGGCAGTCCGTTGGGTTCGCCAACCGATCCCATGCCCGCCATCGACATCCAAGCATCAGTAAAGCGCCAGCCGAGCGACGGGTCCTTCTTGCCGTAATCCATGCTGCCATAGACCGTTTGGCCGTCAATTTCCTTGCCGGTGAAGAACTCTGCAATATCTTCGTAAGCTGCCCAATTGACCGGCACGCCGAGGTCATATCCGTATTGCGCTTTGAAGTCGGCCATGATCGCCGGATCGGTGAACCAGTCATAGCGGAACCAATAAAGGTTCGCGAATTGCTGATCTGGCAACTGATACAATTTTTCGTCCGGCCCGGTCGTAAAATCGATCCCAATGAAATCGGACAGGTCCAGTTCGGGATTGGTGACGTCGGCCCCGTCGCTTGCCATCCAATCGGTGAGATTGCGCACCTGCTGATACCGCCAATGGGTGCCGATCAAGTCGGAATCGTTGACATAGGCATCGTAGATGTTCTCGTCCGACTGCATTTGTGTCTGCAGCTTTTCGACAACGTCACCTTCGCCGATGAGGTCGTGGGTGACCCTGATTCCGGTGATCGCTGAAAATGCCGGGGCGAGTACTTTAGATTCGTATTCGTGAGTGGCGATCGTCTCGGATACGACCGAGATTTCCATGCCTCGAAACGGTTCCGAAGCGTCCATGAACCAAGCCAGTTCTGCTTCTTGCTGCTCGCGACTGAGAGAGGAGAGATCGCCAATTTCCTCATCAAGGAATGCGTTCGCTGCCTGCTCTCTTTCGGCATCGGTCAGCACAACAAAATTCGTATCGGCGGCATCCGAACAAGACAGTAGCGCGAGGCTTGCAGTCAAAGCCGTGGCTGTTCTCATCAATCTCATAACGTCCATCCGATCATTTTTGTCATCATACCCAGCGGAACACACAAACTGCAAACACAGCGCACACGACCAGTGCCCAATATTGCGGCGCATCCAAGAGGCCAATCCATGCAAGATTGATAAAGGCAGAGCCCAGCAGCGAAATGAAAAACCGGTCGCCGCGCATGGTCTCAATGCCGAGCCCCCCTGTTCTGGGACTGCTCGGATATTTGACATGCAGCACCGCCATTGCCGCCAATGCAGCGGCAATCGCTGCGAAAAACAGCGCCGTTGGCCATGTCCAGGCCATCCATTCCATTTAGAGTGTCTCTCTCAAGTCAAACCCGTCCTAATGCAAAGCCTTTGGCAATGTAACTGCGCACAAAATAGATCACAATCGCGCCCGGAATGATGGTCAGAACACCTGCAGCGGCAAGTACGCCCCAGTCTAGGCCTGACGCAGAAACGGTGCGGGTCATAATCGCCGTTATGGGCTTTGCATCAACGCTGGTCAGAGTACGGCTGAGCAAGAGTTCAACCCAGCTGAACATAAAGCAAAAGAACGCCGTCACTCCGATACCTGGCGCGATCATGGGAATGAATATCCGCGTGAAAAAGCGGGTAAACCCATACCCATCGATAAAGGCGGTTTCATCAATTTCGCGCGGAATGCCGCGCATGAAACCTTCCAATATCCAAACCGCCAGCGGCACGTTGAACAGGCAGTGGGCAAGCGCGACGGCGATATGCGTGTCGAATAGGGATACGCTGGAGTAAAGTTGGAAAAACGGCAGCGCAAAGACCGCCGGCGGTGCCATGCGGTTTGTCAACAGCCAGAAGAACAAATGGTTGTCGCCGTAGAACCGATAACGGCTGAACGCATATGCGGCAGGCAATGCAACGGCCAAGGAAATGACCGTGTTGAGCGCCACGTAAATGAAGCTGTTCACATAGCCCATATACCAAGATGGGTCTGTGAGGATCGTCTCATAATTCTGAAATGTGAATTCGTCCGGGAACAGCGTGAACGCGTTCAGGATCTCAGAATTCGATTTGAAGCTCATCACCACCAGCCAGTAAATCGGCACCAGCAAGAACAGCAGATACGCAATCATCACGATGGCTGACCACCGGATCCTAGGCATGCGTTTGCGGGATGACGGCTGAGCGCTCATTGCTTCGCCTCATCTTTATCAATCGAGATCATGACGGTGTAAAAGACATAGGAAATCAGCAAGATGACAAGGAAATACATAAGCGAAAAGGCCGCCGCTGGCCCCAAGTCAAACTGCCCCAGCGCCATTTTCACCAGATCGATCGACAGGAACGTTGTCGCATTGCCGGGCCCGCCGCCAGTCAACACAAACGGCTCTGTGTAGATCATAAAACTGTCCATGAAACGCAGCAGCACGGCAATGATCAAGACACCGCGCAGCTTGGGCAACTGGATATAGCGAAACACGCTCCACCGGCTTGCCTGATCGATCTTGGCGGCTTGATAGTAAGCGCTGGGGATCGACCGCAATCCGGCATAGGACAACAGGGCAACCAGCGATGTCCAGTGCCAGACATCCATAGCGATCACTGTGGCCCAAGCGTCAAATGCGTTCTGCGCATAGTTGTAGGAAAAGCCTAAGTCGGTGAGAACCCGGCCAAGCAAGCCGATATCCGAGCGCCCGAATATTTGCCAGATCGTGCCCACGACATTGTACGGAATGAGCAACGGCAAGGCCATCAGAACAAGATACAAAGAGGCCAACCACCCCTTCTTTGGCATGGAAAGAGCCACCAGTATGCCAAGCGGGATTTCGATCAGCAGGATGATAAACGAAAAGAGCAATTGGCGCCCCAAAGCATCCCATAGCCGCTCTGAACGAAGCAATTCGCTGTACCATTCCAGTCCGACCCAGAAAAAGTCATTTCCGCCAAAACTATCCTGAAACGAGTAGTTTACGACGGTCATCATGGGGATGAGTGACGAGAACGCGACAAGAGCCACGACAGGCAGAACCAAAATCCAAGCGCGTTGGTTGACCGTTTTTTCCATCAGGCGGCGCTCACATTTACAGCTTGTCTCGACCCTGCATTGATCCGCCAGTCATCGCAAAAGACGCTGATCTTGCTCGGATCAAAAGCCACTCTGGTCATATCCGAAGCAATTTCAGTGTTTGCATCGACAACAATGTTGATTTCCGCACCGAACAAAACCGCGCTGATGAATTTGTGCCTGCCTGCATCGCGTATGTGCTTTATCTCTATCGGGAGACCGGCCCCTTTTGACAGCTGCATGAATTCTGGCCGGATACCCAACACAATGTCGCCTTGCGGACTGCCGTAGTATTCAGCCAGATCAATCGTCTCACCATGGGTGACGGCTTGCCTGCCGTCGAGTGAGACCGGGATAAAATTCATGCCAGGTGAGCCAATAAAGTAGCCGACAAAGACATGCGCGGGAGTTTCGAACAACTCCTGCGGAGTTCCAATCTGCACCACCATCCCATCGTGCATCACCACCACCTTTTCAGCAAAGGTCAGCGCCTCTGTCTGGTCATGGGTCACATACACCATCGTGTGACCAAACTCTCGGTGGAGCGATTTGAGCTGTGTGCGCAATTCCCACTTCATATGCGGGTCGATCACGGTCAGCGGCTCATCAAACAAAATCGCATTCACATCCTCGCGCACAACACCGCGCCCGAGAGATATTTTTTGCTTAAGGTCAGCCGTCAGGCCCCGCGCCTTCTTTGTGAGATGCTGCTCCAGACCAATCATTTCGGCGATACGCGTCACACGCTCGGCAATGTAGCCTGTGTCCATGCTTCTATTTCGCAATGGAAAGGCCAAATTCTGGCCCACCGTCATTGTGTCGTAGACAACGGGAAATTGAAAAACCTGCGCGATGTTGCGCTCAGAGGTGGACAGATGCGTGACTTCGGTATCGCCAAACAGGATGCGCCCCCGCGTTGGCTGAAGCAGGCCTGACATAATGTTGAGCAACGTCGTTTTGCCACATCCACTTGGCCCTAGCAGCGCATAAGCGCGCCCATCCTCCCATTCGTGGTTCACTTCCTTGAGCGCAAAGTCTGCATCCGTTTGTGGATGGGCGTGATAGCTATGCGCCAAATTTTCGAGAGTGATGGATGCCATAGCTACGCTCTCAACTGACCGGTTTCAGAATTTGACGAGCCAGCCAGATGGCCCCGCTGGTCAAAATAGAAGATGTTTTCGGGGCTAAGGCATATCTGAAAATGCTGACTGACCTCAAATGCATGGATACCCGGAACCAGCCCAATCCACCGCTCGCCCGCTGCTTCAACATGAATGAAAGTTTCTGAGCCTGTGATCTCGGTTACGATCAGTTTTGCATCGAACACCAATTTGTCAGCAGTCGGCTCCCCAATTTCGAGGTGATGTGCGCGGAAACCGGCGCGGTATTCTCCGTCGGGTAAGTCAGTCAAACCTCCACCGGTCGCAAAGGATTGTCCGTTCGAGAAGTGAAGTGCCCCTGCCTCTTTGCGAACTGGCATGAAATTCATCGGCGGATCGGAGTAAACCCGAGCGGTAATCTCATCAGTTGGACGGCGATACACCTCCATCGAAGGCGCAAATTGCGTCACCCGCCCTTCCCACAAGGTTGCCGTGTTTCCGCCGAGCAGCAACGCCTCTTCGGGCTCAGTGGTTGCGTAGACAAATATGGCGCCCGATGCGGCAAAAAGACGCGGAATTTCGCTGCGAAGCTCCTCACGCAATTTGTAATCCAGATTGGCAAGTGGCTCATCCATCAGGACTAGCCCCACATCCTTAACCAGAGCGCGCGCAATCGCGCAGCGCTGTTGCTGCCCACCAGAAATCTGATCAGGTTTGCGATCGAGGATCGACGTCAACTGCAACAATTCGGCCATTTCGCCGACCTTTGCTTCAATCTCTGCCGATGACTTTTTCTGTATCCGCAAAGGCGAGGCGATGTTGTCGTACACACTCATCGAGGGGTAATTGACGAACTGTTGATACACCATCGCAATATCACGAGCCTGCACGCGCTGGCCGGTAACATCTGTGCCGTCCCAATAGACTTTACCCGTATCGGGCCTGTCCAACCCAGCCATCAGGCGCATCAAAGACGTCTTGCCCGCGGATGTCGGACCCAAGAGGACATTCATCGTCCCCTTCTGCAATTCCAGATTGAGCGGATAGATGTGTGTTTCGCCATCCAACGATTTCGAAACATCTTGCAGACGCAGTGTCATCGTTTGCTCTTTGCAAAAGTGTGTCTCGACAAACTCACGCATCGTCCGTGGCGCAGTTTGCAACCAAATGCCAGCGTGCCGGGCAAAATTTGGGGTAAGATGGGTTGAGCTACGGCAGCGAGTTTCGTGATATTTGTTGAAACGTCGGAGAGTTCTTTGACCACTGGCAAGTGCTGATCGGCTTTAAGCAACTTCTTCCCGGACTTGTCCGCTTGGCAGATGGCGACAAGGCCGTGCTCCTCAAGGTCGACGAAAGCGCGGATACGGGCAACCGGCGCATACCGATCCACGCATCCTCATCCTTGATGAAGCAACCAGCGCGCTTGATGCGGAAAGCGAGGAGATCATTCAGAACAACCTCGCGCGCATCGCCGAAGGGCGAACAGTTATGATCATCGCGCACCGCCTTTCCGCAGTGCGCCCTTGCGACCGGATTATCACTGTCGAAGCAGGTGAAATTACTGAGATGGGCAGTCACGAAGACCTGCTGAAGGCGGGTGGCCGCTATGCACAATTGCACTCGAAGCAGACCGGCATGAGTAGCAGGACATCGGAGCAACCAACATGACATGGTTCTCTAATCGGTTCCCAACTTTGGCAAAGCATGCCGGCGTGCTGCGTGAAAGCTGGAAGGGCCAAAATGAAGCCGATGAGGCGTTTAAGCCCAAGGAGGAACACGAGTTTCTTCCCGCGGCGCTGGAGATAATGGAGAAGCCAGCGAGCCCCGGAATGCGGTGGCTCAGGCTGCTTATTTGCACGTTGTTTGTCCTCGCTTTGATCTGGGCGATATTTGGCAAGATTGATGTGGTTGCCACCGCCGCTGGCAAAACTGTGCCGGGTGAAAATGTGAAAGTGGTGCAGCCAATTGAGATCGGTTCCGTTCGCGCGATCCATGTAACCAATGGCCAGTTCGTTGAGGCGGGCGATTTGTTAATTGAGCTGGATGCGACATTAGCCAATGCGGATGAGGCGCAGAGCACGCAATCCTTGCTTTCGGCTCGTGTAATTCAAGCGCGTAACGACGCTCTGCTTTCGCATTTGCAAGGCCGATCATCCCGCTTCATTCCGCCTGAGGGTACTCCACCCGACATCATCAGAACTGAGGAAGCCTTTGTCGCCAATGCTGTGGCGCAATACGAAGCGCAGCGTAGTGCTCTTGGCCAGCAACGAGCAGAGAGTCAGGCGGAATTGGCCGGCGCGAGTGCTGAACTCGCTAAGTTGGAAGAGGCGCTTCCCTTTATCGAGCAACAGCTAAACGCGCGCGCCGAGCTTGCGGAAAAGGGTTTCTTTTCGCGGCTGCAATTGCTGGAATACGAACAGCTTCGCGCCGAACATCTGCGTAATATCGAGGTGCAACAGGCGAACAAAATGCGCGCTGAGGCCTCCATCAATCGCTTGGCCGCGGAACTGCGCAGTCTGAGAGCAGGCTTTGGCCGGATCGCCGTGACCGATCTGGCGGAAGCCAATGATCGCGCGACGATGGCGAACGAGGAACTGCGCAAGGCGGAGCGTATGCGGCAGCTCCAGGAACTGCGCGCGCCGGTTGCAGGCGTGGTCCAGCAGCTTGCCGTGAGCACAGTTGGTGGTGTGGTTCAGCCCGCGTAACCCCTGATGGTGATCGTGCCATGCACATCCGGGGACGCAAGTGACGCCAGAAGCTGCAACGGCGGAGTTACAGTGGAGGCTTTCGTCCAAAACAAAGACATCGGCTTCATCGGCGTGGGGCAACGCGTAGCAGTCAAACTGGAAGCGTTTAACTTCACCGATTTCGGTCTGATCGAAGGCATCGTTACCAATATCAGCCGCGATGCGATCGACCAATCACAGCAACCTGCTGGCAGCGTACAAGACGAGAATGGCCGCCCGATCCAACCCGGTTTGGTCTATGCCGCGAAGATAGAGTTGGCTTGTGCTCTCGACGATCCTGAGCGCCATGCGCTCTGCGACCGAGTGCAGCCTGGTATGTCTGTACAAGCCGAGATCAAGACTGGGCAACGGCGGATCATCCAATACCTGCTGTCCCCAATCAGTCAGGCGATGGATGAAGCGGGGCGCGAAAGATAAACAGCGCCCTTTTCATCAATACTTATATTACTTTAACGTCATCACTAAATTTTACACGATTCCGACCAATATTATGAATTCAGATAGTGACGAAGAACGAACCAGTCGCGATCAATTAATGTGGGGAAATGATGGGGGTTTCCGTGTTCGGCACAGAATCTGAATTGCAAATGGGTGAGCACGCAGTCTTCGGCTGTGCAGCACGCGCTTCCCCTCAAGCTACAAGTCGCGCGCAAAGACATTGGTCTGCGTGGCTAGGTGCATTCAATACAATCAGGGGTCGCTATGAGTTCGAAGGGAAAGTCCACATCAAGGGGTAAGGCAAACGGATCTGGCAAGACCGTCAATGCGGTCGAGGGTGGCGCGTTGCAGACGGAGTCGTCAAAAGCCGTTGATGCCAAGCCAGAAATCTCGCCCGAGATGCGTGAAAAGCTTTCGCAATTGCGTGAGCGCGTGCAAGTGAGCGTCGGTCAAGCGGTGCTCGCGATGATGAATTTGCCGCGGTATAAGGGGCAGTCGCTTGCCGACCTCAACCACCTCGTAATTGAGCCGCTTTTGCGCGATCGTCTGGCCATTGCTTCTGCCAAAAAAAGGGGTGGTGAAGACGGTGAGATTGACGCCTCCACCACGGCTGGAATCGCAATCTGGGCGAGCGGCAAAAAATCTGGCTGCTCGATCTGATCGCCCCTAACCGCCAATTGGCAACCGCCGTGCTGACCAATTTCAAACAGATCGCAGGCGACAAGCCGATTGCCATTCACCCGATTGTAGCGCGCAGCGTCGATCCAGAAGTACTGGAGAAAATGCGGGTCAAAAGCGAGTAAGGAAGTGGGGCTTGTTGCGGCAGGCGTTCTGGCAAGAAATTTGGATGTGCGCACAAACGTGCGGGAGATGATGGGATGGTTTGGGGAATGGCACTGCCGAGCGGTTTTGGCGAGTATTGGCCGTCAGGGGAGTTTGAATATGATCGCAAGAAACGTGACACAGGTTGGTACGGTCGGTTAAGGCGGCACTACACTGAGCAAAGCCCAGAAGAACAGCGGCGAATATTTGCCTATTCGGGAGAGGATGCAGCTTGGATCTATGGCACATACCCGGTCGGGAAGTTTAAGAAGGAACCGGGGCAGAGCTGGAGAAATAGTGCGACTTGTACGTTGGGCGACGTGGAGTCTCATGAGGTTCCACGCTCATTTGATGCTGACAAAACCTATAACTCTTTAGCGTCACTCATTTCGCTCAATGACAAAATTCTCGCCGTCGATGAGTCGTTCAAAGCGATCATTGAGCGTTTAGAACCCCAAGTCCATGAGTTCTTTCCATTCGCGCTGATGATGCCGAAAGGGAAGCCATACCCGGAGCAGTATTATATCCTGCGCATCCGACAATATTTTGATGCGTTTTCCAAGCCTGATTCATCTGATGAATCCATCAGAGTTTTGCCTGCCTATGACGGAATTCCAGAGATCACGCGAGTAAATGAGTCGAAAAAGGCACTCAACGGCTTGGCCATGAGGGAAAGAGCATTTGGTGGTGCGCATTTGTGGCGTGATCGAACCTTTGAAGAGCAGCTAACATGCTTCTCCGACGAGCTTATTTCTGAGGTTCAAGCGGAAGGGCTCAAACTGCCTAAACATTACAAGCTGAAGGAGGTGTAAGCATGGCCAATGCGACAACTCCGCAACAGGGTTTGGATACAATTCCAAGAGCAGTCTTCGGAGAGTTCGAAGAACTTTTTACTCGGTGCCTCCCAAACTGGCGCCCCTCTGGTGAATACAACTTAACCGTTGGGGTAACAACCAAGGAGCTGGCAGTTCAGTTTGATGTGCCTGTGCAAAACGGGTCGCACCCGTGGATCAATGACCAGCTGACAGAAATATTTGAAGAAATCGACAGCGGGCCAGATGAGCTTAAAACTCGAAGGCTTCTTGTTGTTTCACAATATATGACTGCAGCCAGCGGCGGCGATGTGGTCAATGGCTACGGCGTAGCTTGAGGATGCAAAAACACGATGCGAAAGTAGCGCAGTTTGGACGAGTAGGAAAATGGTGTCAGTTCGCGTGGGTGGAGCGGCGCTGTCGGCTGCATCGAAGCGAGGCAATTGCAGGGCGTTATGAAGGGCAAATCCATGCTTTGGTTGTTGGGTGTTCCGTTAGCTTTGGTGGCGGTTGCCTTTGTCTATTGGCAGTTGCGCTATCCAGCGCACACCTATCGTTACAAATT
Organism: uncultured Erythrobacter sp.; assembly: GCA_947503275.1. Classification (GTDB taxonomy): domain Bacteria; phylum Pseudomonadota; class Alphaproteobacteria; order Sphingomonadales; family Sphingomonadaceae; genus Erythrobacter. Next base: position 1,270,731 of record CANNCZ010000002.1, on the reverse strand, counting down.
AACCGTTGAGGTTGAGACCCCTGAGGGCGTGCGAAGTGGTAGTGCGGTGCGCGAAGTTGGTGGAGAAAATAGGCTTGCCCTGCTGCCAGATGAGGCTGCCCGCACTTGGTGGGTAAAAGGGCAGGCGGTTGCTGTGGATTTGCCAAATGGCCGAACACTCTTTGCTTTGATATCGCCGGATGCGGTTCGAATGTCGGTGCGAGTGCTCGATCCCGAATTTCAAGATGATATTGTCGCTGGTGTCAGGCGAATTGCAATCCGTAAGGGCGGCACTCCTCACTCCAGCCTAAGAATTGGAGACTATCCTTTGCTCGTCACCTTTGATGACATCAGTGTTTCTACCAGTGTGCGCAAAGTCGAACCGACTGATCTGACATCTGCGTTTGGCGAAGGGTATTCCCTAAACTCAATCACCATTGAGAGAACGAGCGATCCGGTCACAGTCGGTATCCGAGAACGGCTAGGTTGGTTGAGTGATCACCCTGAACCGCGCCTTGATCCAAACTATGGAGGCTCCACAAACCCGAGTCTTTCAGAACGCCTGTCACACGGCGATTTTCTTCAAGGAGCGACGAAATGAGCCGCGAGCTTCTACTCTCAATACTCGCATTGGATGCTTACAACCGCGGTTGCGGTGAGTAGGAAAACAATGGCTTTTAGAGCTTTAAAGACCGAGGGGTGGGCCTGATGCGAAGATGGGTGGCGGCATTGGTTTTAGCAGCGTGCATTAGCGGCTGCGGGGACAGGGTGGAGCGAGCGCCAGAAGGGCTCACTAGTTCATGGGGGCCTTCTTTGCAGATGGCTGAATTACCTGACGGGGTGCAAGCTTCGCTAGGCGACCTGGAGGTAGTGGTTGGGGAGCTGACGACTTCAACGGTCGGTACTTTTGAGCTCGATGAAAATATTGTTTTTTGCGTCTTCAAAGACGGTTGGATTCCTGCAAGCGACAATCTACTTCGAGATTTTGAGCGTCCTTATAAGACCCCGGAAGGCAATAAATCTTACCAGTTAGTCAGCGATTTGGCGGACTGTCCATCGCCAGCAAAGGCGATCTTCATCGCTGCTGTCGTGGATCCATTCGTTTCTCCAAGAGAAGATGGAACTTTCGATTACCAACTTTGGCTTGCTGCGTGGCAGGGCGCAGGCATGGAGGGCAATACCATATTCGCCGCAACAATTGCGCGCGACGAGCCCCGAGAAGATGCGGCTGGAATACTGGATACGATCAGAAGCTCAGCGCCTGACGCGAGCGATGCGGCGCTGAGGATGAGCCAGTCACTGGGTGCCGATGGGATAGACATAATTACATCGATTGCAGGACAAGTCCGTGCCGAGAGGGAAAGTCAATGACTTACATATCGATTGATTTCGCGTCTTTATTTGGTGAGCAATATAACGCTTATAGTGCGTGGCTTTCGAATAGAGGTGGCAGCATAAAGCGCTCACTGATTGCCGCCTCGGCATTGGTGATGGGATTGGCTGGTTGTGAAAGCGACGCGGAGCCGGGCGATGTGCTGACCGAAGCGCCTTTGGAGCTCCCTGCTTTTGTTCAAGAGCTGATTGACACCGACTTTCCGGCGGACGGTGAAATTCATGTCCGAAATGTAGGGGGGATCACAATTTCACCCGACACGCCGATTTGCTTCTGGCCAGATGGTTTCTGGGTTGACGCCAACGAGCTTTTTGAGGCGCTTGGTCAGCAAGCCAGCGTCTCTTCCGGTTCACGGCTGAGGCCGGCTGTTGAGGGGCAGTGCGACCTGCGGGATGATTTGGTCCTCATTAAGGGTGTACACTCAACGCGCACCCCGCATGGTTCTTATCAGCTTACTTTAGCAGTCTGGCAAAGCGGTGCCGCATGGGTTGGAAGCATCGGACGGTCACCCAGGGGGCAGAAGCCGAGAATCTTCAATCCGTATGGTACCGAAGCCTTGCCGCTGGAGGTCAACGCGGATGCAGAAGCACTTAGTCATCGTTTCATCGAGTTTGTTCAGGGGGCGGTATGATGCACAATTGGTTAGTGGGGCTTTCTTTGGTCGCAGTGATCTCGGCTTGTGCTGAGGAAGAAACTGCTCCTGACCTATCAGCGCTTAATGCCGATCTAAAGGCTGTGAACGCAACATGCGGTATCAACGGGTACTTCCTAGACCCGATCATTCTTCAAGATCTTCAAGATCGAGGGGCGCCCACAAGAGGGTCAACTGTAGCCTATTGGGGCCCAGAGAATATTACGGAAGCGCAAATTGAATGTGTCCAAGCTGAAGTTGGACCGAATGGTTACAAATTCGTCGTCTCGAAGAATTACTCAGGGCGATAGAGCCTTAGTTAGGGACTAAGGTGTGAGCAAATGGCGCGCATCGAGGATGCAAAAACACGGTGCGAAAGTAGCGCGGTCTGGGCGAGTAGGAAAATGATCTTACCGAGCCCAAGCTTTGGCCGTCGGTATTCTGTAAAGTCGGAGGCCACAATGTTCTTATCGGCGGCTTTATCGGGATGCTCTGAAGGCTTTCTCGAAGCCTAACAAGCTCCGCTCGATGAAGAGGATATGCCATGAGGCGCAAGCTTATTCCTGCGGTTTTTGTCATGCTTGTTCTGACTGGTTGCGGTGACAGCTCTCGCTTAGGCTCAGAAGCTTGTGCTGATACGAAGTTGTTGCGCGTAAAAGTTGGTGATGCGATCTTTGCTTTTCCCAGCGATACGATCAACGGGCCGATGGGCATTATTGGCGAAAAGGAAGGTGGCCACGAGCTCATTGCCATCGCAAACCCCGATCCAGAGCCGGACGACCTGCGTGAATGCAATCGCAAAGAAAGACCGGTTGCCGATTTTGGTGATTGGATAAGCTTCACTGATGGGTCAGCAATTGATGACCCATCAGAGCTCGCAAAACTGCCTGAAAGGATAAGGCGGTCCTATCAAATTCAAAACTTGGATTTCGAGATAAGTCGATATGATCCTGATCATAGAGCCAATAGGCATAAGATCTATCACGCCGATGTCAGTGGGATAGAAGATATCGAATTTGTCGGGCGCGTAGACAAAGCCCGGCAAGGTTCAATGCCCGGCAAAAGGGCTGATTTTGAGTTTCGAGCTGGAGATAAAACTCTCACCCTGACCTGCACGGTTGGATATTATTCTGATTATCCAGATTCAGACGCGAAGCGCGGTGGCACTGATGGGGGAGGCTGCGACGCGGCCGATCGCCGTCATGCGACTTTCCGGTCTGGTGAACTGCTTATCTCGATCCGGACCAGTGTAATTTCGCATGACGGCGTTGTCGTCGATCTTTCTCCGCAAGACTGGCCGAAAATGTGGGCTTTCGCCGCCCAAAAGGCGTTGAGTTATCGTACCGAAGACCAAGGGCGCGCAAATTGATGAGCTTTCAATTCACCGATGAACAAATGGCGCGCATCGAGGATGCAAAAACACGATGCGAAAGTAGCGCGGTTTGGGCGCGTAGGAAAATGATCTCACTCAGCAGCGTTGGCCTTGACCACGTACGGGGCAGCTTTTCGGCAGAGGTGTCGCAATGAAGGGTAAGGCAATGCTTTGGTTGCTTGGGACGCCTTTGGCGCTTGTGGTTGCGATTTTTCTGTATTGGCAGTTGCGATATCCGACGCACACCTATCGTTTCAAATTGATGGTGGAAGTGGAGACGCCCGAAGGAATCAAGCACGGCTCATCGGTGTACGAAGTCAAAGCTAGGAACGTTCCGAACATCTTTCCTCAAGGAGCGTCGCGAGAATGGGCTGTTCAAGGAGAAGCGGTGGCAGTTGATTTGCCAAATGGTCAAACGTTGTTCGCTCTCATGAGAACGGGTGCGCTCCATGGCGACATGGCCGGATTGTCCATGAGCGCTCTCCACCCTTCATTCAACGAAGATGGTGGTGACATCGTGGGTGCTGCGAAAGCTCTTTCCCTGCGGCTGGCAGATGAAGAGCCGACCCTTGTTTCCCCTACGCGGACCTACTCGCGATATGAAAGCGGAGAGTTGGTTGAGAATACTGTCAATAATTACCCGACATTGATCACGTTCAAAGACCTCAACGATCCTGCGAGTATCGTTGAGGTCAACCCGGAAAACCCAGTCGCTCACATTGGTGAGGGTTACTCGATTAATCGGATCACGGTCCAGATTACCGATCAAGATGTAACGAACACGGGAATCTTAGAAAGACTGCCGCAAGGCCCTTTAACTAAAGAACAGACCTATACTGGAGAGGATGCTCCGGAACTGGATTTGTACTTTGGAAAGGTTCAAAACCTCCGTGTTGGTATGTCCCTCTTTTCACAAGGGCTAAATGAATGAATCGAGAACTGTTTCAGGCTTATCAAGTCGCACGGTGGTGCCGTCTTCGAAGAGCGCCTCGTAGCGTCCGGCGTCTCGCCTGACGTGGCAGAGAGTGCCGACCTCTCATGTGTCCAAATTTCGATTTCGGAGTTGGCAGCAAGCGAATGACACTTTCGAACGTCTTGGAGACCTTGGTGCTAATTGGCGGGAATGCTGCAAGATGGATCATCTCGAAGAATGAAGTCATTCAACGCGCTGTTCGCCGCCTCGGGGTTTTGAAACGGGGTCCAATGGCCAACGCCGCCAATGGTTAGAATGGTGAGACTGGAGGCGTCGGCTAAAGCTTCGACCTCCATATGCTTGACGAAGGTCCGATCCGTTTCTCCCCTGACAAGCAAGACCGGAGCTTCGACTTTGGTCCTCTCCCTCGGCCAGTAATGCGCTGACGGGTTGAGCTGATCGAATGATGGGACGTTCGCCTTGTACCATTGAACGCCGGCATAAAGTGCGCCCTCTCTACCAAGCGCGGCGCGGAACAGTGCACCCTCACGCTCATCCAGCACATTCGTCTCAACCATCCGGCTGTATGCAAGATCATAAAAGGACGATGCAAAAGCGTCTGTCGCGGCCGTTTCACGGTCGATTGCCAGCAGCCTTGGCATATAATTGGACGCCGCGCGTTGTTCTGGATCATTTGCAAGAAGGTCCAGCAGCAGGTTGTAAGAAGGCGCGCTGAAGACGGCCAGTCTGTCCACTTTGTCAGGGTTCCATTGGACATAGCTCCAAGCCAGCGCACCACCCCAATCGTGGCCGACGAGCGTCACTTTTTCGTTCGGTGCGAGCTCATCAATCAGAGCATCGAGGCGCTGCGCCAAATTTTCGACTTTGTACGCATTGTCGGATTCAGGTTTCGCCGACAATCCGGCCCCCGGTGCATCTATCGCAATGACCCGGCGGCAGTGGCGCAGCTCCTCCATCTGGTCGCGCCAGACATACCAAAAGCTCGGAAAGCCGTGCACGAACAGGATCGTTGGCCCCTCACCTGCTTCGACATAGTGTATCTGCTGATCACCCTCGCCGATGAAGCCGCTGCGATAGGGTGTGCCGAACCCTGCAAGCTCGTTCGCGTAATCGACCGCAGGGTCTGAGGCGATCTGCTCAGCGGGCGCGATTGATGCGGTCGAAGTGGGCGGCTGTGCTGGACCATGCGTGCATGCTGCCAAAACCCCGCCAAGCAGTGCAATCCCGAGCCTTCGCATTGACAGCCAACTCCTCTATTGTATGATTAGTCAATAACGTATGGGGTGAAAAATGAAAAGCGGCTTTGCGATGATCGGCCTGATGGCTGCCGCACTTGTAGCTTGCTCACCTCAGGTTGCCGAAGAAACGGCGGCACTGCCGGAGAGTGGCAAAGCGGCGTTGGCTGAACGCCTTTACGAACAGAACTGCGCCTCCTGCCATGACGGAGCTGTCAATGGCGCTCCAACCCGCGCTGCATTGGAAGAGCGGAGCCAGGCGCAGGTCCTCGCGTCCATGAACGGTGGGATCATGCAGGCGCAGTCGGCAGCTCTATCGCCTATCGACCGCGTCGTGCTTGCCGAATATCTTGGCAAGGGAGAGGCAGCACGGGTGGCCACTGGGCCTCAATGCGAAGGGAGCTTGAGTTTCTCCGGCGCGCCCTTGTGGGACCGATGGGGCAATAACGGTGCCAACACGCGCTTTCAGTCACGCGAGAAGGCGGGGTTAAGCGTCGATGAGGTGGAGCGGCTCGAACTGGCATGGGCATTTGGATTTCCCGGCGCTCAAAGGGCACGCTCCCAGCCCGCCGTCACGCGGGAAGCGCTTTTCACTGGTAGCCAGTCCGGACACGTCTATGCTCTGGATCCCAAAACCGGATGCATCTGGTGGACCTATGATGCGGGCGCTGAGGTTCGCAACGCGCCGATCATCGAAACCGGGGCTGATGGCCGTCCCAAGGCGTTGTATTTCGGCGATGTGGATGCGGTGGTGCACGCGGTCAATCCACTCACCGGAGAGAAACGCTGGTCGAGATCAGTGCGGGATCATCCGGATGGCACAATCACAGGAAGCATTGCTTTGCATGAGGGCACATTGTTCGTCCCCATGTCATCGCTTGAGGTCGTATCCGCGTATGACGATCAATATGAATGCTGCACATTTCGCGGGGGCGTAACGGCCCTGGATACGGACGATGGCGCACAAAAATGGCGGTGGTTCTCTGTCGATGAACCAAAGAAAGTTGGGAGCACCAGCATTGGCGTCGACATCATAGCGCCCAGCGGCGCGCCGGTCTGGTCAACGCCAACAGTCGATGCAAAACGCGGCCTGTTGTATGTCGGGACGGGCGAGAACTACACCTCGCCAGCCAATGGCAACAGCGATGCCATCGTTGCCCTGTCGCTGGCCAGCGGGCGATTGCGCTGGGTTTCCCAGACGGTCGCAGGGGATGCCTGGAATGCCGCGTGCGGACGCGACCCGAAGGCCAATTGCCCCGAAGAGGATGGCCCTGACTTCGATTTCGGTGCGGCACCAATTCTGGTCGAACTCCCATCGGGTAAAGATATCATCCTAGCCGGACAAAAATCCGGCGAAGTCTTTGGCATGGACCCCGATGACAATGGCCGTATCATGTGGCGAGAGCGCGCCGGTATGGGCGGGTTCAATGGCGGCATTCACTGGGGCATGGCAAGCGATGGCAAGACACTGTGGGTGCCAATCGCTGACACGCCGGGCAATCGCTTCACTGTCGGCCCGCCGAGCCCCGGCATCCACGCATTCGAAGCGGCGACGGGTCGTAAGCTGTGGTCACGGATTGAAGAGTCGACTTGTGACGAACCGGGTTACGCTTGTCAGACTGCGCTTTCAGCCCCGCTGACTGCCATTCCGGGGGTCATCTTCGCGGGCGCACACAATGGACGTCTGATCGCCTACTCGGCCCAAGATGGCAGCGTGTTGTGGATGGACGAGACCAATCGGCCGTTCGACACCGTCAATGGCGCCGAGGCAAAAGGCGGATCAATTGACAGTGCCGGCGTCGTGGTCGCCGACGGGATGATTTTCGTCAACTCAGGCTACGACAAGTTCGGTGAAATCGCAGGCAATGTCTTGCTCGCATATCGCCCAGCGGGAGAACGGGAATGAAACACCTTCTAGTTGCGGGCATCACTTGCTTTGCATTGTCAGCGTGCACAAGTTCTGCGGGTCGAACAGTTGCTGTCGCTCCCGCTTCACCGGATTCCATTCTGGGCGTCCATCATGTTGGGATCACCGTTTCCGACATCGATGAAACGGTGGCATTCTATAGCTCTGTGGTCGATTTCGATGTGGTCGAACGTGGCATGGTGAATGCCTCGAGCCTGCCAGCCGAAATACTCGCAAAGCGCGAAGGACAGATCGAAGTCGCGTTGATCCAGACTCCGACCGTTTTTCTTGTTCTCACCGATGTAGAGCCGGGTCTGGAGGCAAACCCGGAAAGGCGCTCGGCAACAGGGCCAGGCTACACCCATATCTGCTGGCAAACCCACGCTGATAATTCGGGCTACAAACGGTTTCGCCAAGCCGGACTTGAGATGCTCTCACGCGGCGATGATGCGGTCGATCTCGGCGGATACGGGGTGACCTATGCCTACGGCTTCGATCCCGATGGCCTTATGATTGAGATGGAACAGCTCGAACGTCCCCGGAGGCAGGACGACGCTTGGCTGACCCACATCGCCAATGTGCCCGGCGACAAGGCACAGATGGTCGATTTTTACACCAAGATCCTTGGTTACGGGCCACATCGCGAATTGCCTGCGACGCGGATGAAAACCATCGACGATGTAGTCGACATCGATGGAACGGTTGTGACCGCGAGCTGGTTCGCAACCTGGAATTTTGAGCTGGAATTCTGGAACTACGAAGAACCGGCCACGCCGATCTCGCGCACGGACTGGACGCTCGAGCGGATCGGCTACAACAGTCTGTCCTTCGAAGTCACTGATCTCGATGGCACCATAGCCCGCCTCGAACCCCAAGGCATTGAGTTCGCCGGTCCGGCCTTTACTCTCAGGGGATGGCGCATGCGCTATGCTCGCGATCCCGAGGGCAATCTACTCGCCTTCCAGCAGAATGTCAGTGCGGGCAGAGATCGGTCAATCTACGACATGCGTTGGCACGATCCCGCTTCATACCCGCTTCCGCCGCTTTAACGCGGTGGCTCTGGATTCTCCGTCAGTGTTTGCTACACCATCGGTAATGGCATCCACGGCTCGCAAAGTGCGCACCCGGCTCGATCCGGCAGAACGCCGACGGCTAATCCTCGATCACGCTGCCGAAATGGTCGGGCGCGAAGGGGTTGCCGCGATCACTATGGACTCAATTGCGCAAGCAGCTGGCGTCAGCAAGTCACTGGTTTACAACTATTTCCCCAATCTCAATGAGCTTTTGAGCGAGCTGCTTGAGCGCGAGCTAAGAAAGCTTCGGCGCGAACAAAGCGAGGCGGCCCAAGACGCCAAGACTTTCGAAGGTCTCGTGCGGGGGATCACACACGCCTATATCAAATATATCGACGAACGCGGTCTGATCATTGACCGTTTGCAGGCCGAACCAAGCGTCAGCGCAGTCCACGATCCCACCGAGTATGGACGCGATGCGGCCGTCGATTACCTCACAGAGATCATTGGAAAGCACCTCGATCTGCCGCCTGATATCGCTCAGGCTTGTGTCGACATCAGCTTCGGTCTTCCCGCATCAGCCGGGATATACCTTCTGCGTGACAAAAGCCGCCACACGATGAGTTGGAAACAGGTTGAGGACATTACGGTGACAATGATCATCGGTGCAATCATGGCCATTAAGGACGACTACATCCGCAAACGGCAATCCTTGCGAGGCGAGTAAAGGGCGTACACGCCGCTACATCGGGAAGATCGACTGGCCGCCATCAATGACCAGCGAATGGCCAGTCACAAGGTTGCTTTGCTGAGACGCTAGAAAGACGGCGACACCTTCCATATCCTCAAGTGTGCCGAGTTTTCCCGAGGCAGTTCGCCGCATGCAAGCATCTTGAAAAGCTTGCGGTGTCTTCGTCGACATCTCTGTCTCAATAAATCCGGGAAGGATAGCATTCGCCTGAATGCCCGCAGGCGCCAGCTCAATTGCCAAGCTTCGGACAAGCCCCGATACTGCGGCCTTCGTCGCCGAGTAGCCGCCGCCGGGAATGCCCATCAGGCCAGCGATGGATGACGACACAATCAGTTTGCCGCCTTCACCTTGCGCGAGGAACTGCTTCGTCGCCGCTTGCATCGTCGCTGTCACACTGTTGAAGTTGAGGTCGATTGTCGAAGCCCAGTCGGCTGGCGTGTGATCGACAAACGATTTTCGCACGCCCGAACCGCCGGCATTGGCGAAACAGCTGTCCAACCTACCGAACCGGCTGATTGTCGCTGACATCGCGGCGTTGATCGCTTCAGGGTCAGTCACGTCGCAGACGAACCCTTCCGCTTCCACGCCCAGCTGCCGGAGTTGCTCGACGGCAGAGGCATTGCGATCCGCGTTACGGCCCCAGATCGCAATATTTGCGCCTGCCTTGGCAAGCCCTCTGGCCATTCCGAGGCCAAGCCCGGTATTTCCGCCTGTCACCAGCGCGACATGCCCCTGCAAGTCGAACAATCCACTCATCACCTGCGTCCCCTTTGATTGTTGCGATTCATTAAAAGCCTACACGCATCGCGACGCCGTAAATGCGCGGATCGATCAGGAACGCACTGCGAAAGCTTCCGACTAGGTTCGAGTTCACCTCAAGGAAGGTTATGTCGTCGTTATTGGTCACGTTTTTCACAAACGCGGTAATATCCCAATTGCGATCTTCCAGCGCGAACTGCACGGAGAGATCGAGCTGTTCCCAGCCATCGACGCGGTCTGCCGGAACATTGAATTCCCGGCTGAAGAAGCCCGTCTGGCTATAGAAATCCACTCGTGGCCGGATGGTCCAGTTGCTTCCGCCCATGAAGGTATATTCCGCAGCGAGTTTGAGCGTACGCTCCGGCGCGTTTGGCAGGGTGTTGCCCTGCAACTGGAAGAAATCTCCTCCGCGCGACGGGTCCGAGGAGAGAAAGTCGCTGCGCACTTCGGTATCGAGCAGACCAAGCGAACCCTCAAGGCGCAAACCGTCAAGCGGCTCTGCCACGGCCTCCAGCTCGAAGCCCTGAATTCGCGAAGACGGAATGTTCACATTGGTCGCGAGAGTGCCGACGATGTTGCCAACGATAAGATCGGAATAATCATAGCGGAAGATCGCAGCGTTCACGGTCACTCGCCCATCCATGAACTGGTTCTTTGTGCCCAATTCGTAGGAATCGATAGTTTCCGAATTGAACGTGGGCGTGCCGAGGTTGCCGGGATTGAAACCACCCGATTTGAAACCGCGCGAATAGGTGAAATAGAAGTTGTTGTCGGCTGTCGGCTGCCAGCTTACGCTCGCACGCCCGGTCACCGCGTCAAACTCTGCCTCACCGATGAATGGGGCACCGAGTGCCACAAAGCCGCTCGCAGTGGTGATGGACTTGTCATCTTTGGTGTAGCGAAGCCCGCCCAACACACTCAATTCAGGCGTGATGTCGAAATAGACCTCGCCGAACAGCGCATAGCTGTCGACATCGGCATCGCTGGTGTTGCCGCTGGTCGTGAAGCCTAGAGTCCGTGTGACTGGCAGATAGGTGGTAACCTCGCCTGAGCTTTCAGCCCATAGGTAATAGCCACCGACCAAGAAGTTGAACGGTCCGTCGAAATCAGAACCAAGCCGAAGCTCCTGGCTGAACTGCTCGCGCTTGCCAAAGGCCTCTTGCGAAGTGCGATAATCGGTTGTGGTGACCGCCTGACCGCCAGCACGAAGATTGTAGGTTAGCACCCCATCGCCATTTCCAGCGTCGGCGATCGTCAATGGGCCAAAAGCAGTGGTGTAGGTGCCGGGTTCAAATGCGCCGGGGCGTGTTCCCTGATCGAAGTCGCGGAAGGACTCATTCTCACCAACACGATAACCGGTGACCGAGGTCAGCGTTAAGGCACCGATCTCCTGCTGGATCTGCAACGTCGCTAGGAAATCCTCGATATCCTGTTCCGGTTCGATGTCGATACGCACCTGACGCAGGTCCGTCGGATTGTCGGAGTAAGTGCCGGGCCTGACCGCTCCGCCAAGAAGTCCGTCGATTCCGAAAGCATCTGGAAAATCGAAGCTGACGGTCTCAGATGAACAACCAAAGGTCGCATCGGGCGTACACAGGCTCTTGACCGCATTGGCGCGATTTGAGTCTTCCCGGAAATAGTTGAGCACAAGGTCGATAGTCGTCGTATTGGTCGGTTCGAAGCGCGTGCTTGAGCGCAGGCTATATTGATCGCGGCCATCAATCGGCTGATTGTTCTCAAGGTTGAGTGTGTATCCGTCACGCTTAAGCACATGAGCGGCAAAACGCTGCAAGAGGCCTTCTGCAATTGGAAGGTTTATCGCTGCCTCGGCGCGAACGCCATCAAAGTTTTCGAGCTGTAACTGCGCGTAACCCTCGAAATTGTCGGTCGGGCGTTTGTTGACGATATTGATCGCCCCGCCCGTTGTGTTGCGACCAAACAGAGTCCCCTGCGGTCCGCGCAACACCTCAATCCGTTCCAGGTCGAAAAATTCGCCAAAAGTGCTGCCCTGTTGAAGGAAAACGCCGTTGACGAGGACGCCGATATTCGTGTCAGCGCTGCCACCGAAACTCTGTGAGCCAACGCCGCGGATGGTCAGGTTGCGATTGGCCGATAGGATCACGTTGGGAGCGTTGAACTGCAAATCCTGCGAATCTTCGATACGCGCAGCGAGGAGATTCTCCGACGTTAGCGCTGTGATGGAGATCGGGACATCTTGGACATCCTCCTCCCGCAATTGCGCCGTCACAATGATAACATTGCCATCACCTTCCGATGCGCTGTCACCCGTTTCGTCTTGCGCGATCGCTGGCGATGCAGCGAGCGCAGTGATCAGCGCGAAAGCCGAATAGAGCGGTGCCGTACGGTTGTATTTCATGTTTCCTCTCCCCTTATGACATTGGAAGTGACACGTATTGTACAATTAGTCAATAAAGGCGCAAGGAAGAGGTCATAATTGACTCTTTAGGGGCTATTTCCGGATGCTATTAGGCGAAAGGTCAACGCGAGCGACCGCCATCTTTTTGAACGATGCTGCGGTCGGAGATGAAGTATCGCGTTTCGGGGATCGGATGGCTAAGGTAGCTTAAGCCATGGGTTCGGAGCGTTGAACGTGTCGGGATTAGTTGCCGCAGTCGCAAAAGATGCAGGACACAACTTCTCAAAAAACCCAGTGCCCGAAATCAACATCATTGCCGGCCTAGGCGTCGAGGGAGACGCTCACCACGGGAAGAACGTCAAACATCGCTCACGTGTCAAAGCGGACCCGACGCAACCCAATCTTCGCCAAGTGCATTTGATCCATTCCGAGCTGTTCGATGAAGTCGCCGAAAAAGGATTTGTGGTGAAGCCAGCTGATCTTGGCGAGAATATCGCTACGAAAGGCATCGATCTTCTTGGCCTGCCGCGCCATGCTGTCCTTAACGTCGGTCGGGACGTACGTTTGGAGGTAACCGGTCTCCGAAATCCCTGCGCGCAGATCGATAACTTCCAGAAAGGCCTCCTGTCGGCCGTACTTGACAGGGGTCTTGACGGGGAGCTGATGCGCAAGTCGGGGATCATGACCGTCGTGCTCAAAGGCGGTCGTGTTCGCCCAGGTGACCGGATCGATGTGGAGCTACCTGATCCCCCGTTTTTGCCGCTTGAGCGCGTGTGAGACAGCGTCTGCTCTTGGCGCAATGGGAGCCGACGATCTATGTCAGTCAACTGGGCCGATAGCGGACTTTCGGGTTCTATACCCCTGAGTTTGGAAAGCGGGCGTTCTGCCTACACCCCACATTCGGACCTAAAAGCCATCGACCGGGATCCCTATTGTCATAACAGGATCGCCCTCGCGCATGGACGGGCCGCGTTTCCCATATAGCGCGTAACCGTCGATGGGCGAATAGAGGCGCTGGACCTCTTGCCCCGCATAGTCGCGGATGATGCCGATCAGGTCGCCCTCAAAAACATATCGGCGCTCTAAATCGGCTGGATAATAAATCCCTGAATGCTCCGCTCGGACGGCGGTTGAGCTCTCAAAATAGCGTAACGCATCAGGGGAGTTGGTGAGAGGCCTATCCCAGATGCCAAGAATGCTAAGCGCGTTTTGCACGCCAGCTGCGACACGCTCCGCGTGCTCCTCTGAGCGGCTGCCATTCTCGCCAAGTTCGACAAGGATTGTTGGAATACCAGCCGCTACCCCTTGGCGGTTCAACGAGCGGCGCGTGTCGACCTGTTCCTGAGTATTCATCTTGTAGCGCACGAGATTGGGGAAACCAAAGCCACGGGCGACTTCAAGCGCAAGGGCAAAGTCAGTCGCAAGCGGCCCGCCATAGACACCCACGAACGGCTCCAAAAACTCTCCAGCGTCGCCAGAGTGAAGGTCCATCAGAAAGTCAGCGCGCGCTACAACTTCGCGGGAGATCAGATCGGCAATGCGCTCGGTAGATGTGCCATCGGAGCTGCCGGGAAAGCTCCGATTGAGGTTCTTACGATCCACCGGATTGAAGTGCGGTGTACGATATTCAAATGACGGAATGTTTGCGATCCGCACGAAGATAATGGTGCCCGACAGGTCAGCTGGATCAATCCGGTCTGGCAGTCGGTCGACGGCAAGGATGGACGAAAACTCAAATCCGTGCACTCCGGCAACGGCTGCCAAAACAGGGCCTTCCTCATCGCCGTGAAGGACGGTGACGGGAATAAAACTCTCCGGCTCATCGCCGCGCGCAGGAACGGTGATGCGAAAATCAGATCGTGTGCCCGGCTCAACGCTTTGGCCACCAATTTCGAACGGCACCGCATCCGAAGCCAAGGCTGCAGGTGCGATCACAAGGAACAACGCGCTCGCGAACAGGCGAATGAATGGCTGAAGCATCTTTGAGAGCACTCCTATGATGGTGGAGTATAAGCAGGCAGATCCTCCAGAAGTGCCTCATCATAGGGCGCTTCTGGAAACATCAACGGATAATGAAACGCACGGAGTTCCTCATGGAAATTGCGCACCGCATCTTCATAGGCAATCATGGAAAGCGCATCCGTGCCCGCCAGCTTTTCGAATGAACGTTCAACAAAGCTGGTTGGTGAAATGAATGCGGCCAGCCGAGCCTGACGATCCCGCTCAACGCGCGCATCGCGATATTGCTGGACGAGGGGCGCGGCGGCCTGATCGCCGACCTGCTGAAACGCATAGTACCAATTCCACGCCCATGTTTCCTCAATCACCGCATGCGCGGCATATTCAGGATGTTCAGCGACAAACGGCTCCATCGTCGCTTCTTTGGGCAAGTCCCACGCATCATTCACCGTTTCACGCTGGAGCAGCAATATCTCGCCCCCATCGGGAACCGGATTTGCCGCCTCAATTGCGAATTTCGAAAGCGCAGGCACCACGATAGCGAGAGCCAGCCACAATCCGATGAGCGAGGTCAGGAGAACCGAAGGCGTGGCGTTGATGCGGCTCACCAGCTCAACGATCAGCCACCAGACAAGCAGCGAACCGATCACAATGGCGCTCGCTTGCAAGCTCATTCCTGCGCCTGTTCCTTCGATTGCTGAGGCCACCCACAAAGGCGCGAGCAACAAAGTGGCCAGCGCACCGACCCGAACGATCGCACGGGGCAGCCAAAGCCGCGATGATGCACCTGCGGTTGCCACCAAAAGATCATGTCTGCGTGCAGTGCGCTCAGAAGCGCGCAGGTCGTAAAGCAGCAGGATCAAAAGAAGCGGCGCGACCGATGCAGCCAGAAAGGCAAAGTCGAACCGCCCTACAAGCCCGAAATTCGCATTGCGGGTATCCGCTTCGTGAATTTGCCCTTCCAATGCGAGCATCCGCACGCGGTGCTTCCACGGCGCGGTATCGCGCTGGCCCATCGATGCAAAAGCAAAGTCAGAGGGCGGCGCATAGGTGAAATGGAAAGCGTAGTAAGCTGCACTTCCCCATTCCTCATGCCCTTCGAGCGCGCTTGCCCGGTCGAGTGCATCCTCTTCCAACAAGGTCGCGATGGTTTCGCGCTGCTCGCGGACTTCGGACACCCCAAAGCTGACCGCAATTACCGATAGGGTAAAGGCGAGTGCCAACCAAAAGACGGCACCCTTATCTTTGCTCAAAAATCGGATTTCGCGGGAGAGAGATTTCGCCATCAGATCTTCACCCTTCGCGCCGCGAACCCGGCGACACCGCCTGCAAAGAACAGCCAGCCCAGCAGAATGCCAAGCGTCAGGCCTGAGCGCGAGAGGCGTTCGTCGGCTCTGTCAGGTTCGAAGCGGAATTCATCCAGAACCTGCCAGCTTGCCGCATTGATACGCGCGCGTTGGCTGGAGGCTGCATCATTGCTGCGATTGATATCAATTGTGTAGTCGAGCTGCTCGGCATGAGCCTGATTGAGCGCTTGCACGAAATCAAAGCGCAAAGTTTCCGCTTCGCGCAAGAACCGGTGATGGGTCGCAAGGTCAGTGCCTGCGAGAGTGCGCGAAGCTGAGCTGATCGCGATGGTGGGTGATGCGATACCAAACAGGTCAAACATGCGCGATTGGCTCGCTTCAAGGCCCATCCGTTCTTCTGTGTAGGAATTCAGCAGGTCGGTCAGCTCGGCTTCTGAATAAGACGCGACCACGCCGCGCCAATTGATCGGAAGCTCCTCGATCGTTTCAACCTCATATTGTTCGAGCACTTGGGCCTGAAGCTGCTGAAAAGCGGGGTCTGCGGCATTGTGGCCATCGCCCAGCTTGCGCTGTTCCGCGAGCATCACAAGGTCGCTTTCAATCTTGCCCGGCGCATCAATAGCGGCGCTGCTGGTGTTGATCGCAAAACGCGGGACTATGAGAGCGGCGAATAGCCATGCAAAGATCAGCACGCCCAGCGATACTGCGCGCTGTTTGAGGATGACAGAGGCCGCAAGCACAATCGCGCCCCAAACACACAGATAGAGGAAGTATCCGCCAGCCAGAGCGAAGGCCGCAAGTACGCTTTCGCCTGCGCTAACGGAGAAAGCCGCGACGCCAATGAGAGGCAGCATAAATATCACAATCACACCGAGCAGCGCAGCCGCTTTACCCATGGCTAGCGTTACGCCGGACTGCCCCTGAGCCAGCATAACGGCCAATGTCCCGCTCTCCCGCTCGCGCAGAAACATCGCATGACCCAATACGATCAGAAGCAGCGGCAATAGGAGTTGATAGAGGCTCGCCGGGGTCAGGGCAGCAAATCCGCCAAGATCCGCCGCCGCCTTTGTATCGGCGAACATGGCTGTGTTTTGACGGTGCCCTTCAAGGAAGATTGACTGCCCAGTTACCGCATCAACGCCCGGCTCAAACATGGCGAGCGGGGGCGGAGGGCGAAAGGCATAATGGCCATAATGCACCATGCGGTGCGGGTGGCGATCAGGCTGAGCGAAGAAGGTTTGCTCGGCTGCGACCTGCTGTTCCAACCGCTGCGATTGCTCACTCGCGATCCGGTCTATCGTTAGAAAGCTGGTGGCGGCCAGCAACACAGCAATGATCAACGCAGCAGCGATCACGACCTTGGATCTCAGCCACAACCGCCATTCCTCGCGCGCGATACGAGTGACAGCGCTCATGCCACCCCACGCCCGGCAAAGGCGGCGTGAACGGTTTCGGTGTCGATCCGCTCGCCATCTTCCGCCGCAAAGCTCCCGACGAGTTTGCCGTCGCGAATAAGACCAACCCGATCAGCAACCTGACACGCGCCATAAACATCATGCGTCACCATCAGAATGGTCTGCCCACCTGTCGCGAGCGCTTTGACCAGATCATGAAATTCATCAATCGCCACCGGATCGAGGCCAGAAGTCGGCTCGTCCAGCAACAGGATTGGCGTCTCTCGAAGTAGAGCCAATGCAATTGCCGTCTTTTGTCGCATACCCTTTGAGTAAGAGTGCAAACGACGCGTGCGTGCCTCTGGTGGCAAGGCCACTCGTTCAAGGGCTGCATCTATCTCAGACCGCCCCGCCGACTTACCGGCCAGATCGAGGAAATAGTCGAGGTTTTCATAGGCGTTCATATGGCCATAAAGCGACGCGGCCTCCGGCAAGTAAGCAATCGCATTTCGCGCAGCAGCTACATCGCTGCTGACGCTGGCGCCGTTGACTAAAACCTCTCCGCCTGAAGGTTCGAGGAAGCCCAGAAACGTGAGCAGTGTGCTTGATTTGCCCGCACCGTTTCCGCCCAGCAGGGCGAATATCTCGCCTTGCTGCACA
The DNA here is from genome assembly GCA_947503275.1 of uncultured Erythrobacter sp. Taxonomy (GTDB): domain Bacteria; phylum Pseudomonadota; class Alphaproteobacteria; order Sphingomonadales; family Sphingomonadaceae; genus Erythrobacter. The sequence continues at coordinate 1,253,061 of CANNCZ010000002.1, read as the reverse complement.
GCGAAGGAGACGCCATCCAACACGGCGTTTCCCTCACGAACCAGAGAAAGCGAACGAGCCTCCAGAGGGGATGTCATTGCGTGTACCCTTCGATCCTAGAAACTGTAGCGAGCGGTTGCACGGAAACTGCGTGGAGCACCCGGTTGCACCCAGACATCTGCGAATGAGTTGGTGTAGAAAGTCTCATTGAAGATGTTGTCCACGTCCGCTCTCAAGACAAAGCCTTCGGCGACCTCAAGTTCCGCAAAGGCGCGCAGCGTCGTGTAGGCAGGCAGGTCGAGATCGAAACCGGCAAAGCCGTTGCGCTCACCGACATGCAGCAACCCGCCACCAAATTGCGCAGGCATTTGCGCGATGTCGAACTCTTGGCTCGCGAGAATGCTGAGTTGGTGGTCAGGTGAGTTGATCAGAGGATCGCCCGCTTCGATTGTCGCGCCAAAGCCACTCTCATCCAGCGTAGTGTTGAGGTAATCTGCATCGGTGTAGGCATAGGATACGAAGAGGTTGAAGCCGCTTTCAAAATCAAGGTTCGCATCGAATTCGATACCTCGGCTGCGCGCCTCGCCTGCGGTGAACAGGAAAAAGCCAGCGGCTACCGCTTCGGGACGATCATCATTGTTGAGAATGTTGCTTTGGTCGACCTGGAAGAATGTCAGCGTGATGATTCCATTCACACTGTCCGAATACGCACCAAGATCCAGCTTGGCACCGAATTCGGCGCTTTCGGTGATGTTGGGCGCAAACTGGTTGCCTTCAAAGTCTGAGCCGGTCTGTTGGCGGAAACCTTCGCCATATGATGCGTAAAGGCTGACGCCGTCATCAATCTGATAAACCGCGCCGACTTGCGGGGAGAAACGATCGGATTGTGCCGAGGTCGTGGTCGCAGGTGTTGCGCGCAGATTGGTGAGGTCTTGTTCAAAATCATCGAAGCGTCCGCCAACGCGGATTTGCAGCCTATCGGTGATTTCGATTTGGTCCTGAACGTAGAAGCCAAAGCCCTTAAGCACTTCAGTGCGGTCTGTGTTCGGACCAGGTGTGGGTATCGGGAATTGGCCGTAGACCGGGTTGCTAGCGCTCAGCGACAAATAGGTCGCAGGGTCCAGTGTCGACAGATCTGCATCTGCCGGGACAAAAGGCGGGCGGAAACGCAGAATGAAAAGGCTGTTTTCAAACCGGTCATAATCTGTACCAAAGATCAAACGGTGACGCAGCGCACCTGTTTCAAATTCTCCAGCAAGCTCTGCACGGGCCACAAAATATTCGGAATCGAAGTCGCGGAAGCGGAAGAAACGCGTGATCGTGTCGCCATCGCGAAGATAGAGTTGGCGGCCGCCAAAGTTGTTTTCCGAAGCGTTGCCCACCAATGAAGTCTCGCGGTAGCCGATACCGGTGAGCAAGCTCCAATTGTCGGAGAAGTCGTGCTGAACTTCGAACTGGTGGCCGGTTACTTCGGTTTCAATCGGACCATCTCCCGGTTCACCAGTGAAGGTACGGCGGGGGCTGAAGCCGAAAGTGTCAGAGAAGATCACGCCGCGATCAAAGGGTATATCCTGCGCGGTGTATTCGAATTCGTAGGTTGCGCGCGTGTCTTCGCCAAGATTGGCAGTGATTGAGGGGTAAAAACCATAACGCTCCGTCTCAACCGTTTCGCGGAATGAACCGGCATCTTCGTAAAAGCCAACAAGACGCACGCCTACATTGTCGCCCAACGTGGTTTGGAGGTCGACGTCACCGCGATAGAAATCGAACGATCCACCTTGAAACTGGACATAGCCGGAGGTTTCAAAACCCGGCCTCTTGGTAACAAGGTTGACTGTACCACCGGGCTCTCCGCGACCGTAAAGCGCGGAACGCGGGCCTTTGAGAACTTCGACTGCTTCGATCCCGGCAAGATCGCGCGGGCCGCCAAAGCCGCGTCCTGCGTTAAAGCCATTAACCAGATAGCCCGATGGCAGGTTGATATCGCCCGAAAAGCCGCGAACCGAAAAGGCATTCCATAGGCCGCCAAAATTGTTCTGGCGTGCAACGGATGCGGACAAGTCAAGCGCCTGATTGAGATCAAGCGCATTGGCTTCGCGCAGGAGATCTTGATCAATGACTTGGTCGACTTGAGGCACTTCAAGCGGTTCAAAGTCTCCGCGATAGGCGCGGCGATCGGTCACGAGGATTTCGTTGCCTGAGGTCTCCGCCGTCTCGGAACTCTCGAAGTCTTGAGCGACAGCAGGTGCGGGAGTCAGCGCGATAATTGCCAGAACGGATGTGGACGCGATTAGTCTTGGATTGGCCATATGACCCCCGGATTATGTGTGTCTGATAAGGCGGAAAATATGCGCGGCAGCCATCAACAGGCCGCCTGAAAGCGTGAGGATCGTCTCGTTTAGATCCCATTGTTCGGAGAACAGCGCAGCAAGCATCAAACCGATGCCGCTGAGCGCTGGAACAAGGAATGATGGCTCGCGTGCCGAATGAGCTTTTGCCATCACAACTGCCGATGCCCCAATCGCAAGGGCTGTCAGCAGCCAATGCACCCACTCGGCCTGAGCTGTCGCAGATAAGAGAGGCGCTGCAACGGCAATCACAGGCAGCGCAACACAATGCGCCATACAAGCAAAGCTGAGCGCAATAGCGGCGCGGTCAATGGTGGGAGTGGAAAGCATAGAGACTCAATGTAATGTTATTACATTTCGACTAGGCTTGTGTTTCTGCATCGTCAACCGGTTGGACTAGGCGGGGTTCAACCGTTCGATGAACGGCCACCCAAGTCAGACCGAATGCGATTACCGCGAGATGCCGGATCAACATCTTCATGAGCGGACGCCCGCCCGAGTAAGCCGAGCGCCCAGCTCCGGTCAGATTTCGGTATTCTTTGCAAGTGTGAAAGCGTCTTCGATATCGAGACCGAGATAGCGAACCGTGCTCTCAATCTTGGAATGACCCAGCAAGATTTTGATCGGGCACGAAGCCTGCATCAAACACGGACCCCTTCGCCTCTTGGCTGGACGGCCAAAGCCGAGGAAACACCCGCGCAGCCAGCGGCTCTAGACACCTGAATGGACTGCCTGGTTTCTTGGGTCTGGGCATTGTGTCGCCCTACTCTGTCACCTCGGTTTCGCCGGATGGTGCATTTGCTCGGACAGTATCTGCCGGAGGGGTGAATGTCTCTGGCGGAATCGGTTCGCCGACAATTGCCTGCGTCCAAAGCACAGTGTTGCTGATGATCCCATCATAAAGCAGCGTTACGCTGCGGGCCTGAACCCAGCCATTGTCGAGCCGGACGAAATCGTCGTAAAACCGTTCGTGAAAGCCGCGCGGAGAGCGAAACGCCATGTAGCGGATAAAGTGGCTTTCTGAGTCAAAGCCGAACACCGTCTCTGCCCCTTTCGGATCGATAACCCGCACGATGTTGATCGCCCGTCCGCCAATTTCGCGCTGCGGCGCGGATTGAAGCGTAAAGCCTTCTTTCAATGCTGATCGGATGATGCCAAATCCGAAATTGCTGGCCCAGAATGCATCGGCTTCTGCCTTTGGCACGATCCCGCGCTCATTCCATGTCGTTTCGCCGTCATATCCAACTTCAAAGATTACCCGTTCGGCAGATTTTGCAGTGATCCGCACCATCCCATCTGCGCCGTGAGCGGATGAACGGTTCGGTTCCATCACCCGCCACATGCGGTAATCATCCGATGTGATGCGCGGGACCATACTGTCTGCGCTGTAGAATGTAGCCTGCCCGGTCAGGACCAGTGTGCCCGGCTCCATCCACACATCCCCGCCATGCGCCGCCACACCATGTTCGACAACTTCCCGTGGAGTTGGCAGTTGACGATCATCTGCCATCGCAGGCGCCATCGCCGCAGAAATCATGAGTGCGAATACAGGCAGCAGCCAGCGCAGCATAATGAAGAGCCTTTCCAATTTGTCCGGACATCTTTTCAACCATGGGGCGCTGGTCTAAGCAAGAGCTATGAGCAAATTGGCATCCATTCTCGCACTCCTGGCGCTCACGGCGGCCGCTCCCGCGATCAGCGAGGACCGCTTGCCGCCCGGCATTTGGACCAATACCGAAGACGTCTATTTCGCCGAAGAAGAAGGGCGAACGCGTCACACCGATATGGCCTTTGAGGTCCGCGCTGACGGAAATTGGCGGTCGATAGACGCGTTCGCCGAGCCTCAAAGCGAATGGAGCGACGGCCCGATACCGGGGCTTGCTTCGCGCGCAGGCGGGTCTGGCTGGGAAATCTCCGGCAGTGAGATCCGCAAGGCCCGCCGGTTCAGTTGCTGGCTTTCTGCCCGCAAATTTGCAGGCAATGCTGATGGAAGCGCAGATTGGACCTTCACTCGAGGTCTCGCGACTTTCGATCAAGGGGGGCGGGTCTATGTGCCCGGCAATGGCGAGGCGCCAGACGTGACGGTGCGTTTGCGTAATGTGACGTGGGCACAGGGCAGCCGCAATCGGCCTTCTTTGGTCATCTATATTCACAAAGATGACCCGGATCGCGCCGAAAGCTACAGCTGGGCGTCACCCGATGCGGAGCTCGTCGGTATCAATTTGCGCTGGGTTCAGGGTAGTTGCAGCCTAGTCGAAGAAGAGGGCGGGCAATGACAACAATTTGCGCGCCAACAACCCGTTATGGCAGGCTTAATCGGAAACGTGCCTTTGCGATCCTTCCGCTCTCGCTCATGCTGATCGCATGCCCGGCGGCCAATTCGGTAGCACCCGAACAAGAGCAGACATCGGCCAATCAGCAAGCCTTGCTAAATGCAGCGGGCCAGGATTGGCGGTCAAATTACGCAGCTGGTGATTGGGACGCATTGCGCGCGCTTTATGCCGATGATGCGGTTTTGATGTCGAATGACCAGCCAAAGATCACCGGAGCCGACGACATTGTCACGTTCCTAAGGCGGCTTTCCGAAACGGGAGCAGAGGTCGAATTTCGTTTCGAGAATGAAGAGGCGGTTCTCGATCAGAATAGTGCACCCGCCAGTTTCGGATTTGTCACGGCGAAATACCGCATGGACGTGACCCTTCCCGGCGAAGCGCCTGTCGTCGTATCGGGCCGGTCTTTCCTCGTTTACAAGTGGGAAGACGGCGCCTGGAAACTCTGGCGAGATATCGACAATTTTTCGCCCGATGTGACTCCCGAAGGCTTCGAATGACCCGCATCGCGCCTGTCGCAGTCGAAGACCTGCTCGAAACCACGCGTAAAAACCTCGCTTATGCCGAGGAGATTATGGGGTTCACCCCCAACGATGTCCTAACCATGGCGCATTGGCCCGAATTGCTGGGCGCGATGGAGCAATTGGTCGCTATTATCTACAAGCCAGGGGAGCTTGATCCGGTTTTGAAGCGGCTGATAGCGACCATCACCAGCGGAGCCGCCGGATGTCGGTATTGTCAGGCGCATACCGCCCATGGCGCGGCCAAAATGGTCGGCGGCGATGCGGAGAAAATAGCATCTGTGTGGGAGTATGAGACAAGTCCGCTGTTTTCCGAGAGGGAACGTGCGGCGCTCAACCTTGCGCGGGCTGCGGGCACACAGCCCAATGCGGCGAGTGATGATCACTTCCGCGCGTTAGAGGAGCATTTCACCCGCCAGCAAATTATGGAGATAATGGGCGTGATCTCGCTGTTCGGCTTCCTCAATCGCTGGAACGATACTCTCGCAACCGAGCTAGAGGACCAGCCTCTGAAATTTGCAGAGAAAACCTACGACCGCGATGTGTGGGAACCGGGGCAGCACAAAACTGTGTGAACTTTGTTTACCCAGCTTGGCCCTTTAGAGCTCTGCGTTACTTCCACGCCGCTCCGCCGACCCATTCGCCTGCAACCCCAAGGAATTGGGTGGTGTGGACCGACTGCCAGACCCCAGCTGCATGATAAGGATCGGCTTCAAATTTAGCGCGTGCTTCGGCTTCGTCTTCAGCTTTGAGGACCACTAAAGACCCCACGGTCTCGCCATTGTCCTTTAACGGACCGGCGACAGCAAAGTCATCGATGTGGGCTTCGATATGGGCAAGATGCTGAGCGAGGAATTGCTCGCGCAGCGCCGCCGCATTTACCCCGTCGCGGCAATAGAATGCAAAAAGTGTCATGCCCCAACCTCTACGCATTCGACCAGTTCGCCGCCAGCGCCAATTGCGCATGCCGTGCGTCGGCCTTCGTAAAGTGCGCCGTCGCGGGGCCGAGGCGCAGCGATCCAATCGGCAGTGCACGCATCAAGGTCTTCGACCGCGAGCGTCACCATGGCATTGCCGGGCGGAAGCATCCCTAGATGTCGCGCGCGCGGTGTCGCGGCTGCTGGATAATCATCGACTTCTACAATCGGCATTTTGGTGTGGCTGACCATAGTAATCGTTGTCTGGGTCTCTGGTGCAAGATTGAAGGCATCGTTGATCATGCTGTAGGGCAGTGTGTAATCTGCGCCGCGCATCAGGCCCAAACGGTCACAATACCAAGCAATGCTTGTTTCGCGGCTGGGCGTTGCCAAGACGACGATGAAAATCTTGTCGACCGGCGACCCAGCACGCGGCAAATCGGTATCGGGCAAATCGCCAAGAACTTGGTTGAGATAAATCATCTCGCGACCCGTTCCCAGCGCCTGCATTGGAATAAAAGCGGGTTCGATATTCTCAAGTATCTTTGGCGGCCCAACGATCTCAAACAGGTCCTTAGGCAGAGCATCAGGCCAATGCCAGACATCCTCAACCGTGGTTTCAAACGCCGCCCAGCCATAGGTGGTCGTGGGCGCAAAATCGGGATGGCTGGGTTGTTCAACCAGTCGGAACCAACACGGTGCATCGCTGACTGGACGCAGCACAGCATAGCGCGACCCCGCATTGGCAGGGCAATCCCAGCTGCGCGCGAGATCATCACTTAGCTCGCCCTGCTCCACCAGATTAAGGCCCAGCACATCGCGGTATCCAGCCAGAGCGCGATCGAGATCGGGAACGGTCGACAATCCGCCGAGAATAGTCCCGTGGGGTATCGTCATTTGCCAGACTCCTGACCAAATATGGGTTTGCGTTTTTGGACAAAGGCGCTGGTTCCTTCGAGGAAATCCGGACCCGTAAAAGCCTCCGCAAAAATGCGTAACGTCTCCGCATCATCGTCCACCTGTCCATCAAGAACTCGCCGCACGAACATTTTCGTCTCACGGATCGAATGCGGGCTAGCCGAGGCGAGCGCCTCGATCATGTCATCTGCCGAAGCGCCAAGCGTTTCAATCAGCCCAATCCGCAAGGCCTCTTCGGCGTCGATCAATCCGCCCGTGAAGAGTATGCGCTTGGCCTGCCCCGGCCCAACCAAGTCAGTCAGCAGCTTCACATCATGTAGCGGATAAACCAGCCCCAATTTGGCAGGGGTGATGCCAAACCGAGCTTGCGGCGTGGCAATACGCAAATCGCAAGCAAGCGCGATCCCGCATCCCCCGCCAACACAGTCTCCCTCGATAAACGCAAGCGTAGGCAGAGACAGACGCGTTAACTCGCTCTGCACGCGATTAATCGCGACTTGGTTCGCGGCGCGCCAATCGGAATCGTCCTTTTTGGCGAGCAATTCCTTGATATCGGCGCCCGCGCAAAAAGCGCGCTCCGGCTGAGCTGAGCGGATCACCAACAGGCGCAAACCGGGGGTGTTCACCGCTTGATCCAGCAGGCCCGGCATCATCTCCCACATCGCCATGTTAAATGCATTGCGCTTATCCGCACGGTCGATCAGCAGATGGGCGACATTGCCGTCAATTTCGAGGCGCAGGGTCATGCCGGGTGCGCTTCCATAAAGTGATCCGCGATGGCTTTGCGGGTGGTGACCCACACGCTTTCATGCGCACGGACATGTTTGAAAAACTCCTCCAACGCCCAAATGCGGCCTGGCCGCCCGATAATGCGCAGGTGCAGCCCCAAACTCATCATCTTGGGATTGCCCTCCTCGCCCTCGGCATAGACTTGATCGAAATTGGCTTTTGCATAGTCCAACCACTGGTGCGGGGTGAGCGCCGGATCGGTCCACATCTTCATATCATTATTGTCGAGCTGATACGGCACAATGCACATCGGTTTTTTGGGCACCGTGTCACGATCCCAAAAAGGCACGTCGCCGGAATAATCATCCATGTGATAGGTGAAACCCTCTTCGCTCAAAAGGCGGCGGGTGTTGTCGGTCAAGAGGTAGCGCGAAAGCCAGCCATAAGGCCGAACCCCGCACGTTTCTTCGATGCTGGACACCGCTTTGCGAATGAACTCGCGCTCCTGCTCCTCGTCCATTTTAAACTGATGCACCCAGCGCCAGCCGTGGCTGACCGGCTCATGGCCCAGTTCCACAATCGCCTCAGCGATCTCTGGATGGTTTTCCAAGCTAAGCGCAGCGACGGTCCAGCTGGCCATGATGTCATACCGCTTCAGCAATTTGATGATCCGCGGCGCGCCAGCTTTGATACCGTAAAGGTAGTTGGATTCATTCGAGTAATTGCGAATTTTAGATTTTACGAAGACGCCCAGCTCATCGACTGGCTCCATCCCGCGATCGCCCCGGGCAATAGTCATCTCGCTGCCTTCTTCGACATTGACGACGACACTCAGAGCCATTTTCGCGCCGTTGGGCCAGTCGATGCGTTCTTCTTTCAAGGCCATCAATGCATCTCCTCACCGCCGGACACGTTGAGCGCTTCTCCGGTCACATAAAATGCCTCATCACTCGCCAACCAAAGACAGGCTGCGGCTGTGTCGGAAGGAAGGCCGGGGCGACCCATTGGGTTCTTAGCACTCATATTTTCCAAGTAAGCCTCGACCGTTTCAAAGCCGAGCAGCTTTGAGAAATAGGCATTCTGCTGCGCGCCCAGGCCCGTGGTTACGTGGTTTGGACAGATCGCATTGACAGTGATGCCATGTGAACCAAGCTCAACTGCGCTTGCTCGGGTCAGGCCGACCATACCGTGTTTGGACGACACATAGGCTGGCAAATGCGGAAATCCGGTTTTTGCGGCTTGTGAGGCGATGTTGATAATGCGCCCCCCTTGCCCGCGATCCACCATCGCGCGCGCGGCGGCCTGCGTGCAATAGAACGCGCCTGACAGATTGACCGCGATCACTTGATCCCACTCATCAACCGGGTTGACCTCAAGCAGCGGCTTCATCTTAAAACCAATTCCGGCATTGTTGACGAAGATATCGACCGCGCCAAATGCATCGGATGCCTGCGCAATCAGCGCGCTGCATTGCGCTGCATCCGAAACGTCACAAGCAATCGCGGAGACTTTCGCGCCGCGCCCGCGCAATTCGGCGGCCACTTCTTCGGCCTCATCATCAATGACAAGGTCAGAGATTACGCAATTGGCGCCCTCATCCGCAAAGGCTTGAAGAATGCCCTGACCCAGACCTTTCTGCTTGGCCGATCCGGTGACAACGATGGTCTTGCCTTCAAATTTCGGCACGTTCGGTGCTCCTCACAAATCTTCGGTTAGGATGAATTGCGGCGCGTCGGCATAATCCTGAAACGGCGCGGCCTTTGCCTGAAACTCCTCATTCGAAACATCGGCAACGAAATCGTCGAGATTGGTGATGTCGATCACTTCGAAATAGGCAAAAGGTGGCGGAGTATCAGGATCGCCGAACAGGCCGGTGGCCTTGTGCACCGTAAAGCTATTCACAGACGCGAGCGCGCTGGCCGTCGGGACATCCTTAGTCTTTGCCCATTGCTCATATTCGGTAATGTCAGTGCCAGGCTTTAGGTTGAACGGAACGATAATGCGCATGTTTCAGGCTCCTTCTGATTTTGGTGGCGCGCGATAGGCGCTCAATTTGTCATCAAGTTGGCGGGCAAGAGCGAACAACCCTGCCTCCGCGCCGCTTTGACCGATGATCTGAACGCCAATCGGCAAACCATCCGCCGTCCATCCCGCAGGGATGCTGAGCGCGGGCAGCCCGGCGATATTGGCAAGACAGGTGAAGTCCGCTTGCGCGGCGGGTTCGGGATCACTGTGTGAAAAAGGGGGATTGGGGACCGTCGGCATGATCATAAAGCCATACACGTCAATCGCGCGGCACACTTCATCGGCGGTCTGGCTCAGGATACGCTGATCCTCGGCCCAATCGGAATCCGCACGGCGGGGGCCATAGGTCAGCAATTTTGCAAGATGATCGGACATGGGCACACCTTGCAAATGCGCCGACATTGCGCGCGAGACGCCAATGAAGCCGGCAAAGCGAATGCGGCTTTGTTCATGGCTCAGCGAGACCTGCGCCAAAGAGGTGGCCAGCGCGGCGGCGGTTCTATCGAACACAGATGCAACCTCGGGGTGAACCGCAACGCCGTGCTTCGTAACTGAGGCCCCATCACCAGCTATGCCACCTTCGCCAAATCGTGACATGACGCGCGCCACTCGCTCCAACGTATCTAGGTCGCGCGCCAAAGGCCCGATAGCGTCCAGCGACAAATCCGCCGCTTCCAAGCCATCTTGGCTCACCCGGTCAGTCGCCGGTTTGAACCCGTAAACACCGCAATGCGATGCCGGGATGCGTACCGAGCCCATTGTATCGGTGCCCAGTGCTGCGTCGACCAGACCGGCGGCCACCGCCGCGCCGCTCCCCCCTGATGAGCCGCCTGGAGAATAGCCTGCACGGTGGGGGTTTTGGACCGGCCCGAAATGCGGATTGTCGGTCTTCGCACCAAGCGCCCCTTCTTCCATATGAAGCGTACCAGCAATCATCGCGCCTGCAGCGCGCAACGCGGCAACCGTCGTAGCATCCTGTGCCGCGATCCGGCCTATCCATGCCGCGAGACCCGCGTGGTGCGGCATGCCTTTGACCGCAATGTTCGCCTTCACGCCGATGCTCAGCCCTGAAAGAGGGCCATCCGGACATGTCCCAACATCATCGGCGCGGTGAGAAAAGGCGTTATATGGATCAATCATCGCGCGGTCATACGCCCCGCTCATCAACCAAACGCAGCGGCTTTTGACGCGTGTCGATCTCGGTTGCTTTGGCGGTTCCGCCTGAATCGACAAGAACGACCTCAACCTCAACACCGAGCCCTTGCTTCAATGTCTCAGCAAGCGCTGCACGGTCAGTCCCGCCACGGCTTTCCAAGGTTACTGTCATATGATCCTTTTGCGCATAGTCGCGGCGAAGGTGGCAGACATATTCGCCGGTCAAATCGCTGCGGTTCTCAATGATCGCACCGATGGCGTGCGGGAATACATTGATCCCGCGCAGCTTGACCATGTTGTCACTGCGCCCCCTGAAGCCCGCGATGCGTTTGAACACAATCTCTCCGCGGCCGTCCAATTCATGAGTGATGTCATGCGTGTTGAAACGGATGCAGGGGGCAATATCGTCTTTGTAGAGACAGGTGACCACCATATCGCCCGTTTCGCCCTTCGCCACAGGCGCACCGGTATCGACGCCCAGTAATTCGAGATATTGCGCATCTTCCCAAACATACATTCCGTCACGCTCTGGCCCCTCGCCCGCGATGGTTCCGGTGTCGCCGACACCGTACCAATCATACGCCTTTGCCCCGTGCCATGCTGCCTCCGTGCTGGCGCGGTCTTCTGTGCCGAGATGGCCGATGATCATGCGGATATTGATTTTGTCGAACAATTCTTCGGCTTCAGCGGTGCCAGCAAGTTTGCGGACATAATCGACGAATCCCACAATCGCGGTCACGCCGAAATCGGCCATCAACCGCACTTGATTGACGCTGCGAGTTTCGATCCCCGTGCCCGCCGATAGGAACACACTGTTGGTGAAATGCGTCACCGCTTCGCGAATGTAATGCCCGCCATTGATCATCCCGTGACCATAGATCGAATGAACCACATCTTCGGGTGACAAACCCATCCAGCGATACATCCGGCCAACGAGCAGATTGCCAACTTCGCGCCCCTTTGGCCCAAACATCAATGTTTGCGGCTTGCCAGTGGTGCCGCTGGTCGTATGAAAAATCGTTGGCGGGCGGGTCGCTGGATTATCCATGCCGTGGAAATCGCCATAGGGCGGGTACTCCGCGATTGAAGCCATCAGGTCGGTTTTATCATAAACCGGCAGCTTAGAAATATCTTCGAGGCCGCCAATATCGCCCGGCTCAATCCCTTGGGCGCCCCACAGGCGGCGATAGAATGGCACCTGCCACCCGCGTATCATCAGCCGTTGAAATTGCGCATTCTGGATCGAATACAGCTCATCTCGGCTCATGCTGGCATAGCGCGCGGTGAACGCGTCCCCGATCGGGTAATCCTTCAGCATCTGTTGATGATCGAGCGCTTCGAAATAGGTCGGATATGTCATGCCGGGTCCACTGCATAGGAGAGAGGATTATCGAAAATCTGCTGCGCAGCGGCCTTGCCTGCCAGCCTGCGACACAGGTCATACTTGGCTTGCGCTTGGCCCGCGCTCATCGGGTTTTGAGTGCTGCCCAGATTGGCGTTGATGATGCGCTCGATTACGTCCCCTTTGTGGGTGGTCACGGCGAGCCTTTGCGGGGCCATCGCATTGCCATCCGGGTTTCCATCAAGCGTCACCGAAACGTTGACCGCAAGCTGCTTTAGGCCGGGCGAATGCAGTGCATCACCGTCGAACAAGGCCGGGTCGATAACACCGTCACGCAGCATCAATGGGGCGAGCACAGGTAGGCACAACCGCGCATATGCGGCCGTCATATCTGCCCTATAAGGCCGCCCAACCAGACGTTCGATCAAAGGCGGCGCGAACAATTCCACTTTTGCGACGTCTTTCAGGCGCAAGCCTTCGCCGTATAATTGCGCAAGCGCACCCAAGGCCCCATGGCTCGCACGGCCCGAGGGGAAGGGCTTAATGGCCACCTCGCTAATGCGCCAAACCTTGCCCAAGTCATGGGTGTAGCGCGCCATATCAAGCGGCTCGATCAAGGCACCGTACCCAAATGGCCCGTCCAGCACATCATGCGGTCCGTCCATTCCCGCCTCGGCCAAATCGACCGCCATCACAGCCGCGCGCGCCGCATTCGCGATTTGCAACGGCAGCGCAATCGACGCCTCGACATGGGCCTGCATCGTCCCGGAGGCGAAGGAATAGGCAAGCCCCATCACGTCGGCGAAACGGTCTCGCGGCAGCCCAGCGAGCCTCGCGCTGGCGAGCGCGGCGCCGATTATTCCGGCGGTTGCGGGGCGAAAAAATCTCATTGGCCCCGTCGCCGCAATGCCAAGCCCGCTGGCGATATCAACACCCACTGCAAGCGCAGTGAGGAAAGCCTCCGGATCGCTCCCACCTTTTGCATCCGACTGTGCTAGCAACGCCGCGGTCACCACCGAAAGCGCATGGACCACGGCCCCTTCATGCACTGCATCCCATTCAAGGCAATGGACCGCGAAACCATTGAAGAACGCGGCGTCACCTTTGGAAGCTGTGCCTCCGGACAGCAGGCGGCAATGCGCGCCGTTCGCGTGACTAATAGAAACCAAAACCTTCGCAGCCTCAGCCGACTGCGCGCCTGCCGCACCTCCGGCCAGAGTGTCACCAAGCAAGCGCAGAGCATCATCTTGCACGCTTTGGGGTAAAGCATGCTCGCGCGCGGCGAAATCGATAATGGCTTGTGCGGCGTTCACCGGGTCCATTCCTCCAACATTGCATCGACGCCGCCCACGTCATCGCTTTCCAGTGCCAACTTCACCGCGCGATCCGCCTCAATCGCAGGCAGATCGCCCCACTGCGCCAGACTGTGCATTTTTGCGATGATCTGCTCTTCGCCAATTGGTCGTTCTGGATCGCCGAGCGTATCGATGAGTTCAAATCCGTTCACTCGCGCGCCAAAATGAGCGGGATAACGGCTAGTAAACTCGGGATCATGGACCACTGAAACCTGTGATCTTAATTCGCCTAGCGCCGCGATGGATGCCTCGCTGAAATCCTCCGGTTCTGCATTGCGCCCATCGGCGACCACAGCAACGGCGTGTTGGAGCGAGAATTTCGCCTCGAGTTCAGTCTTCGGGTCAGGGCGGTCGCAGAATGTCAGCGCGTCTTGGAATGTTTCAACCACAAAGGGCGCTTTCAGCTTGTCGGCCTTGCGCAATTCCAAAGCGGCATCAATGGCGGGGTGCGCATGACGGCAAGCGGCAAAGGGCTTAAAACTTACGCCTTCGATAAGCCATCCCGCGCTTCCAGACGCTACCTCTCCCGGATCGCGCGTCATCGCTTCGAAAATGCCCTGTGGCCCTTCCAGCACTGCCTGCGGGCCTGTCGCACCATGCTGCATATGCCATGCCGCATCGCGCCCCGTTCGAACGGCGTGAAAAATGTGCCATTGTTTCGTCAGCACATCGTCATGCCGCATATGCCACAGGCCGCCCGCAACAGAACCGGCATTGCCCAGAGCATTGGCGTACTTCTCGGGATCAAATCCCAACAATGACCCATACGCCGCGCAAGACCCGAACACGCCCATCGTAGCGGTGGGATGCCAATGCGCATAATGATGCGCATCGAAGGCCGAACCTATCGCAATCATCGCCTCATAACCGCGCACCGCCGCATCGAGCCGACTATCCATGTCAGCGTCAGCGCAACTCATCGCAGCAGGCCAGACCACGGGGCCCGGATGAAGCAGCGACGTGCGGTGGACATCATCCATTTCCAACACATTGCCAAGATAGGTGGCGCGCTCCCATCCGTTTGGCGAAATCGCTGTGCCTACCGCTCCCGCTTTTGTTCCACGCGCACCGGCAATGCAGGCCATCCAATCGAGCAGGTGCAGGCGCGCGCGAGCGCGCTCGCTTTTCCCCATCGGACGCGCTAAAGTCTGGACAAAGTCGGTAAGCAATGCACCGCTCATATGGCGCGACCCTGCATGTTTGCATTTCTATGGAGTAGGCATTGGCGACGAAGGCCACCAAAAATACCAAAAGCACCAAAGCCAACACCAAAGGTAGTGCCAAGAAACCGCCGCGTGTTCCGCGTTACGTTCAATTGGCGGGCGAAATGCGCGAGGCGATCCTTGCTGGTGAATTTGCCAACGGAAAGCAATTTCCGACCGAGACGACGCTGTGCGATCGGTTCGACGTCAGCCGCTTCACTGTGCGGGAGGCGCTGCGCCGGCTCGAATCCGAGGGATTGATCGAACGCAGGCGCGGGTCGGGCACCACAGTTCAACCCCCGGCTGCGCGCGGCGGGGCGCTGCATCAACCTTTGTCCAATGTCGGCGAGCTGCTGCAATATGCGCGCAACAGCGAAGTCACATATGAGCCGACCAAATGCGGTGCGTTGCCAGATAAGGTGGCCGAACAAATCGGCGATTCCACCAACGGCGCATGGACCTGTTTTCGCGGCGTTCGCCGCCAATCCGATAAGGCGCTGCCGATCGCCGTCACCGATGCCTATTTCCATGAATTGCTCGGCGATGCCGTCGCTAAGCTGGATCTTGCTGCGGGCACTTTGTTTAGCCAAATTGAAAGACTGGCGGGGGTCCGCATCGGCAAAGTTACGCAGGACATCCAGGCGATCCCCGCAAATGAACGCACCGCCAGTGCTCTGGAGATCGAGGAAGGGTCGCCGGTGCTGCGCATCCTGCGGTGTTACTTCAATCCCGATGGCCAGATTTTTGAAATCTCGGTCAGCCACCACCCCGGTGACCGCTTCGCCTATGCGATGCATATCGACGTCGAGGGTTAGGCGCGGCATCATCCGGGTTTGCTATTCTTTACCGGTACGATGCCCGGAGCCCACTCATCGCCTGCGAACCGAATAGCTGGGGCGATATGCTTGCCCCCTCCATCGGCCTCAACCAATAGGCCGCGTTCGGCAATATGCGGTTCGTCCAGCGCTTCGCGGAAATTGAGCACAGGCGAGAACGCCACGTCTTTATCAGCGAACCATTGAACCCATTCTTCGCGCGTTTTGCTAGCAAAAGTCGCACGCAGGAAATCGATCAATTCGCCTTGCTCTCCCGCAGGAACGTCGGCGAGAGGCAGAAGGTCTGTGCGCTGCAATGCGATCAGAAGATTGCGCGCGAATTTGAGCTCGCGGCCGCCCAGCGCAACATGCAACCCATCCTGCGTTTCGTAAACCTGATAGAACGCCGCGCCGCCCAACGACCGCTGGGCCGACGATACGGGGCTTGCCCCGCCCGCTATCGCGCTTCCGGCAATATGGGCGCACCATGGCAACAAACTATCGAACATGGCGCAATCAATATACGCGCCCTCGCCATTGCGGTCCCGCCCCACGAGTGCCATCAGCACCGCCGATAGCGCAGTTAAACCCGCGGCAAGATCGGCGCTCGGCGCACCCGGTACAACCGGAGCGCCATCGGCGCCATCATTGACGGCTAGAAAGCCCGCAAGCGCCTGAACCGCCATATCATGCGCAGGATGATGCGCCAGCGTGCCGTCCTGTCCAAAGGCGGATATCGAGCAATAGACGATGTCTGGCTTGATCGCTTTGACCGCGTCGTAGTCAAATCCCAGCCGCGCCATCACACCGGGCCGAAACCCTTCGACGAACACATCGGCATCGGCGATCAATGCTCGTAGAGAGGCCTTGCCAGCTTCGCTTTTGAGATCGAGCACTGTGCTTGATTTGCCGCGATTAAGATTGGCGAACCAGACCGAATGGGTCGCATCGCCGTACCTATCAAAAGGAGCCTGATCACGCGCGGGATCACCCTGCGCGGGCTCAATCTTGATCACCTCTGCGCCCTGATCCGCCATCATGACCGTCATCATCGGCCCCGGCAGGAACTGCGACAGATCAACAACCTTGATACCCGAAAGTCTACCCATTGCGGTCAGATCACGCCGGATTTGCGCAGGTTCGCGATGGCATCATCATCATAACCAAGATCCCCAAGGATCGCGTTATTGTCTTCACCTAGCAAGGGGGCCGCACGATTGGGCAAGCGCTGACCATCAAATTTCAGCGGATTGGCCAGCACCTGAAGGTCCGGGTCGTCAGGGTGCGAGACACTGTCGCGCATGCCAATTTCCTTAAGCCACGGATTATCCAAAGCGTCGCTTAGCGTGT
This sequence comes from uncultured Erythrobacter sp., assembly GCA_947503275.1. Classification (GTDB taxonomy): domain Bacteria; phylum Pseudomonadota; class Alphaproteobacteria; order Sphingomonadales; family Sphingomonadaceae; genus Erythrobacter. Next base: position 1,236,075 of record CANNCZ010000002.1, on the reverse strand, counting down.
AAACCGGCGCGACAGGCACATGCCCGGCAAGCAAATCCTGCCAATAGGCCATCGGTTGCTGAGCAAATTCATCATCAAGAATTTTCGTCAGATCATCACGGTTTGCCAACCGGTCGGCATTGGAGGCAAAGCGTGGATCAGTTTTCAAGTCTTCACGACCCATCCGGTTTATCAAAATGTCCCAGAATTTGGGCAACTGACACATAACAAACATCCAGCCATCTTGCGCCTTGAACATCTGGCTGGGCGTGGCGGTTGGATGCGCGCTGCGCGGGGTGCGTGCTGTTTCGTCTTGATGGTTCATATACCATAGCGCTGGATAGCTTGTCTGATGGATGGCCGCGGATAGCAAATCGGTGTCGACATCACGACCCTTGCCGCTGCGTTGCGCATCAACCAGTGCGCCCAGCAAGCCGATGCAAAAAATCGTGCCGGTGATGAAATCGACCATCGACAGGCCCATCCGTTGTGGATCGCCGCCAGGTTCGCCGGTAACGGTGCAGTATCCCGCCTCGGCCTGCATCAGATAGTCATAGCCGGGCCACTTTGCGCGGGCATTGTCGCGGCCATAGGCGGACAAATGCGCACAAACGATAGCCGGATTTGTCGATTTCAGCGATGCGTAATCCAGCCCCAATCGCGCCGGCAAATCGCCTCGCATATTGTTGGCGACAACATCACATGTCCCCGCCAATTTGCGCAGGATCTCCTGCCCTTGTTCAGAATGAAGGTCGAGAGTGATTGAGCGCTTATTGAGGTTAAAGCTCTGAAAGTACGTGCTTTCACCTGGCCTCAAGAAATGCGGGCCGACCGCGCGCGCCGTGTCCCCTGCGCCGTGACGTGTGCCATCGGGTGCGGATTTACCCGGCGGTTCGATCTTTATGACCTCTGCGCCCATCTGCGCCAGAAACATCGTGCCATACGGCCCGGCGCCGTATTGCTCGGCGCTGATAATCCGAAAACCTTTGAGGGGCGGATGCGCGACCGGATTTATCACTGGGCCGCCCCGCTCAAATCTGGTTTTCTTTGAGGTGCTGCTTGGCAATGATAATCCGTTGCATTTCGTTGGTCCCCTCACCGATACACATCAACATACTGTCGCGGTAATACCGCTCAATGTCGTATTCCTTGGAATAGGAATAGCCGCCGAACACGCGCATGGCCTCTTGGCTGTTTTCGACGGCGGCCTCTGATGCGAAAAACTTCGCAATGCCCGCCTCTTTGTCGCAGCGCTGGCCGCGGTCATACGCTTCGGAAGCATCAAGTGTCAGCAATCGCGCAGCCCGCGCCCGCGTGACCATTTCGCCGATCTTCAACTGGATCGCCTGATGCTGCGCAATAGGCTTGCCCATCGTCTCGCGCTGCTGCGCATATTCGGTGGCGAGGCGCAGGCTCCCTTCGGCTAGGCCGACGCCGCGCGCCGCCACATTGATACGGCCCAATTCAAGGCCGCCGGTGGCTTGGAAAAACCCTTCCCCCTCAATCCCGCCGATCAGTTGGTCAGCGGGCACGTGGTAATTGTCCATGATCAATTCGGCGCTATCGATCGCCTTATAACCCAACTTCTCAAACTTTTTGCCGGCCGACAGCCCTTCGCGCTTATCCGCGATAAACAGACTCATCCCCTTATAACGCGGATCAGCGTCCGGATCGGTCTTCACCAACATCGCAAAACAATCACCGTTCAGCGCGTTCGAAATCCAAGTCTTGGTGCCATTAAGGATGTAATTGCCGTTCTCATCCTTGCGCGCGACCGTGCGGATGGCCTGAAGGTCGGTCCCCGCATTCGGCTCCGTCAACGCAAGCCCGCCGCGCAATTCGCCGCTCGCCAGTTTCGGCAGCCACTTGGCCTTTTGCTGAGGCGTGCCGAACCGCTCAACCGCTGCGGCCATTATCAGGTGCGAATTGAAGATACCGGTGATCGCCATCCAATAACTGGAAATGCGCATCACGATCTTGGCATAGGTGGTCGCAGGCAGTCCTAGACCGCCATACTCCTGACCAATCGTCGCCCCGAACAAGCCCATTTCGGCCATCTGGTGGACCAGCTTTTCCGGCCAGATATCGCCATGGTCATGATGCTGAATGACGGGAATAACTTCCCGCTCAAGCCAGCGATCAATCGCGTCCATGAAGGCGCGCTCTTCATCGGGGTCAATGGTGCGGATTTGATTGTCGAAATTTACGGCGGTTGCCATACTTGATTCCTTAAAGAGGGACCTCAAAAATGAAAATGTGCTTTAGTCGTCGAGCCCGCCAAAGCCGCGTTTCCAGACGAGAACGGAACGTTTGTAATGGCTCACGATATCGCCGTGTTGATTTTTAGCGATGGTTTTGCAGGTCACGATGCCTTGCTCAGGGCGGCTTTTGCTCTCGCGCTTTTCGATCACTTCGCTTTCGCAATACAGCGTGTCGCCGACGAATAACGGCTTAGTCATGCGCACTTCGTCCCAGCCAAGATTGGCGATTGCTTTACCGCTGGTGTCAGACACGCTCATCCCGGTCATCAGCGCAATCGTAAACGGGCTGACGACAAGCGGTTTGCCGAATTCGGTGTCTTTTGACAGCTCATAATCGAAATGCGCAGGATGCGTGTTCATGGTCAGCAAAGTGAACCACACATTGTCGGCGTCGGTAATCGTGCGTCCGGGGCGATGTTCGTAAACATGCCCTTCGACAAAATCTTCGAAATAGCGCCCCTGAACCTCTCTAAACCGGCCCGGTGAGACTTCGATTACACCATCACGCATTCGATTGCTCCTCAGCCCGCGCAATAACCGCGCGGTATTTCTTGATGAAGGGCGCTTCTAACATGCGCCCTTTGAAACGGATCGCCCGCTCGCCGCCTGCTTCATAAGCCTCAAGCGCTTCGCGCGCCTCAGCCACCTCGCCCTCACTTGGTGCGAAAGCGGCATCGATCGTGGGCACTTGCCGCGGGTGGATCGCAGCCTTTGCGGCAAAGCCAAGCGCGAGTCCTTGTGCGCATTCCTTCGCAAGCCCAGCCTCATCATCCAGTACAACAAAAGGCACATCAATCGCAGGCTTGCGCGCCTCTGCGCAGGCGAGAATGAACTGTTGGCGCGCGCCCAGCAAAGGCTCCCACGCCAACTCCACACCCAGCTCTCCCGAAAAATCGCCTCCGCCAAACATTAACGCGGTCACCGCATCATGCGCTGCGATAGCAAGCGTATTTCTCAGCCCCTTAGGCGTTTCGATCAGCGGGATCAGAGCAGGACACCGCCCCTCCAACGCGCCCACTACAACCGCAATTTCAGCCTCCGCTTCCACCATTGGCACAAGCAGAGTGCCAGGAAGATCCACGCACTCAGTCAGCACCGCCAGATCGCGCACACCCGCAGCGGTGGTCACCGCATTGATCCGCACCGCCCAACCCTCACCATCCGACGACACCTGCTCCAAGGCTGCTTCGCGCGCGCTCCCCTTGTCGCCGGCCGCAACCGCATCTTCGAGATCAATGATCGTCAAGCCAGCCCCACCCGCCTTCGCCTTAGCAAAGCGGTCGGGACGCGAGCCCGGTACGAACAGAAGGCTGGCTGCGGCAAACACGGCTAAATACTCATTTCTAAATGCGACCCGGTAATAGGCAACTTTGAGGCTTCACAATTTGTCCGGACAAATATAAAGTCAAGGAAGAAATGCAAATTTGTCCGGACAAATCACTACATGCATACCCCTTGGGAGGGAACAGATGAAATTGATGAAAACGCTTTTCTTAGCAGCAAGCCTGTTGGCAGGTTCCACCGTTTTGGCAGCGCCTTCGTCGGCGCAAATGTTGGACCCCACTAACCCCGAAGACGCTCTAGAAATTTCCAAACGTCTGCAATGCGGTGTGTCTGAGGATGAGCCCGCCGTCTATCACTGGTCCGGCAATATTTACGGCCGCAGCCCCGGCGTGCGGGACAAGCTGCTGTTCCAAGGTGAAGGGATGAATATCCGCCGCTGCGTCGAAGTCACTGATCCAGAACGCGGAACTGGTTGGCGTTTGATCAGCCGCGAGGTCATGCTGATGCTGGATCCGGAAACCGGCGAAGTCTTGGATCGCTGGGAGAACCCTTACACCGGCGAGACGGTCGATGTTATGCAAATCCACAATGATCCGGTGAACGGGCGGCCAAATTTTCCCCGCAGTGCCGACGGAACGCCTTACGCGCTTTCATCGCTGACGGAGGCCGGACCGTACGTCTTCATGCCATTCGAAGTCCCGCTGTTCTACCCCAACCCGCTGGCGGGAGAGTATCAGCAATATGTCGGCAATATGTACCACGCGATGGAGATTTTTGATTTCGCTGCTTTGAAGAGCGATCTGTATGATTCCAGCACGCCAACAGCCTATCCGATGATCAGCTGGGTCCGGATTTCGCCTTGGGCACCATGGATGGAAATGGGGGGACGCCCCGGCCAAATGGTCTTTAACGCCATGGGCCGCAAATTGCCCGGCGGCTTCGAAGAACTGCCGGATGTTTTGAAAGATGAAATCCGCGAGAATTATCCCATCTATGAACAAGCGCCGCCAAAGGATGATGCCCGCCGCAATGAGACAACTTGGACGAAGTTCAGAATGTTGACCGATCAGGCGCGCGCCGAGGCGAGCGAAGAAGAGCACACGGGCGAGGGCCATTAAGGCCGGACTTCGGTGACGACCCGGCGCGCCTTTCTTGCGGGCACGTCCGCCGCCTTAGTGGCGGCGGCGGCCCCGAGGGCGGCGTGGGGTCGGACGGAGGCCGACGTTGCGATTATCGGGGCCGGGCTGGCGGGGCTCAGCGCCGCTCGGTTGTGCGAACGCGCCGGGCTTTCGGTTGTGGTGCTGGAGGCTGAAAACCGTATTGGCGGTCGGCTACACACACTCGATGACTTGCCCGGTTCGCCCGATGCGGGCGGCATTCAAATCGGTGCGGGCTATACACGGCTGCATTCCATTGCTGCAGAACTCGGCGTCGAACTCTCGATCACCCCCGGTGCGGGAGCGGGCAGGCTTCAAACTCCCGGCAACCTCTATTCCATTCGAGGACACAGCGCATCGCCGGATAATTGGGCGGAAAGTCCTGGCAACCGCTTGCTGCCGTCAGAAAGGGCAACGGAACCTGCGGCGTTGCTGCGCAGGTTCGCTAGGGCACTGCCATCGCTTGATCCGATCGAAAGTTGGCGCGATGCGCCGCCTGAGTTCGACATATCGGTGCGGCAGGCGTTGCGATCGGCCGGTGCAAGCCAAGAGGCACAACGCCTGATCGAAGCCAATTTCAACGGCAATGATCTGGCGAGCATGTCACAACTGCATCTGGCCCGCACCTTTGCCATCTTTCGCAGCCAGCCCGGCCCTGTTTCGACGGTTGTCGGCGGGTCGCAGCGCCTGCCCGAAGCAATGGCGCGGCGGCTTTCGGGTGCAGTGCGATTGGGCGAAAGCGTGCTGGCGATTGCGGAGGAGGCGGACGGCGTCGATCTTCGCCTCGCCGACCACGTGCTGCGCGCGCAGCAGGTCATTTGCACCATTCCCTTTGCTGCGCTCCGCCACATTCCCATCCGCGCTGATCTAACTCCGCCCTTCGCCCGGATGATTGCGCAATTGCCGTATACCCGCGCGAGCTTCGCCTATATCCGCGCAGCACAACCGTTTTGGCAGGACGACCGCTATCCCGACACATTATGGACCGATGATCCGCTAATTGGGCGCGTTTTTGTCCTTTCGGACGGTTCTGGCGCGGCCCCACCCATGCTCAAATTATGGACGACCGGCGCAGGAGCGGATTTGCTCGACCGAATGCCAGAAGAGGCTGCAAAGCGCGCTATTGCGGCTCGGATCGAGAGCGCGCGACCATCGGCCCGCGGCAAACTGACCGTCGAGCGGATTTATAGCTGGCAACGCAGCCCCAATGCGCGCGGCATCTATCACCATATCGGAACCGGCATGGCGCGCGCTTTGAGCGCCGCGGTGCAGCATCAAGGCAAACGGCTGCATTTTGCGGGCGAGCATTTGGCCCATGTCAGCAGCGGCATGGAAGCCGCGCTTGAGAGCGGCGAACGCGCTGCTCAGACGGTTCTAACCCGGTCCTAAATCACAAAAAGGGCGGAGGCATTGCGCATCCGCCCTTTCTCATTGTGTTGTAGGCTATTGCCACGTTTGCGGTCAGAAACCAGCTGAGAACACCACACCAACTCGGCGGCCGGGGCGGAGACCAGCGATGAAGCTGCGGCGGAAATTTACATCCGCATCCGCATATCGGATGATCTGTTGCACGGCATCTTCGTCGAACAGATTGTTGACGTAGAGTTGAACACGGTACCGATCATTCTCAATTCCGATCCGCGCATCCACTTCAACCGCATGGCCTGTCCGGGCAAGATTGTGCACCTGCGCAAAACTGGATGAAGTGTAGGTGATGTTTGCGCCGGTAAAGAAGTCCCAAGTGCCTCTGCCGATCTCGGTACCAGACCGATAATTGGCGTCAAAAAACGCGCGGTGCCGTGGGGCACGCGGTATCGCTTGACCAACAATCGATCCAAATAGTGATTCAGTGCAAGCAACCCCGGCGGTCGGGAATTGATCGCCGGTTGAACAATTGACAAGACCATCATCGGCCACATCATTTAGGACACCTTGGTTAGCATCCACACCGCTGGTGAACTCGCTGTTCGCATAAGCATAATTAGCAGTGATCACGAGACCGGGGGAAAGCTCTCCGATAACCTCTGCCTCGATGCCGAAGATTTCTGCGTCGCCCGCATTCACGATCGCGCTAACCTGGTTAGGCGGAACCGAAATGTTCTGCGTCAACTGATAGCCTTCGATCTCGTTATAGAACGCCGCGATATTGAAGATCACGCTGCCGTCGGCAAAGCTGTTCTTGAAGCCCACTTCGTAAGAGGTCGCGTCTTCGGCTTCGAACGTTGGGACACCGGCGGCGATCGCCAGCACACCGTTGAACCCACCTGGTTTCTGTCCTTGCGCGTAAATCGCGTAGAACAAATTATCCGGGGTGTATTGCCAATCAAAAGTCACGCGCGGCGTGAACTCGCTAAAGGTTGCGTCGGCCGAAACCCCGGCAGGGCGCGGATCGCCTTCGTCAAAATCGAATGCAGTCTGGCTGATCCGTTCTTCAGCATAGCGTCCCTCAAAACCGAGATTGATCTCTGGCGTGATGTGCCAGTTGACCGCACCGAAAACGGCGTAGTTTTCGATATCTAACAGGTTTTCACTGCGATCGTTCGGTGTCGATGGCCCGAAGAACGGCGCAACACTGCCGCAATTGGGATTGGCAGCACAGCGGCCAATCTCTGCACCGAGCGCATCGCCAAAACTCGCGCCAGCACGGGCAGCGGCATCGGCGGGAACATCACGGATTGAGAAATTGTCGGAGCTTTGGTCGAAGTAGTAACCGCCGACAATGAAATCGAACATGTCGCTTTCATAAATCAGTTTCAGCTCTTGCGAGAAATCTTGCGTTTCGTTGCGGTTGGCGAAGCTGAAATCAACGGTCGATCCGACAAAGCCGAACGGGAAGATCGGCCCAGCTGGTCCAAAACCTGTCGGAGCCCCTGCAGGGAAGCGCGCAAAAACCGCCGTTTGGAAGCTGTTTGGACTGTAATCGCCATCGGTCAGCTGGGTTTCGGTGCGGTCATTAAAGCCGGTCAGCGACACAAGGGTCAACTGATCGCTCAAATCATATTCCATCCGAAGCGAGGTGTTATAAGTGTCCGCTTCGATGCCCACGGCGCTGGCATCGGCAAATTGACGGCTGAAGTCAGTGTTGACTTCGCCGGGCAGAATAACGCCGCAGAAATAGCGCCCGCCGCCATCGTACAATGCCCCGTTGTCGAATAGGCAATTGTTCTCGCCGGTGCCTTGCGCAAAGATCGCCGGTTGCCCGTCATCGGTGCGGTTGTAATACGCACGTGCGGTCGCGCGAAACGCGCCGCCATTGTCCCAATTGAGCACGCCTGATGCCGACCATGAGGATTGCTGGCCAACCGTATCGCCGTCAAATTGGTTGGTGAACTCACCGCCAAAATCATAGAACCGGCCGTTCAGACCAAGCGAAAGGCCGTCGCTGATTGGGCCTCGAATAGCTGCGGTGACTTCGTAGCGGTCGTGTTCGGCGATATCGGCAGCGATCCGTCCTTCCCACGTATCACCAGGAAGACGCGAGATAATGTTGATCGCGCCCGAATAGGTGTTGCGGCCATAAAGGGCGCTTTGCGGGCCCTTTACCACTTCGACCCGTTCAATTGTGTCCACATCGTAATCGGCGAGTGAACCGGTGTAATAGATGCCATCTATGAAGAAGGCGACGCCAGATTCGCCTAAGATGTTCGCTTGACCGCGAATAACAGGACGATTGCCGTTGCGGCCAAAGCTCTCGTCAAAGATCAGCCCCGGCGTGGTGTTAGCAATGTCTTCGAGGTTATTGAGATTGAGGTTTTCAATCCGTTCGGCCGTGGTGACGGCGACGGTGGTTGGTACGCTCTGAAGCGATTCCTCACGCTTACGCGCGGTGACGATAATCTCTGCACCAACACTGTTGGCCGTTTGCGGCGCATCATCGGTGGTATCGCTGTCTTGTGCGGCGAGAGACGCCGGTGTCAGCATAGTCGCGGCCAGCAATGCCCCGCCAAAAATAGTCTTCATTATTATCCTCCCAAAAAGCGCAGCGATCCCTGTGCAGCGCAATCTCCGTCCCAATTCACACTATCGGACAAATCAACAAAATTTGTCCAGACAAATTTTTTCGGTGTTTGAAAACAGCTGTGATGTGACCCATCAAAACGACGGTTTCACATTCCCAAGGAACGCTGTGATCAACAGCAAGATGTAGACCGCCCATACCCAAAGGCGGGTCTTGTCCATTGTCTGACGCAAGGGGATTTCAGTCTCGTCACTCGACCCCTGCTCCATCACTGCCGCCAACTGCGCTCCGACTGGCTTGAACGCGACATCGATCATAATTGCAGCCACGAAGATCAACCCGAACATGAACGCCTTCCACGCCAGCCAATCTGGTATCAGCGGAGCGTTGATGATGAGGCTCTGCGCGCCCAGCCACAGATAAAAACCTCCGATGATCCAGCGCAACCACCCTTCGATTTTGCGGTTGCGTGCGGCGCGAGGGGTCATGTCATGCATATGCGAATCCCACACCAGCCAAAGCCAGGCTATCCCAACGACCCAAGCGCCAACGACCAACCAAACAGGCGCATCCCACCAACCGCCCAACTGAACCACGCTCAGTGACAATGGCACCATCAACGCCCACGCGCTGCGCGGGACCATGTCGATCTCCACCAGCAGTTTGAGCAGCGCGATACGTTGTTCAAGCGTATAGGTTTCGCGGCGGCGAAAATGCTGCCCCAACACAAACACCCCGACATCCGCACCGAGCCAAAGAACGAAGAGCAAAAGATGCGCATAGACTAAAATGGGATAAGCAAATTCTGGCATTCCGGATGGCCCCCTTCTCGGAAACTGTTGCTCAAACGCCACGCCGAGCGACGCACAAATTCAACTTGTCCGGACAAATTGCACTTCCGCGCTTGACAAGCAAGAGGTTGTCCGGACAAATTTGAATTGCAGGCAGGAGGAAAGATCAGCGGAAAGCTGGCTTCGCTCTCAACTCGAGGAAGGAATTCGGAATATGGCTCCGTCTAATTCGAAGAAGTTCGCACTACTTGGCATGACTTCGATTGTTGCTTTGGCGGCGTTCCCCGCCGCTGCGGCAGCGCAGGAACAGGATGAGGATGTGGGTACCGCCGAAGAACAACGCGGTGTCGGCACGATCATCGTCACGGCACAGCGCCGCGAGGAAAGCGTCCAAGACGTGCCCATCCCGATCACGGCGTTCAGTCAGGAAGAATTGGAAACACGCGGGATCGCTAATGCTCTCGAAGTGGCAGCATTCGTGCCGAACCTTGTCGGCCTGAACAATACGGGTCTTGGCACGGCAAACTCCTATTACCTGCGCGGTATCGGGAACAGCGAATCCATCGCCACCTTCGATCCGCCGATTGGCACCTATGTCGACGATATTTATCTGTCGCGTCAGAACGCCAACAATCTGTCTTTCTTTGACGTTGACCGAGTGGAAGTTCTGCGTGGGCCGCAAGGTACGTTGTTTGGCCGCAACACAACCGGCGGCGCGATTAGCGTCTTTCTTGCAGAACCGGGCGATGAATTCGCAGGGTATGCCGAAATCGGCTATGGTGCTTACGAACGCAAGATGGGTCGCGCTTCGCTCGACATTCCATTGGCCGAGACATTTGCCGTCAAAGTGTCTGGATATTGGCAAGATGATGATGGCTATGCGATCAACAATCTGACTGGCGAGCGCACCAATGAGAACGACGGCTACGGCGTCCGCCTCGGGCTGCGCGGTGAATTGTCGGACAGCGTCCGCTGGACCGGGTCATACATTCATACATTCGCAGATTCTGGCAACATCCTGAATTTCGATTGCGACCCAACCGATCCCACCAATTGTAGCGGGCGGTTTGTTTCGACAGGCCTGACCGAAGACAGCACCTTTACGAGCCCCATTTTTGGGCCGCTTTTAACCGGCGAAAAGAATGAATTCGGCTTGGGCAATGAAGCGCGGATGAATTTCGTTTCGAGCAATCTAGAGATCGAACTGTCGCCTGATTGGTCGGTGAACCTGATCACTGGCTTCGTCGACATTACACAGGATTTCGCGCTCGATTTTGCTGATGGCCGCGGCCTGCCCAGCACATCGAACCCCAATCCGGCTGTGACCGGCTTTACCTTTGGCGGCTTCACCATCGCCAATCAGGGGGAGCACACACAATTCACTCAAGAAGTGAAGTTCAGCGGCTCGGTTGGCAACGGGCTTATCGACGTTGTCGGCGGCGTGTTCTATTTCTATGAAGAGAACCGCACCGACTTCGGTGACATCTTCTCACTCAATCTCGGGCCGGGCGGTCCGCCGCCTGACGGTTTCCCATTGGTGCTGGCCGATCGCGTGATCGACAACACAGCGGAAGCATGGGCCGCGTATGCTCAAGCCGACCTGAACGTTACCGACGCGCTGACCTTGACCGCCGGTATCCGATATACGGACGAGGAAAAGGAGTTTTCCATCCGCGACAATCGGGCGCGCGCAGGCGGCCTGTGCCAAGCGGCGGCCCAGTTTGGCCCATCGACCTGTATCGATACCGCCAATATGATTGCCACCAACGGCACCCCGATCCCCACAGAGCAATCGGTTGGCATTTTCACGCCGCGTTTTGCGGTGAACTATGACGTGAGCGACGATATCTTCATCTTCGCATCGGCCACGCGCGGGTTCAAATCTGGCGGTTGGAACGCTCGCGGCACTTCACCAAGTGAGCTGCTGCCCTTCGGTCCAGAGACCGCGTGGAGTTACGAAGCCGGTGCCAAGATGGACCTGTTTGATCGCCTGTTGCGTGTCAACATAACCGGGTTCTACCTCGATGTATCGGACCTCCAAACCCCATCGGCATTTGTTCGGGACGACGGATCGCTTGCTTTCATCACGCGCAATTTCGCCGATTATGAAAACAAAGGTGTCGAAATTGAAATCACGACAGTTCCGGTCGATGGGCTAAATCTCTTCGCGGCAATCGGGTATCAGGACGATGAATACAACATCGACGCCAATGCCCCGGCGCTTGATGAATTTGGTGTCCAATCGGTCGCAGCGCAGCAGGCGAACTGTCTGACGCAACTTGCGGCGGGCCAACTTCCCAACACCACGGGCGCAGACAACGCCCCGGCATGCGGTGTGGGCATTGTCGCCCCGGATGGATCATTGGCCGAACCAGTTCGGACACCGGAGTTCACGGTCGCGTTAGGCGCCAGCTACGAGGCGGAATTTGGTGACTTTTCATTGATCCCATCGATCAATGCGAATTGGCGCAGCGACAGCGAAGTAGGGACCAGCGAGCTGACCCTGTTTGATCAAGCTGTGACGGGTCCGAGCGGGACGGTCTTCCCGACCAACACGCAAGGGCTGGGCAATCCCATTGTCCCTGCATCGGGTTCGTTCAGCGAAGATCGCTGGATCCTCAACGCCTCGCTCACCCTAACCAATGTGGCCGGTTGGTCGCTCATCGCAGAGTGCAAGAACTGCTTTGACGAAGAAGCGGTGGAATCGGCGCTTGCGAACTTTAGCTATCTTAACCCTCCGCGCACTTGGACGGTTCGGGCCAAATTCGACTTCTAATGCCTAGACTTGCAGCGGCGGCGGTGGTTTGCGCCGCCGCCGCTGCCTTCTTTCCTGGGTTCGCATTATCCGCTTCGGATCACGGCGTGGAGCCGTGGACAGAGGCTGTCATCAGCGTCGCCGACCTTGATCAAAGTTCGGCGTGGCTTACTGGACACGGCGGATGGCAAACCGTCGCAGAAGGCGAAATGTCCCAGGGCGAACTGGATTACTGGGCGCTGCCTGAAAACGTCAGCGGACATTTCCGAAAACTGTGCGCACCCCAAGCAGACACTGGCTGCATTCGCTTTGTCCGATTTGACGGCGCAGAAAATCAGCAGCCTATCCGGTTGGCTGCGCGGCCATGGGACACCGGCGGTATCTTTTCGATTATGCTACGCAGCGAAGATGCGCAGGCCGCTTTTGACGCCGCGATTGCGCACGGATGGTGGGCCGAAAGCCAGCCTTATCGCTTCAGCTTTGGCGGTTCCGACCTCATCAATGTCGTCATAACCGGGCCGCACGGCGTCAATTATGCGCTGTATGAACGCGAGGCACCACCGTTCGACGCCTTTCCCGTCGGCCAGCTTAGCCAAGCATTCAACACCATGCGGATGGTGAGGGACCAACCGACTAGCCTCGCATTTTACCGCGACCTGCTGGGTTTTAAGGTGCTGTTCGATGCGCCCTTTGCCGATCCAGAGCCGCGACCAAACAATTTCTCAGTTCCCGCCAATCTGGCGACTGAATTGATCCGCCGCGCGGCGGTCGCGCAGCCTGCGCTGCCCGGCGAGACAGGCCGGATCGAGGTCATGCAGTTTGAAGGGTTTAAGGGCCGCGATTTCTCGCGCATTGCCTCGCCGCCAAATTTCGGAATAATTTCGGTTCGCTATCCGGTCTCGCGGTGGGACGAATATCGCGCAATGTTGGAGCGCAACGGGCTGGCTTTCGCCTATTCAGCGCTCAGTGTTCCGGTTGAGGGACTAGGGGCTGACGAGAGGCAAGACTCTTTCGACTTTATCGCGGTGCGCGATTGGGATGGCAGCATAACCGAGTTCTACGATGCGAACTAACCGGACTTTCACCCAAGCGAACCGGCGCGGTATTTTAGCGACTGCATCAGGTTTGACTGCGGCTGCGGTCCTGCCCGGATGTGTTGCACAGCCAATGGCGCGCGCCCGTAATCGCGTTCGGGACATCGTGCTATTTCACGGCGCATGGCACGGCGGTTGGTGCTGGGATCCGGTCCGGCCTTTGCTCGAAGAAGCAGGCTATCGTGTTCATACACCAACCCTGCCCGGCCTTGGCGACAGGGCCGATGAGCTCGACGCGGCAATTGGTCTGGACACTCATATTGCGGATGCCTTGTCCTTTATGGATGCGCGCGAGATCAATGATTGCGTCCTTGTCGGCCATTCTTACGGTGGCATGGTGATCACCGGCATTGCGGACGCGATCAAAAGCCGCATTGCCCATATCGTCTATCTCGATGCGGCGCTGCCGAAGAACGGCGAGAGCATGATCTCATACGGAGCTCCGCGCCCGGCAGAAGCTATCAGCGGCACAGAAGCGGCGATCAGAAGCCTTGCTTCCGATGGCATCGGGATGGCGCCATTTCCTGCGACCTTGCTAGGTATTCCGGTCGATCATCCGCTGCACGATTGGGTGTCACAGCGTCTGACGCCGCACCCGCTTAAGACATGGCTCGACCCGATTGAATTGCGAAATGGTGGCCCCGCGGGCTTGCCCCGCACATACGTTCATTGTGTAAATCCCGTGCTTGCTCAAACCCAGTTCCCTTACATCGCTGCCCAAGCTTCCGGCGATCCGGAATGGCGCTATGTCGAGCTTGCAACCGGGCATGATGCGATGATCACTGATCCCAAAGGCGTAGCGACAATCGCGCTTGAGGCAGCGGGACACTTTGCTGATCGCAGCGATGCGAGTTAGAACTTATCATGCCCAATAGAGGCACAGGAGAAACCGGATGAACACCGACGGGGCCGAAACGGAAACACACGAGGAAAGCGGCTCGGGCGAGTTTTCCAAAGGTTGGGCTATCCTGCTGGCCGGGGTGTTGGGAGTGATGTGTGGCGCTTCGCCGATCCCTTTCAATGTCATTGGCTTTACTGCCGAACCATTGCAGGCCGAATTTGGGTGGAGCCAGACGCAAATCCTCTTACCGATCACGATCTTCGGTGTTCTGGCCAGTTTACTTGCGCCAGTGTTCGGATGGATGGCGGACCGGTTTGGTGTTCGCCCTGTCGCGCTGTGGTCGCTCGCCGCTTTCGGCGCAGCTTTTGCGGCAATTTCCCTGACGCCGACCGCGAATGAGCCGCAGACGCTTTACATCTATTATGGCTTTTGGGTGGTTGTTGGCTTTGTCGGGATCGGGTCGACCCCGGTGACATGGAGCCGCGCGATCAATCTGTGGTTCTACAAAAACCGCGGCCTTGCTCTGGGTATTCTGCTGATGGGGACCAGCCTTGCCGCGATGATCGTACCGCGCGTCGCGGTTGAAATTATCGGCGCCTATGGCTGGCGCACAATGTTTGCGGTGGTCGGAACATTCCCCATCGCAGCACTGATCGTCGCGTTTTTCTTGTTCCGTGAGCCTCGGCCTGACGAACGCCCGAAAGCAATCAAGAGCGATACCGGCAATCTAACTGGCGTAACGTTGGGCTCTGCGTTGACGAACTATCGTTTCTGGCTGATCTGGGTGTCGATCGCGTTGATCGCGGGGGCATTTGGCGGGGCATTTATCAATATGCCGACCATGCTGCGCCTGCGCGGGGTGGACGTGGAGACTGCCGCGACAGTGATGGGCATCCTGGGCATTGGTATTTTTGCAGGTCGGTTGATCACCGGCGCATTACTCGACCGGTTTTGGCAGGGTTTTGTCGCCTTTCCGCTGCTGTGCCTCCCGGCCATTTCTGCTTGGTTACTGCTCGGCGATACGATGCCGTTTGGGTTTGCGGCGCTAGCGGGTTTCCTGCTGGGCTTTGCCGCTGGGGCGGAAAGCGATCTGATCGCGTATCTCACTGGGCGATATTTCGGGATGGCCAATTACGGCAAGATTTACGGCATGCTTTACATGCCGTTCGGCCTGTTTAGCGCCGCTTCCCCAGTCGTTTACGCGCAGGTCTTTGACCGCACGGGTAGCTACGATTCGATCCTCCAAATCTCTATCTTCATGTTCATCGGCGGGGGCGCGCTATTGCTGCTCTTGGGACGGTATCCGCAAAGCTTCCCTGAAGTCGAAGCCAGCAGCCCCGCCCAGCCAAACTCTGATATGGAGCCCGCGTGATGGCAACACTTGCCTCTGACAACTCCCTCGCTTCACTTCGCGCTGCTGTAAACGAAGCTTCCTTGGAAACAGGTGCAGATGCGCTTGCGCTGCACAGCCATGATGTGCTGTCGCGCGGCGATGAACCGCTTGCGGTGTTTCGC
Organism: uncultured Erythrobacter sp.; assembly: GCA_947503275.1. Lineage (GTDB taxonomy): Bacteria > Pseudomonadota > Alphaproteobacteria > Sphingomonadales > Sphingomonadaceae > Erythrobacter. Next base: position 1,220,440 of record CANNCZ010000002.1, on the reverse strand, counting down.
CCATCCAGCGTCCAAGAATTGGCCGCAGGGGTTGGCGCGGCGACCAAAGCAGGGATTGCCGTGATCCCGCGCGGGGGCGGGATGAGCTATACCGGCGGCTATCTCTATGATGGTGGCGCATTCATTCTGGTCGATACGCTCGCCCTCGATGCCATAATCGATATCAACGAAACCGACATGACTGTAACAGTCGAAGCCGGGTGCAGCTGGGACAAACTCTACCGCGAACTTAAACCGCTCGGCCTGCGCGCGCTGGCATGGGGCACATTGTCGGGCATCCGCGCTAGTGTTGGCGGCGGCATGAGCCAAAACGGGCTGTTTTGGGGTGCGCGCAATGGCAGCGCGGTCGACAGCGCGATCAGCTTCGATGTGGTGCTTGCCGATGGCACTCTCCTATCCACCGGCTCAGAATTTTTCCGTCCATTTGGCCCAGACCTTACAGGCTTGTTCGCGGCCGATTGCGGGGCATTGGGCGTCAAAGCCCGCGTCACGCTCAAACTGGTTCGAGAAGCCACCGCCTTCGCTTACGGCAGCTATAGTTTTGATACGCACAATGCTCTGCTTGGCGCGATGAGCGACATTGCCCGCGCTGAACTTGCAGCGGAAAGTTTCGCCTTCGACCCCTTCCTCCAAGCGCAGCGTATGAAACGCGAGACTTTGCTAAAAGATGCAAAGCAGCTGAGCAATATGGTCAAGAATCAGGCCAAATCGGGCGGGATATTAAAGGCACTCAAGGAAGGCGCAAAGGTCGCGGTGGCGGGCCGGTCGTTCCTGGATGATGTGCCGTTCAGCCTGCACTGTGTCGCAGAGGGCAGGCATCAAGGCGCTGTCGATGCCGACATTGCCCAGATTGACGCCATTGCGGTCAAACATGGCGGCACTGTGGTAGAGAATTCGATCCCGAAAATCCTGCGCTCTAACCCATTTCCCCCGCCCAACTCGATGCTTGGCCCTAACGGCGAACGCTGGGTGCCGGTGCATGGGTTCTTGCCGCATTCCAAACTGATCGAAGGGTGGGAACGGCTCCAAGCGCTCTGGGCGAAAAACGCCGCCGAAATGGAGCGGCTGAACGTTGAAACGGGCGCTTTGATCGCCGCAACCGGGCGCAGTTCATGCTTGATAGAGCCCGTTCTCTTCTGGCCCGGTCAGCATAACCCGCTGCACAAGGACGCGGTGGAGACGGACCATATGGCGAAACTAACCGCGCAGCCCGACAACCCCGCAGCCAATGCCTTGGTCGACACACTGCGAGAACAGGTGATTGCGATTTTCCGCGACATGGGCGCGATCCATCTGCAAATCGCGCGCACATATCCACTTAAGGAAAGCCATGATTTGGTCGGCTGGGACATTCTGCGCGCCCTCAAGCGCCAGGTTGATCCGAATAACCTTATGAACCCCGGATCACTGGGCCTGTAAATGCCGATTGAGTTCGACCGCAGAAACACGATTTTGGGGACCGGAGCGGCGGGATTGGCCGCAGCGCTCACCACACACAACCCGCTCGCCGCTGGGCAGAATTCCAAACAGGAAGACAATGTGACCGAGACTTCGACATACAGCGCAATGGCCATCCAGCTGACTGCTAGGTCGCTCGAACGGCTGCCTGACTCCGCCTCAGCGCGCGCAGCAATGCTGGAACATATCGCCGAGATAGAGGGGCAAATCCGCACGAGCTCGATCTTTGTCGCGCAATATTCTGGCAAGCCGGTGAAGCTGGTCGTGCTGCCTGAATATCTCTTCACCTCCTATCCCGGTCGCATTTCGATCCCAGATTTTGCAGCGCGCGTGGGCTGGGATGCGGACGGCCCCGAATACGAAGCTCTCGGCACCGTCGCACAGCGGCTCGGCATGTTCCTGGCGGGTAATGCTTATGAGACGGACGAGGCGTTTCCCGACTTCTATTTCCAGACGTGTTTCATCGTCGCTCCATCCGGCGATGTGGTCCTGCGTTATCGTCGGCTCTTATCCATGTTCGCGCCCAGCCCGCATGATGTGTGGGAGGCGTATCTGGACAAATATGGCTTGGAGGGGGTGTTCCCCGTCGCCCGAACCGAAATCGGCAATCTTGCGGCCATCGCCAGCGAAGAAATCCTCTATCCCGAAATCGCGCGGGCCTTGGCATTGCGCGGGGCGGAGGTGTTCTGCCATTCCTCCAGCGAGGTCGGTTCACCGATTGCAACCAACAAAGATATCGCCAAACAAGCGCGGGCGTTTGAAAACCTCGCTTATGTCGTCTCCTCCAACACAGCCGGAATTTCGGGCACCGCGATGCCGCTATCCAGCGCTGAGGGGAACAGCCAAATCGTCGATTGGAAGGGCCGCGTGATCGCGCAATCAGGCGACGGCGAAACCTTCACCGCCTTTGCCCCCATTGACCTCTCTGCGGCGCGGGAGGCGCGGCACACACCGGCGATGACCAATTATCTCGCGCGCCAACGCCCCGCTCTTTTTGCGGAGGCCTATGCCGCCGCCGCCGATCCATTTCGCGGGCCAAACGGAATGGTAACAGACGGCGCACCCGCCATCCCAGACCGCGATTATTTCCGCCGCGCACAAGCTGAAGTGATCGAGCGCTTGATCAATGCAGGAGTAATCTGATGATGCACCGGAATGTTCGCGGAAAAATCCGCTACAGCTCTGCCAAACCCGAATTGAAAGGGCAGGAACGCGGGCGCGAATGGTTTAATTTCTCGCACCATGCCGACGGCTCTGTCATCATGAGCGCGCAGTGTGAGATCGAGGAACCAGACCCTACGGTGCTGCGGAACATCACCTGCCATTGGGGCCCAGACCGAATGCCGCAAAACGTGCTGGTGCATTTGACGCTCGGCGATGAATTCCTGGGTTCGGGATGGATGGCTTATGATGCGGCGGCGAACCAGATAACCTGCGAGAGCTTTGGCCCATCAATTGGCCGCAATTCTGAGACGCGCGAGGCGGGCGAGTTCGACGCATTCGGCACGCATCCGGTTGTCGGCGACGGTTTCACCACTCGGTTGATGGATTTGAGCAAAGGCCCGCACCGCCGACGTTTGCGGTTCTTCCTCCCCTCTCCCGACCACCGCGGTGCAACACCGCCGCAAATCGCCAATCTCGAAATGACGATGGAATATGTCGGCAAGGAGGAGAAAACCGTCGAGGCCGGCACCTTTGCATGCCACCATTACCGCTATGTCGATGATAGCGACGATGGCATGGGCGGCACGCGGCATCCAGATTTTGATATGTGGGTGACGGCGGATGATGATTCCATTCTCGTCTATGGTTCAATCGACGGATATATGATGAACCGATACGAGCTGGTTGAGCTGGACCGCTGATGACGGCTCGCCACGCATAATGAATCACGCAGCAATCATTGGAGCTGGCTTGGGCGGATTGACCTGTGCCATCGCACTCCGCCAGCGCGGTATTGCCGTCGACATTTACGAAGCCGCAGACCGGATCGAGGAAACGGGCGCGGGCCTGACCTTAGGTCTTGGTGCTCAGCATGTCTTTCGCGCTCTGGGCATACAAAGCAAAGTGTCCGCCAAAGCGTGCCCAGCGGGCAACCTTCCTTTCCTTCACTACGCCTCCGGCGAAATATTGCTCGGCGGATTGGATCAAGGCGACGGGCTAGGCGATGATGGTGAAGCCAATATCATCCGCCACATCTACCGAGCCGATTTGCAAAAAGTGTTGCTGGCCGAGTTGGAGCGTCTGGGCGGACGTACACACAATGGGAACCGATTGACGCGGTTTGATCAATCCGCGAGCGATGCAACAGCGCATTTCAGGGGGGGTGAAAGTGTCACTGCCCCGGTCATCATCGGCGCTGACGGCGTGCGCTCGGCGGTTCGGGCGCAAATGGTGGCGGGTGACGCGCCGCGCTTTACGGGACATGTCGCCTATCGTTTCCTCGTACCGATGGACCGCGCGGCCCGCTTTATGGGGTTAGGCCGCAGTGCAATTCTTATCGGGCCGCAGCGCACCTTTAACCGCTACACTATGGCGCAGGGCAGGATCGTGAACGGCGCGGCTCTGGTTGAGACGGGCGAGGAAGTACCGGAGGGGTGGTCAACGAAGGCGTCCCTCGACGAATTGCGCGGCGCATTTGCAGGCTGGCATGATGATGTCATCGGCCTCATTGGCGAAGCGGGGAACATCATCAAATGGGGTCTCTATGACCGTGTGCCTTTGGCAAGCTGGTCGGAAGGCCGCGTAACCATGCTGGGCGATGCTGCACATGCGATGCTGCCATTCCTAGGGATGGGCGCGGCGATGGCAGTGGAAGATGGCTATGTGCTGGCGCAGATGATCGCTGGTCACGAGACGCCCAGCGCCGCCTTCGCCGAATATGAAGCGCGCCGCATTCCGCGCACTGCTGAGGTGCACCACGCATCAAAGGTGCAGGGGGAGATCACTCAAAGCATCGACCCGGACAATTTCGCGCTCGCTGGCGCGCCAGTGAACAACCGCGAGATGATGGAATTCGACCCCACGTCTGAGTTTACTTAAGCAGCGACCCGGATCATCACCTTGCCCATATGCGACCCGCTTTCGAGATGGGCATAGGCCGATTTCGCATCGTCAAACGCAAACGTGCTTTCCACGAGCGTTTCGACACCTTTTTCCGCCATCACTTTCAGCGCCTCTTCAAACATGCCGCGATGGCCACTGGTAATCCCTTTGATCGTAATGTTCTTGCCCAAAATCGCACCTTGGCCAAAAGTCGCTGGGTCTTGCGGCGATCCGGACAATGCGCCGACTGTGCCGATGCGCCCTTCCACACCGGTTGCGGCGATGGTCTGCTCAAATTCGCCAAAGCCGATGGTGTCGACCACCACATCCGCACCGCGCCCACCGGTCAATTCTAGCAAAGCCGCCCCCCAATCGGGCCGGTCGCGGTAATTGACGGTGTAATCCGCGCCCATCGCGCGCGCCTTGACCAATTTTTCCTCGCTTGACGACGTGATCGCAAACTGCGCGCCCATCGCCTTGGCCAGCGAAAGTGCAAAAACGGACACACCTCCCGTCCCTTGGGCGAGCACCAACTTGCCCGCACCGGCTCCGCCAAAATCGACCATCGCATGCCAAACAGTGCCCGCCGCCACGGCAAGCGTTGCCGCGGTTTCGTCGCTAATGTTGTCCGGCAATTTGATCGTAGCTTTCGCGGGCAGGACAATCTTCTCCGCTAGCCAGCCATCCATCGTAACGCCAATATCGCGTCCAAAGACATGGAACCCAAACCCGGTTTCGGGGTCCCAATCGACGAAATTCGCTGCCACCACTCGGTCGCCAATCGCAAATCCGCTGACACCTGCACCGACGGCCTCCACTACACCCACGCCATCGGTGAGAGGAATGCGGCTCTCGGGTAGGTCTGAGCCATAATGCCCGCGCAGGATCATCAGATCGCGGTAATTGAGGCCAGCAGCGGTGACCCGGACCAAAATGTCGCCGGGGCCAGCGACGGGATCATCACGCTCCACCTGACGCAGGCTGTCCACTCCGCCGTACTCCGGACCACGCGTTCCAATTTCCCAGGCTTTCATCGTCACGCCTCCCGGATCGGAGCAAAGACGCGGTCGATGAATTCTTTCACCTTCGCCTCTTTATCACTGGCACCACCTGATTTCGCTTCTTCGAGAGCAAGCAGGCGTTCCTCCTGCACCCAAACTTCCTGGGCAAGATTCATGACCACTGCGACGAAGCGATCCATGCCGGGATCAGCGAAAAAGCGCGGATTGCCTTGCTCATCATAAAGGTTGGGCGCGGCGTCTGCCAGATTTGGAGTTTCCTCGCTCATTTCTTGAAAGCCCCAAACCCATACCACATCACACCTTCGGCAAGCCGTCCGGTGGTTTTCTGGCCAACCCCTTCTGAGCTATCACCTTGGGCCGCATCTGCGACGGCCTGATCGCCGTAAATGCCAATCGAGGGAACGACGAAGTCGAAGAACTCCGCATCGTCGAATCCCCCACGCGAACACAATTCGCGAGGCACTTCGTCACGGTACCCTTTGTAATAGGGCTCATTGTTATAATAGCCGTCCCAGTCGAGATAGAACCCGTCAAATGCGCTCATCTGCTCATTCGGCGGCAATTCCATGTGCACCACCAAGCCGCCGGGTTTCAGGACGCGGTACGCCTCTTCAAACGCCTTTGCCCGCTGCTTTTTGGACAGCTCATGTAGAAACATGCTCGACCAGACGACATCGAAACTCTCGCTTTCAAACGCCAAATCGTCGGCGCACATCTGCTGAAACGCGACCGCCTGCCCCTGCATCTTTGCGCGTGCCGATCCATAGGCGAGCGGGCCGGGAGCGGCATCAATCGCGACCACTTCTGCATCCGGATATGCCTGCTTCCAAGGCAGCGTATTGTGGCCAATGGTGCAGCCTGTATCTAGGATCCGTTTCGGCGCGAAATCGGGATAGCGACGCTTGATATACTGGCTCATCGAAAGACCGATATCGTCGAGGTTCGCCCCCATCAGGCCCATCGAAAACACCGCGAGACCCCGATCATACACCGCGCCCGCCTCAAGACTATCGTCGCCGCGCGTATAGCTGCCCGGCATCAAATGGACGTCGATAGCGTGAACATTCTTGGGCACTTCGAGCGACGGATCAAGCATCAACGACCCTTCGCCATCGGCTTTTTCAGCTTCCGCCGCCAGCCGTCCAGACTCGCGCTCGACACCATCCGCCACGCTGGCCCAGACCATTTTTTGCGCCTGCACCCGCATTGTAGAATAGATGTTGAACGCTGGATCACCGCGCAACGCCTGATGCGCTTCTCTGCTGGTTTCCGGATCGCGGCCGTGTTCTTTTTTGAACGCAGGCGCCGCTCTGCGATCATAGGCAGAGCGCATATCAGCGGCCAGATCGTTGAGGATCAAGCTGCGCATACCAGAGGTAAAGCGGCTGCGTGCGACCTCGTCAGGCGTTGATTGCGCCTTCATCGGGTGTTGAAGTTCAACCGTCATGGTGTGTCTCCTCCGCTTATAGAATTTGCCTCTGGACCAACAACCGGAACATCCAGCTGCGGCACATCCGGGTTCGAAAAATCATGCGTGAACCGAGCGTCACCCACGCGGCCTACCATATCTTCGCGCAAGGGTGCCTCGGCATAAATGCTAACCGTGTAATCGCCGGCGCTGGTCGGATCTTGGCGAATTTGGATAATCTCGTCCTGATATATCCGGCTGTTCCAAAACGCGCGGGCGTTTTCGATGCATGGGAACCGCACGGTGAGGTTGACGTAACCGGGTGCAAGATCGCCCTCAAACACTTCGAGTGGACGCGGCATTGTGACGTAGTATCCGCCTAGCTCCTGATAGATTTCGCTGGCCGCAATTGCGGCTCCATATTGGCCCATCCGCTCACGGTCGATGGTCTGCCCTTCAATCACCATATAGACAGGCGCATCGCATGTGGATGCGGGCGGCGGCGGTGCGTTGCTAGCGGGGAGGTCGCCGCTTGCACCTTGCAATAGCAAACTGAGAGTCGCAAAAACCGCGGGTGAAATCATGACGCTTCGATCCTTCGTTCATCGCATAATGTGCGTTTCCAAGGCTTTCCATCCTTGAACCATTGCCAAGTGCGCGTGCGGCTTTGGCCATCGGGCGCGATTGTGATCATTTCGATATAATAAGCGCCCGGTTCATCCAGCCGGTCGAGCTTTAACATCAGCGTCTCTTCCGCCGTTTGCCAGCCATATCCGCGGAACCGTTCTGTTTCCCAACGGATGATATCGCCATCGAGCTTACCGCCGAATTCGTAGAGAGCCTCTTGCCCGTCATCCCAACTGAGCCAATTGTGCTGAACATAGTGCCAGTCGCCGCTGTCCGGGAATTCGCAGTGGGTCTTAACCCGGTGGGCGTCGATCAGATTGCCGCCTATATCAAAGTGCCGATACCAACCGTCCCACCACCCATCATGATCGAGCATGGCGGGCATGACCGCTTGTAAATCCGCACGGTTACCCACTAGCCTTGGCCCTCAGCAAAGGCATCAATCGGCAGAGGCGCTCCCGTTTGGCGAATATGCGCCTGTTCGCGCAAATATCTCAGCATCCCGCTATCACCCATACGGCTGGGGCCGAGGCCCGATGCTTTGCGTGATTGGTTCGTCGCGTCGCCGACCATGCTGGTCAACGCGCCGTCTTGCAGAGAAATCGCGCCCGCATCGAGGCGACCTGCGATGCCTGCCGCCTCATCAAGCGATCCGGCAAGCACGGCGGCAGAAAGGCCGTATTCGGTATAATTCGCCTGTGCGATGGCGACGTCCAGATCGTCGAAAATCGTCACGGGAAGCACCGGCCCAAACGTCTCTTCGCGCATGATCGCCATGTCATGTGTGACGCCGGTTATGACCGTGGGGCGCAGATATCTGCCGCCGCCCAATTCTTCGATTTCCCCGCCACAGATAACGTCCGCACCTTTGGACCTTGCATCAGCGATATGATCCGCAACTTTGTCGGCCTGCGATGGGAAGATGAAGGGGCCTAGGTGCCCATCATTCGGATCGGGATAGGTCAACTTAACCTCGCTCGCTGCGCCGATCAGAGCGGTCATAAATAGCTCCGCTATCTCCCGCGCAACATAAATCCGCTCGATTGACTGACACGCTTGGCCAGTGGCCACGATGCTGGATCGCAGGGCCACGCCTGCCGCCCATTCGGGATCGGCGCTGGCGGTGATGATCATCGGGTCTTTCCCGCCCAGCTCCAAATTGGCCGGGATCAATTGGCCGGCGGCAGCCTCGGCAACTTTGCGGCCCGTGCTGGTCGACCCGGTAAAACACACATAGTCGACGTGTTCGATCATGGCCTGCCCGGCCTCTGCCCCACCCATGACATAAGAGAGCGGCAATTCGGGGACTTGCGCCAAGACGGCGCGCATGGGTTCGACAAAGCGCGGCGTAACCTCAGACGGTTTTACCAGCGCTGCACTGCCCGCCATCAGAGCAGGAATGGCGTCAATATGGCTAAGGATTACGGGGAAATTCCAAGGGGCAATCGCACCGAACAAAACGTGCGCGGAGTATTCTGTAACAATCTCAATCCCCGGCGTCGCCGACGGCTTAGGGCCGCGTTCCAGACCGGCAAACAAAGCGGGTCCGCGCGCCGCCCAGCCCCGGATATTGCTAACACAGCCCTGCACTTCGATCCAGGAAACAGCACCGCGTCCGGTATCGACAGTCAACGCCGCGGCAATGGAGGGGGCAGCGGCTTCGATGGCATCAGCGAGGCGCAGCAGAACTTCGGCGCGACCTTCTGGTCCCATTGCCTCCCACGCCGGTTGCGCAGCGCGTAGGCGCACGGCCTCTGCGGCGATGTCACCTGGAGAGCTTACGGCAAACTCGTAATCTGCTTCGCCGGTGCGCGGATTGTTGGCCTTCATCGTGATTGCCGGTGTAGCGTTCATTCTTGGTCCTCCCAAGCAGCGACAATCTCGTCTCCGCGCGCAAACCAAACCTCGTCGCGTTTGGCGAAGTTGGAGAGCAGAGCCTCCAACGCTCCAATGCGATAAGGCAGGCCCATAATATACGGCGTGAGATGGATCGGAAGCATCCGGCCGGAACCCGCACCAGCCGCTTCTTTCGTCAGCCAATCCGCCGCATCGTGCATGCTTTCTAGCCAGCTATCGGCGCTTTTCTGCTGAACGGTGATGATCGTGCGATCGGAAAGCTCATGGTTCAGCGGCAGATCAATCAAGCCATTGTTGAAACGATAGGGTAATTCATCATTCACCCAATCGCAGCAATAGGTCAGCCCTTCGTCCTTCAAAATATCGAGCGTGTGAAAACTCTGCTGTCGCGCAATTGAGAGCCAACCTTTCGGCCGAACGCCGGTCGCCGCCTCCATCCGATGCATGGCGTCAGCCACCAATGCCCGCTCGGTCTCCTCGCCAAGGGTCGCATCGATTGTTCCGTTCATATCGGTGGAATGGGCGATGATCTCGTGCCCGGCGGACTGGATCGCTTCTATGAGCTCAGGATAGCGTTCGGCAATCGCAGCATTCGCGGCAAAGCTAGCCTTTACGCCCGCATCGGCAAAGGCATCGAGCATCCGCCAAACGCCCACCCGATTGCCGTAATCGCGCGATGTGTAATGCCGATAATCGGGATAGGGGGTGACCATATGACCGGGCGCTTTGAACGGACCGCTGGGCGTAATGGGAAACCATTCAAGGCTAACGCAGAGCCAGACCGCGATGGGTTTTTCACCCGGCCATTTGATAGGCTTGCGGTTATGAATGTTGGACCATTCATAAAGGCCGTGATCATACCCCTCGCGCCGGTTTGGATATTGAGTGTAGCTGTCAGGAAGAGTGCTCATTGTTGCGCCCTCCAACTGTCCACAATCTCGCCCGCCCGCGCGATCCAAGCGCGGCCATCTTTCGCGATGTGCTCCAGCGCCTCTTCAAATGGGCCTATCCGATGCGGCTGGCCGATCAGATAGGCGTGCAAAGGGATGCACATCACCGTGCCCGAATTCTCGCCTTCTGCCGCCAGCCTTTCGTATTGGCGGACCAGAGTGTCGGCATATTCGCGGCCCGACATATTGTAGACGAAGAAACCGTAGTGGTCGTTTACCTCTAAGCTGTAGGGGATCGAGGCTAGCTGGCCCCCGCCACCCTTCGGATTGACCTTCACATCTTGAACCTGATCATCGTGATACAGGTCACAGGTGTAATCCATCCCGTATTCCGCGATCAGATCGAGCGTGCGCGGTGTATGCGTCAATGCAGGGGCGAGCCAGCCGCGTATGCGTTGACCCGTTGCATCCTCCACCGTGCGGATCGAATCTTCGATGATCGCGCGCTCTTGAGCTTCCGTAATGTCGTAGGAATAGCGGGTGTTGTATATCCCATGGCTAAAAAACTCCCAGCCACGCGCATTGGCGTCCGCAACCACTTCGGGATGGTGCTGGCATAGGGCGACAGACAGGCTGACCGATCCGGGGAAACCGTGGCGCGACATAACCTCTGCCATGCGCCAATGGCTGACGCGATTGGAATGGTCGCGGTGCGAGTATCCCACGACGCTTGGAGCGGGATGCGGCCACGGACTACGCTTGGGATGGATTGGGGGATCAATCTCATAATATTCGAGATTGGGCGCAACCCACACCGCACAGGTCTTACCCCCTGGCCACGTAATCTTAGGTCGGCTTGTGTAGGGATGATACTCGTAAAGTTCAGGATCGGGGGCACCCTCACGCATGATTTAACGCGCCTCCAACCAGTCGATCACCACCTGAACCGGCTCGACATCGGCATATTTCAGTTGAAGGTCGGTCAGGTTGGCGAAGTGATAGCTTTCATGCTTATCCGCGCAGGTTTCGATGGGTACAATCGCGCGGTATCCATAGCTGAGCGCGTCGACTGCTGTGGCGCGTACGCATCCTGATGTGCTGCCGCCGGTGATGACGACCGTATCAACCCGGTGGAAGGTCAAATAGCTTGCCAGCGGCGTTTCGAAAAAGACACTCGGCATACGTTTGGTGAATTGCAGATCGTCTGCGTTAATGTCGCAGCGCGGGTCAAATTCGTGGCGAGCCGATCCATATTTGATGTTCTGCAGCGAATCTTCAGTGTCGGTGCGGGTGCCCCATACACCGGCATCGCCCGCATCATCCTTATACGCCACCCGGCTCCAAATAACCGGCATATCCTTGGCCCGCGCCAATTCACTGATGCGGTTGATATAATCGATCTGGTGCGGATCCGTCTCATAGGCGGTCTTAAACAAATCCGTGCGAGTATAGGATTGCTGAACATCCACATTAACAATCGCCAGTTTCTCGCCAAAGCCAAACTTCTTGCGCGCTGGATTGCCCATCACATCTTCGAAAATTTGGCGCGCGGTCCGCCCATCCTCTACCATCTGGGTCCCGATCAGCTCCGGCATTGTGTCCCTTTCAGATTTCGCATTGAATTTGTATCTCCAACGTTTCCGCCTTTGACACGGCACAATAATGGCGCTTAGAAGCTTGTCGAGCTAAATTTGTCCGGACAAATTCTTGAAACCAATTACGCGCCATCTCCTGACTATTCCGACCCATAATGAAAAGGCTGCCCGCCGCGTCCATTATCGCCGCTGCGGCAATGGGCCTGCGCTGCTCATGGTGCATCAAAGCCCGCGTTCCAGCGCCGAATACACGGCGTTGATGCAGCAATGGGGCGAACACTTCACCTGCATCGCTCCCGATACGCCCGGCTTTGGCCAATCGGACCCATTGCTAGAATTCGCAGGCGAAAAGCCAGAAATCGCCGACTTTGCCGACGCGCTTTGCGAATTCCTCGATGCACTTGGTATTGCCCAATGCCCCGCTTACGGGTTTCATTCCGGCGGGATCATTTGCGTCACCGCCTTAAAGCGCCAGCCTCATCGTTTCAGCTGTTTGGCGGTGGGCGGCTATGCAATCTGGAATGCGGAAGAAATGCGCATCTTTGGAGAAGATTACCTCCCTGAATTTCAGCCAAGCGACTTCGGCGAACATCTCACTTGGCTATGGAACCGGATGCTAGAACAAAGCTGGGTTTTCCCATGGTTCGACACCCGAGAAGAAGCGCGATTGTCAGTGGCTCATGCTGACATTTCGCGCGTTTCTCAAGCTGTCTCTGAGATGCTCGACGCGGGCGCGGCTTACCAAGCGGGCTACGGTGCGGTGCTGCGCGCGCCGCGCGATATTCCGCTCGCCAATGCCGATGTTCCGCCATGTTTGATCACCGCTTATGATGGTGATCCATTACAGGCGCATATTGATCGGCTGGGCGAGATGCCTGCTGGCTGGCGCGCGGAGAAAGTGTCCACCCCTGCCGATCATCAAGCCGCCAGCCTCGCATTCCTGAAAACACACGCGGACGACGCAGCGTGCCCGCCGCTCGCCGAGGATACAGACACGGGATGGCTATCTGTCGAGACCGGCGAAGAGAGCGGCCTGATCCATTGGAAAGGCACGCGAGGCGGCGCATTGACGTTGCACGGCCCGGCGGCAGAGATGTCAAATCCGGGGCCCGGAGAAGTCGCCATCGACATACCCGGCCACGGTCAATCCTCCGATTTTGCCGATATAAAGGGCGCAATTGAAACCGCCGCCGGGATGCTCGGCGCTGAAACGATCAATTGGCCCGCCACCCCGGAAGGCGATCCTATCACCCTCTACCCCGATATGACGCCCGACCGCTTTGGACAATATCTTGGCCGCGCATGGTCCGTTGCCCGTGCGGAGGCTTTCTTTGAGCCGTGGTACGAAGCAGGCGCGGCGAACGCTATTCCGCTCGACCCCGCACGCCTCGAACCCGCCGCGCTCCATACGAAAGCGCTCGCCCGCATCCGCGCTGGCGATGCTGCACGGCGGTGGCATCACATACTAATGGCACTCAACGGAGCCCCTTTATGACGACCTACGCCGAGTTTTCCAAAGCAATGCCGCTGCTTGCCCGCCACGAAGGGGTCTGGGACGGAACTTACACCTATTTCAACGCTCAAAATGAAAAGATCGATGAACATGCCAGCCGCCTGCTGTGCCGCATGACAGGCCGCGACGACATTCCCTATAATCAGACCAACCATTACACTTGGCCCGATGGAAAGACCGAAATCCGCGAATTTCCCGCGACTTACCGCGATGGCCGCATTTGGTGGGACAATAGCCTCATTCAGGGCTGGGCCGCCGAAGTCCCACTCGACGAATACAACCGCACGATGATGCTGTATTGGCAACGGACGGGAGATCCATCACTGTATCTCTACGAGCAAATACAGATTTCCGATGATGGCCAGAGCCGCTGCCGCACTTGGCATTGGATCAGGAATGGAATGTTGGAAACGCGCACCGCGATTCAGGAAACATTCGTGACCAAAGATTGGCGCAGCATCGACGAGGAGATGAAGGCTTCGGCCTGACCCAAAGCCTATGTCCCGTACGCTTTTTGACAAGATCTGGGACTCGCATGTCGTCGTGAATGCTGGCGGCGGTGGCACCGCTCTGATCGCCATCGACCGCGTATTCCTGCACGAACGCACCGGCGCAGCAGCGCTGAGCCGCATGGCCGAAATGGGGCGAGTGGTGCTCGATCCTGCGCGGGTTTTCGCCGTCATGGACCACATCGTCGATACCCGCATTGGGCGCAAAGACGGCACGTTGATGCAAGGCGGCGAAGGGTTCATCACAGAGACGCGCACAGCCTGCAAAACCGCCGGGATCACCCTGTTCGACGTCAACGACCGGGATCAGGGGATCGTTCATGTCATATCTCCAGAACAGGGCATCGTCCTACCTGGATCGACGCTGGTCGCGCCCGACAGTCACACCTGCACACAAGGAGCATTCGGCGCGTTGGCATGGGGCATTGGCAGCAGCGAAGCCGAGCATGCGATGGTGACTGGCACTTTGCGGATCGCCCGGCCAAAGGTCATGCGCGTGCAATTTGACGGGGCGCTATCGCCGCATGTGACCGCGAAAGACATGGCGCTCACTCTGATCGCGCGTCACGGAGCAGGTGGCGGCGCGGGACATGTCGTAGAATTCGCAGGCGAGGCCGTTCGCGCCCTGGACATGGAAGGGCGCATGACCCTGTGCAATATGGCAACCGAGTTTAGCGCGATGACCGGCCTGATCGCGCCTGATGCGAAAGCGTTCGATTATCTCGCCGGTCGCCCATACGCACCGGCCCACTTTGACGATCTTTATTGGGACGGACTGATCAGCGACGACGACGCGCAATTCGACCGTGAAATTACCATCGACGCCAGCACAATCGCGCCGATGGTCAGCTGGGGCACAAGCCCAGCACACACTATCCCCATCGACGCTGCCGTTCCCAGCGGACCGCAGCGCGCGCATGATTACATCGGCCTGTCCCCCGGCACCCCCATCGCCGGAACACCGCTCAACGCCGCCTTTATCGGCAGTTGCACCAATGCGCGCCTGTCCGACCTTCGCCGCGCAGCCGGGATTCTGAAAGGTCGCCGCATTGCTCCCTCTATCGAAACCGCTTTAGCCGTCCCCGGATCGATGGCTGTGAAGCGCGAAGCCGAAGCCGAAGGGTTGGACGCGATTTTCGAAGCGTCCGGGTTTGAATGGCGGATGAGCGGGTGTTCCTTGTGCTTTTACGCAGGCGGTGAAGGGTTTCCCGAAGGAGCGCGGGTCATATCCTCCACCAATCGCAATTTCGAAGGACGGCAGGGCCCCGGCATCCGCACCCACATCGCCTCCCCCGAAACCGTTGCGGCCAGCGCTATTTCGGGCATGATTGCCGACCCAAGAGAATTTGCATGATTGCATTTCCGCAACCCCTCACCAGCGTCGCCGCGCCGCTAAATCCGGGCGCGCTGATGGATAATGTCGACACCGATGCGATCATTCCCAGCCGCGAAATGCGCTCCACGGGACGCACCGGGCTGGCAGAGGGACTGTTCGCGCCGTGGCGGTATACGAACGTCGATGCGCGCACCCTGGACCCGGATTTCGCACTCAATCAGCCGAAATTTGCCCGGGCGCAAATCTTGGTCGCAGGGGCCAATTTTGGATGCGGATCGAGCCGCGAACACGCCGTCTGGGCGCTCGCGGAATTCGGTGTACGGGCGGTGCTGGCGGAGAGTTTTGCGCCCATTTTTCATGACAATTGCATTCGCAACTTTCTGCTCCCCATCACCCTACCCCGGCCAGTGTTGGAACGGCTGGCGGGTGAACGGCTTATGATCGACCTTGCCGAACAAACTGTATCAGCCGGGGGCGAAAGCCATGCCTTTGCGATAGATCGGGAAGCCAAACAGATGCTTGCGCAGGGGCTGGATGCGATTGACTTCACGCTGGATCAAAGTGACGCGATCAAAGATTGGATCAAATCCGACCGCACTGAGCGGCCATGGATCTATCTGGAGGCACAAGCATGAGCGACATCCTCATTTCCGAAGTTGGCCCGCGAGATGGTCTGCAATCCATCGACCGGATCATGCCGCTGGATGCAAAGAAGCGCTGGATCGCCGCAGAAGCCGCCGCCGGAGTTAAGGAGATCGAAGTCGGCAGCTTTGTCCCGCCCAAATTGCTCCCGCAAATGGCTGACACGGCTGAGCTCGTCGCCTTTGCAAAGGGGATAGCGGGGCTAAACGTGGTCACATTGGTGCCCAATGCGAAGGGCGCAGAGTTTGCTGCTCAAGCGGGCGTGGACGGTATGAGCATCCCGTTTTCCATGAGCGAGACACATTCGATCAAGAATGTGCGCAAGGACCACAAGGCCATGCTCGCCGAAATCACCGCATCCGCCAAAATTGCCCGCGAGCACGGCGTGCATTTTGCCGTTGGCCTCTCAACCGCGTTCGGTTGCACAATGGAAGGCGCAGTTGCCGAAGATCAAGTCGTGCGCCTAGCCGTTCAAGCCGCGGAAGCGGGCGCTCAGGAATTCAGCCTGTCCGACACGACCGGCTATGCGGACCCCGCGCAGGTCCGCCGCCTCACGCGCAAAGTGAAAGCGGCGGTGGGCGACGACATGCTCACCACGCTTCATCTACACAATACGCGCGGGCTGGGCCTCGCCAATGTTGTCGCCGGATTGGAGGAAGGGATCACCACCTTCGACGCCTCGCTTGGCGGATTGGGCGGCTGTCCCTTCGCACCGGGGGCGAGCGGCAATTTGGTTACCGAAGACCTTGTTCTGATGCTCAATTGCATGGGGTTGAACACGGGGATCGACCTCGATGCGCTGCTCAACGTCCGCAGCATTTTGGAAGAGGCGCTTCCGGGGGAGCCGATATATGGCTTTACGCCCGATGCGGGACCGATGCTCGACTATGCCGAGCGGGCCGAGCGGGCTGTGAGGAGCGCAACATGACCTCTCCCACACCACTTGCGGGTATCAAAGTCGTCGAGTTTACACATATGGTCATGGGGCCGACCGTGGGCCACATCCTTGCCGGACTGGGCGCGGAAGTTGTTCGGGTTGAACCAATTGGCGGGGACCGGACCCGGCGCCTAAAAGGTTCCGGATCGGGGTACTTCCCGATGTACAACCGCGGCAAACAATCGATCTGCCTCAACCTGAAAGACGCAGAAGGGTTGGCGGTTGCCAAAGACTTGATCGGGGGCGCAGATGTCCTGATTGAGAACTTTCGACCGGGCGCGCTAGACCGTCTGGGACTTGGTTACGAAGCCTGTGCGGCGAACAACAAGCGGCTGATTTATTGCAGCGAAAAAGGCTTTCTGCCCGGCCCTTACGAAGAGCGCACCGCACTGGATGAGGTTGCGCAAATGATGGGCGGGCTCGCTTATATGACCGGTCCTCCGGGCAGGCCATTGCGCGCAGGCGCCAGTGTTATAGACGTAACCGGCGGCATGTTCGGCGTGATCGGGGTGCTCGCCGCGCTAGAGGAGCGCCACCGAACAGGGCGCGGCCAGAAAGTCTCCGCCAGCCTATTCGAAACCACCATCTATTTGGTCGGACAACATATGGCACAATATGCGGTGACCGGCGCGCCCGCCGCGCCGATGCCCGCGCGTATTTCCGCTTGGGCGATTTATGATGTGTTTGAGACGAAGGATGATCCCGTTTTCATTGGCGTCGTCACTGACGCGCTGTGGCAGAAATTCTGCGCTTTGTTCGGGCTCGATGAATTGTGGGCCGATGAAACCTTGCGGGAAAACAACGCGCGGGTGGATGCGCGCGATCGGATCATGCCCGTCATCCGCGAGTTGATCAGGGCGATGACCTGCGCTGATGTAATCGCAAAACTCGACGGAAGCGGACTGCCGTTTGCGCCCATCGGGAGGCCTCAGGACATGTTCGATGACCCGCATTTAGCCGAAGGCGGTCTGGAGGATGTGACGCTCGACAACGGCACTCAGGTTCGTCTGCCCACTATCCCGTTGGAGATGAATGGTCAGCGTATTGGCGGGCCGCAGAACCTGCCGAAACCGGGCCGCGATATGCGCGCAGTTCTTAGCGCGTTGGGATACGATGAAACGAAAATGGACGTGTTGCTACAGGCAGGCGCAGTGGGAGAGACCGAGTGACAATCTGGAAAAACACCGCCGCTATGTTGGCGATAGTTGCCGCGCCTGTATTCTTGAGCGGATGTGTAGTCGCGGTCGGCAATGAGACGGCGCCAACGGCTTCGAGCAATCCTCAGGCCGCCGGAGTGAACGCACCCGAAGAGCGCCTGCCGACAGATGTTCGCCGGGCCACGATCATCGTACGCGATCTGGACAAATCGCTGATGCTGTACCGCGACGTCATCGGGCTGGAAGTGAATTACGACACCACCGTCACGACATCCGGCGTGGCTTTGCCTGCGGGTGAGCCGGGTGCGACCGCTCGGCTGGTTCTGCTCAATTCCAACGATCCGTGGGTCGGATGGATCGGCCTGATGGAGTGGGTGGAGCCCGCCATTCCGGCAGAGGATTATCCCAAACGGATGGGGCCGGGTGATGTGGTCATTGTATTGAACACGGATGATGTTGAGGGGCGCTGCGAAGCGGCGAAGTCTGTGCCGGGCGTGACCTTTACCGCCGAAGCGCGCTTGCAAACCTATCCGGGGCGCGATGGCGGGCCGGATATCCGAGTGATGGGGTGCAATTTCTTCGACCCTGATGGCATCCTGATTGAGCTAAACCAGATCCTGAATTAACCGCCTCATCCTCGCCTAGATCACGAAATCGATCGGTTCGGGTAGTTTGCTGCGATGCGTAACCATGCGGCCATGCAAGGTCGTGATTTGGCGGCTGCCAGTCTTTGCAAACAGAAACGGGAACAGTCCGTGCAGTATGCAGGCGACCCCGCCCGCGATCATCCGCAGACCAAAGCCTGATGCGTGTGTGAGATGCTCAAAATAGGTCTCCCCAACAGAGGCGGGATGGTCCGTAAAGGCTTTTCGGCACACATTATGGGGCATGGTGATTGTATGTCCGTCATCGTTAAAAGTCGGCTTTCAATATAGCGCCAAACTCAACACAAAACTTCCCAAATATGCTCGTATTCTCGGGTATTTTGGGATATATTCCCGCGAATGAACGATTTAGTAGAACTTGACTCCAAAGATTGGGCAATCCTCAAGCTGCTTCAACGCGACTGCTCCACCTCTATCCAGACGGTGGCCGATGCAGTGGGCCTGTCGGTTAATCCGTGTTGGCGGCGGATAAAACGCATGGAAGAAAGCGGCGTGATTGCGGGCCGGGTTGCCCTGCTTAATCCGGCCAAAGTCGGCGCGGCCACATGCGTCTTTGTCACCGTCCGCACGCGCCGCCACGACGCCGAATGGCTGGCGGCGTTCGACAGCGCGATTGCCGGGATGGATGAAATTATGGAGTGTCACCGGATGGCCGGCGACATTGATTATCTGCTCAAACTGCGCGTTTCGGATATTGGCGGCTATGACCGTATCTATCAGGAATTAATCCGGCGCGTGCCCGATCTGGCCGATGTCACCGCCAGCTTTTCCATGGAAGAATTGAAGGCAACGACCGCTTTGCCTCGGTCCGGTCACTGAGACAATTTCGGTCAGTCAATCACAGTCACTGTGATCGTCAGCGCCATCGCAAAAGAAGCGATAGTCGCGGCGAAAACGGGCACAAATGGCCGCCACCCCGCTTCAATCAAAACCGCAAGACGCGACCGCATCGCCGTCGCAGTAACTGCGAGCAACAGGAGGAATTTCGACAGCTCCAATCCTTGCTCTGCCACCACGGGCGGAACCGCGATTGAGCTGCTAAAGGCGACCAAGGCCAAAAACCCGAGAATAAACCACGGGACCGACAGTCGCCGCCAAATTGGCCCTGATTTCTTGTCATTGCCGCCCGCCTGCCCCAGCCACAAAGCCACCAGCGCGACAATTGGTGCCAGCAGCGCGACTCGCGCCAGCTTGATAACGGTCGCTTGCACCCCTGCTGCATCGGACACCGCATACCCCCCGCCAATCGCCTGAGCGACATCGTGAATTGAAGAGCCGATGAGATAGCCCGCCTGATTGTCAGACAGGTTCAACGTGGCCGCAATCGCGGGATAGAGGGTTAGAGCAAGCGCACTCGCCAAAGCGACGCCCACCAAAGTCAGCGTAAAGCGTGCCTGATCCAGCCGGTGTTGTCCGATAACTCCGTAGAGCGCGAGCGCCGCCGACGCTCCGCAAATCGCAGTCGCTCCGCCAGCCAGCGTCCCGGCATAGCGCCCTTGGCCTGCAAGCTTGGCGCCCAGCAAACCTGCACCAAAAGCCGCCGTCATAATCGCGATGAGCCCCGCAAATGCGGCCCAGCCCACTTGCGCAATCTGTGCCAACGAAACCTGCAAACCAAGCAGCACGATCCCGATGCGCAGGAAATGACGCGATACGAAATCGAGGCCCTCGCCGAGCGCGGGATGTTCGGATAGGAAATGAAGCGCCAAACCCAGTAATAGCCCCGCAAGGATCGCCGGAAAGCCATATTGCTGCGCCAACCACAGCGCCGCAAACCCGACGATCAGGGTCGTTGCAATCCCGGGAAACAGCGCCGAAATCGTGACGCGCACAGGGGCTTTTTGCCGCTCTGCCTGATAAATTTCGCCAAAAAGGTCGCCCGCATAAAGCGCAGGGTCGGGATTGCGGTTGGTCATATCGGCTGAGTTACGCGGAAAGCTCAGGCCCGTCGATCACCAAGACCTGAACATCGGCTAGCCCTTCGCGTAGCTTCTTCGCCTCGGCATATTCGGGGCTGTTCCAAAATGCCTTTACCGCATCACGGTCCGGCCATTTGGAGATGACCATGCTCGCCCCATCGCCAAAGTCACCTTCAAGACATTCCGCACCGGGCCCGCGCAACAAATACTCGCCGCCGAATTGCTCGATTAATTTCGCCGCCGCCGCGCCATATCCGGACACGAATTTATCTCGGTCATGAATGGCGGCGGTGACGATCATATAGGCAGGCATAGTGAATTCCGATCAGAAGGGTTTTACGGCGCCAAGAAAGCAGACCGATGCGATGGTGATCCAATAAATATACGCGGCGATCCGCGCCCAGCCGATCTCTCGCGCCAAAGCCGCCTCTTGCTCGGCATCGGGTCCCATCGCAAGTATCCGGAAGCGCGCGGTCCAACGGCGCATGACAAGCCTTAAGAACAGCCCGATGCAAAGCGCAAAGGCATAGAGCGCCATTTTCGCCGGGTACCATTGGTTGTTCTCGCCCGATTCAATCGGCCCGGTGCCGCCAAGCGCCATGAAGCTGGTGATCAAAATCACAGCAATCAGCGGGTAACGGAGCCATTCCTCCAGCTGCGTTACTTTAATCCCAATATCGGTTTCGCGCTTAAAGAACGCGGTCCAAGTCATGGCCAACCAAACCGCAAAGAACAGCCACATGAGCCAAACGCCCGCGCCATCGAGCAGCGGGACAAAGCCGTAGATCTTGCCCATATGCAGGCCCAGCGGCAGCAACAGAACGATGCCCGTGCGCGCCAGAATATCAATCCGGTAGGCGGTTTCCATGTGGCGCTTGCGTTCTTCGAGAGAGAGCGCCGGGTTGGTCACATGATAGCTGGTCTGAAACACACCCCATTCACCGCCAAGCCAATAGACCATGGCCAGAATATGCACCCACCTAAGGATGGATAACTCATTCGAATATAGAAACTCCACGATCCCTCACCCTGTTTTTCTAATTTAACATTAGATACTTATTCTCGTTTTAGACGTTCAACGATGTCCATAATCGGTTGATCATCCGCTTCCATCGCTTCCAATTCTTGCTGAAAACCGCGCATGATCCGGCCCATATAAGCGCGCGTGGCAAGGCCCCGTTCTTCGCCCGCCTGGCGATCGGGCACATAGGCCTCGATTTCTTCGCGGCTCAATGCGCCATTTTTCTCAAGCAACCGCTCAATCGTATCTTGCCGATCCCTTAGAGCGGACACTTCCGCTGCCAACGCAAAGACGGTCGAATAGAGCCGGTCCAGAGCCGGTTCGTCAAAATACTCCGGCCGCTTACCCTTGGCGCGTTTTCCCGAAAGTGCGACCCAATCAAGCCCATCATCAGCCCCGCTCATACTGCTGCTGCCGGTTCGATTGAAGTTACAGGATCTTTCCAAGCGCCATATGCGTTCCAGATTGCCGCCCGGCCAAAATCTTCTTCACCGTCATCGGGAGACGGCGGGAATATCTCTGGATCAACCACAGCACGCACTCCTGCGACGAATTGACTTTCTCGCGCGAAACCGGCGTCGGCCATTACCTGTTTCAAATCCTGACCATGCATCGCGGTCCAAAACGGTTCGTTGTTGTTGAATGCATCCCAGTCGCGCATAAACTGTTCAAATAAAGGCATTTCGTCCGAATATTGCGGTTGTTCCACATGGAGGATCAATCCCTCCGGTGAAAGAACACGGTGCGCTTCCTTTAGGAGACGCGGCATCGCCTTGGACGACAATTCATGCAGGAACATCGTCGTTTGGACCCAATCAAAATGTCCATCGGCCCAGCGTGATAGATCCTCGCCCGACGCCTGAACAAATTTGATATTCCTAACGCCCATCGCCGCTGCTCGCGCCGCGCCATAACGCAATGAAGCCGCAGCGGTGTCGATCGCGATCACTTCGGCATCGGGATAAGCCAGCGCAATTGGCACAGCGTTATGTCCGACGGTACAGCCGATATCAAGGATCCGGCGTGGCCGCCAATCGGGGCGCTCTGCCTTGACCCAGCCCACGACCGCCTGACCGCCGCCGTCGTTCGATCCGCCCAGCGCCCCGCCCGTCGTCGCAAACAAGCCAACGTCGTAATTAGCGCCGACCGTGACGTCGTTCTCGCGTTCTTCGGTATGATATCCACCGGGCTGACAATGGATGTCGACTGCGGTCTGGTAGGGCGGTTGTTCAACCGACGGGTCCAGTTCCAATATTCCGGACTGCTCAATCAATTTCGCTGCCATCGCATCCAGCTCATCCAGCTGGCGCAGCACGATCTGCCGACCGTTATGCTGGCGCATTTCCATCGAATTGCGTTTCAGTGCCGACCAGTTGCGATGCCAACTGTCTTCATTCATCGCATCGCGTATTTCATAGCGATGCTCTGGATCGCGGCCGTGAGTTTCGCGAAAAGCTGGCAACACCCGCTTATCATAGGCTAGCTTGTTTCCTCCGCCGATTGCACCGGACAAATAGCGATTGAAGTGGGTAAGAAAATTGAACCGCGCAGTTTCATCGTGATTGGCTCGCGGCATCATATCGTGCCGGGTCATCGCGGTGTAAGGTGGAGGCAGATCGGAAGCCATAAGAAGACCCTTTCGAATTTGTCCGGACAAATTTGCCATAGTGGCAGATTATGTCAACGTAAACACACATCACCGCAAGCGAGCCGGTGCGCAATACCAATGGTCGCTCGTAGCTTTACCGGCCGGAGGCGAACCATGCCAACAGAGATACTGTCAGTCTAATCGCAACTCGTAACTTACCCGTCCCCAGCCACTAGATTCGGCCAGTAGATCACTTTTCCGTAACGAGAGAACTTCGCCGAGTTACGCCGCTGTTCGGTCGGTCACTCGGTCTCCAAGCCGGAAGTAGCGAGTTGGCTACGCTGCAAAGCCCCGGACTTGCAGGCACAATTCCGGTCGCTCCAGTGGAGACGACTGAAATCGATGCTCGAAGGAAAAAGGTGGTGAATGGCGCAGTCCACCGCGAACTCGTCTCCAAGGCGACTTCCCTATTATTAGGGAATTAAAAGGGAAAATATCGCTTTTTGGCCTCTAAACAGGCCAATTTCGTGGAGTTGCAGCAATTTTCCTCTCAGATTATGCCTCTATTTCAGCGATTGAAGTGTTGGAAACGGGCACTTCCCTGTTATTCGACGGAACAGGGAATTAATTCGGCAATAACAGGGCAGTTAATCACCAGAACAGGGGCTGTTTTTCAGCAGAACAGGCATCCGCCGTATCAGTCCGCTTTTGGCGGCATTCAATACGCTATCGAACGTCTATTGTTGAGGGTGGAAGCAGACACAATCCAACTTGGCTGTCAGGCTCCGAGGAAGGTCAGATTTCTCATTCCCAAGAAGAGGGCGACCGCCGCTACCGTTCGGTTAAGGGTACCGCGCCGGCAAAAGTAAAGACCTTCAATCGGGCGTCAAGGAGTTGGGGATGGAACACGGCCCGCCTTACCCGCGTCAGCGCGCTAGTTGTCCTGCTTGGCGATGAAGGCGGAAGAAGCCACGATCTGCGATGCCGCATTGCTCGGATCGGGAACGTCCAGTGTCAGCCCACCGAACATTTCCAGTTCGCCGGCATCGTTGAACTGCCCCTTGATCTGGCCGACCCCAACCCCGTTGGCATCGCTGAACCGCCCGCTCCAGTTGCCATTGTCCTGAAACAATTCGGATGTGAAGTTCATAGTGTCGAACGCGATGTTGAACGCCTGCTCGCGGTCGGAGCCGCCGATATCGACCGTGCCAATAATCATCCGCGCACCGAAATCGACCTTCAGTTCGACCGTGCCCAACAAGTCATAGGCTCGCCGGCTGTTGCTGCCAAAGCCGTGTCCGATGATCGGCCCGCGATAGGTAACAGTGCCCGATGACGGTAATGCCGGATCACCGTTCAGGACCGAGGCCGAGTAGCTGTAGACTCGGCGCTCTCGCCCGCCTGTCCCATCGGCAAACTCGACTTCGCTCCGGCCGATCGTGACGCTTTCGAACAGACCTAACGGATTGCCCGCATTGTGGCGCATCAATCCCGTCCGAAAATTGTAACCGCCTTCGCTTTTTTCATAGCTGTCGAACGCCCCCTGACCGGTGCGACCGGCAAAGTCGGCCGCCGTGTATTCCGCGATTAGCGAGGTGCCGTTGCCGCTTGGACGCGCGCCAAAACGAAAAGCGAAGGTCGTTTCATCGGTACGCGGCAGAAGCGAAAGGCTGCGCGAGGAAGACGCATTCCCAACCTCGATCAAATTTCCTGCCGAAAAGACCCGGTACTGAAGATTGTTGGTCTGACCCGCAAATCCGTTCTGGTACGGAATGCCGATCAATGCGCCCGACGGGGTTGGTGTCGGGGTGGGAGTAGGAGTAGGAGTGGGGGTTGGCGATGGCGAGGAAACTGGTGCCGGTGTCGAAGAGTTGCCGTCTTCTCCACCGCACGCAGCCAGCGCACCGGTTGCGAAAATCGCCACGGCAGCCGCCATGGCTCTCTTGTGAAAAGTAATTCGCGTTTGGTGCAATTTTCGACCCGTCCCTCAAAATTCGGAAATAGTATCAATAGGTTTGTGTCCAAGTTGTGGCTTCCACGACTTTTCGAAAGCTATGCCATGATATGGCTATTGTTCAAAGCCTAACCCTGCCTGCGCGCAAAGTCCCATTCGCTCCCTCGCATACGGCCGAGTTTGTTCGCGATCCAAGCAGAAGGCAATGTCCACAATTGGGCCGGAAGCGGAACGGCGGCTTGAGGGTCTTATTTGCAGAAACCAAAAATGCCATTCTGGATGCAGTTTCGTGCAGGCGGAATGTGCTGCGCTAAAGAACTTTGCTCTCAAGCCTGTTCCAAATCCTTCGGACCGTTGGGCGCTTATTGTGCCGTGAGCAGAAGATCACGATCTCGAGTTCGGCCGACAAATCCTCCGAGATTTTCGCCAAGGGCGCATCATCGCGCATGTGCTGCGCGATTGTTTCGGGCAGCCATGCAACCCCCAGTCCCTCGCGAGCGGCCGTTGCGAGGCTTTCAGCTAAAGTGGCGCGGTAAACTGTGCGGAGCCTGCGTTCGAACGACGCACCTTCAATTACACTGCGGAGCACCCGCGACATGATGGACGTCGGTCCATATTCGAGTAGCGGGATCGAATCTTCGCAGTCCAGTTCAAGAATAGAGGAGAATTTGTTGGCATCTCCAAACGGTGACACGCGGTCACTGGAGATGATCAGTCGCGGATAGTCATCCACATCCACATCAAACGGTATCGAAGCGTGGTTGTAACAGATAAAGAAGTCGGAAGTGCCATTCCGTAGCGCAAAGAGATACTCCTCGATGGTTCGTGTTTCGGGGACGATAGCTGCCTCGAAAGGTGGGATTGTGCGGTGAAGATCTGCCACTAATCGTGGGAGAAAACTGAGTGCAAGCGTGTGCAGGCAAGCAATGGTAATGCCACGCTCGCTGATCCGCGAATAATTTGCTGCGGCGGCCTGTGCCTCGCCAGCTTGCTTGATAATGGTGCTTGCGCTGCTCATGAATTCAGTCCCGGCTGCGGTCAGCCGGATTGGATGTTCGCTGCGATCCACCAATTCTGCGCCCGCCCATTGTTCGAGCGCCTTGATCCGCCTGCTCAGCGCTGATTGGGTAACAAATCTGGCTTCCGCAGCTCTCGCAAAGTGCCCCAGACGCGCGACCGCCGCCAAGTCTTCAAGCCATTTGAGCTCCAAAATGTCATCCTTTCAACGCCTTGCAATTTTTGCATCAACGTTACCGAAATCGGAATTTGGTGTCGATGGGAATTCACTGCACGTTGATTTGGCAAGAATGATCTGCGGTTCGTGACGGCTCGTGATCGACATGAGGTGGGAAGGCGCGTGCCCACAGCGCGATGTGACACAATCAATGGGGACACGCCAAAGCCATGATTGCCGATGAGATCGCCATTTTGGATTTGCTCGTTCTGGTGTTTCTACTTGTGGGAGTGACCCGTCAGTTCGAAGGTGACTGGCAGAAATCCTATACCTTCGTTCTGTTAATACTGGTCTGCTATCTCGTGCCTTCGTTAATGCTGACAGCCTGCCTGATCGACACGTCGAAATCTAACCTTTGGCCGACTGCGAAGGACTACTTCTTGCCGGTGGCACTTGTCTTACTGACGCTGTCAATCGACTTGAAAGCGATTATCGGTCTCGGACCGAAGACTCTGTTCATGTTTGTTGCTGCGATCCTCACCGCTGATTTGATGCGAGTGGTCATCGGATAATCCCGGTCTCGACAGATGGCTCACTCTCCCAGACAAATCCTCGCAATCAGCAATTCGGCAGCGCTCTTCGTTGAGGCTGGGGAGACGCCCCATCTCGCCAACTATCTGATTGGGATGACCAAAAGGAAGAACCCGGTCATTTGCCTTGTCGCAGCCGCCAACGGAGAGTCTAGCGAGAATATAAGCCGCTTCTTCGCCTTGGCCCAGCGTGCCGGTTTTGAAGCGCGCCACTTGAATTTCTTTGCGCTAGATGAAGGTGATCCAGACAGGCTCTTCGCTGGGGTCGATGCGCTCTACCTAGATGGTGGGTCGACGCGAAACTTGCGAGCGATCTTGCGAGAATGGAAGGCGGATGAAGCTTTGAAGCGCTCTTACAAGTCAGGTGTCATAGTCTCGGGCGCGAGTGCTGGCGCAAATATCCTCTTCGAGTGGGGCATGACCGACTCCGTGCGTTCACGCATCGAGCCGACCCGCGGTATTGGGTTGCTACGCGGCTCCCTTTCGGTGCATGCCAATGTTCGCCAGGATCGCAATGAAGCGCTTCATCGACATTTGAATGGGGCCAACGCGAGCTACCCCGCGTTCGCGTTAGACGATTGCACAGCTCTGCACTTTTCCGACGACGAGTTGTGTCGCGCGCTGTCGACCAAGGCCAGGGCAAAAGTATGCTGCGATACTGGCGATGGAACGATGGATCGCCTGCCATCCATTAGATTGGTTGATGGCAATGCAGTCGAAATAAACTGACAAATTTGTAGTATTTGGAGCATCATTCGACGAACGGCGAGTGCCCTATATGAAAAAATATATCAAAACCAGTATCTTGCGTTTTCGGTATCAGGTTACGCGTATTCCGAATTTGAATTCGTCTGGCTGACAGAGAGTGTGGGGGTGCTGCATCGATAATTCGGGGCCTGCAGCAGGACTGGCAAACCAATGTCAGACAGGGAGCATATTGATGGCACGTTCTTTCAAAGCGACGACGAGTTGCTCGGCAATTGCATTTGCGATGGTCCTTTCGGGGCAGGCGGCGGCCCAGGAAGTCGATCCGGTAGTCTCAGAATCTGCTTCGAGCAGCGATAGCGGCCAAAACTCCATAGTTGTGACCGGCAGTCGCATTGAGCGGACGATAGAGGAAAGCGCCGTGCCGATTCAGATTCTGGGGGCGCAGGACATCGAGGAGTCAGGCACCACCGACCTGGCCGAGGCCATTCTGCAATTGCCAGGCGTGTCAGAATCGATTTCTCCGCAAAACTCGAATAACCTCATTCAAACAAGCGGCCTTTCCACCATCAGCCTGCGCCGGCTCGGTGATGATAGGACCCTCGTCCTCATTAATGGCAAGCGCGCGGTATCCAATTCCGGTAACTCCGATCGCGTCAGCCTGTCGACGCTTCCAGCTGGATTCGTCGAACGCGCTGAAGTGCTGACCGGGGGTATGTCGGCTGTTTACGGGTCCGACGCTATCGCTGGTGTCGCCAATTTCATACTCGAAGACGACTTTACAGGTCTCGAGATCGACGGTCGTTTCTCAACCCCTGAGGCAAGTGGCGGCGAAGAGTTTCGCGTTAACGCTTTGGCCGGTACCGAGTTTGCAGGTGGACGTGGCTATGCGTTGGTGGGGGTCGAGTATCGCACCGAAAATGCAGTGTTCGCCGATTCATCGCGGCCACTTACCATTGCAGCGCTCGAATTCGACGACCCGATCCCATCCACCGGTAGCGATGGATGGACCGATGAAATCAACTTCCCAGGCTGCTTTGGTGAGGATACCGAACGCCATTGTTTATTACCCAGCTTCAGCAGCTCTACGCCCGGCGGTGTTTTCGAAGGCGATGCCTGGTTCGTAAACGGACAATGGTTCAACGATCAGTCGTTGCGCCCCGACAACAGGCCAGCCGGATCCGATTTCTACACCGACTTCGATGGGTTCAACTTCCGCCCAGGACGAAGCGTTCTTTCCGAGCGTGAAATCTTGAATATTGCTCTGACGACGTCGTTCGAATTTTCGGACGCCGCTACGTTTTCGTTTACCGGTGCCTATTCGGACGTGGATACTACGACCTTCACCGGTTTCGAGACATTGAACAATGGCGACAGGCTTGGTGATGGCTCGACAATTGGAAACATCGCTGCAGACCATCCCTTCATTCCGCCTGAGGTGGAGGAAACCCGCAGCGGAAGCGTGAGCTTCAACCGTCGTCTTGTGGAACTGGGAGATCAGGCGCGGATCAACGATCGTAGGACGTTGCGCCTTATCGCGGACGTGAGTGGCGACCTAAATGATACAGTGCGATACGAAGTTTTTGGCACCTACGGTCGATTCAAACAGGAACAAAACAATCCGAACGAATACAATTTCCTCAAGGCTCGGTTCGCCCTCGACATTGAGGCGGACGGCAATGGCGGGTTCCAATGCGCCGATGCCGATGCCCGAGCAGATGGCTGCGTACCACTGAACATCTTTGGCGAAGGTACGATCTCGGACGCCGCAGCGGACTACATTCGCTATAACGGTTTTGGCGAGCAGACCCGCGAACAATACACCGCTGGCGGGTTTGTTTCTGGATCAATACTGGAGCTACCGGCTGGGGAGCTGAAATTTGCGGCCGGTATGGAATGGCGCCGGGAGAGCCAAGACACAATCGGCGACCCCGATGGCGATCTGTTCGCGGGTGCAAATGGCATTCGTGACCTCAATGATGGCGCAACGCGCGACACGGTAGGCTTTGCCCCAGATAGCGATTTCGATATTACCTCTTTGGCGACATTCCCGACTGTGGCGGCCAGCTATGAGGTGGTGGAAGCCTATGCCGAAGTAGACATCCCTGTTTTCGACGGTTTCAATGTACAGCTTGCAGGCCGCATCAGCGACTACACCACTGTTGGCACAATCATCAGCTACAACGCTGGCGCCGTCTGGAAGATAAACGAGGACATTGGCGTACGCGCGCAATACTCGCGCTCACAGCGCGCTCCGAACCTGACCGAGATTTTCTCGCCTCCGCGTCCGGATGCTGATGGCTTGTCTGATCCATGCGAAGGTTTGCTGCCCGATGGCACTGGCATCACGGCAATCGTCGGCGACGGTGCGGAGAATGCCGACCTTGCGGTGGTTGCCGCAAACTGCCTGACCGAGCCTGGTATTCAGGCATTTTTTGCCGATCCAGACAATCTTGGCGAGCCATTTACTGACGATCAAAACGGTACGCAGGGGCCGAATGCCGGCAACCCGAATGTGAAGGAAGAGACCGCCGATACGATTACAGCGGGTTTCGCTTTCACTCCAAGCTTCGTCCCGGGACTTACTATCGTCGCGGACTATTATCGGATCAAGATCTCAGACGCGATCACATCGATTTCGACGCAGAATACAGTGTCGCTGTGCTATTCGGCGCAAGACTTCCCGAACAATAAGTTCTGCGATGTCATCACGCGTGACGGTGTTGGCGCGATCACCGAGGTAATCAATTTCCAAGAGAACCTCGATACCGAGATCGTGTCCGGGTTCGATGCACAGCTGCTCTATCGCTTTGAACCGGAGATCATCCCGGGCCGTTTCGATATTGACTTCCGGTACGCTCACTACTTCGAGCAGGAGGTCTCGTTCGAAGGGATCGGCGGCACCATCATTACGGCATCGCCGCTGGGTGAGATCGGCGAAAGTGAAGACGAGTTCCGCCTTCGCGTGGGTTACAATAACGGTGGTTTCCGCCTGAGTTACACCGTCACCTATCTGGGCGGCGGGGTCGATGATCTCGCGCAGAATGCTAACCCGACCGACGACCGCTACTTCAAAGTAGGAGACCAGGATTTCCACCGGGTCTATATGCGCTACAATTTCGGCGATGATGATCAGTTTCAAGTCTATGGCGGTGTGAACAACATCTTCGACAATTTCGGGGCGTTCGTCCCCACTGGCCTGGACAACGGCTCAAGCTATAACCTGTCGAACAGCTTGGCAGACGTTCTCGGGCGTGAATTCTACGTCGGAGCCCGTGTTCGCTTCTAGCTCAATAGGCTAATGCGGGATCAAGTTCTGGCGGTGGCATCCTTGAGATACATTAGAGAACCGAAATACCACTTGCTTGGTCAAAGCAGCCGCCGGGAACTTGGATTTGGCGACGCTCGCCTCCCTTGTCTTGCAAAAAAGCACCCTGGTCTGGGCAATGAAAGTCGCTGTTATGGCCGAGCATATACGCTGTTCCGACCAAGAACAGGGAAACCGGACCGAAGCTCGCACGCAAAGAGACGGCCAACGTGGATGGCTGTTGAAACGGCTCAAAAGCGCGCCAGAATGATGCTTCCGTTACGGATATCTACACAAGACCACCTGCTTTGAGGAGGTTGCACAGGCGCTTGAAACCAGAGACCAGTGCTGGGGGTGGTTGGCGGTGTAGGTAGTCAGGTGGCAATTAGTCTCTGGAGAGCGTCCGCTTTTGCTGACCTACCCATGCTGTCCCGATGTCAGTCTATTGGGGGTGAAAGCTGACGTCAATCCTCGTCGGTTACTTGATCCCAAATGAGGTCGAACTTCGCGAGGTACTTTCGCAAGCGATCCGCGTCATTCGTGGATTTCTTCATCGCTCGCGAGCATGCAAAGAGCGAGCGTCCTGCTTCTGAAAGGCTGCGTGATTTGCGACAGGTCTCGATGACGAACTCGAGCTGTACTTGGTCGAACGGATCGAGCTGATTGAGTGCTTTGCTTTCCAATAACTGAGACAGGTCGACGAATTTCTGCCCTATGCTTGTTTCGCCTGCCCAAAGGGACTGCAATCTGGCCAGCTCAAAATTGACAGCTTTGCGATCAATTCTTCCGCTTGGACTCAGTGTGGCCATGCGAGTAACGCTTGCAGCCAGATCACGGAAGTTGCCAGCCCAATTGGCATCGGGCCCTTCTGCAAATTTGAGATAGGCCGCGCGCGCCTCGGCATTGAAGGTAACCCTATCCCCCTCGCGCTCGGCATAGCGCTCCAGCTCGTATTCGAGGTTAGGGGCAATGTCTTCACGCCGCTCGGCGAGACCGGGGAGCGCAAAGGTCCAAAGATTGAGACGCGCAAACAGGTCGTCACGAAAGCGCCCTTCCGCCACTTCGGCGACAAGGTTGCGGTTCGTTCCGGCTATGAGCTGAAAGTCGCTGGTCGTCTCGCGATCCGCGCCAACGGGCAGGAACCGTCCTTCTTCGATAGCCCGTAGGATCATGGCTTGCTCGTCGAGTCCCAGTTCACCAATTTCATCGAGAAACAAGACGCCAGTATCAGCGCTCTTGAGCAAGCCAGCGCGCTCGCTTGCCGCACCCGTAAACGCGCCCTTCTTGTGTCCGAAAAGAGCTGACATCGCACTATCACCTTTCAGCGTGGCGCAGTTTACCTCGACAAAAGAGCCCTTCACTTGGTGGCGCAGTTTCTTCAACTCGTAGATCTTGCGGGCGAGTTGGCTCTTTCCTGCTCCGGTTGGACCCATCAGTAGAATTGGTGCGCGGCTGCGCATGGCGACCTGCTCAATCTCGTCGATAATCCGGTTGAATGCGACATTGCGGGTTTCAATTCCGCTTTTGAGGAAGCTGGCGCTTTCGGCTGAGGTTTCCGCAAAACGTGTCGCGATAGAATCGTAGCGCGAGAGATCAAGATCGATGGCTGCCCATGTGCCGATTGGCTGTGGCGCGCCGCGCCGTGGCTGCGTCTGGAGAAGCTTGCCGGGCAGAAACCGTGCTTCAGTCAATAGGAACATGCAGATCTGCACAACGTGCGTGCCAGTGGTGATGTGGATCAGGTAGCTATTGTTCTCGGGATCAAAGGGGTAGCTCCGAGCAAAATCGAGTAATTTCGAATAGACTTCCTCAAAGTCCCAAGGATCGTCAAACCCGAGCACTCGCTCATCGACTTCTGTCTCTGGCGATATGTCCTCAATGTCCCCGATGACCTTGTCGGCAAGGCGTTGATGAGACTTCCCGTGGATCAACACAAAACGATCGACACGCAGGTCTTCCTGCATGCAGATGCTGATCGTTGGCCGCCATTTATTCCAGCGCTCTGGGCCCCAGTTAGCAGCGTCGAGAGTCGATCCAAGGAATCCGATAACGGTGAGTGGCTTCATAGAACGATTATAAAATCATATAACAAATTATACAATAGGAGCGTTTTTAGCCGTAGCAGACTCAAGTACCATTCGACAGGTTCCGATAATACCATTACAAAACAATGTATTAGAACTCTATGAAGTCCAGTTCACTAGGTTTGGCATACCTCCTGCTATCTCATATGCGTCGGGCAAGTCGAACTCCCGACCAAGCGGCGGAACCGGGATGGCTGGAATGGGCCAGCCATCCCAAAGGCCCTCCCGATAAGGGAACCCCGCTTGATCAAAGGAATATGGACTATGGAACAAACTTACGAATTCACCCCGGTTGAAGGAGGCGCTCCGATCAAGTCTTGGACGCGCGGTGTTCCCGTGGACGAGAAAGCAAAAGAGCAAATGGCCAAAGCGGCCAAGATGCCTTTCATCTTCAAGCATGTGGCTGCGATGCCAGACGTTCACGTTGGTATTGGCGCGACCGTTGGCTCAGTTATCCCGACAAAAGGCGCAGTGATTCCGGCGGCTGTTGGCGTCGATATCGGATGCGGCATGATGGCCGCGCGGACCTCGCTTATGGCGAGCGATCTGCCGGACAACCTTGCCGGTATCCGGTCAGCGATCGAAGCAGCCGTGCCGCATGGTCGGTCTGCCGGTCGGCGTAGGGACAAGGGCTCTTGGGGCGACCCGCCAGCGTCGGTTATAGACGCATGGGCCGGTCTGAAAGCGCGGTTTGATGCGCTGTGCGAACGCTATCCGCGGCTAAAGAACACCAACAACGTTCTTCACCTGGGCACGCTGGGCACGGGCAACCACTTCATCGAATTGTGCCTCGATACCGAGCAGCGGGTGTGGGTTATGCTCCACTCGGGGTCGCGCGGCGTGGGCAACGCAATTGGCCGGTTCTTCATCGAACTCGCAAAAAAGGACATGCGGCAATGGCACATAAACCTGCCCGATGAAGACCTCGCCTATTTCCCGGAAGGGACGCAACATTTCGATGATTATATCGAAGCTGTCGAATGGGCGCAGGACTTTGCCGCGCTGAACCGGCGGGTGATGATGATGCACACGCTTGATGCGTTGCGTTCACAGATCGCCAAGCCGTTCGAGGCCGAATGCGAAGCGGTGAACTGCCATCACAACTATGTGACGCGGGAAAACCACTTTGGCGAAAACGTGCTGGTTACCCGGAAGGGCGCAGTGAGGGCAGCGAAAGGCGCGCTGGGCATCATCCCGGGCTCGATGGGCGCAAAAAGCTTCATCGTGCGCGGCATTGGCAACGCGGACAGTTTTGACAGCTGCTCGCACGGCGCAGGCCGGGTGATGAGCAGGACCCAAGCGAAAAAGCTGGTCACGCTCGATGAGCATATCGCCGACACCGCCGGAGTCGAATGCCGGAAGGACGAAGGCGTGATCGATGAAACGCCCAAGGCCTATAAGCCGATCGAAAAGGTCATGGCCGCGCAGGCGGACCTTGTCGAAATCGTCCATACGCTGAAGCAGGTGGTGTGCGTGAAGGGCTAGCGCTCTTCACGTCGCCGCCCAATCCATTAGAGAAGACAAATGATTACTATCGACGGCTCGGAAGGTGAAGGCGGAGGTCAGGTACTCAGGTACTCAGCCGCTCTCTCGCTGATTACCGGCGAGCCATTCACTATTGAGAACATTCGTGGCGGGCGAACCAAGCCGGGCATGATGCGTCAGCACGTGACCGCGCTTGAAGCGGCGGCTGCGATTGGCGGCGCGGAGGTTAACGGGCTGGCCGTGGGGTCGGATCATCTGACCTTCCGGCCTGGTTCGGTCACGCCAGGCGAATACCATTTTGCCGTGGGCACTGCAGGCAGCACGTGTTTGGTGCTTCAGACAATTCTCGTGCCTTTAATGCTGGCGGATAAGCCTTCGCGCGTAGTGATCGAAGGCGGGACGCATGCCATGGCTGCGCCTCCGTTTGAATTCATCGCGCAAACGCTCCTTGCAGTTATTGCCAAGATGGGACCGAGTATCACTGCGACGCTTGAGCGGCACGGGTTTTACCCACGTGGCGGCGGGCGGATCGTGGTCGAGTTTGACCCCGCTCCGCTGCGGCCCATCGAATGCGTGGATCGCGGCAAACCGGTTTCGCAAAAAGCTGAAGCTGTGGTTGCGGGCGTGCCCCATGACATTGCCGACCGTGAACTGTCAGCTATGCAAAAGATATTGTCCGACTGGCCCCAAGAATCCTTTGTCCCGCGCCAGCTTTCTGCTGATGAAGGGCCGGGCAACGCGCTGTTGATCGCGGCAGAATTCGAGCATGTGACCGAGGTTATGTCCGGCTTTGGTAAGATCGGCGTGCCTGCCGAAAAGATCGGCAAGACCACGGCGAAACGGATGGCTGGTTATCTGGCGAGCGGCGCATTTGCAGGGCCTTACTTACAGGATCAGCTGCTGCTGCCCTTTGCTCTGGCGCGGGGTGGGGCGTTCACCACGGTCAAGATCAGCCAGCACACACGCACCGCTATCGATCTGATCGAGCTGTTCACAGGAACCTCCTTCCGGGTCAGTCCTGGCGAAGGGAAAGCGCATCTCGTCGAAGTTGCACGTTGATAGGCTGGTTTCAGACTGGAGCTGATTGACCGCTTTTCTAGGGGGCCTATCCGAGACCAGGCAGTCCGCAATCGGCCCATTTCAAGCCACGGTCTCATGACAGATTGTGGGGGTGGAAGCGGACGGTAGCAAATGCTGCCCTGCTATTTGCGCTCACTGCGGAATGATGTCACGGGTTTTGGCTTGTGAGCAGAAATCAATGCGTACGCATGCTTGGGTCAATTTGGGGGAAACCAGTGCTAAAAAAAGCTGCGATTGCGCTCGTCGGGTTAGCCGTGCTGATAGTGGCGTCACTTGTCGTTTTTCAAGCCGAAATCGGGACGGCCCTCTTTAAGCGTGCGGTGGATCAAAATCTCGACAATGACCCGATTGCGAGCCTTCAAGACGGACTCCATGTCGGACTATGCGGGACAGGGTCTCCGATGCCAAATCCTGATCGCGCTGGCCCATGCAATATCGTGATCGCAGGCGATCAGATTTACGTCGTCGACATCGGCGAAGGGGGCGCGCGCAATATTTCACTGATGGGCGTGAACGCTTCTGGAGCGAGCGGGTTGTTGCTGACCCATTTTCACTCTGACCACGTCGACGGTTTGGGGCCCCTGATGCTCAATCACTGGGTTCGAGGCGCGAACACCTCTCCGCTGCCCGTCTATGGTCCGGTCGGCGTTGCCGTTTTAGTCGATGGGTTTAATGCAGCCTATGCCATAGACGACACCTATCGTACGGCCCATCACGGGGAAACCATCGCTCCAACAAGTGGCGGCGGAGCAGAAGCCCGGCCCTTTGAGTTGAACAAAAAGGACACGGTAGTTCTAAGTCGGAACGGTCTTACGATCACAGCATTTGCGGTCGATCACGACCCTGTTGCTCCTGCCGTTGGCTATCGCTTCGACTATAAGGGGCGATCAGCTTGCATTAGCGGTGACACGGCGAAGTCTTCTAATCTCGAACGCGTTTGCAAGGGAGTTGATCTGCTTGTGCATGAAGCACTTCAGCCTGCGCTTGTCGGGGAAATGGAAGAGGCTATGAAACAGCGCGGTCAAAATAATACCGCGAAGATCATGTTCGACATTGTCGATTATCACGCCACTCCAGAAGACGCTGCGGAGAGCGCAGAAATCACAGGAACGCAGATGTTGGTGCTGTCTCACCTAGTTCCGCCATTGCCTTTATCCTACCTCTACCCAGCCTTCTTGGGTGATGCCGAAGAGCGTTTCAGTGGGCCGATCATTGTGGGCGAGGACGGTATGCTTTTCACGATGACTGCAGAAGGCGACGGTATTGAACAAGTCAGACTGTTTTAACGTCCGCAATTGGGGCGTGAGCCGAACGACAGCTTTCTGCATTTTGACGGCGAAACCAGACAGTCCGTGTTCTGCCCAGTTCAAGCCGCTGCGCGATGTCTTAAATTTGGGGGCGTATTGTGACTGTCGCCCTTTGAGCTATTTGCTGCAATAGCTGCCGCAATCAAAGCTACTGGAACGAGCCTCGCACGTGTCGGAATTTATCTTCGTACTCGGTTCGCCAAATTCCGATGAAGGGAAGTTGTCCGACATTTCGCTTGCAAGGATTGAGTGCGCGATTGCAATCCACGAACGGAAGCCCCGGTCAAGCATTATAGCCACAGGTGGCTTTGGGGAGCATTTCAACACTACTGCAATTCCGCATCGTGAGCTCGTTCATCGCCATCTAGCAGGATTGGGTTATTCTTTTTCAGTCGAAGGCGCAGAAGATTTGCTGAGCTCAAACACCGTGGAAGATGCGCGGATGATAGCCGCATTCACAGCGTCGCGCGGATGTGAGAATTACGCCGTGGTCACGTCCGAATTTCACTTGGCAAGATGCAGATACATCTTTGATTGCCTCGAGCCGAAGAGAGTGGAACTACACGGGGGCAACGATCCCCCAAATCTCGATCCAGCCATCATCAAGCACGAAAACAAGGCGTTCTCCCAGCTTGTCGACCAAGAAGGCGTAATGATCGACGGCGTGCTTCATCCACATCCGGCTCGAATTCTAACCGCGCCCCTCGACGGTTATGGCGCTCACAGCCGAGTCGAATTTCCGCTTCGAGAGCAAGAATTAACGTTTACGAACGTCCGCAAATGGGTCGTTGGCAGAACAGCCGCTCTCAGCCCTTAGACTGATTTAGCTGCGTGTCGGCTAGGCGAGAAGTGTCGGGCTGGCCGGGATGATGGCGTAAGCGAAGAGGCCTGCCGAGATGATGATCGAGAAGGCGGCAGCGGCGAAGTTGTTGGCGGTGTTGGTCATTTTGAGTCTCCGTTTTGTGTGTCTGGCGGGGTGTTCCGCTTGATGCCAAACACTCTGCATCAGGCGTGCCAAACTTGAAAAATGGCGAAATTCTGGCGGTTTTCGGAAGGTCGCCCAATTGGGAATTGACACCGCATCTCAAGAATTGGGGAAATTTCCCAAAGGTTGGGGTGGCGGTCAGAGAGCTTCTGCAAAGGAAGCAAACCACTTTTGAGCCAGTGTCCGCAATTGGGTCGTTCGCTGCCTGTCCGGTCTTGGGCTGGGTGAATACGTAAGCAGAAATTCTATCTCTCAGCCGATACTGTAGGCAGCCGAGTTCAATAGTCTCCGAGCAATTGCAACAATTGATAGCGAGTGATGTGAAATAGAAAGTCGCCCGATGCAAGATCGGTTGCAGGTGCCTCCATACTCCTTCCATATTTCTCGCCATATTACCTGATCGTGTTCGAACGACGAGGGATCAGGCGATGTGGGATCGACGAAAGATGAGAACCGGACTTGCTGTCGGAACGGCGGCATTGACCCTCTCGCTCGCCTCGTGCGGTGGAGACGACAGCTCGTCAGGGACCGGCGGAAGCACCTCGGGCGGACCAACGACGATTGTAGTACCAGACGCCCCGAAAGTTACGTCGATTGCGATCGGCAACACCTTTCTAACGATTGCTTTCGATCCACCTTCTTCAAACGGTGGCGCTGCCATAACAAGTTACGAAGCAACCTGTGCGGACGGTGCCTCCTCCTTCGCCAGTTCTGCAGTATCAAGCCCAATTAACGTCACGGGGCTCGCAAACGGTATGCAATACGACTGCACGGTCACAGCGACGAACTCCGCTGGAACGAGCGACGCTTCCAATGTGGCCACCGGCAGCCCGGACGCCAGCGCCGCATCGGGGCTTCCCGCCGCCTTTAGCCAATTCGGAAACAACGTTACGGTCGTTTACAACGAAGCTGCAG
Source organism: uncultured Erythrobacter sp. (assembly GCA_947503275.1). Taxonomy (GTDB): domain Bacteria; phylum Pseudomonadota; class Alphaproteobacteria; order Sphingomonadales; family Sphingomonadaceae; genus Erythrobacter. Next base: position 1,181,665 of record CANNCZ010000002.1, on the reverse strand, counting down.
GGACAGTCACGCTCGAAGCGACGGGGAAGCCAGACCATGTTTCACCTTATTGGGATCCCAACGGCGACAGCGGACTCTATGTCTCGCCCGGCTCCGAAACCACCGAGTCCCGAATGTCACCGGGTTTCATTGATGACTACGCCATCCGCTTTAATCTGACCGTGCCGATCAATCCGCAAAGGGCATCCTCAACCACGGCGACGTCGCTTGGTGCGATCGGGATCATGATTACCGGCTCCCCGATTTTCAACGACCAAGAAGGGCCCACGGATCTGGGCGTGGGCCCCATGTCCGGCTTCGACAATTACGGCGCACATACCGGTCCGCAGACATACCATTACCATACAGAGCCGACGCCGATCACAAATGGCGATAGCAATCTGATCGGAATTCTGGCCGATGGCTTCCTGCTCTATGGTCGCCACGAATGGAACACGGGCGCCCCTCCCACAGATCTGGATGCGTCGGGCGGACATGTTGGTCCAACCCAGTTCAACGAAGAACCGCACTATCACTATCATATCGTAGACGATGTCTATCTGACCGTGAATGGAAAGGACGGGTATCTCCTTTTCGGCGGCGACTATCAGGGCACGCCCGCGACGATCACGAACTGATGGCTATCGGTAAGACAAATCGAGCAATTTTTGCGGCACTGGCGCTGTCTTGCGCCAGCGTCGCGGGCGTTGCGGCGGTAGCTGTTGGATCGGAGCCCGAGGTGGTGGATGCCGCAATGATATCGATCAATCCTGCGAACGGCCTGCGCATGTATGACGGACGACCTTTCACCGGCATCTCTCAAAAGCACAATCTCGACGGCCGTTTGGCTGAATCTGACAGTTTCGTCGAAGGACTGCGCGATGGGCCATCTCGCATCTGGTTCCCCGACGGAAGGATGGCCTACGAAACCCATTTCAAGCAGGGCTTGCGTGCAGGAGTTTCACGAACCTGGTGGTCGAATAGAAACCTGCGGTCCCGAGCGATGTTCTTGGCTGACCGGCAGGAAGGCGAGGCCTGGGCCTGGTACAAGACCGGTGAGGAATACAAACGGCATTTCTACAAAAACGGCGTCCCCACAGGCTTGCAGCAGGCATGGCGTAAGAACGGTAAGCTGTACGAGAATTTCGAGATCAGAAACGGTAAGAGCTACGGTTTGCGGAACTCGAAGATCTGCGCGGAAGTGAAAGAGCCCGTGCCGTGAATGGGGTCTCGAAAGCGGCGAACGCGAGCGTATCCATCCTATTAGCGAGCGCACTGCTGAGCTTCTCCGCCTGCAAGGACTCGCCCGATCAGCTGGGTCGTTCTAACCATGATCATGGCGACCATGCGCATCGGGGTGATCATCTCGAGGTCGAGGTCGAGGCGGATGACACGACTCTTGACGCGGTCATGGCTGACAAGGCGGGGCAGACGCTCCCCTATTTCAACACCGAAAGTTTCACGCCTTTATGGTTGGAGGCCGGTTCCGAAGACTTGCGAGCATTCCACCGGATCCCAGAGTTCACATTCGTCAATCAGGACGGCGATACCGTTTCGAGGCTGAGCTACGATGATACGATCTACGTTGCGACATTCTTCTTCGCGACATGTCCGGGCATTTGTTCGCCAATCAATGAGCGTCTTTTGACCGTTCAGGACGCGATTTCAGGCATGGATGATGTGCGCATTCTATCTCATTCCATCACGCCCGAAATCGACACTGTCGACGTGCTGCGCGCTTATGCGAATGAGAGAGGTGTCGACAGTTCGACATGGGATCTTGTCACGGGTGACCGCGATAGAATCTACGCTGTTGCAAAGGAAGGATATTTCGCCAGCGAAGACATGGGTGAAGGCGAAGCGAAAGGCGATTTCAAGCACACGGAGAATATCTTGCTCGTGGACAGGAACGGTATGATACGGGGGATCTATAACGGGCTGTCTCGCAACGCGATTCTGAATCTTATTGCCGATATCGAACTGCTTCGTGAAGAACAGCCACAAGCATAGGGATCACTGGTTCGTTTGATCGTTTCCCACTACCCAGCGTCTGCTATGTCAGTGCCTTTCTGGGATAAGTTTCTGAAGGGGAAGGCTCCATAGCTTCGCGCATGCGTCTGTTTTATCAGATATTCCTACTTGTGGCTTTGTCCGCACTGATCGCTGCTCTCTCGATGGCGGTCCTCACGTCCTGGAGCCTCAGTCGCGGCTTTGACGCCTACCTTGAAGACCGCGACTATCAGCGATTGAATGAGTTTGTAGCCGAGGCCGAAAGCTTGATCGCGAGCGATCCTGCTGCAGGACTTCAGCAGGTTGTCGCTATGATCCCTGACCCTCGGCCACGGGCGGAGCCTCGGCGACAAGCAGACGTTCCGCCGCGGCCTCCACCCAATGGTCGACCCGGCGCGTCGGCGCGTCCACCTCCTCCCGGCTTAGGGACACGACCGGGTCCGCTTCCTCCTCCGGGTTTTTTTCCGCGGCTGTCGATATATGATCCGGATGGCTCACGACTGGCCGGCCCTCCATTGCGCCCAAACACCACAGGAGCGGTCCGGCGTCCGATTATGCATGAAGGGAGGATGGTTGGGGAAGCCGTGTTGCTCCCAATCGGTCCGTCGCCAAGAGGGATCGAGACCGAGTTCCTGCGCGATCAGTTTACCGGCATCGCAATCCTGGTAGTCGTCATCTTCGCGCTTGCAGCAATTGCAGCGCTCATGATCGCAAGACGCGGCGCGGCGCTGCTCGCCGATATTGGAGACGTGGCAAGCAGCGCTGCTGACGGCGATTTCTCGAAGCGGGCCGAGGTCCGCGGCGCAGGAGAAATCGCAACATTGGCGCAAAGCATAAACCAGATGGCAGAAACGCTCGGCAGTCTTCAACAGGCACGGCGGACTTGGCTCGCAGAGGTCGGACACGAGCTGCGCACGCCGCTCACGGTCCTCCAAGGGGAACTGGAAGCGCTTACCGATGGGATAAGGCCGCTCGACCCGGCCGCGATCCGGTCGCTCGACGAAGAGGCCAACAGGCTGTCACTGCTCGTCGACGACCTTCAGTTCATGGCCATATCCGATATGGCCAAGCCGAGTTTCAGTTTTGCGCGCAACAAGGTCCGTCACATGCTGGCCGCTGCGGAGCGCCGGTTTTCGAATAAATGCGCTGCGGCAGGCCACTCGCTCGAACTCCTCAATCAGGTGCCGGACTCGGTCGTCGTCTTTTGGGACGAAGCGAGAATTGAGCAGCTGCTCGCGAACCTGATCTCCAACGCCAGCGCTTATACCGATAGCCCAGGGAGGATACAGATCTCCGCTTCGATAAAGGGCCCTGATGTCGAACTGATTGTCGAGGACAGCGCGCCCGGTGTCAGCCCCGAAAATCTTGGGCGCTTGTTTGATCCTCTGTTTCGAGCCGAGAAGTCGCGATCGCGCAATTTGGGCGGAAGCGGCCTTGGTTTGTCGGTTTGCTCGGTGATTGTTGAAGCGCATGGCGGGAGAATTCAGGCCCAGCCATCTGTTTTGGCCGGTCTCAAGATCACGGCCACCATACCGGTCCGCCCAGATCGAATGACCGATCAGCACGAGGAACGGGATTAGTGGCTGAACTCGTCTTCATCGTTGAGGATGATGCGAAGATCGCCGCTTTGGTGAGCGATTTCCTGCGGGCGGAGGGGTTCGAAACGCGTTGTTTTCCCGACGCGAGAGGCGTGATCGATGGGGTGAAAGCCGACAATCCCGATGCGATCATTCTCGATATCATGCTGCCGGCGGGTAATGGCCAGGAATTGGCTCGGGCAATAAGGAGCACCAGCACAGCCCCCATCATGATGGTTTCCGCGAGACGGGAAGAGGAAGACAAGGTTTTTGCTCTCGAAGGCGGCGCGGATGACTACATCACCAAGCCTTTCAGCGGAAAAGAGCTTATGGCGCGTGTGAAGGCTCAAATCCGCCGGGCGAAAGGCATGCGAATTGGTGCGAAAGAGGACCTAATTGGCATTGATCGGGATCTTATGCAGATATTCTGGAAGAGGACCGCGCTCGACCTTTCAAACTCGGAATATCGGATACTCGCCGCCCTCGCGCGGCGTCCAGGCGTAGTCTATTCGAGGGAATTGCTCTTGGATGAGCTGGGCGAACGATCCGAAGAATCCACTGATCGGGCCATAGACAGTCACATCAAGAACATTCGCAAGAAGATTGCTGCGGTGGACCACAAAGCAGCGCCGATCGTATCGGTTTATGGCAGCGGATATCGGTTCGACCCAAAGGGTGTCCGATAGTTCGAAGTCTGCAGGTCAGGCTCTCGACCAGCGAAATCGCAAAAGACTAAATACGGCGATGGCGGCGGCAACCATTCCCCCGAGCAAAGCCCAGTTTTCGACCTGCACTCCTAATTTTTGGGCCACTTCCCGCGGCGAACCGGAGAGTCCAGCGGTACGAGCCGCAAAGAACGTGTGCTCATTTTGCTCCGCCGTCAGAATTGCGGTTTCGCTATCCTCACCTTCAGTCCCTTGAAAGGTCAGTGTTTGCTCCTCGGAGGTCTCCCCGAAGAGGTCGAATGAAATTCTCAGACTACTGGGCTTCTGATCAAAGAAAACGCGCTGCATCACGACAACATAATCGGTCGGCAAAGTTGGGTTATGGGTTTCCGGTGAGGTGACCAGTGTCAGAGCCTGCTGCCCAGCCACGTCCCCGTCATAGACTTCGAAGCTCTCGTTGAATTGTGCGATGATCCGGTCCGTTCCAGCTTCCAGTTCCTCGATTGACAGGACGCCGTCGCTGTCGAGATCAACATCGTCCAGCGCACTGACCGGCACGGAGACTACGAAGTTCGCCGAGTTGTCGACAATCTTCATCGTCGCGTTTTGCTTATGCAGCAGGTGTGCGCTTGCAGCTTGGGAGGAGAAAGCTGCAAGCGCACAGAGCAAAAAAGTGGAGACCCGGATCATTACGATCCACCACCGGGCCGCTGGCGACGTCCACCATTCTCGCGCCCTCTTCGCTCGCGGTTCCGTCCTTCACGCCCACCTGAACCTCGCTGCTCTGTGGTCGGAGAGGACTCAACACTCCCTTTCACGCAGCGTTGGACGAAGGGAAAAGTATCCGTCGCATAATAGTGGTAAATCCCCTCCGGAAACTCCGGAGTGGCGGCGAAACGGCCATTGCATTCATCCAGATCACCCAAACCTTCGACATACTCCCAGTCGTTTGTGAAGGCGCCCATCGGAACCAGCTCTATGGAAGGTCGGCCTGCATCAGGTGTCGACTTTACACGATAACTGGAGGCCATGGCTTTGATGCCGGATAAGGGGGATCTTGCGACGGCGTAGCCATACCGGGCGTAGATCGGGAAACCGTCGGCAGCCCAGCCGATCAGTTGCATGGTCTCACCGCGTCTTGTCGCTCCTGTCAGCATACCTTCGGGAACGCCATGGTAGTGATAGTGGCCCGTCGGCTGGACGTGGGCGTTGTTTTCATCTTCTCCGAAATCGAACACGTCCTGTCCGAGCGCCTCGATCGACCATTGACCGTCACCACGTCCCAGATCGCATTCGGACGGGTCGCTGATTGTGTCCGGGCAACGGCCTGCGGTGCCGGGGTCGAACTTCACGCCATTAAGCGCGACTGCGGGCTCCTTCACCCGGCCTCCTGGACCGCTGAATGCGACCGGGCTGGTTGTTATTGCAACGCTGTAGGGCTGCGCGCTGATCCGACTTGGGTTGCCCGGGTTGGGGAACTCACCAACGCGATGCATAGGGACACTGTTTGAAGTCAGCAGACGTTGCCCCCTTGCGCATGACCACATCGCCTGGCTTGGAAGCTGCAGCTGCGCATTGAATGTATCGACCGAGTGATCACACAATATCCCGAGTGTGTATGCCTGCGTGCCAGGCACCGGTGTTCCGGTGTTCGAGCTTGCTCTTGCGCCACCTACGGGTCTTCCTTCGGCCTGGTTCCCACGCGGTTGGAGAGGACCGCCTCCCTCCGGAACGCACGCTAAGGGAAGATTGGAGCGCGGAGCCATACATGAGCCACTCTGGCCATCTGCCGTGCAGCTTTCGCCGGAAGATTTGGCCTCGCACGCGGCCAGCATAGCTTCGCTGGGGCCACCGCCTCTGCCGTCTCGTTGCCCGCCTCCGGGCGGACCGCCACCGGCACGGCCGCCGCCGCCGCTCGGGCCTGTACAAGCCGCCAGTGCAAGAGCCGATCCAGCCATGATAAGCGCGTATTTTGCTGTAGTTTCGGTGGTCGGCATTCGTTAGGAATTCCCTCGCTTTTACTCCTGTCCGCATTGCTTTTTTGCGGTGACTCAGAATGGCTTTGGCTTCGCCTAGTATCGACATTCCATCGGTGCGCTTGGCGTGCTTGCCATCGGCCCGGCTCAGACCGATTGAGCTCAAATTGTGTGGCAAATGTGGAGAGCCCAGCGCGCATCCCATTTGTGCGATCGGCCCACAATCCCTCCACAATCCAGACATAAGCCATTGCTCTAAGTCGCTTGCGGATAGGCGGGCACCTGACCAATTCGGGCACTCCGAGAAGGATGGCAGCATGAAAGTATTGCGAGGCTTTGTACTCACATCCTTGCTGACGGTGTTCGCACTGACTGCCTCGGCGCATCATGGAGTCAGCGGTCAATTCGACACCGATAAGAGCTTTGAAGCGACCGGGAAAATCACTCAGATCAAATTGGTGAACCCGCATGCCTATGTTTACCTCGACGCCTCAGACGCCGACGGTAACATCACGAATGTGCGGTGCGAGTTGCTTCCCGGCTCCACCCTAAGGCGCAATGGCTGGTCCGAAGACATGTTTGTCATCGGCAGCCAGGTGAGCGTCAAAGGGGCGGCGGCTCGTGATGATCCCACGACCTGTTATATGAACGAGATCACCTTTGCCAACGGGGTGACTGCGACGCGAGACACGGTGTTTGCCGACGATGGCGACATTGAAGTTATGGACCGTCAGATCGTCCGGCCAGACGGGAAGCCGAATTTCGAAGGCAACTGGGCGATATCCTCTGAGGATGAACGCCGCGGTGGGCCGCCTCAAGTGACTTTGACCGAAGCCGGTGAGGCAGCAGTTGCTAACGCAAGTGCCGACCAGAACCCAAGGTTCAACTGCTTGCCCACAAACATCATCATGGATTGGTGGTTCAACGAAAACGTCAATTCGATCCGCCAATCAGACAGCGAAATCGTACTGACCTATGGCTTCATGGATTTGGTCCGGACGATCCATCTCGATGGCCGGAAGAAACCTGCAGACGTCGTGCCGAGCCTTGCTGGATTCTCCACAGGCGAGTGGGTCGGAAACACATTGGTTGTCACCACGACCGGATTTGACGAAGGTTGGATCAGTGCGCCCCTTCGTGACCGTGGTGGGTCGAGTGGACAGGCGCAAGACGCAGTCGGGCGCCCTGAGCGCCCCGACAGGCCGCCGCCGCCTGAGGGCGCGGACGAGTCAGATCGCCCCCCACGTCCTGAAGGCGGACGAGGGCGACCTCAGACACTGAAGAACAGTACCGAACTCACTGTCGTTGAGCGCTTTACGCTAAGCGAGGATGGGACCGTCCTGAGACGGGAATACACCTTGACCGATCCGCTCTATTTTGCCGGGTCGATCGAAGGATCCGATGAGGTCGCTTTCACACAGGAAGCCTATGCGCCCTATGCGTGTGAGGATCTGACGAACGAACGCACGGGGACACAGGAAGAGTCCGACGATGGCATCTTGCTGGCGCTCGAAGGCTCTTTTGTCGGGACGATTGTGTCGAGCACAATATGGGGTTATCCGATCATCCTCTCGCTGCATGCCATAGGTATGGCAGTAGTGGTCGGTGTATCTTTGATGCTACTCGTGCGGGTGCTGGGGTTTGCCGCTTCCATCCCCGTCACGGCTATGCGCCCCTATTTGCGTATTGCGGTCGGCGGACTGATCCTGAATCTCGTGTCGGGATTTGCACTTTTCTGTGGAAGCGCATCCGTGCTGTTCTACAACTGGGCATTCTGGACCAAGCTGTTTCTGGTCGCCTTGAGCCTGATCCTGACTTGGCAAATCGTGCGAGTATGCGTCGCGCGCTCTGAACACATCTCGCGCAACCATCGGATCCTGGCTGGCGTGACGATCAGTAGCTGGATAGCGGCAATCATTGCGGGCCGATTGATCGGCTACATGTCCTGAAGAACGAAAGGCGCGAAGCATGGAAGCAACATTGCTCTGGATTATCGAGACGCTGAACGGCAGCGCGCTGAGCACATTTGTGATGGGTAACCCATATGTGTTCCCAATTCTCGAAATGGCCCACTTTATGGGTCTTTGCCTGCTGTTCGGATCGCTTCTGATTATCGATCTCCGGATCGTCGGTTTCGCGTCGTCCGTTCCGATCCATAAAGTCGATATGTTCGTCAGATTTGCCTTGGTCGGGTTCGCGATCAATTTGCTGACCGGTCTCTTGTTCATTGTCGGCGATTCAGAGAGGTATCTCGTGAACTACGCGTTCTGGATAAAGATGGCTGTCATAGGTTTCGCGGGTCTGAACTCGATCTATTTCTTTCGCAGAATCAAGCCACAACTCGACACTGGAACAGCATCGACTAGCCTGTCGGGCGGAGCTCATCTTGTCGCCTGGTTATCGCTCGTGACATGGTCGTGTGTGATTGTACTTGGCCGCTTTATCCCGTTCGTTGAGGACCTCTAGAATCGCTGCTGGAATAGCGCCTCAAGGCCACTTTGCGGTGGTCTGAAAAAGCGAGCGGTAGCCACCATTCAAATCCGGAGCTCGCTTGCTCAATATCCGCCAGCAAAAGTCGCTTTCTAGAACACGTTGGAAACAACGCGTGTCACGACGTTGTTGGACAATCTTACAAGCAGAGCATCATTCCCCGCTCGTACCCAGACACAGCCTTTGGCGGGCGCAGAAAGACGCCTGCTTTCGCGATGATCCACACGGCGATAATTTGGCGCGCTTGCGCGAGAAAAGCGGCTCCCGGTGGCGAAGGGGTGCGAGCGCCCGGCGCGATTGTTTGCCGGAGCCGCGCTTGCGAGGGCCGGTTGACTTGCAGGAGCGTTTCGATCTCGCGACGGCTTTGGTTGACCATCTGGCTGGCGGCGGTCCTGCTCAGGGCTACGCTCAGCCTGCGCATTGTGCGCTTCCGCGCAGGTGACGCCCGTGATCGCTATCGTTACGGCGAGTGCCGCATAGAGGATGCTCTTCATAAGTCCCTCCTGGCTCTCGTGTACATGTTGCTGGATAGATGACCGGAAATAGCTCGGATCTCAGCCTATTGTCGCTGGTGTCGCTGAGGTCTGAAAGCTTCCAGGGTCTCGCTTACCTTGCCTTCGGTAACGCTGAAGCCGGCCTTCTTGAGACAAGCAGCAAGTTCGCCTGAATTAGGTTTCGGCGGGCGGGACCGCTCGCCCGATTGCCTTTTGGGGAGGCACCCTACCAACGCCTCCTCGGAAACCTCCATTGCCGACGCCATCTCAGCGAGATTGGGCTTGGGAGGCCGCCGCTCCTGAGCCGCAGCGGGCAATGCAAATAGCGATGCTGCTGCGGTCAATGCGAGAGCTTGCTTTATAGTGTGCATCGTCATCCTCGGTTGGTCTGATCGGATGCTAGTGCTGAAATTGGGATGAAACATGGATGCGTGGAGTCCCGGGCGGACACCAGCAATCTAGCCTGACATTGCAAGAGAGATGTAGGCTAGCGCATGCACTGAAAGCTCGCGAAAATCGGCGTCTCAATGTTCTTGATCACGTGGCTCGATCTGGGCCGGTTGCTGACTGTCCGCTCCCAGGTGGCCACAAGACTAAAGCCGTCTGTCTGCAAACGACCCAATTGCGGACTTCGGAGCTAGCAGAAAATCAAGACCACAATGGAAGGCATTTAAGGCTCTTTGGGAGCCAATCTGTCCAGCAAGGTCTCAATCCCGTCGATGTGCTCTCGATGCTTCTCTATGCATTCAAGTTTCGTCGGTCCGATTTCGTCCTCACTAAGGTCTCGAGGGGTCAATGGCATGATGATGGGTCCAGGTTTCCTCGGTAAATCAAGCAAGAGACCGCTCTCACTTGCTCGCTCGCGCAGCCCAGTGAACGCGGTGAAGTTCTCTTCAGCCAGCTTGTTGTGCACCTCAGGTTCGGGCGTCATGGCACAAATCTGCATACAGCCAAAAGCGCAAAAAGAGGTTGCATCTCGAAAAGCATATGTCAGCTCGGCTCTTTCAGTATAGTCGCTGACTAATATGGGATCGAGCCAATCCTGGCCGGTTTGGTTCTTGCACCCACAAAGAAGAGCTATGGCCGCTAGTGGCATCGAAAACTTCAGCATGACAAATGTAGTAGGCCGATTGCGATCCGGGGCATAGCTCTATGGACATAGATTGGACGATGCCCGCTTCCCACCCATTAGCAGTTGGGCCGCTTCCACCCCCAGCTTTGGTCGCCAACCGGTGGCTCGAGCTGGGCCGAAAGCCGACTGTCTGCTTCAGGTCCGAGATCATCGGAAAGCAGCCTGTCCGTTCACGACCCAATTGCAGACATTGCAGCAAATCAGATTAGTCCGCGTGCCATATAGTGATCGACTGGCTCTGGTGGCTCTCCGGTATCAGAAGAAACCTCAATAAATGCCTTGTCTTGCGTGAGGTAGACCTGGCCGTTGAGTTGCTTGACGAAATGAGTTCGCTTCAGGCGATCCATGACCGGACCTTTCACTTCTGAAAGATGCAGTCCAATCCCACCATCGCCCAAACGATGGTTGATCGCTTCGAGACTTTCCAATCCTGACGCGTCAATCTCATTCACTGCGCTGCACATCAATATGACATGGCGCAGCACAGGCCTTTCAGCGACACGTTCGAGCACATATTCTTCAAGCCAGCGGGCATTTAGATAGGTCAGCGCTTCATCGATCCGAATCGAAAGCACATGCGGCACTGCAAAGACCTTGTACCGCTCGACATTGCGGAAATGCTCGGTTTCCGGAACCCGCCCGATGATGGCGGCGTGCGGCCTGCTAGCGCGCCACAGATAGAGGACGAGGCCGACTCCCACTCCAGTAATTACCCCCGCTTCTACACCGGCGAGTAAAGTGATCAGGATAGTCGTCAAGTGCGCCGCGAAATCCGCCTTGGAATAGCGCCACAGCTGGCCGGGCGTCTTGAGATCAACAAGGCTCAAAACCGCGACAATAATCGTCGCTGCCAATGTCGCGATGGGAAGATGAAAGAGCAGCGGTGTCAGGAATACAGTCGCTAAGGCAATTCCTCCAGCTGTGTATGCCCCTGCCGCCGGGGTCTGCGCCCCCGCATCGAAATTGACAGCCGAGCGAGCAAATCCGCCTGTAACTGGGTATCCCCCAGAAAAGGCGCTCGCGATGTTTGCGGAGCCAAGCCCGATGAGTTCCTGATTGGGTGAAATGCGTTGGCGGCGCTTGGCAGCGAGTGTTTGAGCGACCGAAACACTCTCGACGAAACCGATGATGGAAATCAGGAGGGCAGGCAGCCAGAGTTGCTCGATCAGCGAAAGGTCAGCGCTTGGCACTGTAAAGGGCGGGAGACCTTGAGGGATTGCGCCAACAACCGCGACGCCGTTGGCTTCGAGATCGAAAAGAACGACCGCAAGAATTGTGAAGACAACAGCAATGATCGGCCCAGTCTTGACGATCATATCGGCCAAACGCTTTGGTAGACCAAGGCGTTCTAAGACGGACTTTGCCCCCTTGCGCACCCAGAAGAGAAACAAGGTCGCTGGAATGCCAATCGCTAGCGTCCAAACGTTGGTGTCGCCAATTGAAGCGGCCAATGATCCTAGCATTCCGGGCCAGTTGTCACCGTTCGCCGATACGCCCAGAATGTGTTTGACTTGGCTTGTAGCGATCAGGATGCCCGATGCCGTGATGAAGCCGCTAATTACAGGGTGCGAGAGGAGGTTGGCGAGGAAACCTGCGCGAATTAGGCCGAGCACCGCCAGTATGACGCCAGATAGCATAGCAAGCGTAACGGCCGCCTCAAGATATTCTGCCGTGCCTTGAGCGGCCACCGCTCCCGCTGCTGAAGCCGTCATCAACGAGATTACGGCAACAGGTCCAACCGCAAGTGTCCGGCTGGTTCCAAATATCGTATAGAGCAACAATGGCGCGATAGAGGCATACAGTCCCACAACCGGCGGCAAACCTGCCAGCAATGCGTAAGCAAGGCTTTGCGGGATCAACATAATCGTAACGATCACGGCCGCCATGAGGTCATCCGCGAAGACTGCGCGGTTGTAGGCTCGACCCCAATCGAGGATTGGAAAGAATTGGCGCATGCCGGTCGGCTTTGTACTGGGTGCAACACCGGGTTCGGCTGACGCTTGTGTCACGCGGTGAAGAGCCGGTATAGGGTCATGCCTGCCGCCATGCTGGCAACGAATATCCCAGCAGAAATCGGTTCGATGATTAGCGCGCCAAGCGCTGGGCCAGGGCATAAACCGGCAAGCCCCCATCCAACGCCAAACAAGACGGCACCACCAATGAGCTTTCGATCAATGCGCTGAGTGTCCGGCAGTTTAAAGTTGCTTGCAAAGTATGGTTTGGCGAGGCCGCGTTGGACCGCCCACGCGACAACCATAACCAAGACCGCTCCGCCCATCACAAACGCCAACGTCGGGTCCCATGCGCCGAAGATATCGAGAAAACCGCGCACACGTGATGGGTCCATCATCCCGGATATGGCGAGGCCGCCGCCAAACAAAGTGCCTGAAGCCAATGCGATGACAAACTCGCGCATTACCACCCCCAACCTATAACATTGGCGATAGCGACCGTCGCAGTTCCGCTTGCGATCAAAGTCGCCGTTGCAATAAGCGAACGTGGGGAAAGACGTGCCATGCCGCACACGCCGTGCCCACTGGTGCAGCCGCTGCCGAGACGTGTGCCGAAACCCACAATCAAGCCGCCAGCAATCAGCATCCATGTCGATGGAGGAAATTCAGTGGCAATCGGTGCGACAGTCACATGCACCACCAAAGCACCCAAAAGAAGCCCGACCACAAACAGCCAAGCGGCAGGAATTGTTGCACCCGATTTGCTGAGCATCATGGCTCGCGCAGCAATTCCGCTGATACCGGCAATCCGACCGGAACCCAGCAGCATGAGCGCCGCTGCAAGCCCAATTAGCAAACCACCAACAAAGCCTTCGACCGGCATCGCATATGGAAATCCGGGCAGCATCATAGCGTGTCCACCGGAACTTTGAGATAGCTAATGCCATTGCCCTCAGGTGGAGGAAATTCCCCTGCACGCATATTCACCTGCACCGAAGGGATCATCAGCTTTGGCGTTGAAAGTTTCACATCTCGCGCATTGCGCATGGTAACAAACTCTTCTTCGTTAATACCATCATGTACGTGGATATTGTCGCGCTTTTGAAGTGCGACGCTTGATTGCCAGCAAAATACGCTACGCTCGAGCGGCAAATAGTCGTGGTTGAGAAAGATGCGGGTATCATCTGGCAGAGCAAAAATACGTTGGATCGAATGATAGAGCGCGCTGGCGTCACCTCCCGGAAAGTCGCAACGGGCTGTACCGTAGTCGGGCATGAAAAGCGTATCACCGACAAATGCCGCATCGCCGATCACATGTGTCATGCAAGCTGGCGTATGGCCCGGAGTGTGCAACGCGCTCGCAGCAATGTTGCCGATCTTATAGGTCTCGCCATCGACAAAAAGATGGTCAAATTGCGAACCGTCATAGCGAAAGCTGGCTTCCGCACCGAAGAGGTCTCCAAACACTTTCTGAACTTCAGAAATGTGCTCGCCGGTCGCCACCTTCCCGCCGAGTTTGTCTTTGAGGTAGTGCGCAGCCGAAATGTGATCGGCATGGATATGCGTATCGATAATCCAAGCGACATTAAGTGCGCGGGACTGGATATGATCGATCAGTTTATCTGCACTTGCCGTCGAGGTGCGACCCGAAGCGGCATCGTAATCGAGCAAGGGATCAATGATCGCGCAGCGCCCGGTTTCCGGGTCAGCGGCGATATGACTGATATTGTTCGTGGCCTCATCGAAGAACGAAGTGACGATAGGGCTGGCCATCATGCACATTCCTCGACCGATGTTTTAGAAGCGGCGTTGCTATTGGCTCCATCGCCGCAGAATCGCTCATAGAGAAATCCCATAATTGCGACCGCGTCTTCGTTGTCGATCCGGTAATAGATCGTTTGTCCATCACGGCGCGAAGCGACGATCCCCTCGCGGCGCAGGATCGCGAGCTGTTGCGACATGGCAGGCGGTTTCATTCCCACCGCCTCGGCCAATGCGCCTGCTGCCATTTCGCCTTGAGCGAGATGGCAAAGTGCCATCAACCGATCTTTATGCGAGAGCAGCCTGAGTAGACCACTGACATGAGAGGCCGTCTGTTCCATTTCCTTTAATTGCATAAATGCGCAAATAAGCAAATAAACGTCGATGGTCAAGGCTTGTGGAAGTCGGCATGGACCAATGTCCGCTTCCACCCCCATTTCAGACATCGCAGATTGGCTTGAATTGGGCCGCTTGCGGACCGTCCGCTTTTCCTAATTTTGAGCGCGCAACAGACACTTGGCCGACGACTCACTTCGAAGAGAATTCTCAATGTTTAGGCGCAGGCCAAGCGCCACGAACTTCGCGAGCGCCGATCCGACAGGAAAGTTGTCGGAAAAAAGGGAGCTGCGTCGCAACGCAGCTCCCCGGGGTGACGTCTCGAGAGCTGAGACGTCAGTTGGGCTCGGTAGCCGCTAGAAGTTGAAACCGGCGGACACGCCGTACTGCCGCGGCGGAATTCCTGTTCCGAACGTAAACAATCCGGCGACCGGCAGGGCGGAGGATATGCCTCTCTCATCGGTTAGGTTGCGCCCAAACACTCGCACATAAATCTCGGAATCATCACCCGTGAAAAACGTGTAGGTCAGGGCTGCTGAGAGGTCCGATGTGGCAGGATGCAACGCGCGTGGATCGTTGGCTCCGAAATTCCCCGGAGCGGCTACGATTGTCGTTTGATAGGAGCTCGTCGTATTGAACCGGACATTCAACCCGATCTCGCTGTTTTGCGATACCTCGGTCTCGTAATTCGCCGCAATTGAGAACGTCACATCTGGGGTGCGACGCAAGCTACGCGAGGAAGCGTCTTCTCCGGGATCCTGATCGCCGTCGAGGTTCAGGTCGATGAAGAAGTTCTCGTAATCTGCATCAAGCAGGCCAAGAGAAGCGGTGAGCGAGAAGCCTTCGAACAGCTGGGCCCGAACATCGACCTCTAGCCCTTTAATCTCAGCGCTCGCCGCGTTGAGTGTCACGGTTTCTTGCGGATTCGCCGATCCCGCCGGAGTCGCCTGAACGACATCCTCCTGCTTATCGTCATAGGTTGCATAGAATGCTGCGAAATTGATGATAAAATCGCCATTTGCGAACGAGTTCTTTGAGCCGATCTCAAAAGAGTCGACGGTTTCAGGCTCGAAAGATGTGGCGACCGCCGACGGGCTGTTGGCGCGACCATTGAAGCCGCCTGCGCGATACCCGCGGGAATAGGACGCGTAGACCAGATTATCTTCGGTCAGGTCGTAATCGAGGCTCACGCGCGGCGTAAATTCCTCCCAACTCTCCTCATTGGAGAACACCGCCCCCGGTGCCAGTGTCCGTGTGAACTCCTTGTCATCCCACGAATACCGGGCGCCCAGGCTCAATCGCAGCCTGTCAGTCAGGTCGACGTCCGCGTCGGCGAAGATCGCGAAGGATTCGACTTCGTGATCGGTCATGGGATTGACCGAAACCCCGCCGGGCAGGGTCGTGGTCTGGTCGAGCTGGTATTCGTTCTCAAAGTAAAACAGACCAACCACACCGTTGATGCCCGGCGCGAATTCACCCCCAAGCCGAAGTTCCTGACTGAACTGGCGATAATCCTGAGCGCGGTCTGTCTGGAAAAACGGAATCGAGGATCCGTCAAAGTCTTGGATGACGCGTTCGTCTGAATCGCGCAGTGCCGTGATCGATGTCAGCCGAAGGTCGCCAATGTCCCAATTGACTTGGCCCGAAATCGCAAATTCATCGAACTCGATCGATCCCAGCTCATTGGAGAACACGGTATAGAGATCGTCTTCAAGATCACGGTTACACTGCTCGGGAATGACAGCGCCGAGGGCAATGCAAAGAACATCGGTATCCTGAGAAAGCGATGAAACAGCCGGGTCGCCGCCGATCTCCGAATATTCGGCGGTGATGAGAAATTCGAGGTCGGACGTAGGCTCCACCAGCAAGGTTGCACCGATATTGGTGTTGGAGTTTGACCCAGCGTCCACGCCCAGAGTTACGTTGTCGTAAAAACCATCGAATTCACGATCATATCCGAAGACTTTCAATCCAAAGACGTCGCCGTCACCGACATTCAGCACGCCGTTGAGTTCGCGGCGTCCGTAATTGCCGAAGGTGACCTCGCCGCGCGCTCCGAATTCCTTAGTCGGACGCGAGCGCTGGATGTTGATGACGCCGCCGATCGTGTTACGCCCGAAAAGAGTGCCTTGGGGGCCGCGCAGCACCTCGACCTGTTGAAAGTCGAACGCGTTCGTCAATTGAGCCGTGTTCGTGCCGATAAAAACGCCGTCGATCACCACGCCAACTGTCGGCTCAAAACTCTTCTCAATATCTTCGAAGCTGACCCCGCGCAGCGAGATCGCACCGCCACCCGGACCTGCGGCAACCGGGTCAATGATGAGGTTGGGAGCAAGCGTTTCCACATCCTCAATCGTTAAAGCGCCTTGTGCCTGCAGCTGTTCCGGGCTCACGACTGTAACGGCGAGCGGGACATCCTGCAGCGCCTCTTCGCCGCGCAGGCGTCCGGTGACGACGATGACAGGGCCATCATCGGTCGCAGTCGTCTCATTGTCCTGAGCCATGACCGCTTGCGGACCGAACGCTCCAGCGAGCAGCGTGCTACCCATCAGCGCCATCTGAATTCTACGCATTCCCATACCCTCCCTCATGTCGCCGGATTATTGATTGCATTCCCGGCGTATCTGTTTTTATAAATCCGAGTTTATATAAACCGACTGGGCTGCTCTATCGTCAAAATAGTGAGTGCCTGCGCGAGGCGGAAAGGATAGCATGGGCGGTATTCTGAACTGGCTTCCATCAAACAATCGAACGGCTCTGGTCGCACTCGTCGCAGGGCTCGGCTTCGCTTTGAGCGGTTGCGGCAACCCAGCGCCTGAAATCGAGGTTTCATCAGCTATACAGCCGCAACCGAATGGACCCCCGGACATGGTTTTGTGGGGAGACCTTCACGTCCATTCCAATCTTTCGTTTGACAGCAACAGCCTCGGTAACGAGCGGCTCGGGCCTGCCGATGCCTATCGTTTTGCGATGGGACAGGCAGTCGTCGCCTCAAGCGGAAAGCGGGCTCAGCTTGCGCGTCCCCTCGATTTTTTGATGGTCGCTGATCACGCTGAGTATCTTGGCGTGTTGAGTTCCGTTCGAGAGCGCGATGCGAGAATACTGGAAACCGAGCTTGGCGAACGGTGGGTCAGTTATATGGATTCCGAAGGCGGTCTGCGACAGGTCATGCAAGATTATGTCGCAATGGTCACCCGTCAAAAGCCGATGGACCTTCCCGGCGAAAACCACCAGCGAATGATCTGGCACGACATGATCGATGCTGCCGAAGCGTACTATCGTCCCGGAGAATTCACGACGCTGGCGGGATATGAATGGACCTCAATGCCGGGCGGGAGGAACCTCCATCGTGTGGTCGTTTTTCGAGATGGACCCGAGCGAACGCGCAAGATTATGCCATTTTCGGCATTGGACAGCGACGATCCCGAAGACCTTTGGGATTATCTTGCGAGATACGAAGCGGGCACAGGTGGGCAGGTGTTGGCCATAGCGCACAATGGCAATCTGTCAGGCGGCCTCATGTTCGATGACGAAACGCTCGATGGTTCGCCTCTGACAACGGATTATGCCGCACGCAGACAGCGATGGGAGCCGCTCTACGAAGTCACTCAGGTCAAAGGCGATGGCGAGGCGCACCCGCTCCTGTCGCCCGATGATCGTTTTGCTGATTTTGAAACCTGGTACGAAACCGACATCACCATGCGACCACGCAGCGAGGATCTAAGCGTCGCGCGCGAAAGTCTCGCGGGTGAATATGCGCGCGAAGGCCTTAAAAAGGGACTGCGATACGGCGATCGGCTCGGTGTGAATCCCTATGAGTTTGGGCTGATCGGTTCAACCGATGCGCACACCGCGCTTGCCACCGCCGATGATGACAATTTCTGGGGCAAGTTTCGCGACTCTGAGCCTGGACCCGAGCGGTCGAGCAACCAGATGGGCGGCAACCTTTGGGCGAATGCCGGACTGTCGGCTTCGGGCTACACCGCCGTGTGGGCGCGGGCGAACACGCGTGAGGAGATTTTCGACGCTCTCATGCGGCGTGAAGTCTACGCAACCACGGGTCCGCGCATACGCTTGCGGCTGTTCGTGGGCTGGGATTTCTCGGCGGCGGACTTCGCCAAGGATGACTTCGCCGAGCATGGATACGCCTTCGGCGTGCCGATGGGGGGTGTCTTGCAGCGTCAGAACGGTTCGGCCTCACCGACGTTTCTTATCCGCGCCCTGAAAGACCCCGAAGGCGCCATGCTTGAGCGCACGCAGATTGTTAAAGGCTGGCTCGGCGATGATGGGGACCTTCAAGAAAAGGTCTATGATATCGAGATCGCATCGGATGACGGTGTGCCAGCAATGGACGTGTTCTGGCGCGATCCGGATTTCGATCCTGTTCAGCGGTCGTTTTACTATGTTCGGCTGCTGCAAATGCCGACCAAACGATGGACGACAATCGACGCCGAACGATACGGAATTGCGCCTCCGCAAGGCGTTCCGCAGTGGATACAGGAGCGCGCCTATTCATCGCCAGTCTGGTATCGGCCCACTCCGCAATCCCAGCCTTAGAGATGATCATTGCACCATGACGACGCAGGCACAGACCCCAGTGAAAGAAAAACGCAGGAGAGGCCGGCCCCCGCGGGTATCTGGACGCGAAACACGGCTGAACCTGCTGCGTTCAGCTGCGAAAGAGTTCAGTCGTGCAGAGCATTCAGAGGTTAGCCTGGAGGCTATAGCCAACAATGTGGGCCTGACCTCGACTGCGATTTACAACCACTTTTCGTCAAAGGATGATTTGTTCTTCGCGACGATCATTCACATGATGGAGACCAACGTGAAAGCGATTGAAGCGGCGGTTCAAGCGGCAGGGGATTGGCGGTCAAAACTTCTAGCGGTGCTTGATCTCATCAGGACTGATCAAACCGGATGGTTCCGCTATCCCTTGCTGATCTCGGCCGCCCAGCTCAAGATCCATCAGGACCCGCACCGGTTTGCGGAAATCCTCAGATTGCGTGAAGCCTATATTTCTCACTTTGTGGAGATTGTCGAATGCCGGTTGGCCGCTGGCGACCTACCGAGAAGCGTATCGACCAAACCCACTGCCGAATTGCTGATGGCGTTCCTGTTCAATGGGCTGGGCACCGCCATGAGCCACCACAAGGACGAGGAAGAAATCTCTCAGCTCATCGATGGGTTCAACGCCATGTTGGGGCTGGGGCCAACTTAGTCGAATAATCTACCTCGAAAGGGCTGCACCTTGAACTCGCTCAAATGGAAAAGTCATGCGTACTTCCGCTTTCGAGATCGACCAAGTTGGTCGTGAATGGCTGGATCTGGGGCGCATTGCTGTCATTCCGTGATGGACTGAGCTGCGGCTGTCAGGGCCGAGATCTTTTTGGCGGCATCAATAGATTATTGATTGCTGCTTTCCGCTTGTCTTCAATGTGGTTTCCAATTGTTATCGCCAGTGCGCGGTAGTCCTCCATAAACATGCCGATCTTAGTGCAAAGCAGGCCAACGAGTTCGCGATCAATGTCGTCCATGAGCACGGTAGTGCTCGAACTCCGGCACAAGTCCATTGCAAAGAGAAGATGAAAGCACAAACCACTCGACTAGTGGCGGTACTCGAGCATTCTTGCAGCCATGGATATCGAAGAAAAGATTAGCGCTCTCGAGCAAATGAAAACTCCGGAGCTCCGCTTGGAATGGCGCAATGCGTTTCCGAGGCCAGCGCCTGCGTCATTTAGCTTGCCGCTAGTTCAGCGCGCTTTAGCTGCCCACTACCAGGAGCGAGAAGCCGGTAGACTTACGATGGCAGAATTACGCCAACTCGGCGCGCTTGGCCGCAAGGATGAGCGCCGCAAAGAGAGGCGAGTGTCAACCGAGGCCAAGCCAGGGGCATGGCTATCGCGAACATGGCATGGAGAAATGCATGAGGTCGTCCTGCTGGAAAACGGCTGTGAGTATAGGGGACAAACGTTCAGCTCATTGAGCGCGGTGGCAAGTCACATAACTGGGGCCAGGTGGTCAGGCCCGCGTTTCTTTGGATTAAACAGCCCGAGGCTCGGTGAGCTGAAGGTCGCTGCCAATAGCTAGGGCCGATAAGAAGCTGCGCTGCGCTATCTACACCCGAAAGTCGACAGATGAGGGCCTGGATAAAGACTTCAACCGCCTCGATGCTCAAAGGGAAGCATGCGCCGCGTACGTACTCAGCCAGCAACATGAGGGCTGGACGCTCTTGCCAGAACTCTACGACGATGGCGGGCACTCTGGCGGCACGCTTGAACGACCTGCGCTGGAACAGCTTCTAGACGATGTGCGATCAGGCAAGATCGATGTGGTGGTCGTGTACAAGATTGACCGACTGACCCGAAGCCTCGCTGACTTTGCCAAGATCGTAGATGTGTTGGACCAGGCAGAAGCCTCATTCGTAAGCGTGACGCAGGCGTTCTCCACCACCAGCTCGATGGGCCGACTTACGCTCAGTGTTCTTCTGTCTTTTGCCCAGTTTGAGCGCGAAGTTGGGGCAGAGCGTATCCGCGATAAGATTGCCGCTTCCAAGGCCAAGGGCATGTGGATGGGCGGCGGAGTGCCTCTTGGATATGAAGCGATTGATCGCAAGCTTGTCGTTATCCCAGAAGAGGCTGAGACCGTCCGAGAGATTATGCGCCGCTATATTGAGGCAGACTCGATCAAGGCGCTGGTTGAGGAGCTTAGTAGAGATGGGTTCGTCAGCAAACGACGCATCTCCAAAAAAGGCAATGCGATGGGCGGCAACCCAATCAAACGTGGCGCGCTCAAACATCTGCTCTCGAATCCAAACTATGTTGGCGAAGTGCGCCATAAGGATAAAATCTATTCAGGTCAGCATGAAGCAATTGTCGAGCGCGATCTCTTCGATGCGGTGCAAGCCAAGCTAGTGGATCGCACGTCGCTTGGATCGGGAGGCGGGCCTAAGCGAAGAATGGCGCTTCTCGCTGGAATGATCTTTGACGACCGCGGTCGTCCCATGTCTCCTACACACACCAAAAACCATGGACGACGCTACACCTATTACGCTTCCAATATGAATGATGATGCAGAGGCCCCTGCGTTAAGACTGCCCGCTGGTGAAATCGAACAAGCGATCCGGCAAGCAATCTCAAAATGGTTGCGCACCAACGCTAATATGCGGGAGCAGGTTATTTCAAGATCGGCTGTTGACAAGAAGGCCGCCTTCGCAAGGGCCGCGAAATTGGCCGCCGAGGTCGAGCAACTTCCGGTGAGTAGGGCTAGCGAGGTCCTAACCCAACTAGGCCTTCGGGTTACTGTCAGCGAGAACGAGATCGAAGGGTCGTTTGAACCGGCTGCTGCATTGGGTGTCGTTGTAAGCAATGAAACCAGACCAATCAAAGCGGGCTTCAAGATAACCCTCGTCCGTCAGAACTATGGGCACGAGCCTCGGATGCGTTTGCAGCCATCTCAGCAAAAGGGTGTGACAACTGATGATCGCTTGGTCGAAATGCTCGGGCGGGCATTTTCGGCCCGCGACGAGCTACTCGAAATGGGCGAGGAAGCAGTCCTGTTGACTAAGCCCACTAGGCTTCGCCATCTACAGCGCCTTGCTCGCTTGAGCTATCTCGATCCGAATATCATCCGATCGATCTTGAACGGGAGTCAGCCGAAAGATCTCAGTCCCCGCAACCTATGGCGCATGGCTGATCTCCCGATCCGCTTCGCAGAACAACGTTTAGCGCTCGGCTTCCCAGCTATCTGAAAACAAAGCAGTAGGTCACCAAATCGAACTGGGAGAACTTCGCACATTTCTACCGCGATTTGGTAGGTCACTGCGTCTCTGGTTGCAGCCTGCACTGATCTAATCTGCGCTAACCCACGGAAAACAGGCAGAGTTTCCAGAAACGTGTTCATGGACACGCTAGAGCATTGGTTTTAAAGGAATAGGTGGTGAGTCCTGCTGGGTTCGAACCAGCGACCTACTGATTAAAAGTCAGTTGCTCTACCGACTGAGCTAAGGACCCCCATGGGTGCGGTAACGCGGCGCGGTTTTGAGAATCTCTGGCCGCGCAGAGGCGCTCACCTAGGCAGGGCGAGGCTGGCGGTCAAGCTACTCGTGCGGATTGTTTGCATCATGCACCAATCTGCCCGGTAATTCGCCGCTATTCTGCGTGAGCAATCGCCCAATGTTCGGCAATTTCACGATTGGTCGGAGCGCCCTCACGCGCCTTTGTCAAAAGTGTTCTAGCCTCTGCCACCGCTCCGCCCTGTTTCCACAAAGCCCAACCCAGCGTATCCATGATCTCCGGGCTGTTGGGAGCCGCGGCAAGCGCTCGGCGTGCGAGCGAAACCGCTTCGCCATGTTCGCCCAGCTTGGTCTTCACAGCGGCGGCATTGTTGAGCAGCGCTGGATCGGACTTACCCGCGCCCTCAAGGAGAGGAGCATAAATGCCATCCGCCTTGGCCCAGTCGCCAGCCCGGATGGCCGCGCCCGCTTCGCGCATCTCTTCGGCGATCGAGACTGTCGAGCCTCGCCGTTCGATCAGCGCGCGGATCTGTGCGACATCACCTTTGCCCGTCTGGTCCGCCAGTCTTAGCGCGAGGATCAACCCAGTTCCGTCGGTCTGAGGGTGATCGATCACGGGGGCGATAGCGTCCCAGGCTTCGTCAAATTGGCCCTGTTCGGCCAGACTATTGGCAAGCACCTGCCGCGCCAATGGGTCGCCGCCGGTTTCCTCGACAAAATCGCCCAGCGCTAGCGCAGCCATAGCGTGTTGGTCGCGCGCGGCATCGATCATGCCTCGCAGGCGCGCGAATTCTGGCTCGCCTGAGAATACAGGTGGTGCTTGCTCGATCAGTTCGAATGCGCGCGAAATCTCGCCTGCGTCATAGGCCATTTGCGCAGCGAATAGCAGTCCGATGGGATGCGGTCGGCCCGCTTCATTGGCTTTATTGATCCAATTTCCCGCTTCCTGTGTGTCGCCTCTGTCGCGCGCAATTGCTGCCATCGCCAGCATTGCGGTTTGGTGCATGGGCCGCACGCTCAGGACTTGCTCGAAATGGGTTTCAGCCTCCCTCGCATCACGCGAACTCAGGCGTAATTGCCCCGCGAACAGATGTGCCTGAGGGACTGCGGGTCGGATCGCCAGAACCGGTTCGAGCCGCGCAAAGGTTTCCTCCGCTTTGCCCTGTGCCCAAAGCTGCTCTGCATCGATGGTTACCAGCCGTGAGTCTTCGGGGAATTGTTCGAGCCCTTGCTCAAGCAGCGCAAAACCCGTGTCCGCATCGCCTTGCGAGAACAGAAATCCAATCTTGGCTGTGTAAGCCATCGGATTGTCCATGATGAGGGATTCGACCGTCTCACCTGCCGCCTCAAGGTAATTGCCCATTATCTGAGCCTCGGCCAGCTTGGCCCGAGCCAGCGAATAGGTCGCGGCGTCTTGTGGCACCCTTTCGAATTCGGTGATCGCGCGGTCAGGATTGCCCAATGCCATCGCAGCATCGCCCGCGACCATGCGCACCGCCGGATTGTCAGGGTCCGCCTCAATCGCCTGTCCGATCAGATCAAGCGCAGTGCGCGGTTCGCCATTAGCCAACGCCGCTTCCGCAGCGGCCAGAGGGTCGCTTGGCCCCGTATCGCATCCAGCGATTAACGGGGTCAGAGCCAGCGCCAGTGCGGCGCTCGATTTCATGAATGGGGTACGAAAAGTCATGCGGCGACTTTTTAGCGTGAGATGCTTAACGCACCGTTCTCACGCCTAAAATCGTCGGAATTTCTTACATGACCGGTTTTACGCCTTGCGCCGTTAACCTTTGTGTGGAGCGGAAATACTGGGTTTTAGCTGCTTTGGCACGCCGTTTGCTTACTTATGTTTACCAAATGGGTGACTGAATTCCGGCGGCCTTTAACGCGCTCGCCAATAACTGATTAGGATTGGGGGTTAATGATGACCAAACTTGCAAAGACAGCAGCGATTGCATTGGCTGCAGGCAGCATGATGGCCGCAGCGCCAGCATCGGCTGCGATTTTCGAATATGAAATGACCAATGGCGACGTGATGACGATCGACACCGATGCCAAAACCGGCACATGGGTCGGCAACAACATCGACGTCGCATTTGCTGGCGAAGAACTCGGTGCCTTCCAAGGTGGCGAGAACCCAACCTTCTCCTTCACGTTGAGCGAAATGACCGGCACCCGCAACATTCGCGGCACCGATTACACGCCAACCACCGTCAACGGTAACCGCACGCATCCATGGATGCTGAAAACCAACCGCGATGGCCGCATCAATCTGTGGTCATGGTGGGGTGATCCCGTGATTGCTGGCGATTATGTCAAGAAGGTCGGCGACTACCGCGTAGTCGACGTCCCGGCACCGGGCATGCTTGGCCTGTTCGGTCTGGCTCTGGTGGCACTGGGCCTTGGCCGTCGTCGCCGCATCAAAGCGAGCGCCGCTTAAGTTTCTACAGAATTGGTCTTCTGTATCTGCGAGAACGCCCTGCCGGGAAACTGGCGGGGCGTTTTCTTTTGCGCGGGTTAGAGCCGGGCTGCGAGCTGACGGATTGTGCGGCCAGTTACCGGGTCACGCCAATTGGGCGCGATAGCGGCCGCGGGGGTGAGCACAAAATCGCGCGTTCTGAATTCGCGGTGCGGAATGGTGAGATCACGGGACTCAAATCGTCCCCCGCTCCATAGGATTATGTCGAGATCGATCACTCGGTCGCCCCAACGCTGACCGGGACGCCGTCCCATCTCGCGCTCCATCCGTTTTAGTCCGCTGAGCAAAGCCAACGGGTCATACTCACTGTCCAGAACACAGGCGCCATTGGCAAAACATCGCTGCGCTGCACCCAGCGGCGCAGTCTCAATGATGGACGAGCGCGCGGTGACTGTGCCCAGCGCGCTGCATTCCTCCATCGCCGTTTGCACGACAGCGCGGGGCAATCCGTAGCGATGATGCCGTCGGTTAGAGCCTAGCGCGATGAGGTAAGTGCTGCTCATGAAGCTTCAAATGTCTTCGGCGATGCGGCCATAAAGATGCGGGCGGCGGTCGCGGAAAAAACCCATCCCCGCCCGGTGCTTGGCTGCGCGCGCTAGGTCGAGTGTGGTGATGAGTACGCCCTCTTCACCGTCACCGAAACTTTCAACCAGATCGCCCCATTCATCGGCGATGAAGGAGTGGCCGTAAAAGCTTTGATCGCCCTCTGTCCCGACCCGGTTGGCTGCGATCACTGGCATGCAGTTCGAAACCGCATGACCGACCATTGCCCGCCGCCACATGCGGCTTGTGTCGAGATTGTCGTCATAGGGCTCTGACCCGATTGCGGTGGGATAAAGCAGCACTTCTGCGCCTTTAAGCGCCATCACACGCGCGCATTCGGGATACCATTGGTCCCAGCATATGCCCACGCCAATGCGCACTGTGTCGCCATCATCGCCCCCTAGATCATCACAGGGAATATCCCATACTTTGAAACCGTCATTGCCGGGTCGAAAATAGAACTTTTCCTCATAGCCCGGTCCATCGGGAATGTGACTTTTGCGATAGGTGCCCATGATCGCCCCATCGGGACCGATCATGGCGAGCGAGTTGTAGTAATGGTGCCCATCGCGCTCAAAAAAGCTGGTGGGGATGGCAATCTGCAATCGCGCGGCCAGTTCCTGCATTGCGATAACACTGGGGTGCTCTGCGACGGGACGGGCGAGCGCGAACAACGCCTCATCTTCAACCCGGCAGAAATAGGGGCCACTAAATAGTTCAGGCGGCAGGACCAGCTTAGCCCCGCGCGCGGCCGCTTGTTCGACCAAAGCGGCAGTCGCGGCGATATTGTCCGCTTCCTCCGCGCGACCAAGCGCAAGCTGTAGGGCGGCGATAGTGAGTTTGCTCATATCACCGCCCGATAGCGTCAGTCAGCCTTTTTGAATAGCAGCGTCATCCGATCACTTTCACCGATGGCGAGATATTCGCTGCGACGTTCGTCATCTTCGCCGGTTGCCAGCACCGGTGGCAGCGTCCAAACGCCGCGCTCCCAATTGGCGGGATCAGCTGGGTTGGCATTGATTTCGCTTTCAGCTGCAAGCTCAAAGCCGTTGGCCTCGAAAATCGCGACCACGTCTTGTTTGCGCATATAGCCGCGTTGGCGCGCGCCATAATCGTCATAGCTCGCACCCTCGGGCGCGCGGTGCTGTACCACACCGACCATGCCGTCATCCTTGAGCAGCATCCGCGCCGCACCGAGTACTTCATCGGCATTGTTGCCAATGTTGAGGCCATGCATCGAACGGAAGATCAGCACGCGATCGACAGTACCCGCGACATCTTCGGGCATTTCGTCGGTTTCAAACGCGACCACATCGTCGGCATCGACCGACATTCCTTCGGCAAAACTTGCCTTAAAGGTTTCAGTCCAAGCCTTTGAACGCGCCTCTTGCGCGCGGGTGCGGTAAGTGCGCGCATCGCTGTTCGCGTTAAAGGCGATGTATTTGCCAGCGGGCATCAAATACGGCGCAAGCACACGGGTGTACCATCCGCCACCGGGGCCATATTCCGCCACGGTCATGGTCGGCTCAACGCCAAAGAATGCGAGCGTTTCGGCCGGGCGGCGATATTGGTCGCGCGCACGGTCAGCGTCGCGGAAATCCGCCGCAAGCACGTCGGCAATATCAGGTGCCGCCGCTTCAGTATGAGCATCAGCAGCAGCGGGGCCAGCGGATAGGGTAAGCGCGGTGCCAGCAGTAAGCATCGCGAGTGAACCAAGGAGCTTCAGTTTCATCGGGGTGTTCCTCTCTTGCGGTCAATTTCGTGTGTGATTGCGTTCTTACGCCGTGCGGCGGCTATGACAAGGTATCAAAGGCATTCACCCGCGCCCTCTGGCAATCCTCGTCTGCCACCTTATGTCGTTTATCGAATAGGAGACTAATACAGATGGAACAGGCAATCATTGCAGGCGGATGCTTTTGGTGCACCGAAGCGGTGTTCCGCGATGTGGTTGGCGTGACCGAAGTGGAAAGCGGCTATATTGGCGGCACCAACGCCAATCCGACCTATAAAGAGGTCTGCACCGGGCGCACCGGCCATGCCGAAGGTATCCGGGTCACATTCGATCCTGCGATCACCAGCCTTGCCGAAATTTACGACATGTTTCTCGGCACGCACGATCCGACCCAACTCAACCGCCAGGGCGGCGATGTCGGGACCCAATATCGCAGCGCAATCTTCCCATTGTCAGCCGCACAAGGAGCCGAAGCTGAGGCCGCTATCGCCCGCTGGAACGCGGATAATAGTAAGGTTGCCGTGACCACAATTGAGGGGCTGGATGGCGACGAGCAAACCGCGCCTTGGTATCCAGCAGAGGGCTATCATCAGGAATATTGGGAAGGCGAAGGGCAACGCAACCCCTATTGCCTCGCGGTAATTCCGCCAAAATTGATGAAATTGCGCAAAAGTTTTCAAAATAAGGTCAAAGCGTAGGGAGCTTGTTGATCGGCAGCGATGGCGCACAGTTACCCCAACCCTTACGCCTCTGACTACACAGCGCAGAGTGATGGTTCGCTGAGATTTCAGTGTTCCCAGGATACGCACACGCTGCCTTGGCTAACCTTACCACCGCATCATCCTGTGGTCATTCAAACGCAAGCTTTCTGGACCGCTGTCGGCGCGTTCATGTTGCTTGGCGGCATGGAAGATGGCCAGTGGAGCGCGCTCACATGGATTGACTGGGAACTGGGTGACGCAGATGGCGGTCACGCGGCGCACGGGGTCTATCGCAGCACGGAACTGGATGGAAAACAGTCATACGATGTTGTGCTGTTCAATGCAGACGGTGCAGCGATTGTCACAATCCGCGGGCGCGGTGTCGTGTTTCGCAACCGGAATTTTGAAAAGTGGCGCGAAGGGTCAAAGGGCGAAGCACGCGCGGCCACGCGAACATCCGACTTTGTCTATGCCAAGCCCAAAGATCTAAACCTGCGAGCTGATGAGCGCGCGCTTGTCGCACCATACAATCCAGCAACCGATTTTGTTGAAGCGCTGGCGACGCAAGAAAACGGTTTCCCGCCGGGTAACCCGCTGATCGGCGGCTCGGGCGACCATGTGAATGCGACCCACTTCCACGAAATCGCACGTCAGGCGCTGTTCCTGATCAAGGGGCGCAGCGACATCGATACGAGCGGGGAGATGTCTCGCAAACGCTATGTCGAACTGGGCACACCGCTAAGACTCAAGATCCGCGACGAGGCGGAAGACAGCATTACATTTGAGCTTGTTCAGTTAGACAAGTCATGCGCTGAGATCACGCTGCGCTGGCAGGTTTAGTCCACCGCGCAACGAAGAAACCGTCGAGCCCACCTTCCTCTGCTAACATTCCCGGATGGGTCCGGACCCAACCTTCTGGCTTCGGTTCAAGCCCTTGCGGCAGCTGGTCGGCAGATACCGGCAATGCAGTGAGGCCCAATTCGGCATTGATCCACTCTGCTTGCGCCTCACCCTCTTCGCGTTCGAGCGAGCACACCGCATAAACCAGCACGCCACCCGGTTTCAGCCAACCCGTAGCGCGCTCAATCAAAGCGCGCTGAATCTCGACCATTTCCGCAATTTGCCGTTCACCAATCCGGTGGAGCACATCGGGGTGACGGCGGCAGGTGCCGGTTGCGGTGCACGGTGCATCCAAAAGGATCGCGTCAAAGTGATGCTTTGGTTCCCATTTGAGTGCGTCGGCTCTTACGGGCGACGCCTTAAGCTGTGTGCGCTTGAGGTTCGATTTAAGCACTTCCAGCCGCCGCTTTGACATATCGAGCGCGGTTACTTTCCACCCGTTTGCCGCTAGCGCCATGGTCTTGCCACCGGGCGCTGCACATAGGTCGAGCGCATGGCGACCCTCGCCTGCTCCCAACAAGCTCGTCGGGATTTGCGCGGCCAAATCCTGTACCCACCACGCACCCTCTTCATACCCTTCCAGTTTCTCCACCGGGGACCCGCGCGGGATGCGCACATGGCCTGTTGCAAGGCTGGTTCCGCCCAGTTTTGCCTGCCATTGATCGGTATCCGCGGGGTCCTTGATAGCCAGATCGACCTCTGGCGGCAGGATCAATCCGCGCGCGATTGTCTCTGCCTGATCACCCCAACGCTCCATCACAGCATCGGGCAAAGTCGGACATTCTGGCAAAGCCACTTCGCGCTTCATCAGGGTTGAGAATACCCCATGGGCCAATCGGCGTGGCCCTCCTGCAAGCAGCGGCAGGCCGGTCGCAATCACCGCATGAGCGGGCGTGTCCAACCGCAAAGCCTGGGCCAGCATCATCCGCAATACGACGCGCGGCTTTGCATCATCGGGCAGCGGCTTCTTGGTCGCGCTGTCGATCATCGCGTCCAAATCTGTGAGCCACCGCAAAGTCTCCCCCGCAATCGCCCTCGCCAACGCTTGATCCGCAGGCCCGCGCACATCGCGCAAGGCACCGGGCGCCGCCTGTTCCAGCGTCTCCCCCCGTCGCAAAACGGCATCGAGCATCTTAAGCGCAGCGCGGCGCGCATATATTCCGGGAGGTTGAGCCATGGGGGCGCTCTAGCGGTGCTTGAAACCAAGCGCCAGCATGCGCATTGTTAGTATAGTATGACCAAGCAGAAATCCGAAACCGCCAAATCCTTCGAAAAGCCCGCGCACTGGACCAACGATCCGGTGCCCGCGCCCAAAGCGGTCGATCCGATGAAAGAGGAACCGCGCGAGCTTTCCCCCACCCGATACGGTGATTGGGAGAAAGACGGAATCGCCTGGGATTTTTAGAGCGGTTTGAATTCCACCTGCAAGCCGTCCTTGGGCTGAGGGATCGGCCATGGCTGCCATTCCGGCGCATAACCTTCTGGAGCGACGATACGATAACGTTGGAGCAGCTGCACGAGCAGCACCTTGATCTGCATATATGCAAAATGCAGGCCCAGACACATATGCGCGCCTCCACCGAATGGGACCCACGCATATTTATGCCGTGCCTTCACCAGATCAGGCGTGAAACGCATCGGGTCGAAGGTCATGGGATTGTCCCAATATTCCTCTGAATGATGCGTCCAATAAATGTTGATCCCGCACAATTGCCCAGCCGGAATGTGATACCCGCCGAACTCAAAATCCTTAATCGCGCGGCGCGGCATTGATGGTACAGGCGGCATCATGCGCAGCGCCTCTTTGAATGCCATTTCGGTCAGTTCCAGCTTGCCCATATCATCGTAATCGAGCGGACGCGCATTCCCGTCTGCGTCGGGGCCGCCAGTTACCGCAAAAATCTCTTCGCGCAGCTTCTCCTGCCATTCAGGGTTCACCGCGAGATAATAGAGCAGCGACGTCGCCGACGACGTGATCGTGTCATGCGCGGCCATCATCAAAAAGCTCATATGGTCGACCACTTCGTCAACCGGCAGCAATGATCCATCCTCGCGCGTCGCAGTAGCGAATTGGCTGAACATATCCTGCCCGCCGCCTTCTGCGCGTCGCCGCTTGGTTTCGGCGGTGAGGTATTCGACAAGAAACGCCCGACCATCCACGCCGCGCTTCATCTTTGTGAAGGGCAGCGGCTTGCGGATGGGGGCAACGGATGCCTGAACCATATCAACGAATGCCGTGTTGATCTTGTCCGCCTCTGGTCCCCATGGGATGCCGAGGAAACTGTCTGCAGCCAGATCCAGCGTCAGCTGCTTGATCGCGGGCTGAAATTGCATCGGTCCGGCCCAGCCTGCCACTTCGCGCGAAATACCGCTGTTCAGCGCGCCAGAATAATGGCGCATCGGCCCCGGCTTAAACGCAATCGAAAGCGCTCGCCGATCAATCCGGTGGTGAT
The DNA here is from genome assembly GCA_947503275.1 of uncultured Erythrobacter sp. GTDB lineage: Bacteria > Pseudomonadota > Alphaproteobacteria > Sphingomonadales > Sphingomonadaceae > Erythrobacter. The sequence goes on along the minus strand of CANNCZ010000002.1, from coordinate 1,150,477 downwards.
CGAAATCGAGCAGCATGAGCCCCCGCGGGAACAGTTGATCCAGAACCGGTCCCCAACCCTGCTCGCTGGAGAAAATCTTCTCCTTGTTGAACAGCACCAGCTCATTAGCCTCCGCCCCAATCAGAGCGACGTTCCAGCCACCAAATGCATGGGTTTTGTAAACCTTGCCATGCTGCTCCACCATGCGTTTGGTAAAGCCATGCGGGTCGGCCAGCTGAGTGAAGGTGTTGCCAACCAAGGGGTACCCGCGACTGCCCGGAATATGCGCCAGTGCATCGTCGCTGGGCAGGCCCTCGCTCCAATGGCTAAATGTCGGCTCTGTGGTCGCGGCGGATTTGGGTTCAGCAAGGGTTGCCATGTCAGGCGTGCTCCGAGGCGTTGATTTGATTCAAGTGCGTATCGACTATGCAACTTACCACAGTGTAAATAGGCCGCCAACCGCGTGAGCAATAGGATGAATCCGTCCAGTGGGATCAAGCCGTCGGCTATACCCAGCCGGAAAGCTCCCGCCCGATCAACGCTTCCAGCATGTCTACACCGCTATCCGAGACGTTCAGGCAATCGAGCACGGCATATTCTTCACCGCCCGCTTCGAGGAATTCGTCGCGGCCTTCAAGGGCCAGCTCTTCCAGCGTTTCGACACAATCGGCCGCAAAGCCGGGGGCCGCGACAACCAAACGCTTCGTTCCCTTTTCGCCTTCGGCGATCAGAGTGTCGTCAGTTGCTGGCTCCAGCCATTGTGCAGGGCCAAAGCGGGATTGGAATGTCGTTTCAAACCGCACGCCTGCAAATTCGGGGCGCTCCGATAGCCGTTCACGAAGCAGCCGTGCGGTCTTGTGACAATGGCAGTGATAAGGATCACCCTTTTCCAGAGTGCGCATTGGCATGCCATGAAAGCTCAAGAGCATTACCTCAGGCCGGAATTCCAAAGCGCCTATTTGCCGGGTCAAATCATCGGCCAGTGCATCGAGATAGACCGCATCATCGTGATAGGGCGGCACAAATCGCAGAGCTGGTTGCCAGCGGAAGCCAGCCATCACGCGGGCGACTTCGTCAAACACGGTCGCGGTCGTCGCCGCGCAATATTGCGGATACATCGGCGCGATCAGAATGCGGTCGCACCCTTTGGCTGTGAGCTCATTCAAACGCTGCTCGATAGATGGCGATCCATAACGCATCGCATAGTCGACGATGACATTCGGGCCGTTCTCGCGCCCACTTGTTTCGTTGGCGCCCCATTTCTCGACCAATGCATCGGCCTGGCTCGCCGTAATATCAGCCAATGGCGATCCGCGATCGGTCCACACTTTGGCATAAGCGGCGGCGCTCTTTTGCGGGCGAGTGTTGAGGATGATGCCGCGCAGGATCGGCTGCCATGCGAACGCGGGAATCTCAATCACGCGGCGATCAGACAGGAATTGCTTGAGATAGCGCTTTACCGACCCCGGATCAGGCGCATCAGGCGTGCCCAAATTGACCAGCATCACGCCGATAGACCCGCTGGACACAGGCGGGTGATCGTTAGGTAGAAGCTGTGGCTGCCAGGTCATTCATTATCCAACACATTGAGGCGCAACTGTTTCCATATGCCGCGCGCACCAGTCACCGGGGACCCGAATACCCAGCTCACAATCCATCAGAAAGTAGTGGCAGGCGGCGTAATCGCAAGCCTGTAGCCGAAAACAATGCGTTCGCAATCGCAGGCGGTGCGATAATTGCGCCCAATTCGCCGGGATCGGCAGGAGCCGCTTCGCTGGCAATAAAGGCAACTTCGATCTCTGGACATTCGGCCAATGTCGGCAGGCCCAGATCGGCGTAATCGAAACCCGTCGGCAATCCGCCGCGCATCCGCATCGCGTTGCCCAACGCCATGCCCAGACCGAAGAGCAAGCCGCCCTCGATCTGTTGACGAGCAATGTCGAGATTGATGATCCGACCGATATCGACAGCCGCGGACAGGCGAGTGACGCGCACACCGCTATCGGTACCCTCTGCTCCCGTGCCCGAGTTCGCATTCCGGCGCGCGGTTGCGACACAGGCAATGCGCGCGCCCGTTTCCTCATCGCCGACGCGGTGACAGGCGAGCCCTTGCCCGCTTTGGTTCACCCCGCCATTCCATTCCGCCATAGAGGCCGCGCGCTGCAAACATGCCGCCAACCGAACGTCCGATCCCAGCATCGACATGCGATAGGAGAGCGGCTCGCGGTTTTTCTCATTGGCGATTTCGTCGAGGAAGCTTTCAAGCGCAAAACACGTCGCCCCATGCGCATTGCCGCGCACTCGACCCACGGGATAGCCTGTTTCAACGGGGATGTGGCGCACGGTTACGCTGGGCAATTGATAGGCAGGCACTGCGCCTTCGCACGCCATCGCATCGCTGCGACCGGTGCTTTCGCGGATCGCGGCGGCGGGCGTGAGATTGCCAAACAATCGGCGGCCAAATTCGTGCGTCGCGGGCGGGCAAGCAATCCGCCATTTCAGCGCATCAATCGCTCCGCTACCGCCGCCCCCACTCTCAGCCAACTGTGCACCCAACAGCATGAAAACCGGCGGGCGCGGGCGGGATTCGATCAATTCCTCGCGGCGATGCCACGTCAGCTGAACCGGCTTGTCCAGCACCTTTGCAATATGCGCGATCTCGATGGCGTGATCATGTTCAAGACGCGCATCATAACTGCCGCCCGCGGGCATGGGATAGAGCGCGACATCCTCTGGGCTAAGGCCGACCGCTTTTGCCGCCGCCGCGCGCGCTTGCTCGGGGGCTTGGCTGGCGATCCAAAGCTCCAAGCGCCCATCGGAAAAGCGCGCCGCAGCGCTCGCCGTTTCGAGCGGGGCTGCATGAGCCGGTTCAACTTCGTAACGCCGCGCCATATCGACGCGCGTCATGGCCGCTTCGCCGAACCCGGTTTCTGCGATTTTATAGCTGGGTCCAGCGGTTAGCAGCGTTTCGATCCGCCCGTTCATATCGCCGGTATCGACCGGATATGCGGTGGTGAATTCAGGCTCCATCGCGGTCAGAGCCTTTTGCGCGCTCCACCATGTCGTCGCCGCCGCCGCCAGCCAGCGTTTGGACTTTACGACGCCCACCATGCCCGGAATACGAGCGGCGGCGGCTTCGTTAAACTCGCTCAACTCGCTGCCGTGATTGGGCCCATGGCGGATAGCGGCATAGACCATGCCTGGCAGGCGCACATCGCTTGCAAAAGTGTAACTGCCATCCACTTTTGAGGGCAGGTCGATGCGCGGGAAATCAGGGGCGGTGGACTGCGTTTCCTGATCATCTTGCGCCGCGCCAGTGGCGGTATCGACAGCGCCTTCGTTTAACGGGACGGCACCGGGTGCATCCGGTCGCACAGGCGGTGGATCGGGCGGGCTTTGTTGCGCGGCGCCTACGGCCAGCTCACCAAAGGTCGCGCTGTTATCGCCCCAGCGCACTATGCCGCCGGAAACCTCGCATTCCTCCCACGAAGTGCCCCAGCGCGACGCCGCCTCTTGCGCTAACATCGCCCGCGCCGCTGCTGCTGCTTCGCGGGCAGGCGCTTCATAAGCGGTGATAGAGGTTCCATCGGCGGTCGCATTGAAACGCTGTGAACGGGCAAAACGCGCCGCCAGCATATCGTCGCTCGTCTCGGAAATGCCGGACAAAGACGGGTCCCACAGCTCAGCCCAGCGTTTGGCAAGCGGAATATTCGGATAGGCTGCCGCAATCGGCGCGGGCTCCACCGCAATCTGCCGCCAGTCCGCGCCCAGCTCTTGCGCGATGATCTGCGGCAGAAGCGTAGTGATCCCCTGCCCCATTTCCAGCTGAGGCACCGCGACCGAGACTACGCCATCCTCGGCGATTTTCAGCCATGCATCGAATACATGTTCACCGCGCGCAGGCTCCAGCGGGTTAGGATAATTGCGCGGCAGGATCCACCATGCAACCAACAGCCCGCCGCCAATTGCAGCGCCCGTTACCAATCCCCGCCGAGTGATCTCCATAGCGTTTAGATTGCCCCGCTCTTCATCCAACGATCAAGCTTTTGAGCAATCGCCACAAATGGCGCAGCACCCTCACCATCGCCAGCAGCAGGCGGTGTTCCGGCATCGCCGCTTTTCCGGGTTTCCATCGTCAAGGGCACTCGGCCAAGAAAGGGGATGTCGAGCGCTTTTGCAAATTTCTCCACGCCCCCGTGCCCAAACGGATCGCTGATCTCGCCGCAATGGGGGCAGGCATATCCGGCCATGTTTTCGACAAGACCAATGATGGGCACTTCGCCATCTTCGAACAATTGCCCGGCGCGCGCAGCATCCAGCAGCGCGAGATCCTGAGGCGTCGACACCAACACCGCGCCATCGGGCTTGGAATCCTGCATCATCGACAATTGCACATCACCCGTGCCCGGCGGCAGGTCGATTAACAGCAGCTCTGTATCTTCCCACACCGCATCGACCAGCTGGCCCAGCGCCTTACCCGCCATCGGCCCACGCCATGCGAGCGCTTTGCCCGGAGCAACCATGTGCCCCATCGAGAGAACCTTCACGCCATGCGGGCTATCAATCGGAACCAGCTTGTCGCCTTCATTCATTGGCTTTGCGCGTTCAGTCGCGAGGAGGCGCGGTTGTGAAGGGCCGTATATATCGCCGTCAATCACACCGACCTTGCGCCCCATTTTGGCCAAAGCAACCGCCAGATTGGTGGTCAGCGTCGATTTGCCCACGCCTCCTTTGCCGGACCCAACTGCGATAATCATCCGCCGCCGCCGATCCGCAATCAAAGCTACGCGAACCTCATCGACATCAGATAATTCGCCCAAGGCACTTTTTATTAGTCCCTCCAGCTCCTCTCGCGCTTTTGCGCCCAGATCGCCAGCTTCGGCGACCACAACAGCGCGCCGTTCCGTGATCCGTGCAGAGCGCAGCCGCCCGTGAATCTCAATCGGAAGCGCCCCCCGGATCAAAGCCTCTGCATCAGCGGCGCTAAGCGGCAAATTTGGATCATTGCTCATGTTCAATGGCCTTAAGCCGCAAATTCCGCGCGCCAACCCCTGTTTTTCCGCAATTGGCGTTCCTATAAGGATAGCCATGCGAATATTCGACGGATTCAAAAAGAATTTCACACTGGCGATGGCTGGTAAGAAAAATCCCTGGGGCGGCTCCGGCAACGGCAGCAACGATGGAGGTGACTCTGGTGACGGCGCACCTTCGGGTGGAGACGGCGAAGGCGGGGGCTCTGATGGTCCGCGCAATCCGTGGCTGCCAGGCGGCGGCTCTGGCGGTGGTGACAAACCGGGCGGACGCCGTTCTGCCTCTATCGAAGACATTTTCAAAAACCGCGGTCCCGAAGGTCCACGCCGCGCAGGCGGAGGCGGTGGCCCAAGTTTCCGCATACCAGAACGCCCCGGCGGCGGCAGCTGGTTGCCAATACTGTTTGTTGTGGTTCCGCTCCTCTGGTTCCTCGCCACGGGTATCCACTTGATCCAACCGGGTGAGAATGCGGTGGTCAAGACGCTCGGCTCATACAGCCGCACGATGACACCGGGCCTGCAATTTTCCGCACCATATCCCATTGAAACCGTCGACGTCGAAGATGTCACAGGCGTTCGTGCGGTCAATATTCCGGCGGGTGCTGCTGAAAAACTGATCCTGACCGGCGACCAAAACCTTGTCGATCTGAGCTATATTGTGCGGTGGCGCATCAACAGCTTGGAGGATTTCAAGTTCGAACTCGCTGAGCCTGAAGAGACCGTCAACGAAGTCGCCGAGGCCGCCATGCGCGCATCGGTTGCCGAAAAGACGCTGGATGAGACCTTCACTGGTCAAGGCCGTGCAGAAATTCAACAATCCGTACGTGACCGGATGCAGGAAACACTCGATCGGTATCAGGCCGGTATTCAGGTGGTCGGTGTCGAGATCGCAAAAGCCGATCCGCCCGAATCAGTGGTCGAGGCCTTCCGCGACGTCTCTGTTGCTGAACAAAACGCCGACCGTGCCCGCAACCAGGCTCGCGGTTACGCTCAACAAACGATTGCAGAGGCCGAAGGTGAAGCCGAAGCATTCGATAAGGTCTATCAGCAATACCGCCTTGCCCCCGGCGTGACCCGCCAGCGGCTGTATTATGAAACGATGGAGCGTGTACTCGCTGTGACGGATAAGACCATCGTCGAAGCGCGCGGCGTTACGCCGTATCTACCGCTGCCCGAACTGCGCCGCCGTGCCGCTGCGCCGCCCCCACAAATCACGGTCGAAGCGCCCGCGCAGCCGGCCCAACCAACTCAACAGGGGCAATAATCATGGAAGCTCTCTGGAACAATTATCGTTGGCCGATCATCGCCCTTGGCGTTGCAATCATTGGCTTCTTCATGAGCGCTTATGTCGTGAATGAAGAAGAACAGGTCGTCGTGATCCGCACTGGTGAACCGGTCCGTTTCGCGAACCGCCCGGGCAGCGATTATCCCGCTGGTTTGTATTTCCGCATCCCGTTGATTGAGACAGTTCAACGCATCGACAAACGCGTGCTCGATCTGGAAATGACCGATGAGGAAGTGCTGTCGAACGATCAGCAGCGTCTGTTGGTGAACGCGTATGCACGGTTCCGCATCGTCAATCCGAAACGGATGATTGAGCGCGCGCGGACCACCGATGGCGTGCGCACTGCGCTTGAACCGATCCTCAACTCGGCCCTTCGTCAGGAATTGGGCCGCCGGACTTTTGCAGCCATGCTGACCGCTGAACGCGGCACGGCTTTGGCTAATGTGCGCGAGAACCTTGACCGAGAAGCTCGCCAATATGGCGCCGAAGTGATCGACGTGCAGATTAAGCGCACTGACTTGCCCTCTGGCGCACCATTGCAATCGGCGTTCCAACGGATGGAATCGGATCGTGAACGTGAGGCGCGCACCATTCGCGCCGCCGGTACACGCGATGCCCGTGTGATCCGCGCTGAAGCGGATGCCGAAGCGGCGCGCATTTACGCCGAAAGCTTTGGTCAGGACGGCAATTTCTACGACTTCTACCGCGCGATGCAGAGCTATGAACAAAGCTTTGCACGCGGCGAAGGTCGCGGAGAAAGCTCTATCATCCTGTCACCTGAAAATGAGTATTTGCGCCAATTCCGAGGCCAGCAATAAGGCGTAACGTATCAAGCGGATCGGACGAACGACTGATACGCGGCGACCGACTACAAGTGTCGTTCAATCGCCGTTAAGTGCGTCTAGGCCCATTGTGGGTGCGTAGTTTGAGGACAATTGAGCGGTTTTGGCCTTCGTGCCGATGTCGCTCAGAGAAGAAAAGGAACGAGAGGACGTGAGCAACGTGCGGTATGTTTATGGACTGACGAGCGCGCTTTTGGTCGGAGGGGCTGCGGTCTCTTTGATGACGGGCTATCCAGCGGGCGCGCAAGTCGCGCAAAACGACACTTCGGTGATGAATCAAGTGGTCCCTCAGGCAGGCGCTCCGGCAAGTTTTGCTGATCTGACCGAACAATTACAGCCTGCGGTGGTCAACATCGCGACGCGCCAATCGGTTGAAGTGAATCGTAACCCATTTGCCGGCACGCCATTCGCGGAATTGTTCAACCGTCGCGGCGGCGGCAATCAACCACAACGCCGCGAAGCACAATCACTCGGCTCAGGCTTCATCATCAGCGCCGATGGCTATGTCGTGACCAACAATCACGTTGTCACCCCAGATAACCGTGCGCGGCTCGAAGAAATTACTGTCACCATGCCTGATGGCACCGAATACGAGGCCGAACTGATCGGCGCGGATGCGGCATCGGATTTGGCTGTGCTCAAGATCATCTCCGACAACACTTTCCCCTTTGTTGAGTTTGGCGATTCTGCGCAAACCCGCGTGGGCGAATGGGTGGTTGCGATCGGCAATCCCTTCGGCCTTGGCGGCACAGTGACATCGGGAATCGTCTCGGCGGTCTATCGCAACACCGGACAAGGCGGCGCCTATGACCGCTTTATCCAGACCGATGCCAGCATCAATCGCGGCAACTCGGGCGGACCATTGTTTGACATGCGCGGCAATGTGATCGGCATCAACAATGCGATCTTCTCACCATCCGGCGGCAGCGTCGGCATTGGCTTTGCGATCCCTGCTGAAATCGCTCAACCTATCGTTGCGCAATTGCGTGAAGGTCAGGAGATTGAGCGCGGTTATCTGGGTGTGAACCTGCAACCGATGAACGATGATCTGGCGGATTCGCTGGGTGTTGAGCGCAATCGCGGTGAGATCGTACAGATCGTATCTGACGATAGTCCGGCAGAAGACGCGGGCTTACGCGCAGGCGATATTATCGTTGGCGTCAATGGTCAGGAAGTGACCTCTGACCAGACCGTATCGTTCCTTGTCGCCAATATCGATCCGGGTCAAACAATCCCAATCGAAGTGTTGCGCGATGGCTCAGCGGTGACGATCAACACTACGCTTGGCAAACGCCCGAGCGAGGCTGAGCTTGCGCAACAACAGCAAGAGAGCTTTGACCCAGACGCCGAAGAGCCGATGGATCCCAATGAAATGGATGACGTGATTGCGGAGAAGCTCGGTCTGCAAGTGCGCGAACTGACGCCGCAAATCGCGCGTTCTTTGGGCGTTGGTGAAGAGACGGAGGGTCTGGTGATCGGCGCAGTTGATCCAAACTCCGATGCGGGCCGTAAGGGTCTGCGCCGGGGCGATATCATCCTGTCCGCCAACTATCAGGCCGTGACCACAATCGCCGCTTTGCGCGAACAGGTTACCTCGGCTGAAAGCTCGGACCGGGATGCGGTTCTGCTGCGTATTCAGCGCCGCGGTGCACCACCACGCTTCCTGCCAGTGCGCCTGCGCTGATAGGATAGCGGCGCGCGCTTAAGCGGTCTGCCACACAAACAAAAACCCCCGCAAAGCACTCACTTTGCGGGGGTTTTGTATGGGGCTCATCAGAATCCTTGATTGTTTGGTGGCTGCCCGCCTCCATCTCGCGGAGGCGGTGTGGCGGGTTGAGGCGGCGGCCTCGAATTGTTGGGCGGTGGCGGTCCCTGACCGCCCCCCTCACCTCGCGGAGTGATTTGCTGCCCTGTCGCCTGCTCCAAGAAATCTTGGCTCGCTGCAGGAGGCGGTTCGTCAACCGGGTCGACCGCATTGCCGCTCTCTGGATCAAAGCCCCGCCCTGGTTCACCCCGACCAGAATTGCCACGACCCGGTTCCACCAGATTGCCCTGTTCATCGATGAAGTAATAATCGTCCGGATCGCCAAACATGGCCTCTTCATCTGGCTCCAACCGCCATTCGGGCAGGTTCAGCTCGGTGTCGAATTCCTCGACCGCGCGGTCCTTCACGGCAAAGCGCATATAGGCGGCGAATGCCTGTGCAGGCGCTCGGCCACCTTGTAGGCCCGGTACCGCTCTTGCATCATCGCGCCCCATCCATACGCCGGTGGTGATCCCGGATGAGAAGCCGACAAACCAACCATCCTTGTTTGAACTGGTTGTGCCAGTCTTGCCGGCAACAGGTCGCCCAATTTGTGCCGCACGGCCCGTGCCGGTTTGCACCGCCGCTTGCAGCAGATCGGTAATCCCTGCGGCAACATAGTCAGGCACCAATTGCGTCTCACGCGACTTCTCGTGCTCGTAGATCACTTCGCCGCCCGCTGTCGTCACTTTGGTGATGCCATAAGGCTCCACCGCCATGCCGCCCGCGGAAACGGCCGCGAATGCGCGCGTCATCTCTATCAAGCGGACCTCAGAGGCGCCCAGCACCATCGAAGGGAAGGTCGAGACCGGGGTGGTAATGCCAAATCGGCGCGCCATGGACGCGACCGTGCCAAAGCCGACCTCATTGCCCAATTGCGCCGCGACCGTGTTGATCGAATAGGCAAAGGAGGTGCGCAGGCTGGTTTCGCCAACGTTGCGACCGTTGGAATTGCGCGGGCTCCAACCGTCAATGGTGACCGGCACATCTTTCACCCGGTCATCGGGGGTATAGCCAGCCTCCAACGCCGCCAAGAAGACGAACAATTTCCACGATGATCCCGGCTGCCGCATAGCGTTGGTCGCGCGGTTGAAATTGGTTTCGACATAGTCGGTGCCGCCGACCAGAGCGAGAATCGCACCGTCGCGGTCTAGGCTGACCAAAGCGCCCTGCGACCCATCCGGCGTATTCGCATCAATCGAGGCCGTCGCCGCGCGCTGCATCCCGGTATCGAGCGTCGTCCAAACCTCCAGAGGAGCGTTGGTTTCAGGCAGCAAGATATCCAGCTGTGGCAGCGCCCAATCGGTAAAATAGCGCACCGAATTCTGGCCCGCTTGCTGTTTCAATTCGACCGTATCGACATCAACCGATGCCTGAGCGGAAGTGATATAGCCCTGTTCACGCATCAACCGCAGGACCACTTTCGCCCGGTCAACGGCGGCCTGTACGTCGGCGGTGGGGGAATATCGGCTGGGCGCTTTTACCAGACCTGCAATGATCGAGGCCTCTGCCACCGACAATTCGGTGCCAGGATGGCTGAAGAACTTGCGGCTCGCGCTGTCGACGCCATACGCGCCGCCGCCGAAATACACCTTGTTCAGATAGAGTTCGAGGATTTGCTCCTTCGAAAACTTCCATTCCAACGCCATCGCCAACACCGCCTCGCGCGCCTTACGGTCGACCGTGCGGTTGGAGGATAGGAAAAGGTTGCGCGCCAATTGCTGCGATATGGTCGACGTTCCGCCCACGCGGCTGCGCGCGCCGGTGAACCCTTCGACGATGGCACCCGCAGTGCGATAGGGATCAACGCCGAAATGCGATTCAAAGCGTTTATCCTCAACCGCAATCATCGCGTTGCGCATGTTTTCCGGGATTTCTTCGTGTTCCAGCCATTGGCCAAAACTCGGACCCAACTCGACAATCTCGCTGCCGTCACGCGCGCGCACCAGAATAGTCTGGCCCGTCTGGCTTGCCTTCAATTCATAGAAACCCGGGATCGATTGCGCGGCCATGCCAACGGCAACGGCTAATGCGAGCACGGCCAGCACCGCAGCACCAGTGCCCCAAAATGCGAGGCGCTTGATCCATTTCCAAAAGGCAGATTGGCGTTTGGGTTCACCAGATGTGGAGCCTGATCGATTCAGGCGCTTCTTGCCCGAACCGCCACCTGAGCCCCCTGAACCCGCGCGCTGTGCACGCTCCGAAGCGGCGCGGCGCGATCCGCGCTTGCCCTTATTTTGCAGCTGGTTACCCCGCTTCGACATTCGATTGTATAGCCCTTTTTACGCCCTTTTCGGGTGGCCTACATCACTGCATAGAGCAGTTGTAACAGGGCGTGAACACCGCAACCCGCTTGTGTCCCCGGATGCTCTCTAACCCTCGTCCTCTGGGGCAAAGTCTAGTGATGCGGAATTGATGCAATAGCGCATGCCGCCTTGGTCTGGTGGACCGTCGGGGAAGACATGACCCAAATGCCCGCCACATGCTGTGCAGAGCACTTCGGTGCGGACCATGCCAAAGGAGACATCGCGGCGTTCCTCGACCGTCTCAGCGTCTGATGGCTTGGTAAAAGCGGGCCAGCCGCACCCGGAATTGTATTTCGCATCGCTGGTGAACAAAGCGGTGCCGCATCCTGCACACGTATATTCGCCTGCGTCATAATGCTTGTCATATTGCCCAGTGAACGCACGTTCCGTCCCTGCCTCGCGCAGGACATGGTACTGCTCCGGCGATAGCTTCGCGCGCCATTCAGCATCGGTGAGGGTTTTGGGATCATCGGTCATTTCTTGCTCCTAAAACGCCAAACTACCCATCGACGAGGGCGTAGTGCTCTGGCGGCTTGATCACATCCATGCGTTCGGACAGCAGCGGGCGGAAGCTCGGGCGACTCTTGAACACAGCATACCAGCCGCGCGTTTGCTCGTGCCCGGCCCAGTCGATCCCACCAAGGTAGTCAGCCACGCTGATCTGAGCGGCGGCGGTAAGGTCAGCAAGGCTCATCGTCGAACCCGCCAGCCAAGGGCGCGTATCAATCAGCCAGTCCATATAGTCCAAGTGCCCATGCGCCATCCGCATCGCCTGACGCAAAGCGCCGCTATCTGGGGGCTGCTTGAACACCAACCGCTTCTTCATTCGCTCAAGCATCAAAGGCGCGGTGACGTCGTTGTAGAAGTTCTCATCAAACAGAGCGACCAAGCGGCGGATCTCAGCCCGCCCCGTTGCCGTGCCGTTGATCATAGGCGAACGGTCAACGGTCTCTTCGAGATACTCACCGATCGCGCGGCTATCCGCGAGCGTGATCCCCTTGCCCTCATTGACGAGGACAGGCGTGCGCCCGGCGGCGTTGAGATTCAAGAAGTCGTCAGAGGCCTCCCACGGATCCTCTCGCACCAATTCATAGGCAACGTTCTTCTCGCCCATCAACAGACGGATCTTGCGCGAAAAGGGACATAGGGGGAATTGGTAAAGCTGCCACATTATGATCAATCCCATGCCCGAAAGCGTGGACGAAATCCACTGGTGTCAAAGGCCCACAGAACGCTTCATCAACAGGCAAGCCGGCATCATCGCCGCGATCTGCTCAGCGCCTTCGGGGTTGCTGAGCATCCGCACCTCGCCAAAGATGATATCCGTTGCAGCCTCGCGGCTCAATTCGCGCGCCTCCATCAAGCCAGCGAGCGTTCGGACGAAGAACTCACGTCCACCGTCCTCTTGCATATCGGGGTACTCGCTGCCTCGGGGGTCGTTTGCCGCCTGCCAACGCGCGACAATCGCAAAGGCCACGGCGCAGCGCGGAGCCGCCGCTTCCTCAATCGGCAATTGATCGAGTGTGGTGATAGGCGGGGACGTGGGTGCGGCTTGCGGGGCCGATTGGAGGGCGAGCATTGCGGCGCTCGCAGCCATCATGGGAAGGATCATACCGTGTCCTATCGCAGGCCAGATGAACCCCCGGCTACCGCCTGTCGCAAATGTCCTCAACAAACAGGTTGTCGCGGTGCAGAAGCGGCCTTAGGTCTCATCGCGGATACCCCAAGAGGAGACTGTAAATGCTCAATCATGTGATGATCGGTTCGAACGATATCGAACGGTCCAAATCCTTCTACAATGCGGTTCTCGGCGTGCTTGGCGCGAGCGAACCCTTTGCGCATGTTAACGATACTGGCCAGACGCGGCTGTTCTACAACCACAATGGCGACACCTTCTCAATCAGCGAGCCGATCAATGGCGAGCGGGCAAACGTCGCTAACGGTTTCACTATCGGCTTGAAGTGCGATTCACTTGAGCAGATTCAACAGCTTCACGACGTCGCGGTGGCCAATGGCGGAACCAGCATCGAAGACCCTCCCGGCCCACGCGAAGGCAGCATGGGTGTCATGAACCTTTGCTACTTCACCGATCCCGATGGTCACAAAGTCTGCGGCATTCACCGTCCATAAGAACGACGAGGAATTTGGAATGGTTTGTGCCCCTGCTCTGCAAAATCAGGTGAGCGGGGGCACTGTTTGGAGGAACAAAGCCTTGAATACGAACACAATGGGCCGGACGGCCACAGCAGCTACATTGTCGCTAATCCTTGTCGCATGTGGTGGCGATAGCGGCGCAGACGAGACCACCTCGGGCACAGCGGTTCCCGGTGACAGCGGCTCGACCCAATCGTCAATGACACTGGCAAGCAACGGCCCTGCCGTATGTTTTGAGGCAGCAGCCGAAGCTCTTGGAGCCGACGCGAAGGTGTCCGAACTCTCGACGTCATTCGGCGTTGGTGAGAATCTGGAACAGTACACCGTTGTGTCCACTGAGCCCGGCGTCCTCAAGTCTTGCTCAGTGAAATATCAAGATCCAGAGAATGCAAACAAGCTTCTCCAGCGGGATTTGGATGTCACTACGGGTGAATTCAAAGACCCGCAGCCGATCGAAATCTCTGTCATAGGCAGCGCTGCTGACTTCAGCTTGGAAGACTTTCTGATCCCGCTTTCATCGATCAACGCATCGGCAATTGCGGACCGGGTAAGCGATCAAGGTGCATTGCTTGACGAGACATTTAGCAGCCACGCTCTGTCGCGAGTGAGCCTGCAATCACCGGGTCCCGGCAGCGCCGTACACCGAATTTCGGTGAACTTTGAGGGTCGGCTCAAATCCAATGACATCCTCGATTCAGGCGGCATTGGCCTCAATCTGGACGGCAGTGTCGATTACAACAATATCGGCAAGTGATCGGGTGCCCTAACGGCTGAGCTCGAAAACCGCGAATTCGGCGCGCCAATTGGCTCCAAACGGACCAATCGCGCGTTCATCGGCAAAGAACCAAGCGCGCTCAATCTGAGCGCGCTTGGCATTTGCGAGGTCGCGAAAATCGTCAACCGTAACGTGGTGGATGTTGTCGGTCGCATACCAGCTGACCGGCAAAGCCCGCGTCACTGGCATCCGTCCGCCCAGCAAGAGCGCCGTACGGGTGCGCCAATGGGCAAAGTTGGGAAAGCTGACAAAGGCGCGGCGACCAACCCGCAACAGCTCATCCAGCATAAGATCAGGCCGCGTTGCGGTTTGCAGCGTCTGACTCAAAATAGCGTAATCAAACGCCTTGTCCGGGTAATTCGCAAGGTCGGTGTTTGCATCGCCCTGCACCACTGAAAGACCCCGCGCCACACAGCGTCCGACCAGCGCCGCATCCAGCTCTAGCCCACGGGCATCGCAGCCCTTTTCCGCCTCCAACACACCCATCAAATCGCCGTCGCCGCACCCAATATCGAGCACTCGGCTATCCGGATTGACATGCGCGGCGATCGCGGCAAGGTCCGGGCGCAGGTCCGATGAGGATTTGGTCGTCATGCAACAAAACCCCGCACGACCCGGCCCAACTCATCATGCTCCAACAAGAAGCTGTCATGCCCATTGGGCGCGGACAATTCGACAAAGCTAACCTTCGCCCCTGCAGCGTTCAAAGCATGGACAATGTGGCGGCTTTCTGCGGTGGGATAGAGCCAGTCTGTGTCAAAACTGACCAGACAAAATCGCGCTGATGTGCCTGCAAACGCATCGGCAAGCTTGCCGCCATGCTCCTCTGCGAGGTCGAAATAATCCATCGCTCGGGTGATGTAGAGGTAGGAGTTTGCATCAAAACGCTGGGTAAAGCCGCTGCCCTGATAGCGCAGATAGCTCTCCACCTGAAAATCGGCGTCAAAGCCAAAGCTCTTCGAAGACCGGTCCTGCAAACGCCGCCCGAACTTCGCAGTTAGGCCTTCTTCGGAAAGGTAGGTGATGTGAGCCGCCATCCGTGCCACGGCGAGGCCATTGTCGGGTGACACACCGCTCGCATAATAATCGCCATCGGACCATGCGGGGTCAGCCATGATCGCTTGGCGGCCTACTTCGTGAAAGGCGATGTTTTGCGCCGAATGCCTCGCGGTGGAGGCTATCACCAACACTCGCGCCGCGCGGTCCGGCCAGTTCGCGGCGAGGCTCAAAGCCTGCATCCCGCCCATCGACCCGCCGACCACGGTGTGCAATTGCGCGATCTCCAGCCCATCCAGCAATGCCACCAGACCACGCACCATATCGCGCACGGTTATAACCGGGAAACGCATCGCATAAGGTTTGTTATCGGGTCCAATAGCTGCCGGACCGCTTGAGCCCATGCAACTGCCGATCACATTCGCACAGATGACATAAAAGCGGTCGGTATCAATCGGCTTGCCCTGTCCCACCATCCGCTCCCACCAGCCAGGTTTGCCCGTGATCGGATGGGTGCTCGCCACATATTGATCCCCGGTCAGAGCATGGCAGATCAGGATCGCATTGGACGCATCGGAATTCGGCTCGCCATAGGTCTCATACGCAATCTGGGCGTTTTCCAGCAGCTGACCGCTATCAAGCGGGAGCGCGGAAATTGTGTGAGTATTCGAGGCGCTTGCAGTGTTCATGGGCGATCAGCGAAGTGGGCGAGGCGGCGCTTTAAGTCAATTGGGCTGTTCTTGGCACAGCGAAGCGGTTATCGCCCCGCGCTGACATGACCATGCGCCCAAACCCCAAACCCTATATCCTCGGCATTCACGCCTATACGCCTGGCAAAGCGACGGCGAGCGACGGGCGCGCACTCGTAAAGCTGTCTGCAAATGAAAACCCACTGGGCACGTCTCCGGCGGCTTTGAGCGCGCTTGCGGACGCGCGGGCGGAAGCGGCGACCTATCCTGACCCCGATGCGAAGGCTTTGCGCGGCACTATTGCCGATGTGCACGGGCTTGATGCTGATCGGATCGTTTGCGGGACGGGGTCGGACGAATTGCTCAATCTCGCAGCACAAGGCTTCGCCGGTGCGGGTGACGAGGTGCTGTTTTCTCGCCACTCCTTCGCCGTTTACGATATCGCTGCGCGCCGATGCGGTGCCATTCCGGTGGAGGCCGATGATCGCGATCTGACAGCAGATGTTGATGCGATATTGGACGCGGTGAGTGAACGGACAAAAGTCGTGTTCCTCGCCAATCCCAACAATCCCACCGGCACGTGGATCGCACCAAGTGAAGTCACGCGACTCCATGCAGGCCTGCCCCGCAATGTGCTGTTGGTGTTGGACGAGGCCTATGGCGAATATTGCGATCCGGCGGTTCAACGCACCGGGTTCGAACTTGCCGCCGCGCATGACAATGTGTTGGTGACGCGCACCTTCTCCAAGATTTACGGCCTTGCTGCTGAGCGGATTGGCTGGGCTACTGGCGCGCCGCACCTTATCGATGTGCTGAACCGGATCAGAGGCCCGTTTAATGTAACGGTAAGCGGTCAAAAGGCGGCAGTTGCGGCGCTCGGCGATCAAGCGTTTGTGGAAAGCAGTCGCGATCACAATGCGGTGGAACGAACGCGTTTTGTGGAGGCGATCACGGCACTGGGCAATCACGGTTTGAGCGCGGTGCCGAGCGAGGCGAATTTTGTGTTGGTGCGCTTTGAAGGCGAGCTCCACGCCGAGGTGGCTCTCAATTCACTGGCCGAGGCAGGATACGCAGTGCGGCATTTGCCGGTCGACGGACTGCGCGACGCATTACGGATTACCATCGGCACTTCGCAGGATATGGCGCGTGTGACCGCTTGCCTACGAGCGCTGTGCGGAGAGACCGCATGAGCATCCAAAACGTCGCGATTATCGGGCTTGGCTTGTTAGGCGGGTCTATCGGGTTGGCGGTGCAGGCATTGGCGCCGGGGATTACCACCGCAGGCTTTGATCAAGACGCAGATGTGCGCGACGCCGCTCAAGCACGCGGCCTAGTCGCCAATGTGTGTGGCAGCGCGGCCGAAGCGGTGCGGGATGCCGATCTCATCATCCTATGTGTGCCCGTCGGCGCGATGGAAGCCGCCGCAAACGCGCTGGCCGATCATGCGCCGGCGCATGCGATTATCTCCGATGTCGGCTCCTCGAAACAGAGCGTTGCGGAAGCTTTAGCGCGTGCATTGCCCGGTCGCACAATCATCCCTGCACACCCTGTTGCAGGGACTGAGCAAAGCGGGCCAGAAGCCGGGTTTGCGACACTCTTCGCCAATCGCTGGTGCATTCTGACGCCGCCTGACGGAGCCGATACAGCTGCCATCGAAGCACTCAGCGCATTCTGGAGCAAGCTGGGCTCTAACGTCGAGATTATGGATGCCGAGCACCACGATCTTGTCTTGGCCGTGACCAGCCATATTCCTCACCTCATCGCGTTCACGATAGTCGGCACGGCCAGCGATCTGGAGGATGTGACACAGTCAGAGGTCATCAAATATTCCGCCGGCGGCTTTCGCGATTTCACCCGCATCGCTGCGTCTGATCCCGTGATGTGGCGCGATGTGTTCCTTAGTAACAAGGGCGCTGTGCTGGAAATGCTGGGCCGCTTCACTGAGGATTTGACCGCACTGCAGCGCGCGATCCGATCAGGCGATGGGGACACTTTGCATGAATTGTTCGACCGCACTCGGGCGATCCGCCGCGCGGTGATTGAGGAAGGTCAAGATGACGATCGGCCAGACTTTGGCCGCGAGGATCACGGCAAAGCCTAAGCGCCGACCGGCAAAGTCCCTGTCGGAATGCTCTCACCGCTATTCAGGACATTGATCGCGCGGTGCACCCGGCGTTCCATCTCTGCGCGCGGCAGACCAGCGGGAATCGTCGCGCCAACACGGTAAGTGATCGTGCCGGGCTGTTTGACCAACCGATGATAGAGCGGCCCGCTATTCACTGCGACCGGCACCACCGGCAGGCCCAGCAATTTGTACATGCCTGCAAATCCGGATTGCAAAGGCGGTTCATCGCCATGCTCCACCCGTGTGCCTTCGGGGAAGATGATGAGCGGGCGCCCCTCGGCAACGCGCAGTTTTGCTGTGGCGATCATCTCACGCAGAGCGCGCGCGCCTTTATCGCGGGCAACCGGGATCAAGCCGTAGATCTTAGCGGAAATTCCCCAACCGGGAATCCAGAACAGCTCGCGCTTCGCAAAAACGGTCGGGTAACGGAACAGACGCGGCATATCGATCGCCTCGAAGAAACTCTCATGCTTCACCGCAATCAATACAGGCTCATCCGGGATGCTGCCTTCTTGAACAATCGTGATATCGAGGATGTTCTGCACGCACCACAGATGCCAACCGCCCCATTGCAAGACGACTTTCTTCAAAGCCTCGCGCCCAAACGGGATCGCGAGCACGGATGCAATCACCATCAGCGCGCTGAAACCGTAGAACACGGGATAGAACAAAAGACTGCGAAAAAACGGCACAAATGCCCCTTAAAAACCGAAAAGGCCCGCGACCCAGCTAGCGAGCAGCTTATGATATTCTAGAAACAGGCTGGCGACACTTGGTTCCGAAGGGACAGCATCGCGCACAACTGTGACAGTTTCAGGAAGGGTTTGATTAAGCTCATTCGCGGCACGGCGCATATGCCAATCGGTCGTCACCAACCGCAGCGACGCAATGTTGTTTGCCGCCACCCACTCTGCCGTCTCTGTCGCATTACCACGCGTATCGACTGCGGCAAAGCCAAGCGTCACACAGCAATCCATTTGCACCGCCTCCACTTCGAATTGAGCGGCGAATTCATCTGGTTTCACTTCAGGATCGACCCCCGTGACCAGCATCTTGCCAGCCAAACCCTGATCCAGAACCGACAGACCTTGCGCGATCCGTCCTGCCCCGCCTGTGGGCACAATCACGGCATCGGTTGCGATCGACGCAGCGGGTTGCGGCAAGGACACGGTGAACCACAGGAAGCCGAGCACCCAGATAAGGATGCTACCAGAGAGAATATATCGAAGCACAGACATGGCAGGTTACAGCATCGACCTTAACGCAAAACCGATAGTTATGCGCCCTGTTATGAGCGCAAGCAGAACGCCGCCGACAGGAATCGCAGCAATCACCACCCAATCGGTCCAATCGAGGCCCCCGCCACCGACCATTCCACTGTCCAAGGCGGCAAATTGCTGACCCAGCAGCCACACTGCGGCCAGACCCAGACCAATGCCGATAATCGCGCCGAACGCCGCATCGCGCAGAACGGCTCGCTGAAAGATGCGGGTGATCTGTTTGTCGGTCCCGCCCAGCAAATGGATCACTTCGACCGTATCGCGGTGATTGGAAAACGCACTGCGCGCGGCCAACCACACAGCCGCTGCGGTCGCAAATCCGATCAACGCGATCAAGGCGAGCGCAAGATACTGCAGAGCGGCGAGCGCATCATAAACCGGTCGCAGCCACTCCGATTGTGCATCGACCTTCGCCCCTGCGACAACGCCAGAAAGCGCGTCTTGCAATTGCGCGATTTCATCAGGCGAGGCGCGGCGCGACAATTCGATATCGATCAGAGCGGGGATCGGCACATCCTCGCTTGCGGCTGCTGCACCAAGCCATGGCTCAAGCAGCTCGACCAGCTCCGCCTCTGGCACGATGCGGACAGACGTCACAAGCGGATTATCCGCCAGCGTATCAGCCGCCAATTGCGCCTGTTGATCACGAATCTCGGGATTGGCCTCGATGATTTGCACCGTGACCGCATCGGATAGGTCGGCGCGTGCGTTATCGGCCAGATTGCGCAGTGACAGCCCGCCAGCAGCAGCAATCACCACCAGAGCAATAAGGAGAGCAATAACCCACGGGATTGGCCCGCCAAACCGCGTGTTGGGCAGCAACCGTGCACTGGCTGGGCCTTTGAGGTCAGGCGCTGCATCGCTCGGTTGTTCGTCTGGGGTTGGCGGTGTTTTCATCCCGCATCCCTCGCCTTTACCGATGGGCGCGGCGGATAGCGCAAAGCGCCGGTTGGGTCTGACAACCGCCCTTTTTGCAGACGCATAATCAGCGAATCCGGCACCTTCTTCAATAAGTGCACATCGTGCGTTGCCACGATAACGGTGGTGCCAACCCGGTTGTTCAACGCTTCAAACAGGCGCAGCAATTTGAGCGCCATATCGGGGTCAACATTGCCCGTCGGCTCATCCGCGATCAGCATTTGCGGGCGAGCAATCACTGCGCGCGCAATCGCGACACGCTGTTGTTCACCGCCTGACATGGTCGCCGGAATGGCCTGAGCGCGGTGCGACAAGCCGACCCAATCGAGCATGTCAGACACAGCCTTAATCACCCGCGCCTCATCCGTGCCGGACAGCCGCAAAGGCAGCGCGACATTGTCGAACGCCGACAGATGCTCGACTAAGCGGAAGTCCTGAAACACAACGCCCAGCCTCCTGCGAAAATCAGGCAGGCGCGTGCGCGGCAAAGTGATCATATCCTTGCCAAACATGCGGATCGACCCGCGCGATGGGCGCTGCGCGAGGTAAAGCAACTTAAGCAGGCTCGTTTTACCCGCGCCGCTTGCACCGGTCAGAAAGTAGAAGCTGCCGGGAAAAAGCGTGAAGCTGAGATCGCTCAGCACCTCTGGATCGGTGCCATAGCGCAGGCCCACATTGTCGAACTTAACGATTTCGCTCGGCCGGTCGCTCATCCAGCGCACCTAACAGCGCACCATGGTCGGGGGAAGCCCAAGAGACGCGCAATCGCCCATCATTTCCCACCATTTTTCTGCCCACACATGCAATTCTTGCGCAGCAATGTGGAAAAGCCGCGCAATTGCCACACCTAGGCGGCTCTGCGCTCTTGTGCACGGGCGGGCGCTGTTTATTGCCAAAGGGGCAATGATTATATCCTGCCCAGCCTGCGGAACGCGCTATGTGGTGCCTGAAACCGCTATTGGTGGTGATGGGCGGACGGTGCGCTGCGCCAAGTGCAAACACAGTTGGTTTCAGGAACCCGACCTGCTCGATCTGACAGAGCAAGTGGAAACGGTGAGGGCGGAAAAACCTGCCCCACCTCCCGCGCCTCCAGCGCCTGCTCCTGTTGAACCAGCAAAGGCAGAGCCTGCCGCAACCGATGAGACAAAGGATGACGCGTCTTCTGGCCCGTCGATCAACCATTGGCGCACCAACGATCATCCTGCGAAAGACGAAGCGGCGGAAGTCGCCAGTAGCGGAATTGCAGCGCGCGCGCTCAAGCAGGGGCAACCCAGTAAGAAGTCGAAAACACCCGAGCCAGAAGAGGCGCAAGATGCACAAGCGCCGCTGGGTGAGAGTTTTGGCGATGATCCGCTTGCCAATGAAACCAGCGCTTCTCTGGCAGATGATCACGATTACGATTTCGACGACAACTATGACGCGGATGAGGGATCGCGCTTCGACTACAGCCCACCATTTTCCGGGCGTCGCAATCCGCTGAAAATGTGGACGTTGGCGGCCTGCGTCTTTGCGCTGCTGGCAACCGGCACAGTCGTTGCTGTCAATTATTACGGCCTGCCGGACTGGTTCCCCGTCGACCAACCAACCTTTGGCATTGGCCAAGAAGACCTCGAATTGGATTTCCCCAAAAATCAACAACGCAAAGCCGAGTTGGATACAGGTGAGGAAATCTTCGAAGTGCGCGGCAGTATCCGCAATTCGGGCCAATCGAGCGTCAGCGTGCCCAGCCTTCTCATCGTGTTCCGCGATGAACGCGAAAAGAACGTCTACAGCTGGGTTGTGGTCCCTTCGAAAAGCGAACTGGCACCCGGCGAAACTCTGAATGTCACAGAGGCCGTGACCAATATCCCTGCCTCTGCCAAGGCTGCCGAAATCGGATGGTCACCCAGCTAGGCATGGGTCTGAGTGTGGGGTTAAGCCACTCCAAAACGCGTCAGCTCACCATCAGAGCATCAAATCTCTTGCACCTGCAATGCCCCCTTGCTAGTGGCCCGCTCCTACCCAGCGGAGCGCTTGTTCAAGCGGCTTCCAGCTTTTTGAGTGCGGTCGTGGCGGAACTGGTAGACGCGCAACGTTGAGGTCGTTGTGGGCTAACGCCCGTGGAAGTTCGAGTCTTCTCGACCGCACCAAACAATCTTCAGAATAACTCGGGTGCCCCGAACGATTGCATCAGGGACAGCTAGGCATCGAGGCCTATGTCGCAGACTACGACACTGGATTTAGCCTTCGGGAGGAGTCCGCAGGAAAAGGTCTTGCGAATATGACATCCAGAGCGCGCTCGCTGCGATGTGAGCTGAAAATTGAAATGAGCGAAAAGAGCCCAGCCCGCATATCGCTTTGGCGCCCTTATGATCGGAAACGCACACAAAGTGCGCAATGATAATGGCAGCAAGTGTGATTTCGCAGTGGTGTCCGCTAAACGATTAAGGGGCAGGGAGAATGTAAGCCGAAACGCTTCGCTCGTTTTGTGAGAACACTTGCCGCGCAAGAGCATTGATTTCGTCTGCACTCGCCGCGCGATAGGTTGCCTCCTGCGCGCGAAAACTAGCAAGCCCATATCCACCCGTTTGAGCGTTGCCCAATGTGGCGAGCCAGAAACCGTTACTCTCCAAAGTTGCATCGATATCTTCAATGAGCGGTGTGACTGCGCGCTGGAAAGCGTCTTCGTCAGCGCCTTGGCTCGCCATTTCTTCGGCCACACGCATGATACCCTCGCGCACAATATCCACATCATCAGGCGTCGTAGTTACACGGGCCAATATGTAGCCGTAGCCTTCAAATAGACGGCTTGAGAAAACACCGGCACCGGGCGAATAGGTCGAACCCATTTCCTCTCTCAGCACTTCGGTCAAGCGATTACGAAACAGGCTCCGCAGCAAGCGCATACGATAGGCATCGGCTGGGTCGCTGGCGTCTGGAGCAGGCCAATAGACATCAACTAGCGCCTGTTCTTCAGCACCGCGGTGGAAAAACCGGGCTGGTGTTTCGCTTCCTTCTGGGAATGCAAGATCAGAATTGGGGCCAAAGTCTGCTTTTTGATCGGCCCGTTCAGGCAATGCACCAAGGGTGCGGGCGACTTCTTGCACAACCACATCTTTTTCAACGTCACCGACAATGGTGATTTCGATCAGACCATTGCGCAGCTGCGGTTCAATCCAATCGCGGACCTGAGCAACAGTGGGTGCGAGAAAGTTCTCAAGATCATCATATCCATAGCGACGGTCCCCGGAACGAACCAAGCGAGGCAGATATTTGTCCGCTACGCTGCCCGGAGATGCGTCATGCGTTGGGTACCAAGCGCGCATGCTGCGGAAATACTGCTCTGCAACCTCTTCACGGAATGCGGGCGCGGAAACTCTCGCGGTCACTATGTTAAGTTGAGCCGGTAGGTCTTCTATGCCCGTTGAGCCCAAGACTTCGAATGCATCGTTATCGATAAGGGTGCGTGTTCGGGTGAAAACCCTGCGGCCTGCGAACAGGGTGCGCAAATCATCTTCGGTGTGTCCTTCAACGCCGCTTCGGCTGAGTAAGTTCAGGCCCAATCGACGCAGACCTTCATCCTTGCGCGGCATAGACATGAATCCGCCGCCGACACGCACGCGCACATTGATTGTCCCATCCTCGAAATCGGTCTGCTTGAAGTTAAGACGAACATTGTTCGCGAACCTGATCAGATGGGCGTCGGCATCCTCTACATATTCCTCAGATACCACCTCTCCGGGAGGTCCGAAATCGGTATAGGCAAAAGTCGCTGCACTGCGCTCCTCGGGCTGGGTGACTGCGATCTGCCGCGATCGCTCAAGCACGTCGCCTAGAGCGACTTCTGCATTCTCAAGCGGCTCGCTAGATACGAAATAGATCGCGGGATTTTCGGAGCCGGACCATGCCTCCTGAAAGGCCTGGTTGACCTCATCCAAGGTCAGATCCGCCACCACTGCGTTTAGTCGGTCGAGACCCGATTGCGGCGAAGTGAAGACCCTCTCATCGGCAAATGCACCGACCAGCGCATCGACATAACTGTAACCGAAGCCGCTGGCATAGGTTTTCCGCGTGTTTGCTTGCTCGACAGCCGTTTCCTGAGCGCGAACGGCAATTGCGACCTGCTCATCAAGCTCTTGTTGAGTGAAGCCAAACTCCAACGCTTGGCGCAGCGCCTGTTCGCCATCCGTCAATGCATCCTGCCAATCATCCGGAGAAGTCCGCAAACGAAGTGTCATCCCATCAACCACCTCGTATTGCCGGAATCTTCCGGCAGTCCCGGATAGATATCGTGCGCTCCCATTCTCAACATTGCGCCGCATCCGCGCGTTAAAGATCCGCGCACCCAAAGAGACAATGAGCCTTTCGCGTCTCGTCGCAGCGCTGTCCAATTGCGCCTCGAACTGGCGAAAAGTGGCGAGCGTGATGAACGTCATCAGCCCGTCAGCGTGGTAGGTCTTCACAGACCCTGGAGGAACTGCCGCCAAAGTGCGCGGACTATCGGCAAGAGCCTCACCAGCCGGCTGCCAGTCCCCGAAGTATTCTTCGATCCGAGCAATTGCATCGTCCGTTTCAATGTCGCCCACAAAGACAATAAAAGCGTTTTCTGGACGATAGTAGCCACGGTAAAAACGGACGAACTCCTCTCGCGGCATCGTGGCAATTGTCTCATCGACACCGATCGGCAGACGGTCGATCAGTCCGCTTCCTTGCGTAAGAAAGCCAAGTCGATCCACGAAGAGACGGAACTCTATGGAATCGCGGGCGCGTTTCTCTGAGGCAATGACACCACGCTCTCGTTCAATTGCATCACTATCGAGCAAAAGCTTATCTGCGGTTTCCCGCATGAGGAAGAATGCCTCGTCCAGCACATCTTCATCGACTGACGGCAAATTCAATTTGTACGTGGTCTGATCGAAACCAGTGCTGGCATTGGTGTCGGCCCCGAACGCCAGTCCATGACGTTCGAGCCGCTTCACCATTTCGCCCTCCGGAACATTTTCCGAACCGTTGAACGCCATATGCTCAAGAAAGTGAGCAAGGCCGCGCTGAGCATCAGTTTCATTCAGCGAGCCGGTTGCAATCCGCATCCGGATCGCCGCTGCGTCGCTGGGCGTATCGTTCCGCATCACCGCATAGCGCAGCCCGTTGTCCAACCTGCCGTAAACAACGCGGGGATCCGCTTCCAAATCACTCACATCGTGGATGAAGGGTGCATCATCTGCGGCCGCGGAATTCTCCGCATGCGCAACGTTTTGCATTGCTCCAATCACGGCGAATAGAGAAAGAAGCACAATAGTCGCGAGAAGGTACCTGGGGATGGCGACTGGCATAAAACTCTCCGCAAATGGATGGTGGCGATCAAGTGGATGCCACCGCAATTCGTACGAAAAGTAAGATGCGTGGTTGATCACTTTCCTCACCTAATTTCCATCGGGGAGAGAAAAAAGGACGCCGCAGTTCTTGGTGAGAACTGCGGCGCCGTTTGTCCTGCGTTTGCATCAGAAGGAGGTCAGAAAATTGCTCTGACCCCTGCCGTTATCGTCCGACCACCGTTGAATTGGTACAGCTGCGGGAAGTTGAACGATGCCGCTCCGTCACCGAATTGCGAGCTGGTGGTTGATCGGACCTCCGCATCGCTTCCACTCTGCAAGAGATTGTCGCCTTCTAGGTAGAGCGTGAACCGGCCAGGTCCGCGATCAAATGTGTACGCGAAACGCGCGTCCAGCGTGTCGAATGACGGGACAACGGTATTGATGTTGAATTCGTCAAACGCCTCGGCTGAGGCGGATTGGTAGGTGTAGATGACCACCGCATCAAAGCCGTCATTGTTGTATGTCAGCGAAGCATTGTAGACCCATTCGGCCTGATCGCGCAGCGGTCGGTCGAGGGCGAGTTGGACAAGTTGATCATCATCGTCGCGAGCGGAGACTAGGGTTGGGAAATCAGCTGTCGTGTATGTCGCATTACCAACAATGCCGAAGTCGCTGAGAAATCCAGGCAGGAAATCGAGCTCGCGAATGACCTCGAATTCAAAGCCGTATATCTCTCCGCCTTCCCCATTCACCGGCTGATTCAGCACAAATTCGGTGCCGTCCGGGAAGACAAACAGATCAGGACGGTCAGTTGCCAGCGGTGCAAAGAAATCCTCATACGCGGCGCGCACCCCCGAGCCATCACCGTTCTCGAATAGAACGTTGGTGAAGTTATTCTTCACGTTTTTATAAAAGAAACCGGCACGGACAAGTCCGACAGTGTCCTCGAAATAGTATGCGAGATCGAGATCGAGATTGTCCGTTATTGTTGGCCTGAGATCCGGGTTTGGCAAGAACAGCGTCACCCGCCCAAAACCGGGGCGAAGGTCGGCGATGATCCGCTGTGTACGGTTCAATAGGCTAATGTCGGGATTAACTGTCGACCTGAAATATCCCAAGCGTGCAACCAAGTTGCTAGCAGGGCGGTAATTCAGCAGGAAGCTTGGCGTCCAGCTATCTACAGTTCCCGAAACCTCTTCAATCCCGATTAGGCCAGCATCGAGAAAAGTCTCGCGTGGTTCAGCTCCGGCGATTCCCGGCCCTGTTCTAATTGATGGGGCTATGATCGTCTGATTTGAGCGGCTTTGGCGTTCATACCGCACCCCTGCGATCAAATCGAAATCGCCAAAGTTAAACTGAGTTTCGAGATACCCTGCCCATTTGTCCTCAATGGTGGTCGTCGGGTCGAAAGCCGCCGCATCGAGGATCGGATCCAAACCAGTTCTGTCAGTGACAGTGAAGCGAGCATCACCCGCCGCGCGTATCGCATCAAAGGCTCTTGGCAAAATCGACGGATCGATGCTTGCAACCGTAAAGTCCGGCAACCCGACAATGCCAAGCTCGCGAGTGCCAAGCAGTGAGCTGTCGATTTCACCAATCGAGATTTCTTGCCCCAAGCGCCTTACGTAACTTTCGATGTTAGAATTGCGCGGGTTCGTTGCCGCGTCGATCGTGTTGCGTTCTGTCGGTCGATAGAGTGCTCCGACCTCAATATATTCAATGAAATCTGTGGCGGGGCTGTATCGCGTCTGAAGCTCAAAATTGAAGCTTTCTGTCTTATTGTCGATCAGGTTGCGCGTCGCGATCAGAATGTTGAATTGCGCTGGATCAACGATGGCCGCTTGCCCTGCGGCTGACAGAGAAGGCACGGCCAAGCCGTTTGGTGCAAAGACGAATGCACCGTCGATAACCCGCAGGTTACCATTGGTATCCGGGGCAGTCACAATCGAGCTGGGATCAATAAGGTTGAATATGTCGGTGTTGAGGTCGCCCTGCAATGTGAGCCGGGAATTGTTGCCCTTTTCAGTAGCGCGGGTGTACCCTGCGCGATATTCGAAATCCCATCGACCGATAGTTGTATCACCTCGGAAACTGATCGTGTCAGTGGTCAGGCGATTGTCGAGATCTTCGATTGTGTAATTCGCGCGGAGATTCGAAAGCGTCTCCCTACGCCGAACCTCGCCACCAAGCTCCGCAATTGGCATGTTGACGGCGGGGGTGGAGGCAAGAAATGTATTGTTCGTGGTAAGCGCGACGACATCACGAACATTGCGCTGCACATCCAGCCGCAGCCGGGTATGGTCGCTGACGTCCCAGGCCAAGCCGATCGAGCCTGTGTAGGTCTCTTCTTGACGGTCTCTTTGAATGAAGTTGCTGCCGAAAAGCAGTTGCTGCGGCAAATCGGGATCAAAGGGGAATTCGGTGCTGGCGCGAATGCGGCTGAAGAATATCTGACCTTCCGGCAAGACTGGCGGAATAATGTCACTCACCCGGCTATCGACGTTCGTACGGTCAGTGTTGCGATACTGAAACGTGCCGACGATACCAAAATTGTCGGTCAGGGTTTTCGCAAGCGTCCCGTTTAACTGATACTCTTCACCAAAATCGCGGTCGGTGCTGAATTCGCCCTCCGCGTTGAGGTTTAGCGAGAAATCTCCGTAGTCGAGTGCCGATTTGGTCTCGATTTCAACAAGCCCGCCCGACCCTGTCGCCTCGTGGCTGGGCAAGAGTGATTTGTGGATCGTCACTTCTGAAAGGTTTTCAGTGAGGAAGCCGCTTAGATCGACTGTACGGTCGAAGCTTGTGCCTTGCAGCTCAACGCCGTTCAGTTGCACGTTGATAGCCTCGGAACTAAATCCGCGAATGGTGATCCGCGACCCTTCGCCCGTCTCTGCGTCCCGGCCAAAACCGACGCCCGGGACACGCCTTAGCGCTTCAGCAATATTCTCTGCTGGAAAACCGCCAAGCTGATCCGCCGAAACCACCGTCGAATTGTTCGGGGCGCGCAATTGCTGGTTCAGTGACCGCTGGATGCTGCTGAGATAACCGCGCACAAGAATGCCGTCGCCCTGATCCTCGCCAAATGCGATGGTCAAGCGAGTACGCTCATTCAGGCTGTCAGGCAGGGGGAACACTGCGGTCGGCTCACCCAGGTAAGTGACACGCAGCTCAGTCGCTGTCGGTGGTACTTGTGGGAAGTAGAAGAAGCCGCGACCGTCGGTGGTTGTTTCAAGTTCACTACCAACAACCTCCACCTTTGCTCCCGGCACCGGAGCGCCTGTTTCCGAACTTCGAACCAATCCGCCGACCGGGCTCGTGGTCCCATCTGATGTCGAGCGCTCCGCTTGAGCTCGCAGTGAAAATACGTTCTCCGAGACTTGGGTAGTAGTAAGGCCAGTGCCACCGATCAGAAGCCGCAATGCCTCAGAGGCAGTATAGCTCCCGCGGATGGCCGCAGACTGTTTTCCGGCGACAAGGCTTGATGCATAGAGAAGATCCGACCCCGAAATCTCGGCAAAAGTGTTGAGTGCAGTTTCTAGGGGTTGGGCAGGGATATTATAAGTTTGCCTCTCGCCATCGACTGGTTGACGGCTGGCCTCTTGCGCATGTGCAGAAGCGGACATGGCGGTCAGACTGCAGCCTGCGATAAGTGCGGCAACAACGAATTTCGTCCGGATCATAGATACCCCTTTTCCTCGGTCTCGTATCGAAGGGTGCCTGTTTTATTCTCCACCCTTAGTTAGAAGGATGCAGCTCGGACAAATGTCCTCACCAAATGGCGTAAATTAATGGCACGTGAAGGGGGTGAAAGGTAATCTAGTTGCCTGAAACAGAGCCAATACTCGTAGTTTCTTCCGTCGCTGTTACCTCCAGAACGGAACCATCAGAGCGCGCCCGCACTATGACAGGAAAGCCTGCTTCAAGCGTAGCGGCAAAATGCTCGCCCGACTTGATGCGGAACCTGCCACTCACCAAGAGATCGCCAAGGCTTTCGTCTTTCAATACATGTTGCTCGATCGAGTAGCGATTGAACTCTTTTAAGACGTCACGAAGAGGTGTTTGTTCAAAAATGAGACGTCCGTCTCTCCAGCTCGCAACCTCAGAAAGCTCGGCCCGCCTGATTTCAAACGGCCTATTCGCCAATATGCTGATTTGCTCGCCAGCTACCAGCTGAGCGCTACTTCCGCTTCCTGACGAGTCGTCTCGATCGATTCTGATGCGCCCTTCAATCAGTGTAACCTGCGTATTGGTTTCGGATTTCCGCACAGCAAAGATCGTGCCGAGCGCGACCACCTTGTTCTCTCCCGCTGCAACAATGAAGGGTCGGTCTGCATCTTTCGCAACGGTGAAGACGGCTTCTCCGCGGACCAGAGTCAGATTGCGTTGCGCCTCTGAGAAATTGACGCGAACTTCTGAACTGGTGTTGAGTTCGATAACTGACCCATCAGGCAACGTGAACTGCGCCATCTGTCCTAATCGAGTCGAGTATCCTGAGCTGAATCTGAGTGTCTCGCTCTGTGCCTCTATAGAAGAAGCAGGCACAGCTTTGGGTAAAGCGCCTGATTCATCGACTTCCGGGGCCACAGCGACGCGGTCGCCAAGCGCTTCCGCATCATCAGAAAACGAACCGACCCCTGAAACCAGCAGAGCAGTCAGCACAGCGACCAGCGCGATGGACGCTGCCAGTGCGCCCATCCGAAATTTGCTTGCTGGCACATCGTCACGATCAGCCTGCTCAGCCAATGCTGATATACGCATTTCCATAATCTTTGGGTCATCGGCAAAATGCCCCAACGAATTCCATGTCTGTGCAATCTTATCGAAAGCCGCAGCGTTCGCTGGATCAGCTTCTCGCCATACTCGATATTCAGCGCATTCGGCGTCGCTCACATCATCATTCGCGAGCCTTGCAAACCAGTCAGCAGCTTCTTCGCTCGCGACATTACGCGTCTCGGAGGCACAGCTATCCAGACCGTCACGTTCGGCCATCAGCTGCGATCCATCCGCACCGACAAATGGCGCGCTGCTGCCGCGATATGCTTTTCTACTGAACTCACCGACACACCGATACGCTCTGCAATTTCCCGATACTTGAAGCCTTCGAAGCGATGCAAAAGAAACACTGTACGAGTACGGGGTGGCAACTCGTTGAGTGCTTGTTCTAACAGACGAAGTTCTTCTCTCCCCTGTAAGATGCGCTCCGGAGTAATATCCTCATTGTCAAAATGAAAAAATGGCAGATCTGCCATTGCTGCCGCGCGCGTCCCTTGCTTCCGATACCTTTCTTTCAAGAGATTATTAGCCGCTTGAAAAATGTATCCGTCGGGATTCTCAATAGTCTTGTTGCTATCTGATGACCAAAGCCTGCCAAACAATTCTTGGACAAGATCGTCGACATCTTCCTGACGATTGACCCGCTTCGCAAAGAAGGACCGAAGGGGCCCTTGATAGCGCGCAACGAAGGCAGCGCGCGCGCTCTGTGTTGGCTCATCAGCGGCTGAAGATGTCATGCTTTAGGAATTCCCAACATCAATAAAACGTAGCTGAATAGCTCATCCGCGCAACAGCTTCTCGAAACTGGGGACGAGCCGGACGGGGCTGTCACGCCAATTTGAGAGCCCTTGCGCAGGCTGAAAAAGCGCGCGTGGTTGTGTGACTATTTCCCTTGAAAGCCTGCAATTGGACCGCCTTTGAGCCAAAGGCGATTTGCGAAGTCCAGTGTGTTCGCAGATGACATTCGCGTCGCTTGGCCCTAACTTCGCACGCATGATCGACACGCGTTTTCATCCGCCCGCAGGCGGTCTTGTCCCGCATATGGGGATCACTCTGATCGATGAAGGTGAAGGGTGGCTTGAGGCAGCGATGCCGATCCAGCCACATCATTTGCGCTCTGGCGCAAAAGCTTTGCACGCGGCCAGCATGATCGCATTGGCAGACAGCGTATGCGGCTTTGCGGCCGGACTGGTTTTGCCGCAAGGTGCCAAGGGCTACACCACAATAGAACTCAAATCGAACTTTCTGGGCAGCGCTAGCGACGGCACCTTGATTGGACGTTCTGACGCGGAACATTTGGGCCGGACGACGCAGGTTTGGTCATCGACGGTCACTCACAAAGAAACAGGCCGCAAACTGGCCCTGTTCCGGTGCACTCAGATGATTTTGTATTAGGTGCGCGTTTTAGGGCGCCATCAAGCTTCGCACGTGGCTGCGCAGCTGTTCGGGGTAAGCTGAGGTGATTTTAGCGAACTCAGCGTCGCCATAGAAACGCTTCAAGACGGCGGCGGAACCCACGAAATACTGAACCATCGAAACAACGCTGTAAATGCGCGCCAATTTCTCTGCAAAAGACAGCGCCGGCATCCCCTCAATCGCATCGAGAGCGGCCATCATCCGGTTGAGCATCGCTTTAAAGTGCCATTCCTCTTCGGGAGAATCGCGGCGTTGATCATCTATCAATTCGCGCATCAACACTTTGCTGTCGAGTGGATGGTCGAGCGCAACCTTGTAGAAGCTGATGAAAATATCCTCGAGCCGCTGCTCGGGCGCACTGCCGGGATCAACCTGCTTCGGCATGGCAGATTGCATACGCTCTGAAATGCGCTTCAGTACCTCGCTATAGAGGTCTTCCTTGCGGCGAAAATGATACAGCAGCGCCTGTTTGGTCAGCCCGATTTCACCTGCAATCTGTGCAATGCTGGCGCCATAAAACCCACGCTCCGCAAACTGATTGAGCGCAGCAACCAGGAGCTTTTCGCGCGTATCATCCGGCGTAATGGCAGTGGGTTGAACGTTCATGACGACTGAATAGCGCAAAATTGCCCATCGAAAAAGGCAAGGGGTGCAACAGACGCAACAGCAGCCGGCGATGACCCTGCCAAATCACTCAATCCGATGACTTCGCCAAAGATCATGGTGTGATCGCCGGCCAAGAATTCGGACCAACGGCAGCATTCCAAATGCCCCAATGCGCCGGAAATAACCGGCAAACCTTGCGCGCTCTTTGCAAAATCACCCGATTGCAACAGCGTATCGCCCCGCCCGGCATAGCGCCTCGCCAAATCGGCCTGACCTTCGCCTAGAATGCTGATCGAAAACCGCTGTGCGGCATTGTAGATATCAAACTGGCTCGCCGCGTTTTGCAGGCTCCAACAAACCAAGCGCGGCTCCAACGACACTGAGACCAGCGAATTCACCGTCATGGCAGCGATTCCCGCATTCTCTGTCTCCACAGCGACTACGCACACGCCCGTCGTGAACAGGCCCATCAATCGCCTGAATTCGGCGCGAGGATCATCGGTGCTGGGCATTTGCGCCTGCTCAACGTCGCTCAAGGGAAACTCCGAGGGTGGAAAAGTGGAGAAAGGATTGGTTTCGCGCGTTCGACCACGCGCATGCAATTGTCAATCAAACGCACAAAGGATCAAACCGTGCCCGAATGTGCGGGCACTCTAGAGTTCGCCCCTCTGCGACGTCCAATCACCGCCCAACGCAAGGTTCAGCGCCACCCACTGCTCTATCCGCAAACGTCGGATCGCCACCAGATTGCGCTCTGCTGCGAACAGGCGTTGTTGCACGCTCAGGACATCGATCAAATCGCGTTCCCCTTCGGCATATTGCAGTTGGGTTAGAGCATAGGCCGTGCCCGACTGCTCGGCTGCATTTTCGAGGATCAATGTGCGTTCCGTCAGCACTTGCACTTGATCAAGGTTCTCCTCCGCATCTCGCAATGCGGCGAGCGCGGTTGACGCATAAAGGGCGATTGCAGCTCGGCGATTGGCGTCGGCTTCATCCTCACGCGCGCCGCGCAATCCGCCATCCAAGATCGGTTGTAGAACGCTGCCGATGATGGACCACAGCAGGTCTGGCCCATTAGCGATATCGAACAGGTCCCTCGTCGTGACCCCGCCCGCAGCGGTCAACGTCACGACCGGCAATTGCGCGGCCTTTGCCTGATCAAGGTTCGCAAATGCCGCGGCCACACGGCGCTCTGCGGCTATGACATCGGGGCGGCGCTCTAAAAGCTGCGATGGAAGGCCCGCAGGCGGTGGAGGCGGTGCCTCTGGCAGACCTTGATCCAGGATAATCGCATCGGACGGATACCGCCCCAACAATACCTCCAAAGCGCGCCGGGCGGTCCTTGCCCCGGCCTGCGCCTGAACCAAATTGTTGCGCGCCACTTCAAGATCGGATCCAGTAATCGCGGTGTCCTGACGCGACGCAAACCCTTCGCGGTATCGCACCCGCACAATCCGGTCGATCTCTGCCAAGGCATCAACCGTGCGTCGTGCAACGCTGACCTGTTCCTGTGCCTCTAGACAGGTGAAGTAGGTCGCGGCCACACCTTGTGCGAGGGCATATTGAGCAAAGCGGAAATCGGCCTCTACCGCCTGTGCACTGGCATAGGCGGCATTGCGACCTGCACCGATGCGGCCCCAAAGGTCCAATTCCCACTGCGCCTGTGCGGTCAGTGTGGTGACCGGGGTTTGCGGGGTGAAGGGTCGCGGTGTGTCAGTCCGGTCAACCTCAAACGATCCAAAGACCTGAGGGAACAATGCCGCGCGTGCCTGACGTGTGATGGCGCGCGCCGCATCGAGATTGGCCGCGACCGCGCGGATATCGGGATTGTTGGCCTGCGCCTCAAACACCAATTCGGTGAGCACGGGATCGCCGATAGCTTCAATCCAACCAATCCGAACCTCGCCGGGCATTGCCCCTTCGACAGCCCATCTCTCGGGCAGTTCCGGCAGGCTCTCAGCGGTCGCCTGTGCGACATCCGCATCGGTGCTGAGCGTGGCACAGCTGGCGAGCAGCGCAGTTGCCAAAGTGAGTGGGATCATCCGCCGCAATGTCATGCTGCCACCGCCTCATTCTTTTGCGCGGTCTCATCCATACCGATGCGGAACACGGCCGCATAGACCACAGGGACCATCACCAACGTGAGCACCGTCGCAAAGCTAAGACCGAAAATTAGCACGACAGCCAAGGATTGAAAGAATGCATCGAAATAGAGCGGGATCACGCCCAAAACGGTAGTTCCCGAACCCAGCAAGACGGGGCGAACCCGGCTCGCTGCGCTATCGACCAATGCATCAAAGCGCGGTTTGCCTTCGCCGATTTCAAGATCAATCTGATCCACCAGCACAATCGCATTCTTGATCAACAGACCCGCCAACGACAGCAAGCCAAGGATCGCCATAAACTCAAACGGCACGCCTATCACCACTAAGCCGAACACCACGCCAACAAGCGATAGAGGCACGACTGACCAGATCACCAACGGTTGGCGCAGAGCATTAAACAACAAGATCACCACCAAGACCATCGCGCCAAATCCAAACGGAACCACACCTGCCAGCTGGCCATTCGCCTCGGCGCTGCCTCCGGATTCTCCATCCCATTTCAGCGAATAGCCCAGTGGCAACGGGATCGCTTCGACCAAGGGTTCAACCCGCGATTGCAAGTCGCCCGCTATCACTCCGGGCGCCGGGTCGGCCTGCGCTTTGATGGACCAGACATTGTCTGTGCGACGCAAACGGCTGTCGCGCCATACGGTGTTTATCCCATCGGTGATCTGTTCAAGCGGCACTGCGCCATTGGGCGAGATGACCTGAATGGCGCCCATGCGACCAACATCCTGTCGCTCATTCTCGGGCGCGCGGGTGATGATCGGGATCAGGTCATCGTTCTCTCGATAGACACCGACCGCTTGCCCAGAATAATTGCGTGCCAAAGCCGCGCCAACATCGGACCGACTGACGCCTGCAAGACGCCCCTTTGCCTCAGAATAGACAGGCTCAATCATTGGCACAGGCTGTCGCCAATTGTCCTTGATCGCGATTGCGCCGCCATCTTCGTGAAAGATATCCTGCGCCTGCCGCGCAAGCTCTCGCAAAACTTCGGGTTCTGGTCCGGAGAATGTCGCTTCAACCTTTGAGCCGCCACCCGGCCCCAGCACAAAACGCCAGACCTTTCCCTGTGCCTGAGTGAAATTGGCATCGATATAGGCCTGCACCTCGGGGATCAGCGTCTCTAGTCGCCGGTAATCATCCAGTTTTACCAGCAGCTGGCCATAGGCGCTGTTCGAACTTTCGAACTGATAGGTCAGCATATAGCGCAAGGTTCCGCGCCCGACGAGCGTATGGACATGCTCCACCCCGTCCAGTGTCGAGATATGCTCTTGCAACTCGCGCATATTGGCGTCGGTGACGGCGATATCGGTGCCCTCTGGCATCCAGACATCGACCACCATTTGCGGCGTGGTGGAGGTTGGGAAGAAGCCCGGCTTTACCAATCCGAACCCGGCAATGGAGATCGCGAATAGCGCGACAGCTCCCCCAATCGTTGCGTAGCGGTAGGCAATCAGCTGACCGACAAGGTTTTTGAAGCGACCCATCAATGCGCTTGTCGGCTCCTCCTCATTCAAATTTTCATCCGCGCCTTCCTCACAATCGCCCTCAATCGATTTGAATAGGATCGAGCACAGGAACGGGGTCAAGGTAAGCGCGAATATCCAGCTGTAGAGCAGCGAGATCAGGATCACTGAGAACAGGTCGCCGGTGAACTCAGCGGTCTTACCCGGTGCAAGTCCAATCGGCGCGAATGCCAGAATGCCCACCACCGTTCCGCCTAAGAGCGGCCAGATCGAGCGTTTGACCACATCGCTGGCGATCTCGACAATCCGTTTTCCGCGCTGGCACCCGGTCAGTATACCGTCGGTCACAACAATCGCGTTGTCGACCAACATGCCCAACGCAATGATGAGCGCGCCAAGCGATATGCGGTGCATCGAAACTTCGGCCACATACATCGTGCCCAATGTCGCAGCGATGGTCAGGATCAAGCCAGCCCCGATCACGACGCCAGACCGGACTCCCATAAAGATCACCAATGTGATGATCACAATGAACAAGGCGATCATGACATTGATGACAAAGTTCATCACAGACTGATCGACGATCTTGCCCTGATTGTAGAATTCGTGAAGCACCATTCCAGCCGGGCGCTGGCTTTCTAGCTCGACAAGCCGGGCCGCCATCGCTTCTTCCACCGCAACCACGTTCGATCCGGAAACCGCAGCAATGCCCAGCACCAAAGCGGGCTGACCATCGTAGTAGGTCACGAACCGCGCCGGTTCGCGCAGGCCCCGTGAGACGTCGGCAATATCGCCCAGTTGGATCACGCGACCGCCGCCTGCAGAAACAAGCAAGCTCGAGATCGCCTCGACGGAATCAATATCGCCGGTGGGCGTTATGGTCAGCCTTTGGCCATCGACCTCTGCCGAGCCGCCTGAAACCACCGTATTCTGCGTCGATAATTGCTGGAAAATTGAGTTGATCGTGAAGCCCAATGCAGCGGCATTCTGACGCGAAATTTCGACGTAAATCGCCTCGTCCTGTTCGCCAGCAATGTTGACTTTGCCGACGCCTTCCACTGCGAGCAGGTCTTGTCGCAAAGTCTTGGCATAACGGCGCAGCTCCGCCATCGAATAGCCTTCGCCGGTAAGCACATAGTAGATCCCGAACACATCGCCGAATTCATCGAACACCACGCTGGTTCCGGCACCGGGCGGCAATTCAGTGGCGGCATCGCGGACCTTGTTGCGCAGCTTGCTCCAGATCACCTGGAGGTCTTCTTTGGTAGGAGATTCGGAGATTTTGATCTCGACCGTGATCTCGGAAAAACCGGATGAGGATACCGAGCGGACCTCATCCACCTCAGCCATATCCTGCAACGCCTCTTCGAGCGGAGCAGACACCTCGCGCGCAACCTCCTCAGGACTACCACCGGGGTAGGGGGTGAAGATTTGCGCCGTTCGGATTGTGAATTCAGGGTCCTCAAAACGCGGCATATTGGAAAAGGCGAACCAGCCCGCGAACAGCGACAGGCCAATCACCAACCACATCACCAGCCGGTTGCGGATCGAATATGCGGCTAAATCCATGGCGCACACCCCAGTGATTTGCGCATCATTCCTGCCACTGGCGCACACGATCACCGGCTTGCAAATAGGCCCCGCCCGCTGCGACAATCGTGTCGCCAACGCCTAGCCCATCAATCACAGTCAGACTCTCTCCGACTCCGTCAGCAGTCTGAACCTCACGCCGCTCCAGCACCTTGTCAGTGCCGGTGGCGATCCAAACATAACGCGAATCCCCTTCGGCCATGATAGCGGTCAAGGGGACCGAAACGCCGCGCTCTTCTTCATCGAGCGCAATGTCCTCCACATCATAAAAGAACGTCGCGGTCATACCGGTCAGGACCACCAATTCGCTCGGCGGTTCAAAGCCGAATTTCACTTCGAATGTTTGCGAGGAGCTGTCTGCCTGTCCCACGGCGCCGCGAAACTGCGCGGCAAAGCGGCGGCCGGGCGCTGCGTCCAGCTCGACCTCTACATTGGAATAGCGCACCAAATTGGAGTTGAGCACAAAGCTCGCTGGTACATTCACAATGGCTTCGACTGAACGGCTCTGCATGACCAAGACGGTTTGCTGCGGCCCGACATTTTGAAATTGCTCAACCGTCGATCGGCCCACTGCACCGCTGAACGGCGCGCGCAGGACAGTGTCCGAGAGGTTTTTACGCGCAGTGTCCAAGGCAGCCTGCGCAACCTGCATCTGCGCCTCGCGCCCTTCGACAACACTGCGTGAAATCGCATCTTCTGCGATCAGTCGCTGAGCGCGCTCAAACTCGCTTTTGGCGTTGGAGAATTGTGCTTCTGCCCGTGCGACAGACGCCTGAAAACTGCGCGCATCCAAACGGCCGATCACATCACCGCGGCGAAATTGCGTACCGTTGCGACCGTTCCACTCAATAATCTGGCCTCCGACCTGAAAGGCTAGGTTCGTGGTGCGGACGGAGCGCACGACAGCAGGAAAGCTACCGGAGCTCTGATATGAGGCTTCTGCAATCGTGATGAGTTTGACGGGGCGCGGAGGAGCCTGTTTCCCCTCGATATCGGCGATATTGCAACTCGTCAGAGCAACCCCTGCTCCAAACACGCTCGCTCGCGCCAGCCATTTTCGAATCGCAAATTTCACCCAGTCCCCCCGAACCTTGCGCACTATACAGCGCCAACCCCTCGGGCAGGGTAGTTACACGGAAGGGTTTTGGCAAAGATTGGTTGAATCCGTCAGAATTCCGGGCACCGATGCGGTTTTTGCACGTTTAGTGACTAACAATCTGCAAATTCTCTCAGGTGAAATAGAACATGATCGATCGGGTGAGCGTCGCTCTCAAAGACTTCCTCAAGCAGGAAAGTGCAGGCGGGATCGTTTTGATCATCGCGGCTGCATTGGCATTGGTTATTGCCAACAGCCCGCTGGCCCCCGCATATTTCGGCACGCTCGAAACCAAGCTCAACGTGTCATTCGGCGCGTTTGAGATAGACAAAGCGTTGCTCCTTTGGATCAATGACGGCTTGATGGCGATCTTCTTTTTCCTGATCGGATTAGAGGTCAAACGCGAGATTATCGGCGGCCAATTGTCGAGCTGGGACAAGGCATCCCTGCCTTTAGCCGCAGCGATTGGCGGCATGGCGATCCCGGCGCTGATCTACGTCGGCTTCAACGCCAACTCACCCGATACGATTGGTGGTTGGGCGATCCCGGCAGCGACTGACATCGCCTTTGCCTTGGGCATTTTGTCGCTGCTCGGCCCCCGTGTGCCGGTTGCAATGAAGGCCCTGCTGCTGGCCATTGCGGTGATCGACGATATTGGCGCGATTACCGTTATCGCTCTGTTCTACACCGGAGAGATCAAGATCGACATGCTGATCGGTGGCGGCGTTGCGCT
This sequence comes from uncultured Erythrobacter sp., assembly GCA_947503275.1. Taxonomy (GTDB): domain Bacteria; phylum Pseudomonadota; class Alphaproteobacteria; order Sphingomonadales; family Sphingomonadaceae; genus Erythrobacter. Next base: position 1,111,209 of record CANNCZ010000002.1, on the reverse strand, counting down.
TGCTTTGCTGTTCGCCATTGGCCGGATGCGGATTGCTTCCACTATACCCTATGTCCTGCTGACCGTCATCATGTGGGTCTTTGTCCTGAAATCAGGCGTTCATGCGACGCTTGCCGGAGTGACGGCAGCGATGATGGTGCCGATGGTCGCGCGCGATGGTTCGCATATGCTTGAAAAGATGGAGCACGGCCTACATTCATGGGTCGCTTTCCTAATCATCCCCATTTTCGGTTTTGCCAATGCGGGCGTGACTTTGATCGGCCTGTCGCCAGCAGACCTGTTACAGCCCGTGCCGCTCGGCATTGCGTTGGGTCTGTTGATTGGCAAGCAAGTGGGCATTGTTGGCTTTGCTTGGGTCGCGGTGAAAGCCGGTATCGCCAACCTTCCTGAGGGCGTTGGCTGGCGAAAAATCCACGGCCTGTCCTTGTTGGCTGCGATTGGTTTCACGATGAGCCTGTTTATCGGCAACCTCGCATTCGATGATCCGGCGCAGATTGATGCGGTAAAAGTCGGCGTCCTGTCAGGTTCGCTAGTGGCGGCAATCCTCGGATTCTTGATCCTAAAGGCTGCCCTGCCGGACGAAGCGGTTGGGGACATTGACGGTGAGAAAGCCGAACCCTCCCAATAATCTCGCCAAGGACGCCGAAATATGACCGCATCAGGCCAACCTGCGACCCGCAGAATTCAGGTAAATGGCATCGCCCTCACCTACTACGAATGGCGAGCAAAGCCGGGTAATCAGGAACCGCCTCTGCTCTTCGCTCATGCGACGGGGTTTCACGGGCGGACCTTTGAGGCGATTGTCGAGCGGTTTCCCGACCGGCGCGTGCTGTCGTTGGACCTTCGCGGTCATGGGCGTAGCGAAGGTGAGCCCATTGACGATTGGCGGGTGATGTCGGCGGATGTGAATGCGCTGATGGAGCAATTGCACATTCGCGGCGCGGTTGGCGTTGGTCATTCGATGGGCGCGCACACTTTGGCGCAATGCGCCAGCGAACGGTCCGATGCATTCAGCAAGCTGGTGCTGTTCGATCCGGTGATTCTTGCGCCTGAGTTTTATGCTGAGGGTGCGGCCCTGTTCACGTCTGACGCCCCGCATCCATGTATCCGGCGAAAGCGTGATTTTGTCTCCCCTGAGGCGATGATCGAACGGTTTGCTCCGCGCGATCCTTACTGTCTGTTCGATCCCCGCGTGTTCGAGGATTATTGCCGCCATGGCCTGACCCGGATTGATGATGGCACCTACGAACTCGCGTGTTTGCCGGAAATGGAGGCCAGTATCTACGCATCCAGCCGCAGCAATGCAGCGATCCACGAAGCGGTCAGTCGCGTGCAAATCCCAGCATTGGTGGTGCGCGCGAAACAAAGCGACCTCAACGATTTCAAAGGCTCTCCCACTTGGCCAAAACTGGCGGCTTTGTTTGCTCAGGGAGAAGACATGTATCGCCCCGACCGCACCCATTTTCACCCGTTCGAAGACCCGGCCGACGCAGCGGAAATCATCGCGGAATTCGACGCCCGCTAAACGGCCTTGGCTGCGGCAAGGAAGTCGCCAAAGTCATCGCGAGCCTGCTCCAGTTCGGCCACAGACGCGCGGACCATATTTCGCGTGATGGTCGATGCGAGCCCGCCGTAAAACTGCTGCATCGCCGTCGCCAGCGGGTTCTCAGACGCAACGCTGCGCGCCAGCCAAACCGCGATGCCATTGGCGCGCGATAGCGGCTCCGCTGGTGCTTTCGTCGGATTGCGCTCAAGAGCCAGCAAAGCTTGGTTCAAAGCCGCCACAGCCTCTTCGAGACAGATCAGTGTCAGATCCGAACCCGACGATGCTTCAATCCGCGCGTCGAGATCGACCCGGCGATACGCGTCGGCAGGTTGTGGCAACAATTTGTGCATCACGTGCCTCTCTCACCTCTTATGAATCGTTGGACGAATTGAATTGCAGGCGCAGGAAATCCAAGGTCGATTGCGAGGATGAAATCCGCTGCTCCGCCGCGATCAGTTCACGCGTCAGGCGCGATCGGAGATTTTCCTGCTGTTCAGCGATAGTAACCAGCCGCTCATCATTGTTTTCGATCTGATTTTCATAGCGCTCCACCGAACCGCCCAGCGATCCGGGATCAGAGCTAAGCGTGTTGTCACGTGCCAGATTATCAATCGTCGCGAACAGGCCAAATGCTCCAGTGGTGAAGATCGCTGCGGTCGCATCGGGCTGTTCCGACAAAGTCGCATCAAGCCTTGCAGCATCGAATTCAAACGCACCATCGCGCGTGATCGACACGCCAAGATCCGCCAGAGTGGACGGTTCGCCTTCGCCAGCGGTGGGCATCATGACTTGATTGGTCAGACGCCCCAAATCGCGCCGCAATTCGCGTGCGCCCGGATCATTGGCCAGAATACCGCCATTGGCCGCTTCTTCACCTAGCAACTGCGTCACATCATTCAGCGCGGCGACGAAATCGGTCATCAGGCTGGTGATCGCGCCTGCATCATTCTCGAAAGAAATCTCTGTCGGGTCGCCGATATTGGTAGCTTTCAGATCAAAGGTAAGCCCCTCGGGCAAGCCAGTGACGGTGTTGCTGGTGCTGCTGAGTTGAACAGTGTCTAGCTCAAACAAGGCATCCTGCGCGGTAGTGCGCAATTCGACAGCATCGCTGCCGGGATTCCATGAAAGGTAAGACAGATCGCCGGGGTTCGCGAGCGGCAGCAAAGCGCTGCTTTGCCCTTCTAGAGTAAATCCGTTCACCGCACCCTCGCGCCCCTTAATCACCAGCTGCGCACCGTCCGTGCCATTGGCGACATAGGCGCTCAGCCCGCCATCGCTGGCCGCAGTGATCTTGTTCGCCAGACTTGCCAGCGTATCGTCGGCTGTGACTTCAATGTTGAGCCCGGTTTGCCCTGTGTCTTCGGTGAAATTCGCGCCATCCACTGTGCCGAAACGGACAAACAGATTGCCTTCGCCCACCAAATCGCTACTCGCGCCGAAGCTTTGCGAAACTAGCGTTTGGCTTTCAGCCAATTGCGACACTTCGAGCGAATAGCTGCCTGTTGGCGTAAGCCCAGGTGTGGTCGAGACGCTCACCACGGACGGATTGCCGATGGTCGCACGCGGAGCGAGATCACCCGTTCGAATCCTGTCGCCTAGCGCACTGGAGAGTCCCGTCAGAGCGTTGCGCAGCAACGAGGCGGAGGAAATCCGCGCCTCCAGCGTCTCATTGCGCGTTTCCAGATTGCCGCGTTGAAAGGAGAACGTCGCCTCTGACAGGTCGTCAGCCAGCTGAACAAAGTTCACGCCGCTGCCTGCACCAAAGGCGGAGATGATTGAGGAGCCAGGATTATCCATGGGTCGTAGAACGGCCTTTCGCAGGCAGGATTAAGAGGGGGATTTGACGGGGCGTTCGGGCTTGCCATCGGCATCGAAGTGGAGGTCTGACGGCACATCAACTTGCGGCCGAATGGGCCGGTCGCCGCGCTTCAATGATAGGACGAATGCAACCAGTGACGCGATGGCAACATACAATTCCTCGCGCACCATCTGGTTCGCGCGGGTCGTGAAATAGAGCGCACGGGCGAGTTGAGGATAATGCAGCACCGGCAAGTCCTGTTCGCTCGCCAATTCGCGCATCGCCATGGCGGTTTCCCCGCGTCCCTTGGCCAGCACTATGGGAGCGGGCGCAAGGTCAGGATCGTATTTTAGAGCGACCGCAAAATGCATCGGGTTGACCACGACGAACTGCGCGTCTTGCATCGCTTTGCTCACGCCACCGCGTGCGAGATCGCGCTGACGCTGACGCCGGGCCATTTTGACCTCGGGCGATCCTTCGGTCTGCTTGCCCTCGTCTTTCATGTCCTGCATGCTCATCTTGAGCCGTTTGTTGCGCTCGATGCGAGCGCCAATGAGTATCGCGTGCTGCTGGGCGGTCTGCCTATCGCGGAAGGGACCGCCAAGCCATCACGGCTGCTCGCGATTGATACCGGCGATGTCCGGCCCGGCCATGGCGTAAATGGAGAGGCAACGCGCGATCCCAGCTTTGACTGTCCCGCCCTGTGGATCGACCCATCCGCGCGTGATCATGCCGTGTCGGAAGGCTTTCTGACCGTCGATCCGAGCACCGTTATCGCCACTCACGCCAATCAGGAATTGCTCGCGCAGAGCCACCAATTGCTCGGCCCAGAAGAAGTGCGCGCGCTAGTTGATGACCTCAAGGATCGCGCACCGGCTTTGATCGAAGCGATCCATCCCGACCCGCTGTCGCTCGGCGCATTGACCCGCATATTCCGCGCTTTGATCGCGGACGGGATTGGGCTGTCACACCCACAGCCATTGCTTACCAGTCTCGCACTATCGCTTCAGACCACACAAGACTTTGATATGGTCATTGATGCCGTGCGCGCAGATATGGGCGCCCGCCTGATCGCGCGTATCTGCGAGCAGGGTGACCATCTGAAAGTGGTGACACTCGACGCTGCGCTTGAGGGAGCGATCTTAGGCGGAATGGTCGATCCGGGTACCGGTCAACCGATCATTGAGCCCGATTGCGGCAGCATGATCGTTGAACGCATCGGTGCTCACATCGACGAGGCCAAAGGGCCGATTGCACTGATCGTTCAACCGCCGGCACGCCGTGCTCTGACTGGCCTTTTGAGCCAAAGAGCAAGCCGCTGTCTTGTGCTATCAATCAATGAATTGCCCGCGACACAGCCGGTCAGCGTCATCGGTGTAATCGGCTCAGAGCCGCAGCAACTCGCCGCGCCTCAATCCGTAGAAACCCGTGGGTCGCCTGGCGCGCCACCTGAACCGTTGCCCATGCATATTCCTGCATCATGAAGCACGACACAGCCAGTTTTGCAGGCGCTCAGCCTTACAGCACTGCCTCGCGTGAGGAGGTGGAAGATCGCGTGCGCCGGTTCCTTCCCATGATCCACCGCGCGGCCTGGCACATTTACGGTTCAGGCCATGCCGGATTAGAGGTCGAGGACCTGATCCAAGCGGGCATTGTTGCCCTTACCGAATGCGCTCAGCGTCATAGCGGCCCGACCGAAGATGGCTTTGCCGCCTATGCCAAGATCCGCGCACGCGGGGCCATGATCGACCTTTTGCGGCGGCAAATGAACGACACCCGCACCGCGCGAAAGAAGCGCGCACGCTACACCAAAGCGGTGGAGGCACTGCGCGCGCAAACCGGTCAAGACCCCTCTCGCGCTCAGATCGCAGAGGCGATGGGCGTGAGCGATGGCGAGCTGGTCGAGATCGAAAGCTCCTCCGTCACCCTTTCATCCATCAATGACGAATATGACGACAGCAACACCGCCTTTGCCAGCGATGATCCTGACCCGTTTGAGGCGTTGTGCGGACAAGAAGATCGCGACCAACTGATCGCTGCGATGACGCAGTTGCAAGATCGGCAGAAACTGGTTCTGCAACTGTTCTTTGTCGAAGAATTGAACCTGACCGAAATCGCAGAAATTATCGAAGTCAGCGTCCCGCGCGTCCATCAACTTCGCGCAAAGGCTCTAAAAGACCTGCGCAAGCTGATGGAAGCGGAGCCGGATTAGCCTGCCTTAATCCTGGTGCGCGGCTGCCGCATGCGTGGCGGTTTCAGAGCCGCCCGCTCCGGTGCCCTCCCACCAATAGGCGCGGCGTGTTGACGTACCGGTCGCAACCTCATTCATGGTTACGGAATCGTACAACCGCCCGCCTAGCATGACCTGCACGATGTCATCCGAATTGCTGATGTCCTCACTGGGATCGGCGCTGAGGATCACGAGGTCAGCGAGTTTGCCCACCTCCAGGCTGCCGACATCGTCGGCCATGCCCAGCGAGCGTGCAGGCGCGATTGTGCCTGCTCTCAGGGCCTCTGCCGCACTCATGCCGCCGCGTGCAAAACTCCACAGCTCCCAATGCGCATCGACACCCGCTTGCTGACCATGCGCACCGATAGAAACCTCCACCCCGCGCTGCGCCAATTTGCGCGCCTCTCGCGCGGCATTGTCATCGACAAACGCCCAATCCGGCGCGGTCGTCCGACGTCCGGTTTCCGCCAAAAGCAAGCGCGGCGGCGTGTGCACCATCAGGGGGTGCTCCCAAACATTCATCGCCTGACGCCAGTAGGGATCACCCGCTAGCCCACCATAGGTGACGTTCAAAGTCGGCGTGTAGTTGGAGTTCGACTGGCTGAAGAATTGCAGCACATCTTCGTACAGAACATCGCCCGGCACATTGTGCTCAATCGTCGAATTGCCATCGGCGATCAGGTTCATATCCATCCCAAAGAGCGACCCGCCCTCAGCCACGACCATCATATTTTCAGCCGCCGCTGCACGTGCAACCATCTGGCGTTGTTCGCGGCGGGGTTGATTGTAGTTCTTGACCGAAATGCCGCCCTGAGCACGGATACGGCGGACATGCGCAAGCGCATCGTCATAGCTGTCGATCCGGGCATAGACGCTGGGTGCTTTCGCGCCGTAGATGATCTCTCCGGTGGAGAAGATGCGCGGGGCGAGGAGCAGTCCTGCTTGCTGGCGTTCGGCGGCGGCAAAGATTTGGCTCGCGCGGTTGGACGGATCGTGGATTGTGGTCACGCCCATCGCCAGGTCCTGAACCATCCGCCAGTTTTGTTGAGGGATGAAGTCGCCAACCCCCTGCGGTCCGTGGGCGTGCGCATCGACTAGGCCGGGCATGATTGTGCGGCCATTGGCATCGATCATGGTTGCGCCTGCCGGGACGGTTACGTCGCCCGCCGCACCGATGGCGGCGATCCGATCGCCTTCGATAACGATCACGCCATTATCGATTGCACCGGGGTCATTGGCCTCCAAGCCATTGGCCATGGTTAGGATACGCGCGCCGGTGATTACCGTGGTCCCAGTGGGCTTATCCGCCGTCACTGTCATAGCCAACGAGATGCCATTTTCGGGCGGGCTGTAGCTGTCATCCTCGTCATCGCCAGCCGGGCCATTGCTGAAGAAATCAGCGACCTGTGCGCTGCGCAATTCCGCACCGATAGACCAGAACACGGTGTTGCCGCCGCGCGCCCAGCCGATGTAATCCGCGCCGCCTTCGCTAACCCGTGTGACTGGTAGCGAACCGCCGCTTTCGGTGACGCTAACCGCCTGACCACCGGGGATCAGAGGCATCACAAATACTTCGTAATTCTGGCGGAAAGCCACGTTTTGACCATCGGGTGATACGCGGAAATCATTGGCCAGATCGCCTGTGACATGGACCCGCCGATCCTCTCCATCGAGATTGGTGGAGACCAGAGCGAAATCGCCACCTTCACTGGCGGTCATGAACAGACGGTCGCCATCCGCGCCGAATTGCGGGTTGGAGCCGGAACGGCTGATCCGTTCCGCCGTGCCGCCTGATGCAGGCACGCTGTAAATGCCGGTGTTTTCCGAATAATCCGACGAGGTCAGATAGCCGCCCGAACGCTTCTCAAACACGATGCTTGATCCATCGGGAGAGAAAGCGAGATTGGCGTAGTGGCCGGGCTCGGACGTGACCGCGCGAGGATTGGCTCCGTTCGCATCGGCAACGATGATCCGGCCCAAAGTTGCATCGCTCCATTCGACATACGCGAGCATGGATCCATCGCGGCTGAATGCGGGGAAGGCTTCGACCACATCGCTGGCACCGGTAACAGGACGCGCGCCATCCCGGCCGCGTGCGGATTTTGTGTGGAGCCGCCCAAGGCTTTCAAACACAACGCTGCTGCCATCAGGCGACAATTGCGCGAAACGCGGCATGTTGGTAGTGAAGCGGTCGGGTGCGACCTCAATGTCTGGGTGCGGTGCATCGGCCACGCCGCGTGTGTCATCAATGGTGAAGGGGATCACGGCCATATTCGACCCGTCGCGGTCAATCCGGTTGAGCTTTCCGCCAGCCCAAAACACAATCGATTGGCTGTCGGGCGTCCAATCCATATTCGGATAGACGCCGTACACCGCCCAGGTCTCTTGCAGGTCCAAGTCGAGCGCATCGTAAATCATCCGCTCGCGTCCGCTGGCGATATCCTTCACCCACAGCTGGCTGGTATCCGTGTCGCGCCGGACAAAGGCGATCTCCGCGCCATCGGGCGAAGGGGTCGGGCGCACTGCTCCGCCATACCCATCGACAGCCGTCGTAACTTCGCCGGTCTCCAGATCGCGGCGCTCGATTGCAAAGATGCCGCTTTGGCTGTCTTGCGCATAGATGAAGGTGTTTCCACCGGTCGTGTTGCGGGTGTAATATATCGCCTCCCCATCAGGAGAGAAAATTGGCTCGCCCAGCTCTTTTTGCTGCTGCTCATTGGGTCGCTCAACAATCGCAACGCCGCCGCCGCCAGAGACGTGATACATCCATATCTCACCCGTTCCGGCGGAACGCTGGGTGGTGAAGTGCTTTTTGGCGATGATAAAGCGTCCGTCCGGCGACCAGCTCGGCTGATTGAGCAAGCGGAAGCTTTCATCAGTGACCTGACGCATGTCCGAACCATCGCTGTTCATCACCCAAATGTTGTCGCCGCCACCCCGATCAGAGGTGAACGCGATGCGGCTACCATCTGGCGAAAAGCGCGGCTGAACTTCCCAGCTTAGCCCTTCGGCGATCCGATCTGGCATGCCGCCCGTGATCGGCATAGTGTAGATATCACCCAGCACTGTGAAAGCGAGCGTCTGTCCATCGGGCGAGACATCAACATCCATCCATGTGGCCTCGTCCGTCTGGATCGGCACCTGCTCAATCACCGCCCCGCGCGGCGCTTCGACATCCCAATCCTCGTCATCCTGTGCGAGAGCGAGGCTGGGCATCGCAAGCATCGAGCCTGCGAGAAGGGTCGCGGTAAAGCGGGGGGCAAGGCGGCGCATCGAATATCTCCCTGTGTTGCAACGGGAGACTAGCGAGGCGAAATTATATTGCTAGGGGCGAGGCGAAGTCGTTAGTCGAATTGACCCCGCTTCGGCCCCAGATACCCAAACAGATAGGCGCCCACCTTGCGCATCTGGATCTCCTCCGATCCTTCGGTGATACGATAGCGGCGGTGGTGGCGGTAGATGTGTTCGAACGGTGTGTGGCGCGAATAGCCGATGCCGCCATGGACCTGCATCGCGCGGTCGGCTGCCTCGCAGACCAGCCGGTTCGCCCAGTAATTGCACATCGACACCTTATCAGAGATCGTCCGTTCAATCTCCTCATGCGGCATGTTGTCCATCTGCCACGCGGTTTTGAAAATCAGCAGCCGCAGCATTTCGCATTGCGTTTCCAGCTCAACCAACGGGAATTGGATCGCCTGATTGCGCGCGAGTTCAGTGCCAAAGGGTTTGCGTTTGCGCGCATATTTGACGCTTTCATCGACGCAGAATTGCGCAGCCCCACAGCTTGAGGCCGCCTGACGAATGCGGTTTTGGTGGACGAAGCTTTGCGCGAGAGCGAGGCCCCGGCCTTCAACGCCGAGGATCGCTTCATCGGGCACCCAGACATCGTTGACGCTGAGGCGCGGGTGATCCGTGGGCATGTTGAAGGTCCACATCCACTCCTCAATTTTGATGCCCGGATTGGGATTGGGGACCAGGAAACACGTGATCCCGCTGGCCGCGCCCGCATCGCCGCTAGTCCGCGCAAACATCGCACAATGGGTGGCGACATGCATACCGGTGATCCACATCTTCTCACCATTGATCAGCCAGCCGTCGACGCCGTCGCGGGTTTCGCGGACCGCCGTGGTTTCCATGTGCGTGGCGTCCGATCCGTGATCCGGTTCGGTCAGGCCGAATGCAACGCGGCGTTTACGCTCAAAGCCACCCGTGATGAATTCGGCCTTCTGCGCCTCCGTGCCCCATTGGTCGAACATGGCGACGAAGGGGAAATTGCCAACGATGCTGTGTTCGTTTTGAAGGTCATTGTGCAGGCCCAAACCTTTGCGCGCAAAGTGTTCGCGGATGACCGCCATGCCAACGTTCGAGCCGTCTTGACCGCCATATTTCTTCGGCGCAGAATATCGCCAATGACCCGCTTTGTCAGAGCGCGCAGTCGCTTCTTTAAGCAGGTCTTCCCATTCCTCACGCGGCAAACCGCCCGCCTCAAAATCGGTCCGAGCATATTCCCGGCGGTGGTCGAAGAAACGGATATTATCGTCCTGCGCTTCGAGCGGCTTGATCTCGGCCTCAATAAAGGCGTCCAATTCGGCGAGATAATCCTGAAGATCGGCGGGTATTGCGAAGTCCATTAGTCTTTTCCTGTCCACTTTTTGCGGGCTACGGCGAGGGCTGGGTATTTGGGAACATCCTGCGTCAAAGTGGCGAGAATGGCAGCTCTCAATTCTGCAAGCACACCATGCTGCGACAGCTCTACATCGCCATCCATAATCTGCCGCGCGAGAGGCGCATTTTCAAACGCGGGAATGGCTGCTGGGTTATAGCGGGAGATCATACCAAGAGCGTTGCGAGCAACCGCATACTGAAACTTATCGTGTCCTTCGAAACGGTCTTTGACCGTTCCAAGCCATTCATAGATCGCGATTGCCAGCTCGCCATCTGTGGCTTCACCCACTGGTATCGGTGGCTCGGTAAACTCGACATCGCGCGATTTCTCCGCTTCCGGTGCATCCTCCTCAAGCAACATCAGCAGGTCCAATTCCTGCTCAGAAGTCCGCCTGGAAATGACCACCCGCTCCAGCATCCGGTCAGCACCTGAGCGCCATTGCGCCGCCATTTTCAGGCATCCCAGCGCCCACCACACGGTGCGATGAATCAACCAATATCGGAACCGGGCGCGGTCCACGGCAATGGCGCTTTCGGCTTCATAGGCTGTGAAGTAATCCTCCAATGAACCCAGCCCCAAAGCAGGCCGATCATACCGCGCAAACCGCCACACTGCCATGCAACCGAACGCCAAATCCTCATGGGCATCGCCGAAATGCGCCAGCTCCCAATCGAGCACACCAGTAAGTCGAGAATTCTCAGCGAGCAGATTGCCCATGCGATAATCGCCGTGGATCAGAACGGGCTCGCACGGGGCAGGACAATTGTCCTCCATCCATTTTAGGCCCAGCGCGATGATGGGCCTGTCGCCGCCAGCCTCTTCAAACTGCGCGCGCAAGTCTGCGATGGCCTCACGGTAGTCCATGACGGGCACCGCCTCCGGCAAATCCGCGCGGCGCAATGAATGGATACGCGCCAGATCGCGCGCGGCCTCTTTGAGCAGTCCGCTCGCATCTTCCATCTGGAGGATCTCTTTGGGGTTCGGTGTTCCCGGCAAAGCGCGCATGACAAATCCGCTGCCGATCCCGTCTTCGGGGATCAGTTCTGCCAAGACCTCTGGAGCCGTCACACCGGCCGCATTCGCAGCGCGGATAATCGCAGCTTCGACATCGTGGCCGAACGGGCGCCCTTCCATAAATTCCAAGCTTGGAGCGCGGCGCAGAACGCACGCATTGCTTCCCGCCTCAAAACGCCAGCTTTCCATGGTCGCACCACCGGTCAGCCGCTCCAGCCCCCGCGGCTCATCCATCCCAGCCCGTACGCAAACCCGCGCAAGTCCAGCCAAAAGCGCATCGCTGCCGATCATAAATTCAATTTCCAACCGTACCGACCACTCACCCGCACTTCCCCTTTTCCCGTTTCACTGCAAAGAGTGCCTCGGAATAGAGGCACGAGGCAAGCTCTCGCTAATGCCAGTTTGGATTTAGGAACCCGAATGAAGAAACGTCACATCGCTCTCGCCGCTCTTGCTCTTGTCAGCGTCGGTGGAGCCACCGCCGCTTACGTTGCGACACCAACGGTGCATGAGGGGACACCGGGCGAAACGCCTGAATTGGGCCGGATGGGCGACTATGCCGTCGGCACGCAGGAAATGGCGTTTGCGATGCCGGATCGGTTGACCTTCGGCAAATTGGATATGGCGACCGGCGGGACCGAGAGCGAGACGCGCACGTTGCAGGTGCGGATGTACTATCCTGCGGCGGAGAGCGGCGCAGAGCCGATCACTTATTCCCACACGATGGATCCTCCCGATATGGAGCCGATCACGTTTGAGTATACAGGCAGCGCCTTTGCCGATGCGGCGCCAGTCGAAGAGGGGCAATTCCCGCTCGTCATCATGTCGCACGGGTTTAACGGCTGGAGCACTCAGTTCAGCAATCTGGCGGAACACATAGCCTCGCGCGGCTATGTCGTCGCCTCGATTGACCATGCCGATATGAAGTTGGAAAGGGCGAGCGACTTCCTCCATTCCTTCGCGCGCGTGCTCGCCAGTCGGTCGCTTGATCAGCGCCAAGTGCTAGCGCAGATCGTGGAGCGGGCGGGGTCTGAAGAGGCGGGCGCATTCTCTCTCATCGATACGGAAAATATCGGCCTGATCGGATATTCGATGGGGGGTTACGGCGCGCTGGCCAGCGCTGGCGGGGACTATGATTATGAGAGCGGCACATTCGACGCGGTGCCGACGGACGCGTTGGCTCCGGTGCGTGCGGCTGCGAGTGAAGACGCCGGGATCGATGCTGTGGTTGCCTTTGCGCCGTGGGGCGGCCAGCCGGATAACCGCGTGTGGTCCGCTGGCGGCCTTGGCGATATTGCGATCCCTGTCCTTTTGGTCGCAGGCAGCGAGGATGATGTCTCCAACTATGGTGAGGGTATCCGCTGGATCTTTGACAGTCTGACCGGTGCAGACCGGTACATGCTCGTTTACCGCGATGCGCGGCACAATGTCGTCGGCAATGATCTAGATTTTGCCACCCTTGATTCCGGAGCCGGGGTGCCATTTCGCGCGATTGAATTTATGAATGAGCCGGTCTGGCGACAGGACCGGATCAACGGCATCAATCAGCACTTCGTCGCCTCCTTTCTGGACCGCACATTGAAGGGGGATAAGAGCATGGCGTCTTATCTCGACGTGCCAACAGTCAATGCGAATGATGGCACATGGGAGGTGTCCTTTGGTGAACAGCTGAATGGCAAAATGGCGGGCGAAGAACAGCCCGACCATTGGCGCGGATTTCAGCGGCGCTGGGCGCTGGGGCTGGAAATGCACAGCAAAGCAGCTGGGGAATAAAGCGCGGCGAGAACGCCTGCGCCAGCTAAGAAAAAGCCCGCCCGGATCACGTCCAAGCGGGCTTTTTTAATCAGCCAATATGCGCATTTACGCCGGAACATTGTCCTTTTTGACCGTAATCACCTGCGGATAGGTAAACTCTTTCAAGCCATCGAGACCGTATTCCGCGCCAAAGCCGGACTGTTTGTGACCACCAAACGGGCTGAACGGCGATAGGTGCAGGAATTCGTTGACCCACACAGTGCCCGTTTCAAGCTGCTCAGCGATTTCGACGCCCTTTTCAGGGTTGCCCGTCCACACTGCACCTGCAAGCCCATATTCGGAATTGTTGGCGCGCTGGATGACTTCATCCTCGCTTGAGAATTTCATCAACGGCATGACCGGGCCAAACTGTTCCTCTGCCACAATCCGCGCTTCTTCGGGTGGGTTATCGAGGATCGTCAGCGGCACAAAATATCCCGTGCCCGATGGATCGGTGTCGCCGCCGGTCAGGAATTTATAGCCCTTATCCTTGGCGTCTTCGATCAATTCCAGAACGCGCTCATATTGCTTCTTGTTCTGGATCGGACCAACGCCCGTGCCTTGCTCGCTACCATCGCCGACTTTGACGTTTTTGGCATATTCGGCGAGCGCTGCGGAAAGCTCATCATAGATGTCTTCGTGGATGTAGATACGCTTCGCCGCGATGCAGATCTGGCCCGCATTGGAAAAGCTCGACCAGAACAATTGCTCTGCGACCTTTTTCGGGTCGGCATCGGGCATCACAATCGATGCGTCATTGCCGCCCAGCTCCAGCGTAATGCGTTTAAGATCGTTGCTGGCGCCTTCCATGATCTTCTTACCCGTCGCGGTTGAGCCGGTGAAGGTAATCTTGTCGATGTCAGGGTGACCGGTGATCAATGGTCCAAGCGAGTCTTCGCCGGTGATGATGTTGACTGTGCCCGCTGGCACTTTGTCCGCGATCAATTCTGCCACACGCAATGTTGTCAGTGGGGTAAAGGGCGAAGGTTTGAGCACGATTGTGCAACCGCTCATCAACGCAGGCACAATTTTCTGAACCGCCATCATTAATGGAAAGTTCCACGGCACGATGCCGCCAACCACACCAACGGGTACACGGCGAGTGCGCGACAGGCGGGCTTCGCTGTCTTCGTTGATGACCTCTTCGAGTTTCAATGTGGCTTGTGCAGCCGACATGCCAGCTGCGCCATAGATCTCGCTCTTCGCTTGCTCATGCGGCTTGCCCTGCTCGCTGGTCAGCAAGCGGAACAGCTCGTCAGCGTTTTCCTTGATCGCACCGGAGATCGCCATGCACGCGGCCTGACGCTCTTCAAACGAAGTGTTCTTCCACGTCTTGAACGCGGCACGCGCTGCGGCGACCGCTTTATCAAGCTCGGCCGGACCGGCAGAGGGGACCTGACCGATCACTTCTTCGGTTGCGGGATTGACCACATCGAGCATTGCGCCGGTGGTGATCATCTCGCCATTGATTAGGTTTTTGTACTGCGTGACCATGATTTTCCTCTCTGGTGCCGGAATTTCATCCGGATTCGTCTCTCACCTGCCCAAGTTGGACCATCGCGCGCAAAAATCAATCGCGATTGTTAGAGCGCTTTAGGGCTTACTGCGGACCGTTGCGCCTAACAGTTGCGCTATATGCGTTGCAAACGGCAACTGGCGCGCTATCCCTTCATGCAAGAGGAGAACACCATGACCGACAGCCAATCAGACACCCAAGCCGACTTGGTAATTTACGGCAGTCCCGTGTCGCCATTTGTGCGCAAAGTCGCCGCAGTTTGCATCGAAAAGAACGTCCCGTTCGAGATCGAGGCGGTCAATGTCTTCGACCCGCCGCAATGGTTCCGCGATATCTCCCCTATGAAACGCATTCCGGTTCTGCGGGACCGCTCCATCGCAACCGAAGGAACCGGCGGCACCATCGCAGATAGCTCAGCCATCTGCGCCTATATTGAGCGCAAGCACCCCGAACCCTCGCTCTATTGCTCGGACCCGTTTGCGCATGGGCGCGCCCTCATGATGGAGGAATATGTCGACACCACGCTGGCCGCATCGGGCGGTCTTGGCATTTTCCGTCCGATCTTCTTTTCGATCAATCAGGGCAAAGAGCCTGACATCGCAAAAGCACGCGCCACCTGGGCAGACGGCCTGCCGCCGATTTTTAGCTTTCTGGATAAGGAGCTCGAAGGGCGCACATTCTGTACCGAAGACAGGATCTCTATCGCTGACATTTCAATCACGACCGTGCTGATGCAAATCGCGCTCGTCGCCGAAATGAAGCTCGATGATTACCCATCATTGGCTGCCCATTATGATATGATGCGCGAGCGCCCCTCTATCTCTGGACCCTATGGCAAAGCGGACCGCATGATCCGCAAGGCCTTGCCCGAGCATATCGACCTGACCTAGGGGCTTTCTTTCAATCGAAAGGACGCGCGCAAAAGCATGGCCAAGAATTGGTGCATTGGAATTATCGGGGGTTCGGGCCTCTATGATATTGAGGGGATTGAGGATCAGCAGCGTCTGATGATCGATACCCCTTGGGGTGACCCATCCGATGAGATTTTGTGCGGGCGGATTGGCGATGTGCAAGTCCGCTTTTTACCGCGCCATGGCCGCGGACATCCCATTTCGCCCACCGATCTGAATGCGCGTGCGAATATCGACGCGCTGAAACGCGCAGGCTGCACCGATATCCTCGCGATTTCTGCAGTGGGTTCATTGCGCGAAGAGATTGAGCCTGGACGCTTTGCGATTGTCGAACAATTCATCGACAACACAAAGCACCGCCAGTCGACCTATTTCACCAGCGGCTTTGTCACCCATGTCTCCATGGCTGACCCGGTATGCCCGCGCCTCTCCGAAATGGCCGCCAAAGCGATAACCGCGTGCAAAGGCAAAGTCGCGACAGGCGCGACATATCTCGCGATGGAAGGCCCGCAATTCTCCACCCGCGCGGAAAGCAGGATGTATCAGGCTTGGGGCGCCGATGTGATCGGCATGACCGCCATGCCAGAGGCCAAACTCGCCCGCGAAGCCGAGCTGCCTTACGCGCTGATCGGTATGGCGACCGACTATGATTGCTGGCGAGATGGCGATGCGGTCGATGTTGCCCAAGTGGTCGCGCAGATGAAAGAAAACGGACAGCTTGCGCGCGAGGCGGTGCTTAAATTCATCGAGAGCCTGCCCAAGACACGCAAAACCTCACCCATCGACACCGCGCTGGACAATGCGATCATCACCATTCCCGACGAACATGATCCAGCATTACTGGCAAAGCTGGATGCTGTGGCGGGCCGGGTATTGGGGTAACGCCCACGTCTGCATCCATTTTCGAAAGCAGTCTGTCCGCTAGCGACCCAATAGCGGACATTGGCCAACCCTAGGAATTTGGAGTAGCCCCGCCGAATGTTCACAGACATTCATTGGATCGAAAACGAACTTGGCGTACAACTCGCGATAGCAGCGCGGCCACGGTCAGGCGATTGGCTAGAAGACGAGATTGCTCATTGGGAGCGATCAGGGGTTCAGCACGTCGTGAGCCTTCTCGAACAGCACGAAGTTGAAGAATTGGAGCTTCATGCGGAATCATCGACGTGCAAAGGAAGAGGAATCGCCTTCACGTCTTTCCCCATCCCCGACAGGGGCGTGCCCGAAGATAGGTCCGCCGCCATCGCTTTGGCGGAAGAGCTTGGCAAGGGTCGGCAATCGGTAGTCGTTCACTGTCGGGCGGGCATTGGTCGCTCTTCAACAATAGCCGCTGCAGTTCTGGTTCTCCTCGGCCAAGACCCAGACGAGGCCCTAGAAAGGATTGCGAACGCGCGGGGCCTTCCCGTGCCGGATACGCAACTGCAACGTGACTGGCTGCTCGCTCTAGCTTGATCTGGATCGAGAACGTCCGCTCCTACCCCCAATGTCGGTCGTTTGATGCGAAACCAGATCGACTAACAGCGGACGATCTTACCGTTCCGTCCAGCGCCCCTTAACCGGCTCAAACCGGTCCACCCGGATCGATTGCCACACGCCGCCGACCACATAGGGATCATCGTTTACCGTTGCGCGTGCGGCGGCTTCGTCTTCGGCTTCGATGATGAGCAATGATCCGACAAATTCGCCTTTGTCATTGGTAAGCGGCCCTGCGGTGAGGTAATTTTCATCGTGGCTTTTCATCCATTCGCGCTGCGCCTCAAGGTGGATTGCGCGCAGTTTGTCGCTGTGTTCGCCATCGCGGCAGTAAAAGCAGAAAAGAGCCATGGGTCACTGATACCACGGGCGCGGTTGCGATCAAGCCAGAGAGCGGATGCGACTTTTCTTGCGCACCGCGTCTGACGGGTCCAAATCGCGAAAATCGACTGCGACTCCAACGAAGGGACAAAAGCCAGAAGTGACCACGCCTAGCCTGCCTGCAAGCACCGCCCATTTCCTCGACCGCACTGAGCTGCGCCGCGCCTTTCGCGCCGAAGAGAACGCATGCGTTGCGCAGCGTTTGGAGCAGGCGGCGCCGGCGCGCAAAGTGAGCAAAAATGCGGCCGCTCTAGCAATCGAAATTATCGAGGGCGCGCGGCGGCAAAAGGCGTCGGGGATCGATGCCTTCCTGCAACAATATGGCCTCGACACCGAAGAAGGCATCGCGCTGATGTGCTTGGCCGAGGCCTTGTTGCGGGTGCCCGACGATGAGACCGCCGATGCTTTGATCCGCGACAAGATTGGCGAAATCGACTGGGGTGAACATTTGGGCGAAAGCTCCTCCACCTTCGTCAATGCGGCGACGTTTTCGTTGATGTTGACGGGCGAAGTGTTGGAGCAACCCGAAGCGCACCAAAACGGAATGGGCGGCACGCTGAAACGCACCATGAACCGCCTTGGTGAGCCAGTGATCCGCAAAGCGACACTGCAAGCGATGCGGATTTTGGGCGGACAATTCGTCTTCGGACGCGACATCGGCGAAGCGTTAAAACGGGCAAAACCCGAACGCGCGAAGGGTTTGACCCATAGCTTCGATATGCTGGGCGAGGCCGCCATGACCTATGCCGATGCGGAAAACTACCGGATCGCCTATGACAGCGCGATTGAGCGGCTGGCGCATGAGGTTCAAAAGGATGGGAATCGCGGCGTTAGCCCTTCGCCCGGAATATCGGTTAAGCTGTCCGCGCTGCACCCCAAATACACGCACTTCCACGCTGCACAGGCGCATGACGACATCGTTCCGATTGTTCGCGAACTGGCGATCAAAGCGCGCGATGCCGACATCCATTTCACCATCGATGCCGAAGAGGCCGAACGGCTTGAAGTGTCGATGGATATTATCGAAACTCTTGTCGCCGATGACACATTGTTCTCACGCGACGATGGATCGCGGTGGGAAGGGTTTGGACTGGCCGTTCAAGCGTATCAGAAACGCGGCGTGCCCCTATGCGATTGGGTTGCCAAACTGGCACGGCGGCATGGGCGCAAACTGTTCGTGCGGCTGGTCAAAGGAGCCTATTGGGACACTGAGGTAAAGCTGTCGCAGGTTGGCGGATATGATGATTATCCGGTCTTCACCCGCAAGATCGCGACCGATGTGTCCTACCTCGCCTGCGCGGCGCGATTGTTCGAACACGACGATGTGATCCGCCCAGCCTTTGCGACCCACAACGCCTACACTGTGGCTGTGGTAAAGGAGATGGCGCAATCCCGCCCCTTCGAATTCCAACGCCTGCATGGCATGGGCGAAGAAGTCTTCGATGCACTCCACAAAATCGAAGGCAACAACCCCACCCCTGTGCGGATTTACGCGCCTGTTGGTGGGCACAAGCAATTGCTCGCTTATCTTGTGAGGCGCTTGCTCGAAAACGGAGCGAACACCAGCTTCGTCAATCGCATGGGTGATGCGGAAATCGCCGCTGAGGAACTGGTCGGTGATCCGGTCGCTGAACTTGCCGGAAAGCGCCCGCATCGCAACCCGAAAATCCCGCTACCGCAAGATATCCTGGGTGAACGACGCAACAGCGCGGGCGTTGATTTGGCCGATCCCATGGTGCTTGAGCCACTGCAATCACGGTTGGAGACTTTGCGCGAATTGCATTGGCATGCGCAGCCAACTTTCCCTGCTGAAGAAGCAGGTGAAATGGCGCCAATCACCATGCCGCATGACCTGACCGTCGCGGTCGGAACACGCCGCGATTCCACTCAGGAAGAGGTCGACGCCGCCTTCGAACGCGCCGCCGCGATTCAGCCGGGATGGGACGCATTGGGCGGAGAACGTCGTGCGCTGCTGCTCGAAGAAGCCGCCGATCTGTTCGAAGCGCATACCGATGAGTTCCTGTCCCTATGCCAGCGCGAGGCGGGCAAGACATTGCTCGATGGCGTTGCAGAATTGCGCGAAGCGGTCGATTTCCTGCGCTATTACGCCAGCGAGGCGCGCCGCCAGTTTGCTGCGCCCGTCGCCTTGCCCGGGCCAACGGGTGAGGAGAACACGCTGACCATGCATGGGCGCGGTGTGTTTGCGACGATTAGCCCTTGGAATTTCCCACTCGCGATCTTTATCGGCATGGCATCGGCCGCGCTCGCTGCGGGCAACGCGGTTATCGCCAAGCCTGCCGAACAGACGCCTTTGATCGCTGCGCTTGCGGTCAAATTGTGCCACGAAGCAGGCATCCCGCCAGAGGCGCTGCAATTGCTACCGGGAGCTGGAGATGTCGGTCAGATGATCACCGCTGATCCGCGTCTCGCAGGCGTTGCGTTTACAGGCTCAACCGAAACCGCGCAGGCAATCAACCGGACACTGGCCGGGCGCGACGGACCTATCGCCACTTTGATCGCAGAGACCGGCGGCCAAAACGCGATGATCGTCGATTCCAGCGCTTTGCCCGAACAGGTGGTGCGCGACGTCTTGGCCAGTGCGTTTCAAAGTGCAGGCCAGCGGTGTTCGGCCCTACGCGTCCTCTATCTGCAAGACGATGTCGCCGACGAAATGCTGGCGATGATCCGCGGCGGCTTCGAAGCGCTCAATATCGGTGATCCCGCATTGCTCGAAGTGGATTGCGGACCAGTGATTGATCCCGATGCGCAAGCGGCGTTGGAACGCCATGTCGCCCGGCGCGAGGCCAGTGGCCACACGATCTGGCGCAAAGAGATCGATCCGGGTTTGGACAAGGGATGCTTTGTCGCGCCCACCATAATAGAAGTCGGCTCGATCCTCGATCTGAAACGTGAGAATTTCGGACCGATCCTCCATGTCGCTCGTTTCAAGAGCGACGAGCTTGGCCAAATCGTCGCGGATATCAACGCCACCGGATACGGCCTCACCCTGGGCCTGCACAGCCGCATCGCAGAGACACGCCGTTTTGTTCAGGCGCATGCACGCGTCGGCAATTTCTACGTCAACCGGAATCAAATCGGCGCGATCGTGGAAAGCCAACCTTTTGGCGGAGAGGGCCTGTCCGGCACCGGTCCCAAAGCCGGCGGCCCGCATTACCTGGCGCGATTTGCAACAGAGCGTGTATCCTGCGTCGACACAACGGCTGCGGGCGGGAATGCAAGCCTGCTTGCCAGCCTCTAGACGCTCTCTAAGCTCTTGCAAGTGCGGCGATAAACGCGATAAATCCGTACCTATGATTACTCGTCTTTCCCGGCTCACCACGCACCTGATCGCTCTGCTTGCTCTTATGTGGAGCGGCGCGGCCATGGCGGAGGTGCAAATCCACTTCCACAGCTTCAATGGCTCTGTGCTGTTCGGGCGCTATCCTCACACTTTCATTGTGCTCGAAGGGACACTGGACAGCACGGGTGAGACCATTGATGAGAATTACGGTTTCTCCGCGCGCCGGGCGAATACCGCCGTGTTGAATGGCCCGGTTGAGCACATGGTTCTGGCCGAAAGCGCCCGCACTGTGAGGCGCACAAACCGCCATTTCTCCATGACAATAACCGACGCGCAATACCGCCGCATCATCTCAGAGGTGCGCGCATGGCAGAATGCGCCGGGCAAATATTACGATCTGGAAACGCGCAATTGCATCCATTTCGTGGGGGAAATGGCGCGAATACTGGGATTGCGGGTAGCGTATCCTGAAGACATGCTGCGCAGGCCAAAAAGGTGGCTCAACCACATCACAACACTCAACCCGCGATTGGGCGCAGAGTTGATCGATTAGAGGTTTGTGTTTGCGCATCGCATCCGCGACGCGTCCTAAGGGCGGGTGAGCGAGGATTTGACGCCCCGCATGGGGTGCCGACAACGAAAGACTCTTCCGGATAACCTGGGCGCTGCGGTTGCTCTAACGAACCGCTTTGCGGGATTATGCTGCCATGGCGATTCTCTCAGACAAATGGATCCGTGAACAGGCGCAGTCCCACGGCATGATCGAACCCTTTGTGGAGGCTCAGCGCCGCGAAGGCGTGATCAGCTACGGCCTGTCGTCCTATGGTTATGACGCGCGAGTTGCGCCGGAATTCAAGATTTTCACCAATGTGAATTCCTCCACCGTCGATCCCAAGAACTTCGACGAAGGCAGCCTTGTCGACCGCGAAACTGATGTCTGCATCATCCCGCCCAACTCCTTTGCCCTCGCACGCACGGTCGAATATTTCCGCGTCCCAGAGGATGTGTTGGTCATCTGCCTTGGCAAAAGCACCTATGCGCGCTGTGGGATTATCGTGAACGTCACCCCGCTTGAGCCGGGTTGGGAAGGGCATGTGACGCTGGAGTTTTCCAACACCACGCCGCTGCCTGCCAAAATCTACGCCAATGAAGGCGCATGCCAGTTCCTGTTCCTAAAGGGCAATGAACGCCCCGAGGTCACCTATGCCGACCGCGCAGGCAAATATATGGGCCAGCGCGGAGTGACTTTGCCTCGACTCTGATCTCGGCTGCGTTACCCTTGCGCGAATGAGCATAGCCAAATATCCGTTCTGGCGCGTGGTGTCCGGGACCAGCGCAGAACAATTCATTCTCCCCGTCACGCGCCCCGCCACAGTTGGACCTCCAGAACATCCCTTTGTCATGGGCGGTGGATGTCTTGCTGCCTCGATTGATGCGCTTGAACTGGCGAGCGGCATGCCTTTGCTGTGGTCAACCATACAATTCCTAAGCCCCACGCAAGGTGCAGATGAATTGCATATTGAGTGTGAACAGATCGGCGGTGGGCGCAGTATTGGGCAATGGCAGGCGAAGCTAAGCGTCGGCGAACGCACTGTCTCACAAGTCGTCGCAGCTTTGGGCGCGCGCGAGCCCAGCGATCAGCGCCTGTTTGCGCGAATGCCCGATGTGCCTGCACCGGACGAGTGTGAAGTCAAACCACTTGATCCCAACGGCTTTGACGACAATTTGATCGGTCAATTGGAACGCCGCACCGCCTGGGAGGATAATGACCTCGGAATAGAGGCAATGTGGACACGGTCCCGCGCTGGTTTTGCCAACGATGTGGGCATTCTTGCCGTGATTTCCGATTTTTTCCTTGGCGCACATCCGCAAACACGAACCGGATCGAGCCTTGATGCAACTTTCCGCTTCATCCAAAGTTCGCCGCCGGGATGGGTGCTTTCAGTGACTGAATTGGGTGCATTTGATCGCGGCACTGTTCATGGGCAAGCTCGGCATTTCGCCGAGGACGGCACCTTGCTGGCAATTTCCAGCCAGACAGGCGTCCTGCCAAGGACACCGCGTGTTTGAACATTTCTGCGGCGAGTTTTGACTCTTACTAAGCGCTACTCCATGCCCACCGGCAAAGGAGAACACTTCATGGCAGACACTGAATTCGACATCATCGTCTATGGCGCAACCGGATATACCGGGCGGCTAGTCGCAGAATATCTGGACAGCCACTATGGCAGTTCGGACAACGCCCCAAAATGGGCAATGGCTGGCCGCTCACAGGAAAAGCTGGAAGCCGTGCGCGATGAGATTGGCGCGCCTGCCGATACGCCGCTGGTGGTCGCCAATGCCGATCATCCTGCCGATCTGGAGGCGATGTGCGCACGCACCAAAGTCGTCATCACAACCGTCGGCCCATACCAACTCTATGGCGATGACTTAGTCGCAGCCTGTGTGAAAACTGGCACCGACTATGCCGACCTAAGCGGCGAACCCGCTTGGATGGCCGAGAAGATCGACGAGCATCAAGCGGCAGCAGAAGCCAGCGGCGCGCGCATTTGTTTCTCTAGCGGGTTTGATTCCATTCCCTTCGACCTCGGCGTGTTGATGACTCAAAAAGCGGCACAAGAACGCTTTGGTGCGCCCTCGCCCAAAATTCGCGGCCGTGTGCGCGCGATGGCGGGGACATTTTCCGGCGGCACCGCAGCCAGCCTGGGCGCGACGATGAAAGCGGCGGCAAAGAACCCGCGCATCATCAATGTGCTGCGCGACAGCTTTGCTCTGACGCCGGGCTTTGACGGACCAAGCCAACCGACCGGCATGGTGCCGATGTACGAAAAGGATTTGGACAAATGGGCCGCGCCTTTCGTCATGGCCCCGATCAACACGAAGAACGTGCACCGCACCAATTTCCTGCTGGGCCACCCATACGGCGAAGACTTTCAGTATGATGAAATGATGCTGACCAGTCCTGGTGAGGCTGGCAAGAAAATGGCCGAAGCGGCTGCTGAAATGATGAAGAACCCATTCGGCGCAAAACCGCCCAAGCCCGGTGAAGGCCCGACCAAGGAGGAGCGGGAAAACGGGTTCTACGATGTGCTATTCGTGGCGGACAATCCAAACGGCGAAGACACGCTGCATTTCGGGGTCAAAGGCAAATATGATCCGGGCTATGGTTCAACCAGCCGGATGATCGCAGAAACCGGCATCGCGTTGCTCTCATCGGATGCGCCGGGTGGCATTGGCACACCGGGATCGTTCCTTGGTGAAGCGTTGGTCGACCGTTTGCAAGAACACGCAGAGATCACATTCGCGGTCGAGAACTGAGTTTCTTATCCCAAAAAAGAGAAAGGCGGGGCCGGCACATGCCGACCCCGCCTTTTTCCTTGATCTGGTCGAATGATCAGAAGCTAAGCCGGACACTCGCCCGCAAATTACGACCGGGCAGCGCGACGAATTCTTTGGTGAAGCTCGTGTGGCGACGGCCTGTTACATTGAACAGGTTCTCACCGGCGATTTGGAACACAACATTCTGGTTGGCCTCTATCGGACGCCAAGCAAGGTACAGGTTCGCGAATGCAAAGTCGTCGGTCGGGGTCTCAAATTCCGCCACGTCGTCTTGCTCACCAAACCATTGAACCTCGCCGCGCAGCTCGAATGCATCGACCTCGACTTCCACCGCGCCAAGCAGGCTTACTGGCGGAATGCGGGGGACGTTTGAGTTGTCGCTAAAGTCGGCCGAAACATATGAAGCGCGCAGATCGGTGGAAATCACATAGTCATCGGTTTCGATGATCGGTGTTGTCAATCCGGCTTCAAAGCCAAAGAAATCGGCGTCCTGTTGGAGGAATTGGAAAACCGGCAAATCGTCTTCTTCAGCCCCCGTCGGTGAAAGGAAGATGTAATCGTCGAACGTTTGATAGAAGACGGACGCGTTGAATTCGACATCCCCGGAATTGGCGCGCAGGAATGTCTCGAGGCCCCATGCGCTTTCGGTGTCGAGATCGGGGTCACCAATTTCGAAGATTTGTGTCGCGATATGCGGGCCATTGGCGAACAGTTCTTCGCCAGCTGGCGCCCGTTCTGAGCGGGAGACTGTTGCGCCAAAGCGCGTGCCGCCTTCGGTGACCAAGATCGCTGACAATGCGCCGGAGAACAGGTCGAAGTCGCGTTCTAAACCAAGCGGTTCGGATTCCACGTCAACCCGCTCATATCGGCCAGCGGCCTCGATCTGGATGTCGTCGAAGTCGAATTCCTGCGCGGTGAACACGGCGAATTGGGTTGTTTCGTTGGGGGCGACGAATGCCTCTTCGCCGACCGCTTCGAAATCGCGTGAGGTGAATTGTGCGCCAATCACGCCGCCGCTGCTTTGGATCAATTCGGCGCGAACTTCGACAGTTTCGGTGTCGAACACTGTGCCAACTTCAGTGCCTTCAAATTCGGTATGAGTGTAGTCAGAATAGCCACCGCGCAATTTCAGGCGCGAGAAGAACCCGCTGCCCAGCGCAATATCACCGCGAACATCAACGCGCAGTTGTTCAAGTCCGATGGAGACGGTTTCTGGACCCTCTTCCTCTTCTTCCTCGCCGCCTTCACCTTCTTCGCCATGGTGCCCGCCTTCAGGGTTGCCGACAATGCCGTAATCGGTGTCGTAATAGCCAACCGAGGCACCAAAGGACGAATCGCCCAAGATAACGCCGATACCGCCATTCAAGGTCCAGGTTTCGGTCGCGCTATTCGGCAAAAAGTCCCGTTGATTGGCCGCCGCGCGCAGCTCGGCAGCTTCTTCGAATTCGCCTTCTGCCTCTTCCTCTGCGGCATCGCCAAGCAAGTCGGCGCGCAGATCATCGGTCAATTGAAAGCCGGGAATGCCCTGATTCTCGGTCTCGCGGAATGACCCGTCGAGATGGATGACGAACATGTCATTCAAGGCAGCATCAATCGAGGCACCGCCGCTGCGCAGGCTGCTAGCGGTATCAAAGGCGGTGATCGCTTCGACGTGCACGCCGTTTTCTGGGACAGCGATAGGGATGCGGCGGTCGATAACATTGACGACGCCGCCAATCGCCTGACTGCCGAAGAGCAGGGCGGCTGGACCGCGCAAGACTTCGATCCGCTCGACTGTAAGCGGGTCAATCGTGGTCGCATGGTCTGCCGACGTGTTGCCAACATCTGCGGTGCCAAGACCGTCGATCAGGATACGCACCCGCTCGCCATCTTGCCCGCGCAGAATTGGACGGGACGCACCAGGGGTGAAGCTGGTCGATGAAACACCTGGGACTTTGGAAAGCACTTCGCCGAGCTGTCCGCTCAGGTCGCGCTGAATCTCATCAATTTCGACAATGTCCTGACCAGAGATGAAATCCAGCTCGTCCAGACCTTCCGCAGCGACGACGATTTCGCCGCGATAATGCGGGTCCTCCTCGCGCGCAGCCTCTCGTGCGGCCCGGCGTTCGGCCTGCTCCTGCTCATCGGCGGTCGCCGTCTCGCTGTTACTGGTATCGTTAGCAAAAGCGGGAGTGGCGACGAAAGCGAAAGTTAGGGCGGTCGCAACAGCGATACGAGAAGTGATAGGCTTCATAGCGAACTCTCTTAAGTCAAATTAGATGTGATAACGTCACATTGTGACAATGTATCATCCACCTAGAGCGTGGTCCGCAAAGCGCAACCACAAATGTTCAAAGCTCGACGAAATGCAGTGTTCGACCGACAATCGGCATCCAAGTGCGGCAGTTCGGCCACGGTATCTTGCGATTGGCTGAACTGCTCACTCAGATGGCGCCACCAATTGTAGAAGGCTTGGACCTATTGCCGAATGGTTGAAAGGATCGGTTTGTTGCCGATCAGATCAAGCAGTTCTTCGGCAGGTACGCGGCGATTGCGGTGTCAGTGCCCTGCCCCGAATTCGAGAGGACGCGATCCTTGTACCGTCGGCTCCAACAAGGTGTTTGGTACGCAAATTCCTCGCGAGCCTAGGCAAAGCTCCACCCAAGGGCAAACAAGCCCCTATGAAATAACAGCTATTTTGGGAAGTCAATGGAGCGGGCGAGGCGATTCGAACGCCAGACCCCAACCTTGGCAAGGTAAGTGCCACCTGTTCCCAAGCGATCACGTCGTTACTATCGTTCGAGGGTGGAGCGTATCGATCAACCGACTATGGTTATTGCAGTTATAGCGAATTTCTGGAGTTTCTAGCCGTTCCGAGTGGGGATTTGGTGGGGTGTTTCTGCTTCACAATTTTGTGAGGATATGCCTATACCCCACTTAATTCCCCACTGGCAACACGAGCCACCCAAGATGCAAAAGCCCGAAACACCTACAGCCTCACGACCTCGCGGCAGACCGCGAAAATACGCGCAATTCGAGGAACTCGAATCTTCTCTCCCGAAAGTCATGAGCAAGCGCCCGCTGTATTGTGAGGGCATAGGCCTCTTTCGCGGCGCAAGAGACTTCACCGTATGGGTCAAGATCAGATTCCCAAGGGGTGGGCTTTATAGGGGACGCTCAATCCGCCCTGGCGAGTCCGTTGAACACAAGCTTGGCAAACGCACCTCTTGGGATTGGCCGGAACTCGTACAGGAGCGTGACCGCCTTCAACGCCTCGCTGACAAAGGAGAATCTATCGAGCCTCAACAAGCGGACACGTTCGCGGACTATGCTGCACGTTGGCTGGAGCGTCGGCAACCGACCCTACGGGGATACGGGGTTACTAAGGGCCACGTAGAGAAAGCGTTGGCACCAACGTTTGGGCAACTTGCTCTTGATGCAATCACGCCAAGAGACATCAATGCTTGGATTTCCTCCCAGCGTAGAACGTTATCCGCTGCAACCGTGAAGCGACAACTGGCGACCTTCAATGCCATAATGAACGATGCGGTGCGCGTTGGGATAATCGATCAGAACCCATCGCGGCGCGCTGATAAGTTGAAGGGCGCGGATGAGCCTCGCCAGAGATATGTGACTGACGAAGAGATTGAGACGATCTTGGCCACTGCGGAGCGGATCGAAGCCGAGCAAGAGGAAAACAAGGAAGTCCATACACAGCAGATCAGGGGATGGCTCCGGCATTTCATCATGTGGGCGCTCCACTCCGGCATGAGACGCGGCGAAATCCTTGGGCTGCGCTTCGGGAACGTGCGAAAGATCGCTGAGGGTCATACCGAAATCGAAATTCCGAAGGCGACAACGAAAACAGAAAAAGGCCGTACCATTACCTGCACACCGGAGATGGAGCGAATACTAGAGCAACTTCGCGGCTTGGAGCGCACAGAGGGTGACGACCGACTTTTCCCTGTATCGTTGACCACTGCCAAGCGGGCGCTAACCCGATTGTGGGCTGAGACTGGCCTCAAAGATGTGCGCCTGCACGACCTTCGGAGGACACACGCCTCAATGCTCATCCGCAACAACGTGGACCCGCGTACGGTTGCAGGCCGATTAGGCCACAAAGGCACAGCTATGCTCTCAAAGCACTACGCG
Source organism: uncultured Erythrobacter sp. (assembly GCA_947503275.1). Taxonomy (GTDB): domain Bacteria; phylum Pseudomonadota; class Alphaproteobacteria; order Sphingomonadales; family Sphingomonadaceae; genus Erythrobacter. The sequence continues at coordinate 1,083,109 of CANNCZ010000002.1, read as the reverse complement.
GTTGATCGCGGCGACAAGGAAGCTGCTCAGAAATTCGGCTTAGGGCGAAAAGCCAGCCAGCACCAAGGGCCAGCCGACAGTCCAGATTCCGCACCAAGCACAAATGGAGGCGTGGCTGAATGAGAGCGACTGACTTCCGAGAGAATTTGTTTTGACGCGGAAGACACTCGCTGAAGCCAAAGGTTCCGCCTCTCATGTCTTCACCAACGGCATCGACCCAAGCCCAATCCCCAATTTTCAATACAGGTGCATGAAGCCGTAGCTGTCCAATCCTTCGTATTAATGTGATCTTGAAATGGGAGGGCGGTGCGGAGCCAGCGACAGCGAAAAGAGCGGGCATTCCCACGCGCCAGACCGACGCACTCCAAAAGTGAAGCGTGGGCCGCAAACAGAGGCAGAACAAGATGGATGACTGTGTGACCTTCGCACCAAAGAAAAGAATGCCTTAGCTAAGCAGATAGGCCCTTCCGAAATGCCGAGACATAATGCTACTCAACTCCGGGCAATCTTTGGGTCTAGCGTGATCGAGCGTTGCTATATCGATCATGAAACAGGGCGGAATGACACAAATGTCGAAGAAAATCAGCGGTGCGGAATATCCACTCTCCAAGATATTCAGTTCAGAGTTCGAATATGTCATCCCCTCGTACCAAAGGCCGTACGCATGGACTGTCGATCAGGCTTCCGAACTATTTGACGACCTGAAGTCGTTCTACGAAACCGAGGACGAAGAAGGCTACTTCCTTGGTAGCATCGTTCTAATCAAGAACGAGGACAGGCCTCTTGCGGAGGTCATCGATGGTCAGCAGCGTCTCACCACGCTCACCATCCTCTTTTCGGTTCTCTCGTCGGTCCACGATGGAGCAAACAAGGACGAGTTGAAGGGTTATGTTGTCGAGCCTGGAAAGAAGGCGGAAAAGATCGATCCCAAACCCCGCCTAACCTTGCGGGAGCGCGACAAGGCATTCTTCCGGAAGTATGTGCAGGAATTCAGGCTGGACGAACTTGCCGAACTTGATGAGTCCGCTGTCGAGAATGAGGCTCGCGCCAATATCCTGCGTAACGCGGTTCACTTGCGGAAATCGGTGGAGGCTGCTTTCGACACTCCTGAGGAGTTGCTTGAGTTTGCAAGCTTCCTGCTCACCCGCTGCTTCCTTGTAGCCGTAGCCACCCCCAACGAGGCTTCGGCATTCCGGGTCTTTTCGGTCATGAACAGCCGAGGTCTGGATTTGCAGCCGACAGACATCATCAAGGCCGACATCATTGGCAAGATTACCGGGGAAGAGGATCGTCAGGAGTACAACGACAAATGGGAGGAAATGGAGGTCGAGCTAACCCGCGATGGCTTCCGCGACCTCTTCACCTATCTCAGGATGATCTATGCCAAGGAGAAGGCGAAACGGACATTGCTGGAGGAATTCCGTCTCCATGTTCTGCCCGACAATCCGGACCCTCGAAAATTCATCGATGACGTGCTGGAGCCTTACGCCGACGCGCTGGAGGACATTCGCAAGGCCTCGTACACTGCGGTTAGCCATGCCGAGACGGTCAACTTCTACATCACCTGGCTCAACCGGATCGACAATTCGGACTGGATTCCGCCCGCCATGCTGTTTCTCAAGAAGCACAAGAACAGCCCCGCGCTCCTGGCGGACTTCTTTCAACGGCTTGAGCGGCTGGCTGCGTACATGCACGTCTGCCGTATCTACGTGAATGAGCGCATCGAAATCTTCGGCAATCTCATCGCAGAAATCGAAGAGGGCAAGGAGCTAGACGATATGGACTGGCTCCACCTCGACGAGGACGAGATGGAACTGTTCCGAGATACGCTTGATGGCAATGTGTACGAGTTCACACCACGCCGAAGGAACTATCTGCTGCTCCGTCTCGATTCATTCATTGCGGATGGCGCGGCCACCTATGATCCCAAAATTCTCACCATCGAACACGTCTTGCCGCAAACGGTGGATGACGATTCCGAGTGGGCCAAATGGTGGCCGGATGGCGATCAGCGCAAAGCCTGGGTGCATCGCCTTGCCAATCTCGTTCCGCTAAACAAGAAGAAGAACAGCGCGGCGCAGAACTACGATTTCGACAAAAAGTGCGATACCTACTTCAAGGGCAAGAGCGACGTATCGTCCTACGCGCTGACCAGTCAGGTTCTCTCCAAGAAGAAATGGACGCCTGCGATCCTGCAAGCGCGTCAGGAGCAGTTGCTGGACGTGCTGATTGAGAATTGGGAGCTTGAGGGCGAGGAAGAATGATCCGCCTGCCAAGCCGAACCGACAAGGGAATTGAATGTCGCGTCTGACTGAACTGATTGCGAGGGCAAAGGCCAAGGATGCCGATCTGGGGAGGGAGCTTGAGCGGGAGTTCAAGGCGCTCTCATCGCGGAGAGCCTTTGGCCTGAATTTCGAACGCCACCGCCCGGAGAATGTGGAGTTGCCCGGTCGCCCGATCCGCAAGGGCGACAAAGTGCGCATCCTGCCTGAACGTGGATCGACCAAGAGAGGCGATCAGCGCCTTTGGAAAGTGACGAGCCTCGCGGGAAAAGGATCAGAGCGGATGGCCAAGCTATCCCTGCTTTACACCGACGAGCCGGAAACCGCTGAATCCGCTGTTGCCGATCTGGTCGTGGTGGCCGAGTTTCGGGATTACATCTATCCCGGCCTTGTCAGCACCGGAAAGGTTGAACGCGGCGGCGACAAGCCATTTCACACCGTGATCAATGGCGAGAATTTTCATGCGCTCGAGGCACTAACGTTCACCCATCGCGGCAAGTTGGACGCGATCTATATCGACCCGCCATACAATTCCGGTGCGACGGACTGGAAATACAATAATTCCTATGTCGAAAAAGAAGACGTATATCGCCATTCGAAGTGGCTCGCGATGATCGAGCGAAGACTATTCTTGGCGAGGGAACTTCTGAATCCAAGTCGTTCGGTCTTGATCGTGACCATCGACGCCCGCGAGTTTCTGCGGCTCGGACTGCTCCTTCCCCAGATATTTCCTGAAGCCCGCATCCAAATGGTGTCGAGCGTGATCAATCCGAAAGGTGTCTCGGTAGCGGGTGGCTTTCGGCGAGCAGATGAATATCTATTCTTTGTAATGTTGGGTGACGCTGCACCGAAGCGGCTGCGCTTGAGCAAAGAATGGTCGCCGTCATCAATCGTCAGCGGAACGTCGAAAATCCCGAAGCTGGACGAGGATGAAGAAGAAGCAAGTGCGAAGCGAATTGAGCCCGCTTGGACTTCTATGATGCGGCGTGGATCAGAAGCCGCGCGCACTGACCGTGAGTCGATGTTCTATCCAATCTATGCCGATCCCGTTTCTAAGGTGATCGTGGAGGTAGGGGAAGCTCTTCCCCTAGGCATTGATGAAGCTCCGAAAAAGGAGGGATTAGTTCCGATTTTGCCCATCCGCCGGAATGGCGATCAGGGCCGCTGGCAGATTTCGGCTGCCGAGTTGAGGGCGAGGATCAAGCAAGGCCGTATTAGGCTTGGGAGGGCGACTTCCTATGGTTTCGTCGTGAACTATCTGCCTGATGGAGCTTATGAAGCGGTATTGTCAGACACATTTGAGATTGAAGGATACGCCCATGATGGCTCCGTCATCGCCTTTCAGATTGAAGACGGGGATGAACGAATAGCACCTACCCAATGGAAGATTGAGTCCCACAATGCTTCAGAACATGGTTCAGGCATTTTGGAGCAACTCTTGCCGGGGCGGAGCTTTCCGTTTCCAAAGTCTTTGTATGCCGTCGAAGATGCACTTCGTTTTTTCCTTTTCGACAAGCAGGATGCGAAAGTGCTCGATTTTTTCTCCGGGTCAGGAACGACTGCTCACGCCTTAGCACGCCTAAACAAACAGGATGGAGGGCAGCGGCAGTGCATCTCAGTCACCAATAACGAAGTCAGCGCAGATGAGCAGGCCAAGCTCCGCCAAGATGGCCTGCGTCCCGGTGACCCCGATTGGGAGCAATGGGGCATTTGCGACTACATCACAAAGCCCCGGATCAAGGCCGCGATCACAGGCGAAACTCCGGAAGGCCAGCCGATCAAGGGCGATTACAAGTTTACGGACGAGTTTCCGATGGCGGATGGCTTCGAGGAAAATGCCGAGTTTTTCACGCTCACCTATGAAACCCCTGTAGCTGTCAGCCACAATCGCGCCTTCGAGCGCATTGCACCGCTGCTGTGGATGCGCGCCGGAAGTGAAGGAAGCCGGATCGACAAACTCCCGACAAACGGCTGGGAGGTCGCAGATCGCTACGGGCTTTTGATCGACCTGGATAAGGCAACACCGTTTGCCGAAGCGGTTGTCGAGAAGGGCAACCTTCGCATTGCCTATATCGTCACCGATGATGAGCGGCGCTTCCAATCCGTAGTTCGACAGCTTCCCGACATGGTTGAGCCAGTGCGGCTGTACGAATCGTATCTAACCAACTTCAAATTCTCGATGGGGCGCTGAGCCATGAAGTTCACGCTGAAGGATTATCAGGACGAAGCGGTTGCAACGGCCCTGTTGCGGCTCAGGCAGGCAAGGCATGACTGGCAAGGTGAGTGGAAGCGCAAGAACGCTTTCTCGCTCACTGCAACGACGGGTGCGGGCAAGACCGTCATGGCTGCGGCGGTGTTCGAGGCGCTGTTCTACGGCAATGACGATCACAATTTCGAACCCGATCCGGGCGCAGTGGTCATCTGGTTCAGCGATGATCCGTCCCTAAACGAGCAATCGAAGTGGCGGTTGCTCCAGGCTTCAGACAAGCTGACCGTTTCCGATCTGGTGACGGTGGAGAACACCTTCAGCCGCGAGAAATTCGAAGCGGGGAAGGTCTATTTTCTCAACACCCAAAAGCTGGGAAAGAAGAGCCTCTTGGTGCGGGGTCACGATCCCGATGATGAGGGACTGGAGAAGACCGCCACAGGCGAACGCCTGATGCCTGATCTTCGATCGCACACGATCTGGGACACGATCCAGAACACTATCGAGGACACGGACTTGACGCTCTATCTGGTGCTCGATGAAGCGCACCGTGGGATGCGCGACGGGGGCAGCAGCGCGGAACGCGGCAAACCTACAATCGTAAAGCAACTCATCAACGGCACAGGCTCGGTTCCCGGCGTTCCGATTGTCTGGGGTATTTCCGCGACCGTGCAGCGTTTCAACGATGCGATGCAGGACATGACGGAACGCAGTACGCTTCCCAATGTCGTGGTCGATGCCAAGAAAGTGCAGGACAGCGGGCTAATCAAGGATACGATCAAACTCGACGTTCCTGACGAGATAGGCGACTTCACGACCGTCCTGTTGCGCCGAGGGACGGAACGCCTGCGGGTTATGTCCAAGGCTTGGGCAGACTACAGCGCAGAGCAAGGCAACGGTGAACTGGTCCAGCCGCTCATGGTGCTCCAGGTTCCGAACAATCCCGATCACAATGAGATTGGGCGCTGGCTCGATACTATTTTCGAGACGTGGCCTGATTTGCCACCGAATTGCATTGCCAACGTCCTTGGCGAGCATCGAACCGAACAATTCGGTAGCCACTCTGTCCCCTACATTGAACCGGAGCGAGTGCAGGAACGCGATGATATTCAAATCCTTATCGCCAAGGATGCAATCAGCACCGGCTGGGACTGTCCTCGCGCCGAAGTGATGGTGTCCTTCCGCGCAGCGAGCGACAAGACCCACATTACGCAGCTTCTCGGTCGAATGGTCCGCTCTCCGCTCGCGCGGCGCATTCCGGGCAATGACCAGCTAAACGCTGTAGATTGCCTGTTGCCCCGCTTCGACAAGGTTGCAGTCGAGGCGGTAGCCAAGGCTATAATGTCGGGCAATGAGGTTGAGGGTGACACGCCGCTCAAGAGGGTTCTGATCCAGCCAGTAGACCTGATACCCAATCCGGAGATTCCCCAAGCAGTCTGGGACAAGTTTGTCTCTCTGCCTTCCCAATCGCTTCCGAAGAAGACTGCACGTCCGGTCAAGCGGCTTACCGCGCTTGCACACGAATTGGCATTGGACGGGCTTTTGCCGGATGCAGGCAAGAAGGCGCACTCAGCCATGCACAAGGTGCTCGACGGGCTGCGCTCCGATCTGGCTGGCGACATTGCGAAGGCACGTCAGGACGTGCTCACGGTCGAAGGAAAGACGCTAACCGCCGATATTGCGAGCGGAGACACAAGCTTCGATGACTTCGTGGAGGCTGCTGACTACGCGGTTATCGAGGACGCATATCGACGTGCTGGCAGGATCATTAGCCCCGATCTGGCAAAGAGCTATAGCGAGCATTTGGCGGCGATTAATGACGACGCCGAGGATGATGAAGAAGCCCTCATCGATGCTCATACCGATATTGCGGCACTTGGCCTGCTTGAAGCGGTGAAGGTGAAGTTGGAAAAGGCTGCGGAAGCCTTGGCCAATGAATGGCTCAGCGAATACCAGTCATCAATCGCAAAGCTCACCGACAAGCGGCAAGAAGCTTATCGGGAAATCAGCGAACTTAGCGCCACACCGTTTGACGTGCGGCTGACCCTGCCCGACGCTTGGCTTCAGATGAGCAAAGCCAAGGACCCGGATGGCACCGAAAGGACGTTGCCGACCTACGATAGGCATTTGATGTGCAATGATGGAGGCAAATTCCCGGATGACCTGAATCCTTGGGAACGTCACGTTTTGGATATCGAGATGGCCAAGAAGGGGCGCATCGGGTGGTATCGAAATCCATCTCGCACAAGTCAGGATTCGCTCGGGATCGTGTACGACGATGCGGGGGAGCCAAGCATAATGCGTCCGGACTTTGTGTTCTTCAGCGATGGCGAGAATGAAGGGTGCGCAGCGGATATAGTGGACCCACACGGACACCATCTGGCCGACAGCCTTCCGAAGTTGAAGGGCCTTGCCGCGTATGCTGAAAGGCATGGACACTTGTTTGGGAGGATCGAGGCCGTATCGGAAATCGACGGCAAGTACCGAGTTCTTGACCTGCAACTGCCTCCGGTACGTGAATCGATACGCTCAGCCGCGAGCGCCAAGGCCGCCTATCTGGGCGAATTTGGCAATCCGTACGATTAGGATCAGCAAAGGTTGAGCAAAAACGCCATCAATCGGCCTTGAGCGAGAACTAATTGTCAACGGCAGTTTGCTATCCCAGCCGCTTGGAGGACCCCAAGTGAGCATTCGACGAGGCATCAAGAGACTAGCTATTGCTATTGGCCTGCCTTGGTTCGCTTGGTGGGGCTATGTTGGGTACGCCAATTATCAGAGCTACCAACGTGCTCAGGCTGAGGGCAACACAGACTGGCTGATGATGACGCTCGAAAACCTGGTACTCGCCATAACTATGGGGGTCATATTGCCGACCCTCTTGCTCGTGCTCAGCCTCGTGGGATGGTGGGTCTACAGGGGCTTCCGCTCGGAACCGTAGCGCCCACTGATAGCCAAGAAATCGGAATAGCGCGAGCGGCTCATGTCTTGTGTTGCCTTGTGCAGTGGAACGCTAACACACGACAATTGCTAGACTTTCACTACTAGACAGTCGCCGGGATCAATCAGCTTCTTTCAGCCTTCGCACTTGCTCAACGGATTTACCGTTCAGAATGTTCTTGACTTTTGTGAACAATTCTGATATACTATAGGTAGAAAGTTGGGAATTCGGCTTTCTTTTTTCAAAATCGACGAGAACCCTTTTTCACAGGCAGTGCAATGCGCTCTGTCCTGCGAAAAAACTCGTCCAATAAAGGAGAAGCTCATGTCAATTGAGCCGTCGTTCTACAGCGACAGGGATGTCGCTCACCTCTTGGCTCTTTCGCCCTCTTGGGTCCGCGTACAAAGGCACAAGCGGCGAAAGGGCCAACCTCACTTCCTGGCGATTGACCCTCATTATATTGGTCGGTCGCCTCGCTATCTCAAGTCTGAGGTTCTGGATTTTGTCAGCAATTTTGTTTCGTCGGGAGAAACTCTCTGATGATCGAACTTGCGGACAAAACTATCGGCAACACAGACGAGGCGGGTAAAACCGAAGTTAGGGCTGGGCCATACTCACATAGTGGAACTTTTTTCGATCATCGCATCGATCTTCGAGAGCCAGAAGGCGCAGCTTTGATGGCGCGAATTCAGCCGCTTATCGAAAGCGTGGAGCATCGAAAGCGGGCACTTAAGCCTCAGGATCAGCGCAATCGAGAGAAGTTGCTGAGAAAGGTATCAGCAAACGCGCTCCGCTGCTTTTTCCATCGAAACCCGGCGCGTGTGGCGTACTTTCGCCGACACGGCCCTTATGACGATGGCCCTTCCTGGCTGAACGGGAAAGCGTTGAGCAATCTTGTCGATCTGCTTTGCGATGCAGGCCTGATGGTCGTGCAAACTGGTTTCGGCGTTCCTTCACCCAAAAAGGGGCGAGCATCGAGTTTCGAACTTACCGATGCCTTCCAAGTGTTGGCGTTCGAATGTGGAATCTCAGCGCACAGCCTAGTGTTCGAACAGGCGAATGAGAGCCTCGTCAAGCTCCGTACAGGCAAGGAGAATGGGCGAGAGCGAGTCCGCTATAGCCCGACCTCCCAAACCGAACATTGGTCGAGCCAACTGGCAGCAATCAATTCGCTCCTAGCCTCGCAGGATATTTCGGTCAGTCCAAGTTCTGACGAACGCAGGCACTGGCTGGCGAAACTTAATGATCCTGAGAAGCGTAAGGGGATGCCGTACGTCCGGCCTGAGCAAATTCGCACGAGCCTCTTTCGTTCGTTTACGACGCGATCAAAGGACATTGTAGCGTTTGCAGAAGGAGGACGACTGTACGGACCCTGGTGGACCAACGCGCCGAAGGGCATTCGCAAGGCGATCCAGATCAATGGAAAGCCGACGGTCGAACTGGACTATTCCAGTCTCCACCTACGGATGCTTTATAATGAGAAGGGTTTTGAGGCAGAAGATGACCTCTATCGGCTCGAACTATTGACTGCGCTCGCTCAAAAGCATGGACTGAATGAGGATGCCTACAGGCCTTGGGTGAAGCGTCATACGCAGGCGCTGATTAATTGTAGTCCGAATGGTCGCCCTTGGACTTGCAAGCTGGAGGTGGACGAGATTGGACCACCCGAACTGGAACGGAAGGAGCTGGTTTCGCTGATAGCAGCCAAGCACCACCTGATTGCAGACAGCTTCATGTCGGGCGCTGGGCTTCGGCTTCAAAAGATCGACTCCGATATCGCGTTAGAAGTGGTCTTTTCTCTTATGCAGGAGGGGATTGTTGTTTTGCCAGTCCACGACTCGTTCCTGGTTCAAAGTGACCATGAGGCGAGACTGTATGCAGCCATGCACAACGCCTATTGTGAAAGGTTCGGCTTCCAACCCGTCATAACCAAGAAGGCTGGTTGATTGCCGACAGGGAAAAGAAGCTCCTCCTCTCGTTATCCCCATAAGGGGACCCATAAGAGATCGGGAGGGGCTTCTTTTCCTCAGGCCTTCCTTTCGGTCAACTTGCCCAAGATTTCGAAGGCCAGCCCGATTACCGCAGCAACCACCACTGATTTCCCGACAATCCACCAATCCCAATCAGTCTGAAAAAAGGCGATTACGAGGCCAATAGGAATGCCAAGGGTCGCTGTACCCCACACTGCGTTGGGGCCTTTGAGGTGCGTTACAAAGCCAATGACGGCTACAACGGTCAAGATTGTCCAGAGCATTTGCGATCCTTTGTGGCTCGACCTGTATCGGCTGCCAAAAGCCCTGATAAACAAGGCTGAGTTGCGTCAATGCCGTGTGTAATCGCAAAAGCGTAAATTTTGAGGTAAGATAGCCCGTGGACTTATAGTCCTCAAATCTTGCCTACCCTCCTTGATGGAGGAAAGCGCAATCTTGCTTGAACTCGGCCAACGTATTCGCGCTCAGCGAAAACGCATAGGTCTTACACAAGAGCAGCTTGCTCTCGTTGCTGACATCGACAGATCGTACTTTGGATCAATCGAGCGTGGCGAACGCAATTTGACCTTCACAGTATTGTGTCGCCTTTGCGAGGCTCTTGAATGCGATGTGGCTGACCTTTCAGCAGGCCTGCCACCCAAACGCGCCGCGTAAGCTCTATCTCATACCAATTTTCAATTTTTTCTGTCGCCCGCGAGGTCGGATTCTATAGTGTATGGGAGGCCCTCGTTCGAAGCCCCCTCCCCCCTCTGCCTAAGTCAAATCGAGCGGCTTTTTGGGACTCGGTTTGTGGGGATACAGTGGGGCGAACCGCAAAGCACTGCGAGTTATCGTCATAACTGCTTGAAAATAATGGAGCGGGCGAGGCGATTCGAACGCCCGACCCCAACCTTGGCAAGGGTGGGCAAACGGGCATAAGCGGCTTTACGCGAACGGAAAACTTCAGTAAAAACAAACGTAGGTGTTCAAGCGTGTTCGCCGATGCTTTTCATGTTTTTTTCATGGATATTGGAGCCAACCGCAAAATGCCCGACCTAAGCCGAATTTCTGAACGCGATAGGTTGAAGGCACGAATTGGAGACGAACCGCACTGGCAACGTCTACGCCAAGGCTGTTACGTTGGTTTTCGGCCTTCCAAGAAAGGCAAACGAGGCACTTGGTTCGCTAGGGTCTACAATCCCGACACGAAACGCAACTCACGGAAAGCGCTTGGCGATTATGGCAAGCTCAAAGGCCATGACATTTTCAAACAGGCAAGAGCAGATGCGGAACTTTGGGCTGATATGGTCGAATGTGGCGGAGAGCGTGCCAGAGATATAAATACGGTGAAGGATGCATGCGAAGTCTACGCCAGCGAAAAGCCCTGCCCAATCCAAGAGGGGATTCTACGACGGCATGTCTATTCCGATGCGATCGCCAAAGTAAAGTTGGACAGGCTGCGGCGGCACCATTTGCGAGAGTGGCGAAAGCGGCTGGAGCAAACGCCAGCTTTGGTGACGCGAAACAAGAGTGGCGAGAAACTTTGGAAGGAGCGCGCCAAGTCGACAGTGAACCGCGATATGGTCCCGCTTCGCGCCGCGCTTGGCCAAGTGCTGAAGCCCGGTACGCCGAATACCGATGCGGCATGGCAGGAGGCACTTCGCCCGTTCAAAGGTGCAGACAAGCGACGCGAATTGTATTTGGACAAACTGGAACGCAAGCGCCTGATCGATGCCATGCGAGATGATGCACGCCCTTTTGTAAAGGGGCTTTGCATGCTGCCTTTGCGCCCCGGTGCTTTGGCAGGATTGACCACGGGTGACTTTGACAAACGGACCCGAACACTCACCATTGGCAAGGATAAAAACGGCAATCCGCGCCAAATTACTGTGCCGACTGTGATAGCGGAGTTTCTTTCGGAGCAAGTGAGAGCCAAACTCCCAGCCGCGCCGATTTTCGCCCGCAGTGGTAGTGAGGTTTGGAATAAGGATGCTTGGAAGTATCCAATCAAACAAGCGGTGAAGACGGCTGGCTTACCCTTGGCTGCATCCGCCTATACCCTGCGCCATAGCGTTATTACTGACCTAATACGCGCTCGCCTGCCCATCCTAACCGTTGCTCAGTTATCCGGCACGAGCATCGCCATGATTGAGAAACACTATGGCCATTTAGTACGCGATGATGCCGAAGAAGCACTAGAGGCATTGGCACTCTGAGGAATGGACGGCCGACTTCGCCTCCTTCGGTCAAAAAGTAGACAGCCCCCAATCGACCCAAATACAGACATGACGCGGTTGGCCAACCACTACAAATAGAGCAAATACCGACACTAGTTTTTCTCCGGCGCAAAATTCTGGATCAATCTTTCGACATCAACAGCAATCGTCGTGGCCTCCCCAGTCAGTTCACGATTGCTCAGAACTTTTGCCCCCATTGATCGCCACACGGGGCGACGTTCTTTTACGTCGAAAACGATCACAGCCAGCTCGCCAGTGGTCTCAGCTTTGTATTGCACTCTCGTACCAGTCTGGCCGATTTCGCCGTGCTCGAAGTATTCGCGGCCCCATTGCCAGCTGCTTTCGCTGTCGGCGAAGAAGCCGGAGACGATATGGGGTTCTATAGCGGTCGTTGCCCCTACGGTGAAAGACACTGCAAAATCTGAGTCTGAAAGGCTTAAGGATTGCGAATATCCCTTGGCAATCAACTCGCTGTTGATGGCGCTTTTGATTTCCTCCAGAACTTCATTAGATACGGGCAAATCGCCAATTACTTCACTCGCCTCGTCGCCTGCCCATGCGAAAGACGAATAGGCCGAAAAGTCGACGTCTCTATCGTAGTCGACCGTGACCTCAGGCGTCTCTGTGCATCCTGCGATGGTCGTCGATGCTGCTAGCAAGAGCACTGCAATTCGGCCATGAGCCTTGAGAAGCTTCATTTGCTCACCTCTAATTCCTTATCTGCGTCGTTACGCTGCCGCTTGCTGTAACCGGCATGAATAGCCCTTGCCCCGTAGCAGAGATCGCCCCGTGATCGATGGAGGACACATCAAATGAGAGATTGAGGTCACCGACTCTGACTGACCTAATTCCAGCGCGAGCCTTGCCGATTACATCGTCATAGTCCGACCGAAAATCTTCGATGAGCGCCTTTTCAATTTCCATGCGGACATCATCACTGGCGAGCACTCGAAGGAGCAAATCTCCCACATCGGAATCCATGTCACCGAAAACCTCAAGGTCTTTCACTTGGACAACTTCGCTATTGGGTTCGGTCATGGGTGTTCCGGTGAGCCAGACCACACCGCTCGAACTGCCCCATATCCGCCCAGTGATATTACCAATCGGTTCAACTTCCGCCTCGATGCCGACAGCAATCCGGCCACCGTGAGTTGCATAAACCGTGACTGCGTTGAAGATTACGTCAAGCTCACCCAGTTCCTCTTTAGCGATACCTCTCTCTGCCAACCGATTTAAAGCGCGCAAGATAACAGGTTCGATTTCCGAATAGTCGGCCAGAACAGGGACGGTTATGTCGAAACCTCTCCCTCGCTGAACCCCGATGTTGGAACCGAGCGCAGTCGCGTCCGGCCTTGCTGGTTCTTGGCCAACAAAAACCTCCAGGTCTGCGCGAAGCATCAAATCTGTTGTGATGTTTCTGCCGATGACGCGAACGCCGCTTGTGCCTGCTTGTTCCGGTGTGAGGCGGAGCCAGACGGGAGGATTGTCACGGTTGACCGAGATTGTATCAAACCCGCTTCTCCATGCTCCGGCGACCTCTTTGCGAAAGTCGACCTGCCGGATTTGTGCTTCCAGTTTCGTTTCAACGGACCGCAAAATACGCCTAATTTCGGGGTCCGCTTGCTTTGTGAACGTGATGCGCTGACCTGCCACAACAATGCCAGGTTCCTCGAACCACTCATAGGAAATGCTGACGTCGGGGCGCAAACTCCAATCGCCATTGATGCCTAGCGTTGCGCGCATAGTCATGATTGCTGTCGCTGAGGCGGTTTCGCGCTTGATGACGTCACCTATGTCGCGGATTTCGATCTCTGCATTGATAGGAAAACTTGCGGTAAGAGTTCGTCCGCTGCCACTCATCGAGATCGTGCCGCGCCGGATTTCGCCAAAAAGGTTGCAGCCAATCCGGGGCGTGCGGAACAGGTTCTGTTTGAAGAGCCGCACCGTCTCACGAGGCACGCATTCCTCCACTCTTTGGTCGATTTGAACCAGAGTGCGAGGCAGATCACGTTCTAGACCGCGCCGAACTTGATCGATCGGAATAGCAAGGCTCGTTACCACCACAGATTGCTCGGTTTCGTACTCGGGCGGAGTATCAATTCTGTCGGGGACAGGGAAATCTAAGATACGGACATGGAACCAGACGAAGTAAACGAGCACGGCTGAAATCAACGCGACAAGCGCAATGATCCCTAGCGGCAATTTTCGCACAAGCCCCATGCGTTCACCCCCAATTAAAAGCAGCGCCCTTGCAAACGATTGAACTCAGAGGCCATTCAAGCTTGGCCTCTATTTGAACGGCGAAGTTGCGTCATAAATTCGATGAAGAATGCGGTCGCAAGGCTAAACAAGATGAGACCATTTGCTGCGATCAAACCAGATAGAAGCCTCCACTCCTCATCAAGCACCAAGTCACCGTATCCCAGCGTTGTCATAGACACCGCAGAGAAATACAATGCCTCTTCCAATGTCTGAAACTGATCCAGAACGATGAATGCTGCCGCCCAAATCCAAACGCTAATACTGATCGCCGCGAGCATCCAAAGCACAACGGCTAAGAGGCTAATCACGAAGCGAATTGTGTGATTTCCATCGGTGAGGTGGTGGCCACCGCGCGACAACAAAGTGGACGCCATCCCAATAAATGCGACCTCCACAATCAACGTCATGCAGATAAGTAAGGAGCCGAGAAGCAATTGTGCTAACATTTGTCGTAGACCTCTCGGACATGGCTTCGGTTCGGTTCCGGGTATGAGCGATGATTAGCTTCACAGGCTGCTCAATAACAGCCCGAAGGCGCAGAATTGAGGACTATCAAGGAATGGCTGGATCACTGCTTGGCAAGGGTTGGCGTAATATCGCGGTAGCGACCTGCATGCTTCTGGCCGCATGTGGCGGGGCAGAAATCGAAGAACCAGAGATCGTCCGTCCGGCCAAAATCTTCACCGTCGAAGCGGCTGGTGACCGGATTGATGTGAGTTTTCCTGCGATTATCGAGGCCAGAAATTCGTCTACGCTTACTTTCCAAGTTAGCGGCTTACTCCAAGACTTCAGCGTCTCAGAAGGTCAGCCAGTTCGCAAAGGGCAAGTGATCGCTCGCATTGATCCACGGCGCTATCAAAATGCCGTTGATTCCGCGAAGGCGCAGTTCGACAACGCCCAGAGCGAATATGAGAGCGCGGCGGCGCTGTTCGAACAAAACGCCATCGCCGGAATCACAGTCCGACAACGCGAGGCGCAACGCGATGTCGCAGCAGCGACGCTGGATAGCGCCCGAAAAGACCTAGCAGACACTGTTCTACGCGCACCATTTAGCGGTGTTGTGGCAGAAAAACTCGCTGTGCGTTTTGAGAACGTCAGCGCGCAGCAGGACATTGTGAAGCTGCAATCAACTGGCGCTGCGGAAGCCGTGGTCAGCGTGCCGGCCAGTGTTGTAGGTCGCTTTGCAGAACGCGATGCCACGACCGAATATGTGGTGCTTTCATCCGCACCTGAACAGCAAATTCCCGGCAGGTTCCTCTCCGCACGAACGCAAGCAGATTCTCAATCACAGACGTTTCGAGTGAAATTTGCTTTCAACCCTCCGCCGGGCGTGACCGTTCTTCCTGGTATGACGGGCACCGTCTACGTCGGGCGCGACTTGCTCGAGGACGAAATGGAAGGTTCGGGGATCAGCGTCCCGGTTGGCGCAGTGTTGTCAGATGGACGAACGCGGTATCTCTGGAAAGTGGACCGCGAAAGCATGACTGTCTCAAAGCAAATAGTGACGATAGGCGAAGGTGTCGGTGAAGAGGTGCGCGTTACGGACGGACTGACCCCAGGCGAAACGATTGTAAGCGCAGGCGCGGCGTACCTCCATGATGGGATGAAAATTCGTCCCTACGACAACTAAGGTCTGGTCAAGTGGACTTTGCTGAATTCTCGATCAAGAACAGGCTGATTATGTTCATCATCATCACGTTGGTGATGATGGGGGGGTGGTTCAGCTATCAGAACATCGCGCGCTTTGAGGACCCGGAATTTACGATCCGCACTGCGCAGATAATAACTTCTTATCCCGGTGCGACGCCGGAAGAAGTGGCGAACGAAGTCACCGAAACGCTCGAAAGCGCGATCCAGCAATTGGGCGAAGTGGACGAGGTGCGGTCGGTATCATCGGCAGGCCGATCTGAGATCAGTGTCGATATTCTCTACAGCGCTTCCCCAACCAAAGAGAGCTTGCAGTCTATTTGGTCGAAGCTGCGCAACAAGGTCAACGACGCCACCGGACAACTACCGCCGGGCGCGGGAACGCCGTATGTGGCGGATGATTTTGGCGATGTTTACGGCCTATCCTATCTTGTAACAGGCGATGGTTATTCGCCAGCTGAAGTGCACGAATATGTTCGCGGGTTGCGTACGGAATTGCTCGAAGTCGATGACGTTGCAAAAGTCCAACTGTTCGGAGCGCGCCAAGAGGCAATTTACGTTGAGGTTTCGCGGGAACGCGCCAATGCGCTCGGCCTATCGGTGGAACAGATTTACTCTGACCTCGCACAGCAAAATTCAGTCGCGTCGGCTGGCGATTTGCAATTTGGTGATCGCCGGACCCGTCTTCAGATTACAGGAGAAATTGGCTCAGTTGATGCGATCCGCAATCTAGTGATCTCAACTGCGACCTCTGGGCAAATCGTGACCTTGCGAGATGTAGCAACGGTGACCCGCGACTATATTGATCCGCCCTCCAACCTCGTTCGATGGAACGGTCAACCGGCTATCGCATTTGGTGTGTCAAACGTCTCCGGCGCTAATGTGTCAAAAATGGGTGAGGCAATTGATGCCAAGCTTGAAGAGACCAAAGCTCTGCGGCCTCTGGGCATGGAGGTTCATAGCTTTTACCATCAAGGTACAGTTACGACCGAAGCCGTGTCGAACTTTGCAGTCAATGTTGTCGCGGCGCTTGTCATCGTTTTGGTGACTCTGTTTTTCTTCATGGGGCTGCGGTCTGCGATCATCATCGGGGCGACGCTGGTTATCACAATCGCTGCGACGCTTGCCGTAATGTATGTCTGGGGCATCCCTATGCACCGTATTTCGCTCGGTGCATTGATCATCGCGCTGGGTATGTTGGTAGACAATGCAATTGTGGTCACAGAGGGTATTCTAGTCGGCACGCAGCAGGGTCGAAAAAAGCTCGATATTGCCAAGGAAATTGTTAAGCGGACCAAGTGGCCCCTCCTTGGCGGCACGCTTGTTGGGATTATCGCTTTTGCTCCAATTGGGTTTGCCCCCGGTTCAACTGCTGAGTTCACCGGTGATCTATTTTGGGTTGTAATGATCTCGCTTCTGTTCAGCTGGATCTTTGCAATCACACTGGTTCCACTGCTTGGAGATCTGCTGTTCGTTGAAAGCGAAGGTGAGGTCGAAGAAAAGCCAGAGCATCCGTTTTTTGCGCGCTACCGTGCGTTGATGCGGCAAGTCCTGGCTCGATCAAACCTCGCCATCATTGCCGTGGTCGTAATGTTTATCCTTGCCATCTTTGGCTTCGGTTTTGTCAAATCAGGGTTCTTCCCACCGTCCACCAGCCCACAAATTGTGGTCGATTTCTCGATGCCGGAAGGCACTGACATTTCGGTCACTGATGGCAATATGCGTCAGCTCGAAGGGTTCCTCGATGGGTTGGAAGGGATTGAAGGCGTCCAGACGCTCGTTGGACAAGGGACACTGCGATACATGCTCGTATACGCGCCTGAATCGCCCAGTTCGGCCTATGGGCAATTCTTGATCCGAACGGAGAGTTATGATGCAATTGCGGA
Source organism: uncultured Erythrobacter sp. (assembly GCA_947503275.1). GTDB lineage: Bacteria > Pseudomonadota > Alphaproteobacteria > Sphingomonadales > Sphingomonadaceae > Erythrobacter. The sequence goes on along the minus strand of CANNCZ010000002.1, from coordinate 1,065,681 downwards.
CCTGCTTCCGCAAATTCAACAGCATATCGACGCCAACTTTCCAGATGCTCAGGCGAAAGTCTGGCAATTCCAATTGGGCCCCGGTGGAGGCTCAAAGATTGAAGCGGAATTCTCTGGCCCAGACATCACCATTTTGCGCGAACTTGCTGACCAAGCGAAAGCAATCATGGCCGCCGATGGACGTGCAATCTCGATCAAGGACGATTGGCGTCAGCCGGTCAGCGTGGTCGAAGTCAAATATGACGCCGATAGTGGCAGACGCCTTGGCATATCGCGTGAAGATCTCGCAAATGCATTGCGAACCAACTTTTCTGGCCGCGATGTCGGTGTGTACCGCGAAGATGATCAGCTGATCCGCATTATATCCCGCGCTCCTGCAAGAGAGCGTTTGGATGAAACCGCGCTGCAAGGAGTCCAGATACTCAGCCAGTCCACTGGAGAGGCCGTGCCAATCTTGGAAGTAGTCGATGGCTTTGAAACCGTTTGGCAAAACGCAAAACTGCGCCGGGTCGACCGAGTTTGGACTATCAACGCGCAGGCTGACCCGCTTCCCGGTGAGCTAACATCGGCATTGTTCGAACGACTCCAGCCTCAGATCGAAGAAATGCCGCTGCCCGATGGCTATCAACTGAAATGGAACGGCGAATTTGGGGATAGCGCTGAGGCCAATGACAGCCTCGCCAGCACCTTACCTCTTGGCTTCCTTGCGATGGTTCTGGTTGTGGTTGTTCTATTCAATGCGCTTAAGCAGCCGCTTGTGATCTGGCTCATCGTGCCACTGGCCCTCATCGGCGTGGTGATCGGGTTGCTAGTCACCGACACCGCGATGGAGTTCATGGCGATCCTCGGGCTGCTCTCTCTATCTGGTTTGCTGATTAAGAACGCGATTGTTTTGGTCGATCAAATGGATCTGGAGATCAACGAGGGCAAACCGCGTTTTGATGCAGTGCTTGACTCTGCCGCCAGCCGTGTGCGGCCCGTGATGATGGGATCATTGACGACAGTACTCGGCGTGATCCCGCTGTTCCTTGATGCATTTTTCAAATCGATGGCGGTTGTGCTGGTCTTTGGGCTGACATTCGCAACGCTGCTCACACTGATCATCCTACCAGTATTCTATGCCAAATTCTTTGGCATCACGGCTGATGAGACAGCAAAGAACGAACCGACACCAAGCGAAGGAGCCGTCACATGAGCTCTCGCGTTGATACCCGCACCTTCGCTCTGATTGCCACTGTGGCCGCCGGAGCAGTGCTTTCGTCATGCGCATCGGTCCGACCGGCCAATGATGAGCTAGCTGGTGAATTGTCTGCTCAAAGTGTTCCAGTTACTCCCGACCATTGGACTTCGGTTCGAGAACGGGTTGGGGAGGTTCAAGTTGGATGGATCGATGCGTTCGAAGACCCAGTTCTTACCGAACTGGTCGCCGAGGCTCAGGAAAACAATCGCAGCCTAAGAGCCGCCGCAGCAAGTGTGCGCAGAGCCAATGCGGTTGCACGCCAAGCAGGTGCACCTCTGCTCCCAAGCGTTGACGGAAGCGGCGGCGCATCGCGCACCGAGATTGTCGATGGTCCGGGCAGCAATTCGAACTTTAACGTCGGGCTCCAAGTATCCTACGAAATCGACCTTTGGAACCGGATTGAGGCGGGTGAGGCCGCAGCCATCGCTAGCGCGCAAGCCGCAGAGGCTGACTATGTCTTTGCGCAATATTCAATCGCTGCCTCTGTGGCGCGAACATATTTTTTGGTCATCGAGTCGCGCCAGCAAGTCAGCGTCGCAGCAGGCATTGTTGATGCGCTGACTGAGATCGTTCGGATTGTTGAGCTGCGCTATGAATACGGCTTCGCATCCGAATATGACGTCTCGCTAGCGGTGGCTGACCTGTCATCGGCGCGCGATAGCCTTGCAGCAGCGCAGAACGGTGAGATTGAGGCCCTACGAGCGTTAGAGGCGCTTGTAGGGCGGTATCCCGCTGGATTGTTGGATACAGCGGATGTCTTGCCGAAATTGCCTAGTGCTCCCGGTGCGGGCTTGCCTTCTGAGTTGTTGGAGAGACGCCCCGATGTCATTGCTTCTGAACGTGATGTCGCAGCGGCATTGAATTCGCTGACGGTCGCAAAGGCCGCTCGACTGCCGAGCATTTCGCTGTCGACTTCAGCCGGCGGCTCTTCGGGTGCGCTAGAGAATGTTCTCGATCCCGCGAATATTGCTTGGACGTTGGCAGGCAATCTGCTCGCGCCGATTTTCCGCGGCGGCGCACTTGATGCTGCTGTCGACGCAGCGGATGCCGATGTCGATGCCGCCATTGCGGTTTATGCCGATACGGCCATCAATGCCTTCACAGAGGTCGAGACGGCCCTGGACCGAGGCGTTTTTCTAAGAGCACGGCGCGAAGCGTTGGAAGTCTCTGCAGACCGTTCGCGCAATGCTTTACGGCTTTCAAACTTGCAGTTTAGCCAAGGCGAGATTGACCTTTTCGATGTGCTGGGCATTCAACAGCGCGTCTTTGGCGCAGAAAGCAACTTGCTGTCTCTTCGGCGCGCACAGCTCAACCAGTATATCGAGCTTAGCCTTGCACTGGGGGGTGACTGGCAATCTTCTCTGGCGCAATCCGAAAGCATCGGGGAATAGTGCGAGATGGAAATCGTCGACAGTAACATTCTGAAGCTCGACGATTTCGTGACGCTGACGCTGGGGATCATTGTCCTGTTCGTCGGTATCAAGATAACGAGCCAGATCACGTTTCTACAGAAATACAATATTCCAGAGCCTGTGACGGGCGGAATCGTTGCCTCCACGCTAGGTTTGATCGCCTATCTAGTGTTCGGCTTTGAGGTCGAGTTTAGCCTCTATGCGCGCGATATTTTCCTGATTTATTTCTTCACGACAATCGGCATCAACGCTCGTTTTGCGCAGCTTTTGGCGGGCGGCAAACCGCTCGTCATCTTTCTCGGGCTCACGCTAACCTACCTGGCACTACAGGACACAGTTGGCTTCATGGCAGCAACCGCAATGGGCCAGCCGGGCGGCGTCGGTGTGCTGGTTGGGTCGGCTTCGTTAGCAGGCGGTCATGGAACTGCGATTGCATGGGCTCCCACTATTGCAGAGCAGCAAGGCGTCGCCAACGCACTAGAGATTGGTGTGGCTGCCGCGACGATAGGGCTGGTTATTGCCAGCCTTTTGGGTGGGCCGATCGCGCAGTTTTTGCTCTCTCGCTACAAACTAGAATCTGAGAGCAAGGGCGATCTTTTGGTCGGGATTGAGCGTGACAAGCAGGACGATACGTCGATCACGCATCTGAACTTGATGGGCGCTATTCTAATCATTCACATCGCCATGATCCTCGGCTTTGTGCTCAACGAAATCATCGCGGGGTTTGGTTTGAAACTGCCACTGTTCGTCTCCTGCATGATGGTTGCCATCCTCATGACGAACACCATCCCTGCGCTGTTCAAGGGCACGGCATGGCCGACCGGATCAAAGGCGCTCGCACTAATCTCTGATTTCTCACTAGGCCTATTTATCGCCATGTCATTGATGGGAATGCAGCTTTGGGAGGTCGCAGGACTGGCCGGGCCTCTGTTCGGTATTTTGGCCGCGCAGGTTTTTGTTGCGGTCCTGTTTATCCTTTTCGTGGTCTTCCCACTGATGGGAAAGAACTACTTTGCAGCAGTCCTTTCTGCGGGTTTTGCCGGGTTTGGCCTTGGCGCAACGCCGACGGCGATTGCCAATATGTCAGCGGTTACAAAGACGCATGGGGCAGCGCCCACCGCCTTTATCATCGTCCCATTGGTCGGAGCGTTTTTCGTCGATGTGGCAAACGCGTTTCTGATCCAGTTTTTCCTATCGCTTTAGCTACTTAACGGGAGAGAGAATATGAAGTTTGCCACAGCATTGGTTGCCGCAAGTGCATTGGCGCTGTCGGCATGCGCGACGACTGGACGCATCACCACTGATTTCGATCAATCCCAGAGCTTTGGTGAGTATCAGACCTTTGCATGGGCCGGGGATAGACCGTTGTCGGTCTTGGGCGCTCGCCTGGTACCTCCCGCAGTTCAAGCCGAAGTTGCAAATGCGATCAGAGCTGACCTTGAAAACAAGGGCTACCGTTACACCGAAAACGTGTCCGAAGCGGACTTCGCTGTGTCATTCACCATCGGGACACGCGATGGCGTTGACGTGATCGAAATGCCGGACTTCTTCTGGCAAGACCGCGTGAACTGGCGCTGGGGAGGAAGGTATTTTCCACCGATCCCGACCGTGCCCGTCACACGATCTTCTGTTCGTGAATACACCGAAGGGACACTGGCAATCGACATATATGATGTGTCGCGTCGGTCACCCGTCTGGCACGGTGCGGGTCAGCGCAATTTGACACGATCAGAGCTTCGCGGAGAAACCAACACCGCTGCAACAGATGCTCAAGCGATCCTGTCCGGTTTTCCGCCGAATTAGGCTAGAAAGGTGAGCTCGAGAAACGAAACATTCACACTGCTCAAGGACAGCCTCGATGAGGCGCAAGTCTCTGTGCGTGCGTATGACACCAAAGCGCAAATTGTCGGTGTCGGCTACATCTTCGCGCTCAGCATAATTGGTGACATCGGGCGACTAGCAAATGATCAAGGGGGTGGCGGCATAGTTGCGGTCGTCATCGCCTGGGTGCTTGTGGTCCTACCAATCGCCTTGTTTGGGTATGTGCTCTATCCAAAACGTAAGTCGACAGAGGTCGAGACAAGCGACGGACGAACCCACATCTTCTATTTGCATCCTGATCGTTATGGCTCTGCCAAGCACCTGATCGAGGCCGCTGAAAAGTGCGATCCGGTCGATGAGATCGCGAACGAGCTAATGGAGATTTCGTTGCTCCGAGAGAGCAAGCGCAAGCGTTTCGTCATCGCGCTTGCAAGTGCCGGGGTAACGTTCGCCGCCTTGTTCGCCAGCCAAATATTGATCAGCGCTGGACTACTCTAGCCGTGCATATGCGTTTCTAGAATGTCGAGAACGAGCGCGTCTGGTTTGTCGACGCATTCCTGCATAGTGTTGACTACGGCAACTTGAACCTCACGCGCAGACACAATCGATTTCGACGCTTTGCCGCTAGCATAGCCGTACAACAAAACCAGTGCGAAGCCGCGATCATCCTCGTTTAGTGTGACCATATCCCAGCAACGCATTTCGGCCAAATCGAACATCTCTTCAGAAGCTAGACCAAGCGGGTCTACCTCAGTCTGCGAAGGCTGCTCTTGCGCGACGATTTGAGTTGGGGAAATGGCAAGGCCAGCGAGTGCCAATCCGGCAATAAGTGTCTTCTTCATAATTCTACTCCTTATCGGCCGCCACGCATGCAGGCATCCATTTCAAGCTGATAAACTCTGGCGCGGCGTCGTTCTTCCTGACGTTGCTCACCTTGCCTGATAGCCCCGATGATGCCGCCGATGATTGCTCCGCGTCGCTCGGCGCGTCGCCGCTCTTCGCGATTTTCCCCTCTCAAAAGCGAGCCAAGTGCAGCAGCCCCTGAGCCTCTTGCAGCACCTTCCAATGCTCCGCCTCTGCGATACCGTCGCGGGGTGCGGCCATTGTAACCCGAAAAAGCGAGCGCGCGTTCATGGCAATAATCAAATCGAGATTCGAGATACTGATGTTCGCCACGCTGAGCCGAAGCCGGAGTTGCAATCAAAACTGCGCCGCATATGGCAGGAACAAGTCCAAATATCAGTGATCGGGAGCTCATACTCAATTTGGGCATTCCATGTCTCCCGCTAGCCGAAATCTATAGGCGCATAGCTATTCAGAGGGGTGTCAAAACATGCCCCGCTGATCTATCTAGAAGGACTAACAGAAAAAGTCGGAATCTTTTGTCCTATAACCTTCCGACATAAAAGCAGATTTCGTGGATGAAGCAATCGGTGGTCGGGAAGAGCGCAAATCACGCAATATCCAGCGCCGAGGAAATCGCGCTCTTTCGGCAGAGGGTGAGTCTATGTGACAGGGCTTCCAGTCTGAATTTCCTGTGCTTGCGGTTCGCCTCACGGATAGGCGTAATTTCTCTTGCTTATCATCATCTGCCTGCGATTGGGTCTGCAGAGCCTATCGGGCTCAACGCAATATGCGTCGGCTTCCCCTCTGATTTGGTCAGCCACTTCGAGGATAACCGGATCATCCAGGTTGATCCGACGATTCACGCGATTCTATCGGGCGGAACGGCGAAATGGTGGGGGGAATTGGACGAGACGAGCAAGCTGAGCAAGAAAGAGCGCGCCTATCTCGAATTTGCAGCGAGCAAAGTTGGAGTCGGCCTGCACCTGCCGACATACGGCCCCAACGGTCGCCAAGGTTATGTCTCCATGGGTTTTGGCGCTCATATGCCCGACTTCGGCGGCGCGGAATTGGCCAGTCTCCAACTCTGTTGCCAGATCGCCCACCAACATTACTGTCAGCTGTTGCACAAACCTCTGCCACGCAATGTCCGTCTATCTCCGCGCGAACGGGAGATTCTGTCGTGGGTCGCGGAAGGGAAAAGCAATGGCGTTATCGCTGAAATTCTGCAGATCACGGAAAGCAGCGTGATCACCTATCTGGAACGCGCCTTCCGAAAACTCGAAGTCGACAACAGGGTCACGGCGTCATTACGCGCATCGACGTTGGGACAGTTGAGGCACTTGTAAGACCCAGGCAGCTGCTTTTGGCCTAGGGACTGCCCTGATCTGCACATTGTCTTCGTTACAATGTTCACGTTGACTTCTTGCTGTCCGCTTCCACCCCCAATGTCGGTCGCAGGATAACGGCTTGAACTGGGCCGATTGCCGAATGACTGGTTATAGCTGATCAGAGCTGGAAACCAGACCCTCTGCTAACGACCCAATACTTGCCTACAATCAGAGCATTTTTCTCTACGGCCCGTCGATCTCTCTCTGCTTCCGCACTGCTAGCTCCACTAAATAGAGCAGCCGGTCTATCTCCTCACACAAGCTCTCCGGAAGCCGACGGGCAACTGGCCCGTCATGAACGCGGCGCGCGGCCTCCAGGTTTTCGCGCGTTGCAAGGATTTCATCCGGGTCAAGGCCGCTCAAGAATTCGGGTATCATGCGGCAAGGTCCTTCAGCGCGACATCATTGTTCAAGATTAGCGTCAACACTAGCTATCACGACTAATAATGCTGCATCAATAACATCCGATTTGGAGAGAGGTGCATGATGATCGAAGAGCAAGCCGCTACACGCTGCGCAATCTACACACGAAAAAGTTCAGGGAACCGATTGGAGGCCGAGATCAATTCGCTCTCTACGCAGAGGGAAGTTTGCAGCGCGTATATCAAGAGCCAGCAGTACAAGTCATGGAGGGAATTGCCAGAATCCTACGATGACGGAAAAATGTCTGGAGCCGACTTGGATAGGCCAGCATTGGCAAGGCTCATGGACGATATTGAGCAGGGTAAAATCGACAACGTTGTAGTTTACAAAATCGACCGACTGACGCGAAGTCTAGTCGACTTCGTTCGACTCATCGATCTATTCGAACAACGAAACATAAACCTTGTCGCTGTCTCTCAAGCATTCGACACATCGGATAGCATGGGTAGGATGGTCCTGAACATCTTGCTGACTTTCTCGCAGTTTGAAAGGGAGATGATCGGAGAGAGGGTTAGAGACAGTCTTCGAGCGAGAAAGAGACATGGCAAAATCCATGGCGGCAAACCTCCATTTGGATACCAAATCGTAGACGATGCACTCGTGGTGGACGAGCACGAAGCGAACATAGTTCGCTTCGTCTACAATGAGTTTATTAGGACAGAACGCTATCTTGCCGTTCAACGCGCGGTCGAATCGAAGAAGCTGTGTAGTTCACGCAAGCCGTTGCGAAAGGGCGGATGGAGGGGAGGAGGGCCAATCTCATCTTCAATCATTTACGGCGTTCTGCGCAATCCAGTGTATGTCGGGGAGATAAGGGGCAACGATAAAAACTACCCGGGTCGACATCAGCCGCTAATATCTCGTGAGCTATGGGACAGAGCTCAAGAACTGGTCATAGCTCGGAAGCGACCTGCCCCAAACCCCAAGGGAACAAAGCACTTCCTAGCTAGGCTACTTCGCGACGAGCTGGGCCGCAGCATGTACTTAGACATTCAGCGAAAACCGGATGGCCGCATCTATACCTTCTATTCTTCAACTGATGCCCGATGGTCTCGGACACAATATTTGAAGGCATATCGATGCAACGCGAGCAAGCTTGATAAACTAGTTCTAGCAGGCCTCGTTGAGTTCTTTTTGGACAGGCGACGTTTGCGACAAGCGCTCAAAGTATTGGGTGTGACTACTGACGAACTCGATAGCCTAGCAACCAATGGGCATGGTGCTGCGAAACGACTGGAACAAACAGCAGCCGACAGATTGGAGGCGATCGCAGAGGCTCTGATTGTAGAGCTCGAAGTCGGGCGAGCACATCTATCAATATCCATTCGACTTCACGAGTTAAAGCGCTTTTTGAAGTGGGAAGAAGGCTCCGAGTTTCGGCCAAGAAAGGGAGATTGGCCACTAAGTTCGGCGACGTATGATGTCTTGCTAGAAGTTCAGGCTATTTCACCTGAAAAATGGCCAACGCTGAATGTCGAACCGTGTCGCCCAGACGTCGAAAGTTCGCCGGACCAACAGCTTATAAAACTCATTGGCGAAGCGAGAACTGCTCAGCGGCTCATGGACGCACATCGCGACCTTTCCATTCCGGAGTTGGCAAAGAACAGAGGGGTTAGACCTTCACAGTTCTCACGCCTCATTCGTGTCAACTACCTCGCGCCCGATATAGCGGCATCGATCTTAGATGGAACACAGCCAGCAGGCTTCACGCGCAAAGAGTTGCTAGCCTCGAATATTCCGACAGACTGGTCTTTGCAGCGCAGACTATTCGGATTTCCGCAGCCACAGAGGGAAGTTACCGATAGAGGCGGCGGCATGTGGCCGAGCCGGTTCAGGGCGCAGACTACTAACTGATGCGCTCTGCTATGTCTCTAGGGAGAAAGTCTATCAACACAGTTCGCAATGGGAGATCGTGAGGGTCTTTGTGATGGAGATTCGATATGACCAAAGTCCATTCTCAGCCCATAGTGCGCTGCGCCATTTACACTCGCAAGAGCACCAACAAGCGCCTAGATCACGACATTAACTCGTTGGTCACACAGCGCGAGGTTAGTAGCGCCTACATCAAGAGCCAAAGCTTCAAGGGTTGGGTCGAACTTCCCAGTATCTACGACGACGGCGGTCATTCTGGTAGCGGACTTGATAGGCCTGCTCTCAAGCAGTTGATGCAGGACATAGAGGCCGGGGATATCGATGTAGTCGTTGTCTATAAGATCGACAGATTAACGAGAAGCTTGGCCGACTTCGTTCGACTGGTCGAGATCTTTGATCAGCGCAACATTGCCCTAGTATCGATCTCTCAAGCATTTGATACCTCAGATAGCATGGGAAGGATGATCCTAAATGTTCTCCTCACCTTCTCGCAATTCGAACGTGAACTCATTGCCGACAGAGTGCGCGACAGCATTCAAACCCGAAAGCGTCACGGAAAAATTCACGGCGGCATGCCTCCATTCGGATACGTTTCTAAGTCCGGTCGGCTTTGTATCGATGCGCATGAAGAGAAAATTGTGCAGTTCATCTACGATGAGTTTTTGCGCACCCGTCGCTACACGACAGTTATGAATGCTGTGAGAGATGCTGGCTTTCGAAGTTCAATCAAAGCCATCAAGAGCGGTAAGTCGAGGGGTGGTCGCCTAATGTCTCCCGGCACCGTCTATGGGATACTGAAGAACCCTATCTACATTGGAGAGATCAAGGGAAAGAACGGTAATTACGCGGGGGAGCATCAGCCAATCGTTTCCCGCTCTGTATGGGAGCAAGCGCAGGCGATCAGTGCGGAAAGAAAAAAGAAGAGCCCTGGCAACAAAGGCACCGAACATTTGCTTGCAGGCCTTTTATGGGATGATCTGGGACGACACATGTTGCTCGATCTTAATTGGCATCGCGGGAAGACTTACAGTGCCTATGCCTCGAGTAATACGATGTGGTCTCAGAGGGTGTTTCGCCGTGCATATCGTGCAAACGCAGAACAGCTAGACAGAACAGTAATTGCATCATTCTCTGATCTCATCAGCGACAGAAGAGTTGTTCGAAAAGCGCTTAAGAAACTAGGCGTTTTCGGAGACGAACTCGAAAGCTTGGCTTCGGCAGGAACGGGAGCCTCAATCAAGATCGGAGCAATGTCAGCACACGAACTCCGGGAGCTGTTGAAAGCAGTTTTCTATAGGATTGAAGTTGGACCAAACTCTCTGACTCTCGAAGTAAGGCCTCTTGAGGTTCGCCGGTTCCTAGAGTGGCAAGGAGGTAGTACATTCCGGGGCCGCCCTGCCGATTGGCCCTGTAGCGACGCTCGTTATGAACATGAAATTGCCGTTAGGACTATAACCGAAGAAAGGTGGCCATCGCTACATATCAATCCTTGCAACGCTCCGCTTAGAGAATCGCGGGATGAAAAGCTGATCAACTTAGTCAAAGGTGCGCGAAAGGCCCAAAAACTGGTCGACCAACATCGTGAGCTTAGCGTGGATGATTTGGCTGTGTTGCATGGCTGCCGACCAACTCATTTTGCTCGACTGATCCGGCTCAATTACCTCGCACCGGATATTGTGACCAGTATCTTGGACGGGAGCCAGCCGAAGGAACTGACAAGCGACGAACTTTTGAAGTCCAATGTGCCTACCGACTGGGCTGTCCAGCGCAGGCTGTTTGGGTTTGCCGAACCAACCAGAGAACCTGATTCGCGCAACCTCTTTGGTCGCGGAATGTGGCCAGCTAAACAGTGATTGTATATGTGCCTTAATAGAAACTTAGACTAGTATCCTACCTGAACTGCAGATTTTCTTAAGTGTCGCCAATTTATCGAATTGGTAGAATTAGGGTACAGGGGGAAAGATGTCAGAGCACAAGTATGTATTGCTAATAGAGCGACCAGATTTGGGATTGCAGAACTTTGCGCCTGGGTCTGGCCTGCTTACATTCGGAGAGGTCCGAAATCTAATTGCGAAAAGTCACGCGGCAAAAGGCGAACGTGGGTTGCCAGAGGATAGGTTCTATATTGCAGCGGTGGCCCCGGAGCCTCTTACGGGGCGATCAGTTGGCAGCCTTTGGGAAAAGGACGCGGAACTTCGATATATGCAAGGCTAATTGTCTTGCGTGAAACACATGCTTTTGAGAGTGTTCTTCAGAGCGGCGTGTTGGGCCAGATATGGTTTTACTCATATCCGTTGTCGTAGGTGGGCAATTCACAAGGCATGTCAGCCGACAAGTCTCGAATAGAAGTGAGGTTGTGTGATGAGAATTCTTCGAGCAATACGTACATCAGGTAGAGGCCAAAAACAGCCCTACAGCAGACCTAAGATAGTCAAATATGGGTCAGTGCGAAATCTAACTGGGGGTAGTGCCAATCGCGGAAACGATGGGGCTCTTGGCATGACTATGAACCCCTGAAGTTTGACGGTGTGTGGGTGCTGATTGTCCGCTTTCACTCCCAGCCTCTGTCATTCGAACGTAAACGAATCTCTCTCAAAAGCGTCGCTGGAGTGTGCCTCAACTCCTTCGGAACCACGCCTCATCGGTGCGATCTAAATTTAAGTCCCAAGGCTGGGGCCTACACAGTTCCTTGGCTTGCCGAGCCGAGCCCTTAGTCCACAATTCTTGGGTCTTGGGCGTGAGAATGACCGGCATGCGTGAGTGTAACTGGGCAGCATCACCCGCGCTATCTGTCATCACCATTGAATAACATGGTCCCCACTCATCGCTGTTGCGCCAGATGCCAGCAACGTTGAACACATCGGCGTTTGGCAAACTCATCCATGTGCGGGTCATGCTGCCTTTGGTGCCTTCTGCTTCGGCCCAAGCCGTAAGCGGTATGAGGCAACGACGCTCTTCAAAGCTGTAGCGCCACATATAGCTATCGAGCTTATCGGTTCGTGCATTGTTGACGGGCTTTGGTTTAAGCGGCTTGCCGGTCTTCTTAGACTTAAGAACCAATGGAAAGCCCCATACCATTGATCTTAGGGCTCCATCGCCAATGACTGCACCCGGATAGCCTGGATAGACCTCCTGCCCCAAATTGGAGCCGCTAAGAGCATTTTCGACAGCAAACAGTTTTGCAACTTCATCGATAGGTTTGGTCATGCGGTAGAGATTACACATGGACTAGCCCTATCTTGCTCTACCGAATGGTCAAAGTTGATTGATCTTTGTTCACTTCATGTTCCAAATGAAGAGATGGTCACAGAGTGTTATGATTCGTTGGTAGAGTATGCCCAAGCAGCCAAAGCACTCCGCATTGAATGTTGGCGCTGCGGTAGGACTGCGCTGATGACACCTGAAGCCATCCAAGACGCATTGGGCTGCTCATCAAGCACATCAACGAATGCTATCGCCCGCAAGCTCACCTGCTCACAGTGCCGGGCCAACTTTCCATATTTATCTGCTGAGTAACAAGGCAGCTCACATTTGCAGGACAGCTGGCAAAAGTCTCAATGCCAGCTTTTCACCGCATTCTAGATCACGAACTGACATTCCGCTCACGACCCATAGGCTGACGCTTTCAAAAAAGCCTCTTCACGATTACTCTGTGAATAGATCATCGCGATGCTCGGGCTTGTTAGCAGAACAGTTCCTGCACAACCGGCTATTAGTCAGAACCAGCTAGGAGGGCGTCGCGATCAGAGACCTATCACCGATCATGACCAAGCCATTCAGTCTCTACTTTTCAAAGCGCACCGAGTTTGCGTCTAGGATAGAAAGTCCTCCAGCCTCCAGAATACCTTGGAAGTCTCGCGCTTGAATCGGTTGGCCTGGTGGGATCGGTACCAAATACAAAGGCGGAGAGTTCCTGCATTCCTCGTCCTGCGCAAGCAACTCCAGCACATTTGCGGCTACGGACTTGCGCATTGGCTGGATTCTAACCCCGTCGTGAGTCTGCCAAGCTCCATCGGGTAGTGGCATCAAGATCAAATACTGTGGCTCATTCATTAATGCCTCCAAGAAATGCAAAATGATCTAGTTGCGAGTGAGAATTAGACCGCGCCCACGTCAAGGCTGTCCTGCCACTACGTCGGGTGAGAATCCGCATCCTGTCCGAAATACGCTGTCGCTAATACTGTTCCACTTCCCTCAAAACTTTACGATATTCGTCGTACTGCTTGAATGATACCCAATCACGATCAAAGCCGTATCGAACAATGCGAATTCTGTGGAAGATAAGTCCCAGAAGCAGTGATAGCAAAGCAGCTATCGAGGGCATTGCTTTGAAGTCAGCATAGGATTGATCTACCATCACTTCAAAACCTTGGGTCAAGTGAGCCAAAACACTGATCAACTCCATGGCAGCCGCGAACAGCGGCCAGACTCTGTTCGCATTCAAGGCGATGGCCGTAAACCCGAGCAACCCAACACCATCGGCAGTCAAAGCAACAGCATCGATTCTATCAAACCTTGGCTCACTTACCGTGGAGTAAAGCAACGCCTGCACCACTAACATCGCAGCGATGGTGTACGCTCCCTTTCGTTCTGGTCCTCCGCCCAGAAACCATGCGAGGGTCAGGATTGCGCCCAAACAAGCAAAGAGTGCGGCAATTCTTGGGTCAGCAAAGTCAGGAAGTGACATCCTCAGTTGTCCCGAACAGCACGGAGGCGCGGGATTTCCGCCCTAAAAACATCAGGAGGGCAATCCCAGGGAAGTTCTGCCTTTACCGCTTCTTTCTCTGCGGCAGCGTGAGCTAGCGTAAGGCTTTTACGCATCTCACTTGCTCTTAACAGCGCGTCGGCCAAATGTGATAAGGTTCGCTGACTGCTCAACCCATCGATTCTAGCACCACGGCGTACTTGAGTTGTGTTGGTCAGTTGCAATGCGAGAGCTTCAACTAGCGCATCAATGTTGTCAGTGATGATATGAAAATCATCACTTATGGTTTGTACGGTCTGATGCAATTCCATTCTTCGTCTCCAATACGGTTACGAAGGCTGTTCAGAATGCCTCTCGTCCAGCGCATTGGCAACGACCAACGAACTGCCTGCCAAAACCAATGCGATCAACGCAATTAGGAGGATCGGTGCAATTCGCCACCACCGCCCATATTGTGCATCCCAAGCCTTCGGGCCCGTTGCACGAAGGTCTCTCACAAATTCCTTGAACTCAGCTGAAGTCCAAAATTCGCTTGTTACATTCGCTGGCAACGCCCGAGCCAGCTTTTCGACAACCGCATCACCAAATTCGAGGTCTGCAGGTCCACACGTGGGGTCTTTAACCAGCGCTCTGGCCATGACGAATTCGATCACAGCGTCGTCGATCGATACTGCGCCCATTTTCACTTTCGCTCGCGTTAAGTGCTTCTCGACCATACTCGGAGAAATGGCCCCTCCTGAAACGCTTCGTCCAATTTCTTTGTTGGACGGAGTCGGCCGCCTAGACTTCAGCTCAAGTACCTCAATCTGGCGTGGGGATAGCGATCCCAGCATGCAGGAGGCGTCCTGCCTCAGGCCATCCAATGGTGTTGTTAGATCGTCATTGTCAGTCATAGCCATTCACATAACGGGGTTTCATCAGACTCGCGAGTCACCACTTCACAGTCGGGCAAACCACTCTCGCTCATGATTTGGCTACGACTACGAGGTCGCTAATGCAGGCTAGAATCCGTTTGCGGCTCAGAATTCTCAAACGTCGTGTGCACGTGCACCCAACTGGCACTTATGGAAACCTGTAGGGTAGCCAAGGACTTGTCCCTCTCACGACTGCATAAAACCCAACATATCATACTCTTGTGCGAATAAAGAAAATATGAAGTCTTAGAATTTTTCTAATCTCGTAGTGCTCTTCCAACTAGTATGGAGGCAATCGCAATTGACGCTCTTTCGCACTGAAGTCGTCGAAGCCAACCAAAATCGTCTGCATGGCGAGGTGGTTTTTAGCCAGCCTCTCTCAACCAAGCTTTTTGCCGGTGCGCTTTTCGCTGTGCTGGCGATAGCGGCGATCTGGATCTCGATTGGTTCTTATGCACGCATCGAGACCGTGCGCGGCATTCTCGTAACCGACATGCCCAGCGCCAAGGTAGTGGCTACACAACCCGGTGTCGTCGTCGCACTCAATGTGGATGAGGGACAGGTCGTGAAGCAGGGCGACACTTTGCTGGTTATCAACTCTGATCGCCAAACCGCAGCAGGCGGAGATGTGGCAACCCGTGGTATCGGGGCGCTGGAAGTTCGTAGGCAGCTTGGTGAAGCGCAAGTCGTGCTTGCAGGGAGTAGAGCCGCTGCGGAGCGCACACGATTGATGGCGATGATTGCGTCGGCTGAGGATCAAGCGGCAAGTCTATCTGAGCAAATCGCGCTTCAAGAGCAGGTGGTTGCTTCCAACCAAGAGATATTCGACCGTGTTGCCGAAGTGGTCGAGCAAGGGTTCGTTTCAAAGGTTGAATTTGAGCGTCGCCGCCAGACGCTGCTCTCCTCGCAGCAATCGCTCGCCAGCCTTCAACAGCGCCGCATGGCAAGCCTGTCAGATGCAGCTCAAGCTCGCAGCCAGCTATCAAGCGTCAGTATCGATGCAGAGCAAGGCATCTCGCAAATTCAGGGCAACCTTCAATCAATGTTGTCCGAGCAGGCACGATTGGAGGGCGAGCAAAGCTACGTCGTTAAAGCACCAATTGCTGGGCGGGTCACTGCTTTGGCTACCGGAGAGGGACGGGCTGCGACAACCGCTCGCCCCTTGATGGCGATAGTGCCGATAGATGCACAATTGACTGCTGAACTCTACGCGCCAACGCGCTCGATAGGCTTTGTGGAACCGGGCAAAGAGACACGGCTTCTCTACGACGCCTTCCCTTATCAACGGTTCGGTAGCTTTGAGGGCAGAGTCGCTTCGATCTCGCGTATCGCGATCGACCCGCGTGAGACGGACATTCCGTTTCCCTTTGAAGAGCCAGTCTACCGCGTCAAAGTCAGCCTCGATCAGCAGAGCGTCGAAGCCTTCGGCAAGCCCGCCCCGCTTCAACCCGGCATGACACTACAAGCCAATGTTGTGCTGGAGCGGCAGAGCTTTCTGGCTTGGATACTCCAGCCGCTTAACGCTGTGTTGAACCGCAGCCAATGAACAGCCCGCTCGATCTTGTTCAGTTTTCAGGGCGGAAGCAAACGCCTTATATCCCGCAAGGTGAAGCGAGCGAATGCGCGTTAGCGTGCCTTGCGATGGTTGCAGGTTTCCATGGCTACAAGACTGACCTGATCGCGCTACGCCAGCGTTATGGGATGAGCCTTAAGGGTGCGAACCTCAAACAGGTGATGCAGGTCGCTGAGGATATCGGCTTCAACGCGCGGCCATTGCGCGGTGAGATCGAGGATATGCCGCATCTGTCGATGCCGGCGATCCTTCACTGGAACCTAAATCACTTTGTTGTTCTGACTGCGGTCACCGGTGGCGTTCGGGGCAAGCGCTATCACATCCATGATCCTGCTCGCGGAGCCTTGGTGCTGAGCGAGGAAGATGTATCGCGGGCGTGGACCGGCGTTGCACTCGATCTGCTGCGTTCTGAGAGTTTCAAGCCAAAGATCGAGCGCAGGCAGCTCAATATCACTCAGCTCTGGTCCAAGATGACCGGGTTCTGGGGCACGATCCGTCAAGTGGTGCTGTTATCGCTGGTAATGCAGCTTGTAGTGCTCGCAACGCCATTCTTCCTACAAATCTCCATCGATACGGTGTTCCCTGCTTTTGATAGCGATCTGCTGCTGATGCTGGCGCTGGGCTTTGGCGGGCTGACCGTGGTGAACCTGCTCGCAAGTTGGCTACGCTCGCTAATCCTTGTGACGCTCAGCAACGCGCTATCTTATCAGGTGATCGTCAACCTGTTCCGGCATCTCACGCGCCTGCCGCTCGACTATTTTGAGAAGCGTCATGTCGGCGACATTATCTCGCGCTTTGGTTCAACCCAGCCGATTAGTCAGCTGATCAGCCAAGGCATGATCGCGGCCTTCGTCGATGGGCTTATGGCGATCCTGACGCTGGCATTGATGTTCGTCTACTCGCCGCTCTTGGGCGGTGTCGCCTGCGCTGCGCTGGCGCTGTATGTAGGCCTCCGCCTCGCATTCTTGCAATCAATTAAACTGCGCAACCTCGATGTCATCACCACGATGGCAAAAGAGAACTCCAACTTCATCGAGAGCGTGCGCGGTATCTCTGCGATCAAGGCGTTCGGGCAAGAGGGCAATCGTCAGCGCCTTTGGCAAAAAAGCAAAGCGGACGCAGTCAACGCGCAAGTGAAGCTCGGACGTCTGCAAGCCGCGTTCGACGCCCTCGGGCAATTTGTGATCGGCGGCGAGCGCGTGCTGTTCGTCTACATCGCAATCGGCCTTGCGTTCGATAGCATTCTTACCGTGGGCATGATCTTCGCGTTTCAGGCATATAAGCAGCAATTCCTCGACGCTGGCATGCGGCTCACCGAGCAGATGATCAACTACCAGATCGTCAAGGTGCACCTCACTCGCATCGCCGACATTGCATTATCGCCGCTCGAAGAAGGCGAACTAGAGAAAAGCAATGAAGAGCCTGACTTTACCAAGCCGCTTGTGCTCGACCGAGTATTCTACCGTTACGGAACCAATGAACCAATGGTACTCCAAGGGGTAAACCTTAAGATTGAGCCGGGTGAGTTTATCGCGATCACTGGCCCTTCTGGCGGTGGAAAAACGACCCTGATCAAGATCCTGATGGGACTGTTTGAGCCGACCCAAGGGGCCGTGCGATTAGGTGAGCGTCCTATCTCTTCCTATCGCAAAGCCAACTACCGCCGATGCATCGGATCGGTGGCGCAGGGCGATATGCTCTACGCTGGGTCACTCGCAGAAAATATCGCGTTTTTCGATCCCGAAATCGACATGGACCGCGTGCGCGAGGTTGCTCGCATGGCGCAGATTGATGGCGAGATCGATGCCATGCCGATGGGTTATGAGACGCTGGTTGGCGACATGGGATCAGTGCTCTCAGGCGGTCAGCTCCAGCGTGTCCTGCTGGCAAGGGCGCTGTATCCCGCTCCCAAAGTCCTGATCCTCGATGAAGGTACGGCCAATCTCGACGCTGAGAACGAAGAGAAAATTCTGGAGACCCTCAAAGAGCTCGAGATCACACGCATCGCCGTCGCGCACCGTCCAGCAACACTTGAAGCAGCGGCTCGTTTGATAAAGGTTGACGATGAGCAGGCAGTTGACGTCGCAATAGCCGCGCGAACCCAACAGAAGCGAGATGCCTTGCTCGCTAAACTCAAAATAGAGCCCAGATCGCAGATCGAAGAAACCTCAAACCGCAGCGAGGGTGATCTACCCAACGCCACGAACTGACCGAGGTCAAACCCGCGCGACCTCGATTGGAAACCATATAGCGCGGAATATCAATGGAGTGCAAAGGATGCATATGTTTACCAACGAAGCTCAAAAAACTGGTAACTTCAGACCACTAAGTGACGTTGAAACCTACTTGGTCTCCGGGGGGCACTTTCACGAAGACCCCCTCCCAGGCGGTGGCGGAAGTCAAGACGGGCCAAATTTTGGGTACGGAATTGATGCTATGCTCTCAGAGGCGGGAATCTACTATTACGACGTTCATGATGGTGGCGAACGATTTGGAGGAGACGGAAGAGAGGGGGTATTTAAGGCTACCGTCAAAGCGCTGATTCCTGGCGATCCAATCACCAAAGAGATTGTTGCATCAGCGGTCACCGAGCTCCGTAACTTCCTGATTGACGCTACAAGCCTTGAAAATAAACAGGCAGCAGCTGACTTCTTAGATCAGGTTGCGCCTGAGCTGGTACAATACCTTTTTGGAGATGCGCTTGGACAAGGGACTCCTGGTCAAAACCCTGTTGAAGCCTTTAATTCGATGTTTGGGACGCCAAATGTGCCAAACCCAGGATCTGGGGATCCTTTTTAGAAACGTCGCCTTTTTGTGAATCGCTTGCTCGAGCGACGGATCATGCCGCTGCTCGAGCAAGAGGACTATAGGAGAGAAACTTGCCCCCGTTCGTTAAAGTTGGCGTGGTCTTGATTTGTGCCCTTTTACTTAACACATGCGGTTCAAGATTGGCCTCCGAACCAAGAGGTGATTGGGTTCGTTTGCGGTATGTAATTTATGAAGATCGTCTTGCCAGCTACCAGACGGGCTGTCCCTCGCAGCATTTGAGGGAACATCTGCTTGCACGCCAGATCGACGACGCAATGGCACACACAACTGCACCAGCCTATTTTGTCGATGGCCTATCCACAAATGACAAGATCATCCTATCTTTGAACATTTTTGACCCGGAATCCAAGGATTCAGAAATAGCGTTTGAAATTCTCAGTGAATTGCGACGTGGGCTGGAAATTAGGTTCATTCACGAGGAAATACCTCATGTGAATTTGGAAGAAACGCAAAGCGCAACCTATCCAGACTTCGCTACTCATTCAATTGCCCGTATCTTTACGCGGATCGGTATGCCCCCCCCGACGATTTGCAGCGCGGTGGAATACTCGCACGCGCTTACAGGCGAAGGAGACAATATACGTCCACCAATTGACGTATATCAATTCAAAACGGACGGCAGTTACGAAACACTATCGACCGGCTTGGCCAATGGCGAGCAGCAGAGATCAATCTGGCGCTCCGTCTTGCCAAGCGCCTTAGATTCTCGCATTTCTGTTGCCGGACCGCCAAGAGCACAGGTCTTTTTAGGAATTGGACAATCCGTCAGCGCGAACGATCACGTAGCGGCTGTTGCCAATATTTACCGCCATATTGCCGAACAACGCATTGACGACGTCTCAATTTCACCATTCGGCATTGGGGGATTCGTTATCGCTGGCCCAAGGGATGAAGTGAGTGCGTTAGCAGGCATCCTTAAGAGCCAGCGTTCGCTCGAACAATTTTCCAACCCAAATGCTGATCAAATCGAAGCGGCGTATGGCTACGTCTGCGGATATAAATCCGTTGAAACAGAGCTGTATGCACCTTTGAGAAATGAGCCGATCTCCCATCCATACTTTGAGTTTAGGCAAACTGATGATTTTTGTAGCGACAACTCACTGGGGTCGACAGAGCAGACAGCGAGTGAATATCTAGTAGCTGAACTCCAGCCAATAAGTGCGGGGCGAACGCCACGTTCTCATCACTCGGTTAGCGACATTCGGCTATGCGATATTTCGTATGACACTGGATCGAAATCGACAGAGGAGCGACTTAGAATCGCAGCTTTCGCTTTGAGGCACCACTTGCGGTACGATGCTGCAATCGCACTGAACGTGGACGTCAAAGCGTATTCAGATGGATGCCTTGAAATGGGCGCGATAATTCCCCCTGAAAACAGAGCGAAATTTTTAGATTTCGTGCAGAGTTTTGATGGAACTGACCAAGACTTTATCCGACGCGTTAAACACTCGCAGGTCTACTACTATTGCGGTAGCGAGAGACTCTCTCCTTGCGGGACTTCTATTATCCATTCTAGTGCAGCGCAGGATTCGAATGATCACGGTGAGTACAAGAGCTGGTTAGGAATCGAGAGAGTCCAATCATGAGAAAATGTAGCAAATGCGGAAGCAATATCCGAGTTATTGAATTGCTTTTTCCTGAATTATTTGGCGCGATAACATGCCATGAATGCAAATCGACTTTCAAATTTCAAACAATAATTGACTTGATTTCGAAATTTATTGTTACGGCTTTCTGCATATTTGTCTACTTTTCCGTTTCAGGAAATATTATACAATTGATAATTTTACTTCCAGTATTGCTTGCCTATTTAATATTAAGAGTGATGATTTTTCCTATTGCATCAACCTCAAACAACACGCCTTAGTTTTTCATTTATAACCTTAGCAACAGATTTTAGGGTGCCCGCCTCTTAGAATGCGAGAGCGAACAACCCTGCATTCTGGGCCAGCAAACCAACACTCTGTTACGGTCATCCTAGCGCTGCGACTTTCCGGCTACTGTCATTATCTCAGCCGAGTATGCTTCTCGAACCCCCAGTATTCGGCCATGCGCCGCTCACAAGTTCGCCGCCGCGTACCTTCTGGCCGCCTAGGTTAGTTCCCCCAGCCGCGCTCACAACCTAGCTATTCCTGCAATCGGAATAGTCGTTCGAATGGTTTGTCACGCTGCGATTGATGGCCCAGCTGCCAAAAGCCGTGCGCGATGCGAACCGATCGCCGCCAGGGGGCAGATATAGCACCCCCACGCGGATATTGCGCTAAGGGTAAATCATCCACAATCACTTGCCGCCGTAATTCGGATCTGTGAATTAAGGCGAGATTGTCTGGTTGATTTGCTCGGCATCGTCACCTTTGCCCGCGTTTATGCTTTTAAACTATGGCCCAGCTGCCAATGTCCGCTTCCACCCACAATGCCGGTCGTTAAGTGATGGCTGAAGATGGGCCGATTGCCGACTGTCTGCTTGCAGCCACAGACTATGACGAAGCGGGCCCCTAGCTCCGGACCCAAGTGTGGACAGTTATCAATCGATCTCCCTTCGATGCTCCCAGCGCACAGGTGTGCTGGGGAGTATAGACACTCACAATGCGGGTAGCCCGACGGTCTCTCGACCCGCCGGGGTCTTGATTGAGAAGTCGCCGCCATCATGGACGCGGCTCTCCTCCGTTGTCAGCCAAGCGATCGCCTCCGCCGCCCATTCGGGAGGGATGTGCTGCGACCAGTCCAGTTTGGAGACGGGATTGATGCCCGCGGCCTTGATCTGTCGCTGAAACTCCGTGGCCACCGTCCCGGGCGACAACCCCACACAACGGATGCCATTTTCGCCTTCCTCCTTCGCCACGCAACGAGTGAGCATAAGGACCGCCGCTTTGGTTGAGCAGTAGTGCGACCATCCCTCGAGCGCGCTTGTCGCGGCTCCGGACGAGATATTGATGATCGTGCCTTCGCCGTTGGCCTTCATAAAAGGAAGCACCGCTCGGATGCAGTGCAGGACCCCTTTGAGGTTGATATCAACCGCGCGCGACCAACCCTCGACATCGGCATCTTCGATCCGGTTGATGGGATCGATTATTCCGGCATTGTTGACCAGAATGTCGACCTTGCCGAACTCGGTGAATACACGATCGAAGGCTGCGGATACTGTGTGCCAGTCGGCTATATCGCAGATGATGGCTCGGGCGTTTTCCCCCAGCTCGCTTGCGATGCGTTCGATGTCGGCCTTGGAACGAGCCAGCGCCACCACATTTGCATTGGCTTTGGCGAGACGCCTTGCAGCGGCCTCTCCAATTCCTCGGCTCGCGCCGGTGATGATGGCGGTCTTTCCTGTGAGATCTATGTGCTCGTTCAACATCAGACTGCTCCTCGGGCAAAGTACGCCTCGATCTGCTTGCTAACGTCTGCCTGTGCGGCGGCGACATCCTGCGGGTCACCCGTGGTGCCTTCGAGCACGAAGTCCTGAACGTTCGCAATCCCGATGAAATTCAGGATCATTGTGAGGTAAGGGCGCATGAAGTCGTAGGAACTCAGCGGGCCGTCATCGCTGTAGCCGGGCGCTCCATAGGAATAGACCACCATCGCGCGCTTGTTCTCCAACAAACCGCGAAACTCGCCATTCTCGTAAGCGAACGTACGACCAACGCGCACGACGTGATCGATCCAAGCTTTCATCGCGGACGGCACTCCGAAATTGTAGATCGGGCAGGATATGAGCAGGAAGTCAGCCTTCTCGACCTCATCGATTAGCGCGTCTGACGGGGCCGTTGCCCATGCCAGCTCGGCGGTCATCTGATCGGCCGGAGTGTAGAACCCGGCGATTGTCTGGTTGGCGATGTGCGGGATAGGGGCCTCGACGAGATCGCGCTTTGTGAGGGATACCTGGTCGAGAGTTCTTTCCAGTTGCTTCTGGACTTCATCGGCTAGCCCGCGGCTGAAGGAGGCTTCCGAAGTGGCAGCGTCCGGTCCTGGACGCGATGAAGCATCGATGCGAAGTATGTGGGTCATGCGTCATCTCCTTTAGTGACCCACTCCAGATACTCATGTGAAACTGTCCGGAAATATCTGTTCAAGCACCTCTGTGATGCTATATTTGCATGAATGAGTGCCGATGCGATCCAGATACAAGCCCTCCGAACGTTCCGCGAGGTGGCCCATCGCGGATCTTTTGCCGCCGTGGCCCGCGATCAAGGCATCGATCCTTCGCTTGTCTCACGCAGTATTGCGAACCTCGAAACGGCGCTCGGCTTCACTCTTTTTGAGCGCACCACGCGCCGGCTCAATCTGACCGAGGCCGGAGCAGCCTACCTGACCCGTGTAAGCGTACTGGTCGATGAGCTTGTCGATGCAAGAGACCAGTCGCTTGATCTGATTGCGAAACCAAGCGGGACGTTGCGGTTGACCTCGTCCACCGCATTTGGCTCTGAATGGCTGGTCCCTAAGCTGCGCGGCTTCATGGAGCTATATCCGGAAATCTCCGTCGAGGCCGTGCTCACCGACAGGCCCATCGACATTGCAGAGGAGCGGATCGATCTGGCTGTCCGGCTGGGCCCGCGACCCAGCGGATCGTTTGTCGGTACAAAGCTGATGGATACACGCTACTACGTCGTGGCGACCCCCAACTATGTGGAGCGCAAGGGAGTGCCGAACGAGCCAGAGGATCTCGGTTCGCGACAATGCGTGCTCTTATCGTTGCCCACATATCGTTCGAGCTGGACGTTCCGGCACTCGAAGAGATCGGTAGATGTCTCTGTCCAGGGCCGCCTCACGCTCAGCAGTCCTACCGGCGTTAAAGCTGCGGTTCTTTCCGGCATCGGTCCCGGGCTTATCGCTTCTTGGATGCTGGAAGATGAACTCGAAGAAGGTAGCCTCGTCGACTTGTTCCCCGGGTGGGAAGCAAGCGCAGCAGACTTCGATACCGCAGCATGGTTGCTCTATCCCTCGCGTGACTATGTGCCGCTCAAGGTTCGGGCTTTGATCGACTACGTGAAGGATATGGCTGGCGCGAAGTAAGACTGATTGTGTCCGTTTTCGCTCATCAGTTTCAGTAGTAACCAGAAGGCTTGAGCTGGGCCGGTTGCTGACTGTCCGCTCCCAGGTGGCCACAAGACTAAAGCCGTCTGTCTGCAAACGATCCAATTATGGACGTTAGAAGGGTTTCTTCAACTTCCCGAATCACGACATTGCTCGACGATCCTCGTTATCCGTGCTTCGCGTGTCTTAGTGGTTTTTGCCAAGGCAATGCCCTCCAACATCGAGCGCTGCTTCGATGGTGCCAACTTGTCGAACTCAGCTCTCACGCCAGCCTGCTCCATAGCTTGCGCAAGATCGTCGGAAACGATGAGCGCCGACGCATCGTCAAGGATGCTCCAACTGCCCTCCTCCTTGGCCCGTTCGATTGCCCTTTCGCCTAGTGACGTCATTCGACCCGAACGGCGGAGCGCCACGACCCTTTCCTTGTTCACACCTGACCACGGACTGCTTTTACGTCGAGGCGAAAGCCATGTTGCAGTCCGATTTTCATCGACCGCCTCGCTCTTCGAATCGGCCCATCCGAAGCAGAGCGCCTCGTCGCGAATATCGCCGTAAGATACGAACTCTTCGTGCGCCTTCTTGAAAGAGACGATCCACACACCGGCGTCGCGCTCGCCGTTCGTGTCCAACCAATCGCGCAGATCGGATGCGGATCGAACGATCACTGCATTGTCGGAATTGTAGGAGTGGGTCATAGTAGCGTGGCGAGGATCGCCAGGAGGGGCGCGACCGGAATGGCCACCAGCGCCGCACGTGCGACCGCCGCGTTTCCCTCATTCTCTCGGTTGGCCATTACGATGCCGAACAGCGCCCAGGCGATGACAATTCCATAGGCAATCATGCCGGTCATGAAGCTGACGATGCCCCCGAGCAAAACGGCCATGGTCAGGAGCGACAGGCTCAGACCTGTTCCGGCATCGGCCCCGCTCATCTTGAGCGTCGAACTCAAGTTAATGAAGGTTGCTGCCGTTATCCATCCGGCGAACAGCTGAAATGGCAAACTGACTGTGAGAAAGCCGAGGAGACCGTTCGGTGGATCGTCATGAATGCGGGACACGACCATCAGTAAGAGAACCAGCGACAGCACGATCAGCGCGACGCTTCCCCAGTCGATATCGCGCTTGGGCACGTAGGATTCCCAAGCAATGTTGATCGCGAAGATCGCGGCGGCAAGCCATCCGAGCTGTCTCAGGAAAGGATCGTCTAGATTGGCGGGTAGCGCGTGCCAGATGGCAAATCCGAAACAGGTGAGAAAGATCAGGCCCCAAATTGCAAAAGCCCAACCAATCGGGACGACTGGCGTGGAATAGCGAGCCGATCGAGAAGAGATGGTCTCTGGCCAATTTCTGAGATCGGGCCACCAGGCCATGGCTGCCTGACCGATGGCCAGAACGATGACGATGAGCGCGCGCAGCCCATCTACGGAGAGATACGTTGACATGACTTCCATCCTTGTGGATCAATTGAACCAAAGGAGAAATACATGAATGGATCAAATGATCCAAAAAAAATTAATGGGCGATCTAGCGGCAATCGAGAAGCCAGAAAATCGGCTCTCCTTTCACGTCTCCGCCAAGTGCTGCGTGAAGAGCGCGGTCAGGCGCCTTCGTGGCGCGAATTGGCCAAGGGCGCGGGAGCTTCGCTTTCCACTGTCACCCATCACTTCGGCAAGCGGGAGGATGTCGTCGCCGCGATCATGGAGGATGATCTCGCGGGCGCATCTTCGGAACTGGAGATCATGGCGACGGCCGACGAAGATTTTACAACCTCGATTCATGGGGCCGTAGTCCATCTTCTGGACGGTATGCGCTACGGTGGGCTCGACGCTTTATTCTCATCCGGCTTGCGCGAAGGGTTCTCGCATGAGCGTATCGGGCCGCTCTTCCTGACCACGGCGCTGGAACCGACACTCCAAGCTTGCGAAATGCGACTGGCCACTCATGTCGAACGTGGACAGATGAAAGAAGGCGATCTTCGTATCGCTGCGCTCGGTTTGATTTCGCCGATCGTCTTGGGTGCGTTGCATCAGGCCAAGCTAGGCGGTCACGCGGTGCGTCCGTTGGATCTGGATGAATTCGCAAAGCAGCATGCGGAGCAGTTCATTCGAGCATGGTCCGTTTGATTCAGATGACGCCTAAAACCCGACAGTCCGCTTTCACCCCCAGAAGCGGACGCCAACCTGCTCGAAGCCGGCGCCCAACATCAGTCAGATTTCCGTCTTTTCTGCGAGTGTAAGAGCGTCTTCAATGTCGACACCTAGGTAACGGACTGTGTTCTCAATCTTGGAATGACCTAGCAATATTTGGATTGCCCGGATGTTTCCTGTGGCTTTGTAGATGATCGAGGCTTTGGTTCGGCGCAGCGAGTGAGTGCCATACTCCTCGGGCCGCAATCCAATAGCTGCCACCCACTCATCAACAAGCCGAGCGTATTGTCGCGTGCTCAAGTGGCGAGCGGGATCAACTCGGCTCGGAAAGACAAAATCCTCGACGTCACCGCCTCTGAGCTCCAGCCAGGCGAAAAGACTTGAACGCGCGTCTGCCGCAATCTCGAACTGGACAGGTCGTCCGGTCTTGCGCTGCGTAATTGTCGCTCGCGTTCTAATTTCGGGTCCACTAACTAGATCGCCGATCTTCAACTCGACGAGATCACAACCTCGCAACTTGCTATCGATCGCCAGATCAAAAAGCGCGCGATCTCGAATGCGTTCTTCGCGATCTAGGAAGAAACGGATGGCCCAAATCTGCTTCTGATTGAATGGACGCTTGGGCCCAATCTTTGCTCCAAAATGCCACGGCACTCGATTTTGAGCAGCGGGGTCAAAGTGTGAGTAGGTCATTTTCATTCTCCTTGGCCGGAATGGCCTCGAAGAATGTCTGCTTTCCGGAACTAAGATCTCGGATACTTACGTCTTGGACTGGGGCGCAAAGCCGACAACAGGAACATAGTCTTTAGCCCACTTACAAGCTCGGGCCAAAGGCGTTCGCTTGCGTTCAAGGGTCGCTTTGACGTAGCCATGCATCCATGACGACTGAATGGATAAAGGCAAGTCTCGCACTGAAGTATGCTGCCTTTGGCGAAGATGAATACTCGGTTGGTAAGGCGATTATTGATCGTGCACATGCCGGGATCATCGCGGCAAAGGCGCAAAAGCTCTTTTGGAATGACACCGAGGGAAGCAATTGCAGCATTCCGGAAGCGTTTTGGCGGTCAGATGAAATTGATGATGATTTGATTGCGAACTGGGAACATGGAGATTTCCAGCGAAGTGACCGCTACCAGATTGCTGAACAAGCGTTCGGCGTGTGTTTTGATTTTTTGGCGCTTTCGGAGTTAGTTCCGTCGCACCTTCAAGCGGCGGCAATGCGCCGGATAAGCATGTTGTCCGACAACGACTGGTTAAGCGCTCACGAACTTCGGAACCTTTTGGCCTCAGTAAAAAACTATGCGGATGTTGAACGAGCGATTGTTGAAGCATGCCAGCTTGGCCATATTGCAGCACGTGCTTCACGCGTGGTTTGCGAAGGGCTAGACTCCGGTAGCAAATTCGATCCGTTGTCTTCTTATGGGACTATAGAGTGGGATGTCCCGCTATGGTTTTGGCGAGACTTTGTAAGGCCGGACCATTTCCAAGACTGGAGTCTCAATAAGGCTCATGGAAGTGGGCGACGTGACGGCAACGAGCTAAAGATTAACCTTCAAGGGGTCCATTTTCACCGCTCTGGGTTGGTGAATCTGGGCGTAGAGAAGTATGCTACTTCGCCTTCCCCGGGGCAGGCGAAGCTAGGGCGGAGCCCCAAATACGATTGGCCAGCCGCTTGCCTGGCAATTTTTGGTGACATCTATCGCGGGACGCTACAACCCAGTTCTCAAGCTGATCTAGAACTTGCGCTGATTTCGCAACTCGGTGATGGGGGTGACGAACCGGCACAGAGCACGGTTAGACCCTATGCGAGAAAGATCTGGAGCGAGTTTCGGAAGGATTAAAATAGCCTGATTTGCCTTTATCATCCGTATTTCATCCTTTTCGTCCGACAATCCCGACACCTTTCCCGATGCTTCCCTGCGTCCGCTGGCATTCGTCGGCACCATGCAAGGAATATCTCGATGGAACCTCTGCTCGTCTCAATCATCGAAACTGCGAACACGCTGAACCTTGGCCGCACGTCGGTCTATGCCTTGATCAATGAGGGCAAGCTCGAAACCCGCAAGATGGGCCGCCGCCGCCTCGTTACCGTCGCTTCGATCCGCCGCCTTGTGGGCGAGCAGGACTAAAGGGAATGGCGATGAAGCGGATCAATCCGCGTCGCGCCAAGCTCCACCGTTCCTATGAGGTGGGCGAACTGGCTGAGCTCACGGGCGTTCACAAAAATACCGTGCGCGGCTGGATTAAGGCCGGCTTGCCTACCGTAGACGATTCTCGTCCGACCTTGATCCTTGGCAGCGTATTTCAGAAATGGTGGAGTAAACAACGCAAAGCTTCTAAGCGCCCGTGCGAATCGGGCCAGATGTATTGCCTCAAGTGCCGTGCCCCGAAGGCCCCTGCTGAGGGTATGGTTGAGTACGTTGCAATGACCCCAACGACGGGCAACCTCAAAGCCCTTTGCGAGACCTGTGGCACGATGATGCACAGGCGAGCGCGAGAAGCCGACATCGCCCTCAAAATGCCCGGAATGGACGTCCACCGCACGCAGGCTCTTTCAAGCATAGGTGCGCGGACGCATCCCTCCCCAAACTGTGACAAATCGAAAGGAGCCTAGGGCATGGCAAAACACAACGCAGCAAACACCCGGGTCAAGCGAGAATACTTCGACTACCTGAAGGAGGCAATGCGCCGGGACGATGCATCAATCGATCAGGTGGCAAAGGCCATTGCTCGTTTCGAGGAGTCGACGGGCCATAAGGACTTTAAGAAGTTTCATCGCGAGCAAGCCAAGGCTTTCAAGCGCAAGCTCGACAACGAGAAGAACACTCGCACTGGCAAGCCTCTCGCGCGCGCAACCGTTCACACGACCCTGTCTGCCCTCCGAGCGTTCTTCATTTGGTTGGCGGGTCAGTCAGGCTACAAGAGCCGCATTGCCTATGCGGACGCAGACTACTTCAACCTTAGCGAGAAAGATGTGCGGATTGCGAAGGCCAGCTTACCCAAGCGAATACCGACACTTGATCAGGTACAACACGTCCTCGCCACCATGCCTTCCAATACTGACATCGAGAAGCGCAACCGTGCGCTGATCGCGTTCGCATTGCTGACCGGAGCGCGGGCGGCGGCTTTGGCAAGCTTCAAGCTAAAGCATGTCGACCTTGAACAAGCTTGCGTGTTTCACGATGCGCGCGACGTACGGTCTAAAAACAGCAAGACGTTCACAACCTATTTTTGCCCAGTCGGTGGCGATGCATTGGAGATCGTGACCGATTGGTGCGAACACCTTCGTAAGCAGCTGCTCTGGTCCGATGATGATCCGCTGTTTCCTAAGACACAGGTAGGACTGGGAGAGTGCGGTGGCTTTCAGGCGATGGGGCTAGCGCGCGAGCATTGGAGCAACACTGGGGCGGTCCGTAATATTTACAAGGACGTCTTCCATGCGGCTGGCCTACCCTATTTCAACCCGCACTGTTTCCGCGACGTACTTGTGCGACTAGGCGAGCGCATCTGCACAACGCCCGAAGAGTTCAAGGCATGGTCGCAGAATATCGGCCATGAGCGAGTGCTTACCACTCTGACAAGTTACGGAGCGGTGCCAGCCGACCGGCAAGCGGAGCTAATCCGGGGGCTTGGACTGGAGCGAGCTGATGAAGACCCTGAGCGGTTGGCCGCGATATTCGCGGAATTCGTGCGCCAACGCGGCGGAACCTTCAGTTAAAATTCAGTTGATTCCCACAACGCGTTTTTCATGTTTTTTTCATGGAAACGACTCGACTTCGCAGTAAGTCATTGAAAAAATGGAGCGGGCGAGGCGATTCGAACGCCCGACCCCAACCTTGGCAAGGTTGTGCTCTACCCCTGAGCTACGCCCGCTCACTGACGTCTCGCACAGATTGCTGAAAACAGCGCCTCTGTGCCGGGGAGGCGGCGCAAGTAACAGGGGGTGTTAAACCCTGCAAGCGTAAAATTGGATCAAATTTGCTCTGAACCGCCTGTGGCGACTAGCCAGCGGCCACGCCAAGGTTCAAAAGGCCGCGAAACGCCCCACATAGGGCCTCAGACAAATTAGCGAAGATCAGAAATAGGAGCGCGACCTTGGCCAGCATGGGTCTTAACATCGAAGAGCAAAAAGCGGTTGAGAAATTCCGCGCCGAAGTGGTCGATCCGTCTCAGACAAAGCTCGTCATCCTCGACTTCTGGGCGGAATGGTGCGGACCCTGTAAAGCTTTGACGCCGACGCTGGAGAAGATTGCGGCGGAATATGCCGACAAAGGCGTGATCCTCGCCAAGATCAATGTCGATGAAGACAAATTCATCGCAGGCCAGTTTCAGGTTCAATCAATCCCGACCGTCTATGCGATGTTTCAGGGGCAGCCAGTTGCTGACCTCACCAGTGCACGCAGCGAGACACAGCTGCGGCAGGCAATTGATCAATTGCTTGAAAAACTGCCGGTGACGGCAGGCGATGCTGGTGCAGCTCCGCAAGGCCCATCGGCTGAGGAAATTGAACAGTTCGTCACTATGGGCGAACAGGCGCTTACCGAAGGGGACGCCGCGCGCGCAGCGGGCATCTTTGCGCAGGTCACCGAATTTGCGGCTGACAACGCGCCCGCCCATGCAGGTCTGGTGCGCTCTCTCATTGCGCTTGGCCAAGTGGACGAAGCGCGCCAAGTGTTGAGCGCGATTGAGGAGGACCTGAAACTTTCCGCCGATCCAGCCATCGCGGCTGCGAAAAGCGCGTTGGAGCTAGCAGGCACACGGGTCGATGATGGTGAGCTTGCCGGGCTTCGCTCTGCCGCGGAGGCCAACCGCGAAGACATGGACGCACAGCTTGCCTATGCAGAGGCAGCCTTTGCCGCCGGTTCGCGGGACGATGCGGCGGACACGTTGCTGGCAATGGTGGCTGCGGATCGCGAATGGAATGAGGGCGCAGCGCGCGCAAAGCTGTTGCAAATCTTTGAGGCAATCGGGCTTGAAGACGAGTGGGTGGTGGCCACCCGTCGCCGCCTTTCCAAGATCCTGTTCGGGTAAGCAGCACACAATGCCCACACGTCTATCGATCTTTCCGCTTCCCGGCGCAGTCCTGTTTCCGGGCCTGCAATTGCCGCTGCATATATTCGAGCCCCGCTATCGCGCTTTGGTGGGTGATGCGCTGGTGCGGGATCGCAAGATCGCCTTAATCCAACCGCAGCGCCCGGTCGAAGGGTCACCGCTCTACACCATCGGATGTGTCGGGCGGATCGGCGAGATTGAGGCCATGGATGATGGCCGGTACAACCTCATCCTCGAAGGTGAAGCACGATTTAAAATGCTGCGCGAACTCGACGCCAACACCGCCTTTCGTCAGGTTGAGGGTGAGCTTATCGAGGACGACACAGACGAGGTCCTGAGCCACGCACAACGCGGCGGGTTTGAGCGCGAGGCGCGCGAATTTGCCGATGCACAAGGATACAGCGTCGATTGGGATTCGGTCGAGCGGCTTGATGATCAATCGTTGATCAATGGCGTATCTCAGATCGCACCATTTGATGGAGCCTCAAAACAGGCGTTGCTTGAGGCATCCTCGCTATCGGCACGGTGTGAGCTGTTGGTGCAATTGATGCAGTTCTTTGGTCGCGATGATAGCGGCGAGGAAATCACGACGTTTCAATAATCGTGCAATTCATTCCGGAGGGATTGGCAAACTTCTGAGCATTGTTGTGAGGACAATGAAGCTGTTCCGCTCTGCTTGGCGTCGATTGTAGTTCTCCGACTGCACCACGAGCACAGCGTCGAGACTGGGGACAAGGGCGACAATATTGCCCCCATTGCCCTTCATCATAACGGCACCCTCATAGCCGCGCGAAGAACGGATCGGTGTCGCCCACCAGAGATAGCCGTAATGCACATGATCACTCATTGAATGGGTTGGGGTCAGAGCGGATCGCAGCCAGTCTTCGGGCAACACCCGCTGACCTTCCCAAACACCTCGATTCAGCACCATGCGCCCCAGCCGCAACAGCGCTTCATCGGAAATCGTCAGCTGACCTCCCGATTGAATCTCTCCGCTGCGTGATCTGCGCCAATCGGCCCCGTCAATCCCAAGCGGATCGAACAATCGGCGCTGAACATAGCGGTCGAAGCGCTCACCCGTCGCCTTTTCAACGACCTGACCGAGAAGGAAGACGCCGGCGGTGCAGTAGGAAAATGGGCCAATTCCGCGATCATCTAGTGCAAATTCTCTGGCAGGGATAGCGAGCGCAAACTCTCGCCATTCGCGGCGGCGATACATCCGCTCTTCCTGTCCGGGTGAACGCCGGTCCCAATCGTTGCAATCGAGAGCAGAGGACATGGTGAGCAGGTCACGGACGGTAATCTCATTGAAGGGAGCACCGCGCGGCGAACTCAAATACGGCCAAACCTTCACATCGGTGCCGGGCAACATGCCATCTGCAATCGCCGCCCCGACAGCAAGCGCGGTGATAGATTTTCCAGCTGATCGGATGTCCACCCGATCGCCCAAATCACCTTCGCCAAAGCGTTTGCGGTAAACGATCTCGCCACCTTGTTCGACGGCTACAGCACGAATTTTGCCGTAATCGCCAGACAGCAACTGTTGCTCCAGCTGATCGAGGCTGAGATCTGGTATCGGCTGAGCGGTTGCGGGGAAGCAAAAACCCATTGCGAGACAGGTGACAACCAATCCCGCACTTTTCCAATATCCGCCAAGCATCGCAGCCCTCCTCGCTGTTCAGACGAGAGGCTTGATACACGCCATATGAACCTGACTAGAATTCTTCAGCGAAGACTACGCCGCTGATCCGCTGAATCACGTGTCGTGCAGCCAATACCAAAGGTCGGACTTCTCCCGCATTGCGACTTTCTGTCGCATAGGAGGAGTAGGTCATGGTGCAAAAAGCAACTAGACGGTTACTTATGAAGCTCACAGTCCCTGCCACCAAGGGTGAACGCACCCGCGCGCACATCATAGCCACGGCCGCTGGTCTGTTCTGGCGGCGCAGTTTTCACGGTGTGTCAGTCGATCAGATTGCCAATGCTGCCAACGTCAACAAAGCGACCGTCTACCGCTATTTTGCCGACAAGAATGACCTCGCTTTAGCCGTCATGCGCTACAATGGTGCGGCGTCGATTAAGATGGTCTTTGACTCAAGCTTTGTTGATCACACTGCGCCGCAAGACCGCCTCGCCGCGATTTACCGCAAGGCCCATTGCGTCCACTTCGAAACCAGCCAGCGCGAAGGCGACGTTTACGGGTGTCCGATCG
This sequence comes from uncultured Erythrobacter sp., assembly GCA_947503275.1. Lineage (GTDB taxonomy): Bacteria > Pseudomonadota > Alphaproteobacteria > Sphingomonadales > Sphingomonadaceae > Erythrobacter. Next base: position 1,032,217 of record CANNCZ010000002.1, on the reverse strand, counting down.
TCGGCCTTTCACTTGAGCTAGGGCAGGAGTTCCCTGCATTGCGGGCTGAAGCGCAGCGAATTTTCAGCCAGATCGAAGCGAAAATGATCGAGATCGTGCGTGATGCCAATGCAGTTCGCGGCGTAAGTGCCAATCCCGCGCCGCTTGGTCGAACACTCACTCAATTGCTGCATGGTGCTTTTGCCTCAGCGCGCATTTCTGCTGAGCCCCAGCGCATGCTCGATGCTGGCGAAGCTTCGCTTGCGCTTATCGGATTCCCTCAAACCCCCATTCTCTCAACGGAGCAAGCCGCATGATCAATCTCCCCCTCTACTCGGCCGGACTAGGCGCATTTCTGATTGTTTTGCAGGTCGCTTTGATGCTGACAGTCGGCTTGCATCGTTCAAAGGGTCAATTCATCGGCAATGGCGATGATCGCGATCTGGAGCGCAAGGTGCGCCGCCACGGCAATCTGGCGGAGAATGCCGGGTTGTTTCTTGTGGTCATAGCCCTGTTTGAGATGATTGTCGGGCAGACAACCTATGTAGCCGCAGTCTGCATCATCTTTGCAGTGGCCCGTATCCTTCATGCCGCGGGCTTCTCTTCGCTCGCAGGATCGCATGGCGAAGATCTCACCGGAGCACGCAAAGCCTTTGCTGGCATGCGAGCAATGGGGGCGTTCGGCACTTTGGGCGTTGCAGCAGCCCTTGCTTACGGGATCGGCTCCAACCTTGCCTAGTGGTTAGGCCACGGTTCCGCTGGGCATAGTTGCTACCGCAAAAGCACCGCGCAGGCCGTCTATTACGTACTGCGCAGCCAATGCGGCCAGCAACACGCCGAGCAGCCGTGTGATAACCGCTTCGACCTTGTCTCCAAGCAGCCGGATGAGCGGACCTGCCGCGACCAGTGCAGCAGCGGTGATGGCCAGTACCAGACCCAACGCGGCAAACACTTCAATCGTCTCAGCCGTAGTATCCGCCTCATTCATCAACAGCATGATCGCTGCAATCGCGCCCGGCCCCGCCAACATCGGCATGGCCATCGGAAAGACCGACACGTCTTCAATCTCAGGATCGGCGCTGACTTTGTCAGCGCGCTCTTCGCGGCGTTTCGTGCGCTTTTCGAACACCATCTCAAACGCGATGTAAAACAGCATCAAACCGCCTGCGATGCGGAAACTATCAAGCTCAATATGCAGCGCGCCCAGCAGGTCTTCGCCAAAGAAGGCAAAGATCATCAAGATCACCGCCGCAATCCCGGTTGCGCGCAAGGCCATATTGCGCGCCTGCGCTGCGGATGCGCCTTTGGTCAGTCCGGCATAGATGGGCGCACAGCCCGGCGGATCGATCACCACGAACAGTGTGATAAAAGCGGAGATGAACAGTTCAGGCAGCATAGGGGCTCAAATTATCAAAGGTTGCGCGCATATTCGCTATCGGCGCGCCCCTGATCACCCTTCTGGCGGCGATGCAAGGCTTTCTTCGATCGCAGTAACCCAGCCGCCTTGGTAATAGTAGTCCGCCGTGACATATTTGACGCCATCGGCGCGGTGTTCCCAGCGCCAACGCAAAGTCCCATCGCGCGACAATTGCGCGTCCGCTGCGCCTTCTTCACCAATGGGGATCGCGGGCGGTGCAGGGATGCTCTCACCCGCCCGCGGGCATGTTGCCACCAAACCTTCGATTGAATCGATGGAGGTCACAACGATATCGCCGTCCTCGATCTGAGCACGAGGCGGAGGCTGGGGGTCATCGAGCCCTGCGACGTCATAGCTCCATTTGTAGCTGTTATCGCTTTGGCGGACCCATGTGGTCACATAATTGCCGGCTTTGCCGTCTTGGTCGACAAAGCGCCCTTGGCTCAGCGCGAGTGCCCCGTCACAGCTCATCACAACCGCGCGGGGTTCCCATTCGCTGGAGATATCGCTGGCTTGCAAGGCGCTGGCGATGGTTGCGAAAACGACGGGACCATCGCTCCCATGGATAAGAGCACCCGGTGCGGCAAAGTCTGCACCCGCCACGAACTGCCCGCGCGCGCTTGCATCGCGGGCATAGGCAACCTCGACAGCCACAATAGTGCTGGGCTGAGCGGCGCCAGGGGCCGTTGCAAGTACGCGATTGATCACAGCGGTGCTGGGACCACGTGGTCTGCCGCTGGAGCAAGCGGCGAGCGTCGCTGAAAGCGCTATAATGGCGACAGCGGAGCGTGCCCGGATCATAGCGCCTCTGGCACCGTAAGGCCCGCATTGCGATAGGCAGCGACTAAAGTGTTGCGCAGCAGCACAGCGATAGTCATTGGACCAACACCGCCAGGCACAGGCGTAATTGCGCCAGCGACCTCAGCGGCATCATCATAGGCGACATCGCCGACTAGTTTGCCCTTTTCCTTACCCGGTTCAGGCGGAAGGCGGTTGATACCCACATCGATCACAGTTGCGCCATCTTTCAGCCAGTCCTTGCCAATCATCTGAGGACGACCAACTGCCGCAACCACGATGTCCGCGCGCTTAACAACCGATTTGAGGTCGGCGGTACGGCTATGCGCGACGGTGACGGTGGCGTTCGCATCGACCAGCAATTGCGCCATCGGTTTGCCGACAATGTTGGACCGGCCAATGACCACTGCTTCCAGCCCCGAAAGGTCGCCCAGACGGTCTGTCAGAAGCATCATACAGCCAAGCGGCGTGCACGGGACAAAGCCCGCTTGTCCGACACTCAACCGGCCCGCATTGATGACGTGAAAGCCATCGACATCCTTATCGGGACTAATCGCTGCAATGATTGATTGTTCATCGAGATGTTTGGGCAGCGGCAATTGCACCAGAATACCGTCAACCGCGTCATCGGCGTTGAGTTGCTCAACCACTGCGAGCAAATCCGCCGCGCTCGTATCGTCAGGCAGACGGTGCTCATAGGAGTTCATATTCGCGGCCAAAGTCGCTTTGCCTTTGGAGCCGACATAGACTTGGCTTGCCGGGTCATCGCCCACCAACACCACGGCCAACCCCGGCTTGCGCCCGGCGGATTTGGCAAACTCAGCCGCACTGGCGCCCACACGTTCACGCAAACCAGCAGCGAACGCCTTTCCGTCTATCCGTGTTGCGGTCATCAGGCGAAAATGATGCTGCGAAGGACGATCAGGATAATCTGAGCGCCAAGGATGAGCACCAAAGGCGACAGATCAATCGCGCCCGTATTTGGCAAGATCCGCCGCACTGGCCGCAGGATCGGGTCAAGGAAGCTGTTGATCCCGTTATAGAACGACATCAGGAACTGATTGCTTTGGCTCACCACATTGAAGGCGAAAAGCAGACCGATCACGAATTGAATGATGATCAGCATCACGAATGCTCTGGTGAGCAATTCGATGATTTCGTAAACGGCGACTAAGCCTGTCATGTGATGTGCATTCCTCTAATCGTATCTTATGCGTGTTACCCAAGTAATACGCCCCGTCGTTACGTCAAGACCGTAACAGCGCCGCTATGCCCGCACCAGAGTGCCTGCTCCGCGCGCAGTGAAGAACTCAAGCAGCATCGCATGAGGAACCCGTCCATCCAGCACCACCGCCGCTTCACACCCGCTCTCAACCGCTGAGACACAGGTTTCCAGTTTGGGCACCATGCCGCCTTTGATAACGCCCTCATCGCGCAATTTTGCAATGTCAGCCGGGTTCAGATCAGTCAGCAATTCGCCCTCGCCATCCAACACCCCTGCGACATCGGTCAGCAAGAACAGTCGCGCCGCGCCCAATGCCGCCGCAACAGCGCCCGCCATTGTGTCCGCATTGATATTGTAAGTCTCGCCATCCGCACCGCCCGCTATCGGAGCGATCACAGGGATCATGCCTGCGGCGACCGCTGTGTCGATGACGCTGGTATCGACCACATCGGGCTCCCCGACGAAGCCAAGGTCCACGACGCTTTCGATCAGGCTTTCCGGATCCCGCGTGGTCCGCGTCACTTTGCGCGCAGTGACCAGACCGCCATCCTTGCCGGACAGGCCCAGCGCTTTGCCGCCAGCATTGGACAGCCATCCAACCAGCTCTTTGTTGATACCGCCAGACAGCACCATTTCCGCAACCTTGGCCGTCGCCTCATCGGTAACGCGCAATCCATCAACAAAGGTGCTTTCGACCCCCAGCCGCGTCAGCATCTCGCCAATCTGCGGCCCGCCGCCATGGACCACGACCGGGTTGATACCCACCGCTTTAAGCAGCACGATATCTTCGGCGAAATCGCGCGCGGCCTGTTTGTTGCCCATCGCGTGCCCGCCATATTTCACAACGAATGTGCGACCCGCATAACGCTGAAAATAGGGCAGCGCCTCAATCAGCACTTCGGCTTTTGTCAGGTCAAGAGCGGTGTCATTCGCATCGGTGTTGGAGGTCATTGTATTTGGATCTCGCTTGGCGTTGCGCGCCGCTTAGCCGCTTAATGCACCGTAGGAAAGAGACGCGCCTATCTGTCGCATCACCGCTTTTTTGCACATTTTGCACTTGGCAGCGTAACCAAACCCTGTTTGTCTGCGAATCGGTCAGTGATGGCGCTGTGGGATCGCACGCGCCGCCTGAATCTTTGGAATTGGAGGAAAGACCATGAACACATCTCGTTTTAACGGCTCAATCGCACTCGCGGCGGCTGCCGGCCTTGCTGCTGCTTGCTCTGGCGGTGCCGATGCACCAACCGAAGCTGCAGAAGCTGGTGCAGAAGGCGCACAGACAACTGACGTCGCTGCAAGCGGTGATAAGGAGAAGTGCTTCGGTGTTTCCCTCGCTGGCGCAAACGACTGCGCTGCCGGACCCGGCACAAGCTGCGCTGGCACCAGCGTCATCGACTATCAAGGCAACGCCTGGACCTATGTCGACGAAGGCAGCTGCGAGACAACCGAACGTCCAGACGGCACCTTCGGCTCGCTCGAAGAGACAGAGAACGTCTCCTAAGAACGGATTGACCACACATGTGAAGGGGTCGCCGGGTATGTCCCGGCGGCCCCTTTTGCTTTTTTGCGCAGATGTTTGAACGGCTCATATGGAGCGGTGTGACCCGCCCTGCTACCTTTGCGTTATGGCTCGTTTCCGCTCTCCTTTGCGCCGACAACGCCCACGCACTGGCTTGGCCAGTTGGTGGCCCTTGTGGCGGATGCCCGTCCTCTTGATCATCGTGATGTCCGTATGGTGGTTTGGGTTTCGTCCCGTCGCATCAGATGAGGGCTGGGTCCGCGTGACAGAGACCTTTGCTATCTGCGGTCAAGGCGGTGCGCGCCAGCCAGGCTGCGTCGTCGATGGCGACACCGTTATCATCGGATACGGCCCCTCGCGTCGCCGCATCCGCCTGACCGGTTTTGACGCACCGGAGCTGGAGGGCGCTTGCGAGGCAGAGAGTACGCAAGCTCGTCGTTCACAACGGCGTTTGCACCAATGGCTGAGCGAGGGACCGTTTGAATGGGACGGCGGCGCATCCCCTCCCCGCGACCAATATGGCAGAGAATTGCGCGCTGTTCGCCGCGTCACTGGCAACGGCGCTCGCGATGCCTCCGCCCAGTATCTCGCCGACATAATGATCGCCGAAGACCTTGCCGCAGAGACCGGCTGGGGCACGTTCGAACGCGATTGGTGCTCCTAACCCCGTCGTGCCCCCACCCGGCGCATCCCCCGTTCAAGACGAGGAAAGGCTTGCCCCGGCCGCATCGATCCCTAAACTGCACGCTTTGTCAGGCCAATTAGGGGATCCGCCATGACCGAACCTACTCCAACGAACAATACCGGGAACAGCCCAAGCAACAATGGCGGTTTCGACTTCAACCAACCCACCATCATCTCGCTCTGCTTTCTCGGCAGCTTTGTGACCGGGTTCTCCGGCCTTGTCGGCATCGTCCTTGCCCATGTGTGGCAGGGTGACAATCAGGAGGAGTGGGCCGCGTCGCACTTCACCTACCTCATCCGCACCTTCTGGATCGGCTTTATCGGCGTCATCATCTCCAGCGTCCTGCTGTTCGTCCTGATCGGCTTCCTCCTGTTGCCGCTCATCACGGTCTGGGTCGGCGTGCGCAGCGTTATGAGCCTGATCAAGGCGCAGAAGCGCGAGCCGATGCCTGAACCTGAGACCTTCTTGTTCTAAACAATTCTCTGCTGAACCGAGTGGCTAGGGGCCCATCGCCCCGGCGCTCGGTTCATCGCAGTTGAGAGGCGACAGGCGATGCCACGTTCGCTAGCGTGGCCAGATGATAACAACACACCAGCCCGCTCGCCTCGTCTTTGCTCTCACCGCTCCGCTCGCGCTGCTTAGCGCTTGTGGTGATCCAGCCGCCGAGGGCGCAGCTGAACCCGACGCCGCACCCGACCCGCAAGATGCGTTTTTCGACGCTCTCGCGAGCCATTGTGGCAAGGCCTATGCGGGCCAATTGGTCAGCGAAGATGCGGTTGACGCCGATTTCGCCGACGCTCCGATGGTGATGCATGTCGCCCAATGTTCAGACGAGCAAATCGCGGTGCCTTTCCATATTCAGCTTATCGGCGAGGACGGAGAACCGGCATGGGACCGCTCTCGCACTTGGCTGATCACCCGCACAATCATCCCGCATATGAACGGAAAGACTGAATCGCCGCTCGGCCTGCGCCTTAAACACGATCACCGGCATGAAGATGGCGAGCCTGATGCTGTCACTATGTATGGCGGCGACACCACAACCGAGGGGTCCGCGCGCGCGCAGGACTTCCCCGTCGATGACTTCAGCATCGAAATGTTTGAGCGCGAAGATCTATCCGCGTCCGTCACCAATATCTGGACGGTGGAGGTCGACCCGGCCGGAACTGATGATGGCGTGTTCGCCTATCAACTCAAACGGACGGTCGAAGACGGCGCGCCAGTGGACCGCTTGTTCCGGGTGGAGTTTGATCTCTCCGAAGAGGTTGAAGCCCCGCCGCCCGCTTGGGGTCACGGAGGCGAAGACGGGCGCGACTAAGCCGCGCCCGCACTCCAGCACGTTGGCTTATTCTTCGCTGGCGCCTTCTTCATAAAGGTCGCCCTCTTCGGCGACTTCGATGTTCTCTTCTTCGCCCAGATCGGCGGTGTTGGGCGTATCGCCTTCGGGTGCTGCTTCTTCGATGCCGGGCACTGCCTCTTCGATTTCCTCACCCATGATCGGCGCATCCGCGTTGTCAGAGATCATCGCATCGGCTTCTTCCATGGCATCCGTTTCGGTGTCGGCGGCCTGATCGCAAGCGGCCAGCGCAAGCGCGGCACCCAGTGTGGCGATGATAGCGGGACGGGCAAATGGCGTGTTGGTTCGCATGATAATCTCCTTGATTGTCTCTTATTTCTACAACGCGCGGCGCTTTGAGTTCCCGAAGGATGCACGGCGAAGGGTCGCAACTCCCGTGGACTCAGGGGAGAATGGCGGTGTCCCTTATCGCTTGAAAAATCGAAAGCGGTTTTCGCGCAGGCGGTGCTTGGCGGGGACGAGTGGGCGCTTTTGGCGCTCGCGCTCCCTCTTGTGATCACTCGCCGGGCGGATAGGGAACAGCCGCGCCGTGATCGATGCTCAGGCTTTCTTTCAGGCGAAAGCGCCCCTCATCCGGCATCCATTGCCAAACATGGATATAGCGCGCGCCGCCGACCTGCTGCCAATCCTGTTCTTCACCGCTCCATTCATGGAAGGTGTGAAAGCCGCGTTCGAGCACGCCCCATTCGCCCAGCGGAGTGACCGTGCGGCTGCCGGGGACGGAGAGGCGGCGGTTCTTGTACCCCTCATTCGCGCCGCCCGGCCCGCGCGCGGCGCATTGTTCGGCGATAATGCCGATAAAGCTGTCTCCATCCGCCGCGACAAGCCCGCCCAGATCGTGGATCATGCGAAAATCATCGGTGATCAGATCCTCGACCGCGCGCGCATTGCAGCCCTCAAAGGCATTCCAGAACAACTCCGCATCGCTGGCAATAACCTGCTCGCGCGCCTCGTCGATGGCGGGGATGGTGGCAGACGCAGGCGCAGCTTGAGCAAGGGCCAAGAGCGGGGAGAGCAGGACGGCGGACAGCATTGAGAAGGCTCCTTTAGTGTGTTGCCGAGATAATACACGTGGCGCAACTGGGTGCAAGCGCGCGCATGGCCATTGCATGAAACGGCATTGAGATCGCGTAACTACTACGATATATCTTAGATATGACTAAGATATATGCGATTCCCGTCCCCGATGGCAGCTTGCTGGCCGAGTTCGACCCACCGGAAGCCTATCGCGATTGCTATGTGCGGCGCGAAAGCGGCTCGGTGAGCTTGGAGCAATTTATCGAGCGCTTCTATTGCAGCTGGGCGTTTAGGCCCGAGCGGATAGCACTGGGCCTGATCGGGCGCGGCGCCTCAAGCGAAGAAGCGCGGAAGCTGGCGCGCGGCGAGGTGGATAGCTTTGCAGCGTGGATGGTTATTGAGCGCCGGTCGGCCAATGGCTTGGTGGCGGAGCACGGACCCGAAGGGTCCGCAAGGGCGACTGCCCGCCCGCAGGCCCGTAAGGGCCGAGGAGATCGCAGCGCGGATGCGCTGCGGAACACAAAAAACGCCGAAATATTGCTACAGGATTTCCGGGGAGCCACCGCAAGCTGGCTATCAGTCAAGCCGAGCGCGGATGGCGGCACCGAGCTACTATTTGGAAGCTGGGTCGGGAAGCCGGAGCGCGGAGTGGTGAAGGCGCTGATACCGTTCCACCGATGGTATTCGCGGGTGTTGTTGGGTGGGGTAAGACATATCAACTAGGTACTGCTCCGATAAACATCAGATCGGGACAGGATCACCGCGACCGAGTTTTCCAGCGGCAGATGGCGTAGCCTTATCTGACTACGCTTCAGCCCCTTGCATAATCGTTGCGATTTGATCTAGGTCAAAAAAGTGGGGATGAAATAGCTAAGAAGAATAGCGACGCGATAAGCCAACCGAGTTCAACCCTGCGCGACTATCGCTAAAATGGCAATACACTAACGGTCCAAACCTTTGATGACCTAGAACTCAAGAATTCTTGAAGGCGCCTCTCAAGTTCAGAATCTTCAGCCGACGATAGTTTGGTTATAAGCTGAACACGCCCCACCGAAAATTCGCTTACACTGGCTTGACTGAATAATTTCTTCAATACGGGGTCACCGTAGCTCTGGATCTCATAACTCAGCTCTTCCTCGCTACCTGGACCCAACCTGGGTCCACGCCTTACTGGAGCGCGATTAAGAGAACGTATTTCTGAGCGCATTGATGATACTTCGTCAAACAGTGCAGCCAGGAGACTTTCATCAGCATTGCCGCTAGTCCTTAAAGTATCGAGATCGAATGCCACACTAATCGGCGATTCGGCATTCGCACTGCCCTCCTCAATAGTGGAAAGCTGTGCCGCCAATTCAATTTTTGCTTTTGCGACGCTATCCAAGTCAGTGAGGTCAACTTGAATAGTACGAACTTGAGCGTTGTCGAACGGGATTTTTTCTGAGGCATCTATCATATGTATAAATGGCTTTTTCAAGCCGTGACGGATGGCGAGCTCATAAAATACGTTCGGATTGCCCTCGCTGAGGTCGGCAATCAAAACGTCACAGTCCACAATTTTCCCCACAATCTGATTTGTAATTATGCCTGGTTCTGCAAGCTGATCAGCGCGCTCAACAACATACTTAGGTTCGAGGACTTCTTTGATCACATATTTCAAAAGCTTGTCCGAACGCAGCCTAGTCGAACCACCTTCTTTTCCGATTGGGCAAATGACGAAACACGTTTTCTGTTGAGTACTTGAAGGCAATTAGTTCATCCAAATATATGAGGCATCTTTCGATTGAAGTGCCAGTCACTCCGCCGCTTCAACAGCCCCAAACATATCCGGTCCGTCGCTCACCACTTCGTCTTCGTTGACCGCTTTGGCTTTTTGGCGGTTGTCGAAGCTGGACCAGACTGTGTTCCAGTCGCCCTTAGTCGCGCCTTTTGAATATTCGGTTGCGCGCGCTTCGAAGAAGTTGGCGTGCTCGACACCGTTCAACAGTGGGCTGAGCCATGGCAGTGGGTGCTCATCGATCATGTAGATCGGCTGAAGCTTCAATTGGCCCAAACGCCAGTCAGCGATGTAGCGGATATATTTCTTGATATCCTTAGCCGTCATCCCTTCGACCGGGCCCATTTCGAATGCGAGGTCGATAAACGCATCTTCGAGGCGGACGGTTTTCTGGCAGATGTCGATGATGTCTTCTTTGACAGCCTTGGTCAGGCAATCGCGCTCTTCGCAGAAGGTGTGGAACATCTTGATGATGCCTTCGCAATGCAAAGTCTCATCGCGAACCGACCATGATACGATCTGCCCCATGCCTTTCATCTTGTTGTGGCGTGGGAAGTTCATCAACATGGCGAAGGATGCAAACAGCTGCAGCCCTTCTGTGAACCCGCCGAACATGGCGAGCGTGCGGGCAATGTCTTCGTCGGTGTCGACGCTGAATTGGTGCATGTAATTGTGCTTGTCGGCCATTTCCTCGTAATCGAGGAACGCGCTGTACTCGCTTTCGGGCATGCCGATTGTGTCGAGCAGGTGGCTGTATGCCGCGATGTGCACCGTCTCCATATTGGAGAAGGCGGCGAGCATCATTTTGATCTCGGTTGGCTTGAACACGCGGCCATATTTGTCGTGGTAGCAATCCTGCACTTCGACATCGGCCTGAGTGAAGAAGCGGAAGATTTGGGTGAGCAGGTTGCGCTCATGATCGGTGATCTTTTGCGCCCAATCGCGGCAATCTTCGCCCAGCGGCACTTCCTCTGGCATCCAGTGGATCTGCTGCTGACGTTTCCAGAACTCGTAAGCCCAAGGGTATTGGAACGGCTTGTAGGTATTGCGGGCTTCGAGCAACGACATGTTGTGTCCTTCGTTTCGTGTTCAGCTGATCTGTATACGTGAACGAGCTACGAAACCGAAGGCAAGATAGTATGATTCGGCGGGGATAAACCGTGCAAAATCTGAGTCGAATGGTGATCGGCCCAATATGCACCCGATTATCGCACCATTTCGCGGCGCATTTCTTTTAAGCCTTCGAGCAATTCGCGCGCCATGGATGGGGGCGGCATACGGCCATATGTGTCTATATGAGATAGGCGTTTTTCTCGCCCTTTCAATGTGCTGCTTTCGCGGCGGACCGAATGGCTGATCCCGCAAAAGGCGTTGCAACGGCGCATCTTGGCGCGGATATCATGCGCATTGTTCCAGAACCGAGTGAAGTCGCCGGGCTGCTCTAACATTTCGCCGCGGAATTGCTGACCAAAGCACAGCCGCGCCATGCCGTAATGGTTGATCATGACATTGCGCTCATAGGTGTCGCAAATGTGATCCTTGGTTTGATTGTTTGAGTTCCAGCCGAGTTCGGGCGTGCCCACTTCCCGTAAGGATCGGAAATACATGCCAACCTGACTGAGCCAATCCGGGTTTAGGCCAAGCGCGTATTTGGTGTCGCAGTGCGCGATCAGCTCCATCAATTCATCGCCATCAACGCCGCTTTCCGCAGCAAAGAATGGGTCAACTTTGCCGCCGCCGCCAAAGGAGGGTTGGAGGAAGTTGAGCTTGAGCTGGTCTGCGCCGATATCGTTGAGCACGAAGTCGTAAAAGCCATCGATCAGTTTGTAATTGCTCGCGAAAATGAGCCCCATCACATAGATACGCGTATCGGTAGCGCCCAGTTCGCGCTTTGCCTCCACCAACAGGCGCAGCGCGCGCACCGCCTTTTCAAACGCGCCATCAACGCCGCGCGTCGCATCATGAATGCTCTTCACATGACTGTTGAGCGAGATGGAAATCTCGTTTGGCCCCTCTTGGATCATCCGCCGCGCCATTTCCGGGCGGCGAATGCGGGTCCCATTGACCACGGACAGAGCCCGAATACCCCGCTCACGCGCTCCACCGGCAAGGTCGAAATAATCATCCGCGTCCAGCATCGGCTCCCCGCCGCAAATGACGAGATTCGCATCCGGGTTCATCGCGGCCAGCTCATCAAGCACGCCCAGCTTCTGTTCGGTCTGAAAATACTGGTCACGATCCGCGTCATTGCGCTGCCAAAAATCGCAGTGGGTGCAGCGCAGATTGCAGCGCTTGTTTATTTCCATAAACACAAAGCGCGGCGGCGGGATTGTTGCAGGCATCGAGAACTCCGAAAAAGTAGAGCTGTGACCCTCGGCTACCCCCGCGCTGTACGCCACGGTGCGCACAACGTCCACCGTTCAGAAATCGCCAATTTTGACGCTCAGCCCTAACGCGAAATTAAGCCAATCCACCTAAGCCACGCATATGGGCGTCATGCAGACTTTGACTGCGTCCGGCACCGCTGAACTTTCTGCACCAGTGCGCGAGGAAGAGATCAGCGTTCCGGCAGGGATCGATGCGGCGATGGTTGATGCCATCGACCGCGTTCGCGCACCCTTGCGCCATTGGCCGACCGCCATTTCCGAACTCTATCACAAGGAAGTGGTGCGGCGGCTCTATCGCGAACAGCATTTCCTGTTTCTGCTGGGCCTGCTGATCTGCCTTGGCTCAATCGTTGTCGACATTATGATCAATCCGCAAATGGCGGGGCTTGGCACAGTTTTGCGAGTGCTCGCGGTTGCGCCTCTGGTTATGTTCGGAATGATTGCGGGTGCGCGCGGTTGGACCAGTCTGGTCGCTTTCTTTGTCGGTGCATCGCCAATCGCCTTTATCGCGGTGCTGCTGCACTTATCGGCGCAAATGCCGCCTGATCTTGCCCCGCGCTATGTCACTGCGACATTTTTGGTTGTGGGGCTTGCCAATATTATCCTGCCCTATTCTCTACGTGGATTGATCCTTTTTGACTGTGCCGCCTTGTTGGTAACAACGGCGATGTTTGGCGTGCGAGGGCTGGATGTCCTGGCCTACAATTTCGACTTTCTGCTGATTTTTGCATTGGTCGCAGCCGCCACTCTGCCGCTCGCGTGGCGGTTTGAGAAACTGCGTCAGGGGAATTTCCTGCTCACTTTGCGTGCTCGAATTGCTGGCCGCGAACTGCTGAAAGCCAATCGCGCCTTGCACACTTTATCCGAAACCGATCCGCTGACCGGCATCGCCAATCGGCGCAGTTTCGAGCGGCGCTTTGATAGTGCGATCCTTGCGCCCGGTAGTGATGGCCGCCGGACTGACCGGATTGCTTTGATGATGATCGACCTTGATCACTTCAAAGCCTTCAACGATTCGCATGGACACCAGGCGGGCGATTATTGCCTAACACTGGTCGCAGAGACGCTGGACACTTTGTTCAAGGATGCAGGCGGGATCGTCGCGCGTTATGGGGGCGAGGAATTTATCGGTGCTGTCCGGTCAAGCGATCCGGAGATCGCAGCCAATCTGGCCGAGGAAGTGCGCCGGACCATTGCCAGCGTCTTGACCCCCGTGGAAGACACCGGCCGCCCGATGGTCACCGCGTCTATCGGAGTCGGGGTAGCCCCCGCGTCGGCGCAATTGCCGCGCGAAGAGTTGATCGAAATGGCCGATGCGGCACTCTATGCGGCGAAAGAACAGGGCCGCAATCAAGTGGATATTGTCGAGGCAGAGCCTGCTTTCGCCGATGCTTCGATGGCGCGTTAACCGCCCCTTTTCTTCGATCCGAAAAAGCTGCCACCGCCCAATACGGTGATCCCCAGGAAGAACCCGAAATCGTACCAGCCGCCGCTATTCGGCACGGAATAGACCGCGATTTCAGGCGAAAAGAGCGATCCGATAAAGCTCCACGGGAAGATAAAGCCGTGCCACAATCCCCATAGGAAACCGGGTGCGTCGGCGGTTTCGCTGACGCCTGCATCGATCTGACTGGCGCAGGCCGAAACCAGCATCGCCAGCGCAATTGCGGTGACTATCCGAACAGGTTTCACATCACCGCCAATGCAACGACGAGCCACAGGATGGGCAAAAACAGCGCCGCCATAAACACATGCAAGCGTCCGGCATTGGCCGCATGACCCTCTGGCCCCATGACCAACCGCACACCATTGCCGATGAAGCTAAGCGCCAGCACAGTGCCAGCAATTCCGATCCAGATGGGCGCTGCCATCGCATGTCTCCTGTCCAACGCGCCTGACAGCGCTTTGCGGTATTGAGACTGACATATATTTCAGTGAAGAGCGAGGGTGTAAGCGTGTCGACTTAGAATATCTTCGTCGCACCGATGTCTGGGACGACGAATGTGAGCACCACATAGATGATGACGGGCAGCAAAATGGTCGCCGACATCATGACCAAAGCAGCTTGCCCGCTGATCATCCCTTGCGCCTGCCATTTTTTGAAGAGCATCACTTCAACCAAAGCGATGAAGACGAATGCCAGCGGGAGAAATATTGCAAGGGTCATGTGTGCTCCCGCGCAATCAACAGAAGCGTTGCGGTGCGGTGTCGCCCATGTCCTCAAAACCACCAGCAACGTCTTTGGCGGCAGGGTCCGGGATATGGCTCGCTTCGAACGACTCAAAATGCGTTTCGGAAAGAGGCGTGGTGAAAGTGACCCCCACTTCTTCGCCCTTGACCCATTTGATCACCGCACGATGCGGGCCTGACGCGCCGACATAGATCTGCAGCGGCGCGCCCAACATTACCTTGCGATCACCCACGTTAAAGCGGCATCCGCCCACCGAAAGATCGGCCAGCAACACATCTTCGGGCGTGCCAAGGCCGGTAAAATACCGCCCTTGCAACGTGATGGATTTGCGTGTGGATTTCCGTGTTCGCATAGTGTGACGTACATTAGCTCAGAGATACTTAAACTAGCGTAAACCAGTGTATCGCTGCGTGTTTTGGCGGCGGAAAAGAAAACCCCGCGCAATGCCGGGGCAGTGCGCGGGGTTTTCGAATTATCAGTACTAGCCGCTACTGGCAGCTCAAACATTCCTCATAATCGGTCTGTTGCTCGCCCAATTCCGCTTTGAGCTCAATTTCTGGAGCATTCGCGGTGTTGTCCGCTTCGACCCCGCCGGCAAAGCCTGCGCGTTGGACCGATTTTGACCGAAGGTAATAAAGCGACTTGATGCCTTTCTCCCACGCTTGGAAGTGCAGCATCATCAGGTCCCATTTGTCGACATCGGCCGGGATGAACAGGTTCAGCGATTGCGCCTGATCAATATAGGGCGAACGGTCAGCTGCAAATTCCAACAACCAGCGCTGATCAATTTCAAAGCTGGTTTTGAAGCTCGCCTTTTCCTCTTCGCTGAGGAAATCGAGATGCTGCACACTGCCGCCTTTTTCGAGGATCGAGTTCCACACATTATTGGAATTTTTCGACTTTTTATCGAGAATTTTCTCCAAGTATGGGTTTTTGACGATGAAGCTGCCGGACAGCGTTTTGTGCGTGTAAATGTTCGCCGGGATCGGCTCGATGCACGCGCTTGTACCGCCGCAAATGATCGAAATCGAAGCGGTCGGCGCGATCGCCATTTTGCAGCTAAACCGCTCCATCGCGCCCATATCGGCAGCATCGGGGCACGGCCCGCGTTCCTGTGCAAGCAACATGGACGCCTCGGACGCTTTTGCCTGAATATGCTTGAACATTTTCAGGTTCATGGCCTTCGCCATCGCGCTTTCGAAACCCAGTCCCTTTTGCTGCAGGAATGAGTGGAAGCCCATCACGCCAAGACCAACCGAACGCTCCCGCTCAGCGGAATATTTCGCGCGCGCCATCTCATCGGGCGCACGGTCGATATAATCCTGAAGCACATTGTCGAGGAAGCGCATCACATCCTCAATGAATTGCTTGTCGCCGTTCCACTCATCCCATTTTTCAAGGTTGAGCGAGGACAGGCAGCACACCGCCGTCCGGTCGTTACCGAGGTGATCGATGCCGGTTGGCAAAGTGATCTCGCTGCACAGGTTCGACGTCGATACTTTCAGGCCCAGATCGCGATGATGCTTTGGCATCATGCGGTTTACGGTGTCGTTGAACACGATATACGGCTCACCCGTTGCAAGCCGCGTTTCGACCAGTTTTTGGAACAGCGAGCGCGCATCGACTTTGCCGCGAACTTCGCCATTTTTGGGCGATTTCAGCTCAAATTCCGCGCCATCGCGCACCGCTTCCATAAAGGCATCGGTGAGCAACACGCCGTGATGCAGGTTCAACGCTTTGCGGTTGAAGTCACCCGACGGTTTGCGGATTTCGAGGAATTCCTCGATCTCAGGGTGCGACACATCCAAATAGCACGCCGCCGAACCGCGTCGCAGCGACCCTTGCGAAATCGCCAGAGTGAGCGAGTCCATAACCCGCACAAACGGAATGATGCCGCTGGTCTTGCCATTCAGGCCAACCGGCTCTCCGATGCCGCGAACATTGCCCCAATAAGTGCCAATCCCGCCGCCTTTTGAGGCAAGCCAGACATTCTCATTCCACGTGTCGACAATCCCGCCAAGGCTGTCTGACACACTGTTGAGATAACAGCTGATCGGCAGTCCGCGGCTGGTCCCGCCATTCGACAGAACTGGCGTTGCCGGCATGAACCACAGGTTCGAGATATAGTCATAGACGCGCTGCGCATGATCTTGATCGTCGCAATAGGCATCGGCCACGCGAGCGAACAGGTCCTGATACTTTTCACCGGGGAGCAGATAGCGGTCAGTCAGCGTTTCCTTGCCAAATTCGGT
This sequence comes from uncultured Erythrobacter sp., assembly GCA_947503275.1. Taxonomy (GTDB): domain Bacteria; phylum Pseudomonadota; class Alphaproteobacteria; order Sphingomonadales; family Sphingomonadaceae; genus Erythrobacter. The sequence goes on along the minus strand of CANNCZ010000002.1, from coordinate 1,015,616 downwards.
CAAGTTCGCATCGCGCGCTTCATCGATGGTGATCTCAAAACGGCGGTCGTTGACCTTTTTGTTATCGGGTTCAGCCGCTTCCTTAGCCGCCTCAGCCATAGCGCCCGCGAGCGCTTCAGCGCCTTTGGCTGCGATCAGCTCTTCGCTGCCATTGTCGGGCTTTTCCATTGTCACGGCCTTCTTACTGGTTGCCTCTTCACCGGCGGCAAGTCCGGTCTCAGGGGTGGTGTCCGCATCATTCAGCACGTCATCGCTCGCCTTGAATTCCATTGTAGCCCCGTTCTCACCTCGTTCGAATCGGTCGGCTGGCCGCACAATAGCGGAAAAGCCGTTATGTTCCGATTCTGTTCTTCATCCATCTATCGACAGATTATCCCCCTGATTGCCCCCTCCGGCTCACAGGCTTGTCCGCCAAATTGTTCACATCCGCTCCGTTGGCCCCTGCAAAGCAGCGAATCTTCCCCCGGTAGCACCCTCACTATTTGCGTTTGGGGCTAGGGGAAATCACTAGTCTTTGGGGGTCCAATGCGAACCGAACCCCTAGATGATGAATCAGCGGAGGATTCTCGTCAACCATGTGTTAACCAAGATTTACAAGTTTTCTTGGGTCAAAGTTTATGTTGCAGTGCAGCGACGCGCGGGCAGAGCTTGAGTCGTCACTTGCGCAAGCCCCAAACTGAATCTGTGAAGAAAAATTTGGTGATTGAATCATGTGAATCAATCTGTGAATCTTTTGCTCAGATCACCGCAATTTTATTGCGTTGGGGCTTTACGGGAAGCCAATCGGCGACCCGAGCCCCTTGTCCAAACATCAAACCGTAACGCTACGTCACTGCTGGCGTCGCGGCGCTCGCATCTTTTGCGTGCAACGCGATCTCATCCGCCAGACGATCGACCAGCTCAAGCGGCAGATCGTGGCCCCAGCCTGGGATCGTGACCAGCTTTGCGCCCGGTATATGTTTTGCTGTGTCCCTACCCGCATCCAGTTTGACCAGCGGATCATCCTCGCCATGCAGAACCAAAGTGGGCGTTGTGATCTGAGACAAGCGCGTGCGGCGATCCCCATCATCGATAATAGCGGCCAATTGGCGCGGCAGGCCCGGTGGATAGACGCTGCGCCGCACACCTTTCAAAACCCGCTCACGCTGGCGCTCGGGATCTGGGCGAAAGCCGGGGCTGCCGATATTGTTGGAAATGTTGATGCCGTGTGCAACCACAACGTCCTCTTCCATCGATGCGAGCGGCGCGGTTAAAGCCTCGATCGCCTGCTTATCAGCTTGCGGCAATCCAGGGTGGCCAGTGGTCGACATGATCGAGGTCAGCGACAACAAAGCATCGGGATGGTTCACCGCCATCAACTGCGCGATCATCCCGCCCATAGATGCGCCAACGACATGCGCGCGGCTAATCTCCAACGAGGCGAGCAAAGCGGCCGCATCATCGGCCATATCCGCCAGAGTATAGGGCACCTTTGCAGGCCACCCGATCCGTTTGCGCAAAACCTGCCAGACAAGCTTGGGTGCGCGCGCACCTTCCATTTTGTCGGACAGGCCAATGTCACGATTATCGAACCGAATAACCCGGTATTTGCGCGCGACCAAAGCCTCGACAAATTCGTCGGGCCATAATGTCATCTGTGCGCCAAGCCCCATGACCAGCAAGATCACTTCATCATCTGGTTTACCATGGTCTTCATAGAACAGCGAAAGGCCATTCGCACCGATATGCGGCATAGTTATTATCCTTGAGCGCCCTCTTTCGGGGCTGTGTGCATTTGACCCAGCCACATCAAAGCGCGTTTGGTTGGTCAGATCAACCGCTTGCGTAACGTAAGGGTGCATCTTCGCATTCCAAGCGTGATACATTTGCAGCACATAATATTGGAAAGACTCGACACTTCACGCAGAATGCAATGAAATCAGTGCATTGGTCTTTCATTTTCTGGAGTCCGAACCATCGCTTGCAACAAGGCAACTGGGGGCCTGAATGTTCCGAAGTATCTTTGCGGTGTGCGCCGCGCCCATTCGGAGACTCGCGATCACGAAGGCTGGTGCCGCAATTCAGAGGGTTCAGTTCAATGGACCTGATCCACAGCGCAATGCATTTTGAACAAGTGGCGAAGGATTGGGCGGAGGACTCCGGTATGGCCGTGGGCGCGACTTTGGGCCGACAGAATTGGCGCATTGCTGACAGCGATCTCACCGGCCTTTGCGCGAGAGCTTGTCACTAGGCGGCGCTACGCAAGTAGACGCGGCGTTCCAGGGGCAAGTGCGCGGCTTGCCCCCGGAGACCTCCGCTACCCGCCGAGGACGATATAGACGCTTCGCGCACCGCCAGCTGCGATCCGCGCGCGCTCTGATCGGTCGAGGCTCTCGCGCAATTCGCGCCGCTGTGCCCGGTCATCGGCAAAGATCACATTGACCAGAAATTGCACGTCGTCCGGATTGACCACCGGCACATCGCTAAGGTCACCCATCCGCCGAACGGCATAGGTCGCTGCCTGCGCCGCTCTGCGATCAGAGCTGTTTGTGAGCATCTCGATATTCGCGGGGCGTCCATCGGCGCCGAGGTCAAAGGCAACCTGCACAATTCCCGGAGCAGGTGCTGCACCGCGTGCAGCTGGATCACGGTCCAATGCGCGGTTTAATCGGCGGGTGGCATCGTTTTGCCAGCTTTCCAGTTCGCCGGTCGAGGTCACGACAATCGCACCGGATTGTTTGTCCGCTGGATGGCCGGCTTGGGCCGCATTCGCGAGCGGGATTGTCGCTGCAAAAGCAAGCGTGGGGATAGCGGCAAGTTTCAAAAATCGGTTCATCGGATCATCCTTTTTCTCTTATTCGGGATGATCGGCCGGAAGAGTTCGAGCGGCGCAGGCATTACCCTTACCAGCTGGCATCGGCATCAATGGTCGATCAGGCGCAGCGGGTTATTGAAGGGGTCCGATGCGTCCGATTGATAAGATGACAGATGGCGCGATTGGAACAATCACTGCTCGGCAAAGGGCGCTTGTCATCGCTTCAAAGCCCAGAATTCGCGACGAACGCACGACTATCGTCTACAAATGTAATCGTAAGCGTTCTATCCGCGCCAACCGGGGCCGCCAATGTCGAACCCTTGGCGTTCAAGCTCGTCCAGCACACCGTCCGGCTCCGCCAACACGCGTAAAGGGACCACTGCCAATGTCACGCCTTCGTCGCTCGCGGCATCGGCGATCATGCTGGTCCAACTGTCGCGAATTTCCTCGCCCAACTCAGCATCCGCCCATGGCCAACACGTGCCCAGCGCCACTTCGAGCGGGTTCGCCATGACCGCGGGAATATCGAATGTGCGCCAGTCGCGCCCGCGCGCCTCGATTATGGTCTGCCCCTGCTCAGTCGCGCTCATCGCCGCCTCTAGGCACGGGATATGGCTGGCGGGCGGCGCTTCGGCGAGATTATCGAGCAGATCTTCGCCGCGAAACCGCTCTGGCCGGGTGATCGGCACATCGGCGCGGTCCGCCGCTTTGCGCACCACATCGGTCGCATCATCGGTGGTGTCATCATCGAAATCGAGCCGCCTTGCGAGCAAGTCAAACCCTGTCATCAGGAAAGAGCGGCGATCATAATCGACATCGTATTCCACCTCGAGCGCCGCGAGCCGTGCGCGCTGCTGAGCATCGAGATAATCGCCCGCAACCTGATCATCGGGCAGCTTAGTGAAGCGCCCACCGCGAAAGATCAGGCGAAACACATCGCCGGGCGAGAATTTGGGCCGCGCGCGGATAATAACGCGACTAGCCTCTGCGGTGGCCTCTTTCAGGCGATCCGGCTGCCAAGGCGTGGTTTTTGGAACCGCGCGGATTTCTCCGACAAGGATGATGGTGCCCGTCGGTGTGTCGATGGTCCACATCGGTGCACCGGAGCGCTGAGCGGTGACGACGATTTGGTTTTGGGTGGGGTCTGTGTTTTGGGCGGCACTTGGCGCAGCGCTGAGCATAATGGCAACGCCAGTGAGAATGCCGAGGGAGTCTCTTTTCATGGCCATGAGTTGTGCTTGCTCATCAATGCACAGTGCGTGAACGCTCTGATCCAACGCTTTCGCGGGACTGCCAATGGGAAGTTCAAGCCTTCCTCACTCGACCGAGTTGATCGATCACCCTCCGTCTTCTTAGAGGCAGGCCGACATAAGTCTCTCGACTGCTTTCGCCGGACTTCTGTTCCACGGTAATCTCTGCTTCATACTGTTTCACGGGTCCAACGATCTGGAACTCAACCCCTATGCGCGCCACCTGTTCTGGATCACAGTCATTGCGTCTAAGAAATTCGGGCATTTGCTCAGCTGCCGCCCTGAAACCTGCCTGTAAGAACACCCATTCAGGCGTTGGCTGCTCAGGCGGACTCGATAGAATCTCGCCGTCGAGCAAGTCGAGACGGATACTTGGAGCGGGCAACGCCTCGATTAGTGTCCAAAACGGAAAATCATGCAGACCAAAGGCGAGTGCACACCCAGAAGATAGGCTGTCCGCAGCGTTGTGCGCCGCTGAGACGAGCATGGCCTGCTTCAAGGCACCAGCACCGTATCGCGCACCACCTCATCCATTTCGAGGTGGTCCATCGTGTAATGCAGCCCCCGGCTCTCTTTGCGTTCCAGCGCGGATCGCACGATCAGCTCTGCCGATTGCAGCAAGTTGCGCAGTTCGATGAGGTCGGTGGTTACGACAAAGCTGCCATAATATTCCTCCACCTCACGCTTGAGCAGTTCAATCCTGCGGGCGGCGCGCTCTAATCGCTTGGTGGTGCGCACAATGCCCACATAGTTCCACATGAAGCGGCGGATTTCGGTCCAGTTTTGTTTGATGACGACCTGTTCGTCAGAGTCTGAAACGCGGCTTTCATCCCATGGCAGGATCGCCGGCGGCTCCTCCAATTCATCCCAGCGCGCCAGGATGTCTTCCGCTGCCGCTTCGCCAAAGACAAAGCATTCGAGCAGGCTGTTGGACGCCAGCCGGTTTGCGCCGTGTAGGCCGCTTTCGGTGCATTCGCCCGCTGCCCATAGGCCGGGCAGGTCGGTGCGCGCATGCAAATCCACCACCACGCCGCCGCACGTATAATGCTGTGCTGGCACGACGGGGATCGGGCCGGTTGTCATATCAATGCCAAGGCCGCTCAATTTCTCATGGATCGTGGGGAAGTGTTCGCGCACAAATTCAGGCGGCTGATGGCTTATGTCGAGATGCACATAGTCCAGGCCAAACCGCTTGATCTGGTCATCAATCGCGCGCGCCACGACATCGCGCGGGGCCAGCTCCATCCGCTCTGCATCGTAATCGGCCATGAAGCGGTGCCCGGTTTCAGGATGGAACAAGCGCCCACCTTCACCGCGCACAGCCTCTGTGATCAGAAAGTTTTTGACTTCCAGATTGTAGAGGCAGGTCGGGTGAAACTGCATCATCTCCATGTTGGAAACGCGCGCGCCTGCCCTCCAACCCATCGCGATGCCATCACCGGTCGCGCCGCGCGGCGCGGTGGAGAATTGATAGACGCGTCCCGCGCCGCCCGCTGCCATGATCGTGGCGCGCGCGACATGGCGTTCGACGCGTCCGGTTTCCTCATTCAAAGCATAGACACCCCAGACCCGGCCAGCGGCAGAGAAGTGTTCGCGGTTGCGATCGGTGATGAGGTCGATCGCGGTGCGCCCGCCCAGCATGGTGATGTTGGGGCTGGCTTCGGCGGCCTTGAGCAATGCGGATTGCACCGCCCATCCGGTCGCGTCATCAACATGCACGATCCGGCGGTGGGAATGGCCACCTTCGCGGGTAAGGTGCAGTGCGTCTTCATCACGGTTGAACGGCACGCCCAGCTCACACAGGCGATCAATGCTCGCAGGCGCGCGTTCGATCACAAACTCAACCGAAGCTCTGTCATTGAGGCCCGCGCCCGCGACCATCGTATCGCGCACATGGTTATCGAAAGTGTCACCCGCATCCAGCACCGCCGCGATCCCGCCCTGCGCCCAAGCGGTCGATCCTCCGGTCAGCGACCCCTTGGCCAAAACCAGCACGCGCTTGGACGTTGCTAGCTCAAGCGCGGCGGTCAATCCGGCGGCACCCGATCCGATGATGATCACATCGAATGTGTTGGCAGTGTCCGGCGCTTTGTTCGTGTCTTGCATGAGGCACGCAATGACGCGCCTCGCACCGCTTAGCAAGAGTGTCGCGCACCGGGCCGAGAGGGTCGCAGAACCAATTTCGGTTGATCGGAAAAGCAGGGCGGAGCGGCGAAAATGGCGGCTCTCGCCATACTTATGTGAAATTTCTTCGGCTATATAGGTGCGGGGGTTTGGCGCTGCTCACGGCGCATTGTGCAGATCTTTGATCAAGGAGAACCCCTCGTGTCCCTTATCTCTCCGATAGCCTGCCTGATGGGTCGCCATGATCCGTCGCGGCGAAACGTGGAATGGAACGGTAGGCAGTTTTTTGGCGAATGCCGCCATTGCGGCAAGCCAATAGAGCGCGTTGCGCACCGCAATTGGCGCAAACGTTTGCCACAAAAATCCTGAGTTGAGACTTGGCTAAGACGCGGCCGGCTAAAGCGCGTAACAGTCCAGATCGCTAGCAACACTGACCGGACCGGAATAACCGAGCGCGATTGCCGCCAGCCCGTCCTCAATCCGGCTAAGGCTGCGCTGCATATTATGGGTCAGCACCAGGCGTTCAGGTTCCAACGCTGCGGCCAGTTCACCGATTTCTTCGGGCGTCCTATGCAGTCCCCGCGGTTGGCCGCGCTCGCCATTGATGACGTGGTGGGCGAAAAGAACTGCGGGGTTTGAACCGCGCAATGCCTCCCGAAACACGACCGAACGCCCGCTTTGGTCGCCCGTAATGACAAACGTTTTGCCATCCACCCGAATCTCATAACCCAATGCAGGCACCGGGCCATGATCAACCGGGTAGGCCAGAACCATGATATCGTCGTTCATGACGACGCGCTGCATATCGCCCATACCGCTCATGGAATTGACGTCGGTGAAAGTCAGGCTTGGCTTGTTCTCGTCACCGTCCAGATAACCGCCATTATAGGCAAAGGCACCGCTTTCTTTGTCCAGCAATCGCGCAACAAATTCACTGGTCGAAGGAAAACGTGACGCAGAACCCGGACCGACAATCGCGAGCGGCTGTGTGCGTCCCTCAAATCCGCCAGAATTGAGGATATCGATCACATCTCCTGCATGATCAGCGTGAAGATGAGTAAGCAAAATGGCGTCCAGATCAGCCAGCTTTGCACCCGCCTCGGCATAACGCAGGAAGCTGCCAGAGCCTGCATCAATCAGTAATCGTGCCTCACCATCGATCCAAAGGAGGTAAGAGGTGCCAGCGCGATCGGCCTCTGCAATCGGTCCCCCACTGCCGAGGACTTGCAAAGCTACGCCTGTCGTCGGGCAATCGGCGGGTTGTTCTGCGCGGGGGACGTTCGACGGTTCAGTCGCGGCATCTTCTGGCGCGTTGGCGAGCAGACATCCCGACAGCATCAAGGCCGTGATACTGGTCAAAGCTGACTTGGTCATACTGCCTGCCTTCATTCTTGTCGCGCGCATCATCCCGCGCTGGTAAGCTGCACAAACACGTCTTCCAGATCCGCCTCTCGGGTGGTGACGTCTTCAATGGTCAGGCCTTGTTCTTGCAAAATGCCGAGCACCTGACCTGCGTTCATCTGGTCCTTGTCGTAGGTAACTTCGACCCCGCGCGGCCCCGTCTGCTCAACTTTGCTAAATTCCTGATGCGAAGGCGCTGTGGTGAGGTCATTCGCAAGCGTCACCGCGACGATTTTCTCACGCGCCATTTCGACCAATTCACGAGTGGGTTTGTTAGCGATCATTTCGCCGTGATTGATGATCGCGATCCGGTCGCACAGTTCCTCTGCTTCCTCGAGGTAGTGCGTGGTCAGAACGACCGTGACCCCTTCGCGGTTGAGCTCACTGACGAGCTCCCACAATTGCCGGCGCAATTCAACGTCGACGCCTGCGGTCGGCTCATCGAGCACGAGGATCGGCGGGGAGTGCACCATAGCCTTTGCGACTAGCAGCCGCCGCTTCATCCCGCCAGACAATGTGCGAGCATAGGCGTTGCGCTTATCGGCAAGCCGCACCGCTTCGAGCAGTTCTTCGCTGCGCCGGTCCTTACCCGCGATCCCGTAAAAGCCGCCTTGGTTCTCCAGCACTTCATACGGGGTAAAAAACGGGTCGAAGACGATCTCTTGCGGCACAATCCCGATTGCGCGGCTGGCATTTCGGCGGTCCGTGTCGATGTCAAAACCCCAAATCTCCGCCGAGCCGCTGGTCTTGTTCACCAATCCGGCGAGGATATTGATTAGAGTCGATTTGCCCGCACCATTGGGGCCAAGCAGGCCAAAGATTGAACCCTCGGGCACATCAAAGCTCACCCCGTTCAGAGCCAGCTTTCCGTCGGCATCCGCACCCTTCGCACCTTTAGGCGCGGCATAGCGTTTGACGAGGTTGTCGATCCGGATGGCAGGAGGGGTCATGCGAGAGGCCATAAAGATGGTGTGCGACCATGCAAGCCCGCCTTTCACACTCAAGTTTCGCGCCCGCGATAAAACCCGCAGTTGAAATCACCGATGGGCGCGACTAATCGAGCTTTTATGAGCACCACAGCGCCCGAAACAATCCGCGTCGACACACACCGCGTCAGCTGCGACGGCGCCAGCGATATTCGCGGCGGCAACGCCTATCGCCCGGCGGCTTTGGGCCATCCGCGCATTTATCTTGAGATTGATGAAACCGGCTTTGTCGATTGCGGCTATTGCGACCGGCGTTTTATCTTAATTGATGGTCCTGCAGATAGCGCGTCCTAAACAGCACCATTTTGCTGCTCAGCTGACAAAGACCCAACAATAATTGGGGTAGATTGAACCAATACCGCTCATCGCGCGTTCAGTCTCAAGATGTATCCTGCGACTCAGGAGGCTGAACATGAGGAGTGTGCCATGACCAATTTCCTATCCACCCCGCTCGCCTGGCTGGCTTCCGCTGGCGGTATCGCGGCTCTCGCACTTGCTGCTGCATCGCCCGCATTGGCCGATGATCACAGCGAAGCAGACGAAGACACGGTCGAAATGACTGAGGGCGAAGAGCGTCTTTCTCGGTTGTTAGAGGGACGCGTTGCGGGTGAACCACAAACCTGCATCCGTCAGCGCCTCAATGATCGGATGACTGTGATTGACGGCACCGCCTATGTCTATGGGCGCGGGCGCACGATCTATGTTCAGCGCACACGGGACCCCGAAGATATTGATCGCTCTGACACACTGGTCTCGCGCAGGTTTAATGGCAGTCAGATCTGCAAAATGGATATCGTGACCACGATTGATCCAGTGATCGGCGTTTTTACCGGTGTCGTCTTCTTCGACGATTTCATCCCCTATACGCGGGTCGAAGCTGATAGCTAAAAGTTAGGGTGCGTCGCACGAGGGTTGGTCGCGATTTGGATCAACGCTGACCCAGTGCAATGTGAAGAGAGCGCGGCTGGGTATCCTGGCCGCGTTCTTCTTTTTGGCACGCCAATTCCGACAGAGAGCGCATCGGGCTAACCGGTGCAACATCGGACAGGCGCGGTGGCAACATCTCATCAGAGCCAATTGGGCGATACGGATCGCGCGATGTATTTGTGCGCTGAAGCTCTTCGATAGAGCAGCGATAATGGTCGAGCAGGCCCAGCGATCTTTTGTCAGCTTTGCTCATAAACTCGGTCAACCGTTCACCAATATCGGGTTCCGCCCAGACATTGTGGGTTTGCAGGATTTGACGGGCCTGATCACGCAATTGGTCCACGGGGGGCATATCGGCAAACGCGTCGTTGCGAGATGATGTAATACCAGCGTTCAGCGGGAGCTTGGACGCGGTGACAGGGTCCGGCGCGATCGGCTGATCATAGGAGTTCGCCGTCTCTGCGCTCTGGTTCTTGCAAGGCATTCCAGCAATTTTCGGCGGGATGGTGAGCGAAAACAGCGCGTCTGCTTTGCCCGCCTCGACATCATCCACCGCATCCTGCGCAAAGAAACGCCGCGCAGCGCCATGCAAATCGCCAAAAATCCAACCGCAGGTTCCCGCGACTACAACCGCAACAGCCCAGGCCTCGGGGGCCGAAAAAAGCTCCATAACACCTCCCTCCGACTATCGATCACCCTCCCAGGTGACCCACATTTACAACATGATCCCTCGTTCATATGACCCGCCGGGAACTAGAGTCCCACTTGGCCGATGAACATCCGCAAGTTACCGGAGTTGCACGTTTAATAGTATTCGGAAGGCTACGTATTGATGCGTTAAGATAGCCGAAGCCATCGTTGTTCAAGGCATCTACAGGGCATTCATCCGGGCAAGGATCGCATCCGCTTCTGACATAATCCCATCGATCAATTCCTTACAGGTCGGAATGTCATTGATGAGACCAGCGACCATGCCACAGCTCCACGCGCCTTCATCCATCGCGCCTTCCATCATGATCTTGGGGTAAACACCCGCGACCTCTGGCAGAATATCCTGAATGGTGATCGCATCGCCCAGCTCTTTTTCCTTTTCGAGCAGGCGGTCGACCGCGTCATTGGCAAGCACACGCTCGGTGTTGCGAAGTGGCCGCATGACCAGTCGCGTATCCAGCTCAGACGCTGCAACAATCGCCTGTTTCACGTTTTCGTGTACTGGCGCTTCTTGGGTCGCGATAAAGCGTGTGCCCATATTCATGCCCTGTGCGCCCATAGCGAGGCTGGCAATGAGCGAGCGCCCATCGGCCATGCCACCGCTGGAAACGAAGGGAATTTCCAGCTCATCAGCGGCGCGCGGCAGCAGGATAAAGTTTGGAATATCGTCTTCGCCCGGATGCCCGCCGCATTCAAAGCCATCGACGCTGACCGCATCGCAGCCGATCTCTTGCGCTTTCAACGAATGCCGCACGCTGGTGCATTTGTGGATCACTTTGATCCCCGCGTCCTTTAGCGGGCCGAGCAGTTCGACCGGATTGCGACCGGCGGTTTCAACCGCTTTCACACCGCCATCAATCACCGCTTTCACCAGACCCGGATAATCCGGAGGAGTCAGCGTTGGCAGGATTGTGAGGTTCACGCCAAATGGCTTGTCCGTCATATCGTGGCACCGCGCGATCTCATTCGCGAGCTTTTCAGGAGTGCCTTGCGTCAGGCCCGTAATGATCCCCAGACCACCCGCATTGGAGACAGCCGCCGCCATTTCAGCAAAGCCGACATAATGCATGCCGCCCTGAATAATCGGGTGCTCAATGCCGAACATTTCGGTGATGGCGGTTTTCATGATCGTGTTCTCCCTAGTTTCTCAATGCAACTGAATGCATCGCTTGACGCCATCCATAATGCTAAGCAGGCCGGTGACAAGACGGAGAACGCCAAATGACAACTCAGCAAGCCCCCATCGCATCGCCATTTGGCTATCGCTCGACAGCCAAGGAGGTGGTCGAGGGGATCGATCTATCGGGCAAAAATGTGCTGGTGACGGGCGGTTATTCTGGCCTTGGGACAGAAACGGTCCGCGCTCTTGCCGGGGCAGGTGCCCATGTGATCGTCGGCGCGCGTCGCCCTGATGCTGCGCATGAGGTGCTGGATGCAATGCCGGGCGACATAGCGGTGCTAGAGCTTGATCTGTCGGACCCTGCCTCGATTGACGCCTTCGCCGCCGCCGTCAGCGAAAAGTGGGGCACGCTGGATATCCTGATCAACAACGCTGCGATCATGGCCAGCCCGCTCGCCCGCGATGCTCGTGGGTATGAGATGCAATTTGCGACCAATCATCTGGGGCATTTCCAGCTCACCGCCCGCCTCTGGCCGTTGTTGAAAGCTGCCGAAGGCGCTCGCGTGGTTGCTCTATCGTCAATCGGCCACCGCATTGTCGGCGTCGATATTGATGATCCCAATTACAACAACCGCGAATATTCGAAATGGCCTGCATACGGCGAAGCGAAGAGCGCCAATGCACTGTTCGCGCTTCATCTCGACACAATTGGTGAGCCGCATCGCGTGCGCGCTTTCTCCGTCCATCCGGGCGGGATCGTTACGCCGCTTCAACGGCACCTTACCATGGAAGAACAAACCGCGATGGGCTGGTTCGATGAAGAGGGCAATGTCCATGAAGCCTTTAAATCGACCGAGGAGGGCGCATCGACCAGCGTGTGGTGTGCGGTCTCGCCACTTCTTGACGGTAAGGGCGGCGTCTACTGCGAGGATTGCAACATCGCCGCGCCTGCGGATCCAGACAAGCCCGGCCCCGGCGGCGTGCACCCACATGTGCTCGACGAAGGGATCGCGGCGAAACTATGGGCGAAAAGCGAGGAGCTGACCGGCGTGGAATTCCGTCCCTAGCGGGGTTCTTAGTTTACTCCACTGCCCTTGCAGCGAGGTCCTCGCACAGGTCATTCACCACGCAAACTTCACATTTTGGCAGGCGTGCTCGGCACACTTTCTTTCCAAATTGAATGAGCCAGAAATGTCCGTCTCGCATAGCCCAATTCGGACTGCGGTCCTCCAATTGCTGAGCGGTCTTTTCGGCCGTCTTCGCCTCAGTCAAACCGATCCGATTGCACACGCGGTGAACATGCGTGTCGACAGCAATCACATCTTTGCCAAAAGTGAAGCTCATCACGATATCGGCGCATTTTCGGCCAATCCCAGGCAGGCTCATTAAATCTTCGCGCGTGTCCGGCACCACGCCACCATGCTCATCCAACAGCGCGTTGCAAAACTTGCGGATGCTCTTCGTTTTGTTGTTATAAAGGCCGCATGGTTTGATCGCCGCCGCAATATCCTCATCACGCAAAGCGAGCATGTCCTCTGGCGTCTTCGCCAATTTGAACAGAGCCGTTGTCGCAGCAGCGGTGTTTCGGTCAAGCGACTGAGCCGAAAGCATACATGAGATGCAGGATCGAAACGCGTCCGGCTGTCCTTTTGGGCCCTTGGCATTTCTGGTCCGCCCGGGCATCGCCTCGGCAAGAGCGCGGTACACTTGATCGACTTGAACTTCGCTTAGCATAGATACCAAGCGCACGGAGCGCCTGTGTGGTTCCGGTTCCTAGCCTTTCGGCTTCAAAAGCGTCGCAGGCCTGATCCGGCGCGCTTCGCCGAACATCGAATAGGTCTTGTTCACATAGTTGGAGACATCGACGATGCTGTCGAGATACTTCTCAAGATCCTCTGTCATCTCTTGTTCGACAAGCCGGACATGCGCACCCGGATTCTCTGTCTCAAAACGCACATAGAACCACGGATCACCGCGCTTCAGGATGAGCGGCTGATTGATGTCATGCCACTCAAAGCCCCAGCTTAACGGACGCGGCCATATATGGACCGGAAAGCGTCCGCCCATCTGCACACCGGGGCGCGGTGTGGAGAAATAGTCGAGATAGGGCGCGGTCTGCACGACATAGCACGGCTCATCGGCGACAAAGACATAGGGAGCAGTGATCTGAATAATCGGACGCTCAGGATGCCGCCATTCACTAGGCGGATGCATCACTAACATATTGGCGCGACCCTGCGGGCGCATGGCCGATTTCTCGCCATCGGCGTCTAGTAACTGGAGCTGTCCATCGGGCTTTCGACCAAAGGATAGTTTCAGATCAATCGGGCATGGAATAACGAAATGCCGCCGGTCAAAATCAATCGCCGCGGGGCACACCTGCACCGATTTGGCAGAGGCCGGTTTGGGATCGCTGCGGGTAAACGGCTTTGGCGGTGACCAAATCGCATCGCCTCCTTGGGGGAAACGCACCGTCCAACCCACAGTCACGCTGCGCGACTTGCCTTGCGCTTCGCTTTCGCGGCGTTCGGCGTCTTCGGCAAATTGGTCTTCCCAGCTCATCGCAAATCCTGTGTCTGTGTGTTGGAGGCGTCATGCCTCTTCGCGCGCTGTTTCGCAATCTTGGCGCAGCGGACATTCACCGCACTGAGCCTTTCGCGGGCGGCAATAGGTCTGGCCAAGCTTTTTGAGCAGCAAGTGATGTTCGTCCATATCGGCGGCGGACCATTCCTGCGGCACAATCGGCATCAGAGCATTGTAAGTGCGCGCAGTATCCGCCTTTTGCGGCACGATCCCCATACGCTGCATGATGCGCCGATGGTGCCCATCAATGACCATCGCGCGGCGGGCAAAGGTGCTCGCATTCATCACGCCCGCGCTGTTTTTGCGCGCCACACCGGGCAGTGTTTCGAGCCACTTCATAGCTTCATCCGTGGGCAAGTTGGACAGATGGCGCAGATCCACACTGCCGCGTTCCTCAATGATAGCGGTAAGACACGCTTTGAGCCTTTGCGCAGAGACGCTGGGAAATGTCTGGCGTTGCAATCTCTCTTCAAGCGCCCCTTGCGAAGCCTGCGCCACCTGTTCCCATGATCCGTATTCGCTCAACAACCCATCGGTTGAGGCGTTGGAGGCTGCAGTCTTGGTCTGGGCACCGATCACGCCATGCACCAACACCCAAACGGGATCGCGGCGTTTTTCCGGCGGGCGGATGATACGCCCAAACCGCTCCATCAAAGCCGCTTGCGCCGTTCGCAATATTTCCGTGCGCGGATCAGAGCCGAGATCAAGCTCCACGCCCTGTCCCTTTGCGCACACCCATCACCAGCAGCGCCAAAGCAATGCTCGGCGCCCATATCCACCGCATCTCCGACAGCAATGTCTCAAGCCCGCGTGCGGAGAAGAAATCCGCACCGATCGGCGAGACGCGCACCGGAGTGTACGGCGCGAAGATGCGGGAATTGTCGAATGGCCACCACAGCGCCGCGCCCAGTCCGCCACTCGTCAGCGTGTCGAGCAACCCATGGCTCGCCATCGCAAATGTGAGGAAAGCGAAAGCGGTGAGGCTGCGCGCCTCTTTCCACAACAGCGCCAATGCACCTGCACACAGGGCCGCGAATACAATCGAATGGGTCGCGCCGCGATGGCCCCACTCATCGGCATATTCGACACCCAATCCAAAACCCACCACATCCGCATCAGGGAGGATGGCAAAGGCAGCGCCTGTGATTGCAAGCTTGGGAGATATGCACCCTCGCCCAGCCGCCACCGCGATTGCAAGTGGGACTATCGCGTGAGTGAAGATTGTGGGCATTCGCGGCGGTGCGTCGGCGCTATCGCTCGAAAGTGAGCGCGAATGTCACTGGCACCACTGGCGTGATCGAAGGCAGGCCGGCAAGCTCCTGCAATTGCGCTAACCCTTCGACCAATTCGAACCGGCCAGCTTCAACAATGACCGGAGCATCGGACACCGCCAGCACGCGGTCTGCGCCCGCGCGGGTCACAGTAACCTCTGCCTGAAATGGCGCTTCAACGCCTTTGAGTGAGAGCGTCCCATCCAGCGTTGTCGAAGTGCTTTCGCCCACGCCCAACGCTTCAAATGCCGCCGGATCGATGGTCGCGGTTACATTCGCGGTCGGGTTGTCGGCCACCACAAAGAACACCTCACGCATCCGCTCATCGCGAATATCAACGCCGGTGCTGACAGAGGAAAGATCGATTTCAATCGCAGCCGCGCCATCGGCGGAAACGGTGCCCGTGACCGTCTCAAACGTGTTCACCTCAGCGATTTCGCCGGCCTTGATAGAGACATAGGAAAGCTCAGACGCAGCGCTATCGACGGTCCAAGCTCCGGCTGTCACCGCTTCTGGCTCAACGGGTGTCTGCGAACAAGCAGCGAGCCCAAGGCCGAGGGTGGCAATGAAGGTGAATTTGAGAGTTCTGGTCACGATATACTGGCCCCATTCTAATTGGCTCGTCTATCTTATAGATACGAGCAGGCATCGGCAAAGGTTGCTTAGCCTATCACTCCCACTCAATCGTCCCCGGCGGTTTCGACGTGTAGTCATAGACCACCCGGTTGATACCTTGCACCTCATTCACGATCCGGGTGGCGACCTGTGTGAGGAAGCTTGCATCGAATGGATAGACATCGGCCGTCATGCCATCGGTGCTGGTCACGGCGCGCAATCCGCACACGCTGTCATAGGTGCGGCTGTCGCCCATCACTCCGACTGTTTTGACCGGCAATAGCACTGCAAAGGCCTGCCAAATCGCATCATAGAGTCCAGCATTGCGGATTTCTTCGAGATAGATCGCATCGGCCTTACGCAGAATGTCGCAGCGCTCTTTGGTGACTTCGCCGGGAATGCGGATGGCTAGGCCGGGTCCGGGGAACGGGTGGCGGCCAACGAAGGCTTCAGGCAGGCCAAGCTCACGGCCCAACTCGCGCACTTCATCTTTGAAGAGTTCGCGCAAAGGCTCAACCAGCTCCATATTCATGCGTTCGGGCAGGCCGCCGACATTGTGGTGGCTCTTGATCGTCACTGATGGCCCGCCGGTAAAGCTGACGCTTTCGATCACATCGGGATAGAGCGTCCCCTGAGCAAGAAAGTCCGCACCGCCGACCTTTTTGGCTTCGGCTTCGAACAAATCGATGAATGCGCCGCCGATGAATTTGCGCTTTTTCTCAGGGTCAGTGACCCCAGAAAGACCGGCGAGAAACGTCTCCTCTGCATCCACTGCGACCAGCGGAATGTTGTAATGGTCGCGGAACAGTGAGACGACTTGTTCGGTCTCATTCAATCGCATCAAGCCGTGATCGACATAGACGCAGGTGAGCTGATCGCCGACCGCTTCGTGGATCAGGACCGCCGCGACTGCGCTGTCCACGCCGCCCGAAAGGCCGCAGATGACCCGGCCCGATCCGACCTGAGCGCGGATTTCGTCAATCTTGGTCTTGCGGAACTCGGCCATGGTCCAATCGCCTTTTAGTCCGCAGACATGGCGCACAAAATTGGCGAGCAGCTTGCCGCCATCGGGCGTGTGGACGACCTCCGGGTGGAACTGCGTGCCATAGAATTTGCGTTTCTCATCCGCGATTACGGCGAAAGGTGCGCCGTCGCTGGTGGCGACAATCTCAAATCCGGGAGCGAATTCGGTGACTTTGTCGCCGTGGCTCATCCAGACCTGATGGCGCTCACCCTCGGCCCACATGCCATCGAACAAAGCGCATGGTTTGGTCACAGTCAGATAGGCGCGGCCAAATTCGCCACCTTCTCCCGTTTCATGTCCAGGCCGCACCTCGCCGCCCAATTGCTGGCTCATCACCTGTTGGCCATAACAAATGCCAAGTATCGGCACGCCTGCCTCGAACAGGCTTTGCGGCGCGCGCGGGCTGCCATCGTCGGGCACGCTCGCGGGGGAACCGGACAGAATGACGCCTTTCGGCTTCATCCGGCGAAACGCGTCCTCTGCCATCGTGAACGGGGCAATCTCGGAGTAAACGCCCGCTTCGCGCACACGGCGCGCGATCAGCTGGGTCACTTGGCTGCCGAAATCGACGATCAGTATGGAGTCGGGCAGGTGCGAGTCGGAATCTTGATTGGCTGTCATGGCTGACGCGATAAGCGCGCGCGCGCCGCGCTGTCTAGCGTGCCGTAACGGCGTTCCCCCAACCTATCGACACTTGTCGCGGCGCAACATGCGAAATCCGTCAGAAAATCAGAAGTTTTTCGCATCTCAACGGGAACCAAAGGCGTATATCTCGCATTCGCACATTAAATGTTTGCAGTGCAGCATTTCAATTCACAACTGAAGGCCGGTTAGCGGTCCCAACAATTTCTGACACCCTCTCTTTGATCTGGAGCCAATTATGCGCCTTACACTTTCCGCCATCGCCCTTGCCGCAGCAGCCCTCAGCCCGATTGCCGCTGCGAATGCTGCACAAACCGTGACTGTGCGCATCAGCTACGCTGACATTGACCTCAACACCGCCGAAGGCCGTGCCGCTCTCGAAGCGCGCGTTGCAGCCGAGGCCCGCACCGTTTGCACCATCGAAAAGAGCTCGCGCTATGATTACGGGCGCGACGTTGTGGACCAGAAATGCGTCAATGATGCGCGCGAAGCTGCGATTGCCGAAGCTCAACGCATTGCTGCCAATGAAACACGCTCGGGCCGCGCTGTCGCTGCTAACTGAGTTCGACCTCTCGGCTAAAATGGCCGGGTCATAAAAGTTTTGGGCGGTCGTCGGAGAGATCCGGCGGCCGCCCAATTGTTTGTCCGGGGTACGATACCAGGGCCCTATGTGGGTTGCAAATTTCTCAATCAACTTACAGGTTTTCTCATTTGAGTTTCATGCAATCGAACACCATTTGCACTCTTGCGACACGCGGTCAGACACCTCTCTCCCTCTCTGACGCGTCGCATTGGTAAGGGCGGCACTCAAATGCACCCTTCCAGTCTGCTGGCTCTGTTCAGCAGCGAGCGAGACGCGGCCACCACTCTTCCCCCTCCCCCCCCGATGGGTGGCCGCGTCTCCACACGCTTGCCGATCAATCAACCTTGAGCGAGCTTCTCAGCCTGTTCGCGCAATTCGGTTTTGAGCAGTTTGCCGATATGGCTGCGCGGCATCTCGTCGATTGCATAAAGCGCAGACAGGCGCTGTGTCTTACCCAGCCGCGAATTCACCGCCGCCAGAACTGCTTCGCTGTTGGTTGACGCATCTTTCAACACGACAAAGCCCACCGGTGTTTCGCCCCATTGGCGTGATGCGATGCCAACCACTGCGGCTTCTGCAACGCCATCCTCAGCAGAAAGCTCAGCCTCCAAATCGCTGGGATAAATGTTGAAACCGCCGGAGATGATCATGTCCTTTGCCCGACCCACGAGCTCGACAAAGCCGTCTTCATCCACCCGGCCAATATCGCCCATGCGCATCCAAGCGCCGCCTTGTGAGTCGATCCATTGCGCCTCTTGGGTTTTGTCCGGGCGGTTCTTGTATCCCGACATCATGGTTTGAGAGCGCCCGACCAAATTGCCCGGCGTACCCGGTGCCACCTCATTGTCGTCATCATCCAGCACCCGCATCTCACTTCCGGGAGCAGGCCGTCCGACTGTGTGCAGCTTATCGGGGAATTCGTGGGCTGCGAGCAGACAGACAACCCCACCCTCGGTCATCGAATAAATCTCAACCAACCCGCCCGGCATCCGCGCCAGAACCTCGCGCTTCAACTCGGCGGAGAACGGCGCAGAGGTGCAATATTTCATCGCCAATGAACGCAGGTCGTGATCGTCAAAGCCGGGATAATCCATCAGCCGTTGATACTGCACTGGCACCAACATGGTCACGGTCGTCCGATCCTTCTCCGCATGGCTAAGCCAGCGTGCGCAATCGAACTTACCCATAATGCGCACGGTTCCCCCCGCTAACAAAGGAGCGAGAAAGGCGACCATCGTGGTGTTTGAATACAGCGGCGTCGACGCTAGCGACCGGATTTCCAGCCCAGCCTCCAGATACGACACGGCGGTCGCGCCAAATTGCCGCCAGCGCATCTGATGAGAATGGACGATCCCTTTGGGAATGCCTGTCGTGCCCGATGAATAGATAATGTTGAACGGGTCGCTGGGTTCTGGGTTAAAGTCGGGCGCAAGGCTGCCCGGAGGGGCCATCCATTGCTCAATCTCCTCCAGTGGCACGCGGATCAGGTTAGACATAAAATCCGCGCCGAGCTCCGCAGATTTGCTTGCGTCGATAAACAGATGGCGTGCGCCCGAATCCTGCGCCATTGCGGCCAATTGCTCCGCCGATGCGCTCGTGGTGAGCGGTGCCGCCACGCCGCCTGCGCGCATCGCGGCGAGAAAAACCAGCGCATAATTAATCGAACTTGTGCCCAAAATCGCGACCGACTGCCCGCGCTCCAGCCCCGTTTCGACCATGCGCGCAGCGAGCCGCTCCACCAAGCCAATCAGCTCCGCCCAAGCGCAATCGCCCGTCTCATCCGCCAATGCAATCGCGTCGGATTGAGCCTGAGCCCAATCGCGCAGGATTTGCGAATATGATCCAAACGGCTGGGCAAGCTTGGCGCGCATGATCTCGGAAATGTTGGGTGTTGTCATAGGCTGAGCCTAGCCACACGAATGCACGGCACAAGCCCGATGGGCGATTTGTTTACGCTTGGCCCGCATTATGATCTGCGAAATGAGCATAGACAGATGATGATGAAGCGCTTTGACATACGGATCGGTGCGGTGACCGCCGCTTTGCTCGCCATGGTCGCTGCACCCGCCTCGGCCAGCCAAGAGGCTCCGCCTGAAGAGGATGATTTAGTCCAACGGATTGGTCCCGGCATTATCCGTTTGCCAGGGTCGAATGAGCTGCCCTCTCAACCTGACGATGGCGAACCCGATGCTGCGCCAACCGCACAACGCAATGCGCCATCGGTGCTGGCCATCCTCGCTCAGCCCGATGACGAACTCATGATCGCGCCTGTACTCTCTCGATTTGCCCGTAGCGGCGGAGAAGTCACCGTGATCTTTGCCGCCAGCGCCGATGCAGAACTCGAAGATGAAGCGCGCTGCGCCGCCTTTGCGCTTGGCCTAGCCGAACCGGAATTCTGGCAACTCGACGATGGCACCGCCACCGATATGAGCGAGCGAATCGCGTCGCTGATCACCTTGCATGAGCCACGCGCAATTATGACATGGAGCCCTGACGGCGGATATGGCCACGCCGACCATCGCATGGTGGGCAAGGTGACAACACAAGCCGTGCAATCGATCAGCACCGTACGCCCCGACCTGCTTTATGGCGTTTTCCCGACACTAGAGAGCGAGGATTCACTCTGGGTTGAACGTCAGGCTGTCATTGATCCCTCTCTCATCACAGATAGCATTGAATATGAGCGCCGCGATCTGGAGGCCATGCGATTGGCAACTGATTGCTATCAGAGCCGGTTTGACGACGCGGCCCGCGCCGCTTTGCCAACAATGCTGCACCGCGATGTTTGGGCCGGCACAGTCGATTTCCAGCTCGCATTTCCCAGCCAGCTTTAGAACCGCGACCCGCCACACATTTGCGCGTGTTTGAGGCGGGGGAAAAGCTCCCCCAAAACGGCTCTGAAAATTTGGGTTTAGCCCGTCCAGCGCCTATATATCAGGGATGGACGACAACAATTCAGACAACACCACCACTCCGCCCGAAAATACTAAGCTTCAGGGCGAATATGGCGCAGATTCCATCAAAGTTCTCAAAGGCTTGGATGCGGTCCGCAAACGCCCGGGCATGTATATCGGCGATACCGATGATGGCTCAGGCCTGCACCACATGGTGTTCGAAGTTTCCGACAATGCGATTGATGAGGCGCTGGCGGGCCACTGCGACCTCGTTTTGATCGAATTGAACCCGGATGGCTCGGTTTCGGTGGAAGATAATGGACGCGGCATTCCGGTTGGCATGCACAAAGAAGAAGGCGTCTCTGCGGCCGAGGTCATTATGACCCAACTGCACGCTGGCGGTAAGTTTGAAAACACCTCTGATGACAACGCCTACAAGGTGTCTGGCGGGCTTCACGGCGTGGGCGTCTCGGTGGTGAATGCGCTGTCTGAGTGGTTGGAGCTGGTGATCTGGCGCGATGGCAAAGAGCACTGGATGCGCTTTGAACACGGCGATGCGGTCAACAGTTTGGAAGTGCGCGGCGATGCACCCAAGGTTGAACAGAACCCTGACGAGAACGGCTTTAAGAAGGGTACACGCGTCACCTTTCACCACTCAAACGACACATTCAAAAACGTCACTGAGTACGATTTCGACAAGCTAGAGCACCGCTACCGCGAACTCGCATTCCTCAATTCCGGTGTGCGCATCCTGTTGCGCGACAAACGGCATGAGGAACCTCAGGAGCACGACCTGTTCTACGAAGGCGGCATTGCTGCATTTGTGAAGTACCTTGATCGGAACAAGGAAGCGCTGATCCAGGAACCTATCTCTGTCTCAGCGGAGAAAGACGGTATCGCAATCGACGTCGCTCTGGAATGGAATGACAGCTATTACGAGAACGTCCTCACCTTCACCAACAACATCCCGCAGCGCGACGGAGGCACGCACTTGGCCGCATTCCGGGCTGCGCTGACGCGGACACTCAACAATTATGCGGACCGTTCGGGCCTCTTGAAGAAAGAGAAAGTCTCGCTTTCGGGTGAAGATATGCGTGAGGGACTGACCGCGATCGTCAGCGTCAAATTACCCGATCCGAAGTTCTCGTCTCAGACCAAGGATAAATTGGTCTCTTCCGAAGTGCGCCAGCCGCTTGAGGCGTTGATGGGTGAGAAGATGAACGATTGGCTGGAGGAAAATCCGGCTGATGCGAAATCGATCATTCAGAAAATCATCGACGCTGCCGCCGCTCGCGAAGCCGCAAAGCGCGCCCGTGAAATGAGCCGCAAGGGCGCGATGAGCATCGCGTCACTACCCGGCAAATTGTCCGATTGCCGCGAACGCGACGCGACTAAAGCTGAATTGTTTCTGGTTGAGGGTGATTCCGCTGGCGGCTCCGCGAAAGGCGGGCGCGACAGCCAGTATCAGGCGATCCTGCCGCTCAAGGGTAAAATCCTCAACGTAGAGCGCGCCCGGTTCGACCGGATCATTTCATCGAAAGAGGTTGGCACTCTGATCCAAGCGATGGGCACCGGTGTCCGCGATGAATTCGACCTTGAAAAACTGCGCTATCACAAGATCGTCATAATGACCGATGCTGATGTTGATGGCGCGCATATCCGCACATTGCTGCTAACATTTTTCCATCGGCAAATGCCTGAGATCGTGAAAGCGGGGCACCTGTTCATCGCACAACCGCCTTTGTTCAAAGTCGCAAAGGGCAAGAGCGAGGTTTACCTGAAAGATCAGGGTGCGCTGGATCGCTATCTGGTTGATGCCGGGCTTCAAGGGCGTGTGCTCGAAACTGGCGGCGGAGCGCGCTCCGGGGACGATCTGCGCGGTCTGGTCGAGAGTGCATTGCGCCTCAAAAACATGATCGCTTTTGTTCCACGCCGCTATGATTCTGCGATTATTGAGCAGATGGCGCTGTCTGGCGCGCTTGACCC
The DNA here is from genome assembly GCA_947503275.1 of uncultured Erythrobacter sp. Lineage (GTDB taxonomy): Bacteria > Pseudomonadota > Alphaproteobacteria > Sphingomonadales > Sphingomonadaceae > Erythrobacter. The sequence continues at coordinate 992,705 of CANNCZ010000002.1, read as the reverse complement.
GGCGATCTCAGACACCGCACGCGCCGACGCGCTGACGGCAACCGCAGAGCGCCTGCAAGCGGGTGATTCCGATGCAACATGGAGCGCGACAATCCTTGAAAGCGGAACAGTGCAGCTCGCGCGCAAATGGCGCGGTGTGACCGATGTGCACGAGATTGATGGCCGCTTTCTGACCAGCACAGAGGCGCAAAAACTGCATAGCATCGCTGGCCCACAAGCCGACGCGTATACGGGCGCGGTGCGATTGGTGAAAGCCGCCGATGTCGCAGAGGAAGAGCCTGAAACTGAGACTGAAGCGGAAGCTGCGGACGCAGTGACCTTGGTTGCTGACGACACAATCAGCCGCCCGACCCAGCTTCTAGGCGCAGTGCTGGCGGCCGGTCGCAAGGGCCTCGCGATCAGCCGGTATAAAGGCCTTGGCGAGATGAACCCGGAACAATTGTGGGAAACGACGCTCGACCCGGAAAACCGCATCCTGCTGCAAGTGAAAGTCGAAGATGCGGATGTGACCGATGAAATCTTCACCCGCTTGATGGGCGATGTGGTCGAACCGCGGCGCGAGTTTATTCAGAATAACGCGTTGAATGTGGCGAACCTTGATGTCTGATCAGCTCTTGATGTTTGGGCGTTAAAGCCCGACATCAGGCGGCATGTCAGAACAGGAACCCAACGACACTAGTGCACTTGAACATTGGAGCTTTTTGCTCGCGCTGGCGGGTGTCTCGTTCCTGTTCATATGGGTCACTTGGCCGTTTGCCGGGCCTGTTATGTGGGCCTCGTTGGCCGCGATTATGTTTCAGCCGCTCTATAAATGGTCGTTGAAACGGACACGCGGACGCCGCAATCTGGCCGCCTCGCTTTCGCTGTCGATCATCTTTGTCGCGGTGCTGTTACCCGCGCTTTGGATCGGCTCGATTGTTGCAGGTGAGATGCTTGGGCTCGTCAATTCACTGCGAGCCGATCCGATTGATTTGGCCGCGACTTTCGACAGCATCTATGCTTCACTCCCCGCAACCATACAGCAATTGGTCGAGGATAATGGCTGGAGCGATGTCTCTGTCCTGCAAGAGCGGCTGCAGAACATTCTGGGCGAAAGCGCCGGGATTATCGCACAGCAGGCCGTCAATATTGGCAGCGGCGCGCTCGGCTTTGTTCTGAGCTTTAGTATCGGACTCTATGTCTTGTTCTTCCTGCTGCGCGATGGCGCCCGGATTGGTGAGACCATTCTGCATTCCGCGCCGGTTGAGCGCGATATCGCTGACCGTCTGGCGGAGCGGTTCTTGGGCATCGTGCGCGCCGTGATCAAAGGGTCCGGCGTTGTTGGCCTCATCCAAGGGACATTGGGCGGGATCATGCTTTGGATAGCGGGCGTCCCATCGCCGTTGCTGTTGGGCGTGTTGATGGCCATCCTCGCATTGATCCCGGCAGTTGGCACCGCGCTTGTTTGGGTGCCGGCGGGCATTTGGTTGATCGTTATTGGCGAAGTTTGGACCGGCATCTTTGTGCTGGGCGCGGGGTTCATCATCATCAGTTCGGTCGACAATGTTCTGCGCCCTATTCTGGTCGGCCGCGACACAGGTATTCCTGATTGGATCATCTTGGTCACAACGCTTGGCGGGATATCCATCGCCGGGTTCTCAGGGATCGTACTGGGGCCGCTCGTCGCCGGGCTGTTCCTTGCGAGCTGGTCCATACTGCAGGAACAACGCGCAGAGGATGAGGAGGCCGCGGAACGCTATCGAACCCGCGTCGGCCCCGATGGCAAAGTGCGCGAACCCGATGACGCAGCCTCCAAAACGCAGGAGGCATAGGTGCCTCAGTCGATGGTCAAGCCTGGCAGTCAGGCCGAACAGGTTGGGCGTCTGGTCCTAGCCGGTTTCATTGTCATCGCGCTGCCGTCTCTGCCGCTCGGCACGTATCTGATTTACCCATTCGCGATCCTCACCACATGGTTTCACGAGATGGGCCATGGCCTTACCGCAATGATGCTGGGTCAAGAATTTCAGCGACTCATGATCTTTCCCAACGGGTCGGGTGTTGCCGAAAGCCTCGTGGCGAATGACTTGTCGCCCTTTGGCCGCGCGGCGATCGCCGCTGGCGGGCCTTTGGCCCCCAGCGCGGTTGGAGCCGCACTAATCCTCGCCAGTGCGCATGAGCGGATGTGGCGTCCGGCACTGTGGTTGATGTCGGGCCTGATCTTTGCCTCCGTCATCATCTATGTCCGCTCCGTTACAGGCTATGCAGTTCTGCCTATGGTGGGACTGGGCATTGGGCTGATTGCGTGGAAGGCCTCGCCCGGCATTGTGCGTTTCACCTTGCAGTTTTTGGGTCTGCTCGGCGCAATGAGCATGCTGCGTGATTTCAACTACTTGTTCACTGAGCAAGCGGTGATTGGCGGTCAACAAATGCTGTCAGACACCGGTCAGATCGAGGCGTCATTGTTTCTGCCGCATTGGTTTTGGGCGGCGCTGATCATTGTGATTTCGGCGGTGATGGTGGGCGCGAGTTTCAAATACGCGCTGTCAGACAAACATCGGATCGCACCAAAGCCAAAGCTTCCCGCCAATGTTCTGCAATTCAAACGCACATCGGACGATAGCGACTCGCGTTAGGACGCAACCCGGATCGTGTTGACTCCGCCCGCCTCTGCGCCGGTTTCGGCGGATAGGCCGATAAAGATCGTGTCGACAATCCGCGCCAGTTTCTCTTCAGTGACCTTGTCACCAAGATGTATCAGCGCGTCTGGCAAAGTGTAATTGGTGACCATCTGATTGATCAGCGACAGCGTCTCATCAATCTCCATCCCGGCGAAATATCCATCGGCCTGCGCCTCCACGATAATTTCGCACATATAGTGATCGGCCAGATCGACATACGAACGCACGCGCTCAAAATTGGCCGCGCCCATCTCACAAATCATGGTGAAGTTGTCGGGGTCTTCGCGATACCGATCGCGCGAGATCACAAAGCGGCGGCGGATGAATTCGTACATTTTGCGCACAGAGGGGAGATCGGTGCTCAGCACTTCTTCCATCACCTGCATATGCGGGGCAAGCCAGCTTTCGGCGATGCAATCGAACAGGTCGTCATAATCCGCAAACAGCAGCTCAAAACGCGCGCGCGAAAGGCCGCTTTCAAGCTGAGCGGTAGCAAATGAAATTTCGGTTCCACGCGTCTGAACCAGCTCGATCACCATCGCTGCGATCCGCTTACGTTCGGCAATCCGCGTTTCTTCGCTCAAAGGCATCGGGGTCGTCCTCCTGAACTCCCGCCATAGATAGGGGTGTCAGGCCGAGGCTTAAAGACATATCTTCCAAATTATCTGCGACGGGTTCTCGCAAGACGATAAGCGGCCATTGCTCAGATATCGTTACGCCCGGCGATGATGTCCTTTGCCTGTTGTTCGAGCACTTTATAGCGCTCCAGATCAGGGATTTTTGATCGGAACCATTGGGCGATTTTGAGCAAGTCCTCGCCGTAATTCCCACTAGGCATCATGGGCGAGCTAAAACCGATCGTGCGTTTATCATTGTCCGCATAAGCGAGGACGATGGGCACGCCTGCTGCCTTGGCTATGTTGTAAAAGCCTGATTTCCACTTGCCATCAGATTTGCGAGTGCCCTCGCATGCCATCACCAGGTTCAATTCTTCGCGGCTGTCAAATTCGTCCTTAAGTTGCTCAATCGTGCCGCCCTTTTTGGACCGGTCCACGGCGATGCCGCCCATGTCGAGCATGAAATTGCGCATAATCCCTTCGAAAAGGGTGTGTTTACCCATAAAGTTGGGCTGCACTTTCTCGTCGTGAGTGGCGCCTGCAAAGAACACAAAGTCCCAATTCGAGGTATGCGGCGCGCCCGCGATCACACACTTCTTAACCTCAACCGGAAAGCGCTCCTGAATCTTCCAGCCCCTTAGCCGGTAGATGAGCAAAATGATCCGGTTCACAAGGCGCGACAGCAAGCCGACATCGCGAGTTTCATTATGTTGCAAGCGTTCTCTCTCCCAAGGCCGCGCTTCCCGATAGGTAAGGTCTAACAGCTACGAAAGCAAAGGGGCGGGGGATTAATCCGTCGAAGAGCCAGAGATTACGATCATTTGCGACAAACTTGGATGGTGGATCGTAAAAAGGAACATCCCCCACCATTCTGCACCTGCTTCGAAATAGGGATCAAGCGGGACGAGGTCTTTAGCGCTCCAATCGAAGATCACGGCGGGCTCACCCGCTGGTAAGATCACATCATTGATCGCCGAAAAGCAGCTTTGCGTCTCCTCAAGACTCATCCGAAGCGAATAAGGAGGTTGAGCAAAAGCAAACGCATACTGGCCCGCCTGTTTATGGCCCGGCACACCAAAGCCCCAAGAGCCAAACTTACGCCCATAGAGCGTGCCATAGCGTGGATTGGTAAGCCTGCCCAAGCCCTTCACGTCTCCGCTGCCTTGGCGAATTAACATGCGATCAACAGGGTCACAGGAGTCGCCGAAGAACTGCTCGGGCGTTAATTCGCGTTCTTCAAGAGTTTGCAGATAGGTGGCTTGGTCCGCCGGTAGTGTCCATGTATCGTCGTGATCAGCCGCGATCGCCGCATTGGTGAGGTGCGCATCAATGGCGCGGCGATGGGTTTCCAACCCATTGCAATCACCAAGAAACACGGAATATTCCAGCGCACCACCAGAATTCTGAAAACGCTCAATGGACGCAGGGAGGGGCTGCCGCCACATCACATCCGGAACACACCAAACGCCGGGCGTTCGGCAATCGGAGCCTCTAGTGTCGCGGCAAAGGCCAATCCCAGCACGTCGCGGGTCTGCACGGGATCAATTACCCCATCATCCCATAGACGCGCGGTGGCGTAATAGGGGTTGCCTTCGTCTTCGTATTTCTGGCGGATAGGGGCTTTGAACGCCTCGGCTTCCTCATCCGACCATTTATCCGCATCGCGGTGCACAGTTGCCAGCACAGAGGCGGCTTGTTCGCCGCCCATCACGCTGATCCGGGCATTGGGCCATGTGAACAAGAAGCGCGGAGAATACGCGCGGCCAGCCATCCCGTAATTGCCTGCCCCAAACGATCCGCCGACGACCACTGTGATTTTGGGCACAGTAGCGGTGGCTACTGCCGTCACCAGCTTTGCACCGTGTTTGGCGATGCCTTCCGCTTCGTATTTCCCGCCGACCATAAAGCCGCTGATATTTTGCAGAAAGAGGAGCGGAATGCGCCTTTGACAGGCGAGCTCGATGAAATGGGCGCCTTTTTGCGCACTTTCGGAGAATAATACGCCATTATTGGCCAAAATAGCGACCGGCATGCCCCAAATATGCGCAAAACCGCAGACAAGCGTCGATCCATAATGCGCTTTGAACTCGTGAAATTCTGACCCGTCGACCAGCCGCGCGATCACCTCTTTCACATCATAGGGTGCGCGCACATCGTCGGGAATGATCGAATAGAGGTCGTCGGCATCAAACTTAGGTGGGCGAGGGTCTTTGAGTGCAATGTCCTTTGCCGCAGCCGTGTTCGCGCCCAGCTGACTGACGATATCGCGCACAATGGTGAGCGCGTGTTCGTCATTTTCCGCCAAGTGATCGACCACGCCCGATTTCTTGGCGTGCAGATCTCCGCCGCCCAGATCCTCCGCGGTGATCTCTTCGCCCGTCGCCGCTTTCACCAGCGGTGGTCCGGCGAGGAAGATCGTACCCTGATTGCGCACGATCACAGTCTCGTCACTCATCGCAGGGACATAGGCCCCGCCAGCGGTGCAAGAACCCATGACGCAGGCGATCTGAGGAATACCCAGCGCGCTCATGTTGGCTTGGTTGAAGAATATCCGGCCAAAGTGATCGCGATCAGGGAACACCTCTGCCTGATGCGGCAGGTTCGCGCCGCCGCTATCGACCAGATAGATGCATGGGAGACCATTTTCCTGGGCGATTTCCTGCGCGCGAAGATGCTTCTTCACCGTCATGGGGTAATAGGTACCGCCTTTAACCGTCGCATCATTGCACACGATCATCACCTGACGGCCCGAGACCCGCCCGATCCCGCAAATGATCGAGGCCGCGTTGATATCGCCCTCATACATCCCATTCGCGGCCAGCTGACCAATCTCAAGAAACGGCGATCCCGGATCAAGCAAGCGCTCAACCCGTTCGCGCGGAAGCAGCTTCCCGCGCGACACATGCCGATCGCGCGACCGCTCTGGCCCGCCGAGTGCGACCTGCGAAACGGTGGCGCGCAAATCCTGAGCGAGCGCCGTGTTGTGCGCAAAGCTGGCTTTCGCAGCGGGGCTTTCGCGATCCAATTTCGAAGTCAGTATGGGTGCTGTCATGACGCCTCTGATTGTGTGCGTGAGCCTCGCCAATGCTCCGATGCGGCGAAAAATACAAATGCGGCGAAGGCGCTTTGCAAGGCGAAGCTGAAATAAAACTCCTCATAGCCCGCGACAAAGGCGGTGTAGCCATTCACCAGCACATTGGACGCCATGATTACGACGCCAAGGACAACGCCCCAACGCTCTCGCAGCCAGATCAGCAGCGCGGCAAGCGGATCTAAGAAGACGAGGCTCGTCCAATAGATGTTGAACGGCATTGGGCGGAAATCATAGGGTAGCCAGCCGCCTAGGGCGATGTCGAATACATGCGTGGTGGTGCCGATCAGGAAACCAACGCTCCAGATAATCTTGGCGATGCTAGGCATCAGCTGCCAGACACTCCATCCGGCTCAAAACCCTTCACGATAATCGCTTCGCCGGTGCTGCCGGCATCGCGAAATTTGCCGATTTCCTGATATTCTGGTGATGTCAGCCACGCGAACAGCTTGGGCTTGTCCGGAAACTCCATCAGAACCGAACGCGTCGCATTCCATTTTCCGGAAAGGTCCTGAGGCTCTTCGTCCACACTCAACATTTTGCCTTCGAACTTTTCGAAGATATCCATGAAGCGCTCTTCATATTTATCGTATTGCGCGCGGTCATGGATGGTCATGCGAGAAATCATATAAACAGGCATCAGCCACCTCCTTTCGTTATTCAAACATCGCGTTCATGGATCGCCATTGCAGATAGGTAGGAAAGTCGCTGCGGGCAAAAAATGCGGCGAAGATATCAGCGGCATGTTTGAGCAGAAACCACTCATCATGCGCCATAATTATCTCGCCGGCTCCAGAATTTAGCGGCACGCCATCCACAAATTTGGGCTTGGGTGTGTCTTGAAATGCGCATTCGTGGTTGAGCGGGTTCTGCGTTCGCCTTTCGATCCGGCACCACGGACGTGTCCCGACAACTTGCAGATAGTCACCGTTTTTATGAGTAAGACACAGGAAAGTGGGACGAGGATACGAAAGGCCAAGAACAGCCGCCCGAACAGTCTCTAGATCGGGCTGCTCTTGGACAGGTAATCCTTCAACTTCGAGCGTGATGATCGGCTCGGGCTTGCGGCCAGAGCCGAAGAGCCGAGTGACTAGGCTCATCCAGCCGCCCCAATCAATTCGCGCCCGATCAACATCCGGCGAATTTCGTTTGTGCCCGCGCCAATATCCAGCAGCTTTGCGTCGCGCATATAACGCTCCACCGGCCAATCGAGCGTGTAGCCCGCGCCGCCCAATGCCTGCACGCTTTCCGCCGCGACTTTAAAGGCATTCTCGCTCGACAACAGGATCACGCCCGCTGCGTCAAAGCGGGTTGTGTGGCCCTCATCACACGCCTTTGCCACAGCATAGGTATAGGCGCGCGCCGATTGCAGCGCGACATACATGTCGGCGACTTTGGCCTGCATCAGTTGAAAGCTGCCAATGGGTTTGCCGAATTGCGTCCGTTCGCGAAGGTAAGGGATCACCGTATCGAGACAGGCCTGCATAATGCCCAGTTGAATGCCCGACAGAACGACGCGTTCATAATCCAGACCACTCATCAAAACGCCCACGCCGCCATTGACGGGACCCATGACGTTTTCCTCGGGCACTTCGCAATTGTCGAACACCAACTCTGCTGTGGGAGAGCCCTTCATGCCGACCTTTTCGATTTTCTGTCCAATGGAGAAACCCGGCATGCCCTTTTCGATCAGGAAAGCGGTGATCCCGCGCGATCCGGCGTTACCGTCGGTCTTGGCATAAACGACCAACGTGTCCGCCTCGCTCGCATTGGTGATCCAGAATTTGGTGCCGTTGAGGACATAGCCGCCTTGCACGGCTTCGGCCTTGAGCTTCATTGAAACGACGTCTGATCCGGCAGAGACCTCCGACATGGCGAGCGATCCGACATGCTCTCCGCTGATCAGACCGGGGAGGTATTTCGCGCGCTGCTCATCATTGCCCCAGCGGCGGATCTGATTGATGCACAGGTTGGAATGCGCCCCATAGGACAGGCCCAGCGAAGCACTCGCGCGGCTCACTTCCTCAACCGCGATCACATGTTCCAGATAACCCAGACCCAGCCCACCATCGGCTTCATCAACCGTGATCCCATGCAGCCCGAGCTCACCCATAGCCTGCCAAAGTTCAGCGCGCGGAAAATAATCCTCGCGGTCAATCCGGTCAGACAGTGGCACGATTTGCTCATCGGCAAAGCGGCCAATGCTCTCCCGGATCATTTGTGCACTTTCGCCAAGCTGGAAGTCGAAGTCGGGGGTCGCGCGCATAGGAGCTGTCTTTCGGGTGAGAATCTGCATGAGGCCACAAGGCTTTGATTGTTGCGCAGCCTAGCAACATTAAAGGCGATGCGCCAATAGGCTGCGCATCGGTTTGAGCGCGTCTTATCCTGTTGTTTGAGCCTCACTCTGCTGTATGGGAGCGGCCAAGGATACCTCTGGAGCGCCATGCAAGGAGCGGACCGATGACCAATGACGAGCCTAGCACTGGAGCGGCACGCGAAGCCGCGGCATCGCGTGTGTATAGCGAGGCGGAACGGCTCGTTGCGCTTGCCCGCTTTGACGCGCATGCATTGGCTGGCGACCCGGAATTGGCCCGTATCACTAGGTTCGCTGCCCAATTATGCGGCGCCGGTAGCGCGGCTGTGAGCTTGGTCGAAGCCGAGCATCAGCGATTTATCGCCAGCGCCGGATTAAGCGAAACCGAAACTCCGCGTTCGACCAGCTTTTGCGCACATGCCATGCTGGAGCCGGACCTGTTCGAAGTGCTCGACACCACCGCCGACCCCCGCTTTGCCCAATTCGCGCTTGTCACAGGTGAAGCGAATGTCCGCTATTATGTCGGCGCGCCGCTGATCTCTGAAGAAGGGGCCTCGCTGGGCGCTCTGTGCGTCACCGACACGCAATCGCGCGATGCTCCGCTGAGTGAGTTTCAGCGCGAGGGTCTGGCCGTTTTGGCACAGGCCGTGATGCACCGTCTGCATGCCCATCGTCAGGCGAATGCCGCCAATGCTGAGCTACAGCAGAGCGCGGATCGCCTGCAATTCATGCTCGACAGCGTCCCCGATATTGCATGGTCGGCAGCGCCCGGTCCCGTGTGGGATTACTTCAACGCCCGCTTTACCGAAGTCACCGGTCGCTCTGCGCTGCGCAGTGTCGATGATTGGCGCGACGTCATCCACCCGGAAGATTTCGAGGCCACTTTGGTCAAGTTTGAAAACGCCATGACCACCGCCAGCTTCTTTGAAGACGAATGGCGATTGAAACAGGCGGATGGCGGATATCGTTGGGTGATATCGCGGGCAGTTCCCTCGACCGATGATCCTGAAACCGCGCGCTGGTTCGGCACGCTGACTGACATCCATGACCGATACCGCATATCGCAGGAACGCGAACTGGTGGCCGGAGAATTGGCGCATCGGATCAAGAATGTGTTCTCTGTCATCAATGGATTGGTGATTTTGCATGCGGGCAAAGATCCAACGCTCCGAGGCTTTGCGAACACCCTTTCGGACCACATTCGCGCGCTTTCGCGGGCACAAGAGTTTGCGCTTAAAATTGATGGCGATCACAGCGACACGCTCAAAGAACTGCTGAGCGTTCTGATGGCACCTTATGGCGCTCCGGGCCAAAGCGCGGTTTCGATCAACGGCGATGATGCGATCACAATTGGTGCGCGATCAGCGACTCCGCTGGCGCTGGTTTTCCATGAATTTGCGACAAATTCGGCCAAATATGGCGCATTAAGCGTCGCCGAAGGCACAGTCACAATCAACGTCGCGCGCGCGCAGGATAGCGTTGTTATCGGATGGTGCGAGAGGGGCGGTCCGCCTGCTGAAAAGCCAACAGATACAGGCTTTGGTTCGCGGCTAGTCAAAATGTCGGTGGAGCACCAGTTAGGCGGCGCGATCGTCCATGATTGGCGCGAAGATGGATTGGTGAGCGAGATCACCATCCCTTCGGAACGCCTCTCGCAGTAAAGCCGCATGAACCCTTGGCTCTTGCGCCATTGCCTCTTAGGCTAATCTGCAATCGATAATTCTTAGGGGCAATCCATCACAGCATCCGCATCATCGCACAGCGCCGACCGCGCGATCCTAACCTTTGATCAGGCAGAGCGCCGCTATGGTGAAGTGACCGCTGTTGCCGGAGTGTCCTGCATTATCGATCGCGGTAGCTTTGTCGCACTGGTCGGAACGTCAGGGTCTGGCAAATCGACATTGCTCAAAATGGTCAACACGCTGGTCACACCCAGCGGCGGGCGTGTGCTGTTTGGCGGCGAAGATGTGACGACGCTTAAACAATCGAAGCTGCGCCGCCGGGTCGGGTATGTGTTTCAGGGGATCGGCCTCTTCCCGCATTTCACCGTCGGTGAGAACATCGCTATCGGTCCAAGGCTTGCGGGCGAGACACTCTCCGATGGGCGCATTGCAGAGCTGCTGACTTTGGTTGAGTTAGAGCCGGACATGGCCCGCCGAATGCCTGATGAGCTGTCTGGTGGTCAGCGCCAACGCGTTGGCGTTGCGCGGGCATTGGCGGGTGATCCTGAGCTGTTGATCATGGATGAACCCTTTGGCGCGCTCGACCCGATTACACGCGATGCCTTGGGCGTGAAAGTGCGCGAACTGCATGAGAAATTAGGCCTCACCACAATCATGGTGACGCATGATATGGCAGAGGCGCTGTTGTTGGCAGACCGCGTGATGGTGATGTCTTTTGGCGAATTGGTCGCCGATGAAACACCGCGCGAGCTGCTCGATGGAAAGGGTGGGGAAATCGCCCAGAGCCTTGTCGCAGTTCCACGCCAGCAGGCGGAAAAGCTCGCCTTTATGGAACGACCCGAGGGTTCATCATGAGCGAGATTTTCGAGATCCTGCTCGAGTTGGGTGATAAGTTCGCCGCTCACATTGTGCTCGCCGCCAGCGCGATTGGGTTGGGCATTCTGGTCGCGCTTCCTTTGGCCGTTTGGGCGTCCCGTTCGCAGAATGTTGCACGCGTTGCTCTGGGTTTTGCGAGCCTTGTGCAGACCATTCCTGCGCTTGCATTGCTCGCTTTGTTTTTCCCGATCCTCCTATCTTTGAGAGGGGTTTTCGGAGAGGATTTGCCAACTCTTGGCTTCCTGCCCGCCTTGCTGGCTCTTGCACTCTATGCGCTGCTGCCGATCCTGCGCAATGCGGTGACAGCACAGGCCAATCTCGACCCCGGCGTGCTGGAGGCGGCAGACGGCGTCGGCATGACAAGTTGGCAAAAACTGACCTTGGTCGAAGGGCCGCTATCCGCGCCGTTCGTCATGGCTGGCATCCGCACCGCGAGTGTCTGGACCATAGGCGCAGCGACACTTGCGACCACCATCGGACAGCCCAGCTTAGGCGATCCAATTTTCGCCGGATTGCAGACCCAAAACTGGGCTCTGGTGGTGGCCGGATGCATTGCAAGCGCCGGGCTCGCATTGGTGGTCGATGCACTATTGGGCATAGTCGAAAACGGTTTTGCAAAGCGCAATCGCTGGCAATATGGCGCAGGGATTGTGGCAGTGGCGTTGGGAGTGATCGGAGCGCTCGTCTATCAAGCGGACGGGGACGATGACGACACAATCATCATCGCCTCCAAGCAGTTTTCCGAGCAATATATCCTTGCGCAATTGATCGGCTCCCAGCTTGAGAAGGCGGGTTATTCCGTTGAATATCGCGATGGGCTGGGATCGGCTGTGGTGCACAGCGCGGTTGCCTCCTCCAGCATCGATATCTCGGTCGATTACACTGGAACAATCTGGACCAATGAGCTGGAGCGGACCGACAATCCGGGCCGCGAAGTGATGTATCAGACCATCGCCGACTGGGAGCGCGAGAATACTGGCGTACGCGTGCTTGGGCGGCTGGGCTTTGAAAACGCCTATGCCTTTGCGATGCGCGCGGATCGGGCTGAGGAATTGGGTGTTACCTCGCTCGAACAGTTGGTGCCGTTCGGTCCGCAATTGACCGTCGGCGGTGATCCGGAATTCTTTGAGCGCCCGGAGTGGATTGCGGTCCGCGATACCTATGGACTGCGCTTTGGTGAGACCCGCAATTTCTCGCCAACTTTCATGTACAACGCCCTTCGTTCAGGCGAAGCGGATGTGATCAGCGCCTACACTTCGGACGGGAGGATCGCGGCAGATCGGCTGGTGGTGCTCGACGATCCGCGTGAAGCTTTGCCCAGCTATGATGCAATGCTGATGTTGTCCCCGCGCATTGCTGAGGATGAGGGGATAGCACGCGCACTAGAACCTCTGATCGGGGCAATATCAGTAGAGGCCATGCGCGAGGCGAACTATGCGGTCGACCGCGAAGGCGAAGGTAAACTCAGCCCCAAAGACGCAGCGGCGCGGTTGGCCGAAACACTCGGCCTATGAATCCACCAATCGGTTGTATCGCGACCGCACGGTCGACGAGTCGCATGAGCGAGGGCATCGCATCCCAGATGGGATGCGCAACAATCAACGCGCGCGCCGCCATGTCTGTGCTTGGCAAAATGGGCCGATACAGCCGCGCACTTCGATGGTCGTCGCGCTTTTGCGGCGGATGACAGAGCGATAGGTCTTACCGGTGTTGGGGTCATAAATCTGACCGCGCCACAAATCGCTCTCTTCGCGGAAATTGGTTAGAATTGGCAGGCCGAGCAGGCGGCGAGTGCGAAGACGCGTTTCGGGATTGTAGATATCGCGTTGATCCGCGCCATCGGGCGGAGTGATCAGGAACCGCGCAATCGTGCCGCAGGTGACATTGCCGCATTGCTTAATCTCAACCACAGCATCGCGATCTTCGGTGATCCAGCGGCCAGCGATGGAGTCCGCTGCTGCCGCAGGGGTCATGCTCACCATGAATACAGTCAGCGCCGTCAAGCAGCCCAAAACAATGCGCGCGATCATCAGTTCTCTCCCGTGTGGTACCAATGATACTACGCGCAAAGGCGGGAAAAGGTTACTTTTTTGTGCGTTGGCGCGCTCATCGCCGCGCACAGCAAGGGTCAGTCAAACCCGACGCCAATCGGCCAGCGCCGCCCGCAAATGCCCAAAACCTTGAACAACATGCCCATCTGACTGTCCCCCATCAGACGGTCATACTGACGTTTCAGCTTATCCACCTCATTGGGATTTTTGCGCTCCAACGCCTCATGGCGAACATCGATACCCATCTTGCTGAGCCAGTCGCCCTGCATAGTGAGGCCCATCACATCCGCCCCCTCACGCTCAGATATGGTCTTTAGCAGCTCAAAATCGACATGCGCGGTGAGGTCCGCTTCGCCGGGATGAGCAAGCGGGTCGACTTTTTCATGGGCACGGATTGCTTGAAGGGTTGATCCAGCACGCAGCTCAAGAGATCCATAGTCGATAATGAGAGCCGCGCCTCCTTGTTCTTTAAGACGCTGTGCTATCTCGGTCATGATAGCGCTCGCCGCAGAACTGGTTTCGATCATTGTCCCTTGCGACGCGCGCGCCCAGCTTGGCGGGACGATCGCATCCATCGGCTGGTCCCCTGCGACATAAGCCAGATCATCCCCTTCGAGGCCCACCATGCGTTCATGCCATCCAACGGCAGAGCGCACGAGTTGATGGATCGGCAGCGCGTCAAAGAACTCGTTTGCCACTATCAGTAGTGGGGCATCATCGGGCAGGGTCGACAGGTCATGATGATGCGTGGCGTCAGGAAAGGCCTCAAGCTGAATTTTGCGCAGAGCCGGCGAGGTCTCAACAAAGTGTACCTTCGGATCGAAATCATAACGCGCGGCGGTTCGCAGCGCGTCTTTGGTGAGTGTCCCGCGACCCGGCCCAAGCTCAACAAAATGGATGTGTTTGCGCGCGCCCATCCGCACCCACAGATCGGCGAACCACAATCCGATTAGCTCACCAAACATCTGGCTGATTTCAGGAGCCGTGATGAAATCGGCATCCTCACCCAACGGATCGCGGCTGGTGTAATAGCGCGCGTTGCTCTCTGCCATATAGTGCGCCAGGCTGATCGGGCCGGTTTCGCGGATCAGGCGGCGGAAAGTTTTGCCAAGGTCTTTGGCTTTTGAAGCGGCGAGCTTGGCGGCCTCTTCCTCTGCTGCGGCTTTTTCGGCCTCAGCCTGTTCAGCAGCCAGCTTTTCCGCCTCTTCCTTGGCCTTCGCCGCAGCGGCGGCCTCTGCTTCGGCCTGCGCTTTGGCTTTGGCAGCAGCTTCGGCCTTGGCCTTCTTTTCAGCGTCAGCTTTCGCCTTCTTCTCAGCTTTTGCCTTAGCGGCGGCTTCTGCCTTCGCCTTTTTCTCCGCCTCAGCTTTCGCTTTGGCAGCGGCTGCGGCTGCGGCGAGCGCTTTGGCCTCCGCTTCCGCCTTGGCTTTTGCTTCAGCTTCGGCCTTGGCTTTTGCCGCGGCTTCCGCCTTGGCCTTTGCCTCCGCCTCGCGTTTCGCTTTGGCCTCCGCTTCACGCTTGGCTTGCGCGGCCGCCTTGGCCTTTTCTTCGGCTTCTTTCTTAGCTTTGGCCTCAGCTGCCGCCTTTGCTTTGGCGCGTGCCTTCTCCTCAGCTTCGCGCTTGGCTTTCGCCTCAGCTTCAAGACGGGCTTTCTCTTTCGCCCTCTCTTCAGCCTCCGCCTTTGCCTTCGCTGCCGCCTCAGCTTTGGCCTTTTCCTCGGCCTCTTTCTTCGCTTTCGCTTCTGCTGCGAGGCGGGCCTTCTCTTCGGCTTCGCGCTTGGCTTTGGCGGCGGCTTCTGCCTTCGCCTCTTCGAGAGCTTTGGCCTCTGCCAGTGCTTTGGCCTCTGCCTCTAGGCGCGCCAGTTCTTCAGCCTCTGCTTTAGCCTTCGCGTCAGCTTCCGCTTTCAGCCGAGCAGCTTCAGCAACCTTAGCTTTCGCAACATCCTCGGACCGATCCGCCGCCACATCGTCGAGCGGCACAACCGTCGTCGTCCCGTCCGGTTCAACCAGACGCAGCGGCGAGCACCGCTCAGTTCGTAATGTGATCGTGCCTAGGTCGCTGGCGCCGTCTGACCGCCCGTTCCCACGGGTTTCCTCGTCACGGCGTAAAGCGTGACAATCAATCCAATCAAGATCAGCGGTATTGTGAGCCATTGCCCCATCGATAGACCGGTTCGTGCTGCAAAGTCAGCAAGTTGTGCATCAGGTTCACGGAAAAATTCGTTAATAAACCGCGCAAGGCCCATTCCGAGCGTAAAAACACCCACCAAAAGACCGGGGCGATACCGCGCATTGGTCTTCCAAAAGAGGAACATCAGGACGACCAGCAACAGCAATCCTTCAAGACCTGCTTGATACAATTGACTTGGATGGCGCGCTTCATCACCGGCTCGCCCGTCTGGGAACACCATGGCCCAAGGAACATCGGTTACCCGGCCCCACAATTCGCCATTGTTGAAATTGGCAAGCCGCCCCAACAACATACCCATCGGCACATTTACGGCGATATAGTCGCACACGCGCAGGAAAGAGAGCTTACCCTGCATCGACACGAACCCGATTGCCGCCAACACGCCCAGCAATCCGCCATGGAACGACATGCCGCCATCCCACATTCTGAGCAGCTTCCACGAGACGAAACCATCGCCGGAGAAATCGGTGAAGGCGCTGGGGATGCCGGTCTCACCACCGGTATAAAACGCCGCGTATCCCAGCCGACCGCCGAGAATCACACCGAGTGTGCAATAGAAGAAAAGGTCATCTGCATGGCGCTGCGCCATGGGCGCACCAGGTGCCTTGAGCATTTTGGACGTGTGCCAATAGGCAAATATCACGCCGATCAAATAGGCCAGCGAGTAATAACGCAGCTGAAACCCACCAATGTCAAACAGATAGGGCCTCAGCCCCAGATCGGACCAGAATATCGGGTCTGCAGCGCCGCCGCTTGCAGCAAGTAGTGACAGCACGAGTTGAACCTCTTAGTAAACGTCTTGCATCCCGCGCAGCTTACGCCGCGTGGGAACGCTATTGGCACAGCGAAGGTTTTGGGGAAAGCCTTGGCAGTCGCTGGCACACATTCAGTTCATTGCCCCCCGTTAGGCAAAGCCTGTTAAAACAACCGCCCGATCACAGGGTGAGACGAAGGAGAGAACACCGCATGCCCACTCAGCTGGACACTGCGCTTGATGCGATCATGGCCCAAATGACCAAAGAAGGTCAGCCATTTCACACCACGCCCTTTGCGCGCCACGGCGTCGACATGCCCGCCTTTACGGTCGCTCCGCCCACAATGGCGCATTATTTCGCGCATTTCTGCAATGAGCATAAGGATGTGCCGTTCATCGTCGACGGCGAGATCCGGATGACCTTTGGTCAGACATATGCCGCCGCAATGTGCGTGGCAGAGAGTCTGGCAACACAGCATGGCATGAAAAAAGGTGATCGGGTTGGGATTGCCGCGCGCAATTCGGCCAATTGGATGATCGGCTACATGGGCATCGCTATGGCTGGCGGCTGCGTGACACTGCTCAACGGTTTCTGGTCAGGCGACGAGCTCGCCTATGGCATCCGCCTCGCCGAATGCGAACTGGTGCTGGCCGATGCGGGCCGCGCGGCGCGGCTGGAGGGCACCGACCATCCCGCAAAACTGATCATGATTGAGCACACCGCTCCGGCACAGGGTCTTGCGAATGTATGGGCGCCGCCTGCCGATCCGGCGACCAGTGTCGCCATGCAAATGCTCGGCGTGCTTACCGCAGATGACTTGGCGACCATCCTCTACACATCGGGTTCCACCGGTCAGTCCAAGGGTGCCTATTCTGACCATCGCGGCGTTGTCGCCGGCGTCATGAGCTATGTCGCACAAAGCGCGATGGCCAAAGTGTTGCTGGAAAGCCAGGGCGAAGATGTCAGCGCACAGCCCAGCGCGCTTGTCGCTGTCCCGTTGTTCCATGTGACGGGCGAAGTGCCGTTGTTCCTGCAATCCTATGCTATTGCGCGCAAATTGGTGCTGATGCCCAAATGGAATGCAGAGGAAGCTCTGCGTCTCATGGACACAGAAAAGGTCACTTATTTCGTCGGTGTGCCTCTGATGAGTTACGAGATGGCAACGCATCCGAACAAGGATCAATACGACCTGTCTGCATGCCGCAGTTTCGCCGCTGGCGGCGCGCCGCGTCCATTGGAGCATGTAACCAAAATCAAAGAAGCATTCCCCAAAGGGTTCCCGCTGCTTGGCTATGGCTTGACCGAGACCAATGCGGTCGGTTGCGGCAATTTCAATGAGAACTACATGGCGAAGCCCGGCTCCACCGGCAAAGCGTCACAGCCTCTCGTCGAAGTCGCCATCCTTGATGATGACGGCAACCAATTGGCGCAAGGCGATGTGGGCGAGGTTTGCATTCGCACAGTCGCCAATTTCCTCGGCTATTGGAACAACGAAGAGGCCACGCGCAAAGCCTTTACCGAGGACCAATTCTTCCGCAGCGGCGATCTGGGCTATCTCGACGAAGACGGATATCTCTACATCGTCGACCGTAAGAAGGACATTATTATCCGCGGCGGCGAGAACATCTCCTGCATCGAAGTTGAAGACGCCGTCTATGCGCATGACGATATTGCGGAGTGTTCAGTCTTTGGCCTGCCTGATGATCGCATGGGCGAAGTGCCGGCCGCGATCTTCCGCGTCAAAGAGGGCCGTGATGCGATGGAAGGCGGCGCTTTGCGCGAATTCCTATTGTCGCGGATTGCCCCCTTCAAGGTTCCTCTCGAAGAGCATATCTGGGTAACCGATGAAGTTCTCCCACGCCTTGGCACGCAGAAAATCGACAAGAAGTCTCTGCGTGAGGCCTACACAGCAAAGCTCTCCGCCGCCTGAAATTCGGGTGCGCGGACATTTTAGGAAGGGAACGCGATGACTGACTGGAGCTTGCCCAGTCGGCGCGTTCCCCGCCAACGCGCGATTATCAATCGGCGTGAGCTTTCTAGCGCAATTGCCGCTCTCGCGAGCGATCAGGGCGATGCTGCGCGCCCAGCGATCCTTGACCTGTTGCAAGAGGCATTGGCGGGCGGTCGCAGTGAGCTGGAGAGTCGCCTGATTGACAAGCCTGCTGCGGGCTATGAGATCACTCATGGCTATGCCTTTTTGACTGATCAATTGGTGCGGGTGATCCATGATTACGTCACCGGTTTCGTCTATCCCGCTGGCAATCGCACTACGGCAGAACGGCTCGCAGTGCTGGCGGTGGGCGGATATGGGCGCGCCGAAATGGCCCCGCATTCCGACGTCGACATTGCCTTTATCACCCCGATGAAACGCTCACCTTGGTGTGAGCAAGTGATTGAGGCGATGCTGTATCTCATGTGGGATCTGCGGCTGAAAGTGGGCCATTCCAGCCGCACAATCGGTGATACAATGCGGATGGCAAAGGATGATTTGACCATTCGCACCGCCTTGCTGGAAAGTAGGCTGATCTGGGGTGATCAGGATGTCTATGATGAGTTGCGTCAGCGGTTTTGGAGCGAGGTCGCAAGCGGGAATGAGCGCCAATTCCTCACCGAGAAACTGGAAGAACGCAATGCGCGGCATAAGCGGATGGGCGACAGCCGCTATGTCGTTGAACCCAATATCAAAGACGGCAAAGGGGGGCTTCGCGACCTCCAAACGCTTTATTGGATCGGCAAGTTCATCCATGGTGTAGAGACAGCCGCCGATCTGGTCGGCGTTGGCCTTTTAACCAGCGCCGAATATCGCAGTTTTCGCAGAGCCGAAGGGTACTTACTCGCCGTGCGGTGCCACATGCATGTGCTCACCGACCGGGCAGAGGACCGCCTGACATTCGACCTGCAACGACAAGTCGCAGAGCGCATGAATTTCGCTGATCGTCCCGGCAAGAGCGCGGTCGAACGCTTCATGCAATTCTACTTCATGCAGGCCAAGCGCGTGGGCAGCCTGACCGGCGTGTTCCTAGCGCATCTAGACGAAGAATTTGCCCGGAAGCGCCCACGCGGTGGCTTCTTCGCTGGATGGAAATCCAAACCGCGCAGCGTCAAAGGCTATGTCGCCGAAGGGGGCTGGATCAAGGCGCCTGGCGACAAGTGGTTCGCCGATGATCCTGTGCGATTGATAGAGGTGTTTCAGGTCGCAGAGGCCGAAGGTCTTGAAATCCACCCAGAGACCATGCGTCAAGCGAACCGAGACACGAAATTGATCGACCGCGCCGTGCGCAAGGACCCGCGGGCCAACACCTTGTTCCTCCAATTGCTCGGCGGGCGCAATGACCCGGAAACAGCTTTGCGCTGGATGAATGAGGCGGGTGTATTCGGACGCTTCGTGCCCGATTTTGGCCGGGTCAATGCGCAGATGCAATTCGACATGTATCACCACTACACCGTCGATGAGCACACGATCCGCGCGATTGGTCTCACCAGTCAGATTGAACGCGGCCTGCTCGAAGCCGACCACCCACGCGCGACCAAACAGATCCACAAAGTCGCCTCGCGCCGCGCTTTGTATGTCGCCGTTTTGCTGCACGATATTGCCAAGGGTCGCGGCGGCGATCACTCGATTTTGGGCGCGGAGGTGGCGCGCAAGCTGTGCCCGCGTTTTGGATTGACGCCGAAGGAAACCGAGCTTGTCGCATGGCTGGTCCTGCAACATCTTTTGATGAGCTCAACCGCGCAGAAACGCGACCTTACCGACCCCAAGACGATTGAAGACTTTGTCGGCGAGGTCAGAACCGTTGATCGCCTGCGCAATCTGGCGATCCTGACCGCAGTCGATATCCGCGCGGTTGGGCCAGGCACCTGGAACAGCTGGAAAGGCCAGCTTTTGGGCGAGCTTTATGACGCCGCGCAGGAGCGATTGCGGCTGGGCCACAAACGCACCGGGCGTGCCGAGCGGGTACAGGCGAAGAAAGAAGACACCGCCGAAATTCTCGGCAAACAAGCACATTTGGTTGAGGAATTCGGCGAGATGCTGGGCGATGCCTATTGGGTCGCCGAACCCGAAGACATCATCGCCAAGAACCTCATCCAGTTTGAGGCCGCTCAGAGAGGGACAAACCCCCTGTCGATCCATTGCGACGTTGATGAAGAACGCGGGGCAACGCTGGTGAGCGTGATTGGACCGGACCATCCGGGCATGTTCTATCGCATGGCGGGCGGGATGCATCTGGCAGGTGCAAACATCATCGACGCCCGGATTCACACCGCGATGAATGGCTATGCAATCGACAATTTCCTGGTGCAGGACATGCACGCTATGCCCTTTAGCGAAGAGAGCCAGATCGCCCGTTTGAAAAAGGGCATCAGCGATGCGTTGATGGCGAATATTGAGCTGGTCCCCAAACTCGCCGCACGCCCACTTTCGCATTCGCGCGCCAAGGCCTTTGCTGTAGCGCCGAGCGTCAATTTCGACAATTCGGCCTCCAACAACTTCACTGTGATCGAAGTGACAGCGCGCGACCGGCCTGCACTTTTAAACCGGCTTGCCCACGCTTTGTATAAAGCCAACTTAATCGTGCAATCTGCACATATCACCGCCTATGGCGAAAGTGCGGCGGATACGTTTTACGTCACGGACCTAACCGGGGCGAAAATCACCGCGCCAGAACGTCTCGCCGAAATAGAGAGCGAGCTGCTCGCCGCAGCCAGTGATAAGCGCCAGCGCGAGCACGAAGAGGCTTAGGATCGTTCCATTTTTGCTACAGCAACAGCAACATTCGACAAGGATTGCCCAAATTAAGTTGCGCTTAATGAACTTACTTTCTAATTCTCCCTGAAAACATGTCTGGGAGAGACAACTATGAAACTGCGTACCCCCTCTCGCACAGGTCAACGGACCTTTGCGGCATTTCTTCTTTGTTCAGCTGCTGCAACCCCCTTTGCCGCGCAAGCGCAAGATGCAGGCCCAGTTGAAGAGACGGCCGAAGAAGGCGGAAACCAAATTCTTGTTACAGGCTCGCGCATTCGTCGTCAGTCGCAAGCTGACTTGGCATCGCCACTCGCAACAGTTGGCGCAGAAGCTATCGCCGATATTGGCGCGCAGAACATCGGCGAGATCACGCAGACGCTCACAATCAACAGCGGCGCTCAAAACAACCCTGATGCGTTTACCCAAGGCGGTACGACCGGGACCTCCAACATCAACCTTCGCGGGCTTGGTGTTGCATCCACTCTGATCCTGCTTGATGGTAAGCGTCAGACGCTATCTGCTGCACCAACCAATGACGGCATCAACTTCGTCGACACCAGCTCTCTCGTGCCTCTTATCGCGGTTGAACGGGTTGAGATCCTGAAAGATGGCGCATCTTCGCTCTATGGTTCGGATGCAGTTGCAGGCGTGGTGAACTTCATCACGCGCGACAGTTATGACGGGATCGTGGTTTCAGGCGAATATACTGAGCACCTCGGCTTTGGCGATTATTCAGAATACAACCTTCAGGCCATGGGCGGTTTGAATATCGGCGATCTCAGCCTCGTCGCCGCAGTAAGCTATGTCGACCGTTCCGCGCTTACGACGGCAGAGCGTCGCCTGTCTCAAGGGCCGACTTTCGATGCTGACGGGACCCCCACCTTCTTTGGCGATGATACGTCTTCGCTTGGTAATCCCGGCTCCTTCTTTGGCGTTCCTGGCTTCCCGGCAAGCGCACCTGTGCTTGATCCAGGATGCGCGCAGGCGGGCGGCATCGCAGACGTGATCTCGGCAACGCCGGCTGGTGTCCCTGATGTTGGTCTGTGCCGTTTTGACTTTGGTGAATTCTTCAACCTCGTGCCAGACGAAGAGCGCATCACCGCCTTTGTCTCAGCCAATGCAGACCTGTCTGACAGCGTGCGTTTCAGCGCCGAAGTCAGCTATGCTGATAACACTGCGGTGCGCGGCAATTCGCCAACATTCCCGTTCCTGCAATTGGGTCAGGCTGTTGTTCCTGATTTCAACCCAAACAACATCTTTGGCGCGAATGTGGTGTTCTTCGGCCGTGCCAGCGGAACCGGCGGAGAGGTTTCTCCTGCAACGTTTAAGTCGGATACTTTCCGCGTTTCAACAACGCTGGAAGGCGATTTTGATGGTCTCCTTCAAAACGGCCTGTGGAATGTCAGCCTGACATTCGCGGACAACAACTTCACCGGCAATACCGAAGACACTGTTCGCGATCGTTTTGCTTGTGCACTGCGCGGCTTCAACGCTGTCCCTGCTTTCAATGCGGCGACCGGGCTTGATTGCACTGCGAACAACCCCTTCCTCACCGCCAACGGGGCGACAATTCCGGCCGACGGCACATTCTTCGATCCGTTTGCTTCGGCATTGGCCGGTGGTGGCAACACCAATGCTGCGTTGCTGGATTACATCACCGAATTTTCCGTCTCGAACCGCGAGGCAGAATTGTTCGTGGTCGAAGGGTTCGTTTCCGGTGAGCTGTTCGAGCTGCCATCAGGCCCGGTCGGAATTGCCGTCGGTGGACAATATCGTGATCAACGGATTTCAGCGAGCTTCGATAGCATTTCCGCAAATGACGGCTTTGCCTTCCTGATTGGCGAGCAAGCCTTTGACGGCGGACAAGATGTTTACGCGGTGTTTGGCGAATTGAATGTGCCTCTGGCAGACTTCGTCGATCTGCAACTCGCAGTGCGGTATGAAGATTACGGCAGCCAGGGTGGCAGCACGCTTGACCCGAAAGCAGCACTTCTTTTGCGTCCGACAGATTGGTTGTCATTGCGCGGCTCCTATTCGACCTCGTTCCGTGCACCTTCAACCTTCCAGTTGCAGGGGCAGTCGACAACGCTTCAACAAGTCTCGGACCCGAACAATGGCGGGGCCAACGCCTTTGTCGCAGTGCGCGCCGTAGGTAACCCAAACCTCGTTCCAGAGGACTCAACCGCGTATAATCTTGGCTTCACTATTGAACCCTTTTTCGGGTTTGAGATCAGCGCAGATTATTACAACTTTGAGTTTGAAGACGCGATCGTCCAGACCGCTCCGCAGTCCATCGTTGATGCTGATCCAAACGGCGTGAACGTCATCCGCAGCCCAGCCGGCACGATCATTCAGGTCAATAACAGCTATGTTAATGCCGCAAGCGTTGCGACGTCCGGTGTCGACTTCTCAGTTCGGTATCGCGTTGATGCAGGCTTCGCTACGATTACGCCTAGCGTTGAAGGCAGCTACGTATTGGAATATGATCTGCAAACAACGGCAGGAGGCGCGGTTATTGATGGTGCGGGCAATCGCAACTTCACCAATTTCGGTTCGCCAACTCCGGAACTGCGCTTCAATGCAGGCCTTCAGGTTGAAGCGGGTGCGCACTCGTTGAATATCTTTGGCCGTTACATCGACAGCTATCTGGACGATCAAAATGGCGGTGCGGATATCGGCAGCGATTTCCGCGTCGACATTCAATACAGCGTTGCGATCAACGAGTTCTTCGATCGGGATAAGCTGATCCAGCTGACGGTTGGCGCTCGTAACGTCTTTAACGAGCTACCACCGCGAGTTGCCACCAATGGCGGCTTTGACAGCCGGGTCCATGATCCGCGCGGTGCGTTGTTCACTGTGGGATTGACCAGCGAGTTCTAAGGAACCGCAAAACCTGAAATTGAGGGGCGCTCCGGCAACGGGGCGCCCTTTTTCATTGGTCGCTTATGATCAAGAGTAGCGCGATCACTTGCTCATCAAACCCGACAAAGCCCCACTCGACCGCTCCACCTGCAATGGGATTCCACAATCCGTCATAGCGGTTGGAGACTATCGTGCGGCTCGCAGGGTCAAACAGGTCCAGAAATTCGCGCGCGCATCGGCCGGCGACATCGTCTGTCAGCCAAGGGCGATTTGGGTTGTCAATGTCCTGGGCCAGCGCGCTGTGAAGCTCTTTCAGAGCCGAACGTGGTTCGAACCCACCCGCTCCTGCATCGAGCAATTCCCAGTTATATCCAATCGCCGCAAACCCAAGTGACTGCACAAACTCGTCCGCAGTCTTTGCATGGCCCGTCGGTTGTGTCGCCACTGCTGTGTGGCGGATAACAACTTTCGCCCCATTGTTGAGCGTCCGGAGCCATTTGTCCGCAAAATCCTGCGCTCGGCTCATCAACCGCCCCGCGCACCGAACAAGGCCGTACCCACACGCACATGCGTCGCGCCCAATTGAACGGCGGTTTCATAGTCGCTGCTCATGCCCATGGAGAGCCCCATGCTCTCTCCCGCAACACCATTATCGACCGCAAGCTTGGCAAGAAACGCAAAGAATGGTGCGGCCTCTGTGCCCGCAGGAGGCAGGCACATCAGGCCTGCAAGCGGAATATCTGCATCGCGAACTTTCGTCAGGAAAGCGGGCAGTTCGGCAATCGGACAGCCGCCTTTTTGCTCTTCATCACCGATATTGACCTGCACAAAACACGGCACGCGGCGATCCAGCTTATCCATTGCTTTGGCCAACGCCTTAAGCAAGCTAGCTCGGTCGAGCGAGTGGATCACATCGAACAAGGCGACGGCTTCATCGGCCTTATTTGATTGCAACTGCCCGATCAGGTGCAATTCGGTGTCCGGATATTCCTCGCGCAATTCAGGCCATTTGCCTTGAGCCTCTTGAACCCGATTTTCGCCAAAAACACGGTGTCCGACCTCAAGCAGAGGGGTGATCCTTTCCGCAGGATGAGTCTTACTCACCGCGATCAAGGTCACGTCCTCGGGCTTGCGCCGCGAGGGTTTGCACATGCGCGCAATATTGGCTTTAACTTGATCGAGACGGCTGGCTGCACTTTCCATAGCTTTGCGCTATAATGCCAAGGTGCATAATTCAAAGCCCAACTCCCAAGAATTGCCGCGCCACTGGCTGATTTCTGATGAGCGCAATGACGCAGTGTTGGAGCGCGCGATGCGCCGTATGCCGCGTGGCAGTGGGTTGATCTATCGCCACTATCACCTTGGCGACCCAGAGCGTTGGATGCGGTTTCGTTCACTGCGCCGCGTGGCAAAGGCGCTAGGGCACACCGTAATCCTAGCCGACAGCGCGTTGACTGCCTGCGAATGGGGCGCAGATGGTATTTATGGCAGCGCACGCTCGCTGTGCCCGAAACGCGCGGGATTGCTTCATCTGGCTACAGCACACAATGCACGTGAGATCGGTCTTGCTAATCGCTTCGGTGCAGATGCGGCGCTGCTCTCACCCGTATTTGCCACTCGCTCGCATCCCGGCGGTGAAGTCTTGGGCGTAGCGCGTTTTCGAATGTTGGCGCAGCTATCATGCGTTCCAGTCATCGCGCTGGGCGGGATGAATGACCACCGCGCCCGCACACTCAACTGGCCAAATTGGGCGGCGATTGACGGGTTGAGCTGAATGCGGCTCGACGCTGTTTGCTTGACCGGAGTCCAGCAAAGATTCATGGTGTGTTCTGAATACGTCCGTTACCTCAGGAACACCTTTCAATGGCGACCCGCGCTATGAACACTCGCAATTCTTCCGCTGACTGGCGCATTGGCCTGCGCCGTTCGATCCGCCGGGCTGTGCAGATGACTGGCGCAGGCGTGCTGTTGATCGCTACGATGTTCCTCGCGCTTGCATTGGCAAGCTACACGCAAACCGACCCGAGCCCCTCGACAGCGGCGGCGAGCGATTCTGTCAGCAATTGGATGGGCAGCTGGGGAGCATGGACAGCCGATCGAGTGTTGTTCGCCTTTGGCCTGCCGGGCGTATTGCTCTTACCGTTGCTCTATATCTCAGCGCGCAAATTGTGGCGCGCGGTTGAGCTGGACGATGATGTTGAGCGCTCTGAAAACACGCGCTGGTGGTTGCCAACCGGGCTTTTGCTTATTGCGATCATGCTGTTCGGCACAGTCCTATCACTTGGCTTTGGCCAGTCGGGCGGCACACTACCTGCGCAAATGGGCGGTGTATCGGGCTTGTTGGGTGCGAGCGGGATTGAAGCGCTTGCAAACCGTTTTGGCGAGGGTGCATCGGGCTGGATCATTTTAGCTGGCGCATTGTTGTGCTTGGCTGGCGGCACGGCTTTGGCGACACGGGTCTTTGCGATTGATTGGCGGGTGTTGATAACCCTGCCCAATTTCATCACAGGCAGCGCGGTTGGAGGATCGATTCTTTCGCGTCTGCCATTCGGAAGGCGCGATCCGCAACTCACCTTTGCAGGCGATGACCCTGTGGCAGAGCCCGCTCCGAAAGCGCGGCGCAAAGCCAATCGTGTGCCTGACGCCGTAGAGACTTCTCCGCGCCGCGCACCAGAGATCAGCGACCCGTCCGCGCCACCCAAACGTGCAGAGCCTGCCAAGAAAAACCAGCGCGACATGTTCGCGACCTATGATTTGCCAAGCCTTGATCTGCTCGCCGATCCGCCCGCTGATAACGCGCCGAAACTCGATAAGCTTGCGCTGGAACGCAATGCCCGGCTGCTCGAAAACGTACTCGATGATTTTAACGTGAAAGGTGAGATTACCGCCGTGCGCACTGGTCCGGTTGTGACCATGTATGAATTGGAACCGGCACCCGGCATTAAAGCCAGCCGTGTCGTGGGCCTCGCCGAAGACATTGCCCGCAATATGAGTGCGATCAGCGCACGCGTTTCCCCGATTCCGGGCAAGACAGTGATGGGCATCGAACTGCCCAACAATGATCGCCAAATGGTGATGCTGCGCGAACTTGCGGCCTCTGCCGATTTCGCCGAAGCCAAAGGCAACCTGCCCATCATTTTGGGTAAGGATATTGCGGGTGAGCCGATCATCGCCGACCTTGCTGCCATGCCTCACTTGCTGGTCGCGGGTACCACGGGCTCGGGTAAATCCGTGGGTTTGAACTGCATTATCCTGTCGCTGCTCTATCACTTCACCCCTGCCGAATGCCGGATGATCCTGATCGATCCTAAGGTCCTCGAACTCGCCAGCTATGACGATATTCCGCACCTCCTCTCTCCCGTTGTGACAGAGCCGCACAAATCGGTGCGTGCGCTTAAATGGGCGGTTGAGGAAATGGAGCGCCGCTATCGCATGATGAGCAGCGTCAATTCGCGCAACATCAACAGCTTTAACGAAAAAGTCAGCGCCGCGATTGCCAAGGGCAAGCCGTTGGGCCGCCGAGTGCAGACAGGCTTTGACCCCGATACCGGCGAGCAATTGTTTGAGGAAGAACAGCTCGATTACGCGCCATTGCCGCAGATCGTGTTGATCGTCGATGAGCTGGCCGATTTGATGGTGACCGTTGGCAAGGAGATCGAGGTTTTGATCCAACGCCTCAGCCAGAAATCGCGCGCCGCCGGTATCCATCTGATTATGGCGACACAGCGCCCATCCGTCGATGTCATCACCGGTGTGATCAAAGCCAACCTGCCAACCCGGATCAGCTTTAAAGTCACCAGCCGGATCGACAGCCGCACGATCCTTGGCGAACAGGGTGCCGAACAGCTGCTGGGTCGCGGCGATATGCTTTACAAGCCGAACACTGGCGCAACCGTGCGTGTGCACGGCCCGTTTGTCTCCGACGAAGAGGTAGAAGCAGTAGCGGATTTCTGGCGCGCACAAGGAACGCCGGAATATGTCGATGCCGTCACCGAAGAACCCGAAGATGGCGGGGGCCTCAATTTCGAAGACGAATTGACGGCCAGCGACAATCCCGAAGAGCGCAAGTATCGCCAAGCGTGCCAGATCGTGATCGAGAACCAAAAGGCTTCCGGCTCATGGCTCCAGCGCCAGATGGGCGTCGGTTACAACACGGCCGCGAAATGGATTGAACGGATGGAAAGCGAAGGCCTAGTCGGACCCGCCAACCATGTGGGTCGACGCGAGATCTTCCGCGATCAGGATGGTAATCCGATCTAGGACTTTAGACCTATTTGGCGGCTGCTGTTTCCACCGGTGATTCACCGCCCAGTTCTGCGCGGGTTAGCGTGAGCTGCTCATTCACTTTCCGCTCGTTCGCCGCCATTTCATTGGCTGGCGATGCCACCATGCCAATAGAGGCGAGCGGACCGTCCAGCGACCAGCTGCTGATCCATTCCTGAAGATAGAGGTCAAGACCGGGGATGGCGCGCATATGCGCTTTCTTTACATAGACATAGAGCGGACGTGCACCGGGATAGGAAAAGTTGGAGATGTTGTCATAGGTCGGATCGACTCCGCTCATCGGCAGACCTTGCACCTTGTCGGAATTTTCGTCGAGATAGGAAAAACCGAACACGCCAACCGAGCGCGGATTGCTCTCAATCTTTTGCACGATCAGGTTATCTTGCTCACCCTGATCGACATAGGCACCGTCGGAGCGGACCTCAGTGCAGATTTGCTGATGACGGTCTTTATCCTCGTCCTTCAACGCCTCCATTGCGGGGTCGGTGTCACAACCAACTTCCAGCACCAATTCCTTCAAGGCATCGCGGGTGCCCGATGTGCTAGGCGGGCCATAAACGAGGATCGGTTCCGCCGGCAGCGAGGGGTCAACATCCGCCCACGTTTCGGCGGTCTGTTCGCGGCCATAGGGGTTCGCAGCGAGCGCTTCGTACACCGTCTTGGGCGACAGGTTCAGCATGATCCCACCCTGCGCCGATGCAAAGGCGATCCCATCCAGACCAACCTGCAGCTCGATGATATCGGTAACGCCAGCGGCCTGACACTTGTCATATTCGCTCGCCTTCATGCGGCGCGACGCGTTTGCCATATCGGGCGTTTCGGCACCGATACCCTGACAAAACAGCTGGATCCCGCCGCCGGTTCCGGTCGATTCGATCAGCGGCGATTTGTAATCGGGATTGGAGCGGGCAAAGCTCTCTGCGACCTGTTTGGCGAACGGATAGACGGTCGATGAGCCGACCGCGCGGATCGAGTCGCGCGAGCCACCCTGTCCGCATCCGGTCAAAGCCAAGGCCAAAGTGCCTACAAAACCGATCAAATATTTGCTGTTCGCCATGGAATCCTCGCACGCCCAGACATCGGGCGAATTCCATGCGCTGCTAGTGTGTGTCTATGACAAGGGCATGACGCAAGGGAATACGGCGTTCAGTTCAGCTCACCGCGCGCCATTTGCGATACCTCTTTGCCCGACGTGACGCGCGCATCTGATCCGCCAATAGTGCCATCAGAGGTGATCCGCCATCGCCGGGCGTTTTGCCCTTGGCCATCCGCTCCAACTGCGCCTTGGTCAGTGCCATGACCGCAAGCGCGCCAAGTGTCTGGTTGGACCATGTCACCTCCGGCAAAGCGACATCGCTATTGTATTGGGTCTGCCAATGGTTGGGCAAAGCAGGATCAGCGGCAAAGGCGCGCGCAATCCCTAGGATTTCGACCCCGAAGCCGTTTGCATCCTGCTCCAGCGCCTTTTCAGCCATGCTAAGCGCTGTGATACCACCTGTGACCATGATTGGCATGCTCGCGACCTTGGCAATATCGCGCGCGAAGTCGACGAAATACGCCTCGCGCTTCTCGGTCGAGGACTGTGGTGCTGCCTCTTCATCCTGCGGATTGCCCTGCATTGCTGGGCTTTCATAACTGCCGCCTGACAATTCGACGAAATCAATTCCCTTGCCCGCAAGCCATTCGACCACTTGCCGCGCATCCTCGAAAGCGAAACCGCCGCGTTGGAAGTCTGCGGAGTTAAGCTTTAGCCCGACTCCGAAGCCAGCGCCGACGCGGGCGCGAATGGCGTCGGCAATCCGCATCAGGAACCGCGCGCGGTTTTCTAGGCTGCCGCCCCATTCATCGTCGCGGGTGTTGGTCAGCGGCGAAAGGAATTGGCTCGCCAAATAACCATGCGCGCCGTGGATTTGCACGCCGTCAAATCCGGCTTCCTCAGCGGCGACGGCGGTATCAGCAAAGCGCGTGATGATCGCCTCAATCTCGCCCACTTCCAACGCGCGTACAGGAGCGAAGAGGGATGAGAATTTACCTAGGTTCAGCTCAACGCCAGAGGGCGAGACAGCCGTTTCGCCCATACTCTTATAAAGCTGCCGCCCCGGATGACTGATTTGTAGCCAGAACTGTCCCCCACCCGCTTTGCCAATCTCGGCCCATTTGCGAAACGGGGTTAGGTCCGTACCCTTTTGCAGCACCACTCCGCCGGGCCCAGTCAATGCAGATGGGTCCACCATGACATTGCCAGACAGGATCAACCCCGCGCCACCCTGTGCCCATTGCCGGTAAAGGCTGAGCAACCTCTCGCCCGGATATTGGCCGGGTTGCACGGCCAAATTCTCCTCCATCGCCGCCTTGCAAATGCGGTTGGGGATGGTTGTGCCATTGGGCAGGGTCAGCGGCTCAAACAGTTTATTGGTCATTGTGTCTCGCTTGATTGAAAGGGTGCCAGTACCTCTGGTCGCACGCGGGCCAGCCGTCCGGTTTCGCAGTCGAGCATCGCCCATGTAGTGCGTGCCGTGACGAGCGGTTTGCCGGCCGCATCGGTGAACTCGACCACGCGCAGCGACTTTGCACCTTTTGGCGGATCGGGAATGTAGGTCGTGCCCGTCGCGCTCTCACCGACGGCAATATTGCCGCGATAATCGATCTCATGCCGGATCACGACCCAGAAGAACCGCGCATGATCCTCAGCACGCGCCGCCGCATCCCAATGCGCGGTGGCGAGATCCTGAATCCATTGGACCCAGACCGAATTGTTCACATGACCAAGCTCGTCAATGTGGACTGGCTCGGCGGTGAAATTACGGGTGAAGTGAGGTGCGACGCTCACTCAGCGGCGTCCGTCATCCCCATTTGCCACAGGATAAAGGCGAACTCTTCGGCGGTCTCACGCAGGGAATTCCAGCGGCCCGACTGACCACCATGGCCAGCACCCATATTGGTTTTCATCACCAACACATTGTCGTCCGTCTTCATCTCGCGCAGCAGGGCAACCCATTTCGCTGGCTCCCAATAGGTAACGCGCGGATCGTTGAGGCCCGCTGTAACCATCAAGGGCGGATAATCTTGAGCGTTGACCTGGTCATAGGGCGAATATGAGAGGATATGCGCAAACGCCTCCTTGCTCTCAATCGGATTGCCCCACTCCTGCCACTCACCCGGTGTCAACGGAAGCTCTGCATTGAGCATCGTGTTCAACACATCAACAAACGGCACATGGGCAACGATTGCACCATATTGCGAGGGGTCCTGATTGACGATGGCGCCCATCACTTCCCCGCCGGCTGAGCCACCGCTGGCGGTGACCATGCCTTCTGCAGTGAACCCTTGCGCGATCAACCCGCGGCCCACATCGACAAAATCGTTGAACGTATTGGTCCGCTCTAACCCCTTGCCCTGCAAGTACCAGCGCCGACCCAGATCGTCACCGCCGCGCACATGCGCGATGGCATAGGCAAAACCGCGATCAACGAGGCTCAAACGCGTGGTCGAAAAACCCGGCGGAATGGCATAGCCATACGAGCCATAGGCATAGAGATGCAGCGGCCCTGCCCCCGCGATCCCTTGGGCGGCAAGGATTTCCGCGCGGTCTTTGCGCATCACAACGCTGGCTGGAACCATCGTGCCATCGCGCGCTTCGACCTCAACCCGCTGTGTCACATAAAGCGATGCGTCATAGCCGCTGGGGATTTCCTGTTGTTTGAGCAGGTCCAGAGAAGCGCCCGCGACGTCGTAGTCATAGACCGAGTCCGGCGTCACCATGCTCTCATAGGACAACCGCAATCTCGTTTGACCATATTCGGGATTGTTAGAAAGCCCCGCCGAATAGCTCGCCTCTGGAAAAGCGATCGGCTGTGCCGTGGTGGGCGCGTTGTACTGACGGATTTGCACCTGATCGAGACCGTTCAGACGGCCCTCAGTGACAAAGAACCCTTCGAATAGGTCGAAGTCCGTGAGGTAGAACTCATCAGAACCCGCAATCACCGTCTGCCAGTCACCGGGCGCATCCAAAGACGCTTTAGCAAGGCGGAAATTGATGTGGTCATCATTGGTCCAAACGAACAGCTCACCTTCGCGGATATCGACGCCATATTCGACGCCAGTTGCGCGTGGTTTGATCAATGTCAGCGGTGCGGTTGGATCAGCGGCAGAGACAAAGCGAACTTCGCTCGTCTCATTATCGCCGGTTGAGATGATCAGATAATCTTCCTGCGCGCTAAGCCCAGCGCCAACGCTGAAACTTTCATCCTCTTCTTTGTAGAGCACCACATCATCTTCGGCAGGTGTGCCGATGACATGCAGCCGCGCCTCCAATGTCCGCCAATTCTCGCTTGATGGTCCGTAAACCAGTGCAGTGTCGCCCGCGACCCAAGTCAAACCGCTGCGCAGGTTGGTAATTTCATCTGCGAGCAGTTCGCCGGTGTCCAAATCCATGATCCGTGCGGTGTAGCGCTCTGCCCCACTCGTATCAGTGGAATAGGCCATGAAACGGCCATTCTGGCTGATCGACAGCGCGCCGAGGCGGAAATATTCGTGGCTCTCTGCAAGAACATTCTGGTCAAGGATCAGCTGTGGCTCAGCGTCCTCGCTCGCACCCACGGGCTTGCGGTAATGTTTGCGATATTGCTCACCTTCATCAAATTCAGACCAATAGAGATATTCGCCCATGCGCTGTGGCACGGTGCTGTCATCCTCTTTGATGCGCCCACGCATTTCGGTGAACAATGTCTCAGTCAACGCCGCCTGCGGTGCCATTTGCGCCTCGAAATAGGCGTTCTCGGCACGCACATGATCGAGCACATCCTCATCATCGATCTCAGGATAGGATTTGTCATACAGCCAATCATACGGGTCGCTGATTGTGATCCCGTGATGCGTATAAGTGTGCTCACGCTTTTCGGCGATGGGCGGTGTGATCGTCGAGCTATCTGTCACTGGTGAACTTTCTTGATGGGCATCAGCAGAGGCTGCGCTGGAGAGGAGCGCGGTGAGCGCGCCTGCGCATGTAAGAACGGCGATACGGGATTTCGACACGTCGGGGTTTCCTTTGCGAAAATGCGCGGGTGGAAAGCGACCGCTAAGCGGCCTATGTATGGTGTTCTAACCTCCAATCCTCGCGCGGCAAGGGCCGTGCGCAAGCCGGGACAAACCGCCATGCTGATGCAGACCCATGAAGCCCGTTTGAAAGCTCTCCGTGAAGAGCTGAAACGCCGCGATCTGACAGGTTTCGTCATTCCGATTTCGGATGAGCATATGAGCGAATATGTCGGCGAATATGCTGAGCGACTCAGCTGGCTGACCGGTTTTGGCGGGTCGGCGGGATTTGCAGCGGTCACTTTGACCCATGCGGCGATCTTTGTGGACGGGCGATACACCGTGCAAGTGCGCGATCAGGTGGATGAGAAGCTGTTCGAATATCGCAGCATCCCAGGCGACAGTCTAGGCGATTGGATCAAGGATGTCAGTGAGAGCGGCGCACGCATCGCTTACGATCCGTGGCTGCACACTTGGAATTGGGTTGAGGCGCTTGAGAAAGCAATGGAGCCCGCTGGGATTACAATGGTGCCAGCCGACAGTAATCCGATTGATGCGGTGTGGGCGGATCAGCCCGCGCCCTCCGATGCTCAGGCCATCGTTCATACAGAAGAGCTCGCCGGGCGTTCGTCAGCGGAAAAGCGCGCCGATGTCGCCGATTGGCTATGCGATGAGGGGCTGGACGCGGTGGTCATGCCCGCGCTCGATTCGATTGCGTGGCTGCTCAATATTCGCGGGTCAGATGTGGCGCATACGCCCGTCGCCTTGTCTTATGTGATTGCCCATGCCGATGGCCATGCTGAGCTGTTCATCGCACCTGAGAAAATCACGCCAGAGGTCACCCAGCACCTCGGCAATGCGGTCACCGTGCGCCCGCGCGATGAATTTGTCGGCGCGCTTGGCGAGATGTCAGGCAAGAAGGTCAGCGTCGATCCCGATTTCGGCGTAGTTGGCATTGCTCAGGCGCTGCGTGCAGGCGGTGCAAAGTTCACATTCCGCCAGGACCCGACGATCCTTGCCAAAGCGGTGAAGAACGAAGCCGAGGTTCAGGGGCATCGCGATGCACAAGCGCGAGATGGCGCGGCAGTCAGCCGATTCCTACACTGGCTCGAAGTGACCGCGCCAGCGGGCGGCATTGACGAATTGGCCGCTGCTGCAAAACTCGAAGGGTTCCGCCGCGAACATGGCGATCTGCGCGATACGTCATTCGATACGATCTCCGCTGCCGCTGGGCACGCCGCTTTGCCCCACTACAAAGTGGATGAGGACAGCAATATCACCATCCCACCCGGATCAATCTATTTGGTCGATTCCGGCGGGCAATACCCTGCGGGCACGACCGACATCACCCGCACAGTCTGGATCGACACGCCGGAGGGATCAGAGCCAACGGCAGAAATGAAGGATCGCTTCACCCGTGTTCTGAAAGGTCACATCCAGATCGACCAAGCGGTCTTTCCCCAAGGGACCAATGGCGGCCAAATTGATGCTTTAGCGCGGCAATATCTTTGGGAGGCTGGCGTGGATTATGCCCACGGCACCGGCCACGGCGTCGGCAGCTTCCTTGGCGTACACGAAGGCCCGCAACGCATCGCCAAACCCAGCGGCGGGCAAGCGGGCACTGGGCAGGAATTGCTGGCAGGCATGATCTGCTCGAACGAGCCCGGCTATTATAAAGCGGACGCATTCGGCATTCGGATTGAGAACCTCGTTTTGACCGTGGCGAAGGAGATTGAAGGGGCAGAGGGGCGCTATCTCGGTTTTGAACCGCTCACCTTTGTGCCGATTGATCGCCGTCTGATCACGCGCGATCTGCTCACCGAAGCGGAGATTGCTTGGCTTGATGCCTATCATGAAAAAGTGCGCGCGCTGCTTGTGCCGCAACTTGAAGGCGAAGACCGCGCATGGGTTCAGCGGGAGACCTTGCCGCTCTAGAGGCGTTTGCACCAGAACCGATGTTCTAGTAATGTTCCTTTATTGCGAGTCGCAAAAAGGGAGAGATGAACATGATCGGCTATGTAACTTTGGGCACGAATGACCTGCCGCGTGCGGCAGAGTTTTATGATGCGATTGCGGCCCACTTTGGTGTCGGGCGGATGATGGATTTTGACACCTTCATCGCATGGGGCGCGATGGGCGGCGCTCCCGGGATAGCTGCGACCAAGCCGTTTGACGAAAAACCTGCCAGCGTGGGCAACGGCACGATGGTTGCCCTGCAAGTGGATGACCCCGATAAAGTTCAGGCGGTCTATGACACGGCCATTGCGCAAGGCGGCAGTGACGAAGGCCCTCCGGGACCGCGCGGCGATGATGGGTTCTACGCAGGGTATTTTCGCGATCCCGATGGCAACAAATTGAACGTGTTCTGCATGACACCGCCAAAATCATGAGCGCGCACAAGCTCAGCGACGCATTCATCCATCTCGGCCGGGGAGCCACCTCGGTTCCCCAGCCGCCATTTTCTGGGGTCGAATGGTACGCAGATTATGGCGCGCGCCATGGGTCAGACGGGCCAGAGGGCCGGTTGGTCTCACAGCACACATTTACCGATGGATGGGACACCTGGGAGATGCATCCGAAAGGTTCCGAAGTCGTGATCTGCACTCATGGTGCGATGGTGCTGACACAGGAATTTCCCGATGGATCGCGTCAAACGGTGCCAATCGAGGCAGGCGAATACGCCATCAACCCACCGGGCGTGTGGCACATCGCCGATGTTGAAGAGAGCGCAACCGCGATCTTCATTACCGCAGGAGAGGGTACAGAAATGCGCCCGCGTTGATGCATTGCCGGTGGTTTCTTGCACGTCGATGAACATGCGGACCGCGCTGATACAAACCGCGACAATGTCGCAGGTTTCCGGGATCATCGTGCGACATTGGCGCTCTAGAAAGGTCATTGTGAGTTGCGGTGAGGTTGCCATCTGACACCCTCCCCTGACGATGCGGTTTTGAATACAGATCGGGTTCGCCCCCCAATTGACCCGATCCTGTTACCGCACGGCGCCTTGCCGCAGCTCTTTGAAACACGACTTTTTGAAGGAACATGCAATGCGTAAGCTTACTCTCACTCTCTCAGCCGCGGCTGCGGCGCTCATGCTCGGCGGCGCAGGTATTGCGGTAGCCAATCACCACGGCGGTGGACACGGCTTTGGCGCCGCAGATACCAATGGCGATGGCGTGGTCTCACTGGCCGAAGCCAAAACTAAGGCCGAAGAACGCTTCACCAAAATGGACGCGAATGCCGACGGCCAACTGACAACCGATGACCGCTCTGCGCGCCGCGCTCAACGCTTTGCTGAGACCGACACGAACGGCGATGGTGAGGTTACGCCATCGGAAATGACCGCCGCACGTGAAGCCCGGCAAGCCGAACGCGCACAACACCGCGCGCAACGTCAGGCTCAAATGTTTGAGCGCGCCGATACCGATGGCAGCGGCGGATTGTCTGAAGCGGAAATGATGGCCGCACGTGAGGCTCGCCAAGAGCGCCGCGGGGGCAGCGAGGCCCGCGAAGGTCGTCGTGGCAACCGAGCAGCGGGCCGACGCGGCGGACAACGCGGTCAGCGCATGCTGCGTCAAGCGGATACCAATCAGGATCAGATCGTGACCAAGGCTGAATTCGACGCCGCTATCGAAGCACGCTTTGCCCGCGTCGATGCAGACGGCTCAGGCACAATCTCAGCCGAAGAACGCGAAGCGGCTCGCGATGCTCGACGCGCAGAGCGTCAAGAGCGCCGCAGTCAACGGGGCAGCAATCGCGGCGCAGAGCGCAGCAACACGAACTGAACTCTCCAGCGCAGCTTGGCGCAACATTTCCCCCCGCGCGCGAAGCTAGCGTAAACTTGCCGGTTCGGCACCGCCCATTTGGGTTGCGTGCCGGGCCGGCACCTTTCATGAACAGATCACACCATGGATATTCCAGCTCCCACTCAAATTCTCTTGGTCGATGACGAACCGACCCTACGTGAGCCATTGGCCGAATATCTAGTCGGCCAAGGCTTCGCCGTGAACCAAGCGTCGAGCGCTGCAGCGGCACGATCCACGCTCACTGAGAGCACTCCGGATATCGTCTTGCTCGATATCATGATGCCGGGCGAAGATGGGTTGTCGCTGTGCCGCCATCTGGTCGAAACACGGCAGCTCCCCGTCATCTTTCTCACCGCCCGCAGCGAGCCAACCGACCGGATTGTCGGTCTGGAGCTGGGCGCGGATGATTACATCGTCAAACCCTTTGAACCGCGCGAACTGGTCGCCCGTATCCGCACTGTCCTGCGCCGGGTTGGGCGCGGGGTCACTCCGCATATCGAGGCCGAGGACTGGCACTACGGGTTCGAAGGGTGGGTGCTCGACCCCTTGAAACGCAAGCTGATCGACAAAGACGGCGTGACAGTTCCCATCTCCACCGCCGAGTTTCGCCTACTACGCGCCTTCCTCGACAATCCGCGAAAGGTGATGGACCGCGATTTATTGCTCGACCTTGTGCAAGGTCGCACGGCGCATCTGTTTGACCGCGCGGTCGACAATCAAGTCAGCCGCTTGCGCCGAAAGATTGAGGCTGAGCCGGGCGATCCGCAACTGATTTTGACGGTTCGCGGGGGCGGGTATCGCTTTGCCGCATCGGTCAAACGCATCGCGCACGGACCAGAGGCCGCGTGAGGCGATTTCTGCCCTCCAGCCTGCTCGGTCAGGTCATGGCCAGCGTCGCCTTGGCATTGTTGGTGGCACAATTCGTCTCTGCCGTAATGCTCTACCGCGCAACTCAGGACCGTCGCGAGGAAGTGATCCTTGCTGCCGCCGCGTTTCAGATTATCGGCGGCGCTGAACGCGCCGAGCGACGCGCAAACGGTGCCCGCGGCGCCGCGTTTCTCGAGGACCAGCGCTCTCGCGAAAGGCCACGCGAAAGATTGCGCCAGGGCGAATTGTCCGATCCCTTGGCTGGCAGGACGTTCAGAGGTCTTCCGCCTGTGCTGCGCTACACCGTAACGCAGCAGGCGCCCATCACCGCTCCGTTGGGAAGCAGTGAGACAGATCGGGAAGCACGCCTTCGAGACGTGCTGATCCGGGAGGGCGTTGACCCACATATCATCGCGGTCGACATACAGCGCGCCGGCGATGATCCATTGCTGATCGAATTTGCCGAGACACGTCCGCGGTTTCGCAATCGTGATGGGTGGAAGAGCCGCCGACTGCTGATCGCAACGATCCAACGCGAGCAAGGCGACCCGTGGGAAACTGCTCGCGTCTTAGAGCCACAACCGCCCCGTTCAGCGATTGGTGTGCTGGTGTTCCAGACATTGGTGACGTTCGGATTTCTAATGATCATCCTGTTTCTGGTCCTGCGTCGGATCACCCGGCCACTAGCGCTTCTCACCGACAGGGTGGGCACCTTTTCGCGCCAACCTGAACGCGCGGTTCTGCTAAAGGAAAGCGGCCCATCGGACACACGGCGATTGATCGCGGCGCACAATGCGATGGAGACGCGGATTGCCGCTTTGCTCGATGAAAAGGACGTGATGCTGGGAGCAATCGGCCATGACCTCAAAACCCCGCTCGCCGCTCTGCGCGTACGGATCGAGAGCGTGCCAGACGAAAACCAACGCGCCAAAATGGCGGATAGTATCGAAGATATCACTGCGACGCTGGACGATATCCTGTCGCTGGCGCGGGTAGGGCGCGACGCGGACACAGCCGAAGCCGTGGATTTGGGCGCGCTGATGATTGGAATTGCCGAGGAATTTGAGGATCTGGGCGAGCCGGTGACGATCATCGATCCTCCGCGATTGGTTGCTCGGGTTCAAGTCACATGGATCAAGCGCGCTTTGCGCAACCTCACATCGAACGCGGTGCGCTATGGCGAGACGGCTGAGCTGTCGATCTTCGCAGACGGAGACATGGCGGTTTTGCGCGTCGATGATAGCGGCCCCGGCATCGCGCCGGAACAGATCGCCGATATGCTGGAACCATTCACCCGCGGTGAGGCATCGCGCAATCGCACAACCGGTGGAGCTGGGCTTGGCCTTACGCTCGCACGCGCTATCGCGGAGGCTCATGGAGGTAATCTGGTGCTGGCCAATCGGGATGCTAGCGCGGGTGGTTCAAAAGGCCTGCGCGCCGAAATTCGGTTGCCGATGGATCAGGTGTGATAGTCGGCGCCACTCGCAAACAAGGAGACACTTGATGACCGCAACACTCTTTGGCGCACCTCTGTCGCTCTATTCGGGAAAAGCGCGCAGCTATCTCGACTGGAAGGGCACCGACTACAACGAAGTCTTGGCCACGCCGGCGGTGCATCAGGCTGAGATCATTCCCGCCGTCGGCCGCCCTGTGATCCCGGTGGTCAAGTTGGCTGATGGCACAGTCCTGCAAGATACAACCGTGATCATCGACCATTTCGAGGCTGAAGACCCCAGCCCCAGCGTCTATCCAACGACCCCGCGCCAACGCTTTGCGGCACTTTTGCTGGAGGTGTTTGGCGATGAGTGGCTGGTGATCCCGGCGATGCATTACCGTTGGAATTACAATGAGGACTGGGTTTATGGCGAGTTCGGCAAAGTTGCCTTGCCTGACGGAAACCCAGAAGAGCAGCACGAAGTCGGCAAACAGCGCGGTGCAACCTTCAAAGGGTTTGTGCCGATGTTGGGCATCAACGATACGACGATCCCTGCGGTTGAAGCGAGCTATGAGGCGTTGCTGGCCGATCTCAACACCCATTTTGCCGCGCACCCATTCCTGTTCGGCACCCGCCCTAGCATCGGTGATTTCGGCCTGATCGGACCGCTCTATGCGCACAATTACCGCGATCCGGCGAGCGGTGAGATCATGCGTCGTCTCGCTCCCAATGTCGCAAAGTGGGTGGAGCGGATGATCGATTTGGAACCGCGCTCAGGAGAGTTTTTAGCCGATGATGAAGTGCCCAAAACGCTGCTTCCTGTCTTGGCACGCATGATGTCCGAGCAAGTTCCGCATCTGGCGAAAGTCGCGGGAATGCTACGCGAATGGGCAGCGGCAAATGCGGGCAGTGATGCGGAATTGCCCCGCGCATTGGGCATGGCACCGTTTGAGATTGAAGGTGTAGCGAGCGAACGGATGGCCGTGTCGTTCAGCCAATGGATGCTCCAGCGACCGCTCGATTTTCTCGCTTCACTGAGAGGCGATGATCGCGCCGCTTGTGAAGCATTGCTGCGCGAATGCGGTGGCGAAGCGCTGTTGGATTTTGAGCACGGTGCACGTCTGATATTTGAGGGTCATAAGCTGCGCGTTGACGCGGCCTAGAACACCGCAATCACAGCTTAGTTCGCGCCGGATCGCGCTTACTGTGCCGCTGCGTCGGCGAACAACTCTGTCGCCCGCGCCATCAATGCGATCTCTCGTTGGTCAAAGCCGCCCTCATCTTCGGCGCCCGCTCGGGGCGGCACAGCGGTGATAAAATAGGCAAATCCCTCACCTGTTACCGGGTCGAACCACAGGCCGGAGCGCAATCCATAGGCTTCCCCGGGGTGCCCCCAACGTGCGCGGCCATCGTAGAACAGCCCGTCCACGCAGTCGCTTCCAGACCCTTCGATCATTTGCACCCCAAGACCATAACCGCAAAAGAAACTCTGACCTTCAATCATTGTCTCTGCGGATTGCATTAAGGTTTTCAAAGTGCCCGGTTGAAGCACGCCTTCGCCATCACTGGCCAATGCCTGTCCAAGACGGGCAAGGTCGATCATCCCGATCCGAAGCCCTCCTTGTGGACTGAAGATTGAGGCATTGGTTCCCGGCACATAATTCGTAAAATCGCATTCGGTGCCCTCGGCCACCGGGATTGAGCAATTGGGCGGAAGGTTGCCCGGATCATCGCGCGCAACCTCGCCTGTATCGCGGTAGAGCACCACCGCGCGGGCGACGGTTTCAGGGGAACATCCGATCCAATTGAAACAGCCAGTGATGCCAAGCGGATCGAAAACCGTTCGCTCGACCAGCCGGTCAAATCGTTCTCCGCTCGCCGCCTCGAGCACGCTGGCGACCAAAGGCGATCCAAGGTTGGCATAGGCGAACGGAGCCTTTCCCGGCGGCGCTTCGGCGTACCAGGACTCCGGGTCGTTCAATTTGTCTTTGAGGCTATCGCCCAATGGAATAGTGTAGCCTTGATAGTCGCGCAGACCCGACCTGTGCGACAGCAATTGCCGCAGTGTGACAGCAGTATCGGGAAATCCGGGCGCGCGAACCGACCAGCCAAGATAGGTGGAGACATCCGTGTCGAGGTCAACCACGCCTTCGTCCACGAGGCGCAAGGCCGCCAATGCCATCACCAATTTGGAGATGCTGGCCACGCGGACTGGGTCATTGGCTTCCACCATGCGGCCAGTCGACCGGTCGGCCAAACCTTCGGCGATCAGCGGCACTGTATCATCGCGGTCAAATCCGACCACAACAACCGCTGGGGCGATATCTCCCTCAGAAGGAGCAGGTTCAGAGGCTCCGCACGCCGACAAGGGCGCCATCAAAACCACGATCAGGATTATTGC
Organism: uncultured Erythrobacter sp.; assembly: GCA_947503275.1. GTDB lineage: Bacteria > Pseudomonadota > Alphaproteobacteria > Sphingomonadales > Sphingomonadaceae > Erythrobacter. The sequence continues at coordinate 951,036 of CANNCZ010000002.1, read as the reverse complement.
CGCGCGCATTTACCGCATCAATCCGCCAATTAGGTTGCGCACAAACCGCCCTGCAATGGGCCCCGCCAGATCGGTCGCGATGGAACCGGCGGCGGACTTGATTCCCGATGCCACCGGGTTCGCGCGACTTTTGCGACCCAGCACCGCAGAGGCCGCGGCCCCCGCCATGCCGCCTGCGGCGACCTTGGTCCCGCGACTGATCGCTTTTTCCCACATGGATTTCGTTTTGCGCGGCTGCTTACGCACTTCTTCTTCGCCTTTGGCCGCGACCTCGTCGGCTGTATCGACCGCATCCTGTGTCTTGGCGAGCAGCACTTCTTCTGCGCTTTCGCGGTCGACAGCCTCGTCATACTTACCCTCAAATGGGCTAACGGATTGGATGATCGCGCGCTCTTTTGCCGTCAAAGGACCAAGGCGCGAACGCGGGGGCTTGATCAGAGTCCGCTGAACGACGGTGGGTGCGCCCTCTTCATCAAGCGTTGAGACCAACGCCTCGCCCACCTTCAATTCGGTGATGACCTCTTCAGTGTCCATGTCGTCATTGATCCGGAACGTCTCGGCAGCCGCCTTGATTGCGCGCTGATCACGCTTGGTAAAGGCGCGCAAAGCATGCTGGACACGGTTGCCAAGCTGCCCTGCGACTTCCTCTGGAATATCGATTGGATTTTGCGTGACGAAATAGACGCCTACGCCTTTTGACCGGATCAGGCGCACGACCTGTTCAATCTTGTCTTGCAACGCCTTCGGCGCGTCATCGAACAGCAAGTGCGCTTCATCAAAGAAGAAGACGAGGGTTGGTTTCTCTGGGTCACCGACCTCTGGCAGGCTCTCAAACAATTCAGCAAGCAGCCACAACAGGAACGTCGCATACAGTTTCGGGCTGCGCATCAATGTGTCCGCGGCCAGCACATTGACATAGCCTCGGCCCTGCTCATCGCATTTCAGGAAGTCGTCGATTTCCAGCGCCGGCTCGCCAAAGAAATGGTCCGCACCTTGCGCTTCAAAGCTGAGCAATTGCCGCTGGATCGCGCCCACTGATTGCTTTGAGACATTGCCATAGACGCCGGACAGCTCCTTGGAATTCTCATAAGCCCATTGCAGCATCGATTGCAGATCACCGAAATCAAGCAGCAACAGGCCGTTTTCATCTGCATGTTTGAACACGATCTGGAGCACACCTTCCTGCGTATCGTTCAAATCCAGCAGCCGCGCGAGCAATAGGGGACCCATCTCGCTGATCGTGGTGCGGATCGGATGACCCTGCTCCCCGAACAAGTCCCAAAACACGACCGGATTATCGGAATAGGCATAATCGTCCATGCCCAATTCCTTGGCGCGCCCTTCCAGTTTGTCGGCGTGTTTGAATTTCGGCGATCCGGGCATTGCGATGCCGGACAAATCGCCTTTCACATCGGCAACAAACACCGGCACACCATTGGCTGAAAAGCTCTCCGCCAGACCTTGCAGCGTCACCGTTTTACCTGTGCCGGTTGCGCCCGCGATCAATCCGTGGCGGTTTGCCCGGCTCAGCGCCAAGCTTTGGTTTTCGCCATTGCCGCCCAGCCCCAGAAAAATGTCGCTCATCGCCTCAAAACCCTTATCCCGTTTGTTGCTCACCGTGTGCAGAGACAGAGCGAGGCGGTCAAGCTCTCGACACAGGTGCCCAATGGGCTAAGGCGGTGAACATGGGTCAGCGCGCACCATCAGACATATTCGTATTGCTGGATGACGCGCGCGCGCCGGACGGCGGCGGCGCGGCCGATGCGCTGTTTTATGCGAACCCGCGAGAGGTCTTTGTCGCGCACCGGCCCGAAGATGTGGCGCGCGTGCTTGAAGAGGCAGACACTGCGCGGCGATCTGGCGGAGAGCTTGCCGGGTACATCGCCTATGAAGCGGGCTTAGCGCTCGAGCCGAAACTGGCTCCATTGGCCGATGCGCGCAGTGGCGCTGCCGGATTGCTGGTGTGGCTTGGCCTGTTTGATGCGCCGAAGCGGATTGCTGCTGACGATGCGCCGGCTTGGTTGGCGGCGCACGCACAAGGTTCGGCTAGTCTCGGCCCGCTTGACCCGCAGCTTTCGGTGGGTGGCTATGAAAGCGCGTTTGAGACGCTGCGCGAAGCGATCCATGCAGGCGATATCTATCAGGCGAACCTCACCTATCCGCTTGCCGGGTCTTATCGCGGTGATCCGATGGCGCTCTATGCGTCGCTTCGCTCTGCCGCGAGTGCTGCCTATGGCGGGATGGTGTTTGACGGTACGCATTGGCTTTTGAGCTTTTCGCCCGAATTGTTTGTGGCTCTGTCCGATGGAGAGGCCAAGGCAAAGCCGATGAAGGGCACAAGGCCCCGCGTCTCAGACCCAGCGGCGGATGCGGCGATGAAGGAGGAGCTGGCACACTCCGTCAAAGACAAGGCCGAAAACCTGATGATCGTTGATCTGATGCGCAACGACCTATCGCGTGTCGCAGTGCCGGGCAGTGTGCGGGTCGATGCGCCCTTTGCCGTGGAGAGTTATCCGACGGTGCATCAAATGGTTTCTAGCGTTCGCGCGCAGCTTGCTCCTGATACGAGTGCGATGGACCTTGTGCGAGCGTTGTTCCCATGCGGATCAATCACCGGCGCGCCCAAGATCCGTGCGATGGAGTTGATCGGCGATGTGGAGCGCAACGCGCGAGGGCCCTATTGCGGTGCCATCGGGCGAATTGGCGCGGCGGATAAAGATGGTGGCGGTGCAGCGGCGTTCAATGTGGCCATCCGCAGCTTGCGTCTAACCCCAATCGAGAACGATCAAGGCAGCGCCGTTCTGGGCGTTGGCTCTGCCATTGTCGCCGATAGTGAGCCGTTATCCGAACGCCGGGAATGCGAGGTTAAGGCCGGATTTGCACGCCGCTCCTCGCCCGATCACACCGGGCCTGCATTCGATTTGATTGAAACAATGGCGTTTGATCCAGAGATCGGCGTTGCGATGCTTGAGCTGCACCTCGCGCGGATGAAGCGCAGCGCTGCGGCTCTGGGCTTTGAATTCGACCGCCACGCCGCGCGCAATCAAATCCAGGCTCTTTGTTTTGAGCTCGAACAGCCGGTGAAACTGCGCCTTCTGACCGCACGCTCCGGCGCGACGGCGCTTGAAACGCAGCCTATGCCGCAGCCTTTCGATGAGGCGATCAGCGTGGTTGCACTGCCCAATCCGCTCGACCCATCCGACTGGCGATTGGCGCACAAAACCAGCGACCGTGGTTTCTACGAAGAGGCACTGGGGGCAGCGAAGGCACTTGGCGGCTCGGAAGCTTTGTTAGTGCGCGATGATGGGTTAGTGTGCGAAGGCAGTTTCACCAACGTGTTTGTCGAACGCGATGGCGTCCTGCTTACTCCACGTGCATCCTTAGGGCTGTTGCCCGGCATATTGCGCGAATATCTGATTGAGAAAGAGCAAGCGCGCGAAGCTGAATTGACGCTCGACGATCTTACAGACGGCTTTCAGCTCGGTAATGCCGTGCGCGGGCTCTTTCAGGCGAAACTGATATGAAAATACCCATCCTATTCGAAGACGGCGAGGCGCTTGTGATCGACAAGCCCGCCGGTCTGCCCGTTGACCGCCCCAAGCGCGGCGGCCCCGCATTGTTTGACCATATCGAACAATTGAAGCTCGGCTTTCAACGGCCACCGGTTGCAGTCCACCGGCTTGATACCGACACCAGTGGGTGCCTGCTCATGGCACGCAATCCAAAGGCTTTGAAACGGTTTAACAAGGCGTTTGAGGATCGACTGGTGGGCAAAACCTATCTCGCCATCCTCGATTTCGCGCCAACCGAAACATCGGGCACGATTGAGCTTTCGCTGTCCAAGATCAGCTCAGCCGAAAAGGGCTGGCGGATGATTGCCGCGAAGAAGGGCAAGCCTGCGGTTTCACATTGGGAATTGATTGAGACGATTGGCGAGGGGGACCGCAGGCGTTCGCTTATCCGCTTCCGTCCAGAAACAGGCCGCACTCACCAATTGCGCGTCCATGCACTCCAAGGTCTCGGCGCGCCTTTGCTGGGTGACCCGGTCTATGGCCCGGTACGCGGCCAGAATAAGGGCGCACCGCGCACTATGCTGCACGCCGAAAGCATCAGCGTGATGCGCGATGGCAAACCGGCGATCACTGCCTATTCGCCTTTCCCAGAGGACTTTGTGCGCGCTGGCCTTATCGCTCCGCCTGCACCCGAAGCTCCGGAAGCACCACCAGAACCGGCTCCTACCGAATCAGGCGATGGATAAAGAGCTACTCGATCGCGCCCATCGGCTTGCTGAGGAGAGTTTTCTCGCAGGTTCCGGCCCCGGCGGACAAAACGCCAATAAGGTCGCGACCGAAGTGCAGCTGCGCGTCAATATCTATGCCCTCCGGCTCAGCCCGCCGGTTTTTGCCCGCCTGCGCGAAGCCGCCGGATCAAAGCTGACCACAAGCGGTGACCTGCTCATCACCGCGCGGCAACACCGCACACAAGAGGCCAATCGCACCGCTGCACGGGCGAAACTGGAGGAAATGCTTGAGGCTGCGCATCGCGAGCCCAAAAAGCGCGCCAAGAGCCGGGTCAACCGTGTCGGCAAGGTCCGGCGCCTCAAGTCCAAAAAAGCGCGTGGCGATGTAAAGGCGAAGCGCGGCAAGGTCTCTCGCTCCGATTGGTAGCTGCATGAGAGCAATCAGAGGCGTGAGTCTGCTTGACTTTCACCCGTGAATCACTCATTGGCGCGCGTCTGTCAGGCGGCGTTGTGCGTCGCCGTTTGTTTTTTAGGCCAATAGCGCATCCGCGATGGCCGCATCCGATCTTAGGAAACCGCCATGGCGAAGCCTGCAACCGTGAAGATCAAGCTCGTCTCGACCGAGGGTACGGGCTTTTACTACACGACCAAAAAGAACCCACGCAACATCACCGAAAAGATGGTGTTCCGTAAGTATGATCCGGTCGCGAAAAAGCACGTCGAGTTCAAAGAAGCCAAGATCAAGTAAGGTCTTGGGCGCGCGCCGCGATGGTGTGCAACCTTTGTTAATTCATCGACAGTTCAAAGCTCAGCCATTAGCTGAGCGATTATGGACATTATAAATCTCATTCGCCGGACCGGCCTTGCCTTTGCAGGTGCAGGAACACTCGCGCTTGGCCTTTCGCTGGGTACGACGACTCCATTAAGCTCGCCAGCCGCCGCGCAGACCAGTTCTGCCGATCTGGATCTCGCAGTTTCTGCACTACGCGGCATCTCGACCATGCGCGCAGATTTCACTCAGACAGATCGTCTGGGCAATACGGTGCGCGGGACGATGACGTTAAAGCGTCCGGGCAAAATCCGCTTTGATTATGGCAGCGATTCGGACCTGTTGGTCGTTTCCAATGGCCGCTCTCTTTATATGGTCGATTATGAGGTCAATCAGGTCGAACGCTGGCCGATCGGCAATTCGCCTTTGGGCGCGTTGCTCGATCCTTCGCGTGATGTGAAGCAATACGGCACGATGATACCCACCGGCACGTCACAAGTGCTCAGCATCGATGTGCGCGACCCCGGAAAACCCGAATTTGGCCGCATCATCATGAATTTCGCACGCGCGCCTGGTGCGCCGGGTGGGTTGGAGCTGATGAACTGGGTGGCGCTGGATGCGCAGAATCATCGCACCACAGTGCGCCTGTCGAATCATCGCTATGGAATCAGCGTCCCTGACAGCACATTCAGGTTCCGTGATCCGCGCCGGTCATCTCGTCGACCACGTTGAACGGCTCATCCCGCAAAAGTTGTATGGATGCGACAAAACTATCGTCATGTTCATAGACGTGAAAGCCGAAAGCGCCTAAATATTGTTGGCAAGGCGGATGAGTGAAGGGTTTCCCCCCTGTTGCCCTCATTCAGTAAAATCCGTCTTGAACAAGCGTGACGAACGCTAACATGGAACCCCTGTGCCACCGCCCCCGGCACAGGGGTTTTTGTTTGGGTGTTCGAATTCATGCGGGCCGGCAGAGCGCCCCGCTTCACTCCCAGCCAAACGCGCTGCGAATGATGTCGTAGATGACGTTCTGTTCGATCACCCCGCGCGCTTTATCGGCACCGGGGCCTTGGGCGTAGAGAGCGACGTCCTCACCCGCATGAGTCTCTGATCTTAGTGGAATGGTGGATTGCTGCTGCGCGGCGACGCCCGTTTCAGGATCAGGACGCGGGTCGAGGCCTGCGATAGAGCCAGGACCGTTGGCATAACCCAAAGTCGTGTAGGGCCGCCCATCGTTAGCTGGCGTAGGCTCTTCAGTGTTCGAGATATCGCCGCTTGGTGGGACCACCAATCCAAGAATATCATTCCCACGCCTAGGGTAGCCCGCAATGGTAAAAACATGGCTGTGGTCGGCTGTGACCATGATCAGAGTTTCCTCTGGATCGGTGTTGTCGATCGCATACTGGATCGCACGGGCGAATTCGACGGTCTCCTCAAGGGCAAGACCGGCGCGCCCGGCATGGTGGCCGTGATCAATCCTCCCCGATTCGACCATCAGATAGAAACCGTCAGGATCACTCGAAAGACGAGAGATCGCCTGCGAGGTCATGTCAGTGAGGGTCGGCTCAGTGCTTTCCTCGGCGCCCTCTGCCAAACGCTCCGCCATGTAAGTCATGTGGCTTGATGAAAAGAGACCAAAGACAGGGCGATCCGAAGGGGCCGCTTCAAGTTCAGCGGCCGTAGTAACGAACGTGCCGCCAGTGCGCGCAACCCATCCAGCGGGCAGATCTGCGCTCTCTTCCATGCGCCTGCCGCCATCCGAGGTTCCATAAAAGAACCGTGAGCCGCCACCCAAAGCCAAGTCCCAATCTGCGGCCATCAATTGCGTGGCAATGTCTTCACAAGCGCTTGCATCATCGCCGTCTTCGGTGACGACATGGCCCTCCCAATTGCGATCAGAGGCGCGCGCATAGACGCTTGCCGGGGTCGCATGGGTGATCCGCGCGGTTGAAACGATACCAAGTGCGAGTCCGCGCTGTTTCACTTCTTCACCCAGCAGCGGCAGCGGGTGTGCGACCGTGTCAGCACACGATCCGCGACGCCCCTCGGCGCTCACCCCCAAAAATCCGATATTGGTCTTTTCACCCGAATGCATCGCGGTCGCAGTGCCCGCGCTGTCGGGCACCTGCGCGTTGACATTGTAGGTCTTGACCAACGCGACATTTTCAAAGTTTTCGAACGAGAGCGTGTTTTCCTCACCTGTTTCCCCGCGCTTTTGCGCTTCGTAGATGCGGGCCGCTGTGATGGTGGAAATGCCCATGCCATCGCCGATAAACAGGATAACGTTCTTGGCGCGCTCACTTTGGGGGGCCTGCGCAACGGGCGCCGGACGATCTGCAACGCCTGAGTAGGTGTCGCCCCCTTGGATAACGCACCCGCCCAACGGCAAAGCGGCAGTTGCGAGTAGGATGGCGAAGTGACGCTTGGCGAACATGGTGGGTTTCCCTGATTGCTTTGAGCGCTGCTATCGCGTTCCTTTGTTACGGGAAAGGGAAAGGTGGCCTTTTTGCGCAGCTCTCCCTAAATCGCGTTGCATGATCTCTGTTGCTACCTGGAACATCAATTCGGTCCGCTTGCGCCTGCCGATTGTCGAAAAATACCTCACCGATCACGCGCCGGACATTTTGTGCCTGCAAGAGATCAAGTGCGAAGAGGACAAGTTTCCCGCTCAGGCGCTCGCTGATATGGGTTATGAGCATCAGGCGGTGCATGGGCAAAAGGGCTACCACGGGGTCGCCACGATTAGCCGCATACCGATCCGCGAGGTGTCCCGCCATGATTGGCAAGCCAATGGCGAAGCACGGCATGTCGGGGTCGAAGTCATTGGCAAAGATATGTTCGTCGACAATGTCTATGTGCCCGCTGGCGGCGATGTGCCTGATCGCGAAAAAAATGCCAAATTCGGCCAAAAACTCGACTTTCTGGCCCGAATGACTGATTGGGCGAACGACCTTGACCGCTCCACTTTGATCGTCGGCGATTTCAACATTGCTCCGCTCGAAAGCGACGTTTGGAGCCACAAGCAGCTCCTCAAAGTCGTCAGCCACACTCCGCTGGAAGTTGAGACACTTGGGCGGTTCAGGGACGCACATGGTTGGGTTGATCTGGGCCGCGAGTTTATCCGCGATCCGGACCGGTATTTCAGCTGGTGGTCCTATCGCTCTCCCGACTGGAGCAAGAATGATCGCGGACGGCGGCTCGACCATATGTGGGCGAGCGCTGGGCTTGCGGCAAAGGCGAGCGGGCACAGCATCCTTGAAGATGCGCGCAGCTGGGAAAAGCCATCGGATCACATCCCATTGATCACTGAGTTTGATATTTGAGCGGTATTGCGCCTTCCCCGGCCCGCCGTGCCGCGCAGGCGGTGGATGCGCTGCGCCATGGATGGCCACTGTCTTTCATAGATGGGCCGGTGCTGCTGCCGATTGAGACCGCGATAGCAAGGGGGGCTAGCTCAGCGCATTTGCTGATTTCAGCAGCCCGCGCAGCGACACTCAAACTTGCCAATCAACGCGATGCTGCGGTGCCTCATGCACCGGTCCTCATCCGCAGCGCAGAACCATTTGATATGAGCGCAGCGGTGCCGATCGCGGATCCTGCATTGGATCTTGGCAATCCGTTCAAAGGCCCATTTCGCGCCGATCCGCTGGAATGGCGCGAGACCGCTCTTGCCGCTATGGAGCTGGCACGGATTGCTGGTATCCTGCCGGCCTTCATGGTCGATCCGCAATATGCGGGCGAAGCGCATTCGCTTCACGCATCAGACCTTGAAGCTTATACCGAAGCGAGCGCGTTGCGCATCGTGACCCGAGCGAAGCTGCCCGTCACGGCCAGCGAAGACGCGGAGATTGTCGCTTTCCGTTCCGTCTCCGATACGCGCGAGCACGTCGCGCTGATCATCGGCGACCAATGCGGTGACACACAGCCTCTGGTCCGGGTCCACTCCGAGTGCCTGACCGGCGATATTCTAGGCAGCCTCAAATGCGATTGCGGCCCACAACTCGACAGCGCTCTGGGCGCAATGGCCGATCATTCTCAGAAAACCGGCGGATGGGGCGCGCTCCTTTACTTGCGGCAAGAGGGCCGCGGCATTGGCCTTATCAACAAATTGCGCGCCTACAGGTTGCAGGATGACGGCTTTGACACGGTCGATGCGAACCAACGGCTGGGCCTACCAGACGAAGCGCGCGATTTCCCGGTGGCGGCGCGGATGCTTGAATTGCTGGGTGCGCGCGAAATTCGATTAATGACGAACAATCCGGCTAAAGTTGCCGCGTTGGAGACAGCAGGGATCACCGTGTCAGAACGGGTGCAGCATCAATTGCCCGATAACCCATACAATGCGCGCTATCTCGCAACGAAGCGCGATAGGTCAGGACACTTGTTGAAATGAACGGACCCGATATTGCCATCACCATCCGGCCAGAGGCGCCGGGTGACGAAGCGACCATCCACGCGCTGACTGAAACGGCCTTTAAACCCATGCCATTTAGCGGCGGGGATGAGCAGCATGTGATCGACCGCTTGCGTGCAGATGGCGATTTGACGCTTTCATTGGTGGCGGAAGATGGGGATCGGATTGTCGGTCACATCGCGTTTTCGCCTGTTACCATCACCGATAGAGCTATGGGGTGGTTCGGCCTTGGCCCAGTATCGGTGTTGCCTGAATTGCAGCAGCGCGGCATCGGCGGTGCGTTGATCAAGCGCGGCATCGCTGACCTGCGAGTGCAAGGTGCCAAAGGCATCGTCTTGATCGGCAGCAATATCTACTACCCGCGCTTTGGCTTTGAGCATGTGCCGCAGCTCACCTATTCTGGCGGTCCGCCAGAGTTCTTTCAGGTTCTGCTGCTAGGCGGAGCAATGCCCAGCGGCGAGGTCGCTTTCGCGCCGGGATTTACCCCAGCCCCTTAGCGCCGCTCGTAATCCGTCAGTCCGCGTGCCAGCGTGTTGCCCGACAAAGCGACACTAGAGCCGGTCCAATCGGCCAGAAACACACTCGAACGCTGTAAACCCGGCACAAATCGCGCCTCATTGCCGCGCACACTTAAGCCATCGGACGAATGCAGCACTGTCTCCGCGCCCAGTGCGATAAAGGCGGAGTAATTCTGTTTGCTGCGCCCTTGCATGAACCAATTGCCAGCGATGCTGCCTCGGCTGCCTGCGGGCAAGTCGATCATGTAATTGGTCTCTGATCCTTGCGCGTCATCAAAGCTGTTGTTCTCAATCACGACATTGGCCGCGCGCGCCTTCAGATAATGCCCGCCGCGACCACGCTCAAACCGGCTGTCGCGCACGGTCAATTCGCCATAATTGCCGATATAGAGCGAATGCGCACAACCCGCTGAATTTTCGCAAGTGCCAAGCCCGGTGAAGGTCGACCGCATGATATAGATGCGGCCATTCGGATCGTTCGCAGTCAGGATACCCTGCTGGCTGTTCATGAAACGAGAATAGGCGACGTTGAGAGCGCCTTTCTCCAATCGGATACCAGCGCCATTGCCATCGCGCACATTCATATTGGTGAAGGTGATTCCGCGGATTTCCGCGCCAAGGCCACGCAGCACCAGAGCCGCTTTACCTTCACAAGTGGTCCGATCAAACGTCACTGTGCCCGCCTCGCGTGCGGCATAGATGACCACACCTGCGGTCTGCACGGCGCATTCACGATAGGTGCCCGGCGCAATCTCAATCGTGCCGCGCTGATCGCCAATCGCATTCACTGCGGCCTGAAGAGTCCCATAGCCGCGCCCACTTTCCGTGATGGTGAAAGATGCGCCGCTGTTCTGTGCCTTCGCGGCGGTCATCGGCAGCAGCAATGCGGCCAAACCCAGGATGAGCACCATGCACACCCAATCGAGCGAATTGGCGAGACGAAGCGCGAGGCGCGGGCGAGCATATGCGGGAAGTTGAACCATGCGCGCTGCTCTACTCCAAATCTCACGGCGAGCGGGCAGTCGTGTTACAACTGTGCCGTTTCGATGCATCAATTCGCGCTTGGCTTAACCCGCCTCTCACCGCTACACCTGTCGCCAACAGTTTGGGTAAGAGGAGGACGAACCCCATGAAAAAACTTGCCACAATCGCGGTGCTCAGCAGCGCAGCAATCACTTTGGCCGCGTGCAGCGACAGCGATGATCGCTCTACCGAAGTCGTGCCCGAATCGGTTGAAATGCCTGCGCAAGAGGCGCTGGAGCCGATTACTGAGGAACCCGTTGCCGATGCGGATGCACTTGGCCCTCAGGCAGCCGAAGAGCCAGCAATCGACCCAGCGTCTCGCGCGCCGGATCCGGTGACGACCGAGGAAACCGCTGATCGGGCCGCTGAAGTCGCGGCGCAAGCGGCTGCTGTTGCAGACGAAGCCAACGCCGCTGTTGAAGCGGCCGAGGCCGCCGCCGCTGCTGTTCCGGTCGAATAGGTGATGCGAGCCAAGCCGCACGGGCACTGGCTCGTAACCCTCGCCATTGCAATTCCGCTGGCCGCCTGCGGGAGTTCAGGTGGCAGCGCGCCGGGTGCGGTAAGCGAAGGCGAGGCAGAGGCGCTCGAAGAGGCAGCTGAAATGCTCGACGAAAGGCGTCTGCCCGAAGGCACTCTACCGCCGGTTGGATTGCCTGAGGGAGAGTCAGCATCCGAAGAATCCCAAGAGGCATCGACCCAATGAACAGTGAACCCGCCCATCCCATCACCGGAACCATCGGCATGGATGATGATACATTCGATCAATTTGCAGAACAGCTTGAGCGCTATGTCCGCGACCGCTTGATCCCCGCGGAAGGCGATCTGGTCGAAAACGACGCCATCCCGCCAGAGATCGTCGATGAGATGCGCGATATGGGTCTGTTCGGCCTCTCCGTGCCTGAAGAATATGGAGGCGCGGGCCTCAACATGACGCAGTATGCGCGCGTCGTGAACATAATGAGTTATGCCGCGCCAGCCTATCGCTCAATCTTCTCGATTAATGTCGGAATGTTTGCGAGCGCCCTCAAAAACGGGGCCACCGAAGAACAGCGGGCGGAATGGTATCCAAAGCTAGTCGAAGGCAAAATCGCCTGTTTCGGGCTGACCGAACCGGGATCAGGCAGCGACAGCGCAGCGATGGCGACCACGGCGACGCCGGACCCGGATGGCAATGGCTGGGTGCTCAATGGCACTAAGCGATACATCACCAACGCGCCCCATGCGGATGTCGCATTGATCATGGCGCGAACCGAAAAAGAGGCCTTGCCCAAGAACGCCCATGTCAGCGCGTTTCTGGTGCCGATGAACACGCCGGGTATGTCGACCGGATCGCCCGATGCCAAGATGGGTCAATCCGGATCGCACATCTCTGATATCATGCTCGACGATGTGAAAGTGCCGGGTGATGCCTTGTTGGGCGGGGAGACCGGCAAGGGCTTCCGCTTTGCCATGCAGAGCCTCGACAATGGCCGCATTTCCGTGGGAGCTGCTGCAACAGGCTATGCGCGCCGCGCGCTCAATTCCGCAATTCAATACGCCAATGAACGCAAGGCTTTCGGCGAACCCATCGCCAATTTTCAACTGATCCAAGCGATGCTGGCCGATAGCGAGATCGAAATCTACGCCGCCGAGGCGATGATGAAAGACGTGACGGAGCGCGCCGATCGCGGTGAGAATATCCTGATCAAAGCCGCCGCCTTCAAAGTCTTCGCGTCCGAAATGTGTGGGCGCGTGGTCGACCGGGTCGTTCAGGTCTATGGCGGCGCGGGCTACCTCGCCGAATACGATGCAGAACGCTTTTACCGCGATGCGCGCATTTACCGCATTTACGAGGGCACCACACAAATCCTCCAGCTTCAGATCGCCAAGCACATGCTGCGCGAATGGGAAAAGGTGTCTTGATCTAATGGCGCCAAGCTGCGCCTTGGCTCGCTCCAAAGACAAGGAAACAAATGTACCAACTCCTCAACGACCTCTCGATTATCGAGGTCTCCAGCTTTGTGGCATCACCCACAGCGGGCCTCTATTGCGCACAAATGGGCGCGGAGGTCATACGCGTTGATCACAAGGCGGGGGGATTGGATTACGATCGCTATATGCTCACCAGCGAGGGACGCTCGCTGTCTTGGGAGAACCTCAACCGCGCCAAGAAATCGGTCGCGCTGGACCTGCGCAGTGGTGAGGGCCGCGAGCTTTGTGTCGAACTGGCGGCCAAGACCGCGCAATGCATCACCAATCTGCCAGAGAAGAGCTTCCTCTCGCACGCCGCGATGAAAGCGGCACAACCCAACGGCGCGCCCGATATGACGTCGGTGCGGATCATGGGTTGGCACGATGGGCGTCAGGCGATGGACTTCACGGTCAATGCGGCGAGTGGATACCCGCTGATGACCGGCCCAGAGGAATGGGAGATGGACACCGCACCGCCGGTCAACCAAGTCCTTCCCGCATGGGATTTCATTACCGGGGCCTATTGCGCCTTTGCGATGCTGGCTGCTCTGCGTCACCGCGATGCGACCGGCACGGGCAATGAGGTTCGCGTGCCGCTGGGCGATGTGGCGATTGGAACGGTCGCGAATTCCGGGATGATGGCCGAGATGCTCTATCGCGGATCGGATCGCCCGCGGCTTGGCAATGCCATCTGGGGTGCGTTTGGACGCGATTTTCGAAGCAAAGACGGCACCCGTTTCATGGTCGCCGCGCTGACAGCAAAGCAATGGGTGGGACTGGTCGAAGCATTCGGCGTCGCAACCCCAATCGGCCAATTGGAGGCCAAGGTCGGCGTCAAATTCTCAGATGGCGATGATCCCCGCTTCAAGCACCGCCACGCTTTGTTCGACATTTTCCAGACTGTTGCGAGCAGCCATGATTACAAAGCGCTCGAAGCGCGCATGGCAGCGCAAGGGTGCACTTTCGAGAAATACCGAACCGCGCACGCGGCAGCGAATGACCCGGCTCTGGTCGCAGACAATCCGCTGTTCGGGCCATCGCCGGCGAACCCGTCAGGCTTTGAGTATCCCGCACCACGCAGCTTCGCCAACTTGCCGGCGCAGGAACCGAGCGATCCCGCCCCTGCCCCCTATCTCGGCCAACATTCCGAAGAGATACTTGCAGAGCGGCTTGGGCTTTCCAGCGGCACCATTGGTAAATTGGTGGATGCGGGAACTGTCGCACTTTCCGATAAGCACACAGGGTAAGGACAATTGATGACCAGAAGAGCAGCCATCGTATCGCCCCTGCGCACACCCGTGGGCAAATTTCTCGGTGGGTTGTCCAGCATGAATGCGGGCGAACTCGGGGCAATCATCCTTAAGGCGCTAATCGAACGCAGCGGAATCGATCCCACACGCGTCGACGATGTCGTCTTCTCCCAAGGATACGGCAATGCAGAGGCCCCTGCGATTGGGCATTGGAGCTGGCTCGCCGCTGGATTGCCGCTCGAAGTGCCAGGATATCAGTTGGATCGGCGCTGCGGATCTGGCGTCCAAGCGGTCGCCAATGCGGCGATGATGGTCGAAACCGGCATGGCCGATGTGGTCGTTGCGGGCGGGTGCGAAAGCATGTCCAATGTTGAACATTACACACTGCAAGGGCGCGGTGGAGCGCGGATGGGTGACATCACGTTGCATGACCGCCTATCGCGCGGTCGTTTGATGAGCCAACCGATAGAACGCTTCGGTGTAATCACCGGCATGATCGAAACCGCAGAGAACCTCGCCAAGGACTACGAGATCAGCCGCGAGGAGGCAGACGCTTTTGCGGTGCGCAGCCATCAGAACGCTGCATCGGCTTGGGAAAATGGAAAATTCGACGCGCAATTGGTGCCGGTGGACGTGCCACAACGCCGCGGGGATCCTGTGCCCTTTGCAAAGGACGAAGGGTATCGCGCCGATGCGTCGATGGAGACTTTGGGCAAATTGCGCGCGATTGATGGAAAGCGCGACCCGCAAGCTATCGTCACTGCCGGCAATGCGAGCCAACAAAACGACGCGGCCGCCGCGTGTTTGGTGGTGGCAGAGGACAAACTCGAAGAACTGGGCCTCGAACCCAGCCTATGGTTCGGCGGGTGGGCCGCGGCAGGCTGTGACCCATCGCGCATGGGGATCGGTCCGGTCCCTGCGGTGGAGCGCCTGTTTGAACGGCGCGGATACAGCTGGGACGATATAGGTCTGGTCGAATTGAACGAAGCCTTCGCCCCGCAAGCGCTCGCGGTGTTGAAAGGCTGGGGCTGGAGCGCGGATGACAGCCGTCGCGAGATCCTGAACGTGAACGGCTCGGGCATTTCACTTGGCCACCCAATCGGCGCAACCGGCGGTCGTATTCTCGCGGATATGGCAGCCGAAATGCATCGGCGCGAGGTGCGCTATGGCCTCGAAACCATGTGCATTGGCGGCGGGCAAGGGATCGCTGCCGTGTTTGAGCGCGCGGTGTGAACTTCGAGAATTGGATAGACCGCGAACTCAGCGCGAGTGACCGTCTTGAAGAGGGGCTGGCAGCGCGTTGGTTGGCGACCTTTGACCTGCCATCGCCTAAACCTGCGGTCATGCCGCAGGGTATCCACTTTGTGCTGTGCCCCCCAGATGCGCCAACTGCGGCCTTGGGTGACGATGGTCACCCCGCGCGCGACGAAAGCCCCAACAGCTTCCTGCCGCCATTCCCCATGCCGCGCAGAATGTGGGCCTCCAGTGCGATGGAATTCCACTCGCCTATCGCGGTCGGAGCGGTAATTAAGCGCACCAGCCGTGTTGCATCCATCAAAGAAAAGCACGGCGGAAGCGGAAGGCTCGCTTTCGTTAATGTCGACCATGAAACGCACGCCAATGGCACGCTATCCGTGCGCGAGACGCAGACACTGGTCTATCGCGATGCCGCCACCGCAGATGCCCCTTTAAGCCCGCCAGAAATCAGTAACAGCACATTTGATCCATCCGCATGGGCCGCATTCTGCACCATCACCCCCGATCCGCGCCTGCTGTTCCGCTATTCCGCGCTGACATTCAACACCCACCGCATCCACTATGACGTGCCCTATGCCAGCGCGGTTGAGCGGTATCGCGGGCTGGTCGTGCATGGTCCGCTTACCGCCAGCCTGTTGCTGCAATTGGCCGCACGTGAGCTGGGTGAGAACCGGGTGCGCCGGTTTGAATTTCGCGGGATGTCGCCTGCGATTGGGGGTGAGCCGCTGCATCTCACGATGCGAAAGGGTGCCGAGGGCTATGAGCTCGGTGCGTTTGCCGATGATGGCCGCCAAGTCACCAAGGCCAGCGCCTCAATCTAGCGGATAGTTCTTGATCGGCTTCAGCACGGAATAAGTCTCCTTGCGCATCTTGCCCTCCATATCGGGAAACTCGATCACAGGCGGCTCGACATGCGTATCCGGCAAGCGGTCGAGCAGATCGCGGATCAGCGTCAGCCGTCCGCGTTTCTGATCGTTGAAATCCACCAAAGTCCACGGTGCATGATCGTAATGCGTCGCCTTCAACATCGCCTCTCGCGCATCCGTATAGGCGTCATATTTCTCGCGCGCTGCCAGATCGACCGGCGAGAGTTTCCAGCGTTTTAGCGGATCATCCAGCCTCTCGCGCAGGCGCTCTTCCTGATTGTCCTGATCCGTGGTCAGCCAATATTTGAACAGCAAAATCCCATCATCGGTCAGCAATTTCTCCAGCACAGGGACCTGTTCGAGAAACCGCTCAACCTGATCGGGTTTGGCATAGCCCATAACTTCTTCAACTCCGGCGCGATTGTACCATGACCGGTCGAACAGCACGATCTCACCCGCATGGGGAAGGTGATTGATGTAGCGCTGGAAGTACCACTGGGTCTGCTCATCCTCACTGGGTTTGGACAGTGCGACTGTGCGGCATTGGCGCGGGTTCAGCTTGTCGCGCACCGCCCGGATCGCGCCGCCTTTGCCCGCCGTATCGCGCCCTTCAAACAGCACGACGATTCGCGCGCCAGTCGTCCGCGCCCAACGCGCCATGCCGACCAGCTCTTCGGTCATCGGTTCGAGAAGCTTGCGGTATTCCTTACTCTTTAACGCCATATCGCACCCTCTTGCTTTTTGGCTTTTGCTTTTCAGCTTGTGTCTATCGCTTGGTAGCCGCAAAATGGCCGTCATGGCCACACTTGCTGATCCCGATACCGATTACACCGTCCTGCCCGATTTGGATGAAGACGTGTTTACCGCTCCACTGGCTAAGCCTGCGCATCTGGGCGGTGATTGGCTAGAGCCTGCGCAGACGCAATATTCCGCTGAGGATCACGACGTCTGGAACGATCTGTTTGCACGCCAAATGGAGGTGTTACCAGGCCGGGCGTGCACCGCGTTTCTAGATGGTTTGGAAAAACTTGATCTGGCACGCGGCGGCATTCCAGAATTCGGCGCCTTATCGCAGGAATTGAACAGCCTTACCGGATGGAGCGTGGTACCTGTCCCCATGTTGATCCCCGATCATGTGTTCTTCTGGCATCTGGCCAATCGTCGGTTTCCTGCGGGCAATTTCATCCGTACGCGTGAGACATTCGACTACATCCAAGAGCCCGACGTGTTCCACGATGTGTTCGGCCATGTGCCGATGCTCACCGATCCGGTCTATGCCGACTACATGCAGGAATATGGCCGCGCCGGGTGGAAAGCGATGCGGTACAACCGGCTAAAGGCGCTGGGCGCGCTCTATTGGTATACGGTGGAATTTGGCCTGATCGAAGAGGCCGATGGCGTGCGCGCCTATGGTGCCGGTATCCTGTCTGGCCCAACCGAGGCGAAGTTTGCGGTCGAGGCGCAAAGCCCCAATCGCATCATGCTGAATGTCGATCGGGTGATGCGCACTGATTATGTAATCAGCGACCTGCAACCGACTTATTTTGTGATTGAGAGCTTTGATGATCTGTTCCGCCAGACGGTGGAGCGGGATTTTGACCGGCTCTATCGCAACATCGCGCCCAGTTTCACCTATGCCAATTCGGCGATTATCGACGTTGATAATGTGGTGACGCGTGGAACTCAGGAATATCACCTGCGCGGTGGACGCGGATCCGGTGCTGCTCCGGTTTAGCGGATCAATATGCGCGGCGTGTGAACACCGCGTGATACAGCACCAATATCGCCGCAGCAGCCGCAATCGCTGATCCCACTGCGATCCACGAAATGCTGCCCAGCATCGTTCCCGAGTTCATGAACAGCCCTACTGTGAGGCTTGCGATAAGGCCCGCTGCCATTTGGAGAAGGATTGAGCCTGCCGCTTCAGTGCGCGCGACTATAGACGCGAACCAACCCGCGCTAACGCCGACAACAAAGAGCAGTAACAAGGCCATAAAGCGCACAATCTCCCAGAGGGGTTTCGATGCGACCCGATAGTGGGCTCACATGCAAGAAATTCAACTTTTAAACTTTTGGGAGTGCGATTTGGTTCCTGCCAAGAACACCTATTTTCCTCTTTAGAAGAGGTAAAACAGCGCGCAGCCCATCGCGATCCGATAAACGACAAACACCATCATCGATGCGCGTTTTAGGAAATTCATTAAGAATGCCATGGTCGCGAAGGCGGCGACAAAGGTCATTGCTCCGGTAATGATGGCTTCGATCAAGAGAGCGCTATCGGCCTCTAGCAGATCTGGCACAATCAACACGCCTGCCCCCGCAACCGCCGGAATTGACAGCAGGAAAGAAAAGCGCGCAGCCTCAAACCGGCCATAACCGAGGAACCGCGCCGCCGTCATGGTGACGCCAGAGCGGCTGGTCCCGGGCACCAGAGCCAGCGCCTGAGCCAAGCCAACGATTAAGCCATCGCGCCACGTCATTTGCTCAAAGGTCTTCTCCTCCTTGCCGAAATGGTCAGCCAGACCCAGCAGAATCCCATAGAATATGAGGTTGGTCGCGATCAGATCGGTGAACCGGATTGATGCAAGTAAATCACCCTCAACAATGGGGATGCCAAACACGCTCTCAACCAATCCGTTGAGAAAGCCCATCTTGATTGCCAGTCCGAATATGACCGCCGGTATCGTGCCGAGCACAATCCACCAAAAAAGACGGCGTTCAGCAGGGGCCCCCGGTCTATCAGCGCCAATGCCAACGCTCGCAAATCCGCCCCGGCCAAGGGTCATGACGTCCTTGAAGAAATAGACGATAATCGCGAGCAGTGATCCGACATGCACAGCAATGTCGATCATCGGGCCTTGGTCGGCGAAGCCGGTAAAGACCGATACAAGGATCAAGTGCCCCGACGATGAGATCGGCAGGAATTCGGTGATCCCTTGAACCACCGCAATGATGAGCATTTGGATAAAAGTCATGACCCGCGCTCCATGACAGGGGCGCGGGCCGTGTCAACTTTCCTTACCAAATCTTCACGCGTTCCTCCGGCGGCAGGTACAATTCATTCTCTTCAGTGACGCCAAACGCCTCGTACCATGCATCGGTGTGGCGCACGGCATTGTTGAGACGGAATTCACCGGGAGGGTGGTTCGCAGTCATTACCCGGTTACGCAGGCTTTCCTCCCGCTCCATCCCGCGCCAGATTTGCGCATAGCCAAGGAAGAAGCGTTGATCGCCGGTCAGGCCATCAATCACCGGCGGCTCTTCACCATTCAGCGACAGGCGGTAAGCGCGGTAGGCCATTTGCAGGCCGACCACATCGCCAAGCGTCTCACCCATGGATTGACCGGGACGCAAGCATTCGGGGCCCTCAGACCCTTCGACCGGGCAATAGGCAGCGATGAATTCGCCCATTTGGTCGGTGAACTTCACAAAACCTTCGCGGTCCTGATCCTGCCACCAATTGCGCAATGTACCGGTCGCGTCGAATTGCGAGCCTTGATCGTCATAACCGTGGCCGATCTCGTGCCCGATCACCGCTCCAATACCGCCATAATTCACGGCCTCATCGGCCCCTCCATTAAAGAAAGGCGGTTGCAGGATTGCAGCGGGGAAGACGATGCGATTGGTCAGGGGCGAATAATACGCATTCACCGTTTGCGGGAACATGCCCCACTCAGTGGGGTCAACATCGGTGCCCAGTCGTGAGCGCATGTCTTCATCGGCCCAACGTGCGCCTGACATGCGGTTGGCCAGCGGATCGTTCGCTGTAACATCCAGCCCGTCATAGGTCTTGAACTCATCGGGATAACCGATCATCGGCACAAAGCCTTCGAGCTTGCTGCGTGCCTCTGCGATCGTTTCGGCTGTCATCCATTCATTTTCATCGAGCGCGACATTCATGGCTTTGCCCAGATTGGCGACCAGCTCGTCCATGCGCGCCTTGCTTGTTGGCGGGAAATACCGCTCAACGTAAAGCGCGCCGAGCTGTTCACCCAGACCGGACTCAACCTCAGAAATAGCGCGCTTCCAGCGATCCTGTTGCTCTTCGCGCCCGCTAATCGCTTTGCCATAAAATTCGAAATTGGCGGCATCGAGGTCGCTGGAAAGCACCGCAGCTTGTGAGGACAGGAAGCTCTTGGCCATATAGGCTTGCAGTGTCGCAAGCGGTGTCTCGGTCAGCAATTCCATCATCGCCGGCAATCCGCCGCCGATCATCGCAATCTGCTCTTCGGTCAGGCCCGCCTCTTCAATCTCTTCATCGGTTGGCGGGATTTGTGAAGCGAGAAAACGTGACTGTCCATCAAGCTGAGAGGATGTCAGCAATGTGGCAATCGGGAAGTCCCCTGCAATCGCAGTCAAATCATCAGGGCTCAGTTCGTTGTATGTGAGCGTCGGACGACGGAAAATCTGCCGCGCCCACTCAATCTGCGCGACCTTCGCTTCGAAAGCATAGACCGCTTCGGCCGCCCCCGTTGGATCAGCGTATCCCGCCGCGCTGAGCACGGTTGCGAGATATTCCATATACTTCGCGCGGATTTCCAGATTGCTCTCGGAATCGACGAGGTAGTAATCCCGGTCCGGCAGGCCCATTCCATCAAAGCCGATGCCGACCGCATATTGCGTCGGGTTGCGCGCATCAATGGTGACGCCTGCGCTGACCAATGAAGGATAGCCGGGCTTGCCCATAAGCTGAACCAAGGCATCAAGGTCACTGGCACCGAAAATCTCGGCGAGATAAGGCTGCGCTGGGGCAAGGCCGCTCGCGTCAATCGCCTCGACATCGAGATAGGCGTTATAGGCATCAACAATGCGCCGTGCCTGTGTGCCCGGCGCCGGGTCAGAGGCGACCAGCGTTTCAACCAAAGAGCGTACGTCCTGGATCGCGCCTTCGCGCAACATATCGAACGCACCAAAGCGTTGGCGGTCAGCCGGGATTTCATTGGAGGCGATCCATTTGCCGTTGACGTAGGCGTTGAAGTCATCGCCCGGATTAACGTCACTATCGATCAGGTCGAGGCCCACACCCCAACTGCCGAAATCCATCGTTGGGACGCCGGTTTCCAGCTCCGCTTCGAGGTCGTCATGCGCCTCTAACAGTTCGATGTTTTCGCCCGGAATGCCGTGATGATTTTCATCGGCCAATGCCGGCGTACTGAGCGCCAAAGCGGCCGTGCTGGCGAGCAAGAGTTTGGTGGTGCGGATCATATGTCAGTCCCCGTTTGGTTTGGTTATTCTGATGCTGGTCTATCGCAGACGGAGGCGCAAGGGTGTCGCCGGTCGCCGCCGAAAAGCGCTTCGTCGATTAAGCGGTGTGATTGTTCGTTCTAATACCGTGGCTGCCGGAGCGTGACCGAGCAAGCTACGCCGCTTCGTTTGCAGCGAATTGCAGTTTCGCGAGCCTCGCATACAAGCCGCCTGCACCGCTCAATTCGGCGTGATTGCCCTGTTCGACCAATTCGCCATCTTGCAGCACGATGATGCGGTCTGCTGCACGCACCGTGGCGAGCCTATGCGCGATTACCAAGGTCGTGCGGTCCGCCATTAGCGCCTCCAGCGCTTGCTGCACCAATTGTTCGCTTTCCGCATCAAGAGCGCTGGTTGCTTCGTCCAAAAGCAAGATCGGCGCATCACGCAGCAAGGCTCGCGCGATCGCGACCCGTTGCTGCTGACCGCCCGATAGCTGCGTGCCGCCTTCGCCGAGATAGGTATCGAGACCCTTGGGAAGCGCTTCGAGGAATTCGTGCGCATTGGCCGCGCGCGCTGCCTCCCAAATGTCTGCATCGCTCGCATCCCAGCGGCCATAGCGCAGATTGTCGCGGGCATTGGCGCTGAACAAGACGCCGTCCTGCGGCACCAAGGCCAACCGGTCGCGAATGTCAGCGGGGTCCGCTGCTGTCAGAGGCACTCCATCCAAGCGGATCGTCCCGACCTGCGGGTCGTAAAACCGCTCCACCAATTGAAAGAGCGTCGATTTGCCTGCGCCCGATGGACCAACAATAGCGACGGTCTCACCCGGCTCAATCTCAAGGCTAAAGTCCTTGAGCGCAGGCGTCTCTGGCCGCGCGGGATAGCGGAATGTCACGTTGCGGAATGAGAGCGATCCACGCGGCGGATTGGGCAGACTTTCCGGGCGAGCAGGCGGCGCAATCGCAGGCTTTGCTTCAAGCAATTCGGCAAGACGGCTTGCGGCACCCGCCCCACGCAGAAGATCGCCATACACCTCTGTCAGGGAACCCATGGCCCCTGCGACTAGGCCGCCAGTGAGCACAAACGCCGCAATCGTGCCGCCCGTGATCGCCCCTTCCGACACTGCCAGCGCACCGCGCCACATCACCATAGTGATACCGCCGAATATCAGTAGAATGACGATAGACGTCATCGCCGCGCGCAGGATTATCCGCTTGCGTGCCGTTTCAAAGGTCCGCTCCACCACTTCGCCAAAGCGCCCTGCCTCACGGGTTTCCTGGCCAAAGCTCTGCACGATCTTCATCGCCGACAAAACCTCGCTCACATAGGCACCAACGTCAGCGACGCGGTCTTGGCTGGAGCGCGAGATGGCGCGGATCTTCCGGCCAAAGAACACGATTGGCAAAATGACCAAGGGGATGCCGATTAGCAGACCCATAGTCAGTGTCGGTGCAAGGTAAAACAGCAATGCAATGCCGCCAATCCCCGTCAACGTGTTGCGCAATGCGATGGAAACCGTGGTGCCGACGACCGTCTCAATAATCGCTGTGTCGGACGTCATCCGGCTGGAGATTTCTTTGGGGCTGTTTTCCTCGTAGAAACTGGGCGACATTCTCAGGAGGTTTTGCTGCACGCGCAGGCGAATATCGGCGACTACGCGCTCACCAATCCAGCTGACGAAATAGAATCGCGCTGCGGTGCCGATGCCCAGAACCAGGACAATCATCAGCAAATATTGGAACGCTTGCCCGATTTCATCTGGACCAGCGGTACCGCCAAACGCATCATCAATAATGACTTTGAACCGCCAGGGGATCGCCAAAGTCGCCGCTGCCGTCACCATCAGTGATGCGAGCGCCAAACCGATTTGCGACGGATACTTGCCCGCCTCTCGGTAGACCATCCGCAAAGGCGCGAGCGAGCGCGCCTTTTTCTCAGGCTTTTCAGCCCCCGCTGCATCAGCATCGTTATCAGCGATTTCGGTGATTTCCCCGTCCATACGTGGACCTAACTAGACATCGCCCACACAAATTTCACGTGCAAAAAGCACACAATTTCGCACAACCGAGTGATTGCTGTACAAATTGTGCATTGCACAATGAGCCCAAAGGGGCCATCTAAGCGATGAATTGGCACGCTTTTGGGGTGGCTGCCAGCGCACAGCGCACCAACACAGCAGGACCAACAGGTTCTGCCAAAGAAACGGGGCACCCATGCTTTACCACGCCTATGAAATTCAGCGCAGCTGGATGAACTCAGTCAGCTCAATGGCGTCGATCAGCGCATCGATCATGACCAATCCGGCCAATCCCTTTGCGAAAATGGGTGTGATGCCGATGGCGGCCAACGCGCTTGACGTGATTGCCCATGCGACCGCCGATTATGCAAAGCCCGCTTTCGGGATCACTGAAATCGACGTGGACGGCACGCTCCATTCCGTCATCGAAGCAACCGTGATCAACCGCCCGTTTGGCGATCTCAAACGCTTCCGCCTCGATGGGGTCGACGACAACCGCCCCAAGATGCTGATTGTGGCTCCGATGAGCGGCCATTACGCCACTTTGCTGCGCGGCACGGTTGAGCGGATGCTTCAGAAATTTGAGGTCTACATCACCGATTGGGCCGATGCGGCGACGGTGCCTGTGCATGAGGGCAATTTCGACCTTGATGATTACATCGATTATTTGATGGAATTCCTTGAGTATATCGAAGGTGTGACCCCCGGTCAGCGCCCGCACATGCTCGCAGTTTGCCAGCCTTCGGTGCCCGCTTTTGCAGCGACCGCTTTGCTGAACCAGCACAAGTCAGCCGCATCCCCTGCGACACTGACCATGATGGGCGGGCCTATCGACACGCGCGAAAGCCCGACGACCGTGAACGATCACGCGATGAAGCGTCCGATCGAATGGTTCCGCCAAAGCGTCATCACCAAAGTGCCCGCAAAATATCGCGGCGCGGGGCGCAGCGTCTATCCCGGTTTCATGCAGCTTTCGGCGTTTATGAGCATGAACCTGCAAAGCCACATGATGAGCCATTATGAGATGTTCAAACATCTGACCGCTGGCGATGATGCGAGCGCGCAGGCGACCAAGGATTTCTACGACGAATACCGCGCCGTGTGCGACATGACTGCGGAATTTTACCTGCAAACGGTCGAGGAAGTGTTCCAGAAACACTCCATCCCCAACGGGACGTTTGAACATCGCGGCGAGGTCGTGGACCTGACGCAGATCACCGACACCGCACTTCTCGCGGTCGAAGGCGAACGCGACGATATCTCAGGGCTAGGCCAAACTAAGGCAGCTTTGAAGCTGGCAACCGGATTGGAAGCGGATAAGAAGCGGTATTACATGGCCGAAGGAGCCGGGCATTACGGTATCTTCAACGGTTCACGCTGGCGCGACAAGGTTGCGCCTGTGGTTGAGGAATTTGTGGCAGAGCATTCGAATTAAGGCATCAGGCTTAGTTTGATGTCGGGAATTGATCGACTCGTTAGATCCGTCTTTGACCACAGGTCATTCATCAATTGACCAAACAAACTTTGTTTGCAGGTCACAATCAGAAGGCTCTTCACCTTCTTGGAATAAGCGCACCCGATCAATTGCGGCAAGTTGGCGATCTGTAAAGCGAGTGGATGACTCGAAGTAGGCAGCGCTTTGGCGGCCATTCCAAATTGCTATGACATATTTGCCATCTTGGTTCCTTTCGGCAAATCGTCCAGGTTTTTCTTCCGTTGGCTCAATCTCAAGTCGACCCTCAGGGCGACTAGCCCATCCCAACCCTCGAACAACGATTGATCCAAAAGAGCCGTCCCATCGGAAACTCCCTGCGTGAATACCACCTTGAATGGGCGTAACGATTTCACCGGGCTGCAAATCAATGATCGGCGAGTAGCCGCAGAACTTGGCAGGTCCGCTCAATTCCGATGCAGAAGCTTCTGCAGCCAAGAAGTTAAGCAAGCACAATGCGGAAGCCAAGACTATCTTCACGTCTTCCATACTATCTGCATCGGAGACCGCTTTCCATACAATAAGTGGGCGTCAACGCTGAACCCCCCGCGCCCGAAAAAACAGCCGTTTCACCACACGCTGCGCCATCCACAGCATGCCTGCGACAATCACCAACAGCACCGCTGCTACCGCTGCCGCGACGGTCGGATATTCATAGGCTACATACAACAGACCTACGGTCGCCACATCCTCTGCGCTGGAGGTCACAAGGTTGCTCACCGGCTCGGGCGATGTGTTCACCACCGCGCGGGCTGAGGCTTTGCCGCCATGCGCCAGAAAGCTCGCTCCGCCGCCCAAGAGGAACGCGATAACCTGTGTTGCAGGATCGGAGGGATCGACAATAGCCAGCGCCAACAAAGCCCCGCCAATCGGGCGGATCAGTGTGTGCACCGTGTCCCAGACACTATCGAGCCACATGATCTTATCGGCAAAAAATTCCGCCAGCGCGCCAACTGCCGCGACACCCATCACCCACGGGTTTTCAAGCACGCCAAGGCTGGAGAGATGCTCAGGTATTGGAATGGCATCAAGCCGCATCGCAAGGCCCGTCGCAAAGATGCACAGATAAAGCCGCCAGCCCGCCAAAAGGCTGACACTGCCCGCAATCCCGATGATTTCCATGATCCCCAAAGCAAAACTCCCGCCCAACCGTTTCCGGTGGGCGGGAGTGTGATACTTCGTGCCCCGAAAGGCAAATTTGCGGGCAGCTTAGAAGACCTCGAAAAGTCCCGCTGCGCCCATGCCGCCGCCGACGCACATGGTGACGACGACGTATTTCGCGCCGCGACGCTTGCCTTCGATCAATGCGTGGCCGGTGCAGCGTGCGCCGGTCATGCCGTATGGGTGGCCGATAGAGATCGAGCCGCCATTGACGTTGAGGATGTCGTTATCGATGCCCAGCTTGTCACGGCAATAGAGGACTTGGACGGCGAAAGCTTCGTTCAGCTCCCACAGGCCGATATCGTCCATTCTCAGGCCGGTTTGCTTAAGCAGTTTCGGGATCGCGAAGACCGGGCCGATGCCCATTTCATCAGGCTCTGTGCCCGCAACCGCCATGCCGACATAACGGCCAAGGGGTTGAAGACCCTTTTGCTCAGCAAGCTTGGCTTCCATCAGGACGCTGGCCGATGAACCATCGGAGAGCTGCGATGCGTTACCCGCAGTGATGCAATTGCCCGGACCCATCACCGGCTGGAGGCCCTGGAGACCTTCAAGCGTGGTGGAGGGACGGTTGCCTTCATCCTTGGTGATCGTCGTTTCGACTTCGGACACTTCGCCGGTGGCTTTGTCTTTCACCATCATCGTGGTGGTGACAGGCACGATTTCCGCATCGAAGTGACCGGCTTCCTGACCAGCAGCCGTGCGCATTTGCGATTGCAGCGCGTATTCGTCCTGCGCTTCGCGACTGATGCTGTAACGCTTGGCCACGGTTTCAGCAGTTTGCAGCATCGGCATGTAGACATTGCCGTGCATGGCGAGCAGCGATTTATCCATCGCAACGCGCATCTCTGGGGTCTGGACCATCGAGATGGAATCCTGACCGCCACCGACAACGACGTCCATATTGTCGACGATGATTTGCTTTGCCGCCGTAGCGATACCCATCAGGCCCGAAGAGCACTGACGATCAATCGTCTGCGCTGCGACGGTTACAGGCGCCCCGCCACGAAGGGCGACTTGGCGGCCAATGTTGCCGGCCTGTGTGCCCTGTGTGAGGACTGCGCCCCAGACGACATCGTCGACTTCGCCGCCTTCAATGCCAGCGCGCTCAACGGCGGCTGCGTAAGAGAATGAGCCGAGCGTTGCGCCCGGAGTTGCGTTAAAGCCGCCTTTGTAAGCGCGGCCAATTGGCGTTCGGGCGGTGGAGACGATGACTGCGTCACGTGACATGATTGTGTCCTTTCAAGGGGTACTGTGTTGCCGCCCACTTCACAGCAGGGCGACCGAATTGAATGTGTGTGAGGCGTAGGCCTTAGACGAAGTAGAGTGTGATCCATTCGCAGATCAGTGCAGGCGTTTCTTCGCCTTCGATTTCCATCGTCACTTCGCAGGTTTGCTGCCATTGACCGGGGCGCTTTTCGATCATTTCGGTCAGCTTCCAATGACCGCGAATGCGCTTACCTGCGCGCACTGGTGCGAGGAAACGGCATTTGTTGCCGCCGTAATTCACGCCCATTTTCACGCCATCAAGCTTTGGCGTGTCGCTGTTCGCGCCGAGATAAGGCATCATCGACAATGTCATAAAGCCATGCGCGATGGTGCCGCCAAACGGGGTCATCTTAGCGGCTTCTTCGTTGACGTGGATGAATTGGTGATCGCCTGTCGCGTCCGCGAACATGTTGATCTTTTCCTGGCTCATTTCGACCCATTCACTGGTGCCGATATTTTCGCCGACCTTGGCTGCGAGATCTTGCGGGGTCATGGTGTGCTCCTCTGCCATATGGCGCGCAGATTGGGTGCGCTGCCAGTTTACGTTTACGTTAACTAGCCTCTTCATGGCAGGCAGGTGTGCCAAACGCAACGGGATTCGTGGCGCAATCGACCGGTGGAAAGCAGCGCGCGGCCTATGCCGTTACGGCACCGGGGTCTGGCGCGTTGCCGCTGGCTTTCGCCGCACGCTCTCGGCGGCGTTTCTCGCTCGGGGAAATCGTTTTTTCTTCGTCCAGCGCAACACGGGCCGAATCGAGCCGAGTGACATAGGAATAGAGACCCGTCTGCAATCCAATGATCATCAACATCACCGGCTGATAGGCGATCCCCTGAAACACAGCGCCGACCAGATAGACGAGGCTGGCCATCTGCAATGCGGCGGCGAGAGGCGAAATCCATGCCTCCGTTTCATCGTCGGCACCTTTCCATCGGCGATAGAGTTTCTCCATCTGCCAAATGCCCAACCCATGCAGCATCAGCCAGATCGCAAGCCCCGGATAGCCCTGCTCGCCCAACATCTCAAAGATGGATGAGTGGAACGCGCGGCCTTCATCGGTCACTTCGCGGTAATCTATGGTGACGGTGTTCTCGGTCTCCTCCTTCACCGGCAAAGTGTAAGTGAAGCTGTTGGCTTTATAACTGTCGAAGCCCCCGCCAAACGGATTGCGAGAGGCGTAATCCATCGTCCAATTCCACACTGCAACACGGGTGGAGGCGCTTTCATCGCCGCCCGGCTCGGTAATGGTGGCCATGCGTTCATAGTAGCTGGCCGGAAGGAACGGGAGCGCGCCAACCCCGATCACGCCCGCTGCAGCGATGAATAAGAACCGTTTGTTTGTGTAGCGCAAGAGCAGAACCGCCAAGGCTGCGATGCATAGAAGCCCCGTGCGCGCCTCTGTACCAACGGGGATCAACAGGCTGGAAAAGATCAACCCGATAGCAAACGCGCTGACCGTCCAATGCGGGCGGTAGATTGTGCCATATCGGGTGAACCACACCACCATCGGGATCAAAGCAATCGCGACGGTCGCCAGCGTCGAGCTTTCATAAATGCCGCTATTGTCCTGAACGAAGAATTTGAGATTGCCATAGCCGCCGCCACCCAGAACCGTCTTCATCCCTGTACCGATCACGATGGTCGCAACGGACAAAGTCAGCGTGAGCGCAAGCGCCTCTATCCGCGCACGGGTCGTAATAGTCAGCGGGAGGAAGATCGCGAACAGCAACGCCTTCCACACCCAATCCCATTTGGTCACCGCGCTTTCCGGGAACTGCGCGCTTTGCAAAGTCCACCAGCAATAGAGCAGCAGCAGCAACATCAGCCCTTGGCGCAGAGTAAATCGCGCGCCTTCCTTGCGGTCCAGCAGCAGCCATCCCCCAAATGCAGCGGCGAATGCGATCAACGACACCTGCAGTTCGGTGATGATGGAATAACCGATCCGCTGCGGTGCTAGAATGTCGATGTAGACATAGAGCAGCACCCACAGGAACGGACGGCGCAGGCCCAGCAACAGGATAAATCCGATAAAAGCGATGAAAACGAGATCGAGCATCAGCTTGGCTCATCACCCGCATCGCCAGACGTAGACCGCCGTCGACGCCGCGCATTGCGTCCGGCAATCGTGCCCGCCTGTCGCTCTGCATCGGCTTTATCCGCAATTTCTTGAATGCGTGGATCAACGTCCAAATCACCGCGCATCACCAGCCGCAGCAAAGCAATCGCAAGCAACCCATGGCCCAGCGCAAGAGAGATGTAGTCGATCATCGCATGGGCGCGATATCGCATTGCGGTTGACGGGCCGTTAAGCAAACCTGCGTTAAGGGGCCGGGTATGACGCGCATCCTCCACGTCCTTGACCATTCATTACCGCTCCACAGCGGCTACACCTTCCGCACGCGCGCCATTTTGAAAGCGCAAGAGGCGGCGGGTTTGGACGTGCGGTCAATCACATCGCAGCGCCACAACCTCGAAGCGGAATGGGATGCGGATTGCGAAACCCATGACGGCCTGATCTTTCACCGCACGCACGGTACACCCTCAGGCCCGATGTTGGTGAGCGAGATGAAAGAGATGGCGGCTTTGTCTGCCTCGATCCAAGAACTTGCCAAAGAGTGGCGTCCTGACGTCATTCACGCGCATTCGCCCGCCTTGAACGGCGGCGCAGCATGGCGTGCAGCGAACGCGCTGGGCATTCCGCTAGTCTACGAAATTCGCGCTTTCTGGGAAGACGCTGCCGTGGGCAATCGCACGGGCAGCGAAGGATCCGCGAAATATCGCCTGACCCGCTCCTTAGAAACGCAGGTTGCCAGCCGCGCCGATGCGCTCTTCACGATCTGCCAAGGCTTGCGCGATGATCTGATCACTCGCGGGATTGCTCCGGGAAAGATCGGGGTGATGCCCAATGGTGTTGATATGACGCTTTTCGGTGACCCACCGCCGCGCGATGACGCGCTCGCGAAAGAGTTGGGCATTCAGCCAGATGCGCCGGTGATTGGCTATATCGGCAGTTTCTACGATTACGAAGGGGTCGACGACCTGATCGCCGCCATGCCCATGCTGCGCGAGCGGCATCCGGGCGCGCGCGCTTTGCTGGTCGGTGCGGGTGAGATGGAGGCTGCATGGCACGCCGCCGCTTTGCATTTGCCGGACCCATCGGCTGTGATCTTTACCGGACGTGTGCCGCATCAAGAGGTGGAGCGGTATTATTCGCTCATCGATGTGCTGGCCTATCCGCGCAAAGCTTCGCGTCTCACCGATCTCGTGACACCATTAAAGCCGCTCGAAGCCATGGCACAGCAGCGCCTTGTCGCCGCCTCCAATGTCGGCGGGCACCGCGAGTTAATCACCCATGGCGAAACTGGCTTTCTCTTCGCCCCCGACGATCCCGCTGCTTGCGCCGAAGCGCTCTCTGATATGCTGGCTGCGCGTGAGGGATGGGACGGCATTCGCACACGCGGCCTTGAGCACGTTCGCACTCGCCACGATTGGTCTGCGAATGTGCGACGTTATCTAGACGTTTACCATCTCTTGCTAGCCGATCTTAAGCGCGACTCTCAGCACGTCGCTGAACCGCGCGAACAGGGATTACGGGCATAGGGCCGCTTACAGCGTCTATGCCCATTACACGCCCGACAGTTGGGCAAGAGGGCACGATGCGTCTGAGTAAGTTTATCGAGCGAACACCTCAGGTGAAGGTTAAGCAACGGAGCTCCAAGTCCGCTGTGACCTCGATCATTTCGCATGCGTCATTCGTGCCGATGCTCACAATCTGGGGCGCGGCCTTGTTCGGCCTTGCCGTGATGGTGTTGTCGCCTGCTGCGATCACGCGCATTTCGACATTGAGCGGGCTTGGCGCGTTGGGCGGCTTTGCACAGATGATCTTCGCTGCCGTCGCTGCGGCTGTTGGCGGCCTAAGCGCCTATGCAATCTCCGCCGCTTTGCGCAATCGTATGCTGCGCAGCGATGAAGGCTCCTCTATCGTCTCCGCCATGGCATCGCGCCGCAATCGTCCGATCAATCCATCAGTGGAATTGGGCAGCGAGAGCCTGGATGCGCCTATCGAAGAATTGCCGTTCGGCGTTGAAGAGGGCAATTCAGGCGACCAGTCCGCAGGTTTGATCACCGATGAAAGCGAGGCAGAGGACGTCAGCGACCAGCCGCCACTCTTGGCCACCAAAAAGCCAACCTTGGGCGAGTTGTCTATGCGCGGATATGAGGAAGAAAAGCCAGTTGAGCCGGAAGCAAAGGACGAAGCCCCTGACTTTACGCGGCGCCATTTCAAGGACGCCTTGATCGAGACATGCGAGGCAGCCTCGGTTGAACAGGAAGCTGAAGTCGAGGGCGACATTGAAGCGGATGCTGAAGCGGACAGGCCGCAAGCATTGGACCTTGGCGAATTCGCCGAAATGCCGGGCCGCGATGCGGTTTGGGTTCAGGAAGCGACTAAGCCTGAGTCCGAGGCTGAGCCTGCTGAGCCAGAACCCGTCGCGAACCCTGCCCCAATCTTTGCCACCTCTGTTCCTCCCGAAGGCGCGCTGGAAAAACTGCGGCAGAAATTACCCGAGGAACTCAGCCTCGTAGAAATGGTAGAGCGTTTCGCAGGCGCGCTCCATGAGCATCAACAGACAGAACGCACCCGTCTTCCCCAAAACCCTCCTATGCGCGATGCCGCTTTGGCAGAGGCACTCAAGGCGTTGACCCTTTTCACAGAGCGCGGCTTTGATACGGCCGGACCAGACACGGTTGATGCGCAAACCAGCGAATTGGGCCAGACCGAACGCGAGTTACGCGATGCCTTGGTCAAACTGCAAAGCTTACGCGGCGCAGCCTGATTGGGTGCGGGATTTGAGCAATTTTTTGCGAATTCGGCGATTTTTCGCGAAATTTGCAACCTAATCGCGAGTGAATCGCATCAGGCGCAATAAACAAAAGGCCTGCTTGGCCACCACGTAACAATAATTCGCGCTTCGCGGTTGCAATATCGGTAATCCATCGGCAAAAGGCGCCTGAAACGCAGCGCGGTCTGGGCCAATGGCCCTGTGCGCTCGGCACACACGCCATTGCCGCGAACCGCTCTGTCGGTCGCCATAGCATTGGCATCTAACAGGACGGATTTTTCCATGGGATACCCCAATTCCCAGGGTCTCTATGACCCCGCCAATGAACATGACGCCTGCGGAGTGGGCATGGTCGCGCATATCAAAGGCGCGCGCAGCCACTCTATCGTCGAACAATC
Organism: uncultured Erythrobacter sp.; assembly: GCA_947503275.1. Taxonomy (GTDB): domain Bacteria; phylum Pseudomonadota; class Alphaproteobacteria; order Sphingomonadales; family Sphingomonadaceae; genus Erythrobacter. Next base: position 918,386 of record CANNCZ010000002.1, on the reverse strand, counting down.
GCTAGAGATTCTGGCCAAGCTGGACCATCGCGGCGCGGTGGGCGCAGACCCGCTGTTGGGCGATGGTGCGGGGCTGTTGATGCAGATCCCACATGCTCTGATCCGCCGCTGGGCTGGCGAGCATGGTCACGACCTGCCAGCCGAAGGGCATTATGCGGTTGCCATGTGCTTTATGCCGCGGGACGAAGCGGCTCGCAATTTTGTTGCCGACCGGTTCGAGACTTTTTCTGCAAAAGAAGGTCAGCGTCTGATCGGGTGGCGCGATGTGCCTGTGACGCTTGATGGATTGGGCGATGCGGTTATCGAATCGATGCCGGTCATTCAGATGGCGATCATCGCGCGCGGCGAAAACTGCGCCGATCAAGACGCATTTGAGCGTAAGCTGCTGGTGATCCGCAAGCAGGTGCAAAACCCTCTGGCTAAGCTGCAGGAAAAGCATGGCATGGACGGGCTGACCGATACCTATCTGCCCAGTTTTTCCACCCGCACCATCGTCTATAAAGGCCTGCTGCTCGCGACGCAGGTTCAAAGCTTTTACGACGATCTGAGCGATCCCGAATGCGAAAGCGCCTTTGGATTGGTGCACCAGCGTTTTTCCACCAACACTTTCCCCAGCTGGCGGCTGGCTCACCCGTTCCGCTTCATTGCTCACAACGGGGAGATCAACACGGTTCGCGGAAATGTGAACTGGATGAATGCACGCCGCCGCACGATGGAATCGGAGCTGCTGGGCGTTGATCTTGATAAGATGTGGCCGATTATTCCGCATGGGCAATCGGACACAGCGTGCCTCGACAACGCGCTCGAATTGCTGCTGGCGGGCGGATATTCGCTGGCTCACGCGATGATGATGTTGATCCCGGAAGCATGGTCAAAGAACGACCTAATGAAGCCGGAATTGCGCAGTTTCTACGAATATCACGCGGCCCTGATGGAGCCATGGGATGGCCCGGCAGCAGTGTGCTTTACCGATGGGCGCCAGATCGGCGCGACATTGGATCGCAACGGCCTGCGTCCAGCGCGCTTCTGCGTGACTAAGGACGACATAGTATGCCTCGCCTCGGAAAGCGGCGTTCTACCATTCGCCGAAGAAGACATTGTGCGCAAATGGCGTCTGCAACCGGGCAAAATGCTGTTGATCGATCTGGAGCAAGGCCGGATCATTGAGGATGCCGAGCTGAAAGCGGACCTCGCATCGTCCGCTCCATTTGCCGATTGGCTGGAAAAGGCGCAGTTCAAACTGTCCGATATCAGCGAGATTGAGCCGGAGCTTTCAGAAGTTGCCGAGCACAGCACCACTCTGCTGCAACGCCAACAAGCGTTTGGGTATACGCAAGAAGACATCAGCCGTTTCTTAGAGCCGATGGCGACCAAGGGTGATGATCCAATTGGTTCGATGGGCACCGACACGCCGATTGCGGTCCTCTCGGACAAAGCGCGCCTGCTCTACGATTATTTCAAGCAGAATTTTGCGCAGGTCACCAATCCGCCCATTGACCCAATCCGTGAAGAGCTGGTGATGAGCCTGCTGTCGATGATCGGTCCTCGGCCAAACCTACTGGGCCATGATGCAGGCACGCACAAACGGTTAGAGGTCGAACAACCGATCCTGACCAATGATGACCTTGCGAAAATCCGGTCGGTCGAGGCTGTGCTGGATGGCGCGTTTCGCTGTTCGACGATCGACATCACGTTTGACGCATCAAAGGGCGTTGAAGGCATCGAACTGGCGCTTAGGGAAATGTGCTGGGCCGCGACAGAAGCGGTTTTGCAAGACCAGAACATCCTGATCCTGTCAGACAGAGCGCAAAGTGAACACCGAATTCCAATGCCCGCTTTGCTCGCGACGGCGGCAGTGCACCATCATCTGGTGCGCCAAGGTTTGCGGATGCAAACCGGACTTGTCGTAGAAACCGGCGAAGCGCGCGAGGTCCACCATTTCTGCGTCCTCGCAGGGTTTGGTGCAGAGGCGATCAACCCATACGTGGCGTTTGAGACGCTCGAAGATATTCGCACTCGCAAACACTCGGATCTCAGCGCCGAAGAGGTCCAGCAAAACTATATTAAGGGCGTGGGCAAAGGCATCCGCAAGGTCATGTCGAAAATGGGCATCTCGACCTATCAAAGCTATTGCGGCGCGCAGATCTTTGACGCGGTTGGCCTCAGCACCGAATTCGTCGAGAAATACTTCACCGGCACCGCGACCACTATCGAAGGCGTTGGCCTCGATGAAGTCGCCGAGGAAAGTGTTCGCCGTCACGCTCAGGCCTATGGTGACAATCCTTTGTATAAAGGCATGCTGGATGTCGGCGGCATCTACCAATATCGCCTGCGCGGGGAAGAGCATGCTTGGACCCCGGAAAATGTCGCGCAATTGCAGCATGCTGTGCGTGGCAACGATGCGTCCAATTACCAGGAATTTGCCAAGTCCGTGAATGAGCAGTCCGAACGCTTGCTCACCATTCGCGGCCTTATGGAGTTCAAACCCGGCACCCCTGTGCCAATCGACGAAGTTGAACCCGCCAGCGAGATCGTCAAGCGTTTCAGCACCGGCGCGATGAGCCTCGGCTCGATCAGCCACGAAGCGCACTCGACCATGGCGCTGGCCATGAACCGTATCGGCGGGCGCTCAAATACGGGCGAAGGGGGCGAGGAACCGTTCCGTTTCACCCCGCTTGAAAACGGCGATTCAATGCGTAGCCGGATCAAGCAGGTGGCATCGGGACGTTTTGGCGTGACGACCGAATATCTGGTGAACTCCGACGATATTCAGATCAAGATGGCCCAAGGCGCAAAGCCGGGTGAAGGCGGGCAGCTGCCCGGCCACAAAGTCGACAAACGCATTGGCGCCGTACGGCATTCGACGCCGGGCGTGGGGCTAATCTCGCCTCCGCCGCATCACGACATCTACTCCATCGAAGACCTCGCGCAGCTGATCCACGATCTTAAAAACGTGAACACCGGCGCGCGCATTTCGGTGAAGCTTGTGTCTGAGGTCGGCGTAGGCACAGTGGCCGCTGGCGTATCGAAAGCGCGCGCGGACCATGTCACCATCTCTGGCTATGATGGCGGGACCGGCGCGTCTCCTCTGACCAGCCTGACCCATGCCGGTTCCCCGTGGGAAATCGGCCTTGCTGAGACGCAGCAAACGCTGCTGCTGAACGATTTGCGCAGCCGCATTGCGGTGCAGGTCGATGGCGGCCTGCGCACGGGCCGCGATGTTGCGATTGGCGCGTTGCTGGGCGCGGATGAGTTCGGTTTTGCGACCGCGCCTCTGATCGCGGCGGGCTGTATTATGATGCGCAAGTGTCACCTCAACACCTGCCCCGTTGGCGTTGCTACGCAAGACCCTGTCCTGCGCGCGCGTTTTACCGGACAGCCTGAACACGTGGTCAATTACATGTTCTTCGTCGCCGAAGAATTGCGCGAGATTATGGCCGAAATGGGCTTCCGCACGCTGGCCGAAATGGTGGGCCGGGTCGACCGTTTGGACATGACCCGCATGCACCGCCATTGGAAAGCGCGCGGGATCAACCTCGACCGGCTACTGCATATGCCGGAACTCGCCGATGATGCGACGCTCAACCATACAGGCGTGCAGGATCACGGGCTTGGCGCAGCGATGGACAACGCTCTGATCACGGATGCGCATGCTGCGATTACGGCGAAAGAGCCAGTGCAGCTCGATTATCAAGTGCGCAATGTGAACCGCACGGTCGGCGCAATGCTGTCCGGCGAAATAGCTAAGGCACATGGGCATGAAGGCCTGCCGGTGGACACGATCCGCGTGAACCTAACAGGCGTTGCAGGCCAGAGCTTTGGTGCATGGCTCGCCCATGGGGTGACGCTTGATCTGGTTGGCGATGCCAATGATTATGTCGGCAAAGGCATGAGCGGCGGACGCATCATTGTGCGCCCACCAGAGACCGCCCCGCGCAATGCGGGCGAGAACATCATTGTCGGCAACACTGTGCTTTACGGCGCAATTGCGGGTGAGGCGTATTTCTCCGGTGTGGCTGGTGAACGTTTCGCCGTACGCAATTCCGGCGCGATTGCCGTGGTCGAAGGCGCGGGCGATCACGCTTGCGAATACATGACCGGCGGCGTGGTCGTGGTGCTAGGCGCAACGGGCCGTAACTTTGCAGCTGGTATGAGCGGCGGGGTCGCTTACGTTTACGACCCCGACGGGAACTTCTCTCAGCTGGTCAATCACGCACAAGTCGATCTGCTGCCGGTTTCCGGTGAAGCAGACGGTGATGAAGGTATGGGCCGCCCACAACAACGCGGCAGTTCAGTCAATGATTTCGGCATGGGCGATATGCTGCTCCACGATGCTGAGCGGCTGCGCATCCTGATCGAACGCCATCAACTCCACACAGGCAGCGCCATAGCAGGGGAATTGCTGGGTGATTGGGACAAGGCGCTTAGCCATTTCGTCAAAGTGATGCCGCGCGATTACCGGGGCGCTCTCGAAGCGCTGGCCGCAGAGCGCGCAGAAGCCGCCTCGGTCGCGGCGGAATAAGGGTAAGGGCAATGGGTAAAGACACCGGATTTCTCGAACTGGATCGGCGCGAGCGGGATTATCTCGATCCTAAAGAGCGGCTTGATAATTATCGCGAATTTATCGTGCAGCCTTCCGATGAAGTGCTGTCGAGCCAAGCCTCGCGCTGCATGGATTGCGGTATTCCCTATTGTCACAATGGTTGCCCGGTGAACAATATGATCCCGGACTGGAACCATCTGGTCTATGAAAATGATTGGAAGAATGCGCTCGACGTGCTGCATTCGACCAACAATTTTCCCGAATTCACTGGCCGCATCTGCCCTGCTCCGTGTGAGGCTTCGTGCACGCTCAATATTGTCGACCAACCGGTCACAATCAAAAGTATTGAGGCAGCGATCATCGACCGCGGATGGGACGAGGGATGGGTCACACCCCAGATCGCGGAGAAAAAGACTGGCAAATCGGTTGCGGTGATCGGCTCTGGCCCGGCTGGCATGGCCTGTGCGCAGCAATTGGCGCGCGCGGGACATTCGGTCACTCTGTTTGAAAAGAGCGACCGGATCGGCGGATTGCTGCGTTATGGCATCCCTGATTTCAAGATGGAAAAGCACCTGATCTCCCGCCGCTGCCTGCAAATGGAAGCCGAGGGCGTTGAGCTGCGCACCAGCAAGGAAGTGGGCGTCGATGTCTCCTTCAAAAGCCTTGAAGAGAATTTTGACGCGGTGGTCCTTTCCGGCGGCGCAGAAGATGCACGCGCGCTCTCCATACCCGGCGCAGAGATGCCGGGCGTGCGACTAGCGATGGAATTCCTGACACAGCAGAACAAGCGCAATGCGGGCGACGAAGAAGAGCGCGCCGCCCCGCGTGGTACCTTGAAAGCGACTGGCAAGCATGTCGTCGTGATCGGCGGCGGCGATACGGGCAGCGATTGTGTCGGAACCTCAAACCGTCAGGGCGCCGCCAGCGTCACTCAACTTGAGATTATGCCTAAGCCTCCTGAAAAGGAAGACAAGGCGATGACTTGGCCCGATTGGCCGCTTAAATTGCGCACATCCTCCAGCCATGAAGAAGGCGTGGACCGCGACTGGGCCGTTTTGACAAAGCGTGTGGTGGGTGATGGCGAGACCATCACCGGCCTCGAATGCGCACGCGTCGAATGGGTCGATGGCCAAATGCGCGAAATTGTGGGCAGCGAATTCACGTTGAAAGCGGACCTCATCCTGCTCGCCATGGGCTTTGTCGGGCCTAAGAAAGCGGGGCTGCTCGAACAGGCAGGCGTTGAACTGACGGATCGTGGCAATGTAAGTGCGGACACAGAAAATTACGCGACCAGCGCGGAAAATGTCTTTGCCTGCGGTGACATGCGGCGCGGGCAAAGCCTCGTTGTGTGGGCCATTCGCGAAGGACGCCAATGCGCGCGCGCTGTGGACGAGGCATTAATGGGTGCAACTCAATTGCCCCGCTAAACCGCTCGATCCGCCGCAAATAGGCAAAGTGTTTGACGCGTGTTTACACGGACTTAACTCTAATAAATCTACGCCGCGGCCACACAGTTGCCTGCCTTCGCGCGCACTCGCGACATCTTGACCCCGCCCCTTTGGAGTGGTTCAACTTGTATCACGCGTCATGCGCAAGCAGGATAGACAAGTATCCGCTGATGAGAGGGTTTTGGGTCGTGAATGATTTTGGCTGCCGGCGCGGGCGCGCTTTGGCTTTCCTAGGCAGCGCCGCAGCGCTTGCATTTTCCGCCCCAGCACAGGCCGAAGTGGCCAGCGATGGCTCTGGCAACATTTCAGAAGCAACTGCGATTTCGGCAGAGACCCTTGAACTCGCTGCGAACCTGGAAACTGATTTTGGGGCAATCTCTACCGAAGAGAGCGCCGTTTCAGTTGTCCAAGATCAGGCACCCGCCGCCGCTCCATCTCGGCCAGCACCTCCACCACCCAAAGACGTCGATCTGCGCGTGGTCGCTTCGCAATTCATCGATGTACCGGTGGCTGGCGATGCGCGCAGTGTCGCGCGCTATTCCGGGCGCGTGGATGGCTATCTCGAAGTTCGGGGAAGCTTTTACGGCGGCCCAAGCAACCTCACACTGAAAATCCGACCCGAATACACTTGGGGTGAAACGTCGAACGGTGAGATCGGCCTGATCCCCGGCAACACGGCTTTGTTCCGGCCTGAGGGCGCGGGTGACTTCGATCTTTCCGCCAGCATCGAATACAAATGGAATTCTGGTGCGACTCTGGAAGTCGGCAAAATCAACGTCCTCGATATTTCAGGCCAATTGCCAATTGTTGCGAGTGACGGGCATTTCGGGTTTCAGAACTTGGGTCTGGCTCTGCCGCCAACCGCCGTTGTGCCCAACACATTGACCGGCGCGGCGCTGCAAGTGCCCAAAGGGAACATGATCTATCGCCTTTGGGTCTATGACCCGGACAGCCAATATCAACGCACCGGTTTTGAGACCGGCTTTGAAAGCGGTGTCGGCTTCCTTGCTTCGGCGGCGGTGCGCACGCGGTTTGGCGGGATGCCGGGCGTCTATAACTTCGCCGTGGTCGGATCGACCCGCGATCAATTTGCGGTCGATATTCTGCCACGAGCGCTCACCCCTCCTCCGCAACCGATTGGCACTTTCGGCAATGAGAGCGGTGAGCTGGCCGTACAATTGTCCGCCTATCAATTCATCAAGCTCTACCCAGAGGCACGCGGCAAAGGTTGGGGCATTCTCGCCCGGTTCCAAGCGTCCATGGGCGATCCTACATTCCTCGATTATTCGGGCTATTTCGGCGTGTCGGGCAATCCGCGCTTTCGCCCGCAGGACCGCTTCGGTCTCGCCTATTTCCAGTATTCGCTCACCGATGAACTGGTCGATGACATCGCCTTTCGCCTTGGCGTTCAGGATGAACAGGGCGTCGAGGCGTTCTACACCTACCAATTCGACGACGCGATCGGCTTCACGGCCAATGTGCAAGTCGTCGATAGCGCGATTGCCTTTCGCGATACGGGCGTAACAGTCGGTGCACGGCTGACGGCCCAGTTCTGATGGTTCGAGTGTTTTCGAAAGGTGGGATTGCACTGGCGGCATGCCTAGCTGTGCCTCTCGCTGCCCATCCGCACGAAGATACACCGGTCGAAGAGCCAGTTGAAACGGAAGAGGGCACACAGGCCGATACTCCATTCGTCGGACGCTATGATGGTGGTCAGATGGAAATGGCGATGGGCATGATCGTCCGCGCCGATGGTACATTTGGCTGGGGCGTATCGGTTGGGGCGCTGGACATGCGCGCAGCGGGCACTTGGACGCAAGAAGACGATACAATCATCCTGGCAAGCGACCCAAAGCCCGCCGCACCTGAATTCGGATGGTCCGGCATGGAAACCGTGCCCGACGGCAAAATGCTGCGGATCGTCTGGGCCAGCAATGGTGAGCCGTTCCAATACGGATCGGTGCGCGCGATATGCGCCAATGGCGAAGTGGTCTTTGGACAAGTGCCGACAGAAGGTTGGTCACCGCCTGAGACCTGCGACGAAGTCGTAAACGTACAGCTGAAGCAAGATATCTATGATGTGACCTCACAAGTCTACGACCTCACCAGCACTTTCACAGTGAGTGAAGGCGAGACAATCCGCTTTGAATTTCGCCGCAATGATATGGGTGTCGCTGATTTCTCGGGCGTTACGGGCCAGCTCAATAACGGCCTGCTCACCCTGCAGGGCGGGCGCTGGCCGATGGAATTGCGCAAGCTCCCTCCGCAGGAATAGGTCCGCCGGATATGCGAATTTGCGGAGAGAATTTCTAAACCTTCGTAAACTATACACCCGGTCATGATGAAGACAGCCACGTCCCTTGCAAAACCGCTGAACCCTGATCCGGCTCTGGGTCCCGCAATCGCGAACTTTCAGCAGGTCGACAATCAATCGATTGACCGCATCCTCGATGCTGTGCGCAAACATTTGGGCACAGAGATTGCGTTCGTGTCGCGCTATGTCGAAAATGGCGAAAAAGAGCTTACCCATCTCAGCAGCGACCTAGATCTGCCGATGGGCCCCGGCTTTCGTGACCCGCGCGAGAACAGCTATTGCTGGCATATTGCCGAAGGGCGCCTGCCCCAGCTTATCCAAGATCCCGCTGATCATCCGTTCACACAAGAGATTGCGATCACGAAATTGCTGCCCGTGGGATGTCATCTCAATGTGCCGCTGAAACGGTCCGATGGGTCAGTTTTTGGCAGTTTCTGCTGTCTCAGCAGGCAACCCGATCGCACAATGACAAACCGCGATCTGGACGTGCTCAAAGCCTTTGCGACACTCGCGACTGAACAGATCGAGCGAACATTGGACGCAGGCGAGCGCCTGAGAGTCAGCGAAAATGCGATCCGCGAGCTGCTGGAATCAGGCCAGCTGCAAATGTTCCAACAACCGATTGTCGATCTGGCGACGGGCAAACCGATGGGCGTTGAATGCCTTGCGCGCTTCCCCGATGCGAGCGAGCGCGGGCCGGACAAATGGTTTGATGAAGCAGCCGAAGTCGGCCTTGGCGCAGAGCTTGAACTGCTGGCGATCCGCGCAGGGTTGGCGACGATCAACCACTTGCCGCGCGACGCATATCTGTCGATTAACGCGTCGCCAGCGACGATCCTATCAGGCGAGCTTGAGGAAATTCTGGCGGGTTATGCCGATCGCAAGCTAGTTCTGGAGGTGACCGAGCATCACCAAGTGGACGATTTCGATGCGCTCAAAGCGTCACTGGCGCGCCTTTCACCCTATGCACGAATCGCGATTGACGATGTCGGTGCGGGCTATTCGGGCCTGCGCCATCTGGTCGATTTGAGGCCCGATTTGCTCAAGCTCGATATGTCCCTAACCCGTGACATTCACAAAGACCTCGCGCGGCAGGCTCTGACCACTGCCATGGTTCACTTCGCGGTCGAAATGGGCGCAAAACTGGTCGCAGAAGGCATTGAATGCGACGAAGAACGCGACGTTTTGCGTGAATTGGGCGTGGATTATGGGCAGGGGTATTTGTTCGCGCGGCCCATGCCTGTGGTCGCTGCGGCGCAATATATGCTGAGCGCGGGTTAAAGCTCAGCCGTCAGCTAATCCGCACATCCCACGCATACGGCGACGCTTGGGTCGTGCTCCAAACGCGCAGCCGCAATGTCTTCACCGCAGATTGCACAATAACCCCATTCGCCTTCGTCGATGCGCGCTAAGGCGGCTTTGATGCGAATGCGTTCTTGGCCGCGGCGGCGCTCAGTCGCCTGCGCCATCGCTTGTTGCTGCATCGCGTCCATGCGCGACAATCGCCCGACGCTGTCTTGTTGTAGGGTGACAGGATCGCGCGCCTCAGTGTTGGCGCGGTCTTCTGCATCGAGCTGCGCGGTGCGTGCGATCAGAGCTTGGCGGGCTTCATCCTCGGTCATCACAGCGACCAATCGATGGGCTCGCAGCCATGCTGCCGAAGGAACGCGTTGGCTTTGCTGAAGGGCTCCGATCCGAAGAAGCCGCGATAGGCAGATAGCGGGCTGGGATGCGGGGATTTGAGGATCAAGTGATGTGCGGCATTACCCAGAGCGCGAACGCGGCCCGCCTTCTTGGCCGCGTGGCTGCCCCACAAGACAAACACGGTCGGCGCGCCGCTCTCCGCCACTGCAGCGACACAGGCATCAGTGATCGCATCCCATCCGCGCCCCGCATGGCTGCCCGCTTGCCCTGCCTCCACTGTCAGCGTGTTGTTGAGCAAAAGCACACCCTGACGCGCCCAAGGCGTCAGGTTGCCGGTGTCCGGGCGCGGGATGCCGATGTCACTCTCCAGCTCCTTGAACAGGTTGACCAGCGAAGGTGGTTGTTTGACGCCATCGGCGACAGAGAAGGCAAGGCCATGCGCCTGACCCGACCCGTGATAAGGGTCTTGCCCGAGGATCACGACCCGCACTGCATCGAGCGGCGTCATCGCCAACGCCGCCAACCGTTGCCCGCGCGGCGGATAGATAGTCTTGCCTGCCTGCTCCTCAGCGGTAAGCCAACCACCTAGCCGCCGCGCTTCTGGCGTCTGTAAAACTGGTTCGAGCACTGCGCGCCAGCTATCGGGGATCTCGTCATTTGCCATGATCACGCAAAGCTACACCCACGCGCGCCGCCAAGGCGAGACGCCCCTTCCCCTCTATCCCCAATAGGCGTAAGCGTGGCGGCGATGACTGTACACTTCCATGAAGAGGACCTCCCCGCAGGCGTGCTTGAGGGCACATCCGCGCTGGCGGTTGATACCGAGACCATGGGTCTCATCACGCCCCGCGACCGGCTCTGCGTCGTCCAGATCAGCGATGGTTCGGGCGATGAGCATCTGGTGCGCTTTGGGCCGGGCAGCGATTATGAGGCGCCGAACCTCACTGCGATTCTAGCGGATGAAAGCCGGGTGAAGCTCTATCACTATGCCCGCTTCGACCTTGCGGCTTTGCAATACTATCTAGACGTGATGGCCGCGCCGGTGTTCTGCACCAAGATCGCGAGCAAGCTGGTGCGCACCTATACTGACCGGCACGGGCTCAAAAATCTGACCGATGAGCTGTTGGGTGAGAGCATCTCAAAGCAACAGCAATCGAGTGATTGGGGCGGGCCGGTTCTGTCCGATGCGCAGCGCGATTATGCCGCTTCTGACGTTCGGTTCTTGCACCGGCTGCGCGATGAATTGATCGTACGATTGGACCGTGAGGGACGCACAGAATTGGCGCAGGGCTGTTTCGATTTCCTACCAACCCGCGCTTTGCTCGACATCGCCGGATGGGACAATCGCGATATATTCAGCCACAATGAAGGTTACACTGGGTAGCGTATTACGATGGGTCTGAAACGCCGCATAGAGACAAACGAAGCCAAAGCGCTGCGTTCAAAGCGTCAGAGCTTTGCCGCGCCCGGTGGCAGCCATGATGCGCTGATCGGATTGCTGGCGCGCGTGTTGCCGATGGGCGTGGGTGTGCTGGCTGCATTGATGATTGTGACCCCTCTGAGCCCGCGCGGTGAGGTTAGCTTCCTGCTGGATCGGACAAAAGTGGCAGTGATTGATGAGCGCCTGAGCGTCGATAATGCGATGTATCGCGGACGTGACGATGACGGACGCCCATTTTCGATCACTGCGGGCGAAGCGGTGCAACGATCAAGCGCAGAGGGCAAGGTGCGTATGCAGGACCTGATGGCTCAACTGCTGCTAACCGATGGCCCTGCGCGTCTGTCCGCACCCGGCGGCGTGTATGACATCAACGAAGAAATGGTCGAAGTTAACGGGACTGTCGAAGTTCGCTCTTCCGATGGCTATGCGATGACTGCGAGCGGCGTCTCATTCGACCTGAATGCGCGGACGATGCAGGGCGATGATGGTGTGGCAGGAACTGTGCCGGCAGGCACCTTCTCCGCCGACACGATGAGTGCGGATGTAGAAGCGCGCACGTTGGTGTTGAATGGTAATGCACGGTTGACGATGGTCCCGGGCGAATTGAGGATACCGCAATGACGCAAACAGGCACCCAATTGGGCCGGATCGCACTGGGATGGGCCGTGGGTGGCTTTGCCTTAGCAAGCGTCCTGGGCGGGGTGGCAAGCGCCGATGCACAGGGACTTGCCTCGCACAACACGCAGGCGCCGGTATCGTTTGATGCGGGCAATATCGCGTTAGATGACCGGGCAAACCGCGTGGTGCTGACCGGCGGCGTGGTGATCAATCAAGCGGGTTTGCAAGTGCGGTCCAACCGGATGCTGGCGCAATACACCGATGATGGATCACTCGACGTGTCGCGCATCACCGCCAATGGTGGAGTGGTCGTGACGCGCGGGAACGAGCGCGCAAGCGGCGATGTCGCAGTCTATGACTTCGATGCAAGGGTCATAACGATGGCTGGTAATGTGCAGCTACGACGCGGCGGCGATGCGCTGAGTGGCGGGCGCTTGGTGATTGACTTGGCAAGCGGCCTCTCAACGGTAGATGGCCGTTCCAGCGGAGGCAGCTCAGGCTCAGCACCCGGCGAAAGCGGCAATGACGGCAGAGTTCGCGGCACATTTTCGATTTCACAGAACTAACCCTGGAGGAGTGGCGTTAGCCTATCGGTCGCACAACGACCGCAATCGCGGCCGCCCGCTAATAAGTAGCCCGCAGCGAAACAGAGGGATCAACACCGAGGAGTTCGCCCGGGTGGGCGAACACACACACTAATACGCGTTGTCGTGCCTCAGCACCGCAACCGTCTTGAAAACGATCTCAATATCGCGCCTCAACGACCAGCCAGAGATGTACTCAAGGTCCGATTTGAGTCGGTCGGTGAGGTCTTTCTCCTGCTCAGTAGCACCACGATGCCCGCGCACTTGGGCAAGCCCCGTGAGACCCGGCTTCAGACAGTGACGGCGCCAATATTGCGCATCAACTTCCCAAAACAGCTTGCTGTTCGCACGGCTTCCCAAAGCGTGCGGACGCGGACCCACGATCGACATATCACCGCGTAGCACATTGATAATCTGCGGCAGTTCATCGATGCTGGTACGGCGGATAAAGGCACCGACCTTGGTGATCCGATCATCCTCGCGGCAGGTTGAGCGAGCACCGTCAGCATCGTTCTTCTCGACCTTCATCGAGCGGAACTTGAGCATATTAAAGAACTGGTTGCCCCGACCCAATCGCCGCTGAACAAACAGAACCGGACCGTCATCTTCTACCTTGATGCGAGCGGCGATGAACAACAGCAGTGGTGACAAGGCGATCAATGCTGCGCTTGCCACAATGACGTCGAACAAGCGCTTTGAAATGCGCGAACGCAACGCAAGCGGGCCGGTCGAAACAACCAGAGTGGTGCGCTCTTGATCATCATAGCGGTGAATATCCGTCGCGCCCAAAAGGTGCAGCGGTTCGCTTACGATCTCACCATAAACGCCGGTCGATTTGAGAAGGAACGCCCAGGCCTCCCGTCGCTCACGCGGGCAACTAACCACAACCTTGTCTTGATTTTGAAGCATCCTGCCTAAGCGATCGAGCATGAAGGGATCATGGCTTGTCGGATCCAACTCGAAGTCCGCCGCAGAGATCGTATCGGCCTTTGCATGGGTAAACTCAGGTCCACCGTCAGCAATGATCAAGCGATTGAGTGTTCGTCCGGCCCAAAACTTCTCAACCACAATCGGAACCAGACGACGCAGTGCGATCAAGGCAAGTGCCGACAAAATCAGGCCTAGCGTCACGGAAACACGCGAGAACTGCGCGTTCGACTTGGTATAAAAGGCGACGAAGTTAAGAAGCGTTGCTGAAATCAACAGTGCGATCAGCGCCTGACGCGCGGCGAATACCCAATTGGTCAGCGATTTACCGCTGTAGGTTTTGTTATAAAGCGCGATGGTGAAAAACACCGGCAGCATCGTCTGCACCGCCACCATGTTGCGTGGATACCACCAAACCCCTTCATAGATCAGGCCGGCAAGCGCAAAGGCCGCGTGCAGCAATATCGCGTCGAACAGCAACAGCAGCGCGTAGGCGCGCAAACGACGCCGCTCCAGCGAAGGTGCGATTTTGTGGTCAATCTGTTCAGGCTTGACCGCTTGAAGCGGCACACCGGTGATTTTGTTCATGCTTTTGCGCGCTCCCCCAGGAACGCTCCAAGAAGGAGTTGCCTTCGACCCACGCAATGCCCTTACACCCAAAACACCGTTTGTTGCGACTGCGAAATGGGATTCTGTCCGAAAACGCTACCGTCTCGCGGCAAATCTGGCGATTTGTGTGAGGTCCTGAGCCAAAAGCAGCTCGGCTGCTTGGCTGTTGGAGAGCAGACTACGGTGCAGTGCAATAAGACGCGGGATCAGGCGATCCAGCTTGCTTTCCTTGCTCCCTCGCGCCGCTGGTTTTTGCCATGAGCCAAGCTGTTGACGGATTTCGCGCTCTTCTTTCCAGAAAATGCCCAACTGCGCTTTTTCCCCCCGCCCAAGGTTATCGAGCGACCCGCGCGTGCCGAGTTTTGCCGAAATCTGCGCCAATTGCGCTGCACGCCGCTCCAACGCCAAAAGCAAACCCACAGGGTTCAGCCCCAACTCCTTCATACGACGGATCTCGCCGGGCAATCGGCCCATTTCCCCGCCCATCACTGCGTTAACAAGCGCGCCGAAGCCGTCTTCCTCGGTCGCGGCACCGATCTGTGCATAGTCCTCAACCGCGACCTGTTTGGGCGCTTGCGGCTCTGCATCCATATACAGCGCCAGCTTATCGACTTCGGACTGCGCCAAGCGCACATCAAGGCCTGCCGCACGCGCGATACGCTCCGCTAAATCACCGCCCAGCCGCAATCCTGCGCTATCGGCCATGACGCGAACTGATGCGGCAACGCTCATCATATCGGGCGGGTAAAACATCGCGACCAAGCCATCGGCGCGCTTTTCCAGCAACTTTGCCGTGCGCGATTTATCGGTCGCCGCCGTCGCAACCACCAGCACCGGGGCTGCATCCCCGCCACCCGCTTCGCCTGTCTCAATCAGAGCCTTGATCGCGTCATGCGCCTCATCGCCCGATGCGCGCACATAAATGTGCCGACTATCGCCAAACAGCGAACCCGATCGCGCCTCGTCCCCCAGCAACGCTGGATCGCGCCGCAAATCGCCGCCCGACAATTCAATCCGTTCGCCCGCATCAGGCAGCGCTTCGATCACTTTGGTGGCGGCGGCTGAGGCCCCGGCTTCGTCAGGGCCACAAAAGAAGAAAATCGACGCATTGGCTGCCGATTTGGGCAGGCCGCGCGCGAACTCAGAATGCTTGGCCTTCACGGATTACCAGCGGCGCGTTCCCGCTCTCGCAGAGTCAGGGCGATCCGCGTCGCCATCCTGTCGGCCACATCTTTGGCCAGGTTTTCCAGCGCGGTTTGCTCCGCCGCAATGGTCGCATATTCGCTCGACACAACGTCGATGCCGGCATCCGAACCGGCAGTCGCATCCAACAAGATTTCGCCGGTGGCCAAGTCGATCAATTGATAGCGCGCGCGCAAGATGCGGCGTTCGCGGCTGATCGTGTCATCATTCAGAACGCCCAACCCTTCGAGCGCATCATCAAGCCGCACATCGAGCCGATATGAAGGCGTTACTTCGCCGGCAACGTGCAACTTGTCTCGAAGAGCATTACGCACCAACCAGCCATCGCGACCCGGAATCGCGGGCACATCAACCGCCGCGATGCCTTGAGCCACAGCGGAGCTAGAGCCGCCCGCATACATCGGCTGTAATCCGCACCCTGCCAAAACGGCATATGCGATCAAGGCGATGAGGCCGCGCATCACGTAACGATGTTCACCAATCTATCCGGCACCACGATCACCTTGCGAATGTCTGCTCCATCAATCGAACGCTGAACCTTCTCAGAGGCAAGCGCAAGCGCTTCGATATCCTCTTTGGGTGCGCCTTTGGGTGCGGTGATCGTATCACGCAGCTTGCCTTTATGCTGGATTGCGATGGTCACTTCGTCTTCGACCAGCATCGCTGGGTCATGGTCAGGCCATGCGGCGTCAGCGATCAATGCGCTCTCACCCAGCAATTCGTGCGCCTCTTCTGCCAAATGCGGCATCATCGGCGCGATCAGATGCAAGATCGCCCGGATCGCGAAATTGCGGCTTTCGCTGGGTGCGGCTTTTTCCGCTGCGCCGGTTAGTTCGTAGATGCGCGCAACCGCTTTGTTAAAGCTGAGCGCTTCGATGTCTTCGGCCACGGCGACGATCGCCTGATGCGCCTTGCGAGCAAGAGCTTTGTCTTCGCCTGTGGCACTTGGGTCAACTTGCCCGAACAGCCGCCAGAGCCGCTGAACAAAGCGGTAGCAGCCTTCGATACCGGCTTCCGACCAAGGCAAATCACGTTCCGGCGGGCTGTCGGACAGCATGAACCAGCGCACAGCATCTGCGCCGTAATTGGCGATGATATTGTCAGGGTCGACGACGTTCTTTTTCGACTTCGACATTTTGACGACGCGGCCGACCGTAATGGGCTTGCCGCTGGCCTTGCCGAATGCCTTTCCGTCCTTAAACTCTACTTCATCGGGGGAAAGCCAAATCCTCACTGCATAGTTCGCCGGATCTCCGACGTAGTCGGCTGGAGGCGTCAGCAATTCGTCGCGATGATACGTCTCATGCGTGACCATGCCTTGCGTGAACAAAGCAGCGAACGGCTCCTTCACATCGAACTTGCCGATAGAGCTGAGCGCGCGGGTCCAGAACCGGGCATAGAGCAAGTGCAAAATCGCGTGCTCAATCCCGCCGATATAGTGCTGCACCGGCATCCACTTTGCCACCTCCACCGGATCAAATGGTGCATCCACCGGCTGCGAAGCGAAGCGCAGGAAATACCAGCTGGAATTGGTGAATGTGTCGAGCGTGTCCGTTTCGCGCACAGCGTCGCCGCCGCATTTCGGGCACGTCGTGTGCTTCCATGTGGGATGGCGTTCGAGTGGGTTGCCCGGTGTTTCAAAGTCCACGTCTTCAGGCAGTGTGACCGGCAGCTGATCCTTGGGCACCGGCACGATGTCGCATTTGGCGCAATGGATGAACGGGATCGGAGTGCCCCAATACCGTTGCCGTGAAATGCCCCAATCGCGCAACCGCCAAACGGTCGTGCCCTTGCCCCATTCGCCGGCTTCGGCGCGGTTGATGACGTCAGCCTTGGCGTCCTCAACCGATTTTCCATCCAAGAAGTCTGAGTTGACGATTACCCCGTCGCCGGGTTCTGCTTCGCCACCCATGGGAGCATCAGCCTGAGCCGGATCGCTCGCCACAACGCGTGCGATGGGCAGCTTATATTTCGTCGCAAACTCAAAGTCGCGTTGGTCATGCCCAGGCACGCCCATAACTGCGCCGGTGCCGTAATCCATCAGCACGAAGTTCGCGATAAAGACCGGCATTGGCTCACCCGTGAAGGGGTGCTTAGCTGTAATGCCGGTGTCAAAGCCGAGCTTATCAGCAGTCTCCAGCTCAGCCGCTGTCGTCCCGCCGCGTTTGCATTCCTCGATAAACGCCGCGACCGCCGGATCATCTGTAAGCCCCTGAGCAATAGGGTGATCGGCCGCAATCGCACAGAAACTCGCACCGAAAATCGTATCGGAACGCGTGGTGTAGACCGGCAGCTTCTCGCCATTGGAAAGCTCAAACGCGAACTCAAGTCCGCTCGATTTGCCGATCCAGTTTTCCTGCATCAACCGGACCTTATCCGGCCAGTGCTTCAAATCGCCAAGGCCATCCAAAAGCTCTTCGGCAAAGTCAGTGATTTTCAAGAACCACTGATCCAACTTACGCTTTTCGACCTCTGCGCCAGAGCGCCAGCCCTTACCGTCGATCACCTGCTCATTGGCGAGAACGGTCATGTCGACCGGATCCCAATTCACCTCAGATGATCGGCGATAGACCAGACCACCTGCATACATATCGAGGAATAGCGCTTGTTCGTGCCCGTAATATTCGGGGTCGCAGGTCGCAAACTCGCGGGTCCAATCCAGCGCAAAGCCGATGCGCTGCAATTGCTCTTTCATCGCCTCGATATTGGAGCGGGTCCAGGCACCGGGGTGAACCTTTTTCTCCATCGCCGCGTTTTCCGCCGGCATGCCGAATGCGTCCCAGCCCATCGGGTGGAGCACTTCACACCCTTGCATCTTCTTGTACCGCGCCAGCACATCGCCCATCGTGTAATTGCGCACATGGCCCATATGGATGCGCCCCGATGGATAGGGGAACATCTCCAGGATGTAGCTTTTCGGCTTATCGCTATCAGAATCAGCGATGAAGGTGCCCGCTGCATCCCACGCGCGCTGCCAGCGTCCGTCGGCGTTGGACGGATCGAATCGGTTCTCAGTCATGGAATCTCGCTAGCGCGTTTGGTAAAAGAAAGCGCGGCTTAGCCCGCCACAGCCTTACGCCGCAGATCGCGCGCTTTAGTGAGGATAATGTCCTCAAGCTTCTGAACAGTTGCCGCCTGAACCGGCGCATCGACCCATGTGCCGCTCTGCGAAACCTGTCGATTGGCGGCGACCCGCAATGCATCCGCGCGAAGATCCTGATCAAGGATGGTAACGGTTAGCTTCACACGTTCGCCCGGATTATTGGGGTTGGTGTACCAATCGGTCACGATCACTCCGCCTGAACTGTCCGCAGACAGCAGTGGCGCAAAACTGACCGTTTCGAGCGCGCCGCGCCACAAATAGGCGTTCACGCCGATCGCGTTAACCTGTGCCGCCTGAAGCTCTGTCGTGGGACGACTGCTGCCGCCGCATGCTGCGAGCGCGCTCAGTGCACCTGCCACCAATGCGATGCGGGTCGAATTCGAAATTGCCGTTTTTGCGCGTTTCACTGCGGTAAAGTCCTCGCTGAATATCATCCTAGGCTCTATACCGGGCCTGAACCCGGCGGCAAGCGTATAGGCAAGGTGTATCACCTGCCCCTGCGCTCATTTTGGTGCAGGTTTTGCCCTGTATGACAGATTAATTGCCCGAACTTGCCCAAGGATTCTGTGTGCCGCGCGCAACAGCTGGGATGCGAACCTCGTCCGGACATGTGGAAAAGATTGCAAGAGATGGCGACACAGACCTATTATCGCCTGACGAAATTGAGAATACGAGTCGCGCTCAGGACAGGTTAAGTCACTACCGTGTCGAGTCGAAACGGATAACAAGGACGATTGAAGGCAATGGCATACGACCACAGCAAGACGGCGAGAAAGCAGCTTAAGCTGCCGCTGTTTGGCGTGGCCGCTGCGCTGACGCTGGCATTGCCGTCCGCTGGATTGGCCGTTGTTGGTCTGTCGTCAGGCGATTCGGTTCAGAATTCTCCTGCTTTCGATTTGTTCACGCCTGCCTCGGTTGACCCGGAATTGGCGGCCCGTGTTGCTGATCGTGCGCGAGAGCGCGGCATTCGTTTTACCCCAGCCGGAACGACAGTCGTCAGCAATGACCGCACCGTTACGGTGGCTGTTCGTATCGACGATGAAACGGCGCAGGCGATCTCTGTGCGTTCCGCGATCAACTCGGCGCCCGGCTCGTCCTCTGGCATTGCCGGTCTTCAGGCCAATCGGTTCAACCTTGGCACGGCGCGAGGCTATCAAAGCTTTGCTCGGCCAAAAGCTGCGCCAGCATCGCCTTCTGGCGTGTCACTGCCAGATGCCGTCCGCAACACAGAACTTAGCAATCTGAGCGTTCCGGACCTTTCCGAATTTGAGCCTGCGCAGCCAATTCGCGAAGACAAACCTAGCCGCCTCCAACCGCGGATCGAACTTGAAAATGAGGCCGTTGCCGGTCGTTCGCCCAACACTTTGGATGCACCGGGCTCGCAAACCGTCGATGTCGGCGGCAGTTTCCGTTTGGGCCCCAATCTGGATGTCACCGCTGGTGTTCGTTACTCGCAAGAGCGCAATCGCTTGGACCAGTTGACCAATTCGGATCAGGACAGCCAAGCGGTCTATGTCGGAACGCAAATCCGCTTCTAACATTCGCGAGTTCTTCGTGACGTGAAAGACCCTGCTTCGGCGGGGTTTTTTGTTGCCTGACGCTACGGCATCTATAGGCTTGATGGTGAAACTTCAAAGGGGAACACCATGAGCCGAGTCGCGATTGTTACTGGAGGGACGCGCGGCATCGGACGCGCAATTTGTGAGCAATTGCAAGCGGACGGCTTCACCGTGGTCGCCAATTACGCTGGCAATGACGATGCGGCGCGGGCGTGTGAGGAGGCGAACGGCATCAAATGCTACAAGTGGGATGTCGGCGACCACGAAGCGACGCTAGCGGGATGTGAACAAGTCGCGAAAGAGGTTGGCCCGGTCGAAGTGGTGGTCAACAATGCCGGAATCACCCGCGACGGCACTTTGCACAAAATGACCTACGATGATTGGCATGACGTTATGCGCATCAATCTGGGTGGCTGCTTCAACATGTCAAAAGCGTGCTTTCCCGGGATGCGGGAACGCAAATGGGGCCGGATCGTCAATATCGGCTCGATCAATGGGCAGGCGGGGCAATATGGGCAGGTGAACTATGCCGCTGCAAAATCAGGCATTCACGGCTTCACCAAAGCGCTCGCGCAGGAAGGCGCGCGGGCCAATATCACCGTCAACGCCATCGCACCGGGCTATATCGACACCGATATGGTCGCAGCGGTGCCAGACAATGTGCTCGAGAAAATTGTCGCTGGAATCCCCGTGGGCCGTCTGGGACAGGCAGGCGAGATCGCCCGCGGGGTCAGCTTTCTATGCTCAGAAGAAGCCGGCTTTGTCACCGGCTCGACCATGAGCATCAATGGCGGTCAGCATATGTATTGATGATTGCGCGGCGTCACCGTCCACCCCCGTTAGCCAACACGTTTCCGTTGCGTTAACCAATTTGGGTTAGCCCAAATTATCCAAGATATTTGTGGCTGGGGGGCCAAGGTTCGTGTCGAAGATTATGCAGACAAACGGGGATGGCCGCGCGGCCGGTCAGCACGATGATCCACGGGTTGAGTTAGAGCACTATCCCGCCAAGGTGATCTGCCAAACCGGCGAGTATCTTTGCACAATGCGCGATGTATCGACCCTTGGTGCAGGGCTGACCTTTCTCCATGCCGTCCCGCCAGAACCGCGTATTCTGCTACAATTGGCCAATGGACTGACTTACCCGATTGAACGTGTCTGGATCGGCAAACGCCAGGCCGGCTACCGTTTCGGTTGTGAAGTGACATTGGAAGAATTCACTGAGCCAGAAGACAGTTTTGAACCGCGCGCTATCCGCCTCAACATCGCCGCCTCTGCCAAAGTTGGCGATGGGCGCGATGTCAGCATGGTGCAGATTGAAAACCTGTCGTGCGAAGGTGCGCGTTTTCAAAGCGAGCACGAATTTCCGCTCAATTGTCTGCTTGGCTTTTCAGTCGAGGGTTTGGACAAAAAGATCGGCCAATTGCGATGGCGCGATGGCAAACAATGTGGAATGGAGTTCCAGCACCGATTGACTGACCAAGAATTGGCCGATTGCGCTTTGCAATTGCATCCGTTCGGCTCGCCCTTTCCCAATATGTTGGGCGATATGCTCGCCAACGCACGCGCCGCCTGATCGCGTATTGGCGGCTTGCGGTTTTCGCGGTCACCACCATCTGATGATTATGGAGCAAGCGCCAAACCTTAGTGATGCGGATGTCAGCGCCATCATCGAAATGGCGCTCAGCGATCATATCAGCTTTGCAGCGATTGAGCGTGAGTTTGGGTTGGCGGAAAAAGACGTAAAAGCTCTGATGCGTAGCGAGCTCAAAGCCAGCAGCTATCGAACATGGCGCAAACGCGTTCGTACCTTTTCCGACCGGCGCGAGCATTACAAGTGACGCAGGCACCCGCGCCCTATCACCCACCGGTTAAACGGTCTGTCCAGATTGCTGGTCACAAAACCTCGATCAGTTTGGAACCGTTGTTCTGGGACATGCTGCGCGAAGCCGCCATGCGTGAAGATATACCGATCAACGCGCTGGTCGGGCGAATCGATGCAGAGCGGATCAAAGCGCAGACCCCGCCGGGCCTCGCCAGTGCGATACGGGTTTGGGTGGTCACAAACGCTGAGCAAACGCGCAGCTAGTCGTCCACACGCTCAATATCGGCACCAACCAGCTGGAGCTTTTCTTCGAGCCGCTCATAGCCACGATCGAGGTGGTAGATCCGGCGCACTGTCGTCTCACCTTCTGCAGCGAGCGCGGCAATAATTAGGCTCATCGATGCGCGTAGATCAGTCGCCATGACCTCTGCACCAGTCAAAGTAGAAGGGCCTTTGACGATAGCGGTGCGACCCTCGGTTGAAATATCTGCGCCCATCCGCGCGAGTTCGGGCACATGCATGAAACGGTTTTCAAAAATCGTCTCTTTCAACACGCTGGCGCCATCTGCCATGCACAACAAGCTCATCAATTGCGCCTGCATATCGGTGGCAAGACCGGGATAGGGCGCCGTGGTCAGATCAATTCGGGAAAGCGCACCGGGGGCCGCAATGTCGATCCCCTTCGCATCCTCGGTAACTTCCACACCAATCGAGCGCAGCGCACGGATCGTGGCCTGCATATCGCCAGCCTTAGCCCCTTCAAGCCGCACCGCACCGCCCGTGATCGCCGCTGCGCAAGCATAGGATCCAGCCTCAATCCGGTCGGGCATTACCGCATAGGTCGCCCCATTCAGGCGCTTGACCCCATGGATGGTCAGGTCCGAGGTTCCGATCCCCTCGATCTCTGCCCCCATCGCGACCAGCAAATTGCACAGGTCAACAATTTCAGGCTCGCGCGCCGCGTTGAACAGACGGCTCGTTCCGTTTGCGAGCACTGCGGTCATCAAAGCATTCTCAGTCGCGCCGACAGACACGACGGGGAAGTCGAAATCACCGCCGGGCAGTCCGCCATCGGGCGCCATCGCCTTCACATAGCCTTGCGTCAGTTCAATCTGGGCACCGAACGCTTCGATCGCTTTCAAGTGGAGATCAATCGGCCTGTTACCAATCGCACAGCCACCCGGCATTGACACAGTCGCCTCACCCGCGCGCGCCAACATGGGGCCGAGCACTAGGATCGAAGCGCGCATTTTGCGCACCAGGTCGTAGGGCGCGACAGTGGATGTGATCCGGGTCGCTTCCAACCGCATGGTCCGGCCAAAATCTTCAGGCCGCGTCCCCTGAATGGCTGTGTTCACGCCGAACTGGTTCATCAGGTGTTGAAACCCGTCAATATCCGCCAGCCGCGGCAGGTTGCGTAAAGTCACCGCTTCTTCGGTCAACAAAGCGCACGGGATCAGCGTGAGCGCCGCGTTCTTTGCGCCAGAAATCGGAATTGTGCCTGACAGCCGGTTGCCGCCGCGAATAATCAGTTTGTCCATAATGCTGCTCTAGCGAAACATCGATTTGGCGCAACATTGACCTTATGCGAGTGGCAAGGCACGGGAACAGGCAATGTTGCGAAGGGCCATCATCACATGAAACGCAAGCCGATCAAAAAAGCCGTTTTTCCCGTAGCAGGGCTTGGCACTCGCTTCCTGCCTGCGACCAAAGCGATCCCGAAAGAGCTACTGCCAATCGTTGATCGCCCGCTGATCCAGTACGCCGTTGATGAAGCGCGCGAGGCGGGGATCGAACAGATGATCTTTGTCACCGGGCGCGGGAAGACCGCGATCGTTGAACATTTCGATGTGGCCTACGAACTCGAAGACACTATGAGCGAGCGCGGCAAAGATATGAGCGTGCTCGACCCCACCCGCGCAACTCCGGGCGATATCATCACTGTGCGCCAACAAGTGCCGATGGGATTGGGCCATGCGATCTGGTGCGCGCGGGCGATAGTGGGTGATGAGCCATTCGCGATCTTCCTCCCCGATGAATTGATGATCGGTAAGAAGGGCGGGACAGGCTGCATGAAGCAAATGGTCGATGCCTATGAGCAAGTTGGCGGCAATTTCATCAGTGTGCTCGAAGTGCCGATGGAAGAGGTCTCCAGCTATGGCGTGATCGATCCGGGTGCATCATCGGGCGCGCTGACAGAGGTGAAAGGGCTGGTGGAGAAACCACCGCAAGCCGAAGCGCCATCAAACAAGATCATCTCGGGCCGCTATATCCTCCAACCCGAGGTTATGCGCACTCTTGAAAATCAGGAAAAGGGCGCTGGCGGTGAGATCCAATTGACCGATGCGATGGCACGGATGATTGGGGATCAGCCTTTCCATGCGGTGACTTTCGATGGCAATCGCTATGATTGCGGCAGCAAGCTGGGCTTTGTTGAGGCGACCTTGGCACTGGCATTGCAGCGCGAGGATATGGGCGATGATGTGCGCGCTATGGCTGAGCGGCTGCTGGGTTAGAATACCAACGCATGAAGACGAAAAAACCCCGCCGGGACGGTATGGCTCAGCGGGGTTTTCTGTTTGCGTGATGAGCCGACTATTCGGCTGCTTCGGCGTCGCTATCATCCTCATTGAAAGACAATTTCGACAGCGCTTCTTCAACGCCCTTGGGATCATCGGTCGCAGCCTGCACCAAAGTGCCCAGCGAAGACCCATCCAGCCCCAAGTCCTTCATCAACCCGTCAAGCACCGGAGCCTGCGCACGGTAGGCAAGCGCGGCTGAGACTGCATCACTGGCGAGGTTTCCTGAGCCGCCGCCAGCACCGTTTCCAGCACCTGCGCCGCCGCCGGAGCCACCACCTTGGGTAAGCCCATCGACCTGCACGATCTTGATCGAGTCAATCGCTTCCATCGGTTTCGCACTTTCACGTACAACCTCTGGCAGCACTTTGAGCAGCGCGAGCTTCGTCTGAAGGCTGATCTGATCCATCGACAGGATATTGGCAGCTTGGTTGACTGCTTCTTGACCAGCGGCTTCGACTTCAAAGCGGACCCGGTCGGCTTCGGCGCGCAGGATTTCTGCATCCGCATCACCTTTGGCTTCCAACCGGGCAGCTTCGGCGCGGTTCGTCGCCGCATCCTTCTCCGCTTCGGCTTCGACCTTAATCCCGATGGCTTCGCGCTCCGCCTGCTTGGCCGCCTCGATCAGTTCGATTTTCTTCTGACGTTCCGCAATCTCGCTTTCGCGTGAGGTGATCACTTGCTCTTCGGCTGCAACCGCTTTGGCACGGGCAGCATCAGCTTCGGCCTTCGCCTGGCTTTCCTCACGGCTCTTGTTTTGAACCGCGATCTGTTGTTCTTGCCGAGCAATTTCGAGTGCGCGAACCTGATCAATGCGGGCCTCTTCAACGGTCCGGTCAGCTTCGATCTGCTGGCCATCAACCTGCTTCTTTGCCTCAATTTTCGCGGCATCGGCTTCGCGTTGGCGCTCTGCCTGTTCACGAGCGATCTCGGCCATTTGCGCGGCGCGGCGCACTTCAACTTCGCGTTCTTGCGAGAGGCGGGCGTATTCTTGGTCACGCCCGATCTCGAAGCTCTTTGTATCGGCTTCGAGGTTCTTCGTTTCCATCTGAACCCGCGTGTCCTGCTCAATATCGTTGCGCAGTTTTTTGCGCGCTTCGATCTGCTCGGTCAGCTTGGTCAAACCTTCGGCATCAAACGCGTTATTGGCGTTGAAGTGCTCGATGCTTGTCTGGTCCAACCCGGTGAGCGACACCGATTCCAGCTCCAAGCCGTTCATGGCGAGGTCGTTGGACGACACCTGCTGCACCTTTTGCACAAAATCGGCGCGCTGTTCGTGCAGCTCGTTCATGCTCATGCCAGCCGCAACCGACCGCAGCGCATCAACGAATTTACCTTCGACAAGGTCTTTCAGCATCTCAGGCTGCATCGTGCGCTGACCCAGAGTCTGCGCAGCCATACCAATCGCTTCTGCGTCAGGACGGACGCGGACGTAGAATTCCGCTTTCACGTCAATCCGCAACCGGTCGAGCGTAATCAGCGCCTCACCATCGCGGCGAACCACCGCCAGCACCAATGTGTTCATATTCACCGGCATGGTTTCATGAAAAACCGGAAACACAATCGCACCGCCATTCATCACGACTTTCTCGCCGCCAACACCGGTTCGCACAAAGGCAATTTCCTTTGACGCACGGCGATAAAGCGTCGTCAGCATGATGAAGATGATGAGCAACAGCACCAAGCCGCCGCCAACGATGAACACGTAGTCTAACAATCCCATATTTCCTCCAATCAATTCTTACAATTAGGGCCTGAGCAGTGGGCTTTCGTAGCGCACGCCAAAGAACAAACGTCCTTCGCGGCGCACCAGCAACACTGTCTCACCCTCGGCCAATTCCGCATGCGCATCATGCGGTTCAACCATCACAAAATGGCGATGCCCGAAAGCATCTTTTACTTCGGCACGCGCAGGCGATGCCGTCCGGGCTGTGCCCGTCTGGATCACCGCATCACGCCGGACGAGGCTTTCTAGGCCAACGGCCGTCGTCTCATCCTTGGGAAGCAATTTTTCAATCGGGAGCACCGCCAATCCGTTGAGCGGTAATGCCGCCCCCCCAGCAAGCAACGCCGCAAGCCCCGCCCCCAAAGGCGAACCGGTCGCACCCGCGATCAAGGCCTGTCCGACCACACCAGTCACGGTGAAGACAAACAGCAGGCTCGACAGCCAGATCAAAAATGGCACCCGTCCGATGCCAAGCACACTGAAAACGCCATCGAGAAAGCCGCTGGCCTCCAACCCATCAGCCACATCGGCATCAAGGTCGATTTCAACGTCGCCAGCCCCTTCGAAAAAGTCTCCCGCTCCGATCAGCTGCAAAAGCCCGATCGCGAACAAGGAGCCAAGCGAAATCGCGAAAGGCAGATTATATGGCTCAAGCAAAGTCATTGTGTACCCCCCTCTAAATAGCCCCGCGTAAATGGCTCGCAAAAAGGACCGCCGCAAAGCAAGCAGCGTTCATTGTCCGAGTTTTTCCCATGAATGGAGTATTAACACATATTGCAGCGAAATAACAGTAAAATCGCACAAGTTATCGGAATGATGCGCATATAGCATCTTTATTTCGCCTCACGCCTTGTTTTATTACTTATCAACCCCATATCAGAAGCTTATGCTGGCGTGATCTTAAGCGGTAATGTCTTCAAACCACCTACAAATGTGCTGGTCGCACGGCGAGCTTCGCCCGCGGGCTCCACTGCTTCGATCCGATCCAGCAAAGCTTCGAACAACAACCGCATTTCCAATCGTGCCAGATGCAGGCCGAGACATTGATGCGCGCCTGCGCCAAATGCGACATGCCGATTAGGAGAGCGTCCCGCGTCAAAACGGCGCGGGTCATCAAACTGCTTCGGGTCATGGTTGGCTGCGATATAGTTGATCATCAACCAATCGCCTTTGGCAATCTTTTGCCCGCCAAGCTCGCAATCCTCGGCCGCGGTGCGCATGAAATGTTGCACCGGAGAGGTCCAGCGGATCGCCTCTTCAACGATGCCGGGCAACAGCGACCTGTCTGCCTTCACCCGAGCGAATTGTTCCGGATCGCTCGCCAATGCCTGCATGGCTCCTGCGGTTGATGCGCTGGTCGTATCGTGCCCAGCCGCCGCCAGAATGATGAAGTATCCCATCATATCGCGATCATTCAAAGGCTCACCATCGACAAATGCATTGGCAATCGTGCTGGCGACATCGTTGGTAGGGTTTGCGCGTTTCTCTGCGGTGATCCCGGCAAAGTAACTCTCAAAGTCCTTTACCGCACCCGCCACCAATTGGGTGATCTGCTCTGCCGTCATCCCGGCCATCGGCGATTGGTTGAGATCATCGTCCTGACCTCCGAACATCTGCTGTGTGAGCATCATCATACGCGGTTCATCCGCTTCGGGCACGCCCAAGATTTGCATCACAACATGCAGCGGATAGGGTCCGGATACCTCTTTCACAAAGTCAATTTCAGCCCCCGCATCAACCATGCGCTGCGCCGTCTTTTGCGCAAGTGCGCGGATCTCTGCTTCGATGGTTTTAAGGTTCTTGGGCATGAACCATTCTTGGGTCAGCTTGCGATATTTCATGTGCACCGGCGCATCGAACGTCACGAGGCTGGCGACCATATGTTCGCTGCCGCCGGTCATCGACTTGGCAAAGGCGATCCCTTCATTGAGCGAAAACACGACAGTTTGCGGATTGTTGAGATAGGTTTTGTTGTCTTTAGAGACCTGCATCACCTCATCATATCCGGTGACCAGCCAGAATGGACGGTGGACCTCATCAACGCCTTCTACGCGGACAACCGGTGAACCGGATCGGATCGTATCAAATCGATCAAGCAGACGGTCCCAATCGGCGTAGCTTTTCGGGTCAATCACCGCGCGGCCATTTTCCGCATCGAGCGTGGGTATGCTTGCCATGCGCTTATATCCCCGCTTTCGCCTTCGCATCGTATTCATCGCGCAGCTCGCGCTTATACAATTTGCCATTCGCTTCTCGCGGCAACTCCGGGCGGAAGTCGAACAGTTTGGGCATTTTGATCCGAGCAAGGCTAGGTGCGAGGAAGTCGCGCAACTCCGCCTCGAATGCGTCGCCCGCATCGGCCATGTCCAATGGCTGGACCACGGCCACGACCTTTTCGCCCAGATCGGGATCAGGCGCACCAATCACGGCGGCATCCATCACCTTGTCATGCGTCACCAACAGGTTCTCAATCTCCTGCGGGTAGATATTGACCCCGCCCGAAATAATCATGTGGCTCTTGCGATCGGTTAGGAAGAGATAGCCATCCGCATCTACATGGCCGATATCGCCCAACGTCATCCACCCATCGGCGTGCATCGCCTCTGCGGTTTTCTCCGGATCGTTGTGATAGGTCGGCAGCAGCGCATTCTCGAAATAGATGAGCCCATCCTCTCCTGCGGCGACCTCTTTGCCATCGGGACCGCAGACATGGACCGTGCCATAGATCGCTTTGCCAACGGTGCCCGGATGCGCGAGCCAGTCTTCCGCGCCGATCATCGTCATGCCGATGCCTTCGCTACCGGCGTAATATTCGTTCACAATCGGGCCCCACCATTCGATCATCTCGCGCTTAATAGGAACAGGGCACGGCGCGGCTGCATGAAGAGCGCGCTTGTGGCTTGAAAGGTCGTATTTTGTGCGGATTGCGGGATCGAGTTTCAGGAACCGCACGAAATGCGTCGGCACCCACTGGCTATCAGTGATCTTGTATTTCTCAATCGCAGCGAGTGCTGCTTCCGGCTCAAACTTCTCAAGCACCACCAAAGTCGCGCCCAAACGCTGAGCCGCACCGCACCATGCAAGCGGCGCGGCGTGATAGAGCGGCGCAGGCGACAGGTAGATCATCGATCCATCCGCAGGCATCCCTGCGCCCATGGTAGCGAGACCCAGGAATGGGATCATCGCTTGCGGGTCGGGGTCCTCGGGAGGGGCGGGACGGATCCCCTTAGGCCGCCCGGTTGTACCGGAACTGTAAAGCATTGTCGCACCGGCCCGCTGATCAGAGATTGGCTCTGCGGAACAATTGCTAAGAGCCGCCGCGAAACTCTCCTCTCCGCCATCATCGCACATTAGCACCGGTAGGTCGGGGCAAGCAGCGCGGATGTCAGGCATGATCTCATCAAAGGCGGGCGATGTGATGAGCAATTTCGCGCCGCTATCGTTGAGGATATAGGCGATCTCAGGCGCGGTTAGCCGCGTAGAAATAGGCACCAGCACAGTGCCGGCCCTCTGTGATCCCCACACTAGTGTGAAATACTCGATCCTATTTTCGAGCAGAACCGCAAACGCATCGTCAGGTGCAAAACCATGCGCAAGCAGCAATTGAGCAAAGCGATTGGCCGCTTGATCAAGCTCACCATAAGTCATTTGCTGACCGCTGCCCGCCATGATGATCGCTGGATGGTCAGGGCGGTTCGCAGCATGTGCGATTGGATGCAGGCTCATTGTCTCTCCCATACAGGTCACTCACGCGCCTCGGACGGCACGCGCGGATCGCTGATTTCTCTCAGGGCAAAACCTAGCGCCGCTTGCTTGGCACTCAAGCGAAAACGCATCTGACCGGCGCACAAAAAAAGGCGGCGGGTAAACCCGCCGCCTATACTCGGACACCCTCTCCAATGTCCGACCCGCTTTTCAGCGAGTATCTCTTTTGCAGCCTATTGGCCGCCAGCACCAGCGCGGCGACGGCCAGGAAGAAGTTGGCCTTGCACTGTGGCGCCGCCAGAGGCGCGCACTTGCTCTTGGCTTTCTGTCATATAGGGAATTGGGTTCACTGCAACCCCATCGACGCGCACTTCATAGTGCAGATGCGGTCCGGTTGAACGGCCTGTCGAACCGACATAACCAATCAAATCGCCCTTTTTCACACGATCACCGGCTGCAACAGCAAGCCGGGACAAATGCGCATAACGCGTTTCGAGGTCAGCACCGTGATCGAGGCTGATATAAAGGCCGTAGCTTGAAAACCAATCCGCACGACCGACAAGGCCATCTGCTGTTGCATAAACAGGGGTGCCGGTGGGCGCAGCCATATCGACACCATTGTGACGGCGACGTTGGCGCAGGACAGGGTGATTGCGCATACCATATCCGCTGCTCATCCGGGCACCGCGCAATGGCATGATCGACGGAACAGAGATGGTTGGACGCTCAAATGCCGGCGCAGGCGCATCGGGAACTGTCGTGGGGACAGTGTCGAGCGCGCTCCAGCTTGCAAACAATTCGCGGAACCGCTCATCACCTGAAGCCAGCGAACCGTTCTGCACATCGCGCACAGGTTCGGTCACATCGGCAGCAGCCGTGGTGTTGGTTGAGGTGTTGGCGGCCGCAGGGCTTGCCGCAATCAAAGCTGCTGCTGCACAAAGTGCCGCCGCAAGCTTGGAAACTGGACGCTTGAAAAGCGTATTCATACTAACCCGGTCCTGACTGGCGGTTCGCGCCATTCGTAAGGGTTGGAGGCGACCTATTATGCTCTCTTTTTCGAGCCTTTCAGCTCGATGACGCGCTTCAACCGGTGTGCTGAGATCCCCACATCTCAATATGTGTCAGGAGTTATCGGCGCGATTCGTTAATTCGCAACATCTTCGTAAAACTCTCGCGACAAACCGGCTGCAAGACGCGCTGAGTCGTTAAATGGCGGCTTTATCGGGCCTCTGAAGTGCGCACGAACTAGGGATTTCCACATGATTTCGGGAATCTTACCGTCGCGTTCCGCAGCTCTCAAAAAGTGCTTTGTGCCGAATCCGACATGCCGAATTTCGTCGTCAAGAATGCGGGCAAGAATTTTTGCACCATGCTCATCACCCGCCGCTTTAACCCGCTCCAAAGTGGCAGGTGTGACGTCAAGGCCCCGTGCCTCCAACACCATCGGCACGACCGCCAATCGCGCCGCGATATCATTGCGCGTCTCATGCGCCGCTTGCCACAATCCGCCATGCGCAGGTAGCGCGCCATAGGATGAGCCTAGGCTCTCCAGCTTTCGCGCGAGCAGAGCAAAGTGCATCGCTTCGTCCGCAGCAACATCCAGAAAGTCGGAGACGAATTCGCGCCCCTCCTCCTCACTCAGCTGACCTCCAAAGCGCCCCGCCATATCCAGCGCCAAATCAATCGCGACAAATTCGATGTGCGCAAGGCTATGCCACAATGCGATCCTCCCGCGCTCGGAGCCAAATTTGCCGCGTTTGGGCATTTGCGCCGGGGGAAGCAGTTCGGGACTGTCGGGCCATGCGGGTTGGTCTGGCATGTCCACATCAAACGCAAACGCCAAATCACCGCGCCGCCATCGCCGTGCAACATCACGTGTCGCGAAACATTTGGCGCGCGGATTACCTGTCAAAAGCGCAGCGCGAATAGCACGAGCAACGGATTGCATCAGAGGGTCAAAGTGCCTTTGCTGCCGCCAGCACTTCTTCAGCGTGCCCTTTGACTTTCACCTTGTTCCAAACCTGTGCGATTTTACCAGTAGCATCGACCAGATAGGTTGATCGGACCATGCCCATATAGGTCTTTCCGTACATCTGTTTTTCGGTCCAAATGCCCAGAGTATCGGAAAGTCCGCCTTCCTCCGCATCGGTTGCCAATGGCGTTGTCAGATCATGCTTGGCGATAAAGTTCTGGTGCTTTTTCGCCGAATCCTTGCTGACGCCCAGCAATTCCACACCCGCCGCTTGGAAATCGGCTTTCAAGGCGGTGAAATCCTTCGCCTCTGTGGTGCAGCCGGGCGTGTTGTCTTTGGGGTAGAAAAAGACGACGAGGCTTTTGCCCTTGAAATCGGAGGGTTTGACGCTGCCGCCATCGGGCGTTCCCATTTCGATATCGGGCATTGCGTCGCCAGCTGCGGGGAAACTGCTCATCATTCTATCTCCAGCGATTGTTCAAATGTGTCCGACCAACAGCGCGCCACAATCGTGCGCGCATCGGCAAAGTCGTTTTTCAGTTTTGCATAGCTAGTGTGACCGCAGGCCCGTGCAAGCGCTTTCGCCGCAGCGGGTGCCGGCTTTTGGCCATCATGTGACAACAACCGCCCTGCCACCAACATGCCGGTCAGTAAGTCATAAGCGCTCGCCAATTCCTGATCGGCCAAGCCTTCACTGGCCAAAGAACGGATCGCGCTCATCAAATCGGGATTGAGCGTCGAGGTGCGATCACCGCCGATCTCATGCCCATGACGCAGTTGTAGGAAGTGGACCAGGAACTCCACATCGACCAACCCACCTCGCAAAAGTTTCACATCCAACAAGCCTTTAGGCTCCTTATGCTCCGCCATTTCACCGCGCATTTTCAACACCGCTTTGCGCAGTTCGGCGGGATCGCGCCGCTTGCACAAGACGTCTGCGACGGTTGCATCAACTTGCGCGCGAGCAGCTGGCGATCCGACCAAAACGCGCGCTCTGGTCAACGCCATATGCTCCCAAATCCACGCCGCCTCGCGCTGATACTTCGCGAAGGCATCAAGCGACACTGCCAGCGGGCCCTGGTTGCCTTGAGGGCGCAGTCTCGTGTCCACTTCGTACAGCGCCCCTTGCGCCGTGGGTACAGACAAAGCCGCGCTCACCCGGCTAGCCAAGCGGTTGAAATACAAGGTCGCACCCAGCGGCCGTACGCCATCGGACTGCGCGTCAAACTCACCGGTGAACAGATAGATCATGTCGAGATCGGAAGTGTGAGTCAGCGCACCGCCACCTAGCCTGCCTAGGCCCAGCACAATCAACTCACCGCCGGCAATCCTCCCGTGCGTCTTGGCAAATTCCTGGCTTGCCGCACGGACAGCCACATCAATTGCGGCCTCAGCTGTGGCGGAAAGGCCCTGCGCAATCACTGATGGCTTTTGGCTGTGTTCGATCAATGCGACGCCCAAGGCAAAGCGCGTTTCACCTGTAACCCAGCGGATGCTGTCGAGTTGCGCTTCGTAGTCGCCGCGCGCGCATCGTTCCTCCATCCGTTCGATCATCGCACGCACCGGATCATCAAAGTCAAACGGCTTTGGATCGATCAGCACATCGAGCAATTCCGGGCGTCGGCCCAGCTCATCTGCAAGTGTCGGGGCGAGCGTCAATGTAGCGACCAATCGCTCAAGCAGTTCCGGCTCTGCCACCAACAGCCGAAATAGTGTGATGGCTGAGGGCGCTCGTTCGAGAACACTTTCCCACCGGGTGATCGCGCGATCAGGATCATCGCTTGTCGCGAGTGCGCTCATCAGTTTGGGCAAGAGCGCATCGAACGCCGCGATGGCTTGGGGAGAGCGAACCGATGCGAACCGACCATCGCGCCAACCTTCAACGCGCTTTGCCAAAGCTTCGGGCTGTTTGAACTCAAGCGTTTTGAAATCGGTAGCCAATTCGCTGGGCCGAGGTGTTGCTGGAGCGCTTGCGCTCTCTCGCCCGATGAGAGTTTCGTAAATACGCGCCGTTTCCGCCGTCAGCTCAGTCAGTTCTGCGACGAGCGCGGCGCCGCTCCCCATCCCGTCCAGATACGCCACGCCAGCGAGAGCATCACCCTCTGGCAGTTCATGCGTCTGGCGATCATTCACCATTTGCAGGCGGTGCTCAATGGTCCGCAGGCGATCATATCCCTCGCCAAGAATGCGCGCATGATCGGCTTCAATCCGGCCCGCCGATGCCAGCGCATCCAACGCCGCGCGCGTGCCCCGCACCCTTAAAGATGCATCACGTCCGCCATGGATGAGCTGATGCGTTTGAGCGAAAAATTCGATCTCTCTAATCCCGCCGCGCCCCCGTTTCACATCGAAGCCCGGTCCGGGTTGATCAGGCCCGCTATTGTTATCGCGAATACGTCGGGTGAGCGCGCGTATTTCCTCAATCGCGCCGAAATCTAGCGCCTGACGCCAAACAAATGGCGCGATTTCACCCAGAAATGCTTCGCCCGCGGCAATATCTCCCGCAGCCGCTCTCGCACGAATAAAGGCGGCTCGCTCCCACGCTAGAGCCTGTCCCTGATAATGCGCCATTGCCGTCGCTCGCGGGACCGCCAACGGACTGACCTCGCTTGCCGGGCGCAATCTTAGATCGACGCGTAGCACATACCCTTCGGCCGTATTGTCGGACAGCAATTGCACCACCCGCCGGGCATAACGCTGTGCGGCCTCGCCCGGATCATCACTCTCGCGCCGCGTCAAAGTGGCAGGATCATAAAGCAGGATCGGGTCGATATCGGAGGAGTAATTGAGTTCTCCCGCGCCCTGTTTGCCCAAAGCCAAGGCGATCATGCCTGCGCAATTATCGGCCCCTGTGCGTTCAGCAATGGCCGTGCGGATCGCGCAATCCAGAGCTTGATCAGCGAAGCTCGAAAGCTCGCTCAAAACACGGGGCAACGCAAACGCGCCCGCCAAATCGCCGACCGCAAGTGTTGCCGCCAAAGCCAACCGATGCCGGCGCAATCCCACGCCTGCATCCTCATGCTCGCCGCGTGCGTTTGCCCATGTCAGCGCCGCTTCGCCTTCGCCACGCGCTAACATCTCAGCCAACTCGCCTTGCCGATCCAACGCGCGCGCCAGAAAGGGTGCGTGTGTCCGCGCACGCGTCAGCGCCTCTGCCCAATCCGGTTCCGCTTGCTCGGCCATAACCATGATCCTTGGCCAAGCCGGTTGCGGCCTGCAAGCCCATCTGCAAGAGAGACGCAGCGAATTTGCCGAATAAAAGGACACATCACATGATCAAACGCGCCATCATGCTGGCCGGATTGGCCGCTGGAGCGCTGGCATTGACCGGTTGCGAGGATATGGGGCTGTCAGGTTCTGACGGGCCTGCACTTGACATTCCAGAGGTCGAAGCGGGCGATATTTCCGAAGCGACCATGATCGATATCACGCGAACATTGTCGACCGACGAGTTTGGCGGACGCATGCCCGGCACCGAAGGCGAAGAGCTAACGGTAGCCTTGCTAACCGAGCGGTTTGAAGCAGCGGGCTTGCAACCCGGCAATGGCGATAGCTGGGTGCAGGAAGTGCCTTTGGTGGAGATCACCGGCAGCAATTTCGCGCCACTGACCATCACCAATGGCGAAACCGATCTCGCTTTTGATTACGGTAGCGAATGGACCGGCGTCACGTATCGCGAAGACGCTCAGACACAGCTCGCGAATAGCGAAATGGTCTTTGTCGGATACGGCATCAACGCACCAGAGCGTGGCTGGAACGACTATGAAGGCGTCGATGTCGAAGGCAAAACGGTCGTCATCCTCGTGAATGATCCCGATTGGGAAACAGAGGGGCTGGAGGGCACATTCAACGGCAAGGCGATGACGTTTTATGGCCGTTGGACCTACAAATACGAAGAAGCCGCGCGCCAAGGTGCAGCGGGCGCGTTGATCGTCCATGATACTGAACCGGCCAGCTATGGCTGGAATGTGGTCGAAAGCTCATGGGGCGGCCCACAAGCCTATCCTCAACGCGGCGAAAACGCGCCTGAAATGACCAGCGTGAATGGCTGGGTTCAGAAAGAAGTCGCGCGCGAAATTCTTTCTGCCGCAGGGCAGGATTTGGACGCATTGACAGCCGCCGCAAAGGAAGAAGGCTTCGAAGCGGTTGAGTTAGGCATGACAGCGTCAACCAGCTTCCAAAACGAATTCCGCAGCTTCACTTCGCAGAACGTCATCGGCATATTGCCGGGCAGCGAGGCGCCGGATGAATATGTGCTTCACACCGCGCATTGGGATCACCTCGGTACCTGCAACCCGCCGGCCGATGATGGCGATGATATCTGCAACGGTGCAGTCGACAACGCGACAGGCACAGCTGCTCTCGTCGCTTTGGCAGAGGCGCATGGCAAAGCTGGCGCGCCAAACCGCAGTCTGGTTTTCTTGGCGGTAACAGCTGAGGAGTCGGGTTTGCTGGGTGCGTATTACTATGCGGCGAACCCGATCTTTCCACTCGACCAAACCGTTGGTGGGGTGAACATGGACGCATTCCTCGTTGCTGGTCCATCGCGCGATGTGACCGTAGTGGGACCGGGCAAATCGCAGCTCGACCTGTTCCTAGAGGCGGCACTGAGCGCCGATGGCCGCGTCGCCACGCCTAACCCCAGCCCGGAGGCAGGCTACTATTACCGCTCCGACCATTTCGCATTCGCCAAAGAAGGCGTGCCGATGCTGTATGTCGATGGTGGTGAAGACCTGATCGAAGGTGGCCGCGAGGCGGGTGAAGCGGTGGCGAAAGATTACCGCGACAACCGGTATCACGGGCCAAAAGACGAATTCGACGAAAACTGGGATTGGTCCGGCGTCATGGGCGACCTCCAACTCATGTATCGCCTTGGTCGGATGATGGCGATGAGCGAGAGCTGGCCAAACTGGAACGAAGGCGATGAATTCCGCGCCATCCGTGATGAAAGCTGCGCTTCGGCGGAGACTGGGTGCTGAACAGCATCTAGACCAGACTTGAACGAGTAGAGAGCCGATCCATGGCCGTTCTGATGCCCCCTGAATGGGCGCCGCAGGACTGGCTGTGGATCGGCTTTCCACATTTGGCCGAGGAGTGGCCGGGTTATCTGGAGCGCGCGCAAGAGCAGATTGCAGCCTTCGCCAATGCGGTCGCGGATTGCGGGCAAGAGGTGCGCTTGCTTGTGCGCGATGCCACCAATGAAGCGCGTGCGAGGGACTTGGTGAGCGGTGCGGTCCGTGTCGAACGGCGTGTCTATGGCGATATCTGGCTGCGCGATACGGGGCCTTTGGTCGTACACGATGGCGATGCCCAATCCGCACGCAGATTCGGCTTCAATGGCTGGGGCGGCAAATACAAAATGCCCGGTGATGAGAGCATCGGGGCAGAGCTTGCTCGCGATGCGGGCTTGGCCGTTGAGACATCACCCGTGGTGCTTGAAGGCGGCGCGTTGGATGGCGATGGCACCGGCCTTGTCGCGACGACTCAGCAGTGCCTTCTGAACCCCAACCGCAATCCGGGCATGTCGAAACGCGCGATCGAAGCGGAGCTTGCACGCTCGCTGGGCTTCGACCGCGTGCTGTGGCTGGGTGATGGTCTGATTAACGATCACACCGATGGCCACGTCGACAATCTGGCGCGCTTTGTCGGTCCCGGCAGGCTGGTGGTGCCAGAAGCAACCGGGGTCAATGATCCCAATGCGGCAATCTATGCCGATGCGCGGCGCCGTGCTGAACGAGCTGGTGTGGAGGTCTTGAACGTCCCGTCCCCCGGCCTGATCATTCGAGACGGCGCAATCGAACCGGCGAGTTACGTCAATTTCGCAATCACGACGCATCTGGTCGTGGTCCCCACTTTTGGATCACCGTATGATGAAGCTGGGGTTGAAGCCATTGCCAATCTCTTCCCCGACCGGGCCACTATCGGCCTGCCTGCAGATGCGGTCTTAGCAGGCGGAGGCGGATTTCATTGCGCCAGCCAGCAAATGCCAGGCGCTCCCAAAGCGAAAAGTTAACGCACTGTTAGGAATTTTGCGCGATTTTGGGTGCCATGGAAAAAGCCATCGCCCTCTCTCGCAGCACCTATGCGGCCGCCCGCGCTCGTCAATTCGACGCCGCCGGTAGCGTGATCGTGCTCGCCTGCGGAGCCGCGTTGATCCTCGCTGGGCAACCTCTGCCACTCTGAGGCGCTGCCACTCAAAGGCAAAACGTCAAATCAGTCTCAGCAGTGCGGTAAAGGCGACAGCGCCCAAGACCAATCCCACGCAAATCCGCCAAGCTCTATCGCTAACGCGGCCTGAAGTGCGCGCTCCCACCCAATTGCCTAAGAGAACCGCTGGGAACAGCGCGAGAGCAAGCCCGGCCAACCCCCAATCAAGATTCCCCAATACCGCGCCTGCGCCAAGACCCGTTGCCGCTGCCACTGTGAAGATCAGCAACATGGACGCTGTCATCACGGCGCGCGGTAAGTCTCGCCCAACATAGTACGGAACAACTGGCGGCCCAGGCATTCCGGCGAAACCCGTCATAAGGCCGCTCAACAGCCCAACCCCGCCCGTGGCTATTGGCCCATGCACCGCGCGGGTCGATTGCGGTACCAGGACAATCGCGAAGGCAAATACGGCGACCAATGCAATGATGAGCCGCGCAAGGTCGGCCTCTGTCACAGTGAGCAACCAAAGCCCCGGAGGCGTGGCGAGCACAACCATCGCGCAAATCACCCAAGCCGACTTTTCCGCCTCGCGCACCAATCGGCGTATCTCGCTTAATCCGATCAGCACGCCGAGCACGTTGGCAATCATGACCGATTCAACAGGCAGCAGCGCCAATGCCAAAACCGGCACCAATATGATCGCCATGCCGAACCCGGTTAGCCCGCGAATGAAGGCGGACAGAAATGTCGCTGCGAATGCTATCCCGAATTGCGTCGCAGAAAAGCCTGCGAGAAGCTCCACGAAGAGCCTCGTCAGGCCGTTTGGTCGGCCAAATCAGGCGGCGTTGCGGCCTGTTTCAGCATCGCGACCGCTTCATCCAGAGGCATGACACGCTGCTCTTTTTCACCCAAGGTGCGGATTGCGACAGTGCCTTCTTCGGCCTCGCGTTTACCGACGACGAACAGATGCGGCACCTTTGCCAGCGAGTGCTCGCGCACTTTGTAGTTGATCTTCTCGTTGCGCAGGTCGCTTTCCACACGAATACCTGCGGCTTTCAGTTTGGCCTCAACCTCGCTCGCATAGCCATCAATGTCGGAGACAATTGGGGCAACCACTGCTTGAACTGGCGCAAGCCACACTGGCAGGCGGCCGGCGAAATGTTCGATCAAAATACCGATAAAACGCTCATAAGAGCCGAAAATCGCGCGGTGCAGCATGACAGGGCGGTGCCGCCCGCCATCTTCACCAACATATGTCGCATCGAGCCGGTCGGGCAGCACCCGGTCGCCCTGAATCGTACCAACCT
This sequence comes from uncultured Erythrobacter sp., assembly GCA_947503275.1. GTDB lineage: Bacteria > Pseudomonadota > Alphaproteobacteria > Sphingomonadales > Sphingomonadaceae > Erythrobacter. The sequence continues at coordinate 879,129 of CANNCZ010000002.1, read as the reverse complement.
GCCATGTGCGCCCGATAGCATCGGTTAGATGCCATTCGAGCTTAGGCGCGTAAAACGCGCCCTCTCCCGGCAATTCTTCCCACCCAAACTCTTCATTCGCCATGCCTGCCTCAGCAACAGCATCGCGCAATTCCTGCTCGGCTTTATCCCAGTCCGCTTCGGAGCCGAACCGCTTTTCAGGGCGCAGGGCCAGCTTCACATGATAGGTGAAGCCGAAGTCCTTATAGACGCTGTTGGCGAGCTCGCAGAATGCGCGGACCTCTTCGACCACTTGCTCTTCGGTGCAGAAGATGTGTGCGTCATCCTGAGTGAATTGACGCACGCGCATCAATCCATGCAGCGCGCCATGCGGCTCATTGCGGTGGCAACAGCCCATCTCACCCAGCCGGATTGGCAGGTCACGATAAGACGTGATCCCTTGCTTAAAAACGATCACATGCGCGGGGCAATTCATCGGCTTGATCGCCATCCAATCGGCGTCTTTTTCAACCGTAGGCTTGGCGGGCCCATCGCCGTCTTCGTCCACTTGCGGCACCATGTCGGGCACAGCAAACATGTTCTCGGCATATTTGCCCCAGTGCCCCGATTGCTCCCACTGGCGCACATCCATCAGCTGCGGCGTTTTGATCTCGCGGTATCCGGTCGCGTCCATTTTGCGGCGCATATATGCCTCCAGCTCGCGCCAGATCATATAGCCTTTGGGGTGCCAGAAAACGCTGCCATGCGCCTCTTCCTGAAGGTGAAAAAGGTCCATTTCCCGGCCCAGCTTGCGGTGATCGCGCTTCGCGGCCTCCTCCAGATTATGGAGGTGCTGTTTCAGCTGCTTCTTGTTCAGCCAGCCCGTGCCGTAAATGCGCGTCAATTGCGGATTGCTTTGATCCCCGCGCCAATATGCACCGGCAATCCGGGTCAATTTGAACGCATCCGGGTCCAGCTTTCCGGTGGAGGCCAAATGCGGGCCGCGGCACATATCGAGCCAATCATCACCCGACCAATAGACCGTCAACTCCTCGCCCTCGGGCAGTTCCTTGGCCCATTCCGCTTTGAACGCTTCGCCATCGGCCTCCCATTTGGCGATCAGATCGGCGCGTGACCACACCTCTCGGCGCAGCGGTTTGTCCGCTTTGATCAACTCGCGCATCTTCGCCTCGATCGCGGGCAAGTCCTCACTGCTGAAAGGCGCGCGACTGGCTGGCGCCATCACGTCATAGTAAAAGCCATCATCGGTCGCAGGACCAAAGGTAATCTGCGTACCAGGGAAAAGCGCCTGCACCGCCTCAGCCAGCAAATGCGCATAATCATGGCGCACCAGCTCAAGCGCATCCGCCTCATCACGCGCAGTGATCAGCGCCAGCTCAGCATCGCCATCGAATGGCCGATTAAGGTCGCGCACTTCACCATCCACGCGCGCCGCCAGCGCCGCTTTGGCAAGGCCGGGGCCAATCGCAGCAGCAACGTCAGCAGGCGAGCTGCCGGGCTCCATTTCGCGCACGGATCCATCGGGCAGGCTGATTTTGAGCAATTGAGTCATTTCTATCGTCCGTAGTTTGGCCGCGCACCTGCCACAGTCCTGCGTGCACCGAAAGAGCGGTGTTCGCGCGTTTCTGCAATTTTGAAGAGAAACACACAAAGACGCATGCAACATGAATGTGAGGAATGGAAAGCACGCTTGACATAAGCATCGATTAATGACAAGTTTCCTTTCCATATTTGAAAGGGAGCTTTACCAATGCCGATGATTCTCAAAGCTTGCCTCTGGGCCGCGGCCATCATCCTTGTCGCTCTGATGGGCGCAGTGGGAATTTTGCCTGAAAACGTGGCCAAGCAGGCATCTGTGTTTCTGCCCCCGCTGGCAGCCGCCGTGCTGGTTCTGCCGGCAACGAGCGGAAGCTGCGCACGCAAATTCTGCCATCAGGACGCCTGAACCATGACGAAAAATACAAGCCCCGCGGTAAAGCGTTACCTGCGCCGCATCGCCGTCTTTATGACCCTTTACATGGTGGCGCTATTTGGCGCGAAATGGCTGTTTCAAGCGCTCGCCCCTCAAGGCCCACTCGCCTATGCCTTGGCCATCGTGCCCGCATTGCCGTTGATCGGGGTGTTCTGGGCCGTCATGCGTTTGCTCGTCGAGGAACGCGATGAATACATGCGTATGTTGTTTGTGCGCCAAGCCCTGTTCGCAACAGGGTTTTGCCTAACCATCGTGACCATATGGCAATGGCTGCAGAATTTCGAACTCGTCCCGCCGGGCAATGGTGGGTTTGGAGCAGCGTTCATATGGTTCATGGGACTTGGATTGGGCGCGATCTACAATCAAGTGACCATGGGCGACACCTTTCGCAAGGAGCCAGGCCAATGACCAAGGCAGCCAAACAAACATCCGGCGTTCTGGGCCGAGGGCCATTCTTTTGGGGCGCTCTCACCTTGCTCTCCACCGCATTGGTGGTCGGCTTAGGGGTGTCCGAAGCGATCGAAGGCAAAGGCGTGCTGATCATGCTCATGCTGATCCCGATCACCAACTTCATCGCCATGATGCGCTCTGCCTATATGCTGGCGAGCAGTGCGGAGCCGGGATGCCTTGCAAGGGGCGCGGCGCAACAACGCTATATCAAGCGGGTGGCGATTTGCACTTCGCTCTACGTGCTGGGTTTTGCGGCAACCGAATTTCTCGGAAATGAGCTGGATCCACCGCGCGCCGTTATATTTGTGTTCGCTGTGCTCACCGGACTTGCTGTCAGCGGGGTGTTTTGGGCTACGGGCCGGCTTATCATCGAGGAAACCGACGAGTTCATTCGGGTGCTGACCATCCGCCAGACGTTGATTGCGTCTGCCATTGCGCTCAGTTCAGCCTCGATCTGGGGATTTCTGGAGGCGGCGGAATTGGTGGTGCGTATCGATGCTTATTGGTTCGCGATGATCTGGTTCTTTGGCCTGATGATCGGCGCGGCGGTGAACCGGGTTGAGCACGGCACTTGGGGCGCTCTGTGAAGAACCGCCTCAAAGTCCTGCGCGCAGAGCGGGATTGGAGCCAGCAGGATCTGGCCGACCGGCTCGGCGTAAGCCGCCAGAGCGTGAATGCGATTGAGAAGGGGCGGTATGATCCCTCACTCCCACTGGCATTCTCAATCTCCGAAGTGTTTGCGCTTCCGATTGAGGAAATTTTCAGCCGGGATTAAATTGAAAGCGCATTCGAGCCAGCCTCGCATGTGATGCTTTTGGTCCCTGCAAGCTGAGTTGAACGCTGGCGAATACCACTGACGAAACGGTATTCGGTAGTCGCGCGCGCAGGCGTTAGCTCAACCGTCATATAGCCGCGCTGTGCGGTGTCCGCCCATTTCAGCTCTTCATTGGTGCCGACCACAAGCTGCGCCATTTGCTCCGGCGGAACCGGCAAATAGGTTTCAAATCCCGGCGAGCTAACGGAACACACACCCAATTCCACGCCCACTTTCTCACCCTCATGAGCAAGATCAAAGGCCCAGCCATTATGCGTGTCGCCCGCGAGAACCAAAAGGTTCGCATCAGCCGACAAAGCCCCTTCAAACACCCGGTTGCGCGCCGCAGGATAGCCATCCCATGCATCCATATTGAGCGGCAGGCCCGCTTCGGCTGCCATGGCGGAAGCCGTAACACGATTGCGGATAAAGGGAGGCGCATTGTCACCCAACATCTCCAGCATGCCGGTGGGTGATGACAGCTTACCCATCAGCACTTGCTGCACCAGCACCTGCCATGTCGCTCCACGCGCCTTTGATGCAGCAAGCCCGTCCGTGAGCCATTGTTCCTGTGCCGTACCCAGCAATTGGCGGGCGGGATCGGCGTAATCGCCGTCACGAAACGCATCCAAGGCGGCGATCATCGCCTCGGGGTTTTCCTGACCCGCAATCAGCTGGCGAATGTTGAACTGCTCCTCACGCCCCTCAAGCCGGGTGTCGAGCCGGAACAGGGTTGCCAGATCGCCAATGTCATAGGTGGAATAGGGCGCATCGGAGACCGGCATCCATTCGCTATAAACCCGCTTGGCCACGCTCTTGCGCACGTCCCAGCTGCCTTCGGTTTCGCTTTGGTGGTTTTGCGCACCGTCTTTCCAGCTGTCATTGGCGCTTTCATGGTCATCCCACACCGCGACCATAGGCAGGACCTGATGCAGCCGTTGTAGGTCGGCATCCTTCCGATAGGTGGCATAGCGCAGGCGGTAGTCAGCGAGCGCCACAATCTCGTTTTCAGGTTCGAGGTTACGTTCTGGATGACGTTGGCCCGCCGAAGGGTAAGTGCCGCCGCCATACTCATAGATGTAGTCGCCCAAATGCACCGCGAGATCGCAATCATTGGCCTCGGCCGCATGGGCATAGGCGTTGAACCAGCCAAACCCGAAATTGGCACAGGAAAACACGGCAAGGCGGAATTTGGACGATGGCCCTTGCGGCAAAGTGCGCGTCCGGCCCACGGGTGAGCTGATCCCGCCGGGTGCTATAAAACGATAGAAATACCAGCGATCCGGCGTCAGGCCGCTCGCGGTCGCCTTTGCGCAAAAGTCACGGTTTGGTGAGGCACTCACCTGCCCTTCTGCAATAATGCTGGTGAACTCGGCGCTTTCGCTAATTTGCCAATCAAGCGTTGTCTCAGTGTCGCTGACATAGCGGGTCCAAAGCAATACGCTGTCCGCCTGCGGCTCTCCGCTCGCCACGCAATGCGTGAACCCGGTGCCGAATGTGCGCGCATGGACAGGGGTCGCGGCGATGGCGGCCGTTGCTCCTGCAAGCGCGAATATGCCTCTGCGAGAGAGGCCAGTTGAAGCGGGTGAGGGTTGCACAAACGTGTCGGTTTTGATCATGGTGGCACGATACGTCGCATGCATTGCGTGCCCATGACAAGCCACACGGTGGGCGGCCCTTGCATCCACCCAAGCAATCCGGGCAAAAGCGTGCGCATGGACGCTGTACAACACCACGAAATGCCCGATGGCCGCCGGATTGCCTTTCGCCGCGCACAAGGGCTGGGTCCGACTTTAGTGTTCCTGCCCGGATATATGTCCGACATGACAGGCGGCAAAGCCACTGCCCTGTTCGCAGAAGCGCAGGCACAGGGGCGCGCATGCCTTTTGCTCGATTATTCGGGTTGTGGGGTCAGTTCGGGTGACTTTGCCGATGGAACTTTGTCGCGCTGGTGCGATGAGGTGGCTTCGTTGGTCGATGCCCATACGACGGGTCCAATTCTGCTGATCGGCTCCTCTATGGGCGGGTGGCTGATGCTGTTGGTCGCAGATCGGATTAAGGAGCGCTTGGCCGGGGTAATCGGCATCGCTGCCGCGCCTGATTTCACCCGCTGGGGATTTTCCGATGATAAGCGCGCAACGCTCGCAAAAGGCGAGGTGCTATTGGAAGAGAACCCCTATGGCCCCGAGCCAACACCGACGCATCCGGGCTTTTTTGCAGATGCCGAGGAGCAGTTGCAGCTCGATGGCGAGATTGCGCTGACGTGTCCTGTCCGCCTGATCCATGGTCAGCGCGATGCCGATGTCCCTTGGCAGACCAGCTTGAAATTGGCTGAAGCTCTGCGTTCGGACGACATACAGGTAACACTGATAAAGGATGGCGATCACCGGCTCTCGCGCGACCAAGATATCGCGCTTTTGAAGTCGATCGTGAGCAGCTTTTACTGACGGAAACCCCTCTTGTGATTCTAACCTCATCCCTCATCCTCGCCGCGCTACAAGTGGGCCCCAATCCCAACACGATGCCATTAACCGATGGTCATTCTGAGGTGCGCGAGAGGCAGGTGCGCGAAGACGACACTGCGCCCACAGACCCTGCGGCGAAATGGTTGGCGCAGTGTCTCGAACAGCTGGACGATGATGCGTCGCGCGCGCACACTTTGGCGCAAGTGCAACGTAATGAGACGACAGGTGCGGACCGGGTGCTGGCGAACCATTGCCTTGGCTTGGCCGCGACAGAGCTTGGTCGCTGGGACGATGCGATCACCGCCTTTTCTGCGGCGCGCGATGAGATACCCGCAGGCGAACTGCGCGCAAAGGCGCGGTTTGGCTCTATGGCGGGCAATGCTGCGCTGGCGGGCGGGCAACATGCGATGGCGGAGATTTTGCTGACGCGCGCGCTGTTGGAAGCAGGCGAGGCCGCTTCCGCGCCGCTACAGGCGATTGCGGCCACCGATCTGGCGCGCGCTTTGGTTGCGCAAAACCGGCCCGAAGATGCGCTCGTCCAATTGGAGCTTGCAACACAACTTGACCCAGCCAATGCGGAAAGCTGGCTGCTTCAGGCGACATTGCTGCGCCGCTTGGAACGGCTGGATGCAGCACAGGTCGCGATTGAGGCGGCGGGCGCGGCCAGCGCGGCCAGCGGGAGGGGCGCTCAGGCGCCAAGCGATCTTGTGACCGGATCGGCAATCGGCCTTGAGGCGGGCGTCATCGCGGTGCTTTCGGGCCGCGATGAGGCGGCGCGGGCGAGCTGGCAATCGGTGATCGACTTGGCCCCTGCAACAGATGCCGCACTGACTGCGCAAGACTACCTTGCACAACTCGGACCCCCTTCTACTCTGGCCCCTGCACAGGCAGTTTCGCAGGAGCCGCTATGACCGAATTTTCCGTCCTTGATCTGGTCCCCGTGCGCGAAGGCGGGACGGTCAGCGAAGCGTTCGATGCCGCGACACAACTTGCTCGCACGGCAGAGGATTTGGGTTGCAAGCGGTTCTGGGTCGCCGAACATCACGCGATGGATGGCATCGCTGGCGGCGCGACTTCAGTGGTGCTGGCGCATATCGGCAATGCGACCAGTCGCATCCGCATCGGGTCCGGCGGGATCATGCTGCCCAACCACACCCCGTTTCAGATCGCCGAGCAATTCGGCACGCTCGACGCATTGTTTCCCGGTCGCATCGATCTGGGTCTGGGCCGCGCGCCGGGGGCTGGACCAGAATTGCAGCGCGCTCTGCGCAAAGACCTGCACCAGGCGTCGGAGTACTTTCCTCAAGACGTGTTGGAACTGCGCGCCTTGTTGACTGGTGACGTTGAGCTCCCGGTCAAGGCGACACCGGGCCTTGGATCAAACATCGAATTCTGGATGCTAGGTTCCAGCCTATTTGGCGCAAGTCTCGCAGCCAAACTCGGCATGCCCTATGCCTTTGCCGCGCATTTCGCACCTGATCATCTGGACGCAGCGCTCGAACTGTATCGCCGCGATTTTCAGCCAAGCGAAGCGCTCGCACAACCGCATGTTATGGTCGCGATGAATGTCTTTGCCGCCGATACGCAAGAGGCCGCGCGCGATCTCGCTTCTAGTCAGCAACAGAGCTTTGTCGCACTGCGCACAGGCACACCGGGTAAACTTCCGCCACCAATCTCCGACTACACTTCGACGCTTCCCGCCCCTGCGCGCGCTATGCTCAATCACTTGGGTCAGGCCGCCGCGGTGGGCACGCCGGGTATGGTGCGTGATGCGATCGAAGCGTTCACTCAGCGCACCAAAGCCGATGAGATTGTCCTGTGCGGTGCGACCTATGATCCGCAGGCACGACTGCGTTCACTCGAAATGACAATCAGAGCCTGCGAAGCCGTAGCGGCCTAAGGGCTTTTACTGCGTTATCTTGGTTGCGCCTTACACCCCATTGGGCGTAAGAGTGGCGGCACGATAAAAACAACCTGGCATAACATAATTTCAAAGCCTCAAGCCGGGTGCAGGATGTCAGGAGCATACAGGCGATGAACGCTAAGACGTCGGGCAGCGGGAAATCACCCCTGCGGCAAGAGCTGAAAAAGCACCTCAAAGCGGCGATCCTACCGGGCGACACTCCGCTGGATGGCAAAGCTCTCGACGATGCCGCCGCCTTCCTGCTTGATGCGGCGCAAACGCGCGCTGCGGCGCGATCATCGCTCAAACTCGAATCGGACACTGGCGAGCGCCGACTGCGCATTGCAATCATTAATGACGACATGCCGTTTCTGGTCGATTCCATCGCGGCGACGATCACTGCGCAAGGTCTGAGCATTCACCAGCTGATCCATCCGGTTGTGGGTGTAGAACGCGACAAAACGGGCGCGCTGAAAAGTCTGACCAAGGCCAGTGGTGCAGGTTCGCGCGAGTCCTTCATCTATATCGAAACCCCGCGTGTCGATGCCCGTCAGCGGCGTGACCTAATCGCAGAACTGCGTGTCACATTGGGTGATGTCCGCGCGGCTGTGAATGACTGGCCGAAAATGCGCACAGCCATGGCCAGCGATGCGGAGACAATGGACGCGAGCGACGCCGAAAATGCTGCTCTGCTTACATGGCTCAATGAAGGAATGCTGACGCAGCTTGGCCATTTGACCCGCCACCGCGATGGCAAGGAAAGCGGCGTGCTTGGCGTTTGCCGCAAAAGCGCGCGTCAAATTCTCGCCGATGCATCCTTTGATCGTGCCTTTGACTGGTTCGACCAAACCGGGCCTAGTGGCTCTGCGCGTCACCTCTTGGTCATTAAAGCCAATCGCCTTTCCACCGTGCATCGCCGCGCACCGCTTGATCTGTTCATTGTGCCTGTTCGGGAAGGCAAAAAAGTCACTGCGCTTTCCGTCCATACTGGTGTTTGGACCAGTGCGGCACTCGCCACACCGCCGGGCGAGATACCTGTCCTGCGTCAGGCGTTGAGCGACATCACAAACAGCCTCGGTTTTGACCCTTCTGGCCATGCTGGAAAGGCGCTTATCCACGCATTCACATCGCTGCCGCATGACCTGCTGACCGGATTTGCCACGGCGGATATTGAGCGGCTGGCAACGGCTATGATGAGCCTGGTTGATCGTCCGCGCCCGCGGCTGATCCTCGTGCAATCGGCGCTGGAGCGGCACGTATTCGCATTTGTCTGGCTGCCGCGTGATACGCTCTCGACGGGTGTGCGCCTGCAAATTCAGGACCTTTTGACCAAGACAACCGGGATCGACCTACTCAGTTGGAGCCTTGAAGTCGAAGGCGGCACTCTCGCCATGCTGCAATATTTGCTCGACTCGCGTGCCACTGGCGAAATGCCAAATGCAGCCAAGATTGAGGCCGAATTGGTGGACCTGCTCAAAGGGTGGGACGAAGCTGTCGAAGCGCACTTGGCCGAAGCTGATGAAAGTTCGCGCGTGCTCGCCATCGCTCAGCGTTACGCAGGAGCGTTTCCGACGGGGTATCGCGCGCGATATGGCGCAGCCGAGGCCGCGCTAGACATTACAGAATTGCGCGCCATCGCTTTGAGCGATGATCCGCAGGCACGAACATGCCGCCTCTACAAACTGGCGCATGACCCAATCGGCGATCTGCGTTTGAAGATATATCACACGAGCGGCGAAATGCCGCTTTCCGATGCTGTTCCGGCGCTGGAGAATTTTGGCTTCCGCGTACTCTCGGAAATGCCGACCCGGCTCACAGATCGCGAGCTTGGCACGATCCACGAATTCACGCTTGAGTTACCGCCGGGCGTTGCGGCTGATAACCTGATGGAACGCGCAGATGTTATTGAAACGGCCATTGCGGACGTTCTGAATGGCCGGTCAGAGGATGACCCTTTCAATCGCTTGGTCACAGGCGGCGGATTGGACGCGAAAGAAGCAGTGTGGCTGCGCGCAATCTATCGCTATTTGCGCCAAACCGGCATCACATTCACAATCTACACGGTGGTCGATGCTTTGCGACGCGCACCCGCCGTAACTCAGGCGATGATTGACCTGTTTGTCGCCCGCCACGACCCGGATTTCCAAGGTGGACGCGCCGCTGCCATCACTGCCGCGACCACAGGATATCAACGCGGCCTCGCCAAAGTCAGCGCGATCAATGATGACCGTCTGCTGCGACTTTATAGCGCAGTGATTGATGCAATTTTGCGCACCAATGCCTTTGCCCCCGCTGGGGAAGAGGCGCTGGCGTTCAAGATCGATTCCAGTCTTGTACCCGGCCTGCCAAAGCCCGTGCCGTGGCGCGAAATCTTCGTCTATTCGCGCCGGGTTGAGGGCATCCATTTGCGCTCTGGCGCGGTGGCTCGTGGGGGCCTTCGTTGGTCCGACCGGCGCGACGATTTCCGCACCGAAATCCTTGGCCTGATGAAAGCGCAAAAGGTCAAGAATGCCGTTATTGTGCCGAGCGGAGCGAAAGGCGGATTCTATCCCAAACAGCTCCCCTCACCCGCGATTGATCGCGATGCTTGGGCAGCAGAGGGTCAGGCCAGCTACGAGGTGTTCATCCGCACGCTGCTGTCAGTCACCGACAACATCGTCGATGGCAAAGTCGTCCACCCACAATCCGTGCGCATCCATGATGGCGAAGACCCCTATTTCGTGGTCGCCGCCGATAAAGGCACCGCGCGCTTCTCCGATGTCGCCAATGGCATTGCGGAAGCAGCTGGCTTTTGGCTCGATGATGCTTTCGCCAGCGGTGGTTCGAACGGATATGACCACAAAGCCATGGGCATCACCGCACGCGGCGCATGGGTCAGCGTTCAACGGCACTTCCTCGAAATGGGCGTCGATGTTCAAACGGACGCAATCACCGTCGCGGGCTGCGGCGATATGTCCGGCGATGTGTTCGGCAATGGCATGCTGTTGTCAAAGGCGATCAAACTGGTCGCCGCATTCGATCACCGCCACATCTTTATTGATCCAGACCCCGATCCTGCGGCCAGCTGGAAAGAGCGCAAGCGCCTGTTCGAACTGCCCCGGTCCAGCTGGGAGGATTATGACAGTGCGCTGATTTCCAAGGGCGGCGGCGTGTTCTCACGCGATCTGAAACGGATCAAATTGCCTAAGAAAGCGCGCGATCTGTTGGGGATTGAGGAGAAGGAGATCGAGCCGGATGAGCTGGTCTCTACAATCATGAAATCGCAAGTGGACCTGATCTGGTTCGGCGGGATCGGCACCTATATCAAAGCCGAACATGAGAGCCATCTGGATGTCGGCGATCCGGCCAATGATGCCTTGCGCGTCAATGCCCGCGAATTGCGCGCGAAAGTCATCGGCGAAGGTGCCAATCTGGGAACAACGCAGGCGGGTCGCATTGAATATTCGCTCAATGGCGGGCGCATCAACACCGATTTCATCGACAATTCGGCGGGCGTCGATTGTTCAGACAATGAAGTGAATATCAAAATCGCTTTGGCCGCCGCGACGCGCGAAGGAGCGTTGACCGAAACAAAGCGCAACAATCTGTTGGCCAAGATGACGGACGAAGTCGCCGACATCGTGCTGGAATCCAACCGCTTGCAGGCGCTGGCCTTGTCGATTGCTGAAACGGGCGGGGCAGGCGCGAGCGCGTCTTATGTTCGCCTGATCGAACAGCTTGAAGAAATGGGCGCGCTTGACAGCCGCAATGAAGGGTTGCTGGACGCGGAGGCCTACACTCGGCGTGCTGCCGATGGACGCGGACTCACACGGCCTGAACTCGCTGTGTTGCTGTCATCGACCAAGCTGGCTCTGCAAGATGCCATCGAAGCGAGCGGATTACCGGATGATCCGTGCCTTGAACCATCGCTGATCGAGCTTTTCCCAGCGCCCATGCGCAGCAAATTTGCAGGTCAGATCAAAGATCACCGCCTCCGCCGTGAGCTGATCGCAACCGACCTGTCCAATAGGATCGTCAACCGGCTTGGCCTGATTCATGCCTATGAACTGCCTGAGGAAGAGGGCGTAGGTCTGGCCGATGTGGCCGCGGCCTTCATCGTCGTCGAACAGCTTTTTGGGCTTCAGGAATTGTGGGACGATATTGATCGCGAGACAATGAACGAGACAGCGCGCCTCTCGTTGCTTGACCGCCTCGCCGCAGCCGTCGGCAATCTGATGTCCGATGTGCTGCGAACGGCATCAGGCCGGGTTGAAGCGGGCGCGATGATTGAACAATTGCGCGGCGGAGTGGCGATATTGTGCGAGGCGCGCGGCACATTGATCTCCGGCGAAACACTGGATCGATCCGAAGCATTGCGCGCCGGATTCACAGCGCAGGGATGCCCGCGCAAGCTTGCCGATCGAGTCGCCGATCTGTTCGATTACGATGGGTCAGTCGGTCTGGCTCATCTTGCCCTTTCTACTGGGATTGACCCCAAGGAATTGACCCGAGCCTTTGGTGAGATTGGTCACCGGGTGGGACTCGACTGGGCTCAGGGTACGGCCGCGCATATGTCGCCATCCGATGTATGGGAGCGTTTGCTGGTCGATGGATTGGCCCGCGATTTCCAGCATATGCGATTGGAGTTCCTGCGGCGATTGACGCGGCGCAAGGCAGCAAAGGACGATCCAAGCAAAGCCGTGGCACAATGGGCGCAGCGCAACAGCGCCGCCGTGGAGCAGTTCCAAGCGATGATCGTACGCGCGCAATCACGCCCACCAGTTGCACCCGCCGTGCTCGCTCAAATCGCGAGCCAAGCGCGCAATCTGCTCGAACGGTAAGTGCATCGCACCTTGACGGCCACGCATTTTTAGCAAAAGCGTGGAACTATGAACGGAGCGAGTTCTTCTTCCGCTGATGTGGTGATTGTCGGCACCGGGCATGGCGGTGCGCAGGCCGCCATTTCACTGCGCCAGCAAGGGCATGAGGGTACGATCATGCTGATCGGGCGCGACAGCGTGCCGCCCTATGAACGCCCTCCTTTGTCCAAGGAATATCTGTCAGGCGACAAGACGTTTGAACGCATTATGATCCGGCCTGAGAAGTTTTGGACGGATAAGGGCATTGATCTGCAATTGGGGCGCGGTGTCAGCGAAATTGACTGGATGCGCCACACTGTCACGCTCACCGATGGTAGCACCATTGGCTATCGCAAGCTGGTCTGGGCTGGCGGTGCGGATCCAAGGCGTCTGGGCATTCCGGGCGCAAATCTCAAAGGTATCTATTACGTCCGCGACAAACGCGATGCCGATGCGATGATGGCGGCGCTGGATGGCGGAGCAAAACGCGCTGCGGTCATTGGCGGCGGGTATATCGGGTTAGAGGCGGCGGCGGTTTTGCGCAAACTCGGCTGCGACGTGACCGTCATCGAAATGCAGGACCGCGTGCTGGCCCGTGTCGCAGGCGAAGAAATGGCCCGGTTCTACGAAGCGGAACATCGCCGCCAAGGGGTCGATATGCGGCTTTCGCAGGGGGTCTCCGCAATCCTTGGCGATGACAGCAAGGTAACAGGCGTTGAGCTGGAAGGCGGCGAAGTCGTCGAATGCGAAATGGTCGTGGTCGGGATCGGCATTGTGCCAGCGGTCGCGCCCCTTATCGCGGCGGGAGCAGCCGGGTCAGACGGTGTGGATGTCGATGTGTTTTGCCGCACCACCCTTGATGATATTTACGCCATAGGAGACTGCGCCGCGCATGCCAATGATTTCGCGGGCAGCGCGGTCATCCGGCTCGAATCGGTGCAGAATGCCAACGATATGGCCAACACTGTCGCCCGCGCGATCATGGGCGATAAACAGCCATACCACGCGCTGCCGTGGTTCTGGTCGAACCAATACGACCTGAAACTGCAAACGGCGGGCCTGAATATCGGGTTTGATGCAACGGTCCTGCGCGGTGATCCAGAGGCTCGCAAATTCACCGTCGTTTACCTGAAAGAGGGGCGGCCCATCGCCTTCGACTGTGTGAATTCGATGAAGGATTATGTGCAGGGTCGCAAAATGCTTGAAGCGGGCGCGGACAGGATTGATCCAGCGCTGCTCGCCGATAGTGAGGTTCCGCTCAAAGAGCTGATGTGAGTTTGCGGAGCGCCCATGCGGCCGCTTCTGCGACCGCCGGGTCGGGATCATCCGCTAAGGCGCGCACTGGCTCCACCAGCCTCGCATCCCCGCTATTGCCTGCGGCATAGAGGCAATTTCGCACAAACCGATCGCGCCCGATCCGCTTGATCGGCGATCCCGACAACAGTGCGCGGAAACCTGCATCACCCAACGCCAGCAATTCCGCCAAGCGAGGCGCGGTCAATTCAGCACGCGGCAGGAATTCGCGCGCCGCATGGGCTTCGGCTGCAAATTTGTTCCACGGGCACACAGCCAGGCAATCATCACAGCCATAGATGCGATTGCCAAGCGCTTCGCGAAACTCCTCTGCAATCGGGCCCTTATGCTCAATCGTCAGATAGGAAATGCAGCGCCGCGCATCGAGCTTGTAGGGCGCAGGGAAGGCATCGGTCGGACACACATCAAGACACGCCCGGCAAGAACCGCATTGATCCCGGTGCGGCTCCGCTGGCGTCAGGTCCAGCGTGGTATAAATCGCGCCCAGAAACAGCCAACTGCCATGATCAGGGCTCACCAGATTGGTGTGCTTACCCTGCCACCCAATCCCGGCTGCCTCACCCAAGGGTTTTTCCATCACGGGCGCTGTATCGACGAACACTTTCACCTCAGCATCAGGCTCGTTCGCCACTAGCCACCGGGCCAGCGCTTTCAGCCGCTTTTTCACCACGTCGTGATAATCGCGCCCCTGCGCATAGACCGAAATGCGCGCGCGATCCCCGGCATGCTCCAAAGCCATCGGGTCCAGTGCCGGCGCATAACTCATGCCCAACGCGATGACGCTCTTCGCCTCTGGCCATAGACCTTGCGGAGAGCGGCGATGGTGCTGCCGCGCCTCCATCCACTCCATCGAGCCGTGGTGCTTATCGCCCAGCCATTGCTCCAGCCGATCGCTGCGCACCGGGTCCTCTGCCGCGCTCGCAAAACCGCATGCCGCAAAGCCCAGCGCGCGCGCTTCAGCCGCGATCTGTTCAGCTAGACCAATGGTTGCACGCTCGTTAACCATGTTTGGGGACATTCCCGTTTAATCTCACACGTTAACCCCGCAACCCATGGATATGGCCGTAAGCGATCAATCATTCTTGAGCAATTCTGATGCAGCGGTCGATACCGCGCCAGACGACACACGCCCACTCGCAATCGAAGCGCGCGGGCTAGTAAAAAGCTTTGACGGCACCCGCGCGGTCGACGGGGTCGATATATCGGTGCCCGAAGGCGCGATTTACGGCATCCTTGGCCCCAATGGCGCAGGCAAGACAACGACTTTGCGCATGCTCTTGGGCATTATCGACCCCGACGAAGGGGTACGCCGCGTGTTTGGCCATGACCGGCCCCACGATATCGGGCGCTTGATCGGCTATCTGCCAGAGGAACGCGGGCTTTACCCCGCGATGAAGAGCATCGAAGCGATTGCCTTCATGGGCGCATTGCGCGGCCTTTCGCTGGCCGAAGGGCGTAAACGCGGCATGGAATTGCTCGAACGCCATTCGCTTGCCTACGCCGCCGACCGGCAAATCCGTCAGCTTTCGAAAGGGATGGCGCAAACGGTCCAGTTGCTCGGTACGCTGGTGCACCAACCGCGTTTGGTGGTGTTGGATGAGCCGTTTTCGGGCCTCGATGCAATCAACCAAGGCAAGCTCGAAGGCATGATCCGCACCTTGGCAGAAGACGGTGTGACGGTGATTTTCTCCACCCACGTCATCCACCATGCAGAGCGTCTATGCGAAGGCGTTGCCATCATCGCAGGCGGCAAAGTGCCCTATGCCGGCAGCGTTGAGGCCGCGCGTGACCGGATCCCCGCGCAAGTGCGGCTGGAAACGCGCGCTCGCGAAGGCGGCTGGACCGCCGCCTTGCCCGAAGACACACGGCGCGAAGGCGATTTCTTCTATTTCCCACTACCAGAAGATGGCGTTGAGCCGCTTCTGCGCCAGCTCATCGAAGGTGAAGCAGGCATTCTTTCCCTGTCGATTGAGCGCGCCGGTTTGCACGATGCTTTCGTCTCCATCGCCGGAGAGGCCGCTGCCCGCCAGCTCGAAGCGGACGCGCAAGGAGTCCAATCGTGAGCGCTCAAAACCAAGCCGCCATCGAATCCAACCCGCGACTCTCTCGGTTAGAGGCCGCATGGGTTATCGCCCGGCGTGATTTTATCGCCGTGCTGTTCAGCCGTGCATTTTTGTTCTTTCTGGTTGGCCCGCTCTTTCCTGTGCTTGTGGGCGGTTTGGCTGGTAGCATCGGCAGCCAGGTTTCCCGCGATGTTGCCGTGGTCGAAGTCGGCCTCGCGATGAGCGCCGCCGACAACGCAGCAATGATTGAGGCCCGCGACCGGCTCGAACCGGCACTGCGCGGCGCGGTTCCATCTTTACGCGAAGTGCCCGAAGCGCGCGGCAATGCCGATTTTGACGCCAAAGCGTTTCTTGAGGCGCGGCAGGGCAATTATGCGGCGATCGTAACCGGCACTCTTGCCGAGCCCGAAGTCGTTGGCACCGGCGGGCAAATCCGGCGTTGGCAGGGCGCGGTTGAACTGATCGCGGCAGACGCGGTCGCACCCACACCGCTCGCTTTCCCACAATCCACCACTCAGCAAGTCACCAACAGCGCGGCATCGGAACGCAAGAACCGCATTCGCACCGCGCAGGCCGCGCAAATGGTGATGTTCCTGCTCACCATGCTTCTCGCGGGCATGGTGCTGTCCAACCTTGCCGAGGAAAAGGGTAACAAGATCATCGAGATTCTCGCCGCTGCCATCCCAATGGATGCGGTGTTTATGGGCAAACTGTTCGCGATGCTGGGCGTTTCGTTCGTGGGGATCGCGGTTTGGGGCACGCTTGGCTGGGGCTTTTGGGCTATTGCCGAGGATGCGATTACCACTGTCACACAGACCGATTTCCGCAACCTGCCCGGCCCTGCGGTGGGCTGGCCGCTGTTTATGGCACTCAGTATTGCCTATTTCTCGATGGCGTATTTGTTGCTTGGATCATTGTTCCTGACCATTGGCGCCATGGCGAACACGGTGCGCGAGGTGCAGACCTTATCGATGCCGGTCACCATGCTTCAGCTCATGGTGTTCTTCCTTGCGGCCGCCACCCTTACCGATGCCGGATCGCAGCTGGAAATGGTTGCGGTGATCTTCCCGCTATCCTCACCCTTTGCCCTGCTCGCGCGCGCCGCGATGGAGGAGACACTGTGGATTCACGCTGCCGCGCTGCTGTGGCAGGCCATGTGGGTCGCGATCCTCGTCAAAGGCGGATCGATGCTGTTCCGCAAGCGGGTGATGAAATCGGGTGGAGCTGGCCGCGAAAAGAAGAGCCGCGCAAAGAACAAGGGCTGGAGCCGCTCTGCTGAACCCGCCGAATAGCCAGGAAAATAAGTAGCCAATCGCAACCCGTATTGACATCTTTGTCAGTTAGGGCAGGATGCACAGCTGAGGGAGGGGTTGGTAAAAACGGCAAAAGCCGCGACCTCTGACAAGGAGAGAGCAATGGCTACCGCAGCACCGACACGTCCCAAAGTCCGCACTTCGCCGACCGCTTACGAAGCGATCAAAGAACACTACGCAAAGCATCCGGGCGAGCGGCCAGAGCATCCGCACAAATGGGATGTGAGCAATTCCGAGATCTATTTCGAAGACACGTGGCAGCCAATCTTCAAAGAGATGCAGGATGCAGGGCCACTGCACTATATCCCTGATAGCCCCTATGGCCCCTATTGGGCGGTGGTTGGCCACAAGGCGATCCAGCATATCGAAGCGCAGCCGGAGATATTCTCATCAAGCTGGGAATATGGCGGGATTACGATACTTGAACGGCTGAGCGAAGAAGAGTTGGCAGAAAGCGAGGCTGACCGCCGCGAATTGCCGATGTTCATCGCGATGGACCGGCCACAGCACACCGGGCAGCGCCGCACGGTCGCACCCAAATTCACCCCCTCTGCCATGACCGATATGGAGGTTGAAATCCGCCGCCGAACTGGCGAATTGCTCGACACATTGCCGCGCGGCGAAGTGTTCGATTGGGTCGACACCGTGTCAATCGAGCTAACCACCGGCATGCTCGCAATCCTGTTTGGCTTCCCTTGGGAAGACCGCCGGATGCTGACATTCTGGTCCGATTGGTCAGGAGACACTGAACTGGCTGGCGTGCGCGAGCTGGATGAGCTGCGCTGGGAATTTCTGCACGAAATGGCAGCCTATTTCCAATCGATCTGGGTCGAGCGGACGATGGACAAAGAGCCGGGCAATGACCTCATTTCGATGATGATCCATTCCGAGGCGATGAACCAAATGCGCCCTGAGGAATTCATCGGAAATCTCGTTTTGCTGATCGTGGGCGGCAATGACACCACGCGCAACACGATGAGCGGGATTATCCATTCGCTCGATAAATTCCCCGATCAACGCAAATTGTTCGAAGAACAGCCCGAATTGATCCCCAATGCGGTGCAGGAATGCCTGCGCTATCAAACGCCGCTCGCTCACATGCGCCGGACCTGCACTGAAGACACTGAGGTGTTCGGCGAGACTATCAAAAAGGGCGACAAAGTCGTGCTGTGGTATTTGGGCGCGAACCGCGAAGAGAGCGTGTTCCCCGACCCGCATAAGCTTGACATCACCCGCGACAATGCGCGCCGTCATATCGCCTTTGGTTACGGCATTCACCGCTGTGTCGGTGCGCGTTTGGCCGAATTGCAGCTGAAGGTGTTGATGGAAGAGATGCACAAACGCCGCATGCGGGTGCACGTTGCGGGCGATGTGGAACGGGTGCGAGCGAATTTCGTGCACGGCTTCCGCAAACTTGAGGTCGAAATCACCGACTTCTAGGTCAGCGCACTTCGAACAAAGTGAAACTTTTCGGCCATTTTCGACGTATAAGAGAGAAGAAGCTCACTTTTCGAGGAACTCTATCGTGCCATTCACTCTGACCAGCCGCCGCAGCTTTATCGCCGCAACCGGCCTCGCCGCTGCCATGCCAGTGTTGGCCAGCTGTGGTGGCGGCATTGTCGAAGCACGCAAAGAACGCACCTATCGGATCAGCAAAACCGATGCGCAATGGCGGCGTCAGCTGACCCGCGAAGAATACCGCATCCTACGCGAAGCGGGCACCGAACGCGCCTATTCCTCACCTTTGGACAATGAAGGCCGTCCCGGCACCTTTGTCTGCGCAGGCTGCAACAACCGATTGTATGCGTCAGTGCACAAATATGACAGCGGCACCGGATGGCCCAGTTTCTGGCGCCCGATTGATCGCGGCGCGGTCGGGACATCGGTCGACTACAAAATTGGAGTTCCACGCACAGAGGTGCATTGCGCCGATTGCGGCGGGCATCTGGGTCACATCTTTGGCGATGGGCCGCAACCAACCGGAAAACGCCACTGCATCAATGGCGTCGCGATGGATTTCATTCCGGCTTAACCCGCCAGACTTTGAGGCCGTTTGCTGCCTCAAGTGCGACCGGCTCCAACCATTCTGGAGCCTCGTCTTTCATAAGCTGAGCGACAAATCCATCAGGCGCGATCTTGGAATACATGCGCGCTTCCGCCAAGGCAGGGCACACAGCGACATAGGCTGATCCACGCGCTCGCAAAGTGGTTTGCGCCTCATCCGCCGCTCCCAGAGCCGTCTCAAGTAGAACCTTCATCGCGGAATGCCCCCGGTGGTGTCCGGTGGCGAGGACCGTGTGATCGGTTGTGAGCAAAAGTTCAGGCGCAATATCGAAGGGCGCGTAGAACTCACCCTTGGGAAGCGCTGACAACGCCTCAGCGGCATCCTGAACCCGGCAATCAATCGCTTTAATCGGTGCGTTTGTCGGGCCTGCCAAAGACGCGCGCGCAGGCATTGCGCTGGTGAGCACCATAGCGGGCAACGCAGGCAACAAAGCGCAGGCCACACCCGTCATCGCCGCCATGCGCGGAGCGGGGTTTCGCATCAATCGGATCGCCCTGAGCCATTCGCGCAACTGCCATGCAAGTGGCGGTGCGGCGAGCACGCAGGCAACCGCTCCGGCACGCGACACAAACAGCGAAACCACCAAAGCTCCAGCAAGGATCACAGCGTAATCGGTCCAAAACCCGCGCAGCCAATCATGTGAACGACGCGCCAGATTGAACGCTGCGAACACTCCGATCAATGGCGTCACGGCGTATTGCAGCGCGACAATCAGCGACTGACGCCAGACTGGCATCCCCTCAAGCACATTGGCGTGCCAATATTTCGCAACCAGCGGGTCGAGTTCTGTAAAACCTCCGCCAACGGCGCATTGTGGGGCCGCGGTCAAAAGGATGGCTAACGCACCGCCCCCTGCGACAGCGAAGCCGCCAAAAATAACACCGCGCGGCGCAGGTTCGAGGCGAGCAAGCAACGTCAGGGTGACCGCTCCCCAGCCAAACATGGCAAGGTGCAGCGGACTGATCGCATCACAATAAGTCGCTAAATCGCCAATCCCACGTGTCAGACCAAATAGTAAAACGCCAATCAGCGCTAGCGATTGAATTGCGCTGACCAACCAGACCTGAGCATTGCGATCCTTCAACCATCGCAGCGCCAAGACCGCAAAGGCGATAGCAGCGAGCGGCAGGCCTTCGATCGAAATCGACAGCCAAAAAGCGAAGGCACCACCGATAACCCATCCGCCGACACGCGGCGAACGCGCCATCAGCCCGTTGATCGCGACCAGGGCGCAGACAATCTGCCACCCGTGGTGATCAATCCTCATCGGCCCCAGCTGAAACAGCACCGGCACGGAAATCGCGACGACGAGCGTTGTAAAGGTCGCCTCTTCCTCGCCCAGTAACCGCCACGCAATCCGCGCAGCCAGCATCATGGCGATGCCCAAAGTAATGAGAGGCACTGCGACCAGCGCGGTCGTCTCCGCCGCAGCGGAGCCGATCAGCGGGGTCAATATCAGAATCACCAACGCCAGCGGAGCATCGACCAGCCGCGACCAATGCATCGGCACGCCTCCACCGGCCGCATCGACACGGTATTGTGTGGGGTCAAACCAACTCTGTCCGGCCAACAGATCACGCACCTGAACCAGCCGCATAATATCATCGGGATCGGGGAAACGGTTGGAAGAGATAGCGCTCCAATTGATCGCGATCAGCAGCCCGCTGATAATCGCCCAAGCAATCCCTACCCGCGCAATAAATTCGCCGGGAAAGGCGGATCTGCGTCGTTCAACCAACATCGGATCACGCCTCACCAGTGACCGCGTGGCCCGGTGCGCGGAACACGATGCGGCTGCGGATGAGCCATGTCACAAAGAAGCTCACGATGATCGCGATGCCTTTGGCGATGCGCGGATCGATCCCGCCTTTATCGGCAAGTCCGACGATCGCCGTGGTCAACGCCAATCCCAGCAGAGCCGAAATCACAAACAATGCCTTTTGCCGGGTGCGTGCTGTGCCGCCTGATGCAACGCTATCCTGAAAAACCGCGCGGCTCGACATCAACCAATGCGCCAAAATGCCCAGCGAATATCCGATTGCGGAAGCAGGTGCAGCGGCGATACCAACTACCATCAGCCCTAAAAAGCTGCCCACATCGACGGCCAATGCCCCCACGCTCGCGCAGATATAGCGCACGAAACGGACATCGCGCAGTTTGGCAATAATCGAGGCGAGCGCACCGTTCATTGGATCAGGCAGACTTGCGGATCTGCTCTTCATCAGCAGGTACAATGCGTTCAGGCACACCGCGCAACGACGTCAAAGCCGCAACTTGGTCATCGCTCAACGGTTTCGTCTCGGTATCGCGCGCAGGCAGCTTGGCCTCTTCACCTTCATCGCCCGCTTCGTGATATTCGGCATCCTCGTTGACGCACCACGTGTCATAGACGCGCTTACCCGCGAGGATATTCTCAACCGTCAACATAGCGGTCATCATCGCGTGATCTTGGTTGTTGTAACGGTGCATGCCGTTGCGTCCGACCAGATGCAGGCTGGGATGCGCGTCTTCGAGTTCATGCCGCATAGAGGCGACATTGGCCTCGTAATCATCATCATAAACGGGATAGGCTTTTTCCTGACGAACCACCGCGCCGCTAACGACTTTAGCGGGATCGCACAGGCCAAGGATTTCCATTTCGCGTGTGGCTTGCGCGACCAGATCGTCATCGCTCGACGACCACAATCCGTCCCCTTCGAAACAGAAGTATTCAAGGCCAACACAGGCCATATCCTCGTCCGGGATCATTTCTGGTGACCAGCTGCGGAAGTTTTGCACGCGGCCAACCTGCACACGGTCATCATGGATATAGATCCAATTGTCCGGGAACAGGTCATCGGACTTCACCATCAAAGCCACAGTCAGGAAGTCGCGATACCGCAATTTGTCCGCCTGAAGCGAGCTTTGCGGCAATGGGTGAATACGCTTGGACAGCTCACGCATAGGCGCAGAGCTGATCACATCGCGCGCGCGGATTTGAACTTTGCCATCCTTGCTCGCCGCAGTCATCGACCAGTCGAACCCTTCGTCATTGGGGCCGATTTTGGCGAGTTGATCAAGCGCATGGCCCATCAACACCTGGCCTTTACCCGTCGCCACAATCTGATCACGCGCCGCGTCCCACATCATACCGGGGCCCAGCCGCGGATAGCGGAAGGTTTCGAGCAGGGTTTTGGTTTCCATGCCGTCATTGGGTTTCTTGTTCAGGCCCATCGAGCGTTTAAGCCCGTCTGTGACCGCGCTCCAAAGCGAAAGCCCTTTAATGCGTTGAGCCGCCCAATCGGCGCTCATTTCATCGCACGGCATGCCCCACACTTTCTCAGTGTAGGTCTTGAAGAAAATCGAATAGAGTTTCTTACCGAACTGGTTCGTGGTCCAATCCTCAAAGCTTTTTACGTCTTTGATCGGGAACAGCTTATACCGCAGGTAGCTGAGCATGCAGGCGGTTGAGCGCAGGATACCCAGATTGCCGAGCGCTTCGAATGCGCGCAGCGGGTATGAATAGAATTTGCCCTCATAATAGATGCGGCTCATGCGCGGGCGTTGAATGAAGTCGTCCGGCAAGATCTCGTTCCACAGATCGACAACTTGCTGGGACTTTGAAAAGAACCGATGTCCGCCAATGTCAAAGCGGTAGCCTTCGTGCTCCACAGTGCGGCTGATGCCGCCGACATAGGTTTCGTCCTTCTCGATGATCGCGACCGTTTTGCCCTGTTTGGTCAGCAGGTAACCCGCAGTGAGGCCCGCGGGCCCCGCGCCAATAATGGCGACGTCCACGTCGAGAATGCCGGCCCCCTGGCCAGCGGGTGTTTTAGTCGTTGCGTTGCCGCCAAGCTGCGTCATGCAAGCCCCCGTTAGAACACCTGATCCGCAATTGTGCGACAGGCTTATCCCAAGGGGAGTGAAGGAAATTGGTTAGCGAGGCGTAAAGATCGCCCCCGAAACCCGCCAAATTTCGCAGATTCAGCGCAAAAACTGTCAGTCGATCAATCGCGGGCACTGAATGCTGGCTGCAAAGCGTGCGAAATCGCTCAGTGTGAGCGTATCATCGAAGACCACGCCATATTGCTTATCCCGGCGCCAGCGCACTTTCGCGCGAAGATCTTTCACAGTTGTACCTCCCTCTGTGCATCCGATGCGTATGTTCTGATCAATCGCGAACTTCGCATCGCTTTCAAAGCGGGCGCCCTGTTGAGACAGGTTTTCGACCACCGCTTCGGCGGATTGGGTGAGAGTGTTGATGGTAATCGGAAAGTACACGCCAAGCCTCAACCCGCGTTTGGGATATTCACCGGATTCATTGATCAGGCGGCTGACATCAACATTTTCGATGAATTCAAAGCCCGCTTCCCTGTCCTTCTCCCATACGGATCGCAAAGCGTAGACCCCACCAGCGGGCATATGGAGCTCTACAGGATCGCCAGCGGGTGCGGAGTGGAACAGGCGAACGCAGATGCCGGTTTCTGAGACATCCCGTAAGACGCAAACAAACTCACCCTGCGATGTTACGAGTTTCGCCGCCCGGATCAGCAGAGACGTTCGCGGGGCAGCACGGCCATTAGCAGCACCGGGACCAGTATCCTGCACGTTGTCCTGAACAGCGTCATCATCGCTATTATCGTGCGCGGGCGGGGTTAACGCTGCGTGGTCCATAGTGTGTTCGCCCAAACGGCACCACTCATGTCAAAGGACACAAGCGCGCTCCTAATAAATTCGTGATCTTATGAACGGGTGTAAGTTCGGACCGGTTAAGACCGACATAATGCCAACCTCGTGCGAATGCCGTGGGTCCGTCTGGACTACGCAGCTTCCTTCGCGGAATTTATCTGAGTGTTAGGGCGAAGGTGGCGCATCAGGGTGTTTCTCGCCGCTTCTGCAAGCACATCATCTTCAACCCCGTAGGATGCGTCGTAGTCCTGCATCACGCCGCGCCATCCCGGCGCCTGATAAAACCCACGAAGCCGATCATACAGATCATCGCTCCACCACGGCATGTTGTAGACCAGCCGGCTAGCGATGAACCCGTTGGAATCGAAGAGTATCCCATCAAGGCTTGAGAGATAAGCGACTGGTCTGCCTGCGCTCAGGACGTTCATCGCAACGCCGCTATTGCCGCAAATCACCAGATCGCAGGCGGCGATTTCGGCATCCAGCGGATTGCCGATTGTCAATTCGACATTGGCATCATCAAGCTCAAGTCCGGAAAAATCGGTGCTGAGCAGCTGAACCGGATGTTGTCGGATCAAAACATGCGCATCAGGCAGGCTGACGCGGATCGTCGCGATCAGGCTTTGCAGCACATCGACTTTGGTGCCCGAGGTTAGGAATATGCCGACAGTTTTCACCTCATCGCGCCATTCCATAGCGCGTGCCGTCCCCGGCTCGCCGATATAGCCGACCTCTGCGGTGCAAGCGCTACGGCGCTCATATGTCTTGCGCGTTTCCTCACCGTAAAACAGCGCGCAATCGGCGAAGACTGGGGGCACAACGGGGCCGTTGGCGGGGACGGGCGCGTGGTTTGAATAAACAACCCGGCGACCATGGCGGTGCGCGGCCGCAGCCATGCCGACCGATTCAGGGCTGTAATTGCTAGCGACAATGGCCGCCTTCAGCTTGGGGCGCTCTGAGAACATTTGCGAAAAGCGCATGTAGAATGCGAGCGCGCTGGCGATCCGAGCTGCGGGCATAAAGCTGTGCGTGCGAACCAGAATGCGCAGAAACGAAAATGCGCGGCCAAATGAACCCAGCATCGCAAAGGCTGCTTTCACTTGCTCAATGGCAAAGATGTGTTTGCGCTCAACCGAGACATGCATCAACGGCACATCGGGAACCAGCTTTGCGATCCGCGCGATCGTTTTGTGTTCATTGTCGAAATTGGCGATGGAGACCGCTTCGGCCCCTGCATCTTTAAACGGGCCAAGCGAAACCACGCATTTCAGCATGTAAATGAACAGGAATAGCGGCTGGAGGAGCCCGGTGCCGGATTTGGTGTAAATCGCATCAACCAGACGATAGATCGCGTTCTTGTTCTTGATTTCCTCAAACACCGCAGCGCGCCCAGCGGATGTTTCCATCTCGCGCACAATGCCAAGAGCGGTCGCAAGATCATAGCGATCCCGCCGCGCAGAACTCTCAGTTTCAGGCTCAATCTCGCGAACTGCGACGTCTTCCGTCTCAGCGAACACTTCGCGCATTTTAACAGCTTTGAAAGCCACGCTGATCTACCTCAAGGCAAGCAGTTACTAAAAACCCGCCGGTTATGACCGGTCAGGCTTGAACGAGCTTATCTCAGGCAATCGTTAACAATTTAGGTTTACAAACTGTAATGCACTGGCCGCGGCGAGTGCTTCAGGGGCAATGCGCAAGGGCGGTTGATGATACGTAAAGCGTTCAATTTAAACGCCAAACAGTTTTTGGCGCTGCAATCTTTATTCTATGCGTTTGCCAACAGCATCGAAGCGCTCGTGCCGCTTTTGCTGGCACCGATCCTTACCCGAATGCTTGATCCAACCGGCTATGGCGTGTGGGTTTTGTTCATCACATACGCGACCTTTATGCGCCCTATCGTCGGATTGACGACACAGGACGCGATACGGATGCGCTTCCTCGAATTTGATCAGAAACAGCTCGATCAATTCACTCACACCGCTTTGTTCGTGATGGTCACGCTGGCGATATTCGTATCGCTGGTGACGGTCGTGTTCGGCGAATTGCTGGCAACCGCGACCAAATTTCCGCAAGCATGGCTCGTCAGCATCGTCATCGCAGCCCTGCTGTATGAAGTGTTCTATATGGTCCTTGCGCTGCAGCAGTTCCATAATCGGCGCAAAGCGTTCCTAGTGACGCAAGTGATCCAAGCTGTGCTGTCCATGGCCTTTATCGTCATCTTCCTCAGCTCAGGCTGGGATTGGCGCGGCGTGGTTCTGGGGCGGATGCTGGGCATGGCGATTGCGGCAGTATACTCGCTGCGTTCGCTCGGCTTTACGCTGCCCACCTTATTCAAGATCCCTGAACGGTCATTCTACCGTAACATCGCCTCTTTCGGCGTCGTGTATTGGCCCGCTGGCGCAGTTGTCATGGTGGTTGGCACCACAGACAAAGTCGTCGCGGCGCACTTTTTGGGGGTTGAGGCCAGCGCGATGTACGGCGTCGCCGCTCTGTTCGCCTCGGCATTCTGGATGGTGAACTACAGCTTTGTGATGGCATGGACGCCGTGGCTGTTCCGCAAATTGAAGGGCGCAGCCGAAGACGGCCTGCAAGAGGTCGCCTCGGTCTCCCTGCTCTATTTCGTGCTGGCGGCTGTCGCTGCGGCAGCGTTCTATTTCTTTGCGTTGCTGTTCGCGCCGATCCTACTCGGCGAAGCATTCCATAGCGCTATCCCATTGTTGCAATACATCATGCTCGCCATCGTCTTGCAGGGCTTCTTCATGCACAACATGAAATTCCTCCATTTCGACAAGCGGATTGAGATGATGTCCGCATTCAGCGTGATGACCATCGTTCTCAATATCGCGCTCAGCATTCTGTGGGCGCAAAGCATGGGAATTCGGGGTATTATGTTTGCGACGGCGGTGTCATTCGGGGCCGCATTCATTATCAGCGGTGTCCTTGTGATTGCCCGCTATATGAACCTGCGAAAAGGAGCAAAATCGCTTGCTGGACAATAAAAACATTCTGGTGACCGGTGGAACTGGCTCGTTTGGGCGGGCCTTTGTTCGGGCTGTTTTGGATAAATATCTAAACGTTGGCCGTCTTGTGATTTATTCGCGCGACGAGCTGAAACAGTACGAGATGAGCCAGGAATTCTCGCCGCAAGAATATCCTCAGCTGCGCTATTTCATTGGCGATATCCGCGATCAGGACCGGCTGCGCCGCGCTCTGGAAGGGGTCGATATTGTCGTGCATGCGGCAGCATTGAAACAGGTGCCGGCGGCCGAATACAATCCGTTTGAATGCATCAAGACCAACGTGCTGGGTGCGCAAAATGTGATCGAAGCATGCTTTGACAACAATGTGTCCAATGTCGTTGCGCTCTCCACGGACAAAGCTGCCGCACCAATCAATCTGTATGGCGCGACAAAGCTGTGCTCTGACAAGATCTTCACCGCGGCCAACAATATTCGCGGATCGCGTGATCTGCGCCTGTCGGTCGTGCGTTATGGCAACGTCATCGGCAGCCGGGGCTCGGTCGTGCCGTTCTTCATGGCTCAGCGCGAAAGCGGCGTAATCCCGATCACAGACCCAACCATGACGCGGTTCAACATCTCACTCGCAGAGGGTGTGGAGATGGTCCTGTGGGCGCTTGAAAATGCGCATGGCGGCGAGATTTTCGTGCCCAAGATCCCCAGCTACCGCATCACCGATGTGGCCGAAGCGGTGGCGCCGGAATGCGAGCAGAAGATTGTTGGCATTCGTCCCGGTGAAAAGATTCACGAGGAAATGATCACCTCCAGTGACAGCCTCAACACGATCGACCTCGGCCCCTATTACGCGATCCTGCCCAGCACGACCGAGTTCCTTTCAGAGAACTATCTGGAAAAACGCGGCGGGACACGGGTTGAACCGGGCTTTTGCTATGAAAGCGGCTCAAATCCAGACTTCCTGTCGGTCGAAGAACTGCGCGCATTAATCCGCAAACACGTCGATCCGACGCATGTTGCCTGATGGCCGGCTACATTCCCTACGGACGCCAGTCGGTAACCGAGGATGACATTGCCGCTGTCGTCGAGGTCCTGAAATCTGACTTTTTGACGCAGGGGCCGGTCGGCCCGGCTTTCGAGGAAGCGGTCGCGAAGATCAGTGATGCGCGCTTTGGAGTTGCCGCCAACAGCGCCACCAGCGCGCTGCATATGGCCTGTATGGCACTGGATGTGGGACCGGGTGACAGCGTCTGGACCAGCCCGCTAACCTTCGTCGCAAGCTCAAACGCCGCGCTCTATTGCGGGGCCAGCGTGGACTTCGTCGACGTGGACGAACGCAGCTACAATATGTGCCCTGAGAGGCTGGCCGAGAAACTCGACTATGCAGCCCGCGAAGGGAGACTGCCCAAAGCCATCATCCCAGTGCATCTGACAGGCCAATCCTGCGATATGGCCGCGATCCATGCCGCCGCCAGCAAACACGGCGTCCGGATCATCGAAGACGCCTCGCACGCAATTGGCGGCTCTTTCGGGGCGAACCCGGTCGGCCATTGCGAATACAGCGATATCGCCATCTTTAGCTTCCACCCGGTCAAGATCGTGACCACGGGCGAAGGTGGCATGGCGATGACCAACGACCCCGAACTTGCCGAACGCATGCGAGCAGGGCGCAGCCACGGGATCACCCGCGATCCCGCCCTGCTTGAACGGATCGATGAGGGCGCTTGGTATTACGAGCAGCACAGCCTTGGCTACAATTACCGGATGACCGATATCAATGCGGCGCTGGGCTTGAGCCAGATGGACCGCTTGGCCGACTTCATCACCCGCCGTCGCAAAATCGCCGCGACCTATGACGCGGCCTTTGCCGATATGCCGGTCATGACACCATGGCAGCATCCCGACGCGGCCTCAGCATGGCATCTCTATGTGATCCGGGTCGATGCGGCGAGGCATCGCGCGGTGTTTGATCATCTGCGCGCAGCCGGGATTGGCGTGAACCTCCACTACATCCCCGTCTATCTGCAACCCTATTATCGCAAGCTGGGCTTTGCCCCCGGATTGTGCCCCAATGCCGAGGCCTACTATGCCGAGGCTATCAGCATCCCGATGTTCCCGACGATCACCGAAGAGCAACAGCAGACCGTCATTGCCGAGGTCGCAAAGGCCGTCTGCGCATGAACATCGCGATTATCCCGGCTCGTGGGGGCAGTAAACGCATTCCGCGCAAGAATATCCGCGAATTCTGTGGCCGCCCGATGATCGCATGGCCGATTGCAGCGGCGCTGGAATCGGGATTGTTCGAACACGTTATCGTCTCAACCGATGACGAAGAGATTGCCGAAGTCGCCAGGGCATCGGGCGCACAAACCCCCTTCATGCGCCCCGCCGAATTATCGGATGATCACACCGGCACGACCGATGTCATCGTCCATGCGCTGTCTTGGGCCTTGGCTGCCGGATGGCAGGTCGAAGCCGCCGCTTGCATCTACGCCACCGCCGCTTTCATCTCCGCGGAAGATCTTTCGGCGGCGCGAGCCAAGCTTTCCGACCAATGCGATTTCGCATTTCCGGCGGTCCGATACGGCCATCCGCCCCAACGCGGCTTTACCGATAGCGGCGAGGGTTGCCCTGAATTCACGCAACCAGAGCATCGCGCCACACGCACTCAAGACCTGCCGCCAGTTTTTCACGATTCCGGCCAGTTTTACTGGGGGAGCCGCGATGCTTGGCTCGAACGACGCCCGTTTTTCGGCCCCCGCACGCGCTTTATGGAACTGCCCGAATGGCGCGCGGTCGATATTGACCGACCAGAGGATTGGGTGATGGCCGAGCGATTGTTCGCCGCCACCCAAGGGGATGCATAGTGCACGCCGTGTTCCGGTGCGATGCGACCACGGACATCGGTTTTGGCCATCTCAGCCGCTGCATTGCGCTGGCCGAGGCATTGCAACTGTCTGGCGTCGAAAGCACTTTTGCCGGGCAATTTGACCATGCCGCCACAAACCAAATCGCATCCGCCGGTTTTGCGAGCAAAGCCTTCGCGCAGCCGGTCAATTCCGGGGCGGCGACGCGCGAATTTGGCGGATTCGAGGCCGATTTCGTGGTCATCGACAGCTACCGCGTAGACGAGCAATACCTCCACAACCTCCAATCCCTGAGCCTTCGCACTGTCGTCATCGACGATTTCTGCAAGCTATCGGCCTATCCCTGCGACGCCATCCTCAATTTCACATGGGAAGCCCCTAAGCTCGGTTATCCCAAAGGCCCCACACTGATCCTTGGCCACAACCATTTGCTGACAAGGCGCAAACTGGTCGAACGCCGGGAAACCAGCGTGCAGCGCGCCCGAACCGGGTCAATCCGCAATCTCCTGATCGCAATTGGCGGTTCTGATCCAAAGGGGTTGGCGCTCCGCCTCACCCGCCTGCTTGGTGAGCAGACCCGCGACCTGTGCGTCCATGCGATTGCTCAGCCCAATGCCGATCTGGAAGCTTTATTGACGCGCTTCGCCACCGGCAGCCAAATCGTGCCGCGGCAACCCGACCTTTCCGAACAACTCATCTGGGCGGATGCCGCAATCACGGGCGGCGGTCTGATCAAATATGAGAGCGCGTATATGGGCGTCCCCGCCGCTGCGATTGCTCAGAACGAAGGGCAGGACGGCGAAACCAAGGTGTTTGCAAGCGCAGGGCTTGTCTTCGATCTGGGCCTCGCCGATACAGTCAGCGACGATGATTTGGCGGCGAGATTGAACACTTTCCTTTCAGACACAAACTTGCGCGCCGGCATGGCCAAACAGATGCGCGCAAGCTTTGTCGCCGATCCATCCGCAAATGCGGCCAATGCAATTCTTGAGGCCATGAGGCGCTAGATGAACACTTTCAAAAACGACATCGATGCTCTCGCCAAACATTACGGCGACCTCGTCAACAAACACGGCGATGCAGCCGAAGGCGCACAATATGCCGACCGCGAAACGCAGGAACGCCGGATGGAGGTGCTGTGCGATATCGGCGTGACCAAAGACAGCAAAGTGCTCGATTTCGGTTGCGGAACGGGACAGATGCTCAGCCTGCTGCAACGCACGATCGGGTTTGAGGGGGAATATGTCGGCTATGACGTGTCACCCGAAGCGATTGAATTTGCACGCAAAGCGCATCCCAAAGGGCGTTTTGAAGTGCGCGACATCCTCGAGAATCCGCCAGAAGAAGAATTCGATTTCGTCCTCGTCAGCGGCGTCTTTAACAACGCGATGAGCGACAATCGCGGCTTCTTCGAAGCGGCATCGCGGCGCCTGATGCAGCATGCGCGCAAAGGCTATGCGTTCAACATGCTCAGCCGCTTCGTCGATTACTTCGATGATGGATTGTATTACGAAGATCCGCTCAGCGCGTTTCAATTCTGCAAGGAAAACCTGTCACCGCTGGTGTCCCTTCGGCACGATTATGCAGTGCGGCCCGGTGCGATCCCGTTCGAGTTCACGATCTATGTCCACACCAGCGATATTGAGCCGCGCGCCCTAAATATCTGAGCGGGCCAGCGATAGGCCCTGCAATCGGCAAATTGTAGTTAACGAATTGTCTACCCCTTCCCCGTAGCGGGGTGGGTATGCGCTGCGAAATTGCCCCGTGCTGGACCCTTAACCCGATGGAAGTCGGGGCATGAGGCGCGTTCGCATTGTTGGCGGGGGTCTCACCGGCATCTTGGCCGCGTTTCAGGCGCACCGTTTGGGCGCACGCAATATTGAACTTTACGAGCGTTTGGATGCGTTGGGCGGCGTTGCCTTGCCGCAGGTTCGCGAAGGCAGCGAAATGCGCGAAGGCTGCGTCTATTTCGGGCCTAAAGGTGATCCCATGCGCGGCCTGCTCGAAGAACACGGCGCGGTTTTCAAGGACGTCGACAATCGCTTTGGATCGGTTAGTCCGGGCAAAGATGGTCTGGTTTACACCGACGATTTCGGCGGCCCGGCATTGTCGGCGACCATGACTGACCTCAACACTCTTGAGGGTGAAGACCTGCTCAGTCGGCTAGAATGTTACGAAGACGCTTTGGCCTTCCCGCTTGCGAAATATGTCCGCTGGCATGTCGGATGCGCGCCTGCGCAATTGCACGCCAGCGCCGCCATCCCGCTGGCGATCAACCGGGTGTTTCCAACCGGCGTTTCCTTGGATGCCCTGTCTGCGGCAAAGCAATCCTCACCATTGGCGAACGACCTGTTCGGCATTCCGCGCGCATTGTGGAATTATTCGAACAATAGTCAGGCCAGTCTGCCCGTGGGCGGCTTCACCGGCATGTTTGAGCAATGCCGCCGCGCGCTCAACGAAATCGGCGTGAGCATCTATGATCGCAAACTTGCGACACCGGGCGCCATGCTGAGTGAGGAAACCGCCGAAGACATCGTGATCTGGGCGGCCAGCCCGATGCCTTTGTTCAAAGCGGTCGGCGTTGAGACGCCCAAGGCTCCTGCGCGCAAATTCGCAACGCACACATTCGAGGTTGATTGGACGGGGCCGGTCCCGTTTTACGTCCAAAACTTCACCGCGCAGGGCAGCTGTTTCCGAACCTATATCTACAAAAGCAATGGCCGCGTCTTGTTGACCGCCGAATGCGTGGCGGAAACCGATGATGCCGCTCTCGTCGAGGAAATTCACACTTTGAATGACGGATTTGAAGGCGAATTGTCCATCGGCAAAGAGCTGTTCCGGACGGTAAAGCCGCGCTGGCTGTATCATTCGGTCGATACGATTGATAGACTTGGCGAGTTGCGCAAAGCCATCGCGGCACAGCGCGGCGACCGCTTTATTCCCGGCGCATGGGAAGCCTATGCCAAGGGCGAGAAATTCGCAGAAGTGGAAGCCGATTTGCAAAGGGCACTGGGCGTCACAATGGTTGCAAAAGCATCATGATCACCGCGATTATGCAGCCCACTTATCTGCCGTGGATCGGATATTTCGACCTGATCGACAGCGTGGATCAATTCGTCTTTCTCGACGATGCACAGGTGCTCAAACGCAGCTGGGGTGTGCGCAACCGCGTGCTGGGCCAAAATGGTGAAACGTTTCTCACCGTGCCTCTTACCGGACACAGCCAGAGCGAGGATTGCACCTTTGTGAGCACCGCCGTCGATGCACATCCGAAATGGCGCAAGACGCACCTGTCAACGATCCGTCACGCCTATTCCAAGGCTCCGCATTTCGCGGAAGTTTTCGCACAGTTAGAGGCCTTGATGGGCGCGGGACACGCGACAATCGGCGCGCTCAATCAAGCGTTCATCACCGCGACCGCTGAGCGCATGGGGATCACGACACCCTTTGTGCAGTCCTCCCAGCTCGATGGCGTAAGTGGCCGCAAGGACGAATGGCTCTTGTCCATCTGCCGCGCGATCGGCGCGGACACCTATCTCTCCGCTCAGGGTAGCGCCGCTTATATCGAGAAAGATCATCAATCCGGCGCTTTCGCAGGGTCAGGGGTGGAGCTGCGCTATCACAACTTTGCGCACCCCCCATACGAGCAATCCAGCGACGAGTTCGTAGGATATATGAGCATCGTCGATCTGTTGATGCATTGCGGATATGCATCCGCGCTAGAAATCATTCGCTCGGGCCGTCAGCCCATGCTTACCAGCGCCGAGCTAAAGGAAGCCGCATGACCAACGCCCCCGAAATCACCATTGCAGGCAGGCAAATCGGTCCGGGTCATGAGCCCTATGTGATCTGCGAACTGTCGGGCAATCACAATGGCAGTCTGGAACGCGCGATCACGCTGCTCGAAGCGGCTGCTGCGACGGGCGCAGATGCAATCAAGATCCAAAGCTACACCGCCGATACGATCACTATCGATCACGACGGCCCCGATTTCACCGTCGAAGGTGGCCTTTGGGATGGGCGCACGCTTTACGACCTTTATGGCGAGGCTCAGACCCCGTTCGAATGGCACGAACCTTTGTTCCGCCGCGCGCGCGAATTGGGTGTGACCCTGTTCTCATCACCATTTGATGAAAGCGCGGTCGACCTACTCGAAGAGCTCGGTGCACCTGCCTACAAAATCGCTTCATTCGAAGCGGTCGATTTGCCGCTCGTTGCCTATTGCGCATCAAAGGGTAAGCCGATGATCATCTCCACCGGCATGGCCAACCTCGATGAGATTGGTGAGGCGGTGAAGACTGCGCGCGACAATGGCTGCGAACAATTGGTTCTGCTGCATTGCGTCAGCTCCTATCCCGCGCCCGATGAGCAATCGAATATTCGCACGGTCCCCGATCTGGCGGAACGTTTTGGCGTGGTTTCGGGCCTGTCGGATCACACGGGCGGATCGGCGGTTGCGGTCTCTTCAATCGCGCTGGGCGGATGTGTGGTCGAAAAGCACTTCACATTGCGCCGCGCCGATGGCGGTCCGGATTCCGCATTCAGCCTTGAGCCCGAAGAATTCTCCAGCCTGGTTGACGATTGCAAGCGCGCTTGGCGATCGCTCGGCAAGGCAACCTATGACCTGCAAGGCAGCGAAAGCGCATCGGTGCAGTTTCGCCGTTCACTCTATGTCGTAGGTGACGTGGCGGCGGGCGATGTTCTGACGCGAGAGAATGTGCGTTCAATCCGCCCCGGTCAGGGTCTTGCGCCCAAGCACATGCCGGATGTTCTGGGCAAGAAAGCGACCCGCGACCTTAAACGCGGTGAGCCGCTCGATTGGGCTGCAATTAGCTAGAGCCTAGTCGATGCGCTCGTAGACGGTGAATTCAAGCCATTCGCCTTCGTGCTCAAAGACCGGCTCGTAGCCTGCAAGGATAGCGTTGAAACGCTCATCCTCAGCAAACACTTCCTGCCACTTCACTTCGACGAATTGCAGCGGCCAACTGGTGCTCTCATCAAGGATCAGGAATTCCGGCGGCTTGTCCTCCCACAGGCGCAGCATCTCATCATGCAGCATCTGCATCCCCGGATCATCCAGTGTCACTGGCGGCGGAATAACGCCTTCATTCTCAGGCCGGTCGAGCGGCTTTAGAGCCGTCGCGACATAGGAATTGTTCATGCTGACATTCCACCGCACCGCGCCATTTGCGGCGAGGTGCTGGTTAAACGGCGATGGGTGCATGGTGAGGACGCCGACCTGCTTGCCTTCAATGGGGATTGCAGAGCGTTCCATCGCTTCGTCCAGTTCAGTCACGGTCACCTGATAGATGCGCGAATTAACGTATTCGCCCAAAACTGGGCGAGCGATAATGATGGCAAGGCCGACCAGCCAAAGCAGCTTTGTCTGGCGATGGATCATCCAAAGCCACGTCACATAGGCCATCGTGATCGGAAACAAATGATGGCTGTACCAACGCGACTGAATCCAAGCCGCAGCGATGGCGGCGATAACCAACCCCAGCCCTATTGCAGTCATCCGCACAGGCAATTTGTAGATAAAGCCCAGCATGAGAAAGAATAGGGCAAGCGCGCCGTGCAGGCCGGCCTGCTCCAGATTAATGCGCGTGCTCGTCAGGTTCGCATCAATCGCGCTGACCACGGCGCCCATGATCTCGCGCTGCTCTGGATCAAGGACCAGCCACAACAGCAAGTAAAGCGCGACCATTGCGCCCGAAATCAGGTTCTCGATGCGGAACAGGAATAACGGCTTTCGCTGAACAGCAGCATCGGCAACCTCAACCAACAAGACAACCAGCGCATAGAGATATTTGAGCAGCAAAGTCGCGCCCATCCATAGGCCGACGACAATGCGCAGGGGCAATCCAATCTTGGTCCCCTCAGGATCCGAAAGGCGCAGCACCAGATATGGCCACAGACCCAGAACAACCAGATGTTCGCGCAGGCCAAACACGTTCTTATACAGCACCGGCAAAATCACCAGAACCGCTATCGATCCGATCAGAAACAGCGGCGACGCCCCAACAGTCACGCGGCGAATATGATAGGCAAGCCCAGTGGAAAACAGCAGCGCCACGCCCGTCATAGCGATGATCGTGAGGTCCAGCCGCAATCCCGTCAGATCACTCAACCAAGCCGCCAGCGTGAACCAAACTTGCTCTGCCGGTGGGAAATAGAGGCTGTAATCGACAAAACTATCGCCGAGAGACAAAGCAAGGCGACCCGACAAAGCGGCACCGGCCAAATCCGTGTGGATCGAATAAAACGCGCTATAAAACAGCTGCAAACAGGCAAGCAGCACAAAGGCCACGCCCGCAATGAGCGCCATATTGCCGAAATTGCCCGGCTGACCTGAATTTTTCGGATCGCTGCTCAGGGTCATACCCAAAGACATCCTCGCACAAATTGAAAGTAGGCGCCCTTACATCAGCACTCGTTAGAAGGGCGTAAATAGCGCTGATTTTGCAGCGGATTAGACAATGGTGCGGGTGGTGGGACTCGAACCCACACGATCTATAGGATCAGGGGATTTTAAGTCCCCGGCGTCTACCATTCCGCCACACCCGCATTCTAGCGCCTGAATTCATCATCAAACGCAAATGCGCGATAGACAGCGATGCGGCGCGGGGCAACACAGTGTTCCAGTAAGGCTTGCGAGAGCGGCGGGGTGCGCCCATGTCATGGCAGGTCAAGATTGGGCAAAACCACAGGACGGGAACGAAGATGGCAGGCGAAAGCGTTCACGATGCCCATGCGGTTGTAGCGACAATCCAGCCGGCGATTACCTTGCTGGGGTTGGGCATTGGCGCGGCGCTGCTGTCTCGCGCATGTCGATTAAACCCGATTGTCGGCTATCTCGGGCTGGGCTTGGCCATTAGCGCATTGGGATTTGCAGACAGTTTCAGCGGACCTGTGGTCGCCGCCATGGCAGAGGCAGGGGTGATGTTCCTGCTGTTCAACCTCGGCCTGCACTTCTCGCTGGGGCGGATCAAAGCCGAGGCCGCAAACATCTTCGGCTTTGGTGCGTTGCAAATGCTGGTTGCAGGAGGCGGGTTTACCGCCTTGTTCTTCGCGTTTGGCCTGCCAACCGAATTTGCGATTATCGGCGGCTTTGCACTCGGCCTTTCCTCCACAGCCGTGGTGATCGGATTGGTACGAGAGCGCGATCAAGAAGACTGCCCGGTCGGCCGCGCGGCTCAGTCCATTTTGATATTTCAGGATATCGCCGCAATCTTGCTCTTGGTCGCAGCTGGCTCGCTCAGTTCAGGCGGAGCGCTGGCACCGGAGCTGGGGATCGCGGGGCTTAAGGCAATCGCTGCTTTTGTGATTGCCGTGCTCTTTGGCCGCTATCTCACTGGACCCTTGTTCCGCATTATCGCACGGGTTGGAAGCAGCGAGGTCTACACCGCCACAGCTCTGTTCATCGCCTTGGCTGCGGGTTGGGCGACCGGGATGGTGGGCCTGTCACTGACGCTGGGCGCGTTTTTGGGCGGGATGGCGGTGGCCGATTCGCGCTATCGCATCATGGTCCAGACCGAGATTGATGCGTTCAGAGGGCTATTCCTCAGCTTCTTTTTCATCTCTGTCGGGCTCTCGATCAACCCGACCCTGCTTGTCGAGAACTGGCCGTGGGTCATCGCAGCGGCTGCAGGGCTGATCGCTCTCAAATGCCTTTTCAATGTGCTCGCAGGCCTCGCCAATCGTTGGTCGGCGCCGGGATCGGTGCAGTTGGGCTTTCTGCTCGGACAGGGCAGTGAGTTTGCGCTGGTCATCTTTGCGCTGCCAGCGGTCGCCGGGCTGGTTGAGCCGCGCTTGATTTCGATCATCGTGACCGCCATCGCGATCAGCCTCGCGGTCACACCGTTTGTCTCCAACCTGGGCCGCAAATTCGCTGGTAAACTGCGCCAAGGTCCCGCTGATAAGAAGCTCGCAGGTGACGATGCGCCGGTCATCATCATTGGGTTTGGCGCCGCAGGCCGAGCCGTTGCCGATGCGTTGAGCTACAATGAAATCGGCTATCTTGGGGTAGAAGCCAATGCGCAACGTTTCGAAACCGCGTTGGCCGATGGCTATCACGTTCACCAAGCGAACCCAGCCGATCCGCGCAGTTGGGACGCATTAGGAATGGGCAAAAGGGAAGTGGTCGTAATCGCGACGGCCAACCTGTCGGTCTCACGCGAACTCTCGCCTCTGGTTCAGGAGCGCTTGCCCAATATCGCGCGAGTCATCGCTTTGCCCGGACCCGAGGGTCTGGATGAGTTCACACAGTTGGGCATGATGCCGGTCAACGTCAAAGCGCCGAGCGGAACTGAAAAAATCATCGAAATGGTGTTTCAGGCTCTCGGCCGTGAACGCAAAATGCCAACGCAAATCATGAGCGACGAAGACCGCGCTCTTGAATATGCGTAATCAATCCTGAGCCATCAGGCCCGGGCTTCAACCTTCGTTGAGGCGCTTACGGATCTCTTTGCCAGCTTTGAAATAAGGCACGCGCTTCGCCGGGACCGATACCGATTCCCCAGTGCGCGGGTTGCGGCCAGTGCGCGCTTCGCGATCGCGGGTTGAGAATGCGCCAAACCCACGCAATTCGACCCGGCCCCCTTCGGCCAATCGTTGCGCAATCTCATCGAAGAAGACATCGACAACCTGTTCGATTTCCTCCGCGCGCAATTCGGGATTATCTTTGTGCAGCTCTTGCAGCAGCTCGGATCGTATCATGTAGCCCTCCCGGTAAGCATTGCGGCCCCATTCCGCGCCACAACCGCTGCGGGACATCGCCCGCCATTGTTCCAATCAAGCCCGGACCCGTCAGGCAATGTCTAAATGATACAAGTGCCAGAACGGAGCAATTCCCGCAAGGACAGCGGTGAAAATTGTTAGTTGCAAATTTACCAAAGGTTTTCAGCGGCTTTCCCGAACTTGCACTGGAAAAGGCATTCAGTGTTGTTCGGCAAGGTCCGCCGGTTTGAGCCCCAATCGCGCCATCCGCGCGCGAATTTCGGGCCATTCCTCGCTCAAGAATTGTTCCCGCTCGCGCTTGCGCAGCAATTCGGCGGCACCTTTGACCACATACATACCCACTCCGCGTTGCACCTCGACAAGACCATCATTCTGAAATTGCTGATACGCTTTCGCCACGGTCAACGGGTTGGCCCCCTGCGCCGCAGCCAAAGCGCGCACCGATGGCAACATCGCCCCTTCGGCGTAATCGCCCTGGATAATGGCAGCCGCGATCTGATCGCGCAGTTTGAGATAGACGGGTCTGGATTGGGTCATGTGTTTCTCGCTAGGTGCTTCAGTGCCATAATACACCCATGCGCGTCAAGCGTGAGACACCCAAGCAAGATTACACATGCAGCGCGAAACAAAAGCTTCACACGGGCGGATTGGTCGCTAGGGTGCTGCGCTTTCGGGGACGCTCGCGGGGATGGGCCGCAGAGCGCGATAAGAGGGAATAAGACTATAATGGCCAGTCAAGCTTTGCCGCATGGCGACAGCGCAGGCACGATCATGGGGCACCCAAAGGGGCTCTTCGTGCTATTTTTCGCAGAAATGTGGGAGCGGTTTTCCTATTACGGAATGCGCGCATTGCTGATCTTCTATCTGACTAAGCACTGGCTGTATTCAGATAGCGAAGCAGGGATCATCTACGGCGCTTACACGGCGCTGGTCTACATCACCCCTGCGGTCGGCGGCTATATGGCCGATAAAGTGCTGGGGCAGAGAAAAGCTGTCGCGTTCGGCGCGGTGCTTCTGACACTAGGCCACTTTTTCATGGCGTTTGAGGGCGAAGCTGCGGCTGGCAATGAGAACAATCCGGTTATCTATGTTTTTTGGTTGGCGCTGGCTTTGATCATCGTTGGCTCGGGTTTCCTGAAAGCCAACATTTCGGTGATGGTCGGTCAATTGTACCCGCGCACCGATGTGCGCCGCGACGGGGCTTACACCATCTTCTACATGGGCATTAACCTCGGTGCGGCGATCGGTTCGCTGCTGTGCGGTTATATCGGGGAGACCTATGGCTGGGCCTATGGGTTCGGTCTGGCTGGGATCGGCATGCTTGCCGGTTTGGTCGTGTTCACATTGGGCAAAGGCGTTCTGCTTGGCCGGGGTGAACCACCAAAGGCACTCGCCAAGAGCCGCGAATGGAGCATGTATGCTATCGGCTTTGGACTGGTTGCTGTGTGCTGGGTCCTGATCCAATATCAATCAGTCGTTGGCTTCCTGCTTGGCGGGTTTGGCCTTTTGCTGCTGGGCTATGTGATCTTCACTGCAGTCATTAAACTGCCTGCCGAGGACCGCGACCGCATCTTTGCAGCCTTGTTCCTGATTACGACTTCAATCGTGTTCTGGGCCTTGTTTGAGCAAGCGGGTTCGTCTCTGAACCTGTTCACTGATCGCCACGTTGATCGCGGCGGTGTTCCGGCATCGACGTTCCAATCGATCAACGCGATCTACATCATTCTGCTTGCGCCGATTTTCGCGACGCTTTGGACATGGATGGGTCAGCGCGGTTTTGAACCGTCATCGCCCCTCAAATTCGGCCTTGGTATCGTGCAAGTTGGCCTCGGCTTTCTGGTCCTGGTTTGGGGCGCGAGCAGCGTTGGTATCGATGTGCCGACGCCGGTGATCTTTATCTTCCTGATCTATCTACTGCACACTACTGGCGAATTGTGCCTGTCGCCAGTGGGGCTCTCGGCGATGAACCGCTTGGCTCCTGCGCATATGGCCTCGCTTATTATGGGCACGTGGTTCTTTGCCTCGGCGACCGGCAATTTCGCCGCTGGCCTGATCGCCTCGGCGACCGGCGCAGAAGGCGTCGGTGAAGCCGCAGGCAAGCAGGTCGTTTTGGGTGTCTACGAAACCGTTGGCCTCTACGCGGTCATTATTGGAGTTGGCGTGATGATCGTCAGCCCGCTGATCAAGAAACTGATGCATCTGGACACTTTGCAGGACGACGATGCAGGGTCTGAGGCTGAACATGTGTTCGGCGACGGCCCCGCTCCGGTCACACCGCAAAGCTAACGCTGCCAAGCGGCTGGACAAGCCCCTGATTTCCCGTCAAGCAATGGCTTTACCGGGTAAATCAGGGGGCCAGCTATGGCGCGGGAATTGCGGTTTGGTGTTTCGGAAAAAACGGGTTGGAGCAGCCTTGTTGCAATAGGCAGCGCCTTGGCGCTCGCCGCATGCGCGACAACTGGCACCGCTAGCGCCGCATCGGATGATGA
The DNA here is from genome assembly GCA_947503275.1 of uncultured Erythrobacter sp. GTDB lineage: Bacteria > Pseudomonadota > Alphaproteobacteria > Sphingomonadales > Sphingomonadaceae > Erythrobacter. The sequence continues at coordinate 838,218 of CANNCZ010000002.1, read as the reverse complement.
CGATGCGCCGCGCTATGCCGCTGCGACCGAGGATGAAGGGCCGTTCCCCTCCACCTATAACGCCTATCCCGGCCGCCCAACCGCTTTAGTTGGCGCGACTGTGTTTGATGGTGCGGGCGGGATGATCGCGAATGGCACTGTGCTATTCCGCGATGGCAAAGTCGTCGAAATCGGCGGCAGTGATCTGTCGACCGAAGGCTATGATGTCATCGATGGCACCGGGAAATTTGTGACGCCGGGCATCATCGACATCCACTCGCACCTGGGCGATTATCCGACGCCCAGCGTTCAGGCACACAATGACGGCAATGAAGCAACCAGCCCGACCACTCCTGAGGTTTGGGCAGAGCACTCCGTCTGGCCACAAGATCCCGGTTTCAGCCGCGCGCTGGCCAATGGCGGGATCACGTCGCTGCAAATCCTGCCCGGTTCCGCAAACCTTATGGGCGGGCGCACAGTAACGCTCAAAAACGTGCCCAGCCGCACGGTTCAGGGCATGAAGTTCCCCGGCGCACCCTATGGTTTCAAGATGGCATGCGGTGAGAATCCGAAACGGGTTTACGGCGGACGCGGACGCGCGCCTTCGACCCGGATGGGCAATTTTGCTTACAATCGCCAGACATGGCTCGATGCGATCAACTATGCGAACAAAGATGATCCCGACCGCGATCTGGCGATGGAGACGTTGGTCGGTGTGCTCGATGGCGATATTCTGGTCCACAATCACTGCTATCGCGCCGATGAAATGGCGCTGGTCATGGATATGGCCAAAGAGATGGGATACCGCGTTACCGCGTTCCATCACGCAGTCGAGGCTTACAAAATTGGCGATCTGCTGCGTGAAAACGAGGTGTGCAGCGCGATCTGGGCCGATTGGTATGGTTTCAAGATGGAAGCCTATGACGGCATCCTCGAAAACGCGGCCCTGTTGCAACAAGCAGGCGCATGCGTGGTGATACACTCCGACAGCGAAGCAGACATTCAGCGCCTGAACCAAGAGGCCGCCAAGGCACAGGCAGCGGGCGTGCGCATGGGTATCGACTTGCCCGATGCCGACGTCATCAGCTGGATCACCCTCAACGCTGCCAAGGCGATGGGGATCGACGAAATGACCGGCAGTCTGGAACCCGGCAAAATGGCCGATGTGGTGCTCTGGAACGGTGATCCATTGAGCGTCTATTCGCGGCCAGAACGGGTCTGGGTCGATGGCGCGCTGCTCTATAATGCCAATGATCGCAGCAGGCGTCCGGTGAGCGATTTTGAGCTGGGTCAACCCGGCGAAGGAGATGTGAAATGAAGCGGCTCTTTACACTCACCGCCTCCGCACTCGCCTTGTCTGCGGCCCCTGTCGCAGCACAGGATTTTGTCATCGCCGATGCAACTTTGGTCACCGGCGATGGCAGCGAACCCATTGCCGACGGTGTCGTCATGGTTGATGATGGCAAAGTCGTTTATGCTGGCCCACGGTCCGGCGCAGGCGAGTATTCGACTGACCGAGTGCTCACGGTCGACGGCGCCTATGTAACGCCTGGCCTGTTTGCGACGCTCACCACATTGGGTTTGTGGGATGTCGGTGCGGTTAGCGAATCCAACGACCAAAGAGCAGGCGGAGCTCCGTTCAGCGCGGCGCTGGATACAGCCCCCATCGTCAACCCCAGCTCTCAGCATATTTTGGTCCACCGCGCCGCCGGGATCACGCGCGCGGCAACATCAACCATGCCATCAGGCTCCATCTTCGCAGGGCAAGGCGCGATCATCGATTTGGATGGCGATGCCAACCCGGTAATGCGCGAACGCGCGTTTCAGATGGTCGCGCTTGGCGAGGGCGGTGCGCGGCTTTCTGGCGGTAGCAGAGCCTCGGCGCATGTTCTCTTGCGCGCAGCTTTGCGAGAGGCTCAGGCTTTGTCCGGAGCACGCGGAACTCCGCAAACCACCGAGATCGCGATTGATGATGAAGTGCTCTTGGGCCGCTTTGATGCGGAAGCCTTGGTCCCGGTCGTGTCGGGACAGCAGCCACTTTATGTGGCAGTAGAGCGGGCATCAGACATTCGCGCCACACTGGCTTTGCGAGAGGATTTCCCCCGGCTCGACATGGTGTTGGTGGGCGCTGGCGAGGGCTGGCTCGTAGCCGATGCTATCGCCGCCGCTGGTGTGCCAGTGATCGCCGATGCGTTGGATGATTTGCCCGAGAGCTTTGAAGTGCTTGCCGCAACGCAAAGCAATATCGGACGCATGGTGCGCGCCGGAGTAAAAGTCGCGATCAGCGCCAATTCCGGCACCAATCCGCGCAATATCAACCAAGCGGCGGGTAATCTCGTCGCCCTGAACCAAATACCGGGCGCGGCCGGTCTAAGCTGGGGTCAGGCATTCGCCGCGATCAGCTCCATCCCCGCAAGCATCAGCGGCTATGACGGTCAAGCGGGCGTTCTGGCACCCGGCGCAATGGGCGATGTGGTAATCTGGGATGGCGATCCGCTCGAAGTTGGCTCAGTCCCGACGCGTGTCTTTATCGGTGGGGTCGAACAATCTCTCGAAAGCCATCAAAGCCGTCTGCGCGAACGCTATCGCGATTTGGATGAAAGCGATTTGCCCAAAGCATACGATTGGTGATGCACATGATGAGAACTACCTTGCCCCTTGCGGCGTTGTTGATCGCCTCAACTCCGGCTTTGGCCGATGGCCACACCGAAGCCACACCAGCTGAGCAAGCCACTGCCGAACGCGCCTATCACAACGCGCAGCAAGCCTATCTTTCGAGCCTCCAAGCAGCCGATGGCTGGTACACGATGGATGGCGGATTACGCTGGCGCTATGTCGAATACACGGGCGGTACGGAAAAACCGACAGCCGCCGACCGGGTAACGGTGCATTACGCCGGGACCTTTATCGATGGGGAGCCGTTCGACAGCTCCTATGAAAGGGGTGAGCCTGCCCAGTTCGGCCTCAGTGGCCTGATCCCGGCTTGGGAAATGGCAATCCCGCAAATGGCGGTTGGCGAGACAATCGAAATCGCCGCGCCCGCCAGCCTTGCCTATGGCCCGCGCGGTAGAGGGCCGATACCGGGTGGGGCGACCTTGCTGTTTAAGGTTGAGCTGCTGGGAATTGACGGTCGTTAGACGTTCAGGCGTGCTGGTGTTACGCTGCACCACATGAGAATGGCAATTATCAGTCTGATTGCGGCCAATGCTGCCTTTGTCGGCACGCATTTCGCGATGTCGCATCGTTTGCGGCAACCTCTGGTCGCCAAATTGGGCGAGACCGGCTTTCAGATCGTCTATTCGCTGGTGAGTTTTGCAACGCTGGCGTGGGTCTACTTCGCATTCAGCGCCGCCTCGCCATCTGACTTGCCCGGCAGCGGCCAAGTGGGCTGGGCAATCGCGACCTTCTTGATGCTGCCGGCCATGATCCTTTTCGCAGGGTCTGTCATTGGCAATCCGGCTCTACCCACACCGATGGCGCAGGATCAGGCGCGCGCCGAGCCCAAGGGCGTTTTCACGATCACACGGCACCCCATGATGTGGGGTTTTGCTTTGTGGGCGTTCTCGCACATGATCCTTTTCTGGAGCGTGCGCACAATGGTGACCGCCTTTGCCATGGCGGTTCTGGCGCTGGTCGGGTCCAGGCTGCAGGATGCAAAGAAGCAAAAGCAGATGGGTGAAGCTTGGGCGCAATGGGAGAGCCGCACCAGCTATTGGCCGCGACTTTCCGGTTTTGCGACTGCGGGCGCGCTGCCATGGTCGCTGGGCCTGATCTTCTTTGTGTTTTTTAGCTGGCTGCATGTGCCGCTTGGCGGAATTCCCGCGGGCATTTGGCGCTGGTTCTAAGCCTAGAGGCCGTTCGCGGCCAACCACTCGACCTGAGTGACCTGCGCCTCACGCCAATAGCTCAGATCATGCCCCGCACCCGGGAAAGCGACGAATTCGGCTGCCTGATTGGTTTGCGCCAGAGCCTTGCCTTGCTCGAATGGCACGACTTCGTCCGCGTCCCCGTGCAGCACTAGGATCGGCATTTCCAAATCAGGAAGTTTCTCCGCATTGGCGAAGCGGTGGCGCATCAACATGCGGACCGGAAACACCGGTAGCGCATCTGCCGCCACATTGACGAGGCTGGTAAAGGGAGCGACCAACATCAATGCAGCTGGCGTGTGTTCGCTCGCCATTTGGACCGCCGTTCCTGAGCCGATTGAACTGGCCGCGATGATGGTGCGATCCGGCGCTACATTCTCGCTTTGAAGGAACGCCATCGCCGCGCGGCCATCGCGGTAAAAGCCATCCTCGGATGGATCACCCGGGTTGCCACCATATCCGCGATAGGGGGCAAGTAGCAGGCCATAGCCCTCATCTGCCAAGAGCCGCGTTTCGTTCGTCGACCCGGCTAAGGAACCCGCATTGCCATGAAACCAGACCACCACCGGCTTCCCCTCATCCGGCGCGCGCCAATGCGCAGTCAGATCCAGCCCATCCGATGTGGTGATCGCCACCGCCTCAAAACCCGCAGCCGGTGAATGGCGCTCTTGCGGTGCCGGAAACAGAAACCGGTTTTGGAACACAAATAGCACCGCCAGCGACACCAGATAAACAGTCGCAATAAAGACCAGAAGTCGAGTCGCAATCGCGATCATGCCGTAACAATCCAATTCATTCTATCGCGCTTGGGGCACAAGCGAACTCGTGGGTGTCGCTGCAATTCGGTTGGCATGCCAGTAATATGCGACATAGCGTCTTATTCTCTCCCACTTTAGCGCCGCGCGCACTAAGTATGAGTTCAGTATGGGAACCCTAATTCCCGAACGCTATACAAGCCAAGAGAATTGGCAGGAGAATACGAATGCCGCATGCTTCTTTGTTGGCGATGGCCGCACCTATAATGTTTGGCCCGGTCGCTCCCGTCGAAGTGAGCGTCGCTGTCCAGCCAGCCATAGTCGCGATCGACACATCTATCCGCACAGAACCCCTCCTCCCCATCGATTGGTCGCTGACCGCTGGTCAAGAACAACCCGAGGGACCGCCCGATGGTGAGCCGGGCGTGGGCGATGAAAGCACAGAGAATGAGATCGTGGTCGAGGGCGAATATGGCCCTGTCGAAAACGACCCCGTGGCCGTTTTTAACGAAACAAGCTATCGCATCACACAGGAGCTTGATGAGGTTTTCCTAGAGCCCGTCGCTTATGCGTATCGCGATGGCCTGCCCGGACCGATCCGTGATGGATTGGGCAATGTTGTGCGCAATTTGGGAGAGCCTGCGAACTTCCTCAATTTCCTGCTGCAACTCAAAATTGGCAAAGCGTTTGAGACTTTGGGGCGGTTTGCGATCAATTCGACGCTGGGCCTTGGCGGGTTGATCGACATCGCTGGAAAGCCGGGCATCAACCTGCCCTATCGCCGCAATGGCTTCGCTAACACGCTGGGATATTACGGGGTTGGGCCGGGCGCTTACCTCTATTTGCCGATCACAGGGGCGACGTCGGCGCGCGATCTGGTGGGTAACACCTTGGATCAGTTTATCTTGCCTGTGGCCGTCGGCTCTCCGTTCAACCGGCCCGAATATGCCGCGTCCTATTTCGTCATCAACGGTCTTGATGCGCGGCTTGAGGTTGATGAGGAGCTGGAGCGGATTGGTGAGACAATTGACCCCTATGCCGCCCGCCGCGACACATACCTCTATCGGCGAGCACGCGACATTGCGGAGCTGCGCGGCGAAGAACCGCCCGAACCGCCAACGATCCTGCGAGAGATTGAGGAAGGCGTGGATTACGAGGATGAACTTCTGGATGAACCAGAAGACCAAAGCGAGACTCCAGAGGTTTCGGTCCTGCAACCGCGCGAATTGCCGCCAATTTCAGTGGCAGTGGTGGTTACACAGCCGGGCGCAATGCTTGCGACCCGTTAAGCCCGCGCTTCCTCAACGCCTGATGAATTGTGCTTGAGAGCCTTAAGCACGCAATCGACGATCTGCGGCGCGTTTAGGCCTGCTTCCTCATACTGCTTATCCGGCGCGTCGTGGTCCTGGAACGTGTCTGGTAGGCGCATTGTGCGCACTTTCAGGCCACCATCGGTCAGACCTTCATCGCTGGCATAGGTCAGCACATGCGCACCTAAGCCACCAATCGCGCCTTCCTCGACCGTCACCACGACCTCATGCGTGCGCATCAGTTTGGCGATCAGGTCTTCATCGAGCGGCTTGGCAAAGCGCATATCAGCGACCGTCGTTGAAAGCCCTTTGGCCTCCAACGTCTCAGCAGCCTTTTTGGCCTCTTCGAGACGCGCGCCGAGCGACAGGATCGCAACCTTGTTCCCTTCAAGAACAACGCGCCCTTTGCCGATTTCGAGCTTTTCGAGCGTTTCAGGGATCGGAACGCCGGTGCCGCTTCCGCGTGGGTAGCGGAAAGCGATGGGGCCATCGTCATATTCCGCCGCGGTGTAGGTCATGTGGGCAAGCTCAGCCTCATCAGCCGCTGCCATCACCACCATGTTCGGCAGTGTCGCCAAATAGGTCACATCGAATGCGCCGGCATGGGTGCAGCCATCCGCGCCAACCAGCCCAGCCCGGTCAATCGCAAAGCGTACAGGCAAGTTTTGGATCGCGACATCATGCACGACCTGGTCGTAGGCGCGCTGAAGGAAAGTCGAATAGATTGCCGCAAACGGACGCATCCCTTGCGCAGCCAATCCGGCGGCGAACGTTACGCCGTGCTGCTCAGCAATGCCGACGTCAAAACTGCGGTCTGGGTGCGCAGTTGCGAAGCGGTCCACCCCAGTGCCAGACGGCATCGCGGCGGTAATCGCGCAAATGCGGCTATCTGTGTCTGCCAGCTTTGCCAACGTGTCGCCAAAGACGTTCTGATAGGCTGGCGGGCCAGCGGCGCCCTTGCTCTTCTCGCCGGTCACAACGTTGAATTTGGGCACGCCGTGATATTTGTCGGCGGCCTCTTCGGCGTATTTATAGCCCTTACCCTTTTCGGTCACGACATGGATCAGCACCGGACCCTCTGAAGTGTCGCGCACATTCTCAAGGACGGGGATCAGATGATCGAGATTGTGTCCGTCAATCGGCCCGACATAGTAAAAGCCCAGCTCTTCGAACAAAGTCCCGCCGGTCACCATGCCGCGTGTGTATTCCTCTGCCTTACGAATGCCTTCATGCATCCGGCGGCTCATTTTCTTGACTGCACGGCTCGCGAGAGAGCGAATGCCGAGATATTCGGATGAGGACACCATCCGCGCCAAATAGGCCGACAACCCACCCACCGGCGGTGCAATCGACATGTCGTTATCATTGAGGATTACGACCAGACGATTGCCCGCCTGCGCCGCGTTGTTCATTGCCTCATAGGCCATCCCGGCGCTCATCGCGCCATCGCCAATCACCGCAATCCCGCGGCCCGGTTGGTCATTCAGCTTGTTCGCCATGGCAAAGCCCAGCGCAGCCGAAATCGAGGTGGAGCTGTGTGCCGCGCCGAACGGATCGTATTCACTCTCCGAACGCTTGGTAAAGCCAGACAGGCCGCCACCCTGACGCAATGTCCGAATGCGGTCGCGTCGCCCGGTCAGGATTTTGTGCGGGTAGCATTGGTGACCAACATCCCAGATCAACCGATCATCGGGCGTGTTGAACACGTAATGGATCGCCACAGTCAGTTCGACCACGCCAAGCCCAGAACCCAGATGCCCGCCAGAAACACTGACCGCATCGATCATTTCCGCGCGCAATTCATCGGACAATTGCCGCAATTGCTCAGGCTTGAGTTGGCGAAGCTCATCCGGTGTTGGAACCTGATCGAGCAGCGGTGTTGCAGGAGGAGAATTCATAGTGACAATCACTACACCTTTGAAACTGAACTGTCGATAAACGCTTTACCGCAGCTGTGAGGCGCTTCGTCGCCGAAACGACTGCATTTGGTGACAATTGCGAACGTCAGGCGGGCGCGACACCCTCAATGTTGCATCATGCACACATGATCAGGTGCAATGGCTGCACATGCCGCGAATCTCTAGGACTGGGCGCTCTGCCTTGAAGTTCTTTGATGCCGCGAGAGCACGGACAGTGCGGCTGACCGCTTCATCATCGACATGTTTGGTTTCACCGCATTCGTCGCAGACCAAAAAGATGCAGTCGTGCTCACATCCCGGATGGGTGTTGGCGAGGTAAGCGTTAGAGCATTCGACCCGCAAGGCGAGGTTCTTGGCCACAAACAGATCAAGGATGCGATAGATGCTGTTGGGTGCAACCCGCTTTCCGCGCGATTTCGACAGATTATCGGCAATATCATAGGCAGAGACAGGCCGCTCATGCCTTGCGAGTTCAGCAAAAACCGACTCGCGCATGCTCGTCCATTGCTCACCGCTTGCCACCAATGCCGCTTGCGCCGCGTGCAGCAAATCCTCGCCCGAATGCTCTTTATGAGCGTGCTGATGTTGTGTTGCCATGCGCGCAATATAGGGCCTGAATGTCCGTTACGCTAGACGGCGGCCGTGTGGCTTATCCGTCGCGCAGGAAGCTCGCCGAATAATCGCTGGGGAACATTGCGCGCAACGCCCGCACTTTGGGAGCGTCCCAGCGCACGATGTATCCGTGACGCGGGTTCTTCGCCATAAAATCCTGATGATAGGTTTCTGCGGGATAGAACGTTCGCTGGTTCTCGATCCGCGTTACAATCGGACGGTTCCAAACACCGGAGCTGCCCATTTGCGCGAGATATGCCTGAGCCACCGCACGCTGTTCGGCACTGGTGGGGATCAAAGCGCTGCGATAATGCGCACCGACATCGGGACCTTGGCGATTGCGCAAGGTGGGGTCGGTTACAACTGAGAAGAAGATGCGCAGCAGCTCATCATAGCGGATGACATATGGGTCATAGGTGATCCGCACGCTTTCCGCATGCTGCGTGCCGCCGGACACGATACGGTTGTAGTTTGCAGTGGCAGCGGAGCCGCCATGAAATCCGGATTCAGCAGAACGAACGCCTTTGACGTGGCTGAACACACCTTCGACACCCCAGAAACATCCGCCCGCAAAAATTGCGGTCTTTAAACCGGCACCTTCGCGCGCGATCCGTTGCGGCGCGGGCGCGTTGACAGGGTCTTCAAGAGCGAATGCAGGGGTAGCGGGCAAAGCCGTCGCCAGGACGGCAGCGAGCAAAAGCGCGCGTTTCATTCAGAGATCTCCAACGGTTCAATCACAAATTCATCAGCTGGCTGCGGCGCGGAAAGCGGCTCAGAAGCCTGTGCGGGAGCCTCAAGATGCGGGCCCCATTGATCAATCGTCGCTGCCCCAACCATCAACGCTCCTGCGGCAAAGCCGATGGCGAAATTGCGATAGAGGTCTGAGGTAAAGAGGGTCATGCTGGGTCTCGTTGGGTTCGGTAACGCGGTCTTGCGGTCCATCTAGGAACGGCGCGCTTGCGCCAAAATGAATGGTCTGTTGTGCAAGGATACGTCTGTGGGTCGTGAAAAGTTACGGGCGGCACGCAAAAAAGATGCGTACCGCCCGTCTACGTCCGAACCGTCATTGTATGGTTAACGTGAGCGAAACTATGATTGTTCCGCCCATTTCGCAGGCGCTCAATCAGTGCCGGAAATGCCGCATCCCGGTAAAGACCATGGCCAGACCCGCCTCATCCGCCGCCGCGATAACCTCATCATCGCGGATGGAGCCGCCGGGCTGAATAACGGCCGTCGCGCCGGCCTCTGCCGCGGCGATTAAACCATCGGCAAATGGGAAGAAGGCATCAGAGGCAACCGCGCTGCCCGTAGTTTTGGGTGCGGTCCATTCGTAGGTTTCCGCTGCCTCACGCGCTTTGATCGCCGCGATCCGAGCCGAATCGCGCCGGTTCATCTGGCCGGCACCGATACCCGCCGTCGCGCCGTCTTTGGCATAGACGATGGCGTTGGATTTCACATGGCGCGCGACAGTCCAAGCGAAGAAGCAATCCTTCAGCTCCTGCGGCGTCGGCTCGCGTTTGGTCACAATTTTGAGGTCAGCCTCGTTCACTGCGCCATTGTCGCGGCCTTGGATCAACATGCCGCCAGCGATGGTCTTCATAAAGAAGCCGCCACGACGCGGATCAGGCAATGTGCCGCATTCGAGCAGGCGCAGGTTCTTCTTTTTCGCAAACACCGCGCGCGCTTCATCGCTGACCTTGGGCGCGATCACGACTTCGGTGAAGATACTGGCGATCGCTTCGGCAGTGGCGCCGTCCAGTTCGGTGTTGACCGCTACAATCCCACCAAAGGCGGAAACACTGTCGCATTGTAACGCGGCGTTCCACGCTTCGAGAAGCGTTGCACCCTGTGCCACGCCGCAGGGATTGGCGTGCTTGACGATTACGACCGCCGGATCGCCGCCGTCGAATTCTGCTGCCAGTTCCAGCGCCGCATCCGCATCATTCAGATTGTTATAGCTGAGCGCTTTGCCTTGAAGCTGCTCAGCCTGGGGCACGCCCTGTGCACCGGTAACCTGCGGAACATAGATAGCGGCAGATTGGTGCGGGTTCTCACCATAGCGCAGCGTGTCCTCACGCTTAAACGCCAGTGGCATGGTCTCAACGAACGGTGTCGCTTGCAGAGCCTCTGTGCCCAGCGGATGGGTGAACGCATCGCCAAACGCAAACCAATTGGCGATGGCCGCATCATAGGCAGCGGTGCGGGCATAGGCCTTTCCAGCCATGCGAATGCGAAATGCCTCGCTGGTCGCGCCATCATGCGTCTCAAGCTCTTGCGCCAGACCAGCGTAATCTGCCGGGTCCGTCAGGATCGTCACAAAGCCGTGGTTCTTCGCCGCAGAGCGGACCATGCTGGGGCCGCCAATGTCGATGTTCTCGATGATCTCGGCGCGTTCGGCGCCCTTCGCAACGGTCGCCTCAAACGGGTACAGATTGACCACCACCAGATCGATTGCACCAATTCCGTGGGCCTCCATCGCAGCGACATGTTCATCATTGTCGCGCAGAGCCAGCAACCCACCATGGACCGTCGGGTGGAGGGTTTTGACCCGGCCATCCATCATCTCTGGGAAGCCTGTGAGGTCAGAGACATCGCGGACTTCCAATCCGGCATCACGCAAAGTGCGCGCGGTGCCGCCTGTGCTCACCAATTCGACCCCGCGCGCCGCCAATGCCGCGCCCAATTCTGCCAAGCCGGATTTGTCGGACACCGAAAGCAGAGCCCGTTTGATGATCGTCGATGTCATGTGAGGTACTATCCCATTTTCTTGAGGAGCCAGGAAAACTGGCCGCCGCCGCGCGATGTCAGCCCCTCTATCACCAATTGTTCGGTTGCGTGAGGGCGTCCATCGCCATCAACCCACAAGCTGTCTTCACAAGAGAGCTTCATCTCATCCGGGCCCGCAGCATCGCCGCGAAGGCGGAACTGCCACAGCCGGCCATCGGGGGTCAGCAGGCTCGCGCCGCGACCATCTTCGGTTAAATGCGCCTCTACCCCGCGCCCCAGATGGAACCGGATCGCAAAGGCGATTTTGCCGCGCTTTCCCTTGCGCGATGCGGGGATGAGGATGTCATCGCCTGATACTTCGGTGCCGTCATTGCGCAGGGTCAGCACACGGTTATGCAACAGGCCAAAGCGCGCAGCATAACCATCATGGCTTGCCTCAATCCGGGTTGCCTCGCGCCCTTTCTGGCTGATCGTGCGGCGTTCAACTTCGACCGTTTCTGCGCCTCGGCCCAATTTGCCATGCAGCAAGACCGCGGTGCTGTTCGCATTGTCGAGCACAAGGGTCGAATGCGCAGCGGTCGCGCGCAGGCCCTGACCCAAGCGCGCAGGCAATTGCCCACCGACCATCGCCGAACCACCGCAATTGACGATCAGGCGCGATGGACCATCGGACATCTCAAACGCCAATGTCGATGCACAACCGCACCGCGTATGCCGTGCGCGCGGCGGCGGACCTGCGTCAAATTGCACAGTGGTTTGCCCACCGCGCATCCGCTGAAAACCCCAATGCTGCGGCGTATCAAGTGGGCGTGTGCGAATGCCGGTTGCGAGGATCAAGGATGAAAGCCGATCCGCCGAAATTGCGCCCTGCCCCTGCCAATTGCCCAGCGCACCGTCGCCATGACGCAGCGCCAATAGCGGCGGCACAAGCAATTCGCGCATCACCCACAATGCCTCAGGAGCCTCGCGATCCACCGCTTCGTAACAAGCGATCAAATCGGTCAGAACCTCAATCGCGTCCATTTGCGCCGCTGGGCAGCGTGCAAGCGACCCGCCATCTTCTGCAACCAGCTCGCCCAGTGACTTGATCAGCGCCGCTTCGCCATACAGCCTGCGCGGCTTTCCTTCGGGCAATAGTAGTCCCGCTGCCGTCACAGCAGCCCAGCCGGCAACCTGACCCAGCCCTGCGCCGCTGCGCAAAGCCTTGCGGTCGAGCCAATTGGCGGTGTGCTCAATCGCATCGAGCAAGCGCGGCTTCAGCGCTCCGTCCTGATTGGCCAACACCAACGGCGCATGAACCAACCACGCGAGCAGCCGCAGACCGGTGTTCTCAACCTCCCAAGCAGACCCCTTCTTGGAAACCTTTGCAGGTCCTTTTGCAGTCACCGGATTGGCGTCAAGCCAGCATGTCGTGATCCGCTCAGCAACCGCGATGCAATCGGCACGCGGCGCGCTCGCAGCAAGGTCATTGAGCCATGCAAAGCTGTGCACCATCCTCTCCAGCCCGGCACTGATCCGGGCGGTGGGGCCAAAATCAAGCTGACCGATAGGCTGTTTGACGCCATGCGCGAGGAAGTGGCCCGCTCTGAGCGCGGTGCCAGCGGTACGGTCGCCTGTGATTGGGCTGTCGACGGTCGCAAGCAGCCGGATCGCAGAGGCCCGGCGGAACGGTGCGGCCAATGCGTGACCGGGCACGCCCATGCGATAGGCCATCCGGATCAACGCTTCGCCTGGCCGCGTGCGCGGCGCGATCACATCGGTTAGCGCTAGCGCGCGCGAATTATCAATCTGTTCTGCGGGAAAGGCCGATGGAGCCTCTTCACGCAATAGCTCTTCATCAGGGCCAAGGCCAATGGCCGCGCGATCACCTGCTTCGTCTGACGTATCGTCGGGGACAATTTTCTCGTCGTCGAACAGGGTATCCATCAGGCTTCCCCTTTAAGCGCAGCGATATTCGCGGCGTAGTGATCGGGACCGCCTTTGAAGGTAGCCGATCCTGCGACCAGCACATCCGCGCCTGCCTCCACGCACAATTTCGCCGTTTCAGCGTTCACACCGCCATCCACTTCCAAGCGAATTTCGCGTCCCGTCGCCTCTATCATCGCGCGGATCCGGCGAACCTTGTCGAGCTGTGAGTGAATAAAGCTCTGTCCGCCAAAGCCGGGATTGACGCTCATCACCAAGATCAGGTCAACGAGGTCCATCAGATTATCGAGCACTTCGACAGGCGTGCCCGGATTGATCACCACACCCGCCTTTTTACCCAGCCCTCGGATCGCCTGCAGCGTCCGGTGAACATGCGGCCCCGCCTCTGGGTGAACGGTGATAATGTCCGCGCCGGCCTCAGCAAACGCCTCCAGATACGGGTCGACCGGCGAAATCATAAGGTGGACGTCAAACGTCTTGTCGCTGTGCGGGCGCAGCGCCTTTACCACGTCAGGACCGATGGTGATGTTAGGCACAAAATGCCCGTCCATCACGTCGATATGGATCCAATCGGCACCCGCTGCATCAACCGCACGCACCTCTTCGCCAAGCCGCGCAAAGTCAGCTGAAAGGATTGAGGGAGAGATTAGGGGTGCAGTCATAGTTAACCGGAGAGCGCTTTCCTTTAAGGTTTCAGCCTTACTCCGCGCGCGAATCGCGCAGCAAGCGGCGGTGAAGTGCTTTTCCCCGCCCTTTTGCATTCCGCTCAAGTCCGCAATCCCAAGGTGTTGCGCCCCGGCACAGGCTGAGAGAGGGCGGGCATGGGTGATTAGGCCAAGTTACCTGACAAGCCAGTTCAGGGGCAATTCAGCACGCAAATGCCATTGTCACGCCATATTCTTGCGCAGATAATGTCCGTGATTGCGCGGCGAATTCTTCGTAAAGACCCAAAAAACAAAGACAAATAGGCAGGGAAGCATGACTATCAATTCAGGGATCAAAAGGATGGCTGGCGGGCTTGCTGTTGCAGGCGCGCTTGCATTGGGCGCAACCATGCCCGCCGCGCCTGCTACCGCTCAGGCGTCGAGTTCGAGCGATTTTCGCAATATCATTTCCAACAATATGCGCTCTTGCGCGCCCGGCGGAGGCCCTGCGGTTCGCGTGACCATTTCAGGCATTAAGAACTCTACCGGCAAAGTCCGCGCGCAAGTCTATAACGGCACAAGCCGCGATTGGCTGGAAAGCGGACGTTGGCTCAACCGCATTGAAGTGCCCGCGCGCCGGGGACGCATGACTGTCTGCATGCCTGTGCCTGCGAGTGGCAACTATGCGATCGCTGTGCGCCACGATGCGAACAACAACAACGAAACCGATATCAGCCAGGATGGCGGCGGCATGTCGAACAATCCATCGATCAATGTGTTCAACCTTGGTCGGCCCGGCATCGACAAAACCCGCTTTAGTGTTGGTGGTGGCGTGCGCTCCATCGCGATCACGATGAAGTATCTGACCTAATTGTCGCGCGCTTGTGTGCGGCGGTGCTTTCGCAGCGCCCATAACACTCCGGGCGCCGATAGCAGCGGGTGCCGCTCACGGAATTCGGTCACTTCGACCGGCATTCCGGTGTGGCGCTCAATCTTCCACGCAGCATATTTCGCCGCGCCTTCAAACGTGGTGCTAGCCTTTGCCAAACGCGCAAAATTGAGTGGTTTGCCGAGGCGCTGACGGCGTTTCCACCAGCTCAATATCCGTGTCCGCTCATGCGCTGTCAGGCTGGGTGAAAGCCGTTCGCCGTTTTGCGAATAGGCAATACCGGCATGGTCCAAAGCCAGCGGTAGAAGCCCAGCAAAATGGTCGGCATTGACGCTGAGAATATCATTCTCGCGCCCGGCCTTTTCGACCCGGAACTCCGCTTTGTAGGTGGCGCGGAACAACGCACTCCAATAATCCGCCGCTGTGCCAGCCGCCGGACCAAGTGCCACCGCCAGCCGCGCCGCCGTCCCCGCCGCATTGCAGAGCGCCTGCCTCACATTGTCGCGAGCTGCCGCATCCCGCTCCCAAACCAGCGCGCAAGGTTGCACAAACCGCGCCCAAATCGTCGTGTCGGAAAGCTCGCCCGATGCGGCCTCGGCGAAGGTGCTTAGTGCCATGGTCGCGACCTTCGCTCGCAAGGTCACGTCCCCATGCTCGCGCTCATGATAGCTAACGCGCGGCCAAATACGCTCGCGCTGTTCACCGGGCAGCAGCACATAGAAATCGAGCACCCCTTCGAGCGATCCGGTCCGCAGATTTGATCCGTAAAACAGAACCGCAATCGCACCCGCATCCTGCGCCAAGGCCGCCGCGAACTCAGCCACAGCAGGAACGACGGGCGCGCTAAGTCGCGCCTCGATACGGTTCGAAAGTGAAGAGATAGGAGGAGCCATCGGCCCCGCTTGTTGCCTTATGGCGTCACGAATTCAAGCTCAGGCCCTTGCCCAATGCGATATTTGCCCGGCGGGAAGGCTTCGCCATCAAAGATAAACTGATCGTCAATCTCGAGCGTGAATTGCGGCACGCTGATCTGGTGGATGCCGCGTTCGCGCATGCGCGAGGACATTTTTCCGCCCAGAGCCGCTGGCACCATCAAGGCAGACCGACGCTTAATCTGGTCGAGTGCGACCAATTTCAGGCCCTTTTGCAAATGGCCAAAGGGTTTAACTCCGGCAGGCATATTCTCGAGCGTCGATGCAAACAAGAGCTGGCGCCATTCCGGATCGCCCAGCCCGCTATGCGCCATAGGGGCCTCTTGCGCACCCAGTCGAAGCGTCATGCGCGCGCCGCGGCGCCACGGATTTTCGCGCGATGCAAACAGCAATTGCAGCACGCCCCATGCCGTCGTCACGCCGACAGCCATAGAGTTAAACGCGCCCAATTTATGCGCGCTTTGCCCGGCATTTGTGGCCGTGGTGAAGGCACCGGCGCCCAAGATAAATCCGAGCACACGGCTGCTTTCGCTATCACCCAAAGGTGTCACGTCAATCGGCCTGCGCCGCACCCGGCCACCTTTTTCAAAAGCATCAATTGCGCTTTGCAGCGTCCAATCGGCCGGAACACCCAAATCAAAAGTCAGCGCGTTGGTTTTGCCCTTGGGCAGCACCGCAATCGCGGGCCAATCATCGCCAAAGATACTCGCGCCGCAGGTTAGCACATCGCGCACTGTTCCATCGCCGCCATTGATGACAAGCAAATCGATACCGTTTGCCGCAAAATCAGCCAGCGCATTGGGCAGAGCCGAACGGTCGCCGGGCTGCGCAATGTGGACATCAGGGCAGATCCCGCAGTCGAAATCAGCGCCTTGGTTGCCGTGGCTGCGAGGGTTATAAATCACCCCCACTCGCGGCGCTTCGCCCTCTACCCGTTCCCGTCTTGCACGCGCACGAATGCCCTCATGGGCAGAAGCACGCGGCATTTGTTCAAACTGATAGATCGGCGTAGCCATGTCGGTCCTTTAGGTAACGTAACGTAAAAATGCTACCTTGATGTTAGTCAACTCAAGCAACATTCGGTCTGCGCCAGTATTGGGTTACACCACATCTGCGCATTGAATCGCAAAAAACGTTGAATTCTCCGACAGTCAGCCGTGAAAGCACGACGAGCGGTGTTTTGAGAGCACATTGTGCCGCTTTTCTCGCTGGTATCCGCGCTGTGACGCGTTACTCTGCTGCCATGCTGACCAATCACCTGCTCGATGCCGCCCGTGCGCTTCAACCCGACATCGTGGCGTTGCGCCGCGCCATCCATGCCGAACCTGAGCTGGGGCTGCACTGTCCTATGACGATGGCAAAGGTCCGAGCGGCGTTGGCCGATCTACCTTTGGAATGGCGCTCTGGTACATCCACAACAGGTCAGGTCGCCACGTTGAAAGGGGCGAAAGCGGGCTTGGATGCGCCACGTGTGCTGCTTCGCGGTGACATGGATGCGCTGCCGATGGATGAGAAAACGGACCTCGAATTCGCATCCACCATTCCAGGCCGTATGCATGCGTGCGGCCACGATACGCATACGGCGATGCTGGTGGGCGCGGCGCGGGTTTTGGCAGCTCAGCAGGACACATTGGCGGGCACGGTCGACTTCATGTTCCAGCCGGGCGAAGAAGGGCACCACGGCGCGCGCTTCATGCTCGAAGATGGCTTGATCGATCCGCTGCCCGATGCCGCATTTGCCCTGCACATCATGCCCAATGCGAAATTCGGCGTATTGGCGGGTAAGTCAGGGCCGTTAATGGCTGCCGCAGACCAATTCACCATCACGGTCACGGGCAAAGGCGGTCATGCCTCCATGCCCCATGACTGCGCCGATCCCGTGCCAGCAGCCGCCGCCATCATTAGCGCAGTGCAGGCGATGGTAACACGCAAATTCAACGCGGCTAGTGCGGTTGTGATCACCGTGACCAAGATCGAAGCCGGCACGACCTTCAACGTCATTCCCGATGATGCCATCTTGCAAGGGACCATCCGCACACTTTCGCATGAGCATCGCGACAAAGCGCATGCGCTGCTGGAACAGACCGCCCGCGACACCGCAAAGGCGTATGGCGTGGAAGCCAGTTGCGAGATTGTGCCCGGCTTTCCCGTCACCCTATGCGATGATCGCGCAGTGCGGCTTGGCGAAAAAGTCGCGCGCGGCATTGCCACAGATGGCGAAGATGCCTGGCACGATTTGCCAGCGCCGATCATGGGAGCGGAGGATTTCTCCTACATCCTTGAAAAAACGCCCGGCGCGATGTTCTTCCTAGGCGTGGCCCCTGATGGCGACAATTGGAGCCAATGCTGCGCTATCCACTCGCCCCGCATGCATGTCGATGAAACCGCTTTGCCGCGCGGCGTTGCCATGCTGGCCGGATGCGCAATTGAGTATATTGAAAACGGGTTTGACGGATAGCGAGCGGGGTAATTTCTTGTAAGTTGCGCCGCTCTCTACTGGTCGCTCGCGCCTGTCTGTGCGAATGTGGAGAAGATCCAAGGAAGGTGATTGGCCTCGTGAAAAATCTCAAAGCCCTGATTGTCGGCAGCTGCATTGTGCTGATTTCGTGCCTGTCCGCACCGCTTGCGGCGAATGGCTCTGACTATGTGACTTACAAGATTGAGGCTAATGACACGCTGCTTGGCATCGCTCAGCGTTATCTGGTGAACCAGCAAAGCGCCCGGCAGGTCCAGCGTTTCAATCGGATCAGCAACCCGCGCCGGTTGCGCATTGGCAGCACTTTGCGGATCCCGCGCCGTCTGCTTGCCTATCGCGATGTCCGGTTAAGCGTTGCGACATTCTCCGGCCCCGTCACGATTGATGGTCAGGCCCCGCAGCGCAATCAACAGCTGTCCGTGAATGATCGCATCGTGACCCGCGCCAACGGGTTCATCACTTTTAATACAAGTTTCGGAGGCCGAATTTCCCTGCCCTCTAACACGGCGGCACAATTGAAAAGATCGCGCCGTTACACTTTGGGCAACGCGCTGGATGTCGACTTTCTCATCACACGCGGGCGGGCCAACATCTCCTCGCCTTCGTTGAACGATCAGGACCGCTTGCAAATGCGCACACCGCTTGCAGTAACAGCGGTGCGCGGCACCGATTTTCGCATCGGGTTTGACCCGGAAAGCGGCGAGTTCAGCCTAACCGAAGTTACCGAAGGTGCCGTCAACGTGGCAGCAGGTGACGAAGAACGCGCCGCGCCCGCAGGTTTTGGCATCGCCAGCACACCGACGGGCGTCAATCCACCAGAAGAACTGCTGCCAGCACCAGCGGTTAGTGATCCGGGCGCGATCCAAACGGGCGAGACGCTCGATTTCGCGCTTGAGCCAGTGGCGGGCGCGCGCGGATATCGCGTGCAACTCGCCAGGGATGCAGGGTTCGTTGACGTGGTGAGCGAGCGCGTGATCGACACCGAGGAAACATCGTTCCCTGCGCTCGACGATGGCCGCTATTTTGTCCGAGCCAGAGCGATTGCGCAAAGCGGCCTTGAAGGACAATCGGAGGCCTATCCCTTCCTGCGCAAGCAATTGGGCGTGGGCGCATCAGCGGCCGCTTCGATAGATGATAGCGGATACACCTTCGCTTGGTTCGCTCAGAGCAGCGAGGACGGCAGCGCGCCTGTCACTTTTGCATTCCAGATGTGGTCTGAGGATGCGCCGGATGTGCTGTTGGTTGATGAAGTGGGATTGTCAGTTACCGAATTGGCCCTGACCGATCTTGCCCCCGCCCGTTATCAATGGCGCGTCGCCGCGATCAGCACAGATCCGCAAGAGGGCCTGATTAAAGTTTGGGGGGCGCCGCAAACGCTGGTTGTCTCAGATTGATGCTGCGCTAGGGGCGTAGGGATGAGCGCGATCCGGTTATTTGGTGAATGGGCGGTGTTGCTTGCGCTGTCGATTGCGGCTGCAATATTCCTTCAATCCAGCGACCTGACACAGCGCATCGACAATCAATTGCTCGACAATGTGTCAGCATTTGCCCGGCCTGCGCCGTCCGAGGATATAGAGATCATTGCGATTGATGATCGCAGCCTGGCCGAGATTGGCGGATGGCCATGGCCGCGGGCGCGCCATGCGCAATTGCTCGACCGATTGACCGACGCGGGCGCGCGAATCGTTGTGCTCGATATCCTGTTCTTGGAAAACAGCGCGCCGGAAGACGACGCTGCGCTGGCCGAGGCTCTTCGCCGCAATGGCAATGTCGCGTTGCCGCACACATTCGAAGATCGCACTGATGCGACCGAGGGCACAGATCCGCTCTATCCTCTGCCCGAATTTCAAACCGCCGCACGAGTTGGCCATGTCGCGGCAGAGCCCGATCCTGATGGCATCCTGCGCCGCTTTGATTTGATGCGCAGCACCGATCAGGGCGATTTTCCGCACCTTGCCGTGCAGGTGCTGGATATGCTCGGTGAACCGGACGCAGCGAGCGAGCATGGCCCTAGCGCATTGATCACATTCCAACCCGATGATGCGCCCAATTTCTATTCGGCAAGCGCCGTCATCAATGGGGAATATCCGCCGCAATTCTTCGAAGACAAAATCGTCCTGATTGGCGCAACCGCACAAGGGATGGGCGATAGATACTCGGTCTCCGATGACACAGTCCGATTGATGACGGGGATCGAGACTCAGGCGAATTTGATCAATGCGCTGATCACCAAATCTGTGATCACGCCCATTGGCGCGTTGTGGCAAAACGCCATCGCGGTCATCGCTCTGCTCGTGCTGTTCGCGACCTTTTGGTATCTCTCCCCACGTTGGGGTCTGTATGTCGCGATTGCGCTTGTCGGGGTGTTGATCGCGACCAGCATCAGCATGCTCGCGCTGGGTTGGTTGTGGCTGCCGGTGGTGCCTGCGATCATTGTCATCGCGCTTGCCTATCCGCTTTGGAGTTGGCGCCGGCTCAACCATGTCAGCCGCTATCTTGATCGTGAGGCTGCGCGTCTGGTCCGCACCAATGAGGCTGTCGAACAGGGGCGCGGCATGGAATATGTTGCACGCCAAGTGGATCGGGTGCGCGGGTTGATCCATTCGGTTCAAGGATCGTTGAGCTATATTCGCCAAGTGATCGAGGCCGCTCCCGATGCGATGATCGTGATAGACGATAGCGGCGCGGTGCAAATCCTGAATGGTAAGGCAGACCAGCTCTTCCCCGGATGGGAGGAGCACGAACCCCTGTCGCTGACCGAATTGTTCGCATTTGGCAGAGCCACCTTGCAACGCGATGCGACGGAGTTGATGACTGAGGATGGCCGCACGTTCCTCATCGCGCGCTCGCATTTGGGGTCTCCGGAAGAGGATGATCTCACCGGCGATATTCTGGCACTGCGCGACATCACTGCGCTGCGGCGGCTTGATCAGGAGCGCAAGCAGATGCTCGAATTCCTGTCGCATGATATGCGCACGCCGCAGGTGGCCATCATTGGCCTGACCCGCAAACAAGCCGATGCACCGACCAATTGCGACACAATGACCCGCATCCGCAAACAGGCGAACCGGACGCTCAAACTGGCGGATGATTTTGTGCAACTGGCGCGCCTGGAAAGCCCGGAATTGCAACTCGAAGACAGCGATATCAGCGCGCTGATCGAAGAAGCCTGCGACCGCGCCTATGTGCTGGCAGAGGCAAAGCACATTGCCATCGAACAAGAATTGCCGGGCGAACCGTGCTTCGCCGATGTTGATGCGTCGCTGATCGCGAGGATGATGGACAATTTGATCGGCAATGCGGTGAAGTACTCGCCCGAACACTCGACCATCACCGTCGGACTATCAGCGCATGGCGACGCGTCGCATCAGATCAGCGTGTCTGATGAAGGGGCAGGCTTGCCCGAGGCGCGGGTGAAAGACCCCTTTGCCCGGTTCGGCGCGCACGCCACCGATGCCGGGCCAAGCGCCGGACTGGGTCTGGCGCTGGTGAAGAAAGTCGTCGACGCGCATCAGGGCACAATCGAGGTCGCCTCTACGCCGGGTGCGGGGACCAAATTTACGATTTCACTGGGGCAATAAGCAGCCTTACGCCGCTTTAATTACCTGATTTGGTGAGATAATCTGCGACCAAGCCGTCGGCAAGCTCAGCAATTTCAGCATCGCTAAAATCGCACTCAACAAGCGTGCCTTGCCCGCGATAGGTAACAGCGCCGCTCGTCCGATCCAGCAACAACAACGTGCCGCGCAGCTCTTGCGCTTCGCATTTATCAAATCGTCGAGCGCGGCGGGGCGGGACAATCCACTCTGGATCACGCTCCAACCGTTCAGCCTCATCCTGTGGCTGCTGAAGCCCAATCTCAGCAGGGCCCATTGAAATCGCGTAGTCCGCTATCAATCCGCCATCAGACGCCGCCAACCCGCGCCCCGAAAACGATTGCTGCAATGCGCCAGCAAACTGGCCTTTAAGCGTCTCGCCGCCATCATCAGGCAGAGACAAAACAACTTTCGCAGGTCCGGTAGTAGCCGTGCCCGTAGTCGACCGCACCGTCAAAGGAGCGGAAACCGAGCACGCAGACAGAGCCAAACAGCCGCAAGCGATTACACTGCGCGCCCACAAACCACGTTTCGAAATTTGGTCAGTTTTCGAGATTTTTAGGCGTTTTGGCGTCACATTTCCTCGGTATTGTCGACTATCTTGTCCATGCGATAGCCGAAACCGAAGACTGTTTGAATTGCAAATCCGTGTTTTGGGCGAAGTTCCAGTTTTGAACGGATGCGCGAGACGTGCAAATCGAGCGTTCTGCTCTCCACTTCGGGCACGCTGCCCCAGACCTCGCCAAAGATATAGGCACGCGACAAAGGCCGGTTGAGATTGTCAAAAAACAGGATCGCCAGATCCGCCTCTTTGTTTGTGAGTTTAAGCTGCTCACCCCCGCGCGACACCTCTTTGGTGATCCGGTCAATTTCATAAAGACCAAACTTGCCAAACCGCTCCGGACCTCCGGCGTTAAGCCGCCTGTAGGCCGCCTCTATCCGCGCGAGAATGACCTCTTCGCTCTCAGGTTTAACGACATAATCGATTGCCCCGGCCTCAAGCCCTTTGACAACGTCAGCTTTATCAGCGCGGCTCGTCAGGATGATGAAGGCGGGCGGGTTTTGTAGACTTGATGTGGCCCATTGGACGAGCTCAAGTCCTGTGCGACCCGGCATATTCCAATCGACCAGAACAACGTCGCACGTTTCCCGTTTCAGGAACGTGCCAAGCTCGGTCCCCGACCGAAACCGTTCGCATTGATGCGGTGTGCTGTCGATTGCGTTGCCCAACTGCTCCAACAGTTCGGGATCGTCATCTGCGATTGCGATTCTCATGGTGCCTATGCTCTTTCGTTGATTACCGGTGTTCCGGTCCGCAGGCCAAAAGCCAGCCCGCTGCCCTCGAAGGCCATGATACAACTCTTAATGGGCACTTCCGCAAGCATTTGTGCTGAAAGTTACAAGTATTTACCAATGGGTCAGCTTGGCGCGCGCCAGCGACACGAGCGTTTAGCGGAAATCCTCGCCCGCATGGTGCATCTGCGCCTTCAGGCCGAGCTGATTGATGTTCTGAATCTCAATCCCAGGGTGCGCGTTGACCTCCAGCACCAGTGGCCCATCATTCTCGTCCAAAACGATATCAGCACCGCTATAGCCCAGTCCCACAGCCGGGCCGCATCTGCTGGCCATGTCGAGAACCCGGTCCCATTTGGGAATTTCGAAGCCAACCAACCGCGACCCAGTGTCAGGATGATGCGTGATCGGCTTGCCGCCTTGCAATGCACGGGTGATCCGTCCCGTCTCTAACGAAACGCCTGCACCGATGGCGCCTTGGTGCAAATTGGCTTTGCCATCTGATTGGTTGGTCGGCAGCCTGACCATCCCCATCAGTGGTTCATTATGAAGACAAATCACACGCAAATCGGGCAGGCCCTCTGGCACCAGATTGGCCAGCCCGGGATCTGCCACGATAAGGGGTTCGATCAGCGCCGCATCTTGCGGTTCAGTGTCGCCAGAAAAGTGACCATCGACCACTTTGCGCAGGTGATTGATGACGTCCTCTTCGGTGAGCGGCGTTCCAGACCCCTTATACCAAACATCGCCTTCACGCCGGACAGCCAGCAAGATGCCATCACCCTGTGACCCACGAGCTGGCTTAATCGCCCAAGCATCGGGAAATTCTTTAGACGGCTTATAGCGCATCAAAGTGCCGTAATCCTCGATCACTGCGATTGTTCGCGTGCAAGAAATTCCCGCTGCCTCAAGCGCCACTTTCGCTGCCACTTTGTCACGCGCACGCTCAATCGCTTTGCGCGGATTGTATTTGGCAATCAGAGCGTTGCGCAGATTGATGCCCAGGATTTCATCGATTGGATTGGTTGGCGATTGGATCGCCGGGGCCTCAATCGTCTTGCCCGTCCATTTTCGTTTTAGGTCCATGAACATCTCAGACATCCTCCGGCGACCGGATGATCCACGCATTGTGTTTCATCGGCCGCTTAGATGCGCCAATGCGAGGCGCAAACTGCGCCTCGCTATTGGGGCGAGGTTGAGGAACCTGTCTTCGTCGTTTGGGGTTGAGGTCTTCTGCCGAATTGATCACCCACATCCCTTCGAGAGAAGGTGCCTTTTCCCACGCGGCGATAAACTCTTCATCGGTATCTGCGCGCGTGAGAATTTTCTCTTCACCCTCTCGTGCGATGCGCCTTCGCTCCAGCCAGATCGGGGCAAAGCGCCCAATCTCGGACAAACGCAGACCTCGATATCGACCAAGAATCGCAATCGCGACCGCCATACAGGCTGGCATCAAAAGCGGCGACGCCTCAATCAACAGCAATGCGAAGTGCGAGACCATCACAAACTGGATGACAATTGCGAGGAAGAAGGTGTTGAACGCGGTTTTTGCCGCAACCCAAGGCCCATCTTTCTCCCAGAGCCGCCCCCAACGCTCGACAACCAGCGCAACGACAACCACCGGGAAGGCGTCAACCTGAAGCTCAGTGCCAAGAAATGTCTGGAGTGCGGCCAGAACCAGCACAACAACCGAGATCAGAACGCCCAGGAAGCCAACCCGTGTCATGCGGAGTTTGAGCAGTAACGGCGCTGCCAGCATGCCAACCAGAATGGCTGACGAGAGGACGATCGGACCCATAATCGGACCCACCTGAAGGAAGGCCAGTGTGATGAGCATCGGTGTGAACAGGCCAAACGCGCTCATGCCAACAAAGCTGCGCGCAAGCACCACTAGGAAGGCGCCCAGCGGCAGCACCATCATCAGGTTGGATGGCTTCAGACCCCAAATCGCCTGTGAGGCCGCCACGTCACCGAACGCATCTGGAGATGCGAAGAAGTATTCGGTGTTAAGGAGACCGAGCAGCACCAAAAGGCCGAGCCCGAGGGTAACGGCGACGCCTATGTAAAAGGGCCGCTTTACTTGCGGCGTGGCACGCTCACGAGCGCGCTGAAAACGGGCGATCAGGTCAGAAAGCATACCCAACCGCCACGGTCAGACGGTAGCCTTCGCGTTCCCGCGAAGGCAGATTACTGTCTGAGAATATGTACTTCGCCTGCGCTTCAACCCGCCAATTGTCGGGCCAATACATGACCTTCACCTCTGGTGCGATCAGAGTGTCTTCGCGCCGATCACCGGCTGCATCGAGACGTCCATCAAACTCAGTGCGGATCACCTCAATCGCAGGGCGAATGCGCAAATCGGGCGTGATGGGATGGGTGTAGGATGCCTTGGCCGATTGCCGCTCAAACCCGCGCTGGGGATCATCGGATGTGATCGATTCTGCACGTAGATCGAATGTAATGTAATTGTAGCGCCCCAAACGGTGACGATATTGGGCATCCACGCGCGGACCGTTCCCTTTGGTCTGCGGCGCGGCGCCATTGTCATAGTCGCGCTCTCGCCACGTCCCGCGAACACGGAAACGGTGCGCGCGTGTCGGCTCATATTCAATTCGCGCAGAGGCGTGCAATTCGTCCGTATTGGCCGATTCCACGGTGATCAGATCATCAGTATAGCGACCGCGCAATTGAACCGTGAAATCCGGCCCAAAATCTTGCTCCGCCGCAACAGTCAGCCGGTCACGATTATAGTCGTTGCGATCCTCGTCCAGCCGAATGACTTCCAGCCGGTCCGCTTCCACACGAAACCGGGTGTCATTATCACCCAATTCGGCACTGATCTGACCGCGAAAGACGATCCCATCACCATTCAGGACGAAATCACCATCCCGCGCTGTGGTTTCTGCGCTGATTGCGCCAATTTCGATGCGAGCCTCAGGGTCGAATGTCCAGCCATCGTCCTGAGCCAGCGCGGGTGCAGCCGTAAGACTTGCGGCCCACGCGCATACGATGGCAGCGACCGCACGCAGCGATCGGCTAAGGTGTATTCCCTGTTTCACCCCATGGTTAATACTTAGGGGTGGTTTACAAGTTGTAAATCATACCCCTCAACCTTCTGGTGCGAAAACCAAAAAGAGTTGAGGGGTTTAGAGGTCGATTGAAGCCTATTCGCTGTCAGTCAGGCCGCGCGCCTCCAACATGGGTTGCACATTGGGTTGGCGACCGGCGAAATTTTCGAACATTTGGAAATAGTCCATCGTCCCGCCCCGGCTCAGCACGGTTTGGCGATAGTGCTCACCATTCGCACGCGTCAGACCGCCATTTTCGCGGAACCATTTGCGGCTGTCCCGGTCCAGCATTTCGGTCCACAAATAGCTGTAATAACCGGCGGAATAGCCCGCGGGCGACGAGAAGATGTGGTTGAAATAGGTGCTGCGATAGCGGGGCGGCACCAGATCGATCTCAAGCCCCAGATCCGTCAGCGAACTGCGCTCAAAAGCATCGACCGCATCGGGATTGCCGACCAGAGCCTGCGCCTCTTCTGGGGTCAGTGCGTGCCACTTCATGTCGAGCAATGCCGCTTCGACCACTTCGCCGAAGTCATACCCCTGATTGAACTTCGACGCTGCCTCAATCCGATCAATCATTTCCGCCGGGATGGTTTCCCCGGTCTCGTAGTGCTTGGCATAGTTTGACAGGATCGAGGGCCATGTCGCCCACATCTCGTGCACTTGGCTGGGATATTCGACAAAATCGCGCGCTGTGGCGGTTCCCGACAGGCTCTCATAACGCTGATCGGCGAACAGGCCATGCACCGCGTGGCCAAATTCGTGAAACGCGGTGTTGACCCAATCAAAGCTGACGAGCTGCACTTCGCCTTCGGCGGCTTTGGGGATGTTAAGCACGTTGTAGATGACCGGCTTGTTGCCCGTCATATCGCTTTGATCGACAAAGTTGCCCATCCAAGCGCCGCCGCGTTTAGAAGGACGCTGGAACGGGTCGAAGTAGAACAGGCCAAGCTCGGACCCGTCTTCCTCAAACACGGTGTAGACCCACACATCGGGGTGGTAGACGGGAATGTCGCTGCGGCGTTCAAAGCTGAGGCCGTACAGTTCTTTGGCCATCTGAAAGATGCCGTCTTCGAGCACGCGCTCAAGCTGGAAATATTCCATCACTGCATCTTCATCGAGGTCGAATTGCTCGGCCTTGATACGGTTGGCATAGCGATACCAATCCCATGGTTGCACAGTGAAATCGCCGCCATCAGCGCGGATCGCGGCGTTCAGCATTTCTGCCTCGCGCCGCTGTGTCGCGGCGAGTGCCGGGACCATCTGCTCCATGAAATCAAGCGCGGTTTTGGGCTGTTTCGCCATGCGATCATACATGGTGTAGCTCGCCCAGTCCGCCTCGCCGAACAGAGCAGCTTTCTGAGCGCGCAAGAGGGCAATCCGAGCAATCAGATCGCGCGTATCGACCGCATTGGTGCCATCGGCGCGGTCATGGCTCAGCTTGAACAGCCGTTCGCGCGTCGTCCGGTTTTCCAGCGTCGGGAGCAAAGGTTGCTGCGTTGTATTTTGCAGAGCAATCGCGAACTTGCCCGGCTGCCCTTTTTCAGCCGCAAAAGCCGCCGCAGCATCAATATCCGCATCAGACAACCCAGCCAATTCGGCGCGAGTGTCCACGATCAGCGGCTGATCCGCCATCGCGTCGCGCGCAAGCTGGCCAAACTCGGTCGTGAGCGTCGAAAGCTGTGTGTTGATCGCTTTGACCTGCTCCCGCTCGCTCTCTGTCAAAAGCGCACCTGCGTGAACCATGCTGTCATAAGTGGTCTCAAGCAGCCGAGCATCCTCAACCGTCATCGTCATAGCAGCGCGGTTGTCATAGACCGCCTTCACCCTCGCAAACAGCGCCGGGTTCAGCGTGATGCTGTCGCCATGTGCGGATAGGCGCGGGCTAATGTCGGTGTTGATCGCATCCAGGCCATCGGTGGTGTTTGTGCCAGTGACTTGGAAGAATGTCCGAGCGACCCGGCCTAACATCGCGCCCGATTGTTCCAGCGCGACGATCGTGTTCGAAAAGCTTGGTGCGGCAGGATTGTCGATGATCGCCTGCACTTCGGCAGTTTGGATCGCCATGCCCTGTTCAAAGGCGGGCACATAGTCGGCTTCGGATATCTGAGTGAAGTCGGGAGCATGGAACGGCAGCGCGCTTTCGCTAGCGAAATAGCCGGTCCCTTGAGGGATTTCAGGCGCATAATCCTGCGCCGCCTGAGCGTCTGCGATTGGATCCATATCGGCCCCTTGATTGTAAGTCGCGCACCCAGTGAGCAGCGCGGCAGCGGAAACGGTTGAAAGGATGGTGGTCAGTTTTGAGGGGGTCATACGATATCTTTCATATTCGAGCCGGGCGGATGCCGTTGGAGCAAAGCGCCGTCGAAAGAGTGGGTTTATCTATGAAACGGCTTGAACAAGGGATTAGCACCAATTTCAAGCCCGATTAGAAATGCCGGTGCAACAAGCGCTCCAAGAGAAATCGCATCCAATTTGTAACCTGAGGCCGTTTTCGAACGAAGGAACCTTTGCAACAGAGGGGCTTTCCATGAATCTTCGCGATCTCGAATACGTTACAGCGATTGATCGCTATCGCAATTTCGGCAAGGCGGCAGAGGCGTGTCACGTGAGTCAGCCCGCACTGTCTTCGCAGGTGAAGAAGCTGGAAGAGCTGTTGGGAGTGGAGTTGTTCGCGCGGACGAATAACGGTGTGCTGACAACAGATGCCGGCGTCCGCATTGTCGCCACAGCCAAGGACGTCCTTTATTCAGCACAGCGTCTCACCGACACAGCCGCCGAATATCGTGACCCGCTCGCTGCGCCGCTGCGGTTGGGCATGATCCCCACAATTGCCCCTTTTATCGTCCCGTACATCAGCGGATCGATCAAGGTGCTGTCGGACGAACTGACGACAATTTATCGTGAGCAACCCACAGCGACGCTGATGACGGAACTTGAACAACGGATGATTGATGTGGCGCTGGTTAGCGGCCCAATTGAGATGTCTGGATATAAGTTCACGCCTATTTTTCGTGAGCCTTTGCTTTTGGTCGTTTCCAAATCGCACCGGTTGGCAAATTCTGGATCAATTGCGGCTTGTGACATTCCGATCGAAGAACTGCTTTTGTTGCCTGATGAGCATTGCTTGCGCGCTGACACTATCGCTCTGTGTGGTGAGGAGAACATCGGGATTGATGTCCCGCACAATACGCTTGCAGGCAATTTGCTAACGGTGTCACATTACTTGGCCCAAGGTGTCGGGTGTTCGCTTATGCCAATGCTCGCCCGGCCAATTTTAGAGCAGGCTAATCCCGATATCCGCTTCGTTGAAATCCAAGGTGACGACTACGCACGTGACATTGGCTTTGTGTCGCGCAAAGGGTGTCCGCGTGAACATATTTTGATGGCATTGTGCGATCAAATTCGCAGTCATCCACCTGAGAATGTAACCCCTTTGGGATAAGCTTCGAACAGCCAAGCAAAGCACCCAAATGACACCGCAAAAGCCGGCTTGCAAACGCAAGTCGGCCGCTTGTGTTTTTCACATTTTATATCAACAATATCATATGCTTAGGTGATAACTTTCGCTTATCGGAGCCATCGTAAACTTGTATTATACAGGCTGGAAATCGCACCATAAATGACTGCCTCGAAGGCGCATCACCCCCTGATCTGCCTTCGTCCAATTTTGGAAAATCGAAAGGCAGCACAATGACAACCCCCAACAACAGAAAGACGGCTCTGACAGCAGGCCGTTTGTTACTCACTTCTTCTTCACTCGCGCTCTTCGTCGCGGGCAGCGCGCACGCTCAGCAAGTTATCAATGACGGCGACAATGCGACTGTAACCTCCGCCGCCGATGGCGACACCATCACCGCCGCAGCAGGCGTTTCAAGCACAGTCGACGGCGCACCCGTTGTCGTTGTTGCGAACAATGACGTGACCGTTGATAATGCGGGCACGCTCGCGACAACTGGAGTCACTCAAACCGTTCAAGTGAACCAAGGCACAACCGGCGCGATCATCAACAATGCAGCGACCGGTCGCCTCGAAGCAGACTCGCGCGTCGTCAACTTCGACGGCACCGCTGCAACGCTCAACAATGATGGCGTCATCTTGGGCACTGGTAGCCAGCGCAACGGCGCCGTTTATGGCAACCGCACGTCCAACAATATCACCATCAACAACTCCGCAAGCGGATCAATCGATGCCGGTGTAGAAGGCGCTGGTATCGCGATCGAAGTTGGCGGCGGCGGCGCGCCTCGTGGCGGTGCAATCACCAATGCCGGCACCATTCAAGGTCGCGGTCAAGCATCGCCAATGGGCGGCACTGCGGGCGACGGTATCCGTTTCTTCGGACCAGGCCTTGCTCCTCAATATGTCTATGAAGGCGACATCACGAATTCTGGCATCATCAATTCAGAATCCACCCAAGGCACCGTTGCAGGCATCCGTTTCGCCAATCGCATCGGCTTCCAGGGCACCCTGACCAACGAAGCGACCGGAGTGATCTCTGGCGCTCAAAACGGCCTCTATTTCGGCAATGACGCTGATCACACTGGCGGTGTTGTGAACAATCTCGGCACGATTTCATCGGACAGCCGCGCACTGAACATCGATGGCACTGGCCTTGTCGTGAACAACTCCGGCACCATCCTTGGCAGCGCAAACCAGCGCAACGGCACGGTTTATGCGGACAGCACTGCGCAGGACTTTGAGCTCAACAACCTCGACACCGGCGTCATTGATGCTGGAATGGGCAATGAGGGCGCTGGCTTCTCTGTTGAGCTGAGCGCGGAAGGCAACGATTTCGATATCACCAATGCCGGAACCATTCAGGGCCGTGGTCAAGCAGGCGCTGGCGCGCCGACGGCAGGCGATGGCCTGCGCTTTGAGCGCACCCGCGTTGGCGGATTGCTGGATGGTTCAACCACTGGCCTGTTCACCGGCACGATCACCAACTCAGGCACAATTGCCTCTGAAAGCACACAAGGCACCGCAGCGGGCATTCGCTTCGTCAATGGTGTGAGCTTCCAAGGTGCACTGACCAACGAAGCAGGCGGCACGATCTCTGGCGTTCAAAACGGCCTGTATTTCGGCAACCCGACGCCAGCGGGCGGCGGCGATTTCAGCGATGCGATCGTCAACAATTCCGGAACGATTTCTTCGGGAAGTCGCGCGCTGAACATTGATGGCAACGGGCTTACCGTGAACAACAGCGGCTCAATCCTGGGCACCGGGGCACAGCGCAACGGCACGGTCTATGCCGACGCCACAGCGAACAACTTCACAGTCAACAACGATGGCACGATCGATGCTGTTGTTGCAGGCTCAGGTGTATCGCTCCAATTGGGTGCGGCCGATGGCGACCTTCGCACATTCAGCCTGACCAACACCGGAACCATCGATGGTCGCGGTGACGCTTTGCCAAGCGGCGATAGCTCAGGCGTGCGTCTGTTCTCCGGCGTCAATGGCGTCTCTGTTGCAGGCGACATCACCAACTCCGGCACAATTTCTTCGGAAACGGGCGCAGGTCTTTTGGTTGAGAACGTGGGCTTTACCGGAACTATCACCAACTCTGGCACAATCACGGGCGCAGTTAATGCAGTGGATGCATCGGCAGCCTTGAGTGCGCTCAACTTCGTGCAGAATGGCGGCGCATTGGACGGCAACTTTGTCGGATCCGCCTTTGCTGACACGCTCAGCATCGGTGTCGGCGACTTTGCATTGACCGGCGACGTTCTGAGCTCGGTCGCAGTATCGACCGATGCAGCCAGCGTTGTGACGGTTGATGGCCGACGCTCCATTGAAGGTAGCCTCACTGCAAACGGCACGCTCTCTTTCGACCTTGGCGTGGATGCGCTGGCGGTTGATGGCGACACAGTGCTCGGCGCGGGCAGCGTGGTGAACATCGCCACGACGCAGGTTGGCGTTGCGGACATTGGCAGCACCGTTGACGTACTGACCGAAACCGGAACCTTCACCAATAACGGCACCACCGTAAATGTGCTCGATGATGATTTCTTGGTCGACTACACCGTCAACCTTGGCTCGGTATCGGTCACGATTGATGCGGCTGATCTTGGCGCGGTTTCTGTCGATGGCAACATCAACAGCTTCGGCAGTGCGATTACAACTGCGACGGCCAATAACCGTCTTTCAGCTGATGTGTTCGCGGCGCTAAACTCGGTCACGTCCGCGACCGAGTTTGAAACGGCATCTTTGGCTCTGCTTCCAGCTATCAATGACGGCGTGACCCGCGAGATTTACGAGACACAGCGTTTCGCAAGCTCGCTCGTCCAAAACCGCTTGGCTGGCGAAGAAACCGGATTGTGGGGTCAAGCCTTCTACCGCAACGCAGACCATGATGCGGCCAGCCTTAGCCAAGGAGGCTATGACGCTGATGCAATCGGTTTCACGCTCGGCCTTGACGCCAAGCTGGGTGAGAACGCCACAGTCGGTGCACTGTTCAACTATTCGGATATCGACGTCGATGCCGATGGATTGGCCGGTGCCACCAGTGAGATCAACGCTTTCCAATTGGGCGGCTATGCTGGCTTCGATTTGGGCAACGCCTTTGTGAACGCTGAGCTGGGCTATTCGATCAGCTCGGTCGATAACAGCCGCACTGCGCTGGGTTCGCGGATCGTTGGTGAAAGCGATGTTGATGGTATCTATGCCAGCATCAATGCCGGTTACGACATTGAGACCGCTGGTGTGGTGATCACACCCAATGGCGGCCTGCGTTATGCAGAGCTGTCACGCGACACCTTCACCGAAACCGGCGGCCTTGATCTGACCCTGGATAGTGACAATGCCGAATTTTTCGAAGCGCGCGTTGGCCTTAAGGTCGCAGGTAAGAGCGAAACGGGCATCATCCCATATGCCAGCCTCGACTATGCCTATGACCTGAGCAGCGATCCACTGGCGATCGGCGCGTCTTTCAATGGCGGTGCTGATACGTTCCAACTGGTTACTGATGAGGCTTCGGAATCCCGTTTCGACATCGGCGCTGGTCTGGACTTTGTGAACGAAGGCGGCCTGTCCATCGGGGCAGAATACCGCGGACGCTTCGCATCGGATTATCAGTCCCACTCTGGCGGCGTTCGCATCCGCTTTGAGTTCTAAAAACCAATTGACCTGGGCTGCCCAGATCAATGGGGAGGCCAGCCGGTGCCACGCGCATCGGCTGGCTTTTTCATTTGCGTGCAAAAACAATGGCGCACCCGAGAGGATTCGAACCTCTGGCCTCTGCCTTCGGAGGGCAGCGCTCTATCCAGCTGAGCTACGGGTGCTTGCCTGACCGCATCATCGCGGGCGCGGCGGCGCTTAGCAAGCCTCGCATGCGCACGCCAGTCGAATTATTCGCAACGCGCGTGGAGGTTGATGGTATCGCCCGCGCAATCTCCGGCTCGCGCTTTAACCATTCGGCAAGCCGACTGCCTTAGGCAATACAGACTATGTCAGCACTTCCACCAAACCAAATGCGCTCCATGCGCCAAACAGCCGCGAGCGAAAGCCGACCAACCGGTTCTTTGGCTCAGCGATGGCGAGACCTGCACGCTTCGGCCGCATTGCTAGCCAAGGCCGCCGATCTCACCCCAGAGGCGTTTGAGGGCAAACTGGCTGCCTTTCCCGACGCGCTGGGCGGCGCAAGTGAATGGCAACGCGACCTGGCTGAGCGTGGGATCGACGATATCGATGCCATGATGCGGCCAGGCCTTTCCGCTTTGAGCACGATCAACGCGCGCGGCAATGATGCGAGCGCCCCGGCTATGGCGTTGTGGCGCGAATTCCACCATGCACGCGAAGCGATCTTGGCAACCATCCCTTCCGCCGGCGGAACCGCTCCACACGCTTGACTGCGTTCGCGGTATGTTCCAACAATGGGACATGGAAACCGTTGCACCATCCCGACTTGATTCGAACCTGTCTGCGACTGACGCGCTGAAAGCAGGCGACGTTGCGCGCGGTGTTATGCGTCTATTTGCGCGCAATGATATTTGGTGCCTTGGCGAAGTTGCGCTCAAAAACGGGCGACGGGCGGACCTTATGGGGGTCGATGCCAAGGGTTTGATCGTGATTGTTGAGATCAAAGTGGCGCGCGGGGACCTATTGGGCGATGCAAAATGGCCAGATTATCTCGACTATTGCGATCGGTTTTTCTGGGGTGTTCCCCCGACGCTTGACCGGGCTCCGCTGGACACACTGGCCTATCAACCGGAAAGTTGCGGCGTGATTGTTGCCGACGCCTATGATGGCGAAATTGTGCGCCACGCACCGCTTGCCCCCTTGGCATCGGCGCGGCGCAAGGTTCAGGTTGAGCGGCTCGCACGGATTGCGATGCGACGGCATACGGTCATGCTGGACCCGCAATGCGCGACTTTCGGCGGCGAGGGATAGGGGCTGCATGCCTTGGGCTTGTCGCATCACCCCTTTTTGCGTCATACCTTAACGGATGATCCCCGCTGACACGCCGATCTGGCTCGCCTTTCTTGTAGCGGGCACCGCCATGGCGGTGATGGTGGCGTTGCGATATTTCATGGCGAGCGGGGTGTTTGCCTGGATGACGCGGCTAGTGAAACCCGGACTGTATTCGGGCCAAGATCGACAGATTGCGACAGAGATCCGGTATTCGCTTATCGCCGCGCTAATCTATGGCGCGCCAGCGGGTGCGGTGTTCTGGTTGTGGAACCATCATGGTTTCTCGCTGCTCTACACCGAATGGGGGGCCTATCCGTTGTGGTATCTGCCGTTATCGGTGTTCCTTTATCTGTTTGCGCAAGACAGCTGGTTTTATTGGAGCCATCGGGCGATGCATCGTTTCCCGGCGCTGTTTCAATTGGCCCATGCGGTGCACCACAAAAGCCGCCCGCCAACGGCATGGACTGCGATGAGTTTTCACCCGCTTGAATCGCTCAGCGGGGCGATACTCGTGCCCATCCTCGTCTTTGTCGTGCCGATCCATTTGGCGATGCTGGGGCTGGTACTGGGCATCGCGACCATTATGGGCGTGATCAATCATATGGGCTGGGAGGTGTTGCCTGCCCGCTTTGTTCATTCAACGTTGGGACGATGGGTGATATCGGCTAGCCATCACGAAAAGCATCATGAGGATTACGGATGCAATTTTGGACTGTATTTTCGGTTTTGGGACCGCGTTTGCGGGACCGATCGCGGCTTTTCGCAGCGGCTCGTGCCGGATCAACCCGGCGCACAGGTCGGCGTATGAAGCGCCTAGCCATGCTTGCAGTTGGTGCTGGCCTTGCGAGCGCAGCTGCACCCGCCGCCGCCGGGACGATCACAATCACCGTTACCGATCTGCGCAACACTGACGGCGTGATCCGCGCCTGTATGACCACGGTGGAAAGCGTCTTTCCGCGCTGTGTTCGCGACCCCAATTCGCATCGCACCGTTGTGCGTGCAGGCAACAATGTCACCATCCGCTTCACCAATGTGGAGCCGGGCGATTATGCCATCGCGTTGCTGCATGATGAGAATGAGGACGGCAAAGCCAATCGCGTTTTGGGCATGGCGCCACGTGAAGGCTATGGTTTCTCTCGCGATGCGCCTGTTCGCATGGCCCCGCCTGATTGGGACGATGCGGTCTTTTCCGTCGGCTCTGCATCGCAAAGTGTCACGATCAAGATGCGCTATTTCCTGTAGCGATCCTCTTCTCCCGAGACCTCTTTTTCAAAGTCTTACAACTTTCCCGCACAACTTAACGCGATGTTTACCACGTAGCTCCAGAACCGGTCCCGATAAGCTTTAATCAAGAGGCATAAGGGCCGACCATGGACAATTTGCGGGGCACTTTCGATACCGGACTTCCGGCTGATGACAGCCCGGACTGGGATTCCAGTGCGCAAGACACGGACACATCGCGCGACACGGAAAACGTGCGCGAATTGCCGCCAGAGGCAATCGGTCAAGATGAGCGGCGCATGCAAGTGCGCGCCTATAATCATTGGGCGAGCCTGCTGTGCGATGCGACCTTCCCCTCTATCGAAGATCTAGAGCCGAACGACCTGCCCGATTTCGGCCCAAGCAGCGTGTTGCTCGATTTTTCCACCGGTATCGATGATCCCGTGGTCCAATATCTGGGCGACAAGCTGGCGGCAGAATGCGGCGCAGAGGGCCATATTGAGCGGCTGTCCGATGTCCCACCGCGCTCATTGCTGAGCCGGATTACTGACCATTACATGCAAATTCTCGCCAATCAGGCTCCCATCGGCTTCGAAGCGGAATTTGTGAATCAACGCGGCAATTCGATCCTGTATCGGGGCATTTTGCTGCCATTTTCCAGCGATGATGAAACCATCGATTTCATCTATGGCGTTATCAATTGGAAAGAGATGGCGGACGCCGCGACAGCGGATGAGCTGCTGCTGGAAATCGATCAGGCGATTGACGCCGATACTGACGACGCTGACGAAGTCGAAGATCAACCGCACAAACACCACGCCGATCCGGTTACCGACTGGGCCGATTCGCCTGCGCATGAGCCAGAGGCGACCGGTGTTTCGCAGACCAACCCCCTTCCCAACAATGTCGCCTCGCTCAGTGAAGCGGTCGACGGCGATGTGCCTTACGAAAATTCTGGTGCGCGCGACGAAGACGGCCTGCCAGTGCCTGATTTCGGCCAATACCACCTCGATGAGCCCGAAGTGGACGAGTATGGCGACGAAATCGAAGAGGAAGAGGATGGCGAAGGCGCTTCCTACAGCTTTGCATCGCTGACCGATTATATCGAGGCACCTGAGAAGAAAGCGGTCGACCTTGACGCTGATCACTTCGATCCAGACGATTATCAGGTCGATCCGGTCGAAGAAACCCAATTTGACGGGACACAGTTTAACGATTCGGTCGAATCACCAGCCGAGCCAGACGACGTTCCGGCTGCGATTGTTCCTGCTGAACCCGTTCGCAGCGAACCTGTAATCACCGAATTGCCAGCCGATGCTGACATGCATGAC
Organism: uncultured Erythrobacter sp.; assembly: GCA_947503275.1. Taxonomy (GTDB): domain Bacteria; phylum Pseudomonadota; class Alphaproteobacteria; order Sphingomonadales; family Sphingomonadaceae; genus Erythrobacter. Next base: position 801,268 of record CANNCZ010000002.1, on the reverse strand, counting down.
TGCCTCGCTTCGGCCCGCGAATTGGCGCTCAATGCCAGCGCATCTGAAGATCGCAGCCGCGAAGCTTTGTATGCCGCAGTTGGCCGTGCCTATGACTTCTCACTCGCTGCAAAGGCTGAGCCTGAAGCCTATAATGAGCTGATCGAAAATAACGGCCTGTCCGTGCAAGATCGCGCGCCGATGACGCCGATTGTGAAACTGGTCTTTGGCCAGGATTACGACAAGACCCGCCTGACCGAATACGCCACTGTGCTTACCCATGCGCACCGGCACAACATCGCTCGTGGCTCCCTTGCCACATATCTCGCCGATACAGATGGCGGGTTGAAGGGCGTGGTTGGCGAAGAACGCCGCCTGCGCCGCGAAGAGAGCGGCAAAGAACCCAAAGCCGCTAAGGAAATCCGCGAACAACTCGCCAAGAAATTGCGCGAATTGGAAGAGCTGACGCTCGAAGCCGTGTCGCATGAAGGTCCAGAATTCACGCTCGTGATGCTGCGCCGCGACGGTGAAGGTAAGATCGCGATGATCGGCGAGGTTGACGACGTATCGCTGGTCGAACGGGCGGGTAAAAAACTCGTCGGGTAAACGGCCACAAGACGCACCAACTCTAGCGCACAGCGCTTGGCCTGCGCGCAAAGCCCGGCTAGGCGCTTTGCGTCATGGTGTTCGGCCCCCTCTCACGGCGTGATCCTGTCCGCGTTCAACCCTTTTACGGCTTTCGCACGGCGCATCGCCTGTTCCTAAGTGCGCGGGCGCTAAGATCGAACGAACCGAACTTCGAAAAACGCAGCTTTTGGCGCGATTTTGCGACCATGGCGTCGCTTTACACGTCGAAAGAAGTGTCGGACTTTGCTGTCGAGCTGGAATATCAATCGCCCGATGGCAATATCCTTCGCCAAAAGGCAGAGACCGGGCCAGAGGGCTATGTCCGCTTTGATTTGAAGCTGACCCCGAACAGCCCGCAAGGCGATCGCACACGCTGGGAAACCGCGACAATTCGCTGGCAATTGGAGGACGGCACCGCGCAACAGGCACCGGCGCACATCCTCACACCCGGTGTCCAGACACGGATCGGCGTAATCTCCGACGTTGACGATACGATCCTTGAGACAGGCATCACAGGCAATCTGCGCGCGATTGCGCGCAATTGGAAACGGGTCATGGCGCAAATGCCCAGTGAGCGCGTGATTGTGCCGGGCGCATCGGCGTTTTTCGCAGCAATCGGGGGCAAAGCAGACGGCCCAGCCAAAGACACAGAGGCACCCGATGCGCGCGTGCGCCCCGTTTTCTATGTCTCCTCCAGCCCGTGGAACCTGTTTTCCTATCTCGTCACATTTCAGCGCGCACGCGGCCTGCCGCTTGGCCCGGTGATGTTGCGCGATTGGGGCTTTAATCGCAAAACACTGGGTAAAGAGGGGCATGGGTCGCACAAAATGGAAGCGATCCGCGCCATCCTCACCACTTTCCCTCAATTGCAATTCGCGTTGATTGGTGATGACACGCAAAAGGATCTCATGGCCTTCGGCAAAATCGCCAACGAATTTCCCGGACGCATCGCGGCGGTCTTTATCCGCGCAGTTTCGGGCAAGCCTTTGAACGATGAAGAGCTGGATGCGCGTGACGCCATCGAAAAAGCCGGAGTGCCGTTTTGGCTGGGCAGCGATTACGCCGAAGCAAAGCGGTTCTTGCGCGGCGCCGGACTTGACCTAGAAGGTGGGGTCAAACGGCTGGTGCGAACCGCCAGTGAAGGGGATTAAGGTGTGGGCATGGTGTTAAAGGTTTTGGGCGGCATCGCGGTTGTTTTGATTGTCGCTGGCATTGCCTTGCAGATCGCGGTTTGGCGCAACGGCCCGGCGGTTGTCAGCACCATTGATCGCATCGCCGGAGGAACAGCCGGGGCCGAAGCGAAAGCAACCATCTCCACTGGCGATCATCCGGCGCAAAAACTGGTGGTTTGGGGACCGGAAGACCGCGACCCGGCCGATCCGCCGCTCCCCGTCCTACTTTTCGCACATGGCGGCGGTTGGAGAAGCGGCGATCCGGTCGATTATGGATTTGTTGGCCGCGCATTTGTGCCCGAAGGGTTCATTGTGGTGCTTATTGGCTATCGATTGGGCGAAGACGGCATTTACCCCGGCATGCTGCAAGACACCGCCAGCGCCATCGCTTGGACCCATGAAGAGATCGCGGCCTATGGCGGCGACCCTGATCGCATGGTGCTCGCCGGGCATTCGGCGGGCGCTTACAATGTGGTCATGGTCGGTTTGGAAGAACAATGGCTGGGCCGCCACGGGCTTTCGACAGGCGACATTGCCGGCGTTATTGGCAAAGCTGGCCCTTATGATTTTGCGCCATTCGCAAGGGATTCGACCATCGCCGCCTTTGGCCATGTCGATGATCCAGCGGCCACCCAGCCACTGACGCATGCGCGCGCAGATGGCCCGCACTTCCTGCTGATTCAGGGCGAGCAGGATACACTGGTCAGACCGCGCAACGCCCGCGTTTTGGGCGAGGCGATGGAGGCCGCAGGAGGTTATGCGCTGACCAAGTTCTATCCCACGATGGGTCACAATGGCCCGCTGCTCTCACTCGCCGCGCCACTGCGAACGCGGCGTGAAGTTGTCGATCTGATGGCGAACTTTGCACGTGCCGCAACAGCCCCGACAGCGGGCGAAAACGAAGCTTCAGTTCCCGTTCAGGGCGAAACGCGTTAGCACTCACTCCAGATGCATGCTCTCAGATCCCTCTCCGCCTTTGCGCTGGCGCTCATTGCTGCCTGCGCGTTTGCTGTTCAGCCCCTCTCGGCCCAATCGGTCCTGCGCGATGCAGAGACTGAGGCCTTGCTGCGCGATATGGCTGCGCCTCTGATTGAGGCGTCTGAGCTGGAGCCGGGCAATGTTGAGATCGTGCTGATCAACGATTCGTCGATTAACGCTTTCGTTGCCGGCGGACAGGTTGTTTATGTGCATGCCGGGCTTCTCAATGCGGCCGAAACCGCCAATGAAGTGCAAGGCGTGATCGCGCACGAACTCGGTCACATTACCGCTGGCCACGTGGTGCGCTTTAACGAACGGACACGCGGCGCGCAGGGGATCACGATCCTCTCATTGCTGCTCGGCGTGGGCGCAGCTTTGGCTGGCGCAGGCGATGCGGCGATTGGCGCGATTATGGCGGGTCAACAGGCCGCGGTTGGCAACTTCCTTGCCTTTAACCGCAATCAAGAGGCTTCCACCGATCTCGCAGGCGCGCGCTATTTATCCGGCGCGGGCATTTCAGGTCGCGGCATGCTGTCGTTCTTTGAACGGCTGCGCAATCAGGAAATCCGCCGCGGTTTCAGCCAGTCTGACGAGGCGGCCTATGGTCGGACCCACCCGCTGGCAGGTGACCGGATTCAAACCCTGCGCGGTTTGTTGGAAGAAGACGCGGCGTGGGGGGCACCCGATGATGCCGATTTGCAGGCACGCTTTTTGGCGGTGCAGGCAAAGCTCTATGGCTATCTCGCTCCGGCTGAGCGGACCCTCGCGCTTTATCCTGAAACCGATCAGGGCACGCCTGCTCGTTATGCGCGGGCCTATGCCTATCATAAAGATGCGCAGGTCGATAACGCGCTGGCAGAGGCGGACAGCTTGCTCGCGCAGGAACCGGACAACCCCTATTTCCTTGAGCTGAAAGGTCAGATCCTGCTGGAATCGGGCCGCCCGATTGAAGCGCTGGTGCCATTGCGCCGCGCGACCGATATCACGCTGAACCAGCCGCTCATCGCGGGCATGTTTGGCCATGCGCTGATCGCGACCGAGGATGAAAGCAATTATGCCGAGGCAGAGCGCGTCCTTCGCGCAGCGGTGGCGAAGGACAGGTTCAACCCCTTCGCATGGTATCAGTTGGGCGTGGTCTATGCCGCGCGCGGTGACATCCCACGCGCGCGTCTTGCCAGTGCAGAACAACAGGTGATGAGCCGCCGCTATCCAGAGGCTTTGCGCAACGCTCAGGCAGCCGAAGCGGGTCTGCCATACGGCACGCCTGACTGGATCCGCGCACAGGACATTTCACTGCAAGCGCGCAGCGCACTGGAACGACTGCGCGACAGCCGTTAAAGCCACCCACTATGGAACCCTCATTGCGAAACACTCTGCTCACCGCGCTGCTCGCGCTTGTCTTTGGCTTTTTGGGCGCGGCGACGTGGTCCTATTCGGGCCTCGCCGATAATCGTACGCGCGCATTCCTCCTGGAAAGGCCGGAAATCTTGCAGGAAGTGGCGGAAGCCTTGGCACAGCAGGAATCAAGCGAGCGCCTCGCATCTTTGGGCGATGATTTGTACGAACCATTCCCCGGCGCCGTGATCGGCAACCCCGAAGGATCACGCGTCCTTATCGAATTTAGCGACTACAATTGCGGCTATTGCAAAAGCTCACTGCCCGATGTGCAGCGATTGGTTGATGCGGACCCTGAGTTAAAAGTGATCGTGCGCGAATGGCCGATTTTTGACGGCAGCGAAGGCGCAGCTCGCATGGCACTGGCCGCAGGAATGCAGGGGAAATACCGCGAATTTCACGAAAAGATGTTCGAATTCGGCCCGGCATCCCCCGCTTCAGTAGAAGCCGCTGCACGCGCAACGGGTTTGGATATGGAGCGCGCCCGCGCTGATGCCGCATCGGAAGCCGTATCGGTTGAATTGGTGCGCAACATGACCTTCGCACGGTCGCTGGGGTTCAGCGGCACGCCCGCCTTTATCGCGGAAGGCACGCCGCTGCCCGGAGCGGTCGGCTTTGACCGGCTGAAAGAAGCGCTCGACCAAGCAGGCGGCTGATGCGGCGCATCACTACCTTCGCCTCAGTCTTCGCGATGTTCGCCATGTCAGCTCCGTTGGCGGCGAATGACGTCAATTGGGAGCGCGTTAATCTGAATGATGAGCGGGCCGCGATTGAGCGGTTTCAGGCCTTCGATCAACGCCTTCAAGATGTTGGCTGGCGTATGGTGCGCGGCAATGCCGAATTTTGCGAGCGCGTGATCCCCTCTGTCGGACTGCAGTTACAGGATCTGGCGAGCTATGGCTCCCCAACTGTCGCACGCGCCGCCCTAGGCATAGACGGTGATTTCGCCGTTCAAACCGCCGCTCGCGGATCACCTGCTGCGGCCAGCGGCGCGTTCAACATCAATCGCGAAGTCACACACCTCGCCGGGATTGACCCTAATGACTGGGAAGCGGGCGACCGTTTGCATTGGCAACGCCTGACCCGAACCCATGATTTCATCGACAACGTGCTCTATGAAAACCGCACAATCGCTGTGACCTTTGCAGGCGGAGACGAAGTGCAGCTGGCCCCGGTCAATGTCTGCGCGACCCGGTTTGAACTATCGGGCGAGGGACGCCGCGCGGTCGCCGACGGAAATCGGGTTGTGATCGGGATTGAATTCCCCGGCTTTGCTTACGAAGAAGAGGTTTTTGCAGGCGTCGTCGCGCATGAGCTCGCGCACAATCTGTTGGGTCACAGCGTGTGGCTTGATCGCAATGGACGCGGGCGGCGCAATGTTAGGCGTACCGAGCGTGAAGCGGATCGGCTGATGCCATGGCTGTTTGCTAACGCTGGCTATGATCCGATCTATGCGCAGCGTTTCATGGAGGAATGGGGGCCGCGCAATGATGGCGGCCTTTTGCGCAACCGGTCGCATGACGGATGGGACGAACGCGCCGAATTTATCGCCGCCGAACTACCGAAAATCCGCGCGCTGATGGAAACCGAGGGCAAGGCCGACTGGCGCACGCACTTTACTCGCGATGTGGACCCGGATGCAGGCCTTTCTGGCGATCAATAGCCGCCATTCAAACCGTGCCAGTTGCGACAGGCGGTTCATCGCCTGCGCCCGCTCCATTCATCGTAAGCCGTTTGCCCCTGCAAAGCTGATAAAATTGCGCTACACAGCACAATCATGGCGATGATGCACATCCAGCCAGCGCCGTTTTTTGCGAGCAAGAACCGGGCCTTCTGGAACCTCCAGCTGGCTGGGTGGGGCGGTGCGTTTCTGCTGCGCGCGGTCAACACGCTGGCTAATGGACTGCCATATAATCTGCTGGTTTTGAGTTTGGTGACGACGATCACCGGCTTTTCCATCAGCCTGATCTTATCCGTCGCCTATCGTCAGTTGATTGATCGCAGCCCGGTTGTGACATGGGGCGGCACAGCGATTGTTCTGATCACGGCGGTCGTTACTCATGCCGCGATAGAGGCGTGGGTTCAGGGCCTCTATTACGCCAGTTTGAGCGATACGAGCTTTGCCCAGCGCTTTATCGGTATCACCTACATCCCGCTCACTTTGCTGGGCGGATGGAGTGCGCTGTATTACGCGATCAATTTCTTTCTAACGGTTGAGAAACAGGCGGACCGGCTGCAACGCTTGGAGGCGCAGGCGACCTCTGCTCAATTGGCGATGCTGCGGTATCAGTTGAACCCGCATTTCCTGTTTAACACATTGAATTCGATCAGCACGCTGGTGCTGCTCAAACAGACACAGCCGGCCAATGCGATGCTCACTCGCCTCTCCAGCTTTTTGCGCCATACGCTGATCACAGAGCCGGGCAGCCAGGTGACACTGGCACAGGAGATTGAGACATTGCAGCTCTATCTCGATATTGAACGCATGCGGTTCGAAGAGCGCCTTCGGACCGATTTCGAGGTTGAAGATGGGGCGTTGGACGCATGCCTGCCATCGATGCTGTTGCAACCTTTGATCGAGAACGCGGTGAAATACGCCGTCAGCCCACAAGAAGAAGGCGCACGCATATCGCTCACCGCGCGGGTGGTCGGGCAAAGGTTGCGCGTGACTGTCGAAGATACAGGGCCCGGCGCCGATGGTCCCGTCCAACTTTCAATGCTCGAAGGAGCGCCCGGCGCGCCCGTTTCGACCGGCGTTGGCCTTGCCAATATCCGCAACCGATTGGAGCAGGGATATGGTGCTGATCACCTGTTTGAAACCCGATCCCAGCCGGGCGGTGGCTTCACCGTCATGATCGAAATTCCGTATGAGCGAGCGACCGAAATGGCGCCCGCTGACACCACTCAAACCACCCCCCCGCACACAGACGTCGAAGCAGCCACCCCCCAAGGCTCTGCATCCGACAATGTGATCAACCTCAACCCCCAACGTGCTATCGGAAATACACAATGACCATCCGCACCATCCTCGTCGATGATGAGAAACTTGCCATTCAAGGCCTGCAATTGCGGCTTCAAGCGTTTGACGATGTCGAGATAATCGACACCTGCTCCAACGGACGCGAAGCCATTCGCAAGATTAAGACGGAGAAACCCGATCTTGTCTTCCTAGACATTCAAATGCCCGGATTTGACGGGTTTTCTGTCGTGAAAGGCGTGATGGAAATCGAGCCGCCACTGTTCGTCTTCGTCACCGCCTTCGAAGAACACGCGATCCGCGCGTTCGAAGCCAATGCGGTCAATTACCTGATGAAGCCAGTTGACGAAGACAAACTCGCTGACACAATCGAGCGCGTGCGCCACCGGATCGCTGAGAAGAAGTCGTCCGAGGATGCCGAACAATTGCTGGGCGTGCTGGCTGAGGTCGCGCCGGACCGCGTGGCGAGCTTCAACGAAGACGAAGGCGAGAGCGCTGATCGGTTTGAAAAGCTGATCAATGTGAAAGATCGCGGGCAAATCTTCCGCGTCGAGGTCGGCTCGATTGAGCATATCGAGGCAGCAGGCGATTATATGTGCATTTACACCGGCGATAACTCGCTGATCCTGCGCGAGACAATGAAGGATCTGGAGCGCCGGCTCGACCCGCGCAAATTCCAGCGTGTGCACCGCTCCACCATCGTCAATCTCGACCAGGTGCGCCAAGTGAAACCGCATACGAATGGCGAATGCTTCCTTGTGCTGGATTCCGGCGCAGAGGTGAAAGTGAGCCGCAGCTATCGCGATGTGGTGGCGCGTTTCGTGCATTGATTTGTGGTAGCGCCCAACCGGGCGCTCCTCCTCGGTGCTGTTCCCTCCACCTAAGAAGATTCGGGCTGCTGGGGACCTGGGGGCGCCGGTCGGACTTGCGGTCGCCGTGCGAGCGTTTAGACGTATCGTATGACCTTTACCCTCCCCGGCTTTGACCTTGATCACTTTGTTCGCTCCACCCTCGATGAGGACCTCGGTGTCGGTCTCGAAGGGGGTGGGTCGGACGTTACATCTGACAGTGTGATCCCTGCCGATGCGCGCTTTGCAGGGGTGATGGACAGCCGCGATCCCGTGGTTGTCGCGGGGCTTCCGCTGGCAGAGGCGTTCTTTCTACACCTCGATCCTGATTGCACGATTGAGACGCTGGTGAGCGATGGCGACAGAGTCGCGGCTGGCACGGACCTGATGCGGCTAACCGGCAATGCGCGCGCGCTCCTGACAGCCGAACGCAGCGCCCTTAACATTGTGCAGCACCTGTCTGGCATCGCCACAATGGCGCGTGAATATGTGGATGCGATGCGCAAAGGTTCTATCACCTGCACCTTGCTCGATACGCGTAAGACGCTGCCGGGCCTGCGCATTCTCGAAAAGTACGCGGTCCGCCAAGGGGGGGCGAGCAATCACCGGATGGGATTGTGGGACGCGGCGATGATCAAAGACAACCACGTCGCAGTCGCAGGCTCAGTGGGTGAAGCGGTCCGCCGTGCGCGCGATGCAGGCGTTAAACCGATCATTTGCGAAGTTGACCGCTTGGATCAGATCGAACCAGCAATCGAGGCCGGCGCGCACCACTTGCTACTCGATAATATGGCCCCCGATGTACTGCGCGAAGCCGTGAGCATGGTGAATGGCCGCGCCGCAACCGAGGCGAGCGGCGGCATCAACCTCGACACAATCGCTGCCAAGGCGGCGAGCGGGGTGGATTACTGCTCCGTCGGGCGGTTGACGCAAAGTGCGCCAGCAGCGGATGTCGGACTGGACTTTAAGCCGGTATGAAGCTTGCGAAAGGGCCGCGGCCTTGGCCGATCCACGTGTTCGCGGTGCTTCTTCTGACTGCTGGTTTGATAGATTTGGTCAGAGGGCTCTCATATGTCGGCAATTACAATTTCGGGGGCTTCAATCCGCTAACCGGCGAAAAATTGAGTGATGACGCATTGATCGTTTTGATCTCTGCTCAATTCACGATTGTGTGCATCCCGGTTATCGCTATCTGGCTATTCGGGAGCAGCATCGCTCGTTGGCTTGTCGCCTTCTTTGTCATTCTGGGCGCTGCCTCTTTCGTAGTCCAAGTCGATGCGCGATACTTTGCTATGCTGCTTGAGCACTATCCCAAGATAATCGGCGGCTTAGCGAGCAAGTTTGCCACATGGCTGGGCGTCGCGCTGCTGTTTCTTCCCCAATCATCGCGTTGGTTCTCCCAAAAGCCGGAGGTCGATCATGCAACCTTTGAATAGATGTTTGATTGCCTTGGCCGCGCTCACCCTGCCCGCAACCGCCAACGCTCAGGCATACCAATGCCGCGCGCCGCAGATCTCGACTGTCCCCCAAATCTCGTCAGAGCGCCCGCGCGTCGTGCCGACGACCGGCTACACCATGGCGCTCAGCTGGTCGCCCGCCTTTTGTCGCACGCGAGAGGGGTCGCGCACGCACGCTACGCAATGCTCGGGCGACAATGGCCGCTTTGGCCTGATCGTGCATGGTTTGTGGCCGCAAGGCAGCCGCACATGGCCGCAATGGTGCCCGGTGCAAGAGACGCTGACCCCGGCCGAAGTTCGCCGCAATATGTGCATGATGCCGTCCGCCCGCCTGATCGCGCGCCAATGGGCAAAGCACGGCAGCTGCATGACGCGGCGCCCGGAAACCTACTTCGCGGTGACGCGGGTGCTGTGGGATAGTCTGCGTATCCCCGATTACGACCGGATCAGCCGCGAGGATGACCTCACCGCAGGCCGCATCCGCCAAGCCTTTGCCGATGGCAATCCCGGCTGGAGTGCGAGCCAAGTCGGCGTAAAGCTCAACCGCGATGGCTGGCTCGAGGAAATCCGCCTGTGTTATGGGCCAAGGTTCCGCCCCGCACGCTGCGACGACCGGCGCTATGGCGCGCGCGATGGGGCGCGTGCTAAGATTTGGCGCGGGATGTGAGTTTGCACCGGTGCAGACAGGCAGACCAATGCGGAGAGAGCTTATGACGAAATGGCGGGGAATCGCGCTGCTTTTGGCGCTCGCACTGGGTGCCTGCATGACCCCGGCACCATCGGGCCTTGCTGATGCGGCGACATCAGACGCGAACGATCGAGCGGTCTACGTGATAAGGCATCTGCAAAAGGCGCAAGGCGATGATCCCGTGCTCACCAGCGAAGGGGCCGCAAACGCGCAGCGCCTTGCCGCTATGCTTTCGGACGCAAATATCACAGCAATCTACGCAACCCGCACGCGCCGAGCGATGGAAACCGGCGCACCGCTTGCGAGCCAGATCGGCGTTGCCATCACACCCTATGACCCGCGCAATCCCGATGCCTTGGTCGCTGAGGTCGCGGCAGGCGAAGGATCGGTGCTGGTCGTCGGACACAGCAACACGGTCGGCGATCTGGTGACGCGTTTTGGCGGGAACCCTGCGCCGCAACTGACCGAGCAGGATTATGGGACAGTGTTTGTGGTGGACGCGGGCGGGGCCGTGAGTGAGCTTGAGGTCGAGTGAGGGCGCTGGTCGTGAGCGGGCTTTAGTGGCTCACAGTCTCTTGATAGTAGACATTCAACCGATGTTACTTGTATCTTTCCTTGCCGTCATAATGCCTTCCGCTCCGACTTTGGCGGAAGTGTTGCAATTGCCGCCTGCTAACGCCGGTGAAGTAATACTGGAGGGCAAAAACCACAAAACAATCAAGTCAGTGGTTCAGACAACAGCAAGATATTCGCAGCCGCCCGGCTGGATCCAATTGGAATTGATCGAGGAAGCGCGGCGAATTGCAGGTGGTTGCAGCAGAAAGCGTTGGATCGCGACCTTCCAGCACCATGAGAATGAAATCCCTGATGAGGCAGTTCTGGTGCGTACCTATGGAAGGGTGGAAATCGCGCCCACGGCATCGCAGGATTGTTCGAAGAGTAGCTATGTTGGTTTGAACAGTGGTGTTGATCTCGACGATGGATTTGCTGCACTTATGAAGCTGGAAGATATTAGGTCAGGCGCAGCACAAGTCGCATTTTCGTGCTCTGACCTTACCGGCTCACAGCTTTGCAAAGATACTGAGACGACTCGTCTAGAATTAGCAGCAATCGAACCTTGGATGGTATCATTTCACGAAGGCAGCTTTGAGTTGTGGCTTGGTGAGCCTGGTCAAATCGTAACGAAGGTTCGCTTGGGCTCCAGTTCAGCAGATCCAGTGACAGTTGCGCGCTTAGTTCCTCCTCCAAGCTGAACAGCGAACATGCGAGGCCTTAACCCAGGTCAGAGTCCCGGCCCCATCACCGCCGCTCCCTGAAAAACGTCTTGAGCAACTCAGCTGCCTCACTCTCGCCCATGCCGGAATAGACCTCAGGCTGGCGCAGGCATTGCTCTTGTTCGAACACCCGTGCGCCGTGTTCGACAGCGCCGCCTTTGGGGTCGCTAGCGGCATAATAGAGCTTGCCGATCCGGGCGTGGACGATTGCGCCAGCGCACATCGCGCATGGCTCCAATGTCACCCATAACTCGCAATCGGTGAGCCGTTCATTCTGCAATTCTTCGCATGCTGCACGGATTGCCATGATTTCTGCATGGGCGGTGGGGTCGCTGGAATGGCGCGGTGCGTTGCGGCCTGTCGCGATCACTTTGCCGCCGCGCGTGATGACGGCACCGACGGGAACTTCGCCTTCGCCCGCCGCTTGGCTAGCAAGCTCGAGCGCGCGCGCCATAGGGTGGGGGATCGGCATTCGCGTCATCGCTGCCCAAGTAACGCTGGCAAGGTGACGAATCAATTGACGATTCGCTGACCACGGGCTATGCGCCGCGCTTTCCGGGATTACCGAGCCTTCGGACCGCCTTTTGGGTGGCGAAGTCTTTTCGGCTCCCGCCACTGTTAACAAGACGAGAGATATCATGTCGCGGATTTGCGAACTGACTGGCAAGGGCCGCCAAGTCGGCAACAATGTGAGCCACGCTAACAACAAGACCAAGCGCGTCTTTCTGCCGAATTTGCAGAACGTTACGCTGTTGAGCGAAAAGCTGGATCGCGGTTTCAAATTCCGCGTTTCGACCCATGGTTTGCGCTCGGTTGAGCACAATGGCGGGCTCGACAATTGGTTGCTCAAAACCAAAAACGACAAGCTTTCAACGCGCGCCCAAAAGGTGAAGCGCGAGCTTAAGAAAGCTGTCGCAGAAGCGTAAGCTTCGTCTGGGGCTTTGCCCTTAGCGAGATTTTCAAAAGGGCGTGGTGGAGTGATCCGCTGCGCCCTTTTGCATGGCTATTGCGCCTGTGATGAGAGCGGTGCTGATGTCGCCGTTGCCGGGGGCCAGGCGAGGCGCACCATCAGGCTGCGTTGAAAAACGGACAAATTGTCGTCGGCAATCACATATATGTCACCCGCTCCGTCCGCCTTGGGCACATAGGCGATGCCTTCGAAATTCTCACCATAAAGCGGCCCTTCGAACCGCGTGATAATCTCACCCGACCAAACGCCATCTTGCGAGATGGTTCGGGGATCAGCGAGCATAATTGCGGCATCGAATGCAGCAGGAATGCTAAGCTGTACCCGCCGCAGCAGGACCAGCACTCTGCCATCGGGCAAGGCGGTGGCATCGACTGGGGAGAATTTGGGCGGGGTGTCGATGACAAATTCGATGGGGTCCGTCTGCTCAATCGGATCGCCAGCAAACAACAGCCCGGGGCGGTTCGGCCATTCATCCCCCACGGGGGACTCGGACAGAATCAGGAATGACCCATCGGCCAATCGCTCCAACGTCTCAGCGCCCGAATTTGCGCTCCAATTGCGCATTTCAGGAGGCGCGCGGCGGGTGATTGTGTGTGCAGCGGCTGACACTAGAGTCGACCCATGGAGCACTTCGCGCTGGATAGTGTTGAGGCTTTCATAACTCGTCCACAAAGTGCCAGAGGCCGGGTCGCGCGTCATCGCTTCGAGATCAGTCAGCGGGAACAGGCCCGGCGCAGCGGTGGCATAATCGCTGTATTGCGATTGGGCGGTATCAGGCTCGCCCGCCACAATCGGAATGGTCAGCAACCAACCGCGATCGGTGCCCGCCAACAGGCCTTCCTCATGCGCACCTCCCCCGGCGTCCAAAAGCGTTGAGAACCCGCCAAAGAACGGATGGGTGGAGATGATTTCCCATGCGCCGGTCACCACCAACTGCCCGCCGATCCCTTCACGCTCAGCCAGTGGGGTAAGGGTGATTGTTACCTGCTCTGGATCAGGATCAATCGCGGTGCGCAGCAAGGTACCCGGCGCAAGGCCGAGCGCAACCGCCGCGATCAATCCCAGCCGTAGCCGGGGCGTGAGAGTGGGAAGAGAGAAGCGCATAACCGCCTTAGCGCCCGTGCGGCGTCAGTTCATCGGCCCCACAAACAGTAGCGGATCGAGCCGCGCCAAATGCCATTTGAGGCTCCAATGGAGATGCGGTCCGGTTGCCCGCCCGGTCGATCCGACATTGCCGATATGCTGACCCTGACGGACGGTTTGCCCTTCCTCCACGACAATCCGCGAGGAATGCAGAAACGCGCTGTTAAGCCCGCCACCATGGTCAATAATGACCAAACCACCTTCGAGGCTGAAACCGCTGCGCGCGAGCACCACTACGCCATCAGCGGGTGCCACATAGGGCACTCCATTGCCCGGCGCGATGTCGATGCCTGAGTGGTATCCGCCCGGCTCCCCGCGATAGATGCGTTGGCGACCGAACAGTCCGGAAATGCGTCCTTTGACTGGCCAGATGAAATCTTGCGTCCAGCCGGTTGCGCCCGTTTCCATCTGCCGCGCATCCCAGATCGCATCCAATTCTGGCTGGCGACGCGCCCTGAAAGCGGCGCTGGAGCCGCCGGGGCGGCGCGCAATATTGACCCGTTGGATCTGCCATTCACGCGGCGATATCGTCAGCTGCTCGCGCACCAATTGACCGGTTTCGAGCGTGGCCGTCAGCGCAATCGACCCGCCGCTATCCCGGTCGAACGCTGCGAAAAACGTGCCGTCCTCTGCAATATCAAGCGTGTTTTCGCCAAGCGATGCCTGGACCGTCCCATCAGGTGCGAGGCCGCGAATATAGCCGCCCTGCGTCAGCTCTCCCGAATAGGAAAACCGCGTGTTCATCACGGCTACCGGGGTTGGGGCGGGAGCGGGTGCAACTTCCTCAACCGCAACCACCTCAGGCGCAGCGTTTGCAGGAGCAGAGGCCGCAGTCGCCGGATCAGGCGCAGCCGCTTCGCTGCTCACACAGCTGGTCAGCGCAGCGAGGCTCAAAAACGCTGGTATTGCTAAGATCCAGCTCATCGGGCGGTCACTCATCCCTCACCCAAAAGGCGGCGGGTCGCGATCTCACAGCTTGCATAGGCCTCTTGGTGTTCCGCGCTCCAATAGCGCAGCTCTTCCAAAGGGATCACTTCGCCGGATATCGCGCACAGGACGTGTTGTCCGGGGCGCAAAACACGGAATGAGGCGGGGCCATAATAGAGTTTGGCGGCTTTATCACTGGTCGACATCAACATGGCGGAGACCTTAGCACGGTTGCTTATCCGAACAAATCATCTTGCAGAGGCGAAGGGGGCTTTCGCGGAGTTTTCTTGACCAGTTTGGGGGGAGTAGCAGGAGGAGGCGGCGCATCACCCACCCCGACACCCAGCATCCCGTCCTTAAATTGCAACGTCAGCGCGCGCTCGGCCTCTGCCTGAGCCTTGCCGGTCAGAGCCTTGCCTGCGCCATCGCGCACAATCGCATAGCCGCGCTCAAGTGGTTTCTCAGGGTGAAGCTGGCTCGCAATCCGGGTGAGCGCGTCGAGCTTTTCCTGCGCCGCTGCAACAGGCCGCTGGATCAAGGATGGCACCAAACGCGCCCGCTCCAATCGCCGTTGCCCTTCAATGCGTGCGCGTTCCAGAACCCTTGGAGAAAGCCGCGCTTGCACACCGGCCAGCGCTTCTCGCCCGCGCCCCGCACGATCCATCAACCCACGCCGCAACCTATCGCTGAGATCATCGAGCCGTTGCATTTGGGGCTGCAAGACAGCCTCTGGTCGAGGCATGCGCTGCACCCGCGCCTGCAACCTCTCGCGCCCCAATTCTACTGGGCGATGCACTGCCCGGCGTTGGCGCGCGGCGAAATCGGCCAAGGTCGCGGCAAGGTCCGCCCGCACAGGCACCGCCATCTCGGCAGCAGCGGTCGGCGTTGGTGCGCGGCGATCAGCGGCGTAATCGGCCAGCGTCGTATCCGTCTCATGCCCCACCGCCGAGATCAGCGGGATTGAGCACTCCGCAATCGCGCGCACCACCGCTTCTTCGTTAAAGCTCCACAGATCCTCAATCGAACCGCCCCCGCGTGCCACAATCACAACATCGGGCCGCGCCACCGGGCCACCCGGCTGCAACTCGGAGAATCCGCGAATAGCGCCAGCAACCTGCTCAGCGGCTCCCTTGCCCTGAACCAGCACAGGCCACACAACCACATGACTGGGAAACCGATCCGCCAACCGATGCAAGATATCGCGGATCACCGATCCCGTGGGCGACGTCACAACGCCAATCGTGCGCGGCAGATAGGGCAGTCGCTGCTTGCGCTCTCGGGCGAAAAGCCCCTCTGCCTCTAACCTCGCGCGGGTTTTCTCCAGCAACGCGAGCAGCGCGCCCTCGCCCGCCATCTCCAGACTGTCGATCACTATCTGGTATTTCGAACGGCCCGCATAGGTCGTCAGCTTACCCGTCGCGATCACCTCAAGGCCATCTTCGGGCACGAAGGCCAGCCGCCCGGTGTTCCCGCGCCACATTACCCCGTCCAGCACCGCTTTGTCGTCCTTGAGCGCGCAGTACATATGCCCCGAGGCCGCCCGCTTCACACCCGACAATTCCCCGCGCAGCCGCACATGGCCGAACCGGTCTTCGACCGTGCGCTTTAACGCCTGCGATAACTCGGTGATCGAGAGGGGTTCCGCGTTGTCGCCCTGCCGCTCGCGCGCTAACAGCCCACTGGACTCGTCAGATTGTGAAGGAACGCGCGCCATGAATATCCTGCTTTTGGGCTCGGGAGGGCGCGAACATGCGTTAGCGTGGAAGCTGGCGCAATCCCCAAGCTGTACGAAGCTGTATGCCGCCCCCGGAAATCCCGGCATTGCTGAGGAAGCAGAGTGTGTCGTGCTGGATGCAGGCGATCATGCCGCGGTGATCGCATGGTGCAAGGGTCACGATATCGCGCTGGTCGTCATCGGGCCAGAGGCACCCTTGGTCGACGGCCTAGCCGACAGTTTGCGCGCCGCCGACATCGCCACATTCGGCCCTTCGAAAGCGGCGGCTCAGTTAGAGGGAAGCAAGGGCTTTACCAAGGATCTGTGCGAGCGCGCTGGCATCCCCACCGGCGGATATGTGCGCACGCACTCGCTCGATGAGGCACTGGCGGCACTCAGCGGCTTTACCGCCCCTTATGTCCTAAAAGCCGACGGTTTGGCTGCGGGTAAGGGCGTGGTGATCGCAGCCGACAAAGCCGAAGCGCAAGCCGCTCTGACCGATATGTTCGGCGGCGGGTTCGGAGAGGCAGGCGCGCAGGTCGTGATCGAGGAATTCCTGCACGGCGAGGAGGCAAGCTTCTTCGCGCTGACTGATGGCACCCACGTCATCCCTTTTGGCACAGCCCAAGACCACAAACAGGTCGGCGAAGGTGATGTCGGCCCCAACACTGGCGGCATGGGAGCCTACTCCCCCGCACCTGTTTTGACGCCAGAATTGCAAGCCCGCGTGATGGCCGAAATCATTCAACCCACGGTCGATCGCATGCGCGTCGAGGGAATGCCCTATTCCGGTGTCCTTTATGCAGGCCTGATGCTGACCCAAAGCGGCCCGCAGCTGATCGAATACAATGCCCGCTTTGGCGACCCGGAATGCCAGGTGTTGATGATGCGATTGCAGGGGGATTTGGCGGCAATCATGCTCGCCTGCGCCAAAGGCGAATTGGCATCAGTCGAAGCAAGTTTTGCAGACGAGACCGCACTAACCGTGGTGATGGCGGCAAAGGGCTATCCCGGAACGCCAGAAAAGGGCGGCGCAATTGGTTTAGGGGATGCGGAGGTCAGCGATGCGAAGGTCTTCCACGCAGGCACGAAGTTAGTGGAAGGTGGGCTGGTGGCCAATGGAGGCCGCGTGCTGAACGTCACCGCAAGTGGTGGCAGTGTAACCGAGGCGCAGAAGGCGGCTTACGAAGCGCTCGATAAGGTGGACTTCGCAAGCGGGTTTTGCAGGCGTGATATCGGCTGGAAAGAGGTCGCGCGGGAGGGGTGAATGGAAGTCAGCTCAAAAGACGATAAGGTCCAAATTGAGCTAGAAGGATGGGAGCCGCACTGGCTTGTGTCCATGCTCCTTCATGCGAAGTTGTGCGACGATCCTAAATCAGAGATTTGGGGCCACCCCATGATCATACAACTGCTCAAAGAGCTTAATCCTTTCCACCCTGACGCAGACTCGCCACTTCCGTGGGAAATGTCAGGTGGAACGGTCGGAGACGAAACGGGAGTTCAGGCGCCAAGCTCGTTCTACATAATGGAGTCTAGGATCAAAAACCGTGTGAGTGGGGAGGAATTCGAGCGCGAATTCGCTGACGCGATATTTCCTTGGGCTTTGAATGGCGAGTTGAAACGCGATGTGTACATCGAATTGGGTCGACGCGTTCGACTGCCTTTGAACGACGGGACCAAACAAGAAGACCGCTTCGGGATCGTGATCAAGAGCTGGCCAAAGAATATCTCACAAGACTTCAAGCGCAGCGACTATCATTGCTTTGTCGCTATCGAAGAAGATTCTTTTTATGATCCCACTGATGACCAGCCAAAAATCGAGTGTTACGCCAGTTCGGAACTCACTGTTGTAGCCTAAGCCGATTGATCCAGATCAATGCGCGGACACAGCACCCAATGCTCTAACGTGAGCATGACGCAAACCCCCACCATCTTCGCTGCCGCACTCGCGGTCCTTGGACTGTCTGCTTGCGCGACAACGCCGCAGGCCAGCCCTCAACCCCCTGCCTTTGTCGAAGCGGCATGCGGAGGATGCCATGCGGTCGAGCCTCCTTATGAATCGCCCAATCCGAGCGCGCCGACTTTTGAATCGGTCGCCAATCGGCCCGGCGTGACCAAGGCGACAATCCGCGCATGGCTTATCAGCGCGCACAATTATCCCGAGGTGATGGATTTCGATCTGGAGCGCGAACATGTGGACGAGGTCGCCGATTACATGATCACTTTGCGGCGGGCGGATTATGTGCCGATGCCGTGATTTTCCTACACGGCTCCACCTTGCTAAGCGGGTGTTGGCTCTTTCAAATTCGTAAATCCCCCACGCTAACACGCAAATGCAACAAAGCCCCGCTCATCCGAGTGGGGCTTTGGCGTTTTTGGCGTGCCTTGCGGAGATATTGCAAGGCATCATGCTGAATGTACTTTATCAACTTGCATTTTGCGCAAGTCAGGGCGGCGAAACTCGATCAGCCGAGTTTTTCAGCCATCAAAGCCTTCATATCCACCTCTGGACGCGGACCGTAATGCGCGATCACTTCAGCAGCAGCGATAGCACCACGCTTTAGACAGGTTTCCAGCGAGGCGCCACGCGCATAGCCCGAAAGGAAGCCAGCCGCGAACTGATCGCCAGCGCCAGTGGTGTCGATCACCTTCGCGACAGGCTCTGCGGCCACTTCAGCCCGCTCACCATGTGCGACTGCAATCGCGCCATGCTCACCCTTAGTCGCGACCAATACCGGCACTTTGCCAGCAACTTTGGCGATGCCGGCCTCAAAGTCGTCCTCGCCTGTCAGTGTCGCCAGCTCGCTCTCGTTGACGAACAGAATGTCGATCAGGCCGCCGTCGATCATCTCGCGGAAATCGTCGCCATGCCGGTCAATCACAAAGCTCTCACTCGCGGTGAAGGCGACCTTGCGACCCGCTGCGCGCGCAACCTCGATCGCGCGGCGCATGGCACGGCGCGGCTCTTCGGGATCCCACAGATACCCTTCAAGATAGAGGATAGCCGCACTCGCAATCAGATCCTCGTCCAGAGCGGATGCGGGCAGATATTGCCCAGCGCCCAAGAACGTGTTCATCGTCCGCTCGCCATCGGGTGTCACAAAGATGAGGACACGGCCCGTTGCAGGCTCGCCTTCTTTGTCGCTTGACGGACGCGCCGCTGTATCGAAGTCGATGCCGGTTGCGCGCATATCGTGGCGGAACACCTCGCCAAGCTGATCGTCGGCAACCTGACCGATAAAGGCGCATTGGAGGCCCAACGTCGCAAGCCCCGCCAGCGTGTTCGCAGCCGACCCACCGGAAAGCTCCCGCGCAGGTGGCATCGCGGAATAGAGTGCATTGGCCTGTCCCTCATCAATCAAGGTCATGCCCCCGCGATTAAGGTTCAATTCTTCAATAAGGCTCTCTTCGCAAGCGGCGATGACATCGACCACAGCGTTACCAATGGCGATAACGTCATAGCGCGGATCAGTTGAAGGCTGTGTCAAGGTCGGTGTCCTGTGATTGGAAGGGCAAATCGTGTGCGCCGCGCCTAGCGGCATGCGCAGCGCAGGCCAAGTCTAAACCATGCCCGTTTGACTTCACGCAGCCCACGCCGCATTCGCCGCAGCCATGGAAGCTGTAAAAGCTGTGATGAAGGCCCTGGCCAATGCGATGCGTCAGTTGGGCGATCCCAAGGTGCTGCGCGTTTTGGTCAAGTCGGTGGCGGTGACCTTATTGGTCTTCGCAACGCTTGGCGCAGGGCTTTACGCCGGATTGCTATACGGCTTTGCAGCGATGGGCTGGTCCGATGGCGGCATGGCGAGCGCGGCGGCGGCAGTCTTGATCGCGGGCTTGGCGGCGTGGCTGTTGCTAAGGGTAGTGGCAGTCGCGGTGCTGCAATTCTTCGCTGATGAAGTCGTCGCGGCGGTTGAATTGGAACATTATCCCGAGTCAGCCGAACGCGCCACACCACTGCCGTTCAGGCGGGATTTGGCCAATTCACTGCGCGGGATCATGCGAACCATCGGTGCAAACCTTTTGGTGGCGCCTATCGCATTGGTCTTGGTCGTCACCGGAATTGGTCCTGCGGCGGTGTTCTTAGGTGTAAACGCTTGGCTGCTGGGCCGCGAACTGACCGATATGGCGTGGCTACGCCATTGCGGTGACAGACCTGCGGAGAACCCTGTGGCGAAACTCGAACGCATCTTGCTGGGCGGAGCGATTGCGGGGATATTGCTGGTTCCCGTGCTGGGTCTGATCGCTCCGGTACTCGGCGCCGCTGCGGGAACACATCTGGCACAGCGTGCGATGGGCCAAACCAGATTAGAGGGGGAGCAAGCCAATGCGTAAGACACTCGCCAGTATCAGCTTGATCCTGCTGCTCTCAGCCTGCGCCGCGGGATCAGGTACAACCCAAACACCGCGTGCCTCCACGCCCGCTAATCCCACCGACTTTCGCCCGCCCCAAGTCATGCGCGGCTCAGGCATCGACAGCGTCATCGGACAGGCCCCCGGCGCTCTCACAGGACGATTTGGCGTCGCCCGCATAGACTTAGCGGAAGGTGATGCACGCAAATTGCAATTCATCAGTGACGCCTGCGTGCTCGACATTTTCCTCTACCCTCTCACCGCCAATGCCGCGCCCGTCGCAACCCATATCGAGGCACGCGAGAGGCAAGGCGGTGCGGCGACCGACCGCGCAGGCTGCATCGATCAAGTAGAGCGATCTGCCACACGCTAGAGCCGCGCGGTAACGCGGTCTTAAGCACATTCGTGCAATGCCTTACCCCAAGAAAAAGGGGTT
Organism: uncultured Erythrobacter sp.; assembly: GCA_947503275.1. Classification (GTDB taxonomy): domain Bacteria; phylum Pseudomonadota; class Alphaproteobacteria; order Sphingomonadales; family Sphingomonadaceae; genus Erythrobacter. The sequence continues at coordinate 780,333 of CANNCZ010000002.1, read as the reverse complement.
CAGAGCCACATGACCACGCATTTCACAGATCTTGCCCAGCGCGCCGCCGCTGATGGACAGGTCACATCGCAAGAAATCCTCGCACTTCGCCGCCAAGGTTGGGGCGATGGCATCATCACCCGCGAAGAGGCAGAGGCCTTGTTCGCCGTCAACAACGCGATTGATACGCGCGATGACGAATGGTGCGATTTCTTTGTCGAGGCAATCGGTGAATATGTGCTCAACGGCACCAAACCACGCCTGCAATGCAATGCCGAAGAAGCCGAATGGCTGATCGCACAGATTGACCATGACGGCGTGGTCGAAAGCTTCGTTGAGCTTGAAACAATTGTCCGGATTATTGAACGCGCGGAGAATGTGCCCACTGTCCTCAAAAACTATGTGCTCGCACAGGTTGAGAAAGAAGTGCTCAGCGGCACTGGCCCCACCCGCAGCGGTGGTGATCTGTCAGCGACGCATATCAGTTCGGCGGAATGCCGCATCCTGCGCCGCGTCATCTTCTCCAGCGGTGGCTATGGCCCGGCTGCTGTCAGCCGCTTTGACGCCGAAATGCTATTCCGCCTGAAAGACGCGACACTGGAAGACGAGAACGCGCCGGAATGGGGTGATTTGTTCGTCGATGCCGTCGCCAATTCCCTGCGCGGCTTTGTTCTCGACAACGCCCAATTGAGCCATTCGCGCAAGTTGGAGCTGGTCAAATTCGTCGAAAGCGATAGCCCAGGAATGGGCGGTTTTCTGGGGGCAATGGCAAGCAATTCACCCAAGTTCGGTCGCAATATGCGCTGGGCCAAGGAACATCTCACTGGCACCGACGGTCCGCAAAACGACTACGTAGGCGATGCTGCGGCGGGTGATGCCGTGACCGGGAATGAACAAGACTGGGTCGATGCAAAGATCAACGAAGACGGCCAGGTCGACGATCTGGAACGCCGCCTGATCAAACGCCTCAAAGAAGAGAGCGCCGCCTAACCCACTAGCTGGGGATCAGACCATAAAGCTTTCGCCGCAACCACATGCACCCTTTGCATTGGGGTTTTCGAACACGAAACCTGCGGTGAAATCGTCCTCGCGCCAATCCATTGTCGATCCGACGAGGTAGAGCACGCTGGCACCGTCAATGTAGAATGTGCCGCCGGGCGTTTCGATCTTCTCGTCGAACTTGGCTTCCTCGGTCACATAGTCGACCGAGTAGGCAAGTCCTGAGCATCCCCGGCGCGGGGTTGAGAGCTTTACGCCGATAGCGTCTGCTGGGGCTTCGCTCATCAAATGGGCGATGCGCGCTTCGGCTCCTGGGGTCAGGATGACAGCGGCGGGCATTTTGCGAGTCTTGGTATCAGTGGTCATCACAACATCCCCAGTTCTAGCCGCGCTTCGTCAGACATTTTCTCCGGGCTCCATGGCGGATCCCATACCAGCTCAACCTCGGCGTCGCGGATACCGGGCACGGAAGCTGCGCGCAGTTCAACCTCACCCGGCATGGTTTCGGCCACCGGGCAATGCGGCGTGGTGAGTGTCATCAATATGGTGGCATCCGCGTCATCATCGACTTCGACACCGTAGATCAGGCCGAGGTCATAGATATTGACCGGAATTTCGGGGTCATAGATCTCCTTAAGCGCATCAACCACGGCCTGTTGCAGATCGCCGCCCGCACCCCCAGCGGCATTCTCAGCGGGCTTCGCCGCCAGAAATCCGTCGAGATAATCGCGTTCCCGCTTTTCCGTTGGGGCGGCGGGCTCAATCGCGTCCGAGACCCGTGCGCGGGGTGGCTTCGCAGCCGTGTCGGTATCGTCTTGCGGCGTGTTCATCATGCTTTCCCAAAAATCTTGCGAGTGCGGGCAATCCCTTCGACCAAGGCGTCGATGTTGGCTTCTGTAGAATACAGACCGAAACTGGCGCGCGCGGTCGCAGGCACGCCGAGATAATCCATCAATGGCTGAGCGCAATGATGCCCAGCGCGGATCGCGACATTGGCTTCATCGAGTATCGTGCCCAAATCATGCGGGTGGATGTCGTCGATCATGAAGCTGACGATCCCGGCGCTGTCATGCGGACCAAACAGGGTCACATCATTCATCGCGCCCAATTCCCGGCGTAGGCGTGCGACCAGCTTGCCTTCCCGCTCATGCATCGCGGCGAGCCCGACTTCAGCAACGTAATCAGCCGCCGCAGCAAAGGCGATTGCTTCGGTGATGGCCGGCGTTCCCGCTTCGAAGCGTTGCGGCGCAGGAGCGTAGGTGGTGCCGTCGAAGCTAACCCGGTCAATCATCGCGCCGCCGCCTTCCCATGGCGGCATCGCTTCGAGAATATTCGCCGGCGCCCACAAGGCTCCGATCCCGGTCGGGCCATAGAGCTTGTGCGCGCTGAAAACGTAGAAATCGCAGCCCAGTGCAGCAACATCAACCGGCATATGCGGCACCGCCTGACAGCCATCGAGCAGCAGCTTTGCGCCCACCCGATGCGCCATCGCTGCAGCGCGTGGAGCGTCCAACACACTGCCGAGCACGTTGGAGACATGGCCGAAAGCAACCAGCCTGTGCTGGTCCGTGATCATCGCCTCAGCAGCGTCCAGATCGATCTGATGATCATCGGTTAGCGGCACAACATCGATATGCGCGCCCACTTTCTCAGCGATCATCTGCCACGGGACAATGTTGGAGTGATGCTCAAGCTGGGAGAGCAGTATCCGGTCACCCGCTTTGAGGTTCGCGGCACCCCAAGAATTCGCGACCAGATTGATCGCTTCGGTCGCGCCGCGGGTAAAGACGATCTCGTCCTCTTGCCCATTAATCAATGCCGCAATCCGCCGTCGCGCGGCCTCATAAGCCGCCGTCATATCGGCAGAACGCGCATAGACACCGCGATGGACCGTCGCGTAATCCTCACCCATCGCACGCGCCATCGCATCGATCACAGCGCGCGGTTTTTGTGCGGTCGCCGCCGTATCGAGGTAATGCCACGCCGCACCCTCACCGGTCATCAAACCGGGAAAATCAGCGCGCAGATCGCGGTCGATATTGGTCGGAGCGTTCAAAGCTTTGCCCCCTCCAACGCAGTCAGCGCGACATTGAGGAGCTCGTCGCGGTGAGCTTCATCTTCTAATTCTACAAAGGCATCGCCGATAAAGGCCTGCACCAACAGACGCTGTGCTTGATCCGGGGAAAGCCCACGCGCGGCCATGTAATACCGCGCCGCTTCATCAAGTTGACCGACGGTCGCGCCGTGCGCGCACTTCACATCGTCGGCATAAATCTCAAGCTGCGGGACGGCATTCGCGCTTGCGCCAGCCTCCAGCAACAGGCCTTTGAAATCCTGCGCGGCATCGGTCTTTTGAGCATCGCGCGCGACTTTGATCTCACCCAGGAAATTGCCGGTGCCTGTATCCCAATGAACACTGCGCACGATCTGATTACTGGTCCCGTTGGGTTCAGCATGGATGGTCGTGGTCACAAATTCGCGCACAGCATCGCCGCCGCCAATCGTCACACCGCCAAATTCGAAATGCGCGCCTTTGCCCAAGGTCACTTCAACCTCGAGCCGCGTGAAATCGCCGCCAACATTGGTCGCAAACAGCTCAGCGCGTGCACCTTCTGCCACGGTGAGACGGATGCGATGCAATTCCGGCGCAGAACCGCCTACAATCATGACTTTGCGCCAAGTATCCCCTGCCGCAACCGCGACATCCTGCCACTGATCCAGCGCGCCTGCGCCCAACCGTTCAAGCGCCGGGATATCGGCATAGCGCCATGCTTCATCGCGCTTGGTAGGCAAGGTCGCCGCCTCAGGCATTCGCCATCACCGTGTCATACCCTTCTTGCTCAAGCCGCAATGCCAGTTCTGGACCGCCCGTTTCGACGATCCGCCCACCGGCAAGCACGCTCACCCGGTCAGGCTTCACGACATCGAGTAGGCGTTGGTAATGCGTGATGAGCAAAACGCCCTTATCACCGCTGCGCATGATCGAATTGATGCCTTCACCAACCACTCTCAGCGCATCAATATCAAGGCCGCTATCGGTTTCATCAAGAACGGCAAAGCTGGGGTCAAGAATGCCCATTTGCACCATTTCGGCGCGCTTTTTCTCGCCGCCGGAAAAGCCGACATTCACCTGCCGCTTGAGCATTTCCATGTCCATTTTCAGCAAGCCTGCCTTTTCCTTGGCAAGCTTCAGGAACTCACCACCGGACAGCGGCTCTTCGCCGCGAAATTTGCGTTGGGCATTCAGCGCCTCACGCAGGAATTGGACATTGGAGACGCCGGGGATTTCGACCGGATACTGAAAGCCCAAAAACAGGCCTGTGGCCGCGCGCTCATGCGGATCAAGCGCGAACAGATCCTCGCCCTTGAACGACACCGAACCGCCGGTCACTTCGTAACCAGGCTTTCCGCCCAGAACATGCGCCAGCGTCGATTTACCCGCGCCATTCGGGCCCATAATCGCGTGAATCTCACCGGCGGCCACTTCAAGGCTCAGGCCCTTCAGGATCGGCTTCGCGCCGCCCGCACCGTCTACTTCGGCGTGCAGGTTCTCAATCGTTAGCACCGCGTGCTCCTTCTCGTTCTTGATAGGCTGCCTCGGCAGCGGCTGCGGTTGAATCGGTGTGCGCCTTCACCACAGAGGCATCGTGCAATTCCAGCACGAGGCCCTTCGGACGCTCGGCTTCATAAGTGTCGCGTGCCGCCGCCGATGTGCGCATCAGAAACGTGAATTGGTTGTCTAGATCGGCGCCGCGCGCGATGTGGATGCGGCCAACATGTTCAAACACTTCGGTGATATCGGCAGGCGTGTATTCGGTGTACTCGCCGCGCCCAGCCAACACACCGTTCGCGCGGCCTTCAGCCGCTTCCAATTCTTCCTCACATCGCGGCACATCGGAGCGATGCTGCGCTTCAAAATCCGCCTCTCCACGAACCCGGCGCATTTGCCCGGTCAGACAGCGGCGATAATCCTCAATAAAGGGCTGAATGATGCGCGGATATTCCAGCGTCCATGTCTCAGGAGCATCGTTTTCAATCGCCATTGGCGCTTGCCCGACGCCCTGTAACGCGATCATGGGGGCAAGAGTGTTGGCAAGGATTAGAGATAGGCTGGTCATTCGGCAGAGTCCCGTTCGCTTGTGCCTGATTGGTTGAAATTTGAGCGGTGTTCGCTTCTTGATTTTCGTTTGTCGTCGATACGCATGCGCATGCCGAGCGTGATCCGCTCCAGCACGCCATCCATGTTTTCAAGGATATGTTCGGCTTTGATCCGCATCACCCGGATGCCGACCGCCTCAAGGCTTTTGTCCCGGCGCTTGGCGAGCGTTTCGTCCGCATCCGCCTCGTCAATCATGATCGCCATGCCCAGGTTGTGGCAGTTAAAGTCAACAATGGCGCTGCCAACCACGGCAAAGCGTTTGAATGTGTAGCGCCCAAAATTGGCAGTCGCGAACTTCGCCGCCAGCGCCTTGTTAGCAGGCGAGGCAAAGCGCTTCATCTCACGCGCGCGGTCATGCAGAGCGTCGAGACGCTTATCCGAAATCTTCCACCCGCGACCCTTCTTGTTGAGGGTCTCAGGGTCGATCTTTTCCTCGGAAGGAGGGCGCAGGTTTAGGGTCTTCCGGTCGGTCACCCCACACTCCCCTCAAGCGAAATTGCCAGCAGCTTTTGCGCTTCGACCGCAAATTCCATCGGCAGCTCCTTCAGCACGTCCTTGGCAAAGCCGTTGACGATCAGGGCCACCGCCTCTTCTTCATCGAGCCCGCGTTGTTGGGCGTAGAACATCTGTTCATCGCTGATTTTCGAAGTTGTCGCTTCATGCTCGATCTGCGCGCCGGGGTTCTTCACCTCGATATAGGGTACCGTGTGCGCGCCGCATTCATCGCCGAGCAGCAGGCTGTCGCATTGCGTGAAATTGCGCACGCCGTCCGCCTTTGGGCCCACGCGAACAAGCCCGCGATAGGTGTTGTTCGATTTGCCCGCGCTGATCCCCTTGGAGATGATCGTTGAACGCGAGCCGCGCCCATTGTGGATCATCTTCGTACCCGTATCGGCCTGTTGGTGGTTGTTGGTCACCGCGACCGAGTAAAACTCGCCCACGCTGTCTTCGCCATTGAGGACGCAGCTGGGGTATTTCCAAGTCACAGCGGAGCCGGTTTCCACTTGGGTCCAGCTGATTTTCGAGCGGTCCCCTTGGCACAGCCCGCGCTTCGTCACGAAATTGTAGATCCCGCCCACGCCTTCGCTGTTGCCGGGATACCAGTTTTGGACGGTCGAATATTTGATCTCCGCATCTTCCATTGCGACCAATTCGACCACGGCGGCGTGCAGCTGGTTTTCATCGCGCATCGGCGCAGTGCAGCCTTCGAGATAAGAGACGTAAGCGCCCTTTTCCGCAATAATCAGAGTGCGTTCAAATTGCCCCGTATTCTCCGCATTGATACGGAAATAGGTGCTGAGCTCCATCGGGCAGCGCACGCCCTCTGGCACATAAACGAATGTGCCGTCAGAAAAGACCGCCGCATTGAGGCAGGCAAAGTAATTGTCGCGCGTGGGCACAACCCGGCCCAGCCATTTTTGCACCAGCTCAGGATATTCTTTGATCGCCTCGGAGATTGAGCGGAAGATTACGCCTGCCCGCATTAGCTCCTCGCGGAAGGAGGTCGCTACGCTGACGCTATCAAATACGGCGTCCACGGCGACTTTCTTTGCGCCCTTTACCCCGGCGAGTACTTCTTGCTCGCCCAGCGGAATGCCCAGCTTGTCGTAAACACGCTTAATCTCGGGATCGAGGTCATCGAGCGAGTCCAGCTCGATTTTCTTCGTGGGCGCAGCGTAATAATAGGCGTCTTGATAGTCGATCTTGGGATAGCCGACCTTGGCCCAATCGGGCTCTTCGAGTGTCTGCCAAATGCGGAACGCTTTCAGCCGCCAATCGAGCATCCATTCCGGCTCGCCCTTTTTGCCTGAAATAAAGCGAACGGTGTCTTCATTTAGGCCTTTTTCCGCAAATTCGGTTTCAATATCCGATGACCAGCCATGCTCATATTCCGCAGCCGCAGCCGCGGCGTCCTTCGCGTCTTGGTCCATTTCTGGCGCTTTGAGGTCGAGATTGTCGGTCATGCCGCGTGCTCTTTAACTGGAGTGGAATTGGATGGATTTGAATGGCGCAGGTGATCAAGCGTGATTTCGGCCAGCGCACCGCGCATCTTTTCATTGATGATCGGCCAATGCGGCTTCATCGAACAATTGGCCTCATGATCGCATGCGCCCTCTTCGATACAGGCGGTCAGCGCGATTGGCCCTTCGACCGCTTCGACGATATCAGCCACTGTGATAGCTGCCGCCGGTCGACCAAGCTGCAATCCGCCGCCTACACCGCGCACTGACCGCAACAAAGATGCACTGGTCAGCTTTGAAACCAGTCGCTGGACTGTGGGGACTGGCAGGCCCGTCTCGCTCGCCAATTCAGCCGCACTCACCCGGCCATCGCCACAATGCGTGGCGGCCTGAACCATCGTGATGACGGCGTAATCGGCAAGATTGGAAAGGCGCATTTTCGGTGTTGGACCTATGCTATTGCGAGCGATTCTTAAATCGGACTAATTGAGTCGGATTTCAAATACGCGCGAATCGCTCTGATTTCAAGCTGAGTCCGCTACCGACCTATCCGCCCCGCTCACTCTCAACCCATTTCATCACGTTTTCTTCCATGATGGACAGCGGCACCGGCCCGCTAGTCAGAATTGCATCGTGAAAGCCGCGAATGTCGAAATCATCGCCCAATTCATCACGCGCCCTCGCTCGCAATTCCATAATCTTGAGCTTGCCGATCATATAGGCGGTCGCTTGGCCCGGCGTGGTGATGTAGCGCTCAATCGCTTTCACTATGTCGCCTTGCGGGTTGGGTGTGTTTTCAGCGAGGTAGTCAATCGCCTCTTCGCGGGTCCAGCGTTTGGAATGGATGCCCGTATCGACCACCAAGCGGCATGCGCGCCACAACTCCATGCCCAACCGGCCAAAGTCGGAATAGGGATCGGTGTAGAACCCCATGTCCTTGCCCAATTCCTCAGAATACAGCCCCCACCCTTCGGAATAGGCTGTCACACCGCCAAAGCGGCGAAAAGCGGGCAGGTCACCCAGTTGGGTCTGGATCGAAAGCTGCAAATGGTGGCCGGGCAACCCTTCGTGATAGGCGAGCGCCTCCAGCTCATTCTTTGACATATCGCGCAGATTATACAGGTTCACATAATACGTGCCCGGCCGCGATCCATCCGGTGCTGGACGCTGATAAAACGCTTTGCCCGCGCTGCGTTCACGGAACGCCTCAACCGGCTTTATGATCAGAGGATCGGTGGGCAGCACACCAAAGAATTCCGGCATTCGCTCGCCCAGCCGATCGATTGCGGCCTGCGCATCGGCGACATATTCCTCGCGGCTGGTGTAGAAGAACTGATCATCGGTGCGGGTGAATTCGAAGAACTCTTGCAGGCTACCCTCAAACCCGACCTGATCCATAATCGCGCGCATTTCGCCATGAATCCGCTCCACTTCACGCAGGCCGATATTGTGGATCTCATCCGCGCTCAGATCTGTGGTGGTGTAATTGCGCAAGAGAGCCGCATAGTACTGCTCCCCTTGTGGCAGACGCCAGATACCATCGTCGGTCGGCGCAATCGCTTGCTGGCGGCGCATTTCGGTGAGGAGCCGTTGGTATCCAGGGCGCGCCGATTCATTCCAAGCCATTGTCGCTCGGTTCAAGAAAAGATCGCGCAATCCAGCGTCGAGACCCAAACCATCGAGCTTGGTCGCAAAGTCTTCCAAAACCGCATTGCCCGACCCGGCATCAATTAGGTTTTCAAGATCGGAAATGACATAAGGATACACCCAGTCTGGCGGCATCGTACCCGCGTCAGCTCGCTCTCGCGCTTCTGCAATCAGGGTATCCAGCTGCGGTCCGATACCAGCAATCCGTTCAACATAAGCTTCGGCGTGCTGTGGTTCGCTAACCCGGTGGATGTTGATCAGGAACGCCGGAATGTTGGTGTGCGCACCGCGGCGGTGGTCGAACAGAAATCCATATTCGCGAAATGGGTAAAGCGAGGCGCGTCGCTCGGCCATTTGCTCAAACAGGCGGTAGGACAATTGGTCCTGCTCGGACAGATCCTCATCACCAAAGGCTGCTACCATTTCCCCAAGCGAGCCCTGCAAGAACCGGTGCTCTGCCTCTTCCGCTTCGTCAGAAACATCGTCCCAAAGCCCATAATCAGAGTCTCGAATTCCGCGATAAGACTTGCTGACCGGCGACATTGCGAGGCTCGCCTCATCATATGCGGCAAAAAACTCGTTGAGCGAATAGGCATCGGTTTCGGAAGCCGAAACTGGTGCAGGCGCGGCGGCGATCGGCTCCTGATAAGATGCCGAGCAACCGGCAAGCGCGAGAGCAGCCAAAGACGGTGCGAGAAGCTTAAGGCTCAAAGTCGGAACGCGGCGCATAACTCACCTCAATTGGAATGGACAATTCTTGCAGTTCAATCGGCAGAAAGCCAAAGCAGCGACAGGCGTTAAGAGCCCAATTCGCGCAAATTCTTCGGAGCGATCATTTCGGAGAGGAACGGACTGTCGGGGTCCCGCAAACGCGCCGGTGTGCGGCCAACAAAGCGGTTGATCTCGCGGATCATGTGCGACTGATCAAAGAAAGCCTCTCCCAGTTCCGCTTCAAACTCAGGCGTGAGTTGAGGGAATGACAGATAGGCAGCCGCTCTCAGCGCGCGATATTTGCGGGCGAGCGCCTGTGGTGAGAGGCCGAAATACCTCTCTGTCAGGCGCTGAACCTGGCGTTCGGAATAGGCTGCCATGGAAAGCAGGTCGGCAAGGTCAGGATTGAGCGATGAGCCAAGCCACGTGTTGACCACTTTGATGAGGTCAGCATGGCGGGAATTAATCGGCTTTACCTGGCTGCCAATATACTCGCCAATCGCCAAAGCGCACTCACGTCCGCTCTTCTTATTCGCGCGATATTGCGCGTTGAGCTCTTTGCCGAGCACCGACACTTCATCGCCCAGAATCTCGCCAGCATCGCGCAGGCGATCGCGGTGCTCTCCTGCATGCAGCCGGGTCAACGACGCCCAGCCCAGCGGCGTCAGCGCGGCACCAATCACATGGAACGGCCCGTCGACGACAATCGGGTTGGCCGTTGTCAGCGGGGTCATCACTGCAACTTCGTGATTGGGGTCTTTGTGCCCGTCGCGAAAATGCACTTCGCCTTTGCCATATGGGAAAATCGCGAGATGCCCGACCGATGAGGGCTGCACATCGCGAATCTTCGGTTCCTCACAACGGAAATGGTAGAGCGTTGTGACATAGTCGCTGATCGCGGCAGGCGGCGCGATATAGTCGACGGTGATGAGCGAGCTTTCGGTAAGCTCGAAGCCCAATTCGTCCGTTTCGATGCCGTTTTCGGCTCTGTTCGAGTCTTGAAAGTCGACCATTGATACGCCCCGTACTGCGGCGCGTTTAGCGGCTTTGGGGTTGAATTGACACAAAAAAAGGGCGGCCCCTATTCGGAGCCGCCCATTTAAGTTGAGGAACTCTTCGCATTGCTGCTCCGAGCCCTTCGGGTCGCAGGGGGAGATGTAACGGAGGTGTATCACAATGAATTGTATGCAAACGACAACGTGGTTTCACTAAGGTTAGTGATAGCACTTCGAGCACTGTTATTGGCAGCACGCACTGACGCGCGCTCTCGACAGGGCAGTGAAATACTGGCTTAGGCAAGCGCCATGACGCACCCTTTCCGGCTCTTCGACATTTTCAAACCCGCCATTTTCGCGCTCGATTCGGAAACTGGGCATCGGTTGGCGATCACTGCCTTAAAAGCGCTTCCCAAAAAGCGGGCGCAACCTTCGCAAGCGGGCGCGTTGGCGGTGAACGTCGCTGGTCTCGATTTTCCAAACCCCGTTGGCGTTGCCGCAGGTTTCGACAAAGACGCCGAAGTGCCCGATGCGCTTCTGGGGTTGGGCTTTGGCTTTACCGAAGTCGGATCAATCACGCCCAAACCACAATCGGGCAATCCCAAACCCCGCTTGTTTCGATTGGTCGAAGACCAAGCGGTGATCAATCGCATGGGCTTTAACAATGCGGGCGCTGAGGCGGCGATTGCCCGATTGAACGCGCGGCATGGCAGGTCGGGAGTGCTCGGCATTAATATCGGCGCAAACAAGGATTCTGAGGATCGCATTGCCGACTATGCGCAGATGGCATTAGTCATGGCACCTCTCGCCAGCTACTTGGCGGTCAATGTTTCCAGCCCCAACACGCCGGGCCTGCGTGCTTTGCAGGATGAAGGCGCACTGACAGACCTGATCGATCAAGTGATCGCAGCGCGTGATGCCACCACACCAGAAAGCGCGCCGCCGATATTCCTTAAAGTCGCGCCCGATCTGGAACCCGCCGATATCGATGCGATCGCCCGAATCGCGATCGACAAGAAACTGGGCGCGCTGATTGTGTCCAACACCACGATATCACGCCCCACGCTGCGTTCGCGCCATGCCGGCGAACAAGGCGGCCTGTCGGGCGCACCGCTAAAAGCCCTCGCGACACAGCGCATCCGCGACTTCGCCAAAGCAACAGGCGGCGCGGTCCCCTTGATCGGTGTGGGCGGCATTGCCAGCGCTGACGATGCATGGGAACGCATCCGCGCAGGCGCATCATTGGTGCAGCTTTATTCCGCCATGGTCTATCACGGCCCGGGCTTGGGCGCACAAATCGCAAAGGGATTGGAGCGATTAATGGCGCGCGATGGCTTCACCAGCATTGCAGAGGCGGTGGGAAGCGAATAGCGAGGTGCGCATGTTGAAAGCGCTCACTTTTCTATCGCCCATCGCTCTGCTGCTGACCAGCTGCGCAAGCTATTCCGCACCTTTGGTTAGCGCGGCAGAAACCGCCTCACCCCCTGTTGAAGGCGCGGTTAGCTCTGCTGACCCGCGTGCAACGGCCGCTGGCGAAGCGATATTGGCAAAAGGTGGATCAGCCAGCGATGCAGCGATTGCCGTGATGCTGGCACTGACCGTGGTGGAGCCGCAAAGTTCCGGCATCGGCGGCGGCGGCTTTATGGTCCATGCAGGCGCAGATGGTCTGATCACTTTGGATGGGCGCGAGACCGCCCCCGCCAGCGCTACTGGCACCCGCTTCCTTGATAGCGAAGGCGAAAGACTGCCATTTGAAACGCGCGTCACAACCGGTCTCAGTGTCGGAGTACCGGGCAATATCGCGCTCGCAGCTGAAGCCCATCAGCGATACGGAAAGCTCGAATGGGCGGAGCTTTTCGAACCCGCCATTGCGCTTGCTCGCGACGGGTTCCTGGTTAACCGCCGACTGCACGGGTCGCTCTCAGACCGCAAAGAGCGCGCAGCAAAGACTGAGGCAGCACGGGCGATCTTCTTCGGCGACGATGGTGAGCCGTTGCCCGTCGGTGCGCGCATCACCATCCCTGATTTGGCCGATACGTTTGAACAAATTGCCGCTCAGGGCTCGAGCGCGTTCTATGATGCGAATGCCGACGCATTGGCGTCCTATGTCGCACAGCAAACACCGCGAGATGGTGCGATGACACCCCAAGATATTCGCGGATACGAGGCCAAAGCACGCGATGCGGTCTGCGCGCCATACCGAACCTACAAAGTGTGCGGTATGGGTCCGCCCAGCTCTGGCGGCGTCGCCGTTGCGCAGATGCTCGCCCAATTGGAACGCTTCGATATCGCCGCGCTTGGGCCAGAAAGCATCGAGTTTTGGCACCTTTTCCTAGAATCGCAGCGGATCGCTTATGCTGATCGTGAGGTTTATATCGGTGATGCAGATTTTGTTGCTGTCCCGGTCGCAGGACTGGTCGACCCTGCGTACATCGCCACCCGCAGCGCACTGATCAACCCGACCTCGGCGCTCCAAAGCGTTGAAGCTGGCACACCTCCCGGCGCTCCTCTTGCACGCGCGGATGGCGACGAACCACCCGAGAATGGCACGACCCACTTCTCGGTCGTCGACAGCGATGGCAATGCGGTCAGCTACACCTCAACCATCGAAGGCGCGTTTGGATCGGGCCTGCATTGGGGTGGGTTCTATCTCAACAACGAACTCACCGATTTCAGCTCTTCGCCAGAACGCGACGGTGTGATGGTGGCAAACCGAGTGGAAGGGGGCAAGCGTCCGCGTTCTTCGATGGCGCCCACAATCGTGTTCGATGAAGATGGCGAAGTGGTGCTGGTAATTGGAGCCGCTGGTGGACCCACAATCCCGGTTCAGGTCGCCCGCTCCATTATCGGAGTGGTGGATTTCGACATGAGCGCACAAGATGCGCTGGGGCTACCCCTCTTGATGGCGTTCGGCACGACAGTCATCACCGAAGAGGGCAGCGTGGTTGCTGGCATGGCGCAGGATTTGGAGGCCATGGGCCACGGTTCTCTCCGATTGCTGCCCCCGCGCGGTAAGGCGAACGCGCTCTTGCGGACCGAAAATGGCTGGGAATCTGCCGGTGATCCGCGCGTCGCCGAATTGCTTGTATACGAATAAGTATCTGGCAAAATTGACTTTTCGACCATCGCCATAGATGTGTGAGCGCCAACAATGCTTGCCGCTACGGCAATCAGCGCTTATTTTGGCATCTGGAAACACTGAATACGCGCTCGCCAGAGGTTGAAAACAACCCGGCGCCTCGCGGGAAGAGGAGCTTTTGTCCGTGCACGCCCCCACATTGCCACCTGTTGCAGATCCGACCGATGATCCCATCCTTCAGGACCTCGACAGCGCCAAGAACTTGGTCGAATTGTTCTTCAAACGCGCCGATGAAAAGGGCGATGCGCCTTTCCTCGGCCGCAAAGAGGATGGCGAATGGCGCACGCAAAGCTGGCGCGAAGTGGCTCAGCAAATCAGCTTACTTGCCGAAAGTTTGCGCCGGATTGGCCTGAATGAAGGCGACCGGGTGGCGCTGGTTTCCGAAAACCGCCCCGAATGGTGCATTGCGGACATTGCGATCATGGCGGCGGGCTGTGTCTCGGTCCCAACCTACATCACAAACACCGAACGCGACCACGCACATATCCTCGACAATTCCGGTGCACGGGCCGTGATCGTATCGAATGCAAAGCTGTTATCACCTCTGGTCGGGGCCATCGGTCGGACCGGGATCGTCGATCACGTCATCGGGATTGAGGATTTGCAGCGGCAACAAGCGGGCAGCTTTGAATATCACAATTGGGACGCTCTGGTCGCTGGCGATGCCGATGCCGCGCGCCAAGCGGTCGAAGCGCGCATTGGCGAAATCAACCGCGACGATACAGCCTGCCTGATCTACACTAGCGGCACGGGCGGCGCCCCGCGCGGAGTGAAACAGCACCATGGGTCGATCCTGTGCAACGCGGCGGGTGCAGCCGAAATCCTGATTAATGATTTTGGCATTGAGAATGAGCGCTTCCTGTCCTTCCTGCCCCTGAGCCACGCCTATGAACACACTGGCGGTCAATACCTGCCCATAGCGGTCGGAGCGGAGATCTTTTATTCGCAAGGGTTGGACAAGCTCGCGTCCAATATTGAGGAAACTCGGCCCACAATCATGGTGGTGGTCCCGCGCCTATTTGAAGTGTTGCGCACGCGGATCATCAAACAGGTCAGCAAACAGGGCCGCGTTGCCAATTTCATGATGGATAACGCGCTCAAGATCAGCGAACATTCCGAAGAGGGGAAAAAGCGTAAGCGCGACCGGCCGCTCGACTTCCTGATTGAAAGGACCCTGCGCCCCAAGATTCGCCAGAAATTCGGTGGACGAATCAAGGCAATGGTCTCTGGCGGCGCGCCGCTTAACCCTGAGGTTGGGAATTTCTTCGACGCCATGGGGCTGACGATGCTGCAAGGCTATGGCCAGACAGAAGCCGGGCCTGTGATCAGCTGCAACCGTCCGGCAGCGGGCCTGAAGATGGATACGGTCGGTCCGCCCATGCGCGGCGTTGAGATCAAAATCGCCGATGATGGCGAGATTTTGTGCCGGGGCGAGCTGGTGATGCACGGCTATTGGCAAAACGACGCGGAAACCGCGCGCACAATCGTGGATGGCTGGCTGCACACAGGCGATATCGGCCATCTCGATGAGAGAGGCCGGATCGTCATTACCGACCGCAAGAAAGACATGATCGTCAATGACAAGGGCGACAATGTGGCCCCGCAAAAGATCGAAGGCATGCTGACCCTGCAACCCGAAATCGCACAAGCAATGGTGAGCGGCGACAAGCGGCCTTATGTCGTCGGGCTTGTCGTGCCCGATGCCGAATGGGCGCTTGAATGGGCGCGGGCGAATGATGAGAAGTTTGACCTGAAACGCTTGCAGGAATTGCCGGCGTTTAAAAATGCCGTTCGCGGCGCTCTCGATCGGACTAACAAAGACCTGTCCGTGACCGAAAAAGTGCGCCAGTTCGCTTTTGCAGACGAAGCGTTCTCAATCGAGAACGAAGAAATGACGCCGAGCATGAAGATCCGTCGCCACAAAATCCGCGACCGCTATCAAGCGCAGATTGATGGACTTTACCGGAGTTGAGGCTAGCGGCTTAAGCTGCCTCAACATCCTCCACGAACTCAGGATAGAAGCACGGCGCTTTGTCTGACCATCCCGGGGCGGTTGCGGCCGCTTCGCTGAGCGATTGCAGCAGCACTTTGCGGTTTTCCGGACGGATCATTGGGAGCGCAGCGGCGGCGCAGAATGCTGCGGGCAGATAGGCACGCACTTCTGCACCAAGCAGGCGTTCGTAGAGGAAGCGGAAGGCTGAGAAGCTCTCCAAACGCCCTTGCTCGAGATCAAATGCCGCAACGCGGATGAGCTTTCCGATCAAGCGCTCTATCTCACCGATAGTGCCTTCTTGGGGGATCAGATCGCGCAGCGCCTTCAAGTCCTGGTAGGCGACGTATTGCCGGCGGATTGCAGCGCTTTCTGCCTCGCTATTGCCCCATAGGCGAAACGCATCACAGCGGGCCATCCCGACATCAAGGCTGCGCTTGATATAACGCTGCTCAGCGGCGCTAAAGCTCGCAAATTCGCGCATTTCGCCAATGGCAAGGGTGGCTGTGGTAGCAAGTGTCACGGGTTATCTCCTGTTCGAAGGAGACTTTCGCCCAACGTGGTTAATTAAGCGTTAGCTACGCAACTAAATGAGTCCGGCCAAAGGAGAGCTCGGATCGGCGTATTTGCGCCGCCCCATGCGTCCGGCGAGATAGGCTTCGCGGCCGCCCTCAACCGCCAATTTCATCGCGCGCGCCATCCGAAGCGGATCTTTCGCCTCGGCAATCGCGGTGTTCATCAGGATACCGTCGCAACCCAGCTCCATGCCAACCGCCGCATCAGACGCAGTGCCTACGCCTGCATCAACTAGCACCGGGACATTGGCCCCTTCTACGATCAGGCGGATGGTAACCTGATTCTGAATGCCGAGCCCCGACCCAATCGGCGCGCCCAGCGGCATAATCGCTACCGCGCCCGCATCCTCCAATTGCTTCGCCGCAATCGGATCATCGACACAATAGACCATCGGAAGGAACCCTTCCTTAGCGAGCGTTTCTGTCGCAATCAGTGTCTCGCGCATGTTTGGATACAGCGTGCGCGCCTCGCCCAACACTTCGAGTTTGACCAAATCCCAGCCGCCCGCCTCTCGTGCCAGCCGCAATGTGCGCACCGCGTCCTCGCCAGTGAAACAGCCTGCGGTGTTGGGTAGGTAGGTGACCTTTTTGGGGTCGATATAATCGGTCAGCATCGGCGCTTTGGGATCGCTCACATTCACACGGCGCACTGCGACAGTGACGATCTCGGCACCGCTCGCCTCAAGCGCAGCGGCGTTTTGTTCGAAATCCTTGTATTTGCCGGTCCCGACAATCAGCCGTGATTTGAACGTCCGTCCGGCCACCGTCCAAGTGTCCTCGTGATCGCCCCCACCCACGAAATGCACAATCTCCAGCGTATCGCCTTCGTTCAAAGGGGCGGCTTCCAATGTGGACCGCGGGACAATCGCGGCGTTGCATTCAACCGCAACTTTTTCGGGCAGCAATTCAAGCTGTCGGACTAAATCGGCAATCGTCGAAGCCGACGTCTGACGCGGCTCACCATTCAGGGTGATGTTTTTGATATCGCTCATGCGCTCTGAAATAGGCAGATGGCGCGCCTAGGCAACCGTGAGTTTTGATTGTGGGTATTTGAACGGGTGCTTAGCGCACCGTTACCGTGACGCGCGCAGGTTCAACACATGGCCAAAGGCAACCATTCCGACACCAATGACGGTCAAAACCGCTTCCTGCACACCATGCGGCGATGCAAGCGCCCCGCCCATCATGCAAAGCCCGATCAATGATATAACAAAGGGTTCGCGCCGGCGGTGGATCAAAGCGCCCCAGCCAATCGCGCCAGCCGCAATAATCAGCGCCGCGACGAGAGTGATCCGGTGGAATTCCTCTGCCAGGAAGAAGTTGCCAGCAACGCCAAGCCCCGACACCAGTGCAATCGTTGCCACACAATGGACCGCGCACAGCGCAGAGATGACGATGCCGCTTTTATCAAGCCGGCTGCGAATCATCTTGGAAGGGTCAGTGGATTCATACATTGCGAGAGACCCTCTATGTAACAATATCACATTTCGCAAGGGGCAATGATGGGAAACCTCGTCCGAAATCGCACAGCTCTTGCGACATTCGCATGCACGCGGTGCGCAAGAAAGCTTGCAACCACCGCCTGAGCCGCACATTTACGCTCCGTTATGGCAACCATCGCCCCTTCATCGACAAGACATGTAAGCGGACTGCAAGACAGCGCCCGGCCTTTGGCTATTGCGCGATGGTTGGAAGTGGTCGCTGCGATTGTTGTGGTTATCGTTCTGGTTGGCGGGATCACCCGTCTAACTGAAAGCGGGCTGTCGATTACCGAATGGGAGTTGGCGACGGGTATCCTACCGCCACTAACCGAAGCCGCTTGGGCGGCGGAATTTGCAAAGTATCAGGCGACGCCCGAATATCGGCTGGAGGCGAGCCTTGGCGGGATGACGTTGGCCGACTTCAAGTTCATCTACTTTTGGGAATGGTTCCATCGGCTGCTCGCGCGGATGGTTGGAGTGATTTATGCCCTTCCTCTGCTCTGGTTTTGGATGCGCGGTGCGATCCCTTTGGGTTTTAAGAGGCGTTTGGTTGCACTCTTAGCTTTGGGCGGGCTTCAGGGGCTGTTCGGCTGGCTAATGGTGAGTTCCGGCCTTGTGGGTGACATGACCGATGTCAGCCATTTTCGCCTGTCGCTGCACTTGTTGACCGCGCTGCTCCTGTTGGGCGGGTTGGTTTGGACGGCGCGCGACATGCGCCGGATTGCGCGCGAGCCGCACGCAGGTCCCGCGCCACTGACCAGCTCGGCTGCATTGGTGGCGTTCGCGCTATTCATTCAGCTCTTGCTTGGTGCTTGGGTTGCAGGGCTAAACGCTGGTCATGCGGCCTATGATTGGCCGCTCATGAATGGACAGATCGCGCCAAATATCGATTTTTCTTCCGGCGTTCTTTGGACGCTAACCCATGATCCCCTCCTACTCCATTTCCTCCACCGGTGGTGGGCATGGGTGGCCGTCGCTGCGCTGGTCTATCTGGCACGCCGAGTGCGCAAATCGGACAAGCGGGCTTCGATTGCTTTGCACAGCGCGTTTGGCATTATGATCCTTTTGGGCATTGCGACGGTCATGACCGAAGTCGAATTGTGGGTCGCCGCTGCGCATCAATTGACAGGCGCGCTGCTGGTCGCATCGACGGCTTGGGCGATGCATAGCGACGGCGTTGCACGCCAAAATGAGCAAAAAAGCGCGACCTTCGCATGAAAACACTTGAAGCCGCGCTGGCATGGTGCCCATTTCCCGATGCGGCAACCGCCCGCGCAATCGCCAATCAATTGCTGGCCGAAAAGCTAATTGCGTGTGCCAATCTCTTTCCTGTGATTGAGTCTGTTTTCGAATGGGAAGGCGAGGCCTCAAGCGCCACGGAAGCGGCTGCTTTGTTCAAAACGACCGCAGAACAACTGGATGCGTTGGTCGCGCGTTTGGGAGAGCTGCACCCCTATGATATACCCGCAATCGTGGCTTGGAGGTGCGATGCCGCGCATCCGGCGACGTTGGAATGGTTGAACACTACGCTTGGCACGCCGCGCATTGCGTAAAGGCCAGGTAAGACGATCAGAGGATGTGAGATGAGGGCTACCTCTCGTCGCGGGGCGATTGGCACAATATTGGGACTAGGGTGCGCGGCTGCGCTGCCCTTTGGGTCGGGTTCAGCATTGGCGCAAACACGCGTGGCGATCCCTGATGTTCCCATGCGATTGTCGCATCGTCTCGAAAGATCGCTGCGCGATGGCGCATCGCTCAGCGTAAGCCGCAATTGGCAGGTCGAGTTTGCCAATCAAGGGCGCGGAATCTCAATCACTGGCGTACAATTGGACGCGCAGGTAGAGGCTCCCGATGCGTTGGCGGCTTTAGCGCAAATTGAGGAAAATCGCTCAACATCGGGCATGTGGCCCATCGATTTGTCTCCGGACGGAAAGATCATGGTGGCAGGAGATGGTTTGCGCGAAGATGATCTGGCGGCAGCGATAGAGGAAGCGGAACGGTTTATTGCCGACAGTCCCCTGCCCGCCTCAGAACAAGAGGCGCGGTTGCAGCATTTGAGCGCTATGCAGCGCACCAGCTCCAGCTTGCTCGACCAGCTCCCCAATGATCTGTTCTTCCCTGAGGGCACTCCGCAGGTTACCCGGCGCGCGATGGATTTGCCCGGCGGGCTCACCGGCGAATTCGAAGTAGCCTATGAAGCGAAATGTGGGCCCCGGACCGCTTGGCTGGAAAGTGCAATCCGCCATGTGACGACCCGCATTGGCGACAATGAACAGCACGCATCGGAACGCTGGACGCTCGCGGAAATATAAAGAAAAAGGGTCTGATTTCAGGTGCGGTATTATTTTACCTCTCCTGAAAAGCCCGGTTTTGGTTGACTTACAGCCCATCAATCGACAAATGCGCGCTTCCCGACCGTCCGGGGTCGTAAGGCTTTGACGGGATTCGCTGGTATCGTTTGAGAAGACATGCCGACGATGGAAAAACGAATTCATCTCTTTGTTTCAAGGATAGTCAGCCATGAAGGCGATTAGCAAACAGACCCGGTCAATAAAGCCGGCTGAGGTCGAAAAGAAATGGCACCTGATTGATGCCGAAGGTTTGGTCGTTGGCCGCCTCGCATCACTCGTTGCCAACATTCTGCGTGGTAAGCACAAGCCAAGCTACACCCCGCATGTCGATTGCGGTGATCATGTGATCATCATCAATGCCGATAAAGTTCGCTTTACCGGTAACAAGTCGACCAACAAGGTTTACTACAAGCACACCGGTCACCCCGGCGGCATCAAGGAAACCACCCCTGCCAAAATCTTGGAAGGACAATTTCCTGAGCGCGTAATTGAAAAAGCAATTCAGCGTATGATCCCGCGTGGTCCTTTGGGTCGCGATCAGATGCGTGCTCTGCACCTCTATAACGGCACAGAGCATCCGCATGACGGGCAAAACCCCGCCGTGCTCGACTTTGGCTCCATGAATCGCAAGAATAAGGTGAACAGCTAATGGCTGATGAAACCAACACCGTCTCCGACCTGTCGGACCTGAAAGACATCGCTGGCGATGCGCCTGCTGCGGATGCCGCTGAGATCGCTGAAGTGGTCAACAACAACCCAGTAACGCCGCTGCGCGATCAAGAGCTTGATGCCCAAGGCCGCGCCTATGCAACCGGTCGTCGTAAGGACGCAACCGCTCGCGTTTGGGTCAAGCCCGGCACTGGCAAGATCACCGTCAATGGCAAGGATCAGGAAGTGTATTTCGCACGTCCAACTCTGCGCCTGATTATCGATCAGCCTTTCACGATCACGGATCGTCAGGGTCAATATGATGTGGTCGCCACTGTTAAAGGCGGCGGACTCTCGGGTCAGGCCGGCGCAGTGAAGCACGGCATCAGCCAGGCTCTCACCAAATATGAGCCAGAACTGCGGGCCACTGTGAAAGCCGCCGGCTTCCTCACCCGTGACAGTCGCGTTGTTGAGCGTAAGAAATATGGCCGTGCGAAAGCGCGTCGTAGCTTCCAGTTCTCGAAACGCTAAACGTTTCACCGATTGGCAAACGAAAAAGGGCGGCGCTCCATCACGGATCGCCGCCCTTTTTGTATTTTGGCTTTTTGTATTTTGGGAAGAGTGCGTCTTAGCGTTGCAACAGCAACAACCCCCAGAACAATCCGGTTGCCGCCAGAAAGACTGGCCATGAAAAATAGACTCTAACATCGGCAACATCGACCGACTGGATCGCCAATTGCCCACCGGCTGTCCCTTGCGAGCCAATCACAACCGCCACGCAGCAGCTGATCAGCGCCCCAAATCCCATCGCTTTCAACAGGTCCATCGCTTTTCTCCAACAACCCGGTCTATCCGGGCCATAACCGTCACAACCCACAAGCAGATTATCCCAAAGAACAGGTTAACAAGCACCCGAAAAGCACAGTTAAATTCCGTAGGGTTCAGGTTACTCTTCGGTAGGAGTAAGCTCGCGCAGCTCGGTGGAGATGGGCCCCGACAGCTCGCATTCGATGACTCTGTATGACGGCGGTGCACCGTGCCGCAGTCGGGTGGACAAGGTGCCCGCACCAATCATACGCGCGCTGGACCCGGCGGATTCGCGCACTTCATCAAAGGGAGTGTGAACGTGGCCGGTCAGCATTGCATCTGCTCCGGCACTGGCAATCGCTGCAAAAGCTCTATCACCGCCAATGGTGGGGTTTGCGCCTTTCCCTTGCGGTCCGAGTAAGGGGTGATGCCCTGTCACCAAAATATGGCGCGGATCATCGCGCAGCTGCGACAATCGTTCCAACGCTGCCGCCAGCGCCGCGTCCGTCACCACGCCATTCGACCACGGAAAGCGGCTTTGCGCGCGCACGGTCGTCTTGAGCGAAACCAGCACAACATCATCGCTTTCCAGCGTCGTGCCCACCTGATCATTCAACCGGCGAAACCGGCCATAGGGATCAGTGAACCGCTCAAACATATTGTAATAGGGCATGTCGTGATTGCCCGGCTCTAGGATCACCGGCACGCCCAGATGCTCAAACCATTCCGCGGCTGCCGCATATTCGGAATGTTTGGCACGTTGCGTAATATCGCCCGTGCACACGACCGCATCAGGCCGCTCATCCGCAACGGCTTTGGCGACACTGGCAAGTGCGCCGCGATCCTCAACGCCGAAATGCACATCGCTGATATGGAATAACCGTGTTGTCATAGGCCCGATAGTGAAGCTGGAAAGGCGTCGCTACGCAACCGCTCATTCCTGCGCGGTGCGTTTCGCTCTAAACCCGCCCGCTCAGCATCATCCATCCCGAAACCGCATTAAGCGCCGAATATCCCGCATAGACCCAAATCACGCCGGGCCATCCATTCGCAGCCAGCAGCATTGCCGCAACCAAAACCGCGAATTCGGCCACCAGCGTCAGCCTTCCGCCCAGCAATTGCACAAAATTTGGCATTTGCTCGACCAAAGGATGCCCGCTTTCGAGCACAGCCTGATGAATGGCGAAATTGCCAACTCCGAAGATGAACATGATGGCGAGCGGTAGAATCACAAATGACACTATGGCGTAATCCTACGTCGGTTGGAAAGCGCTGCTCGTCGGCGTAATTGTCACCTCTGTCATTTCGCTTCACGCCAATCGACAATCCAGACGGGTTTGGTCGACCATCGCATGACCATGCGGCTCAGCTGCTCTATTTCTTATTTCCAGCAGGGCAATCCGTATCCCCGTTTCGAAACCCCGCTCGAACACGGAAATGGCCTGCTCATAGGAGAGAAACGATGAAGACCCTTACCCCCTCAATCGCGATTGCTGCCGCCTCTTTCGGTCTGGCCCTCACCGCATCACCCGCTTTTGCCGGACCCGACGAACTGCCTCGGCATGAAGTCAGCGTCGCAGGTATCGACCTCAACACAGCAGAGGGCCAGCGGATCTTGGACCGTCGCGTTGAGCAGGTTGCACGCGAAGTCTGCCATGTTGATCGCGCCCGTATCGGCACACGCATCCCTTCACAAGAAGCGCGCGATTGCTTGGTAAAAGCGCGCGCCAGCGCTCAACGCCAAGTGGCTGCCATCGTCGCGAGCCAACGCGGCGGTTGACCAATATTCAAACTCTGCGCCCTCTTCGTTGGCGCAGATAAGGCGGCTCGAACCCTACTTCAGTCCCAGGGTTCGAGCCGCCTTTTTCTGTTTTAGAAACAAGCGGTGTTAGCGTCCAGCCATCGCCTTAACTTTGGACAGGTACGTCCGGCCAATCCGTAAGGCGTCGCCATTCTGCAGTTCCGCTGACCATACGCCCAATCCATCGTGGCGCAGGCCGCGAATATTGTCGCGGCGCAGAATGGTTGAGCGGTGGATGCGAATGAACTGCTCTGGATCAAGCCGCGCTTCAAGCCCGGCGATTGTCTGCAACAACAGATAGGATCGAGGTGGCTCGCCCTGTTCACCCGCATTACTCACATGCAATCGCACATAATCGCGCTCAGCATCGATCTGATGCACTTGGTTCACCGCAATCCGTAGCAATTCAGAGCGATGCGGAACCCACAATTCATCCAGCCACTGACCCGGCGCCTCTGTCCGTTCGCCCCGGCGAGCGACGGCGCGTTCTATCGCACGCTCCAATCGGTCAGCTGATACCGGTTTGAGCACGTAATCAATCGCCTCAAGGTCAAATGCTTCAACCGCAAAATGGTCATGCGCGGTTACAAAGATAACCGCAGGCGGCTCTTCAAACGCTGCCAATTTTCGCGCGACACCCAATCCGTCCAGTTCCGGCATGGTCATATCCAGCAGGACCAAGTCGGGGTTCAACTTCTCTGCCAGCCTCAAAGCGGCCGCGCCGTCACTTGCCGTACCGACGACATTGATTGCGGGGATTTCTGCGCAGATCACCTGAATGCGCTCAACCGCTAGCGGCTCGTCATCGACGATAAGAGTGCGAAGGGGTTGCTCGCCAGTCTCAGTGTTCGTTTCGGTGTCAGCCATGATCGCCTTTGATGCTACGCAGGGCGCGAAAGAGGAATACGAATTTCGGTCTTATAGCCGTGCGGCGTGGGAGCCGAAGTGAAGGCGATATCGGGACCAAAGCGCGCCTCGATCCGGTCGCGCACATTCGCCAGCCCAATGCCGAACCCATGCGGTGCACCTTCGGGAACGCCGGGACCATCATCGCTGACAGTGACGACCAGCCGGTCAAATTCTTCGCGCGCAGACACTGTGATCGTAACCGGGCGCGCCACCGCAGAGACCGCGTATTTCACCGAGTTTTCGACCAGCGGCTGCAAAATCATGCCGGGTACGCGGGCTTTTTGAAGGTCCTCTGGAAGTTCAAAATTGGAACGCAGCCGATCAGGAAAGCGCACCTCTTCAATGTCGAGATAAAGCTTTTGAAGGTCAAATTCGTCTTCGAGATAGACATCATTGGTCGGATCATCGGCAAGCGAGTGGCGATAGAAGCGGCTGATGGTTTGAATCATCCGCTCCGCGCTGTCGGTCTTGCCAGTCATCACCAGAGCAGAAAGCGAATTGAGCGTGTTGAACAGGAAATGCGGGTTTACCTGATACCGCAAGCTGCGCAGCTCTGCCGCCTTTGCCGCAGACCGGAATTGTTGCTCACGCCGCTCAGCGGTCCGTGCCTGAACCCCAGCCAAAAGGGCGAAATAGGTCGATGCCCATGCCAGCAACAGGAAATACCGCCCGAGCGCAATTTCGAGGACGGTTTTCCAAGTTTCATCCCGCATCGATGCGGGTGCAACGATCAGCGATTCGGAGATTTGCGGGCGGGCCGACCCTTCTGGACCGGGAGCCTTGATTTTTACCCCTTCGGGCAAGTCATATAGCAGGTTGCCTTCGTCATCGAAACGAAAGCCGCGTTCTTCGGCAAAGCGCTGCTCCAGCTCTTCCTGAACATCCGCAAACACATAGTGATTGATCTGACCAATCGCGACGGCAACGGGGATCGCAAACAGGATAGCCGCGCCGATCTTTGCCCATAAAGGCTTTCGATCCACCAACCGCAGCAACGCCCACAACACTACCGTCAGGCCAATCCCGGCAGCCGTCACCAATGCGCGCCGCAGTGCCATCTCGCCCTGCATGTCTAAGTCGAAGATATAGCTGCGCAGGGTGATCAGTATGAAATATGTCGACCACAACACCACCATCGACAACAGCACCGTGCGAAACGGGACGCTGATTGGCGCTACTTTTTCGGGCGCTTTGGGGGTTTCGTTGAAATCCATATCGAACAGGCGAAATAGCGCTTCATATCGCAAAGCGCCAACCGGTCGTCGGTCTGCGTGCTCGTTTTGTCGATTGAAAGGGGCTTTGGAGCCGAACTCGCAGCGTCAACCCCGCTCTAATCGTCCCTCTAGGCTCGGGGTTTGATCATATCAGCGGGCACAACCCACTCGGTAAATTGCTCTTTAGTGAGCAACCCGAGCTCAAGCGCCGATTCAAGAAGCGTCGTACCATCGGCATGCGCTTTCTTCGCGATCTTGGCCGCATTGTCATAGCCGATATGCGGGTTGAGCGCGGTGACCAGCATCAGGCTTTCATTCATCAGCTGATCGATCCGAGCCGTGTTGGCCTCAATCCCGGCCACACAATTATCGGTAAAGCTGCGCGCCGAATCGCTGAGCAGCCGGATCGATTGCAGCACAGCGTTTATCATCACGGGCTTGAAGACGTTGAGCTCCAGATGCCCATGTGAGCCCGCGACGCTGACCGTTGTGTTGTTACCCATCACCTGCGCGCACACCATAGTGAGCGCTTCGCATTGAGTCGGATTGACTTTGCCCGGCATGATTGAGGAGCCCGGCTCGTTAGCGGGCAATGCAATCTCACCCAGACCAGAGCGCGGACCGGAGCCGAGCAGGCGGATGTCGTTCGCAATCTTCATCAAGCTGACCGCATTGGAATTGAGCGCACCGGACAATTCCACCAGCGCATCATGCGCAGCGAGCGATTCAAATTTGTTGGGGGCGGTGACGAAATCATGCCCAGTGATCGCGGCGACATGGGCCGCAAATCCCTCTGCGAAGCCAGCTTTGGAATTGATGCCAGTGCCAACTGCGGTGCCACCTTGCGCAAGTTCGAGCACGCGGGGGAGCGCATTCTTAAGCCGCTCAATCCCGTACTCAACCTGTTTCGCATAACCCGAAAACTCCTGACCCAATGTCAGCGGCGTCGCGTCCTGTAAGTGCGTGCGCCCGATCTTGACGATATCGGCATAGCTGCTTGCCTTGGCGTCCAGAGCACCGTGCAGATGCGATAGAGCCGGGATCAGCTGCTCAATCGTCTCACTCGCCGCCGCGATGTGCATTGCGGTTGGGAATGTGTCGTTGGAGCTCTGCCCCATATTACAGTGGTCATTCGGGTGAACTGGGTCTTTGCCGCCCAGCTTCCCCGTCAAGATCTGATTCGCACGGCTCGCGATCACTTCATTGGCATTCATGTTCGATTGCGTGCCGGAACCGGTCTGCCACACGCTCAACGGGAACTGATCTGCAAGCGTCCCGTCGATGACCTCTGCGGCTGCAGCGATGATTGCATCACCCAGCTTCGCATCGAGCACGCCAAGATCCATGTTCGTCTTGGCAGAGGATTGTTTCTGAATGCCAAGCGCTTTGACCAGCGGTGCAGGCATAGTCTCTGTGCCGATGGCAAAGTTGGCCAGACTGCGCTGGCTCTGAGCGCCCCAATGTGCATCCACGGGGACAGCGACATCGCCCAACGAATCGGATTCAATCCGAACTGCGCCCGTTGCGCCAAAAATTTCACCGTTGTTTTGCGTAGCAGTGCCAATGTCACTCATCGAAGTTCTCCTGGTATCGGTCGAAACCGTGTCCCGGTCCCCCCATCCGATCAATATGCACCCCTTATGACGCGGCCCGGTGACAGGTCAAAGGGAAGCTGACCCTAACACGTGCCAAATCGCTTGGAACTGCCGCGCGCGATGGCTAGGAAGGGTTGACGAACTGTATTGTTCCAATAATACAGCTCCACGGAGTAGACATGAGCACGACCACTATCATGACCAAAACCCCAGATTCCAGCAGCACTGCGGTCGCCCGCAAGGCGATGATTGATAGCCAATTGCGCACCAGCGGCGTGAATGAAGAGTTTGTGCTGGGCCGGATGATATCGGTCCCGCGTGAGGACTTCCTGCCAGAAGACAAAGCGAGCCTCGCCTATATCGACCGTGCGGTCGCCTTGGGCGAAGACGCACATCTGGCATCGCCATTATTCTACGGAAAGCTCTTACTAGAGGCAGCACCCAACCCCACCGACCGAGTTTTGATCGTTGAAGGCGGCACGGGATACCTCGCCGAATTGCTCGGGCCTCTGGTTGCCAAAGTGACCACCGTCTCCGCAGCTGACGCGGCCAAAGGCGCGCTTCCTGAAGGGCAATTTTCGCTTGTGCTGGTCGATGGCGCAATCGAACAGATGCCAGCCGCATTGGGCAAAGCCGTTGAAGAGGACGGACAGATCGTCTCAGGCCTGATGCTGCGCGGTGTGACCCGGCTTGCATCGGGACGCAATGTTGCAGGGCATCTGGGGCTAGAGCCGGTGGAAGATATGGGCATCCCGGTGCTGCACGCATTTGATCGCCCGAAAAGCTGGACATTCTAATGAGCCGTCGCTCCTGCCTTTTGACCGCCGCAAGAGCGGCTGCGAGCCTGTCAGCGATTGCGTTGGCCGGACTTGCGGTTCCGGCTCAGGCGGACACTCTGCGCGAAGCGTTGGTCGCGGTCTACAACACCAATCCCACGCTTGAGGGTGCACGAGCCAGCCAGCGTGCGACAGACGAAGACGTGCCGATCCAACGCGCAGCGGGTCTGCCCAGCGCCAACGCGACTGCGACTCATATTGAGTTTCTAAGGCAGTCTGCAAACTCGTTTACCGCGCCAGAGCGCAATCTGGGCGTCAACGCTCAGCTAAACGTGCCGATCTATTCTGGCGGTGCAGTTCGCAATGGTATTGCCGCCGCGCAGGAGCGCGTTTCTGCGGGTCAAGCGGATTTGCGTGGGACCGAAAGCTCTGTTTTCAGCCAAACGGTAGCCGCCTATATGGACGTGCTGCGCACCGAAGCTTTGGCTCAGCTGGCTGGCAATCAAGTCGAAGTTCTCCGAGTGACGTTCGAATCAACGAGCGATCGGTTCGAAATTGGTGACCTTACCCGCACTGATGTGGCGCAAGCTCAGTCACGGCTCGCGGTGGCTCAGGGCGATCTGCAAACTGCCTATGCCAACGTAATCAATGCGCGCGAGATTTATATTCAGCTTGTGGGCCGGATGCCTATGAACCTCGAGGCCCCGCCTCCACTACCAGGTTTGCCCGAAACGGTCGGTATGGCGGTTGTCACAGCGCTTGAAAGCAATCCAGATCTCATCGCGGCCAAAGAACGCGCCGAAGCTGCTGGATATGACACTGAGGTCGCCGGCTCGAGCCGGCTGCCAACAGTCGGGCTGTTCGCCAATTATGACTACAGCGATTTTTTTGGAACGCTAGGCGGCCCCGTCGCCTCTGACTTCCTTCAACGCGAGACAACAGCCAATGCCGGCGTAAGAGTTACCATCCCGATCTTCCAAGGGGGCCGGCCCGCTGCTCTGCAACGGCAGGCTGGCGCACGCGAAAGCGCGGCTTTGGAGCAAGTTATTCTCGCCGAACGCTCCGTGATCCAGCAAACCCGGTCCGCTTATTCCAGCTGGGAAGCGTCGAACGCGGTGATCGAAAGCTCTCAAGCCGCTGTCGAGGCCGCCGAGTTAAGCCTAGAAGGGGTTCGCGCAGAGAATTCGATCGGAAATCGCACAATTATTGATGTGCTCAATGCTGAGCAGGAATTGCTTTCCGCCAGAGCGCAATTGGTGACCGCACGCCGCAATGCCTATGTCGCGGGTTTCACTCTGCTGGCCGCGATGGGCAAAGCCGAAGCGCGCGATTTGAACCTCGATACCGGCGGTCCGCTTTACGATCCGCAGGTTAACTATGAACGCGTAAGCGGGCGGTTTTGGGACTGGGATCGCGATCCGGAACCTGCGCCGAATTCGACCAGAACCGTTGACATTCCTGCCTCTGATGGATTGATAGGCCCAGTATTGGAGCCGAACGAACAACGCTAACCCGCGTGATTCGAATGGTTAACGCGAACACTAGGGACATATTCGTGGCGAATGAAAGCGAAGCATCGGTTGATGAGATTCTTGAGTCGATCAAGAAAGTGATCGCTCGCGACAGCCGCGAAAACGCCGCAGAAACGCGCCAACGCAAAGTCGATATTGCCGAAGCAGTCGAACAGGTCGCAGCCGAAATGCCTGACCGTGTGGAGTTGAGCGAAGACGCCGACACCGAAATCGCCGATCAGGAATCCGAAGAGGTCCTCGACCTCACCGAAATGGAACTTTCAGAGGCGGTCGATATGGACGATGAGAGCGAAAAGCCGCTGATTACCGATGAAGTGCGCGGCGCCATGCAAGATAATCTGGCCGCATTGGCCATGCTCGCAGAGCCGGGTGCGAAGCCGCAGATTGTTCGTTCGGGTGAAACCTCGCTCGAAGGACTGACACGCGAATTGCTGCGTCCGATGCTTGCTGAATGGTTGGATGAAAACCTGCCCGGCATGGTCGAGAAAATGGTTCAGGCCGAAATCTCTCGGATCGCGGGCAAACGCAGCTAATTTGCTGCAAAAAGCCGCCGGTTTCACTGGAAACTGCGCAATTCTCGCGTTAATCTCATGACTATGGGATTAAATTTCACAAAGTGCGCCGCTTTCGCAGCGACATCGCTTCTCGCATCGGCACCACTGGCCGCCGAAAATCACACAGACAACAGCGCAGAGACATCGATCGAAGGCTTGGCGAAGCCGCCAATGTCCGCGCAAGACCTGATCACGATGCCGCGGCTCGGTTCGCCCACCGTTGAGCCATCGGGTCGCTATGCAGTGTATTCGGTTACGAGCACCGATCCGGAGACATATGAGCGTTCGCCAACGCACTACCTGCTCGATCTGATGGTTCCGGGCGCCACGCCTGTCGCGTTCGATCTGGGGATTGCCGGTTTTGCGCTCCACTTTGGGCCAGATGGCTTCCTCTACTTCCTCAGCTATGAAAGCACCGATGAAGAGGCCCCTGAGCGCGCGCGCCTCTGGAGGGTCGCACTAGAGGGAAATGGCAATGTCACCGGGCCTATGCCGGTCGCAGATATGCCCGGCACTGACATCGCCGGTTATTCAATCGCACCCAGCGGCAACCACATAGCCCTTTGGTCCGAGATCGACCGAGATTGCGATCAATTGGCTTGCGAAGCCATGGTACAAACAGTGGGCACCGGACGTCTCTATGAGGGCGACGCTGGTTTCTATCGCCATTGGGACCGCTGGATCGAGCCCGGCGTGTTCAACCGTGTGTTCGTCTACGGACTGGAAAATGGCCGATTAACCGGCGAGGGCATCGCTGTTGATGGAGGCAGCGACGCAGGTGCCATTATTGCCAACACGCCGACTATGCCATTTGGCGGCGGTGAAGATGTTGCTTGGGCACCCGACGGTTCGGGAGTTTATTTCGTCGCGCGCGAAACGGGCTCAGCCGAGCCAATTTCGACCGATCTCGACATCTATTGGTCGGACCTTTCCGGCGGAGCGCCCACTGCGCTGACCGCGAACAATCCTGCACATGATTCCTCACCAGCTCCGTCACCCGATGGTCGCCATCTCGCCTATCTTGCGATGGCTAGGCCCGGTTACGAATCGGATCGCCTCGTGGTGCAGATGCGCGACCTTGTGACCGGACAGACGCGCGCTTTGACGCAAGACACCGATCTATCGTTTGGCGGATTAAGCTGGAGCGAAGATGGCTCCTACTTGCTGGCAAGCGCCGCCGATGTGCTCGACACGCCAGCCTATCGCATTGACCCGCAAAGCGGCGCTGTCACCGAATTGGACCTGATCGCAGGCAATGAAGCGCATCTTGGCAATGTCACCGCGCTGCCAGGTGATAGATTACTCTTCACCCGCGATTCCATCGGAGCACCAAGCGAGCTCTATCTCGCGGAGGGAGGTGCCAAAGCGCGTCCACTCACCGATATCGTCACCACCCGCATGGGCACAATGGCATCCACAGTGACCACCCGTTTCAGCTTTGAAGGCGCAGAAGGTGACACCGTCTGGGGTCAAATCACGCGGCTAGAAAACCAAGAGGGACCGATCCCCGTCATCCTCTACATCCATGGCGGGCCCCAAGGATCATTCCGCGATGGCTGGTCCAGCCGCTGGAACCCGCGCGTTGTCGCCAGCCAAGGCTATGCCGTTATCTCCGTCGATTTCCACGGAAGCGCGGGATACGGGCAGGAGTTCATGGATTCCATCAACCGCGATTGGGGCGGAAAGCCGCTGGAAGATTTGCAAAAAGGCCTCGCCGCCGCGCTTGAACTCGACACTCAAATCGACGGTTCACGTGCTTGTGCAATGGGGGCCAGCTATGGCGGGTATATGGTCAATTGGATCGCGGGCAAATGGCCGGATCGCTTCGATTGCTTGGTTCAGCATGACGGCCTGTTCGACATGCGCAGCTTTTATTACTCGACGGAGGAATT
Organism: uncultured Erythrobacter sp.; assembly: GCA_947503275.1. GTDB lineage: Bacteria > Pseudomonadota > Alphaproteobacteria > Sphingomonadales > Sphingomonadaceae > Erythrobacter. The sequence continues at coordinate 748,618 of CANNCZ010000002.1, read as the reverse complement.
GTGGTTTCCGCGCTGGGACTTTGGCGGATCCTATTCTGAGGCTAGCGAGACCTATGAACGCTGGAACCCCGTCAATCACGTCGATGAATGGCGCACACCGATGCTGGTGATCACCGGCGAGCAGGATTTCCGCGTGCCCTACACTCAAGGGCTGCAAAGCTTCACGGCCCTGCAAGAACGCAATATCCCGTCGCAATTGCTGGTGTTCCCGGATGAGAACCACTGGGTTTTGGGCGCGGAAAATTCGGCGCAATGGCACGGTACCGTTTTTGCTTGGCTCGACCGTTGGTTGAAACCACAAAGCGAAGACGCCCCAGAATGAGCGCGCAGGACGTGCTGGCGGCCAAGACAGCGCTGGCGAAGAAATACGGCTCCACTGGCGATGGAATCGAACAGCACATCTTCCTTTGCGGTATGTCGGATAAGCAGAAATGCTGCTCGCGCATCGAGGGAGAGATTGCGTGGCAACACCTCAAAGACACCTTGAAAAACCGCGGTTTAGTCGGGCCTCAACGGACGCAGGACCATCCGCGCGGCCCCGGCGGCGGAATACAGCGGACCAAAGCGGATTGTTTGCAGATCTGTTCTGCCGGGCCGATTGCGGTCGTGTGGCCCGAAGGCGTCTGGTATCATTCGTGCAGCCCGCAAGTGCTGGATCGGATCATCGATGAACACTTGATCGGCGGCAATCCGGTTGAGGAATTTCGCCTAACGCCGCCTGCTTGATGACACTCGCTTAGGGTTTGTCATCATCCTTGGGCGCCCACAGCTCATCGCTACTGGGCAATCGGTTATCGACCGATTCGTCGTGCCCGGTCCCAGCGGACAGAAAAGCCAACCCCATCAGGCCCCCTGCAAGCAGCATCGTAAAGCTGATGCCCAGCGCCACTGCGATATAGAAATGCACTGAGATCATGCCGTTAAAGGCATAGAGGATCCCAATCGCCAACAGCACTGTGATCACAGTCACGGTCAGCAACAGCTTCATAATCTTGCGATAACGCGCCCAAGCGTGCGCCGCGTTCTCCGGGTCGTCCAAGGGGGATTTTTTGACCATCACCACCCCATGCGGTCCACCACACAGCTTTGCAAGATGACTTTATGCAATTGCGGTTTCAACCAAGGCAAGACCCTACGGTCTCTCTCGGACTCGCTATTTGCCCCGGTTAGTGGCACTTTCGTTGGTGAGAGGAGCGAACCATGACAATTGCCAAGATCATTGGAGACCGGGATTCATCGGATATCGTAGCCTGCGATGTCACCACTCCGGTCGCCGAAGCTGTCTCCCTGCTGGCCGGAAAACGGATCGGGGCTGTGCCGGTCCTGCGCGATGGAAAGGTTGCAGGGATTCTGTCTGAGCGGGACATCATCTATCGTCTCGCGGAAATGGGCAGCACTTGCCTCGATGCCCCGGTTGAAGCGATTATGACTTCGCCCGCTATCACTGTTGAGCCCAGCACTCTGATTGATGATGCTTTGGCTTTGATGACGCGCCGCAGGTTTCGCCACTTTCCTGTTGTCGAGAATGACAAGCTGGTCGCATTCATCTCCATCGGCGATCTTGTGAAGAGCAAGATTGATGAGGTTGAGCACGAGGCGGCGGCCATGCGCGATTATATCCAGACCGTTTGACGCGCTTGCTACTTGAGCATCGCTGCATGGACACCTAAATTGAGAGTATGGCCGAAACACTCACCTTGACCCCTGCCGCTGCAAAGCGGGTTGCCTGGATTGCGGAAAAGCAGACCAAGCCTGCGATCCTGCGCCTTTCGGTCGAAGGGGGCGGTTGTTCGGGTTTCCAGTATAAATTTGACCTCGCGGATGCGGCCGATGGCGATGACAGCGTGAGCGAAACCGACGGGGTGCAATTGGTCGTCGATCCGATCAGTCTCGATCTCGTCGGCGGTAGTGTGGTAGATTTTGTGGAATCTTTGGGCGGCGCTGCATTTAAGGTTGAAAACCCGCAAGCCGCCGCCGGGTGTGGCTGCGGCTCCAGTTTCGGCATCTGAGGCTCTAAACCTTCGCATCGCTTCCTTGTGATGGACGCGCGCGATTGCATCCTGCAAAGGTGCGCGCATGAAAATTGCCACATACAATATCAACGGGATCAAGGCGCGGCTGCCGCGGCTTAAAGAATGGCTGACCGAAACACGGCCCAGTGTCGCATGCCTGCAAGAAGTCAAATCTCAGGACAAAGACTTCCCCGCATCCGAGTTTGAAGAGCTAGGCTATCAGGTGATCTGGCATGGTCAAAAGAGCTTCAACGGCGTCGCGATCCTTGCCGACACGCAGGCCGGATACTCAATTGGCGAAGTGCAGCGCGGGCTGGGCATTGATGGACCGAAAGAGGGGGAGGGTGAACAAGCCCGCTATCTCGAAGCGGACATCACAAAGGATGGTTCGGCAACGCGGATCGTGTGCATCTACCTGCCCAATGGCAATCCGCATCCAGGCCCAAAATTCGACTACAAGGTCGCCTGGATGGAGAAATTGCGCGAACGTATGGCGCAAATTTGGGCAGATGAAGTACCCGCAGCCGTGCTGGGCGATTACAATGTCATTCCCGAGGATGACGATGTCTATTCGGTCAGGGCGATGGCATCTGATGCCTTGATGCAACCGGAATCGCGTGCCGCCTATTCCCGGCTGCTCGCAGATGGTTGGTGCGATGCAGTGCGCACTCTCAATCCGCGTGGGGGTGTATGGACCTATTGGGACTATCAGGCGGGCGCATGGCAACGCGATCATGGCTTTCGTATCGATCACATCCTGCTTTCGCCCGAACTGGCCGATCGGTTGGATAGCGTCGGTGTGGACCGCGATCATCGTGGTCGCGAAAAAGCGAGCGATCACGCACCCACATGGGCGGTTTTGCGCGACTAAGTCTGCAAGGCGCTACAAACAAAAAACCCCCGCCGGGTTAGAGCGGGGGCTTTGAAATTCATAAAAGCAGCGCTTCACCGATAGAAGACGTGCGTATCAATCTGCGTCAGCCGCGTTTTCGAACGACTCCAGCGCGGACGGACATAATTTGCGTGGAAATACACCGCATCGGCGGCTTCGGATTCCCACATATCGTCATGCGCGATTTGTGCGACCGCTTTTGCGCGGTTCCATGCAGATGATGAGGTGTTGATCGAAGGCATCCGGCCGCTGCGCACAAATGAGAATTGCGAACGCTGGTAGACAACGCCGCAATAGCTGGCGGGCCAACGACGATCTTCGGAGCGGTTGATGACCACGTTTGCCACTGCGAGTTGCCCAGCAAGCGGCTCACCGCGCGCTTCGAAATAGACCGCACCAGCAAGGCAACGCATTTGCTCGCTCAGCTGCGCGTCAGTATCCACACTGCCAACCAACTCACGCAAAGATGACGCGTTGGAGGTGATCTCTTGGGCTGGAGTTGGTTCTGGAATCGGCTGAGCCACTTCCTGTGAAATAAACACAGGTTGTTCGGGCATAATCTCGATTGGCTGAGCAATCGGTTCTGAGGTTTCGACCTGCGCCGCTGTATCAACAGTGGCATCTTGGGCGAAAGCTTCAGCGCCATCGGCGCTGGAGAAACTCAAACTGGCCGTCGCTGCAATTGCGAGGGCACTTAAGGAATAAGTCTTACGACTCATATGTTCTAACTATTCGTGCGGTGAACAAGCCCAGACGCAGGTGGGACCAAGTGCGATTTCTCGCAGCTTAGAGGGTGATCCAATGAACCTGCCGGCTGCCCCCCGTCTGCGTGCCAAGTCGGGCGGCCGATATGCCGCTCGCAAAGCCTGCGCGTTTGGAAGATGGAGGGCAAATAGTCTCAAATGAAACCGGGTCAAGTTAACGCGGCAAAAGTTCGATGAAGCGTTCTGGATTGTCGATATCCACCTCCAAAACCCAAATATCGGGATCTTGGGAACGGCGTCGGTCGACGTACTCTGAAAATTCATAAGGATTTTCAGTATCTTGAGATTTTGTCGCAACGAAAGAACGCGTTCCATCCATTTGTGGCATTCTTTCGTAAAGTTTCGCGTCCTCGCCGCGACACATGCTGACGATTAAGATTGTTCCAGCATCCCGCTCCCCCTTAGCAAGCACCATGGCACTACCCCCATTTGATTCGCAGAGGCGAATCAGACTGGCAATCTCAAGGTGGGCAGGGAGTCTCGTCGTCATTATCAGGGGATTAGGCCGAGTAGCCGGGCAGGCTCGACAGAGCGATCCGCGAGCGCATGAAGGTGCCAGTACCGCGCCCGATCTCATCGCCCTCCGCGTCGATCAAGCGCGACTCCGCCACAAGCACCCGGCGCTTGCCACTAACCCATCGCCCTTCGGCAATAACTTCACCTTCGCGCACCGGTTTGGTGAAGTGCAGGTTGAAACTGGTGGTCAGCAGGAAGCGATCAGTTGCGAGCGTGTTGGCGGCGTAGAACGCGGCATCATCGAGCATTTTGAAATAGATCGTGCCGTGCGCAGCACCAGCGGCGTGGTAGACATCCCTGGTGACCTGAAATGTCAGCCGCGATTTTCCCTCGCCGGTGATCTCGATCTTGGAATCAAACACGGCATTGACCGGAGCGGTCGCATAGAGCCGCTCCAGCGCCTTGTAATGCAGGTCCGCCCCGGCAGGCTTAGGCGGCATCGCGCAGGAATTGGTTGGTCAACACCGCGAACAAAGCCTCGGCATCAGGGGTATCATTAAGCGCGTTCAACATCGCCTCATCACGCAGCAGACGCGAAATCGCAGCCAACGCATGAAGGTGAGTTGCGCCGGCATTTTCAGGTGAAACCAACCCGAACACCAAGGAAACGGGCATTGCATCAGCGGCCTTGAAATCGACGGGGTTTTCCAGTTTCAACAGCGCCATAGTGGGGCGTTTTACCGCATTGCTGCGGCAGTGAGGAATCGCTGCGCCTCGGCCAAAGCCGGTGCTGCCAAGCGCCTCACGCTGTTCCAGCCCTTCAAGCACCATGTGCGCGTCAAGTCCGTAAACTTGCGCAAAGAGGTCTGCGAGCTTTGAGAGAATTTGCTGACTGTTTTCCGGGCGGGCGAGAGCGACCGCTTCCGGCACGATTAAAATGTTTACGTCCATTGTGAACTCGTAATCCCATAAACTTTGGTCTCGGGGAAAGACCAGCAAGACCGCAGGCACGCCGCAGACCTTGCTATCTATTTCTTGGGTTGGACCGTCCCAGTTACTCTACGGCTCCCTACCGTTCTCGGGTGAATTGGTCCTAGCTTGGTTCGACCCATCCGATCGATCCGTCTGAGCGGCGATAAACCATATTATGTCTCTCAGTGCCAGCATTTTTGAAAAACAACGCCGGCGTATCGCGCAAATCGAGCATCATCACCGCGTCCGCAACACTGCTGGTTGGGATGTCGATACTGGTCTCTGCAATCACCGGAGGTGCGTCTGCCACGACCTCTTCTTCAGGTTCATCCGCGGCAAAGATCGTATAGGCGGCGTCCTCTTCAGCCCGGACCTGCATGGCGCGTTCATGGTGATCTTTCAGGCGCCGCTTATACCGCCGAAGCTGTTTTTCGATCTTTGTCGCTGATTCGTCGAGAGCAACATGCGCATCATGTGCATTACCGCTCGCCTTCAGGATCATCCCTTGCGCGACATGCGTTACGATATCGCAGCTAAAGGAACCGCCGGGGGCTTTGCCAAAAGTGACATGCGATGAAATGGCACGGTCAAAGTGCTTTTCGACTATACCGCCCAACCGATCTGACACGTGCTCCTGTAGCGCTGCGCCGGTTTCAACCTGGTGACCTGAGATACGGATATCCATCGTGGTGCGTCCTCCTTGTTTGGGCAGATGGCGGCATAAGGGATCGAGTCGCGCAACCTGTCACCTTGACCAAATCGCCTTTTCAATACCGGCAACAAATTCCGAATGGCGCGCCAACTCATGGGCAGAGGCGCTATGTGGCCTTGGCTCACGGCGATCATGGACAGGTTGGCGCACAATTGGCGCTTCAACTTTGTTTGCTGCCGTCGATGTGACTGCGACTTCCGCAGCAAGCTCCAAACCGATCTGCCGACCACCGTTCAGTTCAACATAAACTTGGGCCAGCAGCTCCGCATCGAGCAGCGCGCCGTGTTTCACACGGTGGCTACGATCAATCCCATACCGGCTGCACAAAGCATCAAGCGACAGTTTGGCGCCAGGATGTTTCTTGCGCGCGAGTGCGACAGTGTCGACCATCCGATCCATAGAAATGGTTGCGCGGCCGATCCGCTCCAACTCCGCATTGAGAAACCCAAAGTCAAAACCCGCATTGTGCGCAACCAATGGCGCATCGCCTAAAAATTCGAGTAGCTCATCAGCAGTGTTTGCAAAAAGTGGCTTAGCCGACAGGAATGAACTGGAGAGGCCGTGGACGGCTTCCGCAGCGGCGGGCATATCGCGTTCGGGGTTGTAGTACGCGTGGTAACTTTCACCGGTTTCAACCCGGTCGACCATTTCCACGCATCCAATTTCAACCATGCGGTCCCCAGTTTTGGGGTCCAGACCGGTCGTCTCTGTGTCAAAGATCACTTCACGCATCGGCGATACTATTGACCCTCAATCGGTATTGCGCAAGAGGGCAAACTTGCTGTTCTGCTTATCGCTTTGACCGCAACACAGTGACCAGTTCAGCAACCTGCCTCTCTGTCTCTGCCAATGTCATGCCGGTGTCGATGATGTGGTTGGCCCGCTCGCGTTTCTCCGCGTCGGGCGTTTGCAGGCTTAAGATATGCTCGAACTTCTCGACCGTCATTCCCGGGCGGGCCAACACGCGTTCGCGTTGAACATTTGCGGGCGCTGAAACCACCACCACGGCATCCACTCCCGCATAGCCCCCGCGTTCAAACAGCAGCGGGATATCGAACGCGATCATCTCGGCGGTTGCGTTATCTTTCATGAATTGCGCACGCTTTGCACCCACCGCCGGGTGGACGATTGCCTCTAGCCTTGCCAGCTTCTCTTTATCCGCGAAGACCAGTTTGCCCAACGCATCGCGGTCCACACCATCCGAACCGGTCGATCCGGGGAAAGCCGCCTCTATCTCAGCGATCAATTCGCCGCCTGGGCCTTGCAGAGCGCGAACTTCGGCATCCGCATCGAAGACCGGCACGCCAGCGCGCTCAAACATGGCTGCAACGGTTGATTTGCCCATCCCGATAGAGCCGGTGAGGCCGATAATGAGAGGGCGCGTCATCGGGTCAAAAGCTCCATCAACTCACCATCATGTTCGCGCGGAGGCGCCGTGCCAAAGAACTTTTGAAACGCGATGGCGGCTTGTCCGATCAGCATGGCAAGGCCGTTTATGACCGGATGACCAGCTTCACGCGCAGCTTGGAGGAACGGCGTTTCGAGTGGATTGGTGACGATATCATAGGCGATGGAACCCGGCGGCGCATGGCTCCAATCGAAGTTCAAAGGTGGGCTGCCTTGCATACCCAATGGCGATGCGTTGACGATCAAGTCGAAACACCCGTCACGATCATCGAATGCAAATTCAGTCCGCTCGGCAAAATGCGAAAGATGGACCGCGTGATGCTCTCCTTTGGGTGCGAGTTCATCGAGAAGCGCGCGCGCTTTGTCAGGGTCCCGCCCAGCAACCACGAGTGTAAATCCACGCTCAGCGAGTGCCGCAATAATCGCTCGCGCTGCACCGCCCGTGCCGAGAATGCGTGCCATCCGAAACAGGTGCTTCTTCTCCAGCTCTGGCAAAAGAGGCTCGAGAAAACCTCCTGCATCTGTGTTGAAACCAGTGAGAGCGCCATCGGACTGTCGCATAACCGTGTTCACCGCGCCAAGTTTACGTGCCAGTGGGTCCAGAGTGTCGAGTTCACCGATAATCGACTGTTTGTGCGGCATGGTTACATTGCATCCAATCCATGCCTGTTGCGCACGCGCCGAGCTCAAATATTCTGCAAGAGCACCAGCCGCGACCGGTTGTTTGGAATATTCAGCATCGATCTGAAGCTTCTCGAGCCAGAACCCATGGATCAGCGGCGATTTCGACTGCGCAATCGGGTCACCGATCACATGCGCAAAGGGCAGAGCGGCCTCTTTCATGAACGCAACACAGAATGCTCTCGCAATGCATCGAGCACCGGAATTAGCGGCATTCCTAAAACCGTGAATTGGTCGCCTTCGATGCGCTCAAACAATTGCACACCCATCGCCTCTATCCGGAAACATCCGACTGTGTAGCCAATCTCAGGCCATTCACTCTCCAGATAATGCTCAACGAAATCCTCAGACAGTTCGCGAACTGAGAGGCGCGCACAATCCGTATAGCTCCATTCGCAAGTGCTACCCTGAACCAGGGCCGCTGCGCTGTGCAGTTCAATCACCTTGCCGGAGAAATACCGCAAGTGATCGGCGGCATCATCACGCGATTTGGGCTTATCAAATCGCTTACCCTCAACCACGACCAACGAGTCGCTACCCAAAACCAGAGCATCTGTATTCGTCGCCGCAATCTCCGCCGCCTTAGCAACACTCAACGCTTCGGCGATTTCGGCGAAAGTCGCGCCGCGCAAGTTTTCCTCGATAGCGCGCTCATCAATATCAGCAGGCACGGCGTCATAGGTAACGCCAGCCGCATCGAGCATTGCCCGACGTGATGCGGATTTTGAAGCGAGGATGAGATGACGCGCACTCATATCGGTTTCCCCACACCATCAACGGGTCGGTCGCGTCGCTGGCGTTCCTGCACGAGCCGAATGATTGCCGCCGCGCTTTCCTCAATGGATCGGCGAGTGACATCAATCACAGGCCATCCATTGTCAGAGAACATGCGCCGAGCGAACTGGATCTCCGACCGGACCCGTTCATTGTCGACATAAGACGTCTCAGTACCCTCATTTAGCGACAACAACCGATTGCGCCGGATTTGGACCAACCGCTCTGGCGCAGTGGTCAAACCGACGACCATCGGATGACGCAGGCCGAACAAAGCCTTGGGCGGGGGGCTTTCCACGACCAGCGGGATATTGGCGACTTTGTACCCGCGATTGGCGAGATAGATGCTGGTGGGCGTCTTTGAGCTGCGCGAAACACCGGCCAGCACAATATCCGCTTCCTCCCAATCCTCATGCGCGATGCCATCATCATGGGCTATCGTGTATTGGATCGCATCAACCCGCTTGAAATAGTCGTCATCCATCAAATGCTGGCGTCCGGGACGTCCATGCGCCTCCTGACCCAATTGCGCCTCAAGCGCCGCGGTCACCTGATCAAGCACGGGCACTGCGGGAAGGCCGAGATGGCGACAATGCTCTTCCAATCGCGCGCGCGTGTCGGGGTTTACCAGCGTAAACAGCACGAGGCCCGGATTATCCGCCAGATCGGGTACAATACGGTCCAAATGCTGGCGCGAACGGACCATAGGCCAGAAATGGCGGCTAATATCTGCATCATCGAACTGAGCCAGAGCCGCCTTCGCTATCATTTCCAGCGTTTCACCCGTGGAATCGGATACGAGATGCAAATTGAGGCGTTTCATAGGGCGATTCGTCGGCGCTCTTGCGGCTTGTGGACAGTCACGGGCATAAACCACGGGAGAGAACGGTCGACAAGCATGGGAGGAAAAACCATGCACGAAATCAGCCTTTTCGTAAGGCCATTTTTCTACACGGGATGAGCGATGTCGACAGGCTGGGGAGAGTGGGGATAGATCGCGCTTGACTAGGGATTAGTGCGGATTCGCGAGGTCGTGAAATCCCCTAAGTAGTCTTACAAAACGGGCAACAGCCGGTAATTCCCGCTTTCCACAGGGCCAACAGACTCCATCAATCCTTTTAAATATCTATTATATTTGTTTAGAGGGACGTCATGCCTGGTCCTTTGCTCGAAACCTTAAATGGTCAAATCCACGATATCGCTCCTGTCTGGCTTATGCGTCAGGCTGGTCGATACCTCCCCGAATATCGCGAATTGCGCGCTGAAAAAGGCGGCTTTTTAGAGCTTGTCTATGATAGCGAGGCTGCTGCTGAGGTTACAGTGCAGCCTATCAGGCGGTTCGGTTTTGATGGGGCTATTCTGTTCTCTGATATCTTGATCGTACCGCATGCCATGGGTCAGGGACTTGCCTTTATGGCTGGCGAGGGGCCGAAGCTCAGTCCCACTCTGCTCGAAGCGAAGCTCGACGATTTCACGAGTGCACATGAACGGTTTGACCCAGTCTATGAGACTGTTCGGCGCACACGAGCACAGATCAGCGATGATGTGACCATGCTTGGCTTTGCAGGCTCTCCATGGACGGTTGCGACTTATATGATCGCTGGCGAGGGATCGAAGGATCAAGGACCAGCACGATTGCTGGCTTATCGCGATCCTGCTCGGCTTGAGGCGATCTGCGAAGCGATCATCACGGTGACAATCGAATATCTGCGCGGTCAGATCGATGCAGGAGCTGAAGCGATCCAATTGTTCGACAGTTGGGCTGGCAGTCTGGCTCCGGATGAGTTTGAGCGCTGGGTTATTGCACCTAATGCGAAAATCACCGCGGCAATCAAGCAATCGCATCCTGACGTGCCTGTAATAGGCTTTCCGAAGGGGTCAGGGGCTAAACTTCCTGCCTATGCGCGTGAGACGGGTGTGGATGCGGTTGGCCTTGATGAATCGCTTGATCCTGCATGGGCGAATTCGGTCCTCCCCGAAGGTATGCCGGTCCAAGGCAATCTTGACCCGCTTTTGGTCGAAGCAGGCGGTCCTGCTCTGCCTGTGCGCGTGAAGGCAGTTCTGGAGGCCTTTGAAGGGCGTCCTCATGTCTTCAACCTTGGTCACGGTATCGGACAATTTACACCGATCGAACATGTCGAGCAGCTTCTCAAAGCTGTGAGGGGTTAGGGCGATGCAAGACGCGCTGCTCGCGATTTCGGATTGGCTGAGGATCGGCCATGTGATCTTCATGGTGTTCTGGCTTGCCGGGCTCTTTATGCTGCCGCGTCAGTGTATCTACATGCTCGATCATCCGCCCGGATCAGAGGGCGAGGCGAAATGGGCCGTGCGTATGGGCAAATTGCGCAGGATCATTCTGACGCCGAGCCTGATCCTCGTTTGGATTTTCGGCTTGTCGATTGCGATATCGGGTCAGTACTTTGTCGGCGCTGGCTGGCTTCACGCGAAACTGACCCTTGTTGTGATCCTGAGTGGTTATCACGGCTGGCTGGTTGCTCAGACAAAGAAGATGGCTCGCGGCGAACGACCCCTGAGCGAGAAGACACTGCGCCTGATTGGGGAAGTCCCCGGCCTGTTGCTCGTGCTGATTATCGTGCTGGTTTACCTCAAGCCGTTTTGAGGAAATGTGCGAATTTGCAATCCTGTGATTGACCTCAGCGTCCGCTGAGCATAATTTGCATCCATCACCTCGGCATTGGCCTTGCATAGTGCACGGCCAGGTCTGCTTTCTCCAAGCCCACGCTCTGCCCCGGTACCACATAGATAGGTCATCATTTCGCAGAGCCACTGACCCGCCGGCCATTCCCCTTATTGGAACGAATACACAATGCATCTCAAAGACTTAAAAACACGCACTCCGGCCGAGCTGGTCGCCATGGCCGAAGAATTGGGCGTGGAAAGTGCATCCACCATGCGCCGACAGGACCTGCTGTTCAGCATCCTGCGCGAGCTGGCCGAAGATGAAGAATACGAAGAAAAAATCATGGGCATCGGCACTATTGAAGTGCTGCAAGATGGTTTTGGCTTCCTGCGTAGCCCAGAGGCCAATTATCTCGCTGGCCCTGACGATATCTATGTTTCCCCCAACCAGATCCGCAAATGGGGCCTTCGCACCGGCGATACCGTTGAAGGCGAGATTCGTGCGCCCAAAGGCGAAGAGCGGTATTTTGCTCTGACCGGCCTAAGCACGGTGAACTTTGAAGAGCCGGATGCGGTGCGGATGCGGACCAACTTCGACAACCTCACTCCACTTTATCCGGATGAGAAACTTTCGCTCGACACGCTTGATCCCACGGTGAAGGACAAATCTGCGCGGGTGATCGATATCATCTCGCCGCAGGGTAAAGGTCAACGTGCCTTGATCGTTGCGCCGCCGCGCACTGGTAAGACGGTGCTGTTGCAGAATATCGCGAAGGCTATCACGGACAACCACCCAGAAGTGTTCCTATTGGTGCTGCTGGTTGATGAACGTCCAGAAGAAGTCACCGATATGCAGCGCAGCGTGAAAGGCGAGGTGATCTCCTCAACTTTTGACGAACCGGCTAATCGTCACGTCCAAGTCGCTGAAATGGTTATTGAAAAAGCCAAACGACTGGTTGAGCACAAGAACGATGTTGTGATCCTGCTGGACTCGATCACTCGCCTTGGTCGCGCTTACAACACGGTCGTACCAAGCTCAGGTAAAGTGTTGACCGGTGGTGTGGATGCAAACGCGCTCCAACGTCCCAAACGCTTCTTTGGTGCGGCGCGTAACATCGAGGAAGGCGGTTCGTTGTCGATCATCGCCACGGCCTTGATCGACACTGGCAGTCGCATGGATGAGGTTATCTTTGAGGAATTCAAAGGCACCGGCAACTCTGAGATCGTCCTGGATCGTAAAGTCTCCGACAAACGCATCTTCCCATCACTCGATGTCGGCAAATCCGGCACGCGTAAGGAAGAGCTGCTGGTGGAGAAGGATAAGCTCTCGAAAATGTGGGTCCTGCGCCGTATCCTTATGCAGATGGGCACCGTCGACGCTATGGAATTCCTGCTCGACAAGATGAAGGATTCGAAAACCAACGAAGACTTCTTCGATACGATGAATCAGTAATCGGCATCCGCGTTTGGGGCAGGGCGCTTTGATCCCTGCCCCAACTCGCAGCTAAGCTTTCTGGCGCTCCAACTGCGCGCCCATCATTTCCCATACCTTATTCACAGCCTTCAATGGGCGGATCATCACTTTGAAATCGGTAATCAGGCCGGCATCGTCAAAGGTGATGATATCGACCCCATTGACGTGAATACCCTCCATCTGGGTTTCGAATTCCAGCACAACTGTGTTGCCGCTGAAAACTTCGCGCAGATAGCGGAAATTGCCGTTGCCCAGAGTCTCTCCGGCAGCAGATAGGTAAGCGATCACGATCGGTTTACCTTCTTGCGGTGTGTGTACGACGGGGGAGTGAAACACTGCATTCTCGTGCAATATCCCACTCAGATCCTCGGCAGTTTGGCCCTTTGAGACCACTGTGTGCCATTTTTCGAGGCACTCTTCGATTGAAACGGTGTTTGCCATAGGCGGGACGCTAGGTCAGATTGTGAGGTGATGCAAAGGCGCTGTAGTGGGAGCATCGTCGTTGCACATTGCGATATGGGGCAGGGTAACCCAAATAGGCATGAAATAGCCCAAGGGAGAGAGACATGAAGGTCAATATTGAAATCGAGTGCACTCCAGAAGAAGCACGCACCTTCATGGGCCTGCCGGATGTGAGCCAAGCCAACAATGTCTATGTCGATAATATCACTAAGGCGATGAAGGGCGTAAGCAGCCCAGATCAGCTCCAGGAATACGCTCAGGCTTTGGCGCCAATGGGCCAGGTCGGACTGAAAATGTTCCAGAACTTTGTTGAGAGCGGCATGAGAGGGGCATCATCTGGCTCATCATCATCATCTCGGCGCAAGAAACCTTCTGATGATAAAGCTGACTAAGCTCCTTAACTGAGCTTCGACAGAGCCAAAGAAAGGCTTCCCGTCCATGGGTACGGAAAACGCCACCATTTTCGCGGTGTCGAGCGGCTCGCCTCCTGCAGCAATTGCTGTGATCCGGATCAGCGGACCGCGGGCCGGCGACGCTTTGGTGTCGCTTATAGGCAGACAGATAGTCCCGCGAAGAGCCAGTCTAGCGAAGTTGTATGGTGCGTCGGGCAATCTGCTTGATGAAGCACTCGTCCTGTGGTTTCCCGGCCCTCAGTCTGCGACAGGCGAAGACTGTGCTGAATTGCAGTGTCATGGGGGCAGGGCGGTCCTTGCAGCTGTTTCCTCGGCGCTGAGCGCGATCGAAGGGTTGAGACCAGCGCAGGAAGGGGAGTTCACCCGTCGGGCCTTTGCCAATGGACGGCTTGATCTTGCCGAAGCTGAGGCGCTGGCCGATCTCCTTGAGGCTGAGACAGAGTTGCAGCGCGCAGCTGCGGTCGCGAATGCCAGCGGCTCCTTATCATCTAAGGTGGAGGCTTGGCGTGAAAGGGTCTTGGTGCTTTCTGCCCAAATCGAAGCGGCGCTGGATTTCTCCGACGAGGACGATGTGAGCGAGATACCAGATGGTTTCACGTGGAACATCGGTGAATTGTCCCGGGAACTGGCAGCGATGCTTGACCAGCCTAGATCAGAGAAATTGCGGGAAGGGTTCCGTGTAGTGTTGGCTGGGCCGCCCAATTCGGGGAAATCGACTCTGTTCAACGCTCTGGTTGAGAGCGAAGCGGCCATCACTTCGGCGATTGCGGGGACCACGCGCGATGTCATTGAGCGTTCAGTTGGTATTGGGGGGGTTCCGTTCTCATTCGTCGACACCGCTGGCCTGCGCGATGAGGCGGCGGAAGAGATCGAAGAGATCGGCATAGTGAGGGCTAGGGCTGAATTCGAAAAGGCTGACGTGGTTTTGTGGCTTGGACCTCAAGCGGCAGGACCAGCGGGAAGTTGGGAAGTAGCAGCGCGACTAGACGCAAACGACTTTGTTGCAAAGATTGCTCCCGTATTCTCGGTCTCCGCTGTTTCTGGTGAAGGTTTGGCGGCTCTGAAGAAAGCTCTGATCGAAGCGGCGCGCATTGCCTTGCCGAAACCCGGTGAGGCGACACTCAATGCGCGGCAATTCGCTAGGTTGGGTGAGGCAAGAGATGGCTTACAAGGGGCTGGTGCACACACCGACTTGCTGCTTATTGCCGAGGAGTTGAGACAGGCTCGTGTGGCTTTTGATCGGTTGATTGGGCGTGCGACCACCGAAGACATGCTCGACGCACTGTTTGGTCGGTTCTGTATCGGGAAATAGCGGTGATTGGGTAACACCGTGCGGTGTTTCACGTGAAACAGCTTTGACGAAATTCTGCGTAGCCCCTATCTGACAATCCATGCATTCATTTGATGTTCTTGTGATCGGCGGAGGACACGCCGGAGTTGAAGCGGCGTGTGCCGCCGCACGCATGAGTGCATCCACCGGATTGGTCAGCTTTGACCTCGAAGCGGTTGGTGCAATGAGCTGCAACCCCGCAATTGGCGGCTTGGGCAAGGGTCACTTGGTCCGGGAAGTCGATGCTCTTGATGGTGTAATCGGCCGAGCGGCGGACGCTGGTGCGATCCATTATCGGATGCTCAACCAGTCAAAAGGCAGCGCTGTCTGGGGTCCGCGCGTTCAAGCAGACCGTGTGTTGTTCAAAGCATCGGTACAGAGAATTGTTCAATCACAGCAAAACCTTACCTTGATTCAAGGCGAGGCTGCCGCCCTCCTATTAGAAGGAGGGCAAGTTGTTGGCCTAGAGTTGGCCGATGGAACCATGCTCCGCGCGACCCGGGTCATTGTATGCACCGGAACATTCTTGGGCGGTGTTTTGTTTCGTGGTGAAGAGCGTTTTGAAGGAGGGCGAATAGGCGAAAACGCTGCCGCTCGATTGGCCCAACAATTGCGCGGGGCAGAGCTTCCGATGGCCCGCCTTAAGACTGGTACGCCACCGCGCCTTGACGGGCGCACGGTTGATTGGTCGGCTCTTGATGTCCAACCTTCTGACGATGCGAATTGGACGATGTCGCCGATGTCCAAGGCGCGCGCGAACCCACAGGTCTTTTGTGCGATCACGCGGACCACGCAGGAGGCGCATGATGTCATTCGAGCAAACCTGCACCGCTCGCCTCTATTTTCAGGTGCGATCGATGCTGCGGGACCGCGTTATTGCCCGTCTATCGAGGACAAGATCCACCGCTTTGGCGACCGGGATGGTCATCTTGTCTTCTTAGAGCCAGAGGGGCTGTCGACGCACCTTGTCTATCCGAATGGGATCAGCACGTCGCTTCCCGTCGATGTCCAACTTTCCATGCTCCGTGCAATGCCTGGGTTAGGGTCGGTAGAGATGGCGGTGCCGGGCTATGCCGTCGAGTACGACCATATCGATCCGCGCGCCCTTACCCCCGATCTGCAAGTTCGTGCGATTCCGGGCCTCTATTGTGCTGGGCAGATCAATGGAACGACCGGGTATGAGGAGGCCGCTGCCCAAGGCTTAGTCGCGGGGCTTGAGGCCGCCGCAGCTGTCCTTGGCAGGCAAGCACCAGCATTGGACCGCGCAAACTCGTACATCGCCGTCATGGTGGATGATCTGACATTGCAGGGTGTAAGTGAGCCCTATCGCATGCTGACTTCGCGTGCTGAGTATCGCCTGCGGTTGAGAGCCAATAACGCGTCGAGCCGCTTAACCGCACTCGGGCTGCAAGCCGGATGCATCGGGGACGAGCGATCGGCTTGGTTCGATGCTCGCGAGAAGGTGCGCGATGAGGTCGCAGGGATGTTTTCTCTTCAAATTCACGCCAAGGAACTGGCGGAGCATGGTTTGCCTGTACGGCGTGATGGTGGTGAAAAGTCCGTCGCGGAATGGCTGAGGCACGATGGAATAGATTTGCCTGCTCTCGCGCTGTGGACCGGGGATATCGCGCAGAACGAACCGTTGCTGACCGAGGAAATGGCTGAGGATGCCGCTTATGCTCCTTACCTTGCACGGCAGGAGGCAGAATTGCGCGACCTGAGGGCGAGTGAAGAGCTGCCGCTAGCGTCCGACTTTCCATACCTGGATGTACCGGGCCTCTCCAACGAGATGGTCGAGCGTCTTACGTCAGCCTCTCCAACAACCCTGGCCGCGGCAGGGCGGGTTCCTGGTGTGACGCCTGCGGCTTTGTCTGCTTTGCTTGTTCATGCACGCCGCTGGCAACGCGCTGCATGAGTGAACGGCGTATGCTTGCTGATGAGAATGAGGCTCGCACCTATGTTGAGAAGGTGTGTGCTGATCCTCAGGCATGGGATCGGATGGAGTTGTTCGCCCAACTGCTATTGGCTGAAAATCAAAAGCAGAACCTAATCAGCAAGGCCTCTGAGGAGAATTTGTGGGTTCGCCATCTCGCAGATGGTGCGCAATTGCTCCAATATGTTTCACGTGAAACACCGGGTCCCTGGCTGGATCTTGGTAGTGGCCCGGGTTTACCTGGATTGGTGATCGCAATTCTAAGTCCCGAGATAGAGTGCGTTTTGGTCGAATCCCGAGGGCGACGTGTCGATTTTCTGGCGCACTGCGTGTCAGAACTGAGCCTCGACAATTGTCGCATTGAGGGGTGTCGTTTGGAGCAGGTTGCTCCGTTCGAAGCGGCTGTGATTTCCGCAAGAGCCTTCGCTCCATTGGAAAAACTCCTCCGTTTATCCGCACCGTTCTCCACAAAGACGACGCGCTTCATCTTGCCCAAAGGCCGTTCAGCAGCGCACGAACTAAAACAGATGAAATTTTCGATTCGGAAGATGTTTCACGTGGAACAATCATTGACCGACCCCGATGCAGGCATCATCGTGAGTTCTTGACGCTCCGATGTGCTTGGAAATTGCGAATTGGCGCCGTTCCGACGGGCCTCAGTAAGGAAAAGAGCGATGTTGACCATTGCCATTGCGAACCAAAAGGGTGGGGTGGGTAAGACCACCACGGCCATCAATATGGCAACTGCCATGGCTGCGACGGGTTGGCGCACCTTGCTCATCGATCTCGACCCACAAGGAAATGCATCCACCGGCATGGGTATAAATTCTGATGCGCGTGAGGTGTCTAGCTATGATCTGTTGGTGGACGAAGTGCCACTGGGTGAGGCTACGCTTGAAACCGACATTCCTCGACTTGATATCGTCCCTGCAACTGTGGACCTTAGCGGCGCTGAAATAGAGCTCGTTTCGGTTGATGGACGGACGGATCGGTTGCGCAACGCGCTGGCCGATCATGATGGGCATGAGATTTGCTTCATTGACTGCCCCCCATCGCTTGGCCTGCTGACGCTTAATGCGTTGTGTGCAGCCGATACGTTGTTGGTCCCGTTGCAGTGTGAATTCTTCGCACTTGAGGGCTTGAGTCAGCTTTTGCAGACCGTGGAGCGTATTCAGCAGCGCTTTAACCCGAAACTCGACATCATCGGCGTTGCTTTGACCATGTATGATCGACGCAATCGCCTCACAGACCAAGTGGCCGACGATGTTCGCGATTGTCTTGGTAAATTGGTGTTCGATACTGTCATCCCGCGCAATGTTCGGCTGTCTGAAGCGCCCAGTCATGGGATGCCGGCGCTGATTTATGACAACAATTGCGTGGGCAGCCGGGCCTATATGGCGTTGGCACGTGAATTGATCGGACGATTTCCCCCAACGAGGCAAGCAGCATGAGTAAGAATTCCTCAACAACCAGCGAAGTGTCAACGTCACCGCGCAGCAGTGCGGCAGGGCGCAAGAAGAAACTTGGTAAGGGCCTTGGCGCACTTTTGGGTGAAACCAAACGGGAAGAGCCGCTTGTTCGTTCTGCGGAAGCAGCGGAGGGCGGCACACTACAAGAAGGAGGGGGCTCCGGGTCCGATTTGGCCCTGAAATCGCTATCAATATCTTCGATCGAGCCGCTTCCAGGCAACCCACGCAAACACTTCGATGAAGGGGCCCTGGATGAACTGGCCGCGTCGATTGCCACACGTGGTGTAATTCAACCCATTATTGTGCGCCCGAAAGGGGCGGGGCGATATCAGCTTGTCGCCGGTGAGCGCCGTTGGCGTGCCGCGCAGAAAGCGCGATTGCATCAGATCCCTGCGTTGGTCCGCGACCTGGATGAGCGCGAGGTGATGGCGTTGGCGTTGATTGAGAACCTCCAACGCGAAGACCTCAATCCCGTTGAAGAAGCGCGCGCCTATCAGCGATTGTCCGACCAGGAAGGTATGACGCAGGCTGAGATTGCACGGATGGTCGAGAAGTCACGCAGCCACGTTGCGAATATTCAGCGGCTCTTGGGCTTGCCTGATGATGTATTGAACCTCGTTGAGGTAGGCAGCTTATCTATGGGGCATGCACGCGCTCTGATTGGTCAGGAGGACGCGGCCGCACTGGCGAAGAGGGCTGTGAACGATAACCTGTCTGTCCGGGAAGTTGAAAAACTTGTTCGACAGGCAGCGAAGGCCACTCAAAATCAAGCGGGCCCCGAGAAAGCCTCATCAACTCCTGACGCTAACGCGGACATTGTCGCTGTGCAGCGGCACTTGGAGGAGTTTCTGGGGCTGGCGGTGCGCATCAAGCCGGATGCTGACCTCAGTTCGGGTTCGATTTCAATCAGTTACAAGACGCTCGATCAACTAGACATGGTTTGCCAGCGTCTAACGGGTGGTGACATTTAGCCTAGCTCTCGCTGACGAGCTCTAAGGGCGTTGGAGGGCGAAAGTTGCATGGCGCGACTTTCGCCCTGATCGATTCAATTGCCTTTGATGTAACGCGGCTGGCGCGGAACCGGCACAGGGCGCGGTGCCGGGATCACACGAGAGGCACCGGGCACAGTTTCTTCGCGCACGGTCTCACGGACGATTACACGCTGCTGCTGCTCATATTGAACTGGCACATAAACGATCTGTTGTGGTGGGGCATAGGTATAGCTGTAAGGCTGATATGCTGGGGCGTAGCCATAACCATATTGCGCAGGCGCTGCGTAAGTTGGGGCGGGGATGGTCCGCGCAGCAACACGGGCCACTGGATAGGCACCGGGTTGACCATGTTGTGACAGATAGCTGTCGAGTGCCGCTTCGCAGTCATAGTCGCCGCGGCTGTTGCGACCTCCGCCGATTAGATTGCCCAAGACCAGACCGCCCAGTCCACCAACGCCAGCGCCGATCAGAGTGCCACCCAGGCGCTCACTGTCCGAAACGCGGTTGCCAATCAGGCCACCTGCAATTGCGCCAAGCAGACCGCCGATAATACCGCCCTTTTCACGATCACCACGACCATTGGTTCGGCTTTCGCATTCATCGATCCACTGATCGCGCTCAAACACGGTTGCCGCAGGAGCGTAACCATAAGCAGGCGCATAGCCCTGAGCCGGTGTATAGCCTTGAGATGGCGCGTATGCCTGCGTGGGGGCATAACTCTGAGGTTGGCCTGTGTGTGTTGTTGTTGCCGGGTAAGACGATTCGATCCGGCGTGTGCGCGTGATGGTTTCAACGCCATCGGGGCCAATGCTTGTTTCGTCAAAATTTGTGTCGACTGTCGTTGTCACCGGACCTGATTGCAGCTCAGGTGGAAGCGACTGAACATCCACATCCGTCATGGCTGGCACGATCTGGGCCTGTGCGGCAGTCGGCAGCGCCAACGCTGTCGCGGCAATTCCGATAGCGCCCATTGCGGTCGCTGTGCGGAGAGAATTGGTCGTGAGTGTCATAAGGCTTCCCCGGAAGAAATGCGCGACTCGTGCGCTGTCAGTTAGATGCGTTGGTTACCGAAGTATTACCATTGGCGGACTGAACCGACCAAGCGACACAGGGTAGTTGTCTCGTTTCGGGGCGATCTGGCGAGTAAAAATTTGTGTCGAAACAGCGCTTAAACCCGATCACTGAGCAATAGTGCCAGTTTTTCGAGGCCCTCTGCATCGCCTTGTGAGAAGCGGGCCTTGGTTGGACTGTCGCAATCGATAATGGCGACCACTTTTCCATTGCGAACAATCGGCACGACCACTTCGGACTCGCTTGCGGCATCGCAGGCAATATGGCCGGGGAAGGCGTGGACGTCCTCCACTAATTGGGCCGTGGCATCCGCGGCAGCAGTTCCGCAGACACCTTGACCAACGGGAATTCGGATACATGCAGGGCGTCCAACAAAAGGGCCGAGCACCAATTCATCCTCTCCCGCGGCATTCGCGCCCATGCGGTAAAACCCAGCCCAATTCAGATCAGGCACAAATTCCCAGATCAAGGCGGCGACATTGGCCATATTGGCGACTGCATCCGGCTCCCCTTGGGTCAAGGCATCCGCAGCGTCGCACAATTGGCGGTAGAGCTCTGCTGTATCGAGCGAGGCGTCCGGCTTGAAATCATACATTTTCGACTATCCTGTTGTCGGCAGCGAGCCGCTGACCTATTTCCCTCCACATGGCTATTTTACGCAAACTCGCAATCTTTATCGTCGTCTTCGTCGTTGTGGCGGGAGCGGGGCTATTTTTCCTGTCGCGCGGAGATACCGCAGACTTAACCGTCGCAGAGGTCAGTGGAACTGAGCCGACCTTGCAAGAACCGGAGGCTGAGAGCTTTCCGACGGTGCAGATCGCCAAGCCCGTGGGCTGGGAGGATGGCCAAGCACCCGGCACAGCCGATGGGTTGAGCGTCAATCGCTTTGCTGAAGGATTGGACCACCCACGCGTTCTTTACTCATTGCCCAATGGCGATGTCCTCGTGACTTTGACCCGTTCGCCTGCAAGCGAGGGCGGTGGTGATGGCGGGATCATGGATACGATCAAGGGATGGGTTGCGAGCTATCTCTTCTCCGAAGCGGGGGCAGCAGGCGAATCCGCGAACCAAATCGTGTTGTTGCGCGATGCCGATGGTGATGGCGCTGCTGAATTACAGCAGGTGATTGCTTCTGACGGGCTGGATTCGCCATCGGGCATGAGTTGGGCCAATGGCACCTTGTATGTGGCGAATCACGATGCCGTTCTGGCGTTCGAATACGAGCTGGGCAGTGATGCGGTGAGTGGTGAGCCTCGCAAGCTGATGGATTTGCCACCGGGCGGCGGTCACTGGATGCGCAATATGGAGATTCACCCGGACGGCGACCGCCTCTATATCGCGGTCGGTTCGGTCAGCAATATCGGCGAATCTGGCATGGCGGTCGAAGAAGGCCGTGCGATGATCTGGGAATACAATCTGGAAGCCAACAGCGCGCGCCAATTCGCAGCGGGCCTTCGGAACCCCAACGGGTTGGACTTTAGCCCATGGTCGGGCGAGCTTTGGACGACCGTGAACGAGCGCGATATGCTCGGCTCTGATCTGGTGCCCGATTACCTGACTAATGTGCCGATTGGCGCGCAATATGGTTGGCCGTGGATCTATTACCGCGACAACTTTGATCGCCGGGTCGAAGCCGCAATGCCGCGCTTCCTAGATAGCTATGTACGTAACCCCGAATACGCATTGGGCCCACACGTTGCGGCGCTTGGCCTAGTCTTCACAGCTGAAGGGCACCGATTGGGTGATGATATGGGCAGCGGCGCATTCATCGCGCGCCACGGTTCGTGGAATCGCAAGCCTGCCTCGGGATATGATGTGGTTTATGTTGCGTTCGATGAATTGGGCAATCCCCAGGGACAGCCCGTTCCCGTGCTCACAGATTTCCTCAACGAAGATGGCACCACCAAAGGCCGTCCGACTTGGGTTGAATGGGCGGGTGATGGATCGCTGTTGGTGTCGGATGACACTGCTGGGATCATCTGGCGCACCCTTGCACCGAACAGTGAGCCGGGTGCAGGGATTGAGCGCCTATCGGGTGAACCACTCAGGCCACAAGGCGAATTGATCGACCCGCGCGCATCGTTTGAGGAGGATTACTTGCGCCGCGAAGCTGCCCAATAATCTCAATCAGAGGTTGAGGCCGGAGCGCCCAGCGAGCTCGCAAGCGACTTGATAGGCGGTCCGTCCTGAGCGGCTGCCGCGTGCGATGGCGAAGGCCAGCGCTTCTTCTTCATCCACGTCGATGCCCAACGGGTCGGTGTAAGCGCGCAAGATCGTGAGAAAAGTAGCGCGGTCACATGGGTGAAAGCCCAAAGCGAGTCCGAAACGATCCGCAAGCGCGAGAGCATTGTCGCGTTCATCGCGCTCATGCCGGGCCTCGCTCTCATCATTGTCGCGCTGGACGATGGCGCGCCGGTTTGAGGTAACGGCGATGCGGATATTGACAGGCCGTGCCACCACTCCGCCATCGAGTAGGCTTCGGAGACCCAAATTGCTTTGAGCATCTCCTTCGCCAAAGCCAAGATCGTCGATGAAGATCAGAAATGCTCGATCTATGCCGCTCAATTCGTCCATCAGTTTGGGGATGCTGGACAACGCACCTGCGCCAACCTGCACCAGGCCGAGCGCACCCGGTTTGGTCTCACTAAGCGCGCGAACTGCCGCGCGGATCAAAGCAGATTTACCCATACCACGCGATCCCCACAGCAGCATATCATGCGCTGCAACGCCGTTCGCCAAGCGATCAAGGTTAGCGCAAACGGCCGCCTTTTGATCATCGATGCCGCATAGGCGAGACAAAGGGAGCGCCTCTAACCGTTCGATTGCGCGGGCATTCTCGCCATCCCACAGATATGCCGGGCTAGTTAGCCAATCGATTCGAGCAGGCGCGAGTGGTGCAATCCGCTCTAGCGCCGCAGCGATCCGTTCCAACACGTCGCGCTGCCCCGTCATTGTGGATCAATCCGCCAGCTTATCGGCGGTCAGGGCATAGAGCAGCTCAGAACCGGCAATGGCACCGGCCTTTAAACCAGCAGCTTCTGGTACGATCCGATCGAGGAAGAACCGCACGGTGACAGGCTTGGTCTCAGCCAGTGACGGCGATGCGCCATTGGCGACCGCCTGTGCCTGCTTCATCAATTGCCATCCTGCGACTGCAACGGCGGCCATGGTGCAAAACGGCACGCTGCCAGCCAAGCGGTCATCAAGACTCGCCTCATCAAGCATCCAGCGTGCGATATCGGCACAATCTGCGGCCAGAGCGGAAAGTCCAGTTTCGTCCCCGGCATCGCGGACAATGTCTTCGAACAACGCAATCATAGCATCACCGCCCTCAAGTCCCAGCTTACGCGTGACCAGATCGGCGGCTTGAATGCCATTGGTGCCCTCGTAAATCGGAGCGATCCGGGAATCGCGCCAGTGCTGGGCTGCGCCGGTTTCCTCGACAAAGCCCATGCCGCCGTGGATTTGGATGCCGATCCCTGCGACTTCGACGCCGATATCGGTGCCCCATGCTTTGACCAGAGGTACAAGGATCTCAGATCGGTTAGCCGCATCGCTTTCGCCGATAGTGCCCAGATCAACCTGACCTGCGCAATAATAGAGCAGCGCGCGAACGCCTTCGGTCAGAGCCTTCATCCGCAAGATCATGCGTCGCACATCGGGATGCTCGATAATGGCAACCGGGTTCTTATCCGGAGACCCCGCGCGCGCCGATTGCACTCGGTCGGTCGCATAGGCGACGGCTTGCTGTGTTGCGCGCTCGGCGATTTGAGCGCCTTGGTTACCGACATTAATCCGGGCATTATTCATCATCGTGAACATGGCCATGAGGCCGCGATTTTCGGCTCCAACCAGCTCACCGATACATTCACCATTGTCGCCATAGCTCATGACGCAAGTGGGTGAGGCGTTGATGCCAAGCTTATGCTCAAGGCTGACAGGGCGCACATCGTTGCGTGGGCCCAGCGAACCATCAGCGTTCACATGATACTTTGGCACGACGAATAGCGAGATACCGCGCGAACCTTCCGGCGCATCGGGAAGGCGCGCGAGCACTAGGTGGATGATGTTGTCGGCCAGCTCATGATCGCCCCAAGTGATATATATCTTCTGTCCAACGATCCGGTATTTGCCTGCGTGCTCGCCATCTTCAATTGGTTCTGCGGTTGACCGCAAGGCGCCGACATCGCTTCCCGCGGCGGGCTCTGTCAGATTCATCGTACCCGACCATTTGCCGCTGATCAGGTCGGGGAGGTATTTGGCCTGCTGATCTTTGCTACCGTGATGCGACAGTGCCTCTATCGCGCCGACAGACAGCATGGGGAGCAGAGTGAATGCCATATTGGCGGCGCCCATATTCTCCAGCACGTTGCAGCCCAAAGTGAAGGGTAGGCCTTGACCGCCAAAATCGAGCGAACTCGCAATCGAATTCCAGCCCTGCTCTATATAGGTCTCGTATGCCTCTTTGAACCCGTCGGGCAGGCGCACCACGCCGTTCTCAAGCTTTGCCCCTTCAAGATCGCCTACGCGGTTAAGCGGTGCAAATTCTCCAGCGGCGAATTGACCGACACCTTCGACGATGGCCTCAACCAGATCGGGTTCTGCGTGCGCGAACTTCTCACTGGCCGCGAGATGTTCAATCCCGGCATTCACACGAATGGCAAGCAGCTGGTCTTGGGTGGGCGGAGTGTAAGGTGTCACGAGCGGTTTCTATCCTGATCAAGGTGGATTGGGCCAAGCCTGCATCTTGGCAGGAGTACGCTTAGAATATAGCGACCAGATGATGAGCGGCAAGAACGTTACGGAAGTGGTGCCGGCCGATGCCGAGGGAATCGCAAAAGCTGTGCGAATCCTTGCTTTGGGCGGAATCGTCGCTGTACCAACAGAGACGGTCTATGGCCTTGCCGCGCGGGCCGATAAAGCCGAGGCGGTTGCGAAAATTTACGCGGCCAAAGGGCGACCCGATTTCAACCCATTGATCGTGCATGTTCGCGATGTCGATCAGGCAAAACGCTTTGGCGAGTTTGATGGCGCGAGCGAAGATGTGGCGGGGGGCGAATGGCCAGGGCCGCTCACTCTGGTGGTTCCCGTCGCAGACAATGCGCCAATCGCCCGTGCCGTGACCGCCGGCCTTCCGAGCATCGCGCTGCGCGTGCCTAATCATGCGGTGATGCGCGCGGTGTTGGAAAAATGCGACTTTCCGCTGGCTGCTCCATCGGCGAACCGTTCGGGCTTTATCAGTCCCACCAGCGCCGCCCATGTTAAGGCATCGTTGGATGGAAGGATTGATCTGATCCTTGATGGAGGAGCCACTCAGGCCGGGCTGGAATCCACAATTCTCGCCATTCGAGCCGATGGGACATGGCAAGTGTTGCGGCCGGGTCCCGTGAGTGAAGCGTATCTGGCGGAAACTTACTTTGGCGGCAGGAGCGCCTCAGGTGCCGAATTAAACGCGAAGTTAGAAGCGCCGGGACAACTTGCCAGTCACTATGCTCCGGGCAAACCCGTCCGACTTAATGCGATCGAGCCGCGTGCCGACGAATTTATGATCGGCTTTGGCGCAGTCTCTGGCGACTGCATGCTGTCGGAGCATTCATTGGAAGAAGCAGCGGCGAGATTGTATGATTGCCTGCATCAGAGCGCGGCATCGGCAAAACCCCGAATTGCGGTAGCACCCATTCCCAATGATGGGGTTGGCGCAGCGATCAATGATCGCCTCAGCCGCGCGGCTGCGGATTAGTCATCTGCGGGTTCGACCGGGATGGTCGGCAAGATTTCCTGGATCTCTGCATAGACCTCGCGTGCCTCTTCACATGCGCTGCGCTTTCCGTCTTCGCACTCTTCGCTGAGCTTTTGATATTCTCGCTCAAGCTTACCCAACCGCTCCTCGCGGCGGCGGATTTCACGTCCGCGATTCTCATCTGCTTCGGATTGGCTGGTGGTTGCTAGATCCACTGCGCGCGAACCGATCCGCACAGGAGCAGTCACGACGTCGGCCGCCATCTTGGCGAGACAGCCCGAAAGCATGAGTGACATGACCACAAGGCCCAAAAGTGAAGAAGCGCGCATGACAATCATCATGCGCGCTCCCGAATATAATGCAAGCTAGGGTAAACCCCCGTCGGCGGATTATTCGCCCGTCGCGTCTTCTTCTGTCGCAGCATCTGCCACATCGCCCGCCGCGGGACGGCATGTCAAAGACCCTGATCCGGCACTGCTAACGGTGCAATTGGCCGAGCCAGTAACCACCACATCGCCCGATCCGGCGATGCTGGCATCAACTGTGCCATTGGACGAAAGCGCGACATCGCCTGATCCAGCGATGCTGATCGCGACATCGTCTGCCATCACATCGGCAAATTTCACATCGCCATTGCCTGCAACGCTGATATCCAACGCTTTGGCGGTTCCTGAACCGGAGACTGTGCCCGAGCCTGCGATATCAATTTCTAGCTCATCCACCTCGAGCGCACTTACCTTGACGCTGCCCGATCCCGCTATGTCGACTTCGGCGACTTTGGCGAGCGATGCAGCTTCAATGTCTCCGCTGCCCGCAATATCGAGGTTTTTGGGTGCAGGCATGGTGATGCGGATCAATGCGGTGCCTGACCCGTCGAAAATACTGCTGTCGCGGGCGATTGTCAGTTCATCACCATTCCGATCGAACCGTAAAGCCTCGCCAGCTTGCTCATCGCCTTCAAGCGTGATCGTCAGACCCTCGCCTTCAGTGATGATAACTTTGTCAGGTCCGGCGAGCTCAATCGTGTCCGGCGCATCGCCGGACATATCCAGCTCTCCAATCGCAACACCATCCACTTCGTCCCAATCATCGACGATATAGGCGCATCCTGACAGTGAAGTGCCAAGAGCAAGCACCGCCAGCGGGGCAGCGCGCCGTGTAAACGAATTGAACATCAAACTGTCTCCATCACAAACTGTATTGCCGATATAATACACCGGTTGGCTTGATGCAAGACTCAAGACGAGAGTAGCCCAACGAAAAAGGGCCACCCCATCGGGCGGCCCTTGATCTTGTGACTGGGAAGAGAGTCTCAGCTCTCTTCGGCGCTCTCGTAATATTGCGGAGCGTGTTCGCGCAACACTTCGAGGATTTTCTCAAGCGCCGTTGCTTCGTCGGTCTCTTCCATAGCGCCTAGCTCACGGGCCAAACGGCTGGAGGCGGCTTCGAAGATTTGACGCTCTGAATAGCTTTGTTCAGGCTGATCATCGGGGCGGAACAGATCGCGAGTCACCTCTGCAATCAAGACGATTTCGCCCGAATTGATCTTCGCTTCATATTCCTGCGCGCGGCGTGACCACATCGTCCGTTTGACCTTGGGTTTGCCTTTCAGCGTTTCCATCGCCTCTTTCAAAGTCTTGTCAGATGACAGCTTGCGCATCCCGATCGCTTCGACTTTATTGGTAGGCACGCGCAGCGTCATGCGCTCTTTTTCAAAGCGCAAGACATAGAGCTCGAGCTGCATGCCAGCGATCTCTTCGTTTTGCAGTTCGATCACGCGGCCAACGCCGTGCTTGGGATAGACAACATAGTCGCCAACTGTGAAGGCGGTTGCGCTGCTTGCCATGCGGATTCCTTTTCTCAAGAGCCTGCCAGAACTCACGAAGCGGACGAGTTTTCTTAGCGGTCAGACCTTTCGGATGTGAAAGGCATGGACCGATAAGGAGCCGTTCGAAACGAATGATGCTGGTGTGCGGCCTTTCTAATATACGTCGCCTGCGCCGGGACCAACCAGCGCGGTTGCAGTATTATATAACACATCCGCAACAATATTGCGAGTCGCAGAATTTGATGCAACTTTCGCGACTCAATATGCGCATCTGAATGGAACGAAGTGCGCAGATTATTACGGGCCGCGCGAACTAGTCGCCTTCGCCGGGCTCAGCGCTGAAATACTTCTCAAACTTACCCTTTTCGCCCTTATGCTCATCAGCATCGGCGGGTGGGTCTTTTTGGCCCGTAATGTTGGGCCATTCGGCAGAGAATTTGGTGTTGAGCTCGAGCCATTTTTCCAACCCGTCTTCGGTATCTGGCAAAATCGCTTCCGCCGGGCATTCAGGTTCGCACACGCCGCAATCGATGCACTCGCTGGGATTGATCACCAGCATGTTGTCGCCTTCGTAAAAGCAGTCAACCGGGCACACTTCGACACAGTCGGTGTATTTGCATTTGATGCAGTCATCGGTGACGACGTAAGTCATTGAGCGTCTTTCATTTGGGCAAAAGTGTTTGGATCGATCGGTAAGTTGAAGTCCGGGGCTGCTAAAGGCAATTAGCTATAAGGGTCAAGCTCCCGATAATGAGACTTGGCCAACGCAGACGATGAACGGCGCGTTGGCAATGATGTTACTTCGATCACTTTAACATCGTTGCCGATCATCAAAGTGAGCACGTCGCCAATAGCCACATTCTCGCTAACGCGCTGCACATGTTTTCTATTTCGCCGAAAAGCGCGACGTTCAATCATAGTGCGCGCGGCGGAGCGAGTTCGGGCAAAGCGCAGATAAACAAGCAGCCGGTCGAGCCGCATTGATTGCCTGATTGTAGGCTCTATCGCACTGGACCCGCTTGCGCTCATCCGCCCAACAGGTCGGCGAGTTTGTCAAAGGCGCCGCCTGCGCGCGCTGGACCTGTGTCGGGTTTTGCTGTCGGTTTACCGTTATGTTTGCCAGTCGGTTTGCCACCTTTGCGCGGCGCTTTGGGTTTGCCCTGCTTGCCCTGATTATGGCGTGGTGCGCCGCGTCCTTTATGCCTTGCATTCTCGCCAGCATGGCGTGGTCGCCAAGTCCAGCTATCTGGTGCAGCGGGGCCGAACGCGCCCTCTGACAAAGCGCGGGCGCGTTGCAAGCGAAACCCTGCGCTGCCCAGCAAGCGACGCGCATTCTCTTCCTCCAACCCGATTGAAACCGGTAAAGCGAGATCGAGGCGGAAGCGCGGATTGCGCTCTTTCGATGCCTTACCGGCTGCTTTTGTGCGCGCATCAAAGGCAGCGCGCAGGATTTTTTCCGCCAGATCGACCCTAATCAATTGCCCACCTGCCAATCGATATCCCGCCGGCACACTGTTCGTTTCCGCCAGCACGGGCAGCATCATATCTTGCAAAGGCCGCCGGTCCAAACCCAGCGCATGCAGCAGTCGGCGTGGCGCAGGCTTAAGCAATGGGGCGCAGTAAATATCCAGTGCGCCAAAAGTCACGCCCAGTTTCCGCAGGAATGGCCGCATCTCTTTTGGAAGATGTTCAAGGCCAGCTTTTTCGCGGCTGACCACACCGCGCGCTTCGGTCAAAGTGATCAGCAAGGCGCGCGCTTCGCTGCCCGCTTGTGGATCGCGCGCTGCTTCCGCCAATTTCCGCAATGGGGCCAGCGGCTCCAATTGGGCCGTCAGCCACGTCAGCAAACCAGCCTCGAAACTTGCGCGTGCGGCGTCTGGCAAGACCATAATCTCGCGTGGGAATTGCAGCCGCGGATCGCCCAGATCGTCTGGCATCACAATCGTGGCGATGGTTCGCCCGTGCCAACGGATCGCGCCGCGCTCTACCACCAACTCCGATATGCCATCGGTGAGCAACCATTCGGCTCTTCGCGAAAGAATGCCGGGCAGTGCCTTTTCGCCCGCCGCCAACAGCATCTTGCGATCCGCAACGCCCGCGTCTGGATCGACCGAGAAGCGGAAGCCATCGAGTTTGCCGATAGTCTCACCCTCGACGCTCAATGTGCCGTCGGGCTCCAGTGTTACGGGCAAGGCGCTGCCATCCTGTCCCAGTGATTTCATCAAAATTGTAGTCCTTCGGTTGACGAAACGTTCCGTTAGCCGCGCATGCAACGCATCGGAAAGCCTCGCTTCGACCGCTCGAGCGCGCGCGGCCATTTCATCACGCGCGAGCACCCAATCGGGTCTTTGGCAGATATAGGCCCAGGAACGGATCGCGGCTATCCTTCCTTGCAAAGTATCAATGTCTCCGCCGGTGCGGTCCAGTTCCGCAATGCGCGCGGCGACGAAATCTGCGCCAAGATAGCCGCCCTGCAAATCGTCCCACAATCGCGCGACAAAGCGTGCGTGAGGATCAACACCGACTTGGCGGAAATCGGGTAGCGAACACGCCTCCCAAAAGCGGCGGACGCTGCCTGCGCCTTTAACGGTCTCAGCCAATGGTTCGCTGGACAAACGTTTGAGCACTGCGAGGTCAATCGCCTCAGGAGCAGCGCGCAGGACATCATCGTGCGGCCGCGCCTCAAGGTCGCCGACCAGCACATTGAGCGTATCAAAGCGCGGTTCCGCATCACGCCAATACAGCTTTGTCAGCGGCTGAAATTGATGCTCTTCGATTGCAAAGATCTCTTCCTCTGC
The DNA here is from genome assembly GCA_947503275.1 of uncultured Erythrobacter sp. Classification (GTDB taxonomy): domain Bacteria; phylum Pseudomonadota; class Alphaproteobacteria; order Sphingomonadales; family Sphingomonadaceae; genus Erythrobacter. Next base: position 717,798 of record CANNCZ010000002.1, on the reverse strand, counting down.
AAATTCAAGTGGGGCACCCGAACGACTGCCACCACCGGTTAGCGTGCCAAAACTGCCATCGCGTTGATGCCGTCCGGCGCGTCCTGCGATCTGGGCCAATTCAGCAGGGGTCAGTCGTCGTTTGCGCCGCCCGTCAAATTTGGAAAGCGCGGCAAACGCAACATGGTGCAGGTCAAGGTTGAGCCCCATGCCAATTGCATCAGTGGCAACGATGTAATCAACCTCGCCATTCTGAAACAATTCGACCTGTTTGTTCCGTGTCTCTGGTGAAAGCGCGCCCATCACCACCGCCGCACCACCGCGAAACCGTCTCAGCGCCTCTGCCATGGCATAGACCTGCTCAATCGAGAACGCGACGACTGCGCTGCGCGGCATCAGGCGCGACAGTTTAGCGGTGCCGGAATGGGTGAGCGTGGAAAAGCGCGGCCGTTCGATCATCTCCGCTCGGGGGATCAATTGGCGCACAATCGGCTCCAATGTCGCGGAACCGAGGATCATCGTCTCCTCCCGCCCGCGTGCATTGATCAGCCGATCAGTGAAGATATGTCCGCGTTCGGGATCTGCACCGATCTGTGCCTCATCAATCGCGACAAAAGCATGCGGGCCATTAGCGCCCGAGCCCAAACGGTCCATCGCCTCCATCGTGCAACAGAAATAGCGCGCATTGGGCGGCTCAATCCGTTGTTCGCCTGTGATCAGCGCAACTGCATCATCACCCTTGATCGCACGCACCCTATCATAGACCTCACGCGCGAGCAGTCGCAGTGGAAAGCCCATCATGCCCGATGAATGCGCACACATCCGCTCAATCGCGAGGTGCGTTTTGCCGGTATTGGTAGGCCCCAGAACCGCTTTGACGCGGCCTTCATCTGGCTTTCGGGTGAGGGAGTTGAACGTCACAGCTAATCTTTTGTCAGGGTTGGATCGCAGGGGCAATGTGCGGGTGGTGCCAAAGTTGGGGGCGGAGTGTGGTCAGTTTATGACGAGCAATCTGGGACGGTCATATTGGGACGGGGCACATAGGGGACTTGGCAAATACGTAGAACGCCTTATCGCACCAAGACCGAAAAAGACGGTGTGTTAAGTGGACATTTACCTTGTTTGGCCATTCATCAGGTCCAAATAACGGCGTCAACGCCATTAACGTGGGAACGACAGAGCAAAGCAAGTGGATCAGGTAAGCGACCTTCCCGAAGACCGTAGTTCAAACGGCCCTTCAAAGCCCGACGCTGGTGTGCTTGGGTCGGAGATGGACGCAGAGACTGCGCGCGAATTCGCACCCTATTTCCAAAGCTCGCGCCAATTGGCCGTTCCAACCAAATCGCAAAAGGTCAAACGCCAGGTCCTCTCGCGGGTCAGCGGCTGGACACAGCGCTATGACGAATGGAAATTGAGCGCTAGCGACTGGTTCGATGGCCTTGATCTGACACCGGACCTCGCCGCCAATATCGGCAGTCGTCGGTGGTTTCGCGGGCTTGGCACGATGGTTGTTCTTGGTGGGGTCGCACTCGCATTCTGGCCCAGTTTCACCCCGCTAGAAGCGCGCGCCGCAATGCCGGAAAGCGCCGAGATCCGCGACGAATTTCGCAGCCAGATGATTATGCCGCTTGCTTTGGGCGCAGATAGTGGGCGGCGCATGGGGCCAACGGCGGATGTGATCCCGCTTGAGAACGCGCCTGAGCGTCCGATGATCGAATTGGTCGCAACTTTGGCGGCTGGCGACAGCTTTGCCAGTATGCTGCGCCGCGCCGGAGTGTCGGCAACTGATATTGGCCGAGTAAGCGCGCTCGTTGGCGGGGCAATGCCCTTGTCTGAGATCGAGCCGGGCACGCAAATCGACATTGTCCTTGGTCGCCGTCCCGAGCCCGGCGCATCGCGTCCGCTCGATGCCCTCAAATTCCGCGCTCGGTTTGATCTTGAGCTCGAAATTGACCGTTTGAATGCGGGTATCGAGGCAGGGGATAGCGGCGAATTATCGCTCGCACGCAATATTATTCGCGTGGACGACACGCCTCTGAGAGTGCGGGGCAAAGTTGGCTCCTCGCTCTATCGCTCTATGCGCGCCGCCGGTGTTCCAGCCAGTGCAGTGCAGGACTATTTGCGCACGCTCGACGACAAAATCGATATGGATCGCGAAGTCCGTGCGACTGACGATTTTGATGTGATCATCGCCTATCGCCGTGCCGCCACGGGTGAGCGGCAGGCCGGACAACTGCTCTATGCCGGGGTTGAACGCGCCGGCGAACCAAAAACGCAATTGCTACGCTGGGGTTCGGAGGGGCGCTTTTATGAAGCCTCCGGCGTGGGTGAACAGCGTCGCGGGCTGGTTGCTCCGGTTCCGGGGCCGATTTCGTCGCGCTTTGGTATGCGTCGTCACCCGATCCTTGGTTACCGGCGGATGCATTCGGGTATGGATTTCCGCGCCCGTCACGGGACACCGATCGTGGCTGTGACTGACGGCCGCGTGTCGTCAGCTGGACGTGCGGGCGGTTGCGGGAACGCGGTTCGCTTGGATCATGGCGGTGGGCTTGCCACGCGCTATTGCCATATGAGCCGCATGGCCGTGCGGACCGGTCAACAGGTTCGCCGGGGTCAAGTCATCGGCTATGTCGGATCGACCGGCCTCTCGACGGGTCCGCATTTGCACTACGAATTGTATCGCGGTGGCCGTGCCATCAATCCCGCCAGCGTCGATTTCGTCACACGGGCCGTGCTGTCTGGGACGGAACTGATCGACTTTCAGCGCCGCCTCATCGAACTGCGCGAAATCGAGCCGGGCGCGGCGTTGGAGGACTTGTCTCCTCTCCCCAGCGAGGTCGAAGAGCCCGAGCGCGAAATTGAGAAGATCGACGCCGCCCAAGAGGTCGATTGATCAACCGCCAGATTTGCGGCAACACTGGCCGCCATGACTGGCAGCTATCCCAACACCCGCCTGCGCCGCAGCCGAGCAACTGGCTGGAGCCGTGCGCTTCACCGTGAAAACCTCATAACACCTGCGGACTTGATCTGGCCGTTATTCGTGACCGAAGGCAACGGGGTCGAAGAACCAATTGCGTCCCTTCCGGGCGTCTCACGTTGGTCGGTCGATGGGATCGTTGCGCGGGCGAAAGAGGCGGTCGCATTGGGCATTCCGGTGGTGGCTCTGTTCCCCAACACACAGCCCGACCGGCGTAGCGATGACGGAGCTGAGGCGCACAATCCTGATAATCTGATGTGCCGCGCAATCCGCGCGATCAAGGATGCGTGCGGCGATGATATTGGCGTGCTGACCGATGTAGCGCTCGACCCGTATACCAGCCACGGACAGGATGGCTTGCTCAACACAGATGGCTATGTCGTCAATGACGACACGGTCGCAGTTCTCGTCGATCAGGCTATCAATCAGGCGGAGGCAGGAGCGGATATCATAGCGCCGTCTGACATGATGGACGGCCGCATTCGCGCAATTCGGATGGCATTGGAAATGGGCGATCATCACAATGTTCAGATCATGAGTTATGCAGCCAAATATGCGAGTGCGTTTTATGGGCCCTTCCGCGATGCGGTGGGTTCGGGTGGCCTGCTGAAAGGTGATAAGAAAAGCTATCAGATGGACCCGGCAAACAGCGATGAAGCGCTGCGCGAAGTTGAGTTTGATATTGCCGAAGGCGCAGACAGTGTCATGGTAAAACCGGGTCTTGCCTATCTCGACATTATCTACCGGGTGAAACAACAGTTTGGCGTACCAGTCTTCGCCTATCAAGTGAGCGGGGAATATGCCATGCTTGAGGCGGCTAGCAGTGTGGGCGCAGGCGATCGTGATGCGCTACTGATGGAGAAGCTGCTTGCCTTCAAACGCGCCGGATGCAGCGGTGTTTTGACCTATCACGCTCCGGTCGCCGCGCGGCTTTTGAATGGCTGAACCTGTTTTAGAGACTGAGCGGCTTTTGCTGAGTCGACCAACAGCCAGCGACGCGACGCTTCAACACAGAGTTCTCAATTCGCCTGCCCTCATGGAATATCTCGGCGGGACAAAAGCGCTGCATGAAATTGAAGCCAAGCATGCGCGGACGCAGACCAGTTTCGAACGCGACGGCTTTGGATTCATGATGATGACAGAAAAAGCCAGCGGAGAACTGGTCGGGCATTGCGGGTTGAAGCGGGTGGACAATGCTCATGCACCCAACGGCGGTGATCATGAAATCGGCTGGCTGGTTCGCGAAGATCGTTGGCGGCGCGGCTATGCGTATGAAGCGATGCGCGCGGTGATTGATTGGGCTTTTGACACCATCCGGGCTCCATTTGTTGTAGCTTTGACCAGTGAGGCCAATATTGGCAGTTGGAAGCTCATGGAAAAGCTCGGTATGGAACGACGCCGAGACTTGGACTTTGTTGATCCTGATTGCCGTGATGCCGACAATCCTTTGATCCAGTATTCACTCACGCGAGAGCAAATGGGGCGGTAAAAAGTGATCAAATACCTCAATGTTACTTTGGATGGCTGATTTTCGTTATGAAACGGATCGACTGATCCTGCGCGACTGGCGCGAAGAGGATTGGCCTGTCTTCTGGCACCACTGCAACACACCGGCAGTCATGGAGTGGTTGGGTGGTGTCGCGGACGAAGCCACGATGGCGGCTGCAAGCGAGCGGGTCGAAGGATACCGGCGCGATCATGGCCACACATTTTGGGTGGTTGAGCGCAAGGATGATGGAGAGTTGTTGGGCTTTTGCGGGCTTAAGCGCTGCAATGAAGACAACGGCCCTGTCGGCGATATGGAGGCCGGCTGGCGACTGCGCGAAGATGCTTGGGGCCAAGGCTATGCCAAGGAGGCGGCATTGGCATCACTCAAGATCGGCTTTGAACGGTTTGACGCGCCGCATATTATTGCGCTGACTGTGCAGGAGAATGCGCCAAGCTGGGGCCTCATGAAGGGTTTGGGCATGGAGCGTCGCGAAGATCTCGATTTTGAGTGTAACACTTTTGGGCCTGAATCGGTCATCGTTTACTCGATCACCCGCGAACAATGGGAAGCCACATTATGACTGCACATCCCGGTGCGAATATCATTCCGATCCACGGCAAAACGCCTAAGATCCACGAAACCGCCTTTATTGCGCCGGGATCGACGATCATCGGCGATGTGGAGATCGGTGAGGGCAGCTCGATCTGGTACAATTGCGTGCTGCGCGGGGATGTCTTTACCATTCGCATTGGTGAGCGGACCAATGTGCAAGACGGCAGTGTCCTGCATTGCGATCCCCCGCGCCCCGGTGATGAGGATGGATCACCTCTGATAATCGGGGACGATGTGCTGATTGGCCACATGGCGATCGTTCATGGCTGCACGATTGCGGATCGTGGCTTTGTTGGCCTTGGCGCGATTGTGATGAACAAGGCTGTCATCGGCTCCGACGCGATGCTCGCTGCCGGAGCGATGCTGACAGAGCGCAAAGTTATGGGTGAGCGCGAGCTTTGGGCGGGGCGGCCTGCCAAAATGCTCAAAGAGCTATCCGATGCCGCGATTGCCGGCATGAAAGTGGGCACCGCGCACTATGTCGAAAATGCCAAACACCATTCGGCAGCGGTCGCCGCCGCGCTCAGCTAAATGATCAATTGGGCCCTTTGGTCATGTACCGCATCATGTGCGGCATAAAATCGATCTTGCCGATCTCCAGTCCCTCCATGCGCAGGATCGCATAGGCAGTGGTGAGGTGGAAATAGAAATTGGGCAGCGACCAATCGCGCACATATTCTTCCGCGTTCATCGTGAATTGCATCCCATTGGGCAGGTCGAGCACGATTGTCGCATCAGCCGCGACCAGCTCTGACACGGCGACCCCGTCGAGCAGCTTAGCGGTTTCCGCCAAGGTGGCTTTTGCGGCGGCAAGCGTCGTTTCATTGTCATCGCGCGACGTGAATTCGCGCTCTGACAGTCGGGGCAGAGCTTCGCCGGGAAGATTGGCGACAAAACGGATTTGCGTCGCAAGCGGGTGCATGTCGTCTGCAAGCTTTGCCTCTAGCAGTGCGTCGCATTTGGGATGCGCCTCCGCCTTGGTCAGCATCCCGATCAGCGTGTCGAGACGTGTGCGGTAAAGGGCGATGGATTGGTCGTGCAGATTCATGAATTGTCTCCTCTGCACGCCAACCTAGCTATAAAGTTGCACTTTGCAACTCAATCTCGGATCAGCGCTCGCAAAGCCTCAATTTGGTCGCCCTCATGCACGGGCTTATCCCAGCGAATGCGGTGAATGCGCGGAAACCGCATGGCGAGGCCGCTTTTGTGGCGTTTGGATGTGTGCACACTGTCAAAGACAACCTCGAAAACCAGCGTGCGTTCGACTTCGCGCACCGGGCCAAAACGGTTGAGGGTGGTTTGGCGGACGAGCTTGTCTAGCTTTTTCAACTCCGCATCGGTGAAGCCCGAATAGGCTTTGCCCACGGGCAACAACTCCGCGCCGTCGTCTGGATCACCATCCCAGCAACCAAAAGTGTAGTCGGAATAAAAGCTCGATCGCTTACCGCTGCCGCGCTGCGCATACATCAAGACACAGTCGATGAGCAGCGGGTCGCGTTTCCATTTGTACCACAAGCCAACCTTGCGCCCTGCAATGTAGGGGCTGTCACGGCGTTTGAGCATCAGGCCCTCAATCGCATCTTCGCGTGCGCCTTTACGGATTTCGGCAAGATGTTCAAAATCACGTGCTTCGACGAGATGAGACAGGTCAAAATGGCTCGATGGCAATTGTTTAAATAGCGCTTCGAGTGCTCCGCGACGCACACTCCACGGCTGTTCACGCAAGTCCTCGTCTTTGATAATCAGCGCATCGTAAAGCCGCACAAAGGCCGGCGCTTCGGTCAGCATCTTCTTGGAGACCGTCTTGCGCCCAAGCCGTTGCTGCAAGGCGTTGAAACTTGCTGCCCCACCGGCCTCTCCGCCTTGAGCCGTGCCTCTGACCAGCAACTCGCCGTCCAGGGCCCCGTCCATTGGCAAGACGTCCAGCAGCTCGGGAAAAGTCGCAGAGATGTCATCGCCACTGCGCGAATACAGTCGCGTTTCGCCGCCGACTCGCACGATCTGGATGCGAATGCCGTCCCATTTCCATTCGGCGGCATATTCCGCCAAATCGACCTTGGTCTCCTCCAGCGGATGCGCGAGCATGAATGGGCGAAATCGCGGCGTGCCTGAGACATCGGGGGGATCGCCGCCATCCGCCGCCCATGCGAACAAATCGGCATAGGGCGGCGTCAGCGCGTGCCAATATTCCTCGACATCCTCGACTGACACATCAAATGCCCGTGCAAACGCGGTCTTTGCCAAACGCGCGGAAATGCCAATCCGCATGCCGCCCGTTGCCAGCTTAATCAGAGCAAACCGTCCATTCGCATCCAGCTGATCGAGCAGCCCGGGCAATTGCTTTGGCGCTGTGTTGCGATTGAGTGAGGTCAGCAGCTCGATGGTTTCGGAGAGCGTCGGCGGGTTCTGCGGTGCGTCTCCATCTTTTTCCGGCCAAAGCAGACTCACCGTCTCCGCCGTATCGCCCACAAAATCCCGACTTAACGTCCAAAGCACCGGATCGACCCGGTCCTTCATCAGATTGCGCACGGTCGAACTCTTGACAGCTGGAAAGTCCAGTTCCCCCGTTAACGCCGCCAAAGCCCAACCGCGATCCGGGTCCCCCGTCTCGCGCAAATATTCGGCGATTAGATCAAGTTTGCGATTGCGGCTGGTCGTATAGACCAAAGTATCCAGCAGAGTGGCAAAGGCCTTCATCGAAACCCCCTCGCTTCATCATGCAGACATGTGCAAAAGGTATTCACACCGCAACTTTGTTCAAACAGGGACCCAATTTGATGAAATTCATGCCACTTGCCGCCCTTCTCCTGACCGCTAGCGTTGCGACGCCCGCCTTTGCCGACGCGCATAGCGAAGCGCCTGCTGCTGCCCCAGCCGTCGCGATGAGCATCAACACGCCAATTGCGACTTTGATGGCAAATGAGAGTGCGAAGGCCGTGGTGCTCAAGCATCTGCCTGGCATTGATGAACACCCTGCCTACGAAGAATTTAAAGGCATGAGCCTGGTCGCGTTGAAGCCATGGTCGCAAGGCGTGATCACCGACGATATTATTGAAAAGATCACCACCGACCTCGCCGCATTGGCTTGAGTTCGCATTGGTAACGGGGCTGGAGTGGGTGAGGGTGCTAGTCATCCTCATCCTCTCGCCCGATCAAGGCCAGCGCACGAGCGCGGCGTTGGCTTAGCTCGCACCATCGCAGCAATGCCTCCTCGCGGCCATGGGTGATCCATGTCTCGTGCGGGTTCACATCATCAATAGTCTGCGTCAGTTCATTCCAGTCCGCATGGTCTGAAATGATCAGCGGTAGTTCAACTCCCCGCTGACGAGCGCGTCCTCGCACCCGCATCCACCCGCTGGCCATGGCAGTGATAGGATTGGGCAGGCGGCGCGACCAAGTTGTGTTCATCGCAGAGGGCGGCGCAATGATAATCGAACCTCGCATGTCGTCTTTTGCGTGATCGGCGACCAGACGTAGCTCGCCCAGATCAACTCCATGCTCCTGATAAAGGCGGCACATCTTCTCCATCGCCCCGTGAAGGTAGATCGGCTGAGCATGCCCAGCGGTGCGCAATTCGGCGATCACGCGCTGTGCCTTACCCAGAGCATAGGCGCCCACCAGCACACATTGATCGGGGTTATCGGTAAGCGCTTTCAGCAGCTTGGCCATTTCGTCTGCAATGGGCGGGTGCACAAAGACTGGCAGGCCGAACGTGGCCTCCGTGATGAAGATATCGCACGGGGTCACTTCGAAGGGAGCACAGGTAGGGTCCGCGCGGCGCTTATAGTCGCCTGTGATGACCACCCGCTCGCCAGCATGTTCCAGCAGGATTTGCGCCGATCCCAGCACATGCCCTGCCGGAATATAGGTAGCATCAACGCCTCCAGGCAACCGGATGGTCTCGCCATACTGCACCGGCGTGGCACCTTCGCGCGTGTTGTAACGCAGCTCCATAATAGCGAGTGTTTCGGGTGTAGCCACCGTCTCCCCATGCCCACCGCGCGCGTGATCGGCATGGCCGTGTGTGACCAGCGCCTTATCAACCTCGCGGGTTGGATCGATCCAGCAATCCGCCGGGGCAATATGCACACCCCATGGGTGCGGCTGGATCCAGGAAAAAGGCGCGGCGGTCATGGGTCTTCAACGAAAAAGGCGCGAGAGGGTTTCCCCGCTCGCGCCCTTTTGGTGTGAATTGGCAATTATGCCTCTTTGTCGCTGCCTGACGCTTCAGGGTTGCTGTCCTTTGGCGCGTCCCCATCCTTCGCTGGAGGGGCAGCTTTCTTTGCAGCGGGCTTTTTCTTCACCGGAGCTTTGCGCTTCGGTTTAGTCTTTGGCGGTGCAGGCGTCATCTCAAAGCTTGGCTTGCCGCCTTTGATGCTCACATGCACTTCGCCGCCATCGGCGAGTTTGCCGAATAGCAATTCCTCGGCCAGCGGCTGCTTGATCTTGTCTTGGATCAAGCGGCCCATTGGACGCGCACCAAAGAGCTTGTCATAACCCTTTTCCGCCAGCCAATCGCGTGCATCGCCATCGAATTGGATGTGCACATTCTGTTCGGCGAGCTGCAATTCGAGTTCGAGGATGAACTTGTCGACCACGCGGGCAACGGTGCTGCGGCCAAGATAGGCAAATGGCACAATCGCATCCAAACGGTTGCGGAATTCGGGGGTGAACATCTTCTTCACCGCCTCGGAGCCTGCGTCTTCTTTGGACACATCGCCAAAGCCAATACCTTGGCTTGCCATGGCAGATGCGCCGGCATTGGTCGTCATGATCAACACAACGTTGCGGAAATCAACCGTTTTACCATGGTGGTCGGTCAGGCGGCCGTTATCCATGACTTGCAACAGGATGTTGAACAGGTCGGGATGCGCTTTTTCGATCTCATCGAGCAGCAACACGCAATGCGGGTTCTGATCGACCGCATCGGTGAGCAGACCGCCCTGATCATAGCCTACATAGCCCGGAGGCGCACCGATCAGGCGCGAAACACTGTGCCGCTCCATATATTCGGACATGTCGAACCGCTTCAGTTCAATCCCCATGATGCTGGAGAGTTGGCGCGCGACTTCGGTTTTACCCACACCGGTTGGGCCACTGAACAGGAACGAGCCGATGGGCTTGTCTGGATCGCGCAAGCCAGCGCGCGACAGCTTCATCGCAGTCGCCAAGCGAGTGATCGCTTCATCCTGTCCAAACACGACATGTTTCAGATCGCGGTCGAGGTTTTCGAGCGCTTTCTTGTCATCCTTCGACACAGATTTGGGCGGGATGCGAGCCATGGTCGCGATGACCTGTTCAATTTCACGCGCGGTGATTTTCTTTTTGCGACGGCTGGGTGGAACCAGCATTTGCATCGCGCCGACTTCATCAATCACATCAATCGCCTTGTCGGGCAATTTGCGGTCATTGATATAGCGCGCCGACAGCTCAACCGCGGTTTTCAGCGCATCAGGCGTGTACTTCACATTATGATGCTCTTCAAAGGCAGTGCGCAGGCCCTTGAGGATCTTGATCGTATCTTCAATCGTCGGCTCGTTCACATCGATTTTCTGGAACCGGCGCAGCAACGCGCGATCCTTTTCGAAGTGATTGCGGAACTCTTTGTAAGTGGTCGACCCGACACAGCGGATCGTGCCGCCTGACAATGCCGGTTTCAGCAGGTTGGAGGCGTCCATCGCCCCGCCGCTAGTCGCGCCTGCCCCGATAACGGTGTGAATCTCATCAATAAAGAGCACCGCATCAGGCATCCCCTCCAGTTCTGTCACAACTTGCTTCAAACGCTCTTCGAAATCACCACGATACCGAGTGCCAGCGAGCAGTGCGCCCATATCAAGCGAATAGATCACCGCATTGGCCAGCACTTCAGGCACATCGCCTTCGACGATTTTGCGCGCAAGCCCTTCGGCAATGGCGGTTTTACCGACGCCGGGATCGCCGACATAGAGCGGGTTGTTCTTTGACCGGCGGCACAGGATCTGCACCGTGCGATCAACCTCTGGCCCGCGCCCGATAAGCGGGTCGACTTTGCCCGCTTCGGCTTTGGCGTTGAGGTTGACGGTAAACTGATCGAGCGCGGTCTCTTTCTTGTTCCCGCCCTCTTTGGCACCGCCCTCTGCTTCGGCAGCAGGCTCTTCATTGCCCTGCGGAGCTTTCGACTCAAGCTGACGTCCGCCTTTGCCGATGCCGTGGCTGATATAGCTCACCGCATCCAACCGGCTCATATCCTGTTGTTGCAGGAAATAGACCGCATAACTGTCTCGTTCCGAAAAGAGCGCGACCAGCACATTCGCACCAGTGACGGTATCCTTGCCCGAGCTCTGCACATGCAGGATTGCGCGTTGGATCACCCGTTGGAAGCCGGCGGTTGGCTGCGGATCGGCATCATCCTCAGTCTTCAGCGACTGATATTCCTGATCCAGATATTGCTTCACCACCTCGCCCAATTCGGCCAAGTCCACACCGCAAGCACCCATCACTGCAGCGCCGTCTTCGTCATCGATCAGCGCGAGAAGCAAGTGCTCCAACGTCGCATATTCATGACGGCGCTCAGATGCATGAGCGAGCGCGTTGTGCAGGGTCCGTTCTAGGTTTTGAGCGAAACTGGGCATGGATGGCTCTTCTTATTTAGGGGCGGTTGAGAGGTCGTTTGAGTTATATGGGGCATCGAGGCGTAATTGCGAATCCCAACTGTGGAGGAATTGCGCCACTACGAACCTGATTTCTTAAAAAACGCGTCCGCTGCGGCGCGGTGTGCGCTCGACTTGTCGCGATGCGCTTTCACGCGCGCGATTTCCGCTTCGAGCAATGCGACCCGTTCGGTGAGTTCGTCTTGCGAATAAGGGGCGAGGTCTTCTGCGGCGAGCTTGCTGGCGGCATCGCCTTGCATTCTAGGGAGGTCGGGTTCTTCCATCAGATGGAGCATCGCAAGTCATGCGGCGTCCTGTCAACGTGAATAGGCGCAAATTTGCTGGCATCACGCCAACACTTCAGCGTATGGGCCACCAAAGAGACATGACCGGTCAGTTGGGGCAACAACGAGGGGGTTACCATGGTGGGGGCAATCGCGCCTGTTCTGCCAAGAACAATGCGAGCAATCGGATTTGCTGTGCCCGGCGGGCCAGAAGTGCTCAGTGGCGAGAGCGTTGCAGTGCCAGAATTTGGCCCAGACGATGTTCTTATCAAAGTGGCATATGCGGGGGTAAACCGGCCCGATTGCATTCAGCGCGCCGGACATTATCCCGCGCCGCCGGGCGCATCGCCAGTGTTGGGTTTGGAGGTTGCCGGTGAAGTCGCGGCGGTCGGCACCAATGTCCCTGCCGAGATGCTGGGCGCTCGCATTGCCGCGCTGACTCCGGGCGGCGGTTATGCCGAATATTGCACCGCCCCGTGGCAGCATTGTCTACCTGTGCCTGACAACATGGATTTGAAGTCTGCGGCAGCCCTGCCCGAAACTCTGTTCACTGTGTGGCACAATGTTTTTGAGCGCGGCATGGCCCGCGATGGCGAAACATTGTTGGTCCATGGCGGCACGTCGGGCATCGGCACGATGGCGGTGATGTTGGCCAAAGCCTTTGACCTGAAAACCATCGTTACATGCGGTGATGAAGCCAAGTGCGTTGCTGCTCGCAAAGTTGGGGCTGATCTGGCGATCAATTACCGTGAGACAGACTTTGTCGAGGCGGTCAAAGAGCATACCGGCGGCAAAGGTGTCGACATTGTGCTCGATATGGTTTCGGGCGACTATGTCCCGCGCAACCTCAAATGCCTCGCCGAAGACGGGCGGCATGTGACTATTGCAGTACTGGGCGGTGCCAAAGCGGAGCTGTTCATGCCCATGGTAATGATGCGACGGCTGGTTCTGACCGGTTCGACCCTGCGCCCGCGCTCGGACGCATTCAAAGCAGCGCTGGCTGATGAAATTGCGATCAATGCCTGGCCGCTTTTCACCAGCGGTGAGCTGTCGCCGGTCATGGATCAGACCCTTCCTTTGGCCGATGCTGCTGCTGCGCATGCCCGGATGGAAGCGGGCGAGCATATCGGCAAAATCGTGCTGGAGGTTGCAGGCGGATAGGAGGCCGCGTGAACGAGCAGACGCACTTTCCAATCGAAGCCGACACCAATGAAGCGCGCACGCATTGCGGGTCCGCGCCCCAATCCATCGCGATCATCACGGATGCATGGTATCCACAAATAAATGGCGTCGTGCGCACGCTTTCCACCACTTGCGATATGTTGCGTAGCTGGGGGCACGACGTCACCGTTATCTCACCCGAGCAATATCGCAGTTTTCCCGCGCCCACCTATCCTGAGATCCGCCTTGCCCTGACCGCGCCCGGCTCAGTTGGTCGGCAACTGGCCAAGATAAAGCCGGATGCCATCCATATCGCGACCGAGGGACCATTGGGTTATGCTGCGCGGCGATATTGTGTGCGGCGCAAACTGCCTTTTACCACCGCCTATCATACTCAGTTCCCGGACTACTTCGCGCGTCGCACTGGCTTGTCCGCGGCCGTGTTCTGGCCCTATATTCGCTGGTTCCACCGTCCCGCTCGCCGGATCATGGTGGCGACTGAGACAATCCGAAAACAATTGCGCGAACAGGGGCTGACGCAGCTAAGCCATTGGAGCCGCGGGGTCGATCTCACCTGTTTCTCTCCCGACGCGCCGATACCCGATGAATATGCCGATATTGAGGGGCCAATCCTGCTCTATGTCGGGCGCATTGCGGTAGAGAAGAACATTGAGGCGTTCCTGTCTTGCAATACGCCCGGCACGAAGTTTGTGGTCGGCGATGGCCCAGAGCGCGCGGCGTTAGAAGCACGTTTCCCGGAGACCCGCTTTATGGGCAGGCGCACCGGAAGCGAACTCGCCGGATTTTACGCAGGTGCTGACGTCTTTGTGTTCCCAAGCAAAACCGACACATTCGGACTGGTGATGATCGAAGCGCTCGCTTGTGGGATCCCGGTCGCCGGCTTTCCCGTCGCTGGGCCGGTCGATATTGTAACCGATGAAGTTGGCGGGCTTTGCGATGATCTAGCCGAGGCCATCGATGCCGCTCGCCGATGCGATCGCGGCCAGTGCGCAGAGCTTGGCAAAACCTATTCATGGGAAGCGGCGACTTGGCAGTTCCTGTCCGCGCTAGCCCCTTTGAAGTAAGAGGATACGATGCAACCTCGGTCCGCGCCCGCGCCCTAACTGCCGCAATCGCACGAACACCTTGCCGTTTGCGCGGCTATGCCCTATCTGCACCACTGCAATGGCCGCTCCGCAAGGGGTGGCCCTTATCATTTTGAACGGAGATTTCCCCATGGCTAGCAAGGATCAGCCAACCCCGCTGATGCCCCACGCCACTGCGACTTGGCTGGTCGATCAAACTGGCTTGTCATTTGAACAGATCGCGCAATTCTGCGGTTTGCACATTCTCGAAGTGCAGGCGATGGCGGATGATCTGGCGGGCAGCAAATACACGGGTCGCGATCCGGTTCATGCTGGCGAATTGACCCTGGGTGAGATTGAGCTGGGTCAGGCGGATCCGGAATACGCGCTGAAAATGCACAAAGCCCCTGTCGAAGTGACCCGGACCAAAGGCCCGCGCTATACACCTGTCTCCAAACGCCAAGATAAGCCCGACGGCATCGCGTGGATTTTGCGCAGCCACCCAGAGGTTTCGGACGCGCAAATCTCCAAACTGATCGGCACAACGCGCAACACAATCGGCGCGATTAAAGAACGTTCGCATTGGAATATTCAGAACATTCAGCCCAAAGACCCTGTGACTTTGGGCCTGTGTTCACAGCGTGAGTTGGATGCTGTGGTTGCTAAGGCAGCCAAGCGCGCCGGTATCACAGATGATGATGACACCGTAGTTGAGAATGCCGACGGTCGCTCTGATAAGGAAAAGTTGATCGAAGAGCTGCGCGCGGAACGCGAAGCGAACGTCAAAGCTGCCGCCGAAGCTGCGCAAGAAGCCGAAGCCGAAGCATGGCTGGCCAAAAAGCGCGAGGCGGAAGAGGCGGGTGAGGTCGTGGCGCCAAGCCCCGGCTTTGCTCAACCACCCAGCGAAGAGCCGACTGAGAGTGAAGACGAAACGCCAGCCGATTAATTCAACCAGCGAATAGTCTGGGCGGCGTTCCCGCTACAATTCGATGCAAAAACCTCAGCTTTGGGGGCACATTTGCTTGTGCCTGCGAGACTCATCGGCCATGTTTGCTGACATGAATGTCAATACGTGCCTCTATCACCATCCCACCCCTTGGGATGCCGATTTTGAACCATCATCACTGCCTGAGATGTTTGAAGCGACGGTTCGGCACGATCCCAATGCGCCGTTCCTGCACTTTCTCGGACGGACATTTTCGTATCAGGACGTTTATACTGAGGCGAAGCGGTTTGCCGCTGGCCTGATTGCGCGCGGCATTAATAAGGGCGACCGCGTCGGACTGTTCCTGCCCAACGTGCCGATCTATGCCTCCGCCTATTACGGTGCAATGATGGCAGGCGCAGTGGTGGTGAATTTCTCGCCACTCTATTCTGTCGAAGAGCTTTCGTGGCAGGTTGCAGACAGCGGCACGCAGGTGCTGGTCACCGTCGACGTACCAGAATTGTATGGCAATGCTGCCGAAGTTCTGGAGAGTTCCGAGCTTGAAACGCTTGTTGTGGGTTCGCTCTCCGAGATGCTGCCATGGATCAAGGGTGTCGCGCTCAAACTGCTGAAGCGCAGCCAGATTGCCGATGTTGGGTGGGACGCGGCGACGCTGCGATGGTCGGATGTGCTGGGTGATGAGTCCACTGCGTTGCCCGCTGTCACGCATGAAGATCTTGCCTTGTTGCAATACACTGGCGGCACAACCGGGCGTCCAAAAGGTGCGATGCTGGGGCACAGTCAGTTGAGCCAGAACGCGAAGCAAATTGCCGCGATCAACCCCTTCGATAACCCCCGCGAAGAAGTGTTTATGGGCGCCTTGCCGTTCTTTCATGTCTTTGCGAACACCGCCTTGCTGAATCACGCCGTTGCCGCTGGCGCATCCATTGCAATGGTGCCGCGCTTTGACGCGGCTCAGGTTTTGCAGACGATCCAGAAATACAAAACGACCGGCTTTCCCGGCGTCCCGACCATGTTTCAGGCGCTGTTGGATCACCCCGATCTCGCCAAGACCGATTTGTCTTCGCTCAAAGTCTGTATTTCCGGCGGAGCGCCTATGCCAGCTGTGGTGCATGAGAAGTTTGAGGCAACAACAGGCGTGCGACTGGTCGAGGGTTACGGCCTTACCGAGAGCGCGGGTGTTGTGTCGGCCAATCCCTATGCCGGAACGCGCAAACGCGGCACCATTGGGCAACTTGTCGCGGGCACGCAGATCGTGCTGCTCGACAAGGAAGACCCGACAAAGCTTGCGCCCAAAGGCGAACCAGGTGAGCTGGCAATCCATGGTCCTCAGATCATGCGCGGATATTGGAACCGTCCAGAGACCGCCGCCGATGTATTCGTGACGCGCGGCAATATGGAGTATCTGCGCACCGGCGATGTTGCAGAGATGGATGCGGACGGGTTCCTCAAGATTGTCGATCGGATCAAGGATATGATCTCAGTCGGCGGATTCAAAGTGTTCCCGAGCGTCGTCGAAGATGCGATCCTGAAACATGACGCGGTTAAAGAAGCGTTGGTGATCGGCGTGCCTGAGGATTATCGCGGCGAGGTTCCTCGGGCCTATATCACGCTAGAACCGGATGCTGATGCAACGGGTGATATGATCAAGGATTGGCTAAACGAAAAGATCGGCAAGCATGAGCGCGTTGATCAAGTGGTGATCCGCGAAGAGCTGCCCAGAACGATCATCGGCAAACTCGACCGCAAAGCCCTCCGAGCCGAAGTCCTCTGAGGCGACCCAAGGGCACGCATCGAAGTTCTCTGAGGCTCAAGAATCAAAAACGCCGCGCGCCCTTATCGAGCCGCGGCGTTTTGAATGGGTTGCGCCAGAGTTAGCTAGCGACCTGAAGTTTTGGATCTTTCACAGCCGGGGCAGGAGGCTTTGCTGTCTGACGCTGCGTGTTGGGAGCAAAGCGGCCATCAACTTGTGCGCCCTGTTCAATGGTCAGCGCATCGTAATGCACATCGCCTTGGATCTGGGCACTCTTGAGGATCACTAATTCCTTGGCAGTGATAGACCCGACCACTTTACCCGACATCCGCGCGGTATCTGATGTAACGCCGCCTTGAATTACGCTGCCCTCACCTTGAACAAGCGAAGCGCATTTGATGTCGCCTTCGATCTTGCCGTCAATATGCAGGTCAACAGAAGCGCTGACATCGCCCTTTATCGTCACGTCCGATCCGATTACCGAAAAGGTCGAGTTACCTTGGGCCATGTTTCTTCCTTTTGCTTTAGGGGCGGGTGCCGCTTGCGGGATTGGGGGTTGGTCCGGTTCCGCGGGCTTCTTTGAGAACATCGGGGGCCGTCTCCAAAAAGGGCCGGGGGTTAACCGCGCGGCCATTGATTCGCACTTCGAAATGTAGATGAGGACCTGTAGACCGTCCGGTGCTGCCAAGGCCACCCAATGTTGCGCCTGCAAGGATGGATTGCCCCGCGCTCACGTCGATCCGAGAGAGATGCGCATAGCGGGTGACGATGCCGTTGCTGTGGGTGATCTCTACGGTCTTACCGTAGCCACCTTTCCAACCAGCAAAAGTAACCTCGCCAGTGGCTGCAGCGAAGATGGATGAGCCGTGGGCGCCTTTGAAATCAATACCGTTATGCATCGCGCCACCGCCATTGAACGGGTCGCGGCGATAGCCATAGGCTGATGTGATGCGTTGATCTGCCGCAGGTACAATCTGCGGCACACCATCGAGAGCATGCTCCAATGCCGACATGCGGGCAAGGCTGAGGCCGAGCCGCTCAAAACGCGGGTCAATCGACCCATCAGCCGATGTGGCGAGCACTTCGAGCGGACCACCCATCGCATTCTGAGCGTCCGCACTGGCGGCCTCTGCCATAGCACGAGGGTCAAGGTTGAGTTTGCGCAGCGCCTCTTCGGCACGCGCCGCACGCCAATCAGCAAAACGGGTGAGGTTCTCGACAAAGGCAAGCTGGCGCGCCTCGATCACAGCAAGTCCGCGCGCTTGCGGGAAATGAGCGCCGACTTCTTCGATTGTTTTGGCAGTTTCTTCGCTGGAATCGGTGACATTGGTGTCGACCGTCTGGATATCGTCCGGCAGCATCTCGATCATCGCATCAAGAGCCTCTTGGCGCGCTTCCAAGTCTTCAACGACCCGATCAATGTTCCCGCCATAGGCGTTGATGCGTTCACGAGCACTTGCAACGTCAGCTTTTTCGTCTTGGAACGATGCAAGGTTGCTTTCGGCAACGTGACTGTTCCATGCCATCACGCCCATCGATCCGGCCCAGCCGAGCGTTAGCGCAGCGACTGCCGCAGCGGCGCCGATCTGTAAGTTGGATGAAACTTTAATGAAGCGGACCTGACCTTGAGACCGCATAAAAAACTCGCGATCAGGGAACCGCTCGCGCAGTCGCTCTCCCCAAGGTCGTGAGGTTTGATTTACAGACAAGGTCGCCCCGATTGTTTTCGTTTTCGAATTGAGGGCGCAAATACCAAGTGGAAGTTGAAGAATCGAATCCCTACCGCTGGGTAAAGGTTGAACCGATAATTTATCGGGACGAAGCGTTCATATGACAGCAATCACGCTTGATTTCGCGGGAATGTCGCATCCGTACAAATGCGCAGATTGGTGCTTTTCGGGCGAATCGGTCCCAATTTTGGACATGCAACAGGGCGCTGACACCGTCACGAGGGCCTGCTAATGGACCCTTTATGACCAACACTGCATCGCGGCCTGCTGCCGTGGAAACTTTGAACCCCACCGACCTGATCGCTGGACTTGCCGTCAATGGGCGCGCGGCTCAGCGCACTTTGGCGAGCCTTACCAGCACGGCTCGCGCGAATGCTCTCATGCTGGCGGCAAAGCACATCCGCGCAGATGCTGCGCAGATCATCGAAGCCAATGCGCAGGACCGCGAAGTGGCAGCGGGCAATGGTTTGTCGGACGCGATGCTGAACCGACTCACATTGGACGCAACTTCGCTGGAGGCTGTTTGTGCAGGCGTTGAAGCGGTCGCGAAGCTGCCCGATCCTGTTGGCGAGATCATTGACGAAACTGTGCCGCCCAATGGCTTGAAGTTGAGCCGCGTGCGGGTGCCGATTGGCTTGATCGGGATCATTTATGAAAGCCGCCCCAATGTGACCGCTGATACCGCCGCTTTATGCGTGCGATCTGGCAATGCTGTTTTACTGCGTGGAGGAAGCGAGGCAGTGCATTCCAACCGTGCGATCCATGCCGCTTTCACGCGCGGGCTTGCCGAGGGAGGCGTGGAGCCAGAAGTGGTGCAATTGCTGCCAACGCAAGACCGCGAGGCCGTCGGCGCGATGCTAAAAGCAGCCGGGTTGATCGACATGATTATCCCACGCGGCGGGCGTTCCTTGGTCGAGCGGGTACAGAATGATGCGCGTGTGCCAGTGCTCGCGCACCTCGATGGGATTTGTCACACCTATATCCACGTCGCCGCTGATCCCGACATGGCGCAGCGGATTGCGGTCAACGCCAAGATGCGACGAACCTCGATTTGCGGCGCGACAGAGACCCTGTTGATCGACGCAACCTTTCCAGCCGCGCCTCAGGTGATCGCGGCCCTGCTCGACACAGGTTGCGAGTTGCGCGGGGATGCGCGCGTCGCGGCATTGGACCCACGGATCGTGCCAGCCAGCGCCAATGACTGGGGCACCGAACACCTCGACGCGGTCCTGTCGGTGGCAATGGTCGACGGCTTGGACGAAGCACTTGCTCACATCGCGCGCCATTCTTCCGATCACACCGATGCGATCATCACCGAGGATGATGCGGCGGCTGCGGCGTTCTTCGCACGGGTGGATAGCGCCATTGTGATGCACAACGCCTCGACCCAATTTGCCGATGGAGCGCAGTTTGGGCTGGGTGCAGAGATTGGCATCGCGACCGGCCGATTGCATGCGCGCGGGCCCGTCGCACTCGAGGGGCTGACCACGTATAAATGGCTGGTGCGCGGTTCAGGTCAGGCGCGTCCATAGCCATGCCAAGCTGCGCATTCACCGGCCTGTTGGGAGGCAGTTTTAACCCTGCACATGGAGGGCATCGCCGCATCACGCGCTTTGCCATTGATGCGCTGGGGCTGGATCAGGCTTGGTGGCTGGTTTCGCCGGGTAACCCTCTAAAAACACGCGATGATATGGCGCCGTTACCCGCCCGACTTTTGTCCGCGCAGGCACAATCCCGCCGTGCCCCGATAGTGCCCACCGCAATCGAGTTGCAACTGGGCACGCGCTACACATTGGAGACCTTGCGAAGGCTCAAAGCGCGCTATCCCAAGCGGCAATTTGTGTGGTTGATGGGGTCGGATAATCTGGCGCAGTTTCACCGGTGGAAAGGCTGGCGTGACATTGCCCGCATGGTCCCGATTGCGGTTATCGCGCGGCCCGGCTATAATGCTGATGCCATGGCCAGTCCCGCCATGGCTTGGCTCAGACGCTATCGTGTTTCTGTCGCCAGTTTTCGCAATATGGGGCGCAGGAAATATGGGAGCGCACCGGCACTGGTGTTTATGCGTTTCGATCCAGATATACGTTCGGCAACCGCTATCCGCCGCGATGATGCCGATTGGGCTGCCCAATATCGCGGTTCTGAGCCGCGCGATAGGCTCACTTTCCGCAAAATTCCGGACGTTTTTGATATAGGCAATGGTGCATGACGCGCGCTAGCCTGAGCACGACAATCCTTGCCATTTGGCGCGCCGACGCCCATTTTCACCTTCACGAACTGGAGAATCCATTCAGCCTATGACACAGGCACAAACCCCGCATCCCGAGGCCGCATCGGCCCCGCTAAAAGCTGTACCAAACATGCCCTCTGACACTCTCGATGAAAGCCTCTACGATCTGGTCATGCGCCAGCTTGACGATGATCAGGCGCAAGAAATCGTGTCCATCCCGCTTGAAGGGAAAAGCTCTGTCGCCGATCACATGGTGATCGCCAGCGGTCGTTCGACTCGGCAAGTTGCCTCCATGGCGCAAAAGCTGGCCGAAAAGGTCAAGCAAGCAGGCCATGGTCCTGCGCGGATCGAAGGCCTGCCAGCCGCCGATTGGGTGCTGATCGATGCGGGCGACGTGGTCGTCCATCTGTTCCGCCCCGAAGTGCGGACATTCTACAACCTAGAACGCATGTGGTCATTCGAAGGCGGTGAGGCGCATCAGGGACGGGCCTAGTTTGTGCTCCTCCACGTCATAGCGCGCGGCAAGATCGCTCGTTCGCCTGAGGCGGAACTGGTTGAGCGTTATGAGAAGCGCCTGACTTGGCCGGTCAAGCTGACTGAATTGCCGGAGACGGGCGGCAAAGTTGCTGACCCGCAAACTCCTCATAAAACTGTGCTGCTGGATGAGCGCGGCAAGGCTATGGCGTCGGAGGACCTTGCGAGAACGCTGGGCCGGTGGCGCGATGATGGCATGCGTGAGGCTCGCTTTATTCTGGGCGCAGCCGATGGGCACAGCGCCGCTGAACGGGCGGAGGCGGGTCTGTTACTAGCGTTTGGCCCAGCGACCTGGCCCCATCTTTTAGCGCGCGCGATGCTGATGGAGCAGCTCTATCGCGCGACCAGTATCCTTGCAGGCCATCCCTATCATCGGGCAGGGTAGAGCAATGCGCCGCACACTGCTTCTTTCTGCGACTTTTGTAGCTGGCTTGGCCGCTATGATTTGGGCGGTCCCAGACAGCTGGGCCCAGCGTGATGTTGTGATGCTCGAACCCGAAGAAGCGCAAGCCGAATTGGAACGCGCAACCCGCGAAAGCGACCGGGCGCAAGCCCGCGCCGACCGCTTGGCTAGTGAAGCGGACGCGGCAACCGAAGCAGCAGACAAAACCGCTCGTGAAGCCGCCAGCCTCGCTGCGCAAATTCAGGCTTCCGAAGCCGATATCACCGTTGCGCGTGCGCGTTTTTCCATCGCTCAGGCAGAGCGTGACGCGCTTTCCCGGCGTTTGGCAGAGCGCCGCCAGCCGCTCGTTCGGCTTACCGGTGCCTTGCAAACAACCGCGCGTCGTCCTTTGGCATTGTCGGCCTTACAACCCGGATCGCTCAAAGATCTGGTCTATGTTCGCGCAGTTTTGGACGCAGCGGTGCCGGAGATTCGCCAGCGCACATCGGCGCTTCGTGCTGAGTTGGAAAAGGGGCGCCTGCTGGAGCAGCGGGCTGCGCAGGCTCTGGCCGCCCTTCGCCAAAGTGAGGAAGATTTGCGGTCTCGGCGCGCCGAATTAGCCGAGCTGGAAACCCGCCAACGCCTCACTTCGCGAGAAGCCCGCAGCAATGCGGCGCGTGAAGGGGAGCGAGCGCTGGCTTTGGCCGAAGAAGCGCGCGACCTTGATGGGTTGATCGACCGGATTGATGATGCAGCGGAATTGCGACGCGAACTGGCGGCGTTGCCGGGGCCGATCATGCGTCCTGCCGATATTGGCCGTGCGGTGGCGGGGCAGGGTGACGCTATCGAGCCGTCGCCCTCTCCAACTACAGGCGCGCGTCTCGCCGGTTTTCAACTCCCCGTTCAAGGGCGCACCATCGCCGGGTTCGGGCAGTTGCGCGACAGCGGTTTGCGTTCAACCAGCCTCGAACTTGCCCCTGCGCCGGGTGCGCAAGTGGTCGCCCCTGCGTCAGGCCGTATTGCCTTTGCAGGCCCATATCGCGGCTTTGAGCGAATCGTAATTATCGAACATCCCGGCGGCTGGACCAGCCTTGTCACAGGGCTTGACCGGATCAGCGTCGATGTCGGCGATGATGTGATCGCAGGCTCCCCCTTGGGCGTGACCGGCAATGAAGAGCCAGTAGTGACGATTGAGCTGCGGCGCGATGGAGACCCTGTTAACCCGCTCAATTATCTTGGTTAATTGGGCGGCAGCTCTCCACATGACTAGGCGCAATTCCTAACCTTGCCGTTCTCACATGCCCCGCGTCGGGACGTGTCAATCGCTCATCAAGTTCTCATCTGGCGTTCAGCCGCGCAAACCTATACCAATGCTTCCGCTAAAGGAGCACTCTCGCTTTATGAAAATTGCCGCCCTTCTTCGCAGCGCCGCTCTGGTCACAGCAGTCGCGCTGATCCCGGCCACCACCACCACAATGGCGCAGGTCGATGGCCGCGCAGGTCCGGAATTAGCCAAAGTGTTTGCGGTTTATCAGCGGATTCAGGCAAATTATGTAGAGCCAGTCGAAGACGAAGTGCTGGTGCGCGGTATGATCGACGGAATGCTGTCCGCGCTCGATCCGCATTCGGGTTATCTCGATGGCAGCGATCTTCAGCGGCTTAACACCATGATCGATGGCAATTATTCCGGCCTCGGCCTCTCAGTCATTCTGGAAGACGGCGCGGTCAAAGTGATTTCCCCATTCAAAGGCAGTCCGGCGGACCAACAAGGCATCAAAGCGGGTGATTTCATCACGCATCTTGATGGCGAACTTATCTATGGCGGCGAGCTGGATGATGCAGTTGCGCGGATGCGCGGCAAAGAAGGCACTTCGATCAAACTGACGATTTTCCGCCCTGGTCGCGATGAACCGTTTGAGGTTGATGTGACTCGCGGCGTGATTGAGTTGGAGCCGGTGACCCACTCGCTTGAGGGCGGCAATATTGGCGTTATTTCGGTCAACGAATTCTCTGCTGATGTGGGCTCGGACGTCTATCGCGCATGGGAGGCTTTGCAGAGCGAGGCCAGCGGCCGCATGGGCGGTTTGGTGCTCGATTTGCGCTCAAATCCCGGCGGTTCCCTGGACGAGGCGGTCGCTTTGTCTGATCTGTTCCTCGATTCAGGCCGCATTGTATCGCAACGGGGCCGCGCACGTGGTGAAACGCTGCTGTATGATGCAGAAACGGTGTTCCGCGGCGATATGGCCGAAGGTGTTCCGGTAATTGTCCTGATCGATGCCGGCTCTGCCTCAGCATCGGAAATTGTCGCTGGCGCGTTGCAAGATCACCGCCGTGCATTGATCATGGGTCAGCGCAGCTTCGGCAAAGGCTCGGTCCAATCGCTCCTGCCGCTGGGTTCGGACGCAGCTTTGAAGCTGACGACGGCGCGGTATTTCACGCCATCGGGTAAGTCGGTTCAGGAAGGCGGGATTGCTCCCGATATTCGCGTGCCGCAGCTGTCCGATCCCGATTTTGCTCTGCGCGAACGGTATCAGACGCGCGAATCCGATCTGCGCGGTCACCTGGTGAACGAGCTTGGCATTGATGATGCGGAGCTGGAGGATGACACCATTGAGGACCCACGCTTCCAGCAAACGTCAGAGCAACTTGAAGAGCAAGGGGTAGAGGATTTCCAATTGCATTACGCATTGGAAACTCTGCGCCGGACCACGGCTAGCTCGGTTGCACTCAGCACGCGCCGTTAGTCGAACACAGCTAGGCATTCGGAGCAATGGCTCCTAAATGACGGGCATGAGCGGTTTAAACCAAGCACGCGCCCTTGCGCTGGCGATCCCTGCGGGATTGCTGGGCGGGGCGTATATATCCCAATATGGCTTTGGCCTGTTTCCGTGTGAAATGTGCTGGTGGCAGCGCTGGCCCCATTTCGCTGCGCTTGGCTTTGCCGCAATGTCCTATGTCATCGTGCCTGGACGGGTATGGGCGGCACTCGCTGGCCTTGCAATTATCACTTCGGGCCTAATCGGCGGCTTTCACGCGGGCGTGGAATATGGCTGGTGGGAAGGGATCACCGGTTGCAGTTCTTTGCCCAGCGCGATTGACGTCATGGATGTCTCCGCCGCGCCTTTGGTCCGTTGCGATGTCGCGCCTTGGAGCCTGTTTGGCGTGTCGCTGGCGGGATGGAATTTCCTTATTTCTTGTATTGGCGGTGGAGCCGTTCTGGCGCTTGCTGCGTATAAGAAGTAAGAGATACACTGATTTCAGGAGCATTTGATGGAACGCGATGAACTGCACCGCATGATCCGGGTCGATCAAGCCGGCGAATTCGGCGCGACGCGCATTTACGAAGGGCAATTGGCCGTCATGGGTGACCGTGGGCCGCATTCTGCTGAAATCCGGCATATGGCAGAGCAGGAAGAGGGCCACCGCGCGCGCTTTGATGCTGAACTCGCCAAACGCGGCGTGCGCCCGACCGCCTTGCACCCCTTTTGGTCCGCTGCCGGATACGCTCTAGGCGCTGGGACCGCCTTGCTGGGACCAGAGGCGGCGATGGCTTGTACGGCGGCGGTGGAAACCGAGATCGACAAACATTACTCTGATCAACTCGACCGGCTGGCTGAAACCGATAGTGAGCCTGAATTGGCTGAGATGATTGAGGAGTTCCGCGAGGAAGAGCGTGAGCATCGCGAAGCTGCGCTCGCCAATGGTGCAGAGAATGCGCCTGCCTATCCGATTCTATCTGGCGCGATTCGGCTGGGTTGCCGCATCGCGATCAAAGTAAGTGAGCGGGTTTGAGAATTGCATGCGGACTTCAGTAGCGGTTCAGCCGCTGCGATCTATTGCGCCACAAACACCTTGCGCAGAGCCGTCTGCGTATTTGAGAGGATCCAGAATGTCTTACGCTTCACGCTTTGCGATGATCACCTCTTTCGCAGCGCCATTTGCATTGTTGGCTTTTGCCAGCCCCGCTGCTGCGCAGGATCAGGGGGGTGACCGAGTCAACATGGTGATCGCCTATGACGAAGATGATTGCCCTGAGCCCACGATCGAAGGTGAGCTGGTCGTCTGCCAGATCGTCGTCGAGGCGGAGCGTTATCGCATTCCAAGCAACCTTCGCCAAAGCGATTCGCCAGAGAACAACGCGCGCTCGCTCGAAGTTCAAAGCATTCGTTACATCAGCGACTTTGGCGCAATGTCGTGCACCCCGACAGGCGCAGGCGGATTTACCGGCTGCACCCAGCAATTCATCGATCAGGCCTATGCAGAACGCGCCGAAGGTGAAAACATTCGGTTTAGCCAATTGATCGAGGAAGCGCGGCAAGAGCGCCTTTCAACCATCGATGGCGATGCAGCGGCCGAACAAGGACGCGTTGAGCAGATTGAACGCGAATATCTCGACCGGCTTGAGCGGGAGCGTTCGCAAACTCTGCCGGGCGAAGAGGCGCTGCCTGCAGCGGCTCCGGGCGCAGCTCCCGCTGACCCGACACCAGCTCCCGAAACGCCAGCCGTCGGCCCTGTTGAGGAGCCCGCGGCCTAAGCCTCACTAAACCTGATAATAGTCGCGATACCAGGCGACGAATTGCTTGATCCCTTCGCGAATATCAGTTTGTGGAGCGTATCCGGTCAATTCGCGTAGTAGCGTCGCATTGGCCCATGTCGCGGGCACGTCGCCTTTTTGCATGGGCATGAAGTTCTTGATCGCTTCCCGCCCACATTCGCCCTCAATCGCTTCGACAAAGTCCATCAGGCGCACCTTGTCGCTGTTCCCGATATTGACCACGCGCCACGGGGCGGCAGGCGACAGCGAGTCCCATTCGGCTATGTCGTCGCGGCTTTCCGGTCGCACGGGCGGCGTGTCGATCAACAACTGAATGCCGCGCACCAGATCGGTCACATAGGTGAAGTCGCGGAACATATCTCCATCGTTGTAGATATCGATCGGCGTCCCTTCGAGGATACCGCGCGTGAACTTGAACAAGGCCATGTCCGGGCGCCCCCAAGGGCCATAGACCGTGAAAAATCGGAACATCGTCGTCGGCAGATTCCACAAATGCGCATAAGAATGCGTCATCGCTTCATTGGCCTTCTTAGTCGCAGCATAAAGCGTCAAGGGAGTGTCGCACTTCTCCCGCTCATTAAAAGGCATGTCCTCATTCGCGCCATAGACCGAGCTGGTGGAGGCCATAAGTAGGTGATCCACACCCAGCTCGCGTGCGCATTCCATCACGTTGAACGCGCCCGTCAGGTTCGCATCAACATAAGCGCGCGGGTTCTCCAGACTGTATCGGACGCCTGCTTGTGCCGCCAAATGGACGATAATGTCAGGCTGTGTCTTCATCGCCAGAGCGTGTAGCGCGTCGAAATCCTCCAGCATCGCCTCCGTGCAGCGGAAGTTCGGATTTTGAAGCAACATCTGATGCCGCCGCTCTTTCAAGCGCACATCGTAATAGTCAGTCATCCCGTCAAAGCCGACGACGCAAAATCCCTCATCCAGCAACAGCTGAGCGAGATGGAAACCGATAAAGCCGGCTGAACCAGTGATGAGGACAGTGCGCATGGATCATGCCTTTGTGGCTGATAAGTTTGGATGATCCAATATGACCGCGATTGACGCGGCGCAAGCGCGCTACTTCGCCCCGGATCCTGTGAAAATCACTCGGAAAGTTTTGAGGACAATCAGGAAGTCGAGCCAAAGGGAGATATTTTTGACGTAATAGAAGTCAAAGCGAAGCTTTGCATTAACATCATCGACCCCAGTGACATGGCCCTGATTGACTTGAGCCCAACCGGTGATGCCTGGTCGCACAATATGGCGATACGAATAGAATGGCAGTTCACGCTCATACCAATCGGACAATGATTTGGCCTCTGGGCGCGGGCCGATCCAGCTCATCTCGCCCTTCAATACATTAAGAATTTGCGGTAATTCATCGAGCCGTGTCTTGCGCAGAAACGTCCCGATCCCTGTGATTCGATCATCATCCGCCTTAGTCATCGCATCGACGCGTCTCGCATTTTCATCCTCTATCGAAGCGCGCTCACGCATTGTGCGAAACTTGACCATCTTGAATGCCTCGCCGCGAAAGCCGACGCGCTCTTGAACAAAAAAGACACTACCAGGTGAATCGACCTTTATGAGTAAGGCGATGAACGCAAATGCAATCAGACAAAATGGCAGCAGCAGAAGCGAACCGATAAGGTCGATTAGGCGTTTTGTCGTCATATAAGGCGCATTTGGGATCAGTGACCCAAGATCATTCTCACTGAGATGCGAAATTTTGACCTGGCCTGTCTGCATTTCGGCAACCTGTCGATAGTGATAGACAGGAATTCCCGCCAAGGATGCTTTGGCAAACAGCCGCTCCCAGTCTGGCGAGTGATCATGGTGAAGGTCGGCGACGATAGAACCCCCAAGCCGGTGAGCCTCGACCAAACTTTGCACTTCAATCAAGCTCGGTGCCATAGTGTATTGTCCACCCAAGCGGAGCTCGTTAGTTCGTCCGCCGGGCACAACATATTGCAGCTTCTGTGCTGTGCGCAGAACAACTGTCGTTAGAAAACTGGCTGTCACACCACCAATGGCGCCGAAGACATATTGATAGGCTGAATAATCGAGACGAAATATTGCAATTACAGAAAGAATACCACTGTAAACTAGGAAATTGACCGGAAAATGATAAGATAGAAGCCGAGATTTTGCATAAGATCGCAATCTCGACATCACGAACCATACTACGACGACGGCCAATGTCAGGAAAAGACCTGTGTTTCTAAAAATGCGATCGCCGACATACCCATCATCAACCATCATCCAGAAGCAAAACGCGGGAATGATGGCGAGGCAAACCTGAAACAAAAGCGAGAATAGGCTGTTGCTGAGCAGCCTTCGCACAAGCGAGGGAGGTTGCACCGCTTCACTGCCAGCAGAATAATCTTGTTCGGGTTGTTTTGTTTTGGGCACCGGGGTTAGCTCAAATAATTCTCAACAAGTGCAACGGTTTAGTCGAATTGGTGTCGGCCATTTTCCTAAATGGCACAGGTCGTTCGCAAATGGCTCTTATCGAAATGCTCCGGCACACCCAAATTAAAGCCGCAATCTATGCGGCAGAGCCACTCTTTGAACGATTGCACATTGTGCTTGCGATTAGAGGTTTCTCTGAACCTAGGGATAGCTGGGATAACCTGCCGTACCAAGCGATTCGTTGTAACAATTCGATGATTTCACTGCCGCCGTGGCTCGCTGCCCTCGCGCTTATTGGCTGACTGCTTTGGGAAATGATCTTGACGTTATTGCCTCCGAACGCTGCCACATTGGGCTCGCTCAGTCAAAATTACGCTCGTTTCGAGTCTTTTTGGCCGCTTTGCTATTGGTCAAGGGACTGTCGTGGGCCTATGTCGCCTCTTTTCATAAAGAGCTTGAGCACTCGATTTGGGTTTTCGCTTGGAAAAAGCCTGCGTATGGAGCGTTCATAAAAAGGGGTCTCAATTGATTGCTCGCGTAAAACAGAAACTGTCCCGGCTCGAACAGGCCGTTCGAGATGCTCGAGCGAGTACCGAGCTGTCGCGCATGGGCCTGAAGTTTCGTCCTTGGCCGGCATCTGCGATCGCCCCTTCAGCTCTCCAGATTGTTCTCAATGAGATCTTGATCAACGACCGCAGAACCGTGGTCGAATTCGGTAGCGGACTATCCACACTTTATCTCGCAAAGGCGCTCGATGGTGTCGGTGGGCGTTTGGTGTCGGTTGAGAATAATGCCGAGTGGGCTGCGTTAGTCCGGACCTGGCTTCGCGAGGAAGGGCTTGAAGGAGCGGTTGAATTGATCATTGCTCCAATGGGACCATGTAAGATGGGCCTTGGTGGTCTCGAATGGTACGATAGTTCTGCGGTCGCATCAGCCATTGATGGCCTTGAGATTGACTGTGTCCTTGTAGATGGACCGATCGCCTACCGCGAAGAAGTTGCGCTGTCGCGCTACCCTGCTTTGCCTTTGCTGAAAGACAATTTGGCAAAGCAGCATGCTGTTTTTCTAGACGACGCCAGCCGCGCTGGTGAGCAGAAGGTGTTGGAGCTTTGGTCTGACTTGCTCGGCATTAAGTTCGACTGCTTCCCGGCCCTGGGGGATATTGCACGGGGCATAACTGGCCCTGCATTTGAGAGTAGGCCTTAAGCGGTCGAGGTGGACTTGTGATTACACTGTGAACGGTCCTTCAAAAATCCGTAGCGCATCCAAATATGTCGCCAACTCGGCTTGGTTGATGTCCGAGAATGTCTTGGTCGCGGCGCTCAACCTGATTGTAGCGGCCATGGTCGCGCGGTATTTGGGTCCATCGAACTTCGGCTTGCTCAGTTACGCCTTTGCACTGGCTGCAATCTTTGGCGTGATTGGCCGGATGGGCCTCGACGGGCTGGTGATCAGAGAGCTGGCTGAGGACCCTGACCATGAAGCGGAAGTCCTGGGCACGACATTCATACTCAAGCTTGTCGCATTTTTCGCCGCGTCCATGGCGCTTGCAACTTTCGGCTACCTTACCGCCGACAGCTCGGCTGAGCTTCTTTTGCTATGGTTGGCCGCTGCGACGCTTTTGGTGGCCCCCTTTTTGACCACAGGCGCTTGGTTTCATGCACATGTTGCCGGAAGGTATTTTGCCATCTCGAACATTAGCAGCCATTTCATTTCCGGCGCACTCAAAGTCGGAGCGGTTTTAAGCTCGCTCTCAGTACTGGCTTTTGCAGCGGCAAACATAGTGCAGGCCATTGTCGCCGCCGTCCTCGCATTGACATTCTATACTCGCAAAAGTGCTATGAGTGTTTTGCGCTGGCGGTTCTCTCGAGACCTAGCTCGCAGATTGCTCAAAGAAGGCTGGATCGTCTTCGCAGCTGGCATGTTGGGTATGATCTACCTCAAGATTGATCAGGTGATGCTCAGATGGCTTGCCAGCCCCGAACTTGTTGGCGTCTACTCCGTCGCTGCCAAGCTGTCAGAAGCGGCTTACTTTATTCCGGGCGCATTGATGGCATCAGTTTTCCCGCGATTGATTACGCTAAAGAGAGATAGCCAGAGCGCTTTCGCTGCGAGGTTGCAGATGATGTTCGACATCATGGCAATTGTTGCGCTGGCCATTGTTCTGGCGGTTTTAGTAGCGGCTCCTTGGGGTGTCGTGCTTGTTTTTGGCAGCGAGTATTCGGACGCTTCACTGGTTCTGGCTATCCACATTCTAGCGCTACCATTCATCTTCTTGCGCACGGTCTTTACTCGTTGGCTGCTGATTGAGCGCTTTACTGGATTTCTGCTCGTATCGGATGGTATTGGCGCAGCGTTGAATATCGGCTTTAATCTTCTTCTCATTCCGCATTATGGAGCGATCGGAGCGGCCATCGCGACGGTGTGTTCCTACGCGGTGGCATCTTATTTTGCTCTACCATTTCACCCTAAGACCAGACCGGCGTTCTTAATGATGACACGCTCTTTGTTTTTGCCCTGGAGAGGCGTGTTGCGATTGAGGCAATTGTTGGTCAGTGATGCAAGCGAGCAGCCTGTAGGTGGTAAACTGCCTGCCGGACAAGACGATCAGGAAAAGTGAGACAGAATATGCTGAGGCGCTTGGCCCCTTCTACAAAAATTGCGCTGCGTAAATTTGTGCGGCGGATCGGTTTTGATGTTCGGTTGAATGGGATTAACTCGCGCGAGGATCTGCGTTTCGTGCACTTCCTTAACATGCACCGCATAGAAGTGGTTTTGGACGTCGGAGCCAATCGCGGACAGTTTGCATCAGGTCTGTTCGAAGCAGGGTTTCAAGGGCGCGTTATCTCGTTTGAGCCTCTTCCCGAGGCCAATCGAGTACTGAAAGAGGTGGCCGCCCCATTTGGCGATCGCTGGGAGGTTCATCGTCCAGTCGCTTTGAGTGATGCTTCTGGGACTGCGGAGTTTTTCGTGACCACCGGCGACACCAGCAGCTCGCTGCTCGAACCGATGCAAGGTTTTGTTGAGAACACTCCGGTCGCGCAAGTGTCCGACAAAATTCAAGTGGCTACCGAGCGGCTTGACAACCTCTATCCTGATCTCGCTCTTGGCGGCGCCCGCACATTCCTAAAACTGGATGTCCAAGGTGGAGAGGACAAGGTCCTTGCAGGCGGTGTAAATTCACTAGACGCCTTGAGGGGTGCGTTAATCGAGCTATCTTTCGCGACGATGTATGACAATCAGACTTCAGCCCTAGACCTCCAACAAGAGATGGCTTCAAGAGGCTTCTCGATCTGGGACATCTGGCCTGGTTATTCCAACCCCGTCACCCATAGATTGAATCAGGTTGACGCATTGTTTTTCAAGGATGAGCCTGAGGAGGCTGCGTGAAAGTCGCACACGTCCTTGGTTGCCCGTTGAATTCTGGGGCGGGCAAAGCGGTTCTTGCCCTACACGAACAGATGTTGGCGATGGGTGTCGACAGTCATGTGGTCGGCCGCATCGAAAGTGGTTTGCCAAAACACCTCAACGCGCATCCGGCAACACTTCTGGAAAAGCTTCGTCCTGGATTAGCCAACAGGTTCTATCTGTGGCGCTTGCGGTCACGGTACAAGGTTGATCTGCACAACTTCCATCCCGTCAGCTACGGCCTCCCCGTATTCCGCTCTGAGCCTTATCTGTCTGCTGATATCATCCATATTCAGTTCGCCGCTGCATCGACACTTGGGCCAGATTTCTGGCGTGCGTTAAAGTACGAGCGCCGACCAGTCGTTTGGACTTTAAGAGATATGTGGACCTTCACAGGGGGGTGCCATTTTTCAGGTGATTGCGATCGCTACACCGAAGGGTGTGGGGTGTGTCCGCAATTGGGCGGGGCGTCTGACGAGATGGTGACTGCGCGTGATCTCGCGTTCAAAGCAACGCATATTGGCGCGACAACGACTTTTGTGGCCAGCAGTAAGTCAACTGCGGATCAAGCCCGCGCTAGCAGGGTGCTCAACGGGCGTGATATTCGGTTACTGCCTAACGCTGTAATGCTCGGCCAGTTTGACGAATTGAGCAAAACAGATGCGCGAGCAGCTTTGGGCCTGCCAGCTGATAAAATGGTCGTCGCTGCTGGCTCGGTAAACCTCGCGGATCCGCGCAAGGGTAGCGCCACGCTAAAGGCATTACTTGAAAAGTATCGTGAAGATGACACGGTCCACTGGGCTATCTTTGGCCGTGGTCTGGATGCTCTGATCGATAAAGTGCCAGACAATTGTACATTCTTCGGCTTGACCTCGGATCCGCAAAAATTGAACCGGATTTATGCTGCGGCAGATGTCTTCTTGATGCCTTCGCTGCAGGAGACCTTTGGCAAAACGACTGTTGAGTCGATGGCCTCTGGCACGCCTGTTATCGGCTATCGCGAAACGCCGGCGGAGGAAATCGCTGTCGAAGGTGAGACAGGGTGGTTGGTGCCTCACGGAGACATTGAGCGGTTTGCTGCGACTCTGGCGGGAGCGATCGCGCAAGGACGGGAGGCGTTGGCAGCGATGGGCCGGCGGGCAAGCCAGAACGTAAGAGCGCGCTTTGATTTGCAAATGGTAGCAAGCGCCCATCTTGCACTTTACGAAGATCGTTTGAGCGCATTGTGTCATCAGGGTACAGGCTGATGACGAAAATTATTCATATGACCTCTAGCTCGGGCCACCGCGGCGACTACCAAAGTGTATTGGGAGTGCTGTTTGGCCTCAAGCCTTCGCTTGGCAGAGTCACGAGCGCGAATTTGCCGTCTCTTTGCAAAAGTGAAGCGCTGATGTTCGGTTCAATTGATGATGACCAGCCAGGGTTTCTACGTACCGCACTTCATCGCGCCATGCGCGGCAAGCGGACTGTCGGCCTATTCCTAAGGCCGCAATCGTGCTTTACCGGCAATCTCCTTAAGGCTTGGATAAAGCGCATACTTTTCAATGCACTGCGAAGGTCGAACTATATCTCAGTTTGTACTATAGTTCCGTTCGAAGTGGCACCCGAGTATCGTGAGGTGGCTAAAGAGGGCCTCAGTGATCCGCAAATTTGGGACCGCATGTTGGTTCCGTTTGATCCTTCGACCGAATTTGTCGACACGCTGCGTGAGAGAGCCAGAGGCCGGCGAATTCTGGCATTTATCGGGTCACCCTCGTGGTTTAAATCACCCGACAAATTGCTTGATCTTATGCAGCAGGATGGCTGGGATGAAGCTGGCATCTGTGTCGTTGTGGTTGGTAAGGTTGCGGAAGAAAGCCGGGCGCTTGTCCAGCGGCTGGAAGCAAGCGGTGCGGTTGTTTACGCGCGCTTCATTTCCAATGAGGAGCTTGACGCGGTCTACGAGGTGGCAGACTTCATTTGGGCGTGTTACCACCCAGACTACGACCAAGCGTCAGGCAACTTTGGCCGCGCGCTGCAAGCGGGGAAAATTCCGATTGTGCGTGAGGGGACATTGATCGAAAGTATTGCTGCCGACATCGGGCACCCTGTGATTGCGATTGACCATGAGGCGCCGCTCAATAACTTGCCGAGGCGGCTGGAGCAAGCGAGCCTCAATGATGCACCGCCAACGGACTGGATCAAGGCGCAGATGAAACACTTTGTCACCGCTGTGGAACGTGCATTATGACGTTCTCCATCCAAAAAACGCACCTTGTCAGTATCGTCTTGATCGGGTCTGTAATCGGCTATCCGTTGGTTGCAGGCATTAGTGCCGCAGTGGATTTTGATAATAGAACCGCATCGATTGTATTGCGCGCGCTTGTTCTGGGCGTATCCCTATGGTTGCTGCTTGTTGGTAAGTCCGCACCGTCTCGTTTGGCCGTTTTTGCGTTCCTTGGCTTCTGGTCGCTTTATTTGACCAGGCTGGCTTACACCTTCCTCATTGCAAAAGAAAAAGCGTCGATACCCGCTTGGGAGTTCGGCCTCTGGTCTGTCGCAATTTGTTTTATCCCGGCTCTTGCGGTGTTCTTCGCACGCGATCGCAGCATCAATTTGACTGGCAATATGATCATCTTGCTGGTTGGTCTTTTTGCAGCACTTTTGGTGCTTGGTTTTGGCGGCACTTCCTTTGTGACAAACGAGGGTGCGATTGGCGATCAGAACCGTTGGAACGTATCTGGCCTCAACCCAATTTCGCTTGGTCACTTGGGGGCCACTTTGTTCCTGGCTGCGGCTGGAACTGCATTAAGCGGGATGGCTTCGCGTCGACAGATTATGATTGCGCTTGGTGTGGGCGTGATCGGACTGATTGTCGTGTTCTTGGCCAATTCGCGCGGGCCGATGGTGGCAGCAGCGCTGGCGCTTTTGGTGCTCGGTTTGTCGCGCATCCGGGATAGACGGACTTGGCTATATGCGGGGCTAGCTCTCATCGCGGGTCTGGGCGTTGTTTCTCAACGTGCAGAGTTGATCTTTGGGCGGGGAGGTCTCTTTGATCGCTTTATGGGAATGGTGACCGGACAGGACCGTTCTGGCGAGATTCGTATGCAGATTTTTGATGCATCAATTCAACAGTTTCTCGATTCGCCTTTTCTTGGTGACGGAGTGGAGACGCGTTTGTTCGCGTATTATCCGCACAACGTCGTGCTGGAGGCATTTATGACTACCGGCATTTTCGGTGGTGCCCTATTTTTGCTGATCATAGGTTTAAGCCTGTTAGGCGCCTGGCGCCTGTTCAAGAACCGGAGAGACAAAATCTGGCTCGGATTGCTGCTGATACAATATGTGGTTGCAGCGCAGCTTTCGGGCGCGATTTATCAGACAAATGCGATGTGGGTTTTGATGGCGTCTACCATGGCATTGGCGTTTCGCGCCAATGTGTCGAATGATGCATCTGGGCGTTATCACAGATCAATGGGTCAAGTGGGCCAGCCGCTCTCTGCTGCCCACTAAACATTCGTTAGTTTTTTTGGCAGGAAGCCTCACCCTTTTGCATGCGCTCTCGTGGTCACTATCTTAGGTTTGAAACGTGAAAATCCTAGTTTTGCAACCTGCCTTGCCGCGATATCGATACGCCTTCTTTGAAGCCCTTTACCAAAGGTTCGCAGACCGCTTGCGCGTATTGTATTCGCCGACGGAATTGTCGGGTATCACTCCATCGGCGATAGACTTTCCTTGGGCGGCAAGGATCGGGCCACTGAGACCGCTTGCGATGGGATTGGATTGGCAACACGGTGCCATGTCCATCGCGCCTGAAAAGGGTGATGTTGTGATAGTTTGCGGCGCTCCACGCACATTGAGCACTCTCGCCATCATTCTCAAAGCCAGAATGGCTGGCGCAAAAGTGATCTGGTGGGGGCACTTTTGGAGCTCGACGACAAAGCCATGGCGGTTTCGCTTGCGCATGCTTTTTTTGAAAGCGTGTCATGGGGTGCTATTTTACACGGAAAACGAAGTTTCCGAATATCGTTCGATGGTAAGCAATGCACCAAAACCTTTGGTTTCTGCGCTTAACAATGGCCTTGACCTCAAGAGCATCGAAAATTCTCGCCTGCCCTATGTCGCGTCGGATCGCCCTGCCGACATTTTGTTCATTGGGCGCCTCACCGAAAAGGCGCGTTTGGAATTGCTGCTCGACGCGATCAGCAAAGTCGATGATCGAGAGGTGCATCTGCATGTCATCGGCGCGGGTTCACTTGAAGCGATCGTGAAACAGCATGCGCAAGATCTCAATCTAGAGGGTCGCGTTACGTGGCACGGCGCGATTGCAGACGAAGTTCAGATTGGGCGTATTGCAAACCGGTGTCGAGCATTCGTTTATCCTGGCGAGGTTGGCCTGTCAGTCATTCACGCTATGGCCTACCAGCTGCCTGCAATCGTCCATGATGACCGGTGGCGTCACATGCCCGAAATTGCGGCCTTTGAGGCGAAGTCCACTGGAGTGACTTTTGAAAGGGAGGACAGTGACAGTCTTGCGGGTGCAATTAATCGACTTCTTTGCGACACCGAAACACTTGATAGATATTCTGCGAAATCGAGGTCGATTGTCGAAAATACATTCAACACCGAAGACATGGCGGACCGTTTCTCCAGCATGATTGGCGCGGTGACCGCTATTGACTGATTGCTTGATAGGCTCCCTATTCCCAGTCTGAAATGTAGCTTGAGCGCACTTTCTCTTAATCGAACACCACTAGCGGAGAAGCCGAGTTCTTATGCGCTTTCATGCCACAAATCTTGATGGAATGGGTAGTCGTCGTCTCGCAGAGGATCTACTACCTCATCTATTCAAGGATGCCGAGAAACCGTCACAGGTCTTCCTGAAAAGCGGCGACCCCCTAGGTGATTTGGCGGGATCCCACGATATTGCAGTCACGAGCATAAAGCGGACGATGGTCAAACCGATCTCTCGGCTCATTGAAGTGACGATGCAGTCCGCAAAGTTTGACGGTGCAGGGAACTTGCTGGTTCTTGGTGACTTGCCGCTTGCCAGCCTCGCTCGTCAGACGGTCTTAGTGCACAATCCGTTTTTGATCGCAAACGATAGCTCGTTGGGCGTGATTGATCGGGTCAAGTTCTCGGCCATGCGGGCAATATTTGCACGCAACCACCCATTCGCGAAACGCCTCATTGTTCAGACAGACAGCATGAAACAAGGCCTATGTCGAAGATATGGCATTGATCCAGAAAAGATCACAATTATTGGCCAGCCGCCGCCAGAGCATCTTCGTCAACTCGCGTTAAAGCGGGGAAGTCAATCACATCGTGAAATCGGCGCGGGCCTGAAGCTGTTTTATCCATCCCGTTTCTATCCGCACAAGAATCATTCGTTTCTAGATCAGGGCTCGCTCAATAGCTTGAATGGCTTGGTTGATCAGATCGTGCTCACGATAGAGCCTGATGCCATCGCGACCGGCAGGCACAGACTGCTAAACTGCATTGGTGAGGTCGACCTGTCGCGTGTCGGCCAAGAGTATTCCCGCGCGGATGCGCTGCTCTTTCTTTCCGGTGCTGAGAGTTATGGGCTCCCCCTCTTGGAGGCACTTTGGCTGGATTTGCCAGTGATCTGCCCCGACTTACCCTATGCCCGTGACATTTTGGGAGCGAACCCGCACTTTTACGAGGCAGGATCACGTTCCAGTTTCATCGAAGCGCTAGCACGCTTGAAAAGCGCTCGTGATGCGGGATGGAGGGCGGATTGGAGTGAGAGGAGACGCCACTTCCCCCAAGACTGGCAAGAGGTCGCGGCGCAATTCTCAAAAGCGGTGAATATCTAGGCCTGTCTGCTACGCCAATTCATTTCATCCTAAACTGGCTAGGAACGCGCGGGTTTCGCGCCACCATGGAGCGCTATCGTCCCATTGTTGTTTGGCATTCTGCTCAAAGTCCCAACCACCCCACAGCACAATTCCATCGGCGGTTTCGCGCATGACTTCTAGCTGATGACGCCAATAATCGGCTGGTAGAGTTCTTGGTGGTCCTCTGCGCCCTTGATTGTGATAATCGGGCCATAAGAAAGCAAAGACGGATTTATCTGATATGCGGCGTGCCTCGCGGATTTGTGCCCTCGCGTAACGCTCCCAACCATCGCGATCTTCATAAAAGGTATAGATCGAAGGAAACAAGCAGTCCACGTGCGGTTCAAGAGGCTGAGCGTATGTGTTTTCCCTCGCCCATTCGCGATATTCAGGGGAATCGGGATCGCGAATGGCGCGCCAGTAATCACGCGTGGGGAGATATCCGTAAAATCCGATCTGCCGGTCGTCTGAGAAGCGCTGAAATGTGTCCGCGATTATTGTAAGGCTGCGTAACGCTTCGGCAGTCGCATTGTCGCCCGATTTGAAGTCGTAAAACTCAAAATCCATCACAATCGGCGCGCCGTCATCTGGAAGCGCGGCTATCCAAGCATGGACCAATTCCGGCTCTGGTGGATCAAGGTGCGACGTCCCAGCCGGCCAAATGCCGCGATCAATGATATGTGCTGCAACAATTCCGCTAGGACCAAGATCGGGGAGGTTTTCGTGCAAGAGCCCATTGTAGACCTGAAATTGCTGGCCATTGGGGCGTTGCTGTCGAGCCGCGCTTTGCACCGGCTGATTGGTGGTCACCATGACGCCTGCTCCTGCCACACCAATTGCCAGGGTCGCCTGTCTGCGGGTCATCCTTCTGAGAAGCCGATTTGTCATTCTCTTTGTCATAGTCCTTGAAGGCTGCTCTCGATCGAAAGCTGATGAGGGTGGCTGCAGCACAGAATGTCTCGCTTGACATGAAGTTGGCATTAAGAGACGAGCATCGCTCGCCTTATGGCTCAGTTTTTTAAGTTCGCGCCGATGAAAATCTCCGTAGTTACCGCTGTTTACAATCGTGTCGACACTATCGCTGCGGCGATGAGAAGCGTCTTTGACCAAACCTATGGCAACATCGAGCACATCATTCAGGATGGAGGCTCTGATGATGGAACATTGGATGAGGTTGGGCGGCTGGCAGGTCCAAGGACACACCTTGTCTCAGAGAGCGATAGCGGCATTTACGACGCCATTAACAAAGGCATTGGGAGGGCTTCTGGAGACGTTATCGGGTTGATGCATTCCGACGATTTCTTTGGCTATGATGAGGCATTGAAGGATATCGCGGCGCGCTTTGCTGACCCGAAGATTGATGGCGTGTACGGTGACCTGCAATACGTTTCGGGCAAAGATCCGGCCAAGATCGTCCGTCAATGGCGATCAGGTAAATACGCTCCTAAACGTTTGAAGTGGGGTTGGATGCCCCCGCACCCGACTTTGTATTTGCGCCGCGAAGTCTTTGACCGGATGGGTGTGTACGACACATCTTTCAGAATCGCCGCAGACTATGATGCAATGCTGCGCTATTTGGCTCGTGGAAACATCAATCTCGCCTATGTCCCGAGAGTGGTTGTAAAAATGCGCTTGGGGGGCGAGAGCAATGGCTCGCTTTCGCGCATCCTTCTCAAAAGCCGCGAAGACTTGAGGGCGATTCGCAGTAATCGTATTGGTGGCTTTGCGACACTTGCCGCCAAAAACCTTAGTAAGATTAGTCAGTTCTTTTGAAACAACAGAGACGGTGAATGACCAAGCGTGCACTCATTACAGGCGTAACAGGGCAGGATGGCTCTTATCTGGCGGAATTTCTTCTTTCTAAAGGGTATGAGGTGCATGGGATCAAGCGGCGCTCCTCTTCTTTCAATACGCAGCGTATCGACCATATCTATCAGGACCCCCATGTCCCGAATCCTCAATTGCACCTACATTATGGCGATCTGACAGACACCTCGAACCTCACCCGAATTATCAATGAGGTAAAGCCGGATGAGGTCTATAATTTGGGCGCGCAAAGCCACGTTGCTGTCAGTTTTGAAGCTCCAGAATACACGGCAGACGTCGATGGTATGGGAACGCTTCGATTGCTTGAGGCAATCCGGTTTCTTGGTTTGGAAAAGACAACCCGCTTCTATCAGGCATCAACCTCCGAACTCTATGGTTTGGTGCAGGAAACTCCACAAAAGGAAACCACCCCGTTTTACCCGCGATCACCTTACGCAGTCGCGAAGCTCTATTCCTATTGGATCACCGTCAATTACCGCGAAGCGTATGGCATGTATGCGTGCAACGGCATCCTGTTTAATCACGAAAGCCCACGCCGAGGCGAAACTTTTGTAACGCGCAAAATCACGCGAGGCTTTGCCAATATTGCGCAGGGCATGGAGTCATGCTTGTTCATGGGGAACATCGATGCTTTGCGCGATTGGGGACATGCAAAAGACTATGTGCGGATGCAGTGGCTGATGTTGCAGCAAGACACCGCCGAAGACTTTGTGATTGCGACTGGCGTCCAATATTCGGTGCGTGAGTTTATCAGGTGGACCGCTGAAGAATTGGGCATCACGCTTGAGTTCAAAGGCGAGGGTTTGGATGAGATCGCCACAGTTGCAGCGATTGAAGGCAGTGCAGCGCCGGCTTTAAAGGTTGGCGATATCGTGGTTAGAATTGACCCTCGTTACTTCCGCCCCGCCGAAGTGGAAACGCTGCTTGGCGATCCCACCAAAGCGCGCGATACGCTTGGCTGGGAACCAGAAATTACCGCTCGTGAAATGTGCGCTGAGATGGTTGCTTGCGATCTCAAAGACGCTCAGCGGCATGCCTTTCTCAAGGCTAACGGGTTCGAACTCCCCGTCAGTGTTGAAAGCTAAAGGGGCAGATGATGAAGATCTTTGTGGCCGGTCATCGCGGAATGGTTGGCGGCGCCATCACGCGCAAGCTTGAAGCGCGCCGTTCACAAGGTGAGCCGCTGGAATTGGTAA
Organism: uncultured Erythrobacter sp.; assembly: GCA_947503275.1. Classification (GTDB taxonomy): domain Bacteria; phylum Pseudomonadota; class Alphaproteobacteria; order Sphingomonadales; family Sphingomonadaceae; genus Erythrobacter. Next base: position 676,781 of record CANNCZ010000002.1, on the reverse strand, counting down.
CGCGGTCGCGCGACGAGTTAGATCTGACCGATCAGCACGCCGTGCGTGATTTTTTGCAAAATGAAAGACCTGATGCCGTCGTTCTGGCCGCGGCAAAGGTCGGCGGCATCCACGCCAATAACACCTATCCCGCTGAATTCATGTATGAAAATCTTATGATTGAGGCGAACGTAATTCATCAGTCTTACGCGGCGGGCGTGCAGCGTCTTTTGTTTTTGGGATCTTCCTGCATTTATCCCAAAGCTGTGGCACAACCCATGTCCGAGGCGGCTTTGTTGACTGGCGTCCTGGAATCCACCAACGAGCCTTATGCTGTGGCGAAAATTGCAGGGATCAAACTCTGTGAAAGCTATAACCGGCAATATGGCACCGACTATCGATCGGTCATGCCGACCAACCTTTATGGTCCTGGCGATAACTTCCATCCAGAAAACAGCCATGTTTTGCCCGCACTGATTCGGCGCTTCCATCATGCCGCACGCAACGGTGCCAGTGAAGTGACGATCTGGGGAACGGGCACCCCGCGCCGCGAATTTCTTCACGTTGATGACATGGCGGAGGCATCTTTGTTCGTGCTTGATCTGGATCAACAGCACTATGAGGCAAACACCGAGCCTATGCTTAGCCATATCAATGTAGGTTGCGGCACTGATGTTTCGATACTTGAACTGGCGCAGATTGTGGCACGGGTCACAGGTTACAACGGGGCCGTTGTAACCGATGCTTCCAAACCCGATGGGACAATGCGCAAACTGATGAATGTCGACCGGTTGAGCCAGATGGGTTGGCGGGCTCAGATTGAGCTGGAAGAGGGCATCGCGCAAACATATCGATGGTTCCTTGATCATGCTACCGAAGCGCGCGGTTTGGATGTGGAGGCATCGAAGTTTTGAGATGGTTTGGACAACAGGCGTAAAATTGCCTTTTCCTGATCGCAAAGCTTGTTAGAGCGGTTCGCTATGAGGTCGCAAATCTCTACAAATTCGGCAACTCAGTTGGACATGGGGCCAGCTGTAAGATGGGCCACAATCGCTGCCTTTGGTTGCCTGCTTGCGTTGCTTGGCGGCAGTTCACGTGGGGATTCCGTTCAGATTGTTGCGCTGCGCCCCATAGCGGCTCTGTTTTTGATCCCGGCGCTGTATTGGTTGTCCTCTGATGCGTTAAAAGATGTGCGGGGTCTGCTTATGATGAGTGGGCTGGCGATTGTATGGGTGGCCCTGCAATTGGTGCCATTGCCTCCCTTCATTTGGCAGGCATTGCCAGATCGCTCTTTGATCGCGGATATCGACCTGCTGACTGGGATGGAGGATGCTTGGCGACCCATCTCCCTAACACCCACACGCTCGCTTGATACTTTGGCCAGCCTGATTGTGCCGATTTCGGGCGCAGCTATCGCATTAACCCTTCGGCTGCGTGCGCATGAAGTGTTGATGGTAGTAGCGGCAATTGGTGTCGTTGATGCGTTGCTCGGTCTTGCTCAAGTGGCCACCGGATCGTGGGGCGGTCTGTACTTTTACGCGATCACCAATGCGGGCTCGCCGGTAGGTATTTTTGCTAATGAAAACCACTCGGCTGTTTTCTCCAGCATAGTCTTGCTTGTGATTGCGCGTTTGAGTGTTGATCACGCTTTTCGCACCCTTGTGCCAACCTGGCGGATGGTATCGATGGCGGCTTTTGGCTTAGTCTTGATCGCGGGCCTCATCAGTTCGTCGCGAGCCGGCCTTGTGATGACCGTTTTCACAGCAGTGTTGTCGGCGGGCATTTTCTGGCTTTCGACAAACGGTCGCAGCGCTGGCGGTCCTGTACGAAAATCCGCAAAGCTCCTCGAGTGGATGCAGCGCAATAGCCGCTTTGCGGTCCCACTTGTCATAGCTTTGCTGGCTACGCCGATTGCAGGTTTCGTATTGCTCGAAAATCTACCGGGATATGAGAGTATCTTCGCTACCTCCCCATTTGAAGACCTGCGCTGGAAGATGTGGCCGACGCTAGAACTGATGATGCGCACGCATTGGCTGGTGGGTACTGGATTTGGGTCATTCGAAGAGGTTTATCACATTTACGAGCCGACCGAATTGTTGCTGCCGTCCTACGTCAATCAGGCGCATAATGACTGGGCACAGTTGGTGATTGAGGGTGGCCTGCCAGCGATTGTGCTGTTGGTTGTGGGGCTCTTCGGGTTTGGCAGAACCGTAAAGAAGCTGTTCGGAGCCTCTGATGTGCCGCTATCTATCCCATTTTTCTGGCTAGCGATCATTGCCGTTATTGCAGCGGCATCGATCGTCGACTATCCGTTACGCATCCCCGTTTTTCAGACAAGTGTCATTTGGATACTGCTTGCATTTTGTATCGACAAATCAAATAGCGAGAGATCTAAGAGCTGAGGATGAGCCAAAAGAGAACGCGCAATTCGGCGCTGTCCCAATTTCCGCCTTGGCGTTTGTACTGGCGACTTTCGGATTATTGTAGCAAGGATCAATTCAATTCCCAGCCTTAGAAACCTAACCGTGTTGGCCGCTTTTTTGGTTTTGAGCGCGTGTGCGACCGATCGCACTTTTGGCGTGGCACCGGGAATCGAGATCACCCAACTCGACACCTTGCCCGAGCCGCGCAACGAAATCTTCTACACTATCGGCCCGCAAGAAACGCTTGAGATTGAGGTGGTTGGTGCAGAGCCGCTCAGCGGAACTTACCTCACAAATGAAGAGGGCGATATTGGCTTTCCCCTATTGGGTGTTGTGTCTTTGGGCGGAAAATCGCCCTCCGACGCTTCTGACTTGTTGGCTCAGGCATTGCGCGGACGTTACGTGCTCGACCCCCAAGTACGCGTCATTCCAACCGAATTCCCTCCGCCATCGGTATCGATAGGCGGCCAAGTCAGACGGCCCGGTTCCTACCCTGCGATCGGGCGCCCCACCTTGCTGCGGATGGTGAATCAGGCCGAGGGGCTGGCCCAATATGCCAAGCTGGACGATGTTCTCGTAATGCGCACAGTGGCAGGCCAGGATTACATTGGGCTTTACAATTTGGGCGCGATTCAGCGCGGCAATTATGCCGATCCGGTGCTTTATCCCAATGACATCGTTATGGTGGGCGATTCTCCTGGTCGCCGGCGACTAGACAATATCTTGCAATTTGCGCCGCTTGTTTCATCGGCCGTGGTCCTCTTGGACCGTCTTGGGAATTAGAGACCAAATCCATGTCCAAAGATATGACCGTCCCCGGCGCGTCAGCCCACCAGGGCTTTGACCAAGCGGCGAAGGATGATGATCGCTTCGTGATCGATCTAGATCGCTACCTGATTGAATTAAAGGCGATCCGATATTGGATCATTGCACTTTTTGTGACCGGGGCTCTTGTCGGTCTGGCGGCGACGTTGCTGGCAACGCCGCAGTTTGCTTCAACTGCGCGTGTCGAGGTGTCTCAGGTATCTGCCAATGTCACTGCCCTTGATCCATTGGAGTCAGAAGGGCGTGTTTCAGAGCTGCAATATCTCAACACCCAATACGAGCTGCTCGAATCGCGATTTATGGCGACCCGCGTTGTGGAATCGGGGAATCTGTTGCGCGATCCTGCTTTTCTGGAAGCTTTTGATTTGGTCGAAGCGGATGCGCCGGATCAAAGTGATCTTGAGCGGTTGGTTTTGAGCCAATTGACAATTGAACCGATCACGCAATCCAGCCTTATCGATATCAGCTTTGCCAGTGCGTCGCCTGAAGTCTCTGCACAGGTTGCCAATCTGTGGGCCGATGAATTTATCTCAGCCAATTATGAGAAGCGGTTCGGGACCAATATCCAGGCGCGAGAATTCTTGCGCGATCAGATCGATGAACTGCGTGAAACACTTGCGCAGTCCGAACAAGAATTGGTCGACTATGCCAATTCGAACCAAATTCTGGTGCTCGAATCTTCTGGATCTGATGGTAACGCGGACACGGCTAGCCAAACGCTGATCGCGTCTGATCTGTCGGCCATCAATGCCGCATTGGCCCGCGCAATAACGGACCGGATCGAAGCGCAATCGGCGGTAATCGCCGGCAATGTTTCAAACAGCACATCTGACAATAGAGTTGTATCGCAACTGGCGCTAGCGGAGGCTGAACTTTCTACGTTGAAAGAGACATTCGGCCCCGATTACCCTGCCCTTCGTCAAAAAGAGGCTGAGGTTGCATCATTACGCGCCTCGCGATCTTCTGAGGCTCAGGGCGCTCTGCGCTCAGCTACCTTGCGTGAGACCAATCTGCGTCGGCAATTGGAAGCGACGAAAGCACAGTTCCTTGGACAGCAGAACCAAGGCATTCGCTATGGCATCTTAAAACGCGAAGTTGAGACCAACCGAGAACTCTATGATGCATTGTTGCAGCGCTTGAAAGAGCTTGAGGCGTCTGGTGCTGGTCAGAACAATATCAAATTGATTGATGAAGCGCGCGAACCACGCTTCCCGTATTCGCCCTCGCTTGTCCAAAACTTGTTGATTGCACTGATCGCCAGCGGGGTCCTTGCAGCAGGGATCGTTTATCTTCGTGTCATGCTCAGCCAGACACTCGGCGACCCACAGAGCGCGGCAGATCGGCTTGGTATTCCTGCCCTTGGGGCAATCCCGCAAGTGTCCTCAGACAAGCTCCATGATGATCTTCGTCAGAATTCCTCAGAGATCAGCGAGGCTTATCGTTCGCTGCGAACAAATCTGGCATTCCTTACCCCGCAAGGTGCACCGCCTACTCTGATGGTGACATCAACCGTTCCATCAGAGGGAAAGAGCCTCTCGTCCACTGCGTTGTCTGCCAGTTTTGCTCAGCTGGGTAAGCGGACCCTTCTGCTTGATGCCGATCTTCGGAACTCCAAACTGGCGCGCACGCTCAACGCAGAAGGCGATAAGAGAGGGGGTCTTGCTGGCATGTTGACCAACTCTGATCTGGCTCTGGCAACACAAGTTGTCCCGGTTGACGATTTCGGTTTCGACTATTTGCCGATTGGTCACAAACCGCCCAATCCTGTTGACTTGCTTGCTGGGCCCCGGCTCCGTGAGATCATCAGCGAAGCCCGCGAAACCTACGATCAGATCATTATCGATTGCGCCCCGATGCTATCATTAGCTGACGCGATCGAAACGGCGCGGGCGGCTGATGGTGTACTCTATGTGGTCGAAGCCAATCGCATGAAAGCTAAGGTTATCGAGAACTCGATTACCCGGCTCAATCGGACAGGTGCACAGACATATGGCTTTGTGTTGACCAAGCTTGATGAGCGCGGCGCGGAATACGGATACGGTTATGGCTACGGATATGGATACGGTTCCGATGGCAGGGCCGTGGAACCTGGTCGCGCATAGGTAGTTATGGCTCGGTCCAAAGCTCGTCCCGCCTCGCGCCTAAACGTTCCGCGACTGATCGGGGCCGCATTGATCGGCCTTGTGCTTTTTGGTCTGTTGGCGGCTCAGGCAATAAGTGGCGTTCTGACCCGCCAAGCTCCCGGCCAGGCGAGCGCAGTGTTTCCTGGCAATGGTATTGCCCTTGAACGGCAGGCCTTCCGTGAATTTCAGGAGAGTTTCGAAACGTCGCAAGACTTGGAGGTTTCAGCAAATGCGGCAAGCTCGTTGGCCCTTCGCTCATTGTCGATCGATCCTTTAGCGCCGAAGTCGCATTCAATCATTGCCATGACACTTGGGGAAGAGGGAGAGGGCGCTCAAAGCGAGAAGCGTTTGGCCGTTTTGGAAGCGGCCAGTCGTTTGAACCGCCGGGACCTTTCGCTTCAGGGGTTGGTGCTACAAGAGCGTTTGGTCGCCGAGGACTTTCCTCAGGTGATCGCGACGTTGGATCAAATCTTACGCACGCATCCAGAATACCGTCCTGAGTTTTACCCTGTGTTGGTCGATGCGATGGCACGACCTGAAACACAGCCAGTTTTCAGTCGAATTCTCAGCGAGTCTTCGCCTTGGCATAACCGCTTCTTACAATTCGCAGTGCGAGATCCCCGCGCCAGAGTGAATCTAGCCAGCATTCGCAGCGACATTGTTTATGAGAATAAGCAATTTGATCTTGAACTTGTCAGCGGACTTGCGAGCCAAGGCGAATTGGAAGTCGCTCAGCAGCTCTATATCGAACTGACTGAAGGTGGCGAGCGGGTAGCGCAAGGCGTTGGATTGGCATGGGCATCGGACTTTCCGCCTTTTGACTGGCAGCTTACCGATGAAAGCAATTTCAGATCTCAGCCAAGCCGCGATGAACAAAAGCTCGAAATTTTTGTGAGGCCAGGACAAGGGGGCATGATTGCGCGTCGCACAATCCCTCTGCCGGAGGCGGCTTTTACTCTATCAGTCATTTTTGAACCCGGTGGGCCTGTCCGGCGCGATGCGGTGCGCGTGCAGTTGGGTTGTGGTCTTTCTGGCGCCGCGTTTTTCGACGAAGGTCTGGAATCGGGCAACAACAGCTTCACAATTGAACAGGTTCCCTCAGATTGCGAACGAATGACCATTGCCATTGATGCTCGCGCTCTACGCGGAGAGCCGACTTTGCGTGCCGAGCTGGGCCGGATACAGATAGAAGCACGCTAGACTCACCCCAAAGCAATATCTGGTGCGTCTTCCTGCTTCATACCAACCACGTGATAGCCGCCATCGACATGCTGAACCTCTCCAGTCACGCCCGATGCGAGGTCGGACAGGAAGTAGAGCGCTGATCCGCCGACATCGTCAATCGTGATATTGCGGCGCAAAGGTGCGTTGAGCTCGTTCCATTTGAGGATGTAGCGGAAATCGCCAATCCCGCTCGCGGCTAGCGTTTTGACCGGCCCTGCGCTGATCGCATTGACGCGGATATTGTCGGGGCCAAGGTCATTGGCAAGGTAACGCACGCTTGCCTCCAACGCGGCCTTTGCAACGCCCATGACGTTGTAATGCGGCACCACTTTCTCTGCGCCGTAATAGGTCAGCGTGAGGATTGATCCGCCGCTTTCGGGCATCAATTCGGCCGCGCGCTTTGTCACTGCAACCAGTGAATAGGCTGAGATGTTCATGGTCATTAGGAAATTGTCGAGGCTCGTGTCGACATATTTGCCGCGCAGCTCCGCCTTGTCGGAAAACCCGATGGCGTGGACGACGAAATCGATGCTGCCCCAACGCTCCTTGATCGCAGCGAACCCTGCATCGAGCGAATCCATATCGGACACATCGCATTCAAAGGTGAAATCGCTTCCGAGTTGCTCTGCGAGTGGCTTTACCCGTTTTGCAAGCGCATCGCCCTGATACGAAAATGCCAGCTCTGCGCCCTGTTTGGAAAGCTGCTTTGCAATGCCCCAGGCCAGCGATTTGTCATTGGCAAGCCCCATGATCAGGCCGCGTTTGCCTTCCATAAGCTGGGTCATCTTTGTTCCTCCTCGAAATTCTTTGGTTCCGCGTCTGGTTCCATATCCGGTTCCGCAAGCGCCGCGTTCAATTCTGCTCCGATAACGAGGCCAAGCCCCACGAGCCAGAAAAAGAACAAGGCGATGATGATCCCCGCCATGCTGCCATAGGTCAGGCTATAGGTGAAAAACCCGCGCAGAATTGGCGGCATAGCGGTGGTGACTCCAATCCACCAAATGGCGGTGAAGAGTGCGCCGGGCCATTTCGGATAGGCTTTAGTGCGATACTCAGCCGGGGTCAGCGTGAAAAACAGCATATAGAGGGACCCCGTCAGACCCAAAGCGGGCACGATGCGCGACACCCGGAGGTAGTCGACCGCTTCGGATAACTGCGGCAATGCCGCCAAGATAACCTGCTGCGCAGCGCCAATCGCTACGGTTGCGAACAAAGACGCCATCAACACGGCGACTGCACCGAGTATCAGACCGGCGGAAAGCAGGCGGGTCTGCCAAAAGGCATAGCGTGCGTTTGTCCCATAAGCTCTGCGAAGGATGTCGCGAATCGTCTCCACCAAGCTGGACACGGTCCACAACGCAACGCCCGCGCCCAACCATAAGAGCCATCCATCACGGGCAAAGATGATCTCTTCGGCCACGGGGCGGATGGCGGCAGCGACGGTTGGCGGCATCGCAATCAGGATGGTGGTGATCATAGAGGTGGCGGAATCGCGCCCCCCTGCCAACTCAAACGCGGCGGTGCCCAGAATGAAGAAAGGAAAGATCGCCAGCATCGATAGATAGGCAAGGTTGCCAGCATGGATAAAACCATCCTGATACGTGCCGATAACTGTCCGCCGCGCCACCTGATAGATGCGCGTGCCGGGACCGATACGGTTCGCGGCTCTTCCCAAAAGTCCGGATTTGCGAGCGCTCTCGGTATCCTCGCCTGCGAATAGAGATTGTTGCTGAAGCGCACGGCTCCGGCGCGCCTCAGGGGAAAGCGAGCGTATTTCGACGCCCATCTGCGCGGGGTAGGCGCGGCGGCCAGCGATCTTTTGCGGGGTCTCTTGGCGTTTCAAAGCGTCGCTTGCGCTCCCCTGCTAAAGCCCGAACTTCTCACGCGGAGTCGCGGGATCTTCCCAATCGCCGAGCTGTTTAGCCAGCCCATCGAGATCCTCTGGCATTTGGATCTCCAGCGTTACCAGCTGGTCCCCGCGCAAGACCCGCCCGCCTTTTCCTTTACCAGAGCTCTTGGTCCAACCCTTCCCCGTAAGCCGCATGACCGTGCCGCCATTCGCGCCGGGTTTCAGCGTCAGCATCACCGGCCCATCGACCGTGGGGCATTTGATCTTGCCACCTGCCACCGCTTCATTGAGCGTGATGGGCAAGTCCATGCGAATATTGTCGCCATCGCGTTCAAAGAATGGGTGCGGCACGATTTCAACCAAGACAATGCCATCGCCAAAGCCGCCGGGACCGTTTTGTCCTTTGCCTTTCAACCGCATTTGCGTGCCGTCTTCGACCCCTGCGGGCAATTTCAGATTGATTGCTTTGCCGTCGGCCAACGTAATCCGTTGGTCTACACCAGCGGCGGCATCGACGAATGGGACCGCGAGCCGGTATTGAATATCCGCACCGCGTTTTGGCGGAGGAGGGGGCGGACGGCGGCCACCGCCACCAAATCCGCGTGGGCGCTGTGAGGTATCGTTTTGGCGCGAGCGGCCACCGAACAGCCCCTCGAACAAATCGCCTAAATCCATATCATTGGAATCGAAGCCACCAAATTCCTGATCACGAAAGCCGCCCGGTCGCGGACCGCCGCGGCCAAACCCGCGTCCACCGCCACCGCCCATACCGGCAAAGGGGTTTAGCGGATTGCCGTCCTGATCAATTTCGCCGCGATCAAATTGCGCGCGTTTGTCTTTGTCAGACAACAAATCATAGGCGTTGGTCGCATCCGAGAATTTCTCGGCCGCCTTTGGGTTGTCTTTGTTGCGGTCAGGGTGAAGCTCCTTGGCAAGGGTGCGATAAGCGCTCTTGATCTCCTTTTCAGAAGCAGTGCGCGCCACGCCAAGGGTGCGGTAGGGATCGGCCATGGTGTTTTAGCTAGGTGAGACGGTGCGCGGGTGCAAGGTGTGGTTTACAATTGTCGCTGTCAGCCCGCTTTCCTCTGGCGTGGGCGACGGGTAAGGAAGCCGCGTATTAGCGTTCAACGGAGTGCAACAATGAGTGAAGTCGACGCCCTTGATCAGGCGCAGCTGGCGGACAGCGTAATCCCGGCGGGTGCTGACCCCTATGCGCTGTTCGATGAATGGATGGCGTTGGCTAAGGATAGCGAGCCGAATGACCCAAATGCCATGGCGCTGGCCACGGCGACGCCGGATGGGCGGCCATCGGTGCGCATGGTGCTGCTCAAAGGACATGGCCCGATGGAGAATGAGGAGGGCGGCTTCACCTTCTTTTCCAATACGGGCAGCCGTAAGGGGCATGAGATCACCGCGAATATGCACGCCGCCCTGCTGTTCCATTGGAAGAGCCTCAACCGCCAGATCCGCATTGAAGGGCCTCTGGTCGAGGTTAGCGAGGAACGGGCTGACGCCTACTTCCACTCGCGCGCCTATAATAGCCAAGTTGGCTCCGCGGCCAGCGACCAATCGCGTCCCTTGGAGCAGCGTCAGGACTATCTCGACAGGGTCGAGGCGCTTTGGGCAAAGCATGAGGCAGCGGGCGAAGTACCGCGCCCTGCGCATTGGACCGGCTTTACGGTGCGCCCGCAAGCCATTGAGTTCTGGATGGACCGCGACAACCGCTTGCATGATCGCCGCCTGTTTACCCGGATGCCCAGCGGGGATGGGTGGAGCGATACGCTGCTTTATCCGTGAGCATTGCTGCCGCCCCCTATTGGCAGGTCGATGCTTTCACTGCGCGCGCGCATGGTGGGAACCCGGCGGGGGTGATGCTGCTGGACGCGTGGATCGACGATGATCGCTTGTTGCAGATTGCAGCGGAGACAAGACTGCCTGCGACCGCCTTTGCGGTGAGAGATCAGAGCGGCATGGCGGATTGGGAGCTATGCTGGTTCACACCAACGCGCGAGATTGCGCTGTGCGGCCATGCAACATTGGCGACGGGGCATGTCATGTTGGGCCGTGACGATGGTGGTCGGGTGACCTTCCGCACGCGCACCGCCGGTTTGGTCGAAGTGCTGCGTGCACGCGAAGGCTATGAACTGGCTCTGCCTGCGATCTCGACCGAAGCGGGTGCGCAGCCGGAAGCTGCTGCGCTGTTGGGGATGCAGCCAAGCGAGGTGTACCGCTCACCAAAGGGCTATAATATGTTCGTCTATGAGGATGCTGCCACCATCCGCGCGCTCGCACCGGATATGGCCGGATTGGCAAAGCTGGGCACCGATCAGTTCATCGCCACCGCACCCGGCGATAAAAGCGACATCATCAGCCGCGTTTTCGTACCCGGCGGCGGCGCGGATGAGGACGCGGTCACCGGCTCTGCTCACGCTGTCCTTGCACCCTACTGGACCAACCGATTGGGCAAAGAACGTCTAACCGCGCATCAGGCCAGCGGACGCGGCGGTGATTTAACGCTGCGGATGGAGGGCCAAACAGAAGGCGATCGCGTGTGGCTCGGCGGGCAATGCGTGTCGATTATCGAGGGGAGCTTTGTGCTCTAATTGCTCACTCGCCTATTCGCCGGCCACCGGATACAGCGCCATCACATCGGCCGCTTCATCCAGCATCGGTGGGCGCTCTGCACTCGTCGAATGGCCAAGTCGCACCAGCGTGATGCCCTGCTCCGGCGACACCAAAACGTACTGCCCCATATGCCCGATTAGCGCGAACATGCTTGCAGGCGCGCGGTCGGGGAAAAGCGGATGTGGGCGTTCCAGTTCTGGTTCAGGCCGGTTGAGCCATGTTTGATAGCCATAGAGTTCCGAGACGGGGCTGGGGTCGACCATCCCCTCGATCCAGCGGCTGGGCACCAATTGCTCGCCGCCCGGTGCCTGCCCGTTGGCGCGCATAAATTCGCCAAATTTCGCATAATCGCGCGCGGTGGCGTGCATTAAACTGCCGCCGATCAAGGTGCCCGATGCGTCATATTCGGGAACGATGGAGGTCATACCCAGCGGCGCGAACAGCCGCTCTTGCAGATAGGAATTGACGGCGGTGCGGCGGGCTTCGGGATCATCGCTCTCCGTCAAAGCCCGCGCGGCAATATCGGCAAGGATGACGGTGGTGTTGGACGAATATTCAAACCGCTCACCCGGCTCCGCTTCAAGCGGCTGCTCTTTCGCCCATTTGGCCATATCATCGCGTCCATCGAGGAACAGCATGCGCACCTCGGATGATTCGTAAGGGGGATCGCCAGCTTCGGTGTGGCGCAAGCCGGAGCGCATTTGCAGCAGGTGGCGTAGAGTGATGTCCGCACGTGGATCGCCGCTTCGCTGCCACAGGGGAACGGGCGCAGGTTCATCCACGCTGAGTAAACCATCCGCAACCAGCATCCCGATCAGGACCGCCGTCACCGTCTTGGCCATCGACCAGCTGATGAAACGCGTCTCGCTGTCATAGCCTGCGCCATAACGCTCAGCTGCGATCTTTCCGTCATTGAGCAGCAACAGCGCGCGGGTTTCGCCGACACCTTCTGTTGTGAACAACTCATCCACTTGGCGCGCCAACTGATCCTTGGGTGCGCCCGCATCCTCCGACACAGCATCCAGCGCCTCTTGCGAAAGCGGGGGCAGTTCGGTGGGCGGTGCATCACCACAGGATGCGGTGAGCACAGCAAGGCTTGGCAGAAGTGCACAGGCGGCGATAAGGGAAGGCATACGAAGCGTCATCGCGCACTCAATCGAACAAGGGTCACGACAAAGCAATGGCAAATACAGCGAAGAAGCGCTCGGTCGCGGGTCGCATCGTCCTCGGCATATTGGTGCTGGCCGTGCTCGTGATTGCGGCATTGCTTTGGTCCAACCGCACCGCTGTGTCTGGCTATGCTGATGTCGGCAGCTCCTATGCTGCGCGCGTGGCGTGTTCATGCCGCTTTGTCGCAGGACGCGATTTGGAGGATTGCACTAAGGATAAGCTGGCCGGAATGGAACTGGTCTCGCTTAGCGAAGATGTCGAAGCACAAAGCGTAACAGCGACCTTCCCCTTGGTAACCAGCAACACCGCCACCTATCGGGAAGGCTATGGCTGCGTGATGGAGGAGTGGGAAGGTTAAGCCTTCACAGCGCTGGTCGCGTCGATCCAACCGCCGCCAACAACTCGCTCACCGGCATAGATCACTGCTGCCTGACCTGGCGCTACGCCAAATTCTGGTTCAGCAAAGCGGATCGTGGTTGGCGCATTGTTGCCCAGCGGACCGTCCAGCGTGATAGGCACAGGCTTGGAGAGGCTGCGCACTTTCGCGGTCAGCTGTTCGCCCGTAGGCACGGCCCCAATCGCATTCGTCTCAATCAGTTGAGCGCTTTCCACCGCCAGCATCCGCTTTGGCCCAACGCGCACTTCGCGTGTGTCTGCGTCGAGCGCGATGACATAAAGCGGCTCTGGTTGCCCGCCAATGTCCAATCCCTTGCGCTGGCCGACGGTGTAATGGACGATGCCTTTATGCTCGCCCAGCGTTTCGCCTGTTGCGGCATGAACGATGGCGCCGGGCACGCCGCCTTCGGGGCGCATAGCTTTCACGATCTTGGCGTAGTTGCCATCAGGCACGAAACAGATGTCCTGACTGTCGGGCTTTGCTGCATTGCGCAGACCAGCGGTCTCCGCGAGTTCGCGAACGGCGCTTTTGGGCAGGCCACCTAGCGGGAAGCGGATATAGTCGAGCTGTGCCTGTGTGGTCGCATAGAGGAAGTATGACTGGTCACGCGCAGGATCGACCGCGCGATAGAGGTGTGGGCCAGAATCGTTAGCATCGTCCACCTCGACTCGGCGAACATAGTGCCCGGTTGCCAGACAATCGGCGCCCAGCTCTCTCGCCATACGGAACAAGTCAGTGAACTTTGGCCCCATATTGCAGCGGATGCAGGGAACCGGCGTGCGCCCGGCGAGATATTCATCAGCAAATTGCTCAACCACATCTTCGCGAAACGCGCTTTCGTGGTCGAAAACGTAATGCGCAATGCCCAACCGGTCACACACAGCGCGCGCGTCGGAAATGTCATCGCCGGCACAACAAGCGCCCCTGCGACCGGTGGCTGCTCCGTAATCATAAAGCTGCAATGTGATGCCAATCACCTCTGCCCCGGTTTCGGCGGCGAGCGCGGCAACCACGGACGAATCGACCCCGCCGCTCATCGCGACAACAATGCGGCAATCAGCCGCTGGACGCGGCAAATCGAACAATGCAGCCGTGTCGAGCCCGAAGGTTGGGCGGTTCGTTAGGGAGGCGATCTCAGTCATAACTGGGCGGCGATATAGGGACAGTGCGCCCGTAACGCCAGTGTTGAACGAGCGTTCGCGAGGCGCATCAAGCCTTGCTCAAACCACAGGCACTAATCCTAAGCAGAGGTAAAGCCGAGTTTTACCACATCTTGACCACTGCGAATTATACGATGCCACATGTTCGAAAAGGCACAGCCAGTTTTCTATGCACACAATGCACGTTTCGCGGGCCCTCAGCCTGCGCAAGCGGCGGCTGTGGCGCCGGAGACTTTGACCGGTCGCGCAGACTATATTCCCGATGAAGACGCATATGGCGAAGAGCGTCTGCGCATCATCGACTGGAGCGAGCTGACTGCGCGTTTGAATGCTGCCCGCGATCTCAGGCGTGTCCTTAAACGCGAGGCACGGGCAGATGCGCGCAATAGCAAGAATGGCGGATCCGAAGGGTTTGCCGATGCTGCTGCGCGGTACTTCTTGTCTAAGGATACTAGTCGCGAGGACAGCATTCAAAAGGGAGAACGGGACGTTAACCCTGTTGCTTTAGAGCAGCGCAAAGGCTCTTCAGCCATACCGACTAACCACGATGAGCTTTTAATGAAGAAGGCTCCCAAACCGAAGCAGGCAACGACTGGGCTCACAGCGATTGACGTAAGAGCGATTGACCCAAGAGTAACTGAACCCGCAAAAGTTGGGGATGCGAGAGAATATTGATGATTGAGAACCAAGACATCCGTCCAGCACAGGTAATCGGCCCCCTCGGTGAGCCGCTGACGATTGCTGACTTGCCTTCGCCCAAGACGAAGCGTTGGGTCGTGCGTCGCAAGGCTGAAGTGGTTGCGGCTGTTAATGGCGGCTTGCTCACCATCGATGAAGTGCTTGAGCGCTATGGCCTCACACTCGAAGAGTTCGCCTCGTGGCAGCGCGCTGTGGATCGGTCAGGTATGCAGGGTCTGCGCGTCACCCGCATTCAGCATTATCGCGATCTCTACGAGCGTCAGCTCAAATATTGAGGCCATAATCACAGGCTGAAAATTGAGAATTGCGCGTGCAAAACGTGCACCCTGTTGCAACTCTCCACTCTCCAAATTGACCCGAAGGTTCAATATCCTGCAAATTTGCGCTAGCTAGGCGCCGAGCCCACGCATGGGATTCGTGCGCATGAAGCGCTAAGCGTGGGTGACGAGGGGATATTTGAGTGTTTATTCTTGGATGGATTTGGTTCCTCATCATGGGCGGGATCATCGGCTGGGTTGCCAGCATGGTGATGAACCGTGATGCGGCTATGGGTAAGTTCTGGAACGTTGTGGTCGGTATTGTTGGCTCAATCATCGGCAATGGCGTGTTCGGCTTTGTATTCGGCGGCGGCGAAATCGGCGCATGGCCACCTGACGTGATGGGCATTGTGTCCGCTCTGATCGGCGCGATTGTGCTGCTTGGCGTGCTCAATCTGATCCAGCGCGGCAATGTGCGCGGCTGATTTCAGCTAACATTGATACGCAGGCTTTCGGGCCTTGCGGCAGGTTAAGGCGGCGTCGACTTCGGTCTGCGCCGCCTTTTTCTATGGGCTTTCGTATATTGAGTGAAGCTCGCGGGTAAGAGCCATTCGTCTATGCTTGAAGTCATCAGTCGAAGCGCGGATTGCCCCTTGCGACCAGCAAGCCTAATAGGGATTGCGAAGGGTGACTTATATCTATAATACACTAGATTGAGATAACCCCTAGAATATCACGAGGGAGAGGCGATACATTTTGATCGCCGCTGTCGGATAAGAGAACTGCGATGAATTACGAGACCACAATCACGGCTGAAACGCAGGATGGCATTGCGAGTGATGTTGCCGATGGCCGCGGCGGACATCACACGTCTACTGCGCCTAAAGGTCTGATTTTCGGGCTTATTGGCCTACTCGTCCTGCTTGGGGCGATTGCCGCCTATTTCCTGATGCCTGCCGCAGAGCCGGTTGCGGCTGCTGATGATCAATCGCAGGCACCCGTTGTCACCGTCATTGCGCCGGGAAAGACCATTATCGCAGGCATAATCAACGCGCCCGGCACTCTGGCTGCGCGCCGTCCAATACCCGTCGGTGTCGTTGGCGAAGGTGGGCAGATTCTGTCTGTGCGTGCCGACGCAGGCGATTGGGTCAGGCAGGGCCAAGTGCTCGCTGTGATCGACCGTTCGGTTCAAACACAACAAGCCGCAGCGCAATCCGCGCAAATCGAAGTGGCGCGCGCCGATGCTCAACTGGCACAAGCCAATCTGGATCGCGCGCTGCAATTGGTGGAGCGCGGCTTTGTCTCAACGGCGGATGTGGATCGGCTAACCGCAACGCGCGATTCGGCGAATGCTCGGGTCAATGTCGCTCGGGCGCAATTGGCTGAGCTGCGCGCGCGCACGGCGCGGCTGAATGTGATTGCCCCTGCATCGGGCTTTGTCTTGGAACGCAATGTTGAGCCCGGTCAGACGGTGAGCGCTGGAACGCCGCCCCTATTCACCATCGCGCGCGGAGGTGAGATGGAATTGCTTGCGCAGCTGAGCGAAAATCAACTTGCAGGGCTTTCGCAAGGAGTCACGGCCACCGTCGTCCCAACCGGTTCAAGCAAGCAATTTGAAGGGCAAGTTTGGCAATTGGCCCCCACAATCGATGCGCAAAGCCGCCAGGGCACAGCGCGCATCGCTCTCGCCTATGCCCCTGAATTGCGCCCCGGCGGCTTTGCCACAGCGCAAATCAGCGGCGGCACTTTGGAGGCAACGGTCCTGCCCGAAAGCGCAGTTTTGGCCGATGCGGAAGGTAGCTTTGTGTATGTCGTGAATGCTGACAACGAAGCGACGCGCACATCGGTTGAAACAGGCATGGTGACAGCCGACGGCATCGCGATCACTGGCGGTCTGTCAGGCACCGAATTGGTGGTCTTGCGCGCAGGCGGGTTCCTTAATCCAGGCGAAGTGGTGAAACCACAACGCGAGGGCGAGTCGCAAGCAACCACTGAAACCGAAACTCCCAGCGAAGAGGGCTGAGCCATCCGCAACGCCCCTCTCTTCGTACCTGTCCATAAGGATCGCCCGATAGCGCGTTCGAGCCCAAAGCAGACGGTAAGCATATGAATTTTCGCAACATCTCTGCCTGGTCGATCCGCAATCCTGTGATCCCGTTGGTGTTCTTCACCGCGCTGACACTGGCTGGCATTCTCAGCTTCAACCGCATGGATGTGGTCAACAACCCTGACATTGAATTCCCCGGTGTCAGTGTCCAGATCTCGCAGCCGGGCGCAGCGCCAACTGAGATTGAGAACCAGATCACACAGCGCGTTGAAAGCGCGGTGCGTTCGATTAATGGCGTGAATTCGATCAACTCCACCGCGAGCGAGGGCTTTTCGAACACCTTTGTCGAGTTTGAGATTGGCATCGATCCCAATGATGCGACCGCTGAGGTAAAGAACGCGGTCGACAGTATCAGAGGCAGTCTGCCCGATGGCATTTTGGAGCCGCGCATTCAGAAAGAGGAAATTTCTGGCGGCTTTCTAGGTATTTACGCGGTTGAAGCCGATGATATGACCATCGAACAGCTCAGCTGGTTCATTGATGATACGATCGCAAAACGGCTGCTCGCGATCGAAGGCATGGCGGAAGTTGATCGGTTCGCAGGTGTGGATCGAGAGATTGAGGTCGTGCTGGACCTGCCCCGGATGCAGGCGATTGGGGTAACAGCGAGCCAGATTAACAATGTGCTGCGCCAGTCGAATATCGATGCGGCGGGCGGTGCGACAGAGATTGGCGGCACCCGCCAATCGGTCCGAGTGCTGGGTAATTCCCAAACAGCGTTTGAACTGGCTCAGCGCCAGATCCAACTTGGCGATGGTCGCACGATCCGGCTGACTGATATCGCCACCGTTCGCGATGGGTTTTCGGAACGCACATCGATTAGCAAAGTGCGCGATCAAGAAGTTGTGAACTTCGCCATGAGCCGCGCGAAAGGCGCTTCTGACCTTACCGTCTTTGAGCAGGCGCTGGAGGAAATCGAAGCGATTGAGGCCGAGAATCCCGGTATCCGCTTCATCCCGCTGTTCAACACCGTTCAATACACCGAGGAGCAATACACCAGCTCAATGGCCGCCATGATCGAAGGCGCAGTGCTGGCCGTGATCGTGGTGTTCTTCTTCCTGCGCGATTGGCGCGCGACGTTGATTTCGTCGGTTGCGATACCTTTGTCGGCGATCCCGACCTTCTGGTTCATGGATTTGCTGGGCTTCAACCTCAATCAATTGTCGCTGCTTGCCTTGGCGCTGGTCGCAGGGGTTTTGGTCGACGATGCGATTGTCGAGATTGAGAACATTGTGCGCCATATGCGCATGGGCAAAACCGCCTATCAGGCCAGTATTGATGCAGCTGATGAGATCGGCTTGCCAGTGGTTGCGACCAGTTTCTGTATTGTCGCAGTGTTCCTGCCAGTGGGATTGATGCCGGGTATTTCGGGTCAGTTCTTCAAAAACTTTGGGATCACGGTGGTGATTGCGGTTTTGATGAGCCTTGCGGTCGCTCGGATGATAACGCCGATGCTCGCAGCCTATTTCCTGCGCGCACAGGGCCACGCCGCCCACGGCGAGGGGCCGATCATGGACCGATATATCGGCATCCTCCGCTGGACGTTGCAGCAGGATAAAGCCAAGACGATGCGCGCGGGCTACGAGCAGGTCGCGTCTAAGCCTTGGTACTTCGTGCTGTGTGCGGCGTTCGCGATTGGGGCCGCCTATTTCATCACCGCTAACATGATCATGGCAGAGGGCGCCGGAGTTCTGGGCGGATTGTTCGGATCTGTTGCCCTGTTGGTAGGCATACCGATGGCGTATTTCGTCGGGCTGTTTGTAACCGCGATGCTGGGATCGATCCCAGGTCTGTTTTTAGATGGGAACACTGGGTTTTTCGCCTGGTGCAAATTCATGATGCGCCGTTTTTGGGCGCGCTTGTTCGATCACCGGGTTTGGATGCTGGGCTTGGGCGTGTTCGCTTTGGTCCTGACAGTGGCTCTATTTGCGGTCACTCCTGCGCAGTTCCAGCCGCTGACGGACAGCAACAACAGCCGGGTCGAGATTGAGATGGTGCCGGGCACCACGCTTGAGACCACAGAGCGGGTCGCAGATGAAGTGGCTTCCATTCTTTACGAACAACCTGAGGTTGAGCTCGCGCTCGAACGCGTTCGTGAGGGCAATGCAACGCTATTCATCACATTGAGTGATGATCGCGAAAAAACATCGGTTGAGTTTGAGCGTGATCTGGCACCGACATTGGCGGCATTGCCGGATGCGCGTGTGCGCTTCGCTTCGCAATCGGGTGGTTTCGGCAGTGGTCGAGACATGACTATTATGCTGGCGGGATCAGATCCCGAACTGCTTGAACAAACGGCTAGCATTTTGGTCGAACAAATGCGCGGGATCGACAAGCTGATAGCACCGCGCATCAGCGCCGACCTCAACCGCCCCGAAATCATCATCAAACCGCGCGATGCGGTTGCTGCTGAGTTGGGTGTGACAACGGCTGCGCTGAGCCAGACGATCCGGATCGCGACATTGGGTGAGATTGAGCAGAATTCTGCACGTTTCTCACTGGCGGACCGACAGATTCCAATTCGCGTGAAATTGCCCGAAGAATCACGAGAAGATATGCGGACGATTGAGAACCTTCCTGTTCCAACACGCTTTGGCGGCACCGTCCCACTGGCTCGCGTGGCAGAGATTAGCTTTGGCTCAGGCCCAACCGCCATTCAGCGTTATAACCAAAACCGCCGTGTTCTGATCGGTGCTGATCTTGCGCAGGGCGTCGTCTCAGGTGAGGCGCAGGCCGAGATTGATGAATTGCCAATCCTGCAAGACCTGCCTCAAGGGGTCATCCGCGATGCCGTGGGTGAGGCCGAGTGGCAGGCCGAGTTGGTCGAGAGCCTGCTTATCGCGATTGTCGCTGGTTTCTTCCTCGTCTTTGCGGTGCTGGTGCTGCTTTACAAACGTTTGATGAGCCCGTTGGTCAATATGACCTCGCTGCTGCTTGCGCCTTTGGGCGGAATTTTCCTCGTCTGGGCGGTGGGCCAACCGCAGAGTATGCCGGTGTATATCGGAGTTCTGTTGCTGCTGGGTATTGTGTCGAAGAACTCCATTCTCCTCATCGACTTTGCGATTGAGGAAATGGCGCTCGGGACGCAAAAGTTCGAAGCGATCATGGAAGCCGGGCACAAACGTGCACAGCCCATCGTGATGACCACTGTTGCGATGACCGCTGGCATGGTGCCAACCGCACTATCGGGCGTACTCGGTTCAGGCGATGGAGCATGGCGTGCGCCGATGGGCACTATGGTGATCGGCGGGTTGATCGCATCGACATTGCTGACGCTGTTGATCGTGCCTGCCGGCTTTAGTCTGGCGGATGGGATTGAGCGGCGGCTTGGCCCGTGGCTGCGTGAGCGGATGCTGACATATAAGCCGGGTGATGATGGGAGCCCTGTACCGCCAGAACCTGTACCGGATCCGGCGCCCGCTGCCGCTCCGGCTGCTACTCCCGCAACTCGCCTGCCTCCGGGTGCCGAGCCTGCGGAATAAAGCTCCCGATTTGCCCCAAGGCGTGACCTGTCCCGCCAGTTCAGGCAGATAGGCGCGCGTCTATGGAGAATGCCCCACCCATCCCCACGAAGTTCGGCGGCGCACCGTTGAGCCCTGACCGTGCGCAGCGGATGCGTTGGACCGCAACCGGCATGCTCGCGGCGATGGCGGTGTTGTTCTTCACCACCCATGGTCTGGTCGGTGACCACCCGGCCTGGGGCTATGTGAACGCCTTCGCAGAGGCAGCGATGGTCGGCGGTCTGGCAGACTGGTTCGCCGTCACCGCACTGTTCCGCCACCCGCTCGGCCTGCCCATCCCGCACACCGCGATCATTCCGATGAACAAGGATCGAATTGCGGACACGATGGCGCAATTCCTTCAGGAAAACTTCCTCACACCAGCGGTCGTCGCGCGGCGCATGGCAAGTATGAATGTCGCACGGGCGCTGGGTGATTTTCTAGTCGCCAGCCCTGATAAGTCCGGCAATGACGCGCGTTCTCGCATCACCAGCGGGGCAGCGGAAATGCTCGCCGAAGTGCTCGAATCGCTCGATCCCGACAGGCTTGGCAATCAGGTTCGCACTGGGCTGGGCGGGCAATTGCAAAAGATTGATGTGTCACCGCTCGCCGGAAGAATGCTCGAAAGCGCGATGACAGACCGGCGGCATTTGCCACTGATTGATGGCTTTGTCCGTTGGGCTGGTCTGACATTGGAGGACAATGAGGAGACGGTCCGCGACATCATTCACACGCGGGTTGCGGGTGTGCTGCGCTGGGCCGGCATCGACAAGACGATTTCGTCCAATGTCCTTGATGGCCTGTACAAGCTGCTCGCCGAAGTGCTGATCGACCCGGACCACCCGCTGCGCAGCAAGGTTGAGGAGGGTCTTCAGAAACTCGCCCAAGACCTGCAACATGACCCCGAAACGCGTGAACGGGTAGAGGAGATGAAACGAGACCTGCTTGAAAACCCCGCCGTTGCCGAGTGGTGGATGGGTGTGTGGGAGCGTATTCGGCGCTCGTTGATCCGCCGCGCACGCGAAGCGGACACGGAGTTGGGCAGTGATATGCGCAATGGCCTTGCCGATCTAGGCGAAGCGTTGAAGCAGGATGAGCGCCTACAAGAGCAGATCAACCGCTTTGCCCGCCGCACGGCAGTGGGTGTTGCGACGCGTTATGGCAGCGGGATCGTGAAGCTGGTTTCGGAAACGGTGAAGCGCTGGGACGCGACAACAATCACTGGCCGGATTGAAAACGCAGTGGGCCGCGACCTCCAATTCATCCGCATCAACGGCACTTTGGTGGGTGGTTTGGTGGGCATGTTGCTGCACTTCATCACTACGTTCCTATAGTCGCACTACTTAGCTGTTTGCGTAGTGATACGGGGCAAAATTCGGGCATCACTGTCCGTCTTAATCCTCATGATGAAGCAAACAGCAACCCCCTCGAAATCTCAAACGGTGGCTCTGGCACGTGGCGCGCAGGTCGTGATCAATGGAGCCATTGTCACGGCCAGCGAACCCTGCACGTTGGAGGTCGGTTCAGGAGCATTTGTGCTAACCGGGCGGTCTTTGTGGAGGGGTCAAAACTCTGATCGCAAGGCGAGTGAGGAACTGTATTTCTCGATCCTCGATGCAGGCGTGGATGAGATGCGTTTTGCGAAAGAACGGTTCCGCCTCTTCATGCTGTTGTCGCGAGTGGTCGCGCAGGAACGCTCGCATAAGATGCAAAAGGAATGCAGCCTGTGCGCCGCCGCTATGATCGCGGGCAACATCGAAGACGCGACCCGCAGCGCAGCTCGTCTGGCGAGTGATGGTATGTCTGAGGTCGGCAAAGACCGTGAGAAGCCACTGCCCGGCCAAACCGGTGAACGCCGCTCGCAAGCGCTTAGCCGTTCAGAGAGCGAACTGGAGAGGCCAATCGCTGATCCATTGGGTCAGTGATGGCTGCTCAAACCGGGGCAATGAAACGGGACATTTTTTGGCGGGCAGACCTCAATTGATACGATAGGTTATGCGCGTCGTATAGGTGCCCCATATCGGGCTGCCATTCTCGTCCTGGGCAGGCCGAAAGCGTGCAAATCGCATCATCGACAGACAGGCTGCATCGTTTAAGCCAGCAGGGCCAGTATACGCTGTCACTTGGCAATAGCTCGCGCGTCCTTCTCGGTTAACTTGGACTTGAACGCCCACCGTTCCCTGAGCCATCTCGCGCAGTAAGTATGGCGGATAGTTGGCTTGGATCATCTGAGCCCACTCCCTCTCGCCTTCAGTTCTAGCACCCTGGCCACCCGGCTCTTCCCCTGCGACGAAATTTGATCGCCTTTGCGCGAGTGTGTCGACGCATTGCTGCAGCTGGGCCATCATTGCCGCGATGCCTCCAGTTTCCAACGACACTTTCTGAACCAGAGCACCCGACAGCTCTATCGCATTCAGCGCGTCGTATCTCTGCTGGAGAATTTGCGGCGAAAGGGGCGCATCACCTTCAATAACGCCAGCTTTCAGATCGACCTTTTCTTCATCATCGGATCGACTGGTTTCGCTATCGGTTGGGCTCTTGAGGGAGATTAGAGAGATACCAAACATGGAAATCACAGAGCGACCCGTGCTTGATGTCGTTCGAATAAAGCCTCGTCTTAAGGGTTCTTCTTGGTTGACCGAGAGCGTGATGCGCTGGCCAAAAGGATTGCGAAATGGGCGCCCAATTGCCGTCATATTCACAAACCGGCCTGCACTCGCCTTTTCGATCCACAGGGTCACTTCGTCCTCACCCGTGCCGAACTTGCGTATCATCCGGCATTTGTCTTCATACTCGCGCAGCCGCCATTCCGAGCTTGGCTCCAACTCCAACGTGGCGGCACCCACGGGCACAGCCGATATCGCCATCACAGCGGCACAAATCGAAACCAAAACACGCATCATAAAAGAGCCCTCCGCCGTGCAGATTAGCGCAGCGGAGGGCTCTTTCAAGCTTGAGATTTTCGTAAGGTTCGGCCCTTCGGCTTAACCAAGCGCGCCGGTCAATTCAGGCACCGCATTATAGAGGTCCGCGACGAGGCCGATGTCGGCAACTTGAAAGATCGGTGCGTCTTCATCTTTGTTGATGGCGATGATGACTTTGGAATCCTTCATGCCCGCCAAATGCTGGATCGCACCGGAGATACCGATGGCGATATAGACGTCGGGTGCTACGATTTTGCCGGTTTGGCCGACTTGGTAGTCGTTGGGGACATAGCCCGCGTCAACCGCCGCACGTGACGCGCCGATGGCTGCGCCGAGTTTGTCGGCCAGTGGGTTGATGACTTGCGCGAAGGTTTCGCTGTCTTTCAATGCCCGTCCGCCAGACACGATGATCTTAGCGCTTGCGAGTTCAGGGCGATCGCCGCCATCGGCAACTTCGCGGCTGACAAAGCTGGAAATGCCAGCATCGCCTGCTCCGCTGGTGTCTTCGATTGTAGCTGAGCCGCCTTCAGTTGCTGCCTTGTCAAACGCGGTGCCGCGAACGGTGATCACCAGTTTGGGGTCGGAGGATTCGACGGTCGCAATCGCGTTGCCGGCATAGATCGGACGGGTGAAGGTCTTGCCCCCTTCGACTGAAAGAATGTCGGAGATTTGCATCACGTCCAAATGCGCCGCAACGCGCGGTGCGATGTTCTTGCCCGATGTTGTGGCAGGCGCGAGGAATGCATCATAGTCTTCCATCAAACCGGCCGCGAGCGGCGCGACGTTTTCAGCGAGGAAATCGCCATAGGCCGCATCGTCCGCTTTCAGAACCTTGGCAACGCCAGCGATTTTTGCAGCAGCTTCGGCAACAGAGCCGCAATTGTGGCCTGCGACCAGTGCGTGAACTTCGCCCAGCTTGCTTGCGGCAGTGACCACGGCGAGGGTCGCATCATTGACCGATGAATTGTCGTGTTCGACGAGAACCAGAGTGTTCATGTCTTTGCTTTCCTTTCCTGCTCGTGCCGTCGCTTACGCGATGCCGAGGGCTTTGATCTTTTCAACCAATGCGGCAACGTCTTCGACCTTTTCACCGGCCTGACGGACGGGCGGTTCTGCGACACTGGTCGTGGTCAGGCGCGGCGTGATATCGATACCGTAATCGGCGGGCGATTTGGCATCGAGCGGCTTTTTCTTCGCCTTCATAATGTTGGGCAGCGAAGCGTAGCGCGGCTCATTCAGGCGCAAATCGGTTGTGACGATGGCTGGCAGGGTCAATTTGACCGTTTCCAATCCGCCATCGATTTCGCGCTTCACGGCAACGCTGTCGCCATCGACTTCGACCGTATTGGCAAACGTGCCCTGCGGACGGCCCATCAATGCGGCGAGCATCTGGCCGGTTTGGTTGGAATCGTCCGAGATCGACTGTTTGCCGAGCAGCACGAGGCCGGGCTGTTCTTCATCCGCAATCGCTTTGAGGATCTTCGCAACGGCGAGCGGCTCAACTTCTTCGTCAGTTTCGACCAGAATTGCGCGATCTGCGCCCATGGCAAGAGCAGTGCGCAGCGTTTCCTGCGCTTTGGCAGGGCCTACGGATACCGCGATGATTTCTTCGGCTTTGCCCGCTTCTTTGATCCGAATCGCTTCTTCGACAGCGATTTCGTCAAATGGGTTCATACTCATTTTAACGTTCGCAAGATCAACGCCAGTGCCGTCGGCTTTGACCCGCGGTTTAACGTTGTAGTCGATCACCCGTTTTACGGGGACGAGGATTTTCATGGAGTTTCCTTCCTGTCGAATATTCTTAGCGTCTGCTCATGCCGGGCTCTAGCTCGCGTTTACGTAAACGTCAAGTTAGGCGCGCCCGCTCGTTGAACCAATGCGTGTCTGTATTGCGGGTTCCGCCTTGCCAACAACCGCGGCCCTCGTCCATCATCTTTAGTGCAAGTCGAGGAGCGCCATAATGCACTATTTTTCACACATAACGGCTGTGTTGGCGTTCTTGGCGGCGGCATCCGCTTCTGCCCAGGAGACTCGCATCGGTGAAGAGGGATTCTCATCGCCCCCTGCAACTCTGGCTGAACTGGATTGGCTGGCCGGGCAGTGGGTGGGCAATGGCATTGGTGATGAGCCAGCAATGGAGAGCTGGCTTCCCCCAACGGGACCGACAATGGTTGGCACATTCGTGCAGATGAATGCCGATGGCACCATCATGTTTTCAGAGCATATGTATCTGACGCAAGAAGGCGGCTCGCTTACGCTGAAGGTGAAGCATTTCAACGCCGACTTCACCGGGTGGGAGGAGAAGGACGACATGCTCAATTTTCGCCTTGTCGCGATTGAACCGTGTGCAGCCTATTTCAATGCGCTGACCCTGCGCTGCGCCGATGCGAGCAAGCCCGGCCAAGGGCTTGTCGCAGCGGTGCGCATGCAGTCAGGTGAGGAGTCGGTGTTTCGGTTTGAGGCGCTCGAATAGGTCGAGCGATTATGCCGCCTGTTTAACCTCGGCGACAATCTTCTTCGCCGCATCACCCAAATCATCGGCAGCCACAATCGGCAAACCTGAATTGGCGAGGATTTCCTTACCCGCTGCAACATTGGTGCCTTCAAGGCGCACGACCAGAGGCACAGAAAGGTTCACTTCCTTCGCCGCCTGAACGATGCCGTCTGCGATAATGTCGCATTTCATGATCCCGCCGAAAATGTTGACGAGAATACCCTCAACCGCAGGGTCTTTCAGGATGATCTTGAACGCCGCGGTCACTTTTTCCGTGGTCGCGCCGCCGCCTACGTCGAGGAAGTTGGCTGGGAACGCACCGTTCAGCTTGATGATGTCCATCGTTGCCATAGCAAGGCCAGCGCCGTTCACCATGCAGCCAATATTGCCGTCGAGCTTAATGTAAGCGAGGTCATATTCGCTCGCTTCCACTTCGGCTGGGTCTTCCTCGGTCTCGTCGCGCATCGCTTCGATTGCGGGATGACGATAGAGGGCGTTGCCGTCGAAACTCATCTTGGTATCCAACACCAACAGGTCGGCATTGCCGTCCGCGTCTGGCTTAGTCTCAACCAGCGGGTTAATTTCGAGCATTTCGCAATCGCTCGACATGAACGCGGCATAGAGTTGCGCCGCCAGTTTCTGACACTTTTTATTCAAACCGCCCGACAGGCTCAGCGCAAAGGCCACCGCGCGGCCATGATGCGGCATAAAGCCTTGCGCTGGATCAATCGTGATCGTGGTGATCAGCTCTGGCGTGTTGTGCGCCACGTCCTCGATATCCATCCCGCCTTCTGTTGAGGCGACCATGGCGACCTGACCCGATGCCCGGTCGACCAGCATGGCGAGGTAATATTCGCTTTCGATATCCACGCCATCGGTCACATAGAGACGATTGACCTGCTTGCCCTCGGCACCGGTCTGGATCGTCACTAGAGTGTTACCCAGCATGTCTTTCGCATCAGCTTCGACATCGTCGATGCTTTTCGCAAGCCGCACACCGCCTTTGGCATCCTCCGGCAGCTCTTTGAATTTGCCTTTGCCGCGTCCGCCAGCGTGGATTTGCGCCTTGACGACATAGAGCGGTCCGGGAAGCTGCTTAGCTGCCGCAACCGCCTCTTCGACGGTCAATGCGGCGTGGCCTGCGGGAATGGCGAGGCCGTGTTCCTTGAGCAATTCCTTGGCCTGATATTCATGGACGTTCATGCGGATTTATCCCTTTTTATCTGTTTTTTTGCCCTGCGCTCCCCTCGCGCTTTGCGAGCGAAGAGCAAGTATCCCGGGGAGAGGTTGTTCGCCAGCGGCATAAGCACGGATTGCAGCACTTGAAAAGTGCGGAAACACCCTTCACGACGAGCCATCGCAGGAATGGTCAAAAATGATAGATCAGGGTCGGTTTAAACAGATAGTTCGCGAAGCGGGCAGAATCGCGCATGCGCGGTGGCCGGGTGATGGTCATGCCTTGAAGAGCTGGGACAAAACGCCGGGCAATCCGGTGAGCGAAGCTGACCTTGCTGTGGATGTGTTCTTGCGCCGTGAATTGGGCCACTTGCTGCCCGCTGCCGCCTGGCTTTCTGAAGAGACTGCCGACGACAAAACCCGCACCAAAAGCGATCTGATCTGGCTGGTGGACCCCATTGATGGGACTCGCGATTATGTAAAAGGACGGCCCGGATGGGCGGTGTCGGTCGCTTTGATTAGTGGTGGTCGTCCGCTTGTCGGCATTTTGGAGGCGCCTGCGCGCGGTGAGCAATGGTTCGCGGTTGCAGGACAAGGGGCGACTTTGAACGGTGGGGTGCTCACCGCCAGTACTCGAACCGAATTTGCGGGCGCCCGAGTGCCAGCTGATCAGCTGCCATCTGCCGATTCGGATCTGACGCTTGTTGAAAAGCCCAACTCGATTGCTTTGCGGATAGCGATGGTGGGCGATGATCGCGCCGATTTGCTCGCGACGTTGCGCTGGGGTTTTGAGTGGGACATTGCGGCTGCGACTTTGATCTCCCGCGAGGCTGGTGCGCAAGTTTCCGACGCATTTGGCAAACCGCTCGACTACAACAAGCATGACCCGCGAGATTTTGGCGTCTTGGTCAGCTCGCCCGGTATTCATGCAGAGGCCGTCGCGCGGCTGGCAGACCGAGCTGCGCAGTTGAAATAGATTGGCTGAAATTAAAAGGGCGACCCATACGGACCGCCCTTTCATGCTTCATAATGACCGTCCGGACTACTGAGCGCGCGCGGCGTTCACATCGTCTTGGCTCACCGGAATGATCTTGATCTCGACCCGGCGGTTTAGCGGCTCATTCACGCCATCGGCGGTCTTCACACGCAGATAGTCATAGCTCTCGCCATAGCCGCGCGCTTGCATCCGACTGGTCGCAACACCGCGCGATGCGAGATAGTTCATCACCGACTGCGCACGCTGTTCAGACAAACGCTGGTTAAGCGCATCCGAGCCGGTCGTGTCGGTAAATCCATACACATCGATCAGGCTGTTGGGGTATTCAACCAGGCTGGCTGCCACCGCGTTAAGCGGTTCGTACATGCCCGCGCCAATCGTTGATGAGCCGCTCGCGAAGGTCACGCCATCGGGCAGGCGGACAAGGATCGCATCCTGATCGCCGATTTCTTCAACATCAACGCCGCTTCCCTCAAGCTCTTCATCGAGCTCGCGGATTTGGTCGTCAAATTGCTTGCCCAGCACAGCACCAGCGGAACCGCCGATCCCCGCGCCAATAATCCGTGCGGTATCGCCGCCGACAACGCCGCCAAGGAGGTATCCGAGCGTGCCGCCAAGCCCCGCGCCGATGGCCGTACGCGAAACTTTCTGTTCGCCAGTGTTAGGGTCAGTGACGCAAGCGGTCGTGCCTAGCAGAGCAATCGCTGCAGTGCCCGACATTAGGATGCGAGATGGTTTCATGGTTCAGTCCTCCATTGGATATTCAAAACTCCATCCGACGATCACGCCGCGATGAACAAGGTGATAAGCCTTGCGCGCCGGTCATTTGCCGTCGGATGAACAATCGGTAAACAGGTGTAAGGCAGCATTGTTCCAACGCACAATAGCAATGCGATGACTGGAAAGCTGTGTGATTTATGCTAGCGGTCTGGTTGTGACACCGTTTCCTTGGCCAATTCTGGTTATCATCGTCGGGCTGATAGTGCTCAACGGCGTTTTTGCCATGTCCGAACTCGCGATCGTTTCGGCCAAGACGCGTGCGTTGAAAGCGCGTGAGGAGAATGGTTCGAAATCTGCGCGTATTGCTTTGCGCCTGGCGGCGGAGCCCGGCAAATTTCTATCAACGGTGCAGATTGGGATCACTTTGATCGCGATCATCACCGGCGCGCTTTCCGGTGCGGCCTTGGAGGCCCCCCTCGGTGAACGGCTTTCTGCGTTAGGTGTGTCCGCGGACATTGCGGACGATGTCGCGTTTACTATCGTTATCGCGTTGACCACTTACCTAAGCGTCGTAGTGGGTGAGCTTGTCCCGAAGCAGTTGGCCTTGCGCGCTTCTGTTCCAATCGCGCTCATCATGGCGCGGCCAATGGCGTTGCTTGCGCAGATTGCAGCTCCTTTGGTGTGGCTGCTCGATCGTTCATCTGCCGGAATCATCGCGCTTTTTGGCATCAGGTCCAAAGGGCAATCCTCCTTGACCGCGCAAGAACTGCAAATGATTTTTGCCGATGCAACTCAGTCGGGGGTGATAGAGCAAGAGCAGCACCAAATCCTGACCGGTGTTGTCCGTTTGGCGGAGCGTCCGGTGCGTGAGATGATGACTCCGCGCACGGAACTGGACTGGATTGAGGTTGATGCCGATATTGATCAAATCAAACAGACTATTGAGGACAGTCCCCATTCTCTCTTGCCGGTGGCAGAGGGTTCACCCGATGCGATCCTAGGTGTGGTCAAAGTGCGCGAAGTGCTTGCCGCGCTGGTCGCTGGTGAGCCCGTCATCATCCGTACAATGATGAGTAAGGCTGAGGTTGTGCCCGATCAATTGGATGCCATGGATGCTCTGCGCGTTCTGCAATCCGCCGATATTGCCATGGCAGTGGTGCACGATGAATACGGCCATTTCGAAGGGATCGTCACGCCAGTCGATCTGCTCACCGCGATTGCCGGGAATTTTGCCAGTGATCAGGATCAGGGCGATACACCGCAAATTATCGAACGCAGCGATGGTTCGCTGCTCGTGTCCGGCGCGCTTTCCGCTGATGGCCTCGCGGACCGGCTGGGGCTGGACTATCCCGAAACCCGCGAGTTCGGCACCGCTGCGGGATACGCGCTGTCGGTCATGAAAAAGCTCCCGCTGGAAGGCGAGAGCTTTATTGAGCAGGGCTGGAGCTTCGAAATTGTCGATATGGACAATCGCCGCATCGATAAAATTCTGGTCCGCAAACTCGAAGAAGAGCCTGAGGAAGGCTGAGCGCTTAACTTGGAATAAGTGTTTGTGCCGACTGCCCGTCACCTTCGGGGGCAGCGATAATATCGCGTGTCACGCTACCCTTTGCGACGGTGTTGGTGCCCGGATCGCCCACTTGGGAACGGATACCGGGAGCCGCGCTGCCTGCACGGTCCAACGCGCTTGTCTCAACCGCGCTGCGAGCAGCAGGGCCGCCAAACAACGCTTCGAGAGCTTGTTCCGACGCGGTGCCCTCTGCCGGGCGTGGTGCGCCGGGTGCGGGCGGGGTTAGAGTGAAGTCAGGCGGGACCACGAGGGGTGCCTGCCGCTGCACAGCGAATTCATCGGGCCGGTCGCGGTTAAAGATACCGCCGCCACCGCAAGCGGCCAGCATCGCGCAACCTGCACCCAGCAGAATGGCCGATTTAAGAGTACGCATGTTCAATTCTCCGCTTGGATGGCCGCGCCATCCGGGTTTTCATCCTTCTCGCGCACGAACAGGCTGCGGGCAAGGATAATGACGACACCGATGGTGATAGCTGCATCGGCAATGTTGAAAACTAAGAATGGGCGAAACGTGCCGATATGCAGATCAGCATAGTCGATGACATATCCCAGATTAAAGCGATCACGGATGTTACCAATCGCACCGCCCAGGATCATCGCTAAGCCAAGTATATCGCCCAGCAGCTTTTCCCGCATCATCCAGACCAGCACTACGATTGCGATCACTGCGGTCAGCGCAACCAGCAACCAGCGCATCTCCATATTGGTTGCTTGCAGCAGACCCAGCGAAATGCCGCGATTCTCGACATAGGACAGGTCGAAGAACGGCAGGAGCTCGATATTGCGCACGACCCGAAGGTTGAGCGGGCCTACCACGTACCATTTGACGGCTTGGTCGGCGATAAACAGCAAGGCGGCCAAAGCCAGACCGATCAATCGGTTGCGAGTGAACAAAGCCATCATGCTGCGTCCATTCCGGCAACAACGCTGTCACACCGCCCGCACAATGCTCCATCTTCGGAAACATCGGGCAGTAAACGCCAGCAGCGCCCGCATTTGGCATCGGATGATTTGGCAACAGTCACCGCGTCCCCATCGACGCGCGTCACTGTCCCGGTGATGAACAATTCGGCCAATTGTTCGTCGGTCACGCCTGCGGGGACGGCATTAGCGGGCACGCTGACAACGGCTTCGTTGCTGGATCGAATGGTCTTTTCGCGGCGCAGCGGCTCGATCGCTTCGGTCACGCGCTCACGTAGAGCACGCAAGGCATCCCACTTTGCGCGATCGGCGGGGACTTGAGGAACGCTGGGCCATTCGAGCAAATGAACGCTGCCAACGTTGCCGTCCTCATCGGCTTCGTCGTCTTGCGGATAGCGCGTCTTCCACACTTCCTCTGCGGTGAAGACCAGAACCGGCGCGGCGTATCGAACCAGTGCGTGGAACAACAAGTCGAGCACCGTGCGATAGGCGTTGCGCGCGGTTGAATCCGGTCCATCGCAATAGAGCGTGTCTTTGCGAATATCGAAGAAGAACGCGCTCAAATCTTCGTTGCAGAAATCGACCAGCAGGCGCGTGTAGGTGTTGAAATCGTATTCGGTTGCCGCTTTGCGCAGTTTGCCGTCCAATTCGCTCAACAATGAGAGGACATAGATTTCCAGCTCAGGGATCTCGCCGCTATCGGACATATCGCCGATAAACCCGTCAAGCGCGCCCAGCAGATAGCGGAATGTGTTGCGAAGGCGACGATATTGATCGCCGACGCCTTTGAGGATTTCATCGCCGATCCGGTGATCTTCGGTGAAGTCCACACTCAGCGCCCAGAGGCGCACGATATCCGCTCCATATTGCTCCATGACTTTAAGCGGGCTGATCGTGTTGCCGAGCGATTTCGACATCTTCTTACCCTTGGCATCCATGGTAAAGCCGTGGGTGAGCACCTGATCATAGGGCGCGCGGCCGCGTGTGGCACAGCTTTGGAGCAGGGAGGATTGGAACCAGCCGCGATGTTGGTCGCTGCCTTCAAGATAGAGGTTGGCGGGCCATTGCAGGTCGGGCCAGCGCCCCGATTCCAGCACAAATGCATGGGTGCAACCCGAATCGAACCAGACATCAAGGATGTCCATGACCATGTCGTAATCTTGCGCGTTGTAGTCAGGGCCGAGGAATTCGGCCTTGCGCGCTTCCTCCCATGCATCGACGCCCTCTTCGGCAACCGCTGCGATAACGCGGGCATTGACGGCAGGGTCAGCCAAATATTCGCTTGTGCCGCTTTTCAGGAAGAGCGTGATCGGCACACCCCATGCGCGCTGGCGTGAGAGCACCCAATCGGGACGCCCCTCGACCATGGAGCCGATGCGGTTTTGCCCTTTTTCTGGCACGAATTCGACGCGGTCGATTTCCGACATGCCGCGCGAACGCAAAGTGCCGCCACCTTCGAGCTCTTTGTCCATCGGCACGAACCATTGCGGCGTGCAGCGATAGATGACCTTGGCTTTGGAGCGCCATGAATGCGGGTAGCTGTGCGCATAATCGGCGCTGGCCGACAGCAAAGCGCCCGCTTCGCGCAGGTCGGAGCAGATTGGTCCGTCCGGCGCGTTGAAGGGTTTGTTGATGACCGCGCGGCGGCGTTCTTTGCCATCAGCATCCTTGTCATCTGCGCCGAGCCATGCCCAATCATCGCGATAGCGGCCATCATCCATGACGGCGAAGACAGGGTTGATGCCGTTCGCTTTGCAGAGGTCGAAATCGTCCTCGCCATGGTCAGGCGACATATGGACGAGGCCGGTGCCTGAATCGGTGGTGACAAAGTCGCCTTCGAGGAAGGGGCGCGGCATCTCGTAGAACCCGCCGAGATGGTGCATCGGGTGGAGGACCTTGGTTCCGGCTAGATCGGAGCCTTTACCTGACCAGACTTCAGTAAACCAGTCTGTTGTTCCGCCAAAATCTCGGGCTGTTCGCGGTGCAACATCGCCGACAAGATCACGCGCTATCAAGTAGCGCCCCGCGATTTTCCAGTCGGATGAATCGGCGGGTTCAAAGGGATCATCGCCTGCCTCCACAGGCCTATCGCTGACGCGCACCTCGTAGAGTACATACTCAACATCAGGCCCATAAGCCAAAGCCTGATTCACCGGGATCGTCCACGGCGTCGTCGTCCAGATCACCGCATGCGCACCGACCAGTTCTGGGATGCCGCTCTCGACGATCTCAAAGGCCACATCGATCTGCGGGCTATCGGTCAGGTCCTCATATTCAACCTCGGCCTCGGCCAGCGCGGTCTTTTCCACCGGCGACCACATGATCGGCTTTGATCCGCGATAGAGGTTGCCTGCCTCGGCGAATTTCATCAGCTCGGCGACGATTGTCGATTCCGCCTGAAAATCCATGGTCAGATAGGGATTGTCCCAATCGCCCATGATGCCCAGTCGTTTCAGCTGCTCGCGCTGGGTGTCCACCCAACCTTGTGCATAGGCGCGGCATTCGGCGCGGAATTCCTTTGCGGGAACTTCGTCTTTGTTGAGCTTTTTCTTGCGGTATTTCTCCTCAACCTTCCATTCAATCGGAAGGCCGTGGCAATCCCAGCCGGGCACGTAGGGCGCATCTTTGCCCATCAGGTTCTGCGTGCGGCACACCATGTCTTTGAGGATATGGTTCAGCGCATGGCCAATATGCATGTCGCCATTCGCGTATGGAGGGCCATCATGCAGGATGAATTTCTCGCGGCCCGCGCGGGCTTGGCGCAATTGTTCGTAAAGACCAATTTCGCGCCAACGCGCCTCAATGCCCGGCTCCTTTTGCGGAAGGCCAGCTTTCATTGGGAAGGCAGTCTTCGGCAGGAAGACGGTGTCTTTGAGGTCGCGTTTCTCAGTCATGCGGCTGCGCGCTTAATAGGCGGCGGGCCTCGGCGCAATCTTTCTCCATCTGCGCCATCAAAGGGTCAAGCCCATCGAACTTGGCCTCTCCGCGCAAAAAGTGGTGAAATGCGACCTCGATTTCCTGCCCGTACAGGTCGCCGGAGAAATCGAAGAAGTATGGTTCCAGCAATTCTTTGGGCGGCTCAAATTGCGGCCGAATTCCGATGTTGGCCGCACCTTTAAGGGCTTGGCCAGTGGCCAGAACCTTGCCCGTGACGGCGTAGACCCCGTATTTGGGGCGCAGGTAATTTTCAACCGACAGGTTGGCGGTCGGGTATCCGATGGTCCGTCCGCGCTTGTCCCCATGTTCGACAATCCCGCGGATCGCAAAGGGGCGGGTG
This sequence comes from uncultured Erythrobacter sp., assembly GCA_947503275.1. Taxonomy (GTDB): domain Bacteria; phylum Pseudomonadota; class Alphaproteobacteria; order Sphingomonadales; family Sphingomonadaceae; genus Erythrobacter. Next base: position 642,364 of record CANNCZ010000002.1, on the reverse strand, counting down.
AGCAATTGAGCGGCAAGCTGCGGATCGCCTTCGCGCAAAGCCTCGCGGATGCGGCTGGAGGAAATAACGCCGCCATTGCTGACAGCATCCACGACGCGCGATTGCAGGCCGTGTTCAGCGCCAAATCCGCTCAACAGGTCGACATTGCCCTTTGCGCCCTTGCCAAAGGTGAAGTCCGCGCCGGTGACAACCCCATGCGCGCCAAACCGCTTGAGCAGGATTTCACTGATGAAGTCCTCTGCTGTCGTCCCGGCAAGGTCGCCATCAAAGTGGAACACCAACATCGCGGTTGCACCCGCTGCGAGATAAAGCTCCTGACGCTGTTCCAGAGTGGTCAGGCGAAAGGGAGCGACATCGGGCTTAAAAAAACGCACCGGATGCGGGTCGAACGTCGCGATAATCGAAGGGCGGCCCTCGGCATGCGCCCACTCAATCGCTTCGCCAGCGACCGCTTGGTGGCCGCGATGGAACCCATCAAAATTGCCCAGCGCAATAACCGCACCACGCAGGGCTTCCGTAACCGTCTCACGATGATCGAGCCAGCGCATCAGTCCTGTCCTTCAGCGGTTTCGGGATCATGGCGATGATAGGTGACGAATGAGTATGCTGGCCGCTCACCATCGGCGTCGTGATCTTCGCGCGCGGTCGCTTTCCATTCGGCGCCGAGGGGCTTCATGAATGTGTCGCCGGGAAAATCTTCATGGATTTCGGTGACTTCGATCCGCAGAGCCAAAGGGCGGAATACGTCATAGATCGCCGCGCCGCCGACCACTGCGATTGCGCCGGTATCATTGCCTTCGCGTGCCACGCTGAGCGCTTCTTCGACAGACCGCACTACGTGCGCGCCTTCGCTTCCGTTGGCTTTAGCCCAAACCTCGCGCCGGGTAAGCACGATGTGACGGCGACCGGGCAACAGTCCGGGGAGGCTCTCAAATGTTTTGCGCCCCATAATCATCGGCTTGCCCATGGTGAGCGCTTTGAAGCGTTTGAGGTCCGCTGGAAGCTGCCACGGCAAGCGCCCCTCGTGGCCTATCGCGCCATTGGCCGCGCGGGCGTAGATCAGGAAGAGCTCAGTTTCGTTCATCGCAATTATGGCTTGGCGTGTGAAACGCGCGTCACATGGCCCATTTTGCGCCCCGCATTTGCCTCACGCTTGCCATAAAGGTGCAGATGCGGCTCACCCTCTTCGGCAAGGATGTGGTGCGCGCTCAATGCGTCTTCACCCACGATATTGCGCATCTCAATCGCCGCAAAGCGCGTCTCTGTGCCCCCTAAAGGAAGTTCGCAGATGGCGCGGATGTGGTTTTCAAACTGACTGGTGGCAGCCCCTTCAATGGTCCAGTGCCCCGAATTGTGGACGCGCGGCGCCATCTCATTGAAGATCGGGCCGTTCGCTGTGGCGAAGAACTCCAAGGTCAGAACGCCGACATAGCCGAGCGAATTGGCGGTCTTGCGCGCAATATCGCGGGCCTCCTCTAATTGCGCTTCGACCGTCGGACCTGCTGGCAGCAAGGATACAGCGAGCATGCCGCCTTCATGCGTGTTGGCGGTCGAATCCCAGATGCGAATGGTGCCGTCGCTTGCGCGGGCGAGAATGATCGAAAACTCCGCTTTGAAATCGACCATCCCTTCGTAAACGCAGGGGCGGCCGGGGAAACGTATTCCTTCGGCTTCGTGCGCAGAGGCGATCCGCCATTGGCCCTTGCCATCATAGCCATCACGCGCTGTTTTCAGGATGCCGGGCGTGCCAATTCGTTCAACCGCACGAGCCAGATCCTCTTCGCTTTCCACGCGAGCATAGGGTGCACAGCGGGCGCCCAATTCTTCGACAAAGCGTTTTTCCTGCAATCGGTCCTGAGCAACACCCAACGCTTTGGGATGAGGAGTTAGGAGATTGGCGGGAATGGCATCCACTGCGGCGAGCGGGACATTCTCAAATTCCCACGTCACCACATCGCATTGGCTGGCAAAGGCCGCGAGCGCCGCAGTATCGCCCCAGCCATTTTCAAAAAAGTCATCGCAAGCGGATGCCGCGACATTGTCGCCAGCAGGAGCATAACCGATGCAACGATAGCCCAGTTGGACGGCCGACATCGCCAACATCCGGCCCAGTTGACCGCCACCAAGGATGCCGATTGTGGAACCGGGGGGAAGGGGAGCGCGCGTTGCCATCAATCTACCGGTACTTCGGCAACATCGCCGGAGCGGGCTGCGCGCCAATCCTGCAACCTTGCGGAGAGGCCTTCATCAGATAACGCGAGTATTGCTGTTGCCATAAGCGCGGCGTTTTTAGCGCCCGCATCACCAATGGCCAGCGTGCCCACGGGGACACCTGCTGGCATTTGGGCAATAGAAAGCAGGCTGTCCCACCCCGAAAGCGCTTTGGACTGCACCGGTACGCCAAGGACAGGCAGGTGCGTCATTGCCGCAATCATTCCCGGCAAGTGCGCAGCGCCGCCAGCGCCTGCGATAATTACATCGAACCCTTCGCCCTCTGCCCCTTTGGCAAAGGCACTCATCCGGTCCGGCGTACGATGTGCGGAAACGATGCGCGCTTCATGCTCGACTTCGAGTTCGTCGAGAATAGCCGAGGCAAGGCGCATGGTTGGCCAGTCAGACTGGCTGCCCATGACTATTGCGACTTTGCCGTTCCCCTCGCTGGCCATAATCCGCCCCTCAGCTGTCCTTCAGATAATACCGTTCGCCCGGCACCATATTGTCATCAAAGTCATAGATGATCGGTTGCCCGGTGGGAATCTCCAGTCCGGTGATGTCCTCATCGGAAATGTTCGAGAGATGCTTTACCAATGCGCGCAGGCTGTTGCCATGGGCAGAGATAATCACGGTTTCACCACTCGCCAGAATGGGAAGAATATCGCTCTCCCAATAGGGCAGCACCCGCTCAATCGTCAGTTTCAGGCTTTCTGTATTGGGAACGTCGATCCCGTCATAACGCGGGTCGGCGCCCGGGTCATATTCGCTACCCGGCTCCATCGGTGGAGGCGGCGTGTCGAAGCTGCGGCGCCAAATGTGCACTTGCTCATCACCATGCTTGTCGCGCGTTTCCTGCTTATTCAGACCCGTCAGCCCGCCATAATGGCGTTCATTCAAACGCCAATCCTTTGTCACGGGAAGCCACAGGCGGCCGATCTGCTCCAATGCCAGATTGAGTGTCAGGATGGCGCGCGTTTGAAATGATGTGAAACAGACCGTTGGCAGCACGCCTTTGTCCTGCATCAACACCCCAGCAGCCTTTGCCTCTGCCACGCCTTTGTCCGTCAGATCGACGTCCCACCATCCGGTAAAACGGTTTTCGAGGTTCCACTGGCTTTGACCATGGCGCACGAGGATCAGTTTGGGCACGGGAGAATTCGCTCCTGATGGATTGGGAGCACCACGCGTTAGCTTTGCGAATTGCCTTTGGGAACCCCGCTTTGCGCCGAATCATCACTCTGAGCGCGACTTTGCGCCTTTCGGCGACGCAGGTTTTCGCGCAACTTGGCCGCGAGCCGCTCTTCTTTGCTTAATGCGGGTGACTTTGTGGTATCAGCATCTTCACTCATGCTTCATGCCTTGCAGCTATTGGCTCCGTGCTCAAGTGGCGAAGCGGCGGCACAGCAAAAACGCTTCAAGCTAAGCTTGACAATGGCCGCGCACCGCTTGATAGGCGCGCGTCTTGAAATATGCCGCGGTAGCTCAGTGGTAGAGCGCGTCATTGGTAATGACGAGGTCGAGAGTTCAATTCCCTCTCGTGGCACCATTTCCCCCTGTCCCCCCACACTTTTGACGATACGCCTGCGCGTCAGGCTCCGCTATCGCTTTGCCAACAATCAACCAGTTGGGAGAGCGAGCAATGGATCTGGGACTTAAAGGCAAGAAAGTCATCATGAACGGCGGAGCGCACGGTCTTGGCCTTGCATCGCTCAAACTGTTTGCAGCAGAGGGGGCCGATGTTGCCTTTTTCAGCCGCAAGGAAGACAAGATCGAAGCTGCGAAAGCTGAGATTGATGCCGCCGGACCGGGCAAAGTCTTCGCCGAAGTGTTCGATATGGCAGGCGGCGGTGACGCTTACAAAGCCTGGCTGGGAAAAGCCGCCGGTGAGCTGGACGGATGCGATATCTTCATTCACACCGCTTCGACCTCGGGCACTGGTGGCACGGGTGATTGGCAGGCGACGCTCGACTTTGACATTATGGGCGCGGTGAATGGAGTGGAGGCACTGACGCCGCATCTCGCACAATCGAGCAGCGGCTCGATCGTGTTTATGAGTTCAACCGCCGCGCTTGAGACGTTCATCGCACCTCAGGCCTTTAACGCGATGAAGGCCGCGTTGATCACTTATGGTTCGCAGCTTTCTCAAGCGCTCGCCCCGCAAGGCATACGCGTAAATTGTGTGTCGCCCGGCGCGATCTATTATCCTGGCGGCAATTGGGAAGTGATTGAAGGCGCAATGCCTGAATTGTTCAATGGAACTCTGGCAAAAATGCCGATGGGGCGGTTTGGCAATGACCAAGAAGTCGCGAATGCCATCGTCTTCACCGCCAGCCCGGCGGTCCCCTACATGACCGGATCGAACATCGTCGTCGATGGCGGCTTCACGCAACGCGTTCAGTTCTAATCCCAACCCTTCAAGAAAAGGCCCGACCCTATGGCTGAAATCAACCGCGACAAACTGCTCGACGTCTATACGCGCACGATGAAGGTGAACCGCACGGATGAAAAATTCCGTGAGCTGCTGATGCAGGGCAAGGTTGCCGTCATGTATTACTGTGTGCGCGGGCAAGAGCTGGTTTCCGCCGCTGCCATGGCTGCGTTGGAAGACGATGATTACGTCGTGTGCACCTATCGTGGGCAGGGCGAACAAACTGCCAAGGGCATTCCGATTGAGAAATGGTGGGGTGAATGCCTCGGCAAAGCCACCGGCACATGCAAAGGCAAAGGCGGCACGATGCACATCACCGATCCCGATACAGGGATCATGGTGACGACCGGAGTGGTCGGATCGGGCATCCCCATCGCCAACGGTTTGGCCATGGCGAGCCAGAACAACGGTGATGGCAAGGTGACGTTGGTCAGCTTTGGCGACGGCGCGGCCAATATTGGCGGCTTTCACGAAGCGATGAACATGGCGCAGCTGTATAAACTGCCCGTCGTCTTCCTGTGCCAAAATAACCGTTACGGCGAACACACCGCCTATGCCGATCACACGGACAGCGTCGACATCCATAGCCGCGCGGCCGGCTACGGGATGAAGGGGATCAAGGTCGACGGGAATGATGTGAACGCGGTCTATCCGGCAATGGAAGAGGCGGTTGCTCATGCCCGTAGCGGCAAAGGACCCGTGCTGGTCGAGGCGATGTGTTACCGCATGATGGGGCATTTCTTTGGCTCGGACTTCTCGTACATGCCGCCAGAACATCTGGCCGAAATGGCAGCCGAAGACCCGCTACCCAAATTGCGCAAAGTGATGCTGGAGCGGCAGTTTACTGAAGCTGAGCTCGACGCGATTGTCGCGGGTATCGATGCAGATATCGACGCGGCGGTTCAACATGCGCTTGATGCGCCGCTGCCGGACACTGACGAGATCTACAAAGACGTGCTTGAGGAGACTGCATAATGGCCGAGATTACCATGACGCAGGCGCTTAACCTCGCCATTGACGAAGCTATGGCCGAAGATGATGGCGTGTTCTGCCTCGGCGAAGATGTCGCTGCCAAACAGGGCGGCGGAGTGTTTAAGATTACCTCTGGCCTCTCCGAAAAATACGGCGAAAACCGCATCCGCGCGACGCCGATTTCCGAAACCGCAATCATAGGTGCGGCTGTGGGCGCCGCGCTTGCGGGACAACGGCCAATTGCCGAGATCATGCTGATGAACTTTGTCGGCGTGTGCATGGATCAAATCGTCAATCACGCGGCCAAGTTGCGGTTTATGTCCGGCGGTCAGACGCCGTGCCCGATCGTCATCCGCACCACCACCGGCGTTGGCGTCGGCTTTGGCGGGCAGCATTCTGATATGCTGGAGGCATGGTTTGCCCATGTCGCTGGAATTCATGTCGTCACCCCGTCCAACGCCGCCGATGCGCGTGGGCTGATGCGGTCTGCGATTGATGCGAATGACCCTGTGATCTTTATCGAAAACATCCTTTGTTACGGTCTGACATCCGAAGATCCCGGCCCCGGTTACCGCGTGCCTTTGGGCAAAGCTGCTGTGGCAAAAGAGGGCACCGACATTTCGCTTATCACTTACGGCCGCACCGTGCTCGACGCGCTGGAAGTGGCCGGTGATCTTGAGAAAGAGGGCGTCAGCGTTGAGGTGATCGATTTGCGCACTATCGCGCCTTATGATGAGGAGACGGTGCTGGCATCGGTCAGAAAAACGGGCCGCGCGATCACTTTGCATGAAGCGGTTCGCCCGTTCGGCACCGGCGCGGAAATCGCGGCGAACATTCAAGAGAAATGCTGGGATAGCCTCAAAGGCCCCGTGCGTCGCATCGGTGGGACATTCTCCGCAGTGCCATTCGCAACGCATCTGGAACAGGCGTGGATTCCGCAAAAGAGTGATCTTGCCGAGCAGATCAAAGCATCGGTGGGGAAGGCATAAATGGCTGAGGAAATCCGCATCCCAAAACTCGGCATGAGCGCAACCGAGGTGACTTTGGCGGAATGGATGTTTGGCGAGGGAGAGGAAGTCGCGAAGGGCGATATCATCTACACCGCCGAGACTGATAAAACGACGGTCGAAATCGAAGCGCAAGCCGCAGGCGTCATTCGTCCGACCGGCGAAGAAGGTGTGAAATACAAGGTCGGCGACATTATTGGCACAATTGGATGAACGTATGACCAGTCCGCGCGAAATGTTGCAGGCGGTCTACGCAGCCGCGGGAGCGCAGGATTGGGAGCGGGTCGAAAGCCTGCTCCACCCCGATTTTGTGCTTTATGAAGCGGAATGCTTGCCCTTTGGCGGGGAATGGCGCGGCAAGGATGCCCTACAACGTTGCGCTGCGGCGATGTATGGCACTTGGGCCAGCGCCAATGTCGATATTCACGATATCACAGGCGGCGATACTCACGCCGTCACTGTCCTGACACTGACCATGACGTCAAAGCGCACCGGCGAAACATTCAGCCAAACGGTCAACGAATGCGGTAGTTTTGAAGACGGCTTGCTGAAGGCGTTGCGCATCCACTACTTCGACGCGGCTGAAGTTGCGGCGAAGGCGGGCTGAGGTAAAACAGCAGCGCGACGCGCCGATCCGATCAGTCGAAAGGTCGTACTTCGGCGTTTCTGGGTTCTGCTTCGCTTCCACCATTGAACGGACCGACGCCCAAGGCTTTGTTGAGTCGCGCGCACGCATCTTCAAGGTTGGGTACAAGATATGCGTTTTGGACCAGCGGCGCGTAGAGATCACCTGGGAAGGTCACAAAGTCTCGCGGTCATAGCGATCAAGCCACGCTCGGGTCTTGCGTGCCACTTCTTTGGCGCGGGAATTGAGATCGGGAAATTGCGTTCGAAGCGTTTCGGAACGCTCTTCAATTGCGAAGATCAGGTCGTTTGGCAATGCGTCCACGAAGCCATTCAATGGTAGACCGCCCTGACCAACGGCGATGCGTCGGTTGACCGCATCGTCTATGATCGCGTCCATGTTGCTGAGATCAGGGGGCTCCGCAGGGGCATCGCAGAGCTGCGCATAGCCGAACAATGTTGGATGAACCCTCTGCAGATCATCGGTGGTTCCGCCCGAACGTGACCAGTGCAACGGATCGCATAGCAGCCCTTTCTGCGCGCCATCGACTCGATCCAGAATGCTGATCGCATCGTGGATTGTCTTGACTTCGGTAAAAAGTCCGAATTCAAGATTTACCCGAACACCTGTTCCAGCGGCACGGTCCACCATCATCTGGAGCTTTGCTGCCGTTGCCGAAAGATCGGGATCGCTTGACACGCACAGCAGGTTGGGCGCGCCCAGTTCCGCTGCGATATCAACCAGTTCGCAAAGCCATGGATCAGGTTTGCCGGGCATGATCCACGCAACCTCAACATCGAGCAGCCGAACCCCGGCATCGCTCAGTTGCGTCGCGATCGCGCGAGTGGTGGCGGCGGTCCAGTCATCGCGCTCCACCCACATCCCGCCAAAATCGAATTCAGCAGAAGCCGCAGCTTCCACAAGCTGTGTTGGCGAGGCTTCGGGCATGATCCCAGCTGCAAGCGAGATCCGCCGGATTGTCACAGCGTTTGTCCGTCATCCAGTACAAAATTGGTGCCGGTCACGAATTCTGCTGCGTCTGAGCACAGGAAGAGTACCGGTCCGTCTAGCCCCTCTTCGCCCATCAATCGGCGTTTGGGAAAGCGTGAGATTTGCTTCTTGCCAGGTTCTGTATCGAACCATTCGTCATTGATCGCGGTCCGGATGTAGCCGGGGGAAATCGTATTCACGCAAATGCCAGCGCGTGCCCATTCTCGCGCCATGCTGCGCGCCGCCTGCACCACGCCCGCTTTGCTGGCGGCATAGGCGACAAGGCCGGGCGAGGGTTCGAACGCAGTGATCGAGGCGACCATAACGATTCGCCCGTTCTTAACTCCGCCTGCAATCATCCGCTTGGCGCCTTCGCGCGCGGTTAGGATTGCGCCTTTGAGGTTGATCGCCAGCGTGTGCTCAATCTCTTCCTCGCTGATGCTGGTCGCCATCCCATTGCCATCGACACCCGCATTGGCGATCACCGTATCAACGGTGCCCAGCGCCGCTTCGGCAGCATCATAGCCAGCGATAATATCCGCCTCTCGCGCCACATCCATTGCCACCGCTGTGGCTTTATCCGCGCCAATCTTACCCGCGAGCGCCTCCAGCCGGTCTTTGCGCCGTGCGCCCAGCGCCACTTTGGCGCCATTCTCGGCCAATATGCACGCGAACCGCGCGCCCAATCCCGAAGACGCGCCCGTGATCAGCGCCGTGCGCCCCGAAAGATCTACAGATATGCTCATGGCGTGGACCTATGCCGTTTTCGGCAACTCGCCGTCGATATATTTTTTCAAAGTGGTCTGGAAATGGCGGACGCGGCTGTCTTGGTATGAGCCGAGCTCCATTTTGCCTTCTTTCATCGACTTCATCCCCGTTTGCACATGCGGCAGATTGGACATGTCTTGATCGAACACATTGGCAAGCTGCGGTCCCATTTTATCGGCGGCCCATGCGAACGGTTCATCATCGGGGATGAAGGTCATCTCAACAGAACGCGGACGCTCCTCACCCTTTGGCGTGGGGAACAACAGCCGGATCTCCATAATGCACGAATCCGGCGTATCATCGGGCAACCAGCGATAGACCAGCGTCGGCAAAAACCCGATCCAAGGAGCAAAGTTCGGAAAGATATTGTAAGTGAAATTGTCGAGAATTTCGCTGTCTGATGCATCGGAATAGTCATAGCCATATTGTTCGGCAAAGCCCTGGCGCCCTGCCTCGGCAAGCACCTTGCGCGCACCCAGCGGATCAGCCGGATCGTAATCTTGTGCGCCATCTCCAGCGGCAAAGCGGCGGTTCGTGTCCGCATCATCTCCGCCGGAAAACTCATTCATTTTCTCTAGCACATAGGTCGAATCCTTGCCTTTCATGTGCGGGCTAAGGACGCCAGACGGCGTGATCGCGCGGTTGAAATGATCGCCGATCAAATCATAGCGTGTGTTCGCATCACCCAAGAATGGTAGCAATTGTGGATGCGTGACGATCGAATGCCACGCCTCCATAAATGCTTCGGCGGTGGCTTTCCAGTTGGCGGGAATCCGTTTTTGAATCCACATGCCGGTATAGCGGTTTTCGAAATCGTACCGCTCATAATGCGACGCGGGTGTCCCGAGCCACGTTTTGAAGTCCGGCAGATCGTGGTTTTCGGTCAGCATTACAAAGCCCTGCCACAGCTCAATGCGCGCCTGAGGCAGGTCCATGTCCTTGTCTTGAAGGTGCTTGAAATCCCACTCACTCGGGATCTCTTTCAAGCTCCCATCATTGCGCCATGTGAAGCCGTGGAACGGGCAGCGCAATTGGATCGATGTGCCACATTCGGTGCGTAATTTGCGCCCGCGGTGCAGACACGCATTGTAGAACGCACGCACGCCGCCATCCTTTTGCCGGATCAGGAGAAAGCTTTTGCCCGCAATCTCAAACACCACCGTATCGCCGGGATCGGGCATCTCATCTTCGCGCGCCGCAAACAGCCAAACATTGGGCCACAATTTCTCACGTTCGAGCCGGGCGAAATCTTCGCTGATATAGGGCTCAACTGAAAGCGGCTCATTGCCCATTTCGATATTGGTTTCTTCAAACAGGTAATCGGGCGGAGTGCGCGTGTCGCCATTGAGCATATCGGTATAGCTGAGGCCGGGGCACCGGTCCTCGCGCGACATATCTTTGATCTCGTTCATCGGCGGCCTCTATCCCGTTCCTCGCAATTTACGCAGTGTTCGCGAGAGTGAATATCACACAGGTTCCCCCTTACGTCACACTATCGGATTGGAGAGGGCGCATGGCGCATAATCAAGGAATAGCCGCACTGGGTGAGGTGATGCAGCTCGCCTTTGTGCCCGATGATTTCGACGCAGCAGTTAAGCACTGGACACAGGTGATGGGTGTTGGTCCCTTTTTCTTGATGGAGGGCATTCACCTAGAGGGCATGAAATATAGGGGGCAGCCCACCGATGCTGTTTTCGATCTGGCGCTGGCCTATTGGGGCGATATGCAAATTGAGCTGATCCGTCCGCGCGATGATCACCCTTCCATCTATTCCGGCGAATATGGTGCGGTCAGCGGCTTGCATCACGTGTGTATTCTGGTCGATGATATCGATGAGGCCTACCGCGTCTGCGGCGAGCAGGGCGCAGAGATCGTGATTGAGGGGTCACTGGGCGATAGCCGAGTGATCTATGTCGATCCGGGTGAGGGTCCGGGCGGTCTAGTCGAAATCCTGCAGCAGGGCGCTGGCGGCCCAGACCTATTCGCGATGATCAAACAAGCAGGCAAGGGTTGGGATGGCAGCGATCCGCTACGCAGCCTCGGTTAGCTGTTCGCCCCCAAATACCCCAACTGCCCGGCCTTAAAGATCGTCTGAGCGCGGTTGACGCTGTCCAGTTTCTCGCCAGCGCGATGGATATGATAGCGGATCGTTGCGTGGCTGCGATCCAGGATCATGCTGATTTCCTTGTCCGTTTTGCCAATCGCGGCCCAACGGAGGCACTCCACTTCGCGTTTGGACAAAACGCAATCGGACGGGATGCGGCGTTTGGTCCGGATCGCCTGAACATAGCCCGCGACAAACCGATGGACGAGATGTGCGAACAGCGAACTGTGCTGCGCAAATTCCTCTGTCAGATCCTCTTTATCGCGGTCCATGCTGATAAAGCTGCTGGCAGAAATTTGTCCAAAGGGCAGATGTACCGGGATTACAATGGCGGCTTTGCACAATGAGCGTTTCTCAAAATCAGCCAAATCCAGCTCTTCGAGATAAGAATTGCGCCATTTGAGATTAAAACCGTGCTCGTTCACCCAAAAAGGCTCACTTTCATAGCGGCACGCACGCGGCAGAGGTGAATGCAGCGCCAAGCGGTGATCCTCCCACCAGCGCGCGCCATCATCGAGCCAGCGAAAAATGTCAGCATTCAGGATAGTGCCATCTGCATCCACCATCGGCTCTTTCGAAGAGATGTCATCGCAAACTGCGACCTGCATGCCGCGTTCTTGAGCGATCCGGGCGAGGTTTTCCGCTGCATCATGGATATCTTCGGGACAGGTTATGGTCACCTGCTCAAGCAATTGCTCAAGATTCTCGGTTCCATTGGGCGTGCGAAGCTCGACGACATTAGCGGCCATTATAGACTCACTCCTCTCCTGATTTTCCTCAAAACGGAGACTACATCACTTTCGCCGATTCGCCTCATACTTTACGCAGGGGCATTGCGGGTTTTTGCTGGCTAATCCCACAGCGCACGAACGGAGAATGCGAGCATGGTGACTCAGGGCGGATTTTGGCCGGGCGAAAATTTTGGCGTGGCGCTCAAAGCGATTGCGCAAGGGGTGGAGCCAAACAGACCGGCGGTTGTCCATGGTAACCGGATTGTGACATGGGGCGAGCTTGATGCGAGGACAGATGCGATTGCTGCCGGACTGATCGCACGCGGGTTAAAACCGGGCGATATTGCTGGTCAGATGCTGCGCAACAATCCCGATTACATTCTCGCCTATTTCGGATGCATCAAGGCAGGCGTGGTGCCGGTCAATGTAAACTACCATTACAAAGCGCGCGAACTGGCGGATATCTGCGACCGTTTTGGGTTGAAGACATTGTTCACGCAAGGCGATTTTGCCGAAGGCGCGCGTGAGGCGATGGGTGATGATGCCATCACCATAGATGTAGATGATGCGGATTGGCTGACCTTGCAAGAGACCACCTTGCCAGCCGGCTTTGCCATTCATTCCGATCCAAAGGCGTTGTTCCTGACCGCGACCGGCGGCACCACGGGCATGCCCAAAGCGGTGATGTGGCCGATGGTGGAGGCGTGGCAGGCATTCAGCATTTCGGTTTGGCAACGTGGATTTGCTGAGCCTCCGTTTGTCGCAACCTCGCTTAAGGCGCAGGTCGAGGAGGCGGCCAAGATCACGCCCAATCATCCAGCCAGCGCCTCTCCGATGCTCTTGCTAAGCCCACTAATGCACGGGGCGGGGCAATTCACTGGCGTTATACACCTGCTAAAGGGGGGCACATTGGCGTTGCTACCAGCGGAGAAGTTCGATGCGGACCTGACGCTGGATGAGATCAAACGGTTGCGAGCGCGCGGGGTGTTCATCGTTGGTGATGCCTTCGCTTTGCCGTTGGCGGACCGGCTTGAAGCGCGCGACGACTCGGAAGATGCGATCTCGAGTTTGCGTTCAGTCACGTCATCGGGCGCGGTCTTCTCGGAGCACGTCAAAAAGCGTTTGATCGCGCACAATCCTGCGCTGGTGGTGATCGACGCGTTGGGTTCTTCTGAGAGTTCTGGCACGGCCGTGGTCATCACCACCGCGCAGGGTTCCACCGGCGGCGGTAAGTTCTCGGCGCTTCCGGGACGCGAGACAAAGCTGTTTGACGAAAACCTCAAAGCCATCGAGCCGGGCAGTGATGACGTGGGCATTGTCGCGCGCACTGGCCCATTGCCGCTTGGCTATCTGGGCGAGGATGAAAAGAACGCGCAGACCTTTCCTGAGATTGACGGCAAACGTTGGTTGATGACCGGTGATCGCGCACGCTGGGCACCCGATGGCAGCATGGAGTTTATCGGACGCGACAATATGTGCATCAACACTGGCGGTGAAAAAGTCTTTCCTGAAGAGGTCGAAGCGGTTCTGTTGGAGCACTCGAGCGTCAAAGATGTGCGGGTCGTTAGCCTACCCGACCCGCGATTTGGCCGCAAAGTAGTCGCGGTGGTTGAGCAAGAGGGCGAAGCATCGCAAAGTGCGCTCGATACCCATGCGCGCGAAGGTTTGGCGGGTTATAAGATCCCGCGCCTCTATGTGATGACGGATGCCTCGCTGCGCCTGAATAATGGAAAGCCCGACTACAAAACCGCGCAACGTTTGGCGGATGAAGCCGCCATCTAACCTGTGCTGCGGTCGGCTTTGTCTTTGGCGTTGGTGCCTTTGATCATGGCGCGCATTTGATCCCACTCGGCATCGCCTAAGCCTTGGAGCATCGGGAAGAATGTGCCGCCGGTCGCCTGATACCCTGCGCCATCAATCGCGATGGTTTGCCCGTTCACATATTCCGCGCCCGGTCCCATCAGGAACGTCGCCAGATTGGCCATCTCATGCATTTCGCCCGCGCGACCCATCGGGTTCATCGCATTGTTCGAATTGCCGCCCGATCCGCCGGGACTTAAACGCGCGCTCATTCCCTTGGTTGGAAACAGGCCCGGCGCGATGGCATTAAACCGTAAGCCATAGCGGCCCCATTCGGTCGCAAGGCTTTGTGTCATCGCATTGATTGCGGTTTTCGACATGGCGGATGGTACAACAAAGGCGCTGCCGGACCACACCCAGGTCGTGAGGATTGATAGAAAACTCGCTTTCTTGCCCTCGGCGATCAGCCGCTTGCCGATATCGAGTGTCACATAGAATGTGCCCCGCATCACGATATCGGCAATCGCGTTAAAGCCATTGACCGACAGGTCTTCGGTGCGGCTAATGAAATTGCCAGCGGCATTGTTGACGACGCCGGTTAGTGCCCCGCCATCGGCCCAAATCGCATCGACCATCGTGTGGATCGCATCGGCGTCGCGAATATCGCAGGCATGCGCGACCACTTTCCCGCCATGCGCGTCCATTAATTCAGCTGCGCATTCATCCAGTTTGTTCTGGCGCCGTCCGCAAATGTAGACGGTCGCGCCAAGCTTTAAGAACCCTTCTGCCATTTCGCGGCCCAAGCCGGTGCCTCCACCGGTGACCAAAATGCGCTGACCATCCATGAGGTCGTCGCGGAACATCAGCTTGGATACGTCCATGTTTTGTGTCTTTCTTAGAAGGGGGGTCAGAGATCTAACGGGTCAAAGACCCAAAACGGTCTTGGCAATAATGTTCTTTTGCACTTCGTCCGACCCGCCAAAGATCGTTGCTGCGCGGTTGTTTAGATACCGGCCCATCGATGTTTGCGCCATTTCGCTACCGACGGGTTCGGGTGCTTCGTTGCCGTAAAGCGGTCGCTCCAACGGCAATTGCAATGCATCTGTGCCCAGCAACTCAAGCCGCAAAGTGTCGATTTCTTGGCCGATATTCGAGCCCAGTAGCTTGACCAGTGACGTCTGCGGACCCGGTGATCGCCCCTTGGCCAACTCGGCCAGAATGCGCAATTCGGTGAATTCGAGCGCCTCTGCCTCTAACCGTGCACGCGACAGTCGGTCTCGGAATCTGGCGTCGTGCGCCATCGCCCCATTAACACCAGACGGTTGCTCTTTCGCTAGCGCCTCGAGCCGATCAATACTCTGGATCAATCGCGGGGCAAAGCATGATCCGCCGCGTTCGTTTTCGAGCAGGAATTTGGCGATCGACCAGCCATTGCCTTCCTCGCCAATGCGATTGTCTACAGACGTCCGAGCATCGGAGAAGAACACTGCGTTCACCTCATGGTCGCCGGACATCGAGTGGATCGGAGTGACCTCAACCCCGTCCTGATCCATCGGCAGCAACAGGAAGGTGATGCCCGCTTGTTTCTTACCGGTTGCATCGGTGCGCACGAGTGCGAAAATCCAATTGGCGTGATGAGCGTGAGTGGTCCAGATTTTGGATCCGTTGACGACATATTCGTCGCCATCCAATCGCGCCGATGTCTTGAGCGAGGCAAGATCAGACCCGCTGCCCGGCTCGGAATAACCCTGACACCAATAATCCTCACCAGAAAGGATACGCGGCAGGAAGCGCGCTTTTTGCTCAGGCGTTCCGAATGCGCAGATCACCGGGCCAACCAACCGCAAACCCAGGATCGCAAGCGCCGGTGCGCCTGCCAAAGCGCACTCTTTTTCAAAGATAAACTTCTGTGTGGGCGTCCAACCTGTGCCGCCATCCTCTTTGGGCCAATGGGGCGCGACCCATCCTTTTTCCGCGAGGATGCGGTGCCATTCCATCCCGATATCGGGTTCAACAAAAACTCCCGGGGTGCGGCGTGCACCGTCTTTCAATCGGTCGGGCAATTTATCGGCCAGAAATCCGCGCACTTCCTCTCGAAAGGCAATGTCTTCAGGTGAGAATGTCATGTCCATCGGTCTATTCTCCCTCTCTCATCGCCCAAGATAGGCTGCGACGCAGCATGTCGTAATACACGTCGTAGTTCCACGCGCACATTTCCTTATGCGGGTAGAAATCCTGCATGCCCGGCAGGTCATAGTGCCCCCGGCAATGGCCCAGTGTGTTGTAGACTATGCGCCCTTTGCCGAGATCGCGGGTGTAGAGGATCGGCACAGCGGTTTTGTCCCACTTCTCCTCAACAAAGCCGGTGGCGTCCCCTTCAAAAGTGGTCTGCATCAACGTGTCGATTTCGGCTGTGGTTTTGGAAAGATACAGCTCATCTACGACCTCAAAATCCTCAATCCCCTCGGTCAGCTCGTGGGTTTTGTTGACCACTTCGACCTCAAATTGACCGATGGGGGGATGCGCTTTGAATTGGGTGCCAAGCATGTCGAACACATCCGGGCGGTCCTCCGGCGTATCGACCAAGCCGTCTTCGGTGAAGACAAGGATCGAATTGGTGCCATGCAGGGCCAGCCATTTGCCGCCCGCTTCAACCCACGCGCGCAGCTGTTTCGCCTGTTCGGGCGTGGGCATCAGATCGCATGTATAGGTAATCAGAAACCGGCATTGATCGAGCCGCTCAAGCCCAGAATAATCCGCCGCCACAGTCGTGCGAATATGCGGATGTTCGGCGAGCAGTTTGAGTAGCTCCAGCCTTGGGAAATCAATGTCGTGATATTTGCCCGCGGCGATGAAATGCGCATCGATCCGGGTTGCAGGTTGGTCGGGCATTGTCAGCTCCTAATCGATCCACCACCATCGACGGTAAAGTCGCATCCGGTGGTAAAACTGGCTTCATCGCTGGCGAGGAAGACGACCGCTTTCGCGACCTCTTGAGGTTCACCGATGCGGTTCATCGGGTGCGTGGCAGCAAAGTTGGTCTCGATATTCTCTGGCGTGTCAGCACCGGAGAATTTGTAACGGTCATACATCGGCGTGCGGATCGCGCCCGGGTGGACCATGTTGGCCCGGATCGGAACTCCGCGTTCCGCACAATCCAGCGCGATGGAGCGAGTGAGGCCCAGAAGACCCGCTTTCGATGCACTATAAGCGGCCACGAAAGCGGCAGCGCGGATGGCGATCATTGATCCGATATTGACGATGGCACCGGGTTCGCCGCTCGCCTCCATCGCCGGGATCGCTGCGCGACAGCCGTAAAATGGCCCCTCCAGATTGATGTCGATGGTTCGCCGCCAGCTATCAAGGTCGACATCCACCACATTGCCCGGCTCGGATATGCCGGCGATGTTGCACAAGACGTTGAGTTTCCCGAAGCGCTCCTGCGTTGTCTTGACCGCCGCGTGCCACTGATCCAGCTCACGCACATCCAGTTCAACCGCGTCAGCATTTTCACCCAGCTCAGCTGCCAATTCGCGAGCCTTGTCGATCTGAACATCGGCGAGCATGACGCTGCCACCTTCTGCCACTATCATCCGACCAACCGCAGCGCCGATCCCCTCTGCGCCGCCTGTGACGAGTGCAACTTTACCATTCATTTTGGTCATTTAGCGCTCCAAAATCGCGACAGCGGAAAGGCCCGGTGCGCCATAGACATGGCTGTATCCGGTCTTTGGTCCCGAGCCATCTGCGCCCGCCACCTGACGTTCGCCCGCGCGGCCGCGCAATTGTTCGACGTTTTCGTAAACTTGCCGCAAGCCCGAGGCACCCACTGGCTCTCCACAGGCAAGGCATCCGCCGTCGGTGTTGATCGGTAGCTTCCCGTTGCGCTGTGACCAGCCATTGGCGAGCCATTCTTCCTGCTCACCATCTTTGCAAAAGCCGTTTTCGGCCATGTGCATGATTTCCGCGCCGCTTTCGGTGTCCTGCAATTGAGCGACATCGATATCATCGGGGCCGATGCCGGCACCCTCAAATGCGGCCTTCGACGCCAGCACTGTGGGCTTGCCTCCTTCTTTGACACTGACACCCGGCTGGAACACCTCGAAACTGTCAGGCGGGCGTGTCCGCACGGCAATATGCGCGATCTTTGCTGCACCATTGTTGTTGAGCGCCCCCAGTTCGCGCGCCTTTTTCTCAGAGGCCAGGATCAGCGCAACGCCTCCTTCGGCAGGGGCGCAGAACATGAACTTTGTCAGTGGATCATTGATCATCGGCGCGTTCATGATCGTTTCGAGATCAATCTCGCTGCGACGCCACGCATGCGGGGTCAACGCGCCATTTTGAAACGCCTTTTGCGCCACCCGGCCCAACGTCTCACGGCTGATCCCGTGCAATTGCATGTAGCGTTGAATTTTGAGAGCAAAGAACTGTGTCGTTAGCATCATTCCGGTCTGACCATACCAGTCAGGCAGGCCGTAATCGGATGGCTTGGCGTTAAAGGCACCGCGTGGGTGTTTATCAAACCCCACCGCCAGCGCGAGATCATACATCCCGCTCGCAATCGCCTGTTGCGCAGCGACCAATGCGCTCCCCCCGGTTGCGCAACCATTGGCGACATTGGTGAATGGCAGTGACGTCAGCCCAAGCTCATTGACCATGATATCCGCGCTGCCCGCCGCAGCCGATCCGCCATAGGCGCATTCCATATCGGTCCAATCAAGGCCCGCATCCGCCAGCGCCTGTCGCACAGCAAAGACCCCCTGTTCGCGGCCTGAACGCTCTTCGGTTCTGCCAAAGGGATGGATACCCGCGCCGACAATATAGACGTTCTCGCTCATGCGGTGTGCTCCTTTGAAGGGCGGTAGGCGAACGTGTCGTGCGAGGCGTTGAACGGCACCAAGCAAAACTCCATCGGCATGTTGAGCGACAGGTCTTCGAGGTTCGCGTCAACAATCCGACTTTCAACGATCACCTCGCCGGGCAGCTCGATATAGCCGATTAGGAAGGGCACGAAATCAGGCGGCCCTTCATTGGGACCAGACCCGGGGCCCTCATAGGGTTCTTTGGGCAGGAACCCTTGCGTGGTCCATGACCATAGCCGACCCGTGCGCGAAAGCTTGTGCGGCTCCACATCCTTTGCCGCATCGCCTTGCGGCATGGGAAAGACGATTTCACCCGATGGCAGTCTGCCCCCCATCAAATGCGGCTGAGCATCATCGCTCCACAATTCCGGATCGATTTTCTGTCCCATCACACTCTCCCCAAATGCGCCGCAATCATGCCGCAACACTGTATTCGCCAAGCGCAGTATCAACGTCGCCAAACAGGCGGGCGAGCACCATGACCCGCTTCATCGCATGGCCGATGGCTAACTCATCCGTGATGCCCATTCCGCCATGCATTTGCACCGCCTCGCGCGCGACGGCGTCGACATTTTCGCCGATAAACGCTTTAGCTCCGGCAGTGGCGCGCTGCCACGCAGCGGCGTCTGAGCGGTCGGTTAGGGCTGCGCGGTAAAGCATCGAGCGACACTGTTCGATTTTTGAGTAGCATTCGACCATGCGGTGTTGGAGCGCCTGAAAAGATCCAATAGCGACTCCGAATTGCTCACGTTCCTTCACATAGGCCAGCGTGTCGTCGAGCAATCGCTGACCCAGCCCGACCATTTCGGCGGACGCGTAAAGCCGCGCATCGCCGATGATCAACTCAAGGGCGGGCATATCGAGATTGAGCTGCGATGCGGTGCTGACACTTGCACGGGTCAGCTTTAGCTCACCTGCAATGCTCCCATCGGCCAACCTGTATGCGCGCACTTCCACCCCGTGGCTATCGCGCGGGATTAGGAAACACGCCGTCTCCCCATCGAGCAGCGCAGTGACGACAAACATATCGGTGAGCAACGCGCCCATAACGAAGGTCTTCTCACCCGATAGTACAAAACCATCGCCTTCGCGCTGCGCCGTCACATTGGCGGGCGTCAGGTTGTAGCGCTGTGATCGTTCGGCCCAAGCGAGGCTGACGATGGCCTCACCGCTGAGCACTTTCTCAAGCGGCTCAGACGCATCGGCTGATGCCAGCAACAAGGTAGGCAACACCCCATGCTCCAACCACGGGTCTGGCGAATTCGCTTTGCCAATCGCCTCACCGATCAAGGCCAAATCAACCGCAGAGCCACCCATGCCGCCTGCATCCTCTGGCGCGGCGAGCGCGATCAGGCCAAGCTCAGCGAGCTGAGTCCAGCGATCCCGATCATAGCCGGTGGGCGAGAGGCGCAATTTCCGCCGGGCTTCCACATCGATCGGCGCGGCAAACCGCTCCACCGAGGTGCAGAACATTTCCTGCTCTTCAGAAAGATCAAAGTTCACGAGCCGATCAACCCTTCCTGGAAAAGGTGATGGGCAGGCGTGTGATGCCGCGTAAAAGGATGTTGGGCAGGACTGTGATCCCGCCCTCATCCGCCACCGCAAAATCATCGAGCCGCTCTAAGAGCTCATCAAATGCGACCAGCATTTCCTTGCGGCTCAGCATATTGCCAACGCACATATGCGGACCCTTGCCGAATGCCTGATGCGCGCGGGCATTCTTGCGCTCGATGTCGAATTTGTCGGGGTTCTCGAATTTCTTGGGATCGCGATTGGCCGCAGCATAGCGCAGCTGCACCACTGATCCCGCCGGGATCGCAGTCCCGCCCAGCTCGGTGTCCGCTTTCACGATCCGCCACATGCCTGCGGTAGGGGTTTCATAGCGCAAAGCCTCTTCGACCAGATTGCCGATTAGCTTCGGATCGCGTCCTCCCGCTGCGGCTTTGGCTTTTGCCATTTGATCGGGGTTGCGGATCAATTGCAGCAGCCCACCCGCTATCGTCGACGTCGTTGTCTCATTTCCTGCGACCATGAATTGCTGCATGATCGACATGATCTCTTCATCGGTCAGCGGTGTCTCGCCTTCGACCCGCGCTTCGACCAGATCGGTCAACAGGTCATCGCCGCCATTAGCGCGCCGATCCTCGATCTTCGATTTCATATAGGTCTGATATTCGACAAAAGCGCGCGCGCATTCCAGCTGCCGCTCGCGGCTGACCATCTGACTGAAACGGTCTACAGCAGCGTCGGACCAGTCCTTGACCTGCTTGGGATCATTATCGAGTCCGATTTGCTGAGCGATCATCGCAACTGGCAGAGGAATCGCGAAGTCTTCGACAAATTCGCACTCACCGCGCTCAGCCATGGTTTTGATCAGCTCGATCGATTTGGTCCGCATGTCTGCTTCAATCGCGTTCACGCGCGGGGCTGAAAAGGCGAGGTTGACGAGTTTGCGGTTCCGGGTGTGGACCGGGTGATCTGCGGTGAGGAGGGTTGGGGGATTGTCCCACCCATCTTTCAGTATTTCCTGAATCTCTTCGTCTTCTGCACCCATCAAAACGGTAAAGTCGTTTGAGAAAATCTCAGGCTTGGTATTCGCCTCGCTGCACAGATCATAACTGTATACGACGAAGGTGTTCATCTCTGGCAGGTGTTCGATTGTGATTCCGGCCTCATGAATAGCGCGGTAATAGTCGAACGGATTGAGCAGCGTTTCTGGTGCAAAAACACTGGTGTCCTTGATCGCTTCAGGCTTGTTCATTGCGGGCGGCTCCCATCCCAAGGAATTTCGTATTCAATTCCTAGCCAATGGGGTGGGCATAGCGCGATGCGCGAATGTGTTAGGAGTGGCGCGGTTACCCTTCGGCCAGATCGCCAAATTCGCGTACAAATTCGGCGCTGTCGAAGTAATCGCGCCAGCGGGCGATCTTTCCATCATCGTTCAATTCGAATGTGCCCATGACCCGGATGGTGCGTCTTTTGCCCTTCATATCGAACCAGTCGGTGCGTTCGGTTAGGACAACATTACCGTTGGCCGCGATGTGGTGCATGTCAAAACCGCATGCCTCAACACCGGGAAAGGCGTCCATCTTTGCCCGCACCGCCGGGATGCCATTGACCGTCGACAAGGGAACATCGGTCCATTCAATGTCATCGGCCATAAAGGAATAGATCTTCTCCAGATCAAATTCGTCCCACGCGGCGATGAAGGCGGTGATCGTTTCGATGGGTGTCATTGTGTCTCTCCAGCAATGAAATTGAGCGCGTTGGACAGCATATGGCGAACATGCGGGTTGGCATAGGTCTGAGGCGAATCGCCAAATTGCAGATAGACCAGCGGCGCGCCTTTAGAACCATTTGGTGTCACCTGTTTGTGCCATGCGACCAGATTGCTGCCCGGTGCGTGATCCCAACCCTCGTTTGAATAGAGCGTGCCTGAAATGCCGAGCGCGGCGGAATAGAAATTGTCGCGGGTAAAGGTATAGTCGGATCGGACCAGCGGCTCGACATCGGCTTCGAAGATTTCTGCCAGATACAGCTCATCACAGACGGGAAAGGTGGCTGGCAATCCTTCAGTTACAGGGTGATCTGCGACCACTTGCGCGGAATATTCGACATCGTGGCGATATCCGGAATCGGGTACCTTTTGCCCGCGCACTTCCCCCGGCGTGTAAAGAAACCGTCCGCCCAACATTTCGTGCCATTCGTGCCAATCTGCCCATCCGGCCAATGCATGATGCATCGCCACTGCACCGCGCCCACTTTGAAAGCGTTCCACGATAGCGCGCCGAAAACCCTCGGATGGCGGGCGCGACGTCACCCAGTCGTCGGCAAAATCGTATCCCCCCATATCGTAGAATAGCACTGCATCGACATCGCGAGCCGCACCGTTCGCAACGGCCTCCTCTGCCTCCGGATGGAGTAAGTGGGTCACGTCCCAATCACCCAGATTGTGGATCAACTCATCGAAGGGTTCGGCTTCATAAGGGTGCCCCCATGATAGGACGAGCAGTGACTTCATGGTGCGATTTTCAGGATCATCTTTCCGTCATTTGTGCCCGCAAACAACCGCATGAAGCTGTCGTAAGCATTCTCAAGCCCCTCATCGACATGTTCATCAATGGTGAGTTGCCCGGCGGCCGCCCATTCGCCCATTTTGGCGCCACCTTCGGGAAAGCGCTCGACGAAATCCATAACCAAGAGCCCCCGGATCGAAGAGCGAGTCACGATCAAGTTCCACAGATTGCGCGCACCGCGAGGGGGCGTGTTGTATTCGCTGATCAAGCCACACAGTCCGACGCGGGAATAGAGATTGAGGTTCATCAGCCCCGCATCAAGGATCTCGCCGCCGACATTTTCAAAGATCACATCGACGCCATCTGGAGCGGCCTCTGCGATGGCAGCGGTCAATGCCGCTTCGTCTTTGCCGCGATAGTCAATCGCTGCATCGAACCCGTATTTCTCGGTGAGCTTCGCACATTTTTCAGGCCCGCCAGCGATGCCAACCGCGCGGCAACCATGCAGTTTTGCCAATTGTCCGACCAACGAACCCACCGCTCCGGCGGCGCCAGAGACCAGCACGGTGTCGCCCTTTTTCGGCTCGCACACTTCGAGAAAGCCAAAGTAAGCGGTCATCCCAACCGCTCCGAAGATAGAGAGGTAATTGGTGACGCACGGGACAAGCGACGGGTCAATTGGCTGCGTAAAGCCGCCCACTTCGCCGACCGAGTAATCCTCCAACGCATTAAGCCCCATGACCCATTGGCCGGGTTCAAACCCATCAGCGCGGCTTTCTTCGACCACGCCAATCGTGCTCGCCCGCATCGATGCGCCTAGAGGCACTGGCGGCATGTAGTTACCACCCGCATCCATCCACCCGCGCATCGCCGGATCAAGTGAGGCGTAATGATTGCGGATCAGAAACTGTCCCTCAGCCAAGTCGGGCGTGGGTTCAGTGACCAGTTCAAAATCGTCCCGAACAGGTTCGCCATCGGGGCGACGCTGTAAAAGGAAGCGCCGGTTATTGGGCATGTGCAGTGTCCTTTGCGTGTGGAGGTTTAAGCAGCGACGAGTTTGACGGGGATCGCGCTTTGCAGCGCCTGCCCCGTGATTGGATCGTAATCAACCTCGTCACTGGTCAGCCTGTTGGTCGATGATCCGCGCTCCCGCACATCCGCTTTCGAGGCATCAGCATCGCCATATGCATGGGCCATGGAAACAAGCCCGCGCCGAACTTTATCGCTCGCCTTGACCACGCCGTGAATGGTCGCGTGTGGGCTGGTAATCTCGACAATGCCGCCTTCTTCCAGGCCCAGAACCGCGATGTCTTCGGGATGGATATAGGCCGGGTTGGTCGTGGTCTTGTCCTGCAATCTCTTCAACGGATGACCGATGGAATTAAACCGCGTTTTGGATCGCCGGCTGATCAGCTTGAAGTCGAACCCGGCACGCGTCGGCGCGTCATCGGCATAGCGCATCATTTCTGCTGGCATATCGCCATTGGCCAAGTCGAATCGGTGGAATTCATCTTCTTCAACTGGTCCAACATCGGGGTGCAAATCGGGATAGAGCACGGCTGCGCCGCCCGCTTTGGTGGCATCGCGGCGCACTTGGCTGGGCGCAACCAGTGATCCCGCTACCATCAGATCAAGGAATTCCTCCTTGGAAGGTTTGTGATCCATTGGCAGCGGCCCTCCGGCAAGCTCCATTGTGACGCCCAGGTGTTTTGCCAGTGTCCAGAACATCTCATATTCGTCAATCACATCGCCCGGTGGCGTCGCCACCGCTTCGGTGTAGCGGGCATAGGCCTCTTCATGCCACCACTCGGACAAGTTGGTGATGTCTTCGCGTTCGAGGCATTGCGACGGGGCGAGCACAACTGTGGCGCGCTTTGCACTTGCGCTCATCCAAGGATCGATTTGTACAAACAGCTCTAGATCGTCGAGCGCTTCCACCATCTTCATCTGATTGGGGAAGCCAACCACAGGATTGCCACCAACAGAGATTAGCGCGCGAACTTGCCCATCACCCGGTGTCAAAATCTCATCGGCCAGCACATTGCACGGCATCTCAAAGCCCAGCTGACCCAGCCCGCGAAAGCGCGACTTTGCCATGCCCTCTGCGCCAAACATCGGCACTGGCGGTGCAACCTGAGCGCGGCGAGGGCCATTAATGTTGTTAAATACGCCGGGAATCGCGGCTTTCTCGCCTTCTTGTTTGAAACGCGCGCAAATTGTGTTGAGGCAGGTAACCAAATATTCGGTCAACGTGCCATTGCCCGCCATTTCGGGACCGGTTCCCGTGACGGCGCACCCTTTTGAGCCGCCTGCAAACATGCGTGCGGCGGCGACCAATTGATCGGTCTCTACTCCTGCTCGCTCAGCGGCGATTGCAGGGGGGAATGCCTTCACCGCGTCGGCCAATTCATCAAAGCCATCGACATGAGCGGCGACGAAATTGCGGTCGTAGAGTTCCTCTTCGATGATGACATTCAGCATACCGGCAAGCAGCGCGGGATCTTCGCCCGGTCTCACTGGCAGATATATGTCTGCCAGCCTTGCAACATCGCTTTCGCGTGGGTCTGCGACGATCACCTTCATGCCGCGGGCCTGCGCATCGCGGATGCGGCGCGAGGGGCTAAACGGCGGGACGCCGCCGGGCGGCGAATAGTGCGAGACGATCGGATTGTTACCAATCAGCAATGAAACATCACTCTCGCTAAATGTGTTCATCCCGCCTGCCCATTTGCCATATCGCGCAGTGGTAAAGACCTTTGCGGGCTGATCGAGGGTCACGGATGTGTAGAAATTGCGGGTGCCAATTGCTTGCGCGAAACTGAGGGAAGCGGCCATTGCAGAGCTGTTTTGATAGCCACCCGAACCCATGAAGACGGCGACTGAGTTGGGGCCGTATTTTGCGATTATACGCTTAATCTCATCGCCGATGTGAGCAAGCGCATCAGGCATCGCCGTTTCGACAAATTCGCCCTCTGCATTGCGCACTAGGCTGCTGGTTAAGCGGTGTTCGGCATTGTGCGAATCGGGCAATTCGCGCCCTTTTAGGCAGGTGTAGCCGCCAAAGGCTGGATCATCGGGATCGCCGCGCACTTCGAGAACGCGCCCGTCCTCTACATCGACTTCCATCGCGCAGTTTGCGTGGCAGAACCGGCAGAACGTCTTGTGTGTCTCTACACCCATCTCAAGTCTCCTTCATTGGACGATACCAGAGCGCGCGTTCGCAGCGACTGACACTTTTGGCCGTAGTGGGCGCGCGGCGGTGCCCGCATTAGGGGTGCAAGCAAGGAGACAGACGCAATGCCTACCACCACTCGCCAATGGCTATTGAACGGACATCCACGCGGCCGCGGGATTGCACCTGATGATTTCAAGCTGGTTGATACAGACCTCCCCGATCCCGGCGCAGGAGAGATGCTCCTGAAGACGCATTATCTGGGCTTTGACCCCGCGCAAAAGGGATGGATGGAGAACATCGCGGACTATGTGGCGCCGATGGCAATCGGTGATGTGATGCGCGGCAGTGGCATTTGTGAAGTCGTTGTGAGCAATGGCGGAAAATTCGCGGTCGGTGACATTGTGTTCGGCACAACCGGCTGGACCGAAGGCCTGGTGCATGACGGTGAAGGGCTGACTAAGGTTGAAACTGCCTTGTCGCCCACAGCGGTTCTCTCAGTGCTCGGAACGACCGGGCTAACCGCCTATTGCGGCTTGTTCAAGATCGGAAAGCCAGTCGCAGGCGACACCGTGCTGGTGTCCGGTGCAGCAGGAGCCACAGGCAGCGTTGTCGGGCAGCTTGCCAAGATCGCAGGCTGCCGCGCGGTTGGCATCGCGGGGGGCAAAGAGAAATGCGAATGGCTGGTTTCAGAGGCGGGCTATGACGCAGCGATTGACTACAAAGCGGGCGACGTAAAGGCGCAGATCAAGGAGCACTGCCCACGAGGCGTTGATGTCATCTATGACAATGTCGGCGGCACGATCCTCGACGATATGCTCGCCAACATTGCCACCAAAGCGCGTGTAGTCATTTGCGGTGGTATCTCCCGATACGAATCGGGCGGGCTGCCAACTGGGCCGGGCAATTACTTCAACCTGATCTTTCGCCGCGCTAGCATGGAGGGCTTTATCGTCCTCGACTGGGCCAGCGAATTTCCTGCCATCCGCAAACGGCTCGAAGGGTTCGTCAATGATGGCAGCCTGAAGTATCAGGAGGATATTCAGCACGGCTTTGAAAATGCGCCAGACACTTTGCAACGATTGTTCGTGGGTAAGAACCGCGGCAAACAGATGCTGAAACTTTAATGCGGTAAATCTTCGGGCCGATTGATGTTGAGGATCGGCGCGTCAAAGGTGATTTGGCGAGCACTGATATGTTCGGCGAAGCGATAGAGCGAGCGCCCGCCTGAGCTGATAAACGCGTCCAGAACAGGAGCAAGATCGACAGTCCAAAGACCAATGGCGGGTTGATCTTGCGCAATCGCAGAGCCTTCACCGATCAGCGATTGGCTCAAATTATGGGGCAAGACTGGCGTGTCGCAAGGCGCGCTCAAGACATGGGTGAAATCGTGAGACTTCGCATGATGCAACGCCGCGTTGAGGCCGCCAAGAGGCCCAATTCCCGTCTCGGGCCTGTCCGCTAGACTGAGAAAACCGCTCTCCTCGCGTCCACAAACCGCGATCTGAGCGGCCTGCTGCCCCAACGTCCGCGCGACCCGGTCGATCAACCGCTTTCCGTCATAGAGCGCATGCGCCTTGTCACTGCCGAAACGGCGTGCGCTACCGCCTGCTAGGATCGCGCCCAGAGTGTGCGTTTGTTCGTGCAGGAGACGCGCGTCAGTCAAACGCCTCGGTCGCTTCACCTGCGGCGTTATAAACTGGCCCTTCGGCATCGACGCGGTATTTCTTGCTGGCTGCGCCTGTCAGGCCAAACGTGCCGATGTGATCGCGCATTCCGGCATAGGCGGCATTGGCAAAGTGGTGCGCCAACGCTTCTTCGCTTTCCCACTCTTCGAACACATTGACCCGCGCCGGATTTTTGCCATCCGCGCTCCAATCATAGGCGATGCATCCATCTTGCGCGAGGGCGGCGTCAATATGCACCTGCGCGCTGGTGAGAGCCTCGGCTCGCTTTGCCGGATCCAAGTCAATTTGAGCGGCGATTACGATCTTGGCCATCAGGCGTTCTCCTCTGCAGGATTGTATTCGGCGACAACTTTGAAAGCGCGTTTGGTGTAAACCCATGCACCGTCGCGCTTCTGCAGCTCATCTGTGTAGAGCCCGCCAAGCATCCGGGTTGATCCGTCTTTGCCTTTCAGCACTTCTTGCGTTTGGCACCGCGACGTCGCCCGGTCGCCATCCACTTCAATCGAGGCAGGCACGCATTGAAAGCTGACCGCGTCAAAGTTGGACATCGCGCCCAGCCACAGCTCAACAATCGCCTCGCGCCCTTTGATCTCCATTCCCATGAAATCCCAGTCGGCATCATCTGCCCAAACCGATCCCCAAGTTTCCGCGTCAAATCGCACCACTCCATCGCCATAGGTTTCGTGCAATTCGCGGATTGCAAGGCGATCCTCCATCGGTCCGGTGAACATGGGTGCTTTCTCCTGATAATTACTCTGGTCCGCTATCAAGCGCGCGGAGCTTCGCCACAATGGACACTTTTGGGAAGGGTGCACGGTGCCATCCCCGTGTTAGGTCTCTGACAACACAAAGGAGACGGCAATGGGCCAGTTGGAAGGCAAAAGCGCGGTAATCTTGGGCGCCGCGAGCACCGGAAATATGGGACAGGTGATGGCACGGCTTTTCGCTAGCGAAGGGGCGAAGGTCATGGTCGCCGGGCGAAAGGAAGAGCCATTGGCCGCGCTCGCCAGTGAAATTGGCGGGTCTTATGCGCTGTGCGATATCACGGACCGCACTGCGGTTCATGCGTTGGCTGACAAAGCGGTGGCCGAATATGGACGGGTCGACGCAGCGGTCAATTGTGTGGGTTGGGGCCTGCTGGCGAACTTGCTTGAGACGAGCGAGGACGATCTAAACGCGATCACCGATCTGCAATTCAAAGGCACCCATCACTTCCTTCAGGCCTTCGTGAAAGTGATGAGCGAGCAAGAGCCAACCGGCGGTTCGATCATTTCGCTATCGTCTGCCACCACGAAAGCTCCGATCAACAATCACGCGGCTTATATCGGCACAAAGCGCGCCGGTGAGGCGATGATCGAATGCGTGGCGAACGATTTCGGGCATCTTGGTATTCGTGCAAACAGCGTCTCACCCGCATTCACTGAAAGCCCCATGACAGAGGGCGCATTTGCCACGCCCGGTCTCGTCGATGCGTTCCTTCCGCGCTATCCGCTCGGGCGGTTGAATACGTCAGAGGACGTTGCCCATGCTTGCCTATGGCTGTGCGGAGATCATGCGTTTGTTACGGGTCAGAATATTCAACCCAATGGTGGGGTGACGATTCGCGGTAACCCACAGGCAGCGGATATCGAAGCAGCAGTAGGCGCGGCGATGGCGAAAATGCAGGAGGGCTAAGCGGCGCTTAGAACTGAGCGGTCCCACCGTCGACGCTGAACATTGCTCCGGTGATGCCTGCACCTTCTTCGGATGCCATCAGCAGCGCCACAGCCGCGATTTCCTCGACAGTGTTGGGACGTTTGATCGCGGCTTCTTGTGCGAACATCGTGATCATATCGTCGAACTCCATCCCCATCGCTTTCGCGGTTTCGGGGCCGTTATTCTTGATGATATCAGTCACCACCAGGCCCGGACAGATCGCATTCACTGTGACGCCTGCCTCGCCCACCTCACGTGCGAGGCTTTTGGTGAGGCCATTCACCGCATGCTTTGCCGCGGTGTAGGCAGTGAAGACGGGCTTGCCGTGTTTCCCCTCCATCGATGACATATTGATCACGCGGCCGTACTTCTTCTCAAGCATTTCGGGCAGCGCGCGGCGGGTGGCCCAGAATGTGGAATAGACATTCCACTTCATCGCTTCATCAAATGCCTCATCCGACAGGTTTACCATCGGTTGCAGGTCGCCTGCACCGCCTGCATTGTTCACCAAAATGTCGATTGTGCCGAATTCGTCGATAGTTTTGTCGATAAACCCCTCAACATCACTCTGTTGCATCACATCGCCTGCGACGAAGATCGCACGGTCTGGGCCAGAGCGGTGGGCCCGGATCTCTTCGATCACTCGTGCGCCTTTTTCTGGATTGCGTGCAAACAGAGCAACTTTTGCTCCTTCGGCTAGGAATGCCTCTGCAATTCCGCGCCCAAGTCCCGCTGTCCCGCCTGTAATTGCAGCAACTTTGCCTTCGAGTTTCATGGCATCTCTCCTTCATCCCATACTTAGCGGGCTGTGCTGGCCGATGCACCATGCCAAAATGAGCAATTGTTCTGCGGCAATTTCGCGCGATGGTGCCATCCTATGAGTGACGTCGATATCATAATCCTTGGCTGCGGCCCGGCCGGCATGACCGCCGCTCTGGCCGCGCATGAGGCGGGGGCTAAGGTCGCCTTGGTCGAGCGGTTTAACCAGATCGGTGGGACCGGCGCGATATCGGGCGGTGTGATCTGGGTCGCAGACAATCCGCGCCAACGTGCCGCCGGCATGGCGGATAGTCGCGAAGAGGCGCTCGCCTATTTTCACTCCCTAGATCACGGTGATCTGGTGGATGAGACGCTTGAGGCGTTTGTCGATACCGGTCCTGAAGCGCTTGGCTTTTTGGAGGATGCAGGCGCGCTCAAAGTGGTGCTGCTGGATGGCTATCCCGATTATTACCTCGATCGTCCAGGTGCAAAACCGGAAGGGGGCCGCGCGCTCGACCATGACCTGTTTGCGCTGGGCGAACTGGGCGATTGGGCGGATCGCATCACCGCGATTGAAGAGCCAAAGCCGATGATGTTGCGGGAGACGCCCTTGGGCGGCGGCAGCGGCGTCGTGCCACCAGAAGAATTGCAGCGGCGATTGGCCAATAACGAACGCGGCTTTGGTCAGGCGATGGTTGGCCGACTTTTGAAAGCGTGTCTGGATCGGGGAATCGAGCCGATCTTGGAGGTGGAAACCAAACGGCTGCTCAAAGACGGAGAGCGGATCACCGGCATCGAAGGGACCCGAAAGGGTGAGGCGTTCACCCTGACGGCACGCAGCGGCGTTATAATCACCACGGGCGGGTTCGAATGGGATGAGGACATGCGCCAGACATTCCTGCGCGGTCCAATGGATGCCCCCGCCAGCCCGCCGACCGCGCGCGGAGACGGCTTGAAGCTCGCCATGGAGAGCGGCGCAAAGCTAGGCAATATGACCCAAGGGTGGTGGGCGCCTACCTTGGTGATGCCCGATATGCCTTGGCCCAATGGAGATCAGCGCGCTGCCCCTGTCTTGATCGAGCGCACTGTGCCGCATTCCCTGATGGTCAATCGCGCTGGCAAAAGGTTCTGCAATGAGGCCGCGAATTATTCCGCGCTTGCCGGAGCATTCCACCAATTCGACCCGCAAAGTTATGACTACCCGAACCTGCCCGCATGGTTGGTGTTCGATGCCAACTATGTTGAGCGATACCCGATCGGCCCACGCTTGCCGGGTCAGCCGGTGCCGGAGTGGGTGATGCGAGCCGAAACTTTGGAAGGTTTGGCCGAGATCATTGGCCTGCCCGGCGATGCGCTTTGTCGGACGGTCGAACGCTTTAATCTCCATGCGGAAGCAGGGCATGATCCGGACTTCGCGCGCGGCACCAGCACTTACGATCATTTTTATGGAGACCGTAGCCGCGAAGGTACGGCCGTGACGCTGGGCTCGGTTGCCAGTGCGCCATTTTACGCCGTGGAAATTCGCATGGGATTGCTCGGCACAAATGGCGGTCCACGCACCGATGGAGCAGCGCGCATTTTGGGCCATGATGGGCAGCCGATTGCGGGACTCTACGGCGCTGGCAATGCCATCGCTTGTCCGACTGGCGGAATATATGCAGGGGCAGGCGGGACGCTCGGCCCGGCGCTGACTTTCGGATATATCGCCGGTCGCACAGCCGCGCGGGCGAACGCCTAGGTTTTCTTCGGTTCAAACTCGATATGCAGTTCCTTCAAGCTCCGCAGCAGGAAATGCGGGTGATAGCTGAAATCATTCTTCCCTTCGGCAAACCACATATCCTCAAACCGGTCGACGACGGCTGTGAAGCCCCAGATCAACTCGCGCCGCGCTAAGGGTGCGCCCAGACAGTGATGCGTGCCTGATCCAAAGCCCATATGCGCGCCCGCCTTGGGTCGGTCGAGATCGAGTTTTTCGGGGCATTCGAACGCGCGTTCATCTCTGTTCGCGGCGGCAAAACGGATATTGATCATCGCCCCTGCTGGCAGTGTTACTCCGGCCAATTCGGTATCCTCACGCACAAACCGCATCAGCGATTGCACCGGGCTTTCCAACCGCACGACCTCTTCGACAAACACCTTCATATAGCGATCGGGGTCGCTCTTAAGCTGATGCCAGACATCCTTGTTCTCAATCAGCAGTTTCATTCCTGCGGCCAGAGCATTGGTGGTTGTTTCGCTGCCGCCCACAAACGTATCGGCCATCATCTCCCCATGAAGCTCATTGTCGGTGAGCGTGCGACCCCATTCATCGATCACGGTGTTGACCAGCACGCTGATCAAAGTGTCATCGGGTTGTTCGCGCAGGCGATCAAAGATGGGCTGGAAATAGTGCTGCGCTTCGATCTCACGGTCGACCATTTCCATGTGTTGGTCCTCGGGCAGCATCAATGAGATGCGCTGGAAAAACGCATCAGTCCAACGCTTGATCCGCCACATATCCTCACGCTTTGCGCCCATTTGTTCGCCAATGATAAACAGCGGCAGGGGCACGCAAAACGCCTTGACCCATTCGCAACGCCCATCGGCCAGAAAGCCGTCGATCAACTCATAGGCAAGACCTTCAACCGCGCCGTCGATTTCTTTGATGCGCGATGGCTTGAACGCCTGATTGAACATCGCCCGCATCTGTTTGTGGTTGGGATCATCGCGCCCGTTCAATGTCGGTGCCGGCACCCACCCCTTTTCGGCAAAACGTGCCGCAACCATCTCGCCGCGTTCGACATTGCCAGCCGACGCGCGGAACGGCGTTTCGGCAGAGGAACTGGGAAAACGCTTCGGGTCCATCAACACTTCGCGCACGTGGTCATAGCGGCTGACAACGAACATATCGGTGCCCGGTATCTGATAGACCGGCGCGTCATCGCGTAGCTGTTTATACGCGTCATAGGGGCATTGTTGCAGCTCAGGATCGAACAGATTGATGCCAGCTGTGCTCGGTTCACTTGCCATCTGTGTCCTCCTCAAAGTGCCTATGGCGCGGGAGCGACAATCCCCGCGATAGTGCGAGTGCACAATTGGCGGAAATGGGGAGGTTATGCCGTGGACCCGAAATTGCAGGAATTGATCGACAAACAGGCCATCAGCGAAGTGATACAGCGCTATTGCCGCACGCTCGACTGGCTGGATGCAGAGGGGCAGGCGAGCTGTTATTGGCCCGACGCACATATCGAATATGGCTTTTTCTCAGGGCGCGCAGAGGATTTTCTGTCTGTTGTGATGGAAACCGAAAGCAGCCTTGCCCGGCGCTGGCACATGCTGTCACAGCCATTGATACGGTTTCATTCAGCCGGTTTTGCAAGCAGCGAGTGTTACGGCGTCTTTGGCGGCGGTCGTATGCAAGAGGATGGCAGCATTGCGGGCGATCTGATCGGCGGACGATACTTGGATGAGTGGGAAAAACGCTCTGTCACAGGCGTAGATGAACCCGAATGGCGTATTTCAGCGCGCACTTACATCGTGGACTGGAAAAGCCCGCTCGCGAACCAGCCGATGTTCGAACCCGACCCCGAATTCCCGCTCCCCACCTACCGCGTCGATGGCCCCGATCACCCGCAATATCGCAAGCTTTAGAGCGTCACTCGCTCTCCGCTGGCGTGTCCATATAATCGCGGTAATAGGTAAGCTGGCCACCCGTAACCTTGTAGATGCCAACGCCACCCCTAGCCCCTTCTGGTGAGTGCATGGTCCAACGCGCCCATGCGGTGTGATGGTCCCCGCAAATTTCATCGACGGTGAAGTGGATTTTGCGCGTCGACATTTCGGCGACCATTGTGGTCATAAAGCCGAGGATCGCCTCGCGCCCTTCATACCGGCCCCAAATGGGGTCTTCTAGGAGTGCATCCTCGGCAAACAGGGCTGCGAGTTTGGTGTAGTCGCCCGCATCCTGAACATTCCAGAACTGTTCAATCACGCGCTGAGCTTCGCCTGCCATTTCACTCTCCTAAGTTGCGGATTGGATTGCTGCCATCCCAGTTGGCCGAGGCATCCCGCACCATTCGGTAAAACCCAAGCAGGGCATCACTGGGCTCATACAGCTCGATCATGTGGCCAAAAGACGCCGAGCCGTCGACAAAGGCGAAGCGAGTGCCATCATTGGTTTGCGATAGCTGGGCAAGGGCAAGCCCGCGCTCCTCGAAATCGGATATAGCGGCGTCAAGTTGATCGACAAAAACGGCCATGTGATGGAGGCCAAACCGCCCCGATCCGGCGGGATAAAGGTCGTGCATCGCGCTCGATTCATCGCCATGCTGCTGCACAAATTCGATCATCACATCACCCCATTGGCCATAGGCTGATGAGTGGTCAAAGCGTTGTTCCACGCCGCGATGAATGCTGCTGTTCAGAGGAACATTGCGGAAGACGAAGAACGGTCCAGAGTCAAATTGAGCGGTATGCGCGCGGGCAGCCGCTTCGATGTCAGGCACGAAATAGGCGACTTGGCGTATCGCAAGTCCAGCGGCAATATGCTCCGTTTCTTGCGTCAATTGACTGCCCGTGTTCGGCCTTCCCAATAGGGTGCGCGCAGCTCGCGACGCAGGATCTTGCCTGACGGGTTGCGGGGTAGAGCCTCTATAAAGTCCACCGATTTGGGGCATTTGTAGCCGGCAATATGTTCGCGAGCATGGGCAATCATCTCTGCCTCACTCAATTGCTGACCGTCTTTTAACACAACACATGCCTTCACCGCCTCGCCCCATTTTTGATCAGGCACGCCGATCACGGCGACATCGGCAACGTCGGGATGAGCATAGAGCGCGTTTTCGACCTCGGCCGGGTAGACGTTCTCACCGCCAGAGATGATCATGTCTTTCACCCGGTCGTGGATGTAGAGATAGCCATCCTCATCCAGATACCCGGCATCGCCCGTACGCAGCCAGCCATCAGCATCGATCGTTGAATTGGTCGCCTCTGGATTGTTCCAATAGCGGTCCAGGTTGCGGGCTGACCGTGTGGCGATCTCACCCACTTCGCCAGTGGGAATCAGATTGCCGTCAGCATCGATGATCTTGATCTCGACCCCGTTCAAAGGCTTTCCCACGCTGCGCATTTTGGGCGAGCCTTCGGGCACGTGGTCTTCGGGATCGAGCGCGACGATCGTGCCGCTGGTTTCTGTCATCCCATACATCTGGACAAAGCCGCATCCGATCACTTCCATCGCCTCGCGCATCAATTCGAGCGGGATGGGCGATGCGCCATAGGTGATGTGGGTGAGATCGCTGAAATCGACCTCGCGCACACGCGGATGGTTGAGCAGGATCTGGATCGCCGCGGGGACAAGAAAGATCTTGGATATCTTGTATTTCTCGATCAGCTCCAGCGCCTGTGTCGGGTCATATTCGGGCAAGACAATCGAGGTTGTGCCCGCGATCATTGTGGTCAGACCGTTGCCAGAGCCGCTGATGTGAAAACACGGCATCGCAAGCAGCGCGACATCGCCTTCACTGCGCTCCTGCCAATCGCGGATGTTGTCGCCATGGCATGCCGGATCGAGGCTCTGGAGCAGTGATCCATGCGTCAATACCGCGCCTTTGGGTCGCCCAGTGGTGCCAGATGTGTAAAGCTGCAATGCATCATCTTCGAGCGCAAGCGGCACATCAACTGGATCATCGGACAAGCCATCGCGCCAAGTGCGATAATCGGTCCCTGCGTGGTCTGGCGCATCAATGCCGATAACGTGTTCCACGCGGGGGCAATCGCCTTTGACCTTGTCCAACATCTCGCTGAAGCCTTCGCTGACAAACACGATGCGCGCTTCGCAATTGCCAAGAATATAAGCGACTTCGGGGGCCGCCAGCCGCCAGTTCACAGGGGTCATCACCGCACCGATCTTGGCCGCGCCCAACAATGCCTCGAAATAGAGAGGGTGGTTTTTGCCAAGGAAACTGACCCGCTCGCCCTTGGTCACTCCCGCCGCCTGTAATGCGCGCGCGATCTTGTTGCTGCCAGCATCAAGCTGATCAAAGGTCAAAACCTCATCGCCAAATGTGAAGGCGGCGGTGTCGCCGCTATCGCGTGAGTGGCCATGAACGATGTCACAGAACGTTGCCGCTACCATAGATGTGTCCTCTTCCATGCCCCTGTGACTACGCGCCCGCTCAGCATCATGGGATTGGCACAATGCATAGCTGATGGCGATATGGGCTATGCGCTACACGTGTTGTCATGACAGATTCAGCACCACCGGAACCGGATGGATTTTCGCCCGCACAGTTTTCAGCTGGTTTCCTGGACCATGGCGGGCCATATTTTCTTAAATGCCGCGATGGCATGCCGATGCTGGTGGGGCTGCGTATCTGTGCGCACCATATCAACTATACCGACACGGCTCATGGCGGTGTCCTGTCAACCTTTGCCGATGTGGCCTTAAGCCATGCAGTTTACGATGCAGAGCGCCCTCGGCTGACCCCGTCGACCATCACATTGCAGGTCAATTACTTGAGCGTGGCGCGATTCGGCGATTGGCTGGAGGGGGACGTGCGGATTGATCGGTTGGGCGGACGCACCGCCTATACAAGCGGACAGATTATGCGAGCGGGCGAGCCGATTGCGACGATGAGCGGGGTGTTCGCAATCAAACGCTAGCCTAGCCACCGTGCAGCAGCAGAGGTCGAGGGGTCACGTTCATCGTGATAGCCGCAGGACCCCTCTGGCATGTCTGACAAGTCGACTCCTTCCACGTCGCGAAACTCGCGCCAGTCATAGAGGCCTGTACGCTGAGCCATGCGCCATTCTCGTCCATTGGCACCGGACCGCTTCTCAAACCGATCAACATAGCGGCCTGCGATCACAGCAGAGTAGACCTTGCCCTTATCCGGAAAGACATCAGCCAGCGGATAGCCCGGCGGGATTGTGTGCATCGCGGTCATGTAGGTTTCGGTGTGGCACACGCTGTCACTTTCAAACCCGAACAAAACTTGGCCCAGCT
The DNA here is from genome assembly GCA_947503275.1 of uncultured Erythrobacter sp. GTDB lineage: Bacteria > Pseudomonadota > Alphaproteobacteria > Sphingomonadales > Sphingomonadaceae > Erythrobacter. The sequence continues at coordinate 605,548 of CANNCZ010000002.1, read as the reverse complement.
GATGCTGTGTGATGAGGCATGGGTCAATGACTGCGCGGGCTTGTTCGACAAATCCCCGCCAATCGCCAATGATGGTGCCGAACTGAAACTGAGCATCGTCATGGAACAGATGGTCCATGATGCCCCACCGCCGCCGGTCAATCGCATGGGCATAGGCGGTGATCACGTCGCGGATGGCTTCGCGGTCTTCGAGAGTTCCATTCACTGTTCCAACTCCACGATAACTTTCCCGATATTGTCGCCCGTGAACAGCTTGGCATACGCATCCAGCGTGTTCTCCAAACCTCGTGTCACATCATAAGGCATGGTCAGATCTCCCGATTCAACCCAAGCCCGCAGGCGCGCGGTCAATCGCTCACCTTGATCCATAAAGTCAGGGCTAAAGAACCCTTCGACCCGCAACCGCCGCATGAGCACTTGATCGTATTCGCGCGGGGCGGTGCGCTCGCCCGATCCATAGTCGGATAGCAATCCGCACACCGCGATCCTGCCATAATGATTCATCCGGGTCAGCACTTCATCCAGCACCGGGCCGCCGACATTGTCGAAATAGACATCAAAGCCGCCCGCCGCGTCCAGTTGAGCGCCGACATCGCCTGCCTTGTAATCTACCGCTCCCGCGCAGCCTTGCTCCTCAATAAGATACCGGCATTTTTCTGCGCCGCCTGCAATGCCCCATACCTCGCAGCCCAGCAGCCGCGCGATTTGTATCGCCAACACTCCGGTCGCTCCCGCCGCAGCGGAAACCAGCACTCGCTCGCCGGGCTTGGCAGCGCCGGTTTGTTCAATGCCCCATAATGCGGTCCAACCATTCATGCCCAGTGGCCCGAACCATGCGCGCCGATCCGCGACTGTAGGGTCCAGCTTCATCGCGCCTGACATCACCGCGTCCACTTGGCTTAGGGCACCCCACACTCCAAATGCGCGCACTAAATCGCCCTCGGCAAAGCCGTCCGCACGGCTTTCGATCACGTCACCGACGACCAGCCCTGTCATCGGCGCGCCAACGGGTAGAGGTGGCTGGTAGCCATCCTCGCGGTCGGTCAGCCACAACCGCGTGCCCGCATCCATCGACAGCATCGCATTGCGAATGCGAATTTCCCCTTCGCCAAGAGGCGCGAGCGGTTCTTCCACCAGCGCCAATGCGCTTTCAAAGTCGGTGCCCTCAGGGCGGCGCTCAATACGCCAAAAACGGTTTTCCATGCCCGCTTTGTCCGGCGCGCAGGACACATGGGCAAGCCGCGCTTTTGTTAGGCGGCTATCACTTTGGTCCGGTGCGTGGTGCCCGTCCCATTCCTAACCTTAGCGCCAAAGGGAGATAGGAAATGGCACTCATCACAGTAATCGGGGCATCCGGGCGACAAGGCATGGCGCAGGTCCGCCAAGCGCTCAAAGCGGGTTATGATGTGCGCGCAATCTCGCGTCAGGAGGACCCGTTTGGTGGAGCCAAGATTGACGGGGTGGAGCGTGTCGAAGTGCGGCCAATGGACCTGTATGATCCCGCGACCTTCAAAGACGCACTCGAAGGGACCGATTACGTTTTCTACACGCACCCATTGCAGGCGCGCGCAGACCGCGCGGTGCTGATCGGTGACCTTGGCAAAGCGGCGGCGGAGATCGGCGTCAAACGGCTGGTCTGGAACACGTCGAGCTGGATCCCTGATCGTCCCGGCGACCCTTTTACGTACGCTGGCAACACCGCCGGGATCAATGCTTTGTGGCGCTCTGGATGCCCGGGCACCGTGTTTGGCAGCGTGCTCTTCATGGACAACCTGCTGACCAATTGGGCGCGACCATTTATCATCGACGAAGGGCGCTATGTGTATCCGCATAACCCAGAGCTTGAGGCTAACTGGATCAGCCTCGATGATGTTGCGCGCTTTATGCTCGCGAGCCTTGATCGCCCCGATATGGAAGGCGCATGGCTGAATATTGGAGGGCCAGAGCGGCTGGTGGGTAAGCAGGTCACTCAATATCTAAGCGATGCTTTGGATAAGCCGATCAAATACGATCCGTGCACGCCAGAGGAGTTTGGCCGCTATCTGGTAGAGGCCGCTGGCGACACGATGCCAGCGGAAATGCGCGACGAATTCGCCAAAGGTATTCAGGCGTTTTACGAATACAACAACGATGCGCCCACGCGTCCGTTCGAGGTCGATATGGACCACGTCTACGAACGCTTCCCAGAGCTGGATGGCAAGCTGGAGACGCTGGGCGATTGGACCAAGCGGCAGGATTGGGGCGAAAGCAATTTCCGGCCTGCCTTTGGGTAGGGCAATGCGGTTTCCACAAGCCGTTTGATTGGCGCAACGCAAAGCGATCGGCTACGATCATACTTTGCACAGAGGCCAATAATGCATCTTATCGCCCGAATTCTCGTCGGCCTGAACGCTCTCATCCATGCCTATATCGCGTGGTTTGAAATGACCGCATGGGAGAGCGCCGGGCCAAGAGCCTTTCCCAACCTGCCTGCGGTCTTGTTTGAGCAAGGCGGCGCAATGGCTGCTAATCAAGGCCTCTATAATGGCTTCTTGGCAGCTGGGTTAATCTGGTCTTTGTTCGTGAAGGATGTGGGTTGGCAACGGAACATCGCCACATGCTTTTTGATCTTCATTGCTGCCGCGGGCATTTTCGGTGCCTTCACGGTTTCGCTGACCACGCTCTATGTGCAGCTTGTTCCAGCTTGCCTTGCGCTGGCCGCATTGTGGGGATTGCGAGCAAAGACGTAAGGTGAGCGCGCCTATTCCGCTGCCTGACGCTGCTCCGCCGCGAAAATCTCCAACAACTCATCATCACTCGCATCAAGCAGCTTTGCCGCCCATTGGTGAAACACTTGTCCGCCGCGCTCATTCTTGCCGAACAACACCTCTTTCAGCATGCCTGATTGCAGCGCTTCGTGCTGGCGTTTGCCGGTCGCGTAATCCTCATCGCGTACCACGATCTCTAGGAAATCAAACTGTTCATGCGCGGATTTGATGTCTTGCTCGGTTTCGGGCTGGTTCTCCATCACATAGTATTGTGTGGTGTAGCTCTCGCCCACTGTGTCGCCGGGGAATAGCTGCGAGATGAGCGCCCCGCGCTGTCCGCCGCCGTAAAAGCTGGCGATTGAGATGTGCGGGAATATCGTCCAAACCCCTTGGGTCAGGGCATCATCGGGCAGTTCGTCGTCGCTCATCACCGACAGATCGAGCATTTCGTCGCTGCCAGTCTTTTGCGCGAATTTTGACGGGCTGGAGAGACGTTGATGCGGGCCCCAGAAAAAGTAGTTTGCCCGGTTGAAGAAATCCGCGCCAAATGTGTCCTTGTGCAGGATCGGCAAGTGGTAGAAATCGAGATAGCCGTCATAGGCCGTCTTCCAATTTGGCCCTGACAAAGTGCGCTTTGAAAACAGGGTCCAGCCGTCAAAGCCGAATGTTTCGAGCAGCGCGTCATAGCCGCAAAGATAGTCAGCAATCGGCAGCTTTGATTCTGTGTCGAGCGTGGCCCAAATCAACCCAGCGCTTTCGTGTACGGGGAAGCGTTTGAGGCACAAAGCTGCCTTGTCCACTGCGCCAAAATCCTGCGGCGAGGCAACACCGACAAGCCCGCCATCATTCTTAAACGTCCAACCGTGATACCCGCATGTGAAGCGTGAGGCGTTGCCGGTTGTGTCTGTGGCGACCACTGGATTGCCGCGATGCGAACACATATTTAGGAACGCCGCCACGCTTCCATCGCGTTGACGCGTGAGCAGCAATGGCACTCCGCAAATGTCCATCGCCTTGTAATCGCCCGGCTGCGGCAATTCGCATGACGGCGCGACCATCAAAGGTAAGCGGCGGAATATCTGGCGCTTTTCACGCTCGAACAGTTCAGGGTCGGTATAAGTGCTGGCCGGAATCGCGACAACTTCGTCAGCATATTCCATCGTATCTGCCGCGCCGTGCTCAATCAGGCTGCGGGTCATCGAAATCAATTCGGCGCGCGACATAGTGCGTATTCTCCCAGAGTTGTGCTTAAGATGACGCGAGTGGCGCGCCCGACGCAATGCGTGTTTTTGTGAGGAGCGTTGTTTGCGCAAAGAAAAACGGGCGAACCTTTCGTCCCGCCCGTTCCTCTGGTCCCGAGTTTGCGCCTCTTAGAACCGGAAGCTGGTTTCCACGAACACTTGCCGACCGCGGTTTTGGGTGACCACAAAGTCATCACCACCAGCCGGCAAGAACGGACGACCACCGGTCGTGTTGGCCCAAATCTCATCAGTGATGTTGGTGCCGACCAGGGCAATCTTCCATCTGCCATCAGCATCGCCAATCGAGGCGCGCGCATCCAAGGCGATATAGCTGTCCTGACGGAAGTCGTTCAGTGTGTCTTCGTTGGTGAAGTAGCTACCCGAATAAATCGCGTTACCGCCAAGGCCGATTTCCAAACTGTCGCCCAGCGGGATCATCCAATCGAACGCGATATTGCCTGACCATTCTGGGGCCCGTGCCGCACCGCGACCATCGAGGTCATCGCCGGACTGAGTGACGAATGTGTCGCTAAAATCAGCGTCGAGATATGCGATATTGGCAGACAAAGAGAGGCCATCAATCGGCGTCCTCCAGCCCATTTCCAGATCAACACCCCGCGTGGTCAATTCACCCGCATTCAATGTCGAAAACTGGATCGCAACCGCATCGAAGTTTTGAACCTGAAGATTGTCGAACACATAGTAATATGCGGTCGCATTCAAGGTTATCGTGCGGTCATTGAACTGCGATTTGATACCAATCTCACCGCCTTCGCTCGTTTCTGAATCGTAGATCAAAGCGCCAAAATCGTTGTTCGCCGCCGCGGTTGCCAGGCTGTTTGTAGGCAGCGCGGAATTGTCGATCCCGCCCGATTTAAAGCCGGTTTTGTACGACGCGAAGAGATTGATATCGTCGGTCGCTTGATAACGCAGTGTGACTTCGGGCGAGAAATTGTCATCATTGAATTCGATGGGCCCGGTAAAGAACCCTGAGTTCAAGAACGCTCCGCCAGCAAGGAATGCGTGCACATACGGGATGCTGATCGTGTTCGATTTTTCTTCGTCCGTGTAGCGAATGCCGCCGGACAATTCGAGTTGATCGGTGATGTTGAAAATCACGCTGCCAAACACCGAATAGGCATCGGTGGTTGTTTCGTGCCGCCGGTCATAATCGGTCGTGAAGCCGGTGACCGGGTCAGGTGCGAGCAGCGAAATATTCGCCGCCTGTTCCGCTGTATCAAAGACGAAATCGCGGGTCTCGTAAAACGCGCCAACCATGAAGTTGAGCGGGCCATCCAAATCCGATGTCAGGCGGATTTCCTGGGTGAATTGTTGGAGTTGGTTGTTTGGGTCTGAGCAGCCAACGCCTGCCGGCAAAAAGCCTCCGTTCCCGTCTGGAAATTGGCCACCGTAGGAATAGCAGTCATAATCGGTTGCATCGAGATCAAGATACCCGGTGACCGAGTTCAGCGTCAGATTGTCGCTCAGATCGAGATTCCATTTCAACCGGGCAAAGAACAGATCGGTTTCGCCAAAGGGCACACCGTTCCGGCCCACCGCAGCGGATGGGGTCGGAATGGACGCGCCCAGCGCAGCTGCTGAATCCGGCAGGAATTGCAGACCGTCGGTGGAATTGCAGTCATAGCCCGGATCAATGATGACCGCGCCGCCAAGCAGGAAGATCGAATCCGCCACACCATTGGCGCCGCAATTGATGTCGCCATGGCTGATCGCACCGTCATTTTCGTTGCGAACATATTGCACTTTCAGGTTCGCATCGAAACGGTCGCTGGGATCGAAGGCCAGCGTTACGCGCCCAACAAAGTTGGAGCTGGAGCGGCTGTCGCCATGGACCGTCGGCGTTCCGGGCTGGAGATCGACGAAATCTTCGATGTCATTATATTGCGCGGCGACACGAATGCCGAGCGTGTCTGTCAGAGGTCCAGAAATGAACCCGCCGACAGTGTAGCCTTTTTCTTCAAATTCGTATTGTGCGTCTCCGCCAATTTCCCAAGTGGCGGTCGGGTCAGCGGAGCGGATCGCAAACACGCCCGCTGATGCCGATTTACCGAAGAACAAGGATTGCGGACCTTTCAACACGTCGATCTGTGCGGTGTCGAAAAAGCCCGCCTGCACCAGGCGCATGGTTGAAACCTGTACCCCGTCAAAATCAAACGCGACCGCACTGTCGAATGAGGATGAGATGTTGGAAGAGCCAACTCCGCGCAAGCTGAGTTGACCGCCTGAACCCGAGCCGCCAACCTGAACATTCAGCGTTGGAACGCGGCTAACCACGTCTGCGACTTGATCAACGCCATATCGGTCAAGAACCTCGCCGCCGATCACTGTCACTGTCACGGGGACTTCTTGCAAAGTTTCGTTTTGGCGCCGCGCCTGGACCACGATCACCCGGTCGTCAAAATCGTTTTCTTCGGCGGCGTCCGTTTCGCTATCCTGAGCCAAAGCGACCTGCGGGGCGCTTGCAAAAGCTGCAATCGCAGCGCCGCTCATCAAAGCGCGGCGCAAGCCGGATTTTGTGGCAATTCGGGTGTTAAAAGTGGTCATCATGCTCTCTCCCTTTCGGGGCGCCGACAATGCCTGACACCCCAATTCCCCAAGACGCCCGCGCCGCTTGTTATGCGGCTCTCAGCATGGAATGGAGTGTATGGAGAGGGCAGTGCGCACTCATCTAGCAAAAGCGCTAGGGACTGTCGCAAAGTGCGTCTATTTGGCCACAATCTTGCGTAAAACGCCTTTTCCGTAGCGTCATCTTACGTAAAGGGAAGGCGGGAGTCCTAGTGATTTGAGCAGTGCTTTGGCACCTCACTCCGCGGCTTCGGCTGACTTCTCCATTTGCGCGATGCGTGGATCGTTGGGCCACACCCACTCATCGCCGATCACGGGTTCCACTCTCAAATCATCAGGAACATTGTCGGCGCCGATCATCTTGTCACACGATTGGTGGAAAGAATAAATGCGAGCCTCTTGGTAAGATAGCGGCACGGATCGGAATGCGCTGCTTTGCATGCTTTTCTGGATTGCTTCGCCAAATTGCGTGTCTTCCAAAATGATTGGGCTCATATCGCGGCCATTGGGCTTTGTATCGTCGGGTACAGTCCACAAATCAGGCGCAGGTCCATCGCCCCAATCCAGCGCCATCGTCACCAGCTCCAAACGCGTCGTCGTTAGCGAGGTGGGCCAAAACACCAATGGCGGCACGAAGTAGCTCGAAAGCGGTGAGACCCAATTGGGAAACAGAGTGTAGCTTTGAGTGCAGGTCCGCCCCAGCTCACCCACGCTTTCGATCTCTTGCCATTCAGGCGGGCTATCAACCGCGCGAACATGTTCGCGGTTGGTTTGATGCGGGGCAGGGGCCAGCATTCGCGCATGGCCATTGGGGTACATCGTGTTCAAGTTCCGCTTTGGATCGACCAGAGGCGCAACGGTTTCAGGATGGATGAAGGGGACGTGATAGACCTCCATATTGGCCTCCATCGCGACCTTCCAATTGCAGTTCAGCTCAAACGAATGGCGCGAGGCGAGCCGGACGTTGTCAAACGCGAATTCGTCCCATTCATTCGTCAACGGCCCGAGCCATTGCGTCAGAGGCATGGCGTCATCGTTAAAGTTCACGAAGATGACATTACCCAGCATCTCGCACCGAACCGGGATCAGACCCCGGCAACTCATATCGAAGTCAGCGGGAAAATCCTGCCGTTCAGGCACGCCCACCAATGTGCCATCGGTCTTATATGTCCAGTTGTGATAGCCGCACATGAGCCTCGGTGACTTGCCGAAATCCTCGGTAACGACGGGCGCCCCGCGATGGCGGCACGTATTGTAGAACGCGCGGACCTGACCATCCATGCCATGTACGATCACAATCGGATCGCCCGCATTGTGCCAGCGCATATAGCAGCCCGGCTCGGGCACTTCATCAATATGACCTGCGAACAGCCAGCTTTTCCGAAAGATGTGCTCTTGTTCGAGTGCGTAATATTCCGGCGAAGTGTACCGCGCGGCAGGCATGTCGGGCAGTTTGGGAAAGCCCTCTGGCGGTCTGGTGCGCGTGCCCTCCCATTCCATCAGCGCTTTCAATCGAGCAACTTCTGCGGCTTCAATCATGGTCAACTCCCGATCTCACGATAGCGGGGGGAAGGCCGGGCGCACCTCATACTTTTATCATCGCTTTAGCCAGTGGTGCACTGCGCGCCGCGAGATAGTCTGCGCGCCAACACACTGCTTTTGGGAGAGAGCGATGAATACCTCTGGACAGGGAAGAGTGGCGGGCCGGATCGCGCTGGTAACAGGCGGCGCGATGGGGCTGGGCAAGGCGGATTGCGAGAGGCTTGCCAGCGAAGGCGCAACTGTGATCGTGACCGACCGCGAAGCGGAGTTAGCGCATAAGGTCGCCGATAACATTGGCGGCGATGCGATGGCGCTGGACGTCACAGACGAACAGCAATGGAAAGATGTCATGACGGCGGTCAAGGAGCGTCACGGTGGCCTCGATATTCTGGTCAACAATGCGGGCAATGTGATCTTTGAGAATATCGAGGATTGCTCGCTCGATCACTTTAAGCTGCATCTCGATATCCATGTGAATGGCACGTTTTTGGGCTGCAAATATGCGCTGCCTTTGATGAAGCACCGCCATAAGGAGAATGGTGGTGGAGGTTCCGCGATTGTGAACATGGCATCGACCGCTGCCTTGATGGGGTATCCGATGATCCCGGCCTACACGGCGGCGAAGGGCGCGATTAGCTCAATGACCCGCAGCATCGCGATGCATTGTCAGGATGAGGGGTATGGCATTCGCTGCAACGCGCTGGCACCCGGCGGAATCGAAACGCCGATGGTGCGCGAGATTTCTGGACGCGGGGGCGAGGAATTGATGGACATTCCAAGCGGTCCTCTGCCGCAAGACGGGCTGGGCGATCCGCGCGATGTGGCCGGCGCAGTGCTGTTTCTGGCGAGTGATGATGCGCGGTTCCTAAATGGGCTGACGATCCCTGTCGACAATGGGCTGGATGCCCGTCCACATCACTGATCCAGAGAAAACATCGGGCGGGGCATACCGTTGGTATGTGCTCGGCCTGCTCACGCTTGTCAGCATGTTTTCCATCGCGGACCGGCTGGTGTTCTCGATCTTGCTCGAAGATATCAAGGCTGAGTTCGCTTTTTCCGATGCGCAGATCGGCTTGCTGGGCGGACTGGCGTTCGCCGCGACCTATGTGATTATCGGCTTCCCCGCCGCGCGGCTGGCGGACCGATCCGTGCGACGCAATATTGTCGCAGGGGCGATCACGTTCTGGAGCGGGATGACCGCGCTTTGCGGGCTTGCGACGGGGTTCTGGACCCTGTTTTTTGCGCGCACGGGTGTGGGCGTTGGCGAAGGGTGCTCTGGCCCCGCTTCGCAAAGTCTGGTCGCTGACTATTTCCGGCGCGATGAGTTGGCCAAAGCGATGGGATTTCTCACTATCGGCGCGACCATGGGGACGGCTGGCGGATTGCTAATCGGTGGGCAATTGAATGAGCTGTTTGGGTGGCGCTGGGCCTTCATGCTGATGGGATTGCCGGGCATTTTGATCGGCGCGCTGGTCTATTTCACCATGCGCGAACCAAGGCGCGGGCAATATGCGCCAAAAGGTGCCGAGATAAATCAACAGCCTTTGATGGCGACCGCCAAGACGCTGACGGGAAACCGGGTCTTTATGGGCCTGGCCATCGGCTGGGCGGTTCAGATCATGATTGGCTATGCGCTCGCGTTCTGGATGGCTGCGGTGATGATGCGCAATTTCGGCATCTCAAGCGGCGATGTTGGACTGTATCTGGGGTTGGCCTTTTTCATCGGCGGCATACCGGGGCCGATCCTGGGCGGATATGTTGCAGGTTGGCTGACCAAGAGAGACGAACGCTGGCGTGCATGGCTGCCGGGTATTGTCAGTCTCGGTTGCGTGCTGCCGTTGGGTTTTAGCCTTTCGTCGAGCGAATTTTGGCCGTTTTTGGGATTTTTTGCCATCGCATATGCGATTTATGTCGCCAGCCAAGCGCCGATCCTTTCGGGTATTCAGGCGGCAGTTGAGCCCGGGCAGCGCGGGTTCGCGGTGGCGATTGCGTTGTTCTTTAACAATCTGGTCGGGCAGGCGTTGGGCCTCGCGCTGATCGGTTGGGTCAGCGATTGGCTTGCCCCCACACAGGGCACGCTATCATTGACGATATCGGTCTTTGCGGTCTGTTTGGTGTCAGGCGTGATTGCTATGGCGGTCTTTGCATGGACGGCGGCGCAGATGGGCAAGACCGGATATCTGGCGCGGATGGCGGAAAGCCCAACCCAAAATCCGGCCTAAAAGCCTGGATGTATGGCCATCATTGCGCCATCGACCAGCATCTCTGCACCCGTCATATAGGGACATTCATCCGAGGCGAGGAAAGCAATCGCAGCCGCCGTTTCTGCGGGGTCCGCGAGCCTGTTCATCGGCGATGTGGCGGCCACCGCCTCTTTCAATCCGGGCGTGACATTCTCCGCCTGCGCAAGGATATTGGTGTCCGTCGCCCCCGGTAAGACTGTGTTGCAGCGGATATTGTATCCCTTTTGCGCGCAATGGGTGGCGATGGATTTGCTCAGCACGCGCACTGCACCCTTGCTCGAACAATAGGCCACATCTCCGGGAAGCGCGCCAATCGCAGACGTCGACGCGATATTGATGATCGCGCCTTTTGCGCCACCCGGATTGGCCTTCATCGCAGCGATGGCCGCACGGCATCCGGCCATCGTTCCTTTGATGTTGATGTTGTAAATTCGGTCCCACGCCTCGTCCGTCACATCTTCGATCGAAAGCGTGGAGACGGTGCCTGCATTGTTGACCAGAATGTCGAGCCTGCCCCAGAGCGAAACTGCCCGTGCGACGATGTCCGGCCACAGGGCAAAATCGGCAACATCCTGAGCGGCGAACACTGCGCCTGCTTCTTCGCAAACGGCGCTTCCCAACTCCGCGCTAATATCGGTGCCAAGCACCTCGGCACCGTCCGCTCGCAACCGTTTGAGTGTCGCAGCACCAATGCCCGATGCGCAGCCGGTGACAATCGCGACTTTCCCCGAAAGATCCGGCATTACTCTGCTTCCTGCCAGATGCCCGCGCTGGTGCGTCCATTATGGTGATCGACAAAGCGCGCGAGATTGTCCGTCCCCTCCGGCAATTTCCACCCTACTGTGAAGCCGAAATTGGCAAAGCAAAAGATGAGCAAGTCGGCAAAGGTGAAGCGGCCCAGTGCAAAGTGGTTGCTATCGCCCAGAACCGCATCGAAATCGCGCCATTTCTCATCGGACATTGCGGATAATTCTGAGCCAGCCTCTGCGGAGACAACAGGCATGCGCGGTTCGAACATCAGACGCCCGCCGCCCGCACGAAAGCCCATTGTCATCGGCACCACGACTTCTTGATCAAAAAGCCGCGCCCACTTGCGCACTTCGGCGCGCTCTTCTGGAGTCTCACCGATCAGGTTCGGCGTTGGATGCTTCTCTTCAATAAACTCGCAGATTGGCCAACTTTCGGTGAGGCACGTGCCATCATCCAGTTCCAGCGTGGGGATCGTGCCAAGTGGGTTCTTTTCGAGATATTCCGCACTCTGGCGGTTCTCCCCGGTGATGATGTCGTAATGGACGCGGGTGAAATCGGTCCCCTCTTTCAAGCCTTTTTCAGCCAAAAACATGCGCACCAAACGCGGATTGGGGCCGAGGCTTGAATGCAGTGTGGTCATCGTCTGTCTCCTGAGGGGGTTTCGTTGACGTGATCCTATGCGCACAGACGCGCCGCGGCGTCCTCCTAATAGCGATAGGGGCAAGTGCAAGATCGGCGCAAATCACCTTTGCACTTGCACGCGCGCCAACACCGCAGCATTGGTACTGGCATGAATGACAAGGGCGCAGACGACAAACCAGAAGAAGGCGCGGGCGGGGGCTTTCAGTCCAAGCGCGCGCGGCAATTGTTTGGTCACCAGAGCGGCGGCAATCCGTGGGAGGAAGCGGCGAAAGGCGCGCGAAATGCGGGTCAGCCTGCGCCAGAGCAGCCGCAGCAAGCGTCTTCGCCCCGTGAAAGCGAAGCGCCATTGCCAACATCCTCCGCGCCTTATCCCAAACACGCCAGCTATGCGGCGCCCGAAGTCTCTGAAGAACCGGCGCCAAACCCGATCATCACCGATGTGGACGACGAGGTGGAACTGACCAAGCTGCACCCCAATTACAAACTGCTGATGCGGGTTGGCGCAGTCATCACTTCTGTGGTTCTGATGGTTGCCGCACTCGCCGCTGAAGGGGTGCTGAGCCCTGAGATCGGCCTGCCACCCGGTGTGTTCGCAGTGCCGGCGCTTTTGCTTGCGCTGTTCCTGATCATCCGCCTGCCCGCCGCGCGGTTCAATGCGCGTGGGTATCAGATTAGTCGCGACCGGCTGCGCGTGGTGCGCGGTATCATGTTTCACTCCGATACCATCGTGCCGTTTGGGCGGGTCCAGCATATTGATGTTGATCAGGGTCCGATTGAGCGCGCGCTCGATATCGCGACGATGACGTTGCACACCGCAGGCAACCACAATGCCTCTGTCAGCCTGCCGGGGCTGGGCCATGAATTGGCGGTCCAGATGCGTGAGGAAATCCGCGCGCATATCAAACGGGAAAGCATGTGAGTTCCGTTTCGATTGGGACATTGGAGCCGCGCAACACGGCCCCGTTAAGCGTCCTTGTCGGCGCGGTGGGGGGCTTGCAAAATGCGATTGTGCCTGTTGTCGCCATCGCTTTTGGTACCGGCACAACAGGGTTCGGCGTGCTCATCGCGCTGGGTGTGGGGGCTGCTATCTTGGCGGTGGCCGCGTTGTTTTCATATATAAAGTGGAAGCGGCTGACCTACACGATAGGCACTGCCGATATTCGGGTGGAGAGCGGCGTGCTCAGCCGCTCGGCGCGCTCTGTACCTTATGAGCGCATTCAGGACGTCAGCCTTGAGCAAAAATTGATTCCGCGTCTGTTCGGGCTGGTTGCGGTAAAGTTTGAAACGGGTGCCGGTGGCGGCGAGGATTTGAGCCTCTCCTTCCTAAAAGAGGATGATGGCGAGGAATTGCGTCGTCTGGTGCGAACCCGGCGCGATGAAGAGGCGCAAGAGACTGCTGCGGTTTCGGTGGGCGAGGATCCCGCGCATCTGACGCCTGCCGAAGAGGCCGAGCCGCTCTTCACAATGGGACCTGGCAGGCTCTTCACCTTTGGTTTTTTCGAGTTTTCGCTGGCTGTTTTCGCGGTTTTGTTTGGTGTTATGCAGACCGCAGGTGGCCTTATCGACATTGAGCTTTTTGACCCGGACATCTGGATCGACTGGTTTCAAGACGAAGGCGGCAATCTAACCGACCAGATCAGCGGCGCGAGCACTGGGGTTCAGGCTTTGGGTGCGATTGCCGCGCTGGCGGGCCTGTTCTTCGTCGGCTCGGCGACCGGCATGGCCAGAGTGTTTGCGCGCGAATGGGGCTTCTTACTGGAGCGCACACCGCGCGGCTTTCGGCGCCGGCGCGGAATGTTCACGCGAACCGATGTTGTTATGCCGATCCACCGAGTGCAGGGGGTGAAACTGGGCACAGGCTTTGTCCGCTACCGGTTCGGTTGGCATTCTTTGCGCTTCGTCAGTCTGGCTCAGGATTTGGGCGCATCCAGCCATGTTGTGGCGCCCTTCGCCCGGCGTGATGAGATTGCGCCAATTGTGGAGGCGGCCGGGTTCCATCTGCCTGGCGAGGATGCCGATTGGCACCGCGCGACAGAGGCCTATCTGTTCGATAATGCTCTGGGCGATGCGATCTTTTTCCTGATCGCGGCTGGCATCGCGTTCACCACCACATCATTCTATTCGCCCGACTGGACCGCGATTGCGACCGGCATTCCGCTGGTTCTGGCCGGGATCTCTGCGCTCGCCAATGTTCTGGCCTGGCGATATCAACGCCACGCTTTGGACTACACTCAGATCATGGCGACCAAAGGGATGCTCTCCCCGCGCAGCCAAATCGCGACTCGGATGAAGCTGCATTCGGCTCAGATTTCACAGGGGCCTATTGCGCGCTTTCGCGGCTACGCGACTCTGCATCTGGGGCAAGCGGGCGGGCAGTTCTCCATTCCAGGCATTCCGGTGGAGCGAGCAAGGCAGGTTCGCCGCGACGTGCTAGAGACAATTGCCGCGACTGATTTCTCGCAATTGGAGCGCGCTTAAGCTCGCAAATCGCTCCAGTCCGGGTTTTCGTCGAATTTCTTCGCCACATACCAACATTGTGGCTCTATCTTGAAGTTGTGCTCGCGCGCATCCTCGATCAGGCGTCGGACCAAAAGACCAGCGATCCCGCGCCCGCCGATCTCAGGCGGGACAATCGTATGCGTCGCGATACGCACCGCACCGTCGTCGCGCTGCTCCCATTCGAGATAACCGGTGGTGCTCTGTCCCGCCACATGGGCGATGTATTTCCCGCCCGTTCCGTGATCGTCGTGGGTGATGGTCACGCCATCATTTGTATCGCTCATTTGTTTAGCTCCTGCTTGCGCTGACGGTATTCGTAGTTAGAGGCGGTTGGTATGTCTGATCCCGTGCCCTTCCTCTCTGACAACGCCGCACCCGTCCATCCCAAAGTTTGGGAGGCGATGCGCGCTGCGGATAACGCCGACAGCCCCTATGACGGCGACGCCTTGTCGGCAGAGCTGGATGCTCGGTTCTCTGACCTGTTTGGACGCGAATGCGCAGCGCTTTGGACGGCGACTGGGACGTCTGCGAATTGTCTGGCTCTGGGCACGATGGTGCAACCGCATGGCGCGGTTGTGTGCCACGAAGAAGCGCATATTGAGGTCGACGAAGGCGGCGCGCCGGGATTTTATCTGCACGGTGCGAAGCTGATGTTGTGTGAGGGCGAGGGGGCGAAGCTTACGCCGCAGGGCATCGCTGCTTTGATCGACCCAATCCGCGATGATGTGCATCAGGTTCAGGCCCACGCCATCGCGATCACACAGGCCAGCGAATATGGTCGCAGCTACAGTGCCGATGAACTTGCCGCGCTCACGAGTTTCGCCAAGAGCCGAAAACTGGGCCTGCACATGGACGGCGCGCGTTTTTCGAACTCAGCGGCGTTCTTGGGCGGCAGCGCGGCAACGGCAGCGGGTGGCGTTGAAAGCCTCGCTTTCGGCTTTATCAAAAATGGCGCGATGAGTGCAGAGGCCGTGGTGCTGTTCGACCCCGAACGCGCCGCTGAGGTAAAATATCGCCGCAAACGGGCTGGACATTTGCAATGCAAGGGCCGGTATCTCGCCGCGCAAATCCTTGCGATGTTGGAGGACGATCTGTGGCTGGCCAATGCGCGCCATGCGAATGCTGCGGCTGCCGAGATTGCGAGCGGAGCGGCCGACCGCCTGATGCATCCGGTTGAGGCAAATGAGCTGTTTATGCGTCTCTCGCCTGCCGAGCGAGAGGCTTTGCGCGCACAGAATTTTGCTTTCTATGATTGGGGCGATGACGCGGCGCGTTTCGTCACTGCATGGGATACGCGCGCTGAAGACGCAGCGGCTCTCGGCAGGGCAATCGCCTCCCTGTGAGCGCAACGCAGACCAATATGCTCAGCTGGCGGGTAATTGTGCCCTTTATCCTGACCGGCACGATCTGGGGATCAACGTGGCTAGTAATCACCGGTCAGATCGACGGAGTGCCCGCCGCTTGGTCGGTATTCTACCGCTTCGCATTGGCAACGCCAGCGCTGTTTCTGGTCGCTTTTCTGATGAAGCGCCGGTTGAAGCTGAGCGCGCCCGAGCATCGCCTCGCGGCCTTTGTCGGGATCTTTCAATTCAGCGGCAATTTCCTGTTTGTCTATCACGCGGAGTTATACGTCACATCAGGCATTGTCGCGATGATGTTTGGATTACTGATGGTTCCCAACGCGCTGTTCGGGCGTTTGTTCTTGGGCGAGCGAGTTCAAGGTGGATTTTTGGTTGGCAGCGCGATTGCGATTGTCGGTGTTTCAGCTTTGCTTGTGCATGAGTGGCTGGCCAATCCAGAAGCGGGCGTAATCGGCGGAAACCCGGGTTGGGGCATCGCGCTGGCGATGTTGGGCATTGTCGCTGCTTCGGTCGCCAATGTGATTCAGGCCAATCCTACGGGGCGCGCGGTGCCCATGGTGAGCTTGCTTGCATGGGCGATGCTGTATGGCACCGTCTTTGATCTTGGCTTCGCTTGGCTGACTGCGGGTCCGCCGCCATTGCCGACTTCGGGCAATTATTGGGCAGGGATCGTCTATCTGGCGCTGATAGGATCGGTGGTGACATTCCCGCTGCATTACAATTTGGTGCGAGAGATTGGGGCAGGGCGCACAGCCTACAACTCGATCCTCACGATCTCTGTCGCGATGCTTCTTTCGACGCTGTTTGAGGATTATCGCTGGACCGCTCTGACGGCGGGCGGAATGGTGCTCGCGGTGATTGGTATGGTCTTAGCCTTGCGGGCTAAGCAAACTCGCTAAGCCTTCGACATAGGTCGGATATTGCGGCGTCCAGCCCAGTACCCGCTTGGCTTTGCCATTCGCAACACGGCGGTTCTCTGAGTAAAACCCGCGCGCCATCTCCGAAAGGTTCGCCTCTTCCAAAGTCACCAACGGAGGCGGCTGTAACCCGAGCAATTGGCAAGCATGCTCGGTCACCGCATTGCCGCTGGCAGGCAGATCGTCGCCCAGATTGTAAGCCCCTGCAGGCGCATCTTTGGTCAGAGCCGCGACGATCCCGCTTGCGATATCATCGACATGGATCCGGCTGAACACTTGACCCGGCAGATCAATCCGCCGCGCTTTGCCTGCTTTCACTCGATCAAGCGCGCTGCGATCTGGACCGTAGATTCCCGGTAATCGGAACACGCGCGCGCCCAATTCCAGCCACGCCGCATCAGCATCTGTCCGTGCATTGCGACGACCAATGCCGGTTGGCGAATGTTCGTCGACCCACGCCCCCTGTTGGTCACCATAAACGCCCGTAGATGAGAGGTAGTACAGCGCCCGACCCTGCAAGGCCTCGCCATATTGGTCCAGTACCGGGTCCAACCCGCTTTTCCGATCAGGTGGTACGGAGGAGAGGATATGGCTCGCTTGCTCCATCGCGGCTAACACCGCATCGCGGTCGGTAAAATCGACATTGCCCGCACTGCCGGTCGCATCAATGCTCCAACCGCGAGACTTCATCGCGGTCTCGATCCGCTGCGCGCTGTAGCCAAGGCCAAAGATCAACAATCGTTGCATGCGAGCCTTGTGACGCTGGACGCGGGCTGAAATCAATCTAAATCAACACTTATGGATATTGCTGCTACCCCGACAAACCCCGAAGGCAACGCTCAACTGGCCGATGGCGCCCCGACCCCTGTTCAACCGCCTGTGATTCAGCGCGCTGACTACAAGCCGTTTGCATGGCTGGTCCCGCAGACGACGCTGCATTTCGATCTCGGGGTTGAGGAGACAAAGGTCACATCGCGGCTTACGATTGAGCCCAATCCAGCGGCCGAAGTCTCATCCGAACTGCGCCTCAACGGCGATGGTTTGAAAGCATCCAGTGTGACGGTGGACGGCAAGCCTGCGCAATGCGGCGTCGACGGCGATGATCTGGTTGTCACGATACCGGGCGCTGCTTTGGGCAAATCACATCAGGTCCAGATCGCAACCACGATCAATCCCAGCACCAACACGACCTTGATGGGTCTTTATGCCTCAAACGGAATGCTTTGCACGCAATGCGAGGCGGAAGGGTTTCGCCGCATCACATTCTTCCCCGATCGCCCTGATGTCCTCTCGACATACAGTGTGCGGATGGTCGGCGATAAAGCGCTCTTTCCGATCCTCTTGTGCAATGGGAACAAAGAGAATGTCGGCGATCTAGACGGCGGCCGCCACTTCGCCGAATGGCACGACCCATGGCCCAAGCCGTCCTATCTTTTTGCGCTGGTCGCAGGCGATCTGGTCGCCAAATCCGGCCCTTTCACCACGGTTGGTGGCCGCGAGGTTGAGTGCAATATCTGGGTTCGTCCAGAGGATCTGGCGCGGACCGATCACGCTTTGGAATCGCTCCACCAATCGATGAAGTGGGATGAAAACACATTCGGGCGCGAATATGATCTCGACCTCTATAACATCGTCGCGGTTTCCGATTTCAATATGGGGGCGATGGAGAATAAGGGGCTCAATGTCTTCAACACCAAATATGTGCTGGCCGATGTTGAGACCGCAACCGATGGCGACTTTGACGCCGTCGAAGGCGTGATCGCGCATGAGTATTTTCACAATTGGTCAGGCAACCGGATCACCTGCCGCGATTGGTTTCAGCTATCTTTGAAAGAGGGTTTTACGGTCCTGCGCGATCAGCTGTTCAGCCAAGATATGCGCGGCGAGGCGGTTAAGCGGATTGAGGATGTGCGCATCCTTCGCGCGGCACAATTCCCCGAGGATGCCGGGCCACTCGCCCACCCAATCCGCCCGGACAGCTATCGCGAGATCAGCAATTTCTACACCGCCACCGTCTACAATAAGGGCGCAGAGGTCATCCGCATGATGCGCAGCATGTGCGGTGTGGAAGCGTTCCGCAAAGGCACCGACCTCTATTTCGACCGCCACGATGGCGAAGCGGCGACGTGCGAGGATTTTATCACCGCGATTGAGGACGGGGCGGGGCTGGACCTCACCCAATTCCGCAACTGGTATCGCCAAGCTGGCACACCGACGGTCACCGTTGTTCAGGAGGTTGTGGGAGACACTTTGCGCTTAACGCTGTCGCAAACCGTTCCCGCCACACCGGGTCAGCCGGATAAGCAGCCTATGCCAATCCCCCTACGTGTGGCTGTGCATTCGCGTGGTTCGGAGAGTCTGGGTGCAGAACATTTGATCGTCCTGAGTGAGGCGGAGCAGACCTTTGACCTCCCGTTGGCCGGGCCTGATCCGGTGGTTTCAATCAATCGCGGATACACTGCGCCAGTGATTATCGAACGCGAGCTTGCCAATGCCGATCTCGGCTTCCTTGCCGCGCATGACGACGATCCCTTTGCGCGCTATGAGGCGTTGCAGGAGCTTGCTGTTAACCATCTCGTCGCGAAAGCTTGCGGGGACAGCGTCGATGGCGGTGAGGCTGCGCTGATCGAGGCGTTTCGCGCGATCCTAACCGATGCGTTGCTCGACGATTCCATGCGCGGCGAATTGATGCTGTTGCCGAGCGAGACTTATTTGTTCGAGGCGATGGCGACCGGTGAACGCAAAGCGGACCCCGGCACAATTCACACTGTGCGAGAGGGGTTGAAGACCGCAATCGGCGCTGCGCTTTTGGATGAGTTGCAGGAGATTTGGCAGGGGGCGATGGATACACCTTATGCGGATGAGAATGGCCGCGGTGCGCGTAAGGTCAAGAATGCGGCGCTAGGATTGATTGCGTCCGGTGACGCGGACCGTGCAGGGACACTCGCCTTTGATCAATTCAACGGCGCGGATAATATGACCGACCAACAGGGCGCTTTGATGGTGCTATGCGGACTTGACCGGCCAGAAAGGGAGAATGCTCTCAACGCATTCTATGACCGGTTCAAAGACAACGATCTGGTGGTCGACAAATGGTTCACGCTTCAGGCGCTCTCGCTGCACCCGGACGTGATTGATCAAGTCAAAGCGCTGGCGGACCATCCCGACTTCACCATGTCAAACCCGAACCGCGTGCGCTCGCTCTACATGGCCTTTGCCAGTAACCCTTGTGCGTTCCACGACGCGTCGGGAGCAGGCTATCGGATGATCGCCGAGGTGATCATCGCGCTGGACCCGATCAACCCACAAACGGCGGCGCGCTTTGTCACGCCTTTGGGCAAATGGCGGCGGATTGAACCCGCGCGTGCGGGGTTGATGAAGGCGGAACTGGAGCGCATTGCGGCGGCTGAGAACCTGTCGCGCGATACCTTTGAGCAAGTTAGCCGGAGCCTCGATGGCTGATCCCATGAGCCCCGACCTGCCTGTGACCCCTAACTTTGACATCGCACGCGCCGATGCCTTGGATGGGGTGCCGCATGGCTTTTTCGGTTCAGCAGGGGGTGCGCATCAATTCGGTTATGGCGGGCCGGGTGAGGCCGAGGATGTTCGGCATTTGCGGAGCGCAGCGGCGGATGCGATCCTGCATGGTGCGCCGCTACAGGCTCCGCATCAGGTGCACTCTCCCGAAGTGGTCACGCTCGGCCAGCTTTGGCCTGACGCCGCCGAAGGTCGGCCCGTTGCCGATGCTGTGGTCACCGCGCGCGACGATATCGCGCTCGGCATAGTGACCGCCGATTGCGCCCCGGTGCTCTTCGCCGACCGAGAGGCTGGCGTTGTGGGTGCCGCCCATGCCGGATGGCGCGGAGCGGTAGGCGATGAGCGCGGCAGTGTTCTGGATAACACCGTTGCTGCGATGGAGGCGCTGGGGGCGCGGCGCGCGCGGATCGTTGCCGTTGTTGGCCCAACCATCGCGCAGACCAGCTACGAGGTGGACGCTGCATTCCGCGATAACTTTACCGTCAGCGATGACCGCCACTTTGCGGACGCCCCCATGCGCGAAGGAATTGCGCGCTGGCATTTTGACCTTCCGGGTTATGTTAGTGCAAAATTGCACACGCTTCGCCTTGCGGTCACTACGGATATTTCGCGTGATACCTATTGCGATAATGCGCATTACCACTCTTACCGCCGCGCAGCACAAAACGGAGAGCCGAATTACGGTCGGCAAATCAGTATCATAGCGGTCCCCTGACGCCGCTTGCACGCAAGCGAACACACAATGCTCAAAACGACGGTTGGAATTGCGGCGATTTGCCGTATATGCGCCGCAACCGGGATCGAATGTGCGACACGTGCGTTCGGCCACCAATAGGATAATCTCGAAAGCTCTGGCGCCGTTCGGCAAAAGAGCGACTGACCAAGCCCGTGAATGACATTTTCGCGGCAAGATGAATAAGGGTACATGATTATGGCCTCTACTGCAGAAGGTGCCCAAGACGGCGTGCGTCGCCGCGATTGGATCCATATTGCAGCCATCAGCACCGCCGGCGTTGGCGGGGCTTCGGTTCTGTTTCCTCTCGTCAGCCAGATGGCCCCGACTAAGGACGTGCTGGCCGCATCGACCACCGATGTTGATGTGTCCTCAATTGAGCCAGGTCAGTCGATCAAGGCAACATTCCGCGATCAACCTTTGTTTGTGAAGCGTCTGACGCCAGAAGAGATCGCTGAGGCGCAAGCCGATGATAGCGCTGACATGCGCGATCCTGAAACGCTTTTGGATCGTTTGGGCGAAGGCAATGCCGACGTGCTTGTGACGCTGGGCGTTTGCACCCACTTGGGCTGTGTGCCGCTGGGTGCGGGCGAAGGTGAGGACAAGGGCGAGTTTGACGGCTATTTCTGTCCTTGCCACGGTTCGCACTACGACATTGCTGGCCGCATCCGCAAAGGCCCTGCGCCAACTAACCTCGCTGTACCTGAATTCGAATTTGCATCCGAAACCGTCATCCGCGTCGGGTGATTTTTCGTAACCACTAAACGCCGCCTTTTTTCAAACGCTGAGTAACGAGCAAGAGAGCATTATGAGCTTCGCCTGGGCCAATCAGTACGAACCGAAAAACGATTTCACTAAGTGGATCGATGAGAAATTGCCTTTGCCGCGGCTGGTCTACAGCGCGATCGGTGCTGGCTATCCGGTTCCGCGCAATCTCAACTATATGTGGAATTTCGGCGTGCTCGCCGGGTTCTTCTTGGTGTTCCAGATCATAACCGGCGTTGTTTTGGCGATGCACTATGCCGCCAACACCGAAGTTGCCTTTGGCCAGATTGAACACATCATGCGCGATGTGAATTATGGCTGGTTGATGAAGTATGGCCACGCCAACGGCGCGAGCTTCTTCTTTATGGTGATCTACCTGCACATTTTCCGCGGGTTCTTCTACTCCTCTTACAAAGCCCCGCGCGAGATGATCTGGCTGCTGGGCGTGGTCATCTTCTTGTTGATGATGGCGACTGCGTTCATGGGCTATGTCCTGCCGTGGGGGCAGATGAGCTTCTGGGGGGCGAAGGTGATCACCGGTCTGTTCGGGGCGATCCCGTTCATTGGTGAGCCGCTGCAAGTGTGGCTGGTCGGCGGTTATGCGCCGAACGATTCCACCCTGAACCGCTTCTTCTCTCTTCACTTCCTGCTGCCGTTTGTGATCTTGGGTGTTGTCATCCTGCACATTTGGGCGCTGCACATCCCAGGCTCGTCAAACCCGTCAGGTGTTGAAGTGAAGAAGGAGAGCGATACCGTTCCTTTCCATCCCTATTACACTGCCAAGGACGGCTGGTTTTTGGGGCTAATCCTGACTTTCTTCGCCGCGATCGTGTTTTTTGGGCCAAACCTGCTGGGCCACCCGGATAACTGGGTCGAAGCAAACCCGCTTTCGACCCCCGCGCTGATCGTTCCGGAATGGTATTTCTATCCGTTCTACGCGATTCTGCGTGCCTTTACCGGTGACCTGACGATTCCATTCACCGGCATTGTTTTGATCGAAGCGAAGCTGCTCGGCGTGATCGCGATGTTCGCATCAATCCTCGTATGGTTCTTCCTGCCATGGCTCGACAAAAGCCCGGTCCGCTCCGGCTCTTACCGTCCGCTGTTCCGAGTGTTCTTCTGGATCTTCGTGGTTTGCATGGCCGGTCTGTTCTATCTTGGCGGCGCTAAGCCAGAAGAGCCGTTTATCGTACTCAGCCAGATCTTCACAGCTTACTACTTCCTGCATTTCCTGGTGATCCTGCCGATCGTCAGTCAGATCGAAATTCCCAAGCCTATGCCATTCTCGATTACCGAGGCGGTGCTAGGGAAGGACGATGATGCAGGCTCACCGCCAACTCC
Source organism: uncultured Erythrobacter sp. (assembly GCA_947503275.1). Taxonomy (GTDB): domain Bacteria; phylum Pseudomonadota; class Alphaproteobacteria; order Sphingomonadales; family Sphingomonadaceae; genus Erythrobacter. The sequence continues at coordinate 582,644 of CANNCZ010000002.1, read as the reverse complement.
ACCGGCGGCTGGAAAGCATGACAGCGATGCACCTGACGGCGCATTGCAGCCTGCCGAATAATTGCACACCAACCCGTTTATCTGAACGACCCGAGAACGAGACAGAGTTATGACAATTCGACTTGGAGGCATCATCTTTGGCTTGGGACTTACTGCAGTCCTGCTGCTGTGGTCGCTGTTGCCCGGTGCGCTCAATTTCGCATTTCCGGAAAAGCCCGATTACTACGCGTTTCAGGAAGAGAACATTTCGCCAGAGGGCGGATTCTCTTTCGAAGGGCCAATGGGCAACTGGGACACGCAGCAATTGCAGCGCGGTTATCAGGTGTACAAAGAAGTGTGCTCGGCCTGTCACAGCCTGCAATATGTCGCTTTCCGTAATCTCGAAGACCTTGGCTATTCCGAGGCTGAAGTTCGCGCAGAGGCGGCAAGCTGGATGGTTCCGGGGATCGATGGCAAGGATGGCTCAGCGATTGAGCGTCCCGGTATTCCCACTGACTATTTCCCGGCACCCTATGCCAATGATGTCGAAGCGCGCGCGTTCAACAACAATGCGATCCCGCCTGATCTTTCGTTGATCACAAAGGCGCGCAAGGACGGCGTCCACTATGTCTACTCGCTGATGCAGGGCTACAATGAGCCCGATCCAGAGGACGTCGCGAAATCGCCCGAGTTCGAAACGCCGCCGGGTCTGTATTTCAACGAATATTTCTACAACATCAACATCGCCATGCCGCCGCAGCTTTTGCCCGATATCGTGACCTATGCCGACGGCACAGAGGCGACCACGGAGCAGATGTCGGCTGACGTGACTGCGTTCCTGACATGGGCGGGTGAGCCTTCGCTGATCCAGCGCAAGCAAACTGGTTTCTTTGTGATTGCGTTCCTGCTGTTTGCAACCGGTTTGGGCTTTTTGTCTTACAAATCGGTTTGGGCCGGGATGAAGCCTAAGAAGAAGTAACCGCTTTTGCACATTGCAATTATACGAATGCCCCGTGATCCTTTACCGATCACGGGGCGTTTGTTTTTGGGCCTACAGATCATCGCCCCAGAGGCGCTGGCCGTGGCGTTAGCGCGAGTAAGGATATCGATATGAGCGACATAGTTATGACGCCGGATCAGATCAAAACCCTAGTCCGCACCGTTCCCGATTTCCCCGAACCCGGCATCCAGTTCCGCGATATCACCACGCTGATTGGGCATGGTGATGGCATGGCGGCCAGTGTGTACCATTTGGCGATGCTTGCTCGCGCGGCGGGTGCACAGAAGATTGCGGGGATGGAAGCGCGCGGTTTTATCTTCGGCGCTGCTGTGGCGGTGACGCTAGGCGTAGGCTTTGTGCCGGTGCGCAAACCGGGAAAGCTACCGGTGACCACGCTCGGCATCGACTACGCGCTCGAATATGGTACGGACCGCTTAGAGATGGACCCCGACGCCGTCGCTGATGGAGAGAAGGTAGTGATCGTCGATGATTTAATCGCGACCGGCGGCACGGCACTTGCAACAACCGAATTGCTCAGAATGGCGGGCGCGAATGTGCAAGATGCGCTGTTTGTGATCGATCTGCCGGACCTTGGCGGAGCGGACAGATTGCGTGGAGCAGGGGTTGAGGTTGCTGCCCTGATGCAGTTTGAAGGCGACTAGACAAAAATTGCGATGCGCAATCATGTTGGAACACATCGCATCGCTTACGCGTATATGACCTGAGGACCAACGCCATTTCAATGGAATCACAAGCAATTGTAATCGCAGCCGTCGGCGCCCTAGGCGTCGGCGCGCAGTGGGTTGCGTGGCGCACAGGTTGGCCAGCGATTGTGTTGATGTTGGCGGCGGGCTTTATCGCTGGACCGATCACCGGGCTGATCGATCCAGAAGCGGCCTTTGGCGATATGCTAGACCCTATGATCAGCGTTGGCGTGGCGCTGATCCTGTTTGAAGGCGGACTGAGCCTTGACCTCAAAGAACTCCGGCACTCGGGCAAAGCGGTCATGCGGCTCGCCACGGTTGGCGTGTTGGTCGGATGGGCACTGGGCACGCTTGCAGGGTTTTATATTGCGGGGCTGGTTTGGCCGGTTGCTGTGCTGTTTGGCGGGATATTGATCGTCACCGGACCGACTGTGGTGATTCCGTTGCTGCGTCAGGCGAATATCCAGACACGGCCCAACTCGATCCTAAAATGGGAAGGCATCGTCAACGATCCTACCGGCGCCCTGTGTGCCGTGATTGCCTACGAATATTTTCGTTTCTTACAGGAAAACCCCGGCGCAACGCCGATTGATGTGGTCCCGCCGCTCATCATCGCTGCGATTCTTTCGGGCCTTGTCGGATATGCGGCCGCGCGCGCAATTGCCTTCCTATTCCCGCGCGGCGCGATCCCAGAATTTCTCAAAGTGCCGGTCCTGTTCACCGTCGTGATCGCAGTGTTCGTTCTGACCAATCAGATTGAGCATGAAGCCGGGCTGGTCGCGGTCACTGTGATGGGCATCACCTTGGCCAACCGCGATGTCGCCAGCATCCGTTCGATCCATCCTTTTAAAGAAAACGTTGCGATTCTGCTCGTCTCCGGCATTTTCATCCTGCTCTCCGCATCGCTCAAATGGGAGGAGCTGACCTATCTTCAGACCAGCATCCGCCCGCTATTGTTCCTGCTCGCATTGCTGTTCCTTGTGCGCCCAGCGACCGTATTGATCAGCCTGCTTGGCACCGATGTGCCTTGGAATGAACGATTGTTCGTCGCCTGGATCGCCCCGCGCGGGATTGTGCTGGTGGCTATTTGCGGCTTGTTCGCACTCAGGCTCGATGATCTCGGCATCCAAGGCGGTCAGCTACTTGTCGGGCTTAGCTTTGCAGTAGTGGTGGTCACCGTGATTGCGCACGGTTTCACCATCGGGATCGTGGCCAAATTGCTCGGTATCAAGGGAGATTCGCGCCCCGGCCTCCTGATTGTCGGCTCCACGCCGTGGACTATTGCGCTCGCCAAGCAAATGGAGGCGATCCAAACACCGGTTATGATCGTGGACCCCAGCTGGCAGCGTCTGGGTGCCGCGCGGCGCGAAGGGCTGCCATTCTATCACGGTGAAATCCTCAACGAGGCGACCGAGCACAATCTCGATCTCTCTCCGTTTCAGGTACTGGTCGCGGCGACTGAAAATGAGGCTTACAACGCGCTGGTTTGCAATGAATTCGCGCATGAGATCGGGCGCGATAGTGTCTATCAACTCGGCGAAGACAGCGAGGGCGATGACCGCCATGCTCTGCCAGAGAGCATCCGCGGGCGCGCCCTGTTCGAGGAAGGATTTGGCGTCAGCGATGTCAATGAACATCAACGCCAAGGCTGGGTCTTCAAGAAAACGAAGCTTTCCGATGAGTTCGATTTCGACGATGCGCGCGAGAAATTGCCGGACAGTGCGACGATGTTATTGTTGGTGCGGGCCTCTGGGGCTTTGCGGTTCTTCACTCATGCGACTCGCCCAGAACCGCGTGCGGGCGACACGATCATCACCTTCGCGCCCCCGCAGATCAAACGTCCGGTTGAAAAAGGCGATGCGGCGGTCAAACCGCAGGCGACATAGAAGATGACGAGGATGCAGATGAATTTCGCACGGCCTGGACCCACTCTCGCGCTGGTTGCCGCACTGGCTTTGGGGTTAAGCGCGTGCAAAGTGCAGTCTGATCCAATGGAGGATGCACCGGAACCCACCACAACCGAGTCGCCGGATGAAGGTGAGACCGTCTCGATCCTTCGCCCCGATGTTGAGGCAGAGCAAGAGGAGGTGATGGTGGCCATCCTCGAGCCTCTCAATGCGACTATTGGCTTCCCCGAGGGCGGCGCAGAAATCGATGCGGCCGCGACTGAGGCATTGCAGGGTGTGCTGACCTCTGAACAGATCGAATTGGGCGGCCCGCTAGTGCTGCGCGCGCATAGTGACAGTGCGGGGAGCGACCGAGTGAACGCCGATGCGGCGGAGAAGCGTGGCTTGGCTGTTGCGGCGTGGTTGGTCGATCAAGGCGTTGATGAAACACGAATAGACGTGATCGTGTTTGGTGAGCAAAATCCGGTCCAGCCCAATGCTCTTCCCGATGGATCACCCAATGAAGAGGGCCGCGCAGCAAATCGGCGCGTAGAAGTCCTGATTGTGCCGCCTGAACCTAAGCCGGAACCTGCACCGTCACCCGATGCATCACCCGATATCAGCGACTAGCTCCAGCACCTTCTCAGCATATTCGGGACGGCAAATTAGCAGATCAGGCAAGTACGTATCCGGCTGATTGTATTGCAGCGGCGATCCATCAATGCGCGAACAATGCAACCCATGCGCAAGCGCAACCGCCACCGGAGCGCAGCTATCCCATTCATATTGACCGCCGGAGTGCAGATAAATCTCCGCCTTTCCGCGCACCACGGCCATAGCTTTGGCACCGGCGCTTCCCATCGGGAGTAGCTCTCCGCCCATCGCATTGCAGATCGCCATCGCTTCTTTCGCAGGCCGCGTGCGGCTGACGAGAAAGCGCGGGGTTTCGGCGGCTTTGGGCAGCGGGTTCACTGAGTCGGTGCGCAGGACGATGCCGCTATCTGCACCCGGCAATGCGACCGCACCAGTGGTTGCAACGCCATCAATCGACAGGCCGACATGCACCGCCCAATCGCTGCGCTTCTCGCCATATTCGCGGGTGCCATCGACCGGATCGACGATCCACACTCGGCTTTGTGCGCACCGAGCCGTGTCGTCCTTCTCCTCTTCCGACAACAAGCCATCATCGGGCCGCGCCGCGCGGATCGCATGGCACAGGAACTCATTTGCGGTCGCATCACCGGCACTGCCCATAGCTTTGCCTGCGAACACGCCCGCATCGCGCACATCGACAAGGATACGACCAGCGATAGCGGCCAAATGCGCGGCGAGTTCGGCGTCGTTCATAACACTCACTTAAGCGGCAAAATCTGGCTGATGATATATTCCGCAGCCTCTACCGGCGTCATATCCACCGTGTTGACGCGGATTTCAGGCGTTTCGGGCGCTTCATAGGGACTGTCGATCCCAGTAAAGTTCGCCAGCTCACCAGCGCGCGCTTTCTTGTAAAGGCCCTTCACGTCGCGCGCTTCGGCAACGTCCAGCGGCGTATCGACAAAAATCTCGATGAACTCGCCCTCAGGCAGCATCTTGCGCACCATTTGCCGCTCTGCGCGGAATGGCGAGATAAAGGCAGTAAGCACCACCAGCCCAGCATCCGCCATCAGCTTTGCGACCTCTCCAATACGGCGGATATTCTCAATCCGATCCGTCTCGGTAAAACCCAGATCCTTGTTCAGTCCATGACGCACATTGTCGCCATCCAACAGGAATGTGTGGCGGTTCATCAGCGCGAGCTGTTTCTCCACCTCATTGGCGATTGTCGATTTTCCTGAACCCGAAAGTCCAGTGAACCACAGCACACGCGGGCGCTGGTTCTTGAGCACGGCGTGATCTTCGCGTGTCACTGTCGTCGGCTGCCAATGGACATTTTGCGCTCGGCGAAGCGAGAATTCAATCATGCCTGCACCAACGGTGGCATTGGTAAACTTGTCGATCAGGATGAAGCCACCGAGCTGACGACTGGTCGCATAGGGCTCAAACACGATTGGTTTGTCGGTCGCGAACTCTGCGACGCCGATGGCGTTCAGGCCCAGCGTTTTGGCGGCTAGATGATCGAGGCTGTTGACGTCGATCTCATATTTTGGCGCTTGCACTGTTGCGGTGACCATTTGGTTGCCGATTTTGAGCCAATATCCGCGTCCCGGCTTCATCGCGGTTTCGTCCATCCATACGATGGTGGAGCAGAATTGGTCAGAAACCTCAGCCGGATCATCGGCGGCGGTGATGACATCGCCGCGGCTGCAATCTACTTCGTCGGCAAGTGTGATGGTAACCGATTGGCCCGCCACTGCCTCGTCCAAGTCGCCGTCGAATGTTGTGATGGATTTGACCGCCGAGGTTTTACCAGCGGGGACAACGCGCACCGCATCGCCCGGCTTTATTGTGCCGCCGGTGATTTGCCCTGCAAACCCGCGGAAATCGAGGTTCGGACGGTTCACCCATTGCACCGGCATACGGAAAGATCGTTCCTGCGCAGCTGTGTTCGCGACCTCTACATTCTCAAGATGAGAGATCAGGGCGGGGCCATCATACCACGGCGTCGTCGCGGATGGGGCGGCGGTGATATTGTCGCCCTTAAAGCCTGAAATCGGGATTGCGGTGAAGCTTTCAATGCCCACTTCCTGCGCGAACTCGGTGTATTCAGCGACAATCGCGTCAAAAGTCGCCTGATCGTAATCGACCAAATCCATCTTGTTCACGGCCAGCACCAAATGTTTGATGCCCAAAAGGTGCACCAGGTAAGAGTGCCGCCGTGTCTGTTGCAGAATGCCCTTGCGCGCATCGACGAGGATTACAGCAAGGTCAGCGGTGGAAGCACCGGTGACCATATTGCGCGTATATTGCTCATGCCCCGGAGTATCCGCGACGATGAACTTGCGCTTCTCTGTCGTGAAGAAGCGATAGGCAACGTCGATAGTGATGCCCTGTTCGCGCTCTGCCGCTAGCCCGTCGACCAGCAATGCAAAGTCGATTTGGTCTCCCTGAGTGCCGTGTTTCGCGCTGTCGCTTTCAAGGGTCGCCAACTGATCTTCGAAGATCATTTTGGAGTCGTAGAGCAAACGCCCGATCAAGGTCGATTTGCCATCATCTACACTGCCGCAGGTGATGAAACGCAGCAGGCTTTTGTGTTGGTGCTGGTCCAGATAGGCGTCGATATCGTCCGCGATTAACGCATCGGTTTGGAAGGAGCTGTCTTGAGCGGTCATCAGAAATACCCCTCTTGCTTCTTGTCTTCCATCGAAGCGGACTGCCCCTTGTCAATCGCGCGGCCCTGTCGTTCCGATCCTGTCGCGAGCAGCATTTCCTGAATGATCTTGTTCATGTCCGTCGCATCGCTTTCGGTCGCGCCGGTCAGCGGATAGCAACCAAGCGTGCGGAAGCGGACCGATTTGGTCACTGGCTCTTCGCCTTCCTCAAGCCGGAAACGGTCATCATCAACCACCAATGTCATGCCATCGCGCTCCACCGTTGGGCGCGGCTGCGACATGTAGAGCGGGACGATATCAATCTTTTCCAGCGCGATATATTGCCAGATATCCAGCTCAGTCCAATTCGAGATTGGGAAGACGCGGATGCTCTCACCCTTGTTCTTCTTGGCGTTGTAGAGGTTCCACAGCTCGGGTCGCTGGTTCTTGGGGTCCCAACGGTGCGACGCGGTGCGGAAGGAGAATACACGCTCTTTCGCCCGCGCCTTTTCCTCATCACGCCGCCCGCCGCCAAAGGCTGCGTCAAAGCCATGCTCGGTCAATGCGCGCTTCAATGGGTCGGTCAGTTGCGCCTGCGAATAGAGTGCGCTGCCTGTGTCGAACGGGTTGATCCCTTGTTCTTCGGCATCCTCATTCTGCGCGATGATCAGTTCAAGTCCATACTCCTTCACCGTCTTATCGCGGTGATCGAGCAGTGCCTGAAAATCCCAGCCCGATGCCACATGCAACATCTTGAAGGGCGGGGGTGCAGGATAGAATGCCTTGCGAGCCAGATGCAGCATGACGGACGAGTCCTTGCCGACCGAATAGAGCATGACCGGGTTTTCCGCCTCGGCGACGACTTCGCGGAAGATATGGATGCTTTCGGCTTCGAGCCGTTCAAGATGGGTAAGCGTTTTCATGGCGCTGCACCTAGTCACTCCCTGCGCGGCGGCAAACCTAGAAAAGCTATATGAGGGAGAAGCTTTGGAGCGGGTAAGGGGAATCGAACCCCTCTAGCTAGCTTGGAAGGCTAGAGCATTACCACTATGCTATACCCGCCCGCTCTGGAGCAGCGCCATTGCCACCAAAGCCTGGTCTGCGTCAAGCAGAGGCTTGCGAGGCCCCGCTCTGCGCATCGTTCCTGTTCGCTCGGACAGATGCCCAGAAAGCCAGCCCAATCAGGACCGCACCGATCAGGCCTGTGATCACCTCAGGGATATGAGCGAAGGTGTTAATGTACATGATCGTCGCAAGCGCAAGGATCGCGTAAAACGCGCCATGCTCAAGATAGCGATATTCTGACATTGTGCCTTTGCGCACTAGAAATATCGTCATCGAACGGACAAACATCGCACCGATGCCCAGCCCAATGGCGATGATGATAAGGTTATTGGTGAGAGCAAAAGCGCCGATCACCCCGTCGAAGGAGAAGCTTGCATCAAGCACTTCGAGATAAAGGAACGCGCCAAATCCGGCTCTTGCCACATCGCCGGTTGAGGGTGTGGGCGGCTCAAGTACATGATTGACGATCTCGACCACCAGATAGGTCAGTAATCCGCCAATCGCCGCTATGATGAATGTCAGTGCGTCCGCATCCGCGAGCATTGTCGAGGTCGCCCAAGTGGCCAGCAGCACCAGACCGATTGAAATGGCCTCGATATCCGCGACCCTAGCCAGCGGGCGCTCGATGGCAGCGATCCAGTTGAGCTCTTTGTCGGAGTCGAAGAAGAATTTGAGCCCGACCATCCCGAGAAATGCTCCGCCAAAGCCCATCAGGCCAATATGCGCGTCGCTAACGATGCGTTGGTATTCGGCCGGCTCGCTGAGCGCTAAACTGACGGCATCAATAGGACCAAGATTTGCGGCCACCATCACGATTACGATGGGGAATACAATGCGCATCCCGAACACTGCGATGGCGATTCCCCATGTGAGGAAGCGTTGCTGCCACACCGGGTCCATGTCTTTCAGGATCGAAGCGTTGACCGCGGCATTATCAAAGGAAAGCGAGACCTCAAGCACGGCGAGGACCGCGCAAATCCAAAGGACACCGAGCATCCCCTCAACTGTGCCGGAAGCCGTCCACCCATACCATCCGCCCAAGGCGAGGCAGATGGCTGTGAACAGCAAGGACCCCCAAAAGTGCTTTAACATGATCTGCTATTTCCTCAGGCGATCAACCGACGGCCATGTTGTCGATCAAGCGCGTGCCGCCAATGCGAGCGGCGACGAGCAAGCGACCACTCGCACCCGATAATGCCTCGATGGGTGCAAGGGAAGCGGCATCGGCAAGCGTTGCGTAATCGACGCTGGAAAACCCTGCGCCGATCAATTGCTGTTCAAGAGCGGCTAAGGCGGGTGGGGCCTGCTCCCCGCCTTCAATCTTGGCAATCGCCTCCTTCATCGCGCGCGGCAAGGTGGCTGCTGCGGCGCGTTCATCGGCGGACAGGTAGCGATTGCGGCTCGACATAGCTAAGCCGTCCGCCTCGCGCACAGTGGGCACGCCTATGATGGAGAGGGCATGCGGCTGTGTCAGGTCAAGGTCGCGCGCCATCGCCCGGATCACCGCGAGCTGTTGCCAGTCTTTCTCCCCAAAAAACGCAATGTCGGGCAGGACTTGATGGAACAGTTTACACACCACCGTTGCGACGCCGTCAAAATGACCTGGACGGTCCGCGCCGCAAAACCCCTCGCTCACACCGCTAACGGAGATATTGGACGCAAAGCCTTGCGGATACATCGCCGCCACATCGGGTGCCCAGATCAGCGCACAGCCCTCCGCCTCAAGCATAGCAGCGTCGGCCTCCAATTGGCGGGGATAGGCGTCCAGATCCTCTCCAGGGCCAAACTGTGTCGGATTGACAAAGATCGATGCGACTACGTGGTCGCATGCCTCCCGCGCGCGGCGCACCAGTGTCAGATGCCCTTCATGCAACGCGCCCATCGTCGGCACCAAACCGATGCTGGCACCATCGGGCCCCCGCAATTTGGCTATCTGACCTCTCAACGCATCAATTGTGCTAACGGTTTGCACGGGTCTTTCCCTTTCAGTAAAATTGTGTCTCAGGTAGCCGGTTAAAGCCTTGCGCTCCAAGCCAATTGTGCGCACCAACTCACAACACCCAAGCTTTGGATAGAAAGACCTGCCCCGATGACCCGCAAGAGCGCTTCTGCTCCCGAAAAAAAGGCTGCGCATCGCATTGTGTTTGCTAATGAAAAGGGCGGCACGGGCAAATCGACAACGGCGGTGCATATCGCGGTGGCGCTGTCCTATCTGGGCGCGTTGGTGACGGTATTGGACCTTGATCCGCGGCAACGCACGACGCATCGTTATATGGAAAATCGCTTCCGCACCATGCAGCGGCGCGACGTTGAACTGCCCACACCTGCTTGCGAAGTGTTTAAGGGGCGTAGCGAGCAGGCATTGTTGGTGGCGATTGCGCGGTTGGAGAAGGATTGCGATTTCCTGATCATCGACAATCCGGGCCGCGATGATCCCTTTGCCCGTTGCGCGGTGGAAAATGCCGACACTCTGGTCACGCCTATGAATGATAGCTTCGTCGATTTCGACCTTATCGGTCAGGTCGATCCGGAGACTTTCAAGGTCAAGAAATTGTCCTTTTTCGCAGAACTAATCTGGGAGGCGCGGGTCAAGCGCAGCCGTGCGACTTTGTCGGAAAAACGGCCTGAGATGGACTGGATCGTGGTCCGCAACCGGACTGGCTATACCGAGGCGCGCAATATGGCGCGGATTGAGCGGGCGCTGACCGAAATGGCCAAGCGCGTCGGCTTTCGCGTGGTCCATGGCCTGTCCGAGCGGGTGATTTATCGCGAACTGTTTCCCTCCGGCCTGACCCTGCTCGATAAGGGGCAATTGGGCGATCTGGGGACCAGCCACCTAGTCGCGCGGCAAGAATTGCGCACTTTGCTAAAAGCACTCAATCTGCCTGAATTTTCGAAACGCAAATCACCAATGGAGTCGGCTTGAACCATGCTGAAAATTGCAGTCCTATTGCTGGTTGTTTGCCTGATCTTTCGCTGGGCATTTGGCCAATGGCCTTGGACCGCGATTGGGTCAAAACCCACGCGCAAGCAAGCGGTGTTCAATGCGCGCAAGGTTCTGGCGGTGGAAGAGGGTGCAAGCCATGCAGAGATATTAGCGGCACATAAGCGTCTGATCGCGATGGTGCACCCTGATAAGGGTGGTTCAAACGCTCAGGTCCATGAGGCCAATGATGCGCGCGACCTGTTGCTGGATGAGCTGCCCGATCCCCCACTTGAACAGTGATCGCGGCAATGACACATTTAATCTGCAATCACTGAGCGACCTGAAACTGACCCCGTAAGAAAGGCCCCCGATGGCTTACCAATTCGACCAAACCGTGCTGCGTGAATACGATATTCGCGGGATTATCGGAGAGACGCTTGGCCCCGACGATGCGCGCGCGATTGGGCGCGGTTTTGGGACATTGTTGCGCAGAGCCGAAGGTGAAGGAGCAAGCCCCATAGTCGCGGTTGGTTATGATGGCCGGGTCAGTTCACCGATGCTCGAACACGCTCTTGTCGAAGGGCTCACCGCGAGCGGATGCGATGTCGTAAAGATTGGCATGAGCGCGACCCCGATGCTGTATTATGCAGAGGCTTCAAGCGAAGAAATACAGGGCGGCATTCAGATAACTGGCAGCCACAATCCCCCCAATTACAACGGCTTCAAAATGGTATTTCAGGGGCGACCGTTTTTTGGGAGCGACATCCAAAAGCTCGGGGAATTGGCAGCAGCGGGCGACTGGCTCGATGGAGCTGGCAGTGTCACCGAATGCGACATCATCGGCGAGTATGTCGAGCGCATGCTCGAAGGCTTGGTCGATATTCCCGCTGATCGCCTCTCCACCCTCAAGGTTGGTTGGGATGCGGGCAATGGGGCTGCTGGCCCCGCGCTTGAGATGCTGGCTGCGCGTTTGCCGGGCGAGCATCATTTGCTTTTCACTGAAGTTGACGGACATTTTCCAAACCACCATCCTGATCCAACGGTTGAAGAGAACCTGACTGATCTGCGCGCGCTCGTCGCTGAGAAGAACCTCGATTTTGGAGTGGCTTTTGACGGCGATGGTGACCGGATCGGCGCTATCGATGGAGAGGGGCGGGTGATTTGGGGCGATCAGCTGTTGATGATCTATGCCGAAGATGTCCTGAAAACCCACCAAGGCGCTACAATCATTGCAGATGTTAAGGCCAGCCGGGCTCTGTTCGATCATGTCGCGGCGCATGGCGGAGAGCCGCTTATGTGGAAGACCGGCCACTCTTTGATTAAGTCCAAAATGAAGGAAACAGGCTCGCCTTTGGCGGGTGAGATGAGCGGACACGTCTTTTTTGCCGACACATATTACGGTTTTGACGACGCTCTGTATGCTGGTGTCCGCTTGATCGCCGCGGCTGCGCGGTTGGGCAAAACGGTCACTGAGCTGCGCGGGGCGATCCCGCCGATGCTCAACACGCCTGAAATGCGATTCCAGGTTGATGAAGTGCGCAAATTCCCCGCAATGGCCGAAGTGACTGAGCGGCTGACCACAAATCCGGGACCGAGTGTTGAAGAGGTCAACGCGACCGATGGCGTGCGGGTGAATACGGCGGACGGTTGGTGGTTGCTGCGTGCTTCCAACACCCAAGACGTGCTGGTCGCGCGCGCTGAAAGCGATACAGCTGAGGGCCTCGACCGCCTAATCGCTCAAATTGATGAGCAGTTGGAATTGTCAGGGCTGGAACGCGGGGAGAGCGTTGGACACTGAACCATCCGATAGCGGGTCTGTATGGCCGTGGTCGACGCTAGGCATTGCGCCGGTGTCGGACCGTGACGCGATCCATGCCGCCTATGCTTTGAAGCGCGCCGACCTGGACGCGGGGTCGATGCGGATTTCCGCCTTTGCCGAGCTGACCGAAGCCCGCGAGAAGGCGCTGTTTTTGGCCAGCGAAATGCGGCGCGATGCAGCGCGGCGGATTGCGAATGGTGAAGAGGTGGAGGTTGTGCCCGCGCCCGTATCTGCTCCCAAGCCTGCCCCAGTGCTTGACCCAGTCCCCTCGATTGCAAAAGCCCTGCCAGAGCCAGAGCCAGAGCCAGAGCCAGAGCCAGAGCCAGAGCCAGAGCCAGAGCCAGAGCCAGAGCCCAAGTCGCCTTGGGAGCATAGCGGCGTATATAAGCCCAGCCATGACGTGCCTAGCGAGGCGTCTGGTGGCCTATCCGAGGAAATCTATTCCGACGCTGAGTCGGTCGAGTGGAAGCATTCTGGCGGCTACGTCTCCGAAACTGAGAGAGAAAATCAGGCACTCAAATCTGATGTCACTCTGATCAAGGATGCCCTCCCGGTTGGCAAAGACAAATTTAAGATGAGTCTGTGGTGGGTCTTTGCTCTCATCTTTCTCGTCGCCTATTGCAGCACCTGACATCCACTAGCGAAGGGGCTGGAACCCGCACGCGCCCTTGGGCATAGATACAGCAACACCTCAAACAAGGACTGATCGCATATGAAACGCCTGATCCTCACTGCCGCATCCGCGCTCGCGCTCAGCGCCGCACCCGCCGCTGCGCAAAACGTCCAAAGCGATGAGCCGACCGCTGAAGAACTCGCCGCGATTGGCGGATTGTTTGGCGACATGTTTGGCACAGCAGAGCCGCTAACGCCTGAACAAGAGGCAAGCATGCCGCTAGCTATGCAGGTCGTCACGCGGTTGATGCCAGAGGGCACAATGGGCCGCGTGATGGACGAAACAATGGCTCCGATGATGGATGCGATGATGGGAAATGTAACCGGTGTACCGGCTATCGCCCTGTCGGCATTAACGGGTAGAAGCCCGGTTGAACTGGGCGAGCTGTCTGAGAAGAATTTGGAAGAGGCGATGGCCCTGTTTGACCCGGATGCGGGCGAGCGTGCTGATGCAACAAATGCTGCTTTTCTTGAATTGATCACCGAGATTATGATCGAAGTTGAGCCTGCATATCGGGCGGGTCTTGCACGCGCCTATGCGACCCGTTTCACCAAGCAAGAATTGTCCGACATTAGCGCCTATTTCGAAACGGATATCGGCGCCAAATTCGCCGGTGAGAGCTACATCATCTACACCGATCCTCAGGTCATGTCGGCGATGAACGAACTGATGCCTTCGGTTATGCAGCGCATGCCTGACGTTATGGCAGAGATCGAACAGGTTTCTGCAAAATACCCAGCAGGGCGATCCTACTCGCAGCTTGATGCAGGAGAGAAGGCGCGGTTGGCTGATCTGTTGGGTGTGAGTGTCGAAGAGCTGGAAGCAACAGCCCCACAAGGCGAAGTGACCGAAAGCGCTTACGACGGCGCATGAGCCAGCGGGCGTGAACCGACAGGCCGGCGAGCCTCCTACCCCTGCAATACCGCCCGAGATCCAGGGCTGGTTCGACGTGCGCGATTGGCGGGTGCGGCGACATCAGAGCGATATGTTGGCCAAGGCGCACGAAGGGCGTCACGCGCTGCTCGTCGCGGATACCGGAGCGGGTAAGACGCTTGCGGGGTTTCTGCCAACTTTGTGCGATTTTGCACCGTCGGCTAGCGTCCCGCCAGAGGACGGTCTGCACACGCTCTATGTCTCGCCATTGAAGGCGCTTGCGCATGATGTGAAGCGCAATTTGCTGACCCCGATTGAGGAGATCGGCCTGTCCATCCGGGTCGAAACGCGCAGCGGGGATACCTCTTCTGATAGCAAGAGACGGCAGCGCGTGAAGCCGCCGCATGTGCTGCTGACCACGCCTGAATCGCTCTCGCTGCTGCTGTCGTATCCCGAAAGCCTAGATCTGTTTCGCACGCTCAAACGTGTGGTAATTGACGAAGTGCACGCCTTCGCGACCGGTAAGCGCGGCGATCTTCTCGCGCTTGCATTGGCTCGGCTTCAACAGCTTGCGCCCGACATGCAGCGTGTGGCTTTGTCGGCGACCCTCGCTAATCCATTAAGCTATCAGGAATGGCTCGCGCCTCAAGCCGCTGATGGCACTGGTGAAATTAGCGCCGCCGATCTGGTGCTGGGGGAGGAGGGCGCTCCAGCGGAGGTGGAAATCCTGCTCCCCGTCGAGGAGCGTGTTCCATGGGGCGGGCACGCCGGGCGCTGGGCGGTCGATCAACTGTATGAGGCGATCAAAGCCAACCGAACCACGCTGGTCTTCACCAACACGCGTTTTCTGGCGGAGTTCATTTTCCAATGTCTATGGGATGTGAATGAGGATAATCTGCCCATCGGTGTGCACCATGGCAGCCTGTCGAAAGAGGCGCGGCGCAAGGTCGAGGACGCAATGGCGGCCGGGCAATTACGCGGGCTGGTGTGCACGGCCAGCCTCGATCTGGGGGTCGATTGGGGCGATATTGATCTGGTGGTGCAAATGGGCGCGCCCAAAGGCAGCTCTCGCTTGCTCCAAAGGATCGGGCGTGCAGGCCACCGGCTCGATACCGCCAGCCGCGCAGTTCTGGTGCCGGGCAATCGGTTTGAATTTCTCGAAGCGATGGCGGCTAAGGATGCGGTTGATGAAGGGCAGCGCGACGGCGAGGATTTCCGTCCAGGGGGTCTGGACGTGCTTGCTCAGCATGTGATGGCATGTGCATGTGCCGGACCGTTCCACGAAGATGCGTTGCTGGCCGAACTGCAATCCTCGCTTGCTTATGCTTGGGTTGATGCAGATGCGCTCGCGCGCGTGTTGAGCTTCGTTGAAAATGGTGGCTATGCCCTTCGCGCCTATGACAAGTTTAAACGGATCGTGCGCGGTAAAGACGGTGTTTGGCGGCTCGCGCACCCCAGCCAAGCTCAACGGCATCGGATGAATGCCGGGATTATCGTCGATTCTGAGATGCTGACTGTGCGGTTCAAGAATGGGCGAAAACTGGGCAAGGTTGAGGAGCGCTTTGCGGCTCAACTCTCGGCGGGCGATACGTTCTTCTTTGCAGGGCTCAGCGTCGAGGTTGAGAGCGTCAAAGACATGGATGTGATCGTGCGTGCGGCCAAGAAATCGGCGACCATCCCAAGCTATGGCGGGCTGCGCCTGCCCTTGACCACGCATCTGGCGACGCGAGTGCAGGCGATGCTGGATGATCGTGCGGGCTGGGGGCGCTTTCCCGACGACGTCCGCGAATGGTTGGAGGTGCAGGATTACCGCAGCCGCATGCCGAAGCCGGGCGAGTTGTTGGTTGAAAGCTTTCCCCATGGGGGCAAGCATTATACGACCTATTATACGTTCGAGGGTTGGAACGCGAACCAATCGTTGGGCATGCTGATCACCCGCCGGATGGAGGATCGCGGCCTGATGCCGGGCGGATTTGTTGCAAATGACTACACGCTGGCGGTGTGGGGATTAAAGCCGGTGGAGGACCCGAAACCGCTGTTATCGCCCGATATCCTGACGCATGAATTCACCGAATGGGTCACCGAAAGCCACCTGCTGCGCCGCGCTTTTCGCGAGGTCGCCGTGATCAGCGGGCTGGTCGAGCGCCAGCATCCGGGCAAGAAGAAGACCGGCAAACAGGTCACATTCTCAACTGACCTAATTTACGATGTGCTCAAGAAATACGAACCTGACCATGTGCTGTTAGAAGCCGCATGGGCCGATGCCCGCGCGCGGATGACCGATGTAGGGCGGCTCGCCGATTTGCTGGAAAGATCGCAAAGCGAACTGGTCCATGTCGCGTTGGACCGTGTGTCGCCTTTGGCCGTGCCTGTGATGACCATGATTGGCCGCGAGGCTGTCCCTCAAGGCGCGGTCGACGATGAGCTGTTGTTGGAGGCAGAGAGCCTTGTCGGTGAAGCGATGCGGATTGATCCTCCGCTTGAAGACTTGGAGGGTCGTTAGCTTGGCGCTTGAACCACAAACTGTTCTTTGCATGGACCACCTTCGGGGATCGAGTGTTCGTACGCTCGTTCTGGCACCAATATGCTCAACGCAACGTTCAGGCTGCTGTCCTGATTTGCAGCTGCTCCTCCCCATTCACCGGCAAAACGGCAATGCTCTTCCAATCCAGAAATTTGCAAGCGAACACCCCTTAACCTGAGCAGATAAAGCGCTTTGACAGTCGCATCATAGCTTGCATTTGGAGCTGGTGCGAAGTCGATCATGGGCTGTTCGTCAAAGGCTTTTACGTCGCTCAACAAGATGGAGAAGTCTGCCTCGCGAATTGGATGTCCATTCCAGAATATCTGATCGTCTTGTGAGATTGTGACACGGTTGATGGGCACTTCGGAACCATCGGGTCTCGCATAGATACTTCCCGCCAAGAGTGCGTTGGCCGATTTCCCATCCCAGAGGTCAATGTTGAAGGCGTGCGGGCGGATTTGTGCAGCACCTAGAAAAAACATGATTGCCAAAAACAATGCCACAAAAACCATCGGTCTCGTGTCGATCTTGGCAATCGGCTCGCCATGGTCAAATCGTTTGCGAAGCGCGGGGCTGGCGCGTCTTAAGCCCTTATAGGGCCGCCCATGTTTGTGGTTCAGATTTGCCATCCCCGCGTCTCCTCAGACTTGTCAATCAAGCGATGCATATTTGTGATTGCCCACGAACGCGAAGCGCTCCGCCCCTGAATCCTTGATCAGAGCGATGGTGCGCGCGGACAAGTCATAGCTGGCCAGAGCCTCAGGTTCGAAACGCAGCAGCGGTTCCTCTTCCAAGGCGCTCGCTGCGCTGACTTGCTGGCCGAGCACTTCGCTTGTCACGACCGCGCCGTTCCACATCAATTGATCATTGGCTGTGATCGTGACGGTATTTTCAGGCAGCACCGGCAGGGGGGCAGTCAGCTCATCAGGCGGGCCGGGCAGGTCCACGGTTGTCTCATGCACCTTTATCGGCACCGCGATGATTATCATCACAAGCAGGACCAGCAGAACGTCAATGAACGGGGTGACGTTCATACCGCTCATCGGGCGCTCGGCCTTGGGTGCGTACATATTGGGGCGGGTGATTGATTTGGGCATTGTTGCAGCTCCTCTCATAGTGAGGCGGTTAAGGGGCGCCTCTGAAGGAGTGATACAACATATCAAAAAGTTGCCTAACGCGTACTGGTATGCCGATTGCAACGCATCGCCTCTTTGGCGTGCTCATGTGCTTGTATTGCGGCTACAAAAAAGGGCGGTCGCTTGCGAGCCGCCCTTTGATGTTTCGTAGCGTTAACTGGCTTAGCTGCCAGAACCGAACACCCGATATTTGTCATTGCCGACAAAACCGAACTTGGTCACGCCCGATGCTTTGATAACCTGCAGCACTTTGGCCGACAGCTCATAGCTGGCGAGTGGCTCTGGCTCGAACTGAAGCTCAGGCTCCACTGCAAACCGTGTGGTCTCTTCAAGCAGAGTGACCAGTTGACCTTGGTCGATCGGGTCTGCGTTCCATAGAATTTCACCAGCCTGTGTCAGCACAAGCTTGTTCTTGATCGGATCGACTATCACGTCAGTTGGTGGCGGATTACCCTGCGGAAGATCGATATCAACCGAGTGCGTTGCCACCGGGATGGTGATGATGAACATGATGAGCAGCACGAGCAAAACGTCGATCAACGGCGTCATGTTCATGTCCAGCATCGGTTCGCCGTCGAGTTTGCCTCCGGCCATACCCATGTCAGTTACTCCTTAAATGCCAGCGCAAAGTTGCGCGCTGAGCTGAAATTAGATGCCGGGATCAACCGGGTTCGAAATGAAGCCAACCGTTGGATAACCAGCGGCCTGAACGTTGTAGATCGCGCCTGCGACACAACGCCAAGGAGCCTCTGCATCGGCACGGATGTGGACCTGTGGGATCCGCTCTGGATCCTCCATGATTGCTTCTGGACCACCAGCGGCGGTAACAATCGCGTCCAAACGGTTGAACGCTTGGTCATAGAGTTCTTCGGAAGTGACCGGAGTGATATTGTTGAAATACACCCGGCATTCGCCCTGGCGGGTCGCCCCTTGGAACCCGGTGTTGATCGTCGACGCTGTGTTACCGTTGACGTCAGTCGTGGTGACGGTGAGCTGAAGGTTCTCGACCTTATCTTTCGATTCGACCGACTCAAAAACCGGGATCCTCAGCTGTTCGACCGTCTGAATCGCAACTGGAACCGCGATAAGGAAGATGATCAGCAAAACCAGCATCACGTCCACGAGCGGCGTGGTGTTGATGTCTGACATCGGGGTTTCGCCCCCACCTCCTGCCGAAATCGCCATTGTGAATTCCCTAACTGCTCAAACTGTGAGCTTTATTCAAAAATCTGCGCGAACCTGCGCTGCGGCGTAAAACCGATATTGAGCAAAGGGGAGTGGGGACGCACACGCGGCGCGGGCGCGCCCCCGTCAATCCTTTGCAATAAGGCTTACTTTTTAGCCGCTGCCGGCTTTGCAGCAGGCTTAGGAGCCGCCGTGCGTGCAGCAGGTGCTGCGGTCACAGAAGGCTTAACCGCGCCATTCGAGCTGATGTAAGCAAGGATGTCGGTCGAGAAGCTGTTGAGCAGTTCTGCGATCCGACGGTTGCGTGATTGCAGCCAGTTAAACGCAAGCACAGCAGGCACAGCCACAAGCAGACCAATCGCGGTCATGATCAAAGCTTCACCAACGGGACCCGCAACCTTATCGATCGAAGCAGAACCTTCGATGCCGATATTGATCAGAGCGCGGTAAATACCGATCACCGTGCCGAGCAGTCCAATAAACGGTGCAGTAGCACCAACCGACGCGAGGAACGACAGGCCGCCGGAAAGCGACGAATTGATCGAATCTTCCGAACGTTGCAGCGAACCGTGCATGTAATCATGCGCTTCAAGGCTGTCGGTCATTTTGGCGTGCTTTTCATCAGCAGCGATCGCATCATCAGCGATCTGGCGCCATGCGCTGTTTTTCTCAAGCTTGGTAGCGCCTTCTTTGAGTGTAGGCGCGCGCCAGAAGCTGGTTTGAACGCCCTTGTACTGCTTCATCACTTTGTTCTGTTCGAACAGCTTGGTGAACAGAATGTAGAACGAACCAACCGACATGATGACCATGACGGCGAGGATCGACCAAGCGACCGGGCCGCCTTCTTCCATTGCCTGAATGAAGCCGAACTTGTTTTCCGGCACTTCTGTCTCGGCTGCTGCCGCTGCAAGATAGTAAAGGTTCATTGCGAGTATTCCTTAATTAAAAGATTGTTCCCCGAGACGCCCGCCCGCTCTCTATTGGGCGAGCGCCTACGATATTTCATCAATTCAAACGATAGGTGATCCGCGTGGAGTAGGTAGCCGCTATCGGGTTGCCTGCATCGTCCAACGCCGCGTTGAAACGCGCATAGCGCTCCATTCCCCGGCATGCGGCCTGATCTAGCACGCTCGACCCGCTTGAGCTGGACACAGAGCAATTCGTCGCTCGGCCTTCTGCGGTTACTGTCACGCGAACACCCACTGTCCCTTCAACTTCCTCACGCAAAGCACGCGATGGGTAGTTGTCCTGAATACGGCCAGCCCAACGACGCTCGTTGCGTGTTGTCACACCGCGAGCCTGTGAAGGCGGTGGCGGAGGTGCAGGAGCCGGCGCGGCAATTGGCGCAGGTGGCGGAACCTGGCGAACAATTGGTGCTGGTGGCGGAGGCGTCTGCTGCGTCTCGATCTGCGGCGGGTTTACCGCGACGCTGATCGGAGGCGGAGGCGCAACCGGAGGAGGCGGCGATACCGGCTCGTCTGGCGGTGGCGGTGGTTCATCCGGTTCTTCGGGGGGTGGGGGTTCCTCGATATCGACTGTCGTCACGCGCTCAACAGCTTGCTTCACGACGTCGATGGTCAAGCCCAAAACCATAGCGAGACCGATCGCAGCCACGATGCCGATCGCTATTATGAGGGCCGCAATCTTGCTCCCCGTCATTCCTTGGTCAGCGTAGGCCATCCAGTTGCTTTCTCTCCATTACGTTGCCGAACCCCTTGCCCTTTTCAACAGGGGGCAAGGCCCGGCATATTACTCTGTCCGACACAATGATCACGTCAGGTCCGCCTCCATACGCTCTGATTCGCTCAAAGCGTTAGAGTTGAGACCCGGGCCGTGATTCCCAGAATCTTGTGTCTCCCAATCGGTTCCTGAATGGTTCCTGCGACGCCCGTCAACCCGGTGAGCGCTCGCGGGTAATTCTAGTCCCGATTAAGCCGCCATCTGCACCTGCTTCCCAAATGCATCCGAAACGGCTCATCTTGCAACGATCTTGTCCCCAACCTCGTTGCAAGCCCTTGGAGCTTTAACGGTCAACACTTAGGCAATCAAACGCTTTATCGGTTCAGCATCGATTCACTGGCGTGGTTCTCGAGTAGAAATACGCTTGTAGCTTTGCGCCAAACACATATGGGATTTTTGCACGATGGCGGTCATTAACGCAAATTTAACACATAATTTCAAACGAATAGGTGCAGCAGCGTTGTGCGCTGTGATGCTGGGTGCGAGCGGTGTTCCGGTTTTTGCACAGGATTCCGATTTACCTCCACTAACGGCGGCTGAACGCGCCACCTATGTCGATCTAACGTCTTTGGCAGAGCGAAGTGACCTTGTGATCCGCGCAAAGATTCGCCGCCAAATTGAACTTGAACCCGAAAGAGCGCCCGGTTTGGCCCCCGGATTCGCGCGACTTTATATTGAGGCAGAAACGCTCGCTCTGATCGGCGGACAGCGCGCTGTGGGCGAATCGCTCAATTATCTGATCGATGTACCATTGAATGCGCGCGGAAAGCCCGAGCGGCTGAAAAATCGTGAGATGATGCTGTTCGCTGACGCAGTGCCGGGGCGGCCCGGCTCAATTCAGCTGACGGGGAAAAACGCCCAGCTCGACTATTCGCAAGAGCTTGAGGCACGCCTTCGCCCGATTCTTATTGATCTGGTCGATCGCGATAGGCCTCCCGTTGTGACCGGGATCCGCGACGCTTTGGCGGTTCCCGGCACGTTAACCGGCGAATCGGAGACGCAGATTTTCCTTGAGACGCGCGATGGATCGCCCGTGTCGGTCACGGTCCTACGCCGTCCCGGACAGAATCCTGTGTGGGGTGTATCATGGGGTGAGATCATCGATTCCGCTGCGCGTCCGCCGCAGACGGGTACGTTGCGCTGGTATCGTTTGGCCTGCGCATTGCCGCAGCAATTGCCTTCCTCGGCTAACTTGGCGCGCAATACGAGCGCCCGGCGATTGGCGCAGAGCGATTACGCGGTTGTGATGCAGGATCTGGGCCCGTGCACCCGTGCCATTACTGAGGACGGCACCTAAGCCGGGCTGACTCATGCTCTTAGGTCTTGACGCGAAGGGGCTGTGCCGCCAGCGCTCCCCACGCTAATTTTGCCAGCTTGCACCGGAGCGCCCTCTTGATCGACACTGCCGACACATCGCCTCTTCGCATTGCCCTCGCCGGGCTGGGCACGGTGGGCGTAGGAGTAATCCGCTTGCTCGAAACCAATCGCGAGCTTGTTACTGCACGCGGCGGTCGACCCATCAAAGTCGTCGCGGTGAGCGCGCGAGAGCGACACAAGGATCGCGGCGTCGATATCAGCGGTTGCGCGTGGGAAGACGACATGACAGCTCTTGCCGCGCGCGATGATGTGGACATTGTGGTTGAGCTGGTCGGTGGATCGGATGGACCCGCGCTTGCTTTGTCCCGTGCTGCGTTGAGCGCGGGAAAAGGCGTCGTTACCGCCAACAAAGCAATGATTGCGCATCATGGAATGGCGCTGGCCGAAATGGCGGAAGACGCGGGTGCGCCGCTCAAATTCGAAGCAGCAGTGGCTGGCGGCATTCCAGTGGT
The DNA here is from genome assembly GCA_947503275.1 of uncultured Erythrobacter sp. Lineage (GTDB taxonomy): Bacteria > Pseudomonadota > Alphaproteobacteria > Sphingomonadales > Sphingomonadaceae > Erythrobacter. Next base: position 560,057 of record CANNCZ010000002.1, on the reverse strand, counting down.
CAAAGGTCTGCGCGAAGGTACATCCGCCAATGCGCTCACCAAAGTTTACGGCATCCTCAACGGGACTTGCAATTACATCCTGTCAGAGATGGAAGCGACTGGGGCCGACTTCGCCGAAACTCTCTCCGAAGCGCAGGCACTGGGCTATGCCGAGGCCGACCCAACCTTTGATATTGAAGGCGTGGATGCTGCGCACAAACTCGCCATCTTGGCCGCGATTGGATTTGGCGCGAAGGTCGATTTTGCCGCTGTCACCACCAATGGCATCGTCCAAGTGCGCGCTGCTGATATCGCTCAGGCCGATGCTCTGGGTTTTGTGATCCGCCTGATCGCAGAGGCCGATGTGCAGGATGAGGGTGGCGTTCCCAAGCTATTGCAACGGGTGCGCCCATGCCTTGTCGCAAAAGACCACCCGCTCGCCTCTGTCGATGGCCCTACGAATGCCGTGGTCGCAGAGGGCAATTTCTCCGGCCGGTTGCTGTTTCAGGGTGCCGGTGCCGGCGATGGTCCCACTGCTAGCGCCGTGGTCGCGGATCTGATCGACATTGCGAGAGCGGAAACGGGTGCGCCTTTCTCGATACCCGTATCACAGCTCGCTGCCCTAGGCGCAGCCGAACCCGGCCACCGGACAGAGCGTACCTATTTGCGCTTTACCGTGAATGATCGCCCCGGTGTTTTGGCTGAGATCACTGCCGCGATGCGCGATGGTGATGTGTCGATTGAAAGCCTGATCCAACAGGGCCGCAAGAGCGATGGCGGCGAAGTGCTGGTCGCGATTGTCACGCATGAAGGGCAAGAGGCGAATGTCCGCCGCGCGCTAGAATTGCTCGAAGGCTCCGACAGTCTAACCGGCGATCCCTTGGTCCTGCCGATCCTGCCGAATTAAATCCGAAAGCCCGTAAATGCGTCCTACTCCCCCTCTAGCACTGAGCGAGGGTCCGGTAGTCCCAATTCCTCTTCGCTGATTGGGCCGCGTCCGTCATCACCCTCTTCGCCAAGCGGTGGCAATCCTTGCGCAATACGGTCTGCGTCTGACCCTGCGGGTGGTGGAGGCAGCGCTTCAACGTCGATAATCAGCGCCGGTGGCGGTGGGCACGGTGGCAGGAAGCAACCGCGTATCGTGACCAACGGCACCATTCCGGGCGGCAGGCCAGTGCCATCGACATCGGGCGTGCCGCTACCTTGTGTGGCCTCGGCATACCGGCGCAGAAATTCCTCGTGATTATACAGGCCGTCGGTGGTTTCACCCAACTGACGGCACACCACGATTTCACCGGCAATGCGGCCCGCATCGGCCTCTTCTTCGCATTGCTCTTCAGCCAGGCGATCCCTTTGCGCATCAGGCACATTTTGTGTGAGATCGATGACCAGTCGTCCATCATCGGGCGCCGGCGGATCTTCGGATTCTTGCGCACCCAATGGTGCAATTGGAAGCGAGGCAGCGGCCAGCACTGTCATAATGCGCCGCAATCCCATTATCACTCCGCTGTCGGCACGGGCGGCGCGTCCAGCCCTAAGGCGCGGCGGCGTTCGGCGATTTGTTCGGGCGTAAGCTCCTCATCGCGGCCCAATGGCGGTAAGCCGCGCGCGATCCGGTCTGCATCCGTGCCAGCGGGGGCATCGGGCAGCGCCTCCACATCGATGATGAGCGCGGGAGGAGGGACCGATCCAAAACCGATTGCGTTGCCGTGATTGGCGATCCCGAATGTGTCCGGCGTGCGCCCACCTTGCGTACGACGGGCATAGTCGCGTTCCCACGCGCCTTTATCCCAAGATCCATCGGACGCCTCGCCCAATTGGCGACACACAATAATCTCATTGGCGATCCGAGCGGCATCGGCCTCTTCCTCGCAATCCTCTTCGAGCAATTGGTCAGATTCTTCTACGGGGACAGTCACGGCAAGGTTGATAAGCGGGCCGGGCCTGCGGGCGGGTCTGGTCGGAGATGCATTTTCCGCCTCATCAGCATCATCTGCTGTCGCGCCAGATGTCATGGCGGCGTCATCCTGCGCGGCCAAGGGGTGCGCACCCATCAATACCACTCCCGCCAAACACGCCAATCGCGTCGTTTTTGGTGAGAGAAGGGCAGCATTGCTCGACAAGCGCGTTCCTCCAAGTCTAAGCGCGGGAAGAACGGCAAAGGCCAAAAGGACTGAATTTCGCATGAACACTCCAACTGATTCCACGCATGGCACAGATGTCTTGGCTGTAAAAGACGAAGGCCAGGAGAATGCGGTCGACCGTGTGTTGGTGCTCGAAATGGTCCGCGTGACAGAGGCGGCCGCCGTGGCAGCTGCGCAATTGATCGGGCGCGGCGATGAAAAGGCAGCTGATGCCGCCGCGGTTGAGGCAATGCGCCGGGCGTTCGACAATCTCTACATGGACGGCACCGTTGTGATCGGCGAAGGCGAGCGGGACGAGGCGCCCATGCTCTACATCGGCGAGAAAGTCGGCGGTGCACCGGGCAAGGGGCCAAAGATCGACATCGCATTGGATCCACTCGAAGGGACCACGATCACCGCCAAAGCTGGCCCCAATTCGCTCGCCGTGCTGGCCGCAGCCGAAGAGGGTTGCCTGCTGAATGCGCCGGATGTCTACATGGACAAACTGGCGGTTGGTCCCGGTTTGCCTGCGGATATTATCGACCTCGCCAAATCGGCGACCGAGAATGTGAAAGCCGTCGCCGCTGCCAAAGATAAAGACCCGTCTGACATCAATGTCTGCGTCCTTGACCGACCGCGCCATGCTTCGTTGATTGCAGAGCTGCGCGCGCTGGGTTGCGGAGTGTATTTGATCGGCGACGGCGATGTCGCAGGCGTAATCGCAGTTACGGATCAAGACACCGGGATCGACATGTATATGGGCCAAGGCGGCGCACCCGAAGGCGTGCTGGCCGCCGCCGCCCTGCGCTGTGTCGGAGGGCAATTTAACGGACGCCTCGTGTTCCGCAATGACGATGAAAAAGCGCGTGCGCGCAAATGGGGCATCACCGACCTCGACCGCATCTACAAACTCGAAGACCTCGCCGGCGGCGACTGCATCTTTGCCGCGACCGGCGTAACCGATGGTTCGCTGTTGGCGGGCGTAAAGAAGCGCAAGAAATCGACCGGTGCGACGATCATGACCACCGAGAGCGTAGTGATGCGCGCGTCGAGCGGGACAGTGCGTTGGATTCGCGGAGAGCACCGGATTTCACCGCATAAAGCGGGGTGAGGTGATAGCACTCAACGTGCAAATATCGCGCAGTTCCGCTCATCAAATATTCATGCTGTGCGGTGTTGCTAATCAGGCTGAATGACACTGGCCTGAAAGTTTCATCTTGCTTCGCAATCTGTCTGTCTTGTTTCTCCTGCTGATGCCATCGGCACTTTCGGCAAATACTATTGATATAGCCGACATTCGGCAGCGTGCTGCAGCGCTTTACGAAACCGAAAGCGCGCTCAATGCGGCGAGGGCGTCTGCGCCCGAATGCGAAGAGGGCTGTTCAACGCCAAGCGAGGCCGTCGCGTTGGCCTATGCGGCGGGTGAGGGCATGGCGACAGCGGGCCGCTTTCTGCTTGATGTGTCGGGCGGTGGGCAGAGTTTGAACGGGGAACTTGAAGACCTGTTCTTTGTGAACTCGCAGCTTGGCTATGCCCGCTTTGGTACGCTGACGATTGCTCTTGAACGCGATGCACTTTGGGCGTTGCTCAGGCGTGCGCAGGTTTGTGGCGGCGGTGTCGTGCAAGATGGTCAGATCGAGGTGCGAGCATGCCACCGAGTCGCGCCAAGCGAACTTAACATGTTCACGATGATACAGGCCTTGGGCAACAAGCGGATTGTGGTCGAGGGTGAAGCGCGGCTTATGTGGATCGACGCGCAAACAGGCGTGCCGCGGCCTGTCGCCAATGTGCGCGGGGAAAATGAGCTTGGTTATTACCAGGTCTGGGTCCGTGTGCAGGATGCTGACCAAGTGATATTCGTTTACGATGAGTGATCCCTGCGGCGATGCAATCGGGATAACAGGCTGCCGTTTGATCTGACGACAACCGCATCCTCATCTGTTGCCTTTCCATGACTCTCGGCTAGGCGGGTCTCATCACCAAATGCACGGGGATTCGCATCCATGAAGATCATGTCAGGCAATTCGAACTTGCCGCTTGCGCGCGCGATTGCGGCTTATCTGGAAATCCCGCTGACCGATGCGAGTGTCCGCCGCTTTGCCGATGAAGAAATCTTCGTTGAAATCCATGAAAACGTGCGCGGCGAAGATGTGTTTATCGTCCAGCCAACTGGCTTTCCTGCAAACGACAACTTGATGGAATTGCTGATCTGCATTGATGCGCTCAAACGCGCGTCTGCCAAGCGGATTACGGCTGTGGTCCCCTATTTCGGCTACGCAAGGCAGGATCGAAAGCCCGGACCCCGGACGCCGATCTCTGCCAAACTGGTCGCGAACCTCATTACTGAGGCTGGCGCAGACCGGGTGCTCGCGGTCGATTTGCATGCGGGCCAGATTCAGGGATTCTTCGATATTCCCACTGACAACCTCTATGCCGCACCTGTCATGGCCGCCGATATTCAGGCGCGCTATGGAGAGCAGGATTTGATGGTCGTCAGCCCCGACGTCGGCGGAGTCGTGCGCGCGCGCGCGTTGGCAAAGCGGCTGGACAATGCCCCGCTCGCCATCGTCGATAAACGCCGCGATCGCCCCGGTGAAAGCGAGGTTATGAACATTATCGGTGAGGTCGAAGGGCGGCACTGCATCATGATCGACGATATCGTGGATTCCGGTGGCACACTCTGCAACGCAGCAGACGCTCTGCTCGCAAGCGGCGCGAAGTCGGTCGCGGCGTACATCACGCACGGCGTTTTGTCTGGCGGTGCAGTGGCGCGGATTGACGGCTCAAAGCTGAAAGAGTTGGTCATATCCGATTCGATCCGCCCGACAGAAGCTGCAGAGAAGTCCGACAAGATCCGCATCCTAACCATGGCCCCATTGGTGGGCGAAGCGATCCGGCGGATTGCGGATGAAAGCAGCGTTTCCAGCCTGTTTGACTGATGTTTGACCCGGTTGAAGTCCGGGAGATACTCGTCGGAGCCGCTCGTGCGGGCAACGCGCTGACCTATTCGCAGATGCTGAGCCTTTTGGGCTATCAGTTCACCCGGCCCAAAATGCGCAGCTTGTGCAAAGTGCTCGACGCTATTGATGAATCTGGCCGCGTCGCTGGGGAGCCTGGGCTTGCGGTTCTGGTTGTGCGTCAATCCGATGGGCTGCCGGGACAGGGCTGGTTCGTGACGCGCTCGCACCTTGCAGATGCAATGCCCGGCGATTGGCCGCTGGATTGGGAAAGCGCCGAGGCCAAAGCCTATGTGCAGGCTAGGCAGGACGAAGCTTTCCGGTATTGGAGTGGACTATGACACCCGCCGATCTCGCTCTCGCCAACCGTCTCGCCGATGCCGCTGGTAATGCCATTCGTCCGCTGTTTCGCGGGGAATGGGCCCAAGAGCGTAAGTCTGACCAATCGCCAGTGACCGAGGCTGATCGCGCGGCCGAAGCTGCGATGCGCGCGATCCTTGAGGCGGAACGCCCCGATGATGGGATTATTGGTGAGGAATACGGCACTCACAACGAAGGCGCAGGGCGGCAATGGGTGCTCGATCCGATTGACGGTACGATCAGCTTTATGGCCGGCCGCCCGATCTTTGGTTCGCTGATCGCATTGATGCAGGATGGCTGGCCGGTGTTGGGCGTGATTGATCAACCGATTGCGGGTGAGCGTTGGGTTGGCCGCGTTGGCGAGGGCACGACCTTCAATGGCAAGCCGGTGCGCACTCGCACATGTCGCTCACTCGAAGATGCGGTTCTCGCCTCCAGCAGCCCGCATTATTTCACTGCCGATCAGGCCGAACCTTATATGCAGCTCGCTCAGGCGGTCGGTGGCAATAAGCGACAGGGCACCATCGTTTATGGCGGCGATTGCTATAATTACGGTCTGCTTGCTGGCGGCCATCTCGATGTGATTTGCGAGGCGGGCCTTGCGATCTACGATTATGCTGCGCTTGTGCCAGTGGTCGAGGCGGCAGGCGGCACAATGAGCGACTGGATGGGCAATCCGCTCGATGCTGAAAGTGCGGCGAAAGGCGGCGCTGATGTTATTGCGCTGGGCGATCCAGCCCGGCTCGAAGATGTGTTGGAGGCGATGGGATGATGCAGGTGTTACGCAGGGCGAGGGCGGCATTGTGGATTGGGCTGGTCAGCATGAGCCTTGCGGCCTGTGATCAGTTGGCGGCGGAGACCGAGCCAACACATCAATATGTCCTGCAGATTGATCCTGAGCGGATTCCCGGAGACGCAGATATTGAAGGGCTGAACGAGGCCACACGCGACGTCCTTGTCCGCAGGATTGGCGGTTCGGATATCACAATCCACAAAACGGTCCTAACGCACACGGGCCAGTTTGTGCTGGATGTGTCGGGAGCCAATTCTTCAGAGATGATAAAGTCCGCTATTGGTGTGACAGGAGAGATTTCGTTTCGCACGGTCGAACCAGACGTGCCCTACGACGACCTGATGCGAGGGATCGCCCCGCCGGGCAGCGAAATTCTTCCGTCAAGCGATGGAGTGCCTGTCGCGGTGCGACGTCTTGGCAGACTGCGTGGGCACCTGATCACAAACGCGCTTCCCGGCATAGACCCGAACTCCAATCAGCCTGTGATCAACATTCAGTTTGATGATGAAGGCACACGCAAATTCGCTTCGATGTCGCGCGAGAATGTTGGTCGTCCAATTGCCATCGTGTTGGACGGAGAAGTGCTGAGCACGCCGATTGTGAATGAGCCGATCTTGGGCGGCGCGCTTCAAGTCTCAGGCCAGTTCACATGGGAAGAGGCAGAACAACTCGCCATCGTATTGCAAACCGGCACACTGCCTGCGCCTGTCATACTGGTCGAAGAGCGCGAGCTTAAATGAAGCTCTTTTTCTACGGTGTCCTTCAAGAGGGTTTTGGCCCGGATGGCGGGGATTGGCCTTTCCTTACCGGACTTGGCCTAGGGGCACCGGCGACAACGCTGGGTGCGCTCTATGTGATACCGACGCCAAGCGGCTGGCATCCGGCATTGATCCTGACGCAGGCGCGTTATTCCACTATCGTCCATGGTACGATCCATGAAGCGAGCGCGGTCGATATTGCCGCAGTCGATGCGTTCGAAAGGGCGGATTACACGCGCAAAGCTGTACCGGTCGATGGCTGGGATGGATATAGCGACACACAGGCAGACGCCTATCTCTGGACTGCCGATTTGCCGCAGGGCGCAGAGCTGATTGCGAGCGGCAATTTTGCGGAATGGCTCAAAGAGACGGGCCGGTCGATTTACTCAGGCGGCTGACGGTATTTCCCGTGGCTTCATAGGCTCGGCGGGCGGCTGATTGTTCGCAAAGTAGCCCCTTGCGCGGTTTAGGTCGCGCGGCGCCGGGTCTTTCAGGGCACCAAAACGCTTGCGTACTGTGGGCAGTGGTCCTATTGGGCGCACCTTCAACGACACGAATCAAGTGATCGGCCTGGCTCACAAGGGCTGCCAGGGCTGATTTGATGTGTCTCTGACTTAGGAGATGAAAATGCCCAAGCTTAAGACCAAAAGCGGTGTGAAGAAACGCTTCAAGATCACCGCAACAGGCAAGGTCAAGCACGGCGTCGCTGGTAAGCGTCACCGTCTGATGAGCCACAATGCAAAGTATATCCGCCAGAACCGTGGCACATCGGTCGCTTCTGACCCTGATGCGCGCACGATTAAAAAATGGGCCCCGTACGGGTTGAGCTAAGGGTGTGGGCTGAAAGGCCCCCCGGCACACACAAGGATATACGAATATGCCACGCATTAAACGCGGCGTTACTACGCGCCAGAAACACAAACGGCTCCTCGAACAGGCTAAAGGCTATCGCGGTCGTCGGAAGAACACCATCCGCGTCGCCCGTCAGGCGGTTGAGAAGGCTGGTCAATACGCTTATCGTGATCGCAAAGCGAAAAAGCGCACCTTCCGCGCGCTTTGGATCCAACGCATCAACGCGGCTGTCCGCGCCGAAGGTCTGACCTATTCGCAGTTCATGCACGGCGTAAAGCTGGCTGGTATCGAGCTTGACCGTAAGGTTATGGCTGATCTTGCGATGAACGAAGAAGCGGCTTTTAAATCGATCATCCTGCAAGCGAAAGACGCGCTTCCGGCCTGATACGAACTGCACGACGTTGCGCTTTCCTACTGCGCCCCGTTGTGCGCAGTTAGAGACATGAGAGGGCTCCGATGCTGGAAAAGGCGTCGGAGCCTTTCGTGTGTCTACCCCTGTCACTATTTGTAGGAAGCCGCCAAAACACTTGTATATTCCCGCCAAACGCGTTTAACTCGTCTTATGGGGCAGCGGTTGGACACATTCAGCGTCAAGGCGGAGAACACATCGGTCGATGAAGAGACCCGCTGTTCGGTGCGCAGCCGTTTTTACGCTCCGCCGCAGCAATTCGACGGGTGCTTCACGACATTCTACCAGCTCGCACTGGATTGTGAGGATGGAGAGCAGATCGAGGACTACCTCCAGCCGGAATGGGGGAACATCCGCTTCTTCGCTCACTCTGCACCCCGCGCCGAGGTTGGTGGGATGGTGACAGAGAATGCGCGCTTTACCGCGACGGGCCCAAGCTCGCTGCCGTGCAAGTTTACATTGGGCACGACGCGGATGTGGGGCATTGGCTTCCTCCCGCTGGGTTGGGCGCGGTTCTTCGATGCTGATGCAACTGACCTGACCAACTCCGCCTATGATGGCGCGGCGCATGCCGATTATGCGAAATTCGATTGCCTGTCAGAGGTGCTGTGCGATCCGAATGTTTCGACCGAGGAACAAATGGCGTTCCTGCATGAAACGCTGGAGCGGCTGATGCAGCCCAATCGCGATGAGCCCAAGATTACGCGCATCCACACGGCGCTGGTCAGCGGCGACTTTGTCTCGGTCTCCGACCTTGCCGATGCGTGCGGGATGAGTATTCGAACGTTGGAGCGGATGTGCCATCGCTATTTCGGCTTTACGCCTAAACTGTTGATGCGGCGTCAGCGTTTCATGCGGAGCCTATCGACCTTTATGCTGCAACGCGGTGCGCGTTGGACCGAGGCGATGGATGAGGAATACCACGATCAGGCGCAGTTCACGCGTGAATTCACCGAGTTTATGACGATGACGCCTAGCGCTTACGCCGCGCTGGATCATCCGATCCTTGCCTCGTTCATGGAAGCACGCGCTCGGGTTTGGGGCAGCGCTGCACAGACGCTGGATAAGCCGGTCTCTGACCCAGATCGATAGGGATCCCTGACAAGTACAGCACCTCTGTGTTTGCGAAATTTGCGGTTTCTTCCTAGCGCCCCTTTCCCTATCGAACCCATGCAATAGGGATGAGTGACGTGAGCCTTCGCGATGCACGCTGAATTGGGAAATGCGGTTTCGATCCGCTTTGCGCTGCCGAGCGCGAAGCTGCGCCCCTATGTTACCACCTATTATCACACTCAGGTTCAAACCTCGCCCGGTGAGCCGGTGTTGGAGGATTATCTGCATCCTGAGTGGGCCAATGTGCGGTTTATGAAAGCAGGTTGGTCGCACAGCGCGATTGGCGGTGATCCGCTAGAGCCTTCGCCACCCTTCGTAGTTTCAGGGCCGACAAGTAAGGCGACCCGCTTTCGCAATGGCACAGGCAGTGGCTGGGGCATCGGATTGATGCCGCTTGGCTGGGCGTGCATATTCGGAATTGAGGCAAGTGAATATGCGGATCGCGGGGTGGATGGCGATGTCGACCCGGCCTTTGCCGCCTTCGCAACTCTGGCTGGTGCGCTTGCCGAAAGTGATGGCGATCCCGCGCAGGAATTGGCGACTATTGAAAGCCATATGGATGCGATCACCCTGACACCGTGTCCGCGGGAAAGAGAGATTGCCGCTATCAGCGCAGCTCTTGTCGATCCCGAATTGTCGAGTGTCGCATCATTGGCGGACCGGGTAGGGATGAATATCCGTTCGTTGGAGCGGCTGTCTAAGCGCGCTTTTGGCTTTACGCCCAAACTGTTGCTGCGCCGCCAGCGGTTCTTGCGAAGCCTTTCGCAATTCATGCTCGACCCATCGCTCAACTGGCTCAGCACGCTGGACTATCAATACCATGATCAGGCGCATTTTGTCCGTGATTTCAAACGCTTCATGGGAATGAGTCCTAGCACCTATGCCAAGCTAGATAAGCCGTTTCTGGTTGCTGCGGCGCGGGCGCGAATGGCGATTGCGGGTGAAGCGGTGCAGGGTCTGCACGACCCAGCGGCTAATGCTGGAGAGGTCAAAGGGTAGGGCCCAAAGGACAATGGTGCGAAACGCGCTTTGCAAGTGAGGGCAATTGAGGCTAGCGGACGCGCTTACGCGAAGCAGGCTACCATGACCGAACTCACATCAAACAAACAAGCAACGCTTGACCAAATCGAGGCTGCAACCTCTCTCGACACTCTCGAAGAACAGCGCGTGGCTGCGCTCGGCAAAAAGGGGTGGGTAAGCCTAGCGCTAAAGACGTTGGGGAAGATGAACCCGGATGAGCGCAAAGAAGCCGCGCCCGCGATCCAAGCCGTACGCGCCGAAGTGGCGGGAGCCATTGATGCAAAGAAGGTGCAGCTGGAAAGTGCCGCTCTCGAAGCGCAGCTCGCTAATGAGACGATTGATCTGACACTGCCGGGCCCTGACCTGCCGCAGGGTTCAATCCACCCGGTGAGCCAGGTGATGGATGAGCTGGCAGAGATCTTCGCCGATCTGGGCTTTGCGGTCGCGACCGGGCCAGAGATCGAAGACGATTGGCACAATTTTACCGCGCTCAATATGGATGAAAGCCATCCCGCGCGCGCGATGCATGACACGTTCTACTTCCCGGATGCTGCGGCGGATGGTGGAAAGATGCTGTTGCGCACTCACACATCGCCGGTCCAAATCCGCTCGATGAAAGAGCAAGGTGCGCCCATTCGCATCATCGCGCCCGGACGTGTCTATCGCTCTGATAGCGACGCTACCCACACGCCGATGTTCCATCAGGTTGAAGGCTTGGTGATCGACCGCGACATCCATCTGGGGCACCTCAAATGGACGCTGGAGACCTTCTTCAAGGCGTTCTTTGAGCGTGAAGACATTACCTTGCGCCTGCGCCCTTCCTACTTCCCCTTCACCGAACCCAGCGTTGAGTTCGATGTCGGCTATGCCAATGAAGGTGACCGCCGCGTCGTCGGAGGACATGGTGACGATGAAGGTCACGATTGGATGGAACTGGGCGGAAGCGGGATGGTGAACCGCCGCGTTCTCGAATTCGCCGGTGTCAATCCTGATGAATATCAGGGGTTTGCCTTTGGCCTTGGAATCGACCGGATTGCGATGCTCAAATATGGGATGAACGATTTGCGCGCCTTCTTTGACGGCGATCCGCGCTGGTTGTCGCATTATGGCTTCTCGCCATATGATCAGCCGACGCTTTCCGCTGGTGTGGGAGCAAAAACATGAAGTTCTCACTCACGTGGCTGAAAGACCACCTTGAAACCGAGGCGACGCTTTCTGAGATCACCGATGCACTCAACGCTATTGGTTTGGAGGTTGAAGGGGTCGAGGACCCTGCGACACGCCTCGCGGGCTTTACCGTCGCGCATGTGTTGAGCGCCGAGAAGCACCCTGATGCCGACAAGTTGCAAGTGCTCAGTGTCGACACTGGCGCAGGCGATCCGTTGCAGGTCGTATGCGGTGCACCCAATGCGCGCGCCGGTATGAAGGGCGTGCTCGGGCAACCGGGCGCTGTCGTGCCGTCCAACGGTATGGAGCTTCGCAAGAGCGCCATTCGCGGTGTCGAATCCAATGGCATGATGTGCTCTGTGCGTGAGTTGGAACTGGGCGAAGATCACGACGGCATCATCGAATTGCCCGATGACGCACCGATCGGGCACAGCTTTGCCGATTATCGCGGATCATCACCCGTTATCGACGTTGCGATAACGCCCAACCGGCCCGATTGCATGGGCGTTTACGGCATCGCGCGCGACCTCTCGGCTGCGGGTCTGGGGACGTTGAAGCCTATTGCCTTCCCAGGCTTCGCGACAAGCGGGGAATGCCCTGTTGAAATCCGCACTGATGATCCCGAGGGCTGTCCCGCCTTCTATGGCCGCGTCATCACAGGCGTCAAAAACGGACCTTCACCCGACTGGCTGCAACAACGTTTGGCCAGCGCAGGCCAGCGCCCGATTTCGCTTTTGGTTGACCTCACGAATTACCTGATGCTCGCCTTTGGTCGCCCGGCGCATATCTATGATCTGGCGAAGTTGTCGGGCGCGGTCGTTGCTCGGCGAGCAAAAGCGGGCGAGCAAGTGCTGGCGCTGAACGAGAAGACCTACACGCTCGATGACAGCATGGTCGTGATCGCGGATGACGCGCAGGTTCATGACATTGCCGGCATTATGGGCGGCGAGGATTCCGGCGTTCAGGATGGCACGACCGATGTGCTACTCGAGATTGCATATTTCGACCCTGCGCGCATTGGTGTGACAGGTCGCAAGCTGGGTCTGGCATCCGATGCTCGCACCCGGTTTGAGCGCGGGGTTGACCCTGCGTTTTTGGCCGAAGGGCTCGATCTGCTGACCGGCTTGATCGTGGAGCTCGCAGGCGGCACGGCCAGCGAAGAGGCGCGTGCAGGCGTTGCGCCGAGTGAGGCCCAAGTCGTCCAGTTCGATACGAATCTAACCGCCCGATTGGGCGGGGTTGATGTGCTTGTCGATGAACAACGCCGCATTCTCGAAAGCCTCGGCTTCGAAGTGGCGGACAATTGGGCCGTGACCTGCCCCTTGCGCCGCAATGATATAGAAGGGCCCGCCGATCTGGTCGAAGAGGTCGTGCGCATTCACGGACTTGGTGCGGTCGAAAGCGTCGCACTGCCGCGAATGGATGGGGTCGCTCGCGCTACCGCTACGCCTCAGCAGCAAATGGAACGCAAATTGCGCCGCGCAGCAGCTGGCAGCGGGCTCGATGAAGCGGTGACGTGGTCGTTCCTGCCGATGGACGCCGCCGAACATTTCAACCCCGAAGGCAACGCCCTGTGGGTGCTCGATAACCCGATCAGCGAAGACATGAAAGCGATGCGCCCGTCGCTGATCCCAGGACTGTTGCTGGCGGCAAAACGCAACGCCGATCGCGGCTCTGGCACCACGCGTGTATTTGAGCTGGGGCGGCGCTATTTCTGTGAGGATAATGGCGTGAGCGACGAGCGCGCGACGCTTGGCATTTTGCTGGCCGGTGAGAAAACTCAGCGCGGCTGGGCAAACGGCAAGGCGGCACAATTCGATGCGTTCGATGCGAAAACCGCGGCGTTGTCGCTGCTCGCGGCGGCGGGCGCACCTGCCGACAAGCTGATGGTGATGGAGCCTGTGGTAGAGGGTACGGGCACTCAATTCCACCCCGGCCAATCAGCGACTTTGCGGCTCGGTCCGAAAAAGGTGCTGGCCCGTTTCGGCATGCTGCATCCCGCGACGCTCAAGGCGTTTGATATGGACGGCCCAGTGGCCGCGGTTGAGGTGTTCCTCGACGCAATACCAGCCAAGAAAGCGGGTAAGGGCCCGGTGAGTTTCGCCCGGCCCAGCTTCACTCCGCCCGCACTCCAAGCGGTCACCCGCGACTTTGCATTCCTGGTCCCCGACAGTGTAGCCGCAGGCGACCTGCTGCGCGCGGTAAAGGGTGCGGACAAAACCAATATCGTAGATGCGAAAGTGTTCGATCTGTTCACTGGCCAAGGCGTACCGGAGGGGCGAAAATCGCTCGCCCTCGAAGTGACGCTGCAACCGCAAGACAAGAGTTATAAAGACGCAGAGCTTAAGGTGATCGCCGATGCGGTGATCGCAGCGGCGGCAAAGCTGGGGGCAGAACTGCGCGGTTAACGCGGCGTCGAAAATCCCATGGCAGACACTCAAAACTCCCGTCGCACCTTTGCGATTATCTCGCACCCGGATGCTGGTAAAACCACGCTGACAGAAAAGCTGTTGCTGCAAGGAGGCGCGATCCATCTGGCGGGCGAGGTTAAGGCGCGCGGGCAGCAGAGGCGTGCACGCTCTGACTGGATGAAAATCGAGCAGCAGCGCGGCATTTCGGTCACGTCTTCTGTCATGACGTTTGAGCGGGAGGGCGTGACCTTCAACCTGCTCGATACGCCGGGTCACGAGGATTTCTCCGAAGATACGTATCGCACACTGACAGCCGTGGATTCGGCGGTCATGGTGATCGACGCGGCCAAAGGGATTGAGCCGCAAACGCGCAAATTGTTTGAGGTTTGCCGGCTGCGCAATCTGCCAATCATCACCTTCGTCAACAAGGTCGACCGCGAAGGCCGCGATCCGTTTGAAACGCTGGACGAAGTTGCCGATCTGCTGGCGCTGGATGTGTCACCGCAAATGTGGCCCATCGGCATGGGCGGACAGTTTGAAGGCGTGCTCAATTTCGCAACAGGTGAGGTTAGCCGTCCAGAGGGGCCGTCCAAAGAGTTTCTCGGCAAACGCGACGCCAATCCGGAAATCCCCGATGACTTCGCTGAAGAGGCTGAGTTGGCGCAGGTCGGCTATCCCCAATTCGACATGCGCGCTTACCTCAGCGGCGATCTGACGCCTGTATTCTTCGGCTCCGCGCTTAAAAACTTTGGTGTCACCGAGCTGATCCAAGCTATCGCGAAATTTGCGCCGCCGCCACGCCCACAACCTGCAGGCGATGAGCTGATTGAGCCTGACCATGATGAAGTGAGCGGCTTCATCTTCAAGGTTCAGGCGAATATGGACCCCAATCACCGCGACCGTATCGCCTTCATGCGACAAGTTTCGGGCACATTCAAACGCGGTATGAAACTGACCCCGTCGGGCCTTGGCAAGCCCATTGCGATACATTCGCCGATCCTATTCTTTGCGCAGGACCGCGAGATCGCTGACACTGCTGAGGCTGGTGATATTATAGGTATTCCCAACCACGGCACTTTGCGTGTGGGCGACACGCTTTCGGAGAAAGATCAGCTGCGCTTTACCGGCCTACCGAATTTCGCGCCTGAGATTCTGCGCCGTGTGCAGCTCAAAGACCCAACAAAGACGAAACAACTTCGCAAGGCGCTGGATGACTTGTCCGAAGAGGGCGTGATCCAAGTGTTCTATCCTGAAATCGGTGCGCAGCACATAGTCGGCGTCGTCGGTCAGCTTCAGCTTGAAGTGCTGATCTCGCGGCTTTCAGCGGAGTATAAGGTTGAGGCTGGGCTGGAGGCCGCTCCTTTCGCTACTGCACGCTGGGTCAAAGGAGAGCAGGGCGCGCTCGACGAGTTCGAAGGCTTTAACCGCGCGAACCTCGCGCGCGACCGCGACGGCGATCTGGTTTTTATGGCGAAGAGTCCTTGGGACGTGAATTATCAGGTTGAAAAGAACCCTGACCTCACCTTTTCGGCGACCAAAGAGCGCTAGACTTGCAGCGGCCTGCGGTTCGCGGCAATGCTGCGAGGCATGACAGCATCTGGCCCGACTTCGCAAACATTCATATCTCAGCGCCTGCGCCTCAACTATCTCGATTGGGGTAGGCCACAGGGAGGCGAGGACAAACCGACGCTCGTGCTGGTGCATGGCGGACGTGATCATGCCCGCAATTGGGACTGGACGGCGGAGGCTTTGCGCGACGACTACCATGTCATCGCCATGGACCATCGTGGGCATGGCGACAGCGAGTGGGTGTCAGACGGAAACTACAACTCAAATGATATGGTCTATGATCTGGCTCAGCTGATCCACCAGCTGGGGGTTGGACCGGTGCGCATTGTATCGCATTCCATGGGCGGCAATGTTGCGCTCCGATACACTGGTATGTTCCCCGATATGGTGACGAAACTGGTGGCCATTGAGGGGCTTGGCCCGTCGCCCGAATGGAAAGCTAAGCAACGCGAAGTGCCCTATCCCGAACGCATGGCGGAATGGATCGCGAAAAAGCGCAAGGCCGCCGGGCGCACACCGCGCAAATATGAGAGCATCGAAGCCGCCTTTGCGCGGATGATTGAGGAGAATTCATACCTGACAGAGGATCAGGCGCGGCATCTGACTATCCATGGGGTGAACCGCAATGAGGACGGCACCTATAGCTGGAAGTTTGATCCGCATCTCAACGTCTGGGGCGTCGAGGATGTCGCGGATGAATTTATGGAAGCGGTGTGGGGGGCGATCACCTGTCCGACCTTGCTGCTTTATGGCGCAGATAGCTGGGCCTCAAACCCGGAAAAGGACGGGCGGCTAGATTACTTCAACACCGCAGAAGTGATCGAATTTGAGAAGGCGGGGCACTGGCTGCACCACGATCAATTCGGCAAGTTTATACGCACACTTAAAGACTTTTTGTGACCGGATCGCGCCGAATCAAGAGGGTACAAGGAAGCTGCCATTGCGGCGCTGTCCGATTTGCAATCACAACTGATTTTCCCGAACTGACCACCTGTGATTGCTCTATTTGCTCGCGTAAAAATGCACTGATGGTGAAAGTCCACCAAACTGAGTTCGAACTGCTAGCCGGCAGCGAATCTCTGACAGAGTATCAGTTTTATACCCACACGGCGCGGCACTTTTTCTGTTCGATCTGTGGCATATATCCGTTCCATCGGAAGCGAGTGACACCGGACTTTGTCGGTGTGAACGTGTATTGTCTCGATAACTTCGACCCTGAAGCAATCCCGGTTCGCGCAACCGTTGGTAAGGAGATGGATTGATGGCAGAATTTTTTGACACGCTCGATCCCAAACATGTGGCGATGATTGAGAAACAGCCGGTGTTCTTCGTCGCTACCGCCGCTGCCGATGGGCGGGTCAACCTCAGCCCCAAGGGCTATCACGCTTTCCGAGTCCTCTCTCCGACGCAAGTCGCCTATCTCGATCTCGGAGGATCGGGCAATGAGACGCATGCTCACCTTACCGCTCCGCAAACGGATGAAGGGCGGATCACGATCATGTTTTGCAACTTTGATCGCCCTGCGCTGATCCTGCGTATCTATGGCAGGGGGCGCCCGATCCTGCCGCAAGACAACGAGTGGGATGCGCTGGCAGCAAACTTCACGTTGATGCCGGGTACGCGACAGATATTCGTGATTGAGGTCGAGAGCGTTCAGACCAGTTGCGGTTGGGGCGTGCCGTTCATGTCGATGGATGGAGAGCGCGAAACGCTCAAGAAAGCCCATCGGCAGAGCGATCCGGCTGAATGGGAAGCGAAGATGGCAAGCCGCAAGACTAGCATTGATGGACTGACAACACGCCCAACGGACCGTTATATTGCGGGCGATTGACTCAGGTCGACATAAAGTATCGCAACACTCTTTGGTTACGGCCATAAACTTAGACTCATGCTCAAAAAATAAACAGAAGATTAAAATATAGGCAGAAGCACCTATTTCGAAACGGTGGAATCAGGCGATTCCGCTGCGTCACCCCTGCGACCTGAAAGTGGCACGCCCCTTGCTACGTTATCGCCAGCCGGAATTACCGGCATAGATAAAGGGGTGACCGGCATGAAATTCATCATCGCCATCATAAAACCATTTAAGCTCGATGAGGTCCGCGAAGCGTTGGGCGCAATCGGGGTCGCTGGAATGACCGTTTCTGAGGTCAAAGGTTTTGGCCGCCAGAAAGGCCAAACCGAGATTTATCGCGGTGCAGAATACTCCACAAACATGCTGCCCAAGGTGAAGCTCGAGATTGCAGCCAGCGACGATATCGCTGCGCAAGTGGTCGAAACGATTCAATCCACGGCGAACACCGAAGCCATCGGCGATGGCAAGATTTTTGTGCTCGATCTCGCATCAGCCACCCGCATTCGGACCGGTGAAGCCGGCGAAACCGCGCTCTAATTCAGGGGACAAGGACTATGAAAAAACCACTCCTAACCTTTGCCACCCTGACGATGGGTTCGGCGATCATTGCACAACCGGCGTTTGCTGCTGTGCCCGATGCCGAGGTCGTCGGCGGCGGCACGGCATACATTCTCAACACGCTTTTATTTCTAATCGGCGGCTTTTTGGTCATGTGGATGGCCGCAGGGTTCGCCATGCTTGAGGCGGGCCTTGTCCGTTCAAAGAACACCTCGACTCAGTGCCTTAAGAACATTGGACTGTATTCGATTGCCGGTCTGATGTTCTGGGTAATCGGCTATTCGATAGCCTATCCCGGTTTTGCAGAGGGCTCACTCGGGCTCTTCGGCATCGCGGGCGTCCCCCCTTATTACGCTATGCAAGAAGTCGGCGCGGCTGATACCGACACTGGTTATTCGGTCGCATCCGATTGGTTCTTCCAGATGGTGTTCTGCGCCACGACTGCTTCGATCGTATCGGGCACTGTGGCAGAGCGTGTTAAGATCGTTCCGTTCTTCATTTTCGTGACTGTCCTGACGGCTGTAATCTATCCGGTTGTCGTCAGCTGGGAATGGGGTGGCGGCTATCTTGATAGCGTGCACGGCTTTAGCGACTTTGCTGGTTCCACATTGGTTCACTCAACCGGTGGTTGGGCGGCTTTGATGGGCGCAATTATTATCGGTGCTCGCACCGGTCGCTATGGTGCCGATGGAAGGGTCAATGTTTTCCCCGGCGCGAATATTCCACTGGCGACGCTCGGCACTTTCATACTGTGGCTGGGTTGGTTCGGCTTTAACGGCGCATCACAGCTTGCCATGGGCACTGTCGGTGACGTTTCTGACGTGTCGAAGATCTTTGTGAACACCAACATGGCGGCCGCTGGCGGCGTGGTGGTTGCGATCATCCTGACACAGGTCATGTACAAGAAAGCCGACGTGACGATGGCGCTCAATGGTGCACTCGCTGGTCTGGTTTCGATTACAGCCGAACCGCTTGCACCCACCGTTGGTCAGTCAATTCTAATCGGCGGCGTTGGCGGTGTCATCGTGGTCTTCGCAGTCCCGATGCTGGACAAGTTGAAGATCGACGATGTTGTTGGCGCTATCCCAGTTCATCTTATCGCTGGCATCTGGGGCACGCTGATCGTTGCCTGGACAGGTGATGCCACTTTCCAAGGTCAGTTGGTTGGCGTTGTGCTCACCGCTGTCTGGGTCTCGGCGGCTTCAGCGATCGTTTGGCTGGCTCTCAAATATACCATTGGCGTCCGTCCTTCCGAGGAAGACGAAATTGGCGGCCTCGACCATGCTGAAATTGGCATCGAAGCCTATCCTGAATTCGCTCGAACCTGAGTGTAACCTTCTTGGCGGGGGGAGGTCTCTCTCCTCTTCTCTCTCTCCGCCAACCGACGTTCCTCCTGCGAACGAATAGACTTAGTCGGGCCGAAGCGTAATGCTTCGGCCCCTTTTTTGCTTGTGGCCGTTGTGAAATCGACCGCCCCTTTTTAGGACAAGTTCCTAAGAGGCGGCTTTCACAAATTCCGCACACCGCTCACCGATCATAATGCTGGGCGCATTGGTGTTGCCGCTGACGATCTTGGGCATAACGCTGGCATCGGCGATCCATAGGCCATCGATGCCGTTTACCTTGAGCGTCGGATCAACCACCGCGTCTGCATCGCCGCCCATGCGGCAGGTGCCGACCGGGTGATAGACCGTGTCGGCCCGCTCGCGGATCATCGCATCAATTGCCGCATCGTCGTTGAGGTCGACGGGATGGCGGTCGGTTGGCTCATAGGCTTGCATCGGCGGTGTATCGACGATGCGGTGCGATAGGCGAACCCCCTCACGTAGAACGGCGATATCGCGATCATCGTCAAGGAAGTTGGGATCGATAACTGGCGCGGCAGAGGCATCGTCAGAGCCAAGTCGCACAGTGCCGCGGCTTTCAGGGCGCAGCACGCAGGCATGGAGCGAAAAGCCATAGCCTTTCACATTCTCGCGGCCATGATCCTCCAGCACAGCGGGCACAAAGTGCCATTGCACGTCGGGTGCTGGCGCACCGTCGCCCACTGTCCAAAACCCTCCAGCCTCGGCATAGGGCGTGGTCATCGCACCGGTTCGTTTGCGCCGATGCTGAAGAATCGCACTCGCCATTTCCAACGTGCCTTTCAACGTCCCGCCAATCGGCACATCGCTTTCGGTCTGCCAGCCAGAGACATAGTCGATATGGTCTTGCAGGTTGGCACCGACCTCAGGACGGTCGAGCACGACATCGATGCCCTGTTCCTTCAGATGTGCGGCCGGTCCAATACCCGACAGCATCATGATCTGAGGGCTGTTAAACGCGCCTGCGGAAAGAACTACGCCGTGGCGAGCATAGAGCATCTCGCTCCCCTTGCCCCGGCGGATTTGCACGCCGGTGACCCGGCCCTGTTCGATCACGAGTCGTTCTACCAAGGTGTTTGTGCGGATCGCGAAATTGCCTTGTTCACGCAAAGGTTCAACATAGCCGCGGGCCGCTGACCAGCGTTCACCATCGCGCTGTGTCACTTGATAGAGGCCAAAGCCGTCCTGACGCTCGCCGTTGAAATCATCATTGCCGCGCAATTGTAGGGCAGCCGCAGCCTCTACGAAGGCGTTGCTGGTTGGATTTGGAGAGCCTTGATCCGAGACGAACAATGGCCCGCCGGCGCCATGATAGTCATCCGCGCCGCGCTCGTTGGCTTCGGCTTTTTTGAAGAAAGGGAGCACATCGTCATAGGCCCAGCCAGTGCAACCCATCGCGGCCCAATTGTCATAATCCCACGCATTGCCGCGAATATAGACCATGGCATTGATCGCAGATGATCCGCCAAGCCCCTTGCCTCGAGGTTGGTAGCCGGTGCGTCCGTTCAGTCCTTTTTGTGGGACGGTGTCGTATTTATAGTTCGCCGAATTGCGGATGAAGGGCATAAAGCCCGGCGTCTTGATCAGGACATTGTCGTTGCGCCCGCCCGCCTCAAGCAAGCAAACGCGGCGTGTCCCATCGACGGCCAATCGCCCTGCAACTGCGCTCCCGCCGCTGCCGCCGCCGATGACGATGTAATCAAAACTTTCCATGATCTCTCCTCTTAAGGGGAGACTAGGCAGCTTCGTGGTCCGCTGCAATCGCGTTTCGATCAGCTACTGGCCTATCTGCAGCTAGATTGTCGCCGTCTTGGCGTGCGATCCAGCGGGCACGGATTGTGTCGGACGTCTCCCGGCTGCCATCATGGCTCCAGCCGGGTTCACGTAGGAGATAGGACAGCTTATGCCGCCATGGGCTGCGCACAATATCACTGATCATGCCGATCCATTCGTGAAAGACAGACCAGATCAGGTTGAAGCTGCCCAATTGTTTGATGATGCCATAACGGATGGCTTCGTTGTCGCGTTCTGCCTCAAACGTTCCGAACATCTTATCCCAGATGATGAAAACGCCGGCGTAATTGCAGTCGAGATAGCGCGGATTGGTTGCGTGATGAACGCGGTGGTGGCTGGGTGTGTTCATCACCGCCTCAAACCATCGCGGCATACGTTCAATCGCCTCTGTGTGGATCCAGAATTGATAGATTAGATTGAACCCGCCCGCGATGGCGATCATGGCCGGGTGAAAGCCCAAGAGGATCAGCGGCAGAGCAAACAAAAGCCCGAATGTGAACGACCCTGTCCATGTCTGGCGCAGGGCGGTGGAGAGATTGTAGTGCTGGCTGGAATGGTGATTCACATGGGCAGCCCACATCCAGCGAATGCGGTGCCCTGCTCGATGAACCCAATAATACTTGAGATCATCGAGCACAAAGCACAATGGCCAAGCCCACCAAATACTCCACCATTCAGCGCCAAAATCGAACAGGCGATATTCGTACGCTGCGATAAAGACGTACAGTGCGAACCCGCCAAACAGCGCGCCTGCGATAGTCGAACCTAAACCAAAGCAAAGGCTAACCAATGTATCCATCGGCTCATAGGCGTTGGGTGCGCGCAGCCGTGACCAGACCATTTCAATCAGGACAGCAACGACGAAGAACGGCACGGCATATTGGGTGGGTGAGAAATCAGGCATAGTCGGCGCTTATAACCGGTTGATCGCATCCGCCCAATATGCGGGATCCTCAATGGAGAGTCGGACGGTGCCAAACTGCGTTTCGCGCGGATCGACCTCAATCGCGTCGACGACTTCGCGCACCTTCGTCGCGCGCGTGAGGATGCGACCGACAAATTGGTTGCCGTGACGTTTGATGACCATAATCTGACCATCAACATCACGAGCTAACGCCGCCGCCCCTCCGCGCGCGATTGCGATGCGGACGGGTGAAAAACCGTCTTTGACTTCGTTTGCGGCATGCACAACCGCCGCTTCGGCAGTCAGTTTTGGTTTTGTCCCAAGGCCCATGGCTCGAGCAAGCACATAGATCGCGAGTATCGCGATCAGCGATCCACCAAATTGGATGAGGAGTGGAGGGATTTCCATTGTGCTTTGTTTTCCTTGGCGAAGGATTGGCATACGCGCCGATTTGCGGCAAGCTGCTCAGCAAGGAGAACACCGATGAAATTGCCTGGAAGAACCCTTGTTGCCGCTTTTGGTGTTGCGATTTTGGGGTCCGGCCCACTTACTGCTGACAACCACGCTGCCCCTAACCTCATTGCGGTAGTCGATGCTGACGCAGATCGCACCGCACGAGTGGCGCAGGATCTGTGGGAACTCGCTGAGCTTGGCTATCTCGAAACAGGCTCAAGCGGATTAATGCAGGCGGAGCTTGAAGGTGAGGGCTTTCAGATCGAAGCAGGCATTGCCGACATCCCAACAGCCTTTGTCGCAGAATGGGGAGAAGGCGGGCCGGTTATAGCGATATTGGCCGAGATGGATGCGCTGCCGGGGATCAATCAGTCCGGCTCGGCCAGCCGCGATCCTATCGAAGGCAAGGGCGCGGGCCATGCGTGCGGACACAACCTGTTCGGAGCGGGCTCACTCACGGCTGCGATAGCGGTCAAAGATTGGCTTGAGGCAACCGGGACTCCAGGTCGCATCAGGCTCTACGGCACCCCGGCCGAGGAGGGCGGCTCTGGCAAAGTCTATATGACCCGCGCAGGCATGTTCGATGATGTCGATGTCGCGATCCATTGGCATGCGGATGATGAAAACAGCGCAGCGGCGCGCACCAGTCTTGCCAATCGCTCTGCCAAATTTCGCTTCACTGGCGTTTCTGCTCATGCGGCGGGCGCACCCGAGCGCGGGCGTAGCGCTTTGGATGGCGCAGAGGCCATGAATATGATGGCCAATATGATGCACGAGCATATGCCACAGGACGCAAGGATGCATTACGTCATCACCAGCGGCGGTAACGCACCTAACGTGGTTCCCGATTTTGCGGAGGTGTTCTATTACGTGCGTCACCCTGATCCGGCTGGGGTGGAGCAGATTTGGGAACGGCTTGAAAGCGCGGCTCGCGGTGCGGCTATGGGCACGGGCACGCAAGTCGAATGGGAAGTGATACATGGCAACAACCCGCTGCTGGTCAACGAAACTCTGGCGCGCGCGATGCACGCAAAGCTCGAAATGGTGGGAGGTGTGACCTATTCGGATGATGAGCGCGAATGGGCGATGGAGTTGCAGCAATCTTTGGGCGATGCTGCGAAGCCGCTTGCGAGTGCTGCAGAAATTCAACCTTACAATCGCAGCCTCGGATATGGCTCTACCGATGTTGGCGATGTCTCTTATGCGACACCGACCGTAGGTGTGCGCACGGCGACTTGGGTGCCGGGAACAAGCTCACACAGCTGGCAGGCCGTTGCTGCAAGCGGACATTCGATTGGACATAAGGGCGCGCAAGTTGCTGCCAAAGCGATGGCGCTGATGGCGGCTGAGTTGTTCACCAATCCGCAATTGCGTGCATCGGCGCGGGCCGAATTCGATGCAGCGCGCGGCGAAGATTATGTCTACCGCTCCTTACTCGGCGACCGCGATCCGCCGCTGGACTATCGCCGCTAAGGCTCAGCGGGCCGCCAGCATATCGATCATCGCGCGCACTGGGCTGATATCATAGCCTGCCGCCATAGCGTCGCGGGCGATATCGTCTGGTGTCGCGCCATTCTTTGCCTGTGCCAGCGACCAAAGCAGTGTCGAACGCGTGCCGGAGCGGCAATAAGCAAGCATGCCCCCCTCGGCATTTCCGAGTGCTTCGACCATTGCGTTCACTTGAACTTCGCTGAACCCGGAGTGTCCGATTGGAATTGCGATGTATTCGAGACCAGCGGTCTTTGCCGCATCTTCGATCTCGTCACTTTGGGGCGCTGAAGGATCCTCGCCGTCAGGGCGATTGTTGACGATCACGCTCAGACCCAAAGCTTTTGCTTCGGCAATGTCATCCAGCGAGATTTGCGGGGCGACCCAAACGGAATCGGACAGTTTTCTAAAGTCAGCCATCGCGCGATTTCCTCTATTCTTCGAATAGGCAAACCATGCCGCTCGCCAATACGTTTCGCAAGCCTAACTGCTTCACTGATCCTTTCGAAAATGTCACAATTTCCCTGAAGATTACAAAAGCGGGTTAAATCATTCGCATGGCGGACCTTTGTGCGCTATGTCATCGTCAGAAGATGGAATCGGTTTTGCCAAATTCCATCTGCGTTTGGTGCTAATCGTTGCCCTAGCCACCAGCGTTTCGAAGGGTCGGGCAGCGTGATAAGGTACGTACGGGACTATGGGTTACGATAGGGGACGTCGGCGCGGCAAGGACAAGCGCGACGGATTCGGCGAAGATGGATTCGATCCTTTTGGCGGCGGTGGTGACGGCTTCCCGCCTCCCAGCGACTATGGAAACGATCGTGGTGGAGACCGCTATGGTGGCGGCGGTGGCGGTGATCGCTACGGCGGCGGTGGCGGCGGTCCACGTGGCGGTGGCGGCGGAGACCGTTTCGGCGGCGGTGGCGGCGATCGCTTCGGAGGTGGCGGTGGACGCGGCCCTGGCGCTGGTGGTGGCGCCGGTGGCGGCGGTTTCAACCGCATGCCCGCTCAAGTTGTCGGCACAGGCAAAGGCACAGTGAAATTCTTCAACGGCCAAAAAGGTTTCGGCTTCATTGCTCAAGAGAGCGGTGGAGAAGATGTCTTTGTGCACATCAGTGCGGTTGAACGCGCTGGCCTCGAAGGTTTGGCCGAAGGGCAAGAGCTGGAGTTCAACTTAGTGGATCGAGGCGGCAAAGTGTCGGCGCAAGATCTTCAGGTTGTTGGCGACGTGATAGCGGCCCCTGCTGCGGATAGCGGCCCGCCCAAGCGCGAACTGACTGGCGAAAAGGCAACCGGCACAGTAAAATTCTTCAATTCGATGAAGGGTTTTGGTTTTCTGGTACGCGACGATGGCCAGCCGGATGCATTTGTGCATATCAGCGCGGTAGAGCGTTCGGGCCTTACAGCGATCAACGAAGGCGAGCGGTTTGAGTTCGACCTCGAAGTGGATCGACGTGGCAAGCACTCGGCCGTCAATCTGGTTCCGGTTCAAGACTGACCATTGCGACACCAATCGGCCGTTTGACCCATTGAGCGAGCGGCCTTTCAATCCTATGAAAAATGGCGGCTCCCGATGGGGCCGCCATTTTTTGCTTTAGCGTATGTTTTGAATATCAAGGAAGCACCCATGTCGATCAGCCCACTCATGCCCGTCTATCCTCGTTGCGGCGTGCGGCCCGTGCGGGGCGAACACTGTCATCTGATCGACGAGGACGGCACGCGATATCTTGATTTTGCCAGCGGCATCGCTGTGAACTTGCTCGGCCATTCGCATGCAGGTCTAATCGAAGCGATCCAGCAGCAGGCCTCAACCTTGATGCATGTGTCCAACCTTTATGGCAGCCCGCAAGGTGAGCGCTTGGCACAGCAGCTGGTCGACAACACTTTCGCTGACACTGTGTTCTTCACCAATTCCGGCGCAGAAGCCGTGGAGGGTGCGATCAAGGCAGCACGCGCATATCACCAAAATGCGGGTGATCAAGGGGACAAGAACCGTTTTGAATTGATTACCTTCACAAACGCCTTTCATGGGCGGACGATGGCGACAATCAGCGCATCAAACCAAACCAAAATGCATCACGGATTTTCGCCGCTGCTGGATGGTTTCAAATATGCTGAGTTTGATGATCTTGAGGCTGCAAAGGCTCTGGTCGGACCAAATACCGCGGGATTTTTGGTTGAACCGATCCAGGGGGAGGGAGGAATTCGTCCTGCTTCCGACGGTTTCATGAAAGGCCTGCGCGCGCTGTGCGATGAGCATGATCTGATGCTCGTCCTTGACGAAGTGCAATGCGGCGTTGCGCGCACAGGCAAAATGTATGCCCATGAGCACTACGGCATTGAGCCTGACATCCTAGCCACGGCCAAAGGTCTGGGCGGTGGCTTCCCTCTCGGCGCCGTGATTGCGACAGAAAAGGCAGCGCGCGGCATGACGTTTGGTACACACGGCTCAACCTATGGCGGCAACCCACTCGCAATGGCAGCAGGCGGTGCGGTCATGGATGCGGTCGCGAATGAGGAATTTCTTGCCGAAGTAACCGAGAAAGGTGAGCGGATACGGTCGCGGTTGGAGCAATTTATCGGCAATTATCCCGATCTGTTCGAGCTGGTTCGCGGCAAGGGCCTGATGCTCGGCGTCAAGATGAAAGTCGAAAGCCGGCCCTTCTTTGTCCATCTGCGAGATAATCACCAATTGCTAACAGTGGCCGCAGGCGACCAGACTTTGCGCGTCATTCCGCCACTGGTGATCGGTGACGCGGAGATTGATGAGTTTTTCGAAAAGCTCTCTGCCGGTGCTGCGAGCTTTAAGGTGCCGGAGCCGGCTTGATGGGGTTGCCCGCCACACACCAACATTTCCTCGACCTTAGCGATGCTGGGGCAGATGGGATCGCGGCTATGATCGCCGATGCGATTGACCGAAAAGCCGCACGAGCAAAATGGCCGAAAGGGCAGGTGGATCCGGATCGACCTTTGGCTGGTCGAGTCTTAGCATTGGTGTTTGAAAAGAGCTCCACTCGCACACGCGTTAGCTTTGATATCGCTATGCGCCAGCTTGGCGGCACAGTACTCTTGCTTGAAGCGGGATCGAGCCAGCTTGGACGTGGGGAGAGCATCGCCGACACTGCGAGAGTTCTCAGCAGAATGGTCGATGCAATCATGCTGCGAACTGACGATCACGCGAAGATCGAAGAGATGGCGCGCCATGCTAGCGTCCCGGTGATCAACGGCCTAACCGACCGTTCGCACCCCTGCCAGATTGTCGCTGACCTGCTGACTGTGATCGAGCAGGGAAAGCCATTGCCTGGCTTGGAGGTCGCCTGGTTCGGCGACGGCAACAATGTTCTGCACTCGGTTTTGGAGGCGGCTGGACTGATGAAGTTCAATGTCCGCGTTGCGACACCAGCAGGATTTGAGCCCGACCCAGAATTTGTCGCTATGGCCCGCGACGGTGGCTCGATTGTCACGCTGACCAATAGTGCGAGTGACGCGGCAGCGGGCGCAGATGTGCTCGTGACCGACACATGGATATCGATGGGGCAAGACGACGCGGCCGAAAAGCGCGCAGCTATGGCACCCTACCAAGTCGATAGTGTTTTGATCAGGCTCGCTAAGTCGGACGCAATTTTCCTTCACTGCTTGCCTGCTCACGTAGGTGATGAAGTGACAGAAGAGGTTTTCGAGGGGCCGCAGTCGTGCGTTTTCCCAGAGGCGGAAAACCGAATCCATGCGCAAAAATCTGTGCTGCTATGGAACTTTGGTCAACTACGGTAGTGCAATGAGTGGTTTTTGTGGAGCGCGATGGGGCTTAACGCCAGCACTTGCGGTCCCCATATCCTTGGCATGAAAGCGCAGTCCGAAACTTTTGCCGACAAATTGCTTGGCTTCACCTTGCCTGATCGCAATGCACGAGCGCGTATCGTTCGCTTAGACCGAACGATAGACGATGTCCTGTCCGCGCATGATTACCCACCGCCCATAACCCACTTGCTGGCGGAGGCGTTGGTGTTAGCCACGTTGATGGGGGGATTGCTCAAGGCTGAAGGGGTTGATGCCCAGCTTACGATGCAGGCGCAAACCAAGAAGGGCGTTGTGACGCTGCTGGTATGCGATTTTCGGGGGGGAGAGGTGCGTGGCCATGCTGAGTTTGACGCTGAAGGGCTGCAAAAACTCGGTGCAAATCCATCGCTTTCGGCTCTGTTTGGTGAAGGCTATCTCGCCATCACATTCGAAACGGGTGCGGGCAAAAGATATCAAGGAATTGTGCCACTGGAGGGAGAGACTCTCGCGCAAGCTTGTGAAGCCTACTTCAGTCAATCTGAGCAAGTTCCCACGATGATACGTGTCGCCAGTCGCTCAAACGGTGCTGGACAGGTTGCGGCGGGCTTGCTGATTCAACACCTTGCCGATGGTGAGGAGGGGCGGGAGCGGTTGCATGTTCGAATGGACCATCCTGACTGGGAGCATATCGAGGCGATGGCAGGTTCGATCAGTCACGATGAACTGCTTGATCCAGAATTGTCACTGGAAATTCTCACCTGGCGGTTGTTTCATGAAGAGGTGGAAGTTCGAATTCAACCGGGACCCAGTCTATCTCGTGGTTGTCGTTGCAGCACAGACTATTATGCGTCTGTAATCAAACGGTTTCCCGCCGACGAGCGTGACGAGATGCGGGATGAGGATGGTATCATCTCTGTCGATTGCGCCTTTTGCGCCAAAACATTCGCACTCCCATTATAGCACTTCATCGCTGTTCAGCAACGGCTCATCGCGCAAATACGACTATATGCGCGCAATCGAAAAAGGTTTCAGCGAATATAGCCCTATGAAAAACCTCAAGTCCCCCTCGCCAATCGGCCTATTCGCCGCACTTTGCATGATAGCTTTAGGTTTCGCATTGCCAGCCGCCGCTCAATCCGGCGGCCTGGCGATGCTCGACGGCCTGACGAAAGGTGAATGGACCATCAAGTACCGTGATGGCATGCCTGAGCGTAAGGTATGTGTTAGAACCGGCGAGGAGTTGATTCAGCTTCGGCATCCTGAAAATGGCTGTAGCCGCTTTGTCGTTGAAGACGCGACAAGCCGGGTCACTGTGCAATACACCTGTCCCGGTAACGGCTATGGTCGAACGAACATCCGCAAGGAAACTGGTGATCTGGTGCAAATTGACAGCCAAGGCATCGTATCAGGATTGCCATTCCAGTTTGCAGCAGAAGCGCGGCATACGGGGAGCTGCTGATCAGTCCTGAGACGTTGCCATCTTAGGGTTTCCCGCTAAGTCCAACCGATGAATACGACATCAAACGCAGCTTTGAAGCGCAAGGCAGTGGTACTGCTCTCGGGCGGTCTAGACTCTATGGTTACTGCGGCGCTCGCAATCGAGCGTGGCTTTGACGTTCACGCACTTACTCTCGATTACGGCCAGCGTCATCGTTTGGAGCTTTCATCCGCGCGCTCAATTGCCGCAAAACTGAGAGTTGCCGATCACATCGAGCTATCGCTCGACTTGAGAGCGTTTGGTGGCTCCGCGTTGACTGACGCGATCGACGTTCCGAAATCGGGCGTCGGAGAAGATATCCCGGTTACATATGTCCCCGCTCGCAATCTCGTGTTTCTGGCTTTAACCACGGCTTGTGCAGAGGCGGCGAGTGCCAATGACGTCTTTATTGGGGTGAATGCGTTAGATTATTCGGGGTATCCAGACTGCAGACCCGAATTCATCGCAAGTTTCGCTGAAACGGCGCGACTTGGAACGAAGGCTGGCATTGATGGGGCGGCGTTCAATATCCATGCGCCACTCCAGCATATGACGAAGTCTGACATCGCAAAGGAATGTGAACGTTTGAAGCTCGACCCCGCTTGGAGTTGGTCCTGCTATGACCCAACAGTAGATGGGAAGGCATGTGGAGAATGCGACTCATGCCGGTTGCGCAAGAAGGGTTTCGAAGAAGCAGGGTTAATCGATAGCACGGTGTATCAGGCCTAACGCTGCCACCTTTTGGCAGCGATAAAAGTGTGGCAGCTACACTATGTTGCTATGCCTGCAATCTGCGGTAACCGCAGTTATATTTTCAATTTAGCCAGATCCAAACGACAAAAAAAGGGGCCGGATTTCTCCGACCCCTCAATTTTGCGTTAGCTATGAGCTGAACGTTACATGCCTGAACCAGGACCGTAGGTTACTTCAACCCGACGGTTCTGAAGCTCACGGACGCCGTCCGCGGTAGGAACGCGTGGCTGCGATTCGCCAAACGCTTCGCTGCTGATACGTCCATCGGGAATGCCACGGCCACCAAGATAGCCGCGCACCGAAGTGTTACGACGCTCAGCGAGGCCGATGTTGTAGGAAACGCTACCCGACCGGTCAGCGTGACCTGCAAGCATCACGTTCGCCGTGCCGCAGTTGGCGTAGGCTGTGACCGCGTTGTCCAAAATCGTCGCAGCATCCGCAGTGATGACCGATTCATCATGATCAAAGAACACGATGTACGGGCCAGTGTTACACGCGGGAGCCGGTGGAGGCGGCGGAGGCGGCGGTGGAGGCGGCGGTGGAGGCGGCGGTGGAGGCGGTGGAGGTGGAGGTGGTGGAGGGGGTGCCTCACCACCAAAGTTGTAAATGATCGAGCCGAGAACCGAATGAGAGCTTACGTCTGTCTCAAGCGGGCGACCCAAAGCATCAATGAGCTCAACATTCACCGCGTTGAAGTAGCGATATTTCAAGCCCACGTCCCAGCTATCGCTGATGGGTGCGCGAACGCCAGCGAGAAGCTGCCATGCTAGACCAGTGTCTGAATCATCATAAGCACCAGGCCCATTCTGATTGACAAAAGCATGAAGGTCTACCCGAGCGACGCCGATACCAGCACCGGCAAAGCCTTGAATGCCATCATCATCACCAAAGTCGAAAAGACCGTTCAGCATGAAGCTAAGAGCGTTAAAGTCTCCGGCAGCGTCAAGAGGACCGCTGAAGGTGTTAAAACCACCAGGAGCTACTGGAGCAGGATTGACGACGAGACCTTCGGTTCCGCCAACAACTTCCTGCACATCAGCCTCGCGATAGCTCGCTTCGGCTTCAAGTCGGAACGCACCGAAGTCGTAACCAACGGCTGTGCCGAAATCATATCCGGTGTCGTGATCTGCAACAGCATCACCGAGTGTGCCGTTAACATCGAAAGTGACGTCTTCAACAAGCATCACACCTGCGTCGCCCTGAATATACCATTGACCTTCGCGGGCCATGGCGGGCGTGGTGAGTGCGGTCGAAGCCATCGCCAACCCTATGACGATTTTACGCATTCTAAGATTCCCCTTCTTTAGGTCTGAGGCGCTAGTCGTCTCTAACTTCTCCCTAATTGAGTAGCAAGCAATCAATGGCCTTGAACTGTTGCAAGAATGCCTCGTTTGGCAAACTAGCAACCAAAAAACACCGTTTATTGGACAGGTATACACCATATGAGCGCCTTGTAGGCGGTCGTAACTAAAGGGATTTTGGGAAAATTCCAAGAATTCGAAGGGCTTCAATCAGATCAACCAGCACCTGACGAGCTTCTGCGTCGATCACTGCGCCTCCAGAGTCCAGAGTCGGCTCATTGGCGCTGTTCCAGCTTGTGTCGTAGTGTGACGAACCACCAGTCTGCCGGTCGAATAATCGCAGTCCTGCTTTTGGCGCTATGAAATGCCAAGCCCCTCCTAACTGGATTGCGATCTGGTCTTCTTTTCCGGCCCAGTCACCGGTAGCGTTAGCAAGCACACGATAAGTCGAGCCATCCTTCGGATCTGTGGGAGGGGATGATAGCGAAGCGTCGACGCTCGACTGAATCAATGCGTCCAGCATGGACACGGTTTGATTGATTGAGATTTCTTTCTGAGCCTGCCCGGAAAACAAGAGGGGCAGCGAAAAGTTCGTTGTTGTCGATGGGAACGATATCGGAGTGGTCATTCAAGTTCTCCAGAGGTCAAGACAGTGTAAAGAGGTGCAAGGCACTTGACTGAGAGTAAGTGCCAATTTGACGAACCCAGAGCTCTCCAACCCCATGACTTACGACCGCTTGTGCCTGTTCAGCAGGCGAAAGCGTGAACTGGGGGGAAGCAACATTCCATGCGATATGCGGGCTATCGACTGGCCCGAAACCAACCAGGTACAGTTCCTGTTCTTCAACTAGAGGCATTTCGCTGGATCCCTCCCAGCGCCATTGCCCGCGCGCTCTACGGGTCCAGCAAAGCTCTAAGGTACCATCGGCGGAAACAGTCGATCGTGGCCAAATTGGCATCGGTGGACGACGCGATAGTCCGACATTCTGCAAGCTTGCCGAAACTGGCCCGTCGTCTCCTAAGCCAATTGCGGCGATCCGGGTGGTGCTAATCGAAGGTACCAATGAGGGGTCGAGAGTGGCCGCGTTTTCGTCGAGGAGCATTGGCAAAATCGAACTTGTCGCCCCCCTCAGTTTGAAGGTCACCATCACGCAATCGGCGTAGAACGTCCAGTTCCAAATGGACATAGCCCTCCGATAGTGAGGCCAGCCATTGGCGGGCGAACTCCGGATCTTTGCGGCGCTCTCGATACACTTCATTCGTGGTCTTTTGGGCTGCCAGTGCGGATGCTGACACATTTGAAGTCTCAGCCAGACTGTCCAAAAACCGCCCGCGCCAAGGGCCTTTCTTTGGTGGTGCATTGCCTCCTCTTGCGTTGCCGGTGTTCTTCGCGACTTTGCGTTGTGTGGCCATGATCAGTCTCCTGCTCGGAGCAAAGAAAAGGCGACACTTCCGTCATTGGAAGGTCGCCTGATGCGGTCACGCCAGCCCGTCTTGGGGCGAATCGCTTTTTCTCGATGCTGCCCTTTACTAACCAATGAGCGTCACAATGTAAATACAAATAACCAATATGGTGAATTTCTTTCAGGTTGCACGGTATGACTGGCTGTCTTAATGGCCCGAGCTCAGCCTTATAGGGATAGCTCCACGGTGACATGGCTTCGCGCGCTTTACGAATGGACAATGCAGAAAGCTGCGCACCCACAGGCGGTGTGGTGGTTGGCTTTCTTTTGTTTCATTGAGTCCAGCTTCTTCCCCATCCCTCCGCATCCGCTCCTTGGCTTGATGTGCCTGGCAGAGCCGAAGAAAGCGATCCAGTTCGCTTCGATTGCGACGATCTCCTCCGTCTTGGGTGCGCTGTTTGGCTATGCGATTGGGTTTCTATTATATGAGACAGTCGGCGCTTGGATGCTCGGTATTCTGGGTCTTGCGGATAGCTTCCCGGTCGCGGCATGCTACATCCGTGAGCAAGGTGCGCTGGCAGTGTTCTTTGCAGCCGGAACGCCGGTTCCATTCAAATTGATGACGATCACGGCCGGGTTTATTGAAATGAACCTGCTGACATTCACTCTAGCCGCTCTAGCTGGCCGGGCGATGATCTTCATGGTGGTCGGAATTCTGTTTCAGATTTTTGGAGCACCGATCAAACGGATCATCGACAAATATCTCGGTCTATTGACGACGTTGTTTGTCATCCTTGTGGTTGGTGGCTTTGTAGTTTTTACGCAGCTGGCTGGAGGCGACGAGAACTCGGAGGCCGCGCATGCCTGTGACGCTGCGGTCGAAACAGAGTAAGACCCTAGCCTTTTTGGGTAATAATGTCCGTTTCTTTGAACCGATATGGCGATCTAGTCAATGACGCCAACGGCCTTACCCGCGCGCTCAAACATGCCGAGCACGGCTTCGACCTCTTCTACTGAATGGTCCGCGCAAAGCGAGCACCGTAGCAATGTCATGTTGGCAGGTGTTGCGGGCGGGCGCGCGAGGTTCACATAGAGACCTTCTTTCAAAAGTCCTTCCCACATCATCGCCCCGCGCTCCAAGTC
Source organism: uncultured Erythrobacter sp. (assembly GCA_947503275.1). Lineage (GTDB taxonomy): Bacteria > Pseudomonadota > Alphaproteobacteria > Sphingomonadales > Sphingomonadaceae > Erythrobacter. The sequence goes on along the minus strand of CANNCZ010000002.1, from coordinate 526,276 downwards.
TGGCATGATAACAGCAACAATCGCGCTCTGTGGCTCGCTGGTCCCCAATTGGAAACCAAGGTCTGTTAGACCTTTATGAAGTCGTTTCGAATTCTCCCAAAGGTGCGCGCGTTTGTTGGCTCCATGCTGCAATTTGCGGATTGATGTCGCGGCAGTTGCTACCACACTTGGCGGGAGGCTGGCGGTAAAGACGTAGGGGCGACACACTAGTCGCAAAATGTCGAATTTCGGATGGTTTGAAACACAGAACCCTCCCACCGTTCCGACGCTTTTTGAGAACGTTCCAATGATGAAGTCGACATCATCAATGACCCCTTGCTCCTCGCTAACGCCACGGCCATTTTCGCCGATAAAGCCCATAGAGTGGGCCTCATCAACCAGCACCATCGCGCCATATTTCTTCGCAATCGCGATCATCTCTTTCAGCGGTGCGACATCACCAAGCATCGAATAGACGCCTTCGAGCACAACAAGCTTACCTGCGCCCTCTGGGATCCGCCGCAGACGCTTTTCCATCGCCTCGATATCATTGTGCTTGAACGGCACCACTTCAGCGCGGCCCATTGCACAGCCATCATAAATGGAGGCATGGCTGTCGATGTCTAAGACAATGTAGTCGCCTTTGCCTGCGATGGTGGAGATGATGCCGAGATTGGCTTGATAACCGGTCGAAAAGACCATCGCATGGTCCATATCGTAGAACTCTCGCAGCGCGTCTTCGCACTCCTTATGCCCCTGATAGGTGCCGTTCAGAACGCGACTTCCGGTCGTCCCTGCGCCAAAATCCGCTAACGCCTGCTTTCCTGCGTCCAGAACATCCGGATCAAAGGTCATGCCCATGTAGTTGTAGGTGCCAAGCAAGATCGTCTCGCGCCCGTTGCAGATCGCCTTGGTTGGCGAGAGCACTTTTTCCATGACCAGATTGAATGGATCTTCAATCCCGCTCGCCAAAAGCGTCTCACGAGTTTGGATGAGCGGGTCAAACTTCGAAAGCAGGTCACCATTGGGCGCTGCGACGGGCGTTGCGATATCATTCATGGTGATGCTCTTATCAGCTATCTTGTAGCTTGTGGACTGCGCTAACCAATTGGCCGTAGTTCTCAATGTCGGCCTGTTGGTTCATGCTTATGATGATATCGAATTCGTCTTCGATTTCAGCGACGAAATCCATCACAGTCAGGCTGTCAAATTCAAGGTCGTTGGCAAAGGTCGTGCCTGGCGCGATGTCGATGCCCTTTTTGTTGAAGGGCTCGATCAGGCCGCGGATACGCTCATCAACTTCGGCTTCGGTCATGGTGAATATGCTCTTTTGTTGGTTGGCACTTAAGGTACCGATAGATAACGCTTGCAAAGCGCATTCGGCGCCAAACTTGTCAAGTTTTCGCCGCGCTGGCAAAGAATGGGCCAATCTAAGGGGGGACAATCCGTGTCGGAAGGAGATCCAAAGACAGCGGAGGAACCGCGTGAGCGCGAGTTTTCACAGCAGGCAGTCCATCTTATTCGGACCGCGCAGATTAACACGCTGACCTTGTCGCAAATGGCGGATCAGAAGGCCTCGATACTCATCGGTGCGACTTTTGTCGTATTCTCATTGGCTGTTACACGGTTGATCGGGACGGAGATTTCATGGTCGACCTTGTGTCTTGCAGCGACAGCGTTCCTGTCCTCACTCACTGCGGTGCTTGCGGTTCTGCCTGCAATGAGCAAACCGCCGGAAGATAAGGCAGACTTTAACCCACTATTTTTTGGACACTTTTCATCGCTTGATCAGGAAGAATGGAGCGACAATTTGCTCGATCAATTTGCGACGGATGAAGAGCTTTTTCGGGTTATGCTCAAGGACATCCACCAAAACGGTCAAGTCCTTTACAAACGCAAATATCGCTATCTGAGCTACGCCTACCGTATTTTCCTCGGTGGACTTTTCGTGACCTGGCTCGTTTATGCAGCGGAGTATTTTGTTGGTTAGTCCGTCAATCCGTCAACAAGCTCTTCACAGCATTCATGAAAGGCAGGATCGAGACGGGTTTAGACAGATAGCCAGCAGCCCCGGCAGCGCGAATCCGTTCTTCGTCACCTTTTGCGGCAAATGCTGTAACCGCTAGCACCGGAATCGCATTCAAACTCTCGTCTTGCTTTGCAGCCGTGATCAGATCCACGCCGGACATTCCCGGCAGTTGAATATCCATGATGATGAGGTCGGGAGCGGTCGAGCGGGCCGTTGAGAGCACTTCTTCGCCGGTGGCCACAGGATCGACATCGAACCCATTGGCTTTCAAAACATCACAGAACAATCTTCGGTTGAGGTCATTGTCCTCGACAACCATTACTCGCTTTGCCACTGAATGCCCCGATACACCTGATCCCGTGCGCAAGGTCTAATCCTTCGCGAGAGCCATCACAATCCCGGACTTGATCAACTTGCCATCAGAATTCGCCAGCGACGATCAATCACAGCAGGGTTCAGCCCGCGCAGCCACTTTGGCATTGGCTGCTATTGGCTGGTTGCTGCAGGATAACGATAGGGCAGAGCGTTACCTTGAATTGACCGGGCTCGATCCCGATTCTTTAAGAGCGGGGCTCGGTGACTATCAAGTTCTGGGCTCTGCACTTGAATTTCTCGCCAATTACGAACCCGACCTGATCCGCGCGGCCGAAGCGCTTGCCGTTACGCCTGAAGAATTGGTCGCCGCTCGAAAGGACCTCCAAGCATGAGCCGCCCTCTAATTATCAGCGATTGTGATGAGGTGATCCTCCACATGGTTTCGCCTTTCAAGGATTGGCTTGAAGAAACGCAAGGCGTGAATTTCAAGCTGGAAGGTGGGAATTTCACCGAGGCGCTACGCTGGCAGCAAAGTGGCGAATTGCTCGAGCCCTCCGACATTTGGAAGATGCTGGGTGGGTTTTTTGACACCGAGATGGATCGCCAAATGCCTATTGCCGGGGCGATTGAAGCGCTTAACACACTGAGCGATCATGCCGATGTCGTGATCCTTACCAATTTGGTGGACTCGAGGCGGGATATGCGCGCTGAGCAATTGGCTGCGCATGGGCTGCATGCCGAAGTCTTCACCAATCAAGGACCGAAGGGGCCAGCGTTGCAGAAAATTGTCGAGGATTTCGCACCATGTCGCGCGCTTTTCATTGATGATCTCGCGCAGCATCACGTATCGGTTAAAGAGACTGCGCCGCATGTGGGGCGCCTGCATTTCTGCGGTGAGCCTATGATTGCAGGCTCAATCGACTGCGCGCAAAAGTCAGGCCACGCGGATGCACGCATTGACCAATGGTCCGATGCTTTGCCGTGGTTGATGAACCAATTGGAAGGAGAGGCGGCGTGAGCATCGAAGCTAAACTTGAGGAACTGGGCATTGTCTTGCCCGAAGCAGCAGCGCCAGTCGCGAGCTATATGCCAGTGGTCGTTCAAGGCGGATTTGCCTATGTTTCTGGTCAGCTTCCCTTTGTTGAGGGCACCTTGGTCAAAGGGCGGCTGGGAGAAGATGTGATGCTTGACGGCGGCATGCACGCGGCCCGCGGTTGCGGTTTGATGATCCTCGCGCAGTTGAAAGCTGTCGGTCTATTGAATCGGGTTGAACGAGTCGTGAAACTGGGCGCTTTTGTCTGCTCAACAGCGGAATTTACCGACCAACCGAAAGTCGCCAATGGCGCTTCCGATCTGATGTTTGAAGTGTTTGGCGAGAAAGGCCGGCATTCCCGCTCAGCTGTTGGTGTGCCCGTTTTGCCTTTGGGTGCTGCGGTTGAAGTTGATGCGGTGATCGCGATCGCTGATTGAAGGCGCCATGACTGAACGCACAGCCCCAGACTGGCTTACCAAGTATAGCTTCGCCCATCGTGGTTTGCATAGCGGTTCAAAGGGTCTGGGAAGGCGCGATGCTGTGCCTGAAAATACGCGTGCCGCCATTCGCGCAGCTATTGATCGCGGCTTAGGCATTGAATGCGACATTCAGCTCAGCAGCGATGGCAAACCTCTGGTTTTTCACGACTTCGACCTTCAACGATTGACCGGTGCGATCGGCAAAGTGGCCGACCGAAATGCAGATGAACTGTGCACACTTCAGATCGCCGGGACCGAGCAGAAAATCTGGACTCTTGCTGACATGCTCGATGAGGTCGCTGCACAGGTGCCGATCCTGATCGAGGTGAAATCGCAAGCCTCGTTTTCACATGAAGATATCTCGCGTGTGTCCGCAGCATGTTTGAAAGATATGTACGACTATCGTGGTGTAATTTCGGTTATGAGCTTTGACTCTAGGGTGCCAGAATGGTTCTCTAGACATGCATCAGATGTAGTCCGAGGTTTTGTTGGTACCGACACTCACAGAAATGGGTTCGAGGGCTTGTGGCACAATCCAGCAGCAATGGAGCGCGCTCAGCCCGATTTTCTCGCGGCAGATTTGCGCGATATTGAGGCTCCAACCGCTTCAAATTGGCGCGCGCGGGGCAAGCCGTTGCTGACATGGACCGTTCGCACTGCGGCAGATCGGTTCAAGGCCGAGGCCTATGCTGACGCTCTTATAGCGGAAGGTGATGGTGTCCCATGAGCGAAGAGGCGACCCCACCTTCTGAATTGACAGTGCGGCTAGCCCCGGGCGTGAGCGAATTTGATGCAAAGCAATGGAATGCGTTGGGTGGAGACCGCAACCCCTTTGTCAGCCACGAATTTCTAACTGCACTCGAAGAATCAGGGAGCGTTGGCGAGGGGACCGGGTGGGACCCAGTGCCGATTGTTGTTACCGATGCGCGCGAGCGTCTGCTTGCCGCTATGCCAAGCTATGCCAAGGGGCACAGCCAAGGCGAGTATGTTTTTGATCATTCCTGGGCAGACGCGCTTCATCGCGCGGGGCGCAATTATTACCCCAAATTGCAAATCGCAGCGCCATTCACACCTGCAAACGGCCCGCGATTGCTGCTTTCCGATCCGTCTCTCGCCGGACACCTGCTCAAAGGGGCGGAGGTCGTTTGTGAGCAGAACGGCCTCTCATCAGCACACGCGACCTTTATCGAGCCAGAGCAGGTGCCGCTTTTCGAGGATGGTGACTGGTTGATGCGCAGCGACATCCAGTTTCATTGGCTGAACCGTGACTATGACAATTTTGATGGTTTTTTGGATGAGTTGGCGTCCCGGAAGCGCAAGAACCTGCGCAAAGAGAGGGCGGCCGCACAGGCTGGCCTACGAATTGAGCGATTAACAGCTGATGATATCAAACCGCACCATTGGGATGCGTTTTGGGAGTTCTATCAGGACACGGGCGCGCGCAAATGGGGCACGCCATACCTAGCACGTGAAGCGTTCACTTTGATGGGTGAACGCATGGGGGATCGCATGGTGCTGATCCTCGCATACGATGATGACGAGCCGGTCGCTGGTGCGCTCAATTTCATTGGAGCCGACGCGATTTATGGCCGGTATTGGGGATGCCGTCGTGACATACCCTTTTTGCATTTCGAACTATGTTATTACCAAGCGATCGACATAGCGATCGAGCTAGGATTGCCGCGTGTTGAGGCTGGCGCGCAAGGCGGACACAAATTGGCTCGCGGATACGAGCCAGTGCAAACGTGGTCAGCGCACTGGATGGCTGACCCCGGTTTTCGCGCAGCAATTGCCGATTTTCTCGAACGTGAACGCGAAGGCGTTGAGAACGATCAAATCATACTGGATGATCGGACCCCCTTTAAAAAGGGTGCCTGATCAGAGCGAGTTAAGCAGCGCGCCGTTCTTCAGACAGCCAGCGACGAGCGCGGCGCTGAGCTTCGGCGATTTCGCGCGCAGTCATCTCATCGGAAACATCCGCACGGCACCAACCGGCTTCTTCGTGACCGCGCGAGGCGGCGAGGTTGAACCACTTGTGCGATTCAATCAGGTCCACTGTCATCCCGTTACTGCCAGTCGAATAGGCAACGCCAAGGTTAAACAGCGCGGCCAGGTCACCAGCTGCGGCCTCTGCGAGATAGCCCGCAATGGCGAGATCGGTCTCTCCAGAATTGAGCGGCGTTACATCACCCGCTGCGATCGATTTGTATTCCATCTTCATATTCCCCAGTTTGCGCCCAGTTCGGGTAAATGGCCCTACCCCGTCGCGGACCACGCAAACCCAGACCTCAAGGATCGTGGTCAACAAAAGGTTAACGGTTTACATCTTTTTCCACTGGGTACGGGGGCAGCTCGCTAATTTGTGGCTGTTTTTGGGACATTCGGGTCGACTGTGGAGAACGCTTTCTCAAACTGGCTTGCGGGGCGAGGGGGCCTTGCCTATAGGCCCGACAGCGTAAGAACTTGCTGGGGGGCAAGCGAAGCGGTGGAAACATCCGCGCACTTGGACGGGACGGTCTCGCGAGAGGTTTTTGGGATTAGAGCACCACATGTCAGCGGCCGCGTCTGAAGAAATTGAAATCTTTGAAAAAGCAAAGAGCCTTGTTGCTCCGGATTATGTCCCGGGCGATAACGAGGAGTATATGAACGAGCAGCAGCGGGCCTATTTCCAGCTGTTGTTGATCGAATGGAAGCGTTCGATCCACACTGCCGCTGATCAAACACTGCAATCATTGGCAGATGGTCCCATACGCGAAGCGGATCTGAACGACCGCGCGTCCAGTGAAACCGATTGGGGCATAGAGCTGCGGACGCGAGATCGTCAGCGCAAACTGGTCTCCAAAATCGATTCAGCATTGCGCCGGATTGAGCAGGGTGAATATGGATATTGCGAAGTAACCGGCGATCCTATCGGCCTTCGTCGTCTGATAGCGCGGCCGGTCGCGACCATGACTGTCGAGGCACAAGAAGCGCATGAGCGCCGCGAAAAGGTATCGCGCGACGACTGATTCTCGCTTGAAACCGGCGTTAGTTACAAATCCTTACAAGTTGTGCCAGTTTGAAACGCTCCCGCCATTCTGGGCGTGCGTCGAAGCTGCGTTAACGGGTCATTTACCGCGCTGTCCTATCCGAAATGGAGTGCAACCGTGTGTATGCGGTGCATGTGGTGGCGAAACAATAACTGCGAACTTTTGAGAGTTCAGGAGACGATGCAACGATGACAGGGGTCGAGACAAGAAGCGTTTCACGCGACAGTCTTTTTCTGCTCGCGAATGTCAGGATCGAGCAAGAAACTGATCAGCATCGCGTCCGTGTCCGCAATCTGTCAGATGGCGGGATGATGGGCGAGGGAACCTTGCGCGTGAAGCGCGGTAACCGCGTCGAGATCGAGCTTCGCAATATCGGCAAGATCGGCGGGAGCGTAGCTTGGGTTCAGGACCAGCGCTTTGGCATTGCTTTCGATGAGGAAGTGGACTCGCAAATGTCGCGTAAGCCTAGCGCTGATGACATTGCTGATCCCAAAGCCGCGTCCAGCACATCATACGCGCACCGTGCACCGGCACCGCCGGCTGAGCGCAGTCTCCGCAAGGTCTAATCACTCCCGAAAATTTAACACGAAATGCAGTGTGACTTCACGCTGACCAATGGTGCACAAGCTGCTAACCTGTTGGCGTGTTCCGATTCTGCTTCTTTTTGATGTTGTGTTTTGCGCTCGCTGCCTGCGGATCAGGTGGTGATCGCGGTCCAGTCAATGTGGCCATTATTGGTGATGAGGCATCGCTGCTTGATGAAGGCGTGCGACTGTCACCAGCGGCACAGCATTTGCGCGGCGCCACCCATGAAGGGCTGGTCGCTCTTGATCCTGCCGGGCAAATTGTTCCCGCCATCGCTGAACGCTGGATCGTTACAGATGATGGATCGAGCTACATCTTCCGTTTGAGGGATGCCAATTGGCCCGATGGCGAAGCAGTAAGCGCCGCGGATGTCCGCATTCTCCTGCAAGACAGACTCCGGCGGCTTGAGGGAACTTCGCTGGGCCTCGACCTTGCCAAAGTTACGGACATTCGCGCGATGACAGGGCGGGTGGTTGAGCTGCGCCTATCAGGGCCAATGCCCGACCTGCTGCGTCTGCTTGCGCAGCCTGAGCTTGGCTTTGCGCGTGCGGGGAGCGGTGCTGGACCAATGGTAATGTCGCGCGAAGAAGGTCAGTCTTTGACTCAGCTTGATGCCCTGCCGCCGCAGGATCGCGGCCTTCCCGAACGCGAAGATTGGGAGGAATCCTCGCGGATACTGACAGTGCGCGCATTGCCCGCTCGTGCGGCGGTTGATGCGTTTTCCAATGGCGAAGTGGATCTTTTGCTCAATGGAACCATCGCCACGTTTCCCATGGCCGAATTGGGGCCGTTGTCACGCGGGACTGTGCAGGTGGATCCCGCTCGCGGTGTCTTCGGACTGATCTTCAAAAGTGAAGCTGGTGTGCTGGCTGACCCTGCTCGGCGAGAGGCTTTGTCGATGGCGCTTGATCGGGACGAGTTGATCGAGCCATTTGGAATCGCTGGCTGGCAGGCGACGGAGTGGATCGTCCCACCGGAGCTTTTTTCTCCGATACAATATTCGGATTCGCGCTGGAGCGACCTTTCGATAGAACAGCGTAGAGCCATAGCCAGCCAGCGGATTGCAGCTTGGGAAGCAGGCAATGACGAGGAAGCGGTTCTGCGTATCGCTATGCCAGAGGGACCGGGCAGTGAGTTGTTGTTCGCGCAAATCTCAGCTGCGTGGCAGTCGATTGGCGTGACATCTGTGCGGGTCGCACCAGGTAAAGGTGCAGAGCTGGAATTTCACGACCGGCTGGCTCGCTATTCGTCGCCGCGCTGGTTTCTCAATCAGTTCCATTGCTCGCTCGATATTGGTCTTTGCTCGCCTGAAGCGGATGCACTTGTTCTGGAATCGCTTACCTTGCAGAACGTGGAGGCAAAACAGTCGCTGCTTGCTGATGCTCATGTGCAAATGGTTGTGGCAGAAGCGTTTATTCCGTTGGGAATCCCAGTTCGCTGGTCTCTGGTTCGGGGCGCTGTGGATGGCTATCAGGCGAACCAATGGGGCTTGCACCCCTTGTTCCCGCTATCTGAGCCCACCACATAGAACGGGAAGGAGAGTGACATGAACGGCCCAGACGGCCCGACATTCGAGGGCCCTCAAGACGGCGCTCAGGTCATGGGGTTCACCCTACCAACTGGAAATGATCCAGCCTCAATCCGCGCGCGTGTAGAGGCTCTCGAGCTGTTGCTAGAGCGCAGTTTTCGTATTCCGGGTGTGAATGTGCCGATCGGGCTTGATGCGCTAATCGGCCTGATCCCGGTTTTGGGAGACATAATCACGACTGCGATGGGTGCTTACATGGTTTGGGAAGCGCGCAATCTGGGACTGTCCAAATGGCAGTTGACCCGGATGGGCACCAATGTTGCGGTTGATGCAGCGATTGGATTGCTACCCGTTGTAGGCGACGCAGCAGATTTCGTTTTCCGGTCCAACACGCGCAATTTGCGTATCATCAAGCGTCATCTGGACAAGCATCATCCCGAAACACGGATTATCGAAGGCTAGATTTTACGCTTCGAGCTCAATGTCCCAATATAGCCAGTCGCGCCACGTCTCGTGCAGATAGTTGGGCGGGAATTGTTTGCCATATTGTTGCAATTGCCAGCTGGTCGGCCTGATTGGCTTCATCATGACCGGCATATGCGCCTGTTTAGGCGTTCGTCCGCCCTTCTTCATGTTGCACGGTGCGCAGGCCGTGATGATGTTCTCCCATGTGGTCTTGCCGCCCAAACGGCGCGGGATGACGTGGTCGAAAGTCAAGTGTTCGGGATTGCCGCAATATTGGCACTGAAAGCGGTCGCGCAGGAACACGTTGAAGCGCGTGAACGCGGGAAACTCGCTCTGCTTCACATATTGCCTGAGCGCGATGACGCTGGGGATTTTCATGTCGAGGCTGGGCGAATGGACTTCGCGCTCATAGCTTTCGACAATATCCACCCGGTCTAGGAAAACCGCCTTGATCGCGGTTTGCCATGGCCACAAGCTGAGTGGGTAATAGGATAGCGGAGTGTAATCCGCGTTCAGCACCAGCGCGGGACAGGACGAAAGGTTGCGCGTGGGATCATCCTCCGCGCTGCGGAATTTTGCTGCAGTTTCGATCAGGTTGGTCTTGAACACCCTTGGGTTCCTCCACTGATTGACTGGAACATGCCGTGACGAAGATAAGAGTCAAACCCGTTACACTGTGTATATCCACAGGCAGAGGCTGTTGGTAAGCTGTGAACGACGCAAGAATATGTGCCGCAGAATACAATGAGGGGGCCAAAAATGACTACGCAAATCCCTCGCCCCACCGTGACCCGTTTCGCCCCCAGTCCGAATGGGCGGCTGCATATCGGTCATGCTTTTGCGGCAATTATTGCGCATGATATTGCCAATAATGATCCGGACGGACAATTCCTCTTGAGGATCGAGGACATTGATGGGCCGCGCTCACGCCCTGAATTTGCTGATGAATTTCGCCGTGATCTTGAATGGTTAGGGCTTGAGTGGATAGAGGTAGAGCAGCAGTCTAAACGCATAGAGAGTTACCAGAGAGCGATTGAGGCGCTTCAACAGCAAGAGACAATCTATCCATGCGCGTGCACCCGTGCTGAAATCGAAGCGCTGCCAAAACGCCAGACCGAAGATAGGCGCAGCTACCCCGGTTCCTGCAAAGGCCAATGCGTCGCGAGAGTAAGCTCTGCGGAAATTCCGGTCGCATGGCGGCTCGATATTGATCGTGCAATGTCAGAGGTCGGTGAGATTGTCTGGACGGATGAATTTGCAGGCTCAATCACGGCGGATCCACGCGAATTTGGTGATGTGGTTCTGGTTCGCAAGGACCTGCCAGCGAGCTACCATTTGGCTGTCACACTGGATGATGCAGCGGACGGCGTGACCCTTGTGACCCGAGGGCAGGATTTGTACGATACTACCGCGATCCACCGCATCTTGCAGGAACTGCTCGGTCTGTCAGTTCCGCATTGGTTGCACCACAAATTGCTGCTCGACGAAACAGGTGAGAAGCTTGCCAAACGGCGCGGTTCACCCCCTTTGGCGGAGCGGCGTTTGCGAGGTGATGATGGGTTGATGCTTGCCGAACAATTACGGTTGCAAAAAATCGCTACTGGAACTTAGCGCAAAACAGTCCATTTAGAGGCTATGAATTATATTCTCATCCCCATCCTGATCATCTTGTGTTTGCTCGTTGTGGTGTCGCTAATCCGTGGTGTTATCGCGTTTTTGAAGACCACCAAGATTGATCTTGAAACCGGTGAAGGTGAAACCGTCACTGAGATGCAGGTGATGCAGAACAAAGCGATGTTCGCCCGGATCAAATACCAATTCGCCGCAATTGTGGTGGTCGGTATTATTGCACTCGTAGCGAGCAGCTAGACTGAGCGGTCTGCGGACGCCATAGGTCGAGCCTATGGTAAAACTGAACAAGATATACACCCGCACCGGTGATGACGGTACGACCGGATTGGTCGATGGGTCGCGCGCCGCCAAGCACTCTGCCCGGATCGCAGCAATCGGCCTCGTGGATGAGGCGAATAGCGCGATTGGATTGGCCGTTTGTGCGGATATGGGTGAGGCGCATCGCGCGCTGTTGACCCACGTTCAAAACGATCTGTTTGATCTGGGCGCTGACCTCGCCACTCCATCAGAGGGTGGCGATTTTGCGCCGTCTGAGATGGTGCTCCGCATTACAGACGCTCAGCCGACATGGGTCGAAAATCGAATCGATGCCCTCAACGAGGCGCTAGAACCGCTCACCAGTTTTGTCTTGCCCGGTGGCAGCGAAGCGGCGGCGCGCGTTCATGTCGCTCGCGCTAAGACCCGTGCAGCGGAGAGGGCCATGACCCAATTGGCCGAACACGATGCGACCAATCCGGCGGCTTTGATGTACGTCAACCGACTGTCAGACCTGCTCTTCGTGCTTGCCCGTGTGCTGAATGACAATGGCAGGTCGGATGTTAAGTGGGTTCCGGGAGCAAATCGCTAGTCAGAGCCCACCTTCCAAGCTAGTGACCGCGCTTTGCTGCACTTGCGAAGGGAATGTCATGCGGAAAATCGCTGTTATTGGGGCCGGACAAATGGGCACCGGGATCGCTCAAAGCGTTGCTGCGCATGGGATGCCCGTTATGCTCTCCGACATCGACCTACCCACAGCAGAAGCCGGCAAGGGCAAGATTGAAAACGCTGTGACCAAACTGGTTGGCCGCGGCAAGATCGAAGCAGACGCAGCCGAAGCTCTGCTCGCCAAAGTCACTCCGATTGCCGGATACGATCCGATGGGCGATGCCGATCTCATAATTGAGGCGGCGACAGAAAAAGAGCCGATCAAACAAGCCATTTTTGAACAAGCTGGCAAGGTTCTCGCGCCAAACGCGATCATGGCGTCCAACACCAGCTCAATCCCGATCACGCGAATGGCGAACAGCTCGCCTGATCCGGAGCGCTTTATCGGCCTTCACTTCTTCAATCCGGTTCCCGTGATGGGTCTCATCGAAGTGATCCCCGGCCTTGCGACTGCGCAAGATACAACTGACCGCGTGACCGCCTTCGCCGAAGGTTTAGGCAAACAGGTCGTACTGTCGCAGGATGAGCCGGGCTTTGTGGTCAACCGCATTTTGCTGCCGATGATCAATGAAGCGGTGTTTGTTTTGGGCCAATCGACCGCAGGAATTGAGGATATCGACAAAGGGTGTCGCTTGGGCCTCAACCACCCTATGGGGCCGTTGCAACTCGCTGATTTTGTTGGGCTTGATACCTGCCTTGATATTATCAAGGTTCTTTACAAGACGACCCGTGACACGAAGTATCGCCCGGCACCACTGCTGGTAAAATATGTTGAGGCAGGCTGGCTAGGCCGCAAGACCGGTCGCGGGTTTTATGACTATTCTGGCGAAGCGCCCGTTCCGACCCGCTGATCAGATAGCCCGCGTTATGCGGGCCTGACGATCATTCCGAAGAAGTAAGCGTAGGGACGCCGCCCCGTGGACGTGGCAGCGCTGGTGCGCCCGGCGCTGCGCGCGATTCGACTCTCGCACCAGAAGAGCGCGATGATCCTCCGCGCGATTCAGAACTCTCTGAGGCGTTCGAACCGGGCCGTCTGCTCTCAGATGAAAAGTCTCCGAAGGTAGGGCCGTTGCTTTGCCCGTCATTGCCTGAATCGACCATATCGTTGCCGGCCGAGGCGGGGTCTGGCAGTTCGGCTCCCCAGCCGCCCGAATTATCGCCTGCGCCCCACGCTGGTGGCGGGGGCGCATTGCTCGCAACCTGAGCAGGTTTCGTCTCAGTTTCGCTCTCGGTCACGACCGGTACCTCGTCCTCCGCTTCGTCGGTTGCGGTGGGCACAAATGCGCTGACACCGAACGTGGCCGCAACTGCGATTGCAATTGTGACACCGGCGAAGCCGAGCGCGGCTTTGGGGTTTGCGAACATATTATTTGACATGATGAGAGGCATAGCCGCCATAGGGTTAAAGTTTGGTGCAAGCGCGATGCGCTGCTCAATCAAGCGCTCGTTTTAGATCATAGAGCAGATCCAGCGCTTCGCGCGGGGCGAGTGCATCCAAGTCGGTTTGCTGCAAACGCTCTGCTAGTGCCTGTTCGGGAGTTTGCATTGGCTCAGGCGCTGCGGCGGCGGCAAATAAAGGCAAATCGCCAAGGCCTGCGGCTAAACCACCAGTTTCGCTGCGCGCCTTTTCCAGTTTATCAAGCACTTGGCGCGCGCGTTCGACAACTGGTGCGGGCACACCGGCCAACTTCGCGACTGCAAGCCCGTAAGAACGGTCCGCAGGCCCTTCTGCCAATTCATGGAGCAGGACCAAGTCACCCTTCCATTCGCGTGCACGCACATGGTGCAGTGAGAGATTGGAGCACGTCTGAGCCAATCGCGCGAGCTCATGGTAATGCGTGGCGAACAGGCAGCGGCACTCAATCCGCGAATGCACAGCCTCGACAACAGCCCATGCCAACGCCAGCCCGTCATAGGTCGATGTGCCCCGGCCAACTTCGTCCAGGATCACAAAACTGCGCTCAGTGGCTTGCGACAGGATTGCAGCGGTCTCGACCATCTCGACCATAAAGGTGGAGCGGCCCTTAGCGAGGTTATCCGAGGCACCAACACGGCTGAACAACCGGTCGACCAGACCAATCCGCGCCGAAGTCGCGGGCACAAAGCACCCAGATTGCCCCATCAGCACGATCAACGCATTCTGGCGCAGGAATGTCGACTTGCCGCCCATATTCGGCCCGCCGATCAGCCAAAGCCGGTCATCGGGAGAGAGAGCGCAATCATTGGCAACAAACCGATCACCAGTCTTAGCCAGCGCCGCCTCAACCACGGGATGCCGCCCGCCCGCGATCGCTAGACCTCGGTCATCGCTAATCTCGGGCCGTACCCAATCCCCTTCGGCAGCGCGCTCTGCATGACCTGCCGCCACGTCCAGCCGGGCGAGAGCCGCCGCGGTCGCGGCTATTTGTTCGCGAGCGGCGCTGACTTCGCCGACGAGCTCTTCGAAATGGGATTCTTCCGCTGCCAGCGCTCGCCCGCCAGCTTCCGAAATACGTGTAGCTTCTTCGTGCAATGCGATGGAGTTGAACCGAACGGCGCCCTTCATCGTCTGGCGATGCGTGAAGCCGCTATCGGGTGCCATCAATGCGTCTGCATGGCGGCTGGGGACCTCGATGAAATAGCCGAGCACCCCGTTGTGTTTGATCTTGAGCGAGGTGATGCCGGTGTCGGTGCGGTAGCGAGCCTCCATCGCAGCGATGGCGCGCCGCGCATTGCCCGATATGTCGCGCAATTCATCCAGGGCCTCGTCATACCCTTGTGCAACAAAGCCACCATTGGAGCGCTCGGTTGGAGGGGAGGCAACGAGCGCGCGTGACAGCCAATCGGTCAACGCACCATGCCCGGCAAATCGCGGCAACAATTGATCAAGCAGGGGCGGGCGATCATCCTCCCGCGTCAACCAGTCATTGAGACGCGCCGCTTCGCCAAGGCCGTCGCGGATTTGGCCCAGATCACGCGGGCTGCCCCGGTCTGCCACAATCCGGCCCAATGCGCGGCCAAGATCGGGTAATGCCCGCAGACAGTCGCGCAGATTGGCTCGTTCAATAGGGAGGTCGCGCCAGAACTGCACCAGAGCCAGCCGCTCCTCAATCGGCGAAGCATCCAATAAAGGTGCTGACAAATCCTCAGCCAATTGGCGAGATCCGGCTCCTGTCGAACACCGATCAATCGCCGCAATCAAACTGCCGCCGCGCCCCCCAGTGGAGGTCTCCAGAATTTCGAGGCTGGCGCGCGTCGCCTCATCCATCGCCATACCTGATGATTCGGCACGAAGGACTGGCGGCAAGAGCAATGGAAGCGAGCCGCGCCCAACATGATCAAGATACCCGATCAACCCGCCCGCAGCGGCAAGCATTGCGCGCGAGAACGCCCCAAAACCATCGAGAGTTGAAACCGAATGGATGGCGCGCAGACGTTGTGCCCCGGCGTCACTCGAAAAGGCGCTGCGGGCGTGCGACGTTGCTGTAAACGGATCATGCTCCCATCCGTCGGGCACAACCACTTCGGTCGCCCCAAGACGTGCAAGCTCCGCGCTGAGCATGCCCGGTTGGCATTCCTCTAGTGTCATTGCACCAGTTGAGATGTCGCAGCTGGCAATGCCAATCACACCGCGCACTTCAGCAAGCGCGGCCAACATGTTCGCACGGCGCGGCTCCAGCAACGCTTCCTCGGTCAGTGTCCCTGCGGTAACAAACCGAACAATATCGCGCGCCACCAACACTTTGGACGATGGTTTGCCCTCACGTTTTGCACGTGCTTTCGCTTCATCAGGAGTTTCGACCTGCTCCGCGATGGCGACCCGCTGACCCGCTTTGATCAGCCGGGCCAAATACCCTTCGGCCGAATGCACAGGCACCCCGCACATCGCCACAGGCTCACCGGCATGCTCCCCGCGCGATGTCAGCGCGATATCAAGAATGTTCGCAGCGACTTTGGCATCGTCAAAAAACAGCTCAAAGAAGTCACCCATGCGATAGAACAGCAATGAACCCTCAGCCTCAGCTTTGAGTGCGAGATATTGCTCCATCATCGGAGTTGGTTTGGAAGAGGCAGAACCGGCCATGCGCATCGACTAGCCACGCCCGGAATGATTCGGGAAGGGAGCGACTGATTTTGTCACCGCACTTTGGCCTCTATCATCTGTGCGAAACGCGGGCTAAACCCGATGTCACGGTGCAATTTTAGAATTCTAGTGTGGGGGGAATAATCATGGCCAACGAACCAAAGGGCGGCTTTACCAGCCGCGAGGCGCTTTTTTATCACGAGACGGGGCGACCCGGTAAGATTGAGATTGTCGCGACGAAGCCGATGACTTCGCAGCGCGACCTTAGCCTCGCTTATTCTCCCGGTGTTGCGGTCCCGGTTGAAGCTATCGCCGAAGACCCCTCACTTGCCAATCGCTACACTGCTAAAGGTAACCTGGTTGCGGTAATTTCTAACGGTTCGGCTATTCTTGGATTGGGCAATTTGGGTGCGCTCGCCTCCAAGCCGGTGATGGAAGGCAAGGCGGTGTTGTTCAAACGCTTTGCCGATGTCGATTCTATCGACATCGAGCTCAACACCGAAGATCCCGAGGCATTCATTAACGCGGTGGCGCTGATGGAGCCGAGCTTTGGCGGCATCAACCTTGAAGACATCAAGGCGCCTGAGTGCTTTATCATCGAAGCCGCTCTGCGTGAGAAGATGAACATCCCGATCATGCATGATGACCAGCATGGCACCGCGATCATTACCGCAGCTGGATTACTCAACGCATGCTATCTCACCGACCGCAAAATCGAGGATGTGAAGGTCGTTGTGAATGGCGCCGGGGCGGCAGCGATCGCCTGCACGGCGCTCATCAAGGCGATGGGCGTCCGGCACGAAAATGTGATCATGTGCGATAGAAAGGGTCCGATCACGCCGGGTCGCGACAATGTCGATCAATGGAAGAGCGCCCATGCGGTCGCCACCGATGCGACCAGTCTCGAAGAGGCGCTCAAAGGCGCAGACATCTTCTTGGGCCTGTCCGCGGCTGGTGCGCTGAAGCCGGAATGGGTGGCGGATATGGCGGACAAGCCGATTATCTTTGCAATGGCCAATCCGACCCCTGAAATCATGCCAAACGAGGCGAAGGAAGTGCGACCTGACGCGATCATCGCGACCGGGCGCAGTGACTTCCCAAATCAGGTCAACAACGTCCTTGGTTTCCCTTTCATCTTCCGCGGTGCGCTTGATGTGCAAGCGACGACGATCAATGAGGAAATGAAAGTTGCGGCAGCCACTGCAATTGCGGAATTAGCGCGCGAGCGCGTGCCAGAGGAAGTCGCAAGCGCCTATGGTAAGAACCAGAAATTCGGGACCGACTACATCATTCCAGCACCCTTTGATCCGCGCTTGATCGAGGTTGTCTCCTCTGCGGTCGCAAAGGCTGCGATGGACTCAGGCGTCGCGAAAACCAGCATCGATGACTTTGAGGCCTATGGAGTTGCTCTGCGCTCACGGCTCAACCCGACCACATCAGTACTGACCGGCGTTTACAACGAAGCGAAGGCGCATCCCAAGCGAATGGTATTTGCTGAAGCGGAAGAAGAGGTTGTGCTGCGCGCAGCCATTCAGTTCCGCGATTTCGGATATGGCGAACCCATTCTGGTCGGTCGCACCAAAGCGGTCATGGACAAGTTGCACCAGCTTTCGGTCTCCGATCCCGGCAGCTTCGATATCCAGAATTCGGCTGATAGCGAGCATGTGCCCGCGATGGTCGAGTATCTCTATCAGCGCCTGCAACGCCGCGGTTATACAGAGCGCGATGTGCGCCGGATGGTCAATCAAGAGCGGAATGTCTTTGCGGCTCTACTGGTTGCTCTGGGGCATGGCGATGGGATGATCTCAGGCGTGACGCGCACCTATGCGCAGACCGTGCGCGAGGTGAATCTTGTGCTCGATAAGAAACCTGACGCGCTGCCGTTTGGTATCCACATGATGATCGGCAAGAACCACACGACGTTCCTCGCCGATACAACGATCAATGAACGGCCTGACTCAGCGGAACTCGCCTACATTGCCAAGGAAACCGCAGCGGTAGCCCGGCGCATGGGCCATGAACCGCGCGTCGCGTTTCTGTCCTATTCGACGTTTGGCAATCCATCAGGCCAATGGCTCGGCAATATCCGCGATGCGGTGGCGATCCTTGACCGGGATGGGTGCGATTTTGAGTACGAGGGCGAGATGGCGCCCGATGCGGCATTGAACCCGAAAGTGATGGGGCTTTACCCTTTCAGCCGCTTGTCCGCGCCAGCCAATGTTTTGATCATGCCAGGGCTGCAATCGGCGAACCTGTCAGCAAAACTGCTGCGCGAATTGGGCGGCGACTCTACGGTTGGCCCGATGCTGATCGGAATGGAGAAACCGGTTCAAATTGTGCCTATGACGGCCGCAGCACCCGATGTTTTGACATTGGCTGTCCTGTCCAGCGCAGGGATCGTGGGGTAGGGGCACTCCCTATCCCAACAATTCCTCAATCGGCACATAGTCGAGGTCATATCCGAAATAGCGCGGGTTGAAGACGGCAAGTCCAGCTTCCCCGCGCCAGATCGGATCGCACCGATAGCCGATCACGGCAACACGCTGTCCTTGGCTGTAGCCGGGATTGACGATGCCATCGCCGCTTTCGACATCAATGATGCTGATGAGGTCGGGGCAGGTGGCGATTACCGCACCATCGCGCCGCGCGATCAGGTGTTCGTTTTTCACATCTGTGGCAAAGGTCTGGCCTGCGAACGCGCCCGTGCCAGCTAGGTTCACTTCGCCGACGAGAAAGCCGTCTTCATCGCGCCAATCGAAACTGGCGACTGTTCCGGTGAACAATAAGTAGCCATCACCCGCTGCGCGTGCTGCCTCAATCGGGTCTTGGCCAGCATCCTTTGCATCGCGTACCGCCGCGCCGATATTGCGGGCGAGGGTTAGGCTGCCTGTGACCAGTGTGCCCTCTTGCTTGGCTTGCGCTCCGGTGATCGGGCTGTCGGTTACGCCGCATGCTCGGCTGACGACTGCGATACTGCGCAATATGTCTTCCGCGCGGGTCGGATCGCCCAGTGTTTCTACGATCATCTCATCTCCAAAAGGCGTCGCTGCGCCAATCGGAGTGAGCGGTATTCCGGCGACTTTGACCGAGTGCTGATTGATCTCTGGCACGGCGCGTCCAACCGTGTCTGCATCCAGCGCTGGCATGCCCAAGCGAGCAGCAATCGATAGGCCTTCCGCCAGGCTTAGTGGTCCAATTTCGCCCATGATGACGCCTGCGAATTTCTGGTCGAGATGTTTCTCTAACGCTTCAAAGGCGGCTTGCACCGGTTCCTCGACCCGGCTCTCAATTGCATCTAGCCGAGCCTGCATTTCCTCGCTTGTCTCAGCCAAACTGGCGAGGCCATAGGGGCACGCGACGCGGTCATCATCGGCGAGTGCGGCCACGGGAAGTACGGTAAAGGTAAAGCCGGCGGCGAGGTCCTTCGCGATCAGTTCGCGTGCTTCGGAAAGGCTGCCACCGCCGCCTGTGCCAAGGTAGGAACTGCCGACCAGCGCATCCTCAAGCGCGGTTGCGTCCAACTCAGTTGCATCAGCATTGACCGTGCGGCCAGCGGCTGAACCTGCCTCTCCCGGAGTGATCTCTTTGCACGCAGCCAAGGCGCCTGCTGCAACCACCAATCCGCCCAAAACTTGCCGCCGTGCAACCATCGTCATTCCCCTGTTTTTGCGAAAGTGACGCGATTGCTAAGCTTTTGCAAATTAGCGGCGCCGAAAACGAAAGTACCAGACCTCGTGGCCAAACACTTCTCGCGCTTTTTGCTCATATCGGGTCTTGGACCAGCCGCTCGGCCGGTTCTGCCAATCGGCAGGCTTTTCCGCGACCCATTCAAACTCATCCCCAAAACGCTGCATCACCATCAAGGCATGGCGCAAATAGACGGCATGATCGGTGCCGAAGCGAAATTCGCCGCCCGGTTTCAATTTGTCGGCTATCAATTGAACCGGCCCATCATTCATCATCCGTCGCTTGGCATGGCGCGCCTTTGGCCAAGGGTCAGGATGGAGTAGATAGGCCATGGTCAATGCGCCATCTGGTACGCGCGCCAGCACTTCCATGGCATCGCCATGGTGGATGCGAACATTGGCCAGGCGCTCTTCTTCAACGTGGGACAGGGCTTGAGCCACGCCGTTAAGGAAGGGCTCGGCACCGATGAAGCCATGATTGGGCAGCAGGTCCGCGCGATAGGCGAGGTGTTCGCCGCCGCCGAAGCCGATCTCGAAATGCAATGGGCAGTCTTCGCCGAACAGGCCTTCCGCTGTCACGGGACCATCCTCAGGCACCGCAATTTTTGGGAGCAGATCATCGACCAAGCCTTGCTGGCGCGCGCGCAATGGTTTGCCGACGCTGCGACCGTAAAGCCGGCTTAGGGTGGTGGGATCGCCTTCTTTATATGCGCTCATGCTGTGCGCGCTAATCAGGCGGCATCGCGCTTGTCCAGTCCAAGTTTTTCATACACACGGCTTGAGGGCGCGTGCCACTTGCTTGTAACGCCCGTCGGCAATGGAACAATTTACCGAGTTATTCGCCACGCAGCCGCCATGGGTGCAGTCAGTTGCAGGCCTCTTTGGTCTGTTCGCAGCCGCGATCATTGTGAATTACGTGCTGAAGTACGTAATTCTGCGCGCGGCCGCCCCCTATCTCGATTCAAAATCGCAAACGATCGACAAGTCTGCCGCCTGGCTCGCCACCGTTGCACCTCTTTTGATCATCTCGAATGGCATTTGGGCGGTGCCCAACACATCCGATCAAGTTCGAATCGTCATCGCCAATGTAACTCAGGCCATGATCGTGCTGTCCGTGGCGATGGCGATCGTGAAAGCGCTGACTTACGCGAATGAGGTGTACGAGCGCCTGCCGACATCGCGCAATCGCCCTATAAAAGGGTTTGTACAGGTTGTGAAAATCCTCGTCCTGTGTGGGGCGGCGATCGTCGTTATCTCAGTGCTGATCGATGAATCGCCACTGCTCCTGCTGTCTGGATTGGGTGCAGTTACCGCGGTGCTCTTGTTGGTCTTCAAGGACACCATCCTGAGCCTTGTTGCCAGCGTTCAGCTGACCACCAACGACATGCTGCGTGTGGGCGATTGGATCACAATGTCGAGCATGGATGCCGATGGCGATGTCATCGATATCTCATTGCACACGGTGAAAGTGCAGAATTTCGACAAGACAATCTCCACGATCCCCACGCACCGGCTAGTTTCTGATGCGTTTCAGAATTGGCGCGGGATGAGCGAAAGCGGTGGTAGGCGGATTAAGCGATCTATCGTGTTGGACCAGAACAGTATCCGGTTCCTGACTGATGAAGAGGTCGTCGAGCTTAAGAAGTTCAAGATGCTCAAAAGCTATCTGAGCGCCAAGCGTGAGGAGATCGCTGACTGGAATGCGCGTGAGTTAAGCGGTGAGGATGCGCCCGTTAATGCGCGCCGTTTGACGAATATTGGCACTCTGCGCGCTTACATGATCGCATATCTGCAATGGCATCCACGTATTGGCGAGAATTTCACACTGCTCGTTCGGCAACTACCGCCGGGTCCGCAGGGGCTGCCGATTGAGATATATTGCTTCACCGATACGACTGCATGGAATGAATATGAGGGCATTCAGGCCGATATTTTTGACCATTTGATGGCAATCGTGCCCGAATTTGATTTGAGACTGTTTCAGGAACCCACGGGGCGCGATTTCGTATCAATCGGGAATTCGGATTAATCGGGATTGGCTGCCAAATGCAAAACGCCCGAGACCCAAATGAATTGGGGCCCGGGCGTTTCAACACAGAAGACTTAAATTTGGTTCGGTTTATGCCGCTTCGGCTTCGTCCTGAGGGTCGCGCAGCACATATCCGCGGCCCCAAACGGTTTCGATATAGTTTTCGCCGCCGCATGCATGGCTGAGCTTTTTGCGCAGTTTGCATATAAAGACGTCGATGATCTTGAGCTCAGGTTCGTCCATACCGCCATAAAGGTGGTTGAGGAACATTTCCTTCGTCAGCGTGGTGCCCTTGCGCAAGCTAAGCAGCTCAAGCATGGCGTATTCTTTGCCAGTCAGGTGCACGCGGGCGCTGTCGACTTCGACGGTTTTCGCATCGAGGTTCACAGCGAGTTTGCCAGTGCGGATAATTGATTGGCTGTGGCCTTTCGAGCGGCGCACAACGGCGTGAATGCGGGCGACCAGCTCTTCGCGATGGAAAGGCTTGGTCACATAGTCATCAGCACCGAAGCCGAATGAGCGGATCTTGCTGTCCATTTCGGCAATGCCTGAAAGGATCAGGACCGGCGTCTGCACTTTGGCAACGCGCAGTTTCTTCAACACATCATAGCCATGCATATCTGGCAGGTTCAGGTCGAGCAGGATGATATCGTAATCATACAGCTTACCCAGATCGAGGCCTTCTTCGCCCAGATCGGTCGCGTAGACATTAAAGCCTTCGGTAGTCAGCATGAGCTCAATAGCTTTCGCCGTTGTTGGCTCATCCTCGATCAGCAGCACTCGCATTTCCGGTCCCCTATTTGCCCAATATGGCGGCCATTGTGGCTTGGTAACATCTCGCTAAGAGGTGTTGTCATCTATTAACCACACAAGGTCTGAACGGAAAAGGTTAATTTAGCGTAAACCCAGCTTAATCCGCGAGTCGCAGGGTTCATACCTAGGTGTTGGAACGCGGTTCAATGGTTTACCTAGAGCGCTGAAAGCTTCTTTTGGCGTCGCCGTTGGGCGCTCGAGCCGATGCCAATGGCCTCACGATACTTGGCTACGGTGCGACGGGCCAGATCGAACCCTTCATCCCGCAGGAGGTCAGCCAGTTTTTGGTCGGACAGCACCTTTTTGGGCTCTTCTGCATCGGTTAGCGCTTTGATCCGCGCCTTAATCGCTTCGGATGATGCCCCTTCGCCATCGCTGGACGCGACGCCGCTTGAGAAGAAATATTTGAGTTCAAAGCATCCGCGATCGCAGTGAAGGTACTTGTTGCTGGTCACGCGGCTAACCGTGCTTTCATGCATGTCGATCTGCTCTGCGACCTCACGCAAGGTGAGCGGACGCAATTCGGATACGCCGCGGCGAAAGAAGCCGTCCTGCTGCTTCACGATTTCGGCTGCAGTCTTAAGAATGGTCTTTTGCCTCTGATCGAGCGCGCGGATCAACCAATGCGCATCGGCAAGCTTTTCCTTAAGCCAGCCTTGCGCCTCCGTACCAGGTGATCCGTCGTTCACTTCGACAAAGTAACTGCGATTAACGACCAATCGCGGCAATGTTTCTTCATTCAGGGCAATATCCCAACCATCATTGTCGTTTTGTGTGAGCAACACATCGGGAACAATTGCATCGGTGGTCGTCGGGGCAAATGCGAGGCCGGGCTTTGGGTCGAAGCTGCGCAATTCACGCAGCATGTCGGCAAAATCCTCATCATCCACTTGGCATAGACGTTTGAGGCGCGCGACCTCCCCCAAAGCGACGAGTTCGAGATTGTCGATCAGCTTGCGCATGCAGGGGTCAAGGCGGTCTGCTTCACGTGCCTGAAGCGCTAGGCATTCAGCAAGGCTGCGCGCGCCCACTCCGGTAGGATCACACATCTGCACGACCTCAAGAGCGTCTTCAGCCTCATCGAGCGTCACGCCAAGATCATAGGCTACATCACGCAGATCACTCGCAAGATAGCCTGCATCGTCGAGCAACCCTGCGATATGACGCGCAGCAAAGGCTTCTTTATCATTGACCGCGATCCCACCGATTTGCTGATCGAGATGCTCGCCTAAAGATGCCTCGCTTGCCTGCGTTGCTTCGATGCCCGGAAAATCTTCTCCCGCTGCGCCCCCACTGCCACCAGCGGCGCCCCAATCATTTGTGGTCGCAGAAATTGCTACTCCATCGCCGGTGTCGCGATCTCGGTCGAGAGCGCCTGCGTCAATGTCGAGTGGTGCTTCGCTTTCGCCCTGTGTCTGAGCCATCAATTGGTCGGATGTAAATTCCTCACGAGGAATGTCATCGGGGTCTGATGGTGGGCTTTCATTGTCACTTGAGACTACGCCAGCCTCCAACAATGGATTGGCTTCCAACGCGTCGCTGATGAAGGTCTCAATCTCAAGATTGGATGCGGCAAGCAGCTTGATCGCCTGCTGCAATTGCGGCGTCATCACCAATGATTGTGATTGTCGAAGATCGAGGCGCGGACCGATGGCCATCGAATAAATCCCTAGAGAGTAAAGCTCTCGCCAAGGTAAAGCCGCTTCACGTTTTCATCCGCAACAAGCGCTTGCGGGGAGCCAGCAAACAGCACCTGACCGCCATAGATGATGCAAGCGCGGTCTACGATATCGAGCGTTTCGCGAACATTGTGATCGGTGATCAACACGCCGATCCCGCGCCGTTTGAGGTCCTTAACCAGATCGCGGATGTCGCTGATCGAGAGGGGATCGATGCCAGCGAACGGCTCATCCAAAAGCATTATTGAAGGCTTTGCGGCCAGCGCTCTGGCAATCTCGCAGCGCCGCCTCTCACCACCAGAAAGGGCCATCGCGGGACTATCGCGTAACTGTGTCAGGCCGAATTCGCCCAACAATCGCTCAAGCTCCTCAGCCCGGGTCGCGCCGTCTGGCTCGACCATTTCGAGCACGCAATTGATGTTTTGCTCGACTGTCATCCCGCGAAAAATGCTGGTTTCTTGCGGCAGGTAGCCGAGGCCAAGGATTGCTCGCCTGTACATCGGCAGGTTTGTCACATCCTCCCCATCCATGAGGATTCGCCCTGAATCCGGCTTCACCAAGCCCATGATCGAATAAAAGCAGGTGGTCTTACCCGCGCCATTAGGGCCCAACAGGCCGAGCACTTCGCCTTTGGCCACATTCAGCGAGATATCTGTAAGGACCGCGCGCTTGTCATAGCTTTTGGCGATAGAGATGACTTCCAGTCCGCCCTCAAGAGGCGCGGCGGTCGGTTCGAGAGAATCGCCGCTTTCGGTGGCTTCGATCCGTTCATCGAGAGTGGGCGTTTCTGTCATGAATCTAGCTTTAGCATTGTCACCCATACTGAAAAGAGCAGTAAGCTCGATTTTGGCAAGATTTTTGCTTTCCGCGGAAGAAACCAGATTGGCCCATGCAAAAGTCCCGCGATTCCCGGTGCTTGGCGATGCTATCTTGTGCGCAACGCAACTTTATTTCGAAATGGTTACAGAGCTTGCAACACTTCACGGTCTTTGAGATACTCCCTGCCAACAGAAACCGTTGGGGAGCGGATAAATGAACGAGCTGTCGCATCAGCAAGAAGCAACTGCCAAGCGTCCACGCGATTGGCGCAAAGCAATGAGCGACCATGTGGCTTATGCGCTGCTTGTCTACACCGCCTTGCAAATCTTTCTGACAGTCAAAGCGCTGAGCCAAGGCACATCGTCGATCCTGCCTTACGTGGCGTTGATCGTGTTAGTGGCAGCTATCATCCCCGCTTGTCGCTGGTTTGAAAAGCGCTGGGCAGACCTAAGCGATGATCAAGCAGCCGATATGCAGTTTGCAGGCGCGTTTCGCCGTGACTTAGTCGGCTTGTGGCTGCTGGCGATTTGCCTTCCGCTTGCGCTGACCGGGATTTTCAAAGCCCTTCTTTGAGTTACCCCTTGGCGCGGTCAATCGCTTCCAAAACGATCTGGCGCGCTTCTGCGCGGTCGCCCCATTTGCCGACCCGCACCCATTTCTCGGCTTCTAGGTCCTTGTAATGGGTGAAGAAGTGCTCGATCTGTTGCATGATAATCGACGGCAAATCCTTTGTTTCACCCACATCTGAGTAGTATGGGAAAGTCGTGTCGACTGGCACGCAAATCAACTTCTCATCACCGCCATGCTCATCTTCGAGATTTAGCACGCCAATCGGCCGGGACTTAACCACGCAGCCGGGGATGAAAGGCGAGCGTGCGATAACCAAAGCATCAAGAGGATCGCCATCAGGGCTGAGCGTGTGCGGCACAAATCCGTAATTGGCAGGATAGCGCATTGGCGTGTGCAGGATACGGTCGACAAACAACGCGCCGCTATCCTTGTCGAACTCATATTTCACCGGTTCGCCGCCAGTGGGCACTTCGATGATCACATTGAGGTCGTCGGGGGGATTGGAGCCAGTGGGGATTTTGTCGATGCGCATATGCGGAGTTCCTAGTTGCGGTTGTCGGCCCCTCTCCCAAAAGGCGATTTGGGGCCGATAGCTCCCTTGCGATATTGCGGCAAGTTCGAGTGTAGCCTAATCGGCCCATATATGAGCAAGAACACCCCTAAAGCCATTCGCGGCACGCAAGACATCTTCGGTGCCGATGCGGAGAGTTTCGCCTTTGTGGTCGAGACATTCGAACGCGTGCGCAAACTCTATCGCTTCCGTCGCGCAGAATTTCCTGTTTTCGAAAAGACCGAGGTTTTCGCCCGATCCTTGGGAGAAACCACCGATGTGGTGTCAAAGGAGATGTATTCGTTTGAGGATCGCGGCGGCGACTCGCTTACATTGCGTCCTGAGTTCACTGCTGGGATTGCGCGCGCCTACCTCTCCAATGGTTGGCAGCAACACGCGCCGTTGAAGATTGCGACCCATGGCCCATTGTTCCGCTATGAGCGTCCACAAAAGGGCCGCTATCGTCAATTTCACCAGATCGATGCCGAGATTATTGGTGCAGGTGAGCCGCAGGCGGATGTCGAATTGCTGGCGATGGCGGATCACCTCCTGAAAGAGCTTGGGATCGAAGGCGTGACGCTGCACCTCAACACGTTGGGCGACGCGGCGAGCCGCGATGCTTGGCGTGCAGGGTTGATTGACTATTTCGGAGCGGTGCGTGGTGAGCTGTCTGAGGACAGTCAGGAACGGTTGGA
Source organism: uncultured Erythrobacter sp. (assembly GCA_947503275.1). Classification (GTDB taxonomy): domain Bacteria; phylum Pseudomonadota; class Alphaproteobacteria; order Sphingomonadales; family Sphingomonadaceae; genus Erythrobacter. Next base: position 499,374 of record CANNCZ010000002.1, on the reverse strand, counting down.
CAAAAACCCGCTACGTATTCTCGACAGCAAAGATCCGCGCGACAAAGCGTTTCTAGCCGATGCACCAAAGATCGACGCATTTCTGTCCAACGAAGCGCTAGCGTTCTTTGATAGCGTAACCAAGGGATTGGATGCCGCCGGCGTGAAGTGGAAGCGCGCAGAGGCCTTGGTGCGCGGATTAGACTATTACCGCCACACTGCATTTGAGTTCATTCCCGATGAGGGATCAGAGGCGGCCAAGGCATTGGGCGCGCAAAGCACCATTCTGGGTGGCGGCCGCTACGATGGCTTGATGGAGAGCCTTGGCGGCCCTGATACACCAGCGGTTGGCTGGGCAGCCGGAATTGAGCGGCTGACGATGCTGGTGGGAGAGCGCAATCAAGAGCCAGTCGAACTGGCAGTTATCCCTCTCGGTAAGGACGAAGAGTTGAAAGCTATCGAAGTGGCCCAATCACTTCGACTTAGCCACTTTGCGACTGAGTTGTTTGTTCGTGGGAACATGAAAAAGCGCTTCAATCGCGCGGATCAGGCGGGCGCGAAGGCTGCCATTATCATTGGTGCCGACGAGCTGGCATCTGGTCTCTTGCAATTCAAAGATCTCAAAACGGGAGAGCAAACTGCGCTTTCTCTTGATGCCATCATAGAGCGGTCCTGGGACCTGCGTTTCGCCGACGATATGGAGGCGATGGACGATCAGCTTAGTGAATTGGAGCAAGAGGTGCGTGCGCTTGGAGAGCAAGATTGAGCACGATCCCCCAAGAACGGCTTGATCAGATCACCAACCGTTTCGCTGAACTCGAAGCGCGCATGGCGTCTGGAACGCTCGAAGGTGAGGCTTTCGTGCAAGCCAGCCGCGATTATGCCGAACTTGAACCCGTTGCCAAAGTCGCATCCGAAGTTCTCTCTATGCGTGATGAAATCGCTGGGCTTGAAGAGATGCTCACCGACCCGGAAATGAAGGCGATGGCTGAGGATGAGCTGCAATCAATCCGCCAATCACTGCCCGAACAAGAGCGCGCCCTCGCGATTGCCCTGCTTCCGCGCGATGCTGCGGATAGCAAGCCTGCGATGCTCGAAATTCGCGCAGGGACAGGCGGCGATGAGGCGGCTTTATTCGCTGGTGACCTTTTCCGCATGTATGAGCGCTTTGCTGCGGAAAATGGGTGGAAGGTTGAACCGGTCAGCATGAATGCATCGGAAGTCGGCGGCTTCAAGGAGATCGTCGCCAATGTCACCGGCGCTGGTGTGTTCGCAAAGATGAAGTTCGAGAGCGGCGTCCACCGCGTGCAACGCGTGCCGGTCACCGAAAGTGGCGGGCGCATTCACACGTCAGCCGCCACAGTTGCGGTCTTACCGGAACCGGATGAGCTCGACGTAGAGATTGATACGGGCGACCTGAAAATTGACACATATCGCGCGTCTGGTGCGGGGGGGCAGCACGTCAACACCACTGATTCTGCGGTCCGCATCACACACTTGCCCAGCGGCCTTGTGGTGATGCAGCAGGATGAGCGCAGCCAGCTTAAAAATCGCACAAAGGCGATGAAAGTTTTGCGCGCGCGGCTGTATGAAAAGATGCGGGATGAGGCGCAGGGGGCCGAGGCTGAAGCTCGCAAAGCGATGGTCGGGAGCGGCGATCGCTCGGAACGCATCCGAACCTATAACTTTCCCCAAGGTCGCGTGACGGATCACCGCATCGGGCTAACTCTGCACAAACTCGAGGAAGTGCTCGCTGGCACCGGCCTCGCTGAAATGGTCGACGCTCTGATTGCCGAGGATGAAGGCAAGCGGCTGGCGGCGCTGGCTGAGTGAACGCCGTTAGAAAAAGCGTGAGCGAGGCGTTGCGCGATGCTGCCCGCCAGTTTGAAAAAACAAGCGATACCGCAAGGCTTGATGCGGAGTTGATCATGGCACACCGGCTTGGCGTATCGCGTTCGCAGATGCTTCTGACCCGTATGGATGTGGCCTGCCCTAAGGGGTTTCTGGACGATTGCAACCGGCGGATGGCGCACGAACCTGTGGCGTATATTCTGGGTGAGCAAGAGTTCTTTGGTCTGCCGTTTAAAGTCGGTCCGGGTGTGCTGATACCTCGCAGCGATAGCGAAGTGCTTGTCGAGACCGCGCTCGAACTGACCGGCGATGCTGGAAGAGTGCTGGACCTTGGCACAGGATCAGGCGCCTTGTTGCTTGCATTCCTTGCCAATCGTCCCCGCTGGGTGGGGGTCGGTGCCGATCAGTCTATGGGCGCGCTCGAATATGCGTCACAAAATGCCCAGGTGCTTGGCCTTTCAGAGCGCACAAGCTGGCCACAGCTCGACTGGCGCGAAGCGGGGCTGGCGCAGGTGCCGGGCCCTTTCGATTTGATCTTATGCAACCCGCCCTATGTTGAGGCCGGTGCAGACCTTGTGCGTGACGTGGAAGACTACGAGCCTGCCAGCGCCTTGTTTGCAGGTTCAGATGGTTTGGATGACTACCGCATCCTGATCCCGGCGGTCGGTGCACTTATGCAGGAGGGGGGCGTCGCCATTTTTGAAATAGGCGCGACACAGGCCGATGCCGTTTGTGCTCTCGCGCAAGAACAGGGGTTTTCGCCCGAAATCCGCAATGATCTTGCAAATCGGCCACGGGCTGTGGTTCTTCGGTAGGCAAAATAGCGCAAGGGCTTGGCAAACCCATCTCGGCTCGCTAACCCCGAATCAGACCTGCCGAGCGGCTCTTTGCGCGGATTGGCATGGTCAAGCTCCGATTTTCCGCTCGAAATGACCATGTGGGTCACCCCCAAGGTCGCATGCTGGGCGGGCGCGCTTGCGAGATCGCTTACGTGTTTTGAGAGAAACGAACTCGGGGTCCACAAGTTGGCATGCGCACCATGAAAACGCGCTTTGTGTCACGGATGAGGATAAAATTCCTTTGAATAACAATCGTAATAATAACAATCGTCGTCGCGGCCGCGGTAACCGGAGCAATCAGGGCGGTTCAAATCAGATGAACCGGATCGATTCTCGCGCGCGGGGCAATGCGCCTCAGCTGCTCGACAAGTACAAAAAGCTTGCGCAGGATGCGCAACACAACGGTGATCGAGTTCAGGCAGAATATTACCTGCAATTCGCCGATCACTATTTCCGGGTCATCGCTGACAACAAATCGCGCCAGGAAGAAGCGCGGGCCAAGCGCAATGAAGAGCGCGGGCAAGCGAACGATGACAGTGAAGATAGCGAAGATGGCGAGGGGCGCCGCAATGATAATCGCCGGTCCGGCAACCGTCGCCCGCGTAACCGCCGCGATGAGCAAGATAATGCTATGCCCCAAGAGGGTGATCAGGGCGTCGAAGGCGACGCCGCGAGCAGCGATGAAGAGGCACCGAAGCCCAAGCGCCGCCCCCGTAAGCCGAAGGCTGAAACAAGCGAAGATGAGCCGCGCCGCAAGCCGCGTCGTACCAGCCGGTCTAAGGACGAGGCAGACGAGATTGATTCATCGGTTCTGCCGCCCGCAATTAGCACCAGTGACGATGATGATGACCTCGAAGCGGTTGGCTGATCCATTGCCCTGCTCTTGAGGGCTTGGATCAATGACCGAGGACATGCTTGATTCAAAGCAGCATTGGTTTGCAAAAAGTGCGAACCAGGCCGCAGCATTTGCGGGCAAATGGCCGGGCCTCACTTCAGCGTTTCTCGGTCTCGTGGCTGCCTGTGGTTATCCGCCACTTCATGGTTGGTGGATCGCACTTCCAGCTTTAGCGCTGTTTGTGGCGCACATTCGCTCAGCGTCTAGCGTACGCGGGGCATTCTGGCGCGGATGGATGTTTGGCTTGGCGCATTTGACGCTCGCCAACAATTGGATCGCCACCGCTTTTACATATCAGGCTGATATGCCTGAACTTCTAGGCTGGGCAGCGGTGCCGCTGCTGTGTCTTTACCTTGCGGTCTATCCGGGATTGGCTGCGTTAGCGGCATATCTGCTTGCGCGGCGAGCAGGGGGGATGGCGTTCGGAGCGGTCTTTGCTGCTGCTTGGATTGTCACGGAATGGATACGCAGTTGGGCATTCACTGGCTATCCATGGCCGCCATTGGGGCTGATGGTGCTGGGCGGTTGGGATGCGCAGGGATTTGCGGCCTTTCTGCCGATCCTTGGCACCTATGCGCTTTCCGGATTGGTGATATTGCTCGCGAGTGTTGCTGTGACTTTGGTGGCGGAACGGCGAGCGATGTTGGGCGCAGGGTTCGCCGCAGTGATCGCGGCATTCATGCTGATACCCACTGCTAAAGAAAGCCAAACCTCGGGGGTGCGCTACACCCTCGTGCAGCCATTGATCACTCAGGACGAGATCAACGATGGCTCAAAATTTGAAGAGCAGTTTCAACGCCTCTCAAGCCTGACGGGATCATCAGAAGAGTCCCGCCTTGTGTTGTGGCCAGAAGGAACGATCCCAGACTATCTGGAGGAAGGCTATCCGCAGCGCTATTATGACCGAATGACAGTCCGAAATCCCGCGACCGGATTGGGCGATCCGCAATTCGCGCGTGAGCGCATTGGGCGGGTTATTGGCGACCAGTCTGCGTTGCTAACCGGGGTTGTCAATCTCGACATTGGTATGCGCGAGAACGGTGTTTTGGGAGCGGTTACTGCCCGTAACTCAGTGATTGGGATTAATCCTGTTGGCGAACTCACACATCACTACGCCAAGGCGCATCTGGTGCCATACGGTGAGTATTTACCAGCGGAATGGGCGCTGGGATATTTGGGGCTTTCGCGGCTGTCCGCTGGCTCCATCCCCTATGATCCGGGTCCCGGCCCCCAAACTCTGGACATGGCCGAGTATGGCAAAGCGGGCGTGCAAATTTGCTATGAAATCGTCTTTTCCGGCCAAGTCGTCGATCAAAGCAACCGTCCGGACTACCTCTTCAATCCCTCCAATGATGGATGGTTCGGTACTTGGGGGCCACCACAGCATTTGGCGCAGGCACGGATGCGGGCAATCGAAGAGGGGCTGCCAGTCTTGCGGTCAACCACAACCGGGATCAGCGCAGTGATCGATGCGAATGGTATCGTGCGCGAACATATCCCAACAGGTGTAGCCGAAAGTCGTGAAGGCTTAATTCCAGTCGCAAAGCCTCCAACTTTGTTTGCGCGGCTTGGCAATATCCTCCCGCTCGCTTGGGCCGCGCTCCTTGCTCTGCTTGGCCTAGGCTTGCCAAGATTGCTTGCGCTGCGTGCTTCGCGCAGCTAGAGCGCGCAGGATGCAGACATAAAGGTTTCCTTATATCGACATAAGGTGGCCGTTTAAACAGACAGCGATAGCTTTAGGAGCTCTCATGCGCAGCGATTATCTCTTCACTTCCGAAAGCGTTTCCGAAGGTCACCCAGACAAGGTTTCCGACCAGATTTCGGATGCGATTGTCGATCTGATGCTGTCCAAAGATCCCGAAGCGCGCGTCGCCTGCGAAACCATGACAACGACACAGCGCGTAGTGCTTTCCGGCGAAATTCGTTGTGCTCCGATGTTTGATACCAGCCGTGAAGACTGGAAGTACAACAGCTATTGGGCGCCCGGAGCGCGTGACGAGATTGAAAGCGCTGTTCGTCGGACGGTCGCCGAAATCGGATATGAGCAAACGGGCTTTCACTGGGAAACGCTGACTTTTGAAAACCACCTTCACGGCCAATCGAGCGAGATCGCTCAGGGCGTCGATGCAGGTGCGGACGGCTCGAACAAAGACGAAGGCGCAGGCGACCAAGGCATTATGTTTGGCTTTGCGTGCGATGAAACGCCTGACTTGATGCCAGCCACCCTCGACTACAGTCACAAGATCCTCGAACAGCTCGCTGCCGACCGCAAGGATGGCACTGCTCCGTTTCTTGAGCCCGATGCGAAGAGTCAGGTCACTCTCCGCTACGAAAATGGCAAACCGGTCGGTTGCACCGCTATCGTCGTCTCAACCCAGCATGGCAAAGGCTATCACGAAGGCGCAAAAGAAGCCGAGCTCAAAGCCTATGTCACACAGGTGGTGAGCGGCATCTTGCCAGCAGGATTCATCACTGATGAGACCGCTTGGCACATCAACCCAACGGGCGCGTTCGAAATTGGCGGCCCTGACGGTGACGCTGGCCTTACCGGGCGCAAGATCATTGTCGACACCTACGGCGGAGCCAGCCCCCACGGCGGCGGCGCGTTTAGCGGCAAAGACCCGACCAAGGTTGATCGGAGCGCGGCTTACATCACACGCTATCTTGCCAAGAACGTAGTAGCCGCCGGTCTCGCGACCCGCTGCACCATCCAAATCGCTTATGCGATTGGCGTTTCAGAGCCGCTCTCACTTTATGTCGATACGCATGGCACCAATGCCGAAGGTGTTGATGATGCCGCGATTGAAGACGCGATCACCTCGATTGCAAAGCTTGGCGGTCTAACCCCGCGCGGCATCCGCACGCATCTGGGCCTGAACAAGCCGATCTATCGCCAGAGTGCGGCCTACGGCCACTTTGGTCGCAAGGCTGAGGGTGAGTTCTTCCCATGGGAACGCACCGATTTGGTCGATGAGCTAAAGGCTGCTCTCGCCTGATCTGCTAAGGCGCTCGCAATGACAGCGCCTTCGTCCAGCACCAACCGTGTTGTCCAGCTTGACGCACTGCGCGGGCTGGCAGTGATCGGCATCGTCTGGATGAACGTCTACGTCTTCGCGTTGCCATCTCAGGCGTATTACAATCCGATCGTATGGGGCGCAGATACCGCTCTTGATCGGGCGATCTGGGCGGCGAGCTTTGTCTTTGTAGAAGACAAGTTCCGTACGCTTTTCGCGATGTTATTTGGCGCGGGTTGCCTGATTCTGCTGGAACGCAGTGAAACGAACAAATGGCGCGCGCATTTTGCCCGCATGGCAGTTCTGTTTGCGATTGGCATCGCGCATTCGGTCTTGCTTGCCAGCAATGATATCCTGCGGGTGTATGCACTGGCCGGGCTGGCATTGCCGTTCCTCGCCCACCTTTCAGCCCGCGACCTATATGCCATCGCCATCGGGCTTGTGGTGTTGCATTGCGGTGCAGGCTTGATGTTGTTTGGCGGTGGAGTGGCTGACTATTACGCAGGAAGGTTTGCCGGCGATGCCTATCTGTCAGCAGAGCGCGATTTTGGCAGCGATGAGGCAGCCCTGAGATACATGGTCAATATCGGCAATGAGGGATTTGCGGACCGGGTTGCGCGGCGCATTCCAAATATTCCCGACCAGCTAACATTTGTCGCAGCCTCGATCCCCTTGAATCTTGCCGCCATCACTTTGGGCATGGCGCTTTGGAAGGATCGCATGCTGGCCGGGGAATGGCGCACATTCATGCTGCAACGGTTGGCGGCGGTTTGTGCACTTATTGCTATTTTAGCGCTGCTTGGATTGGTTTGGTGGGTATCCAGCAATGGATTTCCCGGTGCTCTGGTGGGAGCGGCAGCGCTGTTGTTCTCTGCACCTTTCGATATGTTGCTGGCGCTATCCTATGCCGCTCTCGCAATGGCATTCTTTGCGCCCGGTCGGCCCGCGACACGGCTTTTGGCGGCTGTTGGGCGATTGGCCCTGACAAACTACCTTATGACCTCGGTGATGCTGGCGGCAATTTTCGCCAGTTGGGGCTTTGGGCTGTTCGGCGAGGTGAGCAGAAGCGTAGCTTTTGCATTCAGCTTTGTGCCGATAATCGCGGTGCTGATATGGTCGCCTTTGTGGCTCCGTGCATTTGGCCAAGGCCCAGCTGAGCGGCTTTGGCGCGGAGGCGCGCGGCTTTTGAGCTGAGCACACAAAAGGGGCGCTCCGGTTAGAAGCGCCCCGATGTTTGCGAACTAGCAGCAGCGTATTATGCTTGGCCAGCCCCTGCTTTTGCGGCCCATTGCTCTTCGCGGAACCATTGCCCGACCTTGCGGCCGAACTTGGCAATCGCGTTCATGTTGAAGAAGTGCATCAAGCCAAGAGCAACGACAACAATCCCCACCTTGCCAGACAGGAACTGGATTGCGTCAATCGCGGTTTCGGGCGGAGTGCCAAATCGCAAAGTCAGCAAAATCCAGCCAAGATTGACCAGATAGAAGCCGACCACCAACAAGTGGTTGGTTGAGGCGGCTAGCAATTGGTCGTGGCCGAAACACTCGGTCAGAAACACAAAGCCGTTCTTGGACAGCGTGCGTGCCACCCAGACGGTGAGGCCAATGCTGACGATAAGGTAGGCGCAATAGGAAGTCAGAGCGTACATCTTCTTCTCCTGTTATTTCTGTAATTAGGGAAATCAGTGATCGTGGCTTTGCGTCATCGGAATGGTCTCGTGTTGCGTCGGGTGGAGTGGTTTAGGAGTTGCCGCCGCCGGGCAAGAAGCGGGCAATGCCGCGGCCCAGCTTCATCATGCGAACCAAAGTCGGTTTAGGCAGGCCGCGAATGTCGGCATACCAGCCCGTGAGTGTGCCAATAAAATCGTGCATTCGCCCGATGCGCTCACGCACATGAACCGGCACGTCCTCACGCCCATTCAGGCTCTCCGCTAACTCGCCCATTAACTGGATTGTCGGATCCAATTCGCGGCGTTTGCGTTCCGCAGCGATCTTCATCAGCATGTCCCAAACATCGGTCTCTGCAATAAAGTGATCGCGCCGATCCGCTTCGACATGGACCCGGCGGACGATTGCATAGGATTGCAGTTCTTTCAGCCCGTTTGAGACATTGGATCGGGCCAGCCCGAGAGCTTCGCATATTTCCTCAGCATGCAGCGGTTTATCGCTAAGATAAAGCAACGCGTGCACCTGTGCGACGGAGCGATTAACGCCCCATTCGGTGCCCATCTCCCCCCAGTGGAGGATAAAAGCGCGTGCTTCAGGAATATCGAGCAATCGGCCCACGAATCAGTTCCTTTTCTCAATTTCTGTAAATACAGAAATTGAGAAAAGGACGCAAGTCCAAAGTCTTTGAGCGAACAAACCTCTCAGAAATTTAGCCGTGTTCGTCCAGCATCGGAGAAGGGCGGTCCAGCGCCAGTTCGGCGTCTGAAAAGTTCAACGGACTGCGCACACCCGGCATACCGGCCAGATCAATCCGCAATCCCCGCGCGATCACTTGCGGATCGGCGAACACCTCATCGAGTTGATTGATAGGGCCTGCGGGAACGCCATGCGTCTTGCAAGCATCCAGCAATCCCGCCTTGGTCCAAGCCGAAGTAGCATTGGCTATTGCCTCATCCAGTGCCGCAGCATTCTGAGTTCGCCCTTCATTGCTTGCAAAGCGCGGGTCTCTCTCCAGATCGGACAACTCCAGAAGCCCGACAAGCTTTAGAAACAACCGGTCATTAGCGGGTGCCAAAATCACGTGACCATCCGTCACTGGGAACACGCCATAAGGAGCAACCTGCGCATGCGCATTACCCATACGTGGAGGATTCTCGCCCGTCGTTAGGTGGTAGGTCGCCTGATTGGCCAACAGCGCCACGGAACAATCGAGCAGAGCAATATCGACATGCTGTCCCTTACCAGTCCGCTCGCGCTGCAGCAGCGCCGCCTGAATGCCGTTAGCGGCATAGATGCCTGTCGTCAGGTCAGAGATGGAGACACCCATTTTCACAGGGACGCCCTCCGGCTCACCAGTGATCGACATAAATCCGCTCATGCCTTGGATTACAAAATCATAGCCCGCTTCATGCGCCCGTGGACCCGTCTGACCAAAGCCGGTGATCGAACAATAGACTAATCTGGGGTTGGCGCCTTTCAGACTGGCGAAGTCCAATCCGAACTTGGCGAGCCCTCCAGTCTTAAAGTTCTCAATCAAAACGTCTGCATCGCGGGCCAATTCACACACCCGGTCCAGATTGTCTGCACTGGTGAAGTCAGCCAAGATACTGCGCTTTCCGCGATTGCAGGCGTGGTAATAGGCCGCCTCGCGATGGGTCGTTCCATCAGCGGCCACGCGATCAACCCAAGGCGGGCCCCATAGCCGCGTGCCGTCGCCTTCGGGGCTCTCAACCTTGATCACATCAGCGCCAAGATCGGCCAAAATCTGCCCAGCCCATGGCCCGGCAAGGACCCGCGCCAGTTCAAGCACTTTCAGCCCTGCAAGCGGTGCATCAGGGTTTCGCGGTTTATCGAACCACATGCGGTCAGGCAGTCTCTAGTGCCACTTCATAGGCTGCCGACGTGCTTGCGGCGATATCTTCCAAAGAAACGCCCGGCGCCAATTCAATCAGTCGGAATGGTGAAGCGTGATCTGGGCGTTGGAACACGCCCAAATTGGTGATCACCATATCAACCACGCCCGCACCGGTCAGCGGCAGTGAGCATGATGGGATAAGCTTGGGGCTACCGTCCTTGGCCGTGTGGTCCATCACCACGATGATCTTCTTGACGCCTGCGACCAGATCCATCGCACCGCCCATGCCTTTGATCATCTTGCCAGGAATCATCCAATTGGCGATATCGCCGTTCTCTGCGACTTCCATCGCGCCCAAAACCGTCAGATCGATATGCCCGCCACGGATCATAGAAAAGCTGGTGGCGCTGTCGAAATAGGCGCTGTGTGGCAGCTCACTGATCGTCTGCTTGCCCGCATTGATGAGATCAGGATCGACTTCGTCATCATACGGGAACGGGCCTATACCCAACATGCCGTTTTCGCTTTGTAGTGTAACCAGCATGCCAGCTGGGATGTGGTTCGCAACAAGGGTCGGGATACCAATGCCCAAGTTGACGTAATACCCGTCCTGCAACTCACGCGCTGCGCGGGCCGCCATCTGATCACGGGTCCAACCCTTTGCATCAACGCTCATTATTGTGCCCTTTCAGGAAGTAACGGTGTGGGGATCAGGAACCAGCCCTCACCGATGATTGGTTCAAGTCCAACTGCGTCCGATGGATTGAGCAGATAGCCGAACAATTCGTGGAAATCAGACCGCTCATCCCCGGCAATGGCGACTATGCAAGAGGTCTCGGCCAATTGCTCGCGCAACATTTGCTTGCGTTGATCCGGAGCGCTGACCAGCAACAATCTGTCTCTACCCAATTGGTCGAGGCCAGACCGGAACAGCGCGGCGCGAACGACGCTCTCCCGTTCCGCAGGGCTGTTCGAAATCCACGCGATAAGAACGCCCTGCGCTCGCAACTGGACGAGCTGCTCAGCCAGAGCAGGGGATGCGGTTCCAGCGTCAATCGGGAAAAGCGTGCCCTCTTTAGGGTCAAGATCGATCAGAACCGTGGGTGGACCATCAGTGCATTGGACGCGGTTTGCTTCCAGCGACGTCGCGTTGCTTAGCATGGCGGAAGTTCGGTCTTCGGCCCCGAAAATTTCCGGTGAGGCTACGTAACGATAAAGCGGGTCAAACAGCGTCACACCAGCAGTGGCCGGTTCGCTATCTGTCGCTGCGCTCTGATCCGCGGCAGGATCTGAAGCGATGACCTCTGGCTCTGCGCGCACGGCAAATGTTCCACTATCGCGCGCGCCGGTGGAGGTAAGCTTTGCTTCTTCTTCCACGGCGACCTGGGCTGGCTCTGGTGGCGGTGAGGTTTGTTCGGGCGCTACGGTCGCAACTTGCGCCGCATCATTGCTCTCGACCCTTGGATTGCTCTCGGCGGCTTCGCCAGTTTTCGCACCACCGGCTAAAAGCCCACCGGCGGCTATTGGAAAAGCCGCCGCGATGCACCCCTGTAGCGCAAGGGCTGCACCACTGGCTGCGAGCAGTTTGAATATGCGTTGCCGTTCCATCGGGACGCCTAGGCCTCCTCGCGTTCACGCACAGTGCGAAACTCGATTTTCTTATCGTAAGGCGCGCCGAGGACTATGCGGTTCACAAAGACGCCTGGCAGATGAATCTCGTCGGCTTCAAGTGCGCCAGCCGGAACGATCTCTTCAACTTCGGCGATGCAAACCTTGCCACACGTTGCGGCCGGTTGGTTGAAATTGCGAGCGGTCTTGCGAAAGATCAAATTGCCAGTCTCATCTGCTTTCCAAGCCTTCACGATGGAAAGGTCCGCGAAGATCCCGCGTTCCAAGATATATGTCGACATGACGCCGTCTTGATCGGGGAAGTCCTGGTGTTCTTTCCCTTCTGCGACTTGAGTGCCAACGCCTGTCTTGGTGTAAAACCCCGGTATGCCAGCGCCACCTGCACGCATCCGTTCCGCCAAAGTGCCTTGTGGGCAGAACTCAACCTCTAATTCACCAGCCAAAAACTGGCGTTCAAACTCTTTGTTTTCCCCGACATAAGAGCTGATCATCTTCTTGACTTGCCGCGTGCGCAGCAATTTGCCGATGCCTTCATTGTCGATGCCTGCATTGTTGCTGGCAAATGTCAGGTCCACGGCGCCGCTGTCGCGGATCGCATCAAGCAGACGCTCTGGGATCCCGCATAGACCAAATCCACCAGCGGCGATCAGGAGGTTGTTCTCAATAACCCCTTCGAGTGCAGCAGCGGCATCGGGAAAGACTTTTGACATTGGACTGGCTGTTCCTTGCAAGGCGATCGGCGATTGTATCTGTACTGCAAAGCGAACGCTTTACGGCGTTCGCCTAATTAGTCGCTTGTCATCGCCGTGTCACTGTCTGCAATTCCATGCCCATTTGCGGCTCAGTTATGCTGCATTGCAAAATACATAGTCTGCGATTTGCTCAATAATTCATGCATTGCTTAAAAATTGAGCAGAGTAATTTGCATGATGTGATCCGAAATAGAGTTTTAGGCGCTATCATGTGCATAAAACGCAACTCAATATGCGCCATTCGCACTTGCACAAAAATGCTGCCCTACTCATAAGCGGGTGTGCCTTAAAGGCATCCTCTCCCAAACTGTTCAAGCCCGGCCTTTGTGCCGGGCTTTTTTTGTGACGTCGCTTTGAGTGCGCTCTGCTTAACGCGCTCCCACGGTCATTACTGAGTTTGCAATCAACAGCCCTGCTCCTTAGCTACGGTTTAAAGGGGTTCTTGTTGATTCCCCCAAACTCAAAGGACCCGCCCATGGCTGATGCCGACGCTTCTAATGCAATCCGGACTGCGCGCCTTCAGGTGGCTGCCGCTCGGCAAGAAGAATCGGGCCAGGGCATTGCCAGAATGCCGCGTTCAGCATTTCAGAAGCTTGGTATTACCGAAGGTGACGTGGTCGAAATAAGCGGCAAGCGCACCACAGCGGCAATCGCAATGCCTGCCTATCAAGAAGACGAGACGCTTGACGTGGTGCGCCTCGATGGCTTGCAACGTGGCAATGCCGAGGCTGGATCGGGTGAGCATGTTGATATCACGGTCGCAGAATCGCGACCGGCAACCCGTGTGGTCTTTGCCCCGGCTCAACGCGAGATGCGATTGCAGGGTCCAACGCAGGCACTCAAACGCAACTTCTTCAAGAAGCCAATTGTCGCAGGGGACCTTGTCGCAACGACCGGCCAACAGCCGGTTCAGAATATGCCATCGGATGTGCGTCAGTTGCTGCGCGCACCGGCCTATGCGCTGACTCAAATTCGTTTGGCGGTGCATTCGACCAGCCCCAAGGGCATCGTCCATATCGACGAGAACACCGAGGTTGAGCTGCGCACCGAATTCGAAGAAGCGCATGACGGGCGAGCCGTCGTCAACTACGACGATGTTGGCGGTATGGAAGACACCATTCAGCAATTGCGCGAAATGGTGGAGCTGCCGCTGCGCTATCCCGAATTGTTCACCCGGCTTGGCGTCGACCCACCCAAAGGCGTCTTGCTTCACGGCCCTCCTGGTACCGGCAAAACCCGCCTCGCTCAGGCTGTCGCCAATGAAAGCGATGCTGAGTTCTTCACCATAAACGGACCCGAGATCATGGGTTCGGGATATGGCGAGAGCGAAAAGCGATTGCGTGAAGTGTTTGAGGAGGCGACCCGCGTCGCCCCTGCGATTGTCTTTATTGATGAGATCGACTCCATCGCGCCTAAGCGCACTCAGGTTCCGGGCGAGGCGGAAAAGCGGCTGGTCGCACAATTGCTCACGTTGATGGATGGGCTGGAGGCCCGCGCTAACCTTGTCGTGATCGCTGCCACCAATCGTCCCGACGCCATTGACGAGGCACTTCGCAGGCCGGGCCGGTTTGATCGTGAGATTGTGATCGGCGTGCCTGATCAAGGCGGACGGCGCGAGATTCTGGCGATCCACACTCGCGGAATGCCGCTCGAAAGTAAGGTTGATCTGAGCGAGTTGGCACGCGTTACGCATGGCTTTGTCGGTGCGGATATCGCCGCTTTGGCGCGTGAGGCGGCGATTGATGCTGTTCGCCGGATCATGCCGCGTCTCGACCTTGATGAACGCACGATCCCGCAGGATGTTTTGGAGGACCTGTGTGTCACACGCGATGACTTCTTCTCTGCGCTGAAACGCATCCAGCCTTCTGCAATGCGCGAAGTGATGGTGCAGATGCCCAATGTCGGTTGGGACGATATTGGCGGCGTTGCCGATGCCATCGACAAACTGAAAGAGGGGATTGAACTCCCACTCAAAAATTCGGAAGCCTTTCAACGGTTGGGCATTCGTCCGGCGAAGGGCTTCCTTCTCTATGGCCCTCCAGGCACCGGCAAGACACTTCTGGCAAAGGCTGTTGCGAAGGAGGCAGAGGCCAACTTTATCTCGATGAAGAGCTCAGATCTTTTGTCCAAGTGGTACGGTGAAAGCGAACAGCAAATCGCGCGCATGTTTACCCGCGCTCGCTCCGTTGCTCCATGCGTGATCTTCATTGACGAGATCGACAGCTTGGTCCCTGCGCGGGGTAGCGGGCAAGGGGAGCCGCAGGTCACGGGCCGTGTCGTCAACACCATCCTTGCCGAAATGGACGGGCTGGAAGAACTGCAATCCGTGATTGTTATCGGCGCGACCAACCGACCCACTCTAATGGACCCAGCGTTGCTGCGTCCGGGTCGGTTTGATGAGCTTGTTTATGTAGGAACGCCCGACAAAGCAGGCCGAGAGCATATTCTGGGCATTCACACGGATAACATGCCGCTCTCAAGCAATGTCGATCTGGGAGAAGTTGCTGCGAAAACAGACCGCTTCACCGGAGCCGATTTGGAAGATGTCGTCCGCCGCGCGGGCCTTGGTGCTTTGCGCAGAATGGGCAGCGATGTTTCTGCGGTGGAGATGCAGGATTTCGATGATGCGCTCGAAGATAGCCGCGCCACCGTCACGGCCAAGATGGAATCCGAGTATCGCAAAATGCGCGGCGAACTGAAGAAGCGTGCGATTGAGGCCAATCCTATCGGCTTCTTTGCCCCGGACACGTTGGAGCCAACGCGCGCTAAAAAGCACGATTGAACGCGCTGGGTCTGCCCATGAGGCAGACCCTAGTGTGCCGCGTCCCAGCTGGGCCCGGTGCCGATATCAATCGCAAGCGGCACGTCGAGTGTGACCGCGGGTAGTGCTGCTTCGGCCATAACACGCTCGATGATCGGAGACGCCGCTGCGACGTCGCCTTCGGGAAGCTCGAACACCAATTCGTCGTGCACCTGCAACAGCATCCGCACATCCTTCAAACCCGCATCCCGCAATGCTGGGAGCATTCGAGCCATGGCGCGTTTGATGATATCGGCGCTTGTGCCTTGGATGGGGGCGTTGATGGCGGCGCGTTCTGATCCCTGGCGTTCAGCCTGGTTTTTGGACTTGATGCGCGGGAACCATGTCTTGCGGCCGAATAAAGTCTCAGAATATCCGCGCTCACCAACACTTTCGAGGGTTTCCATGATGTAACGTTGGATCCCCGGAAAACGCTGAAAGTAGGTGTCGATCATCGCTTGCGCTTCGTCTGGTTCGACTTCGAGGCGACCCGCAAGTCCCCAGCGCGAAATGCCATAGAGGATCGCAAAATTGATCGTCTTTGCGCGGGCACGGGTGTCGCGTGTGACCTCGCCAAACATCTCCGTCGCAGTACGCGCATGGATATCCTCGCCATTAGCAAAGGCCTCTTTGAGGCTGTCGACATTCGCCATATGCGCCGCCAGTCGCAACTCAATCTGACTGTAATCGGCAGCGAGCAACACGTTCCCTGCTTCGGGTACAAAGGCCTCGCGAATGGTGCGCCCGATGGCGGTGCGGATCGGGATGTTTTGCAAGTTTGGATCAGTCGAACTCAACCGCCCAGTTTGCGCGCCCGACAGGCTATAACTGGTGTGAACGCGTCCCGTATCGGGGTTGATTTGCGCCTGAAGCGCGTCGGTGTAAGTCGATTTGAGCTTCGACAGGTGGCGCCACTCCAGCACTTTCTTGGCGATTCCAGCGCCATCTCCAGCCAATTTCTCCAACACCGATTGATCGGTTGAATATTGGCCACTTTTGCCCTTTTTTCCGCCTTTAAAGCCCATTTTCTCGAATAAGACTTCACCCAGTTGTTTGGGACTACCAACTGCGAATTCCTGTTCAGCGATAGCGTGGATTTCTGTTTCGAGCGCCGCTGTCTGCGTGGCAAATTCTTCCGACAATCTGGCGAGTTGCGGGCGGTCAACTCTAATTCCCTCGCGTTCCATCCCGGCGACAACAGGGATTAGTGGCCGGTCGACTCGTTCGTAGATTTTGCTCCCGCCTTCCTCCGCAAGGCGAGGCTTGAACAGCTTATAAAGCCGCCAAGTGATGTCGGCATCCTCAGCCGCATATTCGGTTGCGCGATCCAGAGCTACTTCGCCAAAGGGTATCGCTTTTTTGCCGGTTCCGCAGACCTCTTTGAATGCGATTGGCGTGTGGCCAAGGTGGCGTTCGGACAATTCGTCCATTCCGTGCCCGCCGCCCATGCCTTCGCCGCGTCCAGCGTCAAGGTCGAAGCTCATCACCATTGTGTCTTCAATCGGCGCTACTGGCACGTCATACCGGGCCAGCACGTTGAGGTCGTATTTGCCGTTTTGGAAGACCTTGAGGACGCTATCATCGCTTAACATCGGTCGAAGTGCACCGAGTGCATCAACGATGGAAATTTGCTCTGGCGTTTCGGCCAACAGGTCGGTCCCACCATGCGCAAGCGGAATATAGCACGCGTCATTTGGGCCAAGCGCAAGGCTGATGCCGACCAGCTGTGCTTGCATCGCATTGAGCGAAGATGTCTCTGTATCAACCGCTACCAACCTCGCGGCAGTCGCGCGTTCGATCCAATGTTCTAATCGATCAAGGGTTTGGACAGTTTCATAGGCGCTGCGATCAACCGCAGGCAGATCGATCGATGGCTGGCGATTGCCGGTTGCGCTGCCCCCATCGCCGGGCTTTTCAGCTTTGGCTGGATCAAGATTGTTTGGCCGCTCCGGGCTGCCGCTGCCCGCACCAAGCCGTTTTAGCAACGAAGTGAAGCCGTGCTTTTCGAGGAATGCGGCTAGCGGTTCTGGAGGAATGCCCTCAATCCGCATTTCGTCTAGGCCCACAGGCAGGTCGCAATCTTCCTTCAACGTGACCAAAACCCGCGACATCTCCGCATCGCCGCGCCCTTCGAGCAGGCGTTCTTTAAGCTTCGATTTCTTCATGTCGCCTGCCTGATCAAGCGCGGCGGTTAGGGAGCCGTGTTCCGCGATCAGCTTGCTCGCGGTCTTGGGACCGACGCCGTAAATGCCGGGAATGTTGTCCGCTGTGTCGCCCATCAACGCCAGAACATCGCCCACCAACTCAGGCTTCACGCCAAATTTGTCTTCAACCTCGTCGATATAGATGCGCGCACTCTTCATCGTGTCGAGCATGTCGATGCGGCCTTTGCCGCTGGGTGTGTCAACTTCACCGATTAACTGCATCAAATCCTTGTCTGATGAGACAATCGTGACGTTCCACCCTTCGCGCTGCGCAGCCCGAGCGTAAGAGGCGATGATATCATCGGCCTCCAATCCCTGTTCCTCGATGCATGGCAAGCTAAACGCCCGTGTGGCATCGCGGATCAGGGGGAATTGTGGCCGCAAGTCTTCGGGTGGAGGTGGGCGGTTCGCTTTGTATTCGGGATAGATCTCGTTGCGGAAACTCTTAGAATCCTTGTCTAGGATCACCGCAAGGTGGGTCGGCCCGTCCGCCGCATCCAGATCGTCCGCCAGCTTCCACAGCATCGTTGTGTAGCCATAAACAGCGCCAACCGGTGTCCCCTCGGGATCTGTTAAGGGCGGGAGGCGGTGATAAGCCCTAAAAATATAGGACGAGCCATCGACGAGATAGAGGTGCTGTTGCTCACTGGACATAACCTCGTGCTAGCATCGCAGGCCGAGGTGCGTAAGCCGCTTTCCAGGCGATCCCCACCGTCATGTCACTGCGGCAAAGCGAGGTTGAAACAAGGCGAGAATAAGGCCGAAATATGGCGAAATGCCTTATTTTGCTTGCAATGCCACATTCCTGCCATTATTTGTTTAAGTGAAGTCGGGGGTCAGATGCCGACTTTCGCGACAGGTCCGACTAAGTGATCTGCGCGCAATCCATTCGCTGAATAAGGAATTTTATTATGCGTAAGATCGTTCTTGCCGCTGCTGTTGCAACTTCGGCTCTTGGCCTTGCCGCTTGCGGTGAAACCGCTGACTCCGTTGCTGAAACCGGCGACGCAATGGCTGCCGACGCTGAGTCGATTGCCGAAGACGCAACCGCGACTGCTGGTGAAGCCGTCGACGGTGCTGCTGAAACTGTTGAAGGCGCAGCCGACGCAACTGTTGAAGGCGCTGAAGGCGCTGCTGATGCGACTGCCGACGCTGCTGGCGACGCTGCAGAAGGCGTTGCTAACGCTGCTGAAGCTGCTGCTGCAGAAGCAGAAGCAATGGTTGACGGCGAGTAATTCGCAACGTCCCAGTGCTTTTCAAGCATTGAAAGAAAGGCGGTGCCGCGAGGCGCCGCCTTTTTTCGTGCTCGGTTTCTTTGAGGTGTTAGCCGCCGGTGCGCGGTGCACCGGTCCAATTGCGACGCGGATTGGTGCGCGCACGGGCATAGAAGCCATCATAAACCGCCCTTGCAATTGATGCGATCCGACGTTCGCGGGCAAGGCGTGATCCTTGTCCGGTCACATAAATCGCCACAGCAATTGCACGCCCATCGGGGGATTCGATAATCCCAATGTCGCTCGACGTGTTGTTGAGTGAACCGGTCTTGTGGCTGACCCGCGCCTCGCTTGGCATGTTCGCGACAATCCGGCGACGACCAGTGGTCGTCCGGCTCATCGCGCCGAGCAGAACTTGGCGGTTTTGCGCTGAAAGAAAATCACCGCGATAGAGCCCGCCCAACAGGCGCACCATTGCACGTGGAGTCGCCGCATCGCGGGGGTCGATCCAGTTCACGGGATCATATTCGCCGTCGTCGCGCACCAAAGTCGCGATATCGCGGTCGATCGAGAAATCATTGATCCCTTGCCGGCGCATCCAATTGTTCACCGCTTCCGGACCACCAACAGCAGCCAACAACGCATCGGTCGCAGGGTTGCTGGAGCGTGTGATCATGATCTCAATCAGATCGATCGCAGGCATATAATTCCCCTCGCGCACAGGGGCAGCGGGCGAAGAATACTTGGCCGAGCGAACTGGGATCAAAAGTGGGAATTCAGAAGTGAGCGAATATCGTCCTTGCTCGACCATCTCCAAATAGGTCGCAGCAACAGCGATTTTGCTGGTCGATGCCATCGGGAATAATTGATCGCCCAGCACCATGATCTGTTCGCCGGTCGAGAGGTCCAGCGCGGCAACGCCAATCCGGCCCTGATCGCCATCGGCAAGCTCAGCAATGCGTTGCTCGAACCCGTTCGCATAGATCGCCTCAAACGTTTCTGGCGAGCGCATTTCAGTGCCAAAGGCGCTGTCAAATCTTGCTTGAAGTTCGTTGGTTTGCGCCGCTGCAGGGGCAGCGAGAACTGCAAACATCGCTGCAATTGTCCCCACTATCCAAGTGAGATTGCGAGCGATGGGTGTGGTGCGATGAGAAATGGCCATCGGCAGGGAATACTCCAAACAGGGTTAGCGGCAGCTTAACTCGGGAGTCTATGATTGCCCGATTCGCCGCGACAAGCACTCGATTCGCCGTGTGCGATGAGCCGTGCGTGATGCAGGGCAGGACTCATTTAGAGCCCGTGCAGTGCCCTGCTTCCGGCGTTTTTCGGCAGGTCGACCGTCTCCACATGCCCTTTGTCGATCACGAGCCGATTGCACCAATTGCAGCCTTGACTGCACTCCGAAGTTGGGCAGACAGTCGCGCAATACAAATCACACGGGGACTGACATGACCATCGACCGCAATTTTGCCCGGCGGACCGCCGCCTTGGGCACTCGTACTGCGCTTTCTGCTCTGTTGCTGGGCGGTTCCAGCCTCGCATTGGCTCAAACGGCACCGATTGTTCAGCCCGGTGCACCGGGTCAGGATGGCCGCACTTTGACCGCTGATCAGGCGACCGAATTGGCAAAGGCCAGCTACACCATGGCCGATGTTGCGTTCATGCAAGGCATGATCGTGCACCACCAACAGGCGGTCGATATGTCGAAACTGGTCGGAGATCGGACGAACAATGAAGAGGTCGTCACCATCGCTGGCAAAATACTTTCGAGCCAAGCGGACGAAATTGAGTTCATGAATGCGTGGCTGGCCGAGCGCGGTGAGAAGACCGTGATGGCTGGCGGTATGGGAGAGCATGCGGGCCACGATATGGGCGACCATTCAGGACACGCGATGGTTGATCATTCGCAGATGGCCGGCATGGCTTCGCCTGAACAGATGGCTGCGCTCGCCGCTGCTGAGGGCACAGCGTTCGACGAGTTGTTCCTTACCCTGATGATCGCGCATCACGAAGGCGCGATTGATATGGTCGAGGAATTGTATCGCCAGCCGGGCAGCGCCGCCGACCCCATCCTTTATCGGTTCGTCAGCGATATCGAGAACGATCAGTCGACCGAGATTGATCGAATGGACACGATCCTGGCTGGTCTCTCAGCCGACCCGCGCTCTGGCCTAACGCCGGGCTTTGCTGATGCGGGTGAGGCGATCATGAACCTGCGTCATGTGGTGTCTCTGAGCAAACCAGCGGGTTTCTTCGACCCTGAGAATCCATCGGATTTGCGTGCTGTTGTGCCACCGCGCGAAGATGAAGAGAGCGAAGAGGGCGCCGAAACAGAAGCAGAAGCTGAAGTCGCCGATGCTTCCGATGCGGAAAGCGCCGATCCGGAAGAGCGCGACGAGGAGGAAAGTCTCACGCAGTTTGCAGAGCGTTCGCCTCTGCTCGACTTTGCGAACACGGATATCGCCTTCTTTGACGACGTTATGGTCGCGGGCAATTATCACGGCTTCAACATTTACCGTCTGGGCGATGATGGCGCACCGAGCCTGTTGAGTTCAATCGTATGCCCCGGTGGCCAAGGCGACGTTTCCGTAGTCGGCGACCTTTTGGTTATGAGCGTTGAACAGACGCGCGGCCGTGTTGATTGCGGGCTGCAAGGGGTCGAAGGCGAAGTCAGCGAGGAACGCTTCCGCGGTCTTCGCGTGTTCGATATCTCCAACCTCGAAGCGCCGCGTCAGGTCGGGCAAGTGCAAACCTGTCGGGGTAGCCACACGCACTCCATCGTCAGCGCTGATGACACCCGCATCATAGTCTACAATTCGGGCACATCGCGTGTTCGCGAGACTGAAGAGCTGGAACGCTGCATTGGCAATCCATCGGATTCGCGCACGGCATTGTTCAGCATCGACGTGATCGAAATTCCGCTGGCTGACCCATCGCAATCACGCATCATCAGCTCGCCGCGCGTCTTCGCGGACAGTGAGACAGGCGAGATCGCTGGCCTATGGGAAGGCGGCGATAGCGGAGAGGGTACTCAGCGCACAGCGCAAACCAATCAATGCCACGACATAACCGTTTTCCCTGCACTGAACCTCGCTGCTGGTGCATGTTCGGGCAACGGCATATTGATGGATATCTCTGACCCAATGAACCCAGTCCGCATGGACGCAGTGTTCGATAAAGGGTTTGCCTATTGGCACTCCGCTACCTTCAACAATGAAGGCACCAAGGTGATTTTCACAGACGAGTGGGGCGGCGGCGGTCGTCCGCGTTGCAAGGCGTCTGACCCGATGACCTGGGGCGCGAATGCGATTTATGACATCGTAGACGGCAAGCTGGAATTCCGGAGCCACTACAAAATGCCGGGGCCGCAAAGCGAATTCGAGAACTGCGTTGCGCATAACGGTTCAATCGTACCTGTGCCGGGCCGCGATATCTTTGTGCAATCTTGGTACCAAGGCGGGATCAGCCTCATGGATTTCACTGACAGCTCCAACCCGCAAGAGATCGCCTTCTTTGACCGTGGCCCGATCAACGATGAGCAATTGGTCGTTGGCGGTTATTGGTCATCCTATTGGTACAATGGCCGGATCTATGGGACCGAGATCACGCGCGGGATCGACGTTTTCGCACTTGAACCGAGCGAGTTCCTGACAGCTGCAGAAGTTACAGCGGCGGAAGAAGCATCCTACGCCAACACCCGTTTCAACCCGCAAACGCAAACGCAGGTGACATGGGACGAAAGCGTGATTGAGGCAGCCGAGGCAAGTCGTTCAGGCGGTTAATCGCCAACGAGCAGACACGAAAACGGGCGGAGTGGCACAAGCCATCCCGCCCCTTTTTGTTGGCAATAGGTAAGGTGCGTTACTCCGCCTCTACTGAAGCAATCCAATTGTCGACCTGCTTCTCTAGGATCGAAAGCGGAACCGCTCCACCACCCAGAACGGTGTCGTGAAACCCGCGAATGTCGAAATCATCGCCCAGCTGTTCCTCAGCCTTGGCACGAAGCTCCTGAATGCGGATCATGCCGATTTTGTACGAGGTCGCTTGGCCCGGCAGTACGAAATAGCGGCGCACCTCGCTGCGAGCGACAGTCTCGGGGTTAGGTGAGTTTTCGAGGCAGTATTGAACCGCCTCATCCTCGGTCCAACCCTTGGCATGGATGCCGGTATCAACCACCAGCCGGATCGCGCGCCACATCTCACTCTGCAAACGGCCAAAGTCGGAATAGGGGTCTTCATAACCACCCATCTCTTTGGCCAAGGCTTCGGAATACAGCGCCCAACCTTCGCCATAGGCAGACAGGAAGCCGCCTTGTGAGCGGAACTTGGGAACGCCCTCCAATTCCTGTGCAATAGAGACCTGCATGTGATGGCCTGGATTGCCTTCGTGATAGGCGATGGCTTCCAAAGGTGGAATCGGCATCGCGCTCATATCGGATAGGTGCGCGTAATAGATGCCGGGGCGTGAGCCATCGGGCGTGCCTGCGCGGTAGTGCTGTGCTGCGCCATCCTGTTCGCGGAATGGCTCAACCCGGCGAACTTCCAACGCAGCCTTTGGCAGAGTGCCGAAAAACTCAGGCAAACGCTCACTCAGCGTGTCGATATGAACGGTAGCGCGTTCGATATAGTCCTGCGCGCCAGCCTCATCTTGCGAGAAGAAAAACTGTGGGTCTTCGCGGGTGAAGACGAAGAATTCCTCCAACGTCCCTTCGAAGCCAGTGTTCGCCATGATGCCTTCCATCTCGCCGCGGATGCGCGCGACTTCATCAAGGCCCAGATCATGGATCTCGTCTGCTGAAAGCTCAGTTGTGGTCATTTGGTTCAACGCATAGGAGTAGAACGCCTCTCCACCGGGCAGAGTGGTCGCTCCTTGCGCCACTTCATTGGTGTTGGGCCGGTCCTCAGTGAACCAGTCGACGATCCGTTGATATGCGGGCGCCATTTGATCGATCAGCGCCGTGCGAGCCTCTTCGCGCAATTCATCGGCGCGCTCTTGCGTGATCGTGCCGTCCTCCACCAACTTCTCAAGATGGCCTTCGGTGCCCTCCCACAGCGCAGACGGTTCGCCGCCTTCCTCAAACGGAGCGCCGCTGATCAGTTTCTGCGATTCTGAGATCACTGCATCATAGGAAAAGCGCGGCGGGCGTGTGCCAGCGGCGGCGTTGGATTGCGCGCGTTCGAGCGCCTGATCAATGGCGGTTCCGATCCCGCCAATCCGCGCGATAAACGCTTCCATATCGCTTTCACTTTCCACGGTGTGCTGACCCAGCAAGAAGCTAGGGAGCGCGGTGTGGATGCCGTTCATCTGGTGGAGGATGTATTGCTGTTCAAAGAATTCGCCGCCGCGCGTGGCTTGTTCAGCGCGGAATTTGAACATGTCGTAAGAGAGCTTAGCGTCCTGAGACAATTCATCATAGTCGAAATTGCCTTCCATATCGGCGACCGCTTGTTCCCACCACGCGATCTGTTCGCGCGCGGCTTCGACGCTGAGATCATCGATTTTGTCGTAGTCGGTCTTACGACCCAGTGCAGTCTGCTGAATCGGACTAAACGCGAGCGATTCCTCGAACTTCTCATCAAACCACACATTTATGCATTCGCTTTGTGTGGTGGCGCAATCGATGGCGGTTACGGGGGCGCCCATCATGTCGCATCCGGCTAGCGCGACAGAGGCGAGCAAGAGGGCTGCAAATTTGGTTTTCATCTGTGGTCTCTCAACTGGAAAAAGCTGTGCACTTCTTTGCGCCAAGACGCCGGCAAAGAAAAGGCCCCGCCGGATCGCTCCGACGGGGCCTCTTGTTAGCTTGTAGAAAAGCAGAGGGCTTAGAAGCCGCCCATGCCTCCCATTCCGCCCATGCCGCCCATATCAGGCATTGCAGGGGCACCGGCGCCGTCTTTTTCCGGAGCGTCGGTAATCGCCGCTTCGGTGGTGATCAGCAGGCCAGCGACCGAAGCTGCGTCTTGCAGAGCGGTGCGAACAACCTTTGTTGGGTCAATCACGCCGGCTTCCACCAGATTCTCGTAAACGTCGGTCGCAGCGTTGAAACCTTGAGTCTCGTCGCCTTCACGCAGCAGGTTACCAGAGACAACCGCACCGTCATGGCCAGCATTCTCAGCGATCTGACGAACCGGCGCCAGGATCGCACGACGAACGATATCGATACCGCGAGTTTGGTCGTCGTTCTCGCCTTTGAGGCCTTCAAGGACCTTGGAAGCGTAGAGCAATGCAGTACCGCCGCCAGGGACGATGCCTTCTTCAACAGCAGCGCGGGTAGCGTGGAGCGCGTCATCAACGCGGTCCTTGCGTTCCTTCACTTCAACTTCCGAAGCGCCGCCAACCTTGATCACAGCAACACCGCCAGCGAGTTTCGCCAGACGCTCTTGCAGCTTCTCACGGTCATAGTCGCTGGTGGTTGCTTCCATTTGTGCTTTGATCTCACCAACGCGCGCTTGGATGTCGTCTTGCGAACCGGCACCGTCGACAATCGTGGTGTTGTCTTTGTCGATGGTGACGCGCTTGGCTTCGCCGAGCATGCCGAGTGTGACATTCTCAAGCTTGATACCGAGATCTTCGCTGACCATTTCGCCCTTTGTGAGGATCGAGATGTCTTGCAGCATAGCTTTGCGACGATCGCCAAAGCCAGGGGCCTTGACCGCAGCAACTTTCAAACCGCCGCGCAGCTTGTTGACCACGAGGGTCGCAAGCGCTTCGCCTTCAATGTCTTCTGCGATGATCAAAAGCGGACGGCCGCTCTGAACAGCCGCTTCGAGCACTGGCAGCAATGATTGCAGGTTCGACAGCTTGGCTTCGTGGATCAGAATGTACGGGTTTTCGAGTTCAACCGTCATTTTGTCTGGATTGGTAATGAAGTAAGGCGACAGGTAACCACGGTCGAACTGCATGCCTTCGACAACATCGAGTTCAAACTCGAGGCCTTTGGCTTCTTCGACAGTGATAACGCCTTCTTTTCCGACTTTTTCCATGGCTTCAGCGATTTTTTCGCCGACTTCTTTGTCGCCGTTGGCAGAGATAACGCCAACCTGGGCAACTTCGGATGAGCCAGCGACTTCCTTGGAACGACCCTGAAGATCGCCAACAATTTTGGTCACTGCGGTGTCGATGCCGCGTTTCAGATCCATTGGGTTCATGCCAGCAGCAACTGCAGTCATGCCTTCGCGGATGATCGCTTGGCCCAGCACGGTTGCAGTGGTGGTGCCGTCACCGGCGAGGTCGTTGGTCTTCGACGCAACTTCCTTGAGCATTTGCGCGCCCATGTTCTCGAACTTATCCGAAAGTTCGATTTCTTTGGCGACCGTTACGCCGTCTTTGGTGATGCGCGGTGCGCCGAAGCTTTTGTCGATGACAACGTTGCGGCCTTTCGGGCCGAGTGTCACTTTGACAGCGTTTGCAAGCGTGTCGACGCCTTTGAGGATGCCTTCGCGGGCATCGCGGCCGAACTTTACGTCCTTAGCAGCCATGATTGTATCTCCTGAAAAATTGGATTGATTGAAAAGCTATTGGGATCGCTCGGCTCAGCCGATCACGCCCATGATGTCGCTTTCCTTCATGATCAGCAGGTCTTCACCGTCGATCTTGACTTCGGTGCCGGACCATTTGCCGAACAGAACGCGGTCGCCTGCGTTGACGTCCATTGCGACGCGTGCGCCGCTGTCGTCACGGGCGCCTTCGCCAACAGAGACGATTTCGCCTTCGCTTGGCTTTTCCTGTGCGGAGTCTGGGATGATAATGCCGCCAGCGGTTTTCGTGTCGGCTTCGATACGACGGACCACTACGCGGTCGTGCAGAGGGCGAAATGCCATTTTGATGACCTTTCTTCTTTGGTTGATACATGAATTGGCACTCCCTTCATGAGAGTGCCAGCGAGGGCGCAAATGGTTGTGGCGACGGCTGGAGTCAAGGAGTGTTGATCAAAAAAGTCGATGTCCGGCAAGGAACGTTCTAGAGGCCAACCTGTTGCCTCCAAAACAATTGAGACTGGCTTTCCATGCAATTCGAGACTGACCTTACTGCTCTGACGATCGCTGAGCAGTTTTTCCTGTGGCTGCGCGCCAACATGATGGACATCATCGGCGGTGTTGCCGTGCTGGTCATCGGCCTGTTTGTCGCCGGATTGATCTCGCGTTGGGTCAAAAACGGATTGTCGCGCGCGGATCGTCTTGATCCCAGCATTGCGAGCCTTCTGTCGAGCTTGGTTAAGTATGCGCTGTGGGCGCTGGTGCTTGTCACCGTACTCACGCAATTCGGTATTGAAACCACCAGCATTATTGCGGCGCTAGGCGGCATGGCATTGGCTGTCGGATTGGCGTTGCAGGGTACGCTTAGCAACGTCGCCTCGGGCGTAATGATCTTGGTCCAGAAACCCTTTAAAGTAGGCGAGATGGTGTCGGTCGGCCCTATCCTCGCGACGGTTGAGGCAATCGGGTTGTTCACGACCGAGCTCAAGCAGCCGGATGGGCTGTTCGTGATGATGCCGAACAACGAATTGTGGAACAAACCCATAATCAATTTCAATCGCCACCCGGTGCGCCGCTTCGAGCTTTTAGTGGGCATCGGCTATGGCGACAATATGGAGCAGGCGCGCAAAGAGCTGCTGGGTCTGGCATCTGCCGATGATCGCATTTTGGATGACCCTGCCCCTGTTGCCTTCGTCAATTCCTTGGATGACAGCTCGGTGGGTATTGGTTTGCGTGTCTGGTGCGACACATCAGATTACCTTGCGCTGTCGTGGGATTTGACAGAAGCAGCGAAAGCCAAATTCGACGAAACCGGCATTACGATTCCATTCCCACAACATGAAGTTGCAACCCGGCACTTGGACTAGGACTCGGCTGGGCCTGAGGCGCGTCCTAAGTTAACTCCAACCGCTCGCGCGCCATCCAACGGCGCAACAATAAAACAGCAGCAAAGGCCAGACCCGTGGCAAGGCCGACCCAAACACCGATCCCTTGAAGCGGGGTGAAAAAGCCAAGGCCAATGGCTGTGCCAATCCCCGGCACCCAATAGCTGAAAATCGCCAACCACATGGGCACGCGAGTATCTTGCAATCCGCGTAAGGCTCCCGCTGCAACAGCTTGGACCCCGTCGACCAGCTGAAACGCGGCGGCGAGAACAAGGTATTGCAAAGCGAAGGCGACCAGTTGTGCGTTCTCTGGCGCATAAGGATCGACATAGATCGAAAGCAGCGTGATCGGGGCGAGTACCATCGCAAGCGCGGTCATGCCCATAAAGCCGGTGCCAATCGCAATCGCGACCCAGCCTGCTCTTTGGATGCCGACCCGATCTCGAGCGCCATAGAAATA
This sequence comes from uncultured Erythrobacter sp., assembly GCA_947503275.1. Taxonomy (GTDB): domain Bacteria; phylum Pseudomonadota; class Alphaproteobacteria; order Sphingomonadales; family Sphingomonadaceae; genus Erythrobacter. The sequence continues at coordinate 471,355 of CANNCZ010000002.1, read as the reverse complement.
ACCGACCCGGATCGTGACGGCTTGTCCCACGCCAAACGGCACCTGAAACGCCAATGCCGCGAGGTTGAGAGCTACCGTGTGTCCCGCCAGCTCTGATGCGCCAAACCGACCCATCAAGAATGCTGCAGCGCCAAAAATGCCGGCCTCGGCAATCACAGTCAGTGATATAGGCACACCGATCTTCAGGATTTCGCGGAACTTGCCCCAATCAGCACGCCACCAGCGACCAAAGATGCGGTAACGGCGCAGTTTCTTATCCCACTGGATCACTGCGACATAGACCAGCATGATGAAAGTGGTGGTGATGATCGTCGCAATGCCCGCCCCGATCAGCTCAAGCCGCGGCATGCCGAAATTGCCAAAGATCAGCGCATAATTGCCCAGCGCATTGACCCCGATCCCCGCCGCAGTGACGGCAGTGGCGAAAATCGGTCTTCCGAGCGTTGAGACATAAGTGCGCAGGACATTGGCGACCACCATGGGTATGAGAGACCACATCAATGCGAGTAGATAGGGTATCGCCGCGACAATCACCGTTTGGGGCTGACTGGTGGCGTACATGATCGGGATGGTGACTAAGGCCAAGACCATGCCGATTGCGGCTGTCATAACAGCCATCCAGATCGCCATCCGCATCGCCCGCCGGACAGGGCGAACCGCGCGGGGATTTGCGCCCAATTCCGCGGCGATGATCGGTGCGACTGCCCCGGTCAGTGAATTGAGTGACCACACGATCAATCCAAACACCGCCATCACAAGCGATGATGCTGCCAATTCATCTTCACCCAAACGTGCGATAAAGATCACGTCGATGGCATAGGTCAGCATCTGAAGCAGATTGGCGAGCGCGAGCGGCGTCGCGAGCAAGGTCGTTGCTCGAAATTCCTGCCCCCAAGTCAAGCTAGTCGCTTTGGGCGTGGTAAGAGGTGCTGTGTCGCGCATAGGTTTCATCTGCCTGCGCGCTCAAAATCCAAGCTGGCAAGCCGCTCCGAATAGAAGGACGGGCGGTCGGGGGAAAGCGAATTCTTGTCCGCTTCAAGCAAGGCGAGCACGGCAAATGCAAAATCCGCTTTATCAACAGGGCTAAAACCTTCATAAATCAGGCTTGGGGCAGTTTCTGGGGGATTCGGTGCACAAGCAACCGGTTCACGAATTTGACGACGAACGTGGCGCTACAACGCCTGCTTCGGCGCGCCCATCGCACACAGGCGCGTCTGTAGCGGCGCGCATGCTGGTTGGCACAGCCGTGATCGCAGGTGCGGCGACCATTCCCGATATCTCGGTCGGCGCGATGGATGCGCCCTATTTCAGGGTTGATGTGCGCGAGCCTGGCCGGATCACTCAGCAACCCATCTGGAGTCCGGCGGCTGGCGCGACCGGTCCAACTTTTGCACCGGCTATGGCGACGCAGGCTATTGCTTCCAATACGTTGAGTTCGGTGAGCCGCACCACAATTCCGAAACCGGCGCTTCCGCTCGGGTTTCTTCAAGCCGGGTCTGAACGATTTAACCTCGCATTTGCAGGCATTGAGATGCCTTCGACGGTAGCCCTCGCCATTACGCGAGAGCGGCCCGCTGCATCCGTTCCATCATTCCGTGCATCTGCGCCCGCCCCTTTGCGAGCGCGGCTGATCGATATTCCGCAGATCGGCAATGTCGCACAGTTGGCGCCAGAGGTGACAAGCGAACTTCGACAGGGCCGGCCAGCTTTGTCTGCTGCATCATCTGTCGATCAAAGGATCGCCTTGGCAATGGCAAATGCGTCGGTCGAAGCTGCCTTTGCCGGTTCGCTCGATGTGTCTGGTGCAGTCAGAGACGCACTTCCCACGGCTCCTGTTCCGCAATCCAGCGAGCCTGATGCTGAGGCTCCGTCACAGGCCATTGCTGCGCCGTCCGCGCAGCTTAATGGGGGAACTAACGATCAAGCTGAGGCAGCACTGTTTGCTAAGTCGCAGCTCGATGCGCGGGTGAACGGAGTGCTGACCGGGAGCGTCGATTTCCATCAACTCAATGGCACTATCGCGATCCGGCTCGGCTCAGTGGTCGATATGTTGCATGACCGGTTTGACGCATCAGAGCTAGACCGGATTTCGGGCGCAGGCGCTTTGGACTCCTTCGTGACCCTCGCGCAGCTTCAATCGGCGGGCATTCCGATCCAGTATGACCCCGTCTATGACGAGGTTGAATTTGGCGTCGACTATGATGATGCGCCCAATGCCAGCAAAGTGCAGGTCGAACAGATTGGCTCACCAAGCCGGGGCACTGACCGGACGCTGATGGATCAGATCCCACGCTAGTTATCTCGCAATGGAAAAGGGCGGCACCATTGCTGGCACCGCCCCCCATCTGCGGGCGCTTCAAGACACCCACAAAACTGATCAGGAGATCACTTGAGCTCGACGGTACCGCCGGCTGCTTCGATCTTGCCTTTGATCTCTTCGGCTTCAGCCTTGTTGACGCCTTCTTTGAGAGGCTTCGGTGCGCCTTCGACAAGACCCTTGGCTTCGGTGAGGCCCAGGCCGGTGATGGCACGGACTTCTTTGATGACCTGGATCTTCTTGCCGCCGTCGCCGGTGAGGATGACGTCGAATTCGTCTTTCTCTTCAGCGGCCGGGGCATCGCCACCAGCAGCCGGGCCAGCCACTGCAACAGCAGCAGCAGCGGATACGCCCCACTCTTCTTCAAGAGCGGTGGCCAGTTCAGCCGCCTCAAGGACGGTCAGTTTCGAAAGTTCTTCAACAAGCTTGGCAATATCAGCCATGATGTTCACTCCAATGTTTAGGCGGGGCAGATGGGTTCATTCCCAAGGCCCCAAATATGTTTCGTCTCTTGCGAGATACGTCTCTTAAGCGGCGTCCTTGGCGGCATATGCGCCAAACACACGGGCCAGCTTGTTCGCGGGCGCGTTAACGACCTGAGCAACCTTGGTTGCAGGTGCGTTGACGAGACCAATAAGCTTGCCACGCAGTTCGTCGAGGCTTGGCATCGAGGCAAGCGCCTTGACCCCAGCTTCGTCGAGCACTTGCGTGCCCATCGAGCCACCAACGATTTCCAGCTTGTCATTCGACTTTGCGAATTCGACAGCAGCCTTTGCAGCTGCGACTGGGTCCGAAGACCAAGCCAGCGCGGTCGGGCCGGTGAGAAACTCATCGATCCCGACATAGTCGGTGTCTTTCAGGGCGAGCTTGGCGAGACGGTTCTTCGCAACCTTATAAGTCGCACCGGCTTCACGCATTTTTCCGCGCAATTCAGTGGACTGATCCACCGTCAAACCGAGGTTGCGGGTGACAACCACCACACCAACATCTTGGAAAGCTGCATTGAGCTGGGCAACCGCATCGGCTTTTTGCGAACGATCCATGCCATACTCCTTCACTAAATGGCCGAGCGGATTTGGGTCCACACGACCGGCTCACAATTTTGCCTTGCCGCTAACCGACAAAGCAAAGTCCAATGATGGGGAAGGAGGGTGTGCCATCTGGCACGTTGCAAATACCGTAACGGCATCCGCTAAAATCTCATATCCCCGTCTAGGCTGGAAATTAAGGAGACCCAATTGTCTCCACCGGCTGTCTTGGACGGTTGAACGACGGAATCAAAAAAGGCCCGCCGTTGCTGGCGAGCCTTTGATGAAAATTGACAGCTGTGTCAACATAAAGAAAACGACGATTACATGCCGTCGGCTTGATCTTCGAGCGCATCAGCGGCGTCTTCAAGCTGTTCAGCTTCCTGCTCAAGCTCTGCTTGTTCGACGGAGTTTCCTGAAGCTTCTGCAACGTCAGCTTGCTCTTCAGCTAGGTCGGCTTGTGCTTCCTTTAGCTCAGCCATCTCATCCACCACTTCGCCTTCCATTTCAGCGACGTCATCCTGTTCTTCACCGACTGTTTCGGCTGGGCCGTCACAGGCGGCCATGGAAAGTGCGATTGGGGCGATTGCAAGTATTGAGTATTTCATAAGTTCCTCCTGAGGATAAGACATCCCTGCGTACTAAAGCCGCTGAGAATGCAAATTGTTCCATCTTGACCGGATTTGCATCAATTCATCGGTTGGGCACACGCGGATCAGTTCTTCAGCAAGGCACTTGTTCTCGCGGTGGATCCTAAGCTGCGGTGCTCGCAGCTCAGGATCACGTACGATTTGCCGCAGTGTTATGACTCGCTGTAACTGAGCAGGTCACCTGGTTGGCATTCCAATTCCCGGCATATCGCAGCGAGAGTGGTGAAGCGGATCGCTTTGGCCTTGCCGGTTTTGAGGATTGAGAGGTTCGCCAGTGTCAGGCCCACCCGGTCCGCCAGTTCAGTAAGCGTCATGCGACGTTCGTGTAGCAGGTCGTCGAGTTTGACCATGATCGTTGCTCCTTCGTCATCAGCTGGCATCACACGGTCCCTTCTAGGTCGTCGCGCATCGCTGCGCCATGTTTGAACACCCGGGCAAGAATGAACAGGATGATTGCGAGCAAAATCCCCTCAATGTCGAAACCTGCATCAATTGTAATGTCTGCGTTATCCATCGGTTCGGCCCACTTTGCGATCAGCAGAAAAAGCCCGGCAATGGGGATCAGCAAGACTTGGCTTGCAAGCGTGATCCAGCCCATAAGGTTAAGCCTATTGGCGTTTTCGTGTGCGAAAGGGTCGCCTTCGCCCACCGTCGACACAATTGCGCGCAGCTTGCCAAAGAACACAAAACCAAGGCCTAGTAGCCCGAGAATAAGGGTCAAAACAGCGGCAAAAGCGAACGCGGGGAATGCGCCTACAGCATTGCCGAAATCTTTAGTGATCTCGGCATTGATCATGTCTTGAAAGATGAGCATCAGCGGCACGGCCAGCACAAGAGCGGCAGCAGCCACGCACAGCACAATCTGTATCAGTATGGTTAGAACCTTCGCAGCTAGCAGCAGCAAATCGTTGGGTTTGTCTGTCATTGGTTTCCTCCCTTCATTTCGGCTCAAGCGAGCTCGGTCATGGTGATCGGGCTGCTTGGGGTCTGAGCGGATGCAGGCGGTACACTTACAATTGCGCCAATCGACGTGATGGCGAGGATGACAGCTGCGAAAGCGGCGAGCGAGTTTGTGAAATTCTGTGACATATCGTTCTCCTTGATGTGGTTTATTGAAATTCGATAATCACGAACTAGGAGCGATTCGATTTATTGTCAATCAATAATATTGAAAAACAATATGAGGCTTATCGTTTTGCGTTACTTTTACCCGTGGCCGTGTTGTTTGACGCCGGGCAGGCACGCGGTTAGGCGAGCGGCCATGGCGATCAATTCAATGTTTGATGAACCGCAAGAGCTCTTCGCCTTCTGTTCGGTCCTGCGCGACAATGGCAACGGGGATCAGGCTATTGCGCTCGTGAAGCAGGCGCTCGCCGACTGTGGTGGTAACCCAGAGATGGTGGCCGCGGTTCGCATGTTCCTCGCCTATCGGGTGCACTATTATCACCGCCAGATGCTCGCCGACCGTCCGCGTAACGAGGCCTATGATGCGATGTTGCGCCGTCATGCGCCGGGCCGCCGGATACTAGATATCGGGACAGGTACCGGGCTGCTTTCAATGATGGCTGTGCGGGCGGGCGCTGAGCATGTCTATGCGTGCGAAATCAACGCGAACAAGGCTGATCTGGCGCGGGACATTATCGCCAAAAATGGGATGTCCGACAAAATCACTTTGTTGCGGGCCAATTCGCTTGATCTGGACAGAGATCGCGACCTGGGCGGCGGAGTCGATGCGGTTCTATCCGAACTCTACACTGCCAATATCATCGGAGAATCGTTGATCCAGACGCATGCCCATGCCGCCAGCGAATTGACGGTGCCGGGCGCGATCTTCCTGCCACCCAAAGTGTCGATCATCGGGTCGCTGGCGCATTATGATCTGGGTGATCCGATTGGCGATGTTGCAGGGTTCGACCTGTCATTGCTGGAAGAGCAGCTCAACTATCACGCGATGATCAACCCGGCTGACGCGCTGCCCTATCAACGCGGTGAAGCGGCGACTTTGTGCGATATTGAGTTCCTGCCAGATCACCCTGTTGCCACCCGTGACCGCACAATCACGACGCTTACTTCGAGTGGGGGACGGGTGAATGGCGTGATGTATTGGATGCGGATCGAATGCGACAGCGACATTCATTATGAGAACAAGCCGGGCGGGGACAGGCAATTGCATTGGTCGGTGCGGTTTGAGCCCTTTGCCGAACCGCTGGAAACGCAAACTGGAGATGCGATTTCGGTCGGCTGCGCGCACAATTCCAATGAAGTGATCATCTGGAACGCGAGCTAAGCCTAGCCGCAGGTTTTTCGCACGCCGCACACTGGTGTTGACCTGCGCGCGACCTATTCCTACATGGCTTGCACAGGCCAGCTTCGAGCAGAGTCGATTCATACGCGGGAATCGGTCTCAAGAATGGAAGCGGCGCTTTGCCATATTCGCGACGATATTCAGCTGCACCCAGCTGCCCGAAAGGGCGGCACAATAGGGTGCGGCGTTTTTGCGTCGGATATGCAAACCCGTCTCGCGTGACGATATGAGTATTCAATCAGCGGGCGGCATAATGCTGCGTGCAAACAAAAAAGAGGCGTATCTCCTCCATGGCGACCAAAGCTCCAGCGACCAGCCCAAAGACTAAGGGCAAAGTCCGTAGCCGCAAGGCACAGGGTACCGCGAAAAAGCGCATCCGCAAGATTTTCGGCGACATTCACGAAGTCGTCGAAATGCCCAACCTGATCGAAGTGCAACGGGAGAGCTACGAATTCTTCCTGCGCTCGAACAAGGAAACGGGATATGTCTCGGGCCTCGAAAAGACGCTGCGCAGTGTTTTCCCGATCCGCGATTTTGCTGGCACCGCAGAGCTAGACTTCGTTCACTACGAACTCGAAGAGCCGAAATACGACACGACTGAATGCCGCCAACGCGGGATCACATACGCAGCACCTATGAAGGTGACTTTGCGTTTGATCGTGTTCGAAGTGGATCAGGAAACCGAAACGCGCTCGGTTCTCGATATTAAAGAGCAAGACGTCTACATGGGCGACATGCCGCTCATGACAGAGAACGGCACGTTCATCATCAATGGCACAGAGCGTGTGATCGTATCGCAGATGCACCGCTCGCCGGGCGTTCTGTTCGATCACGATCGCGGCAAAACGCACAGCTCGGGCAAGCTTTTGTTTGCTGCACGCGTCATTCCGTACCGCGGTTCATGGCTCGATTTCGAATTCGACGCCAAAGACATCGTCAATGTCCGCATCGACCGGAAGCGTAAGCTGCCCGTGACGGCTCTGCTTTACGCGCTGGGTCTCGATAGCGAAGGCATTCTGCACCACTTCTATGACACGATGACGTGGGAGCGTGCGAAAGACGGCTGGAAAATCCCATTTGTCGCTGAGCAGTGGCGCGGTCAGAAACCAGCATTTGCTTTGGTTGACGCCAAAACGGGCGAGGAAATTTTTGCCTCGGGCCAAAAGATTAGCCCGCGCGCAGCCAACAAAGCCGCCAAGGATGGTCTCACAGATCTGCTTCTCCCTACAGAGGAAGTGGTCAGCCGTTATGCTGCCTATGACCTGATCGATGAGAGCACCGGCCGCATCTATATTGAAGCGGGTGATGAGATCACTCTTGAGCATGTTGAGGCGTTCGACAATGCCGGGATCGACACGCTCGAGTTGCTCGACATTGATGAGATCAACACGGGCCCATGGATCCGCAACACGTTGAAGGTCGATAAGGCCGAAAACCGTGATGAGGGCCTGGAAGCGATCTATAAGGTCATGCGTCCGGGTGAACCACCAACCAAGGAAACCGCTGACGCTTTGTTCGAAGGCTTGTTCTTCGACAGTGAGCGTTACGACCTTTCCGCCGTTGGCCGGGTCAAGCTGAATATGCGTCTTGAACTCGACGCCGAAGACACCGTGACCACTTTGCGCAAGGAAGACATTCTTGCCGTGGTTAAGGAGCTCGTCGGCCTGAAAGACGGCAAAGGTGATGTTGATGACATCGACAACCTCGGCAATCGCCGCGTTCGTTCTGTCGGTGAGCTTCTCGAAAACCAGTACCGCGTTGGTCTGTTGCGTATGGAGCGTGCGGTCAAAGAGCGCATGTCGAGCGTCGATGTGTCGACCGTCATGCCGAACGACCTCATCAACGCGAAACCGGCTGTTGCTGCGGTGCGCGAATTCTTCGGCTCTTCGCAGCTGTCGCAGTTCATGGACCAAACCAACCCGCTGTCCGAAGTCACGCACAAACGCCGCGTCTCAGCGCTTGGCCCTGGCGGTCTGACCCGTGAGCGTGCTGGCTTTGAAGTCCGCGACGTTCACCCAACGCACTATGGCCGTATCTGCCCGATTGAAACGCCTGAGGGCCCGAACATCGGTCTTATTAACTCGCTGGCATCGTTCAGCCGCGTGAACAAATATGGCTTTATCGAAACGCCATACCGCACGGTGAAGGACAACCACGTCACGGGTGAGGTGATCTACCTGTCTGCAATGGAAGAGCAAAAGCACACCGTTGCGCAGGCCTCGGCTGAGCTCAACGATGATGGCTCATTCGTCGAAGAGCTGATCTCGGCACGTCAATCGGGTGACAACCTGATGGCTCCGAACGAACAGATCACATTGATGGATGTGTCGCCGAAACAGCTCGTTTCGGTTGCGGCCTCGCTCATTCCGTTCCTAGAAAACGATGACGCCAACCGCGCATTGATGGGATCGAACATGCAGCGTCAGGCTGTGCCGCTTGTAAAAGCAGAGGCACCGTGGGTCGGAACCGGCATGGAAGAAACTGTGGCGCGCGATTCGGGCGCTGCTATCGCGGCCAAGCGCGGCGGGATTGTCGATCAAGTCGACGCCACCCGCATCGTGATCCGCGCTGTAGGCGATGTTGAAGCTGGCCAGTCCGGCGTTGACATCTACACGCTGCAGAAATTCCAACGCTCCAACCAAAACACCTGCATCAACCAGCGTCCGCTGGTGAAAGTGGGTGAAACGATCGAGCCAGGCGATATCATCGCTGATGGTCCTTCGACCGATCTGGGTGAGCTGGCATTGGGCAAAAACAGCCTCGTCGCCTTCATGCCTTGGAACGGCTATAACTATGAGGATAGCATCCTCATTTCCGAGCGTATCGTGAAAGACGATGTCTTCACTTCGATCCATATTGATGAATTCGAAGTGATGGCGCGCGATACTAAGCTTGGGCCAGAGGATATCACTCGCGATATCCCGAATGTTGGTGAGGAAGCGCTTCGCAACCTCGATGAAGCTGGCATCGTCTATATCGGTGCCGAAGTGCATCCGGGCGATATTCTGGTCGGTAAAATCACACCAAAGGGTGAAAGCCCGATGACACCGGAAGAAAAGCTTCTGCGTGCCATCTTTGGCGAGAAAGCCTCTGATGTTCGTGACACTTCGCTCCGTCTGCCACCAGGCGTGGCGGGCACAATCGTTGAAGTTCGCGTCTTCAACCGCCACGGTATCGAAATTGATGACCGTACGCGCGCGATCCAAAACGAAGAGATTGAGCGTCTGCGTAAGGATGCCGCGGATGAGCGCAATATCCTCAACCGTGCGACCTACAACCGTCTTCGCGACATGTTGATTGGCCAGACCGCTTCGGCTGCCCCTAAGGGCATCAAGAAGGGCATCGAAATCGGCGAGCAAGTGCTGGCTGATATTGAGCGTCACGAATGGTTCAAATTCGCGGTTGCTGATGATAACCGTCAGGCTCAGCTTGAGGCGATCAAGTCGCAATATGACGAGAGCGTCGGGCTGATCGATGCCAAATTCGATGACCGCAAAGAGAAGCTCGAACGCGGTGATGAGCTCGCCCCGGGCGTGCTCAAGATGGTCAAAGTCTTCGTCGCGGTTAAACGGAAGTTGCAACCGGGCGATAAGATGGCTGGTCGTCACGGCAACAAGGGTGTGATTTCCCGCATTCTGCCGGTTGAAGATATGCCGTTCCTTGAGGACGGCACAGCGGTCGACCTCGTGCTCAACCCGCTGGGTGTGCCTTCGCGGATGAACGTTGGTCAGATCTTTGAGACGCACCTTGGCTTTGCCGCTCGCGGCTTGGGCATGGATATTGCGGAGAAGTTGGAAGATTGGAAACGCGCCAACCCGAATGCCGAAGAAGATTATGCCGACGCCAAGCCACCAGAGGCAGTCGTCGAGCGTTTGAAAGATGTCTATGGTGAGCAGTATTTCGAGGATCTCGAAAGCCGCTCAGCCAATGGCATTGTGGAATTGGCGACCAATGTTGCTGCTGGCGTCCCGATGGGTACTCCGGTTTTTGACGGTGCACGCGAACCCGATGTTTCGGAAATGTTGGTGAAGGCCAATGTGGACTCGTCAGGCCAGTCGACATTGTTCGACGGGCGCACAGGAGATGCGTTTGACCGTAAGGTGACGGTGGGCATTATCTATATGCTCAAACTGCACCACTTGGTCGACGACAAGATCCACGCGCGGTCCATCGGTCCATACTCGCTCGTCACGCAGCAGCCGCTGGGTGGTAAAGCGCAGTTCGGCGGACAGCGCTTTGGTGAGATGGAGGTCTGGGCGCTGCAAGCGTACGGAGCCGCCTACACATTGCAGGAAATGCTGACAGTGAAATCGGATGACGTTGTCGGACGGACGAAAGTCTACGAAGCCATCGTCAAAGGCGACGACACATTCGAAGCAGGCATTCCAGAGAGCTTTAACGTTCTCGTGAAGGAAATGCGCTCGCTTGGTATGAACGTCGAGTTGAAGTCTTTGTCTGATGGCGAAGATGACGACGACGATTTCGGCGCAATTGCAGCGGAATAAAAGGAGCGGGGCTTTGGCCCCCTCCCAACCGCTCTTTAAGAATTCACCCCCTGAGGGAACTAAGTCATGAATGAACTGACCAAATTCACCAACCAGCTGGCTAAGCCGGAAACCTTTGACCAGATCCAAATTGGGATCGCATCGCCAGAGCGCATTCGCAGCTGGTCCTTCGGCGAAATCAAAAAGCCGGAAACCATCAACTATCGTACGTTCAAGCCTGAGCGTGACGGCCTGTTCTGCGCGCGCATCTTTGGTCCGGTAAAGGACTACGAGTGCCTGTGCGGTAAGTACAAGCGGATGAAATATAAAGGCGTCGTCTGCGAGAAATGCGGCGTTGAAGTCACCGTCACCAAGGTGCGCCGTGAGCGTATGGGTCACATCGAGCTGGCCGCTCCGGTTGCGCACATCTGGTATCTCAAATCTTTGCCTTCGCGCATTGGCTTGCTGCTCGACATTCAGCTCAAGCAGCTTGAGCGCATCCTCTATTTCGAAAGCTATGTTGTGATCGAGCCGGGCCTGACCCCGCTTGAAAAGTTCCAGCTGCTGACTGAAGACGAGCTGCTCGAAGCGCAAGACGAGTATGGCGAAGATGCGTTCTCCGCCGATATCGGTGCGGAAGCGGTCAAAGTCATGCTGATGGATCTCGATCTGGAGCAAGAGCGCGACGACCTTATGGAAGAGCTGGCGGTTACCAAATCGACGCTCAAGCCTAAGAAGATCATCAAGCGTTTGAAGGTTGTTGAGAGCTTCATCGATTCAGGCAACCGCCCTGAGTGGATGATCCTCGAAGTGATCCCTGTGATTCCGCCTGAGCTGCGCCCGCTGGTGCCGCTGGATGGTGGCCGTTTCGCGACTTCCGACCTCAACGATCTGTATCGTCGCGTCATCAACCGCAACAACCGCCTGAAGCGTCTAATCGAACTGCGCGCGCCGGACATCATCGTCCGGAACGAGAAGCGTATGCTTCAGGAAGCTGTCGATGCGCTGTTCGACAATGGCCGCCGCGGCCGCGTGATCACGGGTGCTAACAAGCGTCCGCTGAAGTCGCTGTCTGACATGCTGAAAGGTAAGCAAGGCCGCTTCCGCCAAAACTTGCTCGGTAAGCGCGTCGATTATTCCGGTCGTTCGGTCATCGTGACCGGCCCGGAATTGAAACTGCACCAGTGCGGTCTGCCAAAGAAGATGGCGCTCGAGCTGTTCAAGCCATTTATCTACGCACGCCTCGATGCCAAGGGTCTCTCGATGACTCTGAAGCAAGCGAAGAAATGGGTTGAGAAAGAGCGCAAGGAAGTCTGGGACATCCTTGACGAAGTGATCCGTGAGCACCCGGTTCTGCTGAACCGTGCGCCGACGCTTCACCGTCTTGGCATCCAAGCGTTCGAACCGGTTCTGATCGAAGGTAAGGCTATCCAGCTTCACCCTCTGGTCTGTTCTGCGTTCAACGCTGACTTTGATGGCGACCAAATGGCGGTCCACGTGCCGCTGTCACTCGAAGCGCAGCTCGAAGCGCGCGTTTTGATGATGTCGACCAACAACATCCTGTCGCCAGCGAACGGTAAGCCTATCATCGTTCCGTCACAGGATATGGTTCTGGGTATCTATTACCTCTCGATGGAACGTCAGGAAAAGACGCCTGAATACCTTGAGAATGAAGACGGCTCGAAGGTCGAAAGGCTGCCACGCTTTGCCGATATGGCCGAAGTGCACCAAGCGCTTGAGACCAAAGCGGTCACGCTGCACTCCAAAATCCTCGCCCGCGTTCCGCAGGCTGATGAAAAGGGCAATATCGTCCTCAAGCGTTTTGAAACGACGCCGGGCCGGATGCTGCTGGGAGAATGCCTGCCGAAAAATCACAAGGTGCCATTCGACATTATCAACCGCCTTCTCACCAAGAAGGATGTCGGTGATGTGATCGACGAAGTGTATCGTCACACAGGCCAAAAAGACACGGTTCTGTTTGCCGATGCGATCATGACGCTTGGCTTCCGCCACGCGTTTAAGGCCGGCATCAGTTTTGGTAAGGATGATATGATCATCCCTGATGCTAAGGTCGGCATGGTCGATGAGACGAAAGCTCTGGTTGCTGACTACGAACAGCAATATCAGGACGGTCTGATCACTCAGCAGGAAAAATATAACAAGGTGATCGATGCCTGGTCCAAGTGTGGTGACCTCGTCGCTGACGCTATGATGGCTGAGATTAAGGCGACACCGATCGATAAGGATGGGCGTGAGGCGCCGATTAACTCGATCTATATGATGAGCCACTCCGGTGCGCGTGGTTCGCCAGCGCAGATGAAGCAGCTCGCTGGTATGCGTGGTCTGATGGCGAAACCTTCGGGCGAGATTATCGAAACGCCGATTATCTCGAACTTTAAGGAAGGCCTGTCCGTCCTTGAATACTTCAACTCAACCCATGGCGCGCGTAAAGGTCTTGCCGATACCGCGCTTAAGACAGCGAACTCAGGTTACCTGACCCGCCGCCTGGTCGATGTGTCGCAGGACTGCACGATCGTGGTTGAGAATTGTAAGACCGAAAACGCGCTGGAAATGCGCGCCATCGTTCAAGGTGGTTCGGTTATTGCGTCTTTGGGTGAACGTATTCTGGGCCGCACAGTGGCTGAGGACATCGTCAACGCGTCGACCGGCGAAGTGATCGTGAAAGCGGGCACTCTCGTAGATGAGCCGATGGTGGTGGAAATCGAAGCGGCTGAAGTTCAGTCCGCCAAGATCCGTTCACCACTGGTTTGCGAAGCCGATCAAGGTGTTTGCGGTACATGCTATGGCCGTGATCTTGCTCGCGGTACTCCGGTGAATATCGGTGAAGCTGTCGGCGTTATCGCTGCTCAGTCTATCGGTGAGCCGGGCACTCAGCTGACAATGCGGACGTTCCACATTGGCGGCGCGGCTCAGCTTAACGAGACGTCGCATCTGGAATCGATCTCCGATGGTAAGATCGAGCTGCGCGATATGCCGACCATTACCGACAAGAAGGGTCGCATCCTGTCGCTCGCTCGTAACGGTGAAATCGCCGTGATCGATGCCGAGGGCCGCGAACGTGAAATGCACAAGGTTCCCTATGGTACCATGCTAATGTTCAAGAACGGCGCGAAGGTGAAGGTGGGTGATCGTCTCGCTGAATGGGACCCGTTCACTCTGCCGATCATCACCGAGCAATCGGGCGTTGTGAAGTATCAGGATCTGGTCGAGGGCACGACGCTCGAAGAGTTGACTGATGATGCAACCGGTATCGCTCAGCGTATCGTGACCGAAAACCGGGCAACCGGTCGCAAGAAGAAAGAGGAACTGCGTCCGCGCATGACGCTTCTTGGTGAAGGTCAAACCGATGCGGATGAGACCGAGGCACAGCGTTATATGCTGGCACCGGGCACCACGCTTTCGGTCGAAGACGGCCAAACGGTTGATGCCGGCGACATCCTCGCTCGTGCCAGCCGCGAAGCTGCCAAGACGCGCGACATCACCGGTGGTCTGCCGCGTGTTGCCGAGCTGTTCGAAGCACGCCTGCCAAAGGATATGTCGGTGATCGCCAAGATCTCTGGCAAGATCGAATTTGTTCGCGAATACAAAGCGAAACGTAAGATCGCGATTGTCCCTGAGGAAGGCGATGCAGTCGAGTATCTGATCGCCAAGACGAAGGTGATCGACGTGCAAGAAGGCGATTTCGTGAAGAAGGGTGATACCCTTGTTTCCGGCGCGCCGAACCCGCACGACATTCTTGAGGTGATGGGTGTTGAGGCGTTGGCCGAATATCTCGTCAACGAGATCCAGGAAGTCTACCGACTGCAAGGCGTGAAAATCAACGACAAGCACATTGAGGTGATCGTTCGCCAGATGCTGCAAAAAGTTGAGATCACCAATGGCGGCGACACCACGTTGCTTCCGGGCGAACAGGTCGATCTGGCCGAAATGCTTGAATACAACGCGAAGCTGACGAAATCGAAGAAGCCTGCTGAAGGTGTGCCGATCCTGTTGGGGATCACCAAGGCCAGCCTGCAAACGCGCAGCTTTATCTCGGCAGCATCTTTCCAAGAGACGACTCGCGTTCTGACCCAGGCTTCGGTTGAGGGTAAGAAAGACACGCTGATCGGGCTTAAGGAAAACGTGATCGTTGGGCGCTTGATCCCGGCAGGTACGGGTTCGGGCATGAACCGTATGCGTGTCACTGCCTCAAGCCGTGATGCCGCGTTGAAGGCGCAATGGAAGAAGCAGCAGGATGCGCTCGCCGCGGCAAATGCCGTCGAGCCAGAGCCCGCTGCAGATCCTGTGTCGAGCGAAGAGGCAATGAAAGCTGCCATGGGTGGAGGTGCTTCTACGGAAACACCGGAGACCCCGGCCGCCGAATAAGCCGAACGGCTCAATGCCAAGTCAATGACCCCGCCGTGGCCCAGTGCCTCGGCGGGGTCTTTGTTTGTGGTTCATGCGGCAGACGGATTGGTTCAGCCATGTTGCCCTTACCTATTTCAAGGGGAGGATATCACATGAAGAAATTCGCAATTGTCGCTGGAACGTTTGCCGCACTGCTCACGGCGACCCCGGTTTTGGCGCAGGATACCGTAGTGGTCACAGCCGCGCGGCAAGACCGCTCTGCCATGAATGCCTATTTCACATCGAATGGGCCACCGGCCATCGGCGTCACCCGTCAGGCCGACTATTTTGTGACGCCATTGTTCGTGAGCTCGGATTCGCGTGACCGCAATTTGCGCACTCAAGAGCTGTTCGAAATGTTGGGCGCGACGTTGGATGCTGCAGGCAGTGAGGGGATCACATTGGTTGCCGGTCGCTACACTTTGGAGCCGGTGACGCGCGCCAATATGCGGCAACTGCCGGTAACTGGTGGTAATCGTCCCGACACCAACCGGGTACAGATTTATGCGCGCATTCCATTGCGTGGTGAAGGTGCAAGTGTCCGCGCGACAGCTGAGCGCATTGCCGCATTCGTCAAAGAGATCCCGGCCACCGGACGCTCTTTTATCGACGTGGGCGCAACTTCGCTCGCAATTGACAACCCCGAACAATATCGCGGGGCCGTGGTACGCCATATCGCCGAGGAATCGACCAGCTATGCAGGCATGTTCGGCAGCGGATATGGTGTTCGTATAGAGGGCTTGGACGGTGATCTCTATTGGCAACAGGCGAGCGAGACCGAGGTTTTCCTGTACATTGAGCACAGTTTCACGATTGTACCGGGCTAATATAGCTATTGCGAACCATTTGCATTTAAGCCATATTCCTCCTGTCGCCACACCCGGCAGACAGGAGGAATCACTTCGCCATGCCCCTAAGTCGTTCAGCCAGTGCCGCGCGCAAAGCCACGATCGCAAAACTTGCACAGCCGCCACGCATCGACGCGATTCATCCAATTGCTGCGCGCTTTGTCTACTCGCTTAGGCTGATTGCCCTTCATGAACATGCGCGGCGTGACCCTGTGCCCGAGCTTGCCACGCGGCTCGGCAGTGTGGAGGTCGCGGCGAAGTCATTGGCGCTCGGACAGGTGATCGGCGCGACTTGGCCCGAAAACATCCGCGTATCCCGGTTCTGTTGCTGCCTACTCACCCATGATGAAGCCACCATTGGCGCTCTGATAGAGAGCGCGGCCAATTGCGATAGCGCGGGATTTGATCGCGCCATCGGCGGCCTAATCCGCCCTGACCGCCAGCACCGTCTGTGGGATGCAGTGCTCGCATTGGCCGCTGCCGAGGCGAGAGCGATGTAGGCACCAACCAACCCGTAAAACTCAGCGGTTGCGAGTGAGCGCGCGGAGTTCTACCGCGCGTGGCATGACGATTACACGTTTCGCTCCTTCGCCCACGGGTCGCCTGCATGTCGGCAATATCCGGACCGCTCTCCACAATTGGATGCTCGCGCAAATCAGTGGCGGTGAGTTCATCTTGCGCATCGACGATACCGATGCGGCGCGATCCAAAGAGGAATATGTCGAAGCGATCCGCGCGGACCTTGCGTGGCTTGGGATTGAGGCGACCAGCGAAGAGCGCCAGTCTTCCCGGCTCGACCGCTATCAGGCAGCTTTCGACACTCTGGTCGCGGCCGGTCGCATTTACCCGGCCTATGAAACTCAGCAGGAACTGGAGCTGAAACGCAAGGTCCTGCTCGGACGCGGAAAGCCACCGATCTATGATCGCGGTGCGCTTGAACTGACTGATGCAGAACGCGCGGCAAAAGAAGCCGAAGGTATTCAGCCGCACTGGCGCTTTAAACTCGACCATGACGAGCCGCTCAGTTGGGAAGATGGCGTGCGCGGCTCTGCCAATTTCGATCCTGCGCTCCTTTCAGACCCGGTGATCCGCCGCGCCGATGGGTCGTGGCTCTATATGTTGCCGAGCACGGTCGATGATGTCGAAATGGGTGTGACTCTGGTTCTGCGCGGGGAAGACCATGTTTCGAACACCGCAGTGCAGATCCAGATGTTCACCGCGATGGGCGCGACACCGCCAAAGTTCGCACACGAAGCTTTGCTGGTCGGCACCGAGGGTAAACTGTCCAAACGGCTCGGCTCGCTAGGCTGTGATGCATTGCGTGAAAAGGGCATTGAGCCCGAGGCGATTATCGCGCTGTTGGCACGGCTCGGGACATCTCTGCCGGTGGAGCCAATCGCAGATCGGGCTAAACTGCTTGAGACATTCGATCTGTCCACGTTTGGCCGAGCGCCTGCGAAATTTGATGATGCGGAGCTCGAGCGGGTCAACACCGCCCTTGTCCACGCCATGCCCTATGCGTCGGTGAAGCATCGCTTGCCAGAGGGGATGGACGAGGCCGGATGGCACGCAGTTCAGCCCAATATCGCGACCGTTAATGAGGTGAGTGAATGGTGGCGGTTGGTCACAGGGCCAATCGAACAACCCGAATTCTCAGATGAAGACCGCGCCTACCTTGCGCAAGCGAGCGAGACGTTGGCGTGGGGTGATGACCCGTGGGGTGCGCTGACATCGGCGCTGAAAGAGGCGACTGGTCGCAAGGGCAAGATGCTGTTCCTACCACTGCGCCAAGCGCTAACCGGCATGAACCATGGCCCGGATATGAGTGAGTTGCTTCCCCTGATTGGTGAACAAGAGGCGCGGGCGCGCTTGGAGCGCAGCGCCAGCTAACCAAGAATAGTAAACCGCAATCGTAGAGCTGTTAACCAAGCGCAAATCAGTGACGCTTATCGTAGTATAAGCAATCTGAAGCTGTTTGGTTGGGGGCATTATGGCTAGCGGTGCAAAAATCAAATCGGGGCTAACCGCAATTGTTCGCTATCGCACGCGTTCAAAAATGGAAATGCCGGTGCTCGATATCACTATCGGCGGCTGCATGGTCGATTCGCGCGGCTGGTCCGTTAAACCGGAAGAGCTGATATCAATCAAATTACCCGGGCTTGGTTTTATTCCAGCGAGCGTCGTTTGGATTGAAAACCAGCGCGCCGGTATAGCTTTTGAAGAAGCTTTGTACGGCCCGGTTTTTGAGCATCTCACGGAATGAGCGGATCAGCCCTGATGCTTGTCCAGTTCATTGCCTGTCAGCGTCACCACATGCAGCAAGTTTGTTGCGCCGGGTGTCCCGAATGGCACTCCGGCGAGCACAACCTGTTTTGACCCCGCTTTGCCAAAGCCATGGCGCAGTGCCATGCGTTTGCCTTTGGCGATCATCTCTTCGAAGCTGCCAATATCCTTGGTCGCGACCGCATGGGCGCCCCATAAAAGTGCGACACGGCGAGCGGTTTGCATGCTCGGGGTAAGCACCAACATTGGCGGGCCGGGACGTTCGCGTGCAACCCTGCGCGCGGTTGATCCGCTGGCTGTGAAGACTGTGATGGCGCTGATCGGCACAGTCTCGGTAATCGTCATACAGCTGTGCGCGAGGGCATCCGACGTGGTTGCATCGGGCGTTGTGTCGAGCAGTCTAACGCGTTCCTTATAGCCTGCGTCGCGCTCCACTTGCCCGGCGATGGAATGCATCATCGCGACGGACTCCTCCGGCCAATCGCCTGCCGCGCTTTCGGCAGATAGCATCACCGCATCGGCCCCGTCATAGACGGCATTGGCGACGTCGGAGACCTCCGCGCGTGTGGGCATTGGGCTTTCGATCATGGATTCGAGCATTTGCGTCGCTACGATTACTGGTTTGCCAGCCCTGCGACACGCGGCGACAATGCTCTTTTGCAGCGGTGGGACCTCGTGCGGTTCTAGCTCAACGCCGAGGTCACCGCGCGCGACCATGATGCCATCAGACAATTCAATAATGCCATCGAGCCGGCCAACCGCCTGGGGCTTTTCGATTTTGGCGCACAGAGCAGCGATGTGACCGCCTGCTGCATGGGACGCGACCAGCTTGCGAGCTTCGGCCATGTCCTCGGGTCTCTGGACAAAGGAAAGCGCAATCCAGTCCGCGCCTTGTTCGACAGCGAAGGCAAGGTCTTTGCGGTCCTTTTCGGTGAGCGCAGGGATGGGCACCTCCGCATCGGGCACATTCACGCCTTTGCGATCTGAGATTACGCCGCCAACTTCGGCAGAACAAAAGATGCGGTTTTCATCCGCCTCTTTGACGATCAGCTTGATCTTGCCGTCATTGATCAAAAGCCGCTGTCCGCGTTGCAAAATGCCGAACAATTCCGGGTGCGGCAGGCAGACGCGGGTTTCATCACCGGGTGTTGGATCGCGGTCGAGTGTGAAGTGACCCGAATGGCGGATGACCGCTTTGCCATCTTTGAAAGTCCCAACGCGCAGTTTCGGACCCTGCAAATCGGCAAGGATCGCGATGGGGTGAGCAAACTCTTTTTCCAGTGCGCGAATCGCTTGGATTGCGCTGGCGTGATCGGCGTGTTCGCCGTGGCTCATATTGACGCGGAATGCATCGGCACCAGCTTTAAACAGCTTGCGCAACATCTCTGGAGAGCGGCTGGCAGGGCCGACCGTGGCGAGGATTTTGACCTTACGACCGCGTGGGTCGAATTTTTGGATTGCCATGTTTTTGTCGCGCTGTGCCATACTGTTCCCGAACCCGTCTACGCCAGCTATGACACAGCAAGATTGCAACTCAAGGAAAAGCCTAGTGCCTCACGAAAATGATCCTCTCGACGCCCTTGATGATGCGGTTGCCGCAGCGGCTTTTCGCCGATTGGTCCGCCATTTGCAGCATCGCCACGATGCGCAAAATATCGATTTGATGGGGCTTGCGGGGTTCTGCCGCAATTGCCTATCCGACTGGATCCGTGATGCGGGCTATGAAGGTGACAAAAGCGCGGCGCGCGCGCTGATCCACGGAATGCCGATGGAGGAATGGAAGGCTACTCGGCAAAACCCGGCCACGGAGGAACAACTGGCTGCAATGGAGGCCAGCGTCGCCCGCAACAGATCCAGTTAATCTGAGCCGCGTTCCAACCGGAACAGTTCAACCTCACCGTAATTCTTGGGCAAGATCACTCGGCCAACCGAGGTAAACTGGCATTCATTGTAGTCGTCCATCAGCAGCGCAGCGGCAAAGCTCTCAGTGCAATAGACGCCGCCGACCGGTGTAACAGGTTCGATCCGGGCGGTCCGGTTGACCTCGCCACCATACCATAGACGGTTGCCGGTAATGCGGTCAGTGCCAACCCAGATTGGCCCGTAATGCACCCCGGTGCGCATCCCTGCGACTGCGCCATCAGGGATTAGGCCGGGCGGCAAATCGCGCAGCTCATCTTGCAATCTCAGCGCAATTGCGGCCGCCATGCGCGGCTCATCAATGACGGCGTAAAGCGCATCGCCCCAAGTGTTGCGAAACTCCACATGATCGCCGAAATCGTGCAGCACTTTAGCGATCCGGCCCATGATGATGTTCATGAAGTCGGGCAGGGCGCGCTCGCCAATGCGCGAGAACCCTTTGTAATCCGCAAAGATGATAGAGCGGATTTCGCGCCGGGTGCCGCCTTGGACTTTCTCGCGCACAGGGAATTTAAGGTCTCGGGGCACTTTGCCAGCAGGGATTGCAACCGTTTCGCGTCCCAGATCCTGCCAGAGCTTCATGTCCGCTTTGGTGCCGGCGATTCCGGTCTGCGAGAAACTGGCAAATTGGTCGGAGACAACGGCGATCTGTACTGCGTCGCACCCGCGCTTTTGCGAACGCAGCACCGCAAGGCCCATTGCGTAAAGGGTGTTGTAGGCGAACTGATTATCATCGCCGACATAGTCAGCCGGCGTTGCAAAACTCACCGATTTCGCCGCCTCGCGGCAGGCTTTGTAACGCGGCATCCACGCCTCGCCTCCGCACAAAACGCTTTCTTCGATAAAGTCGTTTTCAGCGAACGGCAGCACAAGATTCAGTTCTGCACCGCGTTTAAGCAATTCCTCAGCGATCACGATGTCGGCACCGCAGGCTAGCGGACCAAAACCGACCGCGATGTTGCGCGCTTCCAGTTCATCAGCGATTTTTTGCGCAAGGACGCGCTCCGCCTCGCTCCCCGTGTTGAACATGTGGCCGCAAAAGACCGCGACATTGCCGCTTTTGGTGGCGCTTGCGGGTTCTGGAGCATCCGCTGCAAATTCAGCGACCGCCAAATCCTCGGGTCTGGGGAGATCGATTTTGTCAGTCATTGCGGGGTCCCAATCACCAGAATACGGTCGCTGTAAATATAGCCCATGGTGCCGTCCTCCAGCGTGATGATCCACCACGGCGTATCCTGTTGGAAGGTTAGGAATTGCTCGCCTTCAATCGCCACACCTACGATATCGGCGCTGCTGGACGGGGACGCGCGGACATTAGAATAGCCATCTGGGTCTTGAACCGTCGCGATCAGTGGCGTCGCCATATCGCCCGGACTGTTATTCATACCTGCGTCAAGATCAGCGAAAGCAGTGCCCTCCTCGATCTGCGGAATGTAGTCGCCATCGGGCGATGCCTCTGGCTCGCTCAGCGAAGGTGAGAGGTTGGAGAAATCGGAACTGCCCGTATCGGAATAGTCCTCCATCTCGCTCGTCATGGCGCTGAAGATAAGGAATAAAACTCCAAAGACGATGAGGCCAACACAGCCAATGGATAAGAGGACTGGCGTGCTGGTTCCCCCGCCTTCCTCACTCTGTGCAGATTCGGGCGGGGGCGCCTTTATGGGTTCCGGCGTTGGAGCGGGGGCTGGTGGAGGAGGCGGTGGTGTGACCGCCTTTGGTTTCGGCTCAACCTTTGGCTGCGTTGGTATGTCAGGCGATGATTCAACCTCGCCAGTCTTCGCATCGGGCGGGCCGCATAGTGCAACCAGGCTTTCCTTGACCTTGTTCCAGCCCCGGTGATCCTCCTCACCATTCCAATCGCCAATCGCCGCGCATTGGATTTGATTGAAGGGCAGTGGCGGCATGACATCATCAAGCGCGGTTTGGATCAGCTTTTTCTGATTGCGCGCAACATCCGCTTCGGCGCGCACCCATTCCGATTGAGCCGCTGTTTGCGACCAAACCACCACCGCCGCTTTCGCAGCGCCAATCTTTGCCGTGATCACGTCGCCATAGCTGACATGCGGCGGCAGATCAGCATCCCACCAGACCTGATATCCCTCGCTCGCGATCATGCGCGCAAGCACACCGACCTTTTCCGCATCATCGCGCGAATATGAAATGAACACATCGACCACGGTCACTCCCCATCCCGCCCGTGTTACAAAAGCCGCATAACCCTACAGCATGAAAAGGTGTGCGCAAGCCGGTGGAGAAGACACAAAGCTCTGCTTTGCACATCGCGCCAGATTGGTAAGTCAGACGGCAACACACAAAGTGATTCTCTTGGAGCCTACCCAACCATGTCCGAAGCCGACGCCACCAACTCTTCCGATGTCAGCGCAACTGATGATCGTTTGCGCCTTTTGATTGAGCGGATTGAACGCCTTGAGGAAGAGAAAAAGGGTATCGCTGACGATATTCGCGATGTTTATGCCGAAGCAAAAGCTGTCGGATATGACGCTAAAATCATGCGCCAGATTGTGCGCCTGCGCAAAATGAAGCCGGATGATCGCAGCGAGCAGGAAACCGTGCTTGAAGTGTATAAGGCCGCGCTTGGAATGATGTGAGGGCTTTAACCGCCCCCAATCTCACTAGCCCATTTCGCCGGCCAATGCCGAAATCCCTAACGCTGTTGCATTGTGCGCCGCGTGGAGAACTATTGCTGCCCATAATCCGACGCGCACGCGGATATAACCGAGCAGACCGCCAAGCATAAATTGCGGAAGCACCAGTGGGAGGAGGACCGCCAGCGATCCCTCTTGGAAATTGAAAATATGCACTAAGGCAAAGGCGAGGGTCGATAGCCAGAAGAATGCGGGAAAGTACCGCTCGAAAAATGCCATGGGCGGGCGGTTCGCCAGTGTTATGATGGCAGCAATCGCACCAACAACTGCCGCGATCATGACCAATGCTCCGATGATTGGCGCGCTCATGTGAATGGCTGCAAATCCTGTAGCCCCGGCGCCCACAGACAGCAAAGCGATCACATGGCCGGGCTTTCCTGACAGCCAACTGCGAAACGCCAGCTCCTCAAACACTGGCGCGCCGACAATCACGGCCAGCACAATCATCCAAGTGAACTCAATCTCCGCCAGAGCGGTGCGCGGCAGATAAACACCCGCCGCCACTGCAATGCTCGCGCAGATGACCAGCACCAGCATCGCCAACATATCGAGCAGATAAATGCGCCCCAACACCTTAAACGGCGCGGCGCTCTGCTCAGATACATTGAGCGTCGGGCGGCGCAGGAATGCGATGACGCGGCTCCATTCACCCCTCAGTGTTGCTGCCGGAGCGGCGCGCGCTTCAATCAGCAATTCCGGCGGCGCATCATCTCCGAAGACCGCCTTAAGCTCAGCCACGGATGGTGTTTGATTGTTTGGAAGTGTCACAGGACTTGTCGGCCTATCGCTCATCGGTTTAATGCGTGTCCATCGAATACGGGCATATAGCTCAGCAACAATGAAGAGTTTCCATGGCAGGCCATTCCAAATTCAAAAACATCATGCACCGCAAGGGTGCGCAGGACAAGAAACGCTCTAACCTGTTTTCCAAGCTTTCGCGTGAAATCACGGTGGCGGCCAAGATGGGCACGCCCGATGTGGATATGAACCCGCGCCTGCGTCTGGCCGTCAACACGGCAAAGGGGCAGTCGATGCCCAAGGATAATATCCAGCGCGCGATTGATAAAGCCAGCGCCGGCGATGATGAGAATTACGAAGAGGTCCGTTACGAAGGCTATGGCCCAGGCGGCAGCGCGATTATCGTTGAAACTCTGACCGACAACCGCAACCGCACCGCCACCGCTGTTCGCACGGCATTCAGCAAGCATGGCGGCAATTTGGGTACGGAAGGTTCTGTTCAACACGGGTTTGAGCGGCTTGGCCTGATCGAATACCCTGCCGAAGCTGGCGACGAGGACACCGTGTTAGAGGCAGCCATGGAAGCGGGCGCGGACGATATTGAGAGCGGGGAGGATGGCCACACAATTTGGACTGCCGCTGAAGATTTGCATCAAGTCTCAGGTGATTTGGAAAAAGCTCTGGGTGCCGCGTCCAACGTGAAGCTTGCATGGAAGCCGAACATCACAGTCGAGATGGACGAGAAAGGCGCGGGCACTTTGCTCAAACTCATCGACGTTCTGGACGATGATGACGATGTGCAAACCGTCTGGGGCAATTACGAGATCAGCGATGAAGTGATGGAGAAGCTTGACTGAGGGCGCGCGAATGGCTTTTTGCCATAGCGCTGGGCTCAGCGTTTCTGCTCGCTATCGTTTGGCGGCTTGGCTTTCTGGTCGGGCTTTGACGTGAGCATCGTCATACTAGGCCTCGACCCATCGTTGAGCTGCACCGGGTGGGGTCTGGTGCGCGCCGATGGGACGCGATTATCGCATCTGGCCAATGGCCAATTGCCAACCAATGCGAAGACGCCAATGGCTGAACGGCTTGCGGCTTTGAACGCCGGTATCGCGGCAGTGATTGCGGAGCATCGTCCGGACAGGGCGGCGTGCGAGGAGGTGTTCGTCAATGAGAATCCGCAATCCACGCTAAAGCTGGCGCAGGCGCGGGGTGCGGTTTTGACCGCATGCGGATTGGCTCAGCTCACCGTCAACGAGCATGCTGCGCGGCTGGTGAAGAAGGCGGTGGTTGGAACGGGCGGTGCGGAAAAGAAGCAGGTAGCAGCCATGGTCAAAGTGCTGTTGCCCGGCACGACAATTGCTGGAGCGGACGCCGCTGATGCGTTGGCTGTGGCAATCGCCGATGCGCATCTTGTGCGGCGCTAGAGGTTATTCGAAGGATTCCCGGAGTGAAGAGGACTGATATGACGATCAAATTCTATGGCATTCCCAATTGCGACACCGTGAAGAAAGCGCGCAAATGGCTGCATGCGAATGGCATCGAATACGACTTTTGCGACTATAAGAAACAAGGCGCAGATGCAGCCAAAGTAGAGGCATGGATCGCGGATAAGGGTGTCGATGTGGTGCTCAACAAGCGCGGCACGACCTATCGCAAATTGTCCGATGCCGAAAAGGCAAGTGCAGACGACGCACACGCCGCCGCCCAATTGCTGGTTCAGCACCCCTCCATGATCAAACGACCAGTGGTCGAGCATTCAGAGGGTATCCTCGTGGGATTTAAGGAAGACGAATGGTCCGCAGCGTTTTTATAAGTGTGATGGCAGGCGCAATGTCATTCGCAGCACCAGCAGCGGCCGATGGGCACACGGAAAATGGCGTAGGCCAGTCCCGCCCGCTGATCATTGCCCATCGCGGTGCAAGTGGCGATAGGCCTGAACATACGCTCGCCGCCTATGAGCGCGCGATTGAGCAGGGTGCAGATTATATCGAGCCCGATTTGGTCGTGACCAAAGACCTCGTGCTGGTTTCTCGGCACGAAAACGAATTGTCGGGTACAACTGATGTCGCCAGCCGCGAGGAGTTTGAAACTCGTCGCCGGACCAAGACGATTGACGGACGGCAGGTAGCAGGGTGGTTCGCGGAAGACTTCACATTAGCCGAGTTGCGGACTCTGCGCGCGCGTGAAAGGGTCGGGAACATCCGTCCAGGAAGTGCAGCCTACAACCACCTCTATCAGGTCCCAACATTTGAGGAAATCGTCCAGCTTGTCCGCGTGAAAGAAGCGGAGATGGGCCGCACGATTGGCCTCTATCCTGAGCTGAAACACCCCACTGCGATCCTAGAGCAGGAAGGGATCGATATGGTCGACCTCGTCATTAGGGAACTGCGCAGGTTTGGTCTGGACGGAGCGGATGCACGCGTCTTTCTACAAGTCTTTGAAGTGGGGCCACTGCAACGACTGAACCAGCGGATCGACACGCCGCTCGTCCTGCTGATCAACGCGCAAGATGGCCCCTATGATGAACCCGAAATGCGCTGGGCCGAAATGATTACACCAACCGGGCTTGCCGAGATTGCGGAATATGCCGACGGGATCGGGCCGTGGTTGGGCCATGCGGTTGACCCTGAAACGATGCAGCCGACGTCGCTGGTCGCCGATGCCCATGCGGCTGGATTGATTGTGCATCCATGGACTCTGCGCAAGGAAAACGGCTTCTTGCCTGCCTCGCTCCAAACGGAAGGTGGTCCCGCGGCAGAGGGGCAATATCGCCAGCTATGGAACGCTGCGATTGCGACGGGTGCAGATGGGTTCTTCACTGACAATGTGCGTGAGCTTGTCGAACTCATCGAAGCGGATGGCGAGTAAGCCTGTCTCTGTGACAATTCCGCGCGATAAACCGATCATCGTGTTTGACGGGATGTGCGTGCTCTGCACCGCCAATGCGCAGTTCGTTTTAAAGCGTGATCGCGCCGCAAAATTCCGACTGGCCGCGATGCAGGGCGATGTTGGGGCCGAAATCATGCGTCAGGTCGGCTTTGACCCGCTTGATCCGGAGAGTTTCATTCTGCTTGATGCCGTCCAAGATGGCGGGCGGGTTTGGATGAGCAGCGATGCCGTGCTTCACATGTGGTCTGAGCTGGGCTGGCCCTGGCGCGCGGGGATGATTTTCAAGCTGGTTCCGCGCGTGATCCGCGATCCCATCTATCGCCTGATCGCACGCAACCGCTACAAGTGGTTTGGCAAGCGAGAGGAATGTTGGGTGTCGACGCCGGAGCATCAGGCGAGAATCCTTTAGGCGGCCCGCTTTGCGCTCAAGATATAATTCAACGCTTCGTCTTCCGCCAAATGCAGCCCCTTTCCCGGCCGCCACGCAATACCGCGCCGCTCTGTCACTTCAAGTCCCGCATTGGCTAGTAGAGCTTCCAGCTCTTCCGGCGTTACGAAATCTTCCCAATGATGCGTTCCCTTAGGGACATAGCCGACCGCTTCGGCTGCACCCACCAGCAGCATTCGGCTGGCGGCGGTGCGATTGGGGGTCGACATGACCAGCAGGCCACTGGGCGATAGCCGCGCCGCAACATCAGCCAGAAACGCTGGTTTGTCGGCAACATGTTCAACCACTTCGAGGCAAGTGACCAGATCGAAGGTGCCGATATCCAGTCCTGCGACCTCACCCGCCATATAGCGAATGTCGAGGCCGACCGCCTCTGCGTGTGCCGCCGCCGCCGATACATTCTCACTCGCCGCATCAACGCCGGTGACAGCTGCGCCTAGCCGCGCCAACGGCTCACAGACCAATCCAGCGCCGCAACCAATATCGAGCGCGCTCTTTCCCGCGAGCGGACGAATACCGCGCGAGTCTCCTCCGAAATGGGTGTCCACTGCAGTGCGAATGAATTCCAACCGCACAGGGTTCACCTGATGCAGACTCGCCATCTTGCCTTTGGGGTTCCACCAATCCTTTGCCAGATCAGCGAAGAACTCAGCCTCTTCGGGCCGGATGGTAACATTTGATACGTTTGCGTTTCCCATGCACCCCCGTTAGCAGCGCCGAGACGAGCAAACCAGCAGGAGTCTGCGAACATTGACGCGGCCCAATCAAAGAATTGTGATGAAATTCGGCGGAACGTCGATGGCAGGGACCGAGCGCATTCGCAGGGTTGCGAATATTGTCCGTGCTCAGGCCGCTGGCAAAGACGGTGCGCGTAATGAAGTCGCCGTCGTGGTCAGCGCCATGGCGGGTGAGACAGACCGGCTGATCAATTTCTGCAGGGAGGCCAATGCGCTGTATGATCCGGCGGAATATGACGTGGTTGTTGCCAGCGGTGAACAGGTGACCAGCGGATTGCTCGCGCTGACATTACAATCACTGGGTTGCAAAGCGCGCAGTTGGTTAGGCTGGCAAATTCCTGTCAAAACGGTTGAGGCGCATTCCAAGGCCCGCGTTGAGACTATCGATGCGCCCGATATGATCGCTAGCATGGAAGCGGGCGAAGTTGCCGTGGTTCCGGGTTTTCAGGGTATCTCACCCGAAGGCCGTATCGCGACATTGGGACGCGGGGGATCGGACACATCGGCGGTGGCGGTCGCTGCGGCGGTGAAAGCGGACCGCTGCGATATCTACACCGATGTCGATGGGGTCTACACCACAGACCCACGCATCGTGGCCAAAGCGCGCAAGTTGAAGGCGGTCACTTACGAAGAGATGCTCGAATTGGCGAGCGTGGGGGCCAAAGTGCTCCAGACCCGCTCCGTCGGTCTCGCGATGAAGGAAGGCGTGCGCATTCAAGTGCTCTCCAGCTTCGTTGGCGATGATGCAGTTTCAGCGGATGAGTTGCCCGGCACATTGATCGTGTCGGATGAAGAAATGGATGAATTGGTGGAGAACGGCGATATGGAACGCCAGCTGGTAACCGGTATTGCGCATGACAAGAACGAAGCGAAAATCATCCTCACGCGCGTTCCGGACAAACCCGGCGCGGTGGCCGATATCTTCGCCCCGCTGGCCGATGCGAGCATCAATGTCGACATGATCATTCAGAACGTGGGCCGCGACAAAGGCGAGACCGACGTGACCTTTACCGTGCCGCAATCCGATCTCGCGCGCGCACAGGCTTTGTTGGAGGACCGCGCCGAGGCAATTGGCTTCAACCGCATCATCACCGATAGCCACGTCGCCAAGATCAGCGTTGTTGGCGTTGGCATGAAAAGCCATGCTGGTGTCGCGAGCACCATGTTTCGCGCTCTATCTGATCGAGGGATCAACATTCAGGCGATTTCCACCTCAGAGATCAAAGTCAGCGTGATGATCGATGAGGATGAAACTGAGCTGGCCGTGCGCGTGTTGCACACCGCTTATGGCTTGGATGCCGAAGATTGACGCGCGGCTAACTCGGCTGACGGGGTAAGGCGCTCGTTTGGCCGACATTAACCATATTGGGTAAAATTCTCTTAGGCTTTGGCACCGGATGAAAGGGGCTCCACACAAGGAGTGCCCTGTCTATGGCTTTGAAAGCCCACCTAGAAACCCAGTTAGCCACTCAAACTGAGGGCCAAATCGAAGGGCGTCGCCAAAGCCGACGTTCGCTGCGGTTAGAGACGAGCGGCCGTATGCCAGATGGCGCGGCAGCCAATGTTACCGTGCACAACCTATCGGCGGCGGGATTGCTGCTTGAAACCGACCTTGCGCTGGGCGTCGGGGAGGTGTTGGCGGTGGACCTGCCCGATATTGGCCCTGTGGGTGCTCAGATCGTGTGGCAGAGCGGGGAACTGTTCGGCTGTGCATTCGAACAGGCGCTTGGCGAGGCCGCGCTGGCGGCTGCGCAATTGCGCGGCAGTGCGCCGGGCCTGCGCGAACCGCCTGCGCGCGCACCTGTTGCTAAGCCGTCATTCGGCGAAGGATCGCTCGATACGCTTGGTGTCCGGCTCAACCGGTTGCGGCGTGAAAAGGGGCTAACGCTGGCACAGGTCGCAGCGGCCTTGGGCGTGAGTAAGCCAACCGTATGGGCCTGGGAAAAAGGCAAAGCGCGTCCGCTGCCTGAACGAATCGCCGCAATTGCCGAAGTATTGGGTGTGGAAAAAGAGGCGTTTTACGAAGTCGATCCGCGTAATGGCGGCGGCGCAGTAATTGAAGACTGCCGACTACGCATTGCTACCGAATACGGAACAGACCCAAGAAGTATCCGTATAATGATCGAAGTCTGAAGTCGCAAACTGTAAAATTGCGTATCCGACCAAAATATGAGAGGCAAACATGGTAAATGAATACGGAAGTTGATTCGAATATTAGTTAAGTAAATTAACCTAGATAACAACCTATATTGTAATACCGGGAAGATTTGGGGATCTTCGGGGTATTACGGGTAAAAATTTAGCTTACTTTTACGAAATTTGAAATTCGCATTGACAGTGTATTCAACTTAACGCCGGGGGCTATCGGCATGGAAATGCAATTCAGCAATGCAGAAGGTCGTGTGCTGCACGGCCTAATTGAGGACGCGTCTGGCGATATTGTCGTCAGACTCGATAGCGCGGGGTTCATCGTCCACGCCTCTGAAAATGCGAGCGAGCTGGGAATGGACCTCTCATCCCTGCTGCTCATGCCGCATATCGCGGATCTCGCGGAACCCGGGCATGGGCCCGAAGTGGCGCGGCACGTCGCTCAAGTCTTTGCTGGAACGTCGCAGGCAGGGTGGATCGAATTCCCGCTGCGCATGCTCGATGCTCCCGAAGAAGAGGGCCCCGCGACCCCCTCATGGTACGCATTCAGCCTGCGCCAGATTGAAGATGATGATGGCACACCGCAGGGGGCGCTGGGCCTGCTGCGATCGGTGCAGCAACGTCATAGCCTTGAGGGAGAGATCAACGCTCGCGCGCTCACGGATCCGCTCACTGGCCTTGCCAATCGCCACGCGTTTTTCGGCCAATTGCGCCGCAGTATCTCTGCCCATAACGAGCAGGCGATGGCGGTGCTTGCGGTGGACCGGTTGCGCGCCATCTTCATGCAATATGGTCAGCGCACCGCCGATGAAATCCAATGGGGTTTTGCCAAATTCCTCGAAACCATGACAGTGCCAGGTCAGGAGCTTGCGCAATTGGATGGTGAGCGTTTTGCCGTCCTATTGCCCGGTATGAGCGTCAAAGAAGCGCGCCGCTGGGCCGAAGAAGTTCTGGAAACCTTCGCTGGCCTGACTGTCACATCGTCCAAACGATCACCCGAACTCACCGCCAGCGCAGGGCTTGCGCGGGTTGAGGTGACGGTGGATTGGACCATGCGTCAGGCGGAATTGGGCCTGGTCATGGCACGGGCTGGCGGTGGTATGCAGATCGGCATGTGCGGCCAGCCGCCGCGTGCGGTCGCGAGCGGCGCAAAGGTCGAGTTGGCGATGGAGCAAGCCGTTCTGCGCGCGGCCAACCGCCGGAGCTGAACTGTGCGGCAATGCAGTTGGCGTAAGCAGCGCCAATCGCTAAGCCTGCCGTCATGTCACACACTGCCTCCATTCTCCTGCTCGGCTCTGGTGAGCTGGGCCGCGAATTCACCATTTCTGCAAAGCGCCTAGGCGCGCGCGTGATTGCTTGCGATGCCTATGCCGGTGCACCGGCCATGCAGGTTGCGGATGAAGCCGAAGTGTTCTCCATGCTTGATGCCGATGCTTTGCGCGCTGCGGTTGAGAAACACTCGCCCGACCACATCGTCCCCGAAATTGAAGCGATCCGAACTGAAGTCCTCGCTGAATTGGAAGCAGATGGCTTTAACGTGATCCCCTCTGCCAAAGCAGCACAGCTGACCATGAACCGCGATGCCATTCGCGATCTGGCCGCTGATGAGCTGGGCCTCACCACATCGCGTTACAAATATGCCGAGACACTGGACGAGGTCCGCGCCGGTGCCGCCTATACGGGCCTTCCGTGCGTGATGAAGCCGGTCATGTCCTCATCGGGAAAAGGCCAAAGCAAAGTTGAAACTGAGGCCGAACTAGAGGCCGCTTGGGAATATGCCTGTGCCAATATGCGCGGCGACCGGGCGCGCGTGATCGTCGAGCAATTCATCGACTTCGACTATGAGATCACCCTGCTGACAGTGCGCCATGCGGGGGGCATCACCTTTTGCGACCCCATTGGCCATCGCCAAGAACGCGGCGACTATCAGGAAAGCTGGCAACCTGCCGCCATGGCGTCAAAGGCACTCGCCGCCGCGCAGGATATGGCGGTCAAAGTGGTCGAAGCACTGGAAGGCGGGGGCAGAGGTTGGGGCCTGTTCGGCGTTGAGTTCTTTGTCAGAGGCAATGAAGTCATCTTCTCCGAACTCTCGCCGCGCCCGCATGACACAGGTATGGTGACCATGATCTCTCAGGATCTCTCTGAGTTCGACCTGCATGCTCGCGCTGTGCTCGGCCTGCCCATATTCGGGGACCAGCCGGCATTTCCTGCTGCGTCGGCGGTGGTTTTGGCCGATCGGGACAGCGCCGATTTCACTTTTGACGGTGTCGCCGATGCGCTGGGCCTCGGCCCCAATGTCGATGTGCGGCTATTCGGTAAGCCCAGCACCCGTCCCTATCGTCGCATGGGTGTGGCTCTGGCTGAGGGTGAGGATACAGATGAGGCGCGCGCACTGGCCGCAGAAGCTGCAAGCAAGGTTCGCATTGAATATCGCGACTAGCCGCCCTAATCGCTCATAATATGACAAAATTCCCCAAAAGCGCCGCGATGATGCAGCGCGGTATCGACTTTCTCGGCTGTGAGCACGCGATTCTGTGCGGCGCGATGAGCTGGGTTTCTGAGCGCAATCTCGTTTCCGCCATCTCCAATGCGGGCGGGTTTGGCGTGATTGCATGTGGGGCCATGACACCCGATCTGCTTGATACAGAAATTGCAGAGACGCGGGCGCGTACGGATAAGCCCTTTGGCGTCAACCTTATTACCATGCACCCGCAATTGTTCGACCTGATCGCGGTGTGCGCCAAGCATAAGATATCTCATGTTGTCCTTGCCGGCGGTATCCCGCCCAAGGGCAGCGTTGAGGCGATTAAGGAGTTTGGCGCAAAGGTCATCGTCTTCGCACCCACATTGGCGCTCGCTAAAAAGCTGCTGCGATCAGGCGGCGACGCCTTGGTGATCGAAGGGATGGAGGCGGGTGGCCATATCGGCCCCGTCGCCACCAGCGTTCTTGCGCAGGAATTTCTGCCCGAATTGGCGAAGGATCACGTTGTCTTTGTAGCAGGCGGGATTGGCCGGGGAGAGGCGATTGCGAGCTATCTGGAGATGGGCGCATGCGGCGTGCAACTGGGCACGCGCTTTGCCTGCGCGACAGAGAGCATCGCGCATCCCGATTTCAAGAAAGCGTTCTTTCGCGCCAAGGCGCGCGATGCCGATGCCAGCGTTCAGGTCGATCCGCGCTTGCCGGTCATCCCGGTGCGCGCGCTCAAGAACAAAGGCACTGAGGAATTCACCGCCAAACAGATCGAGGTCGCAGGGATGCTGGACCGCAACGAGGTGGATATGGGCGAGGCGCAATTGCAGATCGAGCATTATTGGGCAGGCGCATTGCGCCGTGCGGTGATCGATGGCGATGTTGAAAACGGATCGCTGATGGCCGGGCAATCGGTCGGCATGGTCAAATCAGAAGAGCCAGTGGCCGACATTATCGGCGAGCTGATGAGCCAATGCGAAACGGCTCTTGGGGGACGAAGCACATGATCCGCTTTGCTCTGGCAGCACTCGCTTTGGCGGTGCCCGTTGGCGCGGCGGCGCATTCATTCTGGCTGGAGCCAGCTGACCATACGCCTGAGACGGGCGAGGAGTTGCTGATCGAGTTTAAGGTTGGCGATGTCGGCGTGGCCCAGGCCGATGATTGGGGTCTGTATTGGGAGCGGATTGCGTCGCTGCGCTTGTTCGGACCCGACGGCGTAACTGACCAACAAAGCGCCGTTCGCACGACCGCCGGTGATGAGGCGGGCAGCGCGATGATGACTGTGCCGGGTGAGGGCACCTATATCCTCGCCTTTGAAAGCAATCCCAGTTTCAGCGATCTCGAGGCGGAACGGTTCAACCGCTATCTTGATCATGTTGGTTTAAGCGCGATTGCCGCTTACCGTGAGGCGCGGGGCCTGACGGGTGAGAGCGGTACGGAGTTGTATTCGCGGCGTGCGAAAACCGTGCTGCAAGTCGGCGATACGCAGACACGCAATGTGACTGTACCCATTGGGCAAACGTTGGAAATTGTACCGTTTGAAAACCCGTTCTCGATGGGTGAGGGCGAGCAATTGCCACTGACGGTTTTATGGCGCGGAAAGCCGCTGGCGGGTGCCACTCTCGAGGCGTCGGAACTGAATGGATCAGGCGAGATCGAAGCTTACACCACTGATGAATATGGATCGGTGGTGATCCCTGCACAGAGCGGGTCGGCGATGCTGTATTCGGTCGTCTGGGGCGAGCCTGCACCCAATGATGCGCGCGCGGATTACTTCACTGTCTTTGCTAGTCTGACGGTGCGCCCTCTTTGAGTGATACGCTGATCCTGACGCTAGATTGCGCCGATCAACCGGGCATAACGGCCAAAGTAACCGCGTTCTTGTATGAGCGCGGTTGCAACATCCTCGACGCGCAACAATTCAACGATTGCAGCGGTCAGGCGCACAATGAGGGGAGAGTCGACCGGTTCTTCATGCGGGTGGCATTCGATCCGACCGGGACGAGCGCTGACAGCTTGCGATCTGGCTTTAGGAAGTTCGCTAGTGGGATGGGGATGGATTGGAAGATCGTCTCGCAAAGCCGCCCGCGCCGGGTAATCCTGATGGTGAGCAAGGTCGATCATTGCTTGGTCGATCTGCTCTATCGCTGGCGCACGGGTGAGTTGGCGATTGATCCGGTAGCGATTGTCTCCAACCATCCGCGCGAGGTGGCGATTAGGGCCGATATTGGCGCGATACCCTTTCACCATGTCCCCGTAACCCGCGAGACCAAGCCTGAGGCGGAAGCGAAGCTGCGCGTGATTGCGGACGAAGTTGGCGCGGAACTGATCGTGTTGGCGCGCTACATGCAGATATTCTCAGACGAACAGGCCGCGCATTTCGCCGGGCGGTGCATCAATATCCATCACAGCTTCTTACCCGGTTTTAAAGGTGCAAAACCCTACACTCAGGCGCATGATCGCGGGGTCAAGATTATCGGCGCAACCGCGCATTTCGTGACCGCTGATCTGGATGAGGGGCCGATCATTCATCAGGATGTCGAGCGGATCACTCATGCTGACACTCCGCCCGTTCTGGTGCGCAAGGGCCGCGATATTGAGCGCCGCGTGCTAGCCGAAGCGGTGCGGTTGTTTGTAGAGGAGCGCGTGCTGCTCAACGGCAACCGGACAGTGATTTTCAAAGGCTGAAATGGAACCGGACATGATTGTCGAGCGTCTCGATCACATCAACATCATCACCAAGGATCTCGCTGGGACCGCGCGGTTTTATGCCGATTTGCTTGATCTGGAAGAGCGCGACGGACCGCCTCCGATGAAGCCGGAGCAGGTTCGATGGATGCATGATGCGGCGGGCAATGCGATTTTGCATCTCAACTCGATAGACTTCCCTCGTGTTTTTGACCGCGCGGTTGATCCGGGCTCGGAAACCGGAGCGATCCATCATGTCGCGCTTAGGTGCGAGAACTTTGAAATGGTCAAAGCGCGCCTGGACGAGAGCGGTGCCAGTTATGAAGTCAACGATGTGCCCTCAATCGGATTGCGGCAGATATTCACCGCGGACCCGAACAATGTTCTGCTTGAGCTGAACTTTTTTACCGGCTGAGTAAGTCTTTCCAAGGCAGCGCGCGAGGATCATCACTTTCCAGCGGGTTCCAGATTTTGGCCATCCGCGCGCGTGCTTCGTCTTCATGCACGCCTTCGTCCAAATCGAGCAGATAGAAGAAGGCGGCCACGCGATAATTCATAATGCAATGAACGTGCACCGGAGCCCTCGAGCGATCCAAAACAGCGCGTAGCTCGTTCACGTGTCCGCGCGTGGGCGCGTCGAACGGCACCGGGATATGGATGTACTCAATGCCGCTGTCTTCGAGCAGCGCACGCTCGTCATCTAAAGCTTCGGGATGATCGTCGAGCGCCAGATTTACAACGTGGCGAACGCCGATAGCGGTGAGGCGGCCGACGTCCTTGGCCTCCAACTTGCCAGACGTCGTTACCCGCTCATCGCGCCTCTGCCAGTTGCGAATGTCGCTCGGATCGGTTGTATCGCTCAACGTCGCGCAACATCCCCAGACGTTTCCATCACCTTATCCTCATTCGCGCGGTGGATCACATAGGCGCGGATTGCCTCAATCTCGTCACGCGACATCGATTCTGCAAATCCCACCATCCCGTTATCCTTCAAGATACCGTCATGCACCACTGCCGCCCAACTGGATGCATTGCCCAATGTCCCCGACCGTCGCAGGTCTGGCAGCACCGTTGAGCCCACTGCGGCTGGCGCATGGCACACGGCGCAATATCGAGCGTACTTCTCACCGCCCAATGCGATGACATCTTCCGATGCGCGGCTAGGTGGTGGATCGAGGGGAAGCGAGGCCAGCTCCATTTCTGGTGGCAGCTCACCGTCTGCGCCCAGTTTGAATACCAACAGGCGTGAGACATTCCTCACCGGAGCCTTTTCAGCCAATAGTGAGCCATCGACAGTGATTGCATAGGCACCGCCCCATCCGGCCAGAACCGCGACATATTGCTCGCCCGCCACCGTATAGGTGATCGGAGGGGCAACGACGCCGGTTTGCGCGCCAAAGCTCCACAATTTCTCGCCGCTGGATGCGTCATAGGCGTTGAACTCGCTGCCTGCGGTTCCTTGGAAGACTAGCCCGCCGCCGGTCGCCAGCACGCCGCCATTCCATGGGCCGGGATGTTCGACCGACCAGCGCGGCTCTTGTGCCACCGGGTCCCACGCGACCAACATGCCGCGCAAAGTGCCCGCGACCTCTCGCCTTATCCCAAGGTCAGGCGGCAGATCGCCTGCGCCTAGGTTAAAGCCAACATTAAATCCGCGCGCGCGGTCTGGCTTCCAATTGTCCTCCGGCGCATAGACCATTGCGGCCTCAAATGCGGGAATGAAGACGAGGTTTTCGTCTGGGTGATAGGCCATCGGATGCCAATTGTGCCCGCCCAATGCGCCCGGTGTGACAATCGCAGGCTTCCCCGTCTTATCAATCCGAGTTTCCGGGTTTTCAATGGGTCGCCCGGTCTCCTTGTCGATGCCCGTTGCCCAGTTTACGGCGACATAAGGCTCTGCCGAGATGAACTCGCCCGTTGCCCGGTCGATCACATAAAAGAACCCGTTCTTCGGCGCCTGCATCAAAACCTGACGCTCTTCGCCCTCAATCTCCATATCGGCGAGCATGATGTGCTGGGTCGCGGTGTAGTCCCATGTCTCGCCCGGCGTGGTCTGATAGTGCCAGACATATTCGCCCGTGCTGGGCCGGACCGCGACGATGCTGGACAGGTAGAGATTGTCGCCTTCGCCTGTCCCATCTTCGCCCGGCGATCGATAGGCGCGGTTCCATGGGGAGCCATTGCCTACGCCAATGTAGAGCAGGTCGAGTTCGGGATCGTAAGCCATCGAATCCCAGACCGTGCCCCCGCCGCCAATCGCATCGGAACCGGCCAGCACATCCGTGTTCCAGGTTTCCGCTGCGGCTTGGAGATATTCGGGGCTTTCCCCGCCTTCGGTGCCATCGGGCACGGTGTAGAAACGCCACAGCTCTTCGCCATCGGCCACATCATAGGCCGCGACATAGCCGCGCACGCCGAACTCTGCGCCGCCATTGCCGATGATGATTTTGCCATCAATAACGCGCGGTGCGCCTGTGACGGTATAGCTTTGGTCAGGATCGGTGGTTTGCACCTCCCACTTCACCGCGCCCGTATCGCGATCAAGAGCGATCAGGCGGCCATCCAGCGTGCCAAGGAACAGTGACGTGCCCCATGTGGCAAGCCCCCGGTTCACCACATCACAGCAGGCGCGCACAGCGGTCTCACCGGGCACTTCTGGATCGTAATCCCACAAAGCCTCTCCCGTGGCAGCATCAAAGGCTTTCACCTTGCTCCATGCGGTGGTCAGGTAGAGCTTGCCATCCATGACCAGCGGGGTCGCTTCTTGTCCGCGCGCCGTGTCCATATCCGCCGACCATGCAAGGCCGAGCTCGGCGACATTCTCCGTGCTGATTGTATCGAGCGGAGAGAAACGCTGTTCGGAATAGGTGCGGCCATGGGTGATCCAATTGGCGCTGTCTTCGCCGGCGCCGGTCAACATCGTAGCGGTGATGCCGCCTTCTTCCTCAAACGCGTCTAAGAATTCTGCCTCATTGCACGCTGCAACACCCAATGCGCCGAGCACCAGCATGGGTGCCGCCCAAATCGCTTTATTCATAGATCCCTCTCTCTCATTGAGCATGTTGCCTCGCAATCTTTCGATTGTCCATGATCCACTTGCCCATCGGTAAAGACAGCGGCATTGTCGGTGTGAGGATTTGAAGGAGCGCGACCGTTATGTGTGAAGAAGCAAAGCTGAAAGAATGGGCCGCAGGCGCGGTTAGTCGTCGCGGGTTTGGCGCGTTGGCAGGGGCAGCAGCCGTTGCCGCATGCGCTCCGGAAAATGCGACAGCAGAGGGCGGCGCGACAGATGCGCTCGCGACCACAGAAAGCAATGTCAGCTTTGATACCGAAGACGGCACAATGGACGCGTTCTTCGTTCACCCAGTGTCTGGCTCTGCGCCAGCCGTGATTTTCTGGCCAGACATTGCCTCCTTGCGAGAGGCCAAACGCAATATGGCCCGGCGGCTAGCGGGCGAGGGATATTCAGTGCTCGTCCTCAATCCCTATTATCGCGATGTCGCAGGCGAACAATTTGCCGATTTTGCAGCATGGTATTCTGCCGAAGGATTCGAAGCGGAAGATGGTTTTGCGCTGGTCGCACCTTGGCGCGAAAAGCTCAATGCTGACTCAATCGGGCGCGATGCCAGTGCCGCAGCAGCGTGGCTCGATGGGCAAGACGCGGTCGACAGTGATCGCGCCATCGGCACGCAAGGATATTGCATGGGCGGACCCTTCACCGTTTGGAGCGCAGCGGCGGTGCCTGATCGCATCAAGGCCGCCGCTAGCTTCCATGGCGGCGGTCTGGTGCGAGAAGATGATCCCCTCAGCCCGCACCGCGTGCTTGATCGGGCGCAGGCATCGTTCCTGATCGCAATTGCTCGTGACGATCATGAACATGACCCCGACACCAAATTACTCTTCGCAAAAGCAGCTGGGCGCGCTGCGCGGCCCGCCAATATTGATGTTTACGATGGCGATCACGGCTGGACGGTGCCGGATAGCCCAGCTTACGCCGAAGCAGCAGCGGAACAGGCCTATGCTGATTTGCTGGAGCTGTATCGCGCGAATTTGTAAGCGTTAAGCCGCGCGTTTTCCTACACTGACCTAGAGCGCTGTTTGGACCGCTCATTTGAGAGACCAAAACGGCCAAACTTGCGATAACGGGTCATCCACTTGTCGAGGAATAGCCCAAGAGGTCGCGGCTCAATACCCAAGTCGGCGAAGGTGCGCGCGCCTTCGGACACGGTGCTGCCGGGCTGAAGCAGGGTCCATTGGTCCTTACTCATCGGAGTGCCAGGTAAGCTCGCAAACAGGCCCGACAGGCCATCAGGCATGGCTATGAAGCGCCGCTTGCGACCCTGCGCTTTGGCGATACGCTGGTTGATTTCCATCATGGTCAACTGCTCCGGTCCGCCCAGCTCATACGTATGCCCGCCATGCGCAGCAGGATTGGCGAGCGCAGTCGTAACAGCGTCTGCAACGTCATCGACATAGACGAGCTGCAACTTGGCATCAGGGCCAAACACGGGAAGAGCAGGCAGCATCTCGATCATGCCGCCGAACATGTTGAGGAACCCATCGTCCTTACCAAACACGATGGAGGGGCGCAGGATGGTGGCGGTGGGAAACGCATCCAGCACGCGCTGTTCACCCAGCGCTTTGCCCCGAGCATATTCAGCGCTGCTATCCGCGTCAGGACCAATGGCGCTCATATGGACGAAGGCTTGCACGCCGTTGGCCTTGGCGATGGTCGCCATCTGGCCAGGGGCCTCACCCATCAACTGCGTCAGATCGCCAGCAAACGCTCCAACCAGATTGACAACGTGGGTCGCCCCATGAAGCGATGCCGTTAGGCTGTCAGTGTCTGTGATGTCGCAATGCGCAAACTGCAGTTGACCCAGATTGGCAAGAGGCTGGAGTGCAAAGCCCTTCTCAGGATTGCGACTCGCGATGCGCACCCGCGCGCCGTTCGAAAGCAGGCTTTGGACGACATAATTGCCAATGAAGCCACCGCCGCCAAACACGGTGACCAATGCGTCATTGAGCGATGTGGTGGATGAAGAGGTCTGGGACACGGTGCAGATACCTTGAAAGTCTCGTTGAGTTGCTCGCGTTCCATGCTGCAAGGCGAGGCATTGAGCAAGCGTTGCGACACGTATTGCGCAAGCTGCCGCTTGGTTTCACGTTGATAGCAATGCAAGCGCAAGGCGATTGGCGTGCGCCTACGCAGCGGGACGTTGCATGCGATGCTCGCAGCCTGTGCTCAGATGACGGAATCGGCAGACCTACCAGCTTCGGATGCTGGCGTTTGCGAGAGCGGGGAGGCTGGTGTCCTTTACGGCTACTTGTCTGAATATTGAGCGCAACTTTCAAAACCCCAATGAAAATCACCAAAATGGTGGTTTAACCTGTTTTTTTATTGAAACTCGTGTGTAAATCGACCCGAACAGTGACAATTGTCCAATGGTCTTGGATGGGAAAGGCTGTCATAAGAACTAGGATAGGTAATATAACGAAGGGGCCGTTTGTGGAGGAGCAATCAATTCAAGAACCGGAAATGCGTGCGCAACTAGACTTTCCAGTTGTTGGTGTTGGGGCATCGGCAGGTGGACTAGAGGCGGTTACTACGATGTTTCAGAACATCGAAAGCGGAACCGGCATGGCCTTCGTCCTTGTCATGCATCTCGACCCTCATCATGAAAGCATGATGGCTGAATTGCTGTCGAGTAAGACACAACTCTCGGTCCGTCAGATCGCCGACAATGACCATATTGAACCTGATTGTCTGCATGTCATTCCACCGGGCTCTAGCCTCAGAATAGAAGGCAAGAAGTTTCGGCTCGACAAATTCAGTGAGCCGCGTGGATTGCGGCGCCCAATCGACAGTTTCTTCACCTCACTTGCGCAAGTGCAGGGTGAGAAGGCAGCCTGTGTGGTTCTTTCGGGAACTGGTGGAGACGGAACTGCGGGCCTTCGCACGGTTAAGGAATTTGGCGGGATCAGCGCGGTTCAATCGCCAGAAGAGGCACGTTATGATGGAATGCCATTTTCGGCGATCGGTACAAAGCTCGTTGATTTCACGCTTCCAGCAATCGACATTGTACCCCGGATCAAGGCGTTCTTTGACGGCGCAGACAAATCGCGCTTTCCCGAAAACACCCATGCCGCAGAGCGCGTGTTGCGTGAGATTTTCAGCATTCTTAAACAGAGCGTGGGGATCGACTTTTCAGGTTACAAACGCTCAACTTTGCTCAGGCGGCTCAATCGCCGGCTTCAGCTAAAGGAGATCGCCGAGGTTGAGGATTACCTGCTCGATCTCGCTAACGACAAAGATGAACAGTCAGCTCTCGCTGGCGATTTCCTGATCAATGTCACGAGCTTCTTCCGCGATCGTGAGAATTTCGAACTCTTGCGCCAAGCGGTCATCGTTCCTTTGATTGAGGGGCGCGATGCTTCGGATGAAGTTCGCATTTGGGTGCCCGGTTGTTCAAGCGGGCAAGAAGCTTACTCTATCGCGATGATGATCGACGAAACCTGCGTTGAGTTGCAGCGTCGCCCATTGGTGCAGATTTTCGCGACCGATATTGACGAACCTATGATCGATCAAGCGCGCCGCGGCGTCTATCCAGTTTCGATGATGTCGGAGATGCCCCGGCGCTATCAAGAGGCGTACACAGTCTCCCTTGATGAACGGTTCGAGGTGCTGCCCCGCATCCGCGAAATGGTGCGGTTTTCCGTCCACAACATCATACAGGACCCGCCCTTTTCCAAGGTTGATCTGATCTCATGTCGCAACATGCTGATCTATCTGGGCGATGAATTGCAAGAAGGCGTCTTGCCGCTGTTCCACTTTAGTCTGCGCCCAGGCGGTCATCTGTTCTTGGGAACTTCGGAAAGCGTAACCAGACGCAAAGACCTCTTCATTGGCCTCGATCAACGCGCGCGCATTTTCCGCCGCAATGACTCCGCCAGACGCGTACCGCTTAACTTGCCACTGGGCTTGCGTATGAATGAGGCTGGCACCAACCGCGGAATGCAGCGGCTGGCGCAAGAACAGGATTTCCCGCGACATAGCAGTCTGGGTTCAAGCAACTCGACTATCTACGAGTTTTATGCGCCGCCATTCCTGCGGGTGACGCAGGACGGTCGGATCATTGATAGTTCAGGCGACCTCAGTCTGTTTATGATGTCGCGTCCGGGTGCGGATCGCAACATCGATGTTTTGGCGCGTGAAGGCGTCTATGAGGTGATTGCGCCTCTCATCAAAGACGCCTCCGTGACAGGCGAACGCCAGGCGATGAAGGAGGTTCAGGTCGCCTCGCAATTCGGTGTTCAGTCGACCGATATTGTTGCGCATCCCATGCCGGATGAGACGATCGCGGTCATCTTCCTGCCCAAGGATCGCCTAAAGCCAGTCGTCGACCAATTCGCAGTTCGACCAGTAACGCGCGACCGCCAGATCGCTACGCTGCAGGATGACCTGCAAAAAACCCGACTTCAGCTGAAGAGCAAAGTCGAGGAGATCGAGACGGCGAATGAGGAGTTGAAGAGCTCCAACGAAGAAATGATGTCGATGAATGAGGAGCTTCAATCGGCAAACGAAGAGCTCACGACGGCCAATGAGGAGCTCAAAAACAAGATCGATGAATTGACCTTGGCGAATGCCGACCTGGACAATTTCCTTCAATCTTCTGACCTTGCGATGATCGTGCTCGATCGCGGGCTCAAAATCCGCCACGTCACGGATGCCGCTAGGCGGATGGTGCCCGTCATGCGCTCTGATGAAGGGCGCATGTTGAGTGAGTTCAACATCCCATTCGGCCAATTTGATGTGATGAGTGAGGCGCGCAAGGTAATCGAGACCGGTGCTTCGTTCTCTGTCACGACAGAGCCAAATACAAACGGCCAATCCTTCTTTTTACGCATTACTCCGTATTTCTTTGCAGACGGGGCTGTGGAAGGGGCTTCAGTCACGCTGATCAACATCTCGCAAGAGGTTGAACTGCGGCAGAACCTTAGTCTGGAGAGTGAGAAACTTCAGCTGGCGATGCAAGCCGCACGAATGGGATCGTGGGACACGAACTTGGAGACCGGAGAAATGGAGATC
Organism: uncultured Erythrobacter sp.; assembly: GCA_947503275.1. Taxonomy (GTDB): domain Bacteria; phylum Pseudomonadota; class Alphaproteobacteria; order Sphingomonadales; family Sphingomonadaceae; genus Erythrobacter. The sequence continues at coordinate 428,240 of CANNCZ010000002.1, read as the reverse complement.
GACGCTGTCGCTGCTCAACTCTCTGGTTTGGATGGCGCGGGTACTGTGAGCCGCGATGCTTTCTTCGCACATATGCACACTGAAGATGTGCAAGAGCTTGCTCAATTGAGGGATGCTTCCGTCCCTATGGGCGAAGGGTTTTCGTGTCAGGCCCGTGTGGTGAAGGAAGGCGAGGAAATGCGCTGGGTGCAAGTCCATGCGAGGCCTTATACCGCACTAGATGGCAGCAAGCGGGTCGCTGGTCTTGGCTTTGACGTGACCGAATTGATGACACTTCAACGCGCCTTGGAGGTTGAATCGACCCGCCGCGAATTGGCGATGCGAGCTGGGCGTATGGGCATCGCTGAACTCGACGTGGAAAGCGGCGAGGTTACCGTTGATGAAGTGATGGCGGAGCAGCTTGCTTTGCCTTCGCATGGTGTGATGCCGTTGGAAAATCTGACCGCGAGTTTTGTTGAAGAGGACGCCCCACTATTCCAGCAAAACCTGCAACGCGCGATCAAGCATGATGAGGAATATGAGCTCGATTTCCGGGTTGATGCCGATGGCGAAGACCTGCGTTGGGTGCGCACGCGGGGTCTACCTTACAAGGCGCTCGATGGCCGTCGGAAGGTCGTTGGCCCGACGCTCGACGTGACGGCCGAAAAGCAGCAAAGCTTGCTGCTCGATGAGATGAGCCACCGGATCAAAAACCTGTTCGCTGTGATCAGTGGATTGGTTCAGGCGGCCCCCAAAGAGCACGACGAAACTAAGCAGATGGCGGATGAATTGGTCGAGCGGATTGTATCGCTCAGCCGGGTCTATGATCTTGCCCGCAAAGATGTTTCAGCCAATGGGCTTGATCTGGAAGAGTTGCTGAAATCAGTTCTTGAGCCGCATCGCTCCGACCAAAAGATGGAATTGCATGGCCCGGCAGTCCTTATTGACCCGGAGCTTGTGAACACTTTCACATTGATTGTGCACGAGCTAACCACCAACACCGCCAAATACGGTGCGTTTAGCAAGCCCGAAGGGGCGCTGGCTGTGAACTGGTCGATTGATGATGCAGCGATGGTCACAATTGATTGGCGCGAAAAGGTGCCTGATTTCGAAGCATCTGGTCCGCATTCGGGCTTTGGCAGTTTGCTGATCGAATCCGGTATCCGGCAACTTCGTGGGAAGTTTGAGCGGTCGTTTTCAAAAGACGGCGCTGAGATCGAATTTACTGTGTCCGCAAGTGAGTGAAGCGAGGTAGAAAATGTCATATGATTTGGACGGCCTGTCGGTCTTGGTCGTCGAAAATGAGTTCCTGCTCGCATTGAATCTCGAGACGATCATGCGCGATGCAGGCGCTGGCTTGATTGAGCTAGCCGCTTCGATTGCTGACGCTGCAAAGCTGATTGAGGCAACGCAGTTCGATGCAGCAATCCTCGATATCCGGCTGATGGACGGCGATTCCTTGCCTCTGGCTGTGGAATTGATTGAGCAAGGTGTGCCGGTGGTCATCCATTCGGGACATGCCAATCTGGGCCATTCGCAGATTGTGCCGGATGCTGTGTTCCTGCCCAAGCCCTCTACGCCCACTGAGATTGTTCAGGCGGTTCTAAAGGCGCGAGGTGTGCCCGGCTCATTCGAACTTACGGCTCACGCTTAGATATCCGGACTGACGCATCACCGCGTCTAAAGCTGACATTATTGCGGCTGGAAAACTTCTGAACGCGCAGTAGGGAGGATGGCGTTTGCCGTTCTTCTGGATATGACCTCCATCTATGTTTCAATTTCCGCGCCTCGATTTCGATAGCGACGCCGATATTTTGCGTCGCGATGTGCGTGCATTTCTTGCCTCTGAGCTGGACGCCGGTGGCTTCACCCCGGCGGCGGATTGTTGGGTTTCTGGCGCTGATCCCGAGTTCAGTCGCAAAATGGGTGGGCGTGGCTGGCTGGGTATGACATGGCCGCGCGAATATGGTGGGCAAGAACGCCCCGCCCATCATCGCTTTGTTGTGACAGAAGAAATGCTGGCTGCAGGCGCACCAGTCGCAGCACATTGGATCGCGGATCGCCAGACGGGCAGCCACATCCTTCAATATGGCACCGAAGAGCAAAAGCGTGAGATCCTGCCGCGGATTGCTGCAGGGGAGTGCTTTACGGCTATCGGGATGAGCGAACCGCAAGCAGGTTCAGACCTCGCGGCGATTCAAACCTCTGCCACACGCCGCGATAAAGGGTGGGTGCTGTCTGGGCGTAAAATATGGTCAACTGGCGCGCATTATTCGCACTTTATGATTGTACTTGCGCGGACGTCCCCTGCCGAAGGGCGCAATCGACAGGTTGGGTTGTCGCAATTTCTCGTCGATCTTTCGCTGCCGGGGATCCACATTTCGGGGATCAAGGACTTGGGCGGAACGCCGCATTTCAACGAAACCCTGTTTGAAAATGTTGACCTGCCCGCAGATGCTTTGTTGGGGCAAGAGGGTAATGGCTGGGCGCAGTGTATGGGCGAGCTGGCGCTGGAGCGCTCCGGTCCAGAACGGTTTTTGACATCCCTAGTGGTGCTTGAAAAAGCGCTCCCGATGTTAGCGCGTCATTGCGATGTTCGCCGCGCAGCCGAGGTGGGCTCAATCCTTGCCAATTTGCGTGTTTTGCGGCGAATGTCGCTCGGTGTGGCGCAGATGTTGGAGCAGGGTGCATCGCCTGCGACTGCAGCAGCCGTGGTCAAGGAAATGGGCAACCGGCTCGAAAACGACATAGTTGCACGGCTTAGGGCGATGCTTGCGGGAATTCCGCGCAGCGAATGGCCGGACGGGTTTGACGCGTTGCTGCGTGAGGCCGTGTTGCATTTGCCTTCCAACACTTTGCGTGGCGGAACCACCGAGATTTTGCGCGGTATTATCGCTCGCGAAATGGGGATGCGCTGATGGACCGCGATGACCTCAAAATGATCACTGACGGGTTGGAGCGGATATTGGGTGACGCCTCGCTCGAAGCTATCGACAAAGATGGCGGGCTGGGCGCCGGAGCAGATGCGCTATGGGCGACGCTTGAGGAGAATGGATACCCTCGATTGTGCGCCTCGCCAGAGCATGGTGGGTTTGGCGCGAGTTTGGCTGATGCCTGCGAGCTTGCGACTATCGTCGGGCGACATGCGCTCGCATTGCCTCTGGCAGATAGCATCCTGGCGAACGGTCTATTGTCCGCATGCGGCGTCGAGCCTCCAAGTGGGCGAATTGGCCTCGCTGACCCGCTCGACCTTGCCGCACCCCTGCCCCATGCAATGCAGCTCGAAGCGTTTGTTGCACTTGATGGGGGGAGACTTCGCTGTGTTCGTTCAGCGCCTGACAATGTGCGTGTTCTTGAGCAAGCAGAAGACGGTGCGGGATATGTGACCGACGGTCATGCAGATACAGTGCACGATGCGGTTGCACCCAGTTGGCTCACCCCGCATATGTTCCAAGCCCTTGCCGCCTTGATCCGTTCGGCAAGCATGGCTGGTGCAATGCAGGCGGTTCTCGATCTCACACTGTCCTATACGCGGGAACGCGAGCAGTTCGGTCGCCCTCTGGCGAAGTTTCAGGCGATTCAGCATCACTTGTCGGATATTGCCTGTGAAACGGCAGCCTCCATCGCCGCGGTTGAATTGGCAAGTGACGCATTGCGTTCGGCGCCTGAACCCAATTCGGACATGATTGATGAAATTGCGATTGCCAAAATTCGGTGCGGTCAAGCAGCAACGACGGTCGCAGCAGCCGCGCATCAAGCGCATGGCGCCATGGGTTTCACCAGAGAATATGCGTTGGGTAGGTTCACACGGCGGCTGTGGCAATGGCAGGATGAATTTGGCACCGAAACTGAGTGGGCTACGCGGCTGGGCAATACCATTCTGGCTGGGCCCAATCCGAACCTTTGGCTGCGCATAAGTAAGCCAATCTAGGAGATACGAGCAATGTCCGATCCGGTCCTTTTCGCACGCGATCAAAGTGTCGCAACGATCACCCTCAATCGCGATGACAGTCGCAATTCGCTGACCGATGAAGTCATCGAGGGATTGCTCGATGCTATGGCAAAAGCTGAGAGCGATAGCTCGATCAGCTGCGTGATCCTAACCGGGGCTGGCAAGGCGTTTTCATCGGGCGGAAACCTGCGAGATATTGGCGCGATGACCGCTGAAAAAGGCATGAGCCCGCTCGATATTGAGGCTTGGTACACGAACGGCATTCAACGCATTCCTCTGTTGATGGAGCAATTGACGGTGCCGGTCATCGCTGCGGTCAATGGCCCTGCGATTGGCGCAGGGAATGATCTGGCGACGATGTGCGACATGCGGATTGCGTCGAGCAAAGCTCTGTTCGCCGAGAGTTTTCTGAAAGTCGGAATTATCCCGGGCGATGGCGGGGCGTGGTTTCTGCCGCGCATTGTCGGATATGCCCGTGCGGCGGAAATGCTTTACACGGCCGAAGCAATTGATGCGCAAAAGGCGCTGGATTGGGGTCTCGTCAGCCAAGTGGTCGAACCCGATGGATTGATGGACGCGGCGCGTGCACTGGCTGCAAAAGTTGTTGCCAACCCACCATTTGCCTTGCGCAAGGGTAAGGAAATCATGCTCGCAGCGCAGCGCATGGGTTTGGAAGACAGTTTGGCTAAGGCGGCTCTAACTCAAGGTGTGCTTCAACGAATGGAGGACCACCAAGAGGCGGTTCATGCCATCCTTGAAAAGCGCAAACCCGATTTCAAAGGTCGGTAAGGTTGCTCAGCATTGCTCATCTGCAAGCGCGCTAAGCTCTGCACCAGCTGCTTCGTCGCGATTGCCCAAGACGGTCGTAACCCTGTTCAGAACGGTACAATCGTAGCGCGATCCGCTCTCGATTGTGGCGCGGATGACTTCGACAAACGCATCGGTCGGCATGACCCGAGCGCCGCGATTGAGAAATTGGTTGTGCCAGCGTGAGCCTCCACTGACGATCCCGATCAGCGTCTTTCGACCCTCGCCAGCTGGCTCGCTAAGCACCGGGGGACCAAGCTCTTCGAGCAATGCATCTTGAGTGTCGCGGCGAAGGAATAGCGCCGCATAGCGCCGCGCTGCCTCTGGCGTATCTCCGGCATCAATCGCAAGACGCAGCATCGCTTCCTGAGCCAGAGGATCGCGCCAGCCGCGCTGCGCCGCGTATTGGATCGACAATGCGCCTTGATCAAACTTGCCAGTGGCTATTTGTGCCTGTGCCAAGAGACGCAGATGTTCGGCGGGCAGCGGTCGGCGACGGATCAGTCGCTCTGCCTCAACAAGAGCCAGTTCCGGGTTTTCGCCAGTCAGGGCATAGGCTGTTGCTGGCAGCTGAGCAGTCGACCGGAACGGCTCCGGCACAGATTGCGCAAGCGCCGGGCTACGCTCAGCCTGCCGGTCGAGGTGGACCCCAATGGTGACCACTGCAATTGCCAGGAGCGCAACGCGCCAGACGATGGCTCCAATCATGGGAGCACCTCTCGGGTGGCCTTGGGATGCAAAGGCGCAGAAAAACGGGCCAGAACGAGCAAAGCGTATCCGCCAAAGGCGAGCATCGATACGTTGCGAAGCGGGTAATCCGTGATGGACTGAAGCGCAATTGTCAGGAGGATGATCCCGCCACCCCACGCAATCCAACGGTGCGGCGATTTGCGGGCCCTCCAACTGAGCCAGACGATCAAAGCCAGCCATCCCGCGATAAGCGCTAGGCCGGGCAAGCCCGCTTCGATCGCGACTTCCAAATAGTCATTATGTGCCCGCCCGGCTCGGCGGAGGGTCATGTTCTCCAGCGACTCGTCGATCTGGAAAACGTCATCAAATGTCCCGGTGCCGGACCCAACAGGCCAATATCGCTCGGCAGAGTAGGCCGCATCCTCCCACATATAGCTGCGCGCATCCTCCCCTTGGCTAAAGCGTTCGAGAACATCATTCACCCGGCCGGGCGCTGCGACCACGACGGCTCCCGCTAATCCAACTACGATCACAACCGGAGCGAGGATCAGAAACACACTGCGGGGTCCGCGCATAGCCTCAGAGTTGTTCCGCCGTAATTGCCACAACATTGCGCGCAAAACTGCAAAGGCAACTGGGATCATCGCAAGGACTAGCGCGGTGCGTGAACGGGTTAGGATCACGGCGACAAACAACAGGGTGCATATTGCGATGCGTCCAGCCATTGCAGCTGGTGCAAAGCGAGCAGGCGCGGGCAGGGTGGCTGCCAATGCTAATGTTCCAACCAAAAATAGGCCCGCAGAATTGCGATTGGCAAATGCACCAAACAGGACCCCAGGCATGTTGTTCTCGGGATAAAGCAGCCATTCTTGCCCTGTAGAGAGCGCCTGGGGGATGCCCATAAGAAAATTGATTAAGCCCAGAGCCACCGCGACCCAGCCGACCAATATCAATTGGTCGCGCGGCGCTGCCCACCCGATTGTCAGTATCGCAATCGGTGTAATCAAAGCGGTAACAGCGAGGAGGGTTCTAATCGGGTCGACGCTGGCCGTTGCCCAGTCCTTGCCGCCGATCAGGTCAAATGACTGCGCCACCAATTCGCGCCCGGGAAGTGCGCCCCACATCGCCGAGGGAAGGGGGAGGGTATAGAGCAATGGCAGGAGAACGGACAACGCAACCAACACTCTCAGCATGATTGGAGCAGCGCGCCAAAATGCAAAAAAGGCTTGGCGATCAAATGACAGGGCAATGAGCGCGGCAAGTTGAACGATCAGATTGGAGATGCCGTACTTCGACCCACCCCCACCAAGAGCGATTGCCAGCACCAAGATAGCGACCATCGCCCAAAGGTGTTTACTCCGGCCAAGAGGACGGTCAGACGCATTCAAATCGGCGTGATCGGGCATTTCTACCTGTGTCATGAGGCCTGCGATTTCCGCAATTTTGAGTCCGATAGCTTCGCATTAATGGCGTAGTACCAGCAATTAATCCAAATTTTGGACAAAGAAAAAGCGCCCGGAATGAACCGCGCGCCTATTCTTTTCACATCAAGTCGATTTTAACCTGAGCGATACTGACTTAGGTGCCAGGTGAACCGTCGTCTGAGTCATTGCCCACCAAAACAACGATACCAGCGATTGCTGCCGCAGCCGCCAGAAGAGCGATCAGGATACCGGGAGTACCGCGAAGCTCTTCGCCATCAGCAGCGCGAGCAGTGCCCGGCTGTGCATTTGAAGTGCTGTAAACCGGTGCGTTGTCGCCGGCGCGGGTGTTAGCTTGAGCAGCGATAGGCGCGAAAGCCATGCTGGCCGCAGCCACAGTCACCAACAGGCGAGACGTCGTTTTAATCATCGGTAGGCCCTTCATTGCACTCATTACGTACAAACCATTAGTGCAGTGCAGCAAGTTTGACAACTGGAGCGTTACGAAAAAATGGTAAACCAAGCCTTTCCAAGGGCAGGATGGCGCGGTTGGGCTTCGTTATTGGACGCTCTTACCTGCCCTAACCTAGCGTTGTGCGTCTGATTCGACCGAATCATCAGCATTGGTCGATTCGGCGAGGATGATATCATATTGATCAACCTCTCCTCCTGTTACGACCTCACCATCATGCACCAGCCAGGCATGCGCACCGAATTGCCCATCTGAAGGGTTCTCAACCCCGATTTGTATTTCACTCGCTGCCTTCAGTCCCGACAGCCAGTTTTGGCCAGCAATCGCCTGAATAAGGCAATCGCTTCGCCACGGGAGCCGGTCGGATATGCGCGGTAAGACATATGAGATGCGAGCAATGTCTGCAGGGCTTGCGCCCGCGCTGAGGTTATTCTTAGCCTCGCGGTTGCGGATTGGAATATCCTTAGCCTTGAACCGAGCAAAAGCGATCCGAGCTCTGACCAACTCCCAAAACCCGCGGGTTGCGAAGACCGTGAGCCACGGTAGGTCTTTCAACGCTGGCTTCTGACCAGTTTTGGGAATGTGTGGTGATTGCGCCAGATTCATCATGTGCCTATGCCACAAACATCATGGCACACAGGCTGTGTCGCTGCAAAGCGTGGTTTGGCGGTTGTGCGCCAGCGATGAAGGACGAGAGACCTCTTTAGATGTCTGCCATTGGTGCCATTTTCTCGCCCGACGGCGTACGCGAAGCGCAATTGGATCGAATGCGGGAAACACTTGGTCAGGTTCCGCATGATGATGCAGGCACTTGGCTAGGCGGCAAGGTTGGTCTGGTGGGATGCACGCTCCACACCAATGCGCAGTCACGAGAGCAGGCGCAGCCGCACACAAATGAAGACGGTCGGATCGCAGTGGTCTTTGACGGCTATCTGCTCAACCCGGATGAACTGATTGCGAACCTCTCGTCCAAAGGCGCGGCGTTTCGCAATCAATCAGACGTCGAGATTGCTTTGCGCGCCTACGAGGTTTGGGGAGAGGCATGTGCGGACCAACTCGAAGGCGAATTTGCCCTCATTGTCGCGGATACACGAGCGGGGCGGTTGTTCGCTGCGCGCGATCACATGGGCTTTGCCCCGCTTTACTACCGTGAGGAGAATGGAAGCCTAATTCTGGCGTCTGACTTTCGAACGTTGCTGGCTTTGTCGGAGACGACGGCAAGACCGAACCATGCGTTTCTCGCGCAGATCATGACCAACACCTGGTATTTGCGCGACGATACACCTTGGCGGGAGATCAAGCGGTTGGTGCGCGCTCATACGCTGAGCTTTGATGGCAGCAAGCTTACCCTGGAGAAGTATTGGACGCCGCCAACGGAAATCACGATCCGTTACAAGACCGACGAGGAATATGCGGACCATTACCGCGAGCTGTTGTTTGATTGCGTCAAACGCGCTTCTCGCTCTGACAGGCAGGTTGGTGTGGCCGTAAGTGGGGGGCTTGATTCATCCGCTTTGTTTTTGGTGGGGCACCAACTTGAGGGTCAAGGCGAGTGGCTCGCGCCCAGCATGGCAGGTTACTCACTTGCGGCCTCCGAAGATGGCAATGCGTTTGAACTGCCCTATGCGCGTGCGGCGGCGGCACATGCTGGCCGGGAACTGAACGAGGTCCCTTTGTTCGATCCCGATATCGACTGGTATACAAATGATGGGCGATGGCATCGCGATCTGCCAATACCGTCCAATGGGGCGATGATGCTCGATATGGAGCGGCGTGTTGTTGAAGATGGCGGGTGCGTCATTATCAACGGTGTTGGCGGCGATGAGTGGCTCACCGGCAACAATTTGGACTATCGTGAATATCTTAAACAAGGCAACGCTGGTGGTTTCTGGCAAGCTCTGAAGCATGATCGCGCGGCATTCGGATCGATATCCGCGCTCAAGACCTCCCTTCGTCAGGTTGCAGGAGAGCTCACGCCTGAACCTTTGCGGCGTTCCATTCGCGCGCGTTTCCGTGAAAAACGGCGGGCTCAAGATGTTGCATTGAAATGGATCGCGCCGGAATTGCGCACGGCTTTGGCGGATGCTGAGGAGGCATACGAAGCATCTATGCCTCATGATGCGGTCGATTGGGCGAAGACAAACTTGGCCTCCTCCCCGTTCAGCGATCTCTCGCACTCAATGATGCGCCGGCAGCGGGCAGTAATTGGCGTCGAGTCGCGTCATCCAATGTTGAGCCGGGCGTTCATTGAATTTTCGCTCAAAACTCCCACCAATATCAAACGGCGCGGAAGCGTATCAAAGCTTGTGCATCGCAATGCCCTGGCCGGCATCTTGCCCGATATTATCCTTAACCGGACTACCAAAGCTAACTTCACAAACGCCAAGATTGACACCCAATTTGCCGCATACGCGAGAAAACATGCTGCGGAGTGGTTAGCGGAAATATGTGATCTCGAAGGGCTTTCACCCGTTTTGAGTATCGATTTTGGGTCGCCCGAGGGAGACTATTGGGCGTGGGAAATTTGGGGCCTTTACGCATCCGCAGCATTTTTGTATCAGTGTGGCCGCAAAGAACAAATTAACCCTGCCACTGGGGTGCAACCGGACAGGACTTCTAAATGACTAAGACTACTGAAAAAGCCAAATACGAAGCGCCGAAGCTCGTCGTTTTTGGTTCGGTTCGTAACCTCACTGGTGGCAGCGGCACGATGTTCCGCGATGGCGCGGTAAACAACTCGCGCTTCTAATTTTCATCTGGAACTCAGCCGCGTTGCGGTTGTGTTTAGAATGAGTTTCGAAAGGCACCCTGACCGGGGTGCCTTTTGTTTTTGGAGCGTAAGCCTCGCTATAACTTGCATAATTTTCATGCGAGTCTGTGAAGTTCGGGAGCATTAGATCAAGTGGCTGAAGCGCCAGGACTTCGACTTCGGGTGACGATGGAACTAACCTGAGCATGGACTTGTGGAGGCTCTCTGTTGCGGATTGATCACTTCAAATCTGCCCAACAGAACGCCGGCTTTGCGACGCAACGCTCGTTAACCTCACGTACCAGGATCGATCTCAAGTTAATCACCCGAATCAGTTCGGCTGAGCTGGCCGCGAATCAAAGAACACGATCGCCGTTGCTTGCAACACAACGCAGACAGCATCTTGGCGGCTGGTCCCCGATGACGCTAGGGCTCTGACTGATATGCAATGGAAACCGGAACCGCCGCGCGCGCAGGCGCCTCTGCCCACCGATCCATATGATCGCTGGGTGTCTCCTGAAGGCGAGTGCATGGCCGAGTTTCACAGAGCTACTGCCGGAATTCTCATCCGATTTCCCGAGCAGGTCGATTTTCTGCTTTCGCCACATGAGGGCGAAACGGAGTTCACTGTTACCGGTTGGCCGTCGCCAGAAATCGATGCGAAAACAGCGATCAACCTTTACCACAATGCAATTGAACCGATCCTGGGCAATCATTCAGGTGGGCTATTCTTGCATGGTAGCGCTGTTCGTATTGCGGATAGCAGCACCGGGAAAAATGATGCGGCGGCGGTCGCCTTTCTCGGCCTTTCTCGTGGAGGCAAAACCACCCTCGCTGGGTCTTTTGCGAAAGCTGGGCACCCGTTCTTGACTGAGGATGTGATCGATTTGCGGCTGGAGCGGGGTCAATATTGGCTTCAACCAAAGCGTTCCAAACTGCGATTGTTCGCTGACAGCGCTCGTTTTCTATTGGGTGACGATACTGTTATTGGCGACGCGGATGCCAAGCAAGATGTGGAAGCGGGTGAATCGCTGCCGTTCGCCGAGAGCCCGGTTCCCTTGCGCCAAATATATGTCCTTGGAACGGATCATTCATCCGACCTATCGATCCAGCGTTTCTCCATGCAAGATGCGTTGAGTGCGCTGATGCCGCACGCCTTTATTTTGGATGTGGAAGACCGAGAGCGCCTGCGATCACACTTTGCAAGAATCGCTGACCTATCGCAGCACGTCGAATGCCACGCGCTTGACTTCACACGCAACTACGCGGATTTGCCTCGAGTTAGAGACGCCATTTTGGATCAGTACCGATCCAGATAGAGTGCAGGAACAGGAACACAGGTCGGCATATGCAGCTCGAAGATCGCTTTATGGTGTCACAAGATGTCGTCGCACGCGAAGTAGGCGGCGAACTGGTCCTACTAGACCTTGCCAGTGGCCAATATTTTGGCTTGGACTCTGTCGGTGGGCGGATCTGGGAATTGCTTTGCGAACGCCCTCATACATTAGCTGAATTGTGCGATTGCATCGAAGCGGAGTTTGATGCCCCGCGGAATAGGATTGAAGCGGATCTGATGGCGCTCGCCGCGCAGCTTTGCGATCAGGAATTGATCGAAGCTGAGGCTGCTTAAGCGCCTTTCACCGGTGCGTCACTGACGCCGTCCGGTGTCAATTTCAGAACGCGATCAGCCAAAGCCAAACTGGCTGGCCTGTGCGTGATGATGATAACTGTTCTGCCTCTCAGTGTTGAAACACAGTTCTCAACAAATGCCGCTTCGCCTTCCAAGTCATACATGCTTGTCGCTTCATCCAAGATGTAAATCGGTGGGTCGCGAAACAACGCGCGGGCGAGTGCGATGCGTTGCCTTTGCCCACCGGACAGCCGGATGCCGTGATCACCGATTTGCGTGTCATAGCCATCAGGCAGCGCGCTGATAAAACCCTCGGCTTGAGCCAATTGGGAAGCGCGCTTGACCGCGGCCCTAGGATCACTGACGGTTTGTCCAAAGGCGATGTTCTCCGCCACTGTTCCGTTGAACAAAAGGGCGCGCTGGGGGACGTAGCCAAATTGCCGACGCAAATCCTGCACATTCAAATTTCTAATATCATCGCCGTCCAGCAGGATCCGACCCGCCTGAGCATCGTAGAAACGCAACAGCAATCGAACGAGTGTCGATTTTCCGACACCATTATCGCCCGTTAGCGCGACGATTTCTCCCGGCGCGATTGTGAGGTCCAACCCAGTGAACACAGGAGACCTGTCCGGGTAGGAAAAGCCCAATTTCTCAAATACGATTTCACCGTTCGCGCGCTCTACACTCTTCCCGCTTGCGTGGCCCGCCTCCGGTTCAAGCGCTAAAACTGTCTCCAGCCTGACGAGCGTGCCGCGTGCCATCTGATAAGAGCCGTACATCGCTGCAAGACTGCCCACGGGCCGCGTCAAAAGCGCGGCGTAGAGCAGGAATGCAAACAGTTCGGCCGCAGACCCGCGACCCTCGCTCAGCGTCTCACTGCCGAACACCAGCATCGCAATGGCTGCCAATGCCGCGATCAGCGCCATAACAGGTCCGATAAAGGCGTTAAGCCGAGCTTGCTTCGCTGCCAAATGTCGCGAGTTTTCAGCAGCTGCGGCAAACTCTTTTCGATGGTGTTCTTCGGTCGCGTAAGCCTTAATGGCGGGAAGCATTTCCAGATCACGCTCTGCAATCGCGATGAGGTCCACCTCCGCAGCGCGCACCTCGCCAGAAAGTCCACGCAACCGCCTACCAGCCAAACGCGCCATGATCGTGAAGACTGGGATCAGCAGCGGCACGATCATGGCCATCACAGGGTCGATCCAAAACAAGACGAGCATCGCCCCGATCGCTGTTAGGATCATAGCGGGCGCATTGGCGATCGTGTTGGCCAAAAAGTCGCTCAGATTGCCCACCTCATATGATGTGAGTGCCAATATATCGCCGCTGCGCGAGGCATCATGAAAGCTGAGCTGCATCATCTGGACATGATTGTAGATGCGTTTGCGAAGCTCGGTGAGAATCTTAAGCGAGGCGCGTTCTGAAACAATTGCTGAGGCAACATTGAGCGCCGTGAGGGCGACTAGCGCGGCGATTAGAGGGATGATTGCTTGTGAAAGGTCGAAGCCCGAAGATGCCTCAGAACCGCTTGTAACCACTCCGCCCAACACCTGTGCCGCAAACCATGGCACAGCCAGAGTTGCGATCGAGCTGAGCAAAGTCAGCACTCCGATAAGGGTCAATTGCCACCGGAACCGCTTAGTCCATTGCGCCCAGAAACCAAAACTCATCGAGCCACAGCCCGGCGCATGATGCGACCAGCAGTTTCAACCATTAGGCGTCCTTGCAAAATTGCCGTTGGCCAGCTTTGGGCGCCCGGATACTTCTCCATCAAATGCTGACGTGGAGGCAAGGCACGACTGCGGATCAGATGCGCCTTTGCTCGAGCACCGGGTGTTTTACGCAGATCGAGCCAGAATTGGCTGAGCCCGTCGAGATTCGTGAAATAGGCCGTTATATCGGGGTGGATCGTATGCGCTTCCAACTCGGCCAAGAATTGCTCGGGCAATACGGTGCCCAAGTCATGTTGAGCACCACACAAGGCCTCCGCGACCAGAGGGCCTGCGCGCTCAGCTGTGCAATGCCGCGTCAGATTAGCCCAGTCATCGTCAGTCATTGATCCAACCAGCAGATCAAAATCCACCGACCAGATAAGGCGGCGAGGGCTCGCCAATCGCGCCTCTTCGGCATCGTAGCCATGCAACGAGTGCCATTTCTGATTGACCGCAGCGTGCAGTATCATGGTCGCGTTATCAGGTTGAAATGCCTCTTCGCAAAACGCTGGTAATGGCCGTTTTCTCTCGAAGAACTGATCCGTTGGCAAAACGCTATGAAGCACTGCGCGCTCGGATGGCTCCCAGTGCAGATCAAGGGCATGGATGAAAAATCCAGCCGCATCGTGCAGCCACCCTTCTTGATAGTTCAGACCGTGAGGGTCGGGCTTACGATACCAACCGAGCCTCTTCAGGATCGCGCGCGATTGCTCTTTGTCTTTGGGGCGGACCAGCAGATCGGTGTCTCCGCGCCTTCGCATCGCGGGTTCATCATGCAGTCCATAGGCCAGGGCAGTGCCTTTCATAACGACGCTGGCAATATCGGCTGCCTTCAATTCGCCTATAAGCGTGCTGACAACATCATGGTGGGTCGTCTCCCACAGAACCATTAGCCGGGCTTCCTCCGCGATCCGTTCAAGTAGAGGTAGCGGCCAATTGCTCAGCAATTCTGCGCGGCGATGAAGCAACAAGGGAATTCCGTGATACTCGATCCGGGTCCATACACGTGTCCAAACTGTGTCGGCGTCAATTGACCAAAGCGAAGTCTCGCCAGCGCGGACGGCGCGGACTGTAGCTGCCAGAAATTCGTCGATGTCGGGCGTGTCAGTCATAATCTTAGTGAGGACCTAATGATGGCCCAACTGGCAGAGGCTTTCTCGAAATTAGCAGGGCCGGTTGCACCGTAATGGGGCAATTCGTCGGCTTTGACCAGCGCCCCGCACCCTCCTATCCCGCCGCGCGACATTAGGTGTTGACCCCCTCATGCCGTGCTGCGATGCGAAATGCCCTCTTGCGGGGTAGGGATAAGAGACATTGGCTCAGCGACGTAAAGGTATCATTCTAGCGGGCGGATCCGGCACGCGGCTTTACCCGTTGACCCGCGGTGTGTCGAAGCAGTTGATGCCGATCTTTGATAAGCCAATGATCTATTACCCGCTCAGCACACTGATGCTGGCGGGTATACAAGACATACTGATCATCACCACACCAGAGGACGCTGCACAGTTTCAGCGCGTATTGGGCGATGGATCGGATTTTGGCGTCAATCTGACCTATGCTGTGCAGCCTAAGCCAGAGGGACTGGCGCAGGCTTTTCATATTGGATCGGATTTTGTTTCCGGACATCCAAGCGCACTGATCCTTGGCGACAACATCTTTTACGGCCATGGTTTGCCAGAGTTGCTGAATAGCGCGAATGCAAAACCCGTTGGATCGACCGTATTCGCTTATCGCGTGACCAATGCGAAGGACTTCGGCGTGGTTGAATTTGATAAAAGCGGCACAGCGGTTTCGATTGAGGAAAAGCCAGCCGAGCCGCGATCAAACTACGCTGTGACAGGCCTCTACTTCTACGATGAAACCGTGGTTGATCGCGCGCGTGACCTCAAACCATCACCGCGCGGTGAATTGGAGATCACCGATCTCAATCGGCTGTATCTGGATGAAGGTGCAATGTCGGTTGAGATTATGGGACGTGGTTTTGCTTGGCTGGATACAGGCACGCATTCCTCGCTGCTCGATGCGGCAACATATGTACGCATTACTGAAGAGCGCCAGGGTTTGAAGATTGCTTGCCCCGAAGAGATCGCTTGGCGGCAGGGCTTTATCGATGACGAACAATTAGCCCGCATTGCGGAGCCGCTGCGCAAATCTGGCTACGGTGAATATCTGATCCAACTGCTTGAGAAGTCGGTCTTTTCATGAAGGTCGTTGAAACTAAAATTCCCGGTCTGATGATTATTGAGCCGCGTATGTTTGGTGATGCGCGTGGATTTTTCATGGAGACATGGAATGAGGCGAGCTTCGCTGAAGCTGGTTTCAACATGACATGGGTGCAAGATAATCACAGCCGGTCGCAAAGAGGCGTGCTGCGGGGATTGCATTTCCAAAACCCCGGCGCGCAAGGCAAGCTCGTGCGTGTGACGCGGGGCGCTGTGTTCGATGTGGCTGTGGACTTGCGCAAGAGCTCTGCACATTTCGGCCAATGGGTGGGGGTCGAGCTGACGGCTCAGAACAACCGCATGTTCTGGGTGCCAGAGGGGTTCGCGCATGGTTTCCTTACCTTGGCGGACGACACCGATTTTCTCTATAAATGCACTACCCCCTATGCGCCGCAATCAGAGTATACCTTGGCATGGGATGATCCAGCGGTTGGCATCGATTGGCCCGCTTGCGATGTTGATCCGATCATTTCGGACAAGGACACGAAGGGCCTTTCATTGTCGGATGTGCCGGTTTTCGCATGAGGGTATTGATAACAGGGGCAGCCGGACAGCTCGGCAGCGCTTTGCAAAGCACCGCGCCTGAACATGCCGATATCTGTGCAATTGATGTCGAGGATGTTGATCTCACTGATACGGCGATGCTGCGTGCACGATTGGCTGTTGAGGCGCCTGAGATCCTGATCAACGCCGCCGCCTATACCGCAGTCGATAAGGCGGAGAGTGAAGAGGATCTCGCTTACGCCATCAACGCCGATGCTGTTGGAATTATGGCAGAGGCAATGGCTCAGACCGGTGGAAAGTTGGTCCATGTCTCGACTGACTTCGTCTTCGACGGCAGTTCATCGACCGCCTACAAGCCGGACGATACGCGCGCACCCATCAGCGCCTATGGCCGGACCAAAGCCGCCGGAGAGGACCGCCTGGCAGCGACCGATCTACTTGTCCGAACTGCATGGGTTTATGCAGCCGGTGGCGCGAACTTCGTGCGAACCATGATCCGGCTTATGAATGAGCGTTCGGAGCTTGGAATAGTGGCGGATCAAGTCGGTTCACCCACTTGGGCGACCGGCCTTGCACAGACCATTTGGGGTTTGATTGAGAAAGGCGCATCGGGGACGTATCATCATAGCGATGCGGGAGAGATCAGCTGGTACGACTTTGCGGTGGCGATTGCCGAAGACGCGCATGAGCTCGGACTGATCGAGGCAGTACCAACGATTAAACCCATCGCGACTGCCGATTATCCAACCCAGGCGAGCCGCCCGGCTTTCTCACTATTGGATAGTCGGAAAACGCGTGAACTGCTCGGCGATGAACATATCCATTGGCGCCAGAACTTGCGCCTTATGCTGAAAGAGGAAGCGTCCCTTGGCTAACTTGCTTGTGACCGGTGGGGCTGGTTTTATCGGAGGCAATTTTGTGCATTTCTGGAATGCGCAGCATCCCGATGATCGGGTGATCGTGCTCGACGCGCTGACCTATGCGGGCAACCGCTCTACGATTGCCAATGCGCCAAATACAGAATTGATTGAAGGAGATATTCGAGATCAGGCGCTGGTCGAAAGATTGCTGCACGAACATGATATTGCAACGATCGTGCATTTCGCCGCTGAAAGTCATGTCGACCGATCAATCACCGGCCCAGATGCCTTTATCGACACTAATATTCTGGGGACCAATAGCCTCTTGAAAGCCGCTCGGGCGATGTGGCTTGATCGTGATGAAGGGAAAGATCACCGCTTCCACCATATCTCAACCGACGAGGTATACGGGTCGCTGAGTAGTGATGATCCCGCGTTCAGCGAGACTACCCCTTATGCACCAAACTCGCCTTATTCCGCGTCAAAAGCAGCGTCAGATCATCTGGTTCGCGCGTATCACCACACCTATGGGTTGAATGTGACGACCAGCAATTGTTCGAACAATTACGGGCCTTATCAATACCCCGAAAAGCTGATCCCCTTGTTCTTTCTCAACGCGCTTTCAGGCAGAGCGCTGCCTATTTACGGTGACGGAATGAACGTGCGCGATTGGTTGCACGTTGAGGACCATTGCCGCGGGATTGAAGCGTGCTTGATCAAAGGCAAGCCGGGCGAGACCTACAATATTGGTGGCGGGGCAGAACTGCCCAATATGGAAGTGATCGACGCTATCTGCCGCGAGGTTGATCGCGTTTTTGAGGAAGTCGATGGCTTGGATGCTCGCTATCCGGAGGCACCGGCAGCAAAGGGCGGCAAGAGTGAGAGTCTGAAGACCTTCGTGACAGATCGCGCGGGCCACGACCGCCGATACGCTATCGATGAAACCAAAGCGCGCAGCGAGCTGGGCTATGTCGCACAACACGGGTTTGACGAAGGGCTGCGCCAGACGTTGCGCTGGTATCTTTCAAATGAGAAATGGTGGCGGCCGTTGCTGACGGACTAGTGCGTCGCAACGACCGCCTCAGTGTTACGTCACCACAGCTGCGATCGCGTTAGCTCGGGCTTGTGCGAGGTCTGGGCCAATCGCGATCTCATCGATCACGGCGACTTTAGGTATCGTGCCCTGCGCCGACGCAGAGTTGCGTCCGACTGTTAGGATAGTGTCGCTGGTACGATCAATCCCGGTAATCTCAATCACGACCTGTCCGGCCTGATGGAGCGCGGTGTAAAACGCGTCCTCTGTGCTGATAGCAACTCCGTTGACTTTGGTCGCATAGACCGGCGGGATGTTGCTCCCTTGCAGATATTGTATGCCGGGATTGTTGGATATGGCGACAAAGAAGCCGCGGGTGCTGGCATCATTCTTTGTGAAGGCCAAGGTGACAGTGAAAGTTCCGCCATTAATTGATTGGAGAGCCGCTGTGGTGCCGTCAAATTCACCATTGCTGCCGGGAGAACGGAAACCGATCGATTGGGTGTGATCATTGCCGTTGGCGGTGCGATCAAGTGAATTCCAAGGCGTACCACCGGCGATGGTGTAGTCATGGTACGCGTTTTGACCGCCGGCTGCATCCATTGCTGCAATCAGTTCACTTTCAGGATCACTGCCTGGGGCAGGACCGGTAGCTCCACCTCCACTTGCCACTAGAGCAACGCCGCTTCCGCGAACGAGGCAACCATCAGCCGTGTTGATCAAGGCGCCATTGATATAGGCTTCTTCATCGTGGCTAGCGCCATAGTCACCTGGGCCGCCCGGTTTTAGTTCAACCTCAATATCACTATTCCACGCCCCACTATCTTTGATGAGACGGACAGTGTCACCAGCAATGATTGCGGCAGAAAAGCCTTGGGCATTGTTACCGACTTCAAAGCCGCTGACTGCTCCGCCATTCAAGACGCCCAATGCGAAACCACCGGGGCCTGTAAAAGTGATGTCAATCGCCTGGTTATCAGTGTCGACAAACGCGGCGTTCGAGGCTGCGACAGGCCCCGAATATCCTCCGGCGAGGCCAAGTACCGGTTTCACCGATTGCATCGCAAGTTGGGCTACAAAGGCAGAACCATAAGGCTCTCCCATGTCAGGGTGGGTGAAAACGTTCTGCGCTAGCCGGTGCACATCACTTGGCGCACCGAGCGTGTAGGCATAGGCTGCTTCGTTATCGCGCAAATTCTGACGTGTCAGGTGCTCTCGCCTAACGTCTTCGCCCGTTGCAGGATCGCTTGTGGCGGTGGCGCTGATATTGCGGTTTGGTTCCAGGTGCACGAATGGAAAGGCCGGGTGGATCGAAGTGCCCGAATAAGGGTATTCATCAATGACAGGGACTTTCGAGGTTGGTGTGCCATCAAGCAGTGGCGGCAAAAATTCTTGCGCATAGTCCGTGATTGAACCGCTTGAGTGCCAGAATTGAGTCCAACAGGTGATAACCGCACGATCCTGAGTATCCCGGCCCATTAATAGGTCGGTGATGGAATAGATATCAGCCATATCGCGATTGTCAGGCGATGTAGACGTTGGTGATGCAGCATCAGCAAGCGTATCAGCAATCGTCGTGCCGCTTACCGATGTTTCGATCAAGATGATTGGCCAATGCGTTGGGATGCTAGCGGCCAATGTGTTGGCCGCCGCGAGAAAACCGTCGCCGATTGTTCCCGGTTTTTCCGCCGCTCGGTAGATCGACGGTCTTTGCAAGGCAGCGGTTGCAACTCGCCTGCGCGCTGCAACAAAAGCTCGCTCACCAAGTCCCGGATCAAATGTTAGAGCTGACGAGGCATTGTCGAGCTCATTGAGGCCAAGGCCAAAGGTAAAGTCGCACTGACTTTGACCGTTTACGAGTATGCCGGGTCCCACGACTATGTCTGAATTCACCTCGCATTGGTCGCTACCCACGATGCGGAACCGAGCGCGATATATTCGCGGTTCGAGATTGGCGGAAATTGTGACCTCGCCATTGGCGACAGCGTTGCCTACCGGTGTCCAATCCACATGAACCAGCCCGGTATGATCGAGGAATTGAGCTTCGATCATCGCGCCTGAGACTTGGCCTGCCATGCTCAAGGTGACACGCAAATCACCGCGCATTGTCGCCTGATAGACAGGCACAAGTGCAGGGTCGGGCATCTCATTCACTTGCAGGAACTTCGCTTGCGTCTGCGCTCTCGCGGTGGATCCAGGCAGCAGGGTGCCCACTTGCAAAAGATCGGATGAATACGCGACCGCTGCGGTCAGATTGCTTCGTGGGGCAAGGTCAAGTGACTCTCCATCGGTCAACGGGAACCATGCCCGCACCGCTTGGGGCCAAATGGTCAAAGGGTCACCACCTTGAGAAAAGCTCTCCCACTCAGTGTCAGAGCCGCTGCTTTCAAGGAATAAGAGTCCCGCGCATTCACCGCGAGCATATCCTGTGTTTCCGAACAGATCGGTATGGTCTTGAGGAAACTGATCGGGCCTGAAAATTCCTAGACCAAGATCGCGAGCAAATGCGGAGAGACCTGCCCAAAAAGCGGGAAGAGCGGTGCTTGGTCCAGCAAGCTTCGTACCGCTGCTTAGATCAAACACGTCGAGAGTTATCGAGCCGCTGGAAACTCGCGGCGCAACGATCAGCCAATCAGAAAAGCTCTGAGGCACGTTAGCCGAATAGATGTCCAAGCTGCCATTGGCTGGATCGCCTTGAAGGAAGAGTCGGAATTTCCCGACATTGGCTTCATTCGAATTGTCAGCGCCGCTCACATAAGAGAGGCGGAGTTGATTGGCCGCTGTAAGGCTCGCTGCGCTTCGGTCGGTCCCCAGGATAATCGGCGAACGTTTGAGGCCATTGTAGATGTCGCGCGGCACCTTCCACAGCACCGCAAGCGAACCTTCGGCTGCGAGCAGCGGTGTGTCTCCCGGGTTAGTGCGCTCGAGCAGTGCATTTGAGTCACGGATCGCAAGGCCCCCATTCACACTCGATGCGTTCTCTCCATTCTCCGGCGGGAAGCGCACGGATGCGAACTTCAAGCTGTCCTGAATAGGGGGAGGCGTGGGTATCACGGCCGCAGACGAGGGATACTCACGTGCTTCAGCAACGCCAAGACCCAACGCACCAGCGGGCTCTACTGCGCCACGCGGACGTCCTTGGCCATCAAATTCAAAGGCGGAGACTTTAGCGTTGTTAAGCAAATCGCCAGCCGCGGTAAAATCACCGGTTGCGGCGCTTGCAAACTTGGTTTGCGGCGTGCCAGCAATGGTTGTGCCAGTTGAAAATTGCGGGATAGTTGATGAACCATCCAACACGTTGTTAGCGATGGTAAGATCAGGATCAGGTGTCCCGACAGATGACCAAGTGATCGCAGAAAACGCGTTGTTGGCGATCAAGCAATAGTTGTCAGGATTGTAGTCTGTTTGCACCCTCAACAAAAGGTTTTGGGTGGTTGAAGACACATGCGCAATGACGACGTGACTATGCGGGCCTTCGAGCTGGCTGAGGTTGAGGTCGGGTTCATTGTCAAACGCATCGTTGACGAAGAAGAAATCCTTTGCGCCTTTGTCGGCGGTGACAAAGATGCTTTGTCCTTTGAAACCAGATGTCACATTCCCGAATGAAATGACGTTTTCGTCTGGCCCGGCTTGGTTTTGCGAATACCAATCGGTGTGCAGATCGAAATAGGTTACGAATGTTGCCCCAATCGAAGTGTCGATATCGGTGACGGCAGCCCCTTTTTGCCCTGCCAATGACAGAGCGGATGCTCGGCGTGTGTTGTCGATCACAACTGCGTTCCAGCCGGCAAGGCCATTGATCCAATCAGCCACGTCTTGAATGGTGTAACCATCACCAATTGCACCAGTGAAGTAGGTTTCACCCGATCCGACCGTAAATGTGCCAACCGATGAGCCGCTAACATCCGCAGTGATCACCCGACCATTGGTGTCGTTCCCGCCTGCGATTGAGATGGTAGAGTTAGCCGGACCGGAGATCGTGATCGCATCAGCATTTTCTTGCCACACAGGTGCGCTTGTCCAATCGTTGATGCGATTGCCAACAACGCATAATGCGTCCGTTGCGACATCGCCGTAACCTTCTTCCATGATGCAACCGCGAGCGAGTGGCGAAAAAATCACCGGCTCTTTCACATTGTCAAAGGAGCACTCCGTCCACCAGGCACCATTGCGAGCGATCCATGGAAGAGGCCTTGTGCCATCGCGCCAATATTCGCCGCGACCAGCGCCCGAAATGGTGAAATTGACCCCATCAAACCAAGGTAACTCGCCCAACTTTTCATCAACGATTTGCGAGACATAACGCATATCGAATGTGATGTTACCGCCATAGAAATGCAGCCCATCATAGCGCGGCCGCATCGTCGCTGCGGCATCGGTCGTGTATTCCGGATTTCCAAAGGTCACAGGCGTGGTGGCTTGAATCAGGCAACGCCCTCGCCCTCCAGCATAGGTGCCGCCCGATATCGGCAAACCGTAAAATCCGTCGGGATGCGGTTCAGTGATGTGAATGCGCGGATTGTCCGCTTCTTCGACTTTCAGGAAGTCGAGTGCGTCGTTGACCTCATGAAAGTTGGTGGACGAAACGGGCTGCGATGGTGTGACGGTGAGATCATAGTCGTGCAATTGAACAACGGGTGAGAAGCGGTAGGGGCCTATTATCCGGTTCTGCATCGTCGGATCGGTGGGGAACGCTTCGATGTAAAGTTGCCCGGGTCCGCTTTCGTGCAACGGTTTGCGCAATTCCACCCAATAGCCAAGGCATTGGTAATCAGAGCCATCCGCGCGCCGCAATGTACGGGTCGAGGGACCAAACACGTCAATCGCGTTGCCTTCAAAATGGAACCGCACTTTTTGAATGCCGTCGATCAGCGTGCCGCCGTTGTTCGCAAAGGCCAACGCACCGACGATCAGACTGTTCGTGAAGTGTTGGTTTGGAGGTTCAAGTAGGCGCAGCGCGGGCTTGGCGGTTTGGCGTTCGGGATCGACAGGGATCGTGGCAAAGCCGGTCCCTTCGGTTCCATCCCAAAGCAGGCCAGGCAAGAGTCTTGCAATCGCACGGGTGTTGCCAAGTGCACCAAGAAACTGAGGTCTTTTCCGGGCAATTCCATGCCCAAGTCCGCGCCGCCCCATCAGACCAAACCGACGATATCGAACGAAGTGGTGCCGGTCTCGCGTACCGCTCGAACTCGAACATCAAGGATGCTGCCGCCGATGACATTGCGAAAAGTCACATCAGCGTTTGAGCCGACGGGACGAACCGTGAGATCGCCGCCAGAGCCGATATAGATCGCTTTCGTCGCTTTAGTGAGATCCTGCAAATCGTTTGGAGTGATTGCAAAACAATCAGAAGAGGGGGCAATCAGACTATTGGCGCTGTTTTCGAATGGGTCTTCGAACAAGAGGACATCCTTTTAATGGAACAAAACATGAACTCATGTATTTTGATTCAATTGAGTAGGAAAATGGTTTTAGCTCCCTGTCGAAATTGGACCCCCATATCGCCTAGGTCTTGCACGGCTGTTCGATGCCCCTATACCGCTGCTATGGCGACATCACCCGCTCAAAGACCAGTGAGAGGTCCTCACCGGATTGCTGTACCGGCACAGGCGCAACCTAATACGAGTGCGCTGAAAGTCATCTTGCCCGCGGTGATCTTGTTCTATTCGGTCCTGCTACCATCCGAGATCCGGATTAGCTTGGCCGAACAAAATCTCTACCCAACTCGCTTGGCCGCATTCGTAATCTTGCCATGGATTTTCCACCGCTTGATGCAACGTCAAACGGCCTGGACCTTGTGGGATGCACTGTTCCTATTTGGGGTCTTTTGGATGGTTTTGGCCTTTATGGTCTTCTACGGGCCTGGGGTTGGATTGAGGCGGGGCGGCATTCTTGCTTTCGATGTCGTGATACCATTTCTGACCGGACGATTGTGCTTTCGAGATTCGAATGATTTTCGGCGGTTCCTTATATTTGTCGCTCCCGGTCTTTTCCTCGCAGGCGCGACACTCTTGATGGAAGTGATGGCGGCTCGACCCCTAATAAGGCCGGCTGCGGCATCTGTTTTCGGGAATCTTTCCGCATATGAAGGCGGCAATGCCGTTGGCCTTCGCGAGGTCTTTATTGACCGAAGACTAGGTATTTTACGCGCAACGGGGCCGTTCCCCCATCCGATCTTGGCTGGCATCCTTCTGGCGGGCTTTCTGCCCCTGTATTTTATGTCGGGCATTCGCAAATGGCCGCTCTTCATCGGTCTTGGAGCGTCCTTCTTCGCCGTCTTTTCGGCGAGTTCAGCGGCCTTTCTGGCGTTAATTATTGGCATTTTGCTGATGACGATCGATTGGCTTCAGCGCATCCTTGAGTTTATTTCTTGGAGGATTATCCTACCGATTTTCGGCCTCATGTTGCTGGTTCTGCACTTTATGACGGACCGCGGCGTAATCGTCTTTTTCTCCAGTTTTACGCTCAACCCTCAGACGTCTGCGTTTCGGCGCATTATCTGGGAATACGGTACACGATCGGTCGAAAAGCATCCCTGGTTCGGCATCGGTTTTTCAGAGTATGAGCGCCCGGTCTGGATGCTTACTGCGAGCGTCGACAATCATTGGCTTCTGCTCGCCATGCGGCACGGATTGATACCGGCACTTTCTACACTTGCAGTCGCTATCGCTGGTGTGGTTTTGCTTTCAGCTTCATCTGCGAGAGTTCCAGAAGACGAGCGCCGTCTGCGAGTGGGGCTCGCCATTGCCTTGTTCTCGATTATCTTGCTGGGCTTCTCGGTCGCGTTTTTCGGCGGCGCGATTTATTGGTTTTACATGATGTTCGCGATTGCGTTGTCACTGGCGAAGGCACCCGTTGCGCGGCAGGGGGCAAAGGTTCGCGTCGCTGTGCCAATGCATATGCTGGAACGTGGTCCACAGCCTCAGCGCATAGTCAAACGTCCCTGACGCTCGGAATGCCATGAGCATCGGCAGAGATAGCCTCTACAATATCGCGGGATCAGTAGCACCGCTTGCGCTCGCGCTGCTCACAATCCCATTTTACATCGAAGCAGTGGGGATTGAGCGCTATGGTGCGCTCGCTATTGCTTGGCTCATCCTTGGTTATTTCGGCCTATTCGATTTAGGCCTTGGAAGAGCCACCGCACAGCGAATTGCGGCTTTGCATGATAGCAGTGACGAACACCGCGCTCGAGTTTTTTGGACGGCGGCTTTGGTCAATATCGGCATCGGCATTGTCGGTGGCGTTCTGCTCTATTTTGGGGCCAATTACTTCTTTCGTCATCAGTTTCAGGCTGATCCTACGTTGATTGACGAAGCGCTTGGTGCAGTGCCTTGGCTGGCGATGGCAGTGCCTATTGCTACTCTTACTGGCGTGGCATCAGGCGCTTTGCAGGGACGAAAAAAATTCCTCGACGTGAATATGTCCACCGTCGCCGGTGCGAGCCTGTTTCAGCTGTTCCCGCTCGCCATTGCCTATTTAGTCGGTCCGCAATTAGTTGGGTTGATCATCGCGGCCATCATTGCGCGGGCGATTGGCCTCGGGATATTTCTGCATCGCACGCATGCGCATTTGCTCAAGCGGACCTTGCCCACAATTGACCAAAGCGAGTGGATCGCACTGCTCAAATTTGGCGGCTGGGTGACAGTCGTTTCAATCATCAGTCCACTTTTGGTGGTGATCGACAGGTTCTTTATTGGGGCCTTAATTTCTGCGATTGCAGTTACGATCTACACAGTGCCTTTTGAGATTGTGCAGCGCATTTCCATCTTGCCGCGGGCTATCGCGATGGCGTTGTTTCCCCGGATGGCTGAGGCCAGTGCAGAGCGTGCGGGTTACCTCGCAAAGCGTTCCATGCTGGTGGTCAATTTGATCGTGACGCCAGTCATCATCGCTGCGATTTTTCTGATCCGGCCATTTCTAACCCTTTGGATAGGAAAGGACATTGCCGACCAAGCGGGACCTATCGCTATCGTCCTGTTGCTTGGCTATTGGGCGAATGCGTTCGGGATCATCCCATACAGCCGTTTGCAGGCAGCTGGGCGTCCGCATGTTGTGACTCTCGTGCTGCTGGCGCAATTGCCGTTTTACGTCGGAGCTATGTACTGGGTCATCACCAGCTTTGGGTTGATCGGTGCTGCAATCGTGTTTTCTGTCCGCACTGCAGTGGATTTTGCACTGCTACACCGTTTCTCCTCTGGTGCGTTTTCAATGCCGCCAATGCTCGCATTATGCGGGATGCTGGTGGGGTCGGGAGTAGCGGTAAACCTTTTGTCTCAGCCATTCTCGCTAGAATGGTGGGCGATTGGAAGCGGGGTGACAATCGCTTTTATCGCTCTGCTGGCGCACCGTATACCTCGTGAGTTGGAGGAGATGAGCAATCAGTTCATGCCTTCCTTTGTTGGCAGGCACCTGCGTTACGTCTAGCAATCGCGTTCTATGGCAAATTCAATTATCCGGCGCGCCAAAGGGAAACTGTTGGGCAAAGCGCCGCCGCGCTTTCTGAAAGATGCGTATCCTGACGCTGACATTGGCGCGCATAGTTATGGTGGGCTGCAAGTCATCGGTTTTGGCGATGACACGACTTTTACGGTTGGGAAGTATTGCTCATTTGCAGCGGATGTGAAGCTGATGCTGGGCGGTGGTCATCGGTTGGACTGGGTGACGACTTATCCATTTTCCGACATCGACCCTGAATTCGCCCATATCGAGGGGCATCCTGCGTCAAAAGGAGACATCCAAATTGGCAACGACGTTTGGGTTGGTCGCGAGGCGATGATCATGTCGGGTGTCACGATTGGCGATGGGGCCGTGATCGCTGCAAGGGCGCTCGTCAACAAGGACGTGGCACCCTATTCGATCGTGGGTGGACAGCCGGCGAAACTGATCAAGTCACGGTTCTCCAAAGAGATCATTGACCGACTGATTGCGCTGCAATGGTGGGATTGGGCCGATGCACGCGTTCGTAAAGCAGTGCCGCTTATGCTCCAAACCGATATCGGCGAGTTTCTTAGAGCGGCTGAGTCAGGTGAACTCTAACCCTGTTTTTGGGCAACGATAACATATTGTCTGTCAGTGAAGCTGTTCAACAGCCCAAGAGTGAGCGAGCGAAACAGCGCGACCTTACGCCCGCCAGAGGGTGATGGTGCCACTTTTTGAATGCTGAGCCCGGTTTGTTGAACAAGATCGCGCGCGGTTGATTCGACAAAGAAGCGCAAATGCGTGCGATCAAGGATTCCTGCGTCCTGATAATCCCAGCGATTCCGCAAAAGCAGCGGCGCGAGCGCTTTGTAGTTACGAATATTGGGCAAGCTAACCACCAAATAGCCGCCATCATCCAAAGCGTCGGCAAGCCGTCTGGCAGTGGTCCAAGGATCTAGCAAATGTTCGAGTATATCGAGCGCAAGGATCACTTGAAACTTGCCTTGTTCTGCAACGATCTGCTGGATCAGGCCTTCTTCTTCCAAGTTGGCCTGATAGGAAAAATCCAAATCCGTTGGCGACGCAGTGTTGTCCACCAGATCGGCGACACCGACGGTTTTAACATTACCTGCTGCTCGTAAATGCGCAGCTGTCGCACCGATTCCGCCACCAAAATCGAGCAGTTTGCCGCCGCATTTTGGAACATGAGGGACCACATCGTTTCGTACATGGTCGTGATAGGCCGTGCGGAATTCATCAGTTGGCATGGTATTCATGGCTTGGCCTTTGTCTCGTTTTGCATCAGCACACCAAGTGTTGCAGTTACTTCTGCCTCATCTGCATGGTCTAGCGGTTTTGATGGGCGCACAGGGAATGCATTAGGCACTGTGCCGCGATCCTCCACTGCTGCACCATTCGATACTAAAAACTGCGCGATTTGGGTCAACACGGCGCCGGGATTGCGGCACATGTCGAGATAGTCAACGGAGAGCAACCGGTTTGCCCCTATCTCCGCGATATCCTCTGCTATATCTTGAGTAACGCCGACCACTTGGGCTGCGGCGCGCTGACTATCTGGTTTTCCGGC
The DNA here is from genome assembly GCA_947503275.1 of uncultured Erythrobacter sp. Classification (GTDB taxonomy): domain Bacteria; phylum Pseudomonadota; class Alphaproteobacteria; order Sphingomonadales; family Sphingomonadaceae; genus Erythrobacter. The sequence goes on along the minus strand of CANNCZ010000002.1, from coordinate 400,197 downwards.
GTAAAGCTTGGCCAAGCGCGGGCGGACTGACCACCATTCATCGCTGTGCTTTTTCGGACCACCTTCTGCGCGCTCAGCCCGTATGATCGAGCGCGCATTATCAAGCGCGTCTCTGCGCACCTCAACAAAAAGTGCGTCGGGCCAAATGCGGTGCATCAATCGCAAGCGGTTCGAATGCATCACATTCTTGTTGAGGAATGGTGCGTTGGCAAGATGCGAAAACCCAGCCAACAAACACCGCAATTCGATGGCTGAAGTTTCTGGGAAATTCGCTCCGTCGCGCCAGTCACCGTCGGCTAGCCAGCGTTGCCAAATCCACCCACCCTCATTGGGTGCACCCCATCCGTCGATATGACCATAGCTGCTGGTAAAATTACCCTGCCACTCGTCGATTGGCTTTGCGAAGATGCGGCTGGCGGCAAGCGGCGTTTTGTAAAACCTGTGCGCTGCATTCGACATGTAGGCAAAGCGAAACCGCGTGATCATTAACTCATAAAGCAGAGAGGTGCCCGATCGCGGCGCGCCGATGATGAAGACAGGGGGCGGTGCTGTGTCCGCCTTGCTCAACATGCTTTGTTCAAGCGGCCACAACACGGCATGCCCGGCCGCGCGAATGGATGAAATCGCGAGCCTCTTCATTTTCGTACTTTGTCTGGATGAGGCAGTACAACGGTTTGCCCCTTAGGAAGCTTGAACAGCGCACCCAATTCAAACCTTAGCCGCGCCCACCACGCCTTGCTGTTTTGCGGCAGGCGAAAACCCTTTGTGATTGCCAGAAGTATATGAAAAGGCGCTCGCACGAGATCTCGCAAAGCCATCAGTAGTGTTCCCAGCCATGCGACAAAGGGCCCGCGGGTAAAGCGCAAGAAGAGGATATGGCCACGCGTCATTTCGACCGCCTTCCATTCGCTCATATGCGCCGTACTCGCTGCGCCATGGTGAAGGATTTCGATCGCTGGATTATAGACGATATCCCATCCTGCGCGCCGAACGCGGGAACACCATTCTGCCTCCTCACCATACATGAAGAAGCGGGTGTCGAGACCGCCAACGTCTTGGATCACCTTGCGTCTCGCAAACATGAAACATCCAGAAACCGCATCAACGGCATTCACCTCATCACGCGACAGCCGCGCGTAACGAAGGTCGCCAAACCATGATGTGTTGCGTAGCCATAGGCTGGGGAGAAAGATGATAAAGAAGAATTGAGTAAGGCCTAAAAAACGCATCATGCTAGATTGCTGGGTTCCATCCTCAAGCAGTACGCGGGGTCCCATAATTCCGGTTTTGGGATTGGCGTCCATATATTCAACGCAAGCCTCAAGCCCTCCCGGATAAATCTGTGTGTCAGGATTGAGTAGTAGCACAAATCGACCTCGCGCCTGTTCAAATCCGATCCCATTCCCGTAGGCAAATCCACCATTGGCGGGGCTGTCGATGACGGTGATGTCGGGGAACGCATCGCGCAATGCGGCGGCGCTGCCATCGCTCGACTGGTTGTCGACCGCGATGATTTCGACAACCAAATCGCCCTTATGCTTTATGACCGACGCAACGCACGCTTTGGTCATTTCGCAAGTATTATAGCTGACGATGACGACTGATACATCAGTGGTCACATCATCGCGAAGACGGATTTTGGTGCTGGATTGCCCGATAGTGACGGGAGCGGCGGATGCCATGGATCATCGCTTCTTATAATAATGGCGATAGCGGATGTTGCGGCGCAGCGATAAATCAGACCGCGCACTATTTCAATCTGTTTCCAGCGCCGCTATCGCGATGCCCATGCTTGCACAACCGGCCCTGTCCCCCGACTTGATGGTCGAACAGATCGGCGAGGAGGAAGCCTTGGCTTTGCTGGCTAAGGCGCCTTCCGCAAGTTGGAGGCAATTCCCGGCCTATGCCACGATTGCGGCGACACATGCAGGTGCTGAAAGCCGCTACCTCGTCGTGCGAGAGGGTGCCGTGGCTGTTGCACTCGCTAACGTACGGGTGAAGCATTTGCCATTGCTCCCAATGGGAATCGCTATGATTGCTCAGGGGCCGGTGATGTTGGAACCTGGACGATCAACACGCTCACAAGTCTTGTCTGCTCTTTACCTGAGACTTGCGAGAAAAGAGCGCCTAACTCTGCGGATCAATTCGCCGCTCAAGGCGGATGAGGATGATGGCGTTCCGTTCGGATTTTCGGTAATCGAGAGCAGCAATTACGAAAGTTTCCTGATTGATATTGGCCCCGAAGAAGAAGCTTTGCGCGCTGCCCTGAACGGCAAATGGCGCACCGATTTGCGGCGCGGTGAGCGAGGCGATGTCCAGATCACGAATTCGAGTGATCCTGAGGATTTTCGAAAATTCCAACCCCTGCTCACCGATCTCGCAAAATCAAAGGGCTTTACCTCACCACAAGACGCTAGTTTTTTCGCTGAGGTCGCTGAAAAGGCTGTGGCACCTGAGCATTTCTCCATCCATCTTGCTTGGCATAAAGGGCGTCTGGTGGGTGGCCATATTGGGGCGTTTAGCGGTATCACGGCGGTCTATTTGCTCGGCGCGACCAATGATGAAGGACGAGCTTTGCGCGCTTCTTTCCTGTTGCAATGGGCAGTGATCCGCTATGCGAGAGAACGTGGTATGCGGTGGTATGATTTGGGCGGCGCGGATGAGGTCGACAATCCAGACGTGTTTCGATTCAAAAAGCGCATGGGAGGGCATCACTACATAGGTCCGCCTATGATTGAGGCGCAAGCGGGATGGCCAAGTGGCGCAATCTTGCAATGTGCCGAACGTATCCACTCAAAGCTGCGGGGCTGACTGCGGGAATGACTTTTCTGCTCAATTTTCATGGGATTGGCGAAGCTGCGCGGCCTTATGAAAGCGGTGAGAAGCCTTATTGGATCGACACGGATCGCTTTGCCGCTATTCTCGATTCGGTTCAGGCGAGTGATCAACCCGTAGGCATCACCTTCGATGATGGGAATGCGAGTGACTACATGATCGCGGCGCCTGCATTGCGTGAACGTGGATGCAAAGCGATGTTTTTCGTGTTGGCAGGAAAGCTTGATGAACCCGGCTATCTTACCACTCAGCAAGTGCGCGAACTGGATGCAGACCCCTTGTTTACAATCGGTTCGCATGGGATGTTACATCTCCCTTGGCCGGACTGTAGTGTTGAAGAATTGGAACAGGAAGTCGGCTCCGCGCAGACGATACTGTCGCAGATCTGCGACCGGCCAATTGCGGAAGTGGGCCTGCCTTTTGGTCGATATGACGGCCGTGTCTTGCGCAAGCTGCGCGCTTGTGGCTTTTCCGCGATCTATTCCAGCGATGGTTGTGAGCGACTAACCGCTCGCGATCCGATACCCAGATTCAGCGTGCGAAGTGATACGCCGATTGCAAGTCTTGAAGCGATGATCTTTCAGGAGGCGTCATTCACTCAGCGAGCCAAATGCGAACTTCGAGCTCTCATCAAGTCGATGGTCTAAGGATCCCGGTCTGAGCCCGCGTACAATTCACTGAGCAGGCATTGCGCGGCTCTATGCCACGCGGCTACAAACGATAGGGCACATCGCGATGAAGGTGTTTGCCGCCTCATAGTGTGCAAAGGCTGCAAGAAGGGGCGAGGAAATGGGGCAGCGATGAATCGCAATCAAAATATTGAGTTGGTTCGAATTGTCGCTGCTTTCGGGATTGTCCTTTTTCATTCCGGTGCGCCCGGCGGCCCCATCGGGTATGCAGGCCTCATCGCATTCACCGCCCTGTCGACATATTTTGCCAGCAGTGGTGCGGCCAAGATGGCAAAACGCATTTTGTTACCGTGGGCGTTTTGGTCGATTTTCTATCTTGGGTGGCGGTTCGCCGCCGACGGCAATCCGTTTCATGAAGGCATGAACGTGGTCGAGTCCATTTTCTATGGAACGCATCTCTGGTTCTTGCCGTTCATTTTCGTCGTCAATTTGGCGATTTTACAGATCCGCAGTGAGCGATTGCCTCTCATTTGCGCTGTTCTGGCCTTCGTATTCCTTGTGGCAACTCCGTGGTGGCGAGAGTTTCAGTCCCTCTTTGACCCACCGATTGTTCAGTTTTTGCATGCTGTTCCGGCAGCCCTGCTTGGCGTCGCATTTCGAACCAGAATCGGGATGACAATCTCAGCGCTCGGGTTAGCAATCTGCATGGTTTGGCAAACTGACGGCATCAGTTTGCCTTACCTATTGGGTGGTGGAGCGGTGTTAGCGGGTCTGATCCTGCCTCGGCTTCAGTTGAATCTACAACCCGTTTCCGCCTGCATGTTTGGGGTATATCTGGTGCACATTGCTGCATTGGGTGTCTTCAATCGGATCACCGGGCCTGAACAGGTTGTCACCGCTTTGCTGGCATTCCTTGCTTCTATCGCTGGTGTGTGGATCATGCGTGAAATTCTGCCACTAAGCCGCACTTTCTTGGGCTAACGATGTGACGGAGCGAGTTTCTTGTTACGATGCCCGTTCTAAGCTTCTTGCTACAGAAACCATGAGGACTGTTTGGTGTTAGAATGAAGGTTCAGATTCGGAACACAATATTGAGCGTGCGCAGCTGGTATCAGCGCAATGTACTTGGCCTCGATATTCATCCCAGCGTCCGTATGTCTATGTCAGCAAAGCTTGATACAACGTTTCGGTCGGGGATTCACATCGGAGCCGAGAGTTACATCGCGTTCGATGCGCGCATCATGACGCACGATTTTACGCGCGGCCTTTATCTGCACACGAGAATTGGTGAGCGCTGCTTCATCGGTGGTAAGAGCCTAATCTTGCCCGGTATCACGATTGGCGATGGCGCAATTGTCGGTGCGGGAAGCGTCGTGACCAAGGATGTGCCAGCCCATTGCGCAGTGGCTGGCAACCCGGCAAGGATCGTCAAGGAAGGGATTGAGGTCGAGAAATTCGGGCGGTTGATCGAGGCGGATGAGAACGAACATCGACTGCGTCAAACCGACCCCGAGGCGGCAGCACTTGCGAGCAGAGCCTACAAGAAACGTCAGGCCGAACTGTCTAAGAAAGACTGATAGATCTTGTGACTTTAAGCTTTGCAGGCGCGTTCAAGTCCGCCAGCAAAAGTCGCGGCAATGGCTACTCGTGTGAACATCTCAGCGTTTGGTGATTTCTGCCACTCAGATAAAGCGGCCTTCATCTCAGCCTCTTGATCGAGACATTGCTCCATCGCGCGCGCGATCGTTTCCGGGTCACGCGGGTCAACCCTCAACGCAAATGGCGCATCGTCGAAATATCCATCGACCGCAGTGCCTTTGGGGTAGATGATGGGGATGCCTGCGAACAGCGCCTCGATAAAGACAAGGCCGAAGCTTTCACGATAAGAGGGCATCACAAACGCAGTTGCGCGGTTTAGTCGCTGGCTGAGTGCATCGCGGCCCACCGCGCCGGTGAAACTGACGTTGGGACAGTCCTTGGCCACCGCGCGGCAGGCAGAGATCTCATCCTCTGTTCCACCTCCGATAACGGAAAGCGGAGGCGATTCACCGTGTTTCGCGAGTAATTGTAGCGCACGGACCATGCCAGAAAGGCTTTTGTTCTCGAAATTCTTGAGATGAAAGACTGATACGAAACCATCGCCGTTCCGCGAGGGCTGAGTGACTTGATCCAGCTCTGTTGGGCAAGGCAATAGATGGGTCGGACCCTCGCGTGTGCCAAGTCGCGCCTCGAGGTGCTGTAATGCCCATGGGGTGAACGGAAAAACGACCTCGGCTTTGTGAAAAACGTCAGCGAAAAGACCAGTTAAATCGCGCCGCATAGACAGGATTTTCGTATCTGTGTTCCCTTGGATCGATAGAGCATAGGGAATGCCTAGCACTTGCGCTGTGCGATGCACGACTATCCCCTCAATAGTCAGCTTGTGCCCAACAAGCAGGTCGGGCCTTCGCTTCATTGCCTGGATATGATTAGCGAGCCAGTCGCCAAGCTGAGTGAGTTTGGTCCGATGACGGACACCAAGCGGCGGGGCTTCATAAGTCAGCGCTGAGCCGTGTTCGAACTCGTGCAGAGATGTTGAGAGTTGCCCGGCAGACAGTATTCCCCGCGCAATACCAGTTTTTCCGGGCGACACTCGGTTGATTGAGACCACATGGTGATTGAAGCGATCTTCGCTCAGGCTTAGAAGGCTGCGGATTACCGGTGTTTTGGCCGGGACAATTGGGTCTGGAAAATCTCCAGAAACGTGCAGGACAAGCGGCTTGCGCGCGCTAGTCCCTTGCATCGCCTGTCGCCCCTCGCTTACTTCGCGTCGTCGCCATAGCGATAATATTGGTATTGATACTGGTACGCGTAGTCGGAACCAGCCTCCAGTGCGCGATATTTGGTAAGGATCGCTCCAACCACATTCGCCCCAACATGCGACAGGCGTTTAAGCGCTGTCTTGGCTTGCGAAACGCTGGTCCGATTGGCTTCAATCACGAAGATGGTTGCATCGACCGTCTGCGCGATTTCGGGGGCATCAGCGAGCCCCAGAACCGGCGGTGAATCGATCAAGATCAACGAGTATTCTTTCCGCTGTTCCTCAATAAAGTTCCGGAAATGGCTCGAAGACAGCAACTCGACAGGGTTTGGTGGAATTCCAGCAACAGAGAGAATGCGCAGATTTTCGTGCACACCTTCAATAGTCGCATCATCCATCGATGAGTGGCCTAGCAGGACTTCTGTAATACCAGTTTCCTTAGGCTCAATATCGAGCAACTTGGCCACCGATGGCTTACGAAGGTCGCCGTCGATTAAGAGCGTGCGACGACCAAGGCGAGCGAACAGCTCTGCGACAATTAGCGCGGTCGTTGATTTACCTTCAGAAGCTTGACTGCTGGTCAGTTGAACGACAGCTCCATCGCGCGAGATGCTGAAATCAATCGTCGAACGGATCGATGCATACGCTTCCATCAACGAACTGAATTGGTTTGCTTCTTGACGATCAATCTCTTCTGACTTCACGAACGGTGTCAGGCCAAGAACAGGGATACCAAGACGCTCATCGACGTCTTCGGAACGGCGGAACTGATCAACAAAGATCTCACGCACCAAAGCGAGCCCGCCCGCCAGCGCGATGCCGATCACCAATGCTAGTATCATGTTGCGCGCAAGGTCGGGGGACACAGGCGAGCTCGGTACAACGGCGCGATCCAAAACGGTAATGGCACCGTTCTCAACATTGGCGGCGGTGCTAATCGAATTATAGCGATCTAGCAGTGTTGTAAGCTGTGTCCGAAGAGCATCAGCTTCGCGTTCAAGCCCGGTGAACTCAACGGACTCGTCCTGTTGAACCAAAGCATCTTGCGTTACTGAGGATAGCTCGCTGGCAAGCGCTGCTTCTTGGTTGCGTGCGATTGTGTATTCGCTGCGGATCGCGGCTTTGACGTTTTCACCAGTCTGCGCGATTTGCTGATCAATAATCTCAATGCGTGACTTCACATCGACAATTTCAGGGAACTGCTCGTTGTAGCGCTGACGCAGGTTGGTCAGTTCACCAGTCAGTTCAGCTTTTTGCTGGATCAAACCCTGAACCGCTGGATTATTTTGCACTTCGGGCAGTTGTGCCGCTGGAATGCCAGAAACGGAACGCCAACGTTGCTCCGCAGCGATGCGATTGGCGCGGGCCTCTGCGACCGTTTGGTTGATACTGGACAGGTTCGCGCCTGCGATAGTGGGGCCACCGCCTTCGCCGTCTGTTCCGGTTGTTTGTGGAGTCACAATGCCCGCTGCGCGCGCATAGGCGTTAGCTGAGCGCTCTGAATCGGTAAGCCGCGAGCGAACTTCCGCAATTTGCTCGAGCAAGTACTCGCGTGCATAGGCGTTGCTCTCAACATTCCGGCGCGTATCAGACTGCTGGAAAGCCTGCGCATAGCCATTGACGATTTCAGCCGCCAAGACCGGATCAGTCGATTTATAACTGATGGTAATGATCTGACTATCAAATGGCACAACCGCAGAAACGCCATCCTGCAGGACTGAGACCGCCATATTGGTTCGGTCTTGTGCCCATTCTTCATCACTGCGTTGAGGTGGACGGCTCGCGTCGACATCTGGTCCCAGCAGCGCGTTGCGAGCGCCAAGATCAAGATCCTGAGCGACAACTTCGGCCAAATTCCGGCTCTGGATCACCGTCCCCAACGTCGCCATAAAGCTGGCAATTTCGTTGGTCGAGCTGATCGGTGAGCTGACATCTTGCCCCTCGACGATGAAGTTGCCCCAAGGCTGAATCCGCACGGTTGCATTGGCTTGATAGATTGGTGTCGACAACAAAGTGATCACCAGACCCACCAGTAAGGCTGCAAGCATTGTTGCGCCGATCAACCAGCGCTGACGGAATAAGGCACCCCGCAGCCAAACCGTGTCGAATTGTGACGACGATTTTGCAGGCTGTTCGACCATCCCGGTCGGCAAGTAGCCATCGACCCAGACCTCACGGCCGGCTGGGTCTGGGGTCTGGATGATCGAACGGTCGTTCATGTTTTTATCAGATGCTCGCGTTTGCGAAGACGCCGAATGCCGGCAATGCTCGCAGGAAGTCTTGCCAGAAGACAGACAGGCCATCGACGCCCATTACGACCCGATCACCAGGCTCAAGGATTGGGTCCAGCATCGTGCCTTGACTAACTTGACCATAGTCGAATTTGGCGACCATGATGCCGTTGCTGGTTTCCCGGAAAACGGCGACTTGGTCGGTTTTCGCTGTACGCTCTGGCCCACCACTCATTGCAATGGCAGATGAAAGACGAGCGCCCGGCTGGAACGAATAGACACCCGGTGTGTCCACAGCGCCTTCAACCGTTACGAGATGCGATGCATACTCTGAGATATTGACCGAAACCAAAGGTGTACGCAGTCCAGCCGCAGCCAAGCGGCGGGTAACATCTGCTTCAAACTGTGCAGCTGTCATGCCAGCTGCTGGGATCGAACCCAGCATTGGCAGCGAAACATTACCCTCCACACCAACGCGAACGTTCTCCATTGAGAAGTCTGGTTCCCGAAATACATTGATCGAAATCTGATCAGATGGGCGAAGAAGGTAAGTCGTTGAGCGCGTCACGCTAAAATTCGACTGACCAAGATCGGCTACTGGCGCACTCACAGAGCGGCCAATCACCGGATCAGGGGTTGAGGCACAAGCGCCAAGCGATACGACGGCAACAGCGCAAATTCCTGCTCTGAGCTTTGCGGTTTTGGTAAAGATCACATACCCCTCCATGGTTACGCAGGGGTGCTTAGACGCTTGCCTTTCGCAGCGCAACATTCTTGGGATGCCTAGGAGGTGAGCGGTTTTTCGGAGGCCACAAACTGCGTTTCGTGTCGATCTGTCGAGAATTGGACATGTTTTGGGTTTGAAGGACGCGTTTTGGCACCTTTTCGTTGGGCTTTTCCCAAGATCGGTTGCGCAGTTTTGGCATGGCATTATGTGGACTGTCTCAAGGTGAAACAAACTTGGGGCATGGCACAGCAATAAGGTGAGCCTTTACTACATGTCGATTGACCTATCCCCGCTAACGCTGGCCGCCTCCATAATCTACGTTACTGTGGTAATTGGATGCCTGTTTGCTGCAGGTTCGGCCACCAAGCAAACTCGTCCTTATTGGCAACGCAGGGCGTGGCTCTTCCTTACAGCCCTTTTCCTCACTTTGCTGGTAAGCCGGATCTTTGGCTTGGAAGAGTTTGCGCGCGATGTCTTGCGCCAGAACCTGAGGGCGGGCGGAAATTACGCTGCCCGGCGGGACGTTCAGGGTATCATCGCGGGCATCGTCATCATGTTGAGTGCGGGCGCATCCGCCTTGGCTTTGGTCAAAGCAAAAGGCCGAATTCGCGGGAGAAGCGATACTGCCGCGGCTCTCGCGTTAGCCGCAGGCACTGCGATGATGTTTCTCGTCGCTGTGCGCCTTATTTCGCTGCACGCCCTCGACTGGTTTTTGTATGGACCGCTGAAGCTGAACTGGATCGGCGATATTGGGCTGAGCGCGACCGTGCTCGCGGCCAGCGTCTACTTTGTTAAGTTGGTTCGGGCACGCACTTGATGTGTCAGCAATGCGCGGCTGCGACGATGTCCGCGATTTGTTTGCTAGCCGTTCCATCGCCATAGGGATTGTGCGCCTTTGACATGGTGTCATAGCCAGGCGCATCATCGAGCAATCTCGTGACCTCGCTAACAATTCTGTCTTTGTCCGCACCGACCAATTTCGCCGTGCCCGCGCTTACGCCTTCGGGTCGTTCGGTCGTGTCGCGCATAACCAATACGGGTTTGCCGAGGCTGGGAGCTTCCTCTTGGATGCCGCCTGAATCGGTGAGCACAATGTCAGATGCTGCCATCATCGCCACGAAGTTGAGGTAATCGAGTGGCTCGATCAGCGCGACATTGTCGATCTCGCTTAGTGCAGGCCGCATAATCTCTGCGACATTGGGATTGGGGTGCATGGGATAGATGATCGCGACATCATCGCGCGTCGCCAATTGCTGCAAGGCACCAGCGATCTGGTGCATACCATCGCCAAAATTCTCGCGCCGATGCGCGGTCACCGCGATAATCCGCTTGCCCGCAAAACGGTTTGTCAAAGGCGCGACGATGGGCGCGAGCGACGGGTCAGCGGACAGCCGCTTTTGTGCCGCGAGCAATGCGTCGATCACGGTATTGCCGGTAATATAGATTGCGCTGGCGGGCACGTTCTCTGCACGCAAAGCGTCGGCCGCGTTATCGGTCGGGGCAAAGTGTAGATCGGCTACCGCACCCGTCACCTTGCGGTTTACCTCCTCTGGCCATGGCGAATAGATATCGCCAGAGCGCAGGCCCGCTTCGACATGACCGACCGGGATGCGGCGGAAATAGCAGGCGAGCGTCGCCATCATGGTCGTCAATGTGTCACCATGGACGAGCACCCGGTCAGGCTTCTCTGCATCGAGCGCTTCGCCAAACTTGGTAATAATCCTCGCTGACAATCCATCCAGTGTCTGACCCGGCTGCATGAGGTTTAGATCAATGTCTGGAGTGATCCCCGCAATGTCCATCACCTGGTCCAGCATTTCGCGATGCTGTGCAGTAACGGCGACGCGCACATCGCACTGATCGGCATCACGCAAAGCAGCAACCACAGGGAACATCTTGATCGCTTCTGGTCTTGTACCGAAAGTCACCATGATACGTGAGCGTGCGGTTGCAGCGTTCATTTTTTTAGCATCCCGCGTGTGTCAAACACGATCTTTCCTCCAAGGTCGTCCGCGCCAAGATGTTTGAACGCGGTGTGATCGACGAGGATCACAACGATCTCTGCCTCGCGCAAAGCTGGGCTGAGCTGAGTCAGGGTCGCATCCGTTCCTTCAAGCTGTGGCGGGAGGGCTTCCGTGAAGGGTTCAACCACAAGGATGCGGTCACCCATGTCCTTGGCGAGGTTTTCTGCGATCTCCAGAGCTGGGCTTTCTCGGAAATCATCAATGTCTGGTTTGAAGGCGAGACCCAACAGCGCCACTTTTCCACCCGGCGCTGCATCGAGCAATGCACGGATGCGGTTTTCGGTGTGGACCGCCTTGTGATCGTTGACTTCGCGCGCTGTGCGCACAAGTCGCGCTTCTTCTGGTGCGCCAGCAACCAAGAACCATGGGTCGACTGCGATGCAATGCCCACCGACACCGGGGCCGGGCTGAAGGATGTTTACGCGCGGATGGCGGTTAGACAACTTGATCACATCCCACACATCCACACCGATTTTGTCAGCGATTATCGAGAGCTCGTTCGCAAAGGCGATGTTCACGTCTCGGAAGCTGTTTTCGACCAACTTCACTGTCTCTGCGACACGGGCATTGGTGATCAGGCAATCGCCTTGCACAAAGCTGCGATAGAGCTTGGCTGCGCTTTCGGCACAGGCTGGCGTCACACCACCAATGACGCGATCATTATGAACCAGTTCGTTGACGATCCGGCCGGGCAAGACGCGTTCTGGGCAATAGGCAATGGCGACATCGCCGCTTTCGATGTCGCCGAATGCTGGCATGCGCAGGTCTGGCCGCGCTTCGGCAATGATTTCAGCAACGCGTTCAGTTGTTCCTACCGGCGAGGTGCTTTCGACGATGATGCAGGCACCCGGCAAAAGCTTCGGCGCAATCGCGCGAGCAGCGCTTTCAACATAGGCGATGTTCGGCGCTTTGTTATCGCCCAGCGGCGTGGGTACCGCGATCATGTAATAGCGTGCGGATGGTACGTCGAGGGACGCCGATAACGTCTTATCCTCAATCGCTTTGTGAACCAGTCCATCAAGGTCACGCTCTTCGATATGGACGCCGCCAGCATTGACCGTTTCGACCACATGTGGCGACACATCGACGCCGCAGACATTCCAACCATAGCTGGCCAGCACTGCGGCAGTGGGCAGACCGATATAGCCAAGTCCAATGACGGCTATGTCAGCCGTGATGGCGTCGTCGGCATCGGCGACTGCGATTTTTTCCTGCTCTGTCACGCGGGACCTCGTTTGGTGCGATAATGCAAATTCATGAGTAGATCGATTGATTAGCAAACGTCAGGCGGGACGCCCGATCGGGCTCTTACCCGATAACAGCGTCCGTACCAGCATCACAGCATAGGCTGAATTGGTTCGTGCATAACGACCGACCATCTTGCGCGGCTCTTTCACCATGCGATGAAACCATTCCAGACCCGCTTCCTGCATCCATTTGGGAGCGCGCGACACGTGCCCGGCCAACACATCGACCGATCCGCCAACGCCCATAATAAAGGGAACATCCAGCGTTGCTGCATAGGCGTTGAGGAAGCGTTCCTTATGCGGTGTGGGCATCGCTACGAACAGACAATCCGCCTGTGATCCGGCAATCTGAGCAACGACATCGGCATGCTCGTCAGCCGTGAAATAGCCATTGCGCGAGCCCGCAAATTCAAGGCTAGGATAGCGTTCTGTCGCAGTCACCATGGCTTGTTCGAGATTGGCTTGTTTTGCGCCGAGGATAAATGGTCGACGTCCTGTTTTTGCGCAATGGTCAAGCAACGCATAGAACAAATCAATGCCCGCCACACGCTCAGCCGATTTCACACCAAACAGGCCAAGACCATAGACAATACCCTTTCCATCGATACCGACAATATCGCTGGTGTTCACATCATCAGCTAGCTCTTTATCAGAGCGCATATTCACCAGCTTTGCGACGTTAAGTGCCGTGTGCCGGGTGAGCGTTCGGCTCGCCATGGCCGCTTCAGCGCGTTCGATCAGCGCGTCAAGCGGCAGCAGGTCAACATTCGAACCGAAAAAGGTGATGCGTTCAGGCATGTCGGTGTCTGTTGGCATGGGCTACGCGGACTGGTCCGGGCCGAGCAGGCGATAAGTGCAGTGTGGGCACATAGTTCCAGCCTCCATGGTCCTGCGATCCCTGTGGTGGCGCACCTAGCAATGGGCCGATATTGATGCAACGCACAATTTGGCAGAGCTTTGTCCCAATTCGAGCCTCAGGGCTTGCCACTGGCGATCCGGAGCTTCAGGATTGCATGCCACGAAAGGGAAGTTCAAACTATGACATCATCGCAGGGGCCTCTGACAGGGCTCAAAGTCATCGAATTCGCTGGCATTGGGCCGGGACCCCATGTGGCCATGCTGTTGGCTGATCTTGGCGCAGAGGTGGTGCGGATTGATCGGCCCGGTGCGGTTGTATCAAACTCGGTTGTTGAGCGTGCCCGCCACCGCGCTGCTGTCGATTTGAAGAGCGAAGAGGGTAAAGCGTTTTGCTTAGATGCTGCGGCTAAAGCAGACGTATTGCTGGAAGGGTTTCGCCCCGGCGTGATGGAGCGTCTTGAGTTGGGGCCACAGGAATTGCAGGCGGTGAACTCTCGCTTGATCTATGCCCGCATGACCGGTTGGGGGCAGGACGGACCGCTCGCCCAAGCGGCCGGGCACGACATCAATTATATCGCGATCACTGGCGCTCTGTCCGCGGTTGGCCGCGCAGGCGAAACAGCGACGCCGCCGCAAAATCTGGTCGGCGATTTCGGCGGTGGATCAATGTACTGCGCGTTTGGCATAATGGCTGCGCTTTATGAGCGGGAACGCTCGGGCAAAGGTCAGGTTGTCGACGCCGCAATTGTCGATGGCACCACCAGTTTGATGAGCTTTTTCTTCGGCAATCGCGATAAGCCATTCCTGACCACTGATCGCGGCAAAGGAATGCTGGGCGGGGCAGCCCATTTCTATCAGTGCTTTGAATGCGCTGATGGCAAAGAGGTCTCTGTCGGAGCGATTGAGCCTCAATTTTACGCCGAGCTACTGGCAAAATCTGGTGCCCCGGCAAAGCTCGCCGAAGCGCAAATGAATCCAACGAATTGGGACGATTATGCCGAACAATTGGCGGTCTTGTTCAAAACAAAGACGCAAGTGGAATGGGTGGAGCTTCTTGAGGGAAGCGATGCGTGTTTTGCGCCTGTCCTGGCCCTCGATGAAGCGCGTAATCATCCGCACATGAAGTCGCGCGAAGCCTATGTCGAACATGACGGCGAGTGGCACACGGCGCCTGCCCCTCGGTTCAGTCGGACGCCGGGCGCGGTGCGGTCAAGCACTGATGACGGTGCCGAAATCGTTGCAGGTTGGAGCAAGGGATAATCATGGCAGGCAAATTCTTTGATCAATGGCAGGTCGGTGAAACCCTCGATCACGACATTCGGCGGACTGTAACCGAAACCGATAATCTGTTGTTCTCTACAATGACCCACAATCCGCAGCCGCTGCATCTCGATGTCGAGGCCGCCAAGGAAAGCGGGTTTGGTCAGATTCTGGTGAACTCCACTTTCACGTTTGCCTTGCTCGTCGGGCTTTCGGTCGGCGACACTACGCTTGGCACGTTGGTTGCCAATCTGGGATTCGACAAAGTGGTCACGCCCAAGCCCGTTTTCATCGGCGATACGCTTCGCGCGCGCAGCGCAGTGAAGGAGCTGAGGGAGAGCAAATCACGTCCCAATGCGGGCATCGTTACCTTCACTCATGAACTGCTTAGTCAGCGCGATGAGATCGTATGCAAATGCGAACGCTCGGCCCTATTATCGAAGTCTTCTTGACGAACGCTTGCTGAAAAGCGCACACTCCTTACCGAGAGTGAAAATCGGGAGAGGGCCATGCAAAAGACATGGAATGTGCGCGTAGCCGTCGGCGTAGTTGCGCTGGCGATAACGGGTTGTGGCAGCGAGGTTTCGCTAGACCCGGCGCAGACTGGCAATGGCGAGGAAACAATCGAACTCGCTGAGTTTCCCAACCGCCCATATTGGGGCGACACTCACCTGCATACAGATAACTCGGTCGACGCATTCGGCTTTGGCACCCGGCTTGGGCCAGAGGCGGCCTTGCGGTTTGCGCGCGGCGAAGAAGTCATGGCGACCACAGGTGCGCCGGCACAGCTCGCCCGTCCGCTCGATTTTTTGGTCATCGCAGACCATTCCGATGGCCTTGGCGCGACCCGCCGACTGTATGATGCACCGCGTTGGTATGTCAGCTGGGTGATCGGCGATGAGACCGTGCTGCGCTGGTACGATATGATGCATGAAAGCCCTGAACAATCGACGCTTGCGGTGGCTGAGATCATCACGTCGGCGGCTGATGGCACTCTCCCTCCGACATTCTCTGATCCCGAAGCGGCGCGTGAAGGTAGTATTGACATTTGGAACACTCAGCTTGGCTTGCTGGACCGTTACAACGAGCCGGGTACATTCACCGCCTTTGCCGGGTTTGAGTGGACCGCAATGCCGGATGGCAACAATTTGCACCGGGTCGTGATGTTCCGTGATGGCAGTGACCTCACCAGCCAAACTCTTCCGTTTCCGGGACTTGGCACCGCGGCAGAGGGGCTTTGGGATTACATGCTCGCCTATGAGGAAGAGACTGGCGGGCAAGCGCTGGCAATCCCGCACAATCCGAACCTCTCCAATGGTTTGATGTTTGAAACGACAATGCCCGATGGCTCTCCCATGACCCCAGAATACGCGGCCAAGCGGGCAGCTGCTGAACCGGTCGTCGAAGTCACGCAGATCAAGGGCGACAGTGAGACGCATCCGTTCCTTTCACCCAATGATGAAATGGCTGGCTTTGGAGTAAAGGGCTGGGAACTCGGCAATCTGCCGCTGACCGCCAAGACCGAGCCGGAAATGCTTGCTGGCTCCTATACCCGGTCTGCCTTGTTGCGAGGGCTTTCGTTGGAGCAGCAGCTCGGCGTGAACCCCTATGCATTTGGCATGATCGGAGCGACCGATAGCCACACAAGCCTTGCCACGGGCGACGAAGACAATTTCTGGGGCAAGCACACCGGCAATGAATACACCGATGAAACGCGCGCCAACGCCTCGCAAAATCTTGGCACACGCGAGGGACGGTTTGGCTGGCATTATCTTGCCGGCGGCTATGCTGCGGCTTGGGCGCGGGGCAATACGCGCGCGGAGATTTTCGACGCTTTTGCTCGGCGCGAAGTTTACGCCACGACTGGCCCTCGCATGAGCGTGCGCATCTTTGGTGGGTTCGATTTCGCTGACGCAGATTGGGACGATGACTGGGTGCGCGCAGGTTACACACGCGGCGTGCCGATGGGGGGCGAGCTGACCGATAGAGGCAGTGCGCCGACATTCCTTGTAAGCGCATTGAAGGACCCCGATGGCGCCAATCTGGACAAGGTCCAGATCGTCAAAGGTTGGATCGATGGCTCAGGCGAGACGCAGGAACGGGTCTATGATGTGGTGTGGAGCGATATGGACGCGCGACCACGCAGCGCAGGCCGCGTTCCGGCGGTAGGCGACACAGTAAACCGCGACGATGCAACTTACACCAACACAATTGGTGCAGCCGAATTGCGCACAACTTGGACCGATCCAGACTATGCCTCGGGACAGAGCGCGTTCTACTATGTGCGTGTGCTCGAAATCCCCACGCCGCGCTGGCCACTCTTTGACGCTGTACGGTTTGGGTTTGATCTGTCCGAGGACGCGATGGCCGATGCGGTTGCGCAAGAGCGCGCGTACACTTCGCCCATCTGGCTCAAGGGAAGCGTTGCTCCGTGAACTTACCTGCATGGACCCGCGAGCCGCTGGTCCATTTTTTGGGACTGGGAGCGATTGTCTATGTCGCGCTGGCATGGGGCGGGGAGCCGGTTGATCCGTCCTCTCGCGTCATTTCCGTGGATGCTGAGCAGGAGGCCCAGCTTGCCCTCAGTTTCGAAGGTGTCATGGGCCGTGCACCCACTGATGCTGAGTTGGATGCGCGGATAGAGCAATATGTGCGCGAAGAGGTTCTGTATCGTGAGGCGATCCGGCTGGGGCTGGATCAAGATGACGCCGTCGTGCGTCAACGGATGGTTGCCAAGATGGACCTGACGGCCAGCGCGGCGGCGGAAGCGGCTGAGCCTAGCGATGGCACCCTGCGCGCATTCTTTGAAGAGAACCGCGAGGACTACTCAGGACAGGCGACGCTGAGCTTTGATCAGCTCTACTTTTCAAGTGAGAGCGCCGCGACTGCGGCAATCGAGTCAGGTGCTACTGAAGGTGAGGCGATCAGCTTGCCCGCCACAATCGACGATGAGGCAGTCGGCGAGGTTCGCGTCCTTTTTGGTGAGGCATTTGCGGCGTCAGCGTTGGCTCTTGATCCAAGTGACGAGTGGCAAGGGCCGGTGGCGTCGGGCTTCGGCTGGCATCTCGTCCGGATGCGTATCCGCGATGTTGCATCGAGTGAGTTTGAGCAGGTTCGTGACCGTGTCGAAAACGATTGGCGCAGCGCCGAGATTGAAGCACGCAAACAGCGCGCTTTCGAGGTTTTGCGAGAGCCCTATCGAGTTGAGATCGACCGCTGATGCACTGGTGGCGCGTATTGTGCATTGCTGTGATAGCGATGATCGCCGCGCCGGTCAGTGCGGATGAACTGCGCCCCGCGGTGGTCGAACTGACCGAGCGGGAGGCGGGGCAATGGGTGTTGGAATGGAAGCTGCCGGTTGCTGCTCGGCGTGGTGAGAATGCCGCCCCTTTGGCTCAACCGGTCATTCCGGCGAGCTGCGAAACAACCGTCGATCCGGTCCGGCGTGCAGCTTCGCTGGCATTGTTAGGCCGGGCCGATTTGCGTTGTGAAGAGACATTAGCGGGCGAGACGTTTGGTCTCACCGAGTTGCTCGGCAATTCCGATGGCATTGCGCGTCTTGTCCCGCGGGATCGACCCGTCCAAACTTTCCGCCTCACCGCAACAACGCCCGTTGCCACCATCCTCGCAAAGCCGGAAACCGGGCAGGTCTTGCTCGACTACTTCATCATTGGCGCCGAGCACATCTTGTTCGGTTGGGACCATCTGTTGTTTGTGATCGCTTTGGTTCTGTTGGTGCGCGAGCCTTGGCCCGTTATCAAGGCGGCAACCGCATTTACGATTGCGCATTCGATCACGCTGGTGGCTACGACACTGGGCTATGCCGGTTTGCCAAGCCGCCCGGTTGAGGCTCTCATCGCTCTGTCGATTGTATTTCTCGCGGTCGAAGTCGCCTTGATTCTGCGAGAGCCTGAGCGGCAAACATGGACCCGGCGCTTTCCGTGGGTTGTCGCCTTTGCATTTGGGTTGATCCACGGGTTTGGATTCGCAGGAGCGCTTGCCGAGATCGGTTTGCCTCAGGGGGAGATTGTGCAGGCATTGCTTGCGTTCAATCTGGGGGTTGAAGCGGGACAGTTGCTTGTGATCGCAGTGCTTATCTGCCTGCTCACCGTTCTAGCTCGCGCTTTGCGAAAGGTCGAAACACCAGCATTGCGCATCGCCAACTATGCGATTGGCGGGATTGGAAGTTTCTGGTTGATTGAGCGGGTGATCGGATAAGAACTGTGGGTCATTGGAGTGGGGCCATCGCAGCGGGTGCATCACCGCCCAACGCCTGCCACAATACGATACGCGCGCGTTCAGCGCGGCCCAAAGCAGCCGCTGCGCGTTCACCGCTTGCATCAGCGTTGCGCCGCGCTTCGAGCACATCAAGAAAACTCGAAAGACCTGCCTTATAACGATCATTGGCGAGGTTAGCTGCGCGCTGCAATTGGTCACGCTCCTGTAGAGCTAGTTCCGCTTCTGCATCGGCCGCGGTGATCAACCCATAGGCGGCCTCGGCATCGCCAAGCGCTTGGAATACCGCACCGCGATAGGCTTGAAAGGCGACCCTCTTGTTCGCGGCTGCTCCATCAATCTCGGCCTCAATCCGCCCAAAATCGAGTATCGGCGCGGCAACACCTGCGGCAAGCGACCCGACTATGGAGTCTGTGTCGAACAGGTCACCGGGATTGAAGGCCAGAAGTCCAAGCACTCCTGATAAAGTGAGCCGCGGAAAGCGAGCGCGCGCAGTCGCCGCAAGCTCGGCATCAGTCGCGGCGAGTTCGGAAGCGGCGGCGAGAACATCGGGACGATTGGTGAGCAATTCCGATGGTAGGGTGGCGGGCGGAGCGCTGGGGTTCAGCGAAGAGCCGCCTTGCTGGAGCGCGGCATTGACCGTTGCACCCGACTGTCCTGTCAAAGTGATGAGCCGCCCCATGATCCGAACACGCTCGCTCTCTAATGCGGCCAGTCGACTAAGAGAGGCGCTTGCTGCAGCCTCTGCACGAACGCGGTCAAAACCGGGCGCAATGCCTGCCTCCTCGCGCGTTCTCGCAAGGCCAGCGAGCTGCTGTGCGGCGGCGACATCGCTCTCAATCGCTAAGCTCCGCGCCTCAAGCACGCGCCAATCGACTACACTTCCTGCAATTTCTGCTACCAAGGCAATCCGCACCGCTGCGGCAGAGGCGTTCGCGCTATCAATCCGCGCTAATGCCGCTCGTTCGCGCGCTCGTAATTGGCCAAAGACATCCGCGTCCCAGCTCGCGATTAGGTTTGCGCCATACGACACTTGATCCGTGTCGATAAGCTGGCTGAAGGGGTTGTTGGTGCCAAATTGTGCGGGGTTTGTGCGGGTTCCGACAACCGAGCCATCTGCGCTGATATTGGGTAATCGTTCTGCACCTGCACGACGAGCTCCTGCGCGCGCCGCATCAACGCGGGCCAACGCTTCGGCCAGGCTGGGCGCTTCATCCAAAGCCACGCTTGCCAGATCAAGGAATGCCGCATCATTGGTTGGGAGCAACGCATCCAGCTCTGCTTGAGTGGTGCCTTGTGGCTGAAAGAAAAAGTCTTGCGAAAGCGTTGGTGGCGGCGTTGCGATTTCGGGCGCAGGTCCTGCGACGCACGCGCCTAGCGATGCGGTAAGGGTGATCGCTAGCGCGTTTTTAGAGGTGAGGCGCATGCGCTTACTCCTCCGCCTCAGTATCAATGGCCGGGATGAATGCATCGATCTGCTGACCCACACGGAACATATCGCTCGTCTCTGTTTGAGGCAGAGCATAGATCACTTGCAACACGCGAACATCGACGCGTTCAGCGGCGCTGTTTGTTAGTGAGCGTTTGGGCACCACTTGGGGTTCTGCACGCACAAAGGTTGCTTTGACCTGATTTTGCGCAGCACCGCGCGGAGAGACCGTTGCAGGCGCTCCCAGATCGACCCGCACAGCTTCGTTTTCGTCGATATCAACGCGGATATGCAGCGGGTTTGTCTCACCCATCTGGATAAAGGGTAATGCGTTTCCGCCCCCTTGTGTCGCTATAAATTCTCCGGGACGTATGTTCACGGCCAAGATTTCTCCCGCAATCGGAGCGCGAACGGTGAGCCGTCCCAACTCTGTCTGCGCGCTCGCGGTCTGCGCTTGCGCTGCGTTTAAACGCGCGCGGGCAAGCTCGAGGCGGCTGGCCGCAGCTGCCGCTTCGCCTTCGACCCTGATGACTTCTGAGCGGCTGACCGCTGCGGGATCAGAAAGTTCGCGATAGAGCGCCAATTGCTGTCGCGCTGTGCGGCGAGCGGTTTCTGCTTCGCCAATCGCGGCCCGGGCCTCTCTAATGGCAGCGTTTGCTTCGGACAGACGTGCACGGACGGCGCGATCGTCGACTAGAAACAGCGGTTGGCCTTTCTCGACCCGGTCACCAGGCGCAACACGCAGGTCAGTCACCAAGCCCGACAGCGCAGAGCCAATGTCGATTATCTCACTCGCCGGTTCGACAATCCCAACTCCCGCTACTCGTGCCGTATTGGCAAGCTCCCCGCTCGCTTTAGGCGGCTCATTTTCAGGCTCAGTGGTTTCGCGATTGGGCAGGTCGCTAAAGATATAGAGCGCGGCCAAAATGATACCGACCAATGCAATGACCGGCAGGATCTGACGCGAAAAACTGATATTGGAGGGCAAGAGGGCCATGGGTTCCTCGACAGGTTAAGGGGTGCGTTTAGTGGTCATCGGGCATGTCAGTGCCGTCGTGGGTGATCCGTCCATCCTCAAGCACGAGGATCCGGTCCGCGAGATCAAAGATGCGGTTATCGTGGGTCACGATGATGCACGCGCGGCCCGGTGCAACGGCCACCTCGCGCAGCAGGTCCATCACTCGCCGCCCAGAATTCGCATCGAGCGCCGCGGTCGGCTCATCACACACAACGAGGCGCGGTTCGTGCACCAAAGCGCGGGCGATGGCGACGCGCTGTTGCTGGCCGCCGGAAAGTTGATTGGGCAGCTTGTTTGCCTGATCCCCAATATTGAGCTTTTCGAGCAACTCGGTCGCTTTTGCGCGCGCTGGTTCGAGTGGCATACCCTGAGCGATCAGCGGGACAGCCGCATTGGATGCCGCATCGATCGATGGGATGAGGTTGTATTGCTGAAAAATGAAACCGATGTTCTGAAGGCGGAAATTGACCAGTTCTGTGTCTGACAGGCTGTAAATGTCCGTGCCAAAGACCTTTACTTCGCCATCAGTGGGCCAAAGAATACCGCACATGATGGAGATCAGCGTGGTTTTCCCGGATCCACTTTCACCCACGACATACGTCATTTCGCCAGAGCGGATATCGGTGTCGATACCGTGCAGCACACGGATGACGGACTGACCCGCTTTGAAATCGCGCGTGATGCCGCGTGCGCAGATCGCGGTTTCGGTGGCGTCAGGTGAGGTCACAGCGCCGCTCACCGGAACACCGCCGCAGGCTCAGTGCGCATCACGCTGCGCAAGCCCAGCCATCCGGTCATCGCGAGAATAATGATGACCGCGCCCAAGCTCACCAATGGTATTTCCCAAGGAATAAAGAACCCCTTGAACGTCGGTACGCCGGAAAAGCCGTAAATAAACAGCACGGTCCCAACTACGCCAAGCGCGTAGCCAATCGACCCGACCAAAGCGGCCTGTGCTGTGACCATCTTGACGATCGACCAATTGGTAACGCCAATGGCTTTGAGCGCGCCGAATTGTTTGATGTTGTCGCGGATGAACAGGCTGAATGTCAGGCCCACAATCGCAACCCCTACGATAAAGCCAAGCAACACTGTGATGCCGAAATTCGTTGGAATTCCTGTGTTCTCGATAATGAACTGAACACCTGCTTGCGCAAAATCATCGCGTGTTTCCGCTTTCAATCCAGTTTGTGCCTCAATCCGATCAACGACATCTGCAAGTTGCTCGCCATCGCTGATGCCAACGAGCACAAAGGTGAGTCGATTTCGGGAGCCCGGCACGTAGTTCAGCGCTTGGCTGTATTTTGTGTAAAGCGTCACCTGACTCGTAAAGCTCGGGATCGAATCCGCTACCCCGCGAATGACTGCACGTTGATCGTTGAGCTCCAACCGTTCGCCAATTGGATCTTGACCGTCTTCGAACATGTTGGTGATGCCTGTGTCGTCGATCACGACTGTATCCGGCTGCGCTAGAATGTCTTTGGATGCGACCAGCATCCGTTCGGGCAATCCGATCAAGGTCGCATCATCAACGCCGACAATGGTGACCCCTTCAAGATCACCGGTGCTTGTGCGAACCGAGGCGGGTGCGCGCAAATGCGGGACAGCCCACTCTACGCCTTCGACAGAGCGGACTGCATCGAGCGCGGTTGCCGGCATAGCGTAATTGACCTCAGTCGTGCGGCTAACCGGGTCCATCACCCAAATCTCGGCCTCTGGCGCGTTATAGACCCCGCTCGCACCGCGTTCGATCAAGCTGTAATAAATCGTCAGCTGTTGTGTGATCAGGAGCGTCGAAAAGGCGATACCAAACAACAGCCCATAGAATTTCATCGCGTCACCGGTGAGCATACGGATGGCTATCCAAAGCATGGTGTGCGGAACCTTTGTTGGGGGCAGGGGTTGCGAAGAGAGGGACTATGCGACATTATTGAACGATATCGTTTAAATGAACGGCTCCGTTCACTTTGTCAACCAGTCAATTTCAAACAGGCTCCCGTTCCTTGACCGACCCCTTGAATGAAATTTCTGAAAAAAGGCGACCGGGCCGCCCATCTGACACCGTGAAACGCAATGCTATTATCGAGGCGGCGTCACATCGGTTTTTCGAAGAGGGCTTCGCTGCGACTTCGATTGAGCAATTGGCTGTTGATGCGGGTGTCTCGAAGGTCACGATCTACAATCATTTTGGTGACAAGCGCGCGCTGTTTACGGCATCCGTCGAGCGTGAATGCGAGAAGATGCGGGGCTATTTCAGCATTGATGAAATGCCGACGGGGACGATCCGCGAACGATTAACTGTTATCGCGACGGCTATGTTTGAGTTCCTCTCGCGCCCTGAAATGATCCAGTTTGAACGGCGAATTGCGGCGGAAACCGAACATGATCCGGCGATTGGCCTCGCATTCCTGAAAGCTGGGCCTTGGCAAATGAAGCGAGATTTCGGCAATTGGTTGGCCCATGCCTGCATCGCTGGCGAGCTCGACATTGCCGACACAGCACTGGCGGCTGAGCAATTTGTGTCCATGGCAAAGGGGATGGGCGATCTTGAAAGGCGCTTTGGATCTACGCCCAGTCTTGAGGCGAATACGAAGCGGATTGATGGCGCAGTTGATGTGTTTCTCGCCACATACGCGCCTCGCTAGGCGTTCAATGTGCTAACAATTGAATTTTCGGATCACAGCGTTCGAAAATTCGCATCCCACCCGCAGTCACGCATTATCTTGCCATTCATCGGTGCGATCCTACATTGTGGGGTGGACGAAAGGAATCCGAACGCATGAGCGATCAGAACGACCCGAATGAGCAACCACCCGAAGGACAGAACCCATGGGTGAAGCAATTGATGATTTGGGGCGGCGTGTTTTTGGCGCTGCTCTTAGTCGTTTCCTTGTTCAGTGGCGGTGGGCAACCACAGGGCCAGGCCATCGGCTATTCGGAATTCCGCGAGAATGTCGCTGCAGGCAGCGTGCAAAGCGTTGAGTTGGGCGAGGACATTATTACCGGCACCACCACGAATGGCGACCCATTTACTACTGTGCCGGTTGCAGGTGACACGCAGATCACCGCATTGCTCGAAGAGAATGGCGTCAAGTTTACAGGGCGCCAGCGTGAAGAGCCTAATGTGTTGCTCTATCTCTTGATCCAATCGCTGCCCTTTATCCTGATCCTTGGCATCGCATTTTTCGCGCTGCGTCAGGTGCAAAAAGGCGGCGGCGGCGGAGCCATGGGCTTTGGGAAATCCAAGGCTAAGATGCTGACCGAACGCCAAGGCCGAGTGACCTTTGACGATGTCGCCGGCATTGATGAGGCGCGCGAGGAATTGGAGGAGATCGTCGAATTCCTCAAAGACCCTCAGCGATTCTCGAAACTGGGCGGTCAAATTCCCAAAGGCGCATTGCTGGTTGGTTCGCCGGGTACAGGTAAAACACTGCTCGCGCGCGCAATTGCGGGCGAAGCAGGCGTCCCGTTCTTCACCATTTCGGGTTCGGACTTTGTCGAAATGTTCGTTGGCGTCGGCGCGAGCCGCGTGCGCGACATGTTCGAACAAGCGAAGAAAAACGCACCTTGCATCGTCTTTATTGATGAGATCGATGCGGTGGGCCGCTCGCGTGGTCACGGTTTGGGCAATTCAAACGACGAACGCGAACAGACGCTCAACCAACTGCTGGTTGAGATGGACGGGTTTGAGGCGAACGAAGGTATCATCATCATCGCGGCGACCAACCGCCCTGATGTCCTCGATCCCGCTCTGCTGCGCCCGGGTCGGTTTGACCGTCAGGTCGTCGTGCCGATCCCCGATATTGATGGGCGTGAGAAAATTCTCGGCGTGCACATGAAGAAAGTGCCACTGGCGCCCGATGTGAACCCGCGCACCATTGCGCGCGGCACACCAGGCTTTTCAGGCGCCGACCTCGCCAATCTCGTGAATGAGGCGGCCTTGCTGGCGGCGCGTCGCAATAAGCGGCTGGTCGCGATGCAAGAGTTTGAGGATGCCAAGGACAAGGTCATGATGGGCGCGGAACGACGCTCTATGGTGATGACCGATGATGAGAAGAAGATGACCGCTTATCATGAAGCCGGTCATGCGCTGGTCAGCCTGAATGAGCCGGCATCAGATCCCATCCACAAGGCAACGATCATTCCGCGCGGCCGCGCGCTGGGCATGGTGATGCGCCTGCCAGAGCGGGATAGCTATTCCTATCATCGCGATAAAATGCACGCGAACCTTGCGGTTGCTATGGGCGGACGCGTGGCGGAAGACATCATCTTTGGTCACGACAAAGTCTCCAGCGGCGCGTCGAGTGACATCCAATACGCCACTGACTTAGCCCGCAACATGGTCACAAAATGGGGCATGTCGGAAAAGCTGGGTCCGCTGCAATATGAGCAGAGCCAAGAAGGCTATCTCGGCATGGGCCAAACTGCGCGCACAATGGGCGGAGCGGAGACCAACAAGCTGATCGACGCAGAGATCAAGGATTTGGTTGAAGGTGGATTGAAACGTGCGACCGATATCCTGACGGAGCATGAGGATAAGCTGCATCTCTTGGCTCAAGCTATGCTCGAATATGAGACGCTGACCGGCGATGAAATCGACCAGTTGATGAAGGACGGCACAATCGACCGCCCTGACCAACCAAGTGGCCCCACGCCGACCAAGCAAACCCAGGGTTCAGCGATTCCGAAAGCGGGTAAACGCTTCGGCGGTAAGGGTGGCGAGGCTCCGCAAGGCGCTTAACGCACT
The DNA here is from genome assembly GCA_947503275.1 of uncultured Erythrobacter sp. Classification (GTDB taxonomy): domain Bacteria; phylum Pseudomonadota; class Alphaproteobacteria; order Sphingomonadales; family Sphingomonadaceae; genus Erythrobacter. The sequence continues at coordinate 374,156 of CANNCZ010000002.1, read as the reverse complement.
CAGGAGCGACAAAAGAAAGGGCGCGAGGAGATGATCCACGCGCCCTTTTCTTTTGCCCGTAGTGAGGGTGAATTCAGCTTTTCGCCAACTTCCGTTCAATCGCAGTCCAGAGTTGCGCAAAAGCGCGTGATGCAACCGAACGCGGGGCGAATGCACCCACAGGACTGCGCTGCACGGCGCATTGCTCGATAGCCGAGGCGAGCGGTACAACCGGCCATTTCGGGTTGGCTGCACGCGCCTCGCGGTGAAGGTTGCGGCGCATGTCGATCATCGACATGACCGGCAGAATTGGGGGGTGGCCTTTGCCCGACCCGCGCACCTCCGCCACAACCATATCCAGCGCGCGCGTCGACAGCGGCGAGGGCGGTAGAGGGACAATCACCAGATCGGCGGCACGCATCACCTGAGCGCTGACTTCATTGAGCACTGGCGGGCAATCGAAGATGATCCGGTCGTAATCCTTGCCCAATTGCTCAACGAGCTTGGCAAGCCGCTTCTTCTTGCCAATCCGGTCAAATTGACGGTCGAGCGCACGGATACTCTCATCGGCGGGCAGTAAGTGCAGATTGTCGAAATCGGTTTTCTGGATCAGCTTTTGCGGGTCGCGATTTTTGTCAAAGACGCTTTGTGCAGTGCGTTTCTTCTTAGGGTCGACACCCAACAGAAAGCCTGAACCATTGGATGCATCAAGATCCCACAAAAGCGTCTCACGGCGCGAAATGCTGGCCGCACACCAGGCCAGATTGACCGCAAATGTGGTCTTTCCGACCCCGCCTTTGACGCTGTAGACTGCAATCGATGCCATGATGTCGCGCCTCAGCGCCTCCCAATATTCTTGGTTCTAACGTCTAGCACAGCCCGCATATGAAAAAGGCCGCCAATTGGGCGGCCTTTTCAATTCGGGACAGATTGGCCCCGTGTTGTTGCGAAGAATTATCCTTCGTAATCCGCCCCAATCGAAGTCGAACGGGTCGGTGCGCTGGCTGTGATGCGAAGGGCCTCTGCCGACTGGCTCAGCGAACCGATCTCATCGGCATCATCTTCGTCATCCGGCAGAATCTTCTGAAGGCCGGTGACGAGCGATTCTTTCAATTCCTTCGGCTTGACGGTCTGCTCAGCAATTTCGCGCAACGCCACAACCGGGTTTTTGTCCCGGTCACGTTCCAAAGTCAGCTCGCTGCCTCCGGAGATTTCGCGCGCACGCTGTGCGGCGAGCAGTACGAGGTCGAACCGGTTAGGAACCTTATCAACGCAATCTTCAACGGTAACGCGTGCCATTGTGAGTTCTCACATTCTCTTTTTCTGAAGGGCGCGAGCTAAGGAGGCGCGGGCCCAGAGTCAAGGATTTGCAACCAATTGCGCTTTCAACGATTGCACTTGCGTGAACAATAAATCTGACAGCCCATCGCGTGTGGACAGCCCCAAGACCTCCACAGGGGAATATTACCTGTCGGAACCCTTTGAAGTTGCAGTCCAAGAACACAGGTTTACATTTTATCCTGGCGGTCAAGATAGACTGGAAGCCTTGCTGGACCACATCGCATCCGCTGAAGAAAGTTTGCACGCATTCTACTTTCTGTTCGAAGCAGATGCTGTTGGCCGCAAAGTACGTGATGCCCTAATTGCAGCGGCTGAGCGAGGTGTGGATACCCGCCTCTACATTGATGCTTATGGTAGCGATGCTGAAGATCCATTCTTTGAACCTTTGATCGCGGCGGGAGGGCGCTTCAAAAGGTTCTCAGCTAGGTGGAACGTACAATACCTCATCCGCAATCATCAAAAGATGGCGATCGCCGACCGGTGCCGTGTGATGGGCGGCGGCTTCAATATTTCGCAAGAATATTTCGCGCCGCTTCAGGATGAAGGTTGGTGCGATCTGGGCGTTGCCATCGAGGGCCCCATCGTCGAACGCTTCAATGAGTGGTTCGACTGTATCGAAGAATGGATCGAATCCGATGGGTCACAGCTACGTAAGATTCGCGCTTTGGTTCGAGACTGGGAAACAGGTTCCGGGCCGGTTCAATTGATTATGGGCGGCCCTACGGCCGTCTCGAGTGACTGGGCCGTGAGTTTCAAGAAAGACCTTGTGGGATCGGAAAAGCTTGACCTTGTTACCGCCTATTTCTCCCCTCCTCGCACAATGCGCAGAGTGTTGCGCAAAGCTGCCGGTAGAGGTGATATGCGGATGATTTTGGCAGGCAAATCGGACATGGCTTTGACCGTTTTGGCAGCGCGATTGCACTACCGACGCTTGCTAAAGGCTGGTGCGAAGCTTTTCGAATATCAACCGTCCAAACTTCATATGAAGCTGTTGGTGATGGACGATGTGACATATTTTGGAAGCGGCAATTTGGACATGCGATCGGTACGGCTCAATCTGGAATTGATGGTTCGCATTGAGGACGCGCAAGTCGCACTTAAGATGCGCGCGTTGATCGATCAGCTGGAGCAATCAAGTGCACCGATTGATGCTACTTGGCAGAAAACACACGCTAGTTCCATAAATCGCATCAAGTGGTTTTTCAGCTCATTCATGCTGCGCTTTGTCGATTACAAACTTAGCCGCAGACTTGGACTTGGCCCACCGGGGCTCAAATCTGTGCGGCCACAACGAAAGCGTTGAACCAGCCTATTCCTCACCCCAGCTCGAATAATCCTTCATATTGGGCGAGGTGAACTTGGTGAACTCGCTCTGGAAGTGCAGCGGGACCATGCCAGTTGAACCGTGGCGCTGTTTGGCGATGTTAACGGCGGCCTTGTTCTTGACCTGCTCAAATTGCTCCTCCCACGCACGATATTTCTCAACCGCATCAGGCGTGCTGATCTCGGTAGGGAAGTCCGGGCGGGTCGCCTCAAGGTAATAGTCGTCGCGATAGACGAACCAGACCATATCCGCATCCTGCTCAATCGAACCGGATTCGCGCAGATCAGAGAGCATGGGACGCTTATCCTCGCGTTGTTCCACCGCACGGCTGAGCTGTGAGAGCGCGATCACTGGCACGCTCAATTCCTTGGCGAGGGTTTTGAGGCCCCGGCTGATTTCGGAGATTTCGTTGACGCGGTTGTCATTGGCGCGGCCTGACCCTTGCAGCAATTGCAGATAATCGACCACGATTAGGCCGATGTCATGCCGCCGTTTCAACCGCCGCGCGCGGGTCCGCAATGCGCCGATGGTGAGCGCGGGCGTGTCGTCAATATAAAGCGGCAGTTCGGCCAAGCGCTGACTGGCAAAGGAAAGCTGCTGAAACTCCTCGCGGGTCATCTTACCACTGCGCAGCGATTCCGAACTGATCTCTGCCTGCTCAGCCAAAATACGCGTTGCGAGCTGATCCGCGCTCATCTCAAGGCTGAAAAAAGCAGCCGGCGCGCCATAGTTGAAGTCCCCGCCATCACGCTGCCAATCCAGATGCGCTTCGGCGCAATTGAAAGCGATGTTTGTGGCGAGCGAGGTTTTGCCCATGCCCGGACGTCCGGCCAGAATGATAAGATCGGATTCATGCAGGCCAGAGGTTTTCTGATCGATCGAATCGAGGCCGGTTGTCTTACCCGACAGGCCGCCGCCCGAATTCATTGCAGCCTCGACCATCTTGATTGCGGTCAGCGCTGCATCGCGGAATGATGCTGCTTCCTTGCCGGTTGCGGCTCCTTCTGCAACGCGGAATAGATCGGCCTCGGCCTGACTGATCCGGTCCATGGGATCAGTCTCTTCGGAGGTGTCCAGCGCCCCTTCGACTAAACCGCGGCCGACGCTCACCAGCTCACGAAGCAGCGCAAGGTCATAGATTTGCTGAGCCAATTCCCGCGGGGCAAGCAGACCTGCGCCATTGGCGGTAAGCTGAGCTAGATACTTAGGCCCGCCCAGCTCTTTCAACGCTTCATCCGCTTCGAAATGCGGGCGCAATGTGACGGGCGATGCGGTGGCATTCCGCTCAATCAAAGCGAGGATGCGGGTGAAAATCCGCTCATGGAGAGGCTCAAAGAAATGGTCTGGCCGGATCGGGGTTTGCAACTCCTCCAACACGCGGTTGTCGATAAGCACCGCACCCAAAAACGCTGCCTCCGCCTCCAGGTTGGAGGGCAGTTTACGTCCGGTGTCATCATCACTGTCGACGAGAGAAAGGGGTGTTGGTTCAGCCATCCGCGCCTGATGCGCGCGCCACCCTGCATCGCGCAAGCCCTTCGCGGTGAAATAAATCGCCGCCAAACGCCTTGACCTTGTGGATTGCGGGGATTGCTTTGCAAGATAACACCTAAGTGCTTGAAGTGTGGCCACCCGATCTGCGAAAGGCTTTCCAGTAATGACTGGCTCGCCATCCGATTCCTCAAACTTGCCATCAGGCACGCACCGCATCGGGCACATCGCGCTCGATGAGGAGACGATTCTTTGGCGCAATGCGGATGTCGAACAGGAACGGCGCGTTGCGATCTTTGATTTGATCGAAGAGAACACGTTCAAACCCGTCCGCAGTGCTGAACGCGGGGCGAAGGGACCATATCGTCTGAAGCTTGCGGTGCGCGATGGCCGGTTGGCTATGGATATTGCCGATAAGGATGAAGGCGAGCTCGAGTCGCTGCTCATCGGTCTTGCTAGGTTTCGCCGTCCGATCCGCGAATACTTTGCGATCTGTGACAGCTATTATCAGGCGATCCGCAAAGCCACGCCTGCTGAGATTGAGACAATCGATATGGCCCGGCGCGGCATCCATAACAGTGCCGCCGAATTGCTGGTTGAGCGGCTGGAGGGTAAGGTTGAGACCGATTTTGCCACCGCGCGGCGGCTCTTCACACTGATCTGCGTCCTGCATATCAAGGGCTGAGGCAAACAGTGGCAAGATCGCGAAGGAGTCGAAAGAAAGGCGGCGGACTGGGCCGGTGGCTGTTTCGCGGGATTGCGCTTGTGGTGCTTATGGCGCTCGGCTTTGCCGCATGGCTGTGGTGGGACATGCGCAGTTGGACACCCGATGAGGCGCTGTATCCTGAACAAGGCGTGGTGATTGCAAGTGCGCCTGCCCGGCTAAATTTCACAACCTTACAGGCGGTTGGTGCGCAATTCGTCTATCTCGAACTGGGTGCGGGGCTGAGCGATGGCAGCAGCAGCTTCGCTGATCGCTATACTCGAGCGCGCGATGCAGGCTTGATGGTCGGTGTGATCCTCAGCTTTGATCCGTGCATTCCTGCGGACCCACAAAGCGCCTATTTCACACAAATGGTCCCGCGTGAAGCGGAATTGCTTTCGCCTGCCATCGACCTTTCTCGCATCGCCAACGATTGCGAAGCGCCGGTCAGCGATGCGGCAGTGGAGAGTGAGCTTCTGACGCTGATCAATCAGGTTGAGCTGCATGCGGGGAAGCCAGTGATCCTCAAACTCTCAGAAGGCTTCGAAAGCCGCCACGGCACGGCGCGTAGCGTCGCGCGCGATTTGTGGCTCGTACGCGACCGGGCGCGGCCCGATTACGCTGGGCGGCCATGGCTGTTGTGGAGCGCGAACAGCCAGCGTGTTACCGAAGCTGCAGAAGAGCCGGTCGAATGGGTAGTGGTGCAACGATGATTGAGAATGAGACTGTATTGATCAATGCCGCGCGGGGGGCTGCAAAGCACGCTTATGCTCCTTATTCCGACTATCAGGTCGGAGCCGCTTTATTGTTCGAAGATGGCGCCATTATCACCGGCAGCAATATCGAAAATGCGAGCTATGGGTTGGCGCTTTGTGCAGAAACGGTCGCGGTGGCTCGCGCCATGGGGGAGGGGCGCAGAGGCGGATTAAGAGCAGTCGCAGTGATCGGTCCTGATGACAAAGGCGATGGCGCACCCATCACACCATGCGGCCGATGCCGCCAAGTTTTGAACGAAGTTGCGCAATTGGGCGCGAGCGATCCGGTCATCCTGTGTGTTGGTAAGGATGAGGTTCGCCGCGTACGTCTATCAGAGCTGTTGCCACACGCCTTTGGACCTGCAAATTTGGCTTAATTCCCGAGTAAATTGCCCAAAGCACCGCCAATATTGCCCACCGGATTTTCGCGGAAAGTTCGCTCTTCATTGCCGATATAAGAGAAAATGCCGTCAAGCCCTTGGTCGGTGACGGAGCGGTTTATGCTTTCCCGGTTTAACCCGGCACTGCGGATGAAGCTGTGCTGTTCGGCCAGTCCATCAAATTGGCGATAGACCCCGGCCTTCTCGAGCGCGCTGTCGATCAAAGGTTCGAGCCGTGAATGCAGCCGGTCGTTTGAGGACTCACGCAAGTATTGCGTGCCGCCTGTATCTTCGCGGATGATCCGTGGCGCATCGCTGAAAGAGAGACCGTCAATGGCTTCGCGGAAGATAGGCTTTGCCTCACCCGCAGCGACGCCGGCAGCGTCGTTGATTGACCGTGTAAGGCCGCCAAGGATGCCCAGACGATTGCCTGCACTCATCAACGAACCCAGCAACCCGCTGCTGCGTCCGCCGACAATCGGCAGGGCGATACGGATCGCCTCATCATCGTAGAACGCGCCCGGAGACGCCAGTTTATCGAGCGCATTGTCACTCGCTTTACCAAGGATGGAGCTGAGGCCTAATGCTCCGCCAAGCCCTTGTGCATGCAGTGTTGATGGCAAGATGGCGAGAGTGGCGCCTGCGCCCAATCCTGCGAGCAGTGTCCGGCGGCCGATAATGCGTTGCGATCCGTTCATCTTTCCATCTCCTCTTCGCCAAAGCTATAGCATAAAATGCACGAGGGTGCCGGTAAACTGATGTATCAGCGCGTCTCAAGCCACTCCAAGAGCGCGGCCAGACACTCACGCGCCAGCAACTTACACCGCTCCGGCGACCAGCCCTGTTCTGGCTCTGGGAAATCAGCGAGGTCTTTGTATGGCATCTCCAAAGTCATCGCGCAGGCGCCAAATCGTTCAGCAACAAGGTTGGTGCTGATCCCGAGATTGGCTCTACCCGCCGGGGTTTTGGGATAGCCGAGCTTGGTCTGGAAATCTGGTGTGCGACGATCAAGGATGCGCTGATAGCGGTAGAATTCTTCACCCAACTCATCAGTCCAACTGGGTATGCCTTCAAACCCTGCTAAGAAGACCGCTGGGATTGCTTCATCCCCGTGGACGTCCATCGCATAGTCAACACCGGTCGCATCCATCCGGTTGCGGATCGCAAGCACTTCTGGCGATTTATCGGCGCTGGGCGCACTCCATTCGCGGTTGAGATTAGTGCCTACCGCATTGGTGCGCAGATGCCCCCTGCGCGATCCATCGGGGTTGCAATTGGGCACGATGTGCAAACGGCAATGTTTGCGAAGGCCGCGCGCGACAGGGTCTGATGGATCGGTCAAGCATTCCAAAGCCCCTTCCATCCACCATTCTGCCTGTGTTTCACCGGGATGTTGGCGCGCATACAGCCAGACCTTCGTCTCGCCATCGCCCATCTCCAGCATATCGAGCGGTTGCCCATCCAGGGTGGTAGTGAGCCGGATCAGATCCACGCCTTCACATGCTGCCGCCTCTGCCACCAAATCATGGTGCCGCTCCATCGAATAGGGTGCGAAATATGCAAACCAGCAGGTGTTGGATGCCGGAATATATCGGATGGTCAGCGTCCCGCCATCCTCGTCCTTGTCAAAGCTGCTTGATGCGCGTGCCCAATATTCTCGGTCTTCGCTAACGCATGCGTCATAGTCGGGCCAGCCCCCGGGGTAGGCGCTGTCATTCAGGCCCGTGATTTTAAGCTCGACCTCTTCGCCGACCGCGCCGGTTAGGCGAAAGTGGAACCATTGCGCGAATTCGCTTTGATGGTCTCTCACGATTGCCAGCCGGGCTGAACGGCCCTCGATTGAGAGCACGTCGATATTGCCGCTGTCGAAAGCAGCGTCGATGGCGATTGAGGTCATGGGTATCCTTGGCGATTACTGCGAGACGAGATCATCCACGTCTAGAGTCACTGTCTCACCATTGCCACCGGGAAAATCCTTGAAGAGAGCGGCCGCGAGCACACGTGCGCTGGCCTCAAGATCGGAATAGGGTGAATTGATCGAGGTTGGCTGCTGCGCGCGGCCCTCCCATACGCTTGCCCCGTCCGCACCGCTGATGCGCACGGATAGCTCGGTGAGCACATTGGGTCCCCGCGATCCGCCACCCAAGTTGATGCCCACGCCCAGTCCAACACCGCTGCCGCGATAACCTCCGGTGCTGCCGCCAACGCCGACGCTGACGGGGCCGCGCGAGCTGGCTGCGGCGAGCGGGTTCCGCGTGGTGCGAACGCTTGCGATCTGCATGGCGGTCGCGGAGCCATCAAGCACGACTTGATAGCCCTGAGCAGACAATTCATCTGCAATTGCGGCGGCAAAGGCATTGCGCGCGGCTTGGTTCTCCATCTCTTCTGGGAAATCGATGGTGATGGTCCCTTGGCCCAGTGCCGCAGGTTGCTCGGAGACAAAGCGGGTGACTTCGACCGGGCCCGTGTAACTCCCTGCACAGGCCGACAGCGCAGCGGCGCTGATTGCGATTACGGCGGCGCGGGAGAAAGCGAGATATTTGGTCATGGGTGCGATCCTTTATTGGCGATATCATAGACCCAAAAGGCAGCGAAGCAAAACGCGACTGGGCAAAACGCGGCGTAATGGGCGTGTCCCTTCACGCAATTTCAGGGGTTTGGTGATATGCGGCTTTGCATGTCTGAGAGCTTAAAACCTTCCGTTCTTGTCACTGGCGGCGCTGGTTATATCGGCAGCCATGCGGTGTTGGCCTTGCGCGATGCGGGGTGGCCGGTCGCAGTGATCGATAATCTCACCACCGGCTTTCGCTTCTCTGTGCCAGACGATGTGCGTTTGTACGAAGGCGATATCGAGGATGCGGAGCTGCTCGCACGGATATTCGCCGAACAGAGCACAGGCGCGATCATGCATTTTGCAGGGTCCATTGTGGTGCCTGAAAGTGTGGAGAATCCGCTCAAATATTACCACAACAACACCGTCAAAAGCCGGGCTTTGATAGAGGCTGCGGTGACCGCTGGCGTGCCCCATTTCATCTTTTCCTCCACCGCCGCGACCTATGGTGTGCCAGACGCCTCTCCGGTCAGTGAAGACACGCCTCGTGTGCCGATCAATCCTTATGGTTGGTCCAAACTGATGACGGAGCAGATGCTGGGCGATGCCGCCTTTGCACATGCGATGAATTATTGCGTGCTGCGCTATTTCAATGTTGCAGGTGCCGATCCGCAGGCTCGCACAGGGCAATCAACCGCAGGGGCAACTCATCTGATCAAGGTCGCGTTGGAGGCGGCCTTGGGTAAGCGCGACCACGTCAGCGTCTTTGGCACTGATTACGACACGCCCGATGGCACCGGCGTGCGCGACTATATCCATGTCAGCGATCTGGCCGCGGCGCACGTAATGGCGCTGGAGGCTCTAATTGAGCAGCCAGACCGTTCGCTCACGATGAATTGCGGCTATGGTCGCGGCTTTTCCGTGCTCGAAGTGCTTGATGCGGTGGATCGCGTGACCAACAGGCAGATTGAACGCCGGCTGGAGTCGCGCCGTGCGGGTGATCCGGGCTCGCTCATTTCAAACCCTGAACGGATTCGGGCCACCTTGCCATGGCAGCCGAAAAACGACGATCTTGATACGATAATTGCCCATGCCTTAGCTTGGGAGCGCAAATTGGCCGATATGCGCGGAAATGGTTGACCAGCGGCGCTCTCGCGGTTAGTGGCCACCTTCAAAATTCAAGAGCGCTGGGCTTCGACTTGGCGCCTTTTTATTGCCTAAAGGCACAGGAAACCGCCATGAAAGTCCGTAACAGCCTCAAGTCGCTGAAAAACCGCCACCGCGATTGCCGCGTGATTCGCCGTCGTGGGCGCACTTATGTCATCAACAAAACCAATCGCCGGTTTAAAGCTCGTCAGGGCTAAACATGTCGGTTGGCTGATCACTCAATGAGAGTGACGGTTGAAATGCAGCGGCCCGCCTCCTCACCGGAGAGCGGGCCGAAGCTGTTTTTGGAGAAGATGATTTGAGCAAGGCCGTGGTTTTCGACATCGGACGGGTGCTGTTTAAGTGGCAACTTCGCTTTCTGTTCGAAAAAATCATTGAGCATGAGGCGGAGCTGGACTGGTTTTTAGCAAACGTCGTCACCGAAGAATGGCATTTTGAACACGATGCCGGCGCGACCATGGCGCAGATGCTGCCAGCGCGAATCGCTCAATTTCCAGATCAAGCTCTGCGCATCGCTGCCTATGCCGCGCGCTTTAATGAAACTGCGCCCGCACCGGTGGATGGCACGCATGAACTGGTTCGCCGCTTGTATGATGCGGGCGTGCCGCTGTTTTGCTTGACCAATTTTGGTGATGAGTTCTTTCAGCAATTCCGCCGTGAACACGCGATCTTTGACCTGTTTGAAGACATTGTGGTGTCTGGCGAAGAGAAGGAAGTGAAGCCGGGACCGCGCATTTATGAGATCACCGAGGAGCGCACGGGCCGCTCTGGCGCGTCGCTGTTCTTTACGGACGACAACCCGGCCAATGTGACCGCTGCAAAGGCGCGCGGGTGGGAGGCGCATCTGTTTACCGATGCCGCATCGCTCGAAGCACAGCTAAAAGCCGCTGGATTTCTCAAGTAGCCAGACACAGAAAACCCCGGCCACAGCTTCTGGGGAAGGTGCTGCGCCGGGGTTTTGCAATACTGCCTGCTTGGAGAGCGAGTGGCAGTGGCGGCGGGGAGAGGTCCCCGCCAATTCTTCAATCCTGCTGGATCAGTTGCCGTTGCAACGCGCCAGTTTGTCATCAGCGATCTCTTCGCCTTCGACCTTGAATGTGGTGATTTCACCCATTTCACGGGCGAGACCGCGGCAGATGCGCGAAGGGCGCGATGTGCCTTTGTTGGCGACACAGGTTGTGCCTTCGCATGCCCACGCAACGCCGCCTGCAACGGCGCGGTTTTCGTCAGTCGCAGTTGCCAGAGTGGCAATGTAATAGGGGCCGGATTGCGCCGCGAGGGGAGCGGTGGAGGTCGCAACGCCAAAGCTAAGACCGGTATAAATCAGCGCGATCACTAGAGCAGTAAGACGGCCAGTGCGGGGAAGAGAGAGGGTCATCACGTTGGTCCTTTCAAAGGAGGGGGTCAGAATTTGTTTTCATCAAGTTTTTCAGTGCTTGCAAAGTTTCAATTCGAAACCAGTTGCGAATCACTACCTATGCGATTAGGTTTCAGGTTGCAACTAGAAACTTAAATTTGTTTCCGGCGCCGTCTTACCCCGTGATTTTGAGAATCGCTCCAAACCGGTTAGATAGGTTGCGCAGAGAGGACTGAATATATGGGCGAGATGAGAGAACCACTGCGTGAGTTGATCGATTGCGGGTTGCCGCAAGCGTTGGAAGTTATGGGCGAACGCTGGTCATTTATGATCCTGCGGGCGAGCTTTAACGGCCTCAAGCATTTCGAGGAATTCCTCAGCGAGCTTGGCATTGCGCGCAATATTCTCTCCAACCGGCTCGCCAAATTGGTCGATCACGGCATTCTAAAACGTGAACCATGCGCGGATGACCGCCGGAAAATTGAATATCGACTGACCGACAAAGGCTTCGATTTGCTGCCTGCGATGATCGCATTGCGCCAATGGGGCCAGAAACATGGCGCGGAATTCGTCGCCGAGGACCCCGTGCTGGTCGATGACCTTGACCGCCTGCCAATCGGCCCGGTTTCGATCCTGGGCCATGACGGCCGCATTCTTAGCCACACCGATCTTAACATGATCAAGCGGGCTGATATTGGTAAGCGCGTTGACGGGACTGTGGCCTGTTGCGCGCCAGCGCTTGATCATGGCGACGTGGTCGATATTGAGGCGGCTAAGAAGGCGGCTGCGGGCTGACGGTTGCCGCAGGGGATGATCCCTGCACCCATTCTTGAGACCCGTAATGAGCGCCGTCCCCGGCACTGAACTTGCTGACGTTTTACGCACCACATTCGGGTTCACCGGATTCCGCGGTCAGCAAGAGGCGGTGATCACTCGCATTTTGTCAGGAGAAAGCACGCTTGCGCTGATGCCGACGGGCGCGGGTAAGTCGCTGTGTTATCAACTGCCCGCCTTGGCGCGACCCGGCACGGCGATTGTCGTCTCCCCCTTGATTGCATTGATGCACGACCAAATCCGCGCTGCGAAAGCGGTCGGTATTCGAGCCGCATCCATGACCTCTGCCGATATGGACAATGCGGAGACTGCGGACCGGCTGCGCGCAGGCGATCTCGACCTGCTCTACGTCGCACCCGAGCGGGCAACCACATCAGGCTTTCGTTCTCTGTTGGAGGCAGCCGACATCGCGCTATTCGCGATTGATGAAGCGCATTGCGTTTCGGAATGGGGGCATGACTTCCGCCCGGATTATCGCGGCCTGCGACCGATGCTCGATCAGTTTGAGAGCATTCCGCGCCTTGCTCTGACCGCCACAGCCGATGAAGTGACGCGCGCGGACATCCTCAAACAATTGGGCATCCCGCAAGAGGGTTTGATCAAGGCAGGGTTCGACCGCCCCAACATCCAATATGCAATCGGTGCGCGCGACAATGTGGCGCGCCAAATCGCGGACCTTGTGACCCGCACGCCCGGCGCAGGCATTGTTTATGCGACCAGCCGCAAGGGGACCGAAGACTTGGCGGCGAAGCTTGCAGCCACAGGCCGTCCCGTCGGTGCCTATCACGCCGGATTGCCGCCCGAGCAACGCGCCGCAACACAAGCGGCCTTCGTCGCGTCCGAGGATATGGTGATGGTCGCCACGATCGCCTTCGGCATGGGAATCGACAAACCCGATGTGCGCTTTGTCGTCCATGCAGGTCTGCCCAAATCGATTGAGGCCTATTATCAGGAAACCGGTCGCGCTGGCCGGGATGGTGACCCCGCACAGGCACAAATGTATTGGAGCGCAGCGGACTTTTCCAAAGCGCGCCAATGGTTGAGCGATGTGGAAGAGGCCCGGCTACCCAGCGAAAGGGCTCGGCTTAACGCTCTGGCCGCATTGGTCGAAAGCGCAGGTTGTCGCCGCGCAATCTTGCTCACGCATTTCGGCGAAGAGCCGCCGACGACATGTGGGAATTGCGACAATTGCCTTGATCCGCCCAAGGTGTTGGACGTGACCGAAATTGCGCGAAAGTTGCTCTCCGCTGTTTATCGCACAGGGCAGAGTTTTGGCATTGGCTACGTTGAAAAAGTGCTGCTGGGCCGGGACGATGACCGGGTCACTCAGCGTGGGCATGATCGGCTGTCCGTGTTCGGCATATTGGGCGATGAAGAGGCCCCGCTGCTGCGCCCTGTTATGCGCCACCTGAGTGCCCATGCGATGTTGGTGTCGACCGAGCATGGCGGGCTTGCCCTGGGTGAGTGCGCACGGGCGGTGCTAAAAGGCGAACAAGCCGTCGCAATTTGCGAACCGCCCAAGAAAAAGGGCAGACGTGGACGCGGCGGATCAGCCAACGGCGCGGTACCCAATCCGGTTGGAGACCCGCTGTTCGATGCACTGCGTAATAAGCGAAAATTCCTCGCCAGTGAGCACAGCGTGCCAGCCTACATCATATTCCACGACAGCGTCTTGCGCGCCATGGCAAGCGAGCGACCTGGAACGCTCGCGTCGATGGGCGAAATTCAAGGTGTTGGCGCAAAGAAGCTGGAAACCTGGGGCCAAGAGTTTCTGGACGTGTTGAGCGGGTTTGATGGGGCCTAAATCGGTAACGCGTCGTCCGGGCGATAACTCTCGCGCAGCTTTCCGGCCAGATCCCGCGTGAGCAGCGCATTGAGAGCATTGCCTAGCGCGGGGTGTCTTTCGCCTAGCCTGCGCAGCGCTTTCGCATCCCATTCGACATAATATGTGCCCGCGGGCGCAGTGGTAGTCGCGGTTGCGTCTCCTTCGAGAACGAACGCGACCTCTCCCACGAAATTGCCTTGTGGTAGGCGAAAGCTGTGCACTCCCTTGGCGACCCGAATTGTGCCCTCAAAAATAAAATAGAGCTTTGCGCTGGGTTCACCCTGCCGCGTCAGCACATGCTCTTCCGCTGCCCCCACTTGCCGCAGCTCTGTCGTCTCTTCGACCCGACGCCATTCCGCAGTTTTCAGGATGCGGCGAAATTGTCCGGGCGATAGAGTTTCGAATGCCGCAAACAGCCGCTTTTCCTCGTCGCTCATGCGGAACGTTGTACGGTCGAGCAGCACCTGAAACAGCACATAAAGGTTGACGCCAACCATTAGAAATCCGCCAATTACCGATTCCCACAATGGGGGGTCAGGCACGAGCCAGTAATAGAGGTTGAACACCAAGGTCGCAGCGATGATCATCAGCCGCAATTTCAACTCATCGCGGATGAAATAGGCTATGAGCAACATCGCCGTGGCGATGCGCACCAGCCATTCTGGATCGAAAAAAGTCATGTTGCGGCCCCCAACCCGGTCGTCATGCTCGCCCGATCATCTGCCTGTAACTGAGCGCTTCGGCAATATGTTCGCGCCCCACTCTTTCCACACCAGCTAGGTCGGCAACGGTGCGTGCAACGCGCAGCATCCGCGTATAGCTGCGCGCGGATAGCCGCAATTTTTCCGCTGCTCGCATCAACAAAGCGCGCCCTTCATCATTGGGCGCGGCGTGGGTTTCGAGTCGTTCGCCCTCTAACTCCGCATTGGAGCGCACTCCGCGTGATGTCGCGAGGTTGCGGGCGGTAGCGACGCGACGCGCGACCGCTGCGCTGTCTTCGGCGGGCGGGGGCAGCGACAGGTCCATTGCGCTGACGGCGGCGACCTCAACATGGCAATCGATCCGGTCGAGTAAGGGGCCGGAAAGCCGCGCCTGGTATTCGCTCGCACAGCGCGGTCCGCGCGCGCAGACATGGCCCGGCTCGCCCGCATGGCCGCACCGGCATGGATTCATCGCCGCGATCAATTGAACGCGTGCAGGGAAGGTCACATGGGCATTGGCGCGCGCAACATCGACTTGGCCTGTCTCCAGCGGCTGACGCAGAGAATCGAGCACGGCGCGTTGAAATTCGGGTAGCTCGTCGAGGAACAGTACACCCAAATGCGCGAGGCTGACCTCGCCCGGGCGCACTTTCAGACCGCCACCGGTCAGTGCCGCCATGCTCGCCGAATGGTGCGGCGCGCGGAACGGGCGGGCGCGGCTGATCTGGCCTGCATCCATCAGCCCAGCAACCGATTGCACCATTGAGACCTCCAACGCCTCTGTCGGGGTCAACTCAGGTAGAATACCGGGAAGGCAGCTCGCAAGCAGGCTCTTTCCCGAACCCGGCGGGCCCATCATCAGCAGATTGTGGCCGCCGGCCGCTGCGATCTCCAGCGCGCGCTTGGCTGTCTCCTGACCCTTTACTTGCTTAAGATCAGGGACAGGCGGCGCATCGGCCACATCGCCGCGCACAGGTTCGGCCAAGACTTGCGAGCCCTTCAGGTGTCCCAACAGCGCGGAAAGATCGCGCGGTGCCAGAACCGGGACGCCGCTTGCCCATTTGGCCTCTGAGCCTTGGTCAGCCGGACAGATTAGGCCAGCCTCGACTGTGCTCGCATGCAAAGCGGCGATCAGGACACCGGGTGAGCCAACCACCCGGCCATCCAACGCCAATTCGCCCACTGCAATCCAGTCGCCCAACTGCTCTGCATCCGTGACGCCCATCGCTGCGAGCAATGCCAGAGCGATCGGTAAATCGTAATGCGACCCATCCTTTGGCAAATCAGCAGGCGATAGATTAATAGTGATCCGCTTTGGAGGAAGCGCCAATCCCATGGCAGAAAGCGCTGCTTGCACCCGCTCACGACTTTCGCTCACGGCCTTGTCCGGCAGTCCAACTATTGAGAATCGCGGTAGACCCGATGCTACCTGACACTGGACTTCGACCTGCCGCGCCTCAAGCCCCAAATAGGCAACCGTCCGTACCAGCGCTACCAAATGTTTGCTCCCCCGAAAGCCAAAAATGGCCTAATCACTTAACCATCATTTGTGCAGAGTTAATGGTAACTTGTCGAGCATTTAGGGAAGGCTACGAAAGGACTTCGCAAGTATAAACCTTGTCAGTTCCTGAAGAAGCGCGGCCGTATTTGAAGCGGCATGGAACACGCACTCAAAACCGTCGCAGCCCTTTTTGCCATGCTTCAGCTGGCAGTCGTAGGCAGCCCCGCATTGGCACAAGTCTATGCCGGTGATCAGGGAAGCGTGCGCACCGTCGCCACCGAAAGCTGGGTTGAGGAATGGGATCCTGCGACCGGGCAATGGGTCCCGGTTCCAGCGGGGAATGCTCCAGTCGCCTCAGATCGCATGCCAACGGTCACCACCACCTTCGTAAACGGTACCAAGGTTTCCGAAACACGCGAAGCGGCACGCTATGCGCAGCCTGTTGATCCGCGCGGCGAGGCCGGGATGCTGGCGCAATATGGCCCCTTTGTTGTGACCGGCGCGACGACGGCATCCATGATCGGATCAACAGACAGTTCCACGCCTGCCTTCTTCGATGCGATGCTGCGCGACTACCCCGAGCTTGCACGGCTCGAGATGGTCGAAGCGCCCGGCACCAGCAACGACATCGCCAATCTCGCGGTAGGCCGCCGTATCCGTGAGGCTGGGATCGCGACCCACGTGCCCCAAGGTGGATCGGTTCGGTCGGGTGCTGTGGAGTTGTTCCTCGCAGGTGCGACCCGTACGATGGAGCAAGGCGCTCAATTTGCGGTCCATTCCTGGCTCGATAATCATGGTCGTGAAGCGGACGATTTTGCGACCGATCATTCTGCGCACCGTCTTTACATCGACTATTATGTCGAAATGGGCATGACCGAGCAGCAGGCGCGCGACTTTTACGACATGACCAACTCCGTGCCGCATCACAGCGCTCTGCGGCTCGGTGCATCGGATATGCAGCCATGGCTGCGCCAAGCTCGCACGCCTGCCTATCGGATGGCAGCGGTGGTTCGTGCTCCGGCTTTGGCGGAAGTCAACGCATTGGTCGATGCGCGGCTACCTGCAATCGCTTTGGAGCATGTGACTTTGGCCATTGCGATTCCTGAACCAGCGCTCGATTACACCGATATAAGTGCGATCACGCTTGCACAATTGGACCGCTCACAGCTTGACTCGGGCCTGAGTTTCCCATAGTGGCGCGCGCCTGATCCGGACGTTCTTGTTGAGCGTCCTACATCTGGCCATACGCCGTGTGAGGGCTTTCAAAACCCTCTGGCAGCGCCAACCGAATATTCGAGGATAGTATGAAGCGGACTTTTCAGCCCAGCAATCTTGTGCGTGCCCGTCGGCACGGATTCTTTTCACGCAAAGCGACCCCTGGTGGCCGTAAAGTGATCCGTGCGCGTCGTAAGCGCGGCCGCAGCAAACTCTCTGCCTGATTGCTCTGGCGTCCTCGGGCGCTGGTTGCAGATCATCCGGCTTGTTGGGACTTTGCCAGCATGTCGGCGCGCGTTTGCGCAAGCGGGCTCCCTGTGGGGGCCCGATTGCGTATCTGGGGCTTATCGGATGCGCAGCAAAGACTCCCGCCTCTGGCCACCTTGCGCTAAAACATGATCATGCCAACGGTCCTTACCAAACGCGCCGATTTCCTTGCGGCCAATAAAGGTCTGCGCAACGCGCGGGCTGGGTTTGTGCTGTTAACGCGGCCTAATCACGGCGCAGGGGTGCGCTATGGCATCACCGTGACCAAGAAAATTGGCAATGCCGTTGTACGCAATCGGATGAAACGGCGGTTTCGCGAATTGCTGCGCTCCGCTCTACCTGAACGCGCGTTGGCGGATCACGATCACGTGTTGATCGGGCGTGCTGGCGGTGTGGAGCGGGATTTTCAGACTATGTCTGATGAGCTCGCAAAGGCGCTTGAACGCGCGGCCATTGGCAGGGGTGATCCTGCACGCGGACGCCGCCCCAAGCGCGGTACCCGTTCTGGCAATCCTGCGGGCAAGTCGGTCAAATGAAGCACGTTTTGATCTTTATCGCTCGTATGTGGCAGCTTGGCCCGTCGCTGATTCTGCCGCCAACATGCCGCTATTCCCCCTCTTGCAGCCACTATGCGATAGAGGCCTTGCGCAAATATGGTGCGTTGAAGGGTGGATGGCTCGCGCTAAAGCGTATAGGGCGCTGCCATCCTTGGGGAGGGCAGGGCCATGATCCGGTTCCGTAAAGAACTGGGCAATCGCTACTGTCATACCCATATAACACGCTTACCACTCGAACAATCTAGAGCACTTTAGGGCAATATCTTGGACAACCAGCGCAATCTTCTGCTCGCCGTTCTACTCTCCGGCCTGCTTATTCTCGGCTGGGATTTCGGGATGCGGTATTTCTATCCCGCAGCCTCTATCACAGCGCCTGCTGAAGAAGTGGCTGCTCCCGGTGCCAGTGGCGCGCCTGCGACCGCATCTGGCGCTGATATCGCCGATGGAGCGATGCCAGAGGGGCCGGTTGAACTCGACACCGCGCTGGACGGTCAAACCCGCGTCATCATTGATGCACCGCGTGTCGCCGGTTCGATCAACCTAATCGGCGCGCGCGTCGATGACATCGTGCTTAAAGACTACCGTAAGACAGTCGACAAAGACAGCGGCCCGGTCCGTATCTTTGCTCCTGAACGCACTGATGGTCAGCATTTCGCTGAATTCGGATTCGTCGTGGGCGGTGAACGCATGTCGAGCCAAGCCGTCTGGCAGGCCGATGGAGAGCGGCTGACGGTGGACAACCCGATCACGTTGTCGCGCACCGATGCGGCAGGCATCACTTACAAAATCCGCTTTGCTATCGACGATCAATATATGATCACCGCCGATCAAACGGTCGAAAACACATCCGAAGGCGCGGCGATCGTGCAGCCTTTTGCCTTTATCAAGCGCACTAGCACTAACGCGAGCCCCGACCAATTTATTGCTCATGCCGGCCCGATTGGCGTGTTCGGCGGCACTTTGCGCGATCCGCATGCCTATCATGAACTGGCTGAGTTGGGCCGCTGGAACCCAGATGGTTCTGCATCGTGGCTGGGCTTTGCCGACAATTACTGGCTCTCTGCCCTCGCAAAGGGTGAAGGTGAGGCGGACAGCGCAGGTTTCCGTTCGCTTGAGGGAGACTTGTTCCGCGCTGACCTGATCTATGACAGTTCAACTGTCGCTGCTGGTGCCACTCTGACGCAATCTACGCAGCTTTTTGCTGGCGCTAAGGAGAGCGAGATTCTCGACTCCTATGAAGATGGCGGGATTACCTATTTCGGCAAAGCGATCAGCTGGGGCTGGTTCGAATGGTTTGAAAAGCCGATCCTGTGGTTGCTGCGTACACTCAACAATTTGGTCGGAAACTTTGGCATCGCGATCATCTTGCTAACTGTCATCGTGCGCGGGCTGATGTTCCCGATTGCGCAAAAGGGTTTCTCATCCATGGCCGCAATGAAAGCGGTTCAGCCTAAGATGAAGGCGATCCAAGAGCGCTACAAGGACGATAAGCAGCAACAGCAGCAAGAGATCATGAAGCTATATAAGGAGGAGAAGGTCAATCCGCTGGCGGGTTGTCTGCCGATGCTGATCCAGATCCCGATCTTCTTTGCGCTGTATAAGGTCCTGATCCTCGCGATTGAGATGCGGCACGAACCCTTTATTCCGTTTTGGATCAAGGATCTGTCCGCGCCGGATCCCGCGACTATCCTCAACTTGTTTGGCTTGCTTCCTTACGAAGTGCCGGGCTTCCTGGGTATTGGTATTCTCGCGGTTATGCTGGGTGTGACGATGTGGCTAACATTCAAGCTCAATCCATCGGCAATGGATCCTGTGCAGCAACAGGTTTTCAATCTGATGCCGTGGTTCTTAATGTTCGTGATGGCACCGTTTGCCGCTGGCTTGCTGCTTTACTGGGTAACGTCGAATATTCTGACCGTGGCTCAACAAAGCTATCTCTATTCCAAGCACCCGCAATTGCGCGCGGCTGCCGAAAAAGAGAAGGCGGAAAAAGCCCTTGAAAAGGCGCGGGAAGAGAAAGCCGAGGGCGCATGACGCCTGAAGAGGAGCGCGAAATCCTGCTCCGTGAGCGGAAAGCAACGCGGCTACTCACGGGCCGGGTGGACTTCCTGCTATCTGCGCCGCAGCTGAAATTTCTGCCTGAACCCACTGTGCCTGAAGTTGCTTTTGCGGGGCGTTCGAATGTCGGCAAATCCTCGCTGCTCAATGCACTGACGGGGCGCAAAGCGATTGCGCGCGCTTCGGTCACGCCGGGCCGCACGCAGGAGCTGAACTTCTTCGAAGTGGGTGAACCGCTCCGGTTCCGCTTGGTCGACATGCCCGGATACGGCTTTGCCAAAGCGCCAGTGAAAGTGGTCGACAAGTGGAAGAAGCTCGTCAAATCCTACCTTCGCGGCCGCCAAGTGCTCGCGCGCAATCTAGTGCTGGTCGATAGCCGTCATGGTCTCAAAGATGTCGACCGCGACATGATGAAAATGCTGGATGAGGCAGCTGTAGGCTATCGCATGGTCCTCACCAAGACCGACAAGATCAAAGCCAGCGAACTGGAACGCGTCGCCACTGCGGTCGCAGAGGAAACGCGCAAACACCCCGCCGCTTTTCCCGAATTGCACCTGACCAGTGCGGAAAAAGGCATGGGGATCGAGGCGCTTAGAGCGGCTTTGGTCGCAGATGCTTTGGGCGAGAGTTACTTCGCGAACAGCTGACCTCTATCAGCAAAAGCTTTGAATTCCAGAGCATTGCCGGCCGGGTCGCGTAGGAACATCGTCGCTTGCTCACCCGGCTTGCCTTTGAAGCGAACCGTCGGTTCAATCACGAATTCGGTGCCCGCTGCCCGCAATCTGTCGGCCAGCGTGCGCCACTCTCCCATTTCCAGAACTAGCCCGAAATGTGGGACCGGAACGCCGTGTCCATCGACATGGTTGCTTGCCCGATCGCCCGCGCCTGCGGGTGCCAGATGCGCCACGATTTGGTGCCCGTGAAAGTCAAAGTCGATCCATTCCTCCGATGAGCGTCCCTCATCGCATCCCAGCATTTCACCATAGAAACGCCGCGCAGCCGCCAGATCGTCGACCGGAAAGGCTAGGTGAAAGGGGGGCAGGCTCATCGCGTCATGCTTTCGATACTTATTGATACACAATCGTAACCCGTTCAGCCTCGACAGCGAAACACTGAATATCTAGGACGGTGCACAATTGCAGCGCATGACGAAGGTGGAACAGCGCATGAAGCTGATTATTGGCAACAAGAATTACTCCAGCTGGAGCTTGCGCGGGTGGCTTGCGGCAAAGCAATCGGGACTTTCCTTTGAGGAAATCACAGTGCCGATGCTGGGTGAGCATTGGGAAAACCGCAAACAGTCTGACGATTTTCAGCCCTCCAGCGGCAAGGTCCCGATCCTTTGGGATGACGAGAATGTGATCTGGGATAGCCTCGCTATCCTCGAATATCTCGCCGATAAGGTAGGGCGTGAACGGTTCTGGCCAAAAGATGACGCGGCACGCGGAATGGCGCGCTCGATGGTGGCGGAGATGCACTCCTCCTATGCGTCGCTGCGCAGCGATATGCCGATGAATGTTCGGCGGCGCATTCAGCTTCAGAATGTCTCTGAACAAACCCGCGCGGATATTGTGCGCATCCTTGGCCTATGGGCAGAGGCGCGCGCGCGTCACGGCAGCGCGGGGCCATTTCTGTTCGGCACATTCGGTGCAGCAGACATTTTCTACGCGCCCATCGTGTCGCGCTTTATCACCTATGGTATTGGCGTCCCCGGCTTTGCGCAAAGCTATATGCAAGCGGTTTGGGAGCATGCCTGGATGGCGGAATGGATCGGCGCCTCTGAAGAAGAGGAATGGGTGATCGAGCAATACGAAGAAGTCACCTGAGGCGGCATCACGGTATGCGCTCGGTGGAATAGCGTGTGCCGTCCTTGCGCGCATATCCTTCGGCGTCGAACACCATATCGATATCCGGGTAGCCGCCGCCGTCGCGCTCCCGATCACCCGCGCTGATTGCAATGTAAACGCAGGGTTCTTTGCTCCGATTGTGCAAACGGTGCCCGTTCTCAACCCCAGCGGCCCAAGCCAGCACGTCGCCGGCCTGCACACTCGTCTCGCCCGCATCCTCGATCAGCACCGCTTCGCCTGACAGCATCACCACCATCTCATCCTGAACGGTGTGCCAATGGCGCTGTGAGGAATAGGCGCCCGGTTTCAAAACCACATGGCTCGCCCCCATCTGCGTCAGTCCAGCAGGCGGACCAAGCCGCCTGTACCAGCGCCCCTCCACATCGGCGTCATAGGGCGGTGGATAGCCGGTCGCGTTGGTCTGAACGATGGCATCAAGATCAAGCTTGGGCATTTCGCGCTTCTCCTGCTAGCGATAGCAATATGAGCGATGCCCTTGAATACGCCAAGCGCCTGATTGCTGAGGCCAGCGTAACCCCCGCCACCGGCCCTGTCTTTGACGCGATGGAGGCAATGTTGAAGCCGCTGGGTTTCGACATTCACCGGTTTCAGCGCGGCGATGGGGGCGAAGGGTCAGATGAGGCTCCGGTTGAGAACCTGTTTGCGATCCGGCGTGGGCCTGCGGGTTCCAACCATTTGGCGTTTGCTGGGCACCTTGACGTGGTGCCTCCCGGCGATGGTTGGGAGAGTGATCCATTTGTGCCAACGGAGCGCGGTGAGCTTTTATACGGTCGCGGCGCTGTTGATATGAAGGGCGCGATCGCCGCCATGGTCGCCGCGATGCACGATGTGCCGCAGGATGCTGGCACGGTCAGTTTTATCATTACTGGTGATGAAGAAGGCCCCGCGCTTCACGGCACGCGCGCCCTGATCGACTATATGCGGGCCGAGGATATCTGCCCCGACCTGTGCCTTGTGGGAGAGCCGACATCGGTCAACCGCCTTGGCGATATGATGAAGATTGGCCGGCGCGGCTCTGTTAATATATGGCTGACCGTGGAGGGCACGCAGGGCCACGTCGCCTATCCGTATCTCGCCGACAATCCGATCCCCAAGCTTGTCGCAATGCTGGCGGAGCTGGATTCGCTGATTCTTGATACTGGCACCGACTGGTTCCAGCCATCGAACCTAGAGATCACCGACATGGAAGTCGGCAACCGCGCGCACAATGTTATCCCAGCGCAGGCCAAGGCGCGTATCTCGATCCGGTTCAACGACCTGCACACCGGCGCTAGCTTGTCTGAGCGCGTCGCCTCTATCGCAGAAAACCACGGTGGCCGCGCGCTGCCGATCATTTCCGGGGAGCCGTTTCTGACCGCACCTGGTCCGTTCTCACAAATGCTGGCCGATGCGGTTGAGGCCGAGACCGGCGTGAAACCTGAGCAATCCACCACCGGCGGCACATCCGATGCGCGGTTCCTGCGCAGTGTTTGCCCGGTTATCGAATTTGGCCTTTGCAATGCGACCATGCATAAGCGCGATGAGGCTGTCGCGATCCCTGACCTGGATGTGCTGGCTAAGATTTACACTCGCGCAGCGCTGGGCGCATTGGCGCTCAAGACGACACAAGAAGAGGCGTAACACTCCATGAAGACTTGGTTCGCAATCCCCTTGTGGCAGCGGGTTATCGGTGCGCTTATTCTCGGCATTATCGTCGGGCGCATCTGGGGACCGGAAGCGGCCAGCATCAAGATTATTGGCGATGTGTTCATCGGCTTTATCAAAATGCTGGTGGTGCCGCTCATTTTCTTCAGCCTTGTCGCAGGCGTCGCCGCAATTGGTGATCTGCGAAAATTGGGCAGTGTCGGTTGGAGGGCGCTCTTGCTGTTTGTGGTGAGCGGTCAGATCGCAGTGTGGCTGGGGCTGGGTCTTGGTACCGTGCTTGCGCCGGGGGCAGGGGTGGACACCTCCGCCATCGACAAGGGGATGACGCCTGAGCCCAATGAGACCACCTTCAACGACATGATCCTTGGCATGATCCCGCAGAGCCCGGTTCAGGTCATGGCAGACGTCAACGTCCTGCCGTTGATTGTGTTCTCCCTTCTGATCGGCATCGGCATTTTGATGGCCAAAGAAGAGGGCGAGCCAGTGCTCAAAATCTTCGAATCCGGCAGCGTCGTCATGCAGAAAGTCACCATGGTTGTGATGGAGCTGACCCCGTTTGGCGTTTTCGCACTGATGGCATGGGTCGCGGGTACGCTGGGCCTCGATGCGCTCGCGGCTTTGGGTAAGCTGGTGGCGCTCAACTATATTGGCTGCTTGCTCATCATATTCGTGATGTATTCCGCGATGATCAAATTTATCGCGAAGCTGCCGGTCATCGACTTTTTCCGCGGGATTATCGACGCGATTGCGGTGAGTTATTCCACCGCTAGCTCCAACGCGACTTTGCCTGTGACTTTGCGCTGTGTGCGGCGCAATTTGGGCGTGTCGAATTCTGTTGCGAGCTTTGTCGTCTCGCTTGGTGCGACGATCAATATGAACGGCACAGCGATGTATCTGGGCCTTGCGACATTGTTTGGGGCGCAGATTTTCGGCGTCGATCTAAGCTGGGGTGACTACCTGCTGATCTCGGTGCTGGGCACATTGGGAGCCGTAGGCGCAGCGGGCATTCCGGGCGCAGGCCTGATTATGATGGCACTGGTGTTCGGAGCGGTGAATGTGCCGCTTGAGACCATTGCCTTTGTGGCCGGCGTTGACCGGATCATGGACATGATGCGTACCACCACCAACGTCAGCGGCGATGCGGCAGTGGCGACGACTGTGGCGGCGCTGACGGGTGAGATTGACGAGGCGGAAATGGTCTCGGCGGATGATGTTTAGAGTCTGGTGATGAAAGTCGGCTCCGCTATCGTCGCTGGCATAGAGACGATCTTCACAGAGATTGTCTCAAGATATGAGGATGAAGCCACTTTTTTTGCAGATGCTGCCGAGATAGATCGGTGGGGTGCTAGGATGGGTGTCAATTGGTTGAAGTCACTGGATGTGATTAGCGCCGAATTGGCTAAGCGCTATCACTCAGGCTTGGTAAGCTATGAGATCGGGGACGCCATCGCCAATGATCTCTGGGGGGCGTTAATCATGAGGTCTGGTCAAGTTCCCAATGATGATTGGCCGACACTTTGCCAAAATGTCTACTTTGCTTTCGATGCAGGAGAGTACCGCAGGAAAGAAGATGGCGATGCAGATCCCGTCGAACTTTATACGAGTCCAGCCATAGACAAAATCGTGGTTGAGTTAGCCTAACGCCCCTTAGGCACCTCCAGCGCCTTCTTCCTGAAACTGCACAAATCCACCTGACCACAGCGCCAGCATTCCGGCGTCCGCGCTTTGCACACATAGCGCCCGTGCAGAATCAGCCAATGATGCGCATGCAATCGAAATGGCTGCGGCACGCGCTTTTCCAGCTTTGCCTCGACTGCTTCGGGTGTCTTTCCCTTCGCCAAACCAGTGCGATTGCCGACGCGCAGGATGTGAGTGTCGACGGCAAAGGTCTCTTTTTTGAACCAGCAATTGAGCACAACATTCGCGGTCTTGCGACCCACTCCGGGTAGTCGCACCAGATCTTCACGCGTGTCAGGAACCTCGCCTCCATATTCGTCGATCAGCAATTGCGACAGCGCGATCACATTCTTCGCTTTGGAGTTGAACAGGCCGATTGTCTTGATGTGGTCCACCAGACCCTCCAACCCCAGATCGAGCATCTGCTGCGGCGTCTCAACCTTCGCAAACAGCGCCAGAGTCGCCTTGTTCACCCCCACATCGGTCGCCTGCGCTGACAAAGCCACGGCCACGGTCAGCTGATAGGCATTGCCATATTCCAGCTCCGTCTCAGGCTCAGGATTGTCCTCAGCCAAGCGGCGGAAAAACTCGAAGATTTGGTCCTTGGTCATGAGTTTGGAATCATTCGCTTTCGCTAGCGGGCGGGTTCGCCGCTTTCCACTCCATCGCAGTGCGCACCCGGTTTTCAACCGTGGGGTGGGTGTAGAACAAAGTTTCTTCAATCGGCCCGGCCAGCGGATAGCGATACTCAGCGGTCTTGATCAGTGCGCCTGACAGTGCATCGGGCAGGTTCACCGTCTCAAGCGAATAGGCGTCCGCCTCGCGCTCCCCAACTCGCACAATCCCATTGAGCATGGGTTGGGCGAGCGTGAAGAACAGCCCGATTACAAAGGTCAAAACCGCAACCCCGCGCACATCGGAAAGCTCAGCCGGCGTTCCAAATCGCGCGGCGAACCAGCCATATGTCTTGGCCGTCAGGAAGAAACCAAACAGCGCCATCAAGCTGATCACGCCAATCATCCGCCATACATGGCCTAGCACATAATGGCCGATCTCGTGGCCGGTCACCGCTTTGACCTCGTCAAGCGACGCTTGATCCATCGCAACGTCAGAAATCGCAATGCGCGCCGATGATCCGATGCCAGATACATTAGCGGTGAAATTGTTCGATTGGCGCGACCCGTCGAACATAAAGATGCGGTCCGATGGAATGCCAGCCTCGGCACCCAGAGCATGGACAGCATCCCGCACTTCGCCCTCGGGAATGGGGGTGTATTCGTTGAACAGCGGCTCAATAAAAACCGGCGACAGCAGCAGGCTAATTGCGGCGAATCCGGCGACGAGGCCACTTGACCAAAGCCACCAGAGTTTGCCAGCGCGGCGGATCAGGAGATAGACGCCGATGAACAAGATGCTGCCGAGGATTGAGCTAACCACGAGGCCGATCGCCCCTTGCGATAGAAAATCGCTCAGCGGCTGGCTGGTGCGTCCATATTCGCTCTCCCGCCACCAATCGGTGTAGAGCGAAAAGGGCAGCGTGAGGATTGCGCTAACGATGCTGTAGACCGCCGCGACTACGAATACGCGCGTATTCTGCCACCGGTCGCTGAGTAAGGCGAACACGCGGTCCAGCGAGCCTGTCTTGACGATTACCCACGTGACCAGCGCCGAAACCACCAGCCCGGCAAGGATTAGCCAGTGGTTGCCCAATGTGTAAGCGCGCGACAGCTCCAGTGCCTCTGGCCCGAGCGTGTCCATATATGCCTGTGTTGCGGTTGCTGGATCGAATGCCAAGGTGCTCTCCGGTAAGTTGTTATGCGCTGGACAGTTCCAGCACATCGTTCATTGAGTATCGCCCCGGTTCTCTACCGATCAGCCACTCGCATCCACGAATGGCACCGCGAGCAAAAATCATGCGGTTCTCTGCCGAATGCGACAGGGTTATCCGTTCCTCCGCCCCCGCAAGGATCACCGAATGATCGCCCGCAACTGTGCCACCACGCAGGCTCGCAAAGCCGATATCACCTTCACGCCGCGCGCCGGTATGGCCATCTCGCACAGCATCGCGGTGGTCAACTAAGTCGATGCCGCGCCCGTTTGCTGCTGCCTCTCCCAGCAATTTCGCAGTGCCAGACGGCGCGTCCACCTTCATCCGGTGATGCATCTCCAGCACCTCTATATCCCAATCCGGTCCCAATCGCGCAGCGGCCTCTCGCACCAGATGCGCCAGCAAAGTCACACCCAGCGATGTGTTGCCCGTTTGCAGGACGGGTATATCCTTCGCAGCATCGGCGATGGCGGCAAACTGATCTTGTTCCAACCCGGTTGTGCCGATCAGGATAGGGATGTTCGCATCCCGAGCCGCGCGCAGATTGTCGCTCAGCGCGAAAGGGGATGAGAAGTCCACCAGCACATCGCAATTGCCGGCCAGAGCTCCAGCTGGCTCATCCGCATCCACGCCGCCCGCCAGCGTGTGGTCGCTCTGTTCCAAAGCCGCCGCTATCGCCTGTCCCATGCGCCCTGCGCTGCCGATAATTCCGAACCGTGCCATTGCTTCTCTTGCGCCTCGTGTGTTTCATGGTTCCCATGGCAGAGTTCAAGCGCATCGTCATCCTCACAGGAGCCGGGATTTCCGCAGAGAGCGGGATCGACACGTTTCGATCCGCAGGAGGACTTTGGGAACAGCACAAGGTTGAAGATGTGGCAACGCCAGAGGGCTTTGCGCGCGATCCCGATTTGGTGTTGGGTTTTTACGACATGCGGCGGGCGGCTTTGGCGAAGGTCGAGCCGAATCCGGCGCATGTGGCGTTGGCGAGGCTTGAGGCTGAGTTCTCAGGTCAATTGTTGCTGGTCACTCAGAACGTCGATGATCTGCATGAGCGGGGCGGGTCAAAGCAGGTGCTGCACATGCACGGCGAGTTGAAGAGTGCTTTGTGCACATCATGCGAGATGCGCTCTGAGTGGAACGCGACCATGTCTGACCGCCCATCATGCCCCATCTGCAAGGCGTCCGCTTTGCGCCCAGATGTCGTGTGGTTTGGCGAGATGCCGTATCAAATGGAGCGGATTTACGTGGCGCTCGCCGAGTGCGATCTGTTTGTGAGCATTGGCACAAGCGGCGCGGTCTATCCGGCGGCGGGCTTTGTGCAGGAGGCGCGTAGTGCGGGAGCTGCGACACTGGAGCTGAATTTGGAACCAAGCGAAGGCAGCCACTTCTTTTCAGAATCGCGTCACGGCAAAGCTAGTAAGCTGGTGCCGGAATGGGTGGCACAGCTTTTGGCAGAGTGATCGGAGTTAAAAGTCCATCACCCATATGCCAATCGCAAGGCTGGCGCTGCCTAGTGCCATGAACGCTGCGATCAATTGCATATTCATTGTTTTCAACGGTTCGGCTTTGTGCGCCTCAAGCCGGGTCTGGACGGCGCAACCATTGCGCTGCGCTGCGTAGAATATGAAAATACCAATCAGGATGAACACGGTCGCTATGGCTTTAGGGAGATAAGCCGGCTCTAACTTTCCGAACAAGGCGTTAAAGCCAAGCCCAATGCCTACCGCGGCAAGACCGGTTCGCATCCAGCCAGCGAAAGTCCGTTCATTCGCCATCAGGGTGCGGTCTTCGGCCCAGTCCGTGCGATCTTCTGCGAGATCAGTACGGTCTTCGGCTAAATCATTAGACGATTTTTTGCTGCTCATATGCCGCTCCAGCCTTCAAAGATACGCACGCGGTGACGGCTTCTACTTCTTCTTAACAGGAGGCTGAGGCCGGGAGAACACCAGTTCTGTCTCGCTCGAAGCGCTCTGATCAAGCCTGTACCCCTCGGCGTCAAAGCCCCGCAGATCATCGGCGTTCTCAATGCGGTTTTCCATGATCCAGCGCGCCATCAATCCGCGTGCGAATTTGACATGATACATGAGCCGCCGCGCTTCACCGTCTTTCACATTGAGGAAGCTTGCCTCAATAACCTTGCCCGGAAGCGCTGAGGTGTCGACCGCTTTAAAATACTCATTGGAAGCCAGATTTACGATCGTCTGGTCTGCATGGTTGGAGAGGTCTTGGGTCAATTGCTCGCCAATTCGGCTGCCCCAAAAGTCATAGAGCGATTTGCCACGAGGGTTCGCGATCTTGGTGCCCATTTCTAAGCGATAAGGCTGAATCGCGTCCATTGGGCGCAGCACGCCGTACAGGCCCGACAGAATGCGTAAGTGATCCTGCGCATAGGCGAGCGCGTCCTCGCCCATGCTTTTGGCCTCCAGCCCCCAATAGACGTCTCCATCGAAGGTTAAACCGGCGGGCTTGGCCGAATTGCTGCGGCCTTCGAGGTCAAACGCTTTGAAGCGCTGAGCATTCAGCTCAGCCAAATTGTCTGAGATATGCATCAAACGCTTCAAATCGCCTGCCGATTGCTGCTTGGCAACCTGCGCAATTTCGCGAGTGTCCACGTCCAGTTGCGGCCGTGTTATTTCCAACGAGGTTTCGGGCGCGTCAAAATTGAGCTTTTTGGCAGGGGAGAGAACAGTGATCATGGCAACAAAGTCCCGCAGGTCAAATCTATCTTAAAACGTATGGTCGTTCGAACTGTGATGTAAACGAATTGCGGCACGTATTGCTCCCAATCCGCCCGCAAATTTCCGATGACAGAGAGTGGGGAATTGGGTCACCGAGACTACCCGCACCCTTTGCAGCCGTCATCCTTGGCTATTTTCAGTGTGCGCATCCCCGGCTTCATCCCATCGAGGATGTGCAGCTTACCCCACATCGGGTCGCCGAACCGGGCCGCACCTGTCAGCAGCACCCTAATCGCTTGCATAGCGGCAAAGCTCCCGGCCCATCCAGCCATCGCGCCCAGCATGCCGTCTTCGGCGCAAGTGTCGCAATCCTCGGCATCAAACGCATCGCCGACAAAGCAGCGATAGCAAGCCTCGCCCACCAAATGCCCGGCGAACGCGCCCACTTGTCCCTGAAACCTGCCCACGGCAGCCGAAAGCAGCGGAGTTCGCTCGGCAACGCAGGCGTCCGATACAGCGAGGCGCGTGGCGAAATTATCTGTGCCGTCCAGCACCAGATCGACCCCTGCGATTAGGTCGCCAACATTATCGGTACCGATGCGGGTATCGCTGATCGAAACATTCAAGGCATCGTCGAAATTGGCGAGCCATCGCCTTGCGCTGGTCGCTTTCCCGTGGCCAATATCGCGAGCGGTAAAGATCGTCTGGCGTTGCAGATTGCTTGCATCCACCACATCGTCATCGACCAGAGTGAAGCGCCCAATCCCGCTGGCCGCGAGATATTGCAAAGCAGGCGAGCCAATCCCGCCAAGGCCGATGACGGCAATGTGCTTTCCCGCGAGCGCCACCTGACCCGCACCGCCAATTTCGGGCAGCACAATGTGGCGGGCGAAACGGTCCAGTCTGTCTGGTGATAAGCTCATGGATAAGCTGTTTACAGCCTGCGCACAGCCTGTCGACAGGTCTGTGTATAGCCCCGAGGATAGCGTGTGTGCATCATGCGCAAACGGTGTGGGTGTGGGGATTAACTCTCTAGCTGACGCAAAAGGCTGCGCACATCGCCGTCCATATCGGCATCGCGTTGGCGCAGGTCTTCGATCAAGCGCACGGCGTGGATAACCGTCGAATGATCGCGTCCCCCAAATTTGCGACCGATCTCTGGATAAGAGCGCGGGGTCAGCACTTTGGACAGATACATCGCCACCTGTCGCGGACGCACAACGGCACGCGCGCGGCGCTTAGACGACATTTCGCTGCGGTCGATCCGGTAGAACTGGCAAACGGTGCGCTGAATCTCGTCAATTGTGATCCGGCGGCGATTGGCTGACAGAATATCGGTCAACTGTTCCTCGGCCAGTTGCAGCGAGCATTCTTGCCCGGTCAACTGAGCATAAGCGATCAGCTTGTTCAGACCGCCGACCAGCTCACGCACATTGCGCGTGATGGTGCGGGCGAGAAAGTCGATCACGTCCTCTGGAACCGAAAGCGGAGCGAAGCGCGACAGTTTCGACTCAAGGATCTTCTTGCGCAGTTCGATATCGGCGGCCTGAATATCGGCGACCAGACCCATCGAAAGGCGGCTGAGCAAGCGTGGCTCGACACCGTCCAATGCCTGCGGAGCGCGATCGGCGGCAAACACCAGGCGTTTGCCTTCGGCGAGCAGCGCATCGATCGTGTAAAGCAGCTCTTCCTGAGCGGATGCTTTGCCGATGATGAATTGGATATCGTCGACCAGCAACAGGTCAAAGCTGCGCAGGCGCGCTTTGAACTCGATCATCTGATTTGCTTTGAGCGCTTGGACGAATTCGACCATGAAGCGTTCGGCGCTGCAATAGAAGATGCGGGCACGTGGATGAGCTTGCAGGAATGCGTGGCCGATCGCGTGGAGCAGGTGGGTCTTGCCCTGACCGGTCGCAGCTTTCAGATAAAGCGGCGAGAATTGCGGCTGTTCCGTCGCGGCCATGCGTTGTGCTGCGTTGCAAGCGAGCACATTGGCCTCACCTGTAACAAATGCCGCGAAAGTGAGTGACGGATCGAGGCCCACAGACGAGGTAAAGCCAGCCTCGCCGATTGTGCCAGCAGCAACCGCAATTGCGCTTGCGCCATCATTGGCGGGACGGCGCCCATCGTCGAGGCGCAGTTCAGGCAGTTGGCGGCGGCCCGGATGCACCTGAATGTTCACATTGCGCACATCGCTGCGCACAATCTTCCATGCGAGTTGAAGCCGCTCATGAAAGCGATCCTTCACCCAGTTTGCGGAAAATTCGGTCGGCAGGAACAGGTCCAGTGTACCGTTTTCTTTGTTGATGCCGCCAACCTGGATCGGTTTGATCCACTGGCTATGCAATTGATGCCCCAGGTCCTTGCGCAGGCCTTGGCTGATGTCAGCCCAATCGGCCGCCAGATTTACGGATTCTGCATCTTCCATCAAATCTTCGTCCGAACCGCGGCGCGTTGATCGCGCCTTGTTGATTTTGTGCACCATTGCATCCCCACTGTTATGCCAGTCTTCGGGAACGTTGCCCCAAAGGCTTTTTGACCTGTTCGATAGATACAGCTTCCCTACCCCGCGAAGTGATATTTCACAGGAGCGTTCTACCGTTTCGACTATTTGACAACCGGGCTGTCCCGCCCCGGATTGAGATGCGAATTAAGGGCCGAAAGGCGTTCAGCGCAAGCGCGGAATTGCAATAAATTCGAAATATACTTGTTGACTCGCCGCAACCCCGCAGGCGTGCGTTGAAAGTGTTGTTTTAACACAAAATTCACCAAATGGAGGCCGCGAATCGCGGGGTTTCCTAACATTCGCTTATGGTGAATGGGTCACGATTGTCACAAACAAAAAGGGCCGTGCCAATCGGCACAGCCCTTATCAACAATACCTAGCGCTCGCTAAGTGTAAACAAATGTAAATTCGAGCCTCAAAAGATCCGAATCACCGAATCCCGAGTAACCGAATCAAAGAGCAGAGACGCGCTTAGACAAACGCGACATTTTGCGCGCGACGGTGTTCTTGTGCATCACGCCGCGTGCAACGCCGCGAGCAAGTTCAGGCTGAGCCGCTTTAAGTGCAGCAGCGGCAGCGTCCTTATCACCAGCTTCACAGGCCGCTTCGACCTTTTTCACGTGGCTGCGGATGCGGCTCATGCGTGCGCCGTTCACTTCGGCACGGGCATCGTTGCGGCGGATGCGTTTGCGGGCTTGCGGCGTATTGGCCATAGGTCTGTCTGTCTCGCGTTGGGTTCGGGCCGCACTGAGCGAGCCGAATTCTCTTGGATGTGTTCGAAAAACGGGGGCGCCCAAGAATTACCTAGAACGTCCGAAAGCGCGCCACATAAGGCGCAGTATGCGAATCGTCAATTTTTTTCCGTTCCTCGGGCCTTAGTAGCCCCGTTGAACTGATCGTCCCCTCACTTCTGACATTTGGTGCAATACCATGTGCTGCGCCCGCCTTGCGTGATCCGGCGCACTTTTCCGCCATCGTCGCGTCGGCAAGGCTCGCCGTCGCGGCCATAAACATCAAAGCGTGTGGCGAAATAGCCGAGCTCTCCATCAGGTGCGGCGTAATCGCGCAGTGACGATCCGCCATCCTCGATAGAGGCATTGAGCACGTCGCGGATCACCGGGATCAGGCGGGTAAGCTGCGGGCCGGTCACTTTGCCTCCGGCCTTACGCGGATGAATGCCTGCCCGCCAAAGCGCCTCGCACACATATATATTGCCAAGCCCCGCGACGATCCGTTGATCCAGCAGGCACAGCTTTATCGATTGCACTTTGCCTTTCAGCGCCGCTTTCAAGTGCTCTACCGTCAATCCTGGTCCCAAAGGCTCCGGCCCAAGCGAAGCGAATTGCGGCCAGTCATTCAGCATCGCTGTATCCACCAGATCGACCGAGCCGAACCGTCGGGGATCGCATAGGGCGAATTGATGGTCGGCGGTTTCGATCACCAGATGATCGTGCTTATCCGGTTCATCCGGGTCGATCCGCCAACGCCCGCTCATGCCGAGGTGAAAGATGATGGTCGATCCGCGATCCAGATCAATCAGCCCGTATTTTGCCCTGCGCGACAGACCCTTCACCTGGGCACCCGTCATCACCTGCACCAGTTCAGGCGGGAAGGGGCGGCGCAGATTTGGGCGGTTCAACACAACCCTCTCAATCCGCTCCCCATCGAGAAAGCGCGCGAGGCCTCGGACTGTGGTTTCGACTTCGGGTAGTTCAGGCATTCAATCGCTCACTAACGTTCGGTGCCAAGCCTACGGTTCCCCCTTCATTCCACCCTTGAGAGTTAGATTCCGAGTGGAAGAGCATGGGAGCGCTAGGCTTGGCAGAAGGGAGGGACGGATGTCCCGACCGCACGCAACACACGTTGCGCTCTAACACTCTAGGCGCGCGGGGCAATTCCCTCTAAGGCCGCGCGCATGACACAAAGCCCAAATGAACTAAACGCCGACACCGTCTCTTTTGGTAACGAACAGGTGGCGCCTGCGGAAAAAACCCGCCGCGTGGGTGAGGTCTTCACCAGCGTCGCAAAAAAATACGACATAATGAATGATGCTATGTCCATCGGCATGCATCGCGGGTGGAAAGATCGGTTTGTTAAACGTGTGAAACCACAACGCGGCGAACGCATCCTCGATATGGCGGGCGGCACGGGCGACATCGCCTTTCGCATGGCTGATCGCGGCGCGGATATCACGGTCGCTGACATCAATCAGGACATGCTGGATGTAGGCGCGGAGCGCGCTCTGGACCGGCATGAGACAGACGAGACGGGCAGCCTCGTCTTCACCTGCCAGAACGCAGAAAAGGTCGATTTCGCATCGAACTCCTTTGACGCCTACACAATCGTTTTCGGCATCCGCAACGTGACGTTTAAGGATCAGGCGCTGGCCGAAGCATACCGTGTATTGCGCCCCGGTGGCCGGTTCTATTGCATGGAGTTTTCGACCACCGAATGGGCGGGCTTTAAAGAGATTTACGACGTCTATTCCGACCAATTGCTGCCCCGGATGGGTCAGGCGATCGCGGGAGATGCGGATAGCTATCGCTATCTGGTCGAATCGATCCGCAAATTCCCCAAGGTGCCTGAATTTGAAAGCATGATCCGCGCAGCTGGCTTTGTGAACACAAAGGCGGAGACGATCCTTGGCGGCGCGGTCGCGATCCATTCCGGGTGGAAAGTATAAGCGCGTGACTTCATCAGTAGTGCACCTATCCCGCCTCGCTCGGTGGGGCGTTACGTTGGCGCGGCGGCGCGCGCTTGTCGGGATAGAGAATGATCCCAATGCCCCTGCCCAAGTTCGGCGGTTGGTTAAACTCGCACGTTGGGCAACGTTTACGAGCAAAAAAGGCGAGCCCGATTATGCGGGCGCTTTCCGCGCCATTGGCCCTGCTGCGATTAAGCTGGGCCAGTCCCTAGCCACACGGCCCGATCTGGTGGGCGAGGAAGCGGCGCAAAACCTGCTGAGCTTGCAAGATGATTTGCCGCCTGTCGATTTCGCTAAGATACAGGCCGCGATAGAGGCGAGTTTTGATCAGCCGCTGGATGCACTGTTTGACGAGGTTGATCCCAACCCTGTGGGCGCAGCTTCAATTGCTCAGGTGCACAAAGGTGTGACCAAAGAGGGCCGGACCGTTGCTATCAAGGTCCTACGCCCCGGTATTCGCGAAAAGTTTGAGCGCGACATTCAGACGTATGAATGGGCCGCCGCTCACGTAGAGGCGATGGGAGGAGAGGCCACACGCCTGCGCCCGCGCCTGACCATTGCGAACTTTAAACGCTGGTCGCACTCCGAGCTCGATCTGCGACGCGAGGCTGCCTCTGCTAGCGAGCTGGCAGAAGAAATGTCGGGCGTTAGCGGCTATCGCATCCCTGCCATTGATTGGGACCGCACCAATGGGCGGGTTTTGACCATCGAATGGGTCGACGGGGTTAAAATATCCAAGCGCGACGAACTGATCGCGCGTGGGCATGACCTGTCTGCGATCTCTGAAAAGTTGGTCATCAGCTTCCTTACGCAAGCGATCAGCGCCGGTTTCTTCCACGCCGATATGCATCAGGGGAACCTGTTCATCGAAGATGACGGCACCATCGTGGCCATCGACTTTGGGATTATGGGCCGCATTGATCGGCGCGCGCGGCAATGGCTGGCGGAAATCCTCTATGGGCTGACGACGGGCAATTACACCCGCGTCGCAGAGATTCACTTCGAAGCGCAATATGTGCCCAGCTATCACTCTGTCGGCGAATTCGCGACTGCTCTGCGTGCGGTCGGTGAACCGATGCGCGGTAAGCCTGTATCAGAGCTTTCGGTCGGGCAGATGCTTGATGGATTGTTCGCGATCACACGTGATTTCGACATGCAAACACAGCCGCATTTGCTGCTTTTGCAGAAAACTATGGTGATGGTCGAAGGAATCGCGACGCAGCTTAACCCTCAGATCAATATGTGGGACACGTCCGCACCCTATGTCCGCAGTTGGATCCGCGATGAGTTGGGGCCAGAGGCGGCGGTGGCTGATCGGTTGAAGGAGGATGCGGAAACGCTGTTCCGAATACCTGACCTGATCCGCCGGATAGAGGAACGCTTCCCGGCGAAAGGCGGCGCACCTGAATCCGCGCCGCTGCCCGACGTCAAATTGCTCACCGATCGGCCTGAACGGCCAGCGGGGTCAGGCGGTGGCGGCTGGCTTGGCTATTTCGTCGCTGGCCTCGTCGGCGCGGGTACGGTTTGGGGTGCAGGGCTGGCCGGGCTTATCTAGCCGCGCCGGTTCAACCCAGCCTGTTTAGGGGGTCGACCTTCACCGGCAGAACCCGAGCACCAATCAGGCCCAAGCCACCCAGAACCAGTTCGACGACCATCGGCGAAATATAACCCTCAAAACTGCCATAGGTGCCCAGCGCGACCAGCCGCGTGACCAGCGTGACCAGCATCAAAGCTGCGCCAATCGTCAGCGGATCGGCCCGCCGCGCCAACGCGCCCCAGATGAAGCACGCGCCGCCTACGCCGAAAAATGCGGTGAAGTCAGAGCGCACCGATGTCAGTCCATGTGCCCCTTCGACCTGCAATCCAAAACTGGCGGCGGCCTCCACTGGATCTGTCAAAAACCCAAAGGCGAGAAACAACAAAAGCAACCCGCCAAGAACCAGCGCGCCCCGCAAAGCCATGATCATTTTGAAAACCCCTTTTTTCTTTGAACCTATGGAGCAATCCGCGCTGATGGCAAAGCGGCACTTGGCGCGGGTGTGGAGGGACGCTAGGACGGGCCAAAGCGCTGGGGGCATGGCGCGATTTGAGGAGTTAAGTGACCATGGGCTCAGACGGGCCGAAAGCGGCATCGCCAAAGGTTCTGTTGGTTATTGGCGGCGGGATCGCGGCCTATAAGTCATGCGAACTCGTCCGACTTATCCGCAAAGGCGGGGGCGAGGTGACGTGCGTCGTTACCAAAGGCGGACAGCAATTTGTGACGCCCATGTCGCTGGCCGCGCTCAGTGAAAACCAGGTTCACACCAGCTTGTTTGATCTCAAAAACGAAGTTGAGATGGGGCATATCGAATTGTCGCGAGAGGCAGACCTTGTGGTCGTGTGCCCGGCGACCGCTGATCTGATGGCGAAAATGGCCGCAGGGATTGCCGATGATCTGGCGACCACTTTGATCCTTGCGACCAACAAGCCTGTGATGGCGGTCCCGGCGATGAATGTGAAAATGTGGGAACACGCCTCGACACAGCGCAATGTTGAGCAACTGAAAGCTTCGGGCGTGACCGTGATGCACCCGGATGAGGGCGCGATGGCATGCGGTGAGTTTGGTTATGGCCGCTTGCCAGAACCCGATACGATTTGGGCTGCGATTGCCGGACATTTCGGGATTGAGGTCGCAGAACCGGCGTCTGCTCCTTCGGCCGCTCCGGTTAGAGAAGCCGATGTGGAAGAGGCGCTTGAGCCGGATAATGAGGGCGCTGATGATGGCGCGGCCATTTCGGGTCTTGGTGGGTTGCTGTCGCGGATCATCCCTCGCTCTACCGAAAAACGCAGCGCCGAAGCGGTAGAGGCTGAGCTTGATGATGAAGAGCTGCCAGAGGATTTCGAAGAAGAGGATATTGAGTTCAATCCCGACCTCGAAGGATCACCTTTAGCTACCAAAGGCGGCGGCAAAGCTGCGCCAGCGATTGACCCCGATTCGATCAATCATGAAGTTGATGAGCGGCGTCTGGCGCCGGATGAAGCGGAAGCTGAGCTGGCTGAAACAGCAGATCTTGAAGATGCGCCAGAACCCGAAGCAGAGCCCGAACCTGTCAAAATTGCCGCCAAGAAAGCAGCGCCTGCCAAGGTCGACAGCATCGAGGCTGATGAGGAAGAGATTGCCGGGATCGTGGCGGACAGTGCGAACCAGCCTCTTGAAGGGCGCCATGTCCTGATCACCGCCGGACCCACTTGGGAATCGATTGATCCGGTGCGCTATATCGCCAATCGGTCGAGTGGGAAACAAGGCTTTGCCATCGCCGCTGCCGCGGCTGCATTGGGGGCCGATGTCACTTTGGTCGCAGGGCCAGTGTCGCTCAAGACACCTGACGGCGTGAAGCGAATTGATGTCGAAAGCGCAGAGGAAATGTCGAGCGCGGTGAAGCGGGGGCTACCCTGCGACGTTGCGGTCATGGTCGCCGCGGTCGCCGATTGGCGACCCAAGGAATATCGCGATGAGAAGATCAAGAAGCGCGGCTCTGCACCGCCAGCATTGATGCTGACCGAAAACCCCGACATCCTCACCAATGTCGCGGCGGGATCGAAGCGCCCCGAATTGGTGGTCGGCTTTGCGGCGGAGACGGACAATATTCTCGATAACGCCAAAAAGAAGCGCAAGCGCAAAGCGTGCGACTGGATCGTCGCCAATGACGTGTCAGGCGATGTGATGGGCGGCGATGCGAATCGCGTGCATATTGTCAGCGCCGACGGTGTCGAAAGCCTTGATGAAATGCCCAAATCGCAAGTGGCGATGGCTCTGATGGAGCGGATCGCAGCGACGCTTGGCGCAGAGGCTGCCGAATGAGCGTTGCGGTTGAGTTAAAGCGTCTGCCCCACGGCGAAGGTCTGCCGCTTCCCGCCTATGCGACCACGGGTGCTGCGGGCATGGATGTGGTGAGTGCAGAGGATACTGTGATTGCTTCCGGTGCGCGCCATGCGGTCGCGACGGGCCTCTCCATGGCAATCCCGCAAGGATACGAAGTGCAGGTCCGCCCGCGTTCTGGCCTTGCTCTCAAACACGGCATCACGGTCCCTAACACACCGGGCACAATCGACAGCGACTATCGCGGTGAATTAAAAGTGATCCTGATTAATCACGGCACCGCAGACTTTGCGATCGCCCGCGGAGATCGGGTGGCGCAATTGGTGCTGGCACCGGTGGTGCAGGCGGCGTGGGCTGAGGTCGCAGAATTGGATGCGACCGAGCGTGGTGCAGGCGGCTTTGGATCGACTGGCGGCGCAGCGGGGCTCTAGCCGTCAGGATTCGGGGTGGTGATCGTATTTGCGCGCGGATCAAATTCGCGCGCTTCTGCTTCGGTCATGGCCAGCCAGGGACGATACTCGCCATCATTGGTAACCCAGAAATAGACTACCCAGCGATCACCTGTTTCGGGCAGTGACGGCAGGTTCCATTCACACGCGGAAGATCCCCAGCCACGCTCAAACTCGATGCTCTCTGGCAGCTGAGGCGCATTTGCTGGCCGCAACACCCGCGCCGTGGCTTTCCATGGGTGAACGTCAGAGAATGGCGCGTTCGTGTGCGTTGCATTTTCAATCACCACGATGGCGGCAGCTTTTATCGTGTCTGTGTCATAGCCGCGCTCAATCCGGTCTGCGGGGGCTGTAAAGCTGCGACAGGCAAGCGCTGGCGACGATACAAGGCTCGCAATGACCAATCCAGCGACGATTTTTCCGATCCGGATTTTGGCACACTGGACGGCCCCAGATGAACGCATGACAAACAAAAAAGGCGGCGCTGATCCCTTGCGCCGCCCTCTTCATCCCCGTCCAAGGGTGTTGGGTTCGATCCTATTGCGCTTAGTCGATTGCGCGCACTTCTTTGCCATCTTCGCGGATGGTTATGCGCAGCGTTTCGCCGTTGCTTCCGGGGAAGTCAGTGAAGATCGCGTTGACCAGATTGGGCACCAGACTTTGCAGACGGTTTGAGCGCGAGGCGGCTTGCGCCTGACCTTCGAATAGACGCTCCCCTGTCGCGGTGTTGTCAATCTTGAGGTCGATATCGCTGGTATAGACGGTGTAGCTGCGCACGTCCGGTCCAGCGAGGAATGGGTCGTAAAAGCCGAATGCATAGGCTCTGCGATAGCCAAATCCGCCGAACCGGCCAAATGGACCGAAGAACGGATCGCGGCCAATGCCGGTGCTGCGCACGCGTTCGCGTCCATTATCGACGCCATAATCAAACCGTACGAGCAAATTTGCAGCCTCTGGTGAGGCGCTCTCGACATAGCCCAGCTGCGCCATTTCAGCGGCAACGAGATCAGCATAAAGCGAGAATTCGAGGCCACCGGCCAGCGAGGGATCCTCTGCTACGACAGCAAAAGTCTGCCCCTGAGGTGCAGGCAATTGTGCCTGAAACCGCGATACATCCGCTTTAAAAGAGGGCGCGCAGGCCGACAGGCCAAGAGCAATTGCGCTGGCCAAGCCAATGCGAGTCGCGCGGGCTAAAATGGTGGTTTGCGAGGTAGGTTTCTGGGTCATCTTGGGCATGTTCATGGCATATCCTTCGTCAAATCGCCAGCTTCAAGCGTGCAAGAGGCACGCGCAAGTGTGCTGGCGGGGTCCGCCAATGACCGATTGCTCTGCCCCTCGCTATGTGCCGACGCCGTGTTTGCCGACAATATCTGCCGAGCTTACAAAGCGTTTCGGTGACCCTAGCATGCGACCTGTCACTGAGATAGGTCACAGTAACCCTGCGGGCTGAACCGGGCTTTAACGTCGATATTTCGCGTCTAGCCGCGAGCCAGGCCCAACGCCTTATAGGTCGCATCCAGTGTCGGCAGGCCGCGCTCGCGTGCCTGTGCTGCGCCGCGCGCAAGGATCGCATCAAGCTCCTCGCGATCATCCTTCAACGCCACAAAGCGTTCATTGATCGGACGCAGATGCTCGACGAGCGCTTCGCCCAGAATGGGCTTGAAACTACCAAACCCTTGCCCGCCATGATCCCGCAACACCTGCTCCACGCTATCGCCGGTCAGAGCGCTGTAGATCGTGACCAGATTGAGCGCTTCGGCCCGGCCTTCCAGACCCGCTTCCTCTGATGGAAGTGCTTCGGCGTCAGTCTTGGCCTTTTTCACCTTTTTCATTACCGTTTCGGCATCATCAGCAAGATTGATCCGGCTCATCTCTGACGGATCGGATTTGCTCATTTTCGCATCGCCATTGCGTAGTGACATGATCCGCGCGGCTTGAGGCGGGATGATTGGATCGGGCAGGGTGAAGACCGGCGCGTCCTCTGATGCGAAATCGGTGTTGAATTTCTGTGCAATGTCGCGGGCCAGCTCCAGATGCTGTTTTTGATCCTCACCCACGGGCACATGGGTCGCCTGATAGAGCAGTACGTCGGCGGCTTGCAGCACAGGATAGCTGAACAGGGCAACCGATTGCCCCTCTCGGTTTTTGCCGGCCTTATCCTTCCACTGCGTCATGCGGTTGAGCCAGCCCATTCGCGCGGTCCCGGCCAGCAACCATTGCAGTTCGCCATGGGCAGGGATCTGCGCCTGATTGAACAGGATCGAGCGCTCTGGATCGATCCCGCACGCAACCAGAGCCGCTGTCATCTCCAACGTGCCTGCGCGCAATTCAGCCGGATCGTGCGGCTGTGAGATGGCGTGCAAATCTGCGAGGAAGAACAGGCACTCTGACCCTTTATCCATAGCATCCTGCATCGCCACCCAATTGCGGATCGCGCCCAGATAATTGCCAAGGTGCAGGTTGCCGGTGGGTTGAATGCCAGAGACGACACGCATGAGTTGTGATCTTTCGATATGCAGGTGGAAGGAAACTTAGGTTTGACGGCGCATTAAGCGTTGAACGCTAGCCTTGTCGAGCACACCCAAGGCTGCTGCTGCTCCGCCATAGGTAATCGCGCCAGTGCCAAGGATCGCGCAAAGCCCCAAGATCTTGTCCAAAGGCCCGCCGACAAACCACAGATTGATTTGGAGCATGAGCGCGCAAAGCGCTGCGCCCATAATTGCTGAAGCGAGAGCAATCCGCAGCAAACGTCCGACAACGTAAGCCGAAAGGCGAAAGAAACCACGCCGCGCCAAAATGATGCCGAGCAGAGTGATATTGACCCAAGCACCAATCGCACCGGCGAGCGCCAACCCGGACACTCCCATATCGAGCTGGAACACGAACAGCATATTGAGCCCGATGGTGATGACCAGACTGATAGCGGCGGTGACGACGGGAGTGCGCGTATCCTTGCGTGCGAAGAAATTGGGAGTGAGGACTTTCACTAGCACATAAGCAGGCAGTCCAATCACCAGTGAGGATACGACCAATCCCGTGACGCTCGCATCGCTTTGAGTGAAGGCTTGGCCGGTCATAAAGACCTGCACAAATGCTGTGCCGGTGAAGAATAAAGCCACCGCGCAAGGCACAGTTAACAGCATCGCCAGCTCAATTGCGTTGGATTGTAAGCGCTCAGCATCTTCGTTCTCAGCCCGCGCCAGATGCCGCGATAGTGCGGGCAAAATCGCGGTGCCCAGCGCAATCCCAATGATTCCCAGTGGGAGCTGGTTCCAGCGGTCGGCCATCGACAGATGGGTGTAACTCCCGACCGGCAGAGTTGAGAGAAAGAACAGGTCGACAAAACGGC
Organism: uncultured Erythrobacter sp.; assembly: GCA_947503275.1. Lineage (GTDB taxonomy): Bacteria > Pseudomonadota > Alphaproteobacteria > Sphingomonadales > Sphingomonadaceae > Erythrobacter. The sequence continues at coordinate 331,591 of CANNCZ010000002.1, read as the reverse complement.
TGATCTGATAGACGCCTGCCCCGAATATCGCCGGAATCACAAGCACGCCCAGCTCTTTCACACCCGGCGTGATGCGCGGGAACACGAGTGAGAGTTTGAACCCGGCTCGCCGCATAAAGGCGCCCAGCCAAACCACTTGAAGCAGTCCCGACAACGACAGAGCCCACGCCATAACTTGCGCGGTTTGGCGTTGTGCCTCGATACCCGGAGCAAGGCTTAGCCCATAGGCCAAGGCCGCAATCAGGCAGATATTTAGGATCACCGGAGCGGCTGCGGCTGCTGCGAACCGCGAGAGTGAATTGAGGACAGCGGCGATCAAAGTCGCAACGCTCATAAATAGCAAATACGGGAACGTAACCTGCGCCATAAAAACCGCTATGGAGAGGCTTTGTGCATCTTCCACCAACCCCTCAGGCGCAAAATATTCGACCACCCACGGCATTGCGAGCATCGCCAATGCGCCAAACACGATGAGCATGGGCAGCAATACGGAAAGCACGTCTGTTGCGAAGCGCCGAGCCTCGCTGACATCGCCATCTTCTTTCATTCGCCGGTTAAAGAGTGGCACGAATGCGCTCGCAAAGGCCCCTTCGGCGAACAAACGGCGAAAGATATTCGGCAGCATGAAGGCAAGCTGCCAGGCATCGCCCATCGCGGTCGCGCCCAGCACCCGAGCCAAAAGGATATCACGCGCAAAACCGAAAACCCGGCTCACCGCAGTCAGCCCGCCAATCGTGCCAACATTCTTGAGCAGGCTCATAGGATCAGGCCCGCATCATGTTTTGGCTTATGCCAAGTCCGTTGGAGCAGCAATGTCGCCGCCTTCAGCGTCGTCGCGCGCGCGTTTCGCGGCGAGTTGCTGAGCATACAGGCCGTTGAAATCAATCGGGTCCACCATCAATGGCGGGAAACCTGCATCGCGCACAGCATCGGCTACAACGCGGCGAGCAAATGGGAACAGAATGCGCGGAGCCTCTGCGAACAGGAATGCATGCGCTTGTTCTTCGGGGATATTGCGCAGGCCGATCAAGCCGCAATAGGATAATTCAACCAGATAGGCGGTGCCTTTCTCGCCAACTGAGGAGATGTTGATCTTCAACTCTACTTCGGTGACTTGGTCGCCTTTTGGCGCAGCACCAATGTTAAACTGCACGTCGACTTTTGGCGCGTCGGTCCATTGAAACACGTCCGGCGCATTCGGGTTCTCGACCGACAAATCCTTCACATATTGCGTGATGATGCCCGCTGCGGGTTGATCATCTGCGCCGTTTGCGCCTGGTGTTGGACCTGCGCCAGGATTGTCGAGATTGGTGAGGACGTCGCCTTCTTCGGCCATGTTTGCGGTGTCTTTCGTTAAAATTTGCGCGCTATAAACACGCTGAATGTTCAAGGACGCGCGCCTAGCAGGGGTGGCCCAGGCAAGCAATGGGTGAGCTTTTGCTGAGACCAAGACACAATAATTTGCGCCAATGTGAAACCGAAACGCCGTTGGCGAATTGAATTTCATACCTATTTATGGGACGTAACGCATCTTGGCGGCGTCAGCTTCGTAACTTTGGTTGTTTACGAGTGGAATATGCGCAAGAATGCGTCAGCGGTGTACGCGGTGACCAAATATCGGTTATGCACGCTCCGCGCCGAAAGGATATCGAAGGTACTATTGTGATTCTAGAAATCGTCATCCTCGCCATGATTGCAGCCTTTTTGGGCCTGCGCCTGTATTCGGTGCTGGGCCGCCGGGCAGAACATGAAGAGGAATCAGTGCCTCAGCGTTTTGACGCTGGCGACAATGCGCAAACCGGCATTGGCCAATCTGCCCAGAACACGCAAACCGCGCCGCAACGTCCGGTTGAACTCGAAGGGGTAATGCCGGCGGTCGAACGCGGCATACGTGATATCGCGTCGGCAGATCGAAATTTCGACCTCTCCGCTTTCATCGAAGGCGCTAAAGGTGCCTATGAAATGGTGCTTGAGGCGTTTTGGGAAGGCGATCGCGACACTTTGCGTGAGCTGTGCGATGACGATGTCTACGAAGGTTTCGTCGGCGCAATTGAGGCGCGCGAGGAAGCTGGCCACACACTCGACAACAAATTGATCCGTATCGAAGAGACGCGGGTACATTCCGCATCGCTAGACAAGCGCATGGCGCGGGTTGCTGTGCTGTTTGTCGCCGATATCGCAGCGGTAACGCGCGATAAGGATGGCAATGTTGTGGCCGGTTCGCTGGATGATGCGATTGAAAGTCGCGACGTTTGGACCTTTAGCCGCAATGTCAGCGCGAACGACCCGAACTGGGTCCTCGACGAAACCGACGAGGGTTAACTCGTGGTCCGGCTTCGACGTGATAGCGGCGAGGCCTCCAACGTTGGCCGCAAGCCACGCTCAGTCGCGGCAGGCGCCGGGTTAATTGCGGTATCGCTCGCATTGCTCACCGCATGCGCGATTATCCCTGAAAGCAACGCGCCCACCACCTCCGCTCCGCCGGCCGCGATCACGGGTAACAGCGCGGTTGAAGCGGGGTTGGTGCCAGGGCCATCGGTCACAGCTTTGGGCATGACGAGCGCGGATGCGAACGGAGCCTTGGCGAGCTTTGTGGAATCGTGCCCTCAGCTGTTGCGTCGCTCAGATGCGAGCGGAATTAACGCTTTTGCCGATTGGCAGCCGGCGTGCCGCGCAGCGTCCGAATGGGCGACCCGCGATGGCCAGCAATTCTTTGCCCGCTATTTCGAAACCGCACGGGTTGGCGATGGCAGCGCCTTTGCGACCGGCTACTTCGAGCCTGAGATCGCCGGATCACGCACTCGGCGCCCGGGTTATGTGCCGGTCTATGCGATGCCAGATGATCTGGTGCGCGCATGGCCCGCCGATACGCCTGCCGCTGCACGTACAGGCCGACCGCCCCTTGGCCGATACAACGCAAACGGCGCATTCGAACTCTACCCGGATCGTGCCGCGATTGAGGAAGGTGCATTGGATGGGCGTGTGCCGGTTATCGCCTATGCGGCGGACCCGGTTGAGTTCTTCTTCCTGCAAATTCAGGGTTCCGGGCGGTTGCGGACCGAAACCGGCGAGGTCATCCGCATCGGCTATGCTGGCCAGAATGGGCGCGGCTACACCGGCATTGGCGGGGTCATGCGCGAACGCGGGCTGCTGGGCGATGGGCCGGGGCAATATGCCGGGTCCATGCAGGGTATCATGGCCTATATTCGCGAAAACCCTGTGGAGGGCCGCGATCTGATGCGGCTCAACAAAAGCTGGATTTTCTTCCGTGAGCTGACTGGCGATGGGCCGCTCGGTGCGCTCGGCGTGCCGGTTCGGCGTGAATCTTCCGTGGCAGCAGACCCGGCGTTTGTGCCGCTGGGTGCGCCAGTGTGGCTGGAGATGGACCACAACGAAGCGGACGGTTTGTGGATCGCTCAGGATACGGGCGGCGCGATTAAAGGCGCGAACCGGTTCGACACATTTTGGGGCGCGGGCGCGGATGCGCGAACTATCGCAGGTGGCATGAGCGCGCGCGGCAATGCGCTGTTGCTGCTGCCCAAGGGCACCGTCCAGCGCGCCAATTCCGCTCGGTAGGCATGCATTCATGGCGGTTCCAAGAGGTTTAAGCGCGGAAGAACAGGCCGCATGGGCGCACCTTGCGCAAAGCGTCACTCCGATAGCAGGCCGCGCGGTGCCGTCTTCCAAAGTGGTGCCCAAAACATCGAGTGTTCCGGGGACAAACCAAGCATCACAGCGCAAGCCTGCACCCAATGCCCCCGTGAAATTGGCGCCACCGCGTCGCACCATGCCCGCCGCGCCTCCACCATCCGCACCAAAACGTGCGTTCAATTCTCAGCTTGATGGCCATTGGAATCGCAAGCTGAAAGCGGGCCAGATCGCGCCTGACTACACCCTCGATCTACATGGCCACACATTGGACGGCGCCTATGCCCGTGTGATGAGCGGCGTGGGTCAGGCGCGCGCCATGGGTGCGCGAGTGGTGCTGGTCATTGCCGGAAGGGAGCGCCCCGTTGATCCCGCGGACAGAGGAACAAAGCGCGGTGCGATCCGGGCTAAATTGCTCGATTGGTTAGCGGCGAGCCACCATGGCGATGCCATAGCCGCCGTGCGCCGCGCGCATATCCGCCATGGAGGGGACGGCGCGCTCTATCTGGTGCTCAAACGCCGCTAATACGAAAGCGACGCCGAGGTTTCCCCGGCGCCGCCTCTTGCTGGCAAGGATGTCGCAAACCGCTTGCCGCAAATGGGCTCACCAGAAGAGCCACACATTCATCATGCGACCGGGCAGCGCCATGCTGACAATGCCGGGGATCATGAGCGCACCGAGATAGAGGCTCAGAATCTCTTTCTTATGCCCTTTCATATCGCCGCGGCGAGCGGTCGCGATCAGCTTGTAAGAGGCCCAAAACGTCATCGGCACGAACAGATGGATGGGGCCGATATGAAAATCGAGACCACCGCCCCATTTGATAAAGCAGGCCGAAATCGCAGTCGTCACCATCAGAGTGACCCAGATCTTGCCCAAATTCTTGTGCCACTTTGTGCCTTTCGGGGCGAGCAGCAGATATCCGCCCAGCGGGATGGCAGGTAGAACGGTTGAGACGTGCAGGACAATCGCCCATTCGCGGGCATTGGGGTGGCTGGGCGCGATGCCAGTCAGGCCGCGAAACAGCGCATAGAGCACCGCGAGGCTCATCCCGATGGCAGCGGTAGCGACAATGGCCCGCATCCGGGGGCTAATATCGAAACTGGGATTGGACGGACCTTTAAGGAATTGGGGGAGGGTGAAGCTTGGTTTGAGTGCAGCGGCTGTCATGGGTTCTGGTCCTCATAAGTGTTCGGTTTGCGTTTGGTGAGACCACAATGCCGCCTGCCCATTCGCCAGCAATCACCTCTGCGTGATCCGGCAGACCCATGCGCGAATGGGTCGGAAAATCCCCGATTTCTGGGGCTTTGCCACTTTACGAAGCGCGAACGGGCAGGCATCTATCCCCCTCATGGCAGGCGGTGATGCAGAACAAGCTGGCGGACAGGCGCAATTGAGCGCGCGCGCGAGCTTCGCGCGCAAAGTGCTCACTGACCTTGCGATTATGACCGCGATTGGCGTGTTTTTGGCGGTGATCGGCCCGTTCGGTTCGATTGATCAACCACTGGCCGTGCGGCTCGTGACGTGGCTCGCCTTTAGCTACCTTGGCTATACGATTTACTCGCCGATGGCGTACTTTGTGGAGCGTGCGCACACCGCGCTTGCGCTGCCGTTGGCGCCGCTTTGGGTGGCAGCTGTTGTGGTTGCAACATTCCCGATGACGCTGCTCATTTACCTCATTCAATTCATGCCGAACTTGTCGCCGGTGCCGCCGCTTGAAGAGGCGTTGACGAGCTACTTCTATGTTTTTGTGATCGGCGGCGGGGTGACGCTTTTGTTCAATGTGCTCGGCCTGCGCGGCGACAAACCAGCGTTGGAGACTGACCAGCCAGTTGAGCCGATAGCTCCCGAGCCAGAAGCCAATCCCGAACCGGCCAATCCTCTCTTGGATCAGCTACCCGCGCAGATTGGCAGCGACATCATCGCGCTGGAGATGGAGGATCATTATGTCCGCGTGCACACTGCTTTGGGGTCAGAGCTGGTCCTGATGCGGCTACGCGATGCGATAGTGCATATTGCAGAAACCGAAGGGCTACAGGTCCATCGCAGCTGGTGGGTGGCGCGCGGCGCGGTTGAAGATGTGAAGCGCGATGGGCGCAATGTACGGCTGGTGCTTGCAGGGGATGTGGAGGCCCCGGTCAGCCGCGCTCAGGTTAGCGTGCTCAAGGATGCAGGCTGGATTTAGCCGTCTTTTCTCAGAGCGGTGGTGGCACGTTCCTGCAACCAGCCAATCACCCATTCTGACTCGCGCTTGTCCAAACCAAGATCAAGCGTGGTCGCTACGTCATTGTAGAAGAATGTGATGCTTTTCGCAGGGTTAGGGTAGGATAAACGCTGAAGAAATGGCGGGGTCCATGACTTGGCGGTAAGCCGCCCGGACAGCGGCCAATTGAAGCGCTTCTCCCAATTCACTAACGGTATGACCCAACGCATAGCTCAAAGTGTCCTCAGCAATGTTCCCTGCGAACGAAAAAGCCCCCGGCATCCCCTTGATGAGAGGGGCAGCCGGAGGTCTCTTGCGACCCTGGCCTAGCTTATGTGGGCCAGGGTGGGGGGCTCGTTAGATCAACTTTGCGCGTGGTCACGCAACGTCAAAGCGATCCGCATTCATCACCTTGACCCATGCGGCGACGAAGTCGGAGACAAATTTCTCCTCAGCGCCGTTTTCCGCATAGACTTCGGCCTGAGCGCGTAATTGCGCGTTTGAACCAAAGACTAGATCGGTGCGGGTTGCAGTGTATTTCTGAGCGCCGGTTGCACGGTCAGTGCCGACATATTCTTCGTCGCCGCTGCCGTCGACCGGGGTCCACTTGGTACCCATGTCGAGCAGGTTGGTGAAAAAGTCCGTTGTCAATTGACCGGGACGATCGGTGAAGACGCCGTGCGTGGTGTTGCCAGCATTCGCACCCAAAGCGCGCATCCCGCCGACAAGCACAGTGAGCTCAGGGATCGACAGGCCCAGCAGGTGCGCTTTGTCGATCAGCATGTCTTCGGTGCGCACATTCGCTTTGGTCTTGAGGTAGTTGCGGAAGCCATCAGCAAACGGTTCCAGCGGCTCAAAGCTCTCAGCGTCAGTGTGCTCATCGGCGCAATCGCCGCGACCACCCAGGAACGGCACGTTGATCGCATGGCCTGCATCGGCGGCGGCTTGTTCAACCGCTGCGGTGCCAGCAAGGACGATAGCATCAGCCATCGACAAATCGCCGCGATGTTCACCAATTATGCTCAGAACCTTTGCCAACTCTGCCGGATCGTTCGCAGCCCAATCCTTTTGAGGGGCTTGTGTGACCCGTGCACCGTTGGCGCCGCCACGATGATCAGACTTGCGATAGGTCGACGCCGAAGCCCAAGCCGTCTTCACGAGCTCGCTGATCGAAAGGCCGCTGCCAAGGATCACGGTTTTAAAGCGCGCAATTTCGGCATCCGATGGCATGTTGCCAGCGGGAACGGGATCCATCCAGATCAGTGTTTCTTCTGGAACTTCTGGACCCTGATAGCGGACCTTTGGACCCATATCGCGGTGGCACAGTTTGAACCATGCGCGCGCAAATGCGTCATCCAGTTGTTCTGGGTTGTTGAGGAAGCGTTCGGAAATCTTGCGATAATCCGGGTCCATTTTCAGCGCCATATCGGCGGTGGTCATCATGGTCGGAACCTTCTTCGAAGAGTCGCGAGCATCCGGTGCCATATCTTCTTCAGACTGATTGATCGGCTGCCACTGTTGTGCGCCAGCGGGGCTGTGCACCAGTTTATAATCGTATTTGAACAGCAGGCGGAAGTAGTCATGGCTCCACGAAGTCGGATTGTTCGACCAGCTGCCTTCAATGCCCGAAGTGGTGATGTTGCCAGCCGCAATCTCTTCTTCATCGTGCAGCCAACCAAAGCCTTGGTTTTCCAAAACTTCGCTTTCAGGTGATCCACCGAATGTGTCCGACGGTGCTGCGCCATGCGCTTTACCAAAGGCATGACCGCCTGCGGTCAGAGCAACGGTTTCCTCGTCATTCATTGCCATGCGTGAGAAGGTCTCACGCATGTCGCGTGCCGATTCCAGAGGATCAGGATTACCACCTGGACCTTCTGGGTTGACGTAGATCAGTCCCATCTGGATTGCAGCCAGCGGGTTTTCGAGCGCCATGCCTTCTTTCGGCTGGATGCGGGTGGCAACGCCTTCGTTCACCCACTGCTCTTCGGTGCCCCAGTAAACGCTTTCGGGCTCGTACACATCGGCACGACCTCCGCCAAAGCCGAACACAGGTCCGCCCATGCTTTCAATCGCGACATTGCCCGCGAGGATGAAGAGGTCAGCCCAGCTAATGGTCTTTCCGTATTTTTGCTTGATCGGCCAAAGCAGACGACGTGCCTTGTCGAGGTTGCCGTTGTCAGGCCAGCTGTTGAGCGGGGCAAAACGCTGTTGTCCGGTATTCGAACCGCCGCGGCCATCGCCGGTGCGATAGGTGCCGGCGGCATGCCATGCCATGCGGATGAAGAACGGGCCATAATGGCCATAATCAGCAGGCCACCATGCCTGATCATCGGTCATTAGCGCGGTCAGGTCAGCTTTCAGCGCGGAATAGTCAATTGTGTTGAATGCGGCAGGGTAATCGAAATCTTCGCCATAGGGATTGGCCGACTTGCCTTCTTCGGTCAGGATGTCGAGCTGAGTTGCCTCGGGCCACCAATCCTTGTTGGTCCGGCCCAACAGTGTGCGCATGTTCGCATCGCCGCTAAATGGGCAACCGCCACTCATTTCGCCTGTCTTCGCATCCATCGTAAAATTCTCCTGAAATTATGTCGGGACTCGGGAAATAGCCGAGCGTTATGACACTGAAATGATGGATCGCGCCTGATCTGTCCAATCGATTAATACGAAAGGATTGATTGAGTGGGTCGATTGAAGAGGTGCTCGGCTCACAAGCGTCTCTTCCGCGTCGCAGTTTACCCGACCTAAGCTCCCGTCTGCGCGCCCATTTGCCCTCGGTGCAGCAGTTTCTGATCCGCCAGCACCAGTGCCATCATCGCCTCGACAACCGGAGTTCCGCGGATACCCACACAGGGGTCGTGGCGTCCTTTGGTTACGACTTCGGTGGCTTTGCCGTCGGAGGTGATTGATTGCACAGGGGTTAGGATCGAAGAGGTCGGTTTAAAGGCTACGCGGCAAAGGACGGGCTGCCCAGTCGATATGCCGCCCGCAGTACCGCCTGCGTGGTTGCTGGCGTAGACGGGTTTGCCGTCTTTGCCCGGTGACATTTCGTCGGCATTCTGTTCACCGGTCAGGCGCGCGGCTTCAAAGCCGTCACCGATCTCCACGCCTTTGGTTGCGTTAATGCTCATCATCGCGGCGGCCAGTTCGCTATCGAGTTTGGCATAGAGCGGTGCGCCCCATCCGGCGGGCACTCCCTCGGCCACGCATTCGACCACTGCGCCAAGCGATGATCCGCCTTTTCGCGCATCGTCGACCAGCTTCTCCCACCGGGTCGCGGCCCAGCTATCTGGGCAGAAAAACGGGTTGTCGTTGATGATACCCAAATTGATGGCATCACGCTCAATCCGGTCACCGCCTAGCTCGCAAACATAGGCAGTGATTTTAACCTCTGGGATGATCAATCGAGCGACCGCTCCCGCTGCGACGCGAGCCGCTGTTTCACGCGCGCTCGACCGCCCGCCGCCGCGATAATCGCGTATACCGTATTTGGCGTCATAGGTGTAGTCGGCATGGCCCGGGCGATAGCTTTGGGCGATGGCTGAGTAATCTTTGGAACGCTGATCGGTGTTCTCGATCATCAGATGGATCGGCGTGCCTGTAGTGACTTGCTTACCATCGGCGTTGTCGAACACGCCCGACAGGATACGGACGGCATCCGCTTCCTTACGCTGGGTTGTGAATTTGCTAGTGCCGGGTTTGCGCGCATCCATGAATGGCTGAATGTCTTTTTCGCGCAGGGGGACGCCGGGCGGGCACCCGTCGATCACCACCCCAAGGCCTGGCCCGTGGCTTTCGCCCCAAGTGGTAAAGCGCAAAGATCGTCCGAAAGTGTTGAAGCTCATGCGAGCGAGCCATAGCGAAAGTGTGCGCGCTGTCGAGATTATGCGCAATTTTCCTGCTGTTCGATGCGACGATAAGGTGCGCAGACATGGCGAACGGTTTGCTCCCCAAGGCGAGGGTGACGCCAACACGGAGCACAACACTAAGCAGGGGCGTGCGGATAACAAGCGTCACCCTCTGGCAATCCGCGTAAGCTTGCGCCAAGAACAAAGCATGCCCAACGGACCACGCACATGATCGCAAAGCTCTCTGGCCGCCTCGATGAAACGGGCGAGGACTGGGCCATCGTCGATGTCCAAGGGGTCGGCTATCTCGTCCACTGCTCGGCGCGAACATTGGCAGCGTTGGGCGAAGTGGGAGAAGGCTGCACGGTCCACACCGACCTGCAGGTTAGCGAAAACGACATGCGCTTGCTCGGCTTTGCCGAAAGCGCAGAGCGCGACTGGTTCCGCCTTCTGACACAGGTTCAAGGGGTGGGGAGCAAGGTTGGCCTTGCGATCCTGTCGGCACTCTCAACTGGCGAGTTGCGCGATGCGTGTGCTGCCGGCGATGCGGCCAGTGTGGCGCGCGCAAATGGCGTTGGACCAAAGCTTGCCGGGCGGATCGTCAACGAGTTACAGGATAAGGCAGGTGCGTTACCCGGAGGCGGCATGGCTGGCGCTGGCGTGGGTGGTGTTGCATTGCCCAAGGGCGGCGCAAGCAAGGATGCAGTGAGCGCGCTGGAGAACCTGGGCTTTAAGCCTGCCATCGCCGCGCAGGCCGTGGCTCGCGCAGTCGCAGAGCTGGGCGAGGATGCAGGCGAAGGCGACCTCATCCGCGTTGCGCTGAAACGGGCGGCCGGGTGATAGGTATTCAGGCCAGCGCAAGCGCCACGATGTAGGCGGCAAGGGATAGGAGACTTCATCGTGATTGATCATAAAACACTACGCGTTGCTATCGCCGCCATAGCCATGACAGCGATCCCATCGACTGCTTCGGCCTGCCAGGGGATTCAGTTCGAAAGCCGGTTGGTGTGGCACAATGGAGCCGCTCTGCAGGATATCCCAGAAGATCAAACGCAATACCGCGTTCGGCTGCATGAGCGGGATCTAAGGGACGCCGGAGCCCGCGATCTCATCCGACTAACCATTCTGCCCGGTGAGAACGGCTATGACGCGCAAGACCGCTCTTCGGTCCGATCTTTGATGCTGGTTAAGCCGGTCGGGACGAGTTGCAGCAGCGCGACGATACCGCCAGCGGGCGACTATTTCGTAGTGGGACGGATTGTCCGAAACGAAGAGGGCAATCCTATCCTCATCAATGGCGGCGCTCTGTTCTACCCGGCCTTCCGATCAGTTTCGGCTATGCGCGACCTACTACCGAAGCCGCAATGAGGATTGAACCAACAATGAGCCTGTTTCGACAATGGGGACCGCGACTGCTTACGGCTGCCGCTTTCGCAATGGCAGCGCCTGTTGCAGCACAAGACCTATCTGCCTTTGAACCCGGTCCTGTCTTCACTGACTTCGGCCCCCACGCTCCGGTGGAGGGCGTGGCTGAGCTGCCAAGTCTTTCGCGTTTCGCCATCGCCTTCGACGTCGCCGACCAAGCGGATGATGGAACGCGCAATCGCGGGTTTGAGAGTGCCGCGCGCTTTATCAACATGCATGTCGCAGCGGGCGTGCCCGCCGACCGGATCGACATCGCAGTGGTGGTGCATGGCAGAGCGGTGCATGACCTCGTGGCCGGAGATGGCAACGGATCGCAAGCCATGCTGCGCGCAATGCTGGATCACGGCGTGCGGTTTATAGTGTGCGGCCAAAGCGCAGCGGCCAATGGTGTTAGCAAGGGCGAGTTGATCGAAGGCGTCGAAATGGACCTCTCAGCCATGACCGCGCACGCATTGCTGCAACAAGACGGCTACACGGTGAACCCGTTTTGAGTTGGCGGTCTCCGCCTTGGATGCTCGAAGGTCTGGCGAAGGGCTACGATGTTACGTTGCTATTGCTGCGCGGGTTGACCGGTGGGTTTCTTGTTTATGGCACCTGGGATAATATCAGATCGGCCGAACAGATGGTCGAATTCGTTGTATTCCTTGAACAATCCGGGTTCGCATATCCGACTTGGATGGCGCCACTTTCCGTCTGGGCGCAGTTCTTGTGTGGCCTTTTCTTGATCGCCGGGTTCCTCACAAGGTGGGCGGGTCTGGTTATTTGTTTCAACTTTATCGTCGCTGTTGTGATGGTCCACTGGACTCAGGATTTTCGCGCGTGGTGGCCCGCCATCGTGCTCGTCGCATTGGGACTGCATTTCGCTGCCAGCGGGGCAGGTCGAATTTCGGTTGATGCCGCAATTCTGAAAGGCCAAGTAGGACGGGCGTGACTGACTTAGATCCCCCACTCCACACTGGCACACAGCAGCCTAACGATCCCGACACCGCGCTCCGGCCCAAGCAGCTCGCCGAGTTCATCGGGCAGGAGGCTGCGCGCGATAACCTGCGTGTCTTTATCGACAGCGCGCGCGCGCGCGAGGAGGCGATGGACCATACGCTGTTCCATGGACCGCCGGGGCTGGGCAAGACGACACTGGCGCAGATCGTCGCCAATGAGCTGGGCGTGGGCTTTCGAGCAACCTCTGGCCCGGTCATCGCAAAAGCGGGCGACCTTGCCGCATTGCTCACCAACCTAGAGCCGCACGATGTGTTGTTCATTGATGAGATTCACCGGCTCAATCCTGTGGTCGAAGAGGTGCTCTACCCCGCAATGGAGGACCGCGCGCTCGACATTATAATAGGGGAAGGGCCATCGGCGCGCAGCGTTAGGATCGACTTGCCACCTTTTACATTGGTGGGGGCGACGACGCGGCAAGGGCTGTTGACCACCCCATTGCGCGATCGCTTTGGCATTCCGGTGCGCTTGCAATTCTACACCCATGATGAGCTCGACCATGTGGTGACCCGCGCCGCCGGACTGCTGGGATTGGATATAGACCCCGCGGGCGCACGCGAGATTGCGCGGCGTTCGCGTGGCACGCCTCGGGTTGCAGGGCGCTTGCTACGACGGGTACGCGACTTTGCGCAAGTTGCGGGTAAGGGGCGTGTGACGCGCGCACTTGCGGATGATGCATTGACCCGGTTGGAGATTGACCGACTGGGGTTGGACGCAATGGATCGGCGCTATCTCACCATGATTGCAACCACTTACAAAGGAGGCCCCGTTGGCGTCGCGGCGCTCTCGGCGGGCCTGTCAGAGCAACGCGATACAGTTGAGGAAGTGATCGAACCTTATCTCATCCAGCTTGGCCTGCTGGCTCGCACGGAACGCGGTCGGATGCTCAACGATGCCGGGTGGGAGCATCTGGACCTCGACAAACCCCCTCAAGTGCCGACTCAGGGACCGGCTGCGTCGCAACACGGCCTGTTTGACGTATCTGACGAAGCGAAAGACTGACAAAATGGCTAACACGGGCTGCCGTTTCGGTGTCAAACTGGGACAGCGTCCCTGAAATCCAGCCGTTTTGAGCGCTTTCAGCCGGTTAGCCGCCTCTATTCTTGGTTAACTCCATTGCAGTGCAACCTGCTTCAATCGCAGAACAACCTTGGAATTGGTGGAGTTGCGGGCGGGCCGCATCGAGCCAATCAGGCAAGCAAGGTTAGTAAGTCATGTCGATCAAGATGGTAGCTGCAAAGCTCTCGGCCACGGCCGCAGGCATCGCCCTATTACAAGGTGGTGCGGTGCGTGTAGCGGAACCGATGAACACAGACGACCCACAGTTCACAACTGCGGCGGATGGCAAGCTGGTCGAAACGGCACCACTGCCGGTGACACAGCCGCGCTATGTGAAGACAGACCAACCACGGACACGTGATCTGCCACCTCTGCCGGTTCCCGAACAGCGGCGTCGCCGGATCGTAGAGCGTACGATTGAGTGCCAGCCGATCCCTGGCCCGTACGGCGCTATCGGAAATCAAGGAACAATTGCCGCATCTGCACCGCTGCCCGCTGGTGCGACGCGCGCCTATATTGATGTAAACGAGTGCCCGCCGATTGCTCAAGTTGCTTATGCACCCGCACCTCTTCCACCCCTTCCGCCGCTCCGCGGTGGCGGCGGCGGTGGGCCAGTTGTTGTTGGCGGAGGCCTTGGTGGCTTTGGCGGCGGCTTCGGCGGCGGTGGCGGCTTCTTTGGCGGCTTCTTCGGCGGTGGCGGCTCGTCATCAGGTGATGTCTCTGTGGTCAGCACCACGACAACCGGCGGCGGCGATCCAACGGGTTCGACCACCACAACAACCTCAGGCGGTTCGACCTCGACATCGGGTGGAACATCGGGCGGCGATGGTATCAACATTGATATCAACATCGATAACTCGACGTCTTCGGGCACGATCTCGTCGACTTCGGGCGGCGTAACCTCGACCTCATCGACCGGCAGCATCAGCTCATCAACCGGTGACGTTTCGTCCAGCACGGGCGGCATTTCGAGCACCACATCGACCACGTCCGGCAACGTATCCAGTTCGACTGGCGGCGTGAGCAGTTCAACCGGAGCTGTTTCAAGTTCAACCGGCGCAGTATCGAGCAGCACGGGCGGCGTTTCCAGTTCTTCGGGCAACGTTTCAAGCTCCTCGGGCAATGTTTCCAGCTCGTCCGGCAACGTATCGAGCTCTTCAGGCAACGTTTCCAGCTCGTCTTCTTCGAGTTCTAGCTCTTCCAGCTCCAGTTCTTCCTCCAGTTCGTCCAGCTCTTCAGGCGGTAATACGAGTGGCGGAAACACCAGCGGTGGCAATACAAGCGGTGGAAACACAAGCGGCGGTCACCCTGGCACATCCGGCGGAAACACAAGCGGCGGCAACACCTCCGGCGGCGCGACCAGTGGCGGCTCTTCGTCGTCGTCCAGCTCCAGCTCATCGTCTTCATCGAGCAGCTCCAGCGGCGGTAACACGTCTGGTGGCAACACCTCAGGTGGCAATGCATCCAGCGGTGGCAGCAGCTCTTCGTCTTCGTCGAGCTCGTCTTCCTCTTCTAGCTCCAGCTCGGGTGGCAACACATCCTCAGGCGGCGCGACTAGCGGCGGCAGCTCAGGCGACTTGAGCAGTTCAACCAGCTCTTCGTCGTCTTCGTCGTCCAGCTCATCTTCGAGCTCTTCGTCAGGCGGAGCTAGCTCTGGCGGAAACACGAGCTTTGGTGGTTCGTCATCATCCTCCGGTTCTTCCTCAAGCTCCTCTTCATCAAGCAGCTCAGGCGGCACCACGTCCGGTGGCAATACAAGCGGTGGCGGCACCACAGGCGGCAGCTCTTCTTCATCGAGCTCATCGTCATCATCGTCTAGCTCCAGCTCTTCGGGCGGCGCGACTTCGGGTGGCACAACCTCCAGCTTTGGCGGCAGCAGCTCGAGCTCTTCCTCATCGTCCAGCTCTAGCTCCTCGGGTGGCACATCGAGCTTTGGCGGCAGCAGCAGCTCGTCTTCGAGCAGCTCATCGTCCTCGAGCTCTTCTTCGAGCAGCAGCGGCGGCTCAACCGGAGGCACAGATGTCCCGGCACCGCCAATGATGATCCTGTTCGGCGCGGCCGCAGCAGCGATCCTTGGTCGTAAGAAATTCGCAGTGAAAGCTGGCGGCGAAAAGGCCGTAGCCTAAACGCTGAACGCTTCGGCGTGAGGCAACAAAAAGGGCGGCTTCCCATGTGGGGAGCCGCCCTTTTGCTATACAGTTGATGAGGTTTTGGTCAGGGCGTTTCAGACAATTCGCCAACCCAGTCCACATCGGCGATCTGAACGATCTCACCCAACTCCCAGACATTGGCATAGCCGTATCCGACAAGGTTGATGAAGGTCGGGATGTTGAGCGCCAGCGGTGCGAGCTTGGTCGCAACAGGGGGGCGACCATCGCGGAAATTGTTGTTGCAATAGATGTAGATTGGCCGGTCAGTGTCCTCGCCAATTAGCGCCTGCAATTTGCCTGTGGTGAAGTCTGAAAACGGCAAGTTCACAGCCCCTTCCAGATGCCCGTTTGCAAATGCTTCGGCTGAGCGCGTATCGAGCAGCAGTGCCCCCTGAGAGCGCGCGCCTTCGAAGAACTCTTCACGGCTGAGCAATCGACCTTCACGCAGTTCATAAACTTCTGCGGTTAGCTCGACGAAGCCGGGATAGTCGATTTGTTCAGATGTGCTGGCGGCATCCTGAGCAAGAGCGGGCACGGCGACAGCAATATGGGCAGCAGCAAATGCGATAATCAGCCTGTTCATGGCGTTCTTCTCCACAATTGGGAGAGTTCTGCACCGCCAGCGCTGACTGCGGGCTTAACGCCTATTCGACAGGTTTGCCGGCCGCTTGCCACGCCAAGATACCGCCAGCGACATGAACCACAGGCTCACCGGTAAACGCGGCAAGTTTCTCTGCCACCAATCCGGATCGGTGCCCTGACCGGCAATGCAGCACGATCTCGCGCCCATCGGACATATCGAGCGTTGCTGGATCAAATTCATCCATTGCGATGTGTTCGGCGCCGGGGATCATCCCTTGCGCAACTTCATCATCGCGGCGCACATCGATCAGGCGGATATTGCCCTGTTCAAGCTTGGCAGCGAGGTCCTCAACACTGATCTCAATGAGATTGCCATTGAGACCGTTGCCCGTCTGGCCAAGCGTATCGCGCACTTCCAATTCAGCCGCCGCAGCCAGCTCATAGCCGGGCAGTCGATCAGAACTGCCGCCTTGCCCACCTCCTTCCGGCGCGCAGGCGGATACTGCCAGCGCGGGGAAGGAGATTGCGGCAAGAAGAGCGCGAGGGGTCATATGGCCCCTTACGCTGCCAGTTTGCGCAGAACGTAATGGAGGATGCCGCCATTGCGGTAATATTCCATCTCGTTCGCCGTATCGATGCGGCACAATGCGGTGAAGGTGAAGGTCGTGCCATCGGCGCGGGTCGCTTCAATCTCAACGTCTTGGCCCGGCGTGAGATCCGCCAGTCCCTTAATGCTGAACGTGTCGTCCGAACCAAGGTTCAAGGTTTCCCGCGTGTCGCCGCCTTTGAATTGCAGGGGCAGAACGCCCATGCCGACAAGGTTTGAACGGTGAATACGCTCAAAGCTCTCTACGATAACGGCGCGCACACCCAGCAGGATCGTGCCCTTTGCCGCCCAGTCACGCGATGAGCCGGTTCCGTATTCCTTGCCGCCCACAACGATCAACGGAGTGCCGTCGGCCTTGTGCTTCATCGCTGCGTCATAGATTGGCATTTGCTCGCCGCCATAAGTGGTCTCGCCACCTTCGACGCCGGGGACCATCTCGTTCTTAATGCGGATATTGGCGAAGGTGCCACGCATCATCACGTCATGGTTGCCGCGGCGCGAACCGTAGGAGTTGAAGTCCTTCTTCGCGACCTGATTGGCGTTGAGGTAAGAGCCTGCAGGGCTGTCTTCCTTAATCGCGCCAGCCGGTGAGATATGGTCAGTCGTGACCGAATCGCCGAGGATCGCGAGAGGCTTTGCGTCGACAATGTCCTCAACCGGAGCGGGCTCCATGCCCATCCCTTCGAAGTATGGCGGGTTGGCGACATAGGTGCTGCCCGCGCGCCATTTATAGGTGTCCGATGGCTCAACCGTGATTGCCTGCCAGTGCTCATCGCCATCATAGACGTTGGCGTAACGATTGACGAACATCGAGCGATCAATATTGGCCGCCCGGTTGTCGGCCACTTCTGCATTGGTAGGCCACAGGTCGGCCAGCATAACATCATTGCCATCTTGGTCTTGGCCAAGAGGGGTGGTGGTGATGTCTTGGGTCACAGTGCCCAGAAGCGCATAGGCCACCACAAGCGGAGGCGATGCAAGGAAGTTCGCGCGCACATCTTGGCTGACGCGGCCCTCGAAGTTGCGATTGCCCGACAGGACTGACGCGGCGACGATATCGTTGCCGTTGATCGCTTTGCTTATGGGGGGCGCGAGTGGGCCGGAGTTACCGATGCAGGTGGTGCAGCCATAGCCGACAAGGTCAAAGCCGATGGCATCGAGATCATCTTGAAGGCCCGACTTCACGAGGTAATCGGTCACAACTTGGCTGCCCGGTGCGAGCGAAGTCTTCACCCAAGGTTTTGGCTTCATGCCGCGCTCATTGGCTTTCTTCGCCACTAGGCCCGCCGCGATCATCACGTCTGGGTTGGATGTGTTGGTGCAGCTGGTGATGGCAGCAATCACAACGTCGCCGTCGCCAATGTCATGGTCTTTGCCGTCAACCGCGGTGCGAACTGGCGCGTCTTTCTTGTAGATCGATTTGAGGTCGCCGTTGAACAGTTCGTCCACCTCAGGAAGGATCACCCGGTCTTGCGGACGTTTCGGTCCGGAAAGGCTTGGGACGACAGAGGCCACATCCAGTTCCAGAGTGTTGGTGAAGATCGGCTCATGCGTCGGGTCGAACCACATGCTCTGCTCTTTGGCATAAGCTTCGACGAGGGCGAGATTGTCCTCGCTGCGGCCGGTCAGGCGCATATAATCGATGGTCTTGTCATCAATGCCAAAGAAGCCGCAGGTCGCGCCATATTCTGGCGCCATATTGGCGATGGTCGCACGGTCAGCCAGCGTCAGCGTTGCCACGCCCGGCCCGTAAAACTCCACAAAGCGGCCGACAACGCCCACTTCGCGCAGCATTTGCACGCAAGTCAGCACGAGGTCGGTCGCGGTCACACCTTCTGCCATCGCGCCAGTAAGCTTAAAGCCAACAACCTCTGGGATCAGCATCGAAATCGGCTGACCCAGCATCGCTGCTTCGGCTTCAATCCCGCCGACACCCCAACCCAAAACGCCCAGACCATTGATCATGGTGGTGTGGCTGTCTGTGCCAACGCAAGTGTCAGGATAGGCAACCATCTCGCCATTTTCGTCTTTGCTCGACCAGATGCCCTGCGCAATATGCTCTAGGTTTACCTGGTGGCAGATGCCCACACCCGGAGGGACAGCGGAGAAGTTTTCAAAGCTCTTAGAGCCCCATTTGAGGAAGTCGTAACGCTCTGCATTGCGCTCATATTCGAGCGCCATATTCTGGTCCATCGCCTCTGGGTGGCCGAATTCATCGACCATGACAGAGTGATCGATGACAAGGTTCACGGGGACCTGCGGGTTAATCTTTTGCGTGTCGCCGCCTAAATCCTTGATCGCATCGCGCATCGCAGCGAGATCGACGACGCAAGGAACGCCGGTGAAATCCTGCAAGAGAACGCGTGCGGGACGGTACTGGATTTCGTTGCCGGTCGATGGGTCTTTCTGCCAATCGACAATCGCCTGAATATGTTCGCGCCCGACAGTGAAGCCTTCATCTTCGAAACGAAGCAGGTTCTCGAGCAGCACCTTCATTGAGTTCGGCAGGCGCGAAATATCGCCCAATTGCTCAGCCGCCTTGGAGAGCGAGTAATAGGCGTAATTCTTGCCATTTACTGCGAGGTTTGAGCGGGCGTTGAGCGTGTCTTTGCCGGTTGCTGTCATCGGGTGATTGTCCTTATGTGCTGGTCCCTTTGCGCAGGCGCGCGAGAGGGGGGATCCGGGTGATCCAGTCCGGGTGAATATTGCTGCTTGGCCAAGTGCTAGACTGCGCGGGTTTGGTCAAGGGGTGCGGCCCATCTTGCGAGTCGATTGCGACAGTGTTTCGGACGCGAAAACCGCGCCTGTTAGCCCTTACAAGTGTTTACTTCACTTTTGCGGCCTGTTCATGGCAGGCAAGTCGGCAGTTGAAGAGCTCGGGATTGGGGGCAAAAGCGATGGGAGATGTTCAAGATCTTTCTGCGAAAAAAGCAAGTTTGACCGCTGGCATCATAGGCGCTGTCATGGTCGTTCTGGTTTGTTTCGCTGCGGCGTTCACATTTTCCGATCCAGTCGGCGCAAAGACCGACTCGCAACTGCAAACGGCCTCTGAAGAGGTCGACCAAAAATAGCCGCTTCGGGTTGCAATGGAGACAGAACTGCCCCTTTGTCTCCACTTGAAGTGGAAAGGCCGGAGCAGCGGAGCCAGTCCCCGCTGCTCCGGCCTTTTTCTTGTTCACAAACGGTAAATCCCATCACAATAGTGTCCTCACTAAGGCATTGATACGCAAGAGAGTTCTGTGCGTTGAATGCAAGAGGGGACACAATATGAAACGTTTGATTGCACCTTTGCTGCTGGCCAGTGTCGTTCTGACCGGTTGCACGACAGTCATGGATGAAGCGGTGGGCGCGATCGGCGGGGCAATCGGCCCACGTGCGGACAAGACGGCGGAGGGCGCGTACGTCTTACCCGTGTTCAGCGTCCCCGATGATGGCACCACATTCTCAACCGCGTCACCGGCGGCTGCGCATAATAGTCTGGCCCAGATGGTCACGGGTATGAATGTGAGTGAGCGGCAGTATTTCGCCCGCATCGTTGGCGCGCTCGGTTATTATCACGGGTGCAAAGATCGTGGTCGGCGCAGCTATGTCCCGAACACTTTCACCAATCCCAGAACCTATGGGATTTGTAACATGAGCACGTTTTACAACGAGACGAAATGGATATCTCTTAATCTGATCTATCGCGGAAGGCCCGATTCCGAAGTCGTACAAACGGTACAGCGGCGATATCTTGTAAGCGGAGCGCCAATCGGTGAACCCTACAATGTGGGCTATGGTTCAGCGACGGCGTGGAACCGTTGGATTGAGTGGTCAGGCCACCGGCTTGACGGAATGACCCGCACGCAAATCGTCGAGTTTTTCTTGGAGAAGACTAACGGGCGTTTTGGAACTGAGCGGCAATTGAGCCAAACACCGTATGAGGTTCAGCCGGGCTGATTTCTCAGTCGCTGTTGTCGTTAATGCCGGCAGCAGACTTGCGCGTCGCGAGCCAGCATCCGGCGACGATCAACACTGTGCCTGCAATCGTCGGCAGCGTGACGGCCTCGCGGAAGAATGCCCATCCAAACAGGCTCGCCCATAGAAATCCTGAATATTCGATGGGCACCAAAGCTTGCGCTTCTGCGCGGGCATAGGCCCAAGCAACCGCCATCGCGCCTGTAACCGTCAGAGCGGCGGCAGCGGCTATGGGCAGCAAAGCCTCCGTCTGAGGAACCGTGCCCAGAAACGGTGCGAATAACAGCAGAACCGCACCGCCAACGCCGCTGTGAAAGGTCGCGATTTCAATCGGACCTGCCATCTGGCTCTGCCGTCGGATCACGATGAAATTGTATGCATATAGAAGAGCTGAGAACATTAACGCCGTCAGTCCCAGCACGACATCCGTGTCAAATTCGCCCTTTCCAATGCGCCCGCCAATAATCACTAATGTTCCAATAAAACCCAAAAAACTGGCAAAAACCGCTTTCTTCTGGATTACTTCGCCCAACAGGACGCGGGCGAAATACAGCGCGATCAGGGGGGCAATAAAACTGATCGCGATCGCTTCTGCCAGCGGCAGTTTGGTGAGCGCGTAGAAGAAGCTGAGCGCCATGAATGCCGAGATAATACCGCGTTCGAGGTGCAGTTTGAGCACGGCCTTGTCCGGCCAGCCTTTTTTGCGCCAAAGCCAGATCGGGGCGATTATCGCCGCGCCCATCAGTGATCTGAGCACTGTCGCCGTATATGCCCCGGTCAACAGAGCAGACTCTTTCATGAAGGCGTCCATCAGCGACAAAAGTCCCACACCAAGCGCGGCTGCGGCAAAGGGCAGTAAACGAGACGTGGTGGTGGCAGCGGCGGCTTGGGACATAGTGCGCTGTTCCTAGGTGCAGCGCCGCCTCACGTCACGGGTCTAGCATGCATCATCTGTGCAGGATTCATCGCAGGGTAAGCCTGCTTGCTTGATAGAGGTGATGAAACAGGGATATATTCACTTTTGAAAGCGCGAAATGGGCGCCGATTGTCGGTGCGCAACGCGATACGGGACGAGCAGATATGCGCAAATGGGTCAGCACATTCGCAGCCGGAATAGCCGGAGCGGCACTTATTGCAGGGGGCGCGCTCGCACAGGATAGCGCGGCGACCGGCAACGGCACTGGTGCGGATGGCGCATCTGAGGAAGCGCGCTTTGACGAAGCATTCCCGCAAATGGTCTCCGAACCCTTGGTGCAAGGCGACCTTGCCGCGCCAGGTCCGATGATCGAGGACTGGAGCACGGATCACGCAGCAGCCCTAATCGGCTTCATAGAAACAATCGGCGAAGAGGGCCTTGATCCCGCTGACTACAATCTCGACGAATTGCGCATGTTGGCGTTGGCTGGCGAATCTGACGCGTTGAACGCGCTGGCGTCGAAGAACTTCGTGTGGCTGGTCGAAGATTTGCGCGATGGACGCACTCCGGCAGAGGCGCGAGTTCAGTGGTTTGTGGTCGATCCCGATCGCAATGTGAACCGCACGCGCGATCTGTTGGAAACGGCTGTTGCGAGCGGCGATATTGCCGGCACACTGGCGGGCCTAAACCCCACGCACCCCGATTACGCAAAGCTGCGCGAGGAACTGGCTAAAACACCAGAGAGCGAGGGCGCCAAGCGGAAACTGATCCGCGCAAATATGGACCGCTGGCGCTGGCTCGCACAGGATCTGGGCAGCCAATATTTGATCACCAACGTGCCCGAGTATCAGCTGCGCCTAACGGTGAACAATCGCATTATCAGCACCTATCGCACTGTCGTAGGCAAACCGGGCCGGACGGCGACGCCGCAATTGGCAGAGACGGTGTCTGGTGTGGTTTTCAACCCAACATGGACTGTGCCGCAATCAATTGTGCGCGGTGAAGGGCTGGGCGAACGTGTGCTGGGCGATCCATCATGGGCACGCCGCAATGGCTACACCGCGACCCGTGGGCGCAATGGCTATATCTCGGTTGTCCAGCAGCCAGGACCGGGCAATTCGCTGGGCCGGATGAAGCTGGAAATGCCCAACCGTCACGCGATCTTCTTCCACGACACGCCATCGCGGCACCTGTTCAACAATGCCAATCGTGCCTTGTCGCATGGTTGCATTCGGACAGAGCGCGCGTTGGAGCTGGCGATTACGATGGCGATCCTTGGTCAGGGTGCTAGCCGTGATGAAGCGGTCGCGATTGCCACATCGGGTGAATACACGAAGGTGCCGATCACCAAGGAAATGCCCGCCTACATCACCTATTTCACCATGGCGACGGACATTGATGGTGAGATGCGCAGCTTCAACGACATCTACAGCCGCGATGCACCAGTTCTGGCGAGCCTCGACGAACCACGCGTCCAAAACCGCTCAGGCGAAAGCGACGATGAGGTTATCGTGATCGAGAACAACCCACTGGCGGGCGATTAAATCAGGCCTTTAAAACACGCCCGGATTGTAACGCTGGGTTGCGTTGGGCGTGCTGGATTGAAGCGGCTGCAATTGCTGTTCGCGGGTTAGCATTCGGCCATCATCTTGCAGGCCTAGGCTGTCGGCGAACAGTAACCGTCCGCCCGACAGGTTGAGCAGAGCGATGCGGAACTGTTCTTCGCCGAGTGCAAAGCAACCGTTTGAGCGGCCCAGCCTACCCCAACGCGAAATGTGCGAAGGCTCTGCATAGCGCGCGCGGTGCATCACGATATAGCGGCGCAGCGCTGCTTCGTTTGACTGATCCAGCCCGCCCAACCGGACCGAAGTGCCATAACGCCCCTGATACCATTCCCATGTCACATAGGCGCCGCGCGATGTTGCGTTGGACCCTTCGACGTTCGAGTAGGAATTGAGCCATCCATCGTGCTCTGGATCAGAGCCAGTGCCGTGGCTGACATGGAACGGGTTCACTTCTTCGCGGTCAAGATTGACGAAATAGAATCGCCGTTGAGCCGAGTGCACGCCGAAATCGGCAATACCGACAATATCGCGCCGCCAGATTGCATCGCCTGCACGGTCCAATTCACGCTTAGCAATGTCGAACAAAATCCGATCACGCGGGCTGCCCCGACGTGGCTGCGCGGCAAGCCGTGCAGGCAGGGTGGGGAGCGCCAAAGCGGCACCAGCGGCAATCGTGCCTTTGATAAGATCGCGGCGTTTCATACGTGCACCCTACCTACCCCAAGATGGCCCCGGAGTGAATCCCCAATTGCTCCGCTTCGGCTGTTACGCCTCATGCAGCGCTTTGGCGGCCATGCCGAGTTTGATCACACCGGGCATATTCGCCTGAATTTTTGGGCCGACTTCGCCGAGCGCTGCGAGACGGGGATCGCCGTCCTTAATCATCTTAGCCACTGCTGGGCCGGTCGGATGCAAGCGGCTTTTGGCGTTAAAGGCGTTGGTTTTGGGATTGCCTGACAGGATCGCGGTGCTCATCAAATTTGCCATCACGGCATAGGGATACGTATCAGTCGTATCCGTCAGCGGAGCAGGGGGAAGGAGGTTGTTCTTCTCCTGATCGGTCTCGAAATTCGCCTCTACGAATGCCGCCAATGCGGCGCTGTATGGGACAAACGGAGACTGCGCCAATTGCAGCGTGATGCGGTCGCCGTTGAAGAAAGGCTGTGCGTTCCCAAGCACTTCAAAGGGGACCGCGCTCGCTGTGCAATCGATGAACAGCGTGCCTTGTGGTAGGTCGACGCGGTCTTCACCAAACAGCATCGCAGCAGGCTCAAGCGCGGTGACACGCTGGCCGCGATGGACCTTTTTTATCTGACGCAGCAATGCGACTTCTGCCTCGGAAATCACGGCAAAGTGGAACATTTTGGGCGTCACATCGGGATCAATTCGCAGCATCGTGCCGCGTTCATCCAGTTTTGCGAACATCTCATCACCGGTTTCGGAAGAGCTTGCGCATTCGACCAGATCGACCTGAAACTGGATCAGCTCTTCGATATGGTGCTGCGCTGGCTGCAGCAGCTTGCGATTGAACATCCAACTGTCGCGCGGTCGCACCCAGTCGATTTGGTCTGCCGGAACGCCAGCCTCCAACAACCAGACAGCGGTATCCATCGCGGTCTTGCCGCCGCCGATCACAACGTAGTGCTTGGGCAGATTGTCGGTGTCTTTCCAAAGGTGCGGCAAGTCCCCCGGCACCGCAAAACGCGTGTCCTCAGCAATGGCGAAAGCGGGCTTGTGCGTGGACGGGACCGAGGTTTTGAACCAAGTCCCATCGACCAGTTTACGCCGCACGGTAAAGCTGTGTTCCTCACCTGAAAGAATGCTGCGCGCAGTGTGATTGCCGCCATCTTCACCGCGATATTCGCACAAAGGGAAGTAGTCGACGCGTCCGCTTGGGATCAGACGCTCTGTCATCACTTTGCTGTAATAGGACAGGATCTCGGCATGCTTGGCGAGTGGATACATGCCCTTATTGTGCCCCAGAGTGTCCACGCGATCCGGGCACAATTCGAGTGAATTGACGCCGTAGGTTGCGCTGGGTTGGTGCAGCGCGACGAAGGAATAGGCATCGTTCCAATGCCCGCCGGGCCGCGCATGTTTATCGACCAAAGTGATGTGACAATCGGGATCTTCGTCCAGCAAGGTGTCCGCAAATGCCAGGCCCACTGCGCCGGCGCCAATGATGAGATAATCGGTTTCGTGGGACGGCATTGCTGGTCTATCCTCAAGTTATCAGTGGTTCATACCGGCTACCGTAATTCGGGTTGGGGAGAAAGTGTTATGGCAATAGTGTGGCGTAGCGGATTGGCGATCGTGATCGCCGGGGCGCTGCATTCGGTTAGCTTGGGGCAGGAGGCGGCGCCTGATCAACAGGCGGAGGCATCAACCCAAACCCCGTTCCCTGCACTAAGAGAACTGCAGATTGTGCGCAGCAATTTGGCTGAGGCGCCTTCAACACTCACTGTTGAAGCTGCCGAGGTGCCTTCGGAGCCGACCCGCATTCTCGATCACGCCGCAGCGGAGCGATTGTTCGGCAATTCGGGCCTCACCTTGCAATGGATCGGTTGGGAGGAGCGCGGGCGCGTTTGGATCGCGGTCGACGAAGATGGGCAATGGCTGTTAACCGGCGAACAACGCGGTGAGGATGGTTCGCGGCTGAGCCTTGAAGGTTTCATCACCGAGATTGGCTCTGACTATTTCACCTATTCTGGCACAGTCAAAATCCTCGGTTCACCTGATGCAGAGCGGTTTTGCAACACGACCAAGGAGTGGCGCTTTGCTGTCACGCAGAACCGCAAATATTGGCGTTTGCGTGAATTCGAGTGGTGCGATGATCTGACCGACTACATCGATATTTACTTCTAAGTTTGAACCGCAAACCGGGCATTCACTGCCGCCATCGTCAGCATAGACTGGGCGTGGCGCGCGGCGATTTCGTGCGGGTCGCCATATCCCCCACCCAGTGCAGAGGCGATGGGAAGGCCGCGACTGCGAACCTGATCCACGACATAGGCATCGCGGCGTTCCAGCCCCACATCGGTCAGCGCGAGCCTGCCAAGTCTGTCATCGCCATGCGGGTCGACGCCTGCCTGATAGAGCACCAGATCGGGCGCGAAGTTCTCGATCACTTCCGGCAAGTGTGCGTCTAGCGCCTCCATATAGCCATCGTCGTCCACGCCGTCCGACAGAGGGACATCGCGGCTGGAGCGGGCTTTGCGAACGGGAAAGTTCTTCTCAGCATGCAGCGAAAGCGTGAAGATGTCCTCGCGGCCTGCGGTGAGGCTGGCGGTGCCATCGCCCTGATGCACATCGAGGTCGACTATCAAGATACGCCGCGCGTCCCCTTGTGCGATCAGGCGATTGGATGCCACGGCAAGGTCGTTGAACACGCAATAGCCTGCGCCTGTATCGGCGAGTGCATGGTGGCTACCCGCCGCGGAATTTGCCGCATAGCCATGCTGCATCGCCAGCTTTGCCGCGAGCCATGTGCCGCCATTGGTATGCCGCACGCGGTCGCGGATGCGCGCTGTCACCGGGAAGCCGATGCGGCGTTCCTTATCGTGCGGAACATTGGCGGCGAAGACCTCTTCGACATAGGCGGGATCATGCACCGCCTCCAGCCATTCGCGCGGGCACGGCTCTGGCGCGTGCTCTGTAATCGCGGCGGCGCTGCTGCGAAGCGCCTCCATCACCAATTGGTATTTGTCGAATTTGAACGTCCCGCGTGTCGGCTGCGGGGCCATGTAGTCGACGTGGTGAACGACGTGAAGCAGGGTTAGACGGCCTTGTCAGCTAGCATTGCCAGCTCATCGTAAATCGCGTCTTCTTCGCGGCTCGCTGTGTCGCGCCAAGTGGTTGCGGTTTCAGCGTTCACCAACTCGCCCTCTGCCGTCAGCACCAGCAGATTGGGCGTGCCGGGCAAGTCATCCACGCCGAAGCGCTGAGCTATTGCGATATTATGGCCATCGTCTTGTTGCGGCATGCCCACATTGACGAAGACCAACTCATACTTGGCATCGACAAGCTGAGCGAACCGCTCCGTTGCAAGCCAGCCAGCCAGCGCGCGGCTGTCGTGGCACCAGTTTGCACCCATCACCAACAGCACCCGCTTGTTGTTCGCAGACGCATTGGCGAGCGCAGCATCGACATCAGCGACCGCGTCTTCGCTCACCGCGTATGAGCGCGCCTCTGGGTAATCGTGGCCACTATGCGTGACGCGGTCGGCAACTGTGGCGCAACCCACCAGAACCAAGGCGGCGGCCAAGCCCGATAGGATCGGCTTGATCATTCGGCAGCCTCGGCGGCGTGTGGGTCAAATGCGACCTCATCACCAGCGTCGATCTTGGCCGCTTTCTCTTCGACAAGGCGAACGATGTGATCGAGCATGTCTTCATCCTCAATCGTGTGCGCTTTCACGCCAGAGAGGTAGACCATGTGTTTGCCCGAACCGCCGCCGGTTAGGCCGATATCTGTCTCGCGCGCTTCGCCGGGGCCATTGACGACGCAACCGAGAACGCTGAGGCTCATCGGCGTTTTGATGTGTTCGAGCCGCTGTTCGAGCGTCTCAACTGTGCGGATCACGTCAAACCCTTGGCGCGAGCAGCTGGGGCAGGAGACGACGCGGACGCCGCGTGTGCGCAGGCCTAGCGACTTCAGCATTTCATAGCCGACTTTCACCTCTTGCTCGGGCTCTGCCGAGAGCGAGACGCGGATCGTGTCACCAATGCCCGCCCATAGTAGCGATCCCATACCGATGGAGGACTTGACCGTTCCGCCGATCAAGCCGCCCGCCTCGGTAATGCCAAGGTGAAGCGGGCAATCGACCGCCTCTGCCAAGCCATGATAGGCCGCGACACCTAGGAACACGTCGGAGGATTTCACCGCGACTTTGAATTCGTGAAAGTCGTGGTCCTGCAACAGCTTGATATGATCCAGCGCGCTTTCGATCAGAGCTTCGGGACACGGTTCGCCGTACTTCTCCAGCAGGTCCTTCTCCAAGCTACCTGCGTTCACGCCGATGCGGATGGCGCAGCCATTGGCTTTCGCTGCGCGCACGACCTCTGCGACGCGTTTGTCACCGCCGATATTGCCAGGGTTGATGCGCAAGCAGGCGGCGCCTGCATCGGCTGCTTCAAGAGCGCGTTTGTAGTGGAAGTGGATGTCGGCAACGATGGGAATGCGCGATGCTTTGGTGATCTTGCCAAAGGCGGCTGTCGCTTCCTCTGTGGGGCAAGAGACGCGGATGATGTCGCAGCCGACCTCTTCGCAGCGGCGGATCTGGTCGATCGTTGCAACCGCATCCTCTGTCGGCGTGTTCGTCATGGTCTGCACCGTGATCGGCGCATCGCCGCCAACGGGCACATCGCCAACCATGATCTGGCGGCATTCACGCCGTTCTATCGTGCGCCAAGGGCGGATCGCGTTCATCTAACTCACCAATTTCCTGTAACACGCTTCAAACGAAATATGGGCCGCGCAGCTACAAACTGCACGGCCCATATGGCAATTATTTTGCGGTTTTGCGAGCCTATTCGCGCAGAGCTATTGCTCGATCACCAGCGGATGAGGGGCGGCACGACAATGCGACCCACAACTGCGCCAATCGCCACCGGCGCGACATGCCACAATCCGACATGCGCAAAGGTGTCCAGCGGGCAGGTAATGCCATAAGCCAGCGTGCCCAGCGATCCAGCGGCAAGACCGGCAAGCCAGCCAGAACGCTCAATCGAAACGGGTGCTCCGCGACGCAGCCACATGACCGCCGCAACCAGAACCAGCGCGCCAGCCGATAGCGAGGCGGTGGTGCACATGAATGCGACCGGATCGTTCAATCCTTGGCTTGCATGATTGCCGTGTCCCGAAAGCATGCTGACAATCGCGCCCAATGGCAAAATGCCGAGCATAATTGCGCCCCACATCGGCGCATCAAAACGCGAGCCAACGCGCGGCAGTGCACCGCTGACCAGCGCAAAAGTGCTTGCCGCACCCAGAACCAGCAACAGGCCATGCGTGATCAGGAAATAGCCAGAGGCCTCTCCGGTCAAAAGCCCATCCCACCATTCATAAACGGCGATAGAGGCAACCGATGCGATCAATGCCGCAAACGCGATCAACACTGCGCCTTCAACGGGCTTAACTCGCTTTACCGGAGCCAAATCCTCGGTCAGCGCCGCGATCAGATCGGCTCGATTTGTGTGCTTTTCCATTTTAATCTGCTCTTTCAACCAACGCGGCCAGCTTTTTCAGGCCGCGATGGATATTCACTTTGACCAGGCTTTCGCTTTGCCCGGTTTTGTCGGCGGCTTCGCGGATCGACAATCCGCCAATTTTCACCATCTCAATCGCCTCAGCCTGCTTGTCTGGCAGGTGTTTAAACAGGCGATCCAGACTGACTCGGGCCAGAACAACTTCTTCTTCGCTGTCCTCGACCGCATCATCTTCCATCAATTCCTTGCTGTCATGCTTGTAGACTTTGCGTAGGTGATCGACCCAACGATACCGCGCAATCGCCGCCAACCATGGCAGAAACGGACGCGCGGGATCAAAAGTCGCGCGCTTTGTATGCAGAGCGATAAGCACCTCTTGAACCAGATCATCGATCTGATGCGGAGGCACGCGCCTGCGAAAATATCTTTCCAACCAAACGCCCGCCTCGGTCAGCAGTACATTCGCGGCGGCTTTATCGCCGGTTTGCGCTGCTGCCATCAGGCGGGCGAAGGTGGGTTCATCAGCAACCATCGTCTGGTGACTTATGTCGCCTTGGCGCCGGTTACCCGGCTCAAGATCGCATCAAGGCTGATCATGCCTGGACCGCGACTGATGATGATACCTGCCAGAGCAAGCACCGTAATATCCCAGCCAAAGAAGTGATCCCAGGTTGGGAACACGAATAGCTGAATGACCAATGCCATGACTGCAAGCGCAGCAGCAGAGAAGCGGCTGAACAAACCGATGACCAATAGGATCGGCAATGCAAACTCGGCATAGACCGTTAGCGGCACCGCAATATCGGGTGACAGCGGCAGGCCGGAAAACTCGTTTTCAAAAATGAGCTTTTGAACCTCGTCGATTTGCAACCAAGTGCCATCGACGACCTTTGTTTCATACGAACGCCAGAAAATTCCGGCCAACGCGATGCGCGTGATGAACAGCACAATGCTCTCAACAACAGTGCCCGAAAGCATGCCGGTAAGCCGTGCCCACATAGTCATAAGTCCACTCATATTATCCTCCATTTGATTGGGTAGGCGGCCTGCGTTTTGCCTGACAGGCCGCCTGCCCAATTATTCGTTGTGTCGTATCAGCGACGGATCGCGGTTAGCGAGCCGCGGCCCTTTGGTGTTTGGATGCTGGTGCAGGTGCCTTTGTCGACATATGTCCATGCATTGCCTTGGTAATCGCGGGTCGATGTACCGGCACAGCTTGTGCCTGGACCTGCGGCGCAATCATTTTCGCCAGCGAGCGAAACGCCGTAGCATTTCTCTTTCGCGCCTTGTGCCGCGACTGGGGTTGTGGCGAGGCCAGCTGCGAGAGTGGCGGTAAGGGCGAGACCGGCGATGCCGGCAACAGACTTGGCTTTCATGACATTCATCCTTCAAAACTGTTGTTCTCGGCTTGAATGCCGGAACTGGTATGTGTTTCGCGGCGGCCAAGGCATTGGTTACAATTTTGGAAAAATAGTTGCTGCGCCCCTCTTTCGCAGATCCCTCATTCAAGACCACGACCATATGTAACGCGCGGCTTTCAACGCGCGAACAGGTTCTATGAACGCGTCTATGCGAAAGGCTAACGCACAAGCAGGCGCGGCACAAGAACAGCGATGCGCAGGATTAAACGGCGCATCGCGGGTACTCTTCTTCTTTGCCAAGAAAGGCATTACACAGGTCAGATATGTCAGTGATTGAACCCTTTGGCGGATTTGGCCTTGGTCTGCGCCGCACGCATTATGATGATTTTCTGAGCGCGCCGGATGGGCCTCGCGTGCCGGTCGATTTTGTTGAAGTCATCAGCGAAAATTATATGATCGATGGCGGGCGTCAGATGCGCATCTTGGAAGAGGTGCGCGAACAATTTCCCGTGATCATCCATGGCGTGTCGATGTCGATTGGATCGGCAGGCGGGCTGGATACAGATTACCTGACTAAGCTAAAGCGGCTGGAGCAGCGCATCGATCCGTTATGGGTGTCCGACCACCTCTGCTGGACGCGCAACAGCGCGCACAATTCGCATGATCTTTTGCCTATGCCTCTGACTGAGGAGGCGCTGTCCGCTGTGTGCTCCAATATTGACCGAGCGCAGAATGCGCTGGGCCGGGCGATGCTGTTTGAAAACCCATCGAGCTATCTCACCTTTCCCGAAGATGAGCTCTCCGAATGGGAATTCCTGGCAGAGATGACGCGGCGCACGGGCTGCTATCTGCTGCTCGATGTGAACAATATCTATGTCTCGGCGGCCAATCACGGGTTTTCAGCGATGGATTATCTGAAGGGCCTGCCGCTCGACCGGGTGCGCCAGATCCATCTGGCAGGCCATGATCCGGCAACGCCAGAACGCGACATTATCATCGACACCCATGACCGCGCAGTGGCGGACGGCGTCTGGGATTTATACGCAACGGCTATCGCGATGCTGCCGCAGCCGGTTGCGACTATGATTGAGCGGGATGATCACATTCCGCCGCTGCCCGAATTGCTGAGCGAGCTGGACTGTGCGCGCGGGATTGCCGATGCCGCATTGGTGCCAGCATGAGTTTAGCAGAGCGGCAAGAGGCGTTTCTCAACGCGATCCTTGATGATGCAGCGCCTTTGCCAAAAGGGTGGGGCAATTCCCAAGCAGCTGGCATGGCGGTCTATCGCGGCAATTATCGCCATGCTGTGATCAGCGCATTGGCCGAAACCTACGAACGCACCGCGCTCTATCTGGGTGAGGCAGGCTTTCGCCAAGCGAGCATCAACCAAGCCATCGCGCACCCGCCCAGCGGCTGGACCATTGATGCAGCGGGCGAGGGCTTTGATGGAACATGTGCGAAGCTGTTTGCGAAGAACCCCGAGGTGGCTGAGCTGGCATGGCTGGAATGGTCGATGCTAGAGCTGGCGACTGCTCCTGATACCGCGCCGATGAGTGCGCAGGACTTTGGCGCGGCGGCAGCGGATTTTGGCGATGAGGAATGGGGGGCTTTGCGCCTGACCTTGCAACCGCGGGCGACCGCGCGGCTGGTTGACCACGACCTCACCGCTTTATGGCAGGCGCTTGGCCAAGAGGGCGCCGAACGCCCCGAGCTGCAATTGCCCGAACCCCAGACTTGCCTTGTCTGGCGGGAAGGGGAGCGGCCCACTTTCATCTTGGTCGAAGCCGATCACGCTGCTGCCTTTGCTGCAATGCAATCGGGTGCGACGTATACGGATATGATTGGTGCTCTGATCGGCGAAGACGCCGAGCCAACGCCAGAGGTGATCCAAAATGCGGCGATGCGCGCGGGCGCAATATTGGGCTGTTGGCTGCAAGAGGGCGTGGTTGTCGGCTTGACTTAACCGCGCGCATCGCCACTCTCCGCCTCGTATGGGAGAGAGCCAATGTTGACCGACACGACAATCGAATTGCGCAGCCCGCGTGCGAGCATGATGCTGCGCATGGTCAAATGGGTGATGTCGCGGCGCAAGCCGGTCTTTCCGCATGTGGCCAGCGATTACCGCGCCTATATGGCGAGCCGCGCGCTGCCCAAAGACGCGCCGATGCCCGCCAAATTTGCGCAGAAATACCAGGTCGAGGAATGGGAGGCGGCCGGGCAAAAGGTCGTAACCCTGCACCCAAAATCAGGCCCGGCTGAATGGCATATGCTGTATTTCCACGGCGGTGGGTTTGTGCTGCCGATGTTCAAAGAGCACTGGCCACTGGCGGCCGCAATCGTCGATACATGCGGGGTCAGCATCACTCTGCCGTTATATGAAGTGGTGCCTGAAAACTCCTACACTGCACAGGATGCGCTGGCCGATGCGACCTTCGCCACGCTGGCTGAGCGACATGATCCGGCTAAGATCGTCCTCAATGGTGATAGCGCGGGCGGGCATATGGCGCTTACATTGGCGCTGCGTCTGGCGAAAGCAGCTGGGCCGCAACCGGGTAAGCTTGCGCTGTTTGCCCCGTGGCTTGATGTGACGATGGCGGACCCGGCGATGGAGGCGGTTGAGCCGCATGATATCATGCTCAAAATCGGCACTTTGCGCGTGTGCGGAGAGATGTTTGCAGGAGATCGCGATCCCGCAGGCCCTGAATGCAGCCCGCTCTACACCTCGCCTGACGCGCTTGCCTTGTTACCGCCCACGCGCATCTGGACCGGGCGGCACGATCTCTTCATCATCGACAGTCGCACCTTTGCAGGCAAATTGCGCGATGCCGGGGTGGATGCAAAACTCTACGAATATGAGGCCGCGCCGCACGTCTTTATGGCCATCGTCCCGACGCGCGAGGCGAAGGATACGCTGGCCTTGCTCAAGCAGTTTTTGGCGGAGTAAGCGGGCGCTAGGCGCTGAACGTTTCGCCCGTCATCTGCTCCGACATCGCCCATAATGTGTCGGCGTTCCCGGTATCCACGGCATAACTGCGAACGCCGCTAGTGCGGCTTTCGTCATCGACTTCGGCGACGTGGCAATCTTCGCAATAGACCCCGCCTTTGCCCTCAAGCTCATCCGCCGTCGCCGCCCAAACAGATGTCGCTGCGCCTTGTGGGATTGATTTAAACGCGAAATTCGGATCGCTTGCTTCGATATTTTTCATCAAAGCCGCGCTCATTTCCTCGCTCATATAACGGCCCAGATTGGTATTAATTCCGCCCGGATGAACCGCATAGGCGTGAATGCCCTTCTCGGCGAAGCGCTGTTCAAGCCCAACCGAGAACAGCACATTGGCGGTCTTGGATTGGCCATAGCTGGCGAAGGGTTCGTAATCGCGGTGTTCAAAATTGGGGTCGTCGAGGTCAACGGGGCAAATATGGTGACCCCGGCTCGACAAATTGACGATCCGTTTTGCCCCGCCCTTTTCAATCAACGGCATCAAGCCTTTTGTCAGAGCAAAATGACCCAGATGATTGGTGCCAAACTGGCTCTCAAAGCCATCCGTCGTGGTGCCCTGAGGGGTCGCCATGATCCCGGCATTGTTGATCAGCACATCGATTTTCTCAAATCGCTCATTTGCCTGTGCTGCACAGGCACGGACGCTGTCCAAAGAGCCAAGGTCGCAGATGATCGTCTCTACCGCATCGCTGCCGGTGTCAGCGCGAATTGCGGAGGCGGCTTCATCCAGTTTTGCCTGATCACGGCCAGCCAGCACAACATGCGCTTTGCGAGCGGCCAAGGCGCGTCCAGTTTCTTGACCCAACCCCGAATTGCCGCCTGTGATGAAGACGCAAGCGCCGCCTAAATCCTTACCTGCCAAAACTTCGTCAGTGGTGCTGGATTTGTCGAACTCGCTCATAACTTTAGTCTCCTAGGAATTTTGATGACCGACGTAACAGGGGCGCGATAGCATTGCCATCGCGCCCCTGAAATTGGTCGAAGAATTCGAAAGAGGTTTAGCTTTTATCGATTTCTTGCAGCTTTTTCGCAGCCCAGTCGCGGCCACCGAGGCCAAAGGCAAGCGAGCCTGCTACAGCCAGGCCAATCACGACCGCGCCAAAGCCCATCTGAACGATGTCTTCGCCGACATTCATCTTGCTCAGACCCATAAAGGTGAAAACCAAGATTGTGGCATAACGGACCAGCATGCCCTGCATCGTGCCTGCGCCAACGAATTTGGCGACGACGTTGGCGATGAGGAAGCCGACACCGATCACGACTGCACCAAACAATACGCTGCTACCTTGAGCGAGGATTTCGTTCAGGATCTCAGTGATCTGAGTGAAACCCAGCGTTCCGGTCGCCGCGATTGCGAAGAACAAGATAATGCCGATCTGAGCAATCCGTGCCAGCACATTGGATGCGCTGGTCCCGGCGGGCAGAACGCCCAAAGCGTTGATTGGACCATCAATGCCAAGCCCGGTGAGCAGGTCGCCAAGGATGTTCACGACGAAACGACTGATCATATAGCCAAGACCCAGCAAGAGGCCTGCGACAATGATGTTCGGGATCGTCGCCATGATCATTTCGAGCATGTTGGTCGCCGGAACCGAGATTGCAGCAATGTCGAGCACACCCAGCGCGCCAATGGCCACGGGGATCGCGATAAAGGCGTAGATCACAACGCCCAAAGTCTTGGAAATTGTGGCGTTGCCGGTCACTTCATCAGCGCCCGCCATATTGGCCCATTTGTCGATATTGATCGTCTGCATCGCAGTCACCGCAATGTCGCGGACAATGCCAGCGATCATCAAACCGATAAACAATAGCAAGCCAGCGCCAACCAACTTCGGGATATAGGCCATAACCGTGCCCAGCAATTCGTTGATTGGTTCGGCGACGCCGCCCAGTTCAAGGACGCTGAGAATGGCGATCAGGCCAAACAGCCAGATCAGCAGGGAAACAATCTTACTGATTGATGCGCCAACGGTTTCGCCGCCACTTGTGTCGCGATTGAGAAAGCTCACCCGGTCCACAAGCTTGGCAAAAGCCCATTTGGCAGCATTGGCGAGCAGCCATGTGACCAGCAAAATGCCGAGCGCAAACGCGGCCTTTGTGCCAAGATCCATGGCCAACTCAGGATCGAATTGGTAGTTTCCAATTTGCATGATAATCCCCTGTAAGTGTGAAAAGCCCAAGTAAAAGAGCTTGTTAAGCGCAGATGTATCTTAGTGCGTTACAAAAAATTGCGCTGTAGTATAAAGATGTATAATTCTAACGAGGCATTGTATTGCATATGCGAAACAAAATTACAAGAGTAGGCGCTCGATCAGCTATTGTTGGCTTCTGCCTTAGCGGCCTTTTGGCAGCCCCTGCCTTCGCGCAAGAGGCCGATCCCGATGAGAGCGAACAGCGATGGTCCATTGCGATCCATGGCGGGGCAGGGACACTTGACCCTGACCGCATGACGCCAGAACGGCGCGCTGCCTATGAAGCGGCGCTGCAAGAGGCGTTGGATGCGGGCTCTGCGATCCTGGCTGAGGGCGGCAGCGCGATGGATGCGATCCAAGCAGCGATCCTGCCGATGGAGGATAATCCGCTCTTCAATGCCGGACGCGGCGCGGTGTTCACATGGGAAGGGCGCAATGAACTCGACGCCTCAATCATGGACGGAAGCGATCGCAGCGCGGGCGCGGTGACCGGGGTCACTACAGTGCGCAATCCGATCCTGCTCGCCGACCGGGTGCGCACCGACAGCCCGCATGTCTTCCTGATGGGAGGGGGCGCAGAGCAATTTGCTGGCGAACAGGGTTTTGAAGTGACCCCGCCAGAATGGTTTGCGACAGAACGTCGGCGGGAATCTTTGCAGCGAATGCGGGAGCGTGAGCTTTCGGCTTTGGATGTGGATCACAAGTTTGGCACCGTAGGCGCAGTCGCTCTCGACCAAGACGGCAATATGGCGGCGGGCACGTCGACCGGCGGCATGACGGGCAAACGCTGGGGCCGGATTGGTGATGCTCCGGTGATTGGCGCGGGCACCTATGCGGACAACCGTTCGTGCGCGGTGTCAGCGACGGGATGGGGTGAGTACTTCATCCGTGTCGGTGTGGCTCAGGAGATTTGCACGCGTCTGCGTTACCGTTTCCGCGCCGGAATTGACGCAGCTCAAGCAACCGTTCCCCTCGATGAATTCGGAGTGCCCACCTATCTGGTCCATGCATCGGAATGGTCGATGGAAGCGACAAGCGCTCAGGAAGAAGCCGACGCGGTAATGGCCGAAGTCGCAGAACTTGGCGGCGATGGTGGGATCATTCTGGTCACCCCAGAGGGCCATGCACTCTACAGCTTCAACACAACCGGCATGTATCGAGGCCGCGCGACCAGCGAGGGTGTCAATGAGGTAGCGATCTTCGCTGACGAATAACTCGGCTCAAAGGTCGCCCAAACGGCACCTGCGCGCCTCTAGAATCGGCCTCATTTCACGATAGGCCGCAGGCGTGCGGTAGAGCGGGATATAGGGGTGCAGATGGTGCACAATGTGAAACTGCATCCCCATCGATCCGATATTGCCAACCGCCGAACGCCAGCTGCGCGTGTTGCGATAGCGACCGCTCTCATTGCCGGGATGATGCGGCGCCCATGACAGAAAGAAAATGATGTATGTCATGGCGATCTGGTAAGGCAGCCACCACAGGAAAAGCGCCTCCAACGCATATCCATTCCATGCCAGCGCCCCGAGTATCCCGATAAAACCCAGTTTGTAGATCAACGAGAGCAGAATCAAATCCTCGCGCCCATTTCGGGCGAGTGCTGCTACGTAGTCCGCACTGCGCTTGGCATTGGGTTGGCGTGCTTTGATCGCGGCCCAAATTGCGCTCCACGGACCCGGTGCCATGCTAGTAATATCGACGTCTTTCTCGGGATCGTTGGTGTGACGATGATGGTCGAGATGGGTGACGCGAAACACTTCGAACGGTGTGATCATCATCCAAGATGTTGCATGACCCACCAGCTCATTGAGCCATCGCAGTTTTGTGCCGGGCCGCGCGATAATGTCGTGCTGCGCCTCGTGCGTGGGCAGATAGACCAAAGCGAGATTGATCGTGGCGATGGGGAATGCGGCCCATAGCGGCAACAGCCCGGTAAACACGAGCGGCCACAGCGAGAGCCAAACCGCCAGATTGCCAAACGCCCACGCCACCGCACCCCAAGGGAACATGCCCGAATGTTTGCGCGCAATTTTCAGCTCAAGCCGTCTCAACTCAGCATCGGACAGCTGTGAGAGGTCATCAGGCAGGATTACAGATTGCGCGTTCACACCCACCGCCCGGTGATTTGTGCAAAGACGCCCCAAGCCCCGCCAATGATCAAAGCCGTGCTAAGGGTTGAGAGGCCGAATGGTGCATTCACGCCCACTGCTTGCATCCCAGCATCGATCACCGGCACCATAAAGGCGAAGGCGAAAATCAGCGGCAAGATGCCTGCAATGAATTTGAGCGCGCGTTCCATGATCCCTCTCGAACTTTGGGATCAGTAGCAGATCGCCACTAAAACGGAAACGGGTTCGGCTCTTCTGTAAAGCTGGCGAGCACATTGCCGACTTGAGCCAGCATCGCTTCGGCGGCTGGGTCTATCTCATTGTGGGTTTCACGGGCGCGGAAATAGGTCGCGAACGCAAAGGGGCCGCGTTCGGGCGATTGAACGAAGCCGATATCGACATAGAGACTGCCCATGCCCGGCCAGAATGTGGTGCCGGTCTTGTCGCCCGCGACCCATTCTTCCGGTAGACCAGCCCGCACCCGTTTTGCCCCGGTAGGCGTATCGATCATCCATTGCCGCAATTGCGCCCGTTCCGCCTCTGGCAGGACATCGCCAAATGTGAGCTTTGCGACCGTGCGCGCCATGGCCAGTGGGGTGGTGGTGTCGCGGACTTCGGTTGGCGGCACATTGTTGAGCGCAGGCTCAATCCGATCAAGCCGGCTGACATCATCACCGATGCTCCGCCAGAAAGCGGTAAGCGCCGCCGGTCCGCCGATTTCGCGCAGCAGGATATTGGCCGCCGCATTGTCGGAATATTTCTGTGTGAACTCCGCCAGTTCGCGCAAAGTCGCCCCTTCGCCCAAACGCCGCGTGGTGAAGGGGGAGACAAACATCAGATCATCCTCGCTCCACATCACTCGCCGGTCTGCATCGTCTTCGCCCGTGACATGGCGTTGCAGGACCTTTGCCGCGAGCGAGAGCTTGAAGGATGAGCAATGGCCAAACCGCCGTGTTCGGTTGAGTCCGATAGAGCGCCCGGTGTTGGTCTCGACCAGCTCTGCGCCCAAAGTACCGCCCGCATTGGCTTCGATTATGCGCAAAGTTGCAATGAAGCGCCCGGCGGGACTTTGGTCTGGCGGGATGCATCCGCCAACGCCAAGCGCCACACCCGATGCGAGCGAACCGCCGAGGAATTTGCGCCTGTCAAAGCTCATGAGAACTTGTCCGCTTTGCGTTTGCCAAAGCGCATATCACCTTCGAGCCGCGCGCGCAGCTGAGCATAGAATGCTTCCAAGAACGCGCGCTCATCCCCTGCGCCTGGATCCCATCCGATCTTGCGGCAGATGGTGGCGTGCACCGCAGACAGCGCCTCTGGCTGAGCATCACGCAGCATCCGTTCCAGTGTCTGCAATTCATGCTCGCCATAGATCGACAGTTCCTCTTCGCCGAATTCATAGCGCGCGCCGGTCATATCGCTTGTCCCTTGGACGGCGGCCCCTTGTGTCGAAAGCGCCTCTGCCAATCGCGTGCGCGGGGCATCGACGACCCACGTACCCGCTATCACATCGCCGGCGCGCATGGCGTCTTTATTGAAGAATGGGAACGCCATGAAGACCATGAACCAGACCATGCCGGCAAGGCCGAAACTGCCACTTTCGCCGCTGGGCGCGATCAGCAGGAAGATAAGCGGCATGAACAGCTCAATATCGCGCAGCAGGTTGCGGGCGATAATCGCCTCTGGCGTCAACCGGCCACCGCCGCGCGCGGCCACGCGGATGCCGACCATACGCTTACCCCATGTCGCGCCGCGCGGGCCCAGTTCCATGGTGAGGAAATACCCATAGCGCGCCATGAATATGAGCAGGATCAGCAAGATGATCAGGAACTCTGCGGCACCTGAAATCGCGCCTTCGACAGCGTTGTCCATCTCTTCAAACAGGCCCTCTGCCACAAATGCGAGGAACACAAAGATCGCGATCAGGCCGAATATCAGGATCAGGAAATCAAGCACCAGCGCGCCCATTCGCGACCCGCGCGATGCGATCGTGACAGGGATCGCAATCCCCTCTGGCGTGATCAAAGTCCGCTGACGTTTGTCAGTCGGAAGAGGAGCAATCGCGGCGCTCATGCGAGGCCTTCCGCATCATCAAGATCGTCGACAATTCCGCCGCTCGGGAAATAGAGGAAGAAATAGGCGAGCCAGAAAACGCCGAATGTGCCGCCGATGATAAAGCGGTTCTGCGCGCCCTCGACCAACTGCCTTGGGAACGCTTCCAGTATGGCGGCAACCACCATCATGATGACGACGCCGACCATAACGACTGCGCTGCGGCGACCGCTGATTGATGCGGCCTCCAGAACAGAGCGCTCTCCGGGGAAAGCCATAGAGCGCCCGATATGCAAACCCGCTGCGCCAGAGAGCAAAATGCCGAACAATTCGGTTGTGCCGTGGACGCTGAGCCAAGCGGAGAATTCAACAATCAGTCCAGCCTCAGAAAAGAGCCACAAGATTGCGCCCAGCATCGCCATATTGTGCACCAGCAGCATCAGTGACGGGATGCCGAAAGCAAAGCCAAGCGCAAAGGCGAGGATGCACACACCAGCATTGTTGCTGAAAAGCGAGGCGGCAAATGTCGACAGGCCTGACGTACTCTCCTCGGTGCCGAGAGAGGCTAGCAAAGTCTCTCGGCTGGCCCCCGGTCCACGATCTCCGGCAAGCCCGATGGGGATCAGGCGGTAATACCAATCGCTGTTCTGCGCGACCAACAACCAGCCAACGACAGCGCCCGCGACGCACACGAAAAGGGCAATGCAGATGTCGAGCCAGATTTCGCGCACCGCGCGGCTCCACCCGCCGAAGAAAAACTCGCGCAGCCATGCGAAGAACCCTTTGCGTGGGCCATAGACTTGGAACCAGGCGCGCTGCACGAGGCTTTCCAAATAGCCGAGCGTTGCAGCATCAAGGCTGGTCTCACGCGCGACCGACAGGCTGGATGCAGCGGTGCGGTATAGTGTAGGCAGCGCCAGCAGGTCTTCGTCATCGACCCTGCGCAATCCGCCTTTTTCCATGCGGATAACGATCTGTTCCAGCCTTCGCCAATCGCCTTCACGCTCCAAGCGGAAGCGATCCGAGCGCAAAGCTGCGCCTTCGATATCGGCAGGCGCCGCAATCTCGCCGCGCGTGAACCATGATCCGATCGTAGGCGCCTTCATCCGATCGCCTCTGAGTTCTTGATGATGAAATAGCGGTCGATCAGCTGATAGCCGATCTGATTATAGGGTGCCTCAATCACGTCGACCCCCATGCGCCGCAAACGCTGCAACACCACGCTGCGTTGATGCAGCAAAGTGTCAGCGGTGACGGAGCGAGCGAGGGTGGCGATGTCGTCGGGCTCTTCATCGATAAAGCTCTCAAGCTCGCTATCGGCGATGGTGACGAACAGGACGAGGTGCTTGTCGACGAGCCGTCCAATGCTCTCAATCATCATTTCCGCAGCGGTCGCATCGGTGAAGTCTGAGAACAACACGATGAGCGAGCGGCGCTGCAATTTGGCAGTGAGTGTCGCGAGCGCGAGGGTGAAATTGGGCTCCGCCGCATCATAATCGAGCGCGGCGGCTGCGCTTTGCAAGCGGTAGAATGCGCGGGAATCGTTGACGAAAGGCGTCATCACTTGTGGCCTTTGCGCAAAGCCGAACAGCGAAACTTTGTCGCCGCCTTTAAGCGCCACGTATGAACATGTGAGTGCCGCTGTTACTGCGCGGTCAATTCGGGGCATCCCGTCCACCGGCTCACACATCGCCTGTCCGCAATCAAAGGCAAAGACGATCTGATTGTTGCGCTCGCTTTCGTTTTCGCGGGCATAAAGGTGCATGTGACGCGCGCTGGCTTTCCAGTCGATTTTGCGACGATCCATGCCCGGTTGGTATTCCGCCAACGCCTCAAACTGAGTGCCTTCGCCGCGAATGCGCCGCGCGATCAGGCCAGTTGCAGCATCGCGCATAAAGGTCTGCAATTCCTTGGATCGCACAGGCGACAGGTCCGGCCAGATGCGCATCTCTTTATCTAGGGTCAGCTGTGTCTGACGCGAACCCAATCCCAAAGGACCGCTCCACCGCAGCCAAGCGCGCGATACCGGCGCAGTGCCGCGGCGTTCGGGATGGACTTCGATGGAGCCACTGCGTTCGCCCGTGTCAGGGTCGCGCAAAAGCGGCATATTGGCGCGCCCTGATGGGGCCAAGCGTGGGTCGAATTCCAACGCGACTTCAGGCTCACTCGCGCCGCGTCCGCTAAACCGGGCATGGGCGTCAATTGCGGTTGGTTGACCCACTTCGGTGTCGGCGGGCACTAACACATGCCATTCCTCGCATGTTCCCGCCATCAATCCATCGAGCACGATCAGTGCCACCATCGCCAAAGCGGCGACCGGCGCGATCACCCATAGCCCGGGAGAGACGGCAGCGATCACCAACGCAATCGGCGCAAAACCGGCGATGATCCACGCGGCGCGCTGGGTCGGGACAAGGGGGAGCGATAATGCCATGGGTTAGCCGCTGATCAGCGCGGTGCCTCAGTCGCGTCGATCAATTCGGCCACCAGTGCCTCAACATCGCGACCTTCGATTTCGGCAGCTGGGCTGAGGGTCAGACGATGGCGAAGAACCGGCACAGCCAAGGCCTTCACATCATCAGGGATCGCATAAGAGCGCCCCTCCAACGCTGCCCGCGCCCGCGCTGCATTGGCAAGCATCACGGCGGCACGGGGCGAAGCGCCTACGGCAAGCTCAGCATGCTCACGGGTCGCGCGCACCAGTCGCACGACATATTGGGTGATCTCATCGGCTACGGTCACATGGCCAAGAGCCGCGCTGGCCGCAGCCAAAATCTCGGCATTCGCAACCGCTTTCACGCCGAGTTCTGCCGGACGTTGAGGTCCCTGACGCGAACCATAGCTTGCCACAATCCGTGTCTCTTCGGTTTCATCAGGATAGGGGACGAGGAGCTTGAACAGGAACCGGTCAAGCTGCGCTTCGGGCAATGGATAGACGCCTTGGTTCTCAATCGGATTTTGGGTTGCGACCACCATGAATTGCGGCGGCAATTGGTGCGTTTCGCCATCCAGCGTCACGCGCCGTTCCTGCATCGCCTCTAGCAAAGCGGCCTGCGTTTTGGGCGGCGTACGGTTGATCTCATCAGCAAGCAGCAACTCGCAGAAAATCGGCCCGCGCGTCAGAGTGAATTCGCTGGTCTGAAAGTTGAACAGGTTCGAGCCGAGAATATCACCCGGCAACAGGTCCGGCGTGAACTGAATGCGCCCAAAGT
Organism: uncultured Erythrobacter sp.; assembly: GCA_947503275.1. Classification (GTDB taxonomy): domain Bacteria; phylum Pseudomonadota; class Alphaproteobacteria; order Sphingomonadales; family Sphingomonadaceae; genus Erythrobacter. Next base: position 288,508 of record CANNCZ010000002.1, on the reverse strand, counting down.
CGAGGCCCAGCGCGGTCGAAAACGCCTGAGCCATGAAGGTTTTGGCCGTGCCCGGAGGCCCTTCGAGCAGAACGTGTCCTTGGCTCACCAGAGCGACTAGCAATTGGTCGATCATCGCGTCTTGCCCGACGATAGCCTTGGCAACCTCTGCGCGGATCGCATTGGCGAGGTTGCGAACATCGCCCAGCGTCATGCCGATCTCTTGGGAGGCAGGCTCAGATGCTGGCGTTTGCGGTGCAGGAGGATTGTTTTCGAGACCAGTGCTCATTTGGTATTCTTCCCTGTTGAAGGTGTCGCCAGCTTTTGTGGCAATTCATTAAGCGCACGCGCAGCGCGCAGAATTTCGGCAGGCCGTTCCGCGTTTAAGAGACGCGCGGCGCGGTTGGAAAAGGGCTCTTCATTCGGTAATCTGCGCGCGAGTGCAGCGTCAATCGCCTCCGCATCCGGTTTGACCAGACCAAGCTTGCGGCCCAATCGCCGCTCAATCAGATTGGCATAGGGCTCACCCAAAAGGCCCAATCGCCGCGCACGCACAATCAGCCCGGCACCATTGGTTACAAGCCGCTTTTTACCAAATGCAAATTCGGGCGCTGCAACCGCCGATGGGCCAAAGCGTAAGAACGCTCTCCACCCCACAATCACCATCGCCAAAATGAGGCACAAGGTGGCGGCCAAAAAGGGAGGCTCAAACGCAAGCGTCAGCAGATTGACCGAATTGCCATAGCCATTCAACGTCATATCAAATGTGACGGAATTCATATCGCCATACCCGGCCTCTTGCACCAGAGCGAGCGCAGCGGCGGCGCGGCGAGCATCGGAAAGGCCGTAATTATTCACGAGGTCCGGCTCGACCACGAACATCGTCCAATGCGCGTTTTCATAATAATCGGTGCCAACATTACCGATGACATTCATCGCGAGAATATGCCCAGCGGGATCTCTGATCACCGATTCGTAAGACGCATCATTCTCGACATAGAGGACTGTGCCTGTCGGCAAACGGCCAGACTGGGCAAGGCCACTCCAGCTCGCCTGATTGGCTGCCGGTAGGTCTTTTTGCTCATGCGTGAACGTAAACGGCTCAGGCAATTGGGCTGTCCATTGAGATGTGCTCGCCCCCAGCAACGTGACCCAATCGCTGCGCACTTTGTCTTCGTCTTCGTCAGCAACGTCGCCGCTTATCTCGCCCACCGACCACTTGGGAAGAATGACCAAGGTCGGGCCGAGATATTGCCGGTTTTCCAAGATTTGACCGAATTCGGCTGCATCGGTGAACTGCGGCGGGGTTAGGATCAGGAGGTTGTTGGTCTCCAATCCATTGAGGTCACGCGACCGTTCGACGTCATAGCCTTCGGCCTCCAGCAATTCGACCAGACCCGCATAACCATTGAGGCCATTGGCAGAAGCGTGCGCCTCACCGCGCCCTTCGCGACCGCCGGTATCGCCGATGCCGATGAAATAGATCATCGCCAGAAACGCGGCAAAGCCGACCACCACTACGGCAAGCACTGCTCCGCGGCTGAAAGGCGATGCACCGCGCGCTTGCTTTGTGCCCGCGCTCATACTGCTCGCACCTCTGCACCAGGAGTGCGCGCGCGCTGTGTTCCTTCAATCTTCGCCAGTGCAAAGTTGGCATAGGCAGAACGCGCTGCCTCCCAATCTTCGCGGTTGAGTGTGCGCAGTGCGAACAGGCTGCGTTCGACCCGCTCCGAAATGGTCGCAAATGCTCCGCGCGCCGCCTCTGACAAAGCCGGAATGGCCGCGAGTTCGCGCGCTGTGCTGGAGGGCTCAACCCAATCGGGCCGGGTCTCTGCGATCTGGCTGACACTGCGTTGAAGCAGCAGCCGGGTCGCCTCATCAAAGCGACCCTCTGCCGCAAGTTTATCCGCATCTTCGAGCAGCGCGGTGCTCTGTTCCTCGCTCGGCTGCCATTCAGGCTCGCTGTTTGCTGTGCCTGCTTTGGCTTTGCGAACTCTGGATTGGAGCGGGCCGACCATGCGAAAGGCGACGAACAGCACGAACACGACCACCAGAGCGACCAAGATCCATTGAAGGACCGGCCACGAAATTCCCAAAAACTGTCCAATGGGTGAGAAGATGCTGCCCAAAAACTCGAAAAAGTTGATGAGCGCCTCATCAAACCAGCCCGGTTCACGCGGCTCGGGAGGTTGGGGCGGTTGCATCCGAACTTCATCGAATTGGATCGAGGAATTGTCGCGCATCTCGCGCCAACCCTCAGGCACGCCTCCGCCGGGTGTAGCGGGGGTTGCGGCAGGTGCCCCACCTACTGCCGGATTGGTCTGCACCGCGTTCGTCATGCTTGAGCAGTCGTGGCACGGTCTATCGCGCGGTGCAACAGGCTTCGCAGGGCAAAGCCATTTTGCTGGTTACTGTGCGGTTTACGGGGCTGTTTACTGGCCGCGCTTTCGGGCCTGTTCATAGGTGCCCAAAACGCGCAATTCCTTGGAATGAAAAGCGCATTCCTCCAGCGCGCGATCCACTGCCGGATCGCCCGGCACCCCGATAATATCGGCGTAAAACCGTGTCGCGGAAAAGCTGGTGCCATGCTGATAGCTTTCCAGCTTGGTCATATTGACCCCATTGGTCGCAAACCCGCCAAGCACTTTATAAAGCGCTGCCGGAATGTTCTTCACTTCAAACACGAAAGTCGTGATCGCTGGCTTTTCTGATCCAGTTGTCACGAAAGTCGGCTTATCCGCGAGGATGACAAAGCGGGTCATATTGTCCTCGCTATCCTCAACATGTGTTTCGACAATCTGTAGGTCGTAGAGTTCAGCCGCAATCGCCGGTGCGATCGCGCCCAGCTTTGGATCACCGCGCTCGCTCACATGAGCAGCTGCGCCCGCAGTATCCGCATAGCTCAAAGGCACAATCCCGCGCTCACGCAGGAAAAACCGCGATTGGCCCAGCGCTTGAGGATGGCTGTATGCGGCCTCAAATGGTCCCGGACCGGGGCCCATCAACGCATGATGGATCGGCATGAAATATTCACCCACAATCGACAATCCGCTTTCGGGAAGCAGGAAGTGGATGTCGGCAACCCGGCCATGTTGCGAATTTTCGATGGGGATAATCGCATGGCCTGCGCGTTTGTCCTTCACCGCTTCGAGTGCGTCTTCGAAGCTGAAACAGGGCAGTGGCAGCGCATCGGGACGCGCTTCTAAGGCGGCGCGATGCGAGTTTGCACCGGGTGATCCTTGGAACGCGATCGCGCGCGCAGGGTCCGCCTCAGCGGCTTTGCGCAATTCGTCGACTATCGTTAAGGCTGGACCGGGAAAACTTCGCATATTCATCAGCCTGCTAGAACTCGTGCGTTGCGGCTGCAAGTGTGGCGTTAAAGAAGCTTGCAAATGATGCATTCATTAGTGATGTGTTTCGCCTTGCGCAGGGGCAAGCGCGGGATTATGGGGCACCCAAGATGACACAAGAAACCAACACGCAAGACACGCCGGACACTGACAGTGATTCAGGCGACATGTTCAACACGGTTGCAGGCTGGGTGCTGTTCGCAGCCGGGCTTGGCCTTGGCCTGTCGATTGTTTCGGACAAGGTTTTCCACGCTTATGACCCACAGCGTCCCGAGGTTGCCGGCTATCCGGTCGAAGTCGCTGAAGAAGCGGGCGAAGTGGAAATGACCATGACACAGGCATTGAACATGGACGGCGTCGATGTGTCTGCGGGCGAACGTGTCTTTGCCAAGTGTTCGGCATGCCACACCATCGAGGCAGGCGGCGCGAACGGCGTTGGTCCGAACCTTCACGGTATCATGGGTGCACCTATTGGCGCAGTTGGCGGCTATGAATATTCCAGCGCAATGGCGAGCTTTGGCGGCCAGTGGGGTTGGGATGAGATGAACGATTGGCTCAACAATCCGCGCGGTTACATGGACGGCACAAAGATGGGCTTCGCCGGTCTTTCGAGCATCGAAGACCGTGCCGCTGTCGCTCTCTATATGAACGAGAACGGGTCGAGCCTCGCGGTTCCGGAATATGTCGCTGAGGCGGCTGAAGAGTCGACCGGTGAAGGTGCACTCGAAGAAGAAGCGCCCGTTGAAGAGGCGGCTGCTGAAGAAGCAAATGCAGATGAAACTGCAGCTGCTGAGGCAAGCGAGTAAGCTGCTTAATTAAGGGACGAGCTTCATTCGCGCCCTTTGAACCCCTGCGCTACCACATACCATTCCGATGAACCCTTGCGGCTAGCGGGCGGTTTTGCGTGTTTGACGCTGGTGAAATGCTGTTTGAGCAGAGTCAGCAATTCGGTGTCAGTGCCCCCTGCCAAAACCTTGGCCACGAATGCCCCGCCTTTTTCCAGGGTCTCGGTGGCGAACCACGCACCTGCTTCAACCAACGCCATCGTGCGCAAATGGTCGGTTTGCTTGTGGCCAACCGTGTTCGCGGCCATATCTGACAGAACCAGATCAGGCGGCCCGCCCAGGGCGTCTTCCAATGCGGCTGGCGCGGCATCGTCCATGAAATCCATCTCGAATATGGTGACACCTTCGATAGGCTCTGTGGGCAGCAAGTCGATGCCCACCACATTGGCCTTGGGCGCTTTGGCCCGCACCACCTGCGCCCAGCCGCCCGGAGCAATGCCCAAATCGACCACTCGGCGAGAGCCACGAATCAGGCTGAACCGGTCATCCAGCTCAAGCAGCTTATAGGCTGCCCGACTGCGATAACCGTCTGCCTTCGCTTGTTTGACATAGGGGTCATTCAACTGCCGCTCTAACCACCTTGTCGAGGAGGCAGTGCGCTTTTTCGCCGTTTTGACCCGGCGATCGGGGTTCTTACCAGAACGAGTCATCGGTTCAGTCGCCTGCTTTCTCAACGCGCATTTCATGCAAGGCAGCAAGGCTGCGCTCGCTTTGACGTTCGGCCGCCATCAAACTGCGCAAAATCCCCTCGCGAATGCCGCGATCTGCCACACCAAGTCGCTCCGCGGGCCAGAGATCGAGGATCGATTCCAGGATCGCGCAGCCCGCCACCACCAGATCGGCACGGTCATGTCCGATACACGGCAACTCGCTGCGCTCATCCGGCGACATTCCTGAAAGCGCTGTGCTTATCTCACGCATAGCGCGCGATGGCACGATCAAGCCGTCCACGGCCTTGCGGTCATAGTGCGGCAGCTCAAGATGCAGACTTGCCAAAGTCGTCACCGTGCCGCTGGTCCCCAAAAGGCGAATATCGGCACATTTGGATGCGTCCGCGATCCGCTCTGCAAAGGGCGCAAAACTGTCAGACACGAGCGCACGCATCTTGGCATAGCGCGCCAATCGAGCCTCGCGTCTGGTTTTACCGCCACCTTGGTCGCGGCCCACTGTGTCAGTCAACGACACAACGCCCCATGGCACGCTCTGCCAGTCAATAATGCGGGGTATCTTGCCGCCCGGCTCGAGCAAAACCAACTCTGTCGACCCACCGCCAATATCGAAAATGACCGCCGGACCCTCGCCCTGTTCCAGTAGAATGTGGCAGCCCAAAACGGCCAGCCGCGCTTCTTCCTCTGCGGTGATAATGTCGAGCACAATGCCCGTCTCGGCCTGTACGCGGTCAATAAAATCGGCACCATTGGATGCGCGGCGGCATGCCTCTGTTGCAACCGACCGAGCAAGGCGCACATTGCGGCGGCGCAGCTTCTCTGCGCAGATTTTCAGAGCGCCGAGCGCCCGGTCCATTGCTTCATCCGAAAGTCGCCCCGTGGTCGCCAAATCCTCACCCAGCTTTACGACCCGGCTGAATGCATCGATGACGGTGAAATCCTTGCCCGATGGGCGCGCGATCAAAAGGCGGCAATTGTTTGTGCCAAGGTCCAGCGCGGCATAGGCCTCTCCCCCGCGATGTGGCGAAGGTGAGGATCTGCGGCGCGCAGGTTCGCTGCGTTTTTGGTTGGCGCGATCTTTGGGTCCATTTGCGGACCTTTTGCCTTGCTGGTTGGAGCGCTTGTAGCGAAAATCGGCTACTTTACCGGACTTACCGCCCCGTTTTTTACCAGCATTCTTATTTGTGTCCGGCGGAAGATTATCCGCCATAAATCGTTCTTTCATCTCACTGACGCAAAAATTCTGCGCCAGCACCTGAGCCAAAAGTAACCGATGCCTGCGCGAAGAGCAAGATTATGTCCCTTTGCCCGATACATACGCCATTGGTAGTCAAACCGAACCTACGTGTCTTGCCCGCGCCATGCAGCGCGCCTAGGTGCAAGGACATGACAGAAAAAGACCTCACAGATCGCAAGTTCTATCGCGCCGAACAGGAAAGCCAGTTCGCAGACGAATCCCCCGACCACACACCGCAAACCGAACACCCCGCCTATAAACTGGCGTTTCGTGATGACAATTTCCTGCTGCGCGATGAATTGCGCCCGGTCCGGTTTCAATTGGAATTGCTAAAGCCGGAAATGTTGCTCGACGAGGCGCGCGTTGGTTCGACCATGGTGATGTATGGTTCGGCCCGTATCCCTTCTCCAGAGGAAGCGCAGGCCAAGATTGATGCAGCCAAAGATGGCGATGAATACGAGCAGAAGGTCGCGGCAAGGCTGGCGGACAAAGCGAAGTACTATCACGAGGCGTATAAGCTGGCTCGATTGGTCTCTGAAAAGGCAATTATCGAGGATGGTAAGCGCCAGTTTGTTGTCACCACTGGCGGCGGACCTTCGATTATGGAGGCGGGCAATCGCGGGGCGAGTGATGCGGGCGGAGAATCCATCGGGCTCAATATTGTGCTGCCGCATGAGCAAGCGCCCAATTCTTATGTGACGCCTTATCTGTCGCTCAACTTCCACTATTTCGCTTTGCGCAAAATGCACTTTCTCCTGCGCGCGCGGGCCGTTGCGGTTTTCCCCGGCGGCTTTGGGACGTTTGATGAGTTTTTCGAGCTGCTGACTTTGATCCAGACCGGCAAGATGAAGCCGATCCCGATCATGTTGTTCGGTAAGGATTTCTGGGAGCGAGTGGTCGACTTTGAAGCGATTGCCGAAGAGGGCACGATCTCGAAGAAAGACCTCGATCTGTTCCATTGGTGCGAAACCGCCGATGAAGCTTGGGAGCATATTGCCAAGTTTTACGAACTGGGCTCTTAGTCCAAACTGCGCACCGCGTGATGGCCGAGCGGTCCGCTGCCTGCGCCAAAGCCGGGGGCGGCTTCAATCGCCCGGACCACGAAATTGCGTCCCAGCCGCACTGCATGTTCGAGCGATTGACCGTGGCCCAACAGGGTCGCAATCGCGGATGAGAGTGTGCAGCCGGTCCCGTGCGTATGCGGGGTCTCGATGCGGGCGTGATCAAACTGAACCGCGCGCGCATCGGGCCGGATCAGGATATCAACGATCCGCGCATCTTCGGTATGTCCGCCTTTGGCCAGCACTGCTGCGCCGGTCGCCTCGCACAATTCCTCCGCAGCCGCGATCATCTGTCGCGTGGAGGTGAGCGAGCGCTCAACCAGATGCCCGAGTTCGGGCAGGTTGGGGGTGATCAGTGTCGCCAGCGGGAACAGCTTTTCGCGCATCGCAGACAAAGCATCGGGCGCGATTAATGCGGCGCCTGTCGTTGAAATCATCACCGGGTCGAGGATGATGGGAACTTGGACGTCGGATAGTGCCTCATGGATATGGGCGATGATATCCGTGTCGTGCACCATGCCGATCTTGATCGCATCGACGCCAATATCGCGAATGCAGGAGCTGATTTGCTGACCAACCGCATCGCCCGAAACCGGCACAACCGCTTGCACACCGACGCTGTTTTGCGCTGTCACGGTGGTGATCGCACTCATGGCATAACCGCCAAGCATTGTGATGGTCTTGATGTCCGCCTGAATGCCTGCGCCGCCTGAGCTGTCAGATCCGGCAATCGACAAAATGCGCGGTGGCTTCTTCTTTACTGGCGCGTCAGTCATCCTTTGAATTTCCGCTCCGTGCTGGACGGAAATTTCGCGAGCAACTTTGCAGAGCGGGTTGGGCGATCCATCAATTCTCCGCCGCAATTGGGGCAGACATCGTCAACCGCCTCGGCGCACTCAGCGCAAAATGTGCACTCAAAGCTGCAAATGAACGCGCCGGGCGTGGCAGCGGGTAAGTCCTTGCCGCAGCGTTCGCAATCGGGGCGCATCTCTAACAACGGTCCGCCCCTTAAGTCGCCGCTCGCACGGCATCACAAACCCGGTCGACCACGCTTTCGACCTGCGTGCTGTCATCGCCCTCTGCCATGACGCGGATCAAAGGCTCAGTGCCCGACGCGCGAATGACGAGGCGGCCATTGCCTTCCAGCTCCCTCTCAGCCTGCGCGATGGCTACCTTCACCGCATCGTTTTCGAGCGGTGCACCGCCTTCGTACCGCACATTTTTGAGCAGTTGCGGGACAGGATCAAACAGGTGCAAGATCTCGCTCGCGGGCTTCTCAGTGCGGACAAGAGAGCTGAGCACCCGCAGGGCGGCGACTGTACCATCGCCAGTCGTGCCGTGGTCGGTCAGGATCATATGCCCGGACTGCTCACCACCAACATTAAATCCGCCATCTTTCATGCGTTCCAGCACATAACGATCACCAACCTTGGTCCGCTCCAATGTCAGACCAAGCCCTTCAAGATAGCGCTCCAGCCCCAAGTTCGACATCACTGTCGCAACGACACCGCCGCCGCTCAACGCGCCTTTTTCGTGCATGCGTGTCGCGATCAGAGCCATGATCTGGTCGCCGTCAACCTTAGTGCCCTTTTCATCGACCACAATCAGCCGATCAGCATCGCCATCGAGAGCGATGCCGATATCTGCGCCTTCTTCAACGACCTTTGCCTGCAAGGCTTCAATCGCGGTCGAGCCAACGCCGTCATTAATATTGGTGCCATTGGGATCGACGCCCAAAGTGATGACCTCTGCGCCCAATTCCCAAATCGCCGATGGGGCTACTTGATAGGCGGCACCGTGCGCGCAATCGACCACAACTTTCAGCCCGTCAAAGCGAACCTCGTTCGACACTGATTGTTTGACCGCGTGAATATAGCGCCCGCGTGCATCATCAATCCGGCGCGCACGCCCGATCCCTTCAGGAGCTGCAAGCTGGGGTTCCTGCTCCAGCAGAGCCTCAATCTCTGCCTCAACCTCATCCGATAATTTGTACCCATCGGGGCCGAACAATTTGATGCCATTGTCGAGATACAGATTGTGACTGGCAGAGATCATCACGCCCAGATCAGCGCGCATCTCGCGGGTCAACAGGGCGATTGCAGGCGTTGGCAGTGGCCCCGTCATCGTCACATCCATGCCAACACTGGTAAAGCCTGCGACCAGCGCGCTTTCCATCATATAGCCGGACAGGCGGGTGTCTTTGCCGATCACGACCCGATGCCGGTGTCCGCCACGCACAAAGTAATTGCCCGCCGCCTGACCCACGCGCATTGCGGTTTCAGCTGTCATTACGCCCGCATTGGTGCGCCCTCTGATCCCGTCAGTGCCAAAGAGTTTGCGTCCCATTCCTGTTCGATCCCTTTCAAGGATAATCGCATGCCGATTTGTCAGGCGCTTGTGACGCGGTTATCGCGCGAAGGGAAGGGCGAGGGGCTCTCAAAGGAACCAAATTCTTGAACAAGACCAGCAATGAGACAGGCGCGCCCGCGCAGATTGAGAGCGGATTTGAGCTGGTGACGATCCGCTTGCCAGTGATCGCGACCTTTGCGGCGTTGATCATTGGGCTGAGCCTGGGCGTGGCGATGTCGTCGGCTGAGCTGCCGGGCGAGTTGCTGCAGTCGGTTTCGCTGGTGGGCACATTGTGGCTGCGCGCGTTGCAAATGACGATCATTCCACTGGTGGCGGCTCTTCTGGTGCTGGGTCTTTCGCAAATGGTGCAGGCGGCGCGGGCAGGCGCGGCGGCGCGGCGGTTTTTGGCGTTGGTGTTTGGAGTGCTGATTGCTGGTGGATTGTTCACCGCGATGGTGATGCCGATGTTGCTCAGCGTGATCCCGATCCCTGAAAGCGCGACCGGGTTTCTGTCAGAGATACCCGATGGCGCGCAGGAAGTGCCGGGTATTCTCGACTTCCTCACTTCTTTAATCGCGCCCAATATTATTGCGGCTGCGGCGGAAACGGCGATGCTGCCATTGACCATTTTCTTTGCCTTGTTCGCAGTGGCGATCACACAATTGCCAGCGGGGCAGGGTCAGCGCTTGCTCGGCTTCTTCCATGCGCTCGCCAATGCGATGCTGCTGATCATCGGCTGGGTTTTGTGGCTCGCACCTTTGGGCGTGGTCGCGCTTGCATTCGGAGTGGGTTTGCGCAGTGGGGGCGGGGCGTTTGCAGCGCTTGCTCACTACATTCTGGTCGTCTCTGCCATGGGTGGGTTCATTCTATTGCTCGCTTATGTTCTCGCCTTTGCACTGGGCGGAGTTGGGCCGGTGCGGTTCGCGAAGGCGATGTTGCCAGCCCAAGCGGTGGCAGTGTCGACACAAAGTTCGCTCGCCAGCCTGCCTGCCATGCTCGACAGCGCATCGCGGCTCAATCTGCGATCCAGCACCAGCGAATTCGTTTTGCCACTGGCGGTTGCGATTTTTCGAGCGACCAGTCCGGCGATGAATATGGCGGTTGCCCTATATGTGGCCGCGTTGGCCGGGGTTCATATCACGCCGGCGCTGGCCATTGCAGGTATCTTGGTCGCCCTGATCATCAGCATCGGCTCAGTCAGTTTGCCCGGATCTATCAGCTTCGTCGTCTCCATCGGACCCATCGCGCTGGCCATGGGTGTGCCGATAGAGCCGCTAGTGCTGCTGGTTGCGGTTGAGATGTTGCCCGATATCATGCGCACACTGGCCAACGTGACGATGAACGTCGCAGTGGTGAGCGCGGTCGATCGCAGCCAGAATTAGCCCTTAGCGGCCAGTTTTGCCGAAGGGCCCGCCTGCTCATCCTCAACACCGCCGCCCATGCTTTCGCTTGGGAATAAGGGTTCGCCAAAGATGAACCCGACGATATTTGGTCGCCCAATATGCTCAAAGAAAGCCGTAAGTGTCAGGAGGATTGGCACCGAAAGCAGCGCGCCCGGAACGCCCCATATCCACGTAAAATAAGATAGGGCGATAAGGATCATCACCGGGCTCATCGTGAAACGCGCACCCAATATCGAAGGGGTAACAACATTCGCCTCAATCGTGTGCAGCACCACATAGGCCGCCGCCGGGATCAAACCGATCAGAACCGTGTCCGCCGTTCCGATCCCGAACAGTGCCAACAATGCGGTCATCGCCAGCGGCCCGACATAGGGAATGAAATTGAGGATTGCGGCCAGCCCGCCCCACATAATCGGTGCATCCACGCCTAAGGCCCACGCACCCAATGCAACCACAACCCCGATGCTCGCATTGATTAAGCCAACGGTCGTAATATAGGCGGCGACGCGGTCCTGAATTTCGCGCATCACGCGCGCGGCTTTTACGCTGGAGCCAAAACTCGCCCGGTCAAACAGCAAATGCCGCCGCATTCGCACCCGTGCCTCAATCATAAAGAACGCCATCAGGAACATGATTAGTACCTCCAGCACCACGCTGGGAGTGGCAAAGGCGATCTCTTCAAGGATGCTGGGGGTGGCGAGCACCACTTCGCGCGCGCCAGTATCGCCCATGATTTCCGCGATCTCTGCGTTCGCGACCGCAAGCCAGGCAAATTCATCGCGCAATTCGGCAAAGCGCTGTCCCACTTGTTCCGTGATCGCAGGCAATGTGTCGAATAGAGCGAGCGCAGGTTGCAGGATCAGAGCCAAAGCGGCGAAAAGAATGCCCAAAAACACACTCAACGCGCCAAGCGATGCGAGCACGTTTGGTAAACCAAACTTTGCCAAACGGTCGGCAAGCGGGGAGAGAAGGATCGTCAAAAGCAGCGCAGTGACCAACGGCAGAAACACCACCGATCCGATCGACAAGACAAAGGGCAAAGCCAGAAACAGTCCCAGACCGATCAGCAAAACAAGCGCTGACATCAGCCGCGTTTCCTGCTCAGCCAGCACCAGACGCCGCTTATCGCGGGTCCGTGCTGCCTCGTTGGGAAGCTGATTGTCGGGGGCTTGGTTGTTCATTGGCAGGGATCACTCTTGCGTGGCGACCTTATTGCAGCGTGCAGGCCCTGCGCCAAGCGTGCTTTATGGCTTCGCAGCCGTAATTCCTTTGCCTGCGGCAACATCGTCCAGCTCCTGCAGGATCGCTCGATGCGCGGTAGCATCCTCGACCGAGCGTTGAGGAATGTTGCCCTCGGCTAGCATGGCATTAAGTGTTGCTCGTGCGCGTCCAACGCGGCTTTTGATCGTGCCCACTGCGCAACCGCAAATTTCAGCTGCCTCTTCATATGAGAATCCGCCGGCACCCACCAACAGCAACGCTTCGCGGCGTTCAGGGGGAAGGGTGAGGAGCGCGCGGTGCATATCTGACAGGTGAATAGGTTCTTCCTGTCCAGCAGGCGCAGTCAGAATGCGTTCCGCCACGCCCTCATCATACTCACCGCGAAACCGATTGCGGCGCATATCGGTGAGGTAGGCGTTGCGCAGGATCACAAACGTCCATGCACGCATTGATGTGCCAGGCTCAAACCGATCCTGTGCGGCCCACGCTTTCAACATGGTCTCCTGCACAAGATCATCGGCCATATCGGGCCGACCGCAAAGACCACGGGCAAACGCACGCAAATGCGGCACAACCTCTGTCAGTTCGCGTTTAAAATCAGTTTTTTGGGCAGCTGTCCGCTTTGGGGGGGGAGGCTTGTCCGTCATGAACCGGCCCCGCTGCGCCCTGCAGCAGTGTCACCATCATCTGTGTCGTCAAGCTGTGCGAGCAGGTCTTTAAAGGCGTCTGGCAAAGGTTCTTCGACCACGTCGTCATAGAGCTGCTTGAGCCCATCAGCCCAAGCAGGACCGTCTTTGCCCGCTGCCGGTGTTGTTCCACCATTGGCTGTGCTCTCGCCGCTGACGGATGCACGTGATTCATCCCTGGATGTCATTTCCAGTCAGACCCCTTATCCCATTTCGCATCGCCGCCGATCTGATGTTGGCGGGCTAATACACAATGGGAACGATGCTGCGTCTCTTTTGTTCCGCACACTATACATCACCCGAGATATAGCTCAGTGAAAGTCACGAAGGATCAGCCACGGTGCAAAACCAATGAGCGAAAATTCTAGCTCTATGGACGGTTTTACGACCGGTGCACCTGCTTCCAGCGGAAGGGCGCGCACATGGCTCGCCGCCTATCCGCGCGCTATCCCGGCGGCGCTGTTTGTTGCAGTGGCTGCAATTGCTGCGCTCAGTGCGTTTATTATCGAAAGCAACGCCAAGGAGCGCAGCCGCGCCGAAGTGCGTGACTATGCCCAGTCCATCGCTTCTGCGCTGGATCGGCGGGGGAGTGGGTTTTCGTCCTATCTGCGCGCGGGCGCTGCATTGTTTTCGACAATCGAAGAGGTCAGCCCGCAAACCTTTCGGCAATTCGTTGCTGAATTGCGGCTGGCTCAGAATTATCGCGGGGCCGAAGGGATCGGATGGGTCGCCGCCACTCCACGTGATGATGTCGATACATTGTTGGCACGGGTCCGAAGCAACCAGCCGCAGTTTCCCCCTTTGCGATTGGGCACCAATTCGGCGCGCGATATGGTTGCGCCCGTGATCTATTTCTCTCCGGACACTGTGCGCAATCGTCGGGCATTGGGCTTTGATATGTATTCTGAGCCTGTTCGCGCGGCCGCTATGGATGAGGCTAAGCGTACAGTCATGCCGACGGCTTCGGGCCGGATTGTGCTCGCACAGGAAGGGGCAGGAGAGGCGCCCGGCTTCATCATTTTTATGCCTGTTTACAAGCCGGTTCCCAATTCCCCGACACAGGCGCGGGAATTGGGCGGCTTTCTGTTTAGCTCCTTTAATGCGGGCGACTTTCTTGATGCTGCGATTGACGGAGAGCCGCCTGCGGAGATGGGAGTGCGGCTGTATGATGGCGATGCGCAAACCAGCAATCTGATGGTGTCGCGCTCGCAAGGGGAGGCGGGCACTGACCGATTTGAGCAATCTGTGTCTATCGCCAATCGCGAATTATTGTTGGTGATTGATGCGGCGATTGACCGGCAGTTGAACCCGCTTTCACTGATTACTCTGGCGTTTGGATTGGCGCTTGCCAGCTTGCTGATGCTGATCTTGCGATTGCTTGCGAGACAAGCCGTGGAAGATGGTGCGCGCCTCGCATTCCTTGAAGAGCAGAACTCAATCCGCGATTCCTTGACCAGAGAGTTGAATCACCGGGTCAAGAATACGCTCGCCAATGTTCTTTCCATGCTCTCCCTCACCCGCCGCCGAGCAACCGACCTTGATGAATTCGCGGACAGCCTAGAGGGACGGATCAGAGCTCTCTCCGCCACTCACGATCTTTTGACAGGCACCGATTGGGGAACCACGCCGATTGAAGCGGTGATCAGAGCGGAGATGCAGCATTTCGTCGAGGCAGATGGGCGATCCCTGATCGTCGAGGGGCCAGATGTCGAATTGGCTCCGAATGATGCGCTCTCTTTCGGCCTCGCGATCCACGAGCTTGGCACCAATGCGGCCAAATATGGGGCGTTGAGTGTCGCTGGCGGAACCGTGACGGTGCGCTGGGAGCTGGAGACGGATAAGCTCGCTATGGTCGAATGGAACGAGCAAGGCGGACCGCCCGTCACGCCAAGCCATCAGCGCGGATTTGGTCTGCAATTGGTCGAAAAGATCACCGCACACGAGTTAAAGCACCAAGTGAAGCTCGACTTTAGACCCGAAGGCGTCCGCTGCATTTTAGGCGTGCCTGTGCGAGGGTTGAGCGAATTTCAGATCCGCGGGACCCCGATTAGGTCCCGCTAATCTGCATCAATCGAGTGGGCGGCTGGAGCCAAAGAAGAGCGCTTGGCTGATCGCGGTGCGCACTGTTGCTTCCTGAAAAGGCTTTGTGACCAGATAGGTCGGTTCTGGCCGGTCGCCGGTCAACAGCCGTTCTGGATAGGCGGTGATAAAGATAACCGGCACACTGTCGATAGCCAGAATATCATCCACCGCATCCAAGCCAGACGATCCGTCGGCAAGTTGAATATCCGCCAGCACAAGTCCCGGACGCTTTTCTGCCACCACAGCCAAAGCTTGCGTGCGTGTGGCGGCGGTCCCGCAAACTTCGTGGCCGAGCGAGGTGACAAGGTCTTCAAGCTGCATTGAGATCAACGGCTCATCTTCAATGATCAGAACCGACGTCGCCTGTTCGCGGTCAATTTCGCTCACTGCCTCTGCAACCAGAGATTCAACCTGAGCTGTCTCCAAGTTCATGATTTGCCCAGCTTGCGCGGCTGAAAAATCTTCAAGCGTGGTCAACAGGAGTGCTTGCCGGTTCAAAGGTGTCGTCGCGCCCAGGCTGGTTTGCGCGCCGCTCTCATGTTCATTCTCCGCATCTGGCGATGCGCCTGCGTCAATATATGCGCTCGACCAGACCTTGTTGAACGCCTGATAAAGCGCGATCCGTCCGCCGCTCAAAGATGCTTTGGTCGCTTCATCAGCCAATGCCGCCTCAAGCGTGGCGCGCACAAAGGCATCACCGGTGGATTGAGAACCCGTGAGCGCGCGCGCATACCGGCGCAGAAAAGGCAGATTTGCTGCGACTTGGCTGCTGAGTGACATCGGTTTCTCCCGCAAGACGTGTGAAAAGGTGTGGCAATGATTCGCGTCCATAGCGCCACTTGTGCGGCTCGTCGCCCCTTTCGACGCACTATATTGATGCGCCTATTCGCGAGTACTCAGTCCGATCCAAACACTATTTGAAAAAAGAATCCCCAAGTCGGGAACGCCTTTTCGCGCCGAACATTATCCTATTGTCACCGCCGAGACCCCCCTCCCGTCCAAGCGGCTGGTGATACGATCCCGAAAGGCCTTCACTCAAATCGAGTGAAGGCCTTTTTTTCGGCCCATTCACTTCGCTCAATCAACCAAGCGGCTTTTCGTAGACCGCATATTCGCGGTTAATGGAGCTATCGATTGTATCGGCGATGGCGATCATTCCCTGATTGTCATCCAGCACCCAGCCAAGCTCACCACGCGTCGAGCTGTATGTTTCGGCTGCGTTCCGGCGGATATAGGAGATCATCATAAAGGCGAGCTGGCTGGCCATGCGCGAGTTTTGATACTCTTTGAGAACGCCCATCAATGGCACGCGCAGGTCCGAACCCGTCGGCTTGCGCAGCCAACGCAGCATGTGGAACCATCCAAACGGGAACAGCTTGCCATTGATCTTTTTCAGTGGGTTGTTGATGTCGGGAAAAGTCAGCATGAAAGCGACCGGTTTACCGTCCACTTCTGCGATCATATTGATGTTTTCGTGGATAATTGGCTTTAGCTTCACCCCCGTATAGGCGACTTCTGCTGGAGTTAGCGGAACGTAGCCCCAATTGTCCGACCACGCATCATTGAGAATGCCGAGGATCTTGGCGGCTTCCGCGTCCCAATCCTTCTTGCGAACAGGGCGCACATTGATCCGCTTGTTGCGCTCTCCCGACTTTACGATGCGCTGGATAAGGGGAGAGAATTCGCGGCTGATATCGAGATCGTAGGTGTAGAGTGTCTTGGCTCTTGTGTAGCCTGCGCCTTCGATCCAACCCGCATAATGGGCCGGATGATGCCCCATCATAATGATTGGCGGATGGTCATGTCCGCGCACCAAAAGGCCCGGCTCTTCCCAAATGGACATGGAAATTGGCCCCAGCACCCGGGTCATCCCTTGCGCTTTAAGCCAGTCTTCAGCCGCTGTGATCAGATGTGTTGCAGCTTCGGTATCTTCGGCATCGAAGTAACCGAACATCCCTGTACCCGGCCCAAAACCCTGATCAGCGGGCATTTTGAGGGCCAGTTCATCAATATGCGCTGATATCCGCCCAACCGCCTGTCCATTGCGATGAGCGATAAATAGCTGCGCGCGGGCATGGCCGAAAAACGGGTTCTTATCCGGGTTTACCAGCTCCAATTGCTCGCTGCGCAATTGCGGCACCGAATGCGGAACCTTTGCGGCAAATGCGCGCCCCAAATCGACGAAGCGAGCGCGGCCCTTCTTGTCGGCAATCGCTTCAATACTTATCTGCGCATCCATCGTGCTGCGAGCTTTCGTATAGTTTCGTGTTAGACGCTGTGTGTCTTGCTGTGCCCTCTCACGCAAGCCAATCGATCACACTTATGGGCACAGTGCGTTTGCCCATACCCGACAATTTGCGGTAGGGGCGCAATGTAGAAACGATTTTCAATGAGCATGCACCAACCCATCCCCTCAACGCCAGCGGGCAACCGCAAAGCGACACGCGCAGACTTCCAGACGGAAGACGATAAAGACATGCTGCGCGCCGCCCGTGAGCTGACCAAGGATTTGGGCGCAGCGCGCGGGCGCATCTATTGGCTCGACATGCTTGGATCGACGGCAGTCGGCTATGCAGGGATTGCGACCGCGATCCTGACTAGCAATGTCGCGGTGGCAGTGATCGCGGGCCCGATCGCGTCGCTGGCGCTGTACCGGTCATTGATGTTCATCCACGAGCTGACCCATATTCATCGTGATGCATTGCCCGGATTTCGCACCGCTTGGAATCTGTTGGTCGGCATTCCGTTGCTCACGCCCAGCTTTATGTATGAAGGCGTGCATGTGATCCATCACAAGCGCACGCAATATGGCACGATTGAGGATCCCGAATATCTCCCATTGGCTCTGATGAAGCCTTGGAGTCTGCCGCTTTTCGTGATCGTTGCGCTGCTTGCGCCGATTGCTTTGATTGTGCGCTTTGGCGTTTTGGTGCCCCTTGGAGCCGTCTTCCCAGCGATCCGCACATTCACGTGGGAGCGTTTCTCCTCGCTCTCAATCAATCCCGATTTTCGCCGTAAGCCGCCAACTGGCGAGTTGGTGAAGCGGGTGCAATGGCAGGAGGCTGGCGCGTGCGTTTGGGCCATCGCACTCATTGCGAGCACTTTTGCAATTGGCTGGCGTCCGCTGGTTATTGCCCTTGCAATCGTCTCGCTCACAGCGGTGCTCAATCAGCTGCGAACGTTGGTTGCGCATTTGTGGGAGAATGAAGGCGAGCCGATGACAGTGACCGCGCAATTCCTCGACAGCGTCAATGTCCCACCGCCGGGTGTCGCTGCGGAGATATGGGCGCCTGTGGGCCTGCGCTATCACGCATTGCACCACCTCATGCCGTCAATGCCGTATCATGACCTGCCAGAGGCGCATCGCCGGTTGGCGCGAGAAATGGGATCAGGCGCAACCTATGAGGGCGCGAACCATCCCGGCATGTTGACGCTGGTGGCCCGTATTGCACGCAGCACGATGATGCGCGGCTAACCCGGCACTCAATCTAAGAAGTGAATCATTGCGCAGCGGCGTTCGGCAGGAATGCCCAATGCCACCGCGCTCTCTAACGATTCTGCCAGATGTGGGTGACCCTCTAAGTTGAGCAGCTCGACGAAGTCATGTCTTGCGTAGAAGGGCGCATTCCAAGGAATATCGCGGAATGTGTTTAGCGTGATCGCGCGGTAACCCGAATTGCGTGCATCAATCTTTAGCGCGCCCAGCAAAGTCGCCCCAATCCTTTTGTTTTGATGCGCTCTTGTGACACTCAATTCATGCAGATGCAATTCGCGACCTACCGGACCTGCCTCGGCAAATCCGACAATTTGGCGATCCACTAGAGCCGCTAGCGAACGTCCCTTTGCAATGACTTTCGCATGATGATCCGCACTGGATGATGGAGGGAGTGGGATGCCCTCTAACGATGGTTCTTCGCGAAGCAGAGTGGCGGCGTCATCCTCGACCTTGAAAAAGTCCTGAGCGTCATCCTCTCGAGCAAGCCGGATCGAAAAACCGGTCACTCTTCAGTGCGAATGAGGACGGTCTCACCCACCAGAAAAAACAGGAAAAACGGTGCCCATGCAGCCAAAAATGGCGGATATCCTCCAAAGCTACCCATAGCGAGTGCGGCATTATCGACCACGAAATACGCAAACCCCAATGCCATGCCGATAACCGCACGCACCAAAAGCTGACCCGAGCGCGCCAATCCAAAGGCGGCGATTGATCCGAGTAGAGGCATCAGGAACGCGGCCAGCGGGCCAGAGATGCGGTGCCACCATTTCGCGCGCATTTCTGTCGTGCGACTCCCGGCTGCGTCCAACGCTTCGATTGTTCCGGCGAGTTCCCAAAAGCTCTGCCCATCAACGTCGATTGATTGCAGGTCGATCTGATCCGGGGTGAGGTTCTCACCGACAGTGACGGTGCCCTGTTCTGTGATCTCTGCTGCCCCGACGTTGAAGCGGCGTGGGTTCTCAAGGACCCATCCGGGCGCTGCATAAGTTGCGCGGGTGGCGCGGATTTGTTCTGTCACAATGCCGCCGGGGCCGCGTGCATCCCATGTCACATTGGTCAGGACGATTTCCTGGCCCGTACCGTTTAGCGACGAGGCGGTCAGGATGTTGTCTCCATCGATGAGGTTGATGTTCGCTCGGACACCGGAATCGACGGGGACGGGTCCGTAATCAACCGCCGTCCATGCCTTTAATGTGGCGTTGGATCGGGTGACAACGCGCTCGTTGAAGCCAAAGCTGATGATCGCGATGACACCTGCCGTAAGCAGCAGAGGGGATAGAACCTGATGCGCGGACAGTCCGGCGGCCTTCATCGCTACAACTTCGCTATTCTGGTTCAACCCAACGAGTGTAATCAGCGTGGCCAACAGCACAGAATAGGGCAGGAATTGCGAGATAAGCTGAGGCACGCGCAGGCTTGCATATCGCAGAATCTCGGCCTGACCATTGCCCTCCGGTTCAAGAATGTTGCCAGTCGATCCGAGCAGATCAAGCGCCAACAGAACCAGCACCAGCATCACCAGCACCGCGAAAATGCGCACCACGAACAGTTTCGCGAGGTAAAGCGTCAAAGTGCGCGAGGGAAAGAAGTCTAGCTGCATCGGGTCTGCCGTCTACGTCGCTATTGCGCCGAAGCCAATTGTTCGCTGGTTTCTGCAGAATTGTCAGAGAGCAGCGATGGCTGTTTGCGCCGTGCAAACAATTTGGCGATCCGTTTGGAGAGTTTGGCGAACAGCGTTTCCAGCGCACCCAAAGCCTGTCCACCGGGCACATAGGCCGTGCGATAATACATCCACAATATGAGTGCTGCGAAGATGAAGAAAGGTCCCCACAAAGCGACGATCGGATCAACCCGGCCAAGCGTCGCGATGTCTTCGCCATATTGGTTGATCTTGTGATAGGCCACCACAAGGATGATCGATACGAACACGCCCAGCGCACTCGTCGATCGTTTGGGCGGTATGGCCAATGCCACTGCAAGCAGCGGCATCAACAGCATCATCACCACCTCGACCATGCGGTAATTAAAGGTTGCCTGACTGGCATCACGCTCGGCTTCGCTGGAATTTTCATCGGACCAGCCGATCCTCAACAATTCGGGCAATATGTATTCCCGACTGGCCTCACCTCGGGATCGAAATTGTTCGATGGCCGGCAGATCGATTGGCAAATCATGGCGGCTGAATGACAGAACGCGCGGAGTGGCGCTGCCGGTATCCTGAATGATGGTGCCTTCGGTCAGGCGTAGGATGATCGTGTCGGGATCATCGCTTGTGGCTAGAAAGGAGCCCTCGCGCGCGCTGATCGTGAGGACTTGATCTCGGTCATTGGCGACGCGGGCATAGATGCCCATGAGCCGCTGACCATCGTCCTGACTTTCCTCAATCCGCAAAGCCATCCGGTCAGCCAGCGTCGTGAATTCACCAACCTTGATCGACGCGCCCAATGCGCCCGATCTCAGCTCGTATTCCATCTGTTCATAGTAGTATCGGCTCATCGGTTGAATGTAGAACACCAACGCAACATTAACCGCGACAAGCACAAGCGTGATCGCATAGGGCACCCGCAACAACCGCCAATAGGACAGGCCAACCGCGCGCATAGTGTCCAGCTCACTGGAAGTTGCGAGTTTGCGGAATGCGAACAGCACGCCCAATAACAGCCCGAGCGGGATCGCGAGGCTGGCATATTCCGGCACCAACGCGCCGAGCATCTTAAACACGACACCAATCGGACCGCCTTCGACTGCGACAAAGTCGAACAGGCGCAGCATTTTCTCAAGCAGAAGCAGCGAAGCCGCGAGCGCAAAAATCCCCAACATCGGCACGATCACGAGCCGAAAGATATAGCGGTCAACACTGGGCAGAAGTTTGAGCATCGTGTCCGTGACTTTGGGGCTTTATCGCCAATGCCATCGCCCTAGCGCGAAATGACAGCGGCGTCATGTGCGCAAATGCGGCTGCTCACCGGGCTTTTTTACCAGAACCGGCTGTTGGGACCACCCTTGAACGGTCCAGCTTCATACTGGCTGATCCAGCCGCCATAGAATTGACCCGGTTGCGGCGTGATCTGTTCGCCATCGACAAGGCATTGGTCGAGTGGGTCAGGGTAGAAGGCGAGATGGTCGCGAATGGGCGCGAAACTCGCCGTGGGTTCGGAATAGGCCCATGCGCACGCCTCAATCGGTGCATCGCCCGCAACAATGTCGAAATAGCGCGCTTGTCCCTTCCATTCGCATATGGTTCGGCGTGGATTGGGCGAGAGGTGTTCCATCGCGATATCGGATTGCGGAATGTAGTATGTCGGCGGGTGACTGGTTTCGAGAGTGCGGAATGCAGCGCGGCTGTCGACCAGTTCGATGCCGTTATGGATGATCTGAATGCGCCGAGAGGTCGCTTCGCAGATGGCCGGGCGCGGATAGTCCCAGACGCTTTCTTGCCCCGGACCGAGGGGATCGGGCTCGGGGTGGTGTGCCTGCCTCATACCTTTGCGAGGTTCACGCCTTTTCGAGGGTGCATTGCAGCGGGTGCTGGTTCTGCTTAGCAAAATCCATCACCTGATTCACCTTCGTCTCTGCCACTTCGTATGGAAAGATGCCGCAAACACCGACGCCCTTTTGGTGGACATGCAGCATCACCCGCGTGGCGGCTTCCAAATCCATTCCGAAAAACCGTTTGAGGACCATCACCACAAATTCCATCGGGGTGTAATCGTCATTCAGCAGCAGGACTTTGTACTGGCTGGGCTTTTTGGGTTTTGTGCGAGTTTTGGTTGCAATGCCAACTTCGCTGTCGCCTTCATCATCGCCTTTATTGCCGTCGTCGTCGCCTGAACGAATCACGAAGACGCCGCTTGCGGCAAGGTCAGTCAGAGTTGGAAGGGTGTCAGCCATGAGCCACTATTATGGGAAAGGATTGCAATTTCGCAAGGTGATACAGCACCGTATATCGCGCAAAGCCTTAACGCGGGCCTTTCGATTACAGGTGGGCTGAACGTAAAGAGGCCGGACAAACCGCATTGGGTTTGTCCGGCCTCTGCGCATTCGCGCGCTTTCGTGAACCGGGTTTGGGAGAGAGAGGAGAGGCCCGGCTCAGAAACTTTTTACGTGCTTACGCAGCTTTCGAGAAACGCTCGGTAGCAACGCTGACGCGGTTTGAGATTGGTGCGAAAGCTTGGTTGTAAAGCTTCACCCATGCTTCGGTGCGCTGTGAACCGAAGGACACAACTGCGTCGAAGTTACGACGTGCGAGTTCGCCCTGAAGCTGCATCAATTCGGTTGGCGACTTAACGGCAACAACCTTCTTGGCGTCTTCTGTGACGGTCTCGACAACGGTCTTGCCGGTTTCGACGTTCTCGCGAACCAGTTCTTGTGCGCCGGTCAGCAGGATCTTGCCGCTCTCAACCACTGCATCGACGTTGGCTTTGTTGAAATCGCCAGCTTCCGAAGCGAATTCGCCAGCTTTCGAGTAAGCAGTCTTGGCGCGCTCTTGCACGTCAGCAGCGATCGTTTTGGCTTGAGCGGTGATGTCGGTTTTTTCAGCAGTTGCCATGATGGTGTCCTTAAGTTTGGTAACAGGATTGGTTGACTTTGCTGCTTTTGGAGCAGCTTTTTTGGCTGCGGTTGCAGGCGTCTTCTTGATGGCTGGCTTCTTCGCAGCGGATTTCTTTGCCAGTGCAGGCTTCTTAGCCGGTGCTTTTTTCGCGGCAGTCTTACGAGCAGGGGCTGCTTTCTTTGCAGGTGCCTTCTTCGCGGGAGCTTTGCGAGCGGTGGCGGCTTTCTTAGCAGGAGCAGCGACTGCCTTTTTCACAGCGGCGACCTTTGCAGTCGGCTTTGGCGCGTCAGCTTCAACAGCGTCGGCGACTTTCGCGGCGCTTGCAGTTGGCTTGTTCGCAGCTGCATCGGCGTAGGCCTGTTCTGCAGCAGCGTCGATTTTCGATTTCGTAGTGGCTTCAGTCATAATAACCTCGCTTCATGTTGCGTTGCACAAAATAGCGATTGCAACTGCGAAGTCAAGGTTTTTGTGCGCTGCACAATAATAGACTTAAGGCATTGATTTAAGTGAACTATGTAGCTTTTTCACGACTACAGCTCAAATTTTTTGCACCAGCTAACGCGTCTTCACATAGCTACCTGGGGCATCATCCAGCACTTTGTCACCGCGACCACCGGGCTTGCGCTTACCGGTCGCAGGCACGCGCTTTGCGCTTTGTTGTTCAAGCCAGCCCAACCAATGGGGCCACCAACTGCCGGGATGCTCCTCGGCACCTTCGATGTAGTCCTTTAGGGAAGCGGCTTTGCTGTCACCGACCCAATATTGGTATTTGTTCGAGGCGGGTGGATTGACTACGCCTGCAATATGACCTGACCCGGCGAGCAGAAATTCCAACGGTCCGGCAAAGTGATCGGTGACCCGCCACACGCTTTCCGCCGGTGCAATGTGATCCTCGCGCCCAGCCTGCACGAAGGCCGGGGTCTCGACCTTGGTCAAATCGATCGCCGTGCCATCCGCTTCGAGTGCATCGGGAACAACCAATTTGTTATCGCGATAAAGGTCGCGCAGATAATCATCGTGCCATTTTGACGGTAGGTTTGTGACGTCGCCATTCCAATGCAGCAGATCGAACGCCGGGTAATCCTCACCCAACAGGTAGTTGTTGACGACATAGTTCCAGATCAGATCCTTGCCGCGCAGTGCGTTGAATGCCGCGGCGAGGTATCGCCCATCGAGATACCCTCCCGGCGACAGCTTGCCGATCATCTCCAACTGGCCTTCGTCGATAAAGTTCTTCAGATCGCCACTGCGTTCAAAATCGACCTGCGCTGTGAAGAATGTCGCGCTTTTGACCTTGTGAGCCTCATCGCGCTTCGCAAGTATTGCCAATGTCGCTGCTAGCGTCGTTCCGGCAACGCAATAGCCGATGGCGTGTACATCTTTGACTTTAAGCCGCTCGCGGACCTGATCAATCGCATCAATCTGTGAGCGGATATAGTCGTCCCACACAACATCACGCATGCTCTCATCAGCTGACTTCCAACTGACCACAAAGACAGTGAGCCCTTGATCGACCGCCCATTTGATAAAGCTCTTCTTCGGCGTGAGATCGAGAATATAGAACCGGTTGATCCATGGCGGGAAAATAACGAGCGGGACCTCATAAACGTCCTTCGTCGATGGGCTGTATTGCAGCAATTGGAACAGCGGCGTCTCGTAAACGACCTTGCCGGGTGAGGCAGCTAGGTTTTCGCCCAAGGTAAATGCATCAGGGTCTGTATGGGTGAGCTGACCGCGTTTAAGGTCGGTAATCAGATGCCGCATCCCGCGCACCAGATTTTGCCCGCGTGTTTCAACGGTCCGCTTCATGACGACGGGGTTGGTGAGCAGGAAATTGCTCGGGCTCATCGCTTCTGACAAAGCGCTGATCGCGAATTGCAGCTGCTTTTTCTTCTCGCTGTCCAGTCCGTCGAGTGATCCAGCTGCTTGTTTGAAATAGTCGGCCAGCATCAAATAGGTTTGATGCAAAAGCGCAAAGGCGGGGTGCTCGCTCCAAGCGGGATCGGCAAAGCGTCGGTCTTTGCGCGGCAAAGCGTTCGCATCCGAACTCGGCGCTGCACCGCCAATATTGCTGACATACCGACCCAGCACGCCCTGCCACAATTGGAGCGATTCCTGCGCCAACTTGGTCTGTGCCTCAATCGGGTTCGACGGCAATTGTTTGAGCATGCTTTGCGACAGCATCAGCCATTGTGCCGGATCGAGCATATTCTTGCCGCTGGTGGCCTTAGCTGCCGCGGACTTTGTTTGGTGCGCAACAAATTCGAGCCACATCTGCTGCAACTCACCGCTCGCTTTGGCCCAATCGGCAAGGTCGCCGGCTTTTATCCCCTCTGGCATGATTGAGGGGAAAGACTGCGTCGCCGCGTTCCCATCCCCACCGCCGGGCATCGCCTGTGTTACCAGATCGCGCATCGCTTTGCCCTGCATGTCAAAGAACGACGTGAGCGCGCCCATACCATCAAAACCCGCGTCTTTACCCGCGCTGCTACCGGCGTCTTGGCCATTTTCGGGGTCGTTTTTGCGAGCCATGATAGAGATGTTCCTCGTGCGCTAAGAGCGAGGGCTGAAAAGATTCGTCCTCGTCCCCATCATCTAGCGGAAACGGGTTTCCACATCGACTGTTAATGTCCTAGGCTTGCCCACGGACCCGCCATATATTGCGTGCGGGAATAGGACTTGGGACCGTGATGGACGAACAATTTTACCGGATGAAGCGACTGCCGCCTTATGTCATTGCAGAGGTCAATGCGATGCGGCACGCGGCGCGTCAGTCTGGTGAAGACATCATTGATCTGGGCATGGGCAACCCCGATCAACCGCCTCCACAGCATGTGATCGACAAGTTGTGCGAAGTTGCGGCTAAGCCTGATGCGCACGGCTATTCTCAGTCCAAGGGAATTCCGGGCCTGCGCCGTGCTCAATCGAACTACTATGAGCGCCGTTTTGGCGTTGATCTTGATCCTGAAACAGAGGTCGTCGTGACGATGGGATCAAAGGAGGGGCTGGGGAGCCTCGCTAATGCAATCACAGCGCCCGGCGATGTGGTTTTGGCGCCTAACCCATCCTACCCGATCCACACGTTCGGCTTTATCATTGCCGGGGCTACCATCCGCGCGGTCCCAACGACCCCGAACGAGGATTATTGGCGTTCACTTGAGAGCGCGATGAACTTTACTGTCCCCCGGCCCAGCGTGCTGGTGGTGAGTTATCCATCCAACCCCACCGCAGAAACGGTCGATCTCGCATTTTACGAGCGCCTCGTCGCCTGGGCGCGAGAGAACAAGGTGTGGGTCCTGTCCGACCTTGCCTATTCAGAGCTGTATTATGACGGCAACCCAACCCCTTCGATCATGCAGGTTAAGGGCGCCAAGGATGTCGCAGTTGAGTTCACCAGCATGAGCAAAACCTATTCCATGGCCGGCTGGCGGATGGGCTTTGCCGTGGGCAACAAGCACCTGATTGCTGCGCTGACACGGGTTAAATCCTATCTGGATTACGGCGCATTTACGCCGATTCAAGCCGCGGCCTGCGCTGCGCTTAACGGCCCCCAGGACATCGTTGAAAGCAACCGCCAACTTTACCAAAAACGGCGCGACGTAATGGTCGAGGCATTCGGCAGGGCAGGCTGGGACATTCCCTCTCCCGCCGCTTCGATGTTTGCTTGGGCTCCACTTCCACCTGCTCTGGCGGAAATGGGTAGTCTTGAATTCTCCAAGCAATTGCTGACTGAAGCGCAAGTCGCAGTGGCTCCCGGAGTGGGTTATGGCGAAGAAGGCGAAGGGTTTGTTCGGATTGCTATGGTTGAGAATGAGCAGAGACTTCGTCAAGCAGCCCGAAATATCAAGCGTTATCTGTCATCTAAGGGTGTAAACAGTTCCGCAGCCTGAGTTAGTTTACAATTTAGTTTCGGATTATTGTGCAAAACACGGAGCAAACTTACGTTAAGTGCATTAATAAGGGCAACTGACTAGGAGATGGAGGATCCAATGTCTTCCGCAGCTTCACGACCATTAACTGATAGACAGCGGGCAGTGATCGAACGAATCGATCGCCGGGTACCGATTAAGGTCATCGCCCAAGAGCTTGGCGTGTCGGAGACGCGTATCAATCAGCATATTCGTGCCCTTAAGGATATCTATGAGGCCGAAAGTCTGAGCGATCTCGTGGAGCTTCATCGCATTGATGTGGGGCTAGAGGAAACATCAAGTGAAGGTCGGAAAAGTGTTGATTCAGAACGGCTTAACGAAGATCTAAAGGGCTATAGCGAAACTTCATTCAGTAAAAATCAGCTGCCCGAAAGGGTCGTGATCGGCGATCAGTCGGACAGCACCGATCCGGGAGAGCTCGTCATGAGTGACGTTCTCCCCTTGGAGGAGCAGGCGCCTTGGTTGCGTCCTGGAGAACCCCGGGTGGTGCCCCGAGTGCTCGACGGTGAACACGCTGTCTGGTTTCGCCTCGCGGCTATCATGGGGATCGCGTTTGGCTTTTTAGCTGCCGTGGTCCTGACCGTCACAGCGGCGGTTACGATCAGCGAGGCACTGGATGGACGCGCAACCGTCTCGGTGGACGAAAAAGGGTTCTCTTAAGCGAGTAGAGAGAGGACCTACGGAGACCTTAAAATGACCGATCGTATGCTCAATGATGCTCAAAACCTCAAAAAATTAATCCGCGAAGCCGAAGCGCTTGCTGATGAGTCGATGATTGCTTTTGCGCGCTTGAAACAGGCCATGCTTGCCGCGCGTCAAAACCCTGCAGTTGAAGTCCACACTGGCCAGCGCGCTTTGATGCGCCTCAACCAGGCTGAAGACCAAGCGATTGCGATGTCGACGAGCTTGCTTCGTGTTCATGATGAGATGAGCAAAGTTGCGCGGGAAAATATGGCCGGGGATGCGGGCGACCCAACAAACATTCCTGAGGCCGCAGTAACCACGGGCCCACAAGAGACCGCTGTCGTCGCGAGCGCTGGCTAAGCGTTTTTGTATGCTGGAACTGCTCGCCTCTGACTATCGGTCCGATATCCAAGATGTGTTGGCTTTCGTACTGATACTTGTCGCCTTTATTTGGGGAGGGTGGCCGGAGCGAGCGGTTGCAGCGACTTGGCTGATTTGTTTCGAAGTCGCTGTAAGGGTCAAAAGCTATTTCTGGGAAGACTCGCGGCAACTCTTGGAAGTGGATGTTTTTTTGGCATCTACTGACATTGTCGCCGGAGTTTTTTGGATAGGCATCGCCCTATATGCCAATCGGAATTACACGCTTTGGATCGCAGCGATGCAGATCTTGGCGATGTCGGCGCATGTGGCACGCGGCCTTGCTGAGTCCATTTCACCAATTGGCTACACTGTGATGGTCGTTGCGCCGGGCTGGTTTCAACTGATCTTCCTGGGCATCGGCCTTACACGGCACATCCTGCGCAAGCGGAAGTATGGGCCTTATCGGGACTGGAGAACGGTGAAGAATCGCCCGGTACCAAAATCACCTTCGGACGGCCCGAAGCTGTTTGCATCAGCATTCAATAACGTCCGGAATACTTGGCGGGACGAGTTGAAATGAACGCTCCAAGCATATCGAGCGCCATTCGGCCAGTCGGGAGCAGCGTCAGAGATATGGCGATGGTCGATTTCTTGCGTGAGATGGTCATTCAGCCCGGTGATCGCTCTGAGCGGTTTCACGCTGTTTTCCTTGATCAAGACCACTCGTTTATCGAGAGCGCGCCTCTGGGGCATGGTGGGTCAGGCAGCCTTACCGTCCGAATGCGACAGGTGCTCGGCAAGGCGCTGGTGCTTGATGCCAATGGCCTGTTGCTCGCTCACAATCATCCGTCTGGCCAGTGTCGACCCAGCCAGCGTGATATCGAGGCGACCAGCCGCTTAAAAAAGGTGGCAAAGGCGCTGGATATTGCGCTGCTAGATCATCTCATTTTCACGCAAGATGCCGTCTATTCGATGCGCGCAGGGGGCAAACTATGAACTCAATAGCGGTAAGTCACCATTTTCCCGAAGATGACACGCTGATCCCGCGCTTTCGGGAGGCTGGCGATGTTACGTTGGATCTGTTTCACCGAGATGGCCGAGTGGATGACCGATGGGTGGGCTTTCATCCGCGCGAATTTGAGTTACTCTGGCGCTTGGCGGAGCAGCCGGGTGAGCGCATGACCCGCAAGCAATTGTTGCTGGATGTGTGGCGGATTGATTTTGAGCCCCACACCAACAGTGTCGCTGTGCATGTCGCACGGGTGCGCAGCAAATTGGCACCGTTCGGCCTATCCGGAATTCTCGCAACTGATCCCGAAGGTGGTTACTTCCTCGACGCGCCTCAGGACCCAAGCGGCTTTATGCTCGATCGCGAAGCCTGACAGCGCGTTTGGATACGCGCCGTCCAGCCATTTCGCCTGCCGCCTCGGAATGGTGGGATAGACACTGGACTCAACGCTTTCCTTCGGCCAGTTTTGGCAAAAGCCAAACACAGGTAAAGGAACACCATGTCAGTCACTCATCCAATGCCCGCTAATGATCGCGTCTCCATCGAATTGCGCGAAAACGGCGTTGCGCAGGTCCGCCTGACCCGCGGCGACAAGATGAATGCGCTTGATCCAGAAATGTTCACGCAAATCATTGAGGCAGGTCGAATACTGCATTCCCTTGAGGGTTTGCGGGTGGTCGTTCTGTCAGCTGAAGGTCGCTCATTTTGCGCAGGGCTCGATACGTCCAGCTTTGGCCGCACGCCAAGCGACGATGAGCCTGATCTTACAGAGCGCACATATGGCAACTCAAACAAGTTTCAGCAGGTCGCAATGCTTTGGCGTAAGCTTCCCGTGCCCGTGATCGCGGCCGTCCACGGCGTGTGCTTTGGTGGCGGGCTGCAAATCGCAAGCGGGGCTGATATCCGCATTGCCCATCCAGAGACGCGCATGGCGATTATGGAGCTGAAATGGGGGCTGGTGCCTGACATGGGTGGCTATGCATTGTGGCGCGGATTGGTGCGCGACGATGTGCTGCGCGAACTGGTTTACACCAACCGCCAATTCTCTGGCGAAGAGGCGCACAGCCTTGGCCTTGCGACCTATGTCGATGAAGATCCCCTTGCCCGGGCCACAGCGATTGCTGAGGATATTGCCAACCGCAATCCTCACGCGATCCGCGCGGCAAAACGTTTGCAAGCGGGAATGCTGGATCGTGATACGGATGCGATTTTGCTTGAAGAGAGCATTGAGCAACACGCGATTATGCGCACGCAAAATCAGATGGAAGCGGTGATGGCTGGGATGCAGAAACGCGCGCCAAAATTCGAAGACGTCTAAGGGCTGATCACCCAAAAACTGCGACACATTGCAGGCCGTCAATCACTTGGCGGCCCTCAATGTCCCACATCCGCAATCGTTCTGAAGAATAGCCGCTATCCGCATGCTGGCTGGCATTTTCGGCCAAGTACCATCCGTCTTTTGACTGGGTTTCGGTATCCAGCACGTTGAACGACCAATTGATCGAACTGATTGGGCCCATGCGCTGCATGATCCGCATTGCGCCAGGCGGCATAACATCGCCCATCAGGACAAGCTTGCTGACCGGATCAAGATCATGATCTTCGGTCAGCCGTGCCCAGCGGCGTATCGTCGCCCCGTGATCCTCGTCTTTTGATTGGCCAAAGCGAATGTCGAAGTTGTTCTGAATGAAGCTGGGCCCTTGTCCCTGCATCGCAGCTGCATTGTCTTGCGGAGCGCCGGGCCAGTTCTCTAACGCGTTTGCAGGGCGAACAGCGTTGGGTTCGCGCTCTGCGGCAAATAGCCAAAATGCGGTAAGGGCCACTTTGCCGTCACTGTGAATCTCACTGCGGACCTGTGTGACATTGCGCCCCTGACGCACGATCTCGGCGGACAACTCGATTTCTTCGCCGAGCGGCGCGACAAAACCGACCTGAGCGCCGCGCAAAGGAGGCAAATCCGGAAACGCGCGCTGAGCCATTGTAAACGCTATCAGCGCTGAGGCGCCGCCATACATCGTGCGCCCCTGCATCCAATCGCTGGCCTGATTGAGGCGGGCAGGGCCGGGCTTTCCGGTGATGGGCTCAAGCAAGCTGGCTATTGTCATAAACGGCTTTTGCCTAACCGAGCGGTCCGGGTCCAGAGTGACGTGACGTAAGGTAGCGCAATGGATAGGATGCAGATTGAGTATCAGTGATACGAAAGCTGCATTGCCTTTCTCGTCTCGAATCGTTAGTGCGCCGCTTCCGCTTATTTTCGAGCGGCTCGGCCCGATGGCGGAGTGGTGACGTAGGGGACTGCAAATCCTCGCACGCCGGTTCGATTCCGGCTCGGGCCTCCACAACCGATCGCCTGCAAATGCGCGACCGGCAAAATGCCGCTTTAGCTCAGGTGGTAGAGCACATCATTCGTAATGATGGGGTCAGAGGTTCGAGTCCTCTAAGCGGCACCACTTATCCGACTACCAAACCAATTGCGGCGAAATGCCAACCGTTCGTGAGTGAAAACCACGTTGTTTGTTGGAACAGCCACTGGGACGATGGAAATCAGGCGCCACAAAAGCTACGGGTTTCTCGCACTGAAATTCCGACGCTGGATCGATAGGTAGGGACACTCGAATGGCCAGGCTGATTGTGTTCAACAAGCCTTATGGAGTGCTGTCTCAATTCACTGATCGCGGATCGGAAGCCGAGCGTGCGACTTTGTCAGACTTCATTGATTTGAAAGGTGTCTATCCTGCAGGACGCTTGGATAGAGATAGCGAGGGCTTGCTTTTGTTGTGCGACGATGGCCGCTTGCAAGCGCGGATTTCCGATCCGAAGTTCAAGATGCCGAAGACCTACCTCGTGCAAGTGGAAGGCGACCCGCAGGAGCAGGATCTGGACCGGCTCAAAGAAGGCGTTTCTCTAAAGGATGGCCTTACTAGGCCTGCTGACGTCGAACGCATTGACGCGCCAGATTTATGGCCTCGAAATCCGCCGATACGCGAGCGCAAGACCGTTCCCGACAGTTGGCTCAGAATAACAATCCGTGAGGGACGAAACCGGCAAGTGCGCAGAATGACTGCGGCGATAGGATTCCCGACGCTAAGGTTGGTTCGCTGGTCTATCGGCGACTGGATGCTTGATGGGATCGCGCCGGGACAATGGCGTGACACAACGCAATAGGTTGGGCTAGCCGCGCTGATATGGCAGTGCTTCAAATCCTACTGGTCGAACGCCACGCTTCCTTGGCTCATTAGTTCGGCGATCAGTTGCAGCGTTGGCTGTGAGGCGTCAGATGCCACTGTGAGCCGAGCCTCTGCGCAAACCCTCTTTGCGAACAGAGCGTCCTCGCCGCTGCAGGAAAAACACTGCCCGTCGACAAACAGCAGGATTGATGATGGTGTTTCTCTAATGAAAGAAAAGCGGCTGGCAGGATTGCGGATTAACGCTGTGCGCTGTTCCAAGCCTTGCCTGATATCATCAGCTTCCACCGAAGTTTCGGGCCGCCAATCGATGTCCGGGTTTTTTGGGGTGGTGCTGTATTGTCCGAACCACCGCATAAAACTGCTTTGATCGAACATCGTCTCGGTAATCATACCGTGCAGTTGCGTGATAGACTCTTGGGCGATTTCGCCCGGATTGTCTTGCTCTGCCAATTGAGGATCAGTGTATCGGTCCTCGTCTAGCAATTTGTCCGCCAGATCTTCCGCCCAACTCTCAATCAACTCGGCGCGTGATGGTGCGCGAAAGCCGATCGAATATGTCATGCAATCGTTCCCAATAGCGGTCCCGCGATGTGCAAACCGGGGAGGGACATACAAGATATCGCCCTCTTCAAGGATCCATTCATCGGTCGGCTGAAAATCGTCTAGCAGCAGCAGGTTGGAATGCGGCAGCAGCTCAGAATTCTCATCGCATAATCCGCCCAGTTCCCATCGGCGCGTGCCCAGACCTTGCACCAGAAAAACGTCATAGTGATCGAAATGCGCGCCTACCCCGCCGCCATCCACGGCATAGCTGACCATGACGTCATCGACACGCCAGTTTGGTACAAAGCGAAAGCAATTGAGGAGCGTTGCGACGGACGGGATGTGATGATCGACCGCCTGAACAAGCAGTGTCCAAGGAGCCTTGCCTTGCCGCTCAAAGCGATCTTCAGGCAAGGGACCATGTTCCAATTCCCAATCGGGGTCGGTTTGCGTGATCAGGCGGGACTCAACGCCAGGCTCACAAGCCAAGCCTGCCAGTTCGTCGGGCTCAACCGGGTTTGACCAAGAAGCCCACGGGGACCTGATCAACAGCGGTTTCTTTTGCCAATACTCCTGTAGAAATTCCGCAACATCGAAATCTCGAAAATGTATCGAGTTATCTGTCACTTACGATTTTTTCGTGCAGCATAGCGCGCGTCACGTGCTGCTTTCAATTCAGCTTCGGTTCGTTTCGGCGGATTGGCTTTGGCCTGCTCTCGCTTTGCCTCTTCCCGCGCCTCTTGCGCTAGACGCTGCTTTTCCTGCCTTGCTTCGCGAGTGGCTTTGCGCTTCGCTTCGGCCTTGGCTTCGCGCTCCACACGCCGAGCGGCTCTTGCTGCGAGTTCGGCTTCATCAGGTTTGGGCACGGCCTTCAGTTTGGCGAGAGCCTTGTCTTTAGCCTTAGCAGCCGCAGCCAACCTGTCGTGGTGGCTTGGTTCATTGTAACCCTTCATCGATATTCACTCCAATTGGTGCCCGGCTTAACCAGACTCCGCCGCTGCCATCAGGTCCATAAAGTTACGTGCAGCTTCGCGTTCACTTTCATCGTCGAACACAGCATCCAGATCGGGTGCGGCATCTAGCATATGCAGCAAGCTCCACAGCGCAAAGCGTTTGCCGGGGTCTGTTTCCAGCCCCAGATCGACCAACATGCGTTCGGTTGCAGCCGGGATCGCTTTGGGTGTTAGCTCGCCCATCTCGGTGGTGCCGAAATAGCGGAGCAGCAGAGCGTTCATATCCATGACCTGCGGTTAGGCTGATGTGTGCGCAATGCCAAGTTTTGTCGCTTTCTGCGGGCCATTCCATGACAGCCATTGGGCTTAGCGCAATGTGTTGCTAGAGGCTGCGCCATGCTAACAATTGACGGTGTCACTGTCCGACTAGGTGGTCGGCCCATTCTCGAAGGTGCGAGCGCGGCGATCCCGCATGGCGCGCGCGTCGGCCTGATCGGGCGCAATGGCGCGGGCAAATCGACCCTGATGAAGGCGATCATTGGCGAGATTGATCCCGATGACGGGGCCATCACCAAATCATCCCGCATGCGGTTGGGCTATATTGCGCAGGATGCGCCCAGCGGAAAGATGACGCCTGAGGAAGCGGTGCTTGCCGCCGATGTCGAGCGGGCGCAATTGCTGCAAGAGGCCGAAACTTGCTCTGATCCTGATCGGTTAGGCGATGTGCACGAACGGTTGATTGCGATTGATGCCTATAGCGCGCCCTCGCGTGCTGCGCGGATCCTTACAGGGCTCGGCTTTGACGAGCATATGCAGCGCCAACCGCTCGATGATTTTTCCGGCGGGTGGAAAATGCGCGTTGCGCTGGGTGCGCTGCTATTCTCAAATCCTGATGTGCTGTTGCTTGATGAGCCATCCAACCACTTGGACTTAGAGGCGACCTTGTGGCTTGAGAATTTCCTCAAAACCTATCCAGCGACGCTGATCGTGATCAGTCACGAACGCGATCTGCTTAACAAAGTTGTTGATCACATTTTGCACCTGCAAGGCGGCAAGATCACGCTCTATCCCGGTGGCTATGACAGCTTTGAGAAACAGCGCGCCGAACGCGCGGCTCAACTGGCATCGGCCAAGGCATCGCAAGATGCACAGCGCGCGCGGCTGGAAGATTATGTCGCCCGCAACAGCGCGCGTGCCTCCACAGCCAAGCAGGCGCAATCGCGCGCCAAGATGCTGTCCAAGATGCAGCCGATTGCAGCTTTGATGGAGGACCCATCGCTGAGTTTTGAGTTCCCCGATCCGGCGGAGCTTAAACCGCCGATGATCACCATGGATATGGCGGCCGTCGGATATGTTGAAGACACGCCGATATTGAAGCGGGTGAGCATGCGGATCGACCCGGATGATCGGATTGCGCTGTTAGGGCGCAACGGCAACGGCAAAACCACTCTGGCACGACTGCTCGCGGCGCAGCTTCCTTTGATGGAAGGCGAGGTTAACGCGCCGGGCAAGATGAAGGTCGGGTATTTCACTCAATATCAGGTTGAGGAACTGGCGGGCGATGATACCCCGCTGGAACATATGACGCGGGCGATGGAAGGCGACAAGCCGGGTGCGGTGCGCGCACAATTGGGCCGGTTCGGGTTTTCCGGTCCGCGCGCAACGCAAAAAGTTGGCAAGCTATCGGGCGGCGAACGCGCGCGATTGGCATTGGCGTTGATCACACGTGATGCGCCGCATTTGCTGATCTTGGATGAGCCAACCAACCACTTGGATGTCGATGCGCGCGAGGCGTTGGTGCAAGCGCTGAACGATTACACTGGCGCTGTAATTCTAATCAGCCACGACCGGCATATGGTCGAGCTGACCGCAGACCGGCTTGTGCTGGTCGATGACGGAACGGCTAAAGAATACAGTGGCAGCATGGATGACTATATCAACTTCGTCCTGGGTCAGAACCAACCGAAGAAGGATGCGACAGCCAAGTCATCCAAGCAGCACAAAGGCAAGTCTAACAAGGCGCGTGCCAAGATCAGATACTTGCGTGCGGAAATTGGCCGGGTCGAAAAGACCACAGCTAAGTTGGAGGCGTCCTGCAAAGAGATTGATCGGGCGATGTACGAACCGGCGAATGCGGTGGCTGATTTGGCGGATAAGCCGATGGGTGAATTGGTGCAGCAGCGCGCAGTCATTACGCGGGAGCTGGAACAGGTGGAGGCAGAGTGGCTTGCGCTGAGCGAGCAGCTAGAACTTGCCGAGGCGGGTTGATAATTTGCATCTGTACTGACCGGAAAGCCGCATAGCGCCGCTCAAATCTCGCAATGATGGGGTTAGAGGTTCGAGTGCTGTAAGCCCACCACTGGTTCGACTTGCGGATGCGATGAACGGCAGTCGAGGCCGTTGCAGAGCTAGTCGAGCTTAACTCTAATTCCAGCACGACCGACTAAACCCGAAAAGTCGCGCGTTGGGATGTTCGACCCGTGGTCAATATAGCCAGCCTCTGCGAAGCCGATGATTGAGCCTGTGATAAGGCGTTCGACCCCGGCGCTAATGCGCCAAACATCGTCATTGCGGCCGATAGGGAAAGCGTTGCTAAATGCGTCTTCATAGTCCCGGTTGAGGTAGGAACCCCGCGCAAAGCCGACAAATTCGTTGCCCAGAGGCGCTCTGCCTAGGACACGCAGGCCCAGTCCACGAAAACTAAACCGATCATCGTCAGCATCAATATCGAGGACAAAGGCCGCAACGCTGATTGAGCTATCGCTGCCATCTGGGCGATAAGTGTGGCGCAGTTCGCCGAGCAATTCGGTCTGATCGAAGCCTGTGAAGCGCTCTTCGCTTTGATCGCGATAGCCGGCGCGCACCCGGGCGACACTGGTGTGGCCGCCACCTTGGCGATAGATCAACTGCGCGTCGCCCCGGACACGGTCGAAGACGCGTCCATCATCGCCTTCGACATGGTCGTACGTTCCGCCCAGTCGCAGCCGCACCCGACCACTGTCGTTCAGACGAATGTCCTGACTGCCACCCACCCCGATCGCATAGCGATTGAGGCGGCTGTCGACCGGAAACACCTCTGCGCCTGCACGAGCGAACAGCCTTGTGTCATCGATCCTGTAATTTGCCAGCACTGCGCCTCCGATGACCCCCTCAAGCCGCGCCTGATCAATGTCATTCTCGATAATGTCGGCGGGCACCACGGCTCTGCCGCCATAGGCCTCCAATTCGACCTCAAATGGATCGTCTTGGGTTTGCGCAAAGAGCGGCGTCGCCGATGCACAGGCAACCGATGTGGATGCTATCATTGCGAGGCGAAAGAGGGGGATCATGTGGCTTTCTCCGAGCCGTTGATTTGAGTGGATTTCGTGACCGGATCGACTGACCGGCGAATGCGTATCGAAAGGACGGATTCGAGTGTGTACCACGCCCGCATGGCGCGAAAGATCAGGTATTCTGGCATGCCCAACAGAGCTTTCCACTCGCGGTTGATCAAAATTGCCGCCACCGCAACCAGAGCGGGCGCGCCCACAAGGACTGCAATAATTGACTGCCAGATCAGCACATTATCTGTGCCTGTGTCTGTCAACAATTGGAACACGCCAAAAATCAGGATCGGGACCATCATCGCGCGCCGTGCGGAATTCAACAGCATGTAGGGCAGAACAAGCTTGCCTCTAACGCTTAGGTCGCGAGAGGTCAGCGCATCCTTTGCCCGGGCGGTGATATGGTAGACGGATCGAAACCAGCGCATCCGTTGTTCGCGCATATGGGCAACGGTCGCGGGCACTTCGGAGACATAGCGCACCCGTTGATCGACGATGGCGTGATATCCGAGTTCTCCGATGCGGAACGACATATCGGTGTCCTCTCCGTTCATGCCGGTGGCGAATGTTCCGGCCTTACGCAACGCATCTGCGCGATAGAGGGCAAACATTCCCGGCACTCCGATAAGGCCCCAGAACGCGCTGAGTGCAGGCGCGTAATAGCCATGTTTTAGGAGCACTTCGACCAGACGCGCACGGTCGAACAAGCCGCCACCGGGCGGGATGGGGATGCCGCCAACCACTCCGACATGCGGATCGTGGAAGTTCTGGATCGCCAGCTCGATATTGTTTTTGCCAATCTGAGTGTCGGCATCAATGCGCAGGATGAAATCGTGCCGCGCCTCTTCTACCCCGCGATTGAGCGCATAGGCCTTTCCCGCGCGCGCCACATGGATCACTCGGCCCTTGAGTGATGTTGCCGCCTCGATAGCGGTTCGAGCAACAAGCGCAGTGTCATCGGCGGAATTGTTGTCGAGGATCAGCAACTCAATTGGTTCACCATAATACTGCGCAGCCTCATCAATATGGCGGATGGTTTCGGCGATAATGTGCTCTTCATTGAAGGCAGGAACAATGACGCTGATCGGTGCAGAGAAATCCTTTGCCGCAGAGATCGCACGCTCTATCACGCCAAGAATGTAGAGTTGCAGGAACAGCAGCGGCAGGAACAGGAATACACCGGGTCCGATGCCGCCAAGCAATGTCAGCTCGCGCATTTCTTGAACGATTGGACTGTTGAGCGATCCCACAAAAGCAGAGAGCATGCCCGCAATCGTCACTGTGGCAAAAAAGCGCAGCAGCATCCTCAAGTTCTGCTGCTCCCCGGTCTTCACAGACTTAGCCTCAGGCATCGCGCCGCGCTCAACCAGCATGAGAGAGAACAGTCCGAACCCGATCATCCCTGCAACAATCTGCACGACAGTTAAGGGGTAGGGGGTCCCAAACACCGACAAGAATGCGGAGTTGATGAGATCTAGCACTGCACAAATCGCAAGAAACCGCAGAATGATGTCGGTCGCGAATTGTACCCGCGCACTCCAACTTCCCGATGCGTAGATCGAATACGAGATGTAGAAGGAGATCACATAGGTCCGGATCGCGATGGAATGCTCACCGGTGTAGGGCGCAAAGACGTAATCGCGTTGTGGGAAAAGCCAGTCGTAGAAACCCGTTTGAAACAGCCACAGCTGAATGACTGACAGAATGCCGAATGTCAGAAGCAACGCAGGCGCGCGCAGGGGCGATACGCCGACCGACAAGCCTTCAGGTTGGCTGTCGACCGAGCGAAAATCGATTCCCTTGCGGATCGCGCTTTGTTGCGCTGGGCTCATTGCTCCGGTTCGGCGGACGGAGCAGCGGCCGGTGGTGCGCCTGCGACGTTAACCAACAGAGCGATACCGGGTATCTCCGCGACAGTTCGGGATGGCAGGCGCTCGGCTGCGATCGGTGCACCCGCTCCCCCGTCGAGATAGACGATCCAGCTTGTTGTTCCTGCTTCGCCTCTTGCATCAGCGGCTGATGCGCCAGAGCTGAGAACACGCAAGGTCGCACCGCTCGCATTCCCGCTGGCTTCCCACGCAGCTGGGTTCAGACCCGACATGAGGTAGGCCGCTGTCGTTGCATCTGGTGCTGAGAGATTATCGACGCTCAACGCCACACTGCCCGCACGGGTCAGAGCTTCGCGCAACAATGCCAGCTCACCGCTTGCCGCTACTTGTCCATCGCGAAGAACGGTCTCTGGCAGCAATTCCGCCACCGATTGCGCAATGTCACCGCAACGAAGATCGTCTGAGTCATAGGCCGAGATGGTGATGTCAAGCGCGTTGGATTGGGATTGCGCGTCGGCAGGGATTGCGATCGACTGGTTCAGCCGCTCAACATCGCTACCAATTCGACGTGTGAATAACAGGCGGTCGTTCAACGTAACACTGACATCGCGATTAAGCTGCGTGGTGGCTGGCCCGACCTGCATTCTTAAGTCCAAGGCAGATGGCAGGCGTTCACCGGGCAGATCCGCTGCATTGTAAGCGTAGCTCCAATTCACGCGCCGCGTGAATTTGCGCAGACCTTGATTGTTGGGGTCGCTCGACAGCGAGATTGGGTAGCTCGCAGGAACGGTGAACGCATCGCGTCTGGTCGCTTGTCCCGCCAAATTGATAAGCGCTTCGTCTGCGACGCCATCGCCGGCAAAGATCGGGCTGTAGCCTTTGTCAAACAGCAGCGCGGAGCGGTGGAGCGCGGTTGCAGCCGCATCGCCAGAGATGTTCGCTGACCAACTCACCGGAACCCGCTCACCCCAAAGAGCAAGGCGGTCACGAGTGCTTTCTGGTGCGCCCGACAGGTTGAGCTGCAAGCCGCTAGACCCATTGATCGTCACCACAGCGGCAATCGCGTCATCGCTCGTGCATTCTGCGATCGGACCGCGTCCTTGCAGGCTCAATCCAACTGATAGCACACCAGACGTCAGTTCCGCCGGCGTCAATTGCACTTCGAGGTCGTCGACCCGTTCGCCCGCACTCAGCAGGTAATCCGCTCGTTTCACACCATTGATGGTGACGCGCAAGACGCCTTCAACATCTTCGGCAACAAGGCTGGTGAAGTTGAGTTTGAGATCGCCAGATGTTGGGCGCGCGTCCACCGGAAGGCGAAATTCCAGACCGGCATAGGATGGCATACCTGAAAGGATCAGAGGCGTTTCCTGAACGACCGGCGCTCCGAAAACGGACGAGCCATCCGTGTCGAAATTCGCCAGCACGACAGAATCGCGATCCTCGAAACGAGCAGTTTCGGCGCTTCCTCCGCGCTCCCACACATTGTCGAAACTTCCGCTCTGGCCGAGGAAGATGAGCACCCCAACCAGAACCAATGCCAACGCGGCTAACCCTAGAAGACGCATGGAAATTCCCTCTGTTTGTTTTCTATTTCGCGCTTAGCTGCACACCTAGGCAGCTTCGCGATCGCTTTCAGACAATTCCATTTCACGCTTGGCATTCCAGGCAGAGCGCGCAGGGATCATAGCAAAATCCACCCTGTCGCTATGCGCTTTTGACAACGCGATTGTCCCTTCGAGACGATCACTGTCGAGCAAGATCGGATCGAGCCCAAGCGAGCGGAACGTCGCATTGCTCACCACAAGCTCATTCTCAGCAGCCTCAGCGCGCGGATTCGGCACATGAGTGATTTCTGCACCGGTGCGATGAGCGACCAGTTTTGCCAAATCGATGACTGTTAGCGTTTCCGCAATCTGATTGAGGATTTTGACTTTCTCGCCATTCTTGGGCGGAGCGTTGATAGCCAGCTCAATACACCGTACAGTATCGCGAATATTGATGAATGCGCGAGTTTGCCCGCCTGTGCCATGTACCGTCAGCGGGTGGCCAACTGCGGCTTCGACTAGAAAGCGGTTGAGAACCGTTCCATATTCGCCGTCATAATCGAACCGATTGACCAGACGCGGGTCCATCTTGGTCTCCTCGGTTTGAGTGCCCCAGACAATGCCCTGATGCAGATCGGTGATCTTGAGGCTGTCATTCTGCGCATAGAATTGGAACAGCAACTGATCGAGCGACTTGGTCAGGTGATAGACGCTGCCCGGCTTTGTCGGGAACAGGACCTCGCGGCTACGCGGCTGCCCATGATCGTCGCGCACCTCGACGTCGAGATATCCCTCAGGGATCGAAAAGCCGTTTCCGCTATAGCCATAGACACCCATGGTGCCGAGATGGACCATATGTGTGTCCGGCGAATGGTGCGCGAGCGCCACCAAGAGATTGTGCGTGCCGCTGACATTGTTGTCGACGGTGTAGCGTTTTTCCGAAGGGCCACGCATCGAATAAGGTGCCGCGCGCTGTTCTGCGAAATGGACAACGGCATCAGGTTTGGAATTGCTGATCAGTTCATTAAGCCGGTCTGCCTCACGCGCAATATCAAGCAGGACAAAGGCAATTGATCGGCCGCTGACGTCTTTCCAAGCTTCGATCCGCTGTTGAATGTCGACTATCGGCGTCAAACTCTGCACGCCAAGTTCTGAATCAATGCTTCGGCGCGAAAGGTTGTCGACTATGATTACATTATGACCTTGGGACGAAAGGTGCAGTGCAGTCGGCCAACCGCAGAACCCATCGCCCCCGAAAACGAGTATTTTCATGGTACGAGTCCTTTAAAAATAGCCCGATCCCTGCCGATAGGGCTATCAGGCGTCCTTTATCTTTACAGTGGCATGTACCTGTATTTGAGTTGAATTCATCCTCTATTGAGACGAGTTGATGTTAATTAGTCTGTTAACTTACATCTTTTTACTCTTGATTGACACATCTGAACCGAGTGGACGTATTTCGACTTGCGACTCTGAGGGACGCCATCCACGAGAAAAGCCTTGATGCGGCATAAACGTCTCTCATACGTTGGAAGTTCAATCTCTCGGCCCAGCAAGCCGCAAAGACAGGATGCTCGATGGAGAATGCGCGTTTGATTTTCGGTTTGATCGGTGTCGCGCTCACACTGGTCGCTGCTCCCGCCTCTGCGCAGGACGCAAACATCCTGAGCAATCCTAGTCTTGAAGTGCTCAACGAAGATGGGATGCCGACGGGCTGGTTCAGCAATGCCAATACGGGCACCGGATACGAAGCCGAGATTGATCGGGAGACGCAAACCGACGGTGCACAAAGCATCCATCTGTTCTCGGTCGATGACGCTGAGGCGGCCTTTGGCAATATCGCTCAATCCATCGACGCCACTGCCTATCGTGGACACCGGTTGAGGCTGACTGCCAGTGCGAAAGCCGGCGCGTCCGCTTCGCAGCATACGGGTCTATGGTTCCGTGTCGACAAAGCCGATGGTTCGATTGGCTTTTTCGACAATATGCGTGACCGCCCGATCAGTGAGAATGAATGGCAGACTTACACAGTCGAAGGCACTGTCGACCCCTCCGCCGCTCGGATCACAATTGGAATTTTGGTGCTCGGCGAGGGTGAGGTGTGGCTGGACAATGTAGAGCTCATCGACCTGGGTCCCGACCCGA
This sequence comes from uncultured Erythrobacter sp., assembly GCA_947503275.1. Lineage (GTDB taxonomy): Bacteria > Pseudomonadota > Alphaproteobacteria > Sphingomonadales > Sphingomonadaceae > Erythrobacter. Next base: position 246,069 of record CANNCZ010000002.1, on the reverse strand, counting down.
CCACAATGGCTGATGAGCAATCGCAAAACGTACCACGGCTTGAACCGATGGAAGGCGATGTTGCCGCGATGCCCATAGGCGAAAGGGGTGTGCAAAATCTGGCTGCATTTGCCCGGCTCTATGGATTGGTACGCTGGTTCCATCCGTCCGATGCAGCGGTGAACGCGAATTGGGACCAGCTGGCTATATCATCGATTCCAGATATTGAGCGGTCGTCCGATCCGGCTGAGCTTGCGGAGGCTCTACGACAGGTGTTTATGCCGCTGGCTCCGACGCTGGAGATTGTTGTCGGCTCAACCGATAAACTGACTGATATGGCGGCTCCGCAAGGCCTCGCTTTGGAGTGGCAGCACCTTGGCTTGGGAGGAACGGGGCCTGCCTATTCGTCGCAGCGTGTAAGTGTCGAGAGGGTGGATGAAAGCAAGATACTGACGGAGGAATTGCCCGGTGGTCTGTCGTTCAGATTGCCGCTCTATGCCTTTCTCAACACACGCTCGGAGACCTTGTCAGCTGTCACATGGGAAGGGGGCTTTGCTCACAAACCTGAAAGTTGGACGCCATCTGGGCATGACCGGACAACCCGTTTGGCATCGATCACCACTGCGTGGTCGCTACTCTCTCATTTCTATCCTTATTGGGATGTGGTCGACGCGGATTGGGACGTCGCGTTGGCGCGGGCTCTGACACAGGGTGCGCAGGCTGCCGATGATGAGGAGTTCCAGCGCGTTTTGGAGCGTTTGATCTCCGAGATTGATGATGGGCATGGCGCAATTGTTTATCCATCTGATATCAATGCCATTCTGCCAATTGATTGGGAGATGATTGATGGCGAGTTAGTCATCACAGCGGTCGCCGATGGAATTGCCGATATTGAGCCTGGCATGACCGTCACCGCCATTAAAGGGACGCCCTCATCACAAGTCATTTCCGAGCATATGGATCATATTTCTGGAAGCGACCAATACAGTCTGGCTATTGCGCAGCGCCGTTCCCGGTTCGGCTTGGCTGGTGACGAGGTTGAGTTGTCGGTCAGCGATCTTGCGGGGCAAGAGAGCACAGTGACGCTTAGCATGGGACAATATCTGCAAAGCGGGCAGTTTGCCAAGCTGCGCCCCCAAACCGTCAAGGAAGTTGATCCCGGCATTTTCTATGTCGATCTCAGCCGAATAAACCAGTCTCAATTGGATGAGGCCATGGTGCAATTGACCGATGCTGAAGGCATCGTGATTGATTTGCGCGGATATCTTCGAGTGAACACGCAGTGGATCAGCCAGCTTGCTGATCAAACTATCCGTTCAGCAAAGTTCCTGCGCCCGCAATTTACCGGGCCGGATGGCGAGGCGACTTATGACTTAGATGGCGGTTGGACGATTTCCCCAACGACCCCGCGGCTCACCGAAAATATCGTGTTCCTGACCAATGCAAGCGCGATCAGTTTTGCTGAATCCGTGCTGGGTACGGTGAAGGAGAACAACCTCGGGACAATCGTTGGTGCCCCAACCGCTGGCGCAAACGGCAATGCTTCTGCCTATGCGCTGCCGGGTGGTTATGGGCTGCGCTATACCGGGATGCTCGTCCTCAATCGCGACGACAGCCAGCATCATCTGATCGGCGTTGTGCCTGATGTTCTCGCGTCGCCAACGCGTGAAGGTGTTGCAGCCGGGCGTGATGAGGTGTTTGAGGTGGGTTTGCAGATCGTCACCGAACAAGCGTCCGAGTTGGCACGCTGATCAGCAGCATGAATTGACGGTCTGCACACTGCTGCTACGCTTGGTTCGTGAACGGGAATAACAGCGCAATTGAGAGCAAAACCATCGCGGTCGCAGGGGCTAGCGGGACGATTGGCGGTGCGGTTGTTCAAGCACTGATGGCCGATGGTCACCGAGTTCTGGCGTTGGTTCGCTCGAATGATGGACAGGCTAAGCAGATTCCCGGAGCGACGGTCTGCGAAGTCGACTTGTTTGATGGGGCGGCGCTGGGTGAATTGTTGAGCGCTAACGGCGCCGCCACCGTGATCTCATGCATCGCATCGCGCAGTGGCTCACCCAAAGATGCAGAAGCGGTCGATTTTGAGTGCAATCGGGTTCTCTTGAAAGCCGCTGAAGGGGCCGGGGTGGACCATTTCCTTTTGCTATCGGCAATCTGTGTTCAGCGCCCACAACTCGCATTTCAGCGCGCGAAATTGCGGTTTGAAAGCCTGCTTAAGGTTTCTGTGATCGACCACACAATCATCCGCCCCACTGCATTTTTCAAATCGCTGTCTGGGCAGATCGATCGGGTTCTATCGGGCAAGCCGTTCCTCCTATTCGGCGATGGTGAACTGACGCAGTGTAAGCCAATTAGCGATGCCGACCTTGCGCGGTATATCGCTGATTGCGTGGTAGATGGTGAACGGCGCGGTGAAACTCTCGCAATAGGCGGACCGGGGCCTGCGATCACGCCGCGCATACAAGGGCACTTGCTGTTTGAGGCAGCCGGTATGGAGCCGCATTTCCGTTCTGTCCCGGTCGCCATGTTTGGGGTTGCGGCGGGCGTCTTGTCACTAGGTGCGCGATTTTCAGACTGGTTTGCCGCAAAGGCGGAATATGCGCGGATTGCGCGCTATTACGCGACGCAAAGCATGTTGGTGCTTGATCCCAAGACGGGTTTATACGACGCGGACGCGACCCCTGAGGTTGGCGAGGACCAGTTGATCGATCACTACCGCACCTTGATCGCGAGCCGTGCCAAATGAACGATACGAACCTGTTCTTCACGCTTGCGAGCTGTGTGTTCTTTATGGGGCTGGTGGGCTGGATCAGCTGGGCGAAAACGCGCGGAACTGCCGACACCAAAGATGGGTATTTTCTTGCCGGACGAGGGCTGGGCGCAACCTTTATCGCTGGGTCTTTGCTGCTGACGAACCTGTCTGCTGAACAGCTGACCGGGCTTAACGGTTCGGCCTATGCCTTCAACATGTCGAGCATGGGTTGGGAGGTGACGGCGGCAGTTGCGACCATCGCAATGGCGCTGGTATTCCTGCCCAAATATCTCGCCGGTGCTTTCACGACGCTACCGCAGTTTCTGAATGATCGGTTCGATGCCGATGTGCGCAGGCTGTCGGTGCTGTTGTTCATGCTTGGCTATGGTCTCGTGACGATCCCCGGCGTGCTTTATGCTGGCGCGCTGGCAGTCACAGCGTTCTTTGACATCCCCGAGCTTACCGGGCTCGACAGTTTCAGTGCGCTGGTTTTGACCATCGTCCTGATAGGTGTGACTGGGTCGATCTACGCGGTGTTTGGCGGGCTGCGTGCGGTTGCGGTTTCGGATACATTGAACGGCGTGGGACTGCTCATTATTGGCATTTTAGTGCCGGTTTTAGGACTTGTTGCACTGGGCGAGGGGAGTTTTGGGGCGGGGCTTCAAGAGTTGACCACTGAGCATCCTGAAAAGCTCAATGCGATTGGTGCCACGGATGATCCCACGCCATTTGGTACATTGTTTACCGGCATGATTTTCGCCAATCTGTTTTATTGGTGCACCAATCAATATGTGATCCAGCGGACCTTGGGCGCGAGCAGCCTTGCCGAGGGGCAGAAGGGGGTTTTGTTCTCCGGCTTCTTCAAGATCATGGTCCCGTTTATGATGATGATCCCCGGCGTGATCGCGTTCCACCTCTACGGCTCTGGAATGGAGCCGATTGATCAAGCTTACCCTAGGCTGATCCGCGATGTGTTGCCGGTCTATCTCTCCGGTTTCTTCTTGGCCGTTTTGCTGGGAGCAGTGTTCTCCTCCTTCAACTCGCTGTTGAACAGTGCAGCGACCCTGTTCAGCCTCGATATCTACGCGCCCGCTCGCGGAGAAAAGGCGAGCGATGCAGAGCTGGTGCGGGTGGCAAAGATCGCGAGCGTGGTGATCGCGCTGTTCTCTTTCGTGGTCGCGCCACTGCTGTCATTTGCCCCCGAGGGATTGTGGCAGATCATCCGCATCTTCACAGGTTTCTACAACATTCCGACCATCGTGATCGTGATTGTTGGCCTGTTCACGGCGCGGGTTCCGGCGCTGGGTGCGAAGATCGTGATCGTCTTTCACGTCATCGCCTATGGCCTCATCCGCTTTGTCTTTGACGATGTGATCACCTTGCACTTCATCCACCTTTACGCGGTGCTGTTCGTGATTGAGGTAGGGATAATGCTGATCTGTGGCTGGTTAAAGCCGCGTGAGCAGGCGTGGGAATTCACCCGGAATGAACAGGTCGATATGACCCCGTGGCGCTTTGCAAAGCCACTGGCGGTGACATTGTTCAGCTGTGTCGTGGCGACTTATCTGCTTTTCTCACCCATCGGCCTTGCCTCTGGTGCAGGGCTGGGCGCGATGTTCACCGCTTCGATCGCGCTGCTTGTGATCGGCAATATCGCGGTCTGGGTCTTTGCGGCCCGCCGTCCTGTCCTAAGCTACGAGTGATGCAAGCACCCGGCGTTTGCCTGAGAACGGTCGGCGGCCATGCATCACTAGAAAATTGTCGACCAACGCCACGTCGCCTGGCTGCCATGCGAGGTCGTAGGTCAGCTCGTCCGCAATCGCGATTGCAGGGGCCATCTCTTCGGTAGTGATCGGAGTGCCATCGCCAAAGGTGATCGCACGGTTGGGATCATTGCGGCTATCGGCCCATCCGCGAAAAGCAGCGATCAACTGGTTGAAGAATGTGCGTCTGCCATCGCGCAGCACTCGTACTGCATCCAGAACGGGCGTCGTCGCCTGCAATGTGCCATTCTCGCGCCATTGCCAGCTATAGCCGAGATGTTGCAACCGCGCCTCTGCTTCACTTTTATCAGCGGCACTCAAGGTGCTACGCCAAGACCGTCCTTGGCCTGAACCGGCATCATCGTCGCCCGGCATGACATTGGTGTAGCGCACGCCTTGTTCCTCGATCCGAGCAACAAATTGGGGCGCTTCTTCGCTTAATCGATCCAGCACCCAATCAGAGCGGCATAACGGTGTCGCTCCGCCTTCTTCCGCCGCGATCTCGCAATAGAAGAACAGCTTGGAAGGGTAGAGCGGCGTTTGCGCCATTTCGTGATGGAGAAATATCTCGGTTGTCGGCGGCGCTTCGTTGGCGGTGAAGACGCGCGACGTCACATTGGTGCGCACCGCGTTCGACAGGGAATCTTCATAAGTAAAGCCAGCCTCGCCGAACCCTTCAATCGCTGCATCAAAGGCGTGTGGGTCGGGCACGTCGAACCCGCGAAACAACAATGACCCGGCATCGGCCAATGCCGCATCAACCGCACCCTTATTCGCGCCAAGGAACGCAGCCAGATCGCCGCCGCCCGCAATGATGCCGGGAAATTCGCTGTCTGTCATATCAGTCATAGATCGGGTGGAACGCGCCAAAGGCGGCCTCTGCGAACACGCCGGGATCGTTGAACCGCCGGTTCTGGTTTAGTGCACTGATCGCGGCCATTTCTACCGCGCTTAATGAAAAGTCATCAATATCGAGGTTCTCGCGCATCCGTTCTGGCTTGGTCGTCTTGGGTATGATCGCCGTCCCACGTTGCACACCCCATCGCAGCAGGACCTGAGCGGGCGTTTTATCATGCGCTTGTGCTGCCACCATCACCGGGGCTGTGCCTAGCAGGCTTTCGCCCTCGGCAGCCATATCGAGCTCAAAATAGCTTTGCGCCCCCAAGGGTGAGAACGCGGTTACGTCCATCCCATAATCGCCTGCAAGACGGATCAGCTTTTCCTGTGTCAGATAAGGGTGCGCCTCAATCTGCAGCATGGCAGGTTTGATCCGCGCATAGCTCATCAAATCATGCAGCAAGCCTGAGTTGTAGTTGCAAACCCCGATCCGCTTCACGAGGCCCTTGTCCACCAAAGCCTCCATCGCCGCCCATGTCTCATGCAACGGCACAGGCGCGCGCTTCATCTCTGGCTGGCCGCTTTCTGAATTGTTCAACCATTCGGGCGGATAGCGGGTCGCGATGGGAACATATTCGAGCGCAATGGGAAAGTGGATCAGGTAAAGATCAAGGCAATCGACCCGCAAATCCTCAAGCGTCTTGCGGCAGGCTTCCTCGACATGTTCGGGCGCATGAAATGTGTTCCAAAGCTTAGACGTGATCCACAGTTCTTCGCGGGTCACCAAGCCCTCTGCAATAGCCTGCGCCAGACCCTCGCCCGTCTCAGCCTCGTTGGCGTAATCAGCGGCGCTGTCAAAATGGCGATAGCCTGCACGAATGGCCTCGATGACATTCGCTGCAGTATCCTCACGCGGGATTTTCCATAGGCCAAAGCCATTGCGGGGCATGGTTTCCAGCATGTCAGTCCTTATCCAAGAATTCTATCGGCACCGGCAGTCCGGTTGCGATACTCTGTTGCGCAGCAGCGCCAATAGCGACCGAACGATAACCGTCACTCGCATTGATAAGCGGCGGGGTGCCATCGATCAAAGCTTGGTGAAAATCGCGCTGTTGAAAGTAGGTCGCGCCGTGGTGATCACCCGCCGCCATCGCAGCGGCAGGGGTCGCAATGTGGGTCGATACCGGGCCTGATTTGTCGCGCGGGGACCATGTCACTTCGCCCAAAGGCAGCTTCACTTCCATTTTGCCAATCGGGCCCACGGCGCAGATTTCCTCCTGCTGCTCCGACCCCTCTGCAAACATGCACAGATCCAGCACCGCGCGCGTCCCGCCCGCGAAATCGACCATGACATAGGCGTTGTCGATAATGTCAGGCACTTCGCCGTCATATCGCTCATCAAGGTGGTTCACATCCTGTGCGCCGCTTGCAAACACTCGCACCGGTTCATCACGCAATATGTGACGCATCAGGTCGAAGAAATGACAGCACTTCTCTACCAAAGTCCCACCAGTGTTGCGGTTAAAGCGGTTCCAGTCGCCGACTTTCTCAAGGAATGGGAAGCGATGTTCGCGAATGCTGAGCATTTTCACATCGCCGATTTTGCCCGCATGCAGCCGCTCAATAAAGCGGGTGACGGGCGGCATGTATCGGTATTCCAACCCAACCCAGAACAGGCTGTCATACCCACTAGCCGCGCGCGCCAGAACGGCGGCGTCCTCCACGCTGGTGCACATCGGTTTTTCGAGCAGGATCGCAGCGCCCGACAGCATGACAGGCTGAACAATGTCGAAATGGGTGAAATTGGGCGCAGCGATGATGACGGCGTCGGGTTTGACCTTGACCATCATCTCGGTGCTGTCTTCGAACAGTTGGATCGACTGGCCAAGCTCATGAGCAAGGATGCGCGCGGCTGAACGTGACCCTTCGTCAGGGTCGGCGATCGCGACCAGCTCCGCACCGGGGACCAGCGCGAGATTGGCCATATGTTCACGGCCCATCATGCCGCAGCCGATGATCGCATATGTTCGGGTGTCAGGGGTCATAGTGTCATTCATGGGCGCGCTTTTGTGTGCGCAAGCGGCTCTATTGGCAAGCCAAGATCAGCCATTTCGCCACACCGTCACGCCAGCGGGTTGCATCACAGTTTTACCGATCACTGGATCGCCCAATTGGAGCGCGGTCGTGTCAACCGATTTGCTTGAGTAGTTCATCGCAAACACGTGTGAGGCGGTGCGGCGGAGGCGCAGGCCTTTCGGGACGTCGACCAAAGCGATGTCAGCCTCGTTCGCGATCCGCGTAACCAAGAGGTCGAGCAGCGGGCGATCCGGCCACGCCGCGCAATAGCGCAAGTTATCATTGGCGAACACAATGCCCCGCCCATCATTGAGCGCCAATTCAGCCTCAAGTTCGGTAGACACATCCTCCCGCCAGCGCGAAATTGTCCAGTCATCGCCTGCCTCGATTTCACCATCACGCAGGCTCTCAACACGGGTGATGGCGAGGGGGGTCAGCTTGCGAAGATTACCCGGCGCAAGGTCTGAGGGGATGCAGAAACTTTCAGTCTTACTACCACTGCGCGGCCCGATCAGGACCGGGCATGTCAGGTTTGCAAGCTTCTCGATAAAGCCCTCGCTTATGATGGGGAGGGTCGGCACAAAAATCGCCTGATATCCATCAAGCGCCGCATCTGATCCCACAATATCGACATTCAGACCCCGCCGTCGGAGCGCTGAATACCATTCATAGACAAGCTCAAGATAGCGGAAGCTCTCTCCCTGCGGCTGAATCCCGCACACCCATGCCGCCTCGTAAGAGAAGACCAGCGCAACGGGGGCCTTGGTCGTCTTTTGATCACCCAATTGCGCGATCACATCGGCTGCCGCGCACGCTTCGGTCGCCCCTTCTGCGATTGAACTGTCAGAGCGCAGCAAACCAGCATGCATTTGCTCTTGCGCAAAGGGCGCCTGTCGCCAGCGGAAGTAGCTAGTGAACTCTGCGCCATGCGCCATCGCTTCCAGTGTCCAAAGCGTCACCATGCCGGGCAAAGGCGCAGGGTTATAGCGCGCCCAGTTCACCGGCCCCGGCTGTTGCTCCATAACGCCCCAGCGACCATTGGAGCACCCGCGATAAAGGTCATGATGAAATGCAGCGATGTCGGGGTGCCCTTGGCGCAGATACTCGCTCTTTTCCTCGCGCGAAAACCAGAATTGTTCGAGAAAGCCCAGCGGGTAACTGTCCCATGTCGCCACGTCGAGATCGCGCCCGACATCGTGGTGGTCGAACTCGGTGAAGAACCCCATGAAGTTGTGCGTGATGTCGCGGCCCGGAGAGTGCTCGCGCAGGATTTCGACCTGTTCACGGTTAAACTGCACAACCTCGTCCGAGGCAAACCGGCGATAGTCGAGCCAGTGTGCTGGGTTCGCCTCGGTCACGGTTAGATTGGGCGGATCAACTTCGTCAAACGAGCGATATTCCATGCTCCAAAACACGTTGCCCCATTGTGTGTTGAGGGCTTCAATCGTCTGATAGCGGCGCTCCAGCCAAAGGCGGAAAGCAGTTGCTGCGACATCAGAGAAACTGAGCACCGTATCATGGCAGCCATACTCATTGTCGGTCTGCCACGCGGTGATGGCGGGGTGCTGGCCATACCGTTCAGCCAGTGCCCGGGTAATCCGGCGCGATTGTTCTCGGTATTCGGGATGAGAGAAACAATAATGCCGCCGCGAGCCAAACCCGCGCGGGCGGCCATGCTCATCAATCGCAACCATATCGGGCATAGAATCGACCAGCCATTTTGGCGGCGTTGCAGTTGGCGTGCACAGAATGACTTTGAGGCCTGCTGCACCCAATGTCTCGATTGCTCGGTCCAACCAGTCCCAATCAAACCGACCGGGTTCCGGCTCAATCCGGCTCCATGCAAATTCGCCCACACGCACCAGCGATAGGCCCATGGCAGCCATGCGGTTCGCATCTTCGGCCCATATCTCCTCGGGCCAATGTTCGGGAAAGTAACAGCAGCCAAGTTTCAATGCGAGGGCCTTTGCGATTGTTTCCCGTCGCCCTATACCTGCTTTGTTTGGAGCGCTAGTCGACCTGAGTCCGATAGATCATTTACACATATAAAAATATCTTTATATGTTCTTGCACATGTCCATCGACGCCATCTTTAAGGCTCTTGCTGATCCCACACGCCTGCGCACTATGCGGCTCTTATCGGCGATGGAATTGTCGGTGGGTGAATTGGCGCTGGTGCTGGGTCAGAGCCAGCCACGCGTCTCGCGCCATGTCGGCATTCTGTGCGATGCGGGCCTGGCAGAGCGTCGGCGCGAAGGCAGCTGGGTTTTTCTAAGGGCCACTACCGCCGGCGAACCGAGTGCTCCTGTGCTCGCAGCATTGGATCGCCTGCTCGCTACGGCCGAGCTGGAAAATGCTGAGTTCTCCCAAATCTGCAGCGATGATCGCCGCAAGCTCACCGCTATCCGCGCCGCGCGTGATGCCAATGCAGAGGATTACTTTGCTCGTCATGCCAGCGAGTGGGACGAATTGCGCGCGCTCCATATAAGCGATGTTCAGGTCGAAGAGCAGCTCAGCACAGCCTTGCGCGATGCCCCACTGGGTGCGGTTCTAGATATCGGCACCGGCACCGGGCGCATGGCGGAATTGTTCGCGAGCGATGCAGAACGGATCGTCGCGCTCGACAAGAACCTCGAAATGCTGCGTGTCGCGCGGGCCAAGCTGCAACACCTGCCCGCTGCACAAATAGAATTGGTGCAGGGCGACTTTACCGACCTGCCTTTCGCCGCCGCCAGCTTTGACACCGTGCTGCTCCACCAAGTGCTGCACTTTGCCCACGACCCGGCAATACCTTTGGCAGAGGCAGCGCGGGTCACCCGCCCCGGTGGTCGTATCGCCATCGTCGATTTTGCATCGCATGATCACGAAGAGTTGCGCGACCGTCATCAGCATGCCCGGCTGGGCTATTCCGACAGCCAGATGCACGATCTCATGCGCGATGCCGGGTTCGCCGCCAGTGAACCAATTGCGCTTGAAGGCGTTGAGTTGGTTGTGAAGATTTGGATTGGCGAACGCCGCCCGCTTCCTGAAAGCCACACCTCTACAAATGCCCCTAGGGCCGCAATTCCTCCCAAGAAAGCACAGCTATGACCCCGACCCTCAACCAGCTTCACGAAGCGCGCACCGCGCTTGACGCGCCGCTGTTTTCGGATCTGCCCGGCGATATTGCGATCAGTTTCGAGTTTTTTCCGCCTAAATCGGAAAAGATGGCGCAAACGCTGTGGGATAGCGTTGCGACCCTTTCGCCGCTCGGTCCGCGCTTTGTCTCCGTAACCTATGGGGCAGGTGGCACGACGCGCGAACGCACGCATGAACAGGTGGTGCGCATTCAGAATGATGCGAAGATCCCCGCAGCCGCGCACCTCACCTGTGTCGATGCGACAAAGGAAGAAGTGGACGAGGTTGCGCGCCATTACTGGGCCGAGGGCATTCGCCATATCGTTGCTCTGCGCGGTGACGCGCCCGATGGCGGGACGTACAAACCGCATCCCGGCGGATACGCCAATGCGATTGAGTTGATCGCAGGTCTAAAGAAGGTCGCCGATTTTGAAATCTCGGTTGCCGCTTATCCTGAGGTGCACCCGGATTCCCCCGATGCACAATCCGACATCGACAATCTGAAAGCCAAGTTTGACGCAGGCGCCGACCGCGCAATCACGCAATTCTTCTTCGATCCAGAGTGCTTTTTTCGTTTCCGTGATGAGGCGGCGGCGGCTGGCATCGATGCAGAGATCGTGCCGGGCATTATGCCGGTCATGAGCTTTGCTGCGGTCCAACGCATGTCGGGCATGTGCGGCACGGCCATTCCGGGCTGGATGGAGGGGCTGTTTGATGGCCTCGATGAACGCCCTGCTGCGCGCCAATTGGTGTCGGCCACGATCGCTGCGGAATTGTGCCGCAAGCTTTACGCAGGCGGCGTGCGCAACTTCCATTTCTACACCCTCAACCGGGCAGAGCTGAGTTATGCGATCTGTCATATGCTGGGCAAGCGCCCCCAAGGAGCAGCAGCATGAGCGCAGCAGCGACACCGCGCGAGCGTCTTCAGGCGGCGGCCAAAGAGCGCGTCCTGATTTTCGACGGCGCATTCGGAACACAAATTCAGGAACGCAAGCTAACCGAAGAGGATTATGCGGGAACGCTCGGCCTGAATGCTGATCAAAAGGGCAACAATGATATCCTCGCGCTGACGCGGCCTGATGTGATCAGCGACATTACGCGCGCTTATCTGGATGCGGGATCGGATGTGATTTCGACCAACACATTTTCCGCTAACCGCATTTCTCAGGCGGATTATGCAGCCGAAGATCAGGTCGCCGCGATCAACATCGCATCCGGCAAAATCGCGCGCGAACTGGCTGATGAGTACGAGGCAAAGGACGGTCGCCCCCGCTTTATCGCAGGTGCCATCGGGCCGACCAACAAGACATTGTCGCTAAGCCCCGATGTCGAAGACCCCGGTTTTCGCGAAATCGACTTTGATGAGCTGACCGCCGTATACAAAGAGCAAGCGACCGCTTTGATCGAAGGCGGGGTCGACTTTATCCTGATTGAAACCGTGTTCGATACGCTCAATGCGAAAGCGGGCGTGATGGCGGTGAAGGAATTGGAAGCCGATCTGGGCCGAGATGTACCGGTGATGATCTCCATGACACTGACCGATCTGTCAGGCCGCAATCTGTCAGGCCACACGGTTGAGGCGTTCTGGTATGCGGTGCGCCATGCGAACCCAGTAACAATCGGCCTCAATTGCAGCTTTGGCGCGGATCAACTTCGCCCCCATGTTCAGGTGCTGTCTGGCATCGCGGACACGCTGCTGATGGCATACCCCAATGCGGGTCTGCCCAATGAGCTGGGCGAATATGACGAGATGCCGGAAACGACGGCTGGCTTGGTCAAGGAATGGGCTGACAAAGGCCAAGTGAACATTCTGGGGGGCTGCTGCGGATCATCGCCAGCGCATATTGCGGCGATGGCCAAAGCCGTCAGCGGTATCGACCCGCGCGGCGTTCCCAGCCCTGAACCGGCAATGCGTTTGTCGGGACTAGAAGCCTTTACCGTCGCGGCATGAGCGACAGCCAGCCACAAACAACCAAAGTCACAATCCGCGCGGCCAGCGCGGAGGATGCCGCGCGTCTGTCGTTGATTAGCGATGCGACGTTTTTGGAGACGTTTGCAGGGCAGATTTCTGGCGAAGCTCTGGTCGCGCATTGCCGTGAAAAGCATGCTCCGGCCTATTTGACGAAGCTTATTGATCAAGGCGCAAAAGCTTGGCTGGCGGAGCTGGATGGTTCGCCGGTGGGCTATGCACTGCTGACGGCGCCCGAACTGGAAGCGGCGCGCGATGACGATATTGAGCTGAAGAAGATATATGTGCTCTCACGCTTTCACGGTTCCGGGATTGCCGCGCGATTGTTCGACGCGGTGCTCGCCAGTTGCTCTGCCTATCCAAGGCTGCTTTTGGGCGTGAAGGCGGACAATGATCGCGCCATCGCCTTTTACACCAAAAACGCATTCAACCCGATTGGGACCCGCCAGTTTAATGTTGGCGGGAAACTCTATGATGACCTCGTACTTGCGCGCGACCTCCACGCAGAAATGACACCATGACTGAACAATCCACTGCCCGTTTCATCAATGTTGGTGAGCGCACCAATGTCACCGGCTCAGCTCGGTTTAAGAAGCTTATCATGGCGGATGATTATGCCGCTGCGGTTGAGGTCGCCCGCCAACAAGTCGAGAACGGTGCGCAGATCATTGATGTGAATATGGATGAAGGTCTGCTCGACGCGGAACACGCGATGACGACTTTCCTCAAATTGATCGCTGCCGAACCCGATATCGCCCGCGTGCCGGTGATGGTCGACAGCTCAAAATGGGACGTGATCGAGGCGGGCCTAAAATGCGTCTCCGGCAAACCCATCGTGAATTCGATCAGCATGAAGGAAGGCGAAGAGGCTTTCCTTGAACAAGCGCGCAAATGCATGGCCTATGGTGCGGCTGTGGTCGTCATGGCGTTCGATACCGAAGGTCAGGCGGACACGAAGGAGCGCAAGGTCGAGATCTGCAAGCGCGCCTATGATCTGCTGGTAGGGATCGGTTTTCCGCCCGAAGACATCATCTTTGACGCCAATGTGTTCGCGGTCGCGACCGGCATTGAAGAGCATGATCGCTATGGCCTCGACTTCATCGAGGCGGTGCGTGAGATCAAGGCCCAATGTCCATATGCCAAGACGTCTGGCGGGCTGTCGAACCTCTCTTTCAGCTTTCGCGGGAATGAGACTGTGCGCCGCGCGATGCACTCTGTGTTTCTCTATCATGCGATCCCGGCTGGGCTTGATATGGCTATCGTCAATGCGGGTCAGTTGGATGTCTATGACACGATTGACCCGGTGCTGCGAGATGCGTGCGAAGACGTGATCTTGATGCGCCCTGTAGAGGGCGGGGATACTGCGACCGAGCGGCTGATTGCCCTGGCGGAGAGCTTTAAGGGCAAGAGCAAGGAAGACGAAAAGCAAGAGGCGGAATGGCGTGGCTGGGAAGTGACCCGGCGGCTGGAGCACGCTTTGGTCAAAGGCATTGACGCGCATGTCGTCGCCGACACCGAAGAAGCGCGCGCTGCGCTGGCAGCCTCTGGCGGTCGCCCGATTGAAGTGATCGAAGGCCCTTTGATGGACGGCATGAATGTCGTTGGCGACTTGTTCGGCAGCGGCAAAATGTTCCTGCCCCAAGTGGTGAAATCGGCGCGGGTGATGAAGAAAGCCGTGGCGCATCTGATCCCTTATATTGAGGAAGAAAAGGCGCTGCTTGGCGGTGAAGATGCGAAAGCCAAAGGCACGATCATCATGGCCACGGTGAAGGGCGATGTGCACGATATCGGCAAGAATATCGTCGGCGTCGTTCTCCAGTGCAATGGCTATGAAGTCGTCGATATGGGCGTCATGGTGCCGTGGCAGGACATCCTCAAAACGGCCAATGACAATGGCGCGGATATGATCGGGCTTTCCGGGCTGATCACGCCCTCGCTCGACGAGATGGTGACGGTTGCCGAGGAGATGCAGCGTGCCGAGATGACAATGCCGCTGTTGATCGGCGGTGCGACCACTTCCAAGGTTCATACTGCGCTTAAGATCGACACCAATTACGATGGCCCTGTGATCCACGTGCTTGATGCGAGCCGTGCGGTCGGTGTGGCATCAAAACTGTTGTCCGACACTCAGCGCGATCCATTTGTTGGCGAAGTGGCCGATGAATACACCCATGTCCGCGATGCGCGCGCGGGCAAAGCAGAAAAGCAGCTGATGAGTATCGAGGAAGCGCGGGCGAACTATTACGACGCCTATCTCTCCGATAAGCCTGCGCCGCCATTGAAACCCGGAGTGCACGTCTTTGACGATTGGTCGCTGGAGGATTTGCGTGAATTCATCGACTGGACGCCGTTCTTCCGGGCATGGGAATTGCACGGCAACTACCCCAAGATACTTGACGATGATGTGGTCGGTGAAAGCGCGCGCAGCCTTAAAGCTGACGCCGATGCGATGCTGGACAAGATTATCAGCGAGAAGTGGCTGACCGCGCGCGGTGTTTGCGGTTTGTGGCCCTGCGCGCGCGATGGCGATGATATCACTGTGCACCGCGTCCGGCGCGAGGAACATGTTCGCCTTCCCATGCTGCGCCAACAGATCAAGAAGTCGCGCGACCGGGCCAATATGTGCTTGGCCGATTTCATTGATCCCGATGGCGATTGGATAGGCGGCTTTGCGGTCGGCATCCATGGGATCGAAGAGCATTCCGCGCGCTTCCAAGAGGATAAGGATGATTATTCCGATATCTTGCTGAAAGCGCTGGCGGACCGGTTCGCAGAGGCCCTGGCAGAAGCATTGCATGCCCATGTTCGCAAGGATCTGTGGGGCTATGCTCCCGGCGAGCAGCTGACCAATCAGGCGATGATCAAGGAAGAATATCGCGGCATCCGTCCCGCTCCCGGCTATCCCGCTTGCCCGGACCATTCGCTCAAACCGATCCTCTTCGAACTTCTCGAAGCGGAAAAGAATGTCGGATTGAGCCTGACAGAGAGTTTTGCGATGTGGCCGACGGCGGCTGTGAGTGGGTTTTATTTTGGCCATCCGGAATCGCAATATTTCGGGGTTGCCAAGATTGGTCGCGATCAGTTGGAAGATTACGCAGCACGCCGCGGCGTCGATTTGGCGACCGCAGAACGCTGGCTTCGGCCCAATCTCTAACGTCCGAAAAAGAGCGAAATGGGGCTCTCTGGCTGCGCCGCCCTGCCTACCTTGCCGTTAACCATAAGTGTATCATTGTGTATCTTCACGGGTGTCGCTGGCGTGTTGTACGCATCCGCCAAACACCCGCGAAGCCCCCGGATTTGCTAGCCAAAGCGCTTGAAACTGTTATGTCTTCTGTCGACTCGCGGTCAAAAGGTGGCGTGGTGCTACGCTTTGAATGGTTAACACTGGTAAGGGCTGTCCCTCGGGGCAGAAGGGATTAACATGATGCGCTTTACAGCGGTCGCTTTGGCAACAACATGCCTTGCATTCGCAAGCCCAGCTATGGCTCAAGATCTGGTCCATCAACCGATCAGCCCCACTTTTGGCGGCAACCCGTTCAATTCAAATCACATTTTGGGCATCGCAAACGCGCAAAATGACACCAGCGATCCCGATGCGGTTGATCGCAACAACCAATCCAGCATTTTTGCTCGTCAGTTGGAATCGCGCCTGTTGTCGGCGCTTTCATCGCAGATCGTTGACGCGATCTTTGGCGACAATCCGCAGGAGCAGGGCACGATCAGCTTTGGCGGCCAGACGATTGAGTTCTTCCGCTCGCTTGATGATGTCACGCTGATCATCCGCAACGATGATAGCGGCGAAGAAACACGCATCGTGATCCCACTCTTCATTGAGGTGAATTGATGCGAGTGCTTTCGAAACTGGGCGTGCTGGCTGCGCTGGCTCTGGGCCTGAGCGGGTGTATGAGCGTTGGGCAAAACGGCCGCGACCTGCTGCCCGAAGAAACCAGTCTCGCTTATTTCCCAAAGAAAACGCAGACGCAAAATCTGCTTCAGGATCTACCCGGTCCTCAACGGCAGGTCGCGATTGCGGTCTATGGCTTTACCGATCAAACCGGGCAGTTCCGCCCCAGCAATACAGGCCAGACCTTGTCGCGCGCCGTAACGCAAGGCGCAGGATCAATCCTGGTCAAGGCGTTGCAGGATGCAGGCAACCGGCAATGGTTCACCGTTGTTGAGCGTGAACGGCTCGATAACCTCCTAAAAGAACGCCAGATCATTGGTGAAATGCGCCGCCGGTATCTGGGCGAAGAGGAAGTTGATCCCAACGCTTTGCCAGCGCTGCTGTTTGCGGGCGTCCTGCTCGAAGGCGGCATTGTCGGGTATGACACCAACACTGTCACTGGTGGTGCTGGCGCGGCGTTCCTCGGCATTGGTGCGCGGACCGAGTATCGTCAGGATACCGTGACGGTGTATTTGCGCGCCGTCTCTGTGCGGACCGGCGAGGTTCTCACCAACGTCCAAGCCTCCAAAACCATCGCCAGTCAGGCAATCGGCGCAAGCGCTTATCGCTTTGTCGCATTCCGCGAATTGTTAGAGGCGGAATGGGGTATCACTTCGAACGAGCCCGATCAGGTCGCGTTACAACAAGCGATCGAAAAGGCCGTTTACGGATTGGTCCTTGAAGGGGTTGATCTGGGTCTTTGGCGGTTCGCCGACATGGATCAAACCGAGGCTTTGATGACGACCTATCGTGCGGAGCGCGATGGCATCTACGAAGCGAGAGATGTGCAAGAAGCGGTTGAGCGGGCTGGTTCTTTGACCGCCTTGACCGTAGTTGAAAGTGAAGATGGCGAGGACGGAGGGTCCTAGCCGATAAATTGCGATGAGTGTGCGCACCGGTTAAAAATCCGGGCGCATGGTTTGGGTCGCAAAAACGCACGCAAAGGAGCTGCAACTCCGATGCGTGCAGGAATTTGAAGGCGGTAACCTGATAACCCGGCATCTGAATGCGCCGTGGTGTTTTGTTGTCATCGCCTGGTTGGGGAGATGAAGCAATATGAAGAACTACGTATACGTAGCGGCATCCACACTGGCTCTAACTGTGAGTGCACCTGCTCTTGCACAAAGCAATGACAGTACGATTAATCAAACTGGCAATGACAGTGATGTGATGGTCACACAGGGTGGTCCCGATGGTGGCAACCTGTCGACGGTTGAGCAAAGTGCAGACGATAGCTCGGTCGTAGTGGATCAAAATGGGTTCGATCTGGGTGCTCCTGCGCTGGTGACTAACACCAGCGACGTCACCCAAGCTGGGGCCAATCAATCGGTCGACTCCACTCAATTTGGCGATGCCAACCTTTCGAATGTGACGCAAAGCGGCACTGAGATGGAGGTTACTTTGGTTCAAGGTGGGCTGAACAACAGTTCGACCGTCAACCAGTCTAATGTCGATAACGCCGCGGACATCTTTCAGGATGGCGACGACAACATTTCGACCATCCTGCAAAACAATATTGATGGCACGATTGACCTTGATCAATTCGGGGACCGCGGCACCAGCACCATCACGCAAACGAATGATAACAATCAGAACGCTGAGGTTTCTCAAGGCGGCGAAGATAACATTTCGACCGTCAACCAACGCGCCTCAAACAGCGACGCGATTGTAACCCAATTGGGCCTGCGCAACACGCAGACTTTGGTGCAGGGTGATATCTCCGACAATCAAGAAGCCACCATCACCCAGACTGGCAATGACAACGTGTCTGACGTTCAGCAGGGTATCGACGGACTTGGCCCGCTGGACGATGATAACGAGGTTTTTGTCACTCAGGGCGGCGACAACAATGAGGTTGTGATCCGTCAAATCAGCGAACTCAATCTTGCCTCAGTGGATCAATCAGGCGATCGCAACGAGGCGCGCATTGTAAGTCAAGGCGACGGCGCCAGCTCAACGAGCAACCAGAATAACTCTGCAACTTTCGTGCAAGGCGGGAATGACAACTTTGCATCGGTTAATCAGCCGGGCCAAGACGCAGTGAATAACGTCAACCAATCGGGCAATATGAACAGTTCGATCACTGATCAGATTGATACAGGCGCCATGGCGTTTGTGACCCAAATTGGCAGTGAGAACACGTCGAACATTGATCAGAATGCTGGCTCGGGCAACACATCAACCGTGATGCAAAGTGGCAATCTGGGCGCGTCGATGATTACGCAAACGGGCGATGACAACAGTGCATCACTGACAACAGTCTTAGGCGCATCGATGACCACATCGACCATCATGCAAGACGGCAATACGAACAGCGCGATCGTGTCGCAAGGCGGCACGGGTGACGTTTCCGGAGTTACACAGACGGGCAACAGCAACGCCGTGACCGTCAGCCAGAATGTCGTCGCTCCATCCTAAAGCACTTCGCAAATTCATTCGAACCACAAAACAAGTAACTGAAGAGGGTACAATAATCATGAAAAAGACCATTTTCACAGCCGCCTCCATCTTGGCGCTCGCAACAGCCGGACCGGCTTTTGCGCAGAGCATTTCGGATGTGACCCAAACCGGCAACGGCAACGGCGCTAATGTAACCCAAACGGGTTCTAACGTGTCTGACATTGATCAGATCGGTGATGGCAATGCGGCGACTGTTGGTCAGTCGGGCAGCAACAACGATTCCGACATTGATCAGACAGCGAGTGGCTCGAATACGGCAAATGTCGCTCAGGCTGGTGTGGACTCGTTTGCTGACGTCATTCAGGACGGCACGTCGGACGGCAACGTTGCCGGTATCGCTCAAGGCGCTGGCGTATCCGACGCGACAACTGCCGAAATTACGCAAACCAATTCAGTCAATGGTACGGGATCGATCACTCAGGACGCCGGAGAGCGCAGTTTCGCAGCAATCCAACAAGGTGACACCGCGCAATTCGGGGGCACAGTCGCGACCGCAGAAAATGCTAACTCCTCCATCACGCAAGCTGGTTCGGACAACCTCGCGCTGACCATCCAGGGTGGCCTCGATCAAACATCAACGATTGAACAAACCGGCGCGGATGGTTTCAATCAAGCATTTGTGACCCAAGGTGCTACCAACGGTAGTGGCGGCACCGCTTTTGTACAGCAATTGGGTACTGCTGATGCGGTTGATATCCTGCAGGACAGCGTCGGCAACTCTGCCTTCGTCGTCCAAATCGGGACCGGCGCTACCAACCTTGCAGACATCGACCAGGGCACAACTGCCGGCGGCGACGGTAACGACAACAGCGCGGCCATCCTGCAAGAAGGAGGCGGCAATCAGAGCACGATTACGCAGAACGCTCTTGTCGCCGGTGGCAGCAACATCGCAGAAAACGAACAAATCGGCGATAATGCGATCAGCACCATCGTGCAGGAAGGTTCAGGTAACTTTGCTGATGTGAACCAGTTTGGCGCGAACACGTCGACTGTGATGCAAACCGGTGATGGTAACTCTGCCACGGTAACCCAAGGGTCGGCGGTAGTGCCGATTATGATCGTAAACTAAGCGATGATTTGAATATGAGATGCCGGGCGAGCGGGGCTCGTCCGGTGTCACACCAAATGCATCAAGATGGGCGGGGGGTTCGTCTTGCGGCTAAGAAATGGGGGCAATTTTGTCCCCGCCGGATGGCCAAGCCACTGCGCGGCTCATCCATAAGGGGGCACTTTTGATGAACAAAGTTGTATTGGCCCGAGCGTCAATCATCGCTTTGGCAGCAGGCGCACCGGCCTTTGCGCAAAGCTCATCAGCAGTGCTTCAAAACGGCGATGATTTGGCTGCAACGGTCAATCAACAAGGCGCAGGCAATTCATCTGGAATTGAGCAGACGGGGACAGGCATCACGGCCGATGTCACGCAAGATGGCTCTTCCAACCTTTCTTCGGTCACCGCCACACAGGGGGTAGCGCCTACACCATGAGATAATACTGACAGCTTTGAACCTGTGGGATGCTACAGACGTTATAGCTGTGATGAAAGATTGAATTCGGGGGAGTTATGTTCCCCCAATTAACAGCAACGCGACGAAAGAACCGCGGGCAAAGAAATCATAAGGTTGGCTACGCATTCGTCTCATAATCAGACAAGTGCGCAGTTCAATCGCATGAGAGGTTCGCTGTCGGCTATCCAGCAGCGTGAGGGTCAAAAGAAAAGCAAGCAAGGCGAGCGCTGTTTCGGCAACGCGCGCGTTAGCTATGCAAAACCGAGGGGCGAAAACGTCCCCGGGTCGCATTCTGCAAGTAAGGCTCAATAGGGGTAAATTATGAATAAAGTGATACTGACAGGCGCATCGGTTCTGGCTCTGGCCATTTCCGGTCCAGCATTTGCGCAAAGCACTTCGACGGTTACTCAAAATGGCAATGGCAACGGTGCCAATGTCACGCAAACCGGTTCGAACACTTCGACAGTCGATCAAAACAGCGACGAGAACACAGCTTCTGTTACTCAGTCGAGCACTGGCAACAATTCTGACATCAATCAGGACGCGTTGAACGGCGATACTGCAACCACCAATCAAGCTGGTATTGATGGAAGCGCGATTATCACTCAAACCGGCAATGGCGGTTTCGGCGAAGCTACTATCAATCAGACTGATACCGCTGACCTCAACACTGCCACTGTCGATCAGGAAAACTCGGTCAGTGCGAGCGCAACGGTCACTCAAGGTGGCGGCATCAACAACTTTGTTGATATCGACCAAGGCAACACTGATCTCGTCGGTGGAACCATCAACGGTTCGCAAAACGCAATCGCTACCGTCATCCAAGACGGTTTCGATAACTCCACTCTAGTGGTGCAAGCTGGCCTCGGAAATGAAGCTTTCGTCACACAGATTAACGACACCAATGACGCTTCGGTCACCCAAGGTACTATCGGTGGCACCAACGCTTTTGCTCAGGTTAACCAATCTGGCACCGGCGCCCCGTCTTTTGTCTTTGTCGCGCAAGACAGCGATGGCAGCGAAGCGTTTGTCGATCAGGGCGGCGGTTCTGGCAACCTTGTCGCGATCGATCAGGGCAATGTCGGCCTGACTGGCTTGGGTGCTGACGGCAACCTTGCTGGCGCTTTCCAAGATGGCTCTGACAACTTCAGCTTCATCGATCAGAACGCCCTCGATGTTGGCGGCGAAAACGCTGCTGGTTCGGCTCAACTGGGTGACGGCAGCACAAGCAGCATCTCGCAAGAGGGTTCATTCAACCTTGCTGGTGCGATCCAAGGCGATGACAACGATTCCGCTATCGTCCAGACCGGAACGGAGAACATCGCGTTTGCTGGTCAGTTCAACGACAGCGTCTCTGACATCGAACAAATCGGTAATGGCAACATTGCCGGTGCTCTTCAGGATGGCGGCAGCATGTCTGACATTCTGCAGGAAGGCGACGGCAACATTGCCGCTGTTGGACAGGACGATGGAAGCATGTCTGAAGTGTCACAAGACGGCGTAGGCAACATCGCACTTGTCGGCCAATTGGATGGCAGCATCTCGACTGTCACTCAGCTCGGCCTCGGCAACACCGCGGTTGTTGGCCAGTTTGATGGAAGCACATCGACTGTCACTCAAAACGGTAACGGAAACTCCGCAACCGTCGTTCAAGGGGAAGTTCCTCAGTTCGTGAATGACGCGATCGATTTCCTCAACAGCAATGGCATTTCTCTGCCAGGTAGCTGAGACATTCGCTAAGTGAATTGTCGGGCGGGCTGATGCTCGCCCGGCACTTTGCACTCTCTGCCAGAGACTAAGCGGCTTTTTTGCAATCTTTTGGCAATCTTTCGGCAGCTATGCGTTCAAATGGGCGCTGTGTAAGGCGCTTATATCTCGCAATGCGAGCCAATTAAGAGTATTGAAGACCGATGGAATCGATCAAATCTGTGACCTTGCGCAATGTCGTTCGCCTGCCCCTTTGCATCCCGATTATGGGCGCAATGCTGGGCGTTGTGGCGGCTCCACTGGCTGCGCAATCGGAAGGTGAGACGATCACTGTACCTGTGACCGGGCCGGACAATGTGTTTGTCGATCAAATCGGCAGCGGCAATGTGGTTGATATTGAACAGGCAGGCACCGGCCAAACGGCTGAGTTGCGCCAGAACGGTACCGACAATGTGGCCGATCTCGATCAACGCGACGGCGGCGAACATATCGCGCTTGTGACGCAAACCGGCGATCGCAACGCAACGACCCTTGCTCAAGAGGGCGATGGTCAAGCGATTGCTGTCATCACACAAAACGGCAGCGACAACGCAGCCTTGGTATTTCAACGCGACAATGGCTCCATCGGAACCGCAGCGGAAATTGCGCAAACCGGATCAGACAACACTTTGGTCCTGTCACAAGACGGCTCTGACAATCTCGCGCGCCTCACTCAGAATGGTGACGGCAATGCGATGACCGCGACGCAGCTGAACAATGGCAACCAATTGGATTGGGTGCAGGATGGCAGCGGTTTGTCTGACCTCAACATTACGCAAACGGGCGGTCAGGAGATGCTGATCGTTCAAACCAATAGCGGCATCGTCACATCGGGCGGATCAAACTGATCGCGCCAAACCGCCTTCTCTCGCGTCACGCGATATTGGCGGGTGCTTTGTTGGCCACACCAACATTTGCGTTGGCCCAAGACTCTGCGAACGAAGTTGCCCGCGATGAGAGCGCCTTTGTCGTTCAAGCACCGGCTACCGAGGCTCAAGCCGAAGCCGTGACCCCGCAAGCCGAAGACGCGACATCTAAGGTTTACTTCCCCGACGCTATCACTCCCGAAGCGGTTGCCAATGCACGCAGCACTCGGGCGGCGCAGCTGGAGCAGGCCAATTCTGAGAGCGGCGATGACAATGTCGCACAAGTTTCACCCGAGCGCGAAGGCAGGCGCGAAGTCGCGCAATTGTCCGACGGCGATTCCGCCCGTGTCTTGGCACAATTGAGCAACGCAGAACGTCAAGTCCTGCTGCAAGCCGTCGAAGGCACTGACATTTGCGAACGCAGCACTGATATTGCTGCGATCCAGGCCCTTTGCGATGCGCGCATTGAAACGCGCTCTGCTGAATTTACTCCGGTCGACACCAGCGTCTCTGCCGAGGACCGCTTGCTTGGCGGTGAGTTGGACAGCGACGGGATTGCGACTTTGGAAAGCGCCATTGCACGGCTGGCCCGCAATACGGGCGAGCCGGACGATTTCTCCAATCAGGTGATCGCTTCAGTGGCGCTTAACAATGGTGCACTTAGTGCTCCGGATACGGGCGCTGCAGAAGGCGATCCGACCGGTGAACTGTCCGCTGAGACACAGGCCGTGGTCAACGCCATCGTCCAACAGCTTAGCGGAAACTAGGAGGCGTCTATTATGTCAGATATGGCCAAAGCCCTTGGCATGATCGTGCCCATGCTTGCACTCGCGGCAGGCGGTTCAGCGGCGGCGAGCGGCGGGGCAGAACCAACCCGCGCATTGGCGCTGAACGTGTCCGAAGACGGCGACCGGGTTGAGATCCAGTTGATCGCGCAATCGCGTGTGACGCAGCAGGTCCAATATGAGATCGAACTGGTTGGCGCATCGCGTTCGCGGCACAGCGGCAACACCAGCATTCCCGGCGGCGACCGGCAAGTGCTCTCACGCCTTGCCACGAATGTGTCCGAGACTTGGTGCGCGCGGGTCGACGTGACCGAGGCGAATGGCGAGCGATACACTCTGACAGCGGGCGATTGCTCTTAGCATCCTCCGGACACCGCATTTATTCGGTTAATCGGCGCAGTTTCGCACAAATATTTTGTATCGGCCCCGCCGGGCGATTGACGCGCCATTTCGCATCCGCAACACAGGTCGCGCCTGCCAGAAGTGATTCTGGCGTCTTTCGCGGGAGAGACTGGCTTGGCACAAACCAAGCATGGCGCCGAAGGAGCAACCGCCTCGGAAACTCTCAGGCAAATGGACCGCGATGGGTACAGGCACTCTGGAAAGCGTGAGCGTGCGTGCTGTGCGATCACCACCGAAGGGGAAGGCTGAACCGGCGCCGCGCCGCTTAGCTAAGCTCTCAGGTCCACCCGACAGAGGAGGCAGGAACGACGCCCCGCTTTGGAGCGTTGATGTGCCTGTTCGGGGACTGATGATTTGAGCGACAACGACACTCTCGAAGACGAAATGCCGCTCGGCACTTTGCCGTTGGATGCGTGGCACCGTGCGCAGGGCGCACGCATGGTCCCGTTTGCGGGTTATGAAATGCCGATCCAGTACGAGGGGATTGTCGCGGAGCACGAATGGACGCGCAGCTCTGCGGGCTTGTTCGACGTCTCCCACATGGGGCAATTGCTTCTGTCTGGCGAAGGTCTTGATGCAGCGGTCGAGGCGATCCTGCCGATTGATCTTTCAACCCTCAAACTCGGGCGCCAGCGTTACTCGCTGCTGCTTGATGACAATGGCGGCGTGCTTGATGATCTGATGGTCTCGCGCTGGCCTGATAACCTCTATTTCGTCGTCAATGGCGCGACCAAGTATGACGATATCGGCTATCTGCGTGAGCATCTGCCCGACGAGATCACTCTGCATCACATGGAAGATCACGCACTGCTTGCGCTGCAAGGGCCAAAGGCAGCAGACGCGCTCGCTCGCCATGTGACGGGCGAATACACATTGGCTGACCTCACCTTCATGCGTTTTGGCCGGTTCGAAATGGCCGGCCATGTCGTGACGATTGCCCGCGCTGGCTACACTGGCGAAGACGGGTTCGAAATCTCCTTACCTGCAGAGGCCGCTGAGGAAGTGGCACGGATGCTTTGCGCAGAGCCAGAGGTGAAACCCGTTGGCCTTGGCGCGCGCGACAGTTTGCGATTGGAAGCGGGGCTGCCGCTTTATGGCCATGACCTCTCCCCGGAAATCAGCCCAATCGAAGCTGGCCTGATCTTTGGCATCAACAAGCGTCGCCGGACCGAGGGCGGCTTTATGGGCGCAGAGCGCATCTGCCGCGAAATCGCTGAAGGAACATCGCGCAAATGCGTTGGCTTGACCATCGAAGGCCGGATGCCCGCACGCGAAGGCGCCGATGTGTATGCCGGCGATACCAAGGTCGGCACCGTCACCAGCGGCGGTTTCTCACCCACTTTGGGCGCGCCCATCGCCATGGCGTATGTCGATAGCGAACATGCCGCCAATGGCACCGCGCTCGAATGCGAGGTTCGCAAGAAACGCTTGCCTGCAACAGTCTCACCCATGCCGTTTGTTCCGCATCAATATTACAGGGGGAATTGATCAATGCCGCGTTACTTTACCGATGAACATGAATGGATCGACGTAGAAGGCGACAGCGCCACCGTCGGCATCACCGATTATGCTCAAGAGCAATTGGGCGACATCGTCTTTGTCGAATTGCCCGATGTTGGCGCGATGCTGGATAAGGGCGGCGATGCGGCTGTGGTCGAGAGTGTGAAGGCGGCAAGTGACGTCTATTCGCCCATCACCGGCGAAGTGACAGAGGCCAATGGTTCGCTCGAAGATGAACCCGCGCTCGTCAATTCCTCACCCGAGGAAGACGGCTGGTTCTTCCGCATGACCGTGGGCGACAAAGCCGAGTTCGAAGGCCTGATGGATGACAAAGCGTACAAGGCGTTTGTTGACAACCTCTAAGCCTGAACCAAACCCTGCCTAATGGCGGGATCATGAAAGATGTGACTGATGCGATATCTCCCCCTCACTGACACTGATCGAGCCGATATGCTGGCGAAAGTCGGCGCTTCGAACATTGACGATCTGTTCGTCGATGTGCCCGAAGTTGCGCGGCTTGATGGGCCGATCCACGATCTGCCTATGCATGCCAGTGAGATGGCGGTTGAACGGCATATGAAGCGGCTGGCGGCGAAAAATCTGGCGGCGGAGAACACGCCGTTCTTTCTGGGCGCAGGGGCATATCGCCATCATGTTCCAGCAAGTGTCGATACGGTGATCCAGCGTGGGGAATTCCTGACTGCTTACACCCCGTATCAGCCCGAAATCGCTCAGGGCACGCTGCAAATGCTGTTTGAGTTTCAAACACAGGTTGCGCGGCTTTATGGCTGCGCGGTGGCGAACGCTTCGCTTTATGATGGATCGACCGCGTGCTGGGAGGCCGTCGCGATGGCGACCCGTGTGACCAAGCGCAAGCGGGCGGTTCTCTCAGGCGCGCTGCACCCGCATTACGCGCAAGTGGTCAAGACGATGGCGCAGTTCACGGGCGATGAAATTGCCGACAGCGCCCCTGCGATCCAGACAGAGCCGGACCTCGAAGGGCTGACCGCCCGCATTGACGATCAAACTGCCTGCGTCGTGGTGCAATATCCCGACATACTTGGCCGGATCAGTGATCTATCCAAAGTCGCCGAAGCTGCGCATGCAAAGGGCGCATTGCTGGTTGTGGTGAACACCGAACCTGTGGCTTTGGGTGCAGTGAAATCACCTGGCGAAATGGGCGCGGACATCGTTGTTGGCGAGGGCCAAGCGATTGGCGTTGGCTTGCAATTTGGTGGTCCGTATCTGGGCTTATTCGCTGTGCGTGATCCGAAACATGTGCGCCAAATGCCGGGCCGCCTTTGCGGTGAAACCACCGATGCAGAGGGCAAACGCGGCTTCGTCCTGACGCTCTCCACGCGCGAGCAACATATTCGCCGGGAAAAGGCGACATCGAACATTTGCACCAATTCTGGCCTGTGTGCGCTCGCGTTCAGTGTCCATATGACGCTGCTCGGCGAACAGGGTCTGCGCGAGCTCGCGGCAGAGAACCATCGGCTTGCCTGTCATGCGGCGGACCGCTTGGAAAAAGTGCCGGGAGTGCGCTTGTTGAACCGTGCGTTTTTCAATGAATTCACGCTGATGCTGGACGGCAAACCCGCGCGCGAGATTGTACGCGATTTGGCTGATCGCGGTATCCTTGGCGGTGTATCGCTTGGGCGGCTTTACCCCGGTGTAAAGGCGCTGGAGCAAGCGTTGCTGGTCGCTGTCACAGAGACGACGACCGAGGATGATATCGAGACACTCGCAACCGAGCTGGAAGCTTTGGTGAAGGAGCCAGCCCAATGAACGCGCCCAACAAATCCGGCTGGAAACCAGCGATGGAAGCCGCCGAAGAAGGCGGTGTAAGAGGCCCCGTAACCACCACTGGCAACCGTGCGCTGATGCTCGAAGAACCCTTGTTGTTCGAAATTGGCCATGCGGAGACGACCGGTGTTGATTTGCCTCGCATTGGTGAGGGGAAATCACCCCGTCTCGGTGGGTTCGAACGCTCCGATTCTATTGGCTTGGTCGGTCTGACAGAACCGGAAACGGTGCGGCATTACACCCGCCTCAGCCGTCAGAACTACGGTATCGATCTGGGCTTCTTCCCTCTTGGCAGCTGCACCATGAAGCACAATCCGCGCCTCAATGAGAAACTCGCGCGATTGCCCGGATTTGCCGATATTCACCCGCTTGCACCGCAATCCAGCGTTCAGGGCGCGCTTGAAGTCATCGACGAACTCGCCACTTGGCTTAAGACATTAACCGGCATGCCAGCTGTCGCCATGAGCCCCAAGGCAGGTGCGCACGGCGAATTGTGCGGTATTCTCGCGATCCGCGCGGCTCACACTGCCGCTGGCAACCCGCGCGAAGTCGTGCTGGTTCCCGAAAGCGCGCACGGCACCAATCCGGCAACGGCCGCGTTCGCGGGTTATAAGGTCGATAACATCCCCGCGACGCCAGAAGGACGCGTTGACGTCGAAGCGCTTAAGGCCCGCCTTGGCCCTGATGTCGCGGCGGTGATGATTACCAACCCCAACACGTGCGGCCTGTTCGAAAAAGACTTCCGCACAATCGCCGATGCCGTCCATGAAGTGGGCGGATACGTCTATTGCGACGGCGCGAATTTCAATGCCATTGTGGGCCGTGTGCGCCCAGGCGACCTTGGCGTGGATGCGATGCACATCAATCTGCACAAGACTTTCTCAACCCCGCATGGCGGCGGTGGTCCGGGGTCAGGCCCCGTGGTCTTTTCCGAAGCGCTCGCGCCGTTTGCGCCGCTTCCCTATGTTGAAAAAGACGCGAGCGGCGAACTTCATATCGTTGAGGAAGAGAACACCGACGAGGAGCATCAGACGTTTGGCCGAATGACCGCGTTTCATGGCCAAATGGGCATGTTCACCCGCGCGCTGACCTATATACTCAGCCACGGTGCCGATGGCCTGAAACAGGTGGCCGAAGACGCCGTACTGAACGCCAATTACATCCTGCGAAGTCTGGAGGATATTCTCCATGCACCCTTTGCAGATAGTGGACCGTGCATGCATGAAGCTTTGTTTGGCGATAAGGATTTTGGTGGCGGATTGTCGACGCTCGATTTGGCCAAGGGACTGATCGATGAGGGGTATCACCCGATGACGGTGTATTTCCCATTGGTGGTGCATGGCGCGATGCTGGTGGAGCCGACAGAGACCGAAAGCAAAGCGAGCATCGACCAGTTCATAACCGCATTCCGATCGGTGACTGAGCGGGCATTGGCGGGTGATGAAAGCCTGAAACAAGCGCCGTATTATGCGCCGCGCCGCAGGTTGGATGAGACAGCGGCAGCGCGCAAACCGCGTTTGACATGGGAAGCGCCGGAAGGCTGATCAGGCATCGTTTGACGGGTTTGGGCTTGCCGGATTGAGGTTTGCAGGGTTGGGGGATGGCTTGCCATCTCCCTCCTCGCTTACCGTGATGCGGATCTCCTGCATGTTGAGGATCGCCACATAGAACCCGATCACCGCCAGCGAGCTTGACCCCAATACAGCGAAAGCGGCACCTTTCGCGCCGTTCCATTCAATCGCGGTGTCGAGCAGAACCAGCGCTAGAATGGTTGGCACTGCGCGTACAACAAAGGCGGTGTAAGCGCGGCCAGCGGATACCAGCAGCGATTCCAAACTCGCGCCCACCAGCTCAACCGCGCCTGCAATCGCCAGAATGACCATGGCCCAGTAGAAAACGCGAAACTCTGCGCCTGCAATCGCCTCCAGGCCAAATCGGCCCGCAAACAGCGCCACCAGAACGGCAAGAACGCCGCCGACCAAAGCGATGTTGGCCATGCGACGTGCCATGATCATCGCATCATCCTTTGCATGGACAAGCTCTGGCAGGATCGCTTTCGATACGGTCTGCGCCAGTGAGACGAGCGCCATGCCCAACTGGCTTGCGACCCGAAAACCGCCTGCCAACGCCGCGCCGCCAAAGGTGCCGACGAGCAGGATCATCACCTGCTTGCCCGCGATAGTCAGGCTACCCGACATATTGGTCGACCAGACAAATTTCCATGCGTCAGGGTGCTTGGCAGGAATGCGTTTGAGGCTGAGCGCCGACAGGTCGATCCCTTCCTCGCGCGCGGCGGCAAACCACAATGCGGCGGCGACCGCGATTTCGGATGCGGCAAAGGCGAGGATGAAACCGGTAACCGTCGGCATATAGAACCATGCGATAGTCGCTCCTAGCGCACGAACGATAGGTTGCGCGGTTTCCGCGGCCGTGGCGGTCGCATATTTGAACCGCAACCGCAGCAG
This sequence comes from uncultured Erythrobacter sp., assembly GCA_947503275.1. Taxonomy (GTDB): domain Bacteria; phylum Pseudomonadota; class Alphaproteobacteria; order Sphingomonadales; family Sphingomonadaceae; genus Erythrobacter. The sequence goes on along the minus strand of CANNCZ010000002.1, from coordinate 216,089 downwards.
GCCGATGGGCGTCGTGCGGATCGACAGCAGCGATACGACGCAATAGCCCAATGTCAGCCACAGCAATTCTTGCGGCAAAGGCAGCCAGAAGGGTGCGCTCCACACCAACAAACAGGCGAGCACCGCGCCGATCACCATCGACATTAGGTCAAGCGCGATGGCAAATCCCGTGGCCTCCGACGCACCTGCGCCATTGGCACCCCACCGGACAATGAACTGCCATGTCTGAAAGTTGGCAAGGCCGGTGATCGCCTGACCCAGTGCGACGATGATCGCGAACTGTCCGAATTTTTCCGGGCCCAAAACCTGTGCCGCCAGCGCCAGATAGACCAGGCTGAGCACCGCATTGATGCCGCGCCCGCCCAGCAGCCAGCCCATATTGGTGAAGAGGCGCTTCATGGGCTGCGCTCGTATTACCCTTCGCGCCGGGCCAGAATACGGGTGGTTACATCATAAGTGCGCTGATTATCGACATCGATGGCGTAATGCCCATCCGACAATTCAATGGGGACCAGCTTGAACCCGAACCGTTTGGAAACTTGCTCAAACAGCTTTTCCTTGGAGCCGTTGCCGATGCGAAAGCGGATGAGGTTCATTAGGCCGAACGCTTTGATAATGCGGCTGGGGAATTTCACGAATTGCCCGCCTTCGCGCATGATTTCAGCAGCACTGAGCGCCTTTTCACTGCCCAGCCAGTACATATTGCAGTTGGAAAAACCGCCATCCTTGAATTGGTAGAATTTCTTCTGACCTTCGGGATCGGCCGCTTGCACATCTTCTTTGCGCGCAAGACCTGCTGCGCCGCCCGCTTCGGCAGCGAGGCATTTGGTGATGAATTCGCTGTAACCCTCTGGCGTGACGAGGCAATTGTCGGCGGTGGTGATTATCAAGGGATAATCCGCGCCCTCCGCGCCTGAAAACACGCTGTCGACGATGTTGTATTTGCCTTCGGTGAAGATCAGACGGCCTTCTTTGAGCAAGGCTGCGATAGTCGGCAAGGCTGCGATTTCATCGGATTCATGCGCAACGATCCGGATTGCGCCCACTTTGTCACAGGCAGCGACCTGTTTAACCACGCGCTCAATCATCGGGACGCCGAGCACCGGGACGACTGCCTTTTGTGAGACGCCAGCATTGGCGGCAAGCGGGTCGAGACGGCCGGAGCGTTTGCCCGCCATGATAAGTGCGGTGACTTTTTGATCTTGGGTCATGCCTTGCGCCTTTAGCGTTAATTGTATCGCCGCGCAAAGCGAGCATTGGTGCATCTTGTGCAACTTTTTGTCGCAGGTCAGAAGGGTGAGCTATGAAGATCATCTTTTCCAGAAAGGGCTTTGACAGCAGCGCAGGCGGCGGCCCCTCACCGATTGTCGAGGGTAGACCAATAAGCCTGCCAATCCCCGCCGGGACCGCGAGCAAGACCCGTTATGGTGATCTGGGCCTTGGTGACCATGCCGCAAAGGCCAGTCGTGGGAGGTTAAGCGCCGATGATCTGTGCCACCATGACCCGATGTTTCTGGCGGACGATACCTGCGCATTTGGACAATGTGGCGCGGCGCAAACCCATCTGGAGCGGCAAGGGGTTGGCCTTGGCGATGTGTTCGTGTTTTTCGGCTTGTTCGCTGATGAAGCAACGGGCGAGCCGCATCATCGCATCTTTGGCTATCTGCGCGTTGACGCCATGACGCCGCTTTCGGAGCGTGCGCCGGATGAACTGATCGCGCTCAAACACCCCCATGCGCTTGCGATGCATCACCGCAATGATGTGATTTGGCAGGGGGAAGGGCGGGAGGCGAACCGTGCGAGCAACGCGTTACGGCTGACAGTGCCAGAGGGACCGCCGAGTCTGTGGAACCGGCCCGATTGGCTAAAGCGCGGCGGGCTGTCCTATCACGACCGCGCGGATCGCTGGATCAGAGGAGGTCGCCTCCGGTCGGTTGCGCGGGGACAGGAATTTGTCGCCGATATCGGCCGACGTCAGGCCCCGCGTGGTTGGCTTGCTCAGGTGATTGAGGAGATCAAAGCGTCTTGATTATACCCGAGAAATCGAGCGCGCCATTGTCCTGCGCAAAGGCCTCATAAATTTCCTGAGCGTGTTTACCCAAAGGCGTGTTCGCACCCGCGCTGCCTGCGGCTTCCATAGCCAGCTTCAGATCTTTCAGCATCAGAGCGCTCGCAAAGCCGCCGTGATAGTCATTATCCGATGGGCTCTGGGGGCCAACGCCGGGGACCGGGCAATAGCTCGTCATCGACCAGCATTGGCCCGATGATACGCTGGAAATGTCATAGAATGTCTGAGGATCAAGGCCGAGTTTATCCGCCATGGAAAACGCCTCTGCCGTGCCGATCATTTGCACTGCGAGCAGCATGTTGTTGCAAATCTTGGCCGCCTGACCATTGCCGGCATCCCCTGCATGGATCACCGCTTTTCCCATGGCGGACAGGATCGGTTCGGCGCGTTTGAACGCTGCATCCGTCCCGCCAACCATAAAGGTCAGCGTGCCTCCATTCGCCGCGGCAATCCCGCCTGAAACGGGAGCATCGACCATATCATAGCCTGCACCCTGAGCCGCGCCGATAACATCGCGCGCGGTCGCAACATCGATGGTTGAACAATCGAGCAGCACCGCACCCGCAGGCGCATGGCCGATCACTTCGTTTTCATAGACGCCTTTGACGATGGCACCATTGGGCAGCATCGAGACAACCGCATCGACGCCTTCGCAAGCTTCTTTCGCTGTGTCGAAGGTCGTACAACCCGCATCACGCGCAGCGGTCAATGCGGGCGCAGCGAGATCAAAAGCGCGCACATCATGGCCCGCTTTCGCGAGATTAGCTGCCATCCCGCCGCCCATATTGCCCAATCCGATAAAGGCGATTTTCATATCAACGACCTTTCCAGTTGCCTTCACGCTTCTCGATAAACGCCGCCATCCCCTCGGCTTTGTCTTCACTTGCGGTGAGGATTTGGAAGATGCGGCGCTCCACAATCAGGCCCTGATCCAGCGTCATTTCAAACGCGGAGTTCACCATTTCCTTGTTCGCGATGGTCGCCATCGGCGGCATCGCCGCAATGGTTGCAGCGGTCTTGAGCACTTCGGCGATCAAGTCCGCTTGCGGCACAGAGCGGGCTATTAAGTTCGCGCGTTCTGCCTCTTCTGCGCCCATCATCCGGCCTGTCAGGCACATTTCCATTGATTTAGATTTGCCAATCGCGCGGGTCAGTCGCTGCGATCCGCCCATGCCTGGGGCGACGCCCAGCTTAATCTCAGGCTGGCCGAATTTCGCGTTGTCGGAGGCGATGATGAAATCGGCCATCATCGCCAATTCGCACCCGCCGCCCAACGCAAAGCCGTTCACAGCTGCAATCCACGGCTTGCGGGTTTTCTTCACGATCTCGGAAGTCCATGGCGAAAAGAAATCGTCGAGATAGAAATCCGCGGCTGCCTTTTCACTCATCTCTTTAATGTCTGCGCCCGCAGCGAAGGCTTTCTCACCTGAACCGGTCAAGATCGCGCAAAGCTGGCTATCATCGGCCTGATACGCGGCGAAGGCGTCGATCAGCTCTTCCAGCACTTTGGAATTGAGCGCATTCAACGCCTTGGGCCGGTTGAGTGTGATCAGAGTGACAGCGTTCGTCCCCTGAGCATTGGTTTCAACGGTGATCGTTTCATAACTCATAGCGGCTTCCATTCCTCGTCTGCTGGTAGGGGGGCAAATATGCTGTCGATCAGCTCTTCGCTCACCTCTGGCGGGGTCGCTGGGTTCCATTTGGGATCATGCGTTTTGTCTGTGATGACCGCGCGCACACCTTCGGCAAAGTCCGGGCGGGTCAGGACGCGGGATGCGATGCGGTATTCCATGACCATATTGTCGGCAAAGGTCGGCAAATCGGTGCTGGTGGACAGCTGGCGAAGCGCGACTTTGCAGGTCTGCGGGCTTTTCGTGCCCAGCGTGTCTCGCTCCTTTTCAGCCCATTCATCACCGCCTTCAATCGCAACTTCCAAGCTGGCGAGAATTTCTTCAAAACTGTCGCTAGCGAAGTGTTTGGCGATCTTTAGCGCATTGGCCTCAATCCGCGCGTCCGGGGGTGTGCCGACGGGTTCAGACAGGATGCCTGCGATCCGTCCAGGCCGTTCAATGATCCGCGCTTTGATGTCTTCAAGCTGTTCACTGGGCACATAATGCGTGGCCAAGCCGGTCCACAAAGCCTCTGACCCATCCAACCGCGCGCCAGTAAGCGCGAGAAATTGCCCCAGCCTCCCGCCAAGGCGCGACAAATACCAACCGCCGCCGACATCAGGGAACAGACCAATACCGGTTTCGGGCATGGCAAACCGAGTGTTCTCCGTTGCTACGCGGAATTTGGCGGGCTGAGAGATACCAACACCGCCGCCCATCGTGACGCCGTCCATAAAGGCGACCACAGGCTTGGCATAAGTGAACAGCTGATGGTTGAGCTGATATTCGTCATGAAAGAATTTGCGACCTGACGTGCCGCCATCATTCAGAGCAGAATCGCGCAAAAACGCGATATCGCCACCTGCGCAAAAGCCGCGGCTCCCCTCTGCATGGTCGATCATGATCGCTTCGATGCTGTCATCGGAGGCCCATTCGGTAAGCGCAGCGCTCATCGCATGGCACATATCGAGGGTCAGGGCATGGAGCGCCTTGGGCCGGTTCAACGTAATATGCCCGATGGGGCCATTTTTGCGGGTGAGTACGTCTTGGGTCATGCAATTGCTTTCGCTTCGATTCTGTCGCGTCCTGGGTGCACCAGAGGTCGCCGTAAACCGATTGTGAGATTCGGTGAAATCATCTGTGTGGAGAAAAGGCGCAAAGCCGCCTTACTGCCTCAGCAAATCCCGGCCCACGACCATGCGCATAATCTGATTGGTACCCTCTAGGATCGAGTGGACGCGCAAGTCGCGCCAGAACCGCTCAATCGGATAGTCTTGCAGGTAGCCATAGCCGCCATGCAGTTGCAGCGCGCGGTCGACGATTGCAGAGCCATTATCGGTCGCCAGTCGTTTTGCCATCGCGGAAAAGCGCGATTTGTCGGGCGCGTTCTCGGTAACTTTGCATGCGGCGAGATAGAGCAATGCACGTGCGGCCTCCAAATCGGTGGCCATGTCGGCCAAGGTGAATTGGGTATTTTGAAATTCGGCGATGGCTTTGCCAAATTGGCTGCGGTCTTTGGTGTATGTGATCGCTTCGTCTAAGCAGCGCTGCGCACCGCCCAGAGAACATGCGCCGATATTCAAGCGTCCGCCATCAAGGCCCATCATGGCCAAGCGGAACCCTTCGCCTTCGCCGCCGACCACGTTCTCAACCGGAACGCGCACATCCTCTAGGATCAATTGCGCGGTGGGTTGTGAGTGCCAGCCAAGCTTTCGCTCATTCGCGCCGAAGCTGACGCCGGGCATATCCTTTTCGATCACCATGCAAGTGATGCCTTTGGGTCCGTCCTCGCCCGTGCGAACCATGGCGACATAGATTTCGTTCGATCCCGCGCCGGAGATGAATTGTTTTGAGCCGTTGAGCACATAGTGATCGCCATCGCGGCGCGCATTGGTTTTTAGCGCAGCCGCGTCGGATCCGCTTGATGGTTCTGTCAGGCAGTAGCTGGCGATGTTCTCCATCGTCACGAGGCTGGGCAGATACTTGTCTTTGACCATCTGCGATCCGAACCGGTCGATCATCCATGCGGCCATATTGTGGATTGAGATAAAGGCGGATGTCGAGGGGCAACCATAGGCCATCGCCTCCATAATCAGCGCGGCCTCCAACCGGCCAAGCCCGATCCCGCCGCTTTCCTCGGACACATAAATCGCGCCAAAGCCCAACTCGGCACTCTGTTTGATCGTATCGATAGGGAAGATGTGTTTCTCATCCCATTCGCCAGCGTGCGGCGTGATCGCGTCTGCGGTGAATCGCTGGGCCATGTCTTGGATGGCGAGCTGATCGTCGGTGAGGGAGAATTGTCCTTGCATGGAGCCAATCTAGGCGTTGATTGGGTCTGAGAAAAGGGCGTGTGTCCTGCCATGTTTGTTAGGTGGCTTGCGCGGTATTTTGCACCGGTTATCGTGTTTTTTTAAGAAATATTGTAACCAATCAGAGCTCAGCCACGTAGTAAAATGTATGAGTACGCACGCACCAATCCAGCCGAACCGCCTGTTGATCGTCTACAATGCCGATAGCGGGCTGATAAATGCGTTGATGCATGCGGTGCACAAACAGTTTTACCCTGAGACATATCCCTGCTCGCTTTGCGCGATAACTTATGGCGCGGTGTCTATGCATGGCGAATGGAAGCGGTTTCTGGACGCTCTACCCTTGGAAGTGGTGTTCCATCACAAGGATGATTTTGCTGAAAGCTATCCCGAACTCGGGGAAGGTGGCGCGAATGAGACTGCTCTGCCAGCCATCCTTGTCGGAGAGCGCGGTGCCCAGCCCAAAGTACTATTATCGGCGCCAGAGCTCGATGCGACGGCGGACACGCTTGAGCTGATGGAAAGCGTGGAAGAGCGGCTGGCGGCGCAATTCATGTACGAATCGTTTGATCGGGTCGGGGTTTAACCGGCTTTCCGTTCGCAGCTGTCATTCACCGATGCCTCTTTTGCCGCATCGAACAGGTCCTGTGTCGGAGCAAGCCGCCGGATTAGGACAACACCGCGTGATGTGGGTGATAGGGTTTTGTGGCTGTCTTCCTCGACCGGATGACGCTGTGTGATGAGATACGCCTCGACTGCCTCGCCTGTCCCGCGAATGGTGGCGAAATTGTTTGTGTCTGCATCGAAGAAAGACAGCGATTGATAGCCAGGCCATTCGGCCATCGTAATGTGAAGCTCGCTGCCCTCTTCGCTCAGATCATATCGGCATAACGAATAGAACAGATCGGGCGACGTGCGCACGACCGCCTGTGTCTGAGGTGTAATCCGCAACGGCGTGGTGAAAGCGTGTTCGGCAATCCCACGATCCTTTAACGCAGAAAGAGTGCGATCCATGATGAAGCTGGGCGTGAAATGCAGCACTGCGAGATGCGCCGCTATGCCGCACACGACCATCGCCAAAAGGGGGCCTATCCAGCGTTTCATGGCGTGTCCCCTTCGCAGGAAAGGCGCTCAACCACGGGGGGTTTCAGAGCTTCCGCTGGTGCGGCGAGCAGCGCTCGGTTGGGAACATAGAGCCGCAATGTCAGGTCGAAGGTTCCGGCACTACGGCTCGAAATCCAATCGGTCCCCGGCTCAGGGCGTTTGGAGGAAATCAGCGCACTCCAATCCTCAGAGCTACTGCTTACGCCAGTCGCATCAACGCTAAGCGCGCTATCTTCATTCATCGGTAGCTTGCTATCAGCGCCATAGAGCGTGATCGACCACCATTCGGCGGGCATCGCGCCGCCAGACAACCGATACTCGCATGCCTCGCGCAGTGGTTGCCCTGCGCTGTCGGTTGTGCGGGTGAAATACACTGCTTCGCTTTTGGCCAGTCCCAACAGGCCGTGCCGCGCGACACGGGCACGGGTGTAAGGATCGGCGGCTTCGGAACCAATATTGAAATCGCTGCGCCATCCATCGACCTCGATATTGCCAAAATCGAGCGGCTTTGCGCCCGGCCACAGCCCTGCGAGATAAAGCGCGCTGGCACCGCCCAAAATGATGCCGAGCAACGCCCCAAACCCATAGCGAGCCGCGCGGTTAAGCATCACCGATCATAGCCTCAGCTTCGATCTCCACTTTCCATTCAGGGCGGCACAGCCAAGCAACGCCCGCCATGGTCGCAGCCGGTTTCGCCGAGCCAAAATATTGCGCATGGACCGCGCCCACAGCGTCTTGATCATTCGGATCGGTTAGCAACATGCGGGTGCGCACAACATCTTTGGCAGAGCCGCCCAACTCCTCAATCGCGGCGACAATGATCGCAAGACATCGGTCGGCTTGCTCAGTCACGCCGCCGGAAGTTGTCGAGCCATCAGGTTCAACAGGACCGGTCCCTGCGACGATAATGCGATTGCCCTCGCGCACCGCACGGCAAAAGCCGAACTGGTCCTCAAAAGGTGAACCCGATGTGGTCCGCTGGCGTGCCGTCATTGAGGGCACTTCTTGCGTATGAGAGGCTCGCTCGTTTGCCCTTCATAGAAGGATTGTGGTGTAAGAAATTCGCCATCTCCGGACAGACTCAACCGGTAGTCTTCGCTCCAGTTCTCGCCTTCGCCCTCCATCGCCATGGTTAGTTGTACGGCATCGCCATCAGCGGTTGCTGCGGTCACTTTGCCGATGCTTTCGTAAAACATGATCTCGTCCGCGCTGACTTCCATGCGAAGATCGCTTTCAGGCAGACATGTGCCCTCGACATAATCCCAAACGCCGTGGAAACGGGCAGGGATGGTGTTTGCGGCCAGTTCCTGCGCTTCATCTAAGGGGATAGCACCATCGCCGGTCCCGCTATCGGGTTCGATAGGATGGAATTCGGAGTCAGATTGCTTTTGGATATCATCGGCTGAAGGTTGCTCGCTGTTGGACGTTTCCCCGCATGCACAGAGCATCAGAAAGGCCAGAAGTGATAGGCAAATCCGCATATCTTACCCCATGGTCGGAATGATAAAGGCGTTTCCGTCATCGGCAGAGCCATCGGGCCAGCGCTGAGTGATCTTCTTCTTCTTAGTCCAGAAGGCAAGGCCTTCGGTGCCATATTGGTCGATATCGCCAAAGCCGGAACGCTTCCACCCGCCAAAGCTGTGATAGCTGACCGGCACAGGGATCGGCACATTGACGCCGACCATTCCGACATTAACGCGGGCGGCAAATTCGCGCGCGGCGTGGCCGTTGCGGGTGAAGATCGCGACGCCATTGCCATATTGATGCTCACTCGGCAGGCGCACGGCCTCCTCGAAATCCTTGGCGCGCACGATTTGGAGCACGGGGCCGAAGATTTCCTCCTGATAGCTGGTCATTTTGGGTGTCACATGGTCGATCAGGGTTGGCCCGACAAAGAAGCCCTTCTCGTGGCCTTGCAGCGTGTATCCACGGCCATCAACGACGATCTCGCCGCCCTCTTCCTCTGCTGTGGTGATCCATTGTTCGATCCGCGCCTTGTGCTCAGGCGTGACGACCGGGCCATAATGCGCATCGGGATCGGTTGAGACACCAATGCGCAAAGCCGCGATGGCGGGGAGCAGTTTCTCGCGCAGTCGCTCTGCCGTGTCCTCACCGACTGGCACCACCACCGGCAACGCCATGCAGCGTTCGCCCGCTGAGCCAAAGGCCGCGCCCGCCAGATCGTTAACGACTTGGTCAAGGTCAGCGTCAGGCATGACGATCCCGTGGTTCTTCGCCCCGCCAAAGGCCTGCACACGTTTGTGATGTTCGGCCCCGCGGTGATAGATGTAATGCGCAATATCAGAGCTGCCGACAAAGCTGATTGCGGGAATATCAGGATGCTCAATAATCGCATCGACCATCTCTTTATCGCCGTGGACGACTTGCAACAGACCTTCTGGCGCGCCTGCTTCTAAGAACAATTCCGCAAGGCGCACAGGCACGCTGGGATCGCGTTCGGAGGGTTTTAGGATGAAAGCATTGCCCGCCGCGCAGGCCATGCCGAACATCCACATCGGGATCATCGCGGGAAAGTTGAACGGCGTAATGCCCGCACCAATGCCGAGAGGCTGACGGATTGACAGCACATCAATGCCGGGCCCCGCGCCCTGAGTGTATTCACCCTTGAGTACCTGCGGAATGCCGCAAGCATATTCGATCACTTCCAACCCGCGCTGCACATCGCCTTTGGCATCATCGACGGTCTTGCCATGTTCGCTGGAAAGCAGCTCAGCAAGGCTTTGCATGTTCGTCTCAATCAGCTCCTTGAACCGGAACATGACGCGCGCGCGTTTCTGAGGGTTAGTCGCGGCCCATGCGGGTTGCACCTGTTTCGCGGTAGCCACTGCGCGGTCGAGCAAAGCGGCATCGCCCAAGGGAACTTCGGCTTGAACTTCGCCGGTCGAAGGGTTCCACACCTGATGTTTGCGGGTGGAGGCGGGGCTGTCGCCGACGAGGAAGTGATCGATCTGACGCATGGGGAAGGGTCTCCTGTCTCTATCCATGCGCAAATGCGCGCAGGCGGCGCGCGGCGCAAGGGGGAAGGGGCTGGCAAATTTGGGGATGCGCCTTTTCCGACCCTCCCATGCGCATCCCACAAACAAAAAGCGCCCCATTCGAAAATGGAGCGCTTTCCTGTGTGCCGCCCTAGTGTGTCAGAGCGGCACGTGGTGGCAGGTTTGATTTAGAACCTGAACGTTGCACCAAAGGTGATCCGCCGATCTGGCAGGCCTTGGAAGCAGAGCAGAGCGCCGTCATTCACGCAGAACTGACTGATGTCGGACTTCGTCAGGTTCACACCTTCGAGGCCAACCGCCAAGAAGTCTGTCACGTCATAAACGACACTGGCGTTCAACTGCCCGCGCGATTCGGTCACAACCGGGAAGCCGAGCGTTGAGTTGAGCGATGCGCCAGCAGCCGTATCCAGAGTGCGGAAGGCATCACGCCATGTGTAACGTGCCCGCGCCGACAGGCCATACTTCTCATAATACAGCGTCAGATTGTACGCGTTTTCGGAGAAATCGAGCAGCCCTTGAACTGCTTCAACAGGATCAGGCACGCCCGGAGCGCTTGCTTCGAAGATGTCCTGACCGCGGCCAGATGCTTCGTTGGTGGCCTGACCACCGCCAAAGTCCTGGAACGTGTAGTTGGCGATCACACCAAAGCCCGAAAGGAAGCCGATCGAATCCTCAAATTGTGACAGGTCATACTGGAACGCGACTTCGATACCGGTCTGCGTCGTGCTCGCAGTGTCGTTGATGATCGTTTGCAGCGGCACGCACAGGCCGTTGCCTTGTTGGTTATCAGGTGCGAGCACGTTGCGATCTGGAACCGGGTTAAAGATGCCGCCACCCTCACAAGGGGCGGTGAGATCTCTGAAGCCATTGGCATCTTCAGCGGCATCTTCGACCTGTGTCACGAACAGATTGGAGCGATCCTTATGGAAGAAACCAACACTGAGCAGTGATGACGGAGCAAAGTACCAAGACAAGGATGCATCATAGGATTGCACCGTCTCAGGTTCGAGGTTCGAATTGCCCAGCACAACCGCATTGTTCGGACCCGTTGGGAACGAGATTGATAGTGACAGATCGTTAAAGTCAGGGCGGTTGATGTCCTCTGTATAGCTAGCGCGGAACACCAGATCATCGGTGATGTCGGCGATAACGTTCACACGCGGCAGCCATTCATCATACGAGCTTCGCGATGTAACAGGCGTGGCCACTCCGTTGGCGACAGTGTTGCCGAACGAATTGATGACCGAGCTTACCCACCGCACGCCGATATTGCCGCGGACTGGACCAGTCTCGAAATTGGCCTGAGCGTAAACCGCACTGGTGTCTTCTTCGATCCGGAACGAAGCGCCCACATTGCCGCCAGCAGTAGGGTCAAGGTCGTTGAGCAGACGCCCGCCATTTGCAATCTGAGCCTGACCGCCAGGTGTCGCATCAAGCGCCGCTTGCAATTGTGCAAACACAGCATCGCGATCAGAGAATGAACGGTTCGGGTCGATCACAACAAAGTTGCGGAACGCTAGCTCGCGTCCGTCAAATGCGCCAAAATTGCTCGGACCCGGTACAATCAGATCACCCAGAGCAGAACCGCTCGGGCTGTTGGCGATTGCGCCCGTACCGAATGTTGAACGCAGCTGATTGAACTCGCTTGAGCTGTCATTGTAGCGGAAGCCGAGATCGACCGACGTGAACATTCCGGCAAGATCATCCAGATCAAGCGTGGTGTCGATGCGGAAGGCGTTCTCTTTGTTCTCGGTGGTGTTGTTGCTGTTTGTGACTGCGTCCAGCACCGTGTTGGCGGGATTGAGCAGATCGTCGACAGTCGGCGCGAATGGTGATGCGAAATCGACACCAAACGTCAGCGCGCCGCCCGAAAGATCATAGATAAACGGTACGCTGTTATCGTTGCTGGACCCGTCAAGTGGGGTCAGCGGGTTCGGGTTGATGAAGTTCAACGTGGTGCTCAGGTTCGGGTTCGATGAGTCTGAGGTTGAGCGTGACGCCTCTATCCGTGCGCTGAACCGCCCGGTTTCGAACTCGGTACCCAAACGATACACTTCACTGGTGGTGAGGCGCGCGCCGGTATCACTTGAGAAGCGCAGGTTGGGGTCATCGTCGTCGGTTGCCAGGTTCGGCTGAATTGTGCCGACCAAAGCCGCTTCAATGCTGCCCAAGTTAACGCCATCGAGCGAACCAAAGTTGATCGTTTCAAAGACATCGGGAACGTTAACCCGGTCAACCGAGCTGACGCCGGAGCCCTGAATGCGCGAGCTGTCCTGACGACGCTCTTGATCATTGTAAATCACGTCTAGGAAGAACATCAAATCGTCGCTGGGTGCCCATTCGAGCGAGCCGGCTACGTTGATGGTTTCATATTCGAAGTTCTCGCGTTCCTGATTGAGGAACTGGATGTTGAGGAACGGATTAGCAGGGCCAGGTGCACCCGCTGCCGTCACCGAATCATTCGCATTGATCAAATTGTCGCGATCAACCCGTGGACGGAAGGATGTGGCTTCTTGTTCGGTGTAGCTCGCGCTCACGACAAGGCCGATCTCGCCAGCGCCGGTTTCCCAAACGTCACCATAACTGCCCGAGATGCGGGGCTTCACGCTGTCAGACAGCTCGCTGTATTCGCCCTGCGCGCGGAACGACAAGATTGTGTCAGTGATGTCCAACGGACGAATGGTGCGAAGATTGACGGTGCCGCCAACAGACCCTTCGATGATCGCTGCGGTTGGGGCCTTGATGACTTCGACCGATGCGATGATCGCGGGGTTGATGTCTTCAAAGCTAATGCCGCCGCGGCCAGTGCCTGCAGATACGGTGTTAATGCCGTTGATCTGGACCTGGTTGTCGTTGGTGCCGCGAATTTGGACCCCGGTGCCGACGCCTGCGGTCCGGGTGATTTGCACACCGGTGATGTTTTCGAGAACCTCTGCCAGGTTTTGGTCAGGCAATTTACCGATATCTTCCGCCTGAATGACTTCGACGAGGCTATCGGCATTGCGCTTTTCAACCAGCGCGCTTTGCAGCGAGCTGCGAATGCCGGTGACGATGATCGTGTTCTCTTCGCCCTCTGCGACACTATCGGTGTTGTCGGCATCCTGCGCGAAAGCAGCAGAAGGCAGCAGCGCCAAAGCAGAGCCAGTAAGAAGGCCAGCGAGCAGACGCGACCGGGTAGCAGGCAGGCTTGCGCCGCCGTTCGGATATCTCATTTCTCTCTCCCATCACCATGCTTGGTTGATCGCTCGGTAAGCTAGGCGGGGAAGGGCAATAGTCAACCAGATAACCAGACCGTTATCCAATAAGTATCATACCAATCTGTAACCCGAAAAATAATACCCTTAATTTTCAGAATGTTATACAATTTTCGATTGGCTCAAAAAGCCCGGGGGAAGATCACTTTCCTCACAAAAGTAACATCTTTGCATCACTTGTGTCTGGAGCGATTCTAGTGGTGTGATACTATATCAAAGTCATCCAGGGTTGCTCTAAAATATTGAATTAGCGGCAAATTTTATCGAAGCTCGCATCTCAATCCCCTCGAGGCGATTCATGTCATTCTTTCTGCCGAAATTGGTAAGACGAAAACTGATCAAGTGGTATGTTAAAAAGGTTGACACTGGTTGGCCTGTCCTTATCCATTGACGCATAAATATACCTTGAGGAGGGGATCAATGGCACTTCGCGCAACCCGTTGCGGCGCCCATTCGCGTATTTCGCTTTCTGCTGTTTTGCTTGCCGGTACGGCTTTCACCGCAAGCCCAGCTTTGGCTCAAGAGGAGCCTGTCGAAGTTGCTGAGGATGCTGATGCTCCGCAGGAAGGTGACATCCTCGTCACCGGGATACGCAACACCATTCAGAACTCGATTGAGGAAAAGCGCAATTCGACCGAAGTGTTCGACGCGATCTCCGCTGATGAAATCGGCGATCTGCCAGCGCTCTCTATTGGTGAGGCGCTCGAAACGCTGACCGGTGCAGGCTCGCACCGTGAACAAGGCGGCGCGACAGAGATTTCCATTCGCGGCCTCGGTCCATTCCTTGGTTCAACCGTAATCAACGGCCGTGCCGCTTCCAACGGCAGCGGCGACCGTTCGGTCAATTTCAGCCAATTCCCATCCGAGCTGTTCAGCAAGGTCGGCATCTATAAGACGCAAGCGGCCAGCTATATCGAAGGCGGCGTTGCTGGTCAGATCGTCCTTGAAACCATTCGCCCGATTGATTTGGGTCGTGAGCGCATTCAGGGTGAGATCAAGGTCAACGTCAACCCGGACAACCTCGATATTGATTCCGATCAACGGTTCCAAGATGTCGGCTATCGCGGCACGCTGAGCTATGTCGACGCGTGGAATGTGGGTGATGGCGAGCTTGGCATTTCGCTGGGCTTTCAGCGCAACGAAAGCACCAATCCAGAGCAAGAGGCGAATGTCTCTAACACGATCCGTGCTTGTATCGTTGATCCGTCCCTTCCTGTCGGTGGTTCGTCCGATGGCCTGAATGATGACGGCAATTGCGATACCAGCAGCGGCACAATCGATGGTCTGCGCGATGGCAGCGTAGCGCTGCCGTTTGTGATTGCGCGCAACAGCTATGCTTTGCGGTCCAACATCACCGACGACACGCGCGACGCTGTGTTTGCAGCTGTCCAGTATAAGCCTAGCCCGGATGTCGATATCAACCTCGACTTCCAATATTCAAACCGCTTGTTCCGTGAACAGCGCTCAGATTTGAACTTCGCCGAAGGTCGCCGGATTGATGAGCAGGGCGCTCCCAACTCGATTGATGGCTTTGACCTGATTTTCACCGAATCGGGCGCTCTGCGTCAGTTTACGAGTGAGCAGCGCATCGAAGCAGTCAGCGAATATCTTGAGCGTGATGAGGAATATTATGGCGGCGGTCTGTCGATCGATTTCAGCCCCGCTGATCGCCTGACAATCTCGCTCGATGCATCCTATTCGCAAACTCAGCGTATCGAGGAAGCGGTTCAGGTTCGTTTCCGTACCGAGGATGATGAAGACATTTTCGGCAACACTGGCGCATTCACGCCCAGCATCGAAAATGATGGTGGCACTCAGGATGACCGTGTTGAGCAGGTCATTCAAATCCGGCAAAATGGTTCGCAAGGCCTGAACTTCATCGTTCAAGATTTCGATGTGAACAATTTTGATCTGTTCGCCAACGATCCGCGTGTGCGCGCTGATTTGGAGCAGGACCGGTTCAACAGCATTTGGGCGGTTCGCGGCGATGTTGCCTATGAGATGGACGGCTTTTTCAGCCTGTTCCAAGCAGGCACTCGCTATCAGGAGCTGATCTATCGTGACGTTCCTGGGGCCTCACTGGGAACTAGTCGATTTGAGTTTGGCAATAGCACTGGAAATCCGTTTAGTGATACGCCAACGACGGGCGCATTGGCTGTGGCCAACCAAGAATGTCGGACGAACTTCCCAGAGACCGGGTTCTTATCGTCGATATCCGGCGGGAATCCACTGATCACTCAGATTGATTCCAATGGGAACGTGGTCAATACAACCAACACATTCGCGACATTCGATGCTCGCTGTATCGTGCAAGTGCTCGAGCGTGAAGATCCGCAAGGGTTACAGTTTGACGCAGATGGTAACGTTATTTTCCCAACCGGTGACTTTGACTCGATCCAAAACACCGATGTTCTCGAACGCTCTTGGGCTGGCTACATCCAAGGTGACTTTGATAGCGAAATTGGCAGTACGCCGATCCGGGGGAATGTCGGCCTGCGCGTTGTGAACACGTCGGTGCGGTCGCGCGCATTCCGCACTGCGCTCGATATTGTCGTTGCTGATGCTGATAATGATGGCGTAGCAGGCTTCTCCCTCGTCGAAGATCCAAACGAACTGACCACTACCCTAACGGAGGCGTCTTACACCGAGTTTCTGCCAAGCCTGAACCTTGTCGCAGAGCTTCAGCCTGATCTGCTCGGCCGATTTGCGGTTTACCGCTCGTTGTCACGGCCTGACCCTTCCGAATTGGGCGATGGTCGGATTTTGAATATCAACGACGATGATGACTTCGCTACACCACAGGATGCACTGATCGGCGGGGTCAACAATGTTTCGGCAACCGGTAATCCGGCGACTGATCCATTGTTGTCATGGAACGTTGATGCGGGCCTCGAATGGTATCCGAATGACGACACGATTCTCGCTTTCAATGCCTATTATAAGAGCTTTAACGGCGGCTTTGAAACGGTCGGCGTGTTTGAGCCCTTCTCCATTGGCGGGACGAGCGCGGATCTCTTGGTCACTTCAATTGACACCAACAATGACACCAGCACGATCTATGGTCTTGAAATTACAGCGGCTCACCGGTTCAGCTATCTGCCCGCGCCACTGGACGGTCTCGGCTTTAAGCTGAGCTACAACTATGCCGATTCAGACTTTGAGTTCGAAGACGATACGTTGGGCGCGATCACGACGGTCAATGACGATGGCACAACCAGCGTCAGCAACGGCTTGATCCCA
This sequence comes from uncultured Erythrobacter sp., assembly GCA_947503275.1. GTDB lineage: Bacteria > Pseudomonadota > Alphaproteobacteria > Sphingomonadales > Sphingomonadaceae > Erythrobacter. The sequence continues at coordinate 199,484 of CANNCZ010000002.1, read as the reverse complement.
CCATCCAATCTGTTTGGTTTCTCTGAGCATGTGTTGTCGGCACAGGCCTATTACGAGATCGGCGATTTCGATTTCCAAGGCGTCTACAAATATCGCAGCGAATATTTCCAGCAATTTGTCGCCACACCGGGCCGCGTCCGGTATGTCGATGATGTTGGTGTGTTCGAGGCTCGGATCTCTTGGACGTTGAACCGCAACATTCGTTTCACTGTCGAAGGCATCAACCTGTTCAACGAGCCACGGACCAATTTCCGCGGCGCGCCAGACGATTTTGGTGCAATCCAGGTGTTCGGCCCACGCTATTTTGCTGGTGTTCGGGCGCGGTTCTGATCAGTTAGGACCGCCATCGCTTGAGGGGTCGATGGCGGTCCGTCCTATTTCTGGCCACATTTTTACGATTTTGTACGTGGCCACATCTCTATAAAGGGGTAACCTCAAGGCGACTGAAGAGGTATGATATGAGCGGTAAGCGACTTTTCCAATCTGTGGCTGAGCAAATTGCTGGGCTGATCGATGCAGGTGCGTTCCCACCGGGGACGCGGTTGCCGGGGGAACGCGAGCTTGCTGAACGCCTTGGAGTGAGCCGGGTTACCATTCGTGAGGCAGAAATTGCTTTGCAAGCCGTTGGTCGGCTGGAGATCAAAACCGGATCGGGCGTCTATGTCAGCGAAAGTCAGCCGGGCGAAGTGACGTCTTTGCCGGCAGCAAGCGCTTTTGAAGTGACAGAGGCGCGGCTGTTGATCGAATCCGAGGCAGCCGCCTTAGCAGCGCACAATATCACAGATGAAACGGTCGAGCAGATGGCCGGGCTGATCGAGAAAATGCGCACTGGTGATGAGGATGCCGCAAACGAGGCGGATGAGCATTTTCATCGCATGATTGCGGAGGCTTCCAACAACGCCGCCATGGTGCACACGGTCAAATCCCTGTGGCGCATGCGTGAGGAGCTTCCAGCGGTCAAAGCGACCTATGAAGCGGTGTGTGTTCACGACGCCGATTCTCGCACCGCTGAACACGAGGCGATCTTCTTCGCTCTTCGCGACCGCGATCCAGCCGGAGCGCGAAGCGCGATGCGCGAGCACTTTCATCGTCTGATCGAAGCAATGCTGGATGCGACCGAGCGCATGGCGCTTGAAGAGGTGCAACAAGAGGCGTCCAAAAGCCGTGAGCGCTTTGCTGCATCTACCAAAATTGCTTGAGTAAAATTGCCTGACCAAATTGGTCGTACAAATACCCCCTCAGTAACATGCCAGATTGATTGACACTAAGTGCGGTGCGCTTATAGTCTGTGAAATAAGAGTTGGACGAGGGAGAGTTTGGGATGCTTGCAAGGCTGTGCCTTGTGCTGATGGCTGGCTGGCTTGCCGCTACGCCTGCTTTGGCTGAAACCTTTCTTGTCCGCGATCAGGATGAATATGCGCAGGCGCGCCGCGCGGTTGAAGCGGGTGATACCATCGTTCTTGCCAATGGCGAATGGCGCGATTTTGAAATTGTCATCACAGGTCAGGGCACCGCTTCTGCTCCGATTACGCTGACCAGCGAAGAGGCTGGGCAAGTTATTCTAACCGGGCAATCCAGCCTGCGTATTGGCGGTGAGCACATTGTCGTTCGCGGCCTTGTCTTTCGTGATGGACACAGCCCGCGCGGCGAAGTGGTCTCTTTCCGCCGGACCAAGGATGATCTGGCGAACAACTCACGCGTTACCGAAGTGGTGATCGACAATTTCAGCAAGCCTGACCGCTACGAATCCGATTATTGGGTTGGCATTTATGGTCGTAACAACCGCTTTGATCACAATCACATGGTCGGAAAAACCAACAAAGGCGTGACGTTGGCCGTGCGGCTGGACAGTCCGGACAGCCGTGACAATAGCCACATGATCGACCACAATTATTTCGGTCCACGCCCAGTTTTAGGGTCCAATGGCGGTGAGACTTTGCGGATCGGCACCAGCCGCTATTCGATGCATCGCTCCGGCACCACTGTGGAAAATAACATCTTTGACAGGACCGATGGCGAGGTTGAAATCATCTCGTCCAAGTCCGCTGGCAATGTTTTTCGCGGCAATGTTTTTTTGCGATCAAGCGGCACGCTGACCTTGCGCCACGGCGATGACAATGTGGTTGAACGCAACGTCTTTATGGGCGGCGGAGAGGACTACACCGGCGGTATCCGCGTCATCAATCGCGGCCAAACGGTGCGCGACAATTATATGGAGGGACTTCGCGGAGAGGCATTTTCCAGCGCGCTCGCCATCATGAACGGCGTGCCCAATTCGCCGGTCAATCGCTATGTCGAAGTTGAGGGCGCGCGGATCGAAGGCAACACCATTGTTGATAGCCGTCGGGTCGGTTTCAATGTCGGCGCAGATGAAGAGCGTTCTGCTGCGCCAAGCAACACCACTTTCACAGGCAATCTTCTGAGCGGGATCGAAGGCGAATCCTTCCTTGAGGTCTATGACGACGTCTCTGGTATAACCTTTAGCGGCAACCTAGTGGCTGCAGGCGGCGTGGCGAGTGAGCTGTCTGCATTTGAACAGGCACCGGTTGAAATGGAGCGGGCCGAAAACGGTCTGCTCTATCCGGTTGATCCCGTGCTTGCCGATATTGGTGCGCCGCGTGACCTGACACCTGTGACACTGGATCAGGTGGGCGCGCAATGGTACCCTAAACCCGGCAATGATCCGATCTTTGGCTCATCGGGCAAGGTGACTGAAATCACGCCGGGTACTGGCGCATTGGTTGATGCGGTCGCGGCAGCTGCCGATGGCGATGTTCTGGTGCTGGCTCCGGGTCAGTATGTCGTAGAGCGCACTATCCCGTTGGACATTGCATTGACCATTCGCAGTGCCCACACCGACAGCGGCGAACACGCGCGGATATTTTTTGAACGTCCGTCTCTGTTTGAGCTTCGTGAAGGCGGCAATCTTCAGCTTGGCAATCTGACAATCGACGGCGCACTTGCTCCTGATTCAGTGGGCAATTCAGTTATCCGCACCACGACCTTCCCGATCAAATCGAACCTAGTGGTCGAAATGGACGGCGTCACAGTGCGCGGGTTGATCGTGAACAAGTCATTCAATGTCCTGAGCCTCGGCAAAAGCTCACTCGCGGATCGCATTTCCATCCGAAACAGCAGCTTTACCGACATCACCGGAACCATCGTCTCCGCCACCGCAGAAACCGAGGATTATGGTCAATATAATGTCGAATATCTGGATATTATCGACAATTCCTTCGCCAATGTCGGCGGGCCCATCGCCAACATCTATCGCGGCGGGCGTGATGAAAGCACCTTTGGCCCCAATGTCACTTTTGCGGGTAACAGCGTTATCGAAACCGGCATGGCAGCCACCAACAGCTCGGGCGCATCACTGAACCTTCACGGTGTTCAAATCGCACGCGTTAGGGACAATGTGCTTACGCAATCCGCGCCCATCCGCGTGGTCCATACCGTCGGCACTCCAGCCACCGCGCTGGTGGGCAACCAGTTTGTTGGCACCCCCACTTTCGTGCTCGAAGAACTGAATTACGACGGCGTGCACCGTGCGGTGCAGTCGGACAATATCGTCTTCGCGCAGGGAACCGGCGAATGAAGCGTTTGGCTCTACTTCTCGGCTCGGTTGCGCTTGGCGTTATGCCTCAAACCGCGTTTGCAGAGGCGCATACCGATAGAGCTGCGGTTGCTCCTGAGGTCCTGCCTGCTCTGTTCGCAGATGAAATGGAGCGCTCCAAAACCTTTGTCCATGGTATGATGGAAGAGGGCTTGGTCGTCCCACAGCCGGTCGATCCGGGCGGCGGCTATTCGCACGAACAGCACAAGCGCAATTTCCGCGCGATCTATCTTGCTGGGCAGCTTTACCGGATCAGCGGGGATCAGGCCTATGCCGATTACATCCGCGATATGTTGCTTGAATATGCTGATCTTTACCCGACGCTTGGCGACCATCCGGCGCGGCGCAATCAGTATACGGGCCGGATTTTCTGGCAGGTTTTGAATGACGCGATGTGGCTGGTTCACGCGGTTCAAGGTTACGGCGATATCCGCGACACTTTGAGCGATGAGCACCGCCAGAAGATCGACGATGATGTGTTCCGTCGCGCCGTGGATTTCCTTTCGGTGGACTCGCAGGCGACCTTTGATCGCATCCACAATCACGCCACTTGGGCGACTGCGGGTGTGGGCATGACCGGCTACCTGCTGGGTGATCAAGACATGGTCGACCGCGCGCTGCTCGGTTCGGACAAGTCGGGCGAGACCGGTTTTCTGCGCCAGACAGAGATGCTGTTTTCGCCCGACGGATATTACACCGAAGGGCCGTATTATCAGCGGTTTGCGCTGCTTCCCTTTATGGTCTTCGCCGATGCGATTGAGCGCAATGAGCCGGAGCGCAAGATATTCGAACACCGCGATGCGATCCTGCTCAAAGCTCTGCGCGCGACCATCCAGCAAAGCTATCGTGGGTACTTCTTCCCATTTAACGATGCGATCCGCGACAAGAGCCTGCGCACTGCTGAGCTCTATGATGGCGTTGCGATTGCCTATGGCCTGACGCGCGATCCGGCGCTGCTTTCCATCGCTGAGTTCCAGGGGCGCACTGTCCTGACAGAGAACGGTATGATGGTCGCGCGCGATTTGGACGCGGGTTTGGCTCAGCCATTTCCGTTTGGATCGATGTTGTTGCGCGATGGCCCTGATGGCGAATGGGGAGCGGTTGCGGTTCTGCGTCAGGGTGAACTTAACGAGGTGGGCGAGCCGTCCACAGTTCTGATCGCTAAAAGCACTTCGCAGGGTTTCGGCCACGGCCATTTCGATAAGCTCGCATGGCAGCTTTACGATAATGGCAATGAGATTGTCCGCGATTATGGTGCCGCGCGGTTCCTGAATATCGAAGCGAAAGAGGGCGGGCGCTACCTGCCCGAAAACACGACTTGGGCGAAATCCAGCATCGCGCACAACACTTTGGTTGTGGACGAGACAAGCCACTTTGGCGGTGATGTAGGCGTGGCCGATCAATATTGGCCGACCCAGCTCTATTTCTCTGATGCTGAGGGCCTTCAGGTCACCAGTGCAGAGATCGACAGCGCTTATGACGGGGTGAGCATGCGGCGCACCATGGTGATGCCGACCATTCCGGGGCTCGAAGCGCCCATCGTGATCGACCTGATGAGTGCTGCCAGCGAAGAGTCGCATCGCTACGATCTGCCGCTGCATTATTCCGGCCACATTATGGAGTTTGACTTCGCGGTCGAAAGCAATGTTGCCGGGCGTCCGGTTTTGGGCACGGATAATGGCTATCAGCACATCTGGGCCGATGCGCAGGGGCGCATCGCGGACGGCAGCGGCATGCTGACCTGGATCAATGATGGGCGGTTCTATTCCTACCGCTTTACAGGCGACGGCCCGATGGATGTGGTACTGGGCGAAAGCGGTGCGAGCGATCCCAATTTCAACCTGCGCCGCGAGCCGTTGATTATGCTACGCGCTCAGCGTGAAGGCGGGGTGCATTTCGCCAGCGTGCTTGAGGCGCATGGCCTATATGATGGCGCGGCCGAGCAGACTGTTGCCAGCCGCAGCCGCATCGCGGATCTCGATCACAATCACATCAATGCAACAGATATCGTGCGTCTGACCCTGAAATCAGGGCAGCGTTACGCGATTGCTGTGTCACACAACCCTGATCCAGCAGCCGCGCACAGCGTCTCGCTGGATGGCGAGGAAATCGCCTGGACAGGGTTTGTGTCGGTGGTCGCGCTTAGGGAAGAAGGAAACTGATAATGGCAACCGTTATGGATGCGCAAAGCTCGCCCTTTGTGGTCGCAAAGGAAACCGTCAAAGAGGGTTTTGGCAGCAGGATGGGATCTCAGATTCTCAGCTATGGCGCGGCCTGTCGTGAAGCGGGCGTATTGCTCAACACACTCAGCCCTGTTCGCGAAGACTTTTTGGGCGAGGGGAGCTAAGCCATGAAATTGAACGGACTTCGTTGGTGGGTTGTTATCCTCGTCGCCATTGCGACTATCATCAATTACATCGACCGGCAGACGATCAACGTCTTATGGCCTGAACAAATCGCGCCTGACTTGTTTCCTGAAATGGATGCGGATGGGCACAAATATATCCTCGGCATTATCAGCACCGTCTTCATCTTTGCCTATGCGGCGGGACAGGCGATCTTTGGTAAGATCTTCGATTGGATCGGCACGCGTCTGGGTTTTGTGCTGTCCATCGGGGTTTGGTCGATAGCGACAGCTGCGCATGCCTTGGCGCAAGGTGTGATGAGCTTTAGCTTCTTCCGCGCGGTTCTGGGTGTTGCAGAGGCTGGCAACTGGCCGGGTGCGACCAAGGCGAATGCAGAGTGGTTCCCCACGAAAGAGCGTGCTCTTGCCCAGGGGATATTCAATTCCGGCGCGGCAATCGGTGGTATCATCTCTATCCCGCTAATCGGCTATATGGCGATCATTCTCGACTGGAAGCTGATCTTTGTGCTTGTCGGTCTGGCAGGTCTGGTCTGGCTTTTGCCATGGTGGTTCATTGTGAAAGCGCCGCCGGAAAGCCATGACTGGCTGACCGATGAGGAACGCGAATATATTCTTACGGGACAAAAGATCGAAGTCGCCGATGGCGAAGACGACGAAGGCTACAATCCGCCAACAGGTGAATTGCTGGCCCGCAAAGAAAGCTGGGGCGTCATTATTGCCTCGGCTGCGATTGACCCGATCTGGTGGCTCTTCATCGTTTGGATCCCGACCTATCTGGTCGAGGTGCACAATTTCAACGTCAAGGATATCGCGGCTTCGGGCTGGTTGCCCTATGTTGGCGCCATGGTCGGTGCGTGGTTCGGCGGGCTGCTTGCGCAGAACCGTTTGAAGGCGGGGTGGAGCGTCAATGCGACGCGCAAACTCACCATCACGCTTGGCTGTTTGATCATGCTGCCGGCATTGCTGGCACTGTCTGCAGCATCTGCGCCATGGACCGCGTTGTGGCTTATGTTCACCATCCTTTTCGGTTTCCAGACGGCGATCGGCAATGTGCAAACTTTGCCAAGCGACCTTTATGGGAAACGGACTGTGGGAACTCTGTCAGGCCTTGCCGGGATGGCTGCAAAGCTCAGTGCTGCTTTGTTGACTTATCTGGTGCCGATCATGACAGCGGGCGCGAATTACTATTCGGTTTTCGTCCTTGGTGCCTTTCTCGCTCTCGCCGCAATCGCCAGTGTCTGGCTGCTGTGTGGTGAGATCAAACCACTAAAACCCAAATCACAACCAAAAACGGCCTAGAGCCATCCATCTTCCTAAAAGGGGAAAAACGAAATGAAATTTGCTGGCAAAGTGGCCGTTGTAACCGGTGGTAGCCGCGATATTGGCCGCGCAGTTTGTGTGAAACTCGCAAGCGAAGGCGCATCTGTTGTCGTTAATTACAACAGCAATGAAGCCGATGCTGATGCTGCTCTTGCAGCGGTCGAAGCTGCTGGTGGCAAAGGGATCAAAGTCAAAGCGGACGTCACCAAAGCGGCCGATGTTGATGCCTTGATTGCGGCAACGCGAGAGGCCTTTGGCGATGAAATCCACATTCTGGTCAACAATGCAGGCGGTCTGGTCGCGCGTAAGAAGCTGAGCGAGATGGATGAGGAATTCTTCAACCACGTCATGCAGTTGAACGCGACTTCGACGTTCCTCACTTGCAAGGCGGCTGTGCCGCATATGAGCGAAGGCGCGTCGATCGTGAACCTTGCAAGCCTTGCAGGCCGTGACGGCGGCGGCGGCGGCGCGATTGCGTACGCCACGTCAAAAGGCGCGGTGATGACCATGACCCGCGGTTTGGCGAAAGAGCTTGGCCCAGACGGCATTCGTGTCAACGCGCTGTGCCCTGGTATGATCGCAACGTCGTTCCATGACACGTTCACACCTGATGCCGCACGTGAAAATGTCGCCAACTCAACCCCGCTTCGCCGCCAAGGCCGCGCGGAAGAGACCGCCGATTTGGTCGCCTATCTTGCCTCTGATGAAGCATCATTTATCACCGGTGCGAATATCGACATCAATGGCGGCCTTGCATATTCGTAAGCCGCTCCAAATCGGGCAAATATTATGAGCGAAACCCTCTCTCAAAGGCTTGAAGCAGCTCCCGTCGTTCCGCTGATTGGTGAGAACGATGCGGAGCGGGCAGTCAAAACCGCGAACGCGCTGGCGGCTGGCGGGCTGAGCGTCATCGAAGTCGTCATGCGCAGCGATGATGCACAGCGGGGCATGGAGGCGATCCTTGCTGAAACCGAAGGCTTGATCGTAGGGGCGGGCACTGTCCTGACCCTTGATCAGGCGAAATCGGTGCGGGCCAGCGGGGCGGAATTTATCGTCTCTCCCGGACTGGTGGACGACATTGCTTTGTATTGCTTGGACGAGGGCATCCCGTTCTATCCCGGCACAATGACAGCGGGTGAAGTGCAACGCGCCTATGCACTTGGCCTGCGCGAAGTGAAGTTCTTCCCAGCCAGTCTTGCTGGCGGAGTGCCAATGCTCAAAGCGTTCGGCTCTGTTTTTCGGGAGATGCGTTTCATGCCAACTGGCGGCGTATCAGCGGGCAACTTGCACGAGTTTTTGGCTCTGCCGCATGTGCTTGCATGCGGCGGCAGCTGGCTCACACCAAAGGACGCTGTCGCCAGCGGCGACTACGCCCAAATCACTCAACTCGCGAGCGAGGCGGTCGCAATCGCCAAAGCCGCTCGCTAACTTTCGAAAGCTCCTCCCCATGGCTGAATTTCTTTCTTTCGGCGAAATCATGCTCCGGCTCAAAACGCCGGGACACGAACGCTTCTTCCAATCGCCCAGCTTTGAGGCGACCTTTGGCGGCGGTGAGGCGAATGTCGCCGTAGCGCTCAGCAATTACGGGCTAAGCTCCGGTTTTGTCAGCGCATTGCCTGACAATGATGTTGGTGAAAACGCGATCATGGAATTGCGCAAATTCGGCGTCGATACGGCCCATGTCAGCCGCTCTGGCGACCGGGTCGGGATTTACTTCCTCGAAACCGGCTCGAACCAGCGCCCCTCCAAAGTCATTTATGACCGCGCCAACTCCTCAATCTGCAACGCGGGCATGGATGAGTTCGATTGGCCGACGGTTTTTGCAGGTGCCAAATGGCTGCACATCACTGGCATCACGCCCGCGCTCAGCCAATCGGCAGCAGACCTGTCGATGGCCTGCGTAAAAGCGGCCAAGGAAGCAGGCCTGACGGTATCTTGCGATTTCAACTTCCGCGGCAAGCTATGGAAATACGGCAAGAGCGCGCCCGAAGTCATGCGTGAGTTGGTCAAATATGTCGATGTTGGCATTGCTAACGAAGAAGACTGCCAAAAGTCCCTCGACATCACCGTCGATGTGGATGTTGAGAGCGGTGAACTGGACACGGCGAAATACGAGGCACTGGGCCAGAAGGTGTTCGACATCTATCCTAACATGCACACGATCGCGATCACTTTGCGCGAGAGCCTGAGCGCGGATCGCAACAATTGGTCGGCTTGCCTGCGCACGCGTGAAGGTGGGTTTAAGCTGTCGAAGAAGTATGAGCTTACCGATATTGTCGACCGCGTTGGCGGCGGGGACAGCTTTGCCTCCGCGTTGATCTACGGCCTCACCGCCTATGAAGATCGCCAGCAAAGTCTCGAATTTGCGGTCGCCGCAAGCGCGCTCAAACACTCGATCCTAGGCGATTTCAACCGGGTCAGCGTGCCAGAGGTCGAAAAGCTGATGAGCGGCGATGGTTCCGGCCGAGTGCAGCGTTAAGCGGCACGAAAGCGGCTTGCGATTTGCAAGCAAGCGCTCCACACGGTCGCCAGCGGCAACGTTTGGCGCGCACAAGCGGGTGTAGCTCAATGGTAGAGCAGCAGCTTCCCAAGCTAGGCAAACCACGGGTGTCTGCGGTTTTTTGGCTCCAATTCCTTTCGACGTTGCGCAAATTGAGCGTTTCCGTCGAAAGGATTTGTTTGCGCACCGAACGCAGGCGTTCAGATTGAGGCTTTATCGTCAAGGCTGGTGATCGCTTACCCTTCGACTTCTTCGTCCTCACGGATTGTGCAAACGGCTTCCTCGACCGTTTCAAACTCACATTTGATTGGCGCTTGGCACGTTGGACACTTTGTTTCTTCGTCATCGTAAACGTCAGTGTAGCAGCATGGCGTTGTGAAATATCGGATGCCTGGAGAATTCGTGCATCTTTCGCCTGGCTCAACATCCATCTTTCCAAATGTTTTAGTCATGCTCGTTTTTCCCTTTCGTTTTCTTGGCGCACTGTTGCCAGGGCAATGGCTTTGGCTGCCCGGCCGGTTGTCCTGGGCATATAGACTTTGAGGATCCGGCGCGTTTCGTCGATATCGTGGCCGGTGATCGCGGCGATTAGATGGTCCTCGAGCCCTAGCTCTCCGAGATAGACAACGCAGGTGCGGCGCAGATCGCGGAATTGCAGCGTGCGGATTTCGCCGGCTAGATCCTGTTGGCCGTTGTTGCCGGCATCGAGCGCGGCCGCTTCGCGCATTTCGGCAAAGTCACGCTGAAACCGGGTTGCGCCGGCTGCGCCTTCATAGGCTGCCAGCTGGCCGGTGCTTCCTTTCTCTGTCCGGCGGTGCGTCAATCGCCGCGTGTCATCGAGGATCAGCTCAAAGCGGCCGGCCTCTTTGGCGCGCGCAATGTTCGCTTCGACGCGGCGGCGCACTTCGCCAACCACGGGCACTTCGATCCACGCCCCGGTTTTGTTCTGGCGGATCCTGATACCGCGCGGCACGCCATCGGCGGCGTCGGCCGCAAGGACGGTGTAGTCCTCTGCCTGCATTTTATGGGATGGTAGATCGACCCATTGCGGAATGGTGGTTTCCAAAATGTCGGCTTCGCGTTGTCCGATTGCGTAGCCCAGCATGATTGCCAGGGCGAGCGATTGAAAGCCGTGCTGATCAGCGGTTGCGACGATCAGTTCACGCGCGGCCGGCGACCATATAACTTCGCGCGCCTCCGGTGCAGCCATGCCGAAATTTTCAAATGGGTTCTTGCCCTGCTCCCATCGTTCTTCGTCGATCAAATAGGCGAACAGCTGGCGTCCGAGTTTCAATGTGGTGTGTGCGGCGTTCTCTCCCACTCCGCTTTTGATCATGCCATCGCGCAGTTTTTGGACGCGCTTGCGCGTGATAAAGTCCAGCGGTTGCTTGCCGGCCCATTGCTGCAATCGCTTTAGGCCGGTGCGGTATGTCTTGGCGGTGGAGGGGGCAACGCGCGCTTTACCGTTCGGTTTGATCCCTTCGATAACGTCGCGTGTATAATCAGCGATCGCGGCCGCCAGCGTCCCTTCCTGGTGCAGCGTGCGGATCTTCGGTAGTTCTTGCCCTTCGACCCATGTTTCAACCTGGTCGTTGATTTTTCGCGCGGCCTCGATCGCGGCGTTTTCATCTTTGCCAAGTCGCCGGCTTTGCCAGCCAAAGCGGCGCAGCTTTGGGCTGGGCGTCCAATAATAGTTGGTCGAGCCATCTTTGTTGCTTCGCTGCGAAAGGTAGGGGATGCGGAAACTAGCCATTGGCTTCGCCCTCCTGCTGATCGTAGCGGCGCAGATCCTTTTCGCCTTGCTTCGCTGATTTGATCGCGAAACCAAAAAGGTAGGGTTCCAGCTTTCGGCACTTTTCCGCGTGCTGTACCAGGGCGGCGGCGGTGTCCCTTAGAAAGCCATCGTGCAGTTTGCGGCCGTTCTTTCCATCTGGATTGAGTAGAGCGCGCACAGTGCGGTCGCTCACGCCGAGATAATCGGCCGTTGCGCGTTGACCGCCAAGCAAATCCACGGCTTGCGCGAATAGCTCAACGAGTTCGGATTGTTGATTGTCGGGCATAAAATGGTCCTTCTGTCGGGTTGACCAGGCTGCGGCCCTATGCCGGCAGCGAAAAAATCGTAGAGGTGTGAAGTGCGGTTTGCAATCAATCTAAGGGTGTTGGCGAATGATTGCGCACCGCACCTCGGGGCAGTGATTTAATCTCTTAAGGGCTCATAAGTAGTTCCTCCTGTTTTGCGGGGGCACGCCGCGCCTCAACTTCGCGGCGGTGCTGGTCCCATTCCTTGCGTGCAGCTTCTATGGCTGCATCGCAGTTCAGATTGCCGAAGTGCGTTCTCTCGCCATTGCTGGCGGTCCAATCCAAGCCATCATCGTAGCGATCGGCCAGCGCCTCGAGACAGGCGATTTGTCGATCGCCAATGCATTTGGTCATTTGCGCCTGCTCGATGCGGCGCGGATAGATCTTGTTCCGCAATTCTAGTTCGCGGCGTAAGGCGGTGCGGCGATCGCGCCAGTTGATGCCGTGTTTGGCGGCCGGCAGATCCCGCGCCATGAAGCCTGGTGATGGGTCATGTTGAAACCGTTCCCATTCGGCGGCGCAGGCTGCCCAGTGGGCAATCAATCGATCAACGTCTGCGAGCCATGCCTCAGCGCAAGCAATCTGAAAATCTGCCTGTTGCTGCGTCATGCGCGCTTCATCGATGCGGCGAGGGTAAAAGCGCCGGCGGTGTCCCAGCTCGCGCGCCAATTCATCGCGCACCATTGGCGATGTGATCGATGGGTGGCGCGTGTGGAACGGGTCAGCCACGTGCGCCTCCATCGGTTTTGAGGGCGGCATCTATGCTATCCACGCAGTGCTGAATGTGTTCGGGATCGGGTGCCCCTGTCAGGCAATTCCTTGCGAGCTTTAGCGCCTCACGCTCATTCGGCGCGGACTGTTGCAGGGCGGGTGTTGCACCGTCTTTGAGGGCGGCTAGGATGCGGTTAATGCGTGCGACGAAACCCTCGTCGCGACGAAAAGCATATCGCATCGAAAGCAACCAATCTTTGTCAGCCTCCTCCACCAACCCCGCAGCATCAGGCGTTGGCGCGCTCTGCTCTTGGGTGGGTGGCTGGGTGAGGTTGTCGAGCATAGCCATCGCGGCATCTTGGTGTGTCGTAACCACATCACGCTGCGGCTTTACCCCAAAGAGGCGACCTATCGCGCGCATAAAGTAGCCACCCGCATCCTCCCGAACATCTTGCCCCTTGTTCAGTTCGTCGTGATAGGCGTTGATTTCAGGCCAACCCATTCGCCAAACAGCGGCGCGCAATATATCCTCTTCCCGAGACCGCCATTGGCGCTCAAGAAGTGCGCTCTCCGCCCGCAGCGCCTCCATTTCGGCGGCTTGGGATGCGAGGGCTTCGGTGCGGTGGCGGGCGAAGGCGTCTGCAAGTTGCCCGGCTCCGTAAAGCCAGCTCATCGCGGCGTCTTTATCAGCCTGCGTCACGTTTATCTTTTCATCCGTCATCGATTAATCACCCCATCCCCAGCGCGGCTTTGTAGATTTCCAGAACCGTTTCCATTTCGCTCCGTTCGTCGGGTTTCATTTTGCGCAGGCGCACGATTTGGCGGGTGATTTTGGTGTCGTAACCCACGGCTTTCGCTTCGGCGTAAACGTCGCGGATATCGTCGGCGATGCCCTTTTTCTCTTCCTCGAGCCGCTCGATCCGCTCGATCAGCAAGCGCAAGCGATCATCGGTTGCGGTGGCTTCTGATTTGTCGCCTGAATTGTGTCCTGGTCCGCTCATTTCTTCGCCTTCTCTTCCATCGCTCTGGCGAGGCGTTCGACTGCGACACTGGGTACGCCAAACATTGCGATGCTTGTGCGCACGAATTCCTCATCGTGGTTTAACAATCTTTTTTCCAACTTAGCTCGCGCGTCGTCGGCAAAATCCTGCCAGCTCATCGCATCACCGCCCATACGGCAAGCAAGAATGCGCCGAGAACGATTGCGACGATGGCAAAAGACCAAACTGCACGGCCGCGATCGGCGCGCTTTATGGCGTCCGCCTCTTCTCGCAGCCAATCCGGTATCGGCACTGGTTCAGTGGTTTGCGGTGTGTCCGCAGCGTCATTAGGGTCAACCTTCATCATCGTCTTTCCGTTGATCTTGCGCGTCGACCAGGGCCACAAGCATCGCGATTGCGGCGATATAGCCACGGCGACGTTTGCTAGGGGATCTGGCGCGGGCGGCTTCGCTTAAAAATTGCTGGCAACCGACAGTGAAAAATCCAGTGCCGTGCTGTGTCAAATCGCTTTGCGGCAAGTAGCCTTTGGCGAAGTGTTTTTCGCGCAGTGCGGCCACATCGCCGAGAGTGCGTGCGGAAAGGTGGCCGGGATTGATGAGGGGTAGTTCATCAATCCCGGCATCCCCATCGATGGCGGGCGGGCAACAGGGGGCGCGGCCAATGCCATCGTCATCGCGGGGAATGGGAATGTGTTTGTGTTTCATCGCAAAGGGTATCCCTGCATTGCCGCCGTAATGGCGATGATGAAAAAGACCGGAAAACAGCTGAGAAACCCGGCCACGCTGTAGGTGGCGAAAGCGCGGATGCAGTGCGCAATGAGTTCTTGCCGGCTCATGGTTGATTGTATCCCGGTTCGTGCCGGCCGCGCACATCGTTTGGCAGTTCTGCGCGCTGCACGGCGTCAAGCTGGATCAGGTTAATTGTCGCCTGATCATCTTGCGTTTGCTGCAAGGTCGCCGCCATTTCGTTGGCTCGCTTGTCAGTGATGGCCTGGCTTGCGGCGATGGCTTCCTGAATGTTGAGCTCTTCGGCTTCCCATCCGGCTTTTGCCTCTGGCTCGAGCTGGTCCAAGATGGCGAGGACTGCGCCTGTTGCGGTGCGGCTCATGCGCGTTTCCCTATGTTAACTTGCTGCATGCTTGTTGGTATGCCTTGTTTCTTGGCAAAGCTCTCGATGCCGTTGCGTAGCGTTTCCGAGCGGCCGGCTAGAATTGAGATAGTCGGCGCAGCGATCGCTAGATAATGGCTCGAGCTTGGCGCTGAATTCAGTACGCGGTCAGCTGCGCTGAACGCCTCAGAAACCGCTTGAATTACCAGGTCGGTCACAATGTCGATTTCATCTGGTGGGATCATATCGGCCATTTGCCCGCGTACGACACGGCGCATTCCCAGGGCTTCGTCATCCGACAAAGAGAGAAGAGCTAAGGGGCTCATAGCCTCGCCTCCGTTCCGGCAACGAGGCGCAGCTCACCGGCCGCGCGATCCATTTCATGCGCGGCGGCGTTCTTTGCATCGGCATCGAGCGCGGCACCGGCAGCGGGCGGAAGATATCGGCCAAGCCATTCTTCGACGCCGGCGCGGATCCATTCGGAACGGGTTGCACTGACAGTGTCGGATATCCCGCCGCCCCATTTTTCGTGAGGCAATGGCTGGGGGAAGCCGCGCTTTTCAATCAGGGTTTTGATGTACCGCTCTTTACGGCGGTCGCCCCCTGCATAACCGAGCTGAACACAGATCCAATGCGTGTTGCACGTAGGTGCGGCGGTGCCGCCTTGCGCAAGGTGCAATTGGGGGCGGGAAATAACAGACATTCGCTAACCTCCGTTGTGATAACGGAAGTCGATATGTCAGCGAAAAGCTTACATGGCAACCAAAAAGTTAAGGATGCTCTAACTAGCCATCATTGGCCCTCTTCGGCTTGAGCTCGTGATATGGCTCAACAATGTGAAATGGTATCACAACATCAGCAAGGGCGGAAAGCTTGGCTCGATCGTCAGATGATGCCGCGCGCATCTGCTGAATTATCTTCAATTCTTCTGCGGTCAGTTGATAAGGGTTTTGCTGTTTCGTGAGTAAATCCGCAGGGAAGCAGCCTAACGCATTGGCGATGCGGCTCATATAATGCTGCGTTAGCTGCATTTCTCCGCGCTCGAGCTGTGAAATCGTAACTTTGCTCACATTGATCGCATCCGCGACCTTTTGCTGTGAAAGCTTCCGCGCCAAGCGAAGCTCACGAATTCGGTTTGGTGCCTTGTCCATTGGCAGAAGTTGTAAAATATCTGCTGACATAAATAGTCGCCCATAACTGAAAGTGGGGTTGCTTTGAAGTTAACGAAACGCTTACATAGCGCGCATGCAGACCCATTCAAGCAAATCGAAGCTGCGCGCATGGCGCGAGAGTGAAGGGCTGACACAGCAAAGCTGTGCCGGCGCAGTTCAAACTTCTCGGCAAGTTTGGTCGGATTGGGAGCGCGGACGTCGAGTGCCTAGCAGGGAGTTCATGCCAAGGGTTTTGGCGCTGACTGCTGGCAAGGTGAAGGCCGACGACTTTTATCCACCAATAAATGAGGCTGCATGACCCATGTGGTTGTCGCGCGTGCCTCCCCTTTCCCCGTTCGCTGGCACTTCTGCTCGCTTAACGTCTATCGTTAATTGCGTTGCCGAACCGTTCGCAAACAGCGTTGAAAATTGGTTGCTGCAATGATTGGCGCGTCATCCGTTGAGCCGTGTTACGTCATGGGCGCAGCCAATGCGCAGGGGCAATGGAGCGTATTGCTGATGATGCCGGATGGCATAAGCTGCGCGCGGCGTGCCTTGACACCGGAGGCGGCCGACAAGCTTGCAGATCAGCTGCGCCTGTACGCGGCAATTGCCCGTGAGCCGGGGAAGTGCCCCAAATGAGCGATCCCCAATACATCGATGACACCGCCGAGTTAACGGGTGCATTGAACGCATTGGCGCAAAGCCTTGCTGTTGAATTGTTGCCGAATGGTCGGCGCGCTGGCGAGAAATGGATGTTTTCGGGCATCCCCGACAATGGCCAAAGCGAAAGCGCATGGGTCCATTTGAGCGGTCCAAAGATGGGGCGTTGGATCGATGCCGGCAATTGCGCCGCAGGCGAAGAGAAAGGCGATATGCTGGATCTTCTGCGCTTAAAGCTGGGCCTAAGTGCGGCAGATGCGTTTGACGAAGCGCGCCGTCGCCTGGGCCGGCCATCAAGCGGCGAGCGCCGCCAAGTCAGCCAGGAGGAAAGGCAGCGCCGTGCGGCCGAAGCCAAGGCGCGCGCCGAAGAGCTGCACCGCCAAGACCAAAAGCGCCGTGCGACAAAAGCGAAAAAGTCAAAAGGTTTGTTTCTATCGGGCGAAGCCATGAATGGCAGCGGCGCGGCAGAGTATTTGCGCGGCCGTGGCCTTGGCAAAGGGCCATTGGGTAAATGGCCCGGTTCGCTGCGGTTTCATCCGATGATCTGGCATGATCCAACCCAGCGCAAACACCCGGCTATGCTGTGCTGTGTCTATCTGCCCACTGGCAAATATCATGGCACGCACCGCGTCTATCTTGAGCGGTTTTTGACCGGTTGGCGCGGAATAGCTGTGCCGCCTGATCTGAGCAAAAAAGAGCGCAACGGATACCGCAAGAGGATCCTTGGCAACCAGTGGGGCGGGTTTATCCCGATTAACAAGGGGGCCAGCGGCAAGTCGATGCACGATATGCCCGAAGGCGAGCCGATCTATGTTTGCGAAGGCCCCGAAGATGCCGTGGCCGTGCGCATGATCAAGCCAGAGGCGCGCATCATCTGCTCGATCAGCCTGGGAAATATGGGCGCCATCATATTGCCGGAGCAATGCGGGCCCCTCGTCATTGTGGCAGATCGCGACGTGGATGCAGACGGGCAACCCAACACGGCCGGCCTCGAGCGGGTTATTGGACAACAACAAGCGCGCGGCGTCAAATGCCAGCTGGTTTTCCCACCTGAAAAGGTGAGCGGCAAGCCGGTTAAAGATATCAATGATTGGGTGCGCGCGCTCCAAAATCAGGAGGCTGCGTGATGACGGAAATCGCATTCGACAAAGAAGTAATGAAGCCAGCGATGGGCGCTAAGCCCGCGTTGGAATTCGTCGCGCCAGCGCAGCTGCACATTGACGCGGCGTATCAGCGATCAATCGAAAGCCGTGAAAGCCAATCGTTGATCAGGCAAATAGCCGCGCAATGGCGGTGGGATTTGTGCCAAGTGCTGGTTGTGTCGCGGCGCGACGGCAAGCTGTATGTGATCGATGGTCAACACCGATTTGAAGCGGCCAAGCTGCGCGGTGATATCGACGAATTGCCTTGTATCGTTGGTGAATATGAAGATTTGCAGCAAGAAGCGGCTGCATTCACGGCGATCAACACAAAGCGAAATGCGCTGACCTCGCTTGATAAGTTCAAAGGCAAACTGGCGAGCGGAGACGAAGCAGCAATCGCGCTCCGCGATGCGATTGCCGATGCAGGATTGCAGCTGGCAGCGCACACCAATTGGAAGTTTTGGGGTTTTGATACGATTGGCTGCATCGGCGGGTTAGAGCGCAGCTGGCGACGTAAGGGCGAGGCGATAACCAAAGCGGCGCTTGTCACTTTGCAGCAAGCCTTTGCCGGTCAATCTCTGCGATACGCCGGAACCCTGTTTCCCGGCATCGTGGCCCTGTGTTCGACCGCGCGGGGCAATGTTGTTTCCGAAGAGCAGCTGGCCAAAATTCGCGCTAAACTCGGCTCCAAAACACAGGAAGAGTGGCGCGCAGCCGCGATTGTTGAGCAATCGCATCACCCGCAACTCAGTGTCGTGGTTAGTTTCGAAAGGGCGGTGCGCAATGCAATGGCCGGTGTCGTGACGCCCGCGCGGAAAGTCGCATTGAGAAAGCCAGCGCCGCAGTTGGTTCGATCCGGGCCAAAGGATGCACCGCTTGATCGTTATGACGCGGTTAAATCCGGGGCCAAGCGTTTTTGTGAACAGTGCGAAAGGCTGCGCACCGATGCCGATGTAGGCATTTGCGTGAGCGCTTGGTGTAAATTGAGGGATGCTGCCGCATGACCGATGGTGTTGCCTCAATCAAGGATGCGCTCGACAATCCAAAGGACGCACCGACAATGGCGCAAGAAGGCGATGCGACACCCGAAAAGGGCAAGCAGCGCAAGTTGCCGATTGATTGGAAAAGCTGCCCGATTGTGCCGCTGGGCATTCGATCCACAGAGGATGGTAAGCAAACATGCTTTTACCTAGACCGCAACAAGCAGCTGGTCGGCCTCGAGGCAAATAATCGCCACGGCAAAAACGGCATGGTCGCGCTGTTCGGTGACGAAGAATGGTTGGAAGAGCAGTTCCCCAAGTGGTCGAAGCCGACGAAAGATCGCGCTTCTGAAATCATTGGATGGGATCAAGCCGAAGCAACGGCCGCGTTGATTGGTGAATGTGTGCGGCGCGGGCGGTTCAGTTCCGCAGATCGCAAGCGCGGCCGGGGAGCGCATCGGCATGATGCAGGCGGGCTTGCGCTGCATTGTGGCGATAAGATCCTGCATTCCGACCATACCCTTGAAGGCGAATTGCGCCGGTGGAATTGGGCGAGTTGCGGCGTGCTGGGTGATTTCGTCTATGCCGGGGATGATCCTATCCCCCGCCCATGGCCTGACCCGGTTGGACCGGAAGCCGCGGCGCTTTTGATATCGGGCCAAATTGGCCGTGATGGATTGCCGGGCCTGTTTAGGACGTGGAATTGGCGGCGCTCTCTCCTAGATCCTCGCCTGTTGCTGGGTTGGCTTGGTAGTGCGTTGGTGGGCGGTGCGCTGCCGGTTCGTCCCAATATCTGGCTAACCGGAGGACGCGGCACGGGCAAATCGCATTTGAACGGCGAAGGTAAGGCTCTTCACCAGCTGCTTGGCCGGGGTTGTTTCCGCACCGCAAACGCAACCGGGGCAGCGATCCGGCAGAGCCTAGGTCAAGCGACAGTGCCGGTTCTGGTCGATGAAATTGAGGCATCCGCTGACAATCGCAAGGTTAACGATGTGATTGAGCTGATGCGGCTTTCGTTCACAGGCGACAAAGGCCACCGTGGCGGGCAGGATCACAATGCGCACGAATTTTCGATCCGCAGTTCGTTCCTGTTTTCATCGATCAATATTCCATCGATGCCAGCGCAAGACAAAAGCCGCCTTGCGATTGGTGAGTTGATGCCGTTTCCTGCCGATTGGGCGGGCGAGCCGAGCCTCGAGGCGTACAATCTCCCGACCATCGGCCGCAAGCTGTTGCGGCGCATGGTCGACGGGTGGGCGCGATTAGCGGCGACCAAAGCCAAGTATCACGAAGCGTTGCGACAAGCGGGGCATGACGGCCGCGCTTGCGACCAGTTTGGCACTCTGTTGGCATGTGCTGATGTGTTGATCCACGATCACGACACGCCGGATGGCCTGCCCGATTACGAAGATGTGTTGCATTGGGCGGATATGTGCCGGCCCGAGCGGATGCGTGAGATTGCGCAAGAGCGGCCGCAGCACGCAGATTGCCTCGATCATCTATTGGGTGCGCAGGTGCAGGCGCGCGGCGGCGATGAGCGCGTGGCGCTGGCCACTTGGATTGGCGATGCTCTCGATCACGCTATTGAGCCGCTGCGCGATCCAGATGCCGGCAAGCGCATCAATGAGCGGTTAGGGCAGTATGGCCTTAAGCTGGTCAATTGCACGTTCTATGACGAAGAGCTCGATACCGAAGGCCGGGTGAAAAAGGACAAAGGCAAGCGGTGGGGCACACAGGCGTTCGATAAGGACTTCCCTGGCTTCCTGGCTATCGCTCCTGGGCAAGCTGCGCTGGCGCATCTGTTTCAGGGATCGCAGCAAGGCTGGGCAGAGATTTATGACGCTGTGCTTGAGCGGTTCCCGATGGCGGTGCGTGCGCGCAAGGTCGCGTTCGGCCGGCGCAAGCTATCGGCGGTGTGTGTGCCGCTGTGCCATGTGTTCGATGAAGAGCAGCTGCCCAACGCGAGCAAAGAGAAAACGCTCAAGCGTTGGTTTGATGAAGAATGCGAAGGGGCCGAAGTATGATTACCCCGGCCCGTTCGTCTATGCGCTTATTGAGTAAGCCCACCTTTTTCGATCCAGTTGGAAAGAAATTGCGGGCAGAATTCCCAATCGAAAGGCTCGTCCATTCGCGCATCTTTATGAAGCGCCCACCAAGCGTTATGGCAGTTTTCGGCTTGGTTCAAAATCATCAAGCGCAAAGAGCTTGTGCCCTGACTTTCCCGCCATTCATCTGCGGCTGCAAGCGCTGTAACCGAAATTGTTTTGTCCAAGTACGCTTCCCAAAGGCACGCGCCTGCCTCAATCAGTTGTCCGGTTTTGTCGTCAATCATGGCTCAAGCCTCCTTAGTGTTGCTGGTGAAGCGCAAGCGCATCTGCGCATCGCGCTCGAGTTGCACGGCGTCTATCGGTGTCAAAGTGCCCGCGTCGTAAAGCTCAATCAGCCTTTCGATATCAACAAAGGTTTTTCGGTTCGTGGCGCACCGGGTCAAACTGGCGCGCGCACCGTCGCGGTGAATGCCCAAGACATAGCGGCCGGTTCGTTCGGGCAATCTTTCAAAGCGCAAGTGGATGGTGTCGCCATCGCGCGGGGTGTAGGCTGTGAATTGGTTCATGGCTTAGCCCTCCGCTTTCGTGATGGCGTCGCGCACGGCCTCGAGCGCGGCCATATCTTCTTGCGCGTCGCAGTCTTCAAAACCCGCCATAAACAATTCGGCTTGCTTCAACGCGGAAAGCATAGATGGCGCGGCGCGCTCCATTTTCAGCAATTCGGTTTCGGCATAGGCCAAGCAACCGCAATGCGTGCAGCGGCCGGCCGGCGACGGATCGCTAGGCGTAAGTATGGCGTCGCCAATGGCGGTAAGATCGCTGATTGTGTTTTCGGCATCGCAGCCGCAACCGATTGCGCGCGTCCCGCTTGGCAAGCCGCTATCCACTATGACTTTGTAAGTGTCCATTTGTCTGGTCCTTTCATCGACCTAGCGCGGCCCTGTGCCGGCGCTTTTGATGGGGGGCTTGATGGCCTTCCCTATAGCCGCTCGGATCGCTCCAAGCGGCTGCGGGGATGGTCAAAGTGCCAGTTCGGCTTGCAACATCACCGGAGCGGGTTTGATGCTCTCCGTGGTCGGTTCCTCGCCCTCGAGCGTAGGCAGCTCGCCAGCGTTAGCCAGCACCATATCGGCGGCCGCTTGGGCAAGGCTGGCAGCGCGGAAAATGGCGCGCTTGTCCTCTTTCAAAACCTTAAGCCAATGCGACAGATAAGCGCTGTGGTTTTCGATATGCTCGCCAACAATGCCGAGTTGCGAGCCGATGAACGCCGCGCCCATTTCCGCTACCAACTCTTCGAAAGCGTAGCTGGCACGATCTGCCTTGCTGTTGTGGCCAAAGCGATCATGCCGCGATTTGTGGCCAGTCCAGTGGCAAAGCTCATGGGCAAGCGTGGCAAGATAGCCGCTAGAGCTGGTGAAGCGCTCAAAATCCGGCATGGTCACAATGTCAGTGCTGGGCGTGTAATGAGCGCTTGCGCCGCCTTCGGTGATTTGGGCGCCGCTAGAACGCAATGCGGCTTCGTTCACCCGGTCCCGTTCAATGCTGGGGTTTGGCTGCACGATTGGCGTTGCATACTTGGCGGGCAAATCGTCGATCTGGTCGCTGTTGAACACTGTGTAAGTGCGGAGCATCGGAATTTGCACAGTAGCGTCAGCATCGCTGGCGTTGCGGTCCTTCACATCGATTTTCTTAAAGAACACGATGCGCGTGCCTTTGGATCCCTTGCGGACCTTCGCGCCAAGGCTGCTCGCTTGCTTAAAGGTCATCCATGTGCGGCCGGTGAGGCGGTTTTCTTGCGCCGCCATCCAAAGCAAAACCACGTTGATGCCGCGATACATGTCGCCAGTGACGCGGTGCGGCATTTGAATTCCGCCAGTGGCCCAATCGCAAACCCATGGTTTGGTCCCGGCCTCGAGCTGGTGAATAATGCTGTTGGTGACAGTCTCGTAAGTGTCGATCTTAGCCATCGTGTCTGGTCCTTTCTGACCTTAGCGCGGCCCAAATGCCTGCGCTCTAATAGTGCCTATAAAGCGGCACTAACAAGGCTGTCAAGCTCTTTCATCAAATATTCAGGCATTCAATGCTTGAGCATTGAATTAAAACAAGAAACGCGCGCGTGCAGCGGCCGCAAAGCGGCTGCGACGGGCACGTGCACACTATCAATATCACAGTTCAAATATGCCCCGCTCGCGTCCCTATCCCTGACCCCGGCCCGTTTGGGATGCCAAGATTTGTGCAGCCGAATTCTGGCGCGTGGTGGGTCCGGGGGGTGGTTCCGTATCGGAACCGTGCGGAACCACTTTAGGAACCATCAAGTGATTGATATTGCTGTCTTTATTGGTCGGTTCCGATGGTTCCGCTCATTCTGTCAAACATTGATGCGTGTGCGTGTGTGTGCGCACATGCGCGTATATGCGCGAGGCGTAATTAGCGGAACCACGGAACCAATTGATTATATACTGAGTTTTCATAGGGTTATTGGTTCCCTAGCTGGTTCCGCATGGTTCCGCTGCGGAACCGCTGTGTTTGGCCGTGGTGTGCAGCCTGACGGCGTGCATATTCTAGGCAGTGGATATGCTGATTTGGTGCGCGGATCGATGCGGCTGCGCCTGATCGGGTCGATCAACACTCTAAATCTCGGGCGTGGCGGCGAAAGTTTCCGGGTTTTTGGTGGGTCGATGCGCGCAGCTGGCACCGGCCGCAAGAATGGCGGAATTCTGCCGTTTCTCAGCGCTCAGCGAGGGCGCGTCGAAAGGATCGCGTCGAAAAGATCGGTGCAACAGGCTGATAAGGCTGGGCTTTACAGGGCTGATCGTAAGCTTCGAAAGCTCACGCGGGCCACCATCGCGCCACAGACCCCCCCATGCCCCCATTCGCGCCCGGCCAGATCCCTATCACCTGGTCGCTGGACCGAGCCAGAATTTGGATCCGGTTTCAGATCGGGTTTTACCGCGCTGATCAATATTCAGGCGGATCGAAGTGCACGATTGCGCAGGCTCGCCAAAGTTGAAGCGGGCGCATCGGGTCGGGGTAGGGTGTGTGTCTCGATCCAAGGCGCGAAAGCGCCAGCGGGTCGGGGTGAAGTTCTGAAACTGTGGGGGGCTGTCGGGCTCCATGCAGGTCAGGAAAGCCACGCTAGAGCTGGGGGTGCTTATGTCAACTGACCCCGTAGGAGCCGGTGGAAAAGTCGATTTGGAAAAGGCTGCGGCGGATAGCGCCAAGCTGATCGATGAGGCGCTCAGCGAAGAAATCGACGCGGAGCAAGATGATCTTTTCGAGCCGATCACGGCTGAAGAGGTTTTGGAGGCGCGCGAAGAGCTGGGCATCGATGCTGGCGCTTTGTCGATCAAGCGGCATGTGCGCGCAATTCGCAAAAAGGGCCGGCCCAAAGGAGCAAAGAACCGCGCCAATCGCGATGTGCAGGCGTATTTGCGCCAGTTCGGACCGGATCCTGCCGTGGTGATGATGAAGATCATGGCCCAAACGGCTGAAGAAATGGTTGAGCGCAGCCGCCAAATGGATCCGGTCAACAAGCAAATGACCATTTTCGAGGCGGAAAGTATGCGTCTGCGAAGCGCCGAAGGTGTGCGCAAGATCTTCCACGGCGATCAGCCGGTGCAAGTCGATCACACAATCCAGGGCGTGCGCGTCATCGAAGAGATTGGCGAAATGAAAGAGGCGAGAACCGGAACGATTGAGGGTCGGTCAAAGGTTTTGGATCATCGAGAGGATGATAAATGACCGAAGATGTGCGCCGGCTAAACTCGCCGGGTCCAATTTCCGATGCGTTTTTGCTCAGTCGGGCATTCATCAAGGTCATCATTGGCCCGGTTGGATCTGCCAAGACGATGACGGCTCTCCGCGCTTTGGTGAGAGTTGCGAAAAAGCAGGGTGGTAAGCGTGATGCGCGCGGGGTGATGTGGCGGACTGCGCGCGTCGGTGTGATCCGTGAAACCTACCCAAACCTCGAGAAGAACACTCTTAAGAGCTGGTTTGACCTTTACCCCGAAACCCTCGGAAAATTCACATGGAAACAGCCATACACGCACAAACTCACACTGATTTTGGCCGAAGATGAGCACGGCAACGCCACTGACGTTTGCCAATTTGAAATGGAAATGCGCGCGATCGGGGATCGATCGGTTGAGGAAGTGACGCGCGGTTGGCAGGTGTGCGCTGTAATGGTCGATGAGGCCGATTTGCAGCCGAGTGACTTGCTATCGTTCCTTACCGGCCGTGTGGGTCGCGGCGGCATCGATGTTGACTTGATGGTGGATCCGCAAATCATCCTTTCGCTGAACGCGCCCTATATGGACAATTGGGTCTATAAGCTCGCGATCGACAAAAACTTGGGCGAAATGGACGACGAGCTGCGCGACCTCTTGGATGGTCGCGAATTGCTCGAGGTGTTCTTGCAGCCTGGCGGCCGGGAGCCTGACGCTGAAAACCTGCACAATTTGCAGAAAGGCTATTACCAAATTCAGGCGGCCGCCAACAAGCACAAACCCGATTACGTCGCGCGGATGATCGACAACAAGTTTGTGCCGATGCAGCACGGGCAGCCGGTCAACCCGCAATTCGATTACCGCGACCATGTGCGCGAACTCGAATGGGATCCATCGCGGCCATTGCTGGTTGGCTTCGACCAGGGACTATTTGCGGCCGCCGTCGCGTCTCAAAGGTTGGCGATGGGTGAATTCCGCACGTTGCGCGAGGCGGTGATGATGCGTGAAGATGGCAAGACGCTGATGAAAATTGGCCCCACAGCGGCCGGCCAAATGGTCCGCACCATGATTGCCGACAACTTCCCCAATTTGCAGCCCGAAAACCTGCGCATTGTGGGGGATCCGGCTGCTTGGTCGGCAGCTGATCGCGCCGACAGCGAAATGGATTGGGTGCGCGCTTTTCAAAAAGGATTGGGCCACCGGGTGCGAAAAGCGAAGTCTAACAGGGCATCGCTGCGCAACGAGGCAATCTGGAGCTGTATGAGTGAGCGCGGCGGATATGCGGTCGATCCCAGCTGCAAGCACCTCATTCGCGGACACCTCGGCGGTTATCATTATCGGAAGGCTGACATGCCCGATGGTGAAACGCGCGGGCACCTAGAAATCGCCGACACAATTTACACCCACGTTTGCGATGCGGAGCAATACGTTGCGCTCGAGGGTGAACATGTAATTTCCGATATTCGAGGCAAGCCAAGGCGGTCTGCACCGATAAAGCTCGACAGTGATTTTGATGTTTTTTCGTGAAGGAGTGAATGATGGGTTTTCTTGGGAATGCAGCCAAAGTTCTTTTGAAAGGTGGCCTCTTGGGCGCTGGCGTCGGTGCGCTTTTCGGTAGCAAAAGGAAGGATCCACCCAGGCAGCAACAAGTCACACGTGATGACGCGCGAACCGAAGCGGAGCGCAACAAGGCTTTGGCGAAGCGGCGCGGGGCTGCTGCGGATCGAATTCCAGGCGCAAGCGGCGAGCCCGTAGGCGGTTTCGGAAACTTCATAGTAGGCAGCTGAACGGCGGAAAAGCGCGATTTTCTTGATTTGAAAGGTACTAATTATGTCCGATAAAACGGCACAAACTACACAGGCCACCAAGAACATTCCGGTTGCCAGCACAGGCGCGCAATCCGAACAAGATGCGGCATACTGCGCTGCGATGGCGCAAGTTCTGTCAGCCATTGATGAGGGGCTAGAATTGGCTGCAAAGACCGATGAAACCGCGCTCGAATATGTCGAAAGAATGTCTGTTCGTGCATGCGAGCTAATCGAAAAAATGCAGGGTAAGGCCGACGATATGGCGGCGGAAATTGAGGACTTGGCGCAAGGCAGTGAAATGCGGATCCTGGGGCCGGTGGCGTTGCCTGAAAAGACGAAAGCGAGAACGCCGATAGAGCGCGTTTTTGCGGCGATGCAGAAGGCGGGAGCGGTGGAGCTGGCTTTCTCCGATGGCACGGGCGAGCTTAAGGGCGTTGCCCCGCGCAAGGTCCAATCGAAGATGTTCCGCATGAAGGCCGGCCGCGTCATTTTCGAGGGTGGAGAGTTGATTGTGAAAGGGCCGGGCGGCGATGCGCCGGTGCCGCATTTGGCCGGCGTTGCATTGTGCATCGATGGTGAGCAGCTCGCCTGGTCGCCGATGGCACGGTCAATGGATCTGGCAGCTGACGTGCAAGTGAACATTGCCGGCAATGTGGTGTTTGGTTGAGCCTTTAAGAATTGCGACCTCAAATGAGGTCTAAAATCTTAAACGCACCCACAAAGGGAAACGATTATGATTGAGAGATTACAGGATAAGGATCTGGCAAAAGCGGATCTGAAAACGCAAGAGCGTTTGGCAAATGAGCGGACGCCTTGGGAAAATGCCTGGCGCGAGATTGATGATCGTTTCCCCAACGGGGCGGGCGGTTTCGACAAGCGCAGTCCAGGGCAAATTCGCGGGCGTCAAAACTTCGATGCCACGCACATTACCGCCAATGAACGGTTCGCGGCCGCAGGGGTGGCGATTACGACACCTGAAGGGCAAGACTACATCAAGCCGCGGTTCCTCGATCAGGATTTGATGAAGCGGCAAGAGGTCAAAGAATGGTGCGATCGCGCCGGCAAGCGCTTGTATGCGATCCGTCACGCCGCGCACACAGGGTTTGGTGTTGCGACCAATGAGGATTGGGACCAGCTTGGCCGATACGGCACAAGCCCGGTGTGGTCTGAGGCTGGCAAGCATGGCATGATCTATCGCTGCCTGCACCTTTCCGAAGTTTGGATCGATGTTGATTTTGCGGGCCGCGTCAACCGTGTGCACCGCAAATTTGAGCGCACCGCCGATCAATGCGTAGAGCTTTTCGGTGAAGAGAATTTGACGCCAAAGATGCTGGACGCGTTGCGCGAAAAGAAAGGATCCGAAAAGAAGTTCGAGATCCTGCATGTGGTCGCTCCGAACACAACATTTGACCGTGAGCGCATGGATCACAACCGCTTCCCCATCGCGAGCCGATACCTGGCTACAGACGAAAAAGTCTATGTGCGCCGGGCAGGGTTCAACACGATGCCGGTTTCAGTTTCTCGGCACATGACCAGTGCCGGCGAAATCTACGGTCGGTCGCCAGCGTTCAAGGTGATGCCCAATATTCAGGGGCTAAACACCATGAAGCACACCACATTGCGGGCGGCGCACAAGGCGGTGGATCCGGCTTTGCTGTTCAGCGATGATTACGGTGCGACAAGCCTTTCGACAAAGCCCGGCGGTATCAATCCGGGGTTTGTTGACGAAAGCGGCCGGCCAATGGTCGCGCGCATGCCGGGCGGTGAACAGGGCATCCCCTATGCGCTCGATATGATCCAGGATGAACAATCCACGGTTCGCACCGCGTTCCTTGAGGAATTCTATGCGACGTTGACCAATCCCAATTCGCGCATGACCATACCCGAAGTGCTTGAACGGATATCCAAACAAGGCGTGTTGGTGCGTCCGTTCGCAAGCCGATATGCCACCGAAAAGCAGGGTCCAATGACCCAGCGCGATTTGGATATGGCGTTGCGGGCGGGCCAGATCGAGCCGTTTCCCGAAGTTGTCCGCGAAGCGGGAGCCTGGCCGGTGATCGATTATGAAAACCCGCTTGCGCAAATGGCGCGTGCTGAGAACGTGCAAAAATCCATGCGCGGCATCGATGCCATTGTGCCGCTGGCGAGCATCAAGGAAGATGTGATGGACACGGTTGATATCGATGAAATGGCGCGTGGCACGCTTGAGGATATCGGCGTCCGTCCAAGCTATATTCGCACGCCCGAGGCGGTCGCGGAATTGCGCGGCGCGCGCGAGCAAAGCCAAAGCGCGGCGGTCAATGCTGAATTGCTCAAAGACGTGGCGGGCGGGGTTAAGGATCTTGCCCAGGCCGAAGCCATAAGCGGGGGTGCATGATGGGCTGGGCGTACTGCGGAGAAGACAGCCAAGGTCGTGAAATCGGTTACGCGATACAAGGGCAATGCGACCATCAAGGCTGTAGCAAGAGGATCTATCGTGGTGTCTCTAGCGCTTGCGGCCAGATGCACGGAACGCACGATGTGCGCGGTGGTGACAGCTCGATCGAATGGGGGGATTACAATTGTGAAAAATATTTTTGCGACAGCCATTTGGTCATCCCGTGCTTGGAACATGAAGATGGGAAAGAGCTATATGCTCCCACCCTTTGTGTCGCGTGCGCAAAAACTCTTGAAGTCGAATATCGAGAAAATGAAGAATGGCGCGACCAATGGCCTACAAAGTCCGCGCCTCTGCCTGTGAAGGGAGTAATTAGTGCCTAGCAATGTCACCCAGGCGAACCGGTTGCGCTATCGTGCGATGCTGCTTTCGCGGCATTTGAAGGACATGCTTTGCACGGTGCCAGAGCAGTTTGGTTGGATCATTGATGAGCCAGCCAAATGGACTTTGCGGCGGTTCTTTATGCGTCCGATTTTGCGCTGGCTTTTCGTCTCGCCGGTGGATGGGAAACCCCACCGTGCGGGCGAAGCAGTGCTTGCTCATTTGCGCAGGAAAGCCGGTTACAACCGACCCACAAATTTCGATCCTGACCCGCATTTGCTCGCTTTCCGCGAAGGCGTGCGAACAAACGTGCAGGATCTTTTTACCCTTCTCAACCTGGACGAAAGTGACGTCCAAAACTTAATGGAGCTCGACGATGGACTTGGCGAATAACAACACAACAGAAGTTGAAACTGGTTCCGCAGCTGATCTTGGTATTGGTGGCGGTGAAGGTGGCGGCGGTAGCGCTGAGCAAACGCTACCGGCCGAACAAGGCGGTGAAGGCGGCGAAGGCGCATCATCTGAATTTTTGGCGCAGTTCTCTAGCGAAGTGGGCGACGGCGAAAGCGCAAGCAATCGCGACTATGTGCAATCGAAAGGGTTCAAAGACCTGGATGGCTTGGTGTCGTCCTACCGTGGAGCCGAGAAGGGCTTGCACGATAAGGGCATGGTAAAAGTACCCGGCGAAGGGGCGACAGAGCAGGAGCTAGCGGCTTTCCGCACAGCGATTGGCGTACCGGAAAAGGCGGAAGATTATGCCCGGCCAGAATTCAAGGACAGTGACGGTAATCCAATCGCTTACAATGCGGAGTTGACAGACCGTGTTTTGGAGAGCGCGCACAAGCACGGCGCGCCAAAGTCGGTGATTGAGAACATCTTGCACGATGAAATTCAATGGCAGATCGAGCAACACGACGAAGCGCAAAAGCAGCTTGAGGCCGCAGCAAATGAGCATGTGAAAAGCTGGGGAGCGGACAGCCAGGCGAAGATTGCCAGCGTCAACGCCGCGCTGAAAGATTTGGGACTTAGCCGCGAGGACGTTCAGCACATGCGGGCGATGCCCTCGGGCCCTGGCAAGTTCCTCGATGCAATGGCGAAAGTCGGTGCAAACTACAGCGAAGATGCGTTGATCAAGGGTGACACGCAGCGATTTGGTATGTCAGCCGAAGATGCCCAAAAGACGATCACGGAAATGAAAGGCAATCCTGAGACTGTAAAGAAGATCAAAATTCCAGGATCGGCAGAGCGTCAGCGTTGGGACCGTGCAAACGAGGTGCTTGGCGCAGCGGCAAACACTTAGTCTGTGGATAACTTTTTGCAGGCCCTTGCCCAAAGTAAACGATTTGCTGATTTTTGAGACGTGGGCGATGTGAGGCGGTGCTGATCCCAGGCCGCCTCCATCTCTCATTCAATCCAGGCAAGCCTTGACGGCCCTGGTCCAGCTGCGGAGCAGCCGCCGATCGCAGGCGTTAATTGATAGAGTGGCCCGGATTACCGGCAAGCCCTTCGACACTTGGTTCAACCATTTGCACGGAGGGCGTCATGAGCGTCGAAAACAGTCATCAGGTAACATTTCAGAACAACGTCGAGCTTGAACTGCAACAGGGCAGTGATGCTGACAACATGCTCAGCGAAGCGGTCGTTTGGACAAACGATAGCGGCTCCGAGAAGGTCAAGGCCAAAGATATCTTTGCGGCCAAAAAGGCGAAAACCGCCAAAGATCGCAACGGGCGGACCATTTGGGACGATCCTACCAGCGATGGCGTCTGGATCCCGAAAGAAGAAGAGCTTTACGAAGCAATTCTGATCGAGAACGCCGACAAGCTTTCGACTTCGATTAGCTTGGAAGGCGCGTCAACGCAGGTCACGGCTGCCACTTTGCGACGTGCACGAATGCAGCGGATCCTTGAGGGTTTTTACAACCCGATTATCAGCGGCAAAAAAGGCACGGTGTCCACGCCGCTTGGCTCACTTGGTCAAGTGGCTGCTGATATTGGTGGATCTGGTGCGGCGCTCCCGCTCAACACCAAAAAGCTTCGCACCGCGAAAACGTATCTCGACGGCAATTTCGTGGCAAAGGGCCAAAAGCGGTACATGGTTGTTACCGCAGAGGATTGCGACGCGCTGCTTGATGAAGTGCCGGCGACAAGCACCGACTTCCAAAAGTCGTTTGGCGCGGAAGTTGATGAAGACGGCACTCTCAAGAGGATGCTCGGTTTCCACTTCATCCATGTGGAGTTGGAAGATCCGCTTTTGGACACAATTCCAGAGCTTGCCGATGATGGCGCAGGCAACCGCGTCAATCCATTTTGGGTGAAAGGCGGGCTTGCTGGCAATTACTGGCAGATGCTTCGCAGCCGCGTCGGTGAAATCGCTGAGCTTCGTTTCAACCTCGGCACATTCGGCGGAACCACGTTGGCGGCAACGCGCACGCAAGCCGGCCGTTGCGGCACCATTCTGAACAAGCGGCAGTAACGCTGAGCCGGGCGAGTTCATCCTCGCCCGGCTTCCATGGCTAGTCATTCGCTGCACTTAGCCACCGCAGCAAAGCATAGGAGCCAATCATGGCAACACGCACTCCAAAGCAGCTGGTCGGCGTCACAGACGGAACCGAAATTCCAGCGAAAATGGCCGATGGCCGCGAAGTTGGCGCGAGCGTTCAGCGCAGCGTCTATTCGAAAGTCACCGGCACCGCATGGGCCAATGGCGACACCGTGACGCTGGGCACGAAGCCAGCGGGTCACAAGCTGGTTTCGGTCCAGCTGGTCACGGCCACAAGCCTGGGAACGTCCACGATCGATGTGGGCACGGCCGATGATCCCGACAAATATGTCGATGGTGCCACATTGACCGCGACAAACGAGCTGACCGAAATTGGCGTGAACGCAGCGGCGATGGCGGAAGATCCAGGCGAAGCCGAAGATTTGATCGCGACCATTGGTGTTGCATCGATCACGGCCGGCACTGACCTGTCATTTGTGATCGAAACGATCGGCTACAGCTGATCCACTGTTTCCGGGTTGTCAGTTCCCCGGAATGCAAAGGGGAGCGCCGTTTCTCTGTCGGGCGCGGCGCTCCCTAACACACCGTCCGACGCTGGGAGTTAGATTGATGCCACGTCACAAATACAGCGCGCAATATGGCATGACGGATCGCGGGCAAATCACCGTCGCAGCCGGCACGGCCGAAGCGCAAACCGACACGATTAGCGTCAATATCGACAACACCAATATGGGCCGCGCCGAAGTGATCCACGCTTTGGAAAAGATCAAAGCAAAGATCCTTGCCGAAGCTTGGCCGCCAACGGCGTAAGCCGCGCAGGAGCCCGGCCACTTGTCAATCACCTATGTCTCGATCGCTAATAGTGCCGCCATAACGGTTGGCACTTCTGCGCGTCTGAACGATCCATCTGAAGACACGGTTTTGGGTCGTTTGGTCGCATCGGTATGGGACATTGAGCGCCTGGCGGCGTTGCGTGATGGCGCATGGAATTTTGCAATAAAGCGCGCGAACCTACCCGCGCTGAGCGAAGAGCCAAAACACGGCTATAATGCGAAGTTTGGCTTGCCAGGCGATTGCCTCAAATTGATCGAAGTGCACGATTTGCACCGCGATCATTGGCAGCTCGAGGGCCGCGCTATTCACGCGAACAACGATGCGCCGCTCAAGATCCGGTATCTGGCGGATATCGAAGAGCCGAGCGAATTTGACCCGCTTTTTGCCAAAGCGTTCGCCTTGCGGCTTGCGTGTGCGATGGGCAACCGGATTGCAGGCAGTTCTTTCCGCAAAGATCAGACGTTCCAGGAATATCAAGCCGAGTTGAAAAATGCGCGGATGAGCGATGCGATGGAAAATCCGCCTATCGAGCAAGCGGATGGAAGCTGGATCACAAGTCGATACCACGGCTCAGCAAGCCAATATCCAAGCGCTGAATACGGCTTTGGCGCAGCGGGGTGGTGGTAGATGCGCCGGCACATTCAGACCGGCTTTATGGCCGGCGAGCTCGATCCGCACCTGGATGGTCGGATTGACACGGAGCAATACGCGTTCGGCCTCGCTACGTGTGAAAATTGGGTTGCCATCAACGAAGGGCCATTGGTCAAACGCCAAGGCTTTGAGCGGGTGGGGTCTGCCGATGACACCGCCGCATGGCTTACGGCCTTTCGGCCGTCGATCACGCAAGAATATGTGTTGGAATGGGGGGAGCAGACGCTTCGGTTCTATACCAATGAGGCACCGTTGCTTTCGGCTCCAGATGCGCCATTTGTGGTGGCTACGCCTTACACGGTTTCAGATGTGCCATTTGTGTCGAGCCATCAGAGTTTTGATCGGCTCTATCTTGCCCATGAAAAACACCCGCCAAGCGCCCTGCGTAGAGACACGCCGAGTACGTTCACATTCGAGACGATCGACAATCAGAACGGCCCGTTTCTTGATACCAATTCGGACGAAAGCCGAGTTGTCAGCGCGAGCGGTGTAATCGGCAATATCACGCTGAGCGGGAATGCAGGTTTTGCAGATGGTCATGTGGGCGCTCTCATTCGCCTCGAGGCCAAAGACTTCGCCAATATCACCCAGTGGGAAGGCGGAATGAAAGACGTGGCGATCGGCGACAAAGTGCGCAATCGCGGCAATGTCTATCAGGCTGCCACGGCCGGC
Organism: uncultured Erythrobacter sp.; assembly: GCA_947503275.1. GTDB lineage: Bacteria > Pseudomonadota > Alphaproteobacteria > Sphingomonadales > Sphingomonadaceae > Erythrobacter. Next base: position 165,854 of record CANNCZ010000002.1, on the reverse strand, counting down.
ACCACGGGATCTGTTGAGCCTGAACACACAGAGGGCAGTTATTTCGACGGGCAATTGAAGAAAGATTTGCTCAATGACAAAGGCCCGTTCGGTGTCAAATGGACGCATCTTCACGGTCTGTTCGGCGTTGCGCAAATCACCAGCGTTGCAAGTGCAAATTCTGCGCAAGCCACCGTTCTGCGCCGTCTGCCCGATAGCCTCACAAGTGTTGCGACTTACAAATGGGCGCATCAGGCGTTCAGCGAAGCCGAGGGTTGGCCAAGCCTTGTGACCATCAAGTTTGGGCGGTTGATCCATGTGACGCCGCTTGATGTTTTTGGATCGGTTAGCGGCGATTTTGGCGGCGGCCGGGTCAATTGGTCGCAGTTCACAGACGGCGGTTTGCGTGCGACTGACTTGGCGTTTCGCCGCACGGTGGGCTTTGTTGATCAGCCGCTTTGGATCAGCAATGATCGCGGCCTTTTGGTCGGCACGCCCTCAGTTGAAATGGCGATCCGGCCGCTCAATAGCAGCGAGGCGTTTTCAGGCACGAATATCGAAGCCGAAGAGCAGAGTTTTTACGGCAGCGAGCAAGTCTTTCCCGTCAAGCAAGGCACCGAAACGCTGTTTGTGGAGCGGGGCGGGCGGCGGATCCGCGCAGCTGATTATGATTTTGGGCGCGATCGCTACGATGCCAAAGATCTGAATGCGACAAGCCGCGAAATCACCCGTGAACGCATTGTGCAGCTGGCGCGGCAGCAAGTGCCCCACGCGTTTGGATTTGGTCTGCGCGGCGATGGCAAGGTTATTTGCCATGCCAAAACGCGGGCGGATATTAGCGGCTTCACGCGTTGGATTTTGGGCGGCGGTGCGCGCGCTTTGTCGATCGTTAGCGCTGTAAACAGCAACGGCAAAACCGAAGATTTATGGGCGTTGATCGAGCGCGAAAATAGCGCCGGGCAAACAGTCAAAGAGGTTTGGCGGCAAACCGCCTGGCGCGAGCTCGGCACACCGACACAGGAAAGCTTTTACGTCGATGGCGGCACCCGCATCGAGGCGAGCGGCGGAAGCTTCCAGTTCAGTGGTTTTGAGCATTTTGCAGGGCAAGACGTCGCAATATTGGCTGGCGGTGTCGTTATTCCAAGCGTCACTGTGAGTGCGCAAGGGGAGGTGACGTTGCCGCAAGGTGATGTTCCCGAAGACGATTACACGCTGGTTGTTGGCCTTGGCTACTCGGCGATTGCACGCAGTATGCGTCCAGAACCGCGCGACCGTCAGCCAAGTCTTGTTGGGCTGCGTCAGCGCGCAACGAAGACGATTGTTCGCGTCCTAGAGACGTTGGGTTTGAAAAGTCAGGCCATCGATCAGTCAACACCGGAAGAGCTCATCTTGCGCCGCGCAGGGCAGTCCATGGATCAGCAAATCCCACTGGTTGACGGCGATATCGAAGCGTTGATCGACAGCACATTTGACCGTGACGGTCGGATCACCTGGCGCAGCGATGATCCCTTGCCGGCAACGATCGCGCTTGTCGTCCAGAACATTGAGGAAAGTAACTCAGATGCGTGAGCCGGAACGCCTTGAAGCGCGCGACTTGCTGGATATTGAGGCACAGGACAGCCAGGTCATGTGGCTGGGGCAGTCTGCCGAAGTCGACTACGAGAGCGCCGCACATTTGGCGGATCAAGCGATCGCGTGGTGTGCGCGGCGTGATGACGGATCGATCCTGGCCTGTGTTGGTATCAATGAGACGTTTCCAGGCAAACAGGGCGTGGCGTGGGCGCTACTGTCATCGCCTATTGGTGAAGATCATTTGCCGCTTACGCGGTTCATGCGCCGGCAGATTGATGATTGTGGCCTAGAGCGGGTCGAGCTCATCGCCAAATGCGCCGAAGCTGAGCTGTTCACGGTCGATATCGATGGCTACGAAATGCAGTTGCAAGGCGATGCGCTTTGCAAAGCTGTGATGGCGGATCCAACCCCTGAATGCCGGCTTGCTCAAATGCTGACTTTCGAGCCTGCGCATGTGATGCGCAAGCTTGGTTTCGCGTCTGAGAGTTACATGCTGTTTGAGCGTTTCCCGATGGAGAAATGCTGATGCAAGCGGCACCATTTTTAGCCATCGCAGGGCCACTATTTCAAGGCGTTGCTGGTCTGTCGGCCGGCAATGCCAATGCCGCGCGGGCCAGGCAACAAGCCAGCGAAGAGCGCCGCGCGACAGAAGCGGAGATCCGCGCGACCAAAGACGATGTGCGCCGGCAAATCGGGGAGCAGCTCGCGGCACAAGTTTCGAACGGCTTAGAAGGTGGCACAGGATCCGCGCTCGATGCGTTGCGTGAAAGTCAGGTTGAGGGCGCGCTCGATGTGATGGAGTTGCGGCGCACTGGTCGCTTGCGCGCGCGAGCGCTCGAAACGGGCGCTGATGACGCCGAGCGCGAAGGTGAATTCGGGTTGCTTTCTGGCGTCCTTGGCGCGGGATCAAGCTATCTGAAAATGCGCAGCGATTGGGCGCAGGAGCGCCTAGCCGGTGGTTGATGAGCGCGGTTATACCAGGCGAGTAGCGCCACAAGCGGGAGCAGCTGCACCCAGCGTTTCGGCGGCAAGTTTCGGTGCCGGCGTCGGCGCTGCTTTAGAGCAGGCCGGCAACGTCCTTAATCAAGAAAATCTGGAAACGGAACGCTTAGAGCGTGGGCTGCGCGAAAACGCCGAGTGGAGCCAGTTTCAGCAAGGGTTCGCCAAGTCGCGCGAAGAATTCACACTGCTTGCCGATGATAGCCGCCAAAGCGATGATCCGGGCCATGCGCGTGGGTTGGGTGAAAGCTGGGCGGTGCGCGAAGATGAATTGATCGGCCGGCTGAGTAGCGAGCAATTGAAACAGCGCGCGCGCGGCACATTGGGCGAATGGGGCAGCAGATACCGCACGCGCGAAGCGTTATGGGAGGAAGGACGCCAAGCGGAAATTGCCATCGATGGCTATCAGGACAGCTTGGGTATCGCCGAAGGGCGAGTGCGCCGGTTACAAACGCCGACAGAATATCGTGACGAATTGGCGATGGCGATGGACGGCATTGGTGGCCTGTCGGTATCGGATGAAATCAGGGAAGGGTTGATCGAGGAAACCGAACAACGGCTTGCGGTTGCCTATATTCGCGGGATGACAGACCGGGATCCTGTCGCGGCCCAGGCATTGATCGATAGCGGTGCGTTTGATGGTGTTCTGAAAGGCGATCAAACGGAAGTTTTGCGCAATGGCACCGATGTTGAAATTCGGCGCATTCAGGCGCAGCAACGCCGCGAAGCTGCGGAACAACAGGCGCAGCTGCGTGAACAAATCAGCTATTTCCAACAGCGCCAGGGCAACGGGTTCTATGATGATCCCGCCGAATTCGAACCGTTTATCGCAGCGGCGCAGGCGATCGGCGATGCAAGCCGCGTGGAGGAATTGCGCGATCTGCAAGCGGATACCGGGTTCGTCAAAATTTGGGGCCCCGCTAATGCAACGGCCGTGCAGCGCGAACAACGACTGACGGTTTTGGCCGGCAAAGAAAGCCGCTCTGAATTGGAAACGCGCGAGCTCGACTTTTTGCGGCGCAATTCTAGCGGATGGGCGGCCGAAGAAGAACGCGATCCAGTTGGTCAAGCCATCGAGCGTGGAGGATCTGGCGCACCCCCGCCGATTGATTTTGGCGATCCAGCATCCTTGCTTGCCAGAGGGCAATGGGCAGCGGCGCGCACCGCAGAGGGAATGCCGGTTTCGCCACTGAGCCGAACCGAGGCCCAGGCACTTAGTCGGATTTTCGACAGTGGGGCGAATGGGCGCGAGGAAGTGCTGGATTTGCTAAGCAATTTTCAGCCTTCACAGGCAATGGCAGCGGCGGCGCAAATGGATCCACAGGATCGAACCTTGCCGATCATCGCGACATTGAACCGAAGCCAGCGGACGACGGCGATGCGCGGGCGCGAGATCCTGCAAGACAATTCCAAGTTTCTTGAGGACCGCTTAGCAGATCCGGCGCGAAATCCGCGCGAAGTGATGATGGCCGGTCGGACTGGGCTTGATGAAGCGCTGCGCGCAGTTCCTTACGACCAGCGCGAAGCCATTGCTGTCACGGCGCAGCAAATGATGGCCGGCGCGATCGAGCGCAGCGATGGTCAATGGAACGAAGAGCGATATGCCGAGGCGATCAACTATGTTTTGGGGGCCGAAGGGCGCGGAGCGGACCAGCGAGGCGGGATTGCGGTTTGGGGAGAGCGCAGCTTTCTATTGCCCGAAGGCGTCAGTCTGCGCGGATTTGCGAATGAGGCAGTGCGAATAGCACGCGAGAGCGACAATCCACCTGTAAACCCCGATGGATCGCCCGCCAGGCTGTCGCGTGCCTATCCGGTGCGCGTCGGTCCTGACCTTTATGAATTCCACACTGGCAGTGGCAATCCCGTTCGCCGCCAAAGCGGCTCGATTTATACGATCACGGTGCGCGCGCGATGAGCGGCCCGCCTCTGACATACAACCCGCAAACGGTGCGCGGCCGTGAAGCCGAGCAAGGCGACACACGCGACGCGCCGCCATGGTCACAGCAAATCGCGGACGGGTTTCTAATCGGGCAAGCTGACACAACCGCCAATAATGCAGAAGTGCTCGATGACGCATACGATCCGTTGATTGAGCCTTTGCAAGAGCGCGGATATGATATCCGCCAGCTGGTAATCGGCAATCGTGGCGGCACCTTCAACTATAACGGTATTTGGGCGGCAATTCGCGAAGAGCAGGCAAAGGGCAACTTCACAGAATTGCCCAGCTCACGCGAAGAGTTCGAAGCCAGCGCCTTGCAGACATACCGCGAGCAAGTCGAAGCGGCCGAAGGTCGATCGGAGCGAGGCAGCCTTGCACCGCAATTGATCGGCGGCCTTGGCGGCGCGATGACTGATCCAATCAACCTTTACAGTCTGCCGCTTGGTGGGTTTGGTCGCACAATCGGGCAAAAAGTTTTGACCGAAGCCGCGATCGGTGCGGGTGTTGAGCTGGCTTTGCAACCTGGTGTGCAAGCCCAGCGTGAAGCTTTGGGCCGGCGTGATTTGACGCTTGAAGAGGGCGCGCTCAATGTGACGTTTGCTGGCATCGGCTCCGGTCTTTTGCGCGGGACTGTTGAGGGTGCAGCGCCGGCCGCGCGCGCAATCGGCGAACAGGTCAGCCGGCTAGACCCGAATGCTTCCAATCGCGAATTCGCAGACGCGTTTCGGCAGTTGGTTCCAGAGCAGCTGCGCACGCCCGAACAGGAAGCGGCGTTGCATGTGATGACGCGCACGGCCGATATCGAAGAGAGCAGCCCGTTTGTTCGCACGATCGAGGGCACCGACACGCATTTTGCGCGCATGGAAGCGGCTTTGCGCGCGCTTAATCAAAACAGAATTCCCACCACGTCAGAGTTGGTGGAGGCAACCGGTTCGCCCGCACCGCGCGGGCCGGTTGAACCGGTGCAAGGCCGTGATGCGATCAAAGCGGCGATCCGTGGGCCGGAAAGTAACGGCGATGACACTGTGACCAACCGGCTTGGTTCGTCTGCATCGGGCCGTTATCAATTTATCGAAAGCACATTCAAGTCGCTTTATCGCAGGGTTTATGGCGTCGGCAGCGCGGCCGCCGATCGCGCCTGGTCGAACAATCGATTTGACGTTGACGTGCAAGAGCGACTTATGGATCGCCTGCTTGATGAAAACGGTGCGGTTCTGTCCCGCGCGGGCTTTCAGCGCGATGCCGGCAACCTCTATATTGCGCATTTTGCGGGCCCACAAAAAGCGGTCGAATTGCTAGAGGCAGATCCAAATCTGCTAGTGGCGCAGTTTTTCTCACGGCAGGCCGTTCGCCAAAACCCGACATATCTTGGCGGCGGCAAAACTGTGGGCGAAGCGCTTGCAATCATTCGCGGCAAAGTGGGGGATGCGGGAGAGACAAGCCCTGCGCCCATTATCGACACGCCCGATATTGCGGTGCGCGATCCAGATTTGGACGCGGTGCGGCCAACCCAGCAACTCATCGAAGATGGCGGCGGTGAAGTCGGGCCGTTGATGGATCCTTTGCGTGATATCATCGCCGGTTCGCGACGATCGCTAAACCAGCTCGAAACGCTATCCGAAGAGCTGGGTAGCAATCCGGTCGCAGTGCGCGCTGCGCTTGACCAGCTCGTCGATCGCGGAGAGCTCGCCCGAAATAGTCAAACCGGCAACTTCATGCGCCGGCGCGCAAATCCAAACAATGCCGCAAACACAAAGCGCCCGCGCACGCTTATTGAATTCTTGGCAGAGCGCGGCGGCTTGAATGATTTTGGCGGCGAGCTCCAAGCGCGCGGGATCCGAACCGCCGACAAGCGGTTGGGTCAAAATGTCATTCGCGCGACCGAACGCGGAGACGCCGGCAATGGCCTGTCCGGTGAAGGTGACTTTGGCCTTGATGTGGCATTCAATGCGGCGCGCGAAGCTGGGTATTTTCCAGAGCTACGCGGTGCGCAAGAGCAAGGCTATGATGATTTACTCAATACGCCAGGCTTGTTGCTCGAGGCGATCGATGAAGAGTTAGCCGGCGTGCCGCGCTACCGTGAAGATGATTGGGACCGCTTGGGCGATTACAATCTGCGAGGATCCACCGAAGAAATTTACGGCGGGTTTGTTCGTGGTGAGGCGGGCGATGACGCCGCGACAGCAAATTTGCGCGCAGACTTTGAGCAAGCCTGGATCGATTTTGGCAATGATGCCGCCGACCTCGATGCAGAATTCCTAGATCGCGCCGCCGAGCTGTATCAAAGCGGCGAAGCGTTTTTGCCAGAACACGCAATCGCCATGGCCGTGCGGGAAGATTACGAGGACACGCTGGCGCTTGCAATCAAAGAGGAATTGGCGCAGGAGAATGCGTATTATGACCCGTGGGATCCCTTCTGGCAAAATGAGCTCGACAGACTTTTCGAAGAGCGAGTGGCCCGCCCTGGCGCAGATGCAGGCATTGGCGAAAGATCCAAAAGCGAGCGAAGAGCTGCGCAAGAAAGCCGCGCGGACGGCGAGCCGGATGCGGGGCGCGGATCGGATGATCCGAGGGCAACAGACCTAGACGCGATCGAGGCCGCACGATCGCGGTTTGATCACTCCAATTTACCGCCAGAACCTGACCCCCGATTTGCGGAAGCAAACGGCGATGGCATCCGTGCGACCACCGACAGCGTTTGGCACGATATCAACGAGCAAGCCGACTTTGCCGCGCCGACGCGCGAGCAAAGCCGCGTAGAGCTCGAGCTCAAAACCGAAGGCCGCAAGAAAGCCGACGCGCCGCAACGCGCACCAGGTGCCGATGGCGGCCTATTCGATACCCAAAACACAACCGGCGATTTGTTCGATCTTGGCGATGGCAAGGGCGAGCGATCAGTGGCGGATATCCGTGACGAAATCGAGACGCAAAAAGCGGGAATTGAAGCGATGAGGAGCTGCATGACATGACAACCCCAACTTTTCGAGGTGGGCCACAGGGGCCGGCTTATGATTGCTTTGCAATTGTTCCGAATAACACCAACCCTTTGCCGAAGACGCCAAAGGCCATTCGGGCCAATACGGCCGGCGCGGTTGTTTTGCGAATGATCGACAGTGATGCCGATGTGACGTTGACGATGTTGGCCGGTGAAACGGTTTACGGGATCGTCACGCATGTTCGCGACACAGGCACGGCCGCAACTCTCCACGGTTTTGCATGAGCCTAGGCGCGTGTCTCCCTGGCCTCGAGGAAGAGGGCAAAATCTCTGCCGAACAGGCAGCGGAGGCGCGCGCCATTTTTGATGAGCGGCTCGCCGCCCATGCCAAAACAGGAAGCCGAGAGACGGCCGAAGCGCTGGCAAGTGAAGATGTGCTGGCCGCATTGACGCGCAACATTGAGCGCAAAGAGTTCCTTGCCGGCCTGACTATCAAGCGTCGCACTGCGATCATGGCGGACCTGAAACAGTACGGGCAGCAAACCAGCGATACACGCTTTAAGGGAAAGAAAGGCGACGGCGGCGGCCCGATCGATCCCCAGGCGGCGTCAGCATTGATTGACCATGATCCGCGCGCTGGATTTTCCAATGTGGAAGCGCGGCGCAAGCGTATCGTCGGCGATGCGCACCGCCAAATCGATAAGATCCTAACCGATCATTCAGCAAACCTGCTTGGCCAAGTGCGCGGCAAAGCGCAGTTGAACGATATCGTGCGAGAGCTGTTCGAAGGTGGCACCGGTAACAAGGCCGCCGAAGAGTTGGCGGATGCGTGGCGGCGTGCGGCCGAGCAATTGCGCCAGCGTTTCAATAAGGCTGGCGGCGATATCGGCTTTCGTTCCGATTGGGGCATGCCACAATCGCACAATTGGAAGAAGGTGCGCGCAGCCGGCTATGATGCATGGCGCGATGCCATCCTGCCAAAGCTCGATCGAACCCGGATGGTCGACACGCGCACCGGATTGCCATTCACCGAAGAGGGGCTTGAGAACGCGCTGCGAAGCGTCTTTGACACAATCCGCACCAATGGCGACAACACGCTGACGCCAGGTGCACCGGGCAAGCCATCATTAGCGAATGCACGCGGCGATGCGCGGTTCCTCGTTTTCCGCAACGCCGATGACTGGATGGAGTACCAAAGCGATTTTGGTGCCGGCACAGCCTATGATGCGATGATGGGTCATATTGAGGCGATGGCGCGCGATATCGCCGCCCTCGAGATCCTGGGCCCTAATCCAAAAGCGACACTGGGCTGGGTGAAAGATACGATCCGCAAGGAGGCATCGCTAGACGCATCGCCAGGAACAAAGGCGATCGAGCGCGCTAAAGCAGCTGGCAACCGGATTGACCGCCTGTGGAACGAATATAGCGGCGCGACGCTTGAAGCTGAAAACGAAACGCTGGCGCTTGTTGGATCATCGCTGCGCGCGTTTCAGGTTTCGACAAAATTGGGCAGTGCGTTCCTTTCGGGGATCAGCGACTTTGGTTTTCAACACTCGCGCAGATCCTTCAACGGCCTGCCTCAAGCGCGAGTACTTGGCGATTATCTAAAGTTGATGAAGCCCGGTTCTGTTGCTGGCCAACAACTGGCCATTCGCCGCGGCTTGATTGCAGACGAATATGCGAACCGAACAGCCGGCACAAATCGGTATTTGCTGGAAGAGCTGAGCGGTGAATTTGCCCAGCGGCTTGCATCCGGGGTGTTGCGCGTATCGCTTTTAGCGCGGCACACACAAGCTCTGCGGTGGGTGTATGGCATGGAAAGCCTTGCGACCTATACCGAAGCAGCGGGGACGGCCTGGAACAAGCTTGAAATGCCGTTACGGGGCGCATTGGAGCGCTATGGCATCGATGAAGCCGGATGGAACAGGCTGCGCGCCGCGCCAATGGATCAAGACGGCGGTGTGGATTGGATAAGCCCGCACAATCTCGATGACGCTGACCGCGAAATTGGCGATCGGTTTCTAGAAATGATCCATTCCGAAACTGATATCGCGGTGCCGGTCGCGGATCTGAACACGCGCGCTGTTTACAACACTGCGTTTAAGCGTGGGACATGGGTTGGTGAAGCGGGCCGGTCTGCGTTTCAATTCAAGAGCTTTGGTATCTCAGTGATGCTTAGGCAGAGCGGCGAAATACTCGCGATGAACGCGGGCACTGCGGCGAAATATGCAGGCGGTCTTATGATCGCAACGACGCTTATGGGCGCGGTGTCGGTTCAATTAAAATCGCTGGCTCAGATGAAAGACCCACGCCCAATGGGCGATGCTAAATTTTGGACGGCTGCGATGCTGCAAGGTGGCGGCTTCGGAATATTCGGGGACTTCCTGTTTGCAGCGGAGAGCCGCGCGGGTGGAGGAATTGCCGAAACGATTGCCGGCCCGAGCGTCGGTGATGCGCAGCGTCTCATCGATCTAACGCAAGCCAAGGATCCACGCACGAAGGCGGTTCGCACTGCCAAAGGTTTCGTGCCGGGCAACAATCTTTGGTTTGCGCGCGCCGCGTTTGACCGCCTTGTCGCGGATCAAATCGAAGAGGCAATAAACCCCGATCTTCGCAACGCCCGGCGTCGGCTTGATCGATACGCAGCCGAGCAAGGCACCGGATATTTTTGGGCGCCAGGCGACCGATTGCCTGAACGCGCACCCGATTTTGAGAATGCCCTAGAACAAGGACCAGCTGATCGATGACAGCCGCAGCACAAACACCCGAAATAAGCTATCAAGGCGATGGCAGTTCCACCGATTTTCCGATCCCTTTTCGCTATGATGCGCCGAGCGATTTGCGGGCATTGGTCCGCGCGGCCGATGGTAGCGAAACGATCCTGGTCAACGGAACGGATTTCACAGCGTCGGACGGCACGTTGAATGGCAATGGGTCGATCACTTTGAACACAGCTGCGGCAGGTGAAACAACGCTTGTTGTGTGGCGAGAAACGGCGCTCTCGCAAGAAATTGACCTGATTTCGAATGGCGCGTTCAAAGCGGAAACTATCGAAGGCGGTTTGGATAAAGGGACACTGCAAACCCAAGAGCAGGCGGCAACGCTCGATCGGGCGTTGAAAGTTCCGCGTGGTCAATCAGCGCCAGAATTTGGCTCGCTCGATGACTTGGAAGTCGGCACATTGATTGAATGGGACGGCGAAAAATTCAATGCGGTTCCCTATTCACAGTCTCGGATTGCAGAGGCAGAAACGCAAGTGTCGGCCGCACAAACTGAAATTGAGGCACTGCGCGATCTGTTGTTTTCGGTTCAAGGTGCGACCGAGTTTGACAGCTTTGCGAACGGCATTGCCGGCACCGCATTTGGCGAAGCATTTTACACCATCATAAACAACACTTTGCGGCGGTATCTGAACGGAACTTCTGCGGATGAAGATGATCCCACAGCAAGCATTGTGCTTGGCCCGCCATTGCCACAGCCACCGCCGTTCAATGTTTTGGCGGCGAATGCCTGGGCGGCAACCGTCGATGATCCAACCAACCTGCCCAGCAATATTGCGCAGTTCCAAGAGCTTGGCTTTGACCGCACTGCGGCCGAAGTGTCCCGCACGGCAAGCTTCTTATTGGCGACGCGCATTCGTGAAGAGTTTCCCGATCATTTGACGCTGACGCCGAATGAAATGGCGTTCAACGATTTTGCGTATCGCACGCACACGATTGATGGGGCGACGAACAATTCGACCGCAGTAAGTCCAAAACCAAATGCCCGGTGGGGCATGTTGCGCGACCAGCTTGTAGGCGACCAAATCCGCGTTTCGATCGAGGCATTCCATAGAAACGCGCAGCAACAGCAAGCTATCGCCTGCGCGCAGTGGCGAGCGCACCCTGTTGGTGGAGGTACGCCGACCGATTGGCACATTGTTGGCACGCCTATTCAGTCGACCACATGCGAAACTCCCTACAAAGTGGAAGCGTTCGAAGACGATTGGGATATCAGCGCACTGCCCGATGGCCATTACTACCTCGAGGGGCGGCTTTTGCCTTGGGCTGGCGATGATGTATCGATCCGATCAAGCGAAGATGCGGATACACTGCGTGATTTTGAGCGACTGTATTTCACCAAAAACACCGTGCGGGCGGCCAATCCGCCGATTGGCGCTGTGTCGGTCACCGGGGATGATGCAACCGGCGTTTGGTCAACAGATCCCGTTGTGGCTCGCGCCAATCCTTTTGCTACCAATGTCGGCGCTGAGCTTGCCATTTATGACGCTGCGCACACAGCGGTAACCGGTGGAATTGCTGATGGTTGCGAACTTTGGTTCGGTGCCGGAACGCACACGCTGACCGCGACCAGTGCCGTGTTTGGCAAGCCGCAAATCAGCGCAGCTTTTGTCTATCGCCGCGATCCTGCCACGGCGTCGCGCGATGCCGTTGTGCTTAGCCATGGGTCGCCGGGCTTTAAGCCGAACTTTGGTGTGCTTGCCGATCGCACCGCGAAATCATTGGCTGCGCCATTGACACGCAGCCCAATTATATTCCGCGATGTCAAGATGTTTCGCGCCGGCGCGGGTTCGATTGGCAGCACTTCTGCTTCTGGCGGTGTGACGGTTGATGTGTTGATCCAATATCACAATGTCATCAATGACAACAACGCGCAGATATCACGCCTTCATGCGACAACCACCGTCTTCTCCTGGGTCATGGGTATGGTCGTTGAGAATATGGCGGGCAACACCGCAATTTTCGGCGGTACTGCAAATGCAGGGCAGATTGGCTTTAAGGGCTTTGATTGCGCCGATATGCAAGGCGCGCAATTTGATGGCTTCTCCCTTGCGGGGTGCCGTCTAGTCAACCCCGGCATGCTGGGTTTTGCGGTTTCGGCAGACGGCTTTCTCATTTCTTCGTCGGCGTGTCTCGCAGTCGACGGCGCGGTTCTGAGTATCAACTATGCCAGCTCGATAATTTGCGAGCGAATGGTGTTGGCCAACTTTATTGGTGAGTGCATAGGGACGCTAGAAAGCCAACCCGGCCTGGCAATATGCGGTGACAGCGGATCCACGCGCAGTCTAATCTTTCACCATGTTACGATCACCGGAGCGCGCGCAGCCGGCAGAGTGAATATCGGTTACGATAACCAGGACAATAGCGCGAACGATGAGCAGAGCCATGATTTGATGAGTGTGGTTGGGCTATATTGTCCTCAACTCAACATAAAAGGTGCAATCTTTCGCCAAGATGCAGCTGGCGATGATGGCAATTTCTCGGCGGTTCATGGTGTGGGATGGGAGGCGATTTATAGTTCATTCTCTGCAAGCGCGCCAACGAGTGAGCATCCACAATTCGCCGGTGTGAACAGTGTGCTTGGGCAGAGCAGCGCTGATCCCACCGAACCGCTTACTGACCTGTTTGACGGCTATGCTGGCACAAATGTTTCCGGCGGTTCAGTTGTGGCTGGCGCGGGGCAAGGCACGTACACGGTCAAGGCGGGCTCTCCGTTGCTGGGTAAGGTCACGCGTAGCCCGGTTCGCAGATATGATATTGCCGGCATTGTGCGCACCGGAGCGCAGCCGGTGGGAGCGCACGCATGATTGCGTTCGGCTATAACTGGACGCCAGGCCGGCCATTGAGCGTCGGTGTTGCGGCAGACCCGCAGGCGCTATTGCTTGCCGCGATGGACGCTGGTGGCGGTCAGAACGCCTTCGTCATCTATGAAAATGCGACGGGGGTGGGCACGACTGCGTACAACCTTCCTGACGAAAGCGCGAACGGCAACGATCATTTTCAAGATGTTTTCGGCTCGCGAACTCCCAGCGCCACCGGTGACTTTGATGGGTCATCCTACAGTATCCAAAACATTGCAGGCGGGACGATGGATATCATTTTTGGGTTTACCAAAGATGCGGGCAGCACGATTGGTTTCATGGCGACGAAAGGAGCAAGCACCGGCATTGTTAGCTACAATGATGGCAACACGACGCCATTCGTCGGCTTTCAAGTTTTGGTAGATGGGACGCCCGCCGCCAATGGGGATGAATTGCACGCTGCGCTCGATGATGCAGCGGAGCATGTTGTGCAAATTCTTGACATTGATCTGACGGGGCAAACGCTTGTTGGCGTAGGCCGTGGAGGAAGCTCGATGGTCGGAACGGTGCGCAAAGCTGCGTTGATCGACCAGGGCAATATCGCAGATCTCGCCGAAGCGCGCAGCAATGCGGTTCTGGCGGTGGTCGCATGAGTACCGATCCTGAAAAGGTTGCGGGCGCGTATGAGCGTTTCATCAAAGTGGTGCAGGCGCACCCTACTGCTGCGATCATTACCGCACCCATCCTCTTTTCGCTTTTGCTGTTGTTTGTCGTGTGGCTGAGCGCGCCCGATATTCTGCAATTGTATGAGCGGATGAACGACCGCGACTATGAGCGCCAGGTTGTTCTTGAAGATGACCGGCGCGATGCCGCGCGAATATCGCTCGCAGTTGATGATGCGGTGCGCGCTCGGTTGCGCCGGTTGCGCTTCCAATCGCGCGCATCGAGGGCCGTTGTCCGTGCATTTGTGTTCGATATGGATCAGCAAGAGCAGCTGTTGGGGATCGAAGATGTGTTCGAAAGCATGGATATTCCCACCGAAGAAACCGGCCTGCGCAATGTGGAGCTGCCGTTAGCAGCCATTCAGCAAACCATGAATTTCATGTTGGCGAGCGATAGCCCGCGCTGCATCGCTCGAAACGCGGAGGATTATGCGGACCCACGGCTAAGGAGCTTTTTGCAAGCCGGTGGCCTCAAAGCGTCCGTTGCGTGCCCGCTGCGCGATATGGGTGGCGATCCAGTTGGGTTGCTTGCAGTGAGCATTAGAACCCGGCTCGAGGATAACCCGCAAGTGATCCCATTGACGCGCGACGCGTCGCTTGAGCTGGGGCCGATCCTACCTTTGGCCAAGGAATATCAAAGGGCGATCATGGAGGCGCAGCCCGCCGATGATTAGGCTTGCCATCATTCCCATCCTTCTTAGCGGCTGCGCGCCGGTGTCATTGACCAGCTTTAAGGTCGCGCCGGTTCCCTGCACCGCCCGCCCTTGGGTAGTGCCCCGCGCCAATCTCAGCCTTTCCGTTCCAACCGAGGGCCTTTGCTTCACAGCCCAATATCAGGAGTTCCGACGATGACAGCGACCCTTAACCGTCAATCGATTTTTGCGACTGTTCGCCAAATGCTTGGCCGTGGCTTTCGGCAAACCGAAGTTGCACAGTTGGACGATGCGATCGATCAAGCGATCGAGGGCAAGGCGGTGCCTGATGCGCCGAGCCAATCTGAAAACAACCAGGTGCCCGGCCGCATTAGCGAAGTGGGCGAGGCGCTGATCAAACAGTTTGAAGGTTGCGCGCGCTTGCGGCGCGATGGCATGATCCAAGCCTATCCAGATCCGGGCACAGGCGGCGATCCGTGGACGATTGGCTGGGGGTCAACAGGGCGCGACCATTTCAACGGTGGCAAGATCCGCAAGGGGACTGTGTGGACCCAAAAGCAATGCGATGAACGGGCCACGAACGATTATCGTCGCTATGCCGATGATGTTGTCCGGGCCTTGGGCAGCGCGATCGCCAACACAAGCCAGGGGCAATTCGATGCGCTGGTTAGCTTTCACTACAACACGGGTGCGATCGGGCGGGCGACACTGACGCGCAAGCACGTTGCCGGCGATCATGCCGGTGCCGCGCGTGAATTCAGCCGTTGGAACAAGGCCGGCGGCCGGGTGATGAAAGGGCTTGTGCGCCGGCGCGCGGCCGAAGAGCGGCTGTATCGGAGCGGCATGTAATGCAAGCCATTGCGCGCTTTGTCCGTTGGCTATGGGCCCCAATCGCCGCGCTTTGGGGCGAAGTCATTGGCTTGCGCGCCGAAGAGATCCGCAGCCTTTCAGTGATGGTTGGCATCATAACCTTGTTTCGCGGCTTCGATCACATGACGCATGGGGACAGCCTGACAGATCCGCATGTGGTTGTGACGCTCATTTGCCTGGTCATGACTTTTGGCCTGGCGTGGCAGGCAACGCACATCAAAGGCCGCGTTGCTGGGCTGCAAGTTGAACTCGGCGGCCGTCCTCGAGCATTGCGAAAAGATGTTGCCGAAGATCTTGAGCAGCCGGCGCAGCCGGCCGCACCCACGCGATCACCCGTTCCCGACGATCCAGAATAGGAGAATACAGTGAATACATATTACGGAACTAAGGTCATTCAGGCTGAACCTGCTTGTTCGGAAGATAACGGTGCCCCTGGCTTTAAAGTGATCTATCCCGATGGCTACGAAAGCTGGTCGCCAGCTGCGGCATTTAGCGCTGCATATCGTCAATCTGGCGAAATGAGCTTTGGCCATGCGCTAGAAGCTCTTAAGGCTGGGCACAAGGTCGCGCGTTCAGGCTGGAACGGCAAGGGCATGTTCTTGTTTTTGGTCCCCGGCAGCACTTTCACGGTCAACCGGCCGCCTCTTCTTGGCATCTACCCGGAAGGGACGGAAATAAATTATCATTCGCACATTGATATGAAAACCGCGAGCGGTGAGGTCGTTCCTTGGCTGGCTTCACAAACCGATATGCTTGCGGAAGATTGGGCGGTTCTGGCGTGAGCTTGCTTCCCAATATCGCAGCGCCGCTGATGATGAAGATCGGGGGCGGCGTCATTGCCGCCCTCGTTATCGCCCTGGCGCTTGTCATGTGGCGAGCTGATGCGATCAGTGACGATCGAGAGGTGCAGCGCAATTTGGTTGCGGCCGAACGCGCAACGCACGCGGTCACGCGCCAATCGGTGCAGGATCTAAAAGCGAACCTGGCTAAGTTTGTGGGTGCCGGCCGCGCCGCCCGTGTCGCTCAGCTCGCAGCAATCCAAAAGCAAGCGCCCAAGTCTGCATCAATGCGCGCGCAAGCCGAAGAGATCCGCGCGATGGCGGAGGCCTTTGCGCCAGAGGATCCTTGCGATTGCTCGACCCCTGATTTTGTAATGGAGGCACGCCAATGAAACTACTCGCTGCATCGATCGCACTTTGTATGGCACTTGCTCTTGCCGGCTGCGGCCGTGACGAAGGCGGGATCCGCACGCTATCAGTTGAGGTGCCAACGCCGGTGCCTTGTGTGTCGGAAATCGATATCCCCGCTCAGACCGGCGTTACAGAGCTCACAGGAGACGCGAGAACGGACGCCGGGCTACTACTCGCCGAAACAATCGACCTTCGCGCTGAGAACGGCGAATTAAGGGCGCTGATAGTGCCGGCATGCACGATCATTAGTAACGATATCGCTGACACCGATGGCATGGATTGAAAACTTGCCCCGGATCCAAGCTTAACAGCGTCGAAAGTTTCGACGGGCTTTCCGTCGAAAGGATTGACTTAAAGCTATGGATTGTATCGGAAAAATGCCCCTAGCGGTTAGCTTCCCAAGCTGACGACGAGGGTTCGATTCCCTTCACCCGCTCCAATGATCGAAGCACAGTCGCTTATTTCGGCGGCATCCTAATCGCGCCATCCAATCGGAACTGGTGCCCGTTGATATAGGAATTGCTCGCGATCTCACAGATCAGCGATGCAAATTCTTCGGGCTCTCCCAGTCGTTTGGGGAAGGGTACGCTCGCATTGAGCTGGTCCCACATTTGCGGATTGCGGTCTTTCATACCAAGCATCAATGGTGTCGCAAATATCCCCGGCATTACTGAATTGACCCGAATGCCCAGCTCCATCAGATCGCGCGCCATGGGCAGGACGAGGCCGTTCACGCCGGACTTGCACGAACCATAGGTCACTTGCCCAATTTGCCCGTCTTGCGCTGCGACACTGGCCGTAAGGGTGATGGAACCGCGTTCGCCATCGGCGTTGAGCGGTTCGGAATTCGCCATCCCCAAAGCGGAGATACTGGCAATGCGATAGCTGGCGACCAGAATACCCTCGGCTCCAAACGCGTAGTCTTCGGTCGAAAGGCGCTTATACCCGCCCGTTGCCTTGTCATAGCCTACCGTCTTGCCGCGTTTTGATGCCATTGCGCAGTGGACCGTCACGCGCTCTTGGCCGTTGACCGAGCGGGCGGCCTCGAAGCCCGCCATGGCAGAGGCCTCGTCCATGATGTCGACATGGTGGAATGTGCCGCCAATCGCGGCAGCGTGCTCCTCGCCCGCTCCGTCGTTGATGTCGAAGATCGCGACTTTCAGCCCACGCTCGGCCAATGCCGCCGCACTTGCTCGGCCCAATCCTGATGCGCCCCCTGTAACGATTGCGGCCATGCCTTGTTCGAGTTTCATTGCCTCTCCAGTGTTTGTTGGTTTCGGGTCAAGCTAGGCCGATTTACAAAGCTGCGCCACCTGTCCAATTGCCGCACAACTCGCCTGCATGACTGGCAAGGTGAAAGCTGCGTGCTAGGGGCGGGCTATGGACTCGTTTTTGCTATGTATGATGCTGACCTTCGCAATTGCCCTTGGCGGGCGAGAGCAGTTGATCATTGCGCAGTTCACAGAAGCCGTAGGGCGGACCACGGCGCTCCTCGCCATGGGCATGTTGTGTGCGGTGATCAGTGCAAGCGTGATGGCCTATCTTGGGGCGAGTTTAGCAGCCATCTTGCCTCAACGCGCAGCCGACATGCTTATCGCATTTGCACTGGCAGCGGCGGCGGTTGAATTGGTCTGGCCAGTTAAGATCAAATCGATGAAAGAACCCACCCGCTCCATTGTCGCAATTGGAGTTGTCGTGTTTTTCCGCCAGATCATAGATGCAGCGCGCTTTGTTATCTTCGCCTTCGCCGCCGAAGCGACCTATCCCACGACTGCGATGATCGGTGGCGCTATCGGCGGCGTTGCAGCGGTAGCGCTCGGATGGTCGGCTGGGCTCACACAATTGCGCAAGTTCCCTCTGCGCTGGATCCGCGCTGGCTTTGGGGTTTGTTTGTTTCTTGCGACATTGGTGATCGGTTTGAACGCTCGTTACACATTCCTGTAATCGCTTTGTACGATCACTGCGAACTGATTTTTCTCGAAACCAATTCAAGGTCCGAGCGTAGTATTAGTGAACGCATCAACGGCGCACGTTCCCTGGTTCGCCCGGGCTTTTGGCGCTGTAAAGCATTGATAAAGGAGGACAAGAATGCTTGACCCCAACAATAATTCGACAACCCAGATGGTAGCAGAAATCAACGCACTGCTGGCCGATCACTTTGCACTTTATGTGAAGACCAAGAACTTTCACTGGCACGTGAAGGGCCCGCGTTTCCGCGACCTGCATTTGCTGTTTGACGAACAGGCAATTGAGATCCGCGACCAGATTGACGCGATTGGTGAGCGCACCCGTAAACTGGGCGGCGATACCATCACCTCGGTGGGAATGATCGCACAGCACACGCAAGTGAAGGATCAGGACAGCGCTTCGCTGACTGCCGAGGATATGATCCGCGAGCTGCGAGATGACAACGCCGCGATGGTCGCACGTCTGAAGGCGATGAAAGAAACAGCTGATGCCGCAGGCGATAACGCCACGGACGGTCTGATCGATGATTGGACGGATATGGCAGAGGAACGCGTTTGGTTCCTGAACTCGCTCATGGGCTAAATCTCAGCGCGACTGACAGATACAAAAGGGCCGTTTCCGGGTAGCCGGGAGCGGCCCTTTTGCTATGCCGGTCCTGACAGGAGATCGCATGGAAAACATCGACTTTATTGATGGCTTGGATGCACCAGAAATTGCAGACCGGCTTGAGGCGTATCTGGACTGGGCTCTGGAGGCCAGCGCGAGCGATCTGACGATTGCCGTGCCGGGTGGGTCGACCCCGTTCCCGATTTTTGAGGAATTGGTGACACGCGATCTCGACTTTTCTCGGGTCATCGTCTGGCCAACAGATGACCGGATTGTGCCCGAAGACCACGCGGCTTCCAACACCGGGAAAATGCGCGCCATATTCGAACCGGTGGGCGCCTCGGTGGTCGCGCTGCACGAAGACGCTGAGATGCCCGATTTTGCCTTGGTATGGCTCGGCATGGGCGCCGATGGTCATATTGCATCGCTATTTCCCAATACGGATCCGCAACCCGATGATCCATGCGCCGTTCGCACACTGACGCCTGATCCATTGCCACCAGAGGCCCCTTTTGATCGCATCACATTGACTATCCCCGCATTGCTTAACGCGCCTTTGCTGGTCTTCGTTATCCGGGGTGATGAAAAGCGCGCCGTCTTCGATTCCGCGGCTAGGGGCGACAGCGATTTACCGGTCGCGCGTCTATTGGCCGAGGCAAAAGCCTCCGAGGCCATGGGGCAGGGCGAGGCACCACAAATCACATGCTTCACCTGATAGAGCGCCTTGTGCCGGCCCCTTTGCACAGGGCAATCCTGCCTTTCGCGCATAGAGTGCGGCATCGCTGGCGGGTGTGGCGCGGGGTGCCGATTGCGGGCGTTAGCGTGGTGCTGACCAATCTATCGGGCGATGTTCTGTTGCTGCGCCATTCTTATGGTCCGGCGGTTTGGGCGTTGCCGGGTGGTGGCTTGAAACCGGGAGAGGATCCGGCGGACTGCGCACGGCGCGAAGTGGCTGAGGAACTCGGCATCACCGTGCCTAGCGTCACATCTCTGGGCACATTAGATGAAGAATTGTCAGGCTCTCCCCATACCGCGCACCTGTTCACGGCTGTCTGCAATGCGCAGCCAAAGCCCGACAATCGCGAAGTCGATGAGGCGCGCTTTTTCCCCTCGCATTCTCTGCCAGAGCCGTTGGGCGAGACAACACGTCGCCGGATCGAAGTGTGGCGTGCGCGCGGGCCGCAAGACTAGCGCCGATCACAACAACGATAGCTGAGCGCTGTCTTTAGGGGCTTCTTCCTCGTCGCCGTGATCAAGGTTTGACAGCGTCAGTCCCATCAACCGGATCGGCATCGGCAATGGCAAAGTTTCTTCAAGCAGTTCGCGACTAAGCTGCGCGAATTCATCCCTTGCTTCAATCCAATGCGGGACTGACTTGGAGCGGGTCATATTCTGAAAATCGGTGAACTTCATTTTCAACGTCACAGTGCGCCCGCGTGACTTGGTGCGCTCAATGCTATCCCAGACATAGCTGATCGTGTTCTCCAACGTTTCTCGCAATTGCGCTCCGCTGGAAATGTCTTCGCTGAACGTGCGCTCTCCGCCCACCGATTTGCGCACCCGATGCGCACGGACCGGGCGCAGGTCAATGCCGCGCGCGGCGCGGTAGAGATAGTCTGCGAAGGAGCCGAAATTGGCGCGCAAGAAATCGATGTCTTTGAGCGCCAAATCTGCACCCGTTGCGATCCCGTGCCGCTTCATCTTCTCTTCTGCCTTTGGTCCCACGCCGTGAAAGCGTCGGATCGGCAAAGTGGCGACAAAATCGGCGCCTTGACCGGGGCGGATGATGCACATTCCATCAGGCTTGTTCTGGTCGCTCGCGATTTTGGCGAGAAATTTGTTGTAGCTGACCCCTGCACTCGCGGTCAGCTGTGTCTTGGCGCGGATTTCCTGCCGGATCAGTTCGGCAATTCGCGTGGCCGACCCGATACCGAGCTTGTCCTCGGTTACATCAAGATAGGCCTCATCTAGGCTCAGCGGTTCAACATGTTCGGTGTGATGTTCAAAAATCGCGCGAATTTGTCGGCTGGCCTCTTTATATGCGTCAAAGCGGTGGCGCACAAAGATCAGATCGGGGCATAATCGCTTTGCAGTAACAGAGGGCATGGCGCTTTTGACGCCAAATTTGCGCGCTTCGTAACTCGCCGCCGCGACCACTCCGCGCCCGCCAGCGCCGCCTACCGCGACAGGTTTGCCGCGCAATTCCGGGTCATCGCGCTGTTCCACACTGGCGAAGAAAGCGTCCATATCGACATGGATGATTTTGCGCAGACCGGCGGCTTCATTTTCATTGTCGGATGGGAACGGGGCGGCGGTCATAGCGCATGAAATAGAGGCTTTGCGCCCGCGAAGAAAGCACCACGAGCCGTGCAAGGAACGATCGCTGCTGCCAATCATTTTGTGCACATGCGAAAAGAAGAGTGGTTTTCAGACGAAGGGCTTGGCAAAGGCCCTGATATGGCAACCGCTGCGCACCCTTCCAGCCCAACCAGACAGCTTGGCGAAACCGAGCTGATTTGGATGATGGCGATGCTTATGGCGCTTCAGGCGTTTGGCATTGATGCGATGCTGCCCGCTCTGGATGAGATGGCCGCGGACCTAGCTGTCGGCGGCAATGACCGGCAATTCGTGATCGGCATCTATCTGCTCACTGCGGGAATTGGCGCGCTGGTTCCCGGCGCATTGGCAGACAGGTTCGGACGGCGGCCCATTTTGCTGGGATCGATTGCGGTCTATATCGCGCTCTCGCTCGCCTGCGCATTGGTGACCAGCTACGAAATGCTGATCGCGATCCGCGCGACACAGGGCTTTTTCGGTGCTGGCATTGTTGCGCTCCCCCCGGCGATTATTCGTGACCGGGTGGGCGGCGACAAAATGGCCCGCATGATGAGCCTGATCTTCGTCATATTCCTGATGGTACCCGCCATCGCGCCCAGCATTGGTGAGCTGATCTTGCTGGTTGCGGATTGGCGCGCGATCTTTGTGGCCATGTCGTTGATGGGCATCGCGGTTGGGGCTTGGGTCCACTTCCGCCTTCCCGAAAGCCTGACAGAGGAAAACCGCCAAGCGATCCGCCCGCGCGTGATTGCGGGCAATATGGGCCGCGCGCTCGGCATGCCCAGCGTGACCGGATATGTTCTGGGCAGTTCGCTGGTGTTTGGCGCCTTGTTCGGGTTTATCAATTCATCGCAGCAATTGATCAGCGAAACCTTCGACGCCGCTGACATCTTCCCAATAGTGTTTGGCATTTGTGCCGGGTCGATGGCGGTCGCCAGCTGGTCCAATTCGCGCATTGTTGAGCGGTTTGGCGCACGCCGGGTCAGCCATTCGGCGCTCTTCGCCTTTATCGCGGTCGCCGGATTGCAGGTCTGGTTCGCGTTCCAGCCGGACGAGCAATTGTGGCATTTTGTGCCACTGATGGCGATCAACATGATGTTGCTCGGCTTTATCGGCAGCAATTTTGGCGCGATTGCCATGAACCCGTTTTTCTCAATTGCGGGCGCGGCCAGCTCGATGCACGGATTTGTGCGCATGACGACCGCTGCGCTGCTGGGCGGGCTGATTGGCTATTCGTTTGATGGCACTGCACGCCCATTGGCTCTGGCGTTGTTGGCGAGCGGGATTGCGTGCCTTTTGTTGGTTTTGTTCAGCGAGAAGGGCAAATTGTTCGGCCCGCCAGACGCGGTTAAGGGACCGACAAAGATGACGTCCTGCTAAGGGATTGGCTATTCGCTTTCCAGTTTCCGCCACGCCAATTCAGCAAACTCGCAAAGCAAAGGCCGCGTGTCGCGCGGGTCGATAATATCCTCGACATTGAACATTTCGGCTGAGCGGAACGGTGATGTCACTTTGTCGAGCCGCGCCCTGATTTCCTCCAGCTTTGCAGCCGGATCATCAGCAGCCTCAAGATCAGACTTATAAGCGACCTCCAGCCCGCCAGCGATGGGCAGGCTGCCCCAGTCGCCGCTCGGCCAGCAAAAGCGATATTGGTACAGATCCGCATTGCTCATCGCGCTGCCGGCAATGCCATAGGCGCGGCGCATGACAATGCTGGCGAGCGGCACGGTCGCTTTGTAAATCGCGTTCATCGCTTGCACGCCGTAGCGGATCGTACCCGCCAATTCCGCTTCCTTGCCGATCATAAATCCGGGATTGTCGACCAAGTGCACGATCGGCAGGCGGAACTGGTCGGCGAGTTTGACGAAACGCTCGACCTTTTCGCTGGTTTTCGCCTCCCATGATCCCCCCAGATAGCTGGGGTCGCTCGCGATGACGGCAACCGGATAACCATCGAGCCGGGCCAGCGCAGTGATCGCAGCGCGGCCCCAGTTTTTGCCGATCTCAAAGACAGTTTGTTGATCAAACACCGCCGCAAGGCATTGCCTCATTGAATAGACTTTGTTGGATTCGCGCGGGACCAAATCCAACAAGGCTTCCTCGCGCCTGTCGACCGGGTCAGTGCACTCAGCGCGGCGGGCAAGCTGGCCGACATGTTCGGGCATAAAGCTCAGAAAGTGGCGCGCACGGGCAAAGGCTTCGGCCTCGCTTGCGACCTCATCATCGACCACGCCATTGCGTGTGTGAATGTCGACGCCGCCCAGCTCTTCCTTCGCCTGTTGGTGGTCAGCTGCGCTTTTGTAAGCATCGCCAAGTCCATCAACGACGGCGGGGCCAGCGGCAAATAGCTGGGAAAGCCCGCGCACCATGATCGAATAATGGCTTGCGACAATGCGCGCGGCTCCCAGTCCAGCTGTCGGGCCAAGCGCGAGCGCCACCACGGGCACGGTATCGAGGTTTTTAACCGTATCACCCCAGCCCGGAACCGCCGGAATATAGGTCGCGCCGATTTGCTCGAACGTTTTGACAGAGCCGCCGCCGCCCGTGCCATCGATCATCTTGATGATGGGCAGCTTTAGCTCATGCGCCATCTGTTCGGCCTGCACCATCTTGCGCTTGATGCCGGCATCCGCAGCGCCGCCGCGAATGGTGAAGTCGTCTGCGGTTGCGACCACAGGGCGGCCATGCACGGTTGCTTTGCCAAAGAGGAACGGGGCAGGGGTGACGCCGGTCAGATCGCCGTTTTCGTCATAGTGACCCTTGCCCGCAATCTTGCCGATCTCGCGAAAGGAGCCGGGGTCGCACAATGCCGCGAGCCGAGCGCGCGCATCCATCTTTCCGCGAGAATGCTGGCGCGCGACCTTTTCGGAGCCGCCCATTTCTTCGGCGAGCGCCTCGCGTGCGCGCAGTTCTTCGAGTTCTTTTTGCCAACTCACGTGCGTTCCCCCTCTCCTTTAGGGGAGGGGGTTAGGGGGTAGGGGCGGCCCACGATGTGATCGCTGCGATGCCCCTCCCCGCTGCGACTAGGTTCGCTTTGCTCACCAAGTCTCACTGCCCCTCCCCTGAAGGAGAGGGGGTGGAAGTGGCAGGCTCCACCACGCTTGGTTCGACAATACAAAGCACCGCATCAACCTGCACCTGCCCGCCCTCAGAGGCTTCAAGCCCTGTCACCGTCCCATCAAAGGGCGCCGTGAGCGCATGCTCCATCTTCATCGCTTCGAGTACCATGAGGCGCTGTCCAGCGGTAACCGCGTCGCCCTCGGAGACGTCAACCGCGATGACTTTGCCCGGCATGGGCGCGAGGATCGCGCCATCTGCGACTGAGGCGTGGCCGGTGCCGCGCGCCTCATACAAGGCTATGCGATGAGTGATTCCTCTTTCGGCGATCATCACGGCAAAGCCATCTCGCGTCGCAGTGAGAGCGTTGGGCCACTCGCTTGGAATTTGGACAGGTTGTGGCTCACCGCCACGGTCCAGCACCATCGCGTTTCGCGCCGGAGCGTTGAGCCTGAAGCCTTGGCAGTCTGGCGTAAGGGAAGAGGTGTAGTCCTTACCCAAAAGATAGGCAGCGAGATCGAAGGCGTCTGTCGAAGGATCTTGATCCGGTATGAGCTCGTCCCCTCGTGCGGCGATCAGGCCCGTTGTCATTTCTCCAACAAGAAATGTTTCGTCTTCGAGTAGGGCGACAACGAAGCCCGCATTATTTTTGACCGGGTAGATTTCGGTTTCCGAGAGAATATGGCCCAACTTGCCTATCGCAAGCGCACGAGTGCCTGCATGGGCAATGGCCTTCGCGATCATCGGATCGTAAAAAGGGGAGATTTCTGCTCCCTCTTCTACGCCAGTGTCGAAGCGGACACCTCCGCCCGAAGCGCGGAAATTGAACCGGTCCAGTCTGCCAATACTCGGCAGGAAACCCTTCGCCGGATCCTCCGCATAGAGTCGTGCTTCGATTGCCCAGCCGTTGATCGACAGCTCTTCCTGCTTCACCGGGATCGGTTCGCCGCTTGCGACCCTCAGCTGCCACTCCACCAAGTCCACTCCGGTGATCTCTTCGGTGACGGGGTGTTCAACCTGAAGCCTGGTGTTCATCTCCATAAAAAAGATGCGGTCTGCGCGTAGGCCTTCGCTGGCATCCGCGATAAACTCAATTGTGCCTGCGCCCTCATAGTCGACCGCTTTGGCGGCGCGCACGGCGGCGGCGCAAATTTCCTCGCGCGTTGCCTCATCCATGCCGGGGGCGGGGGCCTCTTCGATCACCTTTTGATGGCGGCGTTGGAGAGAGCAGTCGCGCTCAAACAGATGGACGACATTGCCGTGGCTGTCGCCAAACACTTGAACCTCGATATGACGCGGAGAGGTGATCCACTTTTCCAGCAGAACCTCATCATTCCCAAAGCTGGCCTTGGCCTCACGCCGGCAGCTTTCGAGGTCGGCTGCGAAGTTCTCAGCTGCATCAACCTTGCGCATACCTTTGCCGCCGCCGCCTGCGACGGCCTTGATCAGCACCGGGTAGCCGATTGCGTCTGCCTCTTTCGACAGTCGTTCTACCGATTGATCCGCGCCCAGATAGCCGGGCGTGACCGGCACACCGGCGGCGATCATGCGTTCCTTGGCGGCGTCTTTCAGCCCCATTGCGCGGATGCTCTCCGGCTTTGGTCCGACCCAAATCAGCCCTGCATCAATCACGGATTGCGCAAAATCGGCATTCTCCGACAGAAAACCATAGCCGGGGTGGATCGCTTCGGCGCCGGTATCTTTGGCAGCAGCGATGATCTTCTCGCCGACCAAATAGCTTTCCGCAGCGGGCGAGGGGCCGATATGCACCGCTTCGTCTGCGGTGCGGGTGTGGAGTGCCTTGGCGTCAGCGTCGGAATAGACCGCGACGGTAGCGATGCCCATGCGCCGTGCGGTGCGCATGATACGGCAGGCAATCTCGCCGCGATTGGCGATGAGGAGTTTTTTGATCATTGCGGCGCTCCATCGCTTGCTGCCTCAGCGGGGAAGCCCGGAACCCCCAACCGTTCGCATTCACTCGGCTGCTCCATTGTGAAGCTGGTGTTGGCGACCTTCCAGCCGTCGTCATTGCGCACAAGGCTCAAGGAATTGATTCCGCAATGCCTCAGCTCATAGTTCTCCGAAAACGAATAGGGGCCCCATGCATGCGCCATATCCCCGTCGACCAGTACCGTCGTGATCGCCATGTCTTCGATGTATCGTGCGTCGCGCGTTGCCCAATTTTCCAGATGCTGCGCGACCCGCACACTATCGACAAGCGGATTTTCCGGGTCCATCCGGTTGTGCACAAAGATCATCGCTTCGCCGATCATATGATCGGCGAGGTCGGTTTTGTCGTCGCTGGAAATGGCGAGCAAGAAGGCGTTAACGGACAGGCGAACCTCGGCCTCGTCCAAGGCTGTTTTTTCTGTGGCAGAGACATGATTGTCCGCAATGGCTGGGGTGGAGATGGCCGCTAATGCGAACGCGCAGAATGTGTGAAAACCTCTCATGGCCAACAGCGCTACGCCGCTAGCGCGCGCGCTTCAAGCCGCTTTGGGGCGGAAGTCTGCAATGCCCCATGTGATCGGGCCGTCGGGGTGCTTTTCGCGGTTGATAAAGGCGGAGAGAAACGCCCGCGCGCCGTAAAGAGCCTTTTCCCAACGCGGAACGAAGGTGCGTGAGTTCCAAGCCTCTGTCCCGCGCTTCCTCACCTTACGCCCGATTGCGCCGTAAATGCGCGCCGCCGACAGCACAGCCCAGCGGCTGCGGAAGGGTAGGCGTTCTGCGCCAACACGCGCGGCGGCTTCGTGCTTTTCGACAAGAGCAACGAGGCGCGCGGCCATCTCGGCAAGCTCTTCGCGGTGGTGCGGTTTGGTGTGTTGGCCGGGTTCGATATCCTGCTCGACCAGCCATTCGACCGGCAAGTAACACCGCCCGGCAGCGTCGTCCTCGACAATATCGCGCGCGATGTTGGAGAGCTGAAATGCGAGGCCCAAATCGTTTGCGCGGTCGAGCGTGTCGCGGTCTTCGGGGTCAACGCCCATCACCACCGCCATCATCACCCCAACCGCGCCCGCGACGTGAAAGCAATAGCGCATCATGTCCGCTTCTGTCCGAGGTCGCCAATCTTCCGCATCGAGCGCGAACCCCTCAATCACATCCTCGGCCATGGCAGGGGTCAGCCCGCATTCGGCGGCGACCACGCCCAGCGCATCAAAAGCTGGATCGCCCGTAGGCTTGCCTTCGAATGCAAGCGCAGTGAGTTTGCGGATCAGCGCAAGCCGGGCGTCGAGATCGGATTGATCCCCCAACTCTCCACCCAGCACTTGGTTGTCGGCAATGTCATCACACCGGCGGCACCAAGCATACAGCAGCCATGCGCGCTCTCGCGTTTCGGATTCGAACAATTGCGACGCGGCCGAGAAGCTTTGCGAGCCGAACTTGATCGCTTGATGCGCATGGTTGACCAGCGCCGCGCGTGTTTCGACATCGAAATTAGAGGTCATCAGCCTTCATCCGAAAGATCGGCGTATGCGGCTCATAGGCGGCCATCTTGTCCAGAAGATCGGGCAAATTGTCGGCGTGGATCAGGATATTCTGATGCGCTGGGCGGACAAAGCCGACCTCAGCCATCTTCGCGTTGAACGCGATCAGATCGTCATAAAATCCAAACGCGTTGAGCAGGCCGACCGGGTCTGAGTGATAGCCAAGCTGCGCCCAGCTCATCGCCTCCCATAATTCGTCCATTGTGCCGACCCCGCCGGGTAGAGTGACAAAGCCATCGGACAGGTCGGTGAAACGCTGCTTGCGCTCATGCATGCCTGAAACGGTAATCAGCTCATCGCAATTGTGATTGGCAACCTCGGAGTTTACCAACGCCTCTGGGATCACGCCGATCACTTCGCCGCCTGCATCCTTAGCGCCAGTCGCAACCGCGCCCATCAGGCCGAGCCTGCCGCCGCCATAGACAACGCCAATGCCGCGCTGAGCCAATCCAGCGCCGACTTCACGCGCGAGCTCGATATAGCGCGGGTCTTCAGGCGTTGCGGAGCCGCAATAGACAGCGAGACGTTTCATTGGGGGAACTCGTAACTCCATTCTGGACCACAAACATGTTTGAACATCGCGGTCAGCACTTTTTCATCGCCACTGTCATGATTCTCGTCAACTAACGGTCCAAACTCTCCAAGTCGGGCGTTCGGTTCCTTTGGCCAATTTTCGTCGATTTTAGGTTCGGCCAGAGCGACCATTGCCATTCGTGAAGCCTCACAATCAATCGCAACTCTGACGTCCACGTAATAGAAGGCGCCGCCATTCTTGGTTTCAGCGCCTCGCAAGAGGGCTGTCGGAAACGTGCCTGTTTCGTTTGCGTAGTCCGGTTGCTCGGCAATATCGAGCAGCATGACTTCGGCGTTGCGCTTGATCTCCCGATCAATTTCCACCCAGTGATGAGCATGATCGGCAGGGACCAGTTCCGATTTTGGAAGCTCGGCTGCGGCAAGATCCAGCGCAATCAATGCGAACAGAAATGTCACGCTGTCGCCTTAACCGCCAAATCCTCCAGCACAATGCCAGCGGTTGCTTTCGCGCTGCCGACAACGCCGGGAATGCCTGCGCCTGGATGGGTGCCCGCGCCGACGAGGTAGAAGTTTTTGATCTCATCATCGCGGTTGTGGCCGCGCAAATAGGCACTTTGCCAAAGGAGCGGTTCAAGGCTGAACGCGCTGCCCATGTGCGCGCTCAGGTCTTGTTGAAAGTCCTTTGGGGCGTAGCTGAATTTTGTGACGATCCGGTCGTGAATGTCAGGGATCAGCCGGCGGCCAATCTCGTCGAGCACCATCTTTTCCAGCTTCGGCCCGACCTCATCCCAATCAACCGGCATCTTGCCCATGTGAGCGACGGGGACGAGCGCATAAAACGTACTCTTTCCCGGAGGTGCCATGCTGGGATCAGTGACAGTGGGGTGGTGAAGGTAGATTGCGAAGTCTTCGGGCAGAACGCCGTTGTCGAAGATATCCGTGAGCAACTCTTTGTACCGGTTCGCGAACAGGATCATGTGATGGGCAATGCCCGGCCATGTCCCTTCCAAGCCAAAGTGCACCACAAATAGTGAGGGCGAAAAACTCTTTTTCTTCAAAGATTTCGCCATTTTTGGACCGCGTGGTGAGTCCGATAGCAGGTCCTTGTAAGAGTGCATGATGTCGCCATTGGACGCGACCGCATCAAAGCGCTGTTTCCAACCGGACTTGGTCTCAACCTCGTCGGCGCGGTTGCCCATAGTATGGATTTGCACCACCGGATCGCCCACGCGCATTGTGCCGCCCAGCCGCTCAAAATGGCGCACCATTCCCGCGATCAAGCGGTTCGTGCCGCCGCGTGCCCACCAGACGCCGCCGTCCTTCTCCAACTTATGGATCAGCGCATAGATGCTGGATGTCTTCATCGGATTGCCGCCGACCAGCAGCGAGTGAAAGCTGAACGCCTCACGCAGTTTCTCATGCTCGATATAGCTCGACACCATCGAATAAACGCTGCGCCATGCTTGCTCTTTGATGAGCGCAGGCGCGGCCTTCAACATTGTTTTGAAATCGAGGAAGGGGACCGTGCCGAGTTTGAGGTAGCCTTCTTCATAAACGCGCTGAGAATATTGCAGGAAGCGTTGATAGCCGACCACGTCATCTGGGTTCAGCTTGGCGATTTCGGCGTTCAATTCCTCTTCGTCGTTGGAGTAATTGAAATTCGTGCCGTCGGGCCAGTTCAACCGGTAAAACGGCATGACCTTCATCAGCTCAACATCTTCGGCGATGTCGTGACCGGTCAATTGCCATAGCTCTTCGAGGCAGGGCGGATCGGTGATGACCGTTGGGCCCGCATCGAAGGTAAAGCCGTCCTTTTCCCAGAAATACGCCCGGCCACCGGGCTTGTCGCGTGCTTCGACCACGGTGGTCGCGATGCCATGTGATTGCAGGCGCAGCGCCAGCGCCATGCCGCCGAACCCTGCACCGATCACGCAAACGGATTTGCCGGTATATCGTTCTGCCATGGCCGGGTTGATGCCGCGCTCACCCTTGAATGTCGGGTTGAGGTCGAGACTTGCGGTATCGGTCGTGCTGGCATTCATGCCTTTTTCTCCGTCTGCGTTTCGGATTTTAGCGGGGCGCCGCGCTTGAACATTGCGATCATAGCGGCGGGTATAGGTACGGGCGGCTCGCCCCACAGGACGCGCAATTTATCAAATGGGCGCGAACGGGCGGCATAGAAGCGTTCGATCAACCCTTCGCGCAATTTGTAGAAACGCTGGAACACTTTCACCCGACGCTCCGGCTTGGCTGCGAAGAACAGGAAACGGGCGAGCAGGCGATAATATCCCGTGCGCCTCCAATGCCTACGCGCGCGCGCATCGAACATCGCAGCGAGTTGAACGCCGGTAAGGTCCGCTTCTTCGGCGATCACCAAAGCGTTTTCGACCGCGACGCACATTGTGTAGCTGGTAAGCGGGTGAGTGAAACCGCCGCGTGCTCCCGCTGCTGCGACCCCGGGAATGCGGATTTCGTCCTGATAAGCGGCGAAGTTTCCACCCGTCAGCACGGGCAGAACGCCTGCTTCGTGGCCTACAATCGCGCTGTCCTTCCATCCCTTGGCGTGGACATATTGATCGATGCGCGATGATAGGGCACTTCGGTCCAGCTTGGGATCATCGGCGTAGTAGGTGTCTTCGACGAATACATCATGCGCGCCCAGCGGCAGAGTGTAGACGAACCGGTACGCCGCGCCGTTGCCGTGCGGGGCGAGTTGATCGACATTGGCGTCCATGATGACGGGGCGGTCTAACCCGTGCGGCTCTTCCAACTTCATATGGCGGCCCAGAAAGACCTGCCATCCGCCGTTCAGATGCTCGCTGGGTTGAAAACTGCGGCAATCGATCACGGTTCGCGCATCGAGACGGTTGCCGTTGTCCAGATCGACCCCCCGCGCATCAAGTGAAGTGGCTTTGCGGCCCAGCATCACTGCGCCTTCGGGCAATTCGCGCACCAGACCTTCGTGGAAGTCAGCAGATGCCATAGAGCGATAGGCGGTCTTCAATCGCCTGCGATATTTTGGGAATTCGACGTCATAGCCTGCGTCCCACCCGGTCTGGCGAAAGCCAGCGAGCAAGGCGCGGCCCGCATCGTCAAGGTCGCTGTCAAACCAGCTCCAACGGTGATTGCCGCCAATCGTGCGGCCTGCTTCGACCACGGCGATGCGAAATTCGGGGCGCGCACGGTGGAGCGCAAGGGCGATCAACCCGCCCGCAAGGCCGCCGCCAACAATGACGCAATCGAGTTGAATATCGCTCATTCACCGATGCCGTAGGGCAGCATGCGCAAAGGGGCAATATTGCAGCAAAAGCAAGGGTGCCACCAAAGGTCCAGATAGGGTCCAGCTTTGCGAAAGGTGGAAACGATTATCGCTGCCGATAGTAAATGACGCAAAGGATAGCATTGCATGACAAAAGCCACCCCCACCGTATCGCTGTTTGCTCTCCTCGCAGCCACGATCGCCGCGCCCGCTATGGCGTCTGATGAGAATGATGAGCGTGCAGAAGAGACCGCAGAGGCGGAGACGCAGCAGGAGCGCCCAAGCGGACCGCCTGCCGGTGTTGGGCAGGCCAACGAACGGGGTGGCGCGCCGGGTGGACCTCCTTTCAAACCTGTCTTTGACGAAACATGGGCGACAATCGGCATCGGTGCTGGATTGGTGCCAAGCTATTCAGGATCGGACGATTACCGCGTATTCCCGCTGCCGCTGATTGTCGGCCGCGTGGGCGGGGTTGGGATCAGTCCGAATGGCCCCGGATTCAACCTCGACCTGTTATCGCAAGGGCCCACACGCGGCCCGGCAAAGACCACATTTTCGCTCGGCCCATCCTTCCGGTTTCGCAATGACCGCGCGAATCAGATTGAAGATGAGGTGGTGGAGCTAGCAGGCGAACTCGAAACAGCCATTGAGGTCGGTATCAATGGCGGGGTCAGCATCCCCGGCGTCTTTTCGCCGCGTGACCGGGTTAGTTTTTCGACACAGGTGCGCTGGGATATCCTGGGCGCGCATAATGGCATGTTGATTGAACCGAGCGTGGGATACTTCACCCCCATCGGTAGGGGTGCAGCCTTGCAGCTGAGCGCCAATGCCAGCTTTGTCGATGATGATTTTGCGGACTATTATTATTCCGTGTCACCAGAACAAAGCGCGGCGACAGGCCTCGCGCAATTCACCGCCGATGGCGGGCTGAACTCGGTTGGCACCATCGCGATCCTGACAGTGGACCTTGATGGCAACGCATTGAATGGTGGGCTGAATATCTACGGGATCGCAGGCTATTCGCGGCTGGTCGGCGATGCGGCGGACACTCCGTTCACGAGCGAGCGCGGCAGTGCGAACCAGTTTATCGGTGGGCTAGGGATTGGCTATACGTTTTAGGGCGGGTGCAATGTGAGCGGAGCTATTGTGCGAAGTGTTTTTGAAAGACAGCTTGGATCGTCGAAGCCATTGTCGCTTGTTGCTCGCTGGTAGCGGGCATGTTTTGAACGCGCGTTTGAATCGCGGTCACTTGGACAAGCAATGGCTCAAACTTTACCCACGCCGGAGAAGCTGCCAACTGGCGTTCAACGGCGGCTCGATCTTCGTCTGACAAATCGAAATAACCCTGAGTGGACGAGCTAACCGCGTCTGCGCTCACAGCGGCCTCAGACACAGGTTCACTGTTCATGATCGCATGCAAAGCGTTTGCAGAGCTCTGATTTCGCGACACGTTTTGCAGCAGTTGCTGAATAATAGGCGTTCGGTAGAGGGCCGCAATCTCATCGGCCTCGGCGGGCGTCAAATGAGTCCGGAAGAGAGACGCCATTTCGGTATTAAGCTTCGCGTTGCCATTGCGGGTTTGCGAACTAATTGCCGGACGCAAGGCGTCAATCACTTCGTCGATAAATCCGGGACTGCGGGCTTCTAGGGACGATAGCGTCGGGTGCTCGGCGTATGCTTGGCGCATAAAGTCCAGTGAGACTTCGGTAGCGCGATTTTCGTCCACTTGTGACCTTATAACGTCGACAAGGCGGTCATAGGCGTCAACTTGTGCAACCTCCTGAGCCATGAGCGGAGCCGCGACGGGCGCGGCCCCCAATGCTGCGATCAACAGCGCGGCCGCCATGCCGCGCTGTAAACCTTGCACTCTCATCATTCTGCGTCTTCCTCTTCCGCTTCTGCACCCTTGGCCCCTTCGGCCAGTTGTGGGCGTGGGCCGGGCATTTCTGCGGTTCGATCACCTGTCATCAGGTAGGTGTTGAACCACTCCATCATGCGCAGGTTATAGTCATAGCGGCTCGCGGCCAGACGGTTGCCGTGCCCTTCGCCGGGATAGAATACCAGACGCACAGGTGTGTCAGGCTGACGCACGCGCAGGAAGCGATACAGCTCCATCGACTGGCTCGGATCGACACGGGTATCATCCTCGCCATGCATGATCAGGATCGGCGTGGTCGCGCGGTCGGTGTAGTAGATCGGCGAGACCTCCAGCATCTTTTGCCAATCATCCCACGGCCATGCGCGGCTGTGCACATTGTACATCTCATAGGGGATGTCGGTGGTGCCAAACTTGCTGGTCTGGTCCGAGATGCCGACGAACATCACACTCGCGGCATATTCCGCCGAATGGTAGGTCGCGCCCCATGCACTGGCATAGCCGCCATATGAGCCGCCGGTGATCCCGGTGCGGTCGGCGTCCGTGATGCCTTCGGCGGCCAAAGCGTTCTTTGCATCGACAATGTCGCGGAATTCAGGGTCGGTGTAATTGCCCTGATGCTGCTTTGAGAAGTCCACGCCATACCCGGTTGACCCGCGATAGTTCGGCAGGAACACGGCGTATCCTTGGGCCGCAGCGACATGGCCCGGCTTCGAATAGGCGGTTTGCCAGCCATTGCTGTCATGCGCCTCTGGCCCGCCATGGACGTTCATGATGGTCGGTGCGCCGCCCTCTGGAACGCCGCCTGTTGGCAGGATCAAGACGCCTTCGACCTCTTGGCCGTCAGTCGCGGTAAAGGTGTAGGCGCGCTGTTCGCCGAATGTGATGTCGGACAGCCAATCATTGTGGTTGGTCCAGCGGTCGAATGAACCGTTGTTCCATACGAACAATTCGGTGGGGTGCTGCGGTGCATTGGCAGCAAAGGCAATGCGATTGCCAGCTGCCTCAACGCGGGTCAGGATCAGCTCGCCGGGATCCTGTTCCTCGGCAACAGAGCCGTCTGCGTTGTAAATGCGCAGCATGGATTGCACGCCGACATGGATCACGCTTGCGAGCCGTCCATCCGCCAGCCATTCCGCGTCCACCGCCGCTTCAGCAGCGCCAGCATTCAATGCGCGGTAGCTGCCCGAGGCCGTGTCGACGAGGTGCAAGGTCGTCGCCGCTGGATCGTTCATATCAACGCCCGCGATCAGCGAGAGCTGCGATCCGTCAGGCGAGATTTCTACATCGCCAATCTTGCCCGGAGTTTCGACCACAGCGGTGATGTCGCCTGTTGTCAGGTCGATCACATTCACGCGCTTTGAGGTATAGCTGTCATCGACCAGCGGTGTTGGCGTGGTCTCGATGATACCCATGCGGCCATCGGAGGAGACGTCAAAGGCGCTCACAAAACCGGGCAGAGCAATTTCGCGCGGTTCTTCGTCCAACTCGGTGCCGACAGTTGCGGCGAACATGCGAGCGGGGCGAAACTCTTCCTCGTAAACGCGCGCGTTAAAGCCGCCTTTGCTTTGGGCCTCGCGTTGTTCGTCTTCGCCGGGGCCGGTTAGCATATAGATCATGCCGCCATCGGGGCTGAATTGGTAGGATCGAACGCCAGTGTCTTCCACGCCTGCGAGCTTCACATAGGTACCGCCATCGACCGGCACGCCCCACACGGCGCGCTCATCATCTTCGTTTTTCCAAAGGAAGGTGACCATGCGGCCATCGGGTGAGAAGGCGACGCCGCCGGGGCTGATATCATCAGGCAGGTATTGGCGCGCGACATCGGGCGCAGTGGCGACGGACAGTTCGGAAGTGAATGTTCCATTGTCCTCACCCTCGGTCACATCAGGCAGGCTGCCGGTGGTGTAAGCGATCCGCGTGCCGTCTGGCGAGACTGCCATGGCACCGACGCTTTCGAGTTTGGCGACGTCTTCGGGCGTCATAGGGCGGGCTTGCGCGGTCGCAGTTAGCGAGACGGATGCGAGCAGGGCGGCGGAAGTGCCGATGATTTTGGGGGCAAGGCGGTTCATGTCGTCGAAGAATCCTCTCTGATCAGGGACAATGCGTGCATGCATAACGACAGGGGCATGAATCGCAAAGCCTCACGCAAGAATTGCGAACTGGGCTTGTCAGGGCGCGGCCTTGCGGTCATCACTTCTTGCAAGAGCCAGATCGGGAGAGACTCATGGCGTTATTCAAGAAATTCGCAGGGGCATTGGTCGCAATTGCCACATTGGCATCCGCGCCAGTCGCAGCAGAAACCGTCGTCATCGAAGCTGGCAGCGTCATTCTGGACGCGAACAGCGAGCCAACCGGTCCGGCCACTATCGTCATCGAAGATGGCAAAATCACTCAGGTCTTAACGCAGGGAGAGGAGTTGGCCGTTGAAGCGGATGCGCAGATCATCGACATGTCCGACAAAACGATCCTGCCCGGTCTGATCGATCTTCACACGCACCTTTCGGGCGATCCAAGCGGTGAATTCTGGCGCGGGGCGACCACGCCGCCGGAATATTTCACACTGATCGGCGCAAAGAATGCGCGGGTGACGGCGCTGGCTGGTTTTACCACAGTGCGCGATCTTGGCTCTCGCACTGACCAAGTCACACAGATGCTGCGCCGCGCAACCGCCGAAGGGTTGGTTCAAGGCCCGCGCATCATAACCAGCGCGCGCACCATTTCGATCATTGGCGGGCATGGCGATACCAATGGCTTTGTCGAACATGTAAACGATGCGCTCGACAGCGGGTTTACCTGCACCGGTCCGGTAGAATGCGCATCCAAGGTGCGTCTTGCCTCGCAATATGGCGCAGACCTGATCAAAATCACTGCGACTGGCGGCGTGCTGTCTCAGCAGGGACGCGGGCTGGAAGCGCATTTCTCCGACGCGGAAATGAGCGCGATTGTCGATACGGCAGAGGCGCTGGGCCTGAAAGTTGCCGCTCATGCGCATGGCGCTCGCGGGATCGAAGCGGCGGCGCGCGCAGGCGTTCACACGATTGAACACGGCACCTATATCGATGATCAAGCGGCCCGCGCCATGAATGAGGCAGGCACAACTTTGGTCCCGACTTTGATGGCGTTTGAAGGCATTCGCCAGAACCTTGGCACCGGGTTCTACACCCCGGTTGTGGAAGACAAAATTCGCGCCGTCTCCGAAGTCGCTGGCACCATCGTTGAACGTGCCCGCGCCAATGGCGTGCGCATCGCATTCGGCACCGATGCGGGCGTGTTCCCGCATGGCTTAAACGCTGGTGAGTTTCGCCTGATGGTGCGCGGCGGCATGTCCAACCGCGAAGCCCTCGCCAGTGCCACGACGGTCGCGGCGGAGATTGTCGGGATGGAAGACAGCATTGGCCGCATCGCACCGGGTTACTCCGCTGACATTATCGCAGTCGACGGCAACCCGCTGGCCGATGTCACCGTATTGGAACAGGTCGATTGGGTGATGGTCCGCGGACGAGTGATAGAGTGACGCTTAAGGGGCCGGGGATCGAAACATCCTAGGCCCCTTAGTCGATGCCCTAAAATCCGAAGGCCACACCCACACGTCCACCGGTGCTGTCTTCTGCGCTAGATCCGGCGACGCTGGCAGAGATATAGACTTTCTCCGCAACACGCGCGGCGAGCGATCCGGAGAAGCCCTGTTCGCCCTGATAGGTTGAGACATTTGCGCTGACCGAGAATGTGCTTCCGGGTACCACCATCGTGCCGCCCATCGCCATTGCCGCCGCGATCCCACCGCGTGAGCGTTGGTCCAAATCCTCCAACTGAAAAGCCAATCCTGTGATCCGGCCATCCAGCGACGAGATGCTGCTGGAAAGGCTGTCCACTTGCGCATCGGTGATCGCTTGCAGTGAGGAGACCGAAGTGCGCACATTCTGCACCGATGACTGGGTCGCAACCTGCTGCCGGCCCAGCGTCCCGTTCATATCAATCGTCACGACGTCGACAGGCCCTTCTTGTGCCAAAGTGCTCGCCTCGATATCGCCTATCCGGACTGCTGCGCCTGTGCCGCCAATTGCGACTTGGTCGGTATCGGTGGTTTGAGCATTCACACCGACTGCGGTTGATCGAGCATGGCTGGCAGTCGCATTGTTGCCAAATGCGGATGAGAATGCGGCGGTCGCTTGCGATTGGAATCCAAACGCGCTGGATTGCACTGCGGTTGCCTGAGCAAAGGGTGAAAAGGCCGACGATCCATCGCCGCTAGCGACGGCCTCACGCCCAATGGCGGTCGCGCTGGTCCCGGCGACCGAGTCGTTGCCGATGGCGGTAGAGTTGTTGCCGCTGGCATTGCTGGACAAACCGATGGCCGTCGAGTTTGAGCCTGATGCGCTGGCCAAACGTCCGATAGCCATGGCGCTGGCCCCGGTCGACGAACTGTCAGGTCCGATGGCGATCCCGAAAATGTCTTGCGCTGCCGCGTTCAACCCAATCGCGACAGAGGATGCACCTGCTGCATTGGCGCTGCGTCCCAGTGCCGTCGCCCCGATCGAGGTTGCCTCTGCGCGAAAGCCCAAAGCGGTGGCGTTGTTCTGATCTGCAGTGGCTTCATCCCCGACGGCGGTTGTGTTGTTGGCGCTCGCAATCGCATTGGTCCCGGCGATGGTGGAATTGATTCCAGTTCCGTCCAGTTGAACGGTGCCTGCAGATACCCCCGCTATGGCAGAGTTGAGTTGCCCCAGATTGACTGCATCCGTGATAGCTGTGCCGATCGCAACATTGGTGATCCGGCGTTCGTTGCCCGCGCTGCCGATCGAAACGGTGTTGGTCTGATCCGCGACAGAGCCCGCACCAAGCGCGACGCTATTTGCCGCAGTGGCGGAAGAGGCTGAACCGACGGCAACTGCGTTATTCATGCGCGCTTGGGCAGACGAGCCAATTGCAATCATGTTTGTGGCCGAAACGTTTGCTTTTTGGGCCAATGCGTTTCCGCCAATTGCAATAGCGCCGTTTTCTATTGACGCTGCCTGCGTTCCAATTGCGATTGCATTTACGCCGGATGCACCTGCACCCGGCGTGCCGTTGGTTCCATCATTCGCGCCGATCGCAATTGCATTGGTTGATGATGTTATCGAACCCTGGCCAATTGTGATTCCACGAAATCCATCCGCCTCTGCATCGGCCCCAATAGCCAGTGATCCTTCGCGATCTGATTCAGCTCCGCGCCCAATTGCAATCGTATCGGTTCCACTCGCGGCGGTGGATGATCCTAAAGCGACGGAATTTGAGCCGCTGGATGCCGAAAAGCTGCCTACGGCAATCGCCTCTGAACCCGAGGCAGATGCGGCAAGCCCGGTCGAATTGACATCCAGAAATTCGCTGCCGCCGCCCGACACGCCGGAAAGCGCATCGTTGAGTTGGCGCACATTGACTGCGTCGGTGGCGGCGGTGCCAGTGGCCACATTGACGATCCGTCTTTCCCCGTTGACCCGCCCGACCGACACTGTGTTTGCTTCAGTGGTGAGGGAGTTTGCACCCAGAGCAACCGAGCTTTGCGCATTGGCCGTTGCAAAGGACCCGATTGCGACGCCAAGGCCGCTTACATCAGTGCTGGCATTGTTGCCTAACGCGATACTCTGACTACCTTGTGCAGACGCATCAAAACCTACTGCCGTCGCATTGCCGCCAGTTGCCGATGCACTTGAACCGATCGCGGTTGAAAATGCGTTGGTTGATGATGCCTCTTCCCCGATTGCCACGCTACCTTCTCTGTTCGCGACCGTCCCCCCTCCGATTGCAACTGCTTCTGCGCCCGCTGCACTAGCGGCCGTTCCGGTGGAGTTGACAACCACAAACGCGCTGCCGCCTGGGCCGGATACGCCTGCGATTGCGCTGTTCAACTGATCGACATTCACCGCATCAGTGCCGGAGGTGCCCATAGCCACATTGACGATCCGACGCTCGTTCCCGGCACTGCCTATTGAAACGGTGTTCATTGCATCGGCAACGGACGCTGCGCCCAACGCAATGGCATTGGCCGCCGACACACTCGCATTTTCGCCAATAGCGACGCCATCTGTCCCTCCCAACGTAACCGCAGAATTGAAGCCCAGAGCGATCCCACCTCCGGCATTTTCCACCAGTGAATCTTCGCCGATAGCGAGCGAGCGCGGTCCGGCAGCTTCGGAATCCTGACCCAGTGAAATGGAACCCAGGCCATTCGCCTCTGCATCATCGCCAATCGCAATCGCGTTGAAAGATGCACGAGTGCTATGTCCAATTGACACGCCAAAGCTGCTGGAACCGGCGAATTCGCCGATGGCTAGTGAGTTTTCTTGTGGGGCGTTCGCATCGTGCCCGATTGCAATCGCGTTACTTCCGGCAGCTGAGGCCGTATCACCCAAGGCCAGACTGTTGGCTCCGCCAGCTTGAGCAGAGGGTCCGATCGCGATTGCAGCGAAGCCGGTCGCTTGTGCGACGCGTCCAATAGCGGTCGAATTGATGCCAGTTGCCGCAGCCAATTGCCCCACGGCGGTGCTGCTGGTGGCGGTCGCATCTGATCCTGCGCCTAGAGCGGTCGCGCCCGCCCCCGTTGCTTGAGCGGAACGGCCAAAGGCACTCGCGTTGGAATCGGTGGATGCATCGCCAGCTTGCGCGAACTGCCCTACGGCTGTGCCATTAGTCGCGACTGCGCTGGCGCTGTCACCCACGGCAACGGAGCGATCTCCACTAGCATCAGAGTCGTTACCGACCGCGGTTGCGTTGGCACCGTCGGCGGTTGAATTCTCGCCACATTCCAAACCGTCATCAGGGGTCAGCGCTATCCCGTCCAGTCCAACACTCGCGTTGCAATCAGCAAGCAGGTCTGCTTTCGCTGGCGCCGGCATAGTCAGTGCGAACGCAGTGGATGCGAGCAGGGTCGCGCCAAGAAGATGCGAGCGCGAAGTGTTGCGAAAGTTCATTTTGTTAAGCCCCTTTTGATGCGACCGGTATTCCAAAAAAAGCGCTCCCATAGCGCCATGGATAATTCGGCCTTGCGAAGCATGACTAACTGAGATCTTTACGGGTAGTCAGCCAAAAACTTGTTTTCCTCACTCTAGGGGTTTCACGCATTTGTTTCGCAAGTAGCCACGGGCAGTTTACTCGACTTGCCATGCACAATACTCGAAAATGGAGAGTTTTATGTTTCAAATAACTGCGCCATTGTCCGTAATCGCAGGCGCTTTGTGCCTGTTGAGCGCCTGTGCAGAGGCTCCGGGGCAAACCGCGCCTCAAACCTCGGAACACTCCGCATCGGAGCAATCCGCCACCGCGCAGAATGGTGCAGCGACCGCCATCCTGAATGCGGGGGTGATGGCAAATGTCGGTGCTGAGAGCGTCAAGCTGTTATTCGATCCGCTCTATGACAATCACTTCGGCTCGCTTGCAGAGCTTCCGCCGGAATTGGCTGAGGCGATTATCACGGGCGCTGCGCCTTATGATGACGTGGATCTGGTGTTCGTTAGCCATGCCCATGGCGACCACTTCTCCGCGAGTATGCTGGTGGAGATGCTGTTGAACGACTCTGATCTGTGGCTGATCGCGCCGGGTCAGGCGTACGATCAACTGAAAGAGCAGGAAAATTGGCATCACGGTCTGGCAACACAGGTTCGCACGATCACGCTGAGAAATGGAGAGGCGACGCAGACATTCGATCTGGCAGGCGCGACGATCAAGGCATTCCGGTCCCCGCATAGTGGCTGGCCAGAGCGGCATTCGGAAACGCACAATATCAGCTATCGTGTGTCCGTCTCCTCGGGTGATGGAGAGGTGATGCGGGTCATGCACTTGGGCGATGCGGACCCTGCGACACAGCACTTTGCGCCCTTTGCAGACTTCCTTTCAGCCAAGCGAACGGGCCTCGTCATGGTGCCGTTCTGGTTTTACCAAAGCGATGATCTTGATGCGATCCTCGAAGAGACATTGAACGCTGACACATCCGTCGCGGTGCATGTGCCGGTCAATGTTCCAGCCTATTTGAGCGAGGGGACGCGCCCCTATTTCACGCAGGTTGGCGAAGTCGTCGAAATCCCCATTACCGCGCAGTAAGCTTGCCTTTTTGTCCGTGTGCTGCTCCGTTAAAGCGGGGCCGAAAGGTGCAATGGGTCAAAAGTATGAGTGAGAATGAGGGGGGTGCCGCAAGCGCCGCTGGCTTTGGTCAGATCGAGGCGTTTGCGCAGTTGGATGAGGAAGCGCTCGCAGCTTTGCGAGAGGCCGCCGAAGTGCAATCCGTTGAAGGTGGCAGGCGGCTGGTGCGTTACGGCGAGGTCGCCGACAACCTCTATCTCGTCGCAACGGGGCGTTTCCTTGTGCGCTTACAAGATGGCCGCATTGTCGCCGAAATCGAAACGGGTGAACCCATTGGCGAGCTTGCGTTCTTTGCTGGCGGGCCGCGCACAGCCGACATTATCGCCGCGCGTGACAGCACTGTATTCGCTCTAAGCCGCGCGGCTTACGAGGAAGTCTCAAGCAAACACCGCACCATCACCGACAGCATCCTCGCAGAGATCGCTCGGCGACTGGCGCGAACCACGGCATCCTCTGCCGCGATGGAAAGCAGGCCGGGGCGCGTGGTCGCGTTGCTTCCTGCTGGTGGCAGTGTCCTCCCCGCACAATTGACGCGCATGATGGAAGAAGCGCTGAGCCGTTACTCCGAGCTGATCTTCGTAAGTGAGGAAGACATGCCCGATGGCCTTGATCCGGAAAGCGGCGCATTCGGCCAATGGATCGCAGAACTGGAGCGGCAGCATGAGCGGATCGTTCTGTGTGCTGGTGACAGCGAAGCGTGGAACCGCGCGATCGCCCGCAACGCCGATGATCTGGTGCTCACCGCTCCTCTTTCGGATGGCGATGCAGGCGGGGATGGGACCGTCTCGGACTTCGAAAAAGAAGCCTCCGAACTGTTTCTCCCCAAAAGCCGCACTTTGTTGGTTTGGCGCGAGAACACCGCGCAGGAAATCATCGGTACTGGCCGGTGGATCGACCGGCGCGAGCTGCATTTGCACCACCATATCGCCTTTGATGATCCGTCCAGTTTCTCCCGCGTTGCGCGGTTTATGAATGGGCGCGCGAACGGTGTCGTGCTGGCCGGCGGCGGCGCGCTCGGCTGTGCGCATTTGGGCGTCCTCCAAGCGATGCTGGACAGCGGCATTCCGGTTGATTTCTTCGGTGGTACCAGTTCTGGCGGAGCGGTTGCGGGAGCGGTGGCACGCGGCACCGGTATTCAGGACACGCTTGAACAGATGCAGGACATGTTCATCACTCAAAAGGCGATGAAGAAGCTGACCATTCCGGTGCACTCCCTGCTCGATCCGCGCGTTTTCGATGAGAATTTGCGGATGCGTTATGGCGAGAAAGACATTTGCGATCTGCCATTCAACTACTTTGCGGTCTCAACCAACCTATCGACCAATGCGATCCACGTGCACAGGCGCGGGCCTTTGTGGGAAGCGGTGCGCGCTTCTGGTTCACTGCCCGCAATCCTGCCTCCGATCATCACCGGCGATGGCGAGGTTTTGGTCGATGGCGGCGTTCTCGACAACATCCCCGTCAACGTCATGCGCGATGTGAAGGCGGGGCCAAATGTGGTTGTGGCTTTGCGGCCTGATGCAGGCGCGGCATGGCGGATTAAGGCCACCTATGACGATGTGCGCAGCCCCGGTCAGCTCGCCCGTGACATCATCATGCGGCGCAAACATGATGTGCAAATCCCCAGCCTTGTTGAGACGATGTCCCGCTCGATGGTAGTTGGCAGCCAAGCCTCTGTTGAGCGCTCCTTGGCGAAGGCGGACGTGCTGCTGACCCCGCCGATCCCTCAGGATATGCAGCTGCTGGATTGGCATCTTGGTCAAGAGGTTGCAGAGGTCGCGCGGCAATTCACGCTCAAGGAAATCGAGACCCGCGACGATTTGCGCGCCATGAAAGCCGATTGAGCGCCAACTTTTCTTGAACAACTGTAACTTTTGGCCGGCCTGATGCGAACAGGATCGTCATGATAAATTTCCGATAGGGGCTTTCAAAGTGGAATTCACATTCAAACGCACGGCGCAAATCGTCGGCATCCTGCTGCTCGCAGCCGCAGTAACGCAGGCCGTCTACACCGCGCTTTATGTCGCAGAAATGGATGTTCCGCGTCAGCTATTGTGGGGCACAGAGGGCTTCTTATTCGTGGTCATGGCCGCGTTCGCAGGGGCGGCCGCATTGCAAGCAAAGCACCACCATCTCGCATGGGCAGCGATTGCATTCGCCGCCGTGCTCAATGTGGTGCAGGTTGGCGTTGGCCTGACCATGTTCGGTCCCTTTGGCGAAGTGGCCGGCGGGAATGAGGCACTGGCACCCTTGATTGGCGGCGTCGTCGCATTCTCCTTCATGGTCTACAACGCTGCCAAGGTGCTTTTGGCGCTGGCCGCGATCACTCTGGGTCTGGCGAAACTGTCCGCTGGATCAAAGATCCTTGGCGGTCTCACCGCGTTGATCGGCGCGATTGCGTTCATCACCAACGCGCTGTCGATGGGCATGGGCCGCGACTTTTCGGGCGAGCTGCCGCTTGCAGGCGGGTCGGGCGTGTTGGCGACATTGTTGCTCGCCATTGTCTTGCTCACATTGCCCAGCGACGAGGCATAAACCGCTCTCAAACCAGCCACCTCGCTCCATGCCATGAATCTGGCTGGACGCGGGGCTGGTGAGCGCCTAACACAAGGCCATCCCCGGGGAGCGCGCGTGCGCTGAGAGGGAGGCCTCGCGACCTCCGACCCGTTGAACCTGAACCGACTAACATCGGCGGAGGGAGGGCGGCTTTACAGGCAAA
This sequence comes from uncultured Erythrobacter sp., assembly GCA_947503275.1. GTDB lineage: Bacteria > Pseudomonadota > Alphaproteobacteria > Sphingomonadales > Sphingomonadaceae > Erythrobacter. The sequence goes on along the minus strand of CANNCZ010000002.1, from coordinate 121,455 downwards.
GTCCGCGCTCCGCCTTTATGGAGAGATACGCGCACATGGCCGACATCAACTCACCTGTAGAAATTGGCGTAACCACTGGACCGATCCGCGGCAGCCGCAAGGTCCATGTCGGCGCGCGCACTGGCAGCGGCGTGCGCATTGCCATGCGTGAGATCGACTTGGAAGGCGGCGAGGAGCCTGTGCGTGTCTATGACACGTCCGGGCCATATACCGACCCAGAAGTCGCCATCGACATCAATGCAGGCCTTGCCGCGAAACGCGCAGACTGGATCATGGCGCGCGGCGATGTCGAAGATTACGAAGCGCGCGAAGTTAAACCCGAGGATAACGGCCAGCTCGGCCCGGATCGCAGCGGCGGCGTGCCGCAGTTCCCGAACGCGATCAAACGCCCGCTTCGCGCAAAGGCTGGCCATAATGTCAGCCAGATGCACTATGCCCGCAAAGGCATCATCACGCCTGAGATGGAATATGTCGCCGAGCGCGAGAATTTGGGGCGCGAATTGGCCAAGGATTTTGTGCGCGACGGCGAAAGCTGGGGCGCGGAAATACCTGATGTGATTACTCCGGAGTTCGTGCGCGATGAGGTCGCTCGTGGCCGTGCGATCATCCCCAACAACATCAACCACCCCGAAACAGAGCCGATGGCAATCGGACGCAATTTCTTAGTCAAAATCAACGCGAATATCGGCAACAGCGCCGTCGCATCGGACGTCGCCACCGAAGTCGACAAGATGGTCTGGGCCACACGCTGGGGCGCGGATACGATCATGGACCTGTCCACTGGTCGCAACATCCACGACACTCGTGAATGGATCATCCGCAACTCTGCTGTGCCGGTGGGCACCGTGCCGATTTACCAAGCGCTGGAGAAGGTCGGCGGGGTTGCAGAGGACCTGACGTGGGAGGTCTTCCGCGACACTTTGATCGAGCAAGCCGAACAAGGCGTCGACTACTTTACCATCCACGCAGGCGTTCGTCTCGCATACGTGCCGATGGCGGCAAAGCGCGTCACCGGCATCGTCTCTCGCGGCGGCAGCATCATGGCGAAATGGTGCCTCGCGCATCACAAGGAAAGCTTCCTCTACGAACATTTCGACGACATCACCGAGATCATGAAGGCTTACGACATCGCCTATTCGCTCGGCGATGGCTTGCGTCCCGGCTCCATCGCGGACGCCAATGACGAAGCGCAATTCTCCGAACTCTACACCTTGGGCGAACTGACCCACCGCGCGTGGGAGCACGATGTGCAGGTGATGATCGAAGGGCCGGGCCATGTGCCCATGCACAAGATCAAAGAGAATATGGAAAAGCAGCTTGAGGTGTGCGGCGAAGCTCCGTTCTACACGCTCGGGCCGCTCGTCACCGACATCGCGCCAGGATACGACCACATCACGTCAGGCATCGGCGCGGCGCAGATCGGTTGGTATGGCACTGCGATGCTTTGCTATGTCACTCCAAAGGAACACCTTGGCCTGCCCGACCGCGACGATGTGAAGGTCGGCGTTGTGACCTATAAGCTAGCGGCCCATGCGGCTGACTTGGCGAAGGGGCATCCGGCGGCGAAGGTCCGCGATGATGCTCTGTCAAAGGCACGCTTTGAATTCCGTTGGAGGGATCAGTTCAACCTGTCGCTCGACCCCGAAACGGCTGAGCAATATCACGACCAGACCCTGCCAGCCGAAGGCGCAAAGACCGCGCATTTCTGCTCCATGTGCGGACCAAAGTTCTGCTCCATGCAGATCAGCCAGGAAGTCCGCGATTTCGCCGCGAAACAGAATGAAAGCCCCGAGACGTTCTTGGCCGCTGAAAAACTGGGCGCGGAAACCGCTGAGGCCAGCAAGCAAGCGGCGCTGAAGGGCATGGAAGAGATGAGTCGGGTTTATAAGGAGAAGGGCGAGAAGCTCTATCTGCCTGAGGGGGAGACAGAGTAATGAACAAGTTTGCCCCCATAGCCGCCGCCCTGATGCTGTGCGCCGCCCCCGCATTGGCAGATGGCCACACCGAGACGCAGGCCGAAGCGGCCGAGAAGCAAACACTCATGCCCGAAGCAGAAGGCCCGCGCGCCTTTATGGAGCAATTCGGTTTTTCCGAAGCGGTGATCCATGGCGACACCGTTTATCTGTCCGGCGTGATCGTCGGTGCGGGACAGGACGGCACATTGAGCGAAGAAGGCCTTGAGGGCACGTTCCAATATCTCGGTAGCGTGCTGGAGCGCGCGGGATCAAGCTGGGATGACGTGATCGACCTCACTACCTACCACACCGATATCGAAGCCTCGATGCCGGCATTCAGCGCCGTAAAGAACCGCTATATCAAAGCGCCCTTTCCCGCATGGACCGCAATTGATGTGGACCGGTTGTACTCGCCCGGCGGCGTGATCGAGATCAAGATCACTGCGCGGGTTTCGCCGGAGTAGATGAGCTGGGTTTAAAAGGAGAAGGGCGAAAAGCTTTATTTGCCTGAGGAGTGAGCCGAGTGGGACGAAAAAGGCTTTCATGGTGGGAGCGCCGCATCCGGCAGAGAGGGGTTCCACCAATTGAGTGGTTAAGTGTCGTCGCACTGCTTGCGTTAGGCGCGTGGTACGGGGCTGACGATTTCCTGATGTATGACTGCCTTGGCATGACCTCCGACCAGTTCCGCGGCAGGCGTGGCCAAGCAATTCGAGTTCCGTCGGGCCTCTTGTGCAGTCCTCTCTATGCCCTTGATGGCTTGCGTGGGTGGTCCCGCTTGATATGGCTTTTCCCGGTGCTTGCTTGGGTCAGTGGGATGGTGTGGCTCGAAGTCCAACGGCGACGTTATTGGTTTCCACGAATGGAGAGAGCTAACGCATTGGCTCGGAAGAGGCGCGCGGAAAAACGAAAAGCGAAGATGCGAGTCGATGGCCGTCCCCCTTCGTCATCCTAAAATTGTTTCAGAATAGCCGTGCTACAATTGCGACATCAAATCAAACATCGTCTAACGCCGGTATGAACAAACGGCTCAAGGTAACCAAGACCGGCAATTCCGCCGGCACTGTCCTGCCCAAGGAAGTGCTCGCTCGCCTTCGCGTGGGGCCGGGGGATTAACTGTATCTCTGAGGCGCCCGATGGTGTGCGGCTGACTGCTATCGACCCGGACTTCGCCGCCAAGATGGACGCAGCGGAAGAGAGTATGCGCGAGGATCGCAATTTCTTGAGTGAATTGGCGGCGTAGAAATACCCCTCACCGCTGCTCAGTAATCCGCACCAGTTCCCAATCATAGCCCAGCTCGCGCACCCGGCGCTCTAGCATCCCTTGCAGCTGCGCATCTGGCTTCGCTTCCCGCGTCAGCATCCACAGATACCGCCCTGATGGCTCACCGACGATGGACCAATCATACAGCCCGTCTGCGCCCGGCTCGCTGCGGTCCAGCACCCAGTAGTCGCCGAAGAAGGGGCCGAAAAAGCTCACGCGCAGCTTTGCGCCGTCTGATCCCTCAACCACTTTAGCCCTGCCTGTGGCTTCGCTGAATTCGCCGTCCAAGCCGCCTTTATAGCAGGAATTGACCACCCGGATATTGGACGCGCCGGATGTTTCTCGCCCATTTGTCTCTCTTAGGGAATACTCTGCGGTGACGCCTTCGCAGCCTTCCTGAAACGGAGCTTCGTAGCGGCCATATTCGTACCATGTGCCAAGATAAGCGGCGAGTGCGACCGGCTTTGCGGGTTCGGGCACAGCGGTGTTGCCGACAGGACCGGGGGAGCCGACGCAAGCGCCCAAAGCCAATAGGAGCGGTGCGACCAATGCGACGGCGCGCGCACGCGCTGGATGCTGTCTAAATGTCATATCAGGCCCACATTAGCATACATTCCCGGTTCTTATACGGTGCCGAGCGGTCGCCGAGGCCCCCAAACCTTTCCTACTCCGCCAAATTCTGCCCTAAGCTCCCCGATGAGCACCCCCAAACGCAGCCCGCAATCCGCCTCCAAAACCTCTTCCAAACCGCCGACCACTCGCCACGATGGCTGGAGCTTGGCCAAACAGGCGATGTTTTTGCGCCAACTTTCCGCGACCCATTCCGTCAGTGAGGCCGCGCGCGCGGCGGGGATGACGCGGCAATCGGCGTATCGGTTGCGATCGCGGCTTAAGGGCAAGCCGTTTGATCTCGCTTGGGAAGTGGCGTTTCATCACTCTTTTGATGTGCTGGCGCATGCCGCGCTTGAGCGGGCTTTGAACGGGGTCGAAGTGCCGGTGTTCTATCAGGGCGAGCAAGTGGGCGCTTATCGCCGCTTTGATGAGCGGTTGACCGTGGCTCTGCTGGGCAAATCAACGCAGGGTGGCAATCCGGTGTTTGGGCGGCTGGTCAATAGCGCAGAGAAACATGCGCGCGACTTTGAAGCTTTGCTTGGAATGCTGGAGCGGGGTGAGGACGTGGAGACGGGAGCCTTGGACGTGGACGATCCCGGAGAATTGGAGGGGTTGCGATTGGGCGGTCCAGTTTGCGCGCCGTTTCCGTGTCCGCAAGACCTCTCGGATCAGGAAATTATGGAGACGTTAGAGAGCTTTGAAGAGGGACTGGAAAAGTGACAGCGTGTAACCTTTGTCACCTTTGGAGATGGTTCATCACCCGGTCGAGCGATTGCAAGAACCGCGACCGATCCGCTTTGCTGAAAGGCGGCGGACCGCCTCCCACTCCGTCCATTCCTGCGCGCAGGTCCTCCATAATGGCGCGGGTGGCGATGGCTCCGCCGATGCTGGCTGTGTCGAATTCCTGACCGTTGTGTTTGAGAACCTTTGCACCCGATTTAAGGCACCGTTCGGCGAGTAAAATGTCGCCGGTCACGACGATGGATCGTGCATCGGCATTGTCCGCGATCCAATCATCAGCCGCGTCGAAGCTATCATCGACGACAATGCGCTGTACACGCGGGTTGTCGGGGATGCGAAAAGGTGAATTGCTGACCACGCGCACCTCGGCTTTGAACCGGGTGGCTACGCGGTAGATTTCGTCCTTTACCGGACAGGCATCGGCGTCGATCAGGATGGTGATAGTGGCGCTCATCACAGCGTGTTAGCATAGCGGCGAAAGAATGCGACGAAGTTGCCCATTGGGTCGTCCAAATGGCTTGCACACAAGGGTGCCCGTCACCACATCGAAGTGGAGAAATGTTATAAAGGAGATCCCCCTCGTGCAATTCCAATTCAACTCAGACAGCTCGGTCATGGGCACTCAAAATGTTGCAGAACGGATTGAGGATATGGTGCGGGAAAAGCTTGGCCGATTTGAGGATCGCCTGACGCGGATTGAGGTCCATGTCTCGGATGAGAACGGGCCAAAGCATGGCGCCGATGACAAGACCTGCATGATCGAAGCGCGTCCGCGCGGGGGCAAACCAATCGGCGTCACAGAGCACGCGCCCAAGGTTGACGCAGCCGCGCGCAAGGCAGCGACGACTATGGCGCAGCGTCTTGAGCGGCTATTCGGCAAAGAAGACAAGCACAAGCATGATGCGCGGCCTGATAAGGCGCTGTGATGAGTAGCGGTTGGATCGTGGCTGTGGGTGCATCAATCCCCGGTTCATGAGCCGAAAGCGAGATTGCATGGATGCCAAAGACAGCCCCTAAGCATCGCCCTCTTCTCAAACCTTTTGTCGCGATTGCTATACTCGCGTTTGCGCCAGGACTGGCCGCATGTGGGATCGCCGAAGCGCGGACCGGTGGATCAGTGGAGAGCGAGGTCGCGGGTGCGGCGGACGCGACCGAACAGGCCACTCGCCAATGCTTCTTCGCCCGCCAAGTCAACGGGTTCCGCAACATCGAGGATGCCGACGGGAACCGGGTCGATGACCGTGTCCTCATCAATGTCGGTGCCGCCGACACTTACGAGTTCGCGTTGCAGCATCGCTGCCCGGCTTTGCGCTTTGCCCGTAGCATCGCCTTGGAGCGGATCGGGGCGGGACGCATTTGTGACGGGCTCGACGTTGACTTGATCGTTCAAGACACGCTCGGTCCGGAGAGGTGCCCGGTCACTATGGTCCGCAAGCTCGCTCCCGAAGAGGCGAATGCACGGGCGGGCGCCAAGTGATGGATTACGTTTTGTCTCGGTGATCATGCAGATACTCCCAGGAATGCGGTGATCTCATCCCAGCGATCTCGCACGGTCTGGCGCCCACGCTCGATATTCTGAGCGATGAGGGCGGGTTCAAATTCGAGGCGCTCATACAGCTCCGTCTCAGGTTGAAGCACCAGAGTCGGCGCGAAATGGTGGGCTTCGATCTGCTCAGTCATCGGGCGCATCGCGCGGTCGATATCGGCGGCTGAGAGGCCCATCGCTGAAAGCTCGTTGTGTTGGTTCGCCGCGGCGGTGAGCATGTCATTCATGAGCTCGACCGTTTGCAGGTCGCTATTGCCAACCTCGCGCATCAGCAGCTCGACCGATTGGAGGCCGATCTCAAGCATGTTGTCAAAGTCCTGTTTGGACGGTGGCAGAGGAGCCTCGGCGCGCACCGCCAGTACTGCGCGCGGGCGTTCTGCCAATGCGGCGGCGAGAGGTGTGATGTCGCGCACACCGCCATCGATCCACTTTGTAACTTCGCCCGTGGCGGAGACAGTTTCGAAAGGAAGGAAGAACGGCGGTTGGGCAGAGCTGGCATAGACCCAGTTGGCGATGCCGTCGGCGTTCTCGCCAACGATCCGTAACTCTCCGGTCGCGAGATTGGCCATGGCAAGGCGCAGGGCTTTCCCGGTGGCGCGGATTGTCGCATCGTCGAACATCTCATCCAACAGCGCTTCGAGCGGAGCGGAATTGTAGAGTGAGTCCTTACCCGTGAGTAACGCCCAAATCGCGCCGCCGCGCTCCGTGAAGATCGAGGAATTGCCGGTGAGGCCTGTCCAGAAATCGACAAGCCGCGCAACATCATCCTGCGCCACTGCCGCCGCTTGGATCGCGCCGGTAGAAGTGCCAGCGGCTGTCTCAAACTCGACGCCGCGCACACGGATCAACTCGTCGATCACACCGACTTGAAATGCGCCGCGCGCACCCCCACCGCTTAAAGCCAAAGCCAGTCCGCCAGCCATTAATTATCCCCCCTTGAGGAGACAATCACTACCGCCTTTTCGCGCGGCGTGATTGGATCGGAGCGGCAATGTGAGAGCGTTGCGCTTTCTTACTTTGCCATGATCAGGTGAGAGCTGCCGGCGATGCCCAATTCGTCGAGAATACCATGCATCTTCTTTTTCACTCCAAAGAAGCCGGCTTTGGCGAAAGGCCATGTGGCACGGCTGAGGTCGGGGAGAAGTTCGACAGAGGCCGGGGGCAGTTCTGCTTCCAGAGTATCGCAGGTCCAGCCGATGGGAATATGGGGGAGGGCGATGCGGTCCACCCCAGCCTTTGCGAGAATGTCAGCGAGTGCATCACCGTCTTCCCAAGCCACCGCCGGACATCCAAACACCTCGGATGCCGCTTTCACTCCGCCCGCGACAGCACCAGTCGCAAAGTCCCGCGCCATATCGCCAATCGCGCCGGGAGATCGCGCTTGTGGACGGGCCGCACCAATCACCAGAGCAGGCGGGCGGGGCAGGGTAAGCGGCACATGGCTAGCACCCTCATCATGCAACAACAATGCGTAGGGTTCCTTGCCGAAATCAACTTCATTGGGCAGTTGCAGGGGCGTACGGCCGTAGTCCTGCGGCTCTTCCAAAGCATGTGCCTCTTCCGCTAAGCCATCCGCACACAGCGGGCCGCCCGACTGATTGGCGGTGTAGCGCGCAATGTTGTCGGGTCGCGCAAGATAGGTTTTACCCTTTGTATGAAGCCCTCCGACCCAGCGCCACGAAAGCGTGTTCGAGGCCGCATCTCCATCGACCAAATGCCGCAAAAAGAAGTCTGCGCCGAGCCGCCAATCCAGCTTCAAAGTGAAGATCCAGATGCTCGCAAACCACATGCGCGCATGATTGTGGAGATAGCCGGTGGACACAAGCTCACGTGCCCAATGATCGAACGCCTCAATCCTGGTACGTCCCTCTATCGCCTCGGTGTAAGCAATGCGCAAACCGGCATTGGTATCGAGCGTGGCGAGCGCCGCATCGCGGGCCTTGCAATAGTCGGCCCAGATCGTGGGACGCTGTTCCATATAGCCTTTGAAATACACCCGCCAAAACACCTCAGCGATGAATTTGTCCGCTGCCTCAAGGCTGTGCTGGCTCAGCACGGTGTCGATGACTTCGGTCTCGCTCAACAGTCCGGCGTGCAGCCACGGGGACAATTGCGACACGTTCTTGCGCGCGCCAACCTTTGGCGCACCATTGTCGTAATTTCGGTTATTCGCATAAGCGCGACCGGCGCTCTCGGCAAAGTCGGTTAGCCGCTGAATACCGGCGGCGCGGGTCGGTTCGAATTGCATAATGGTCCAACTCCGGACGGGGCGGATGGGTTCCTCCCATTCAAGGAACGCATCCAGCCTGCGCGTTCTTGCGTATATTGCCCAAGGTCGGCACAGAGCCGCTCGGCCCCTCGGGAGTAAAACCTCCCGCAAACCCCGAATAAGAATTTACAAGGACAGACCCCATGAACATGCTCAAAATCACAATTGCATCGACCATCGCCCTTTCGCTCGCCGCTTGCGCACCAGAAGCTGGCGAAGATGACGCGATGATGGCGGATGATGCTGCGATGGCTGAAGAAGCGACGCCAGCTGGTACCATCGTCGAAGTCGCGCAGGGCGATGAAGGTTTCTCCACATTGGTCGCCGCCGTAACCGCAGCTGGCCTGGGTGAGACATTGTCAGGCGAGGGACCCTTCACCGTGTTCGCGCCGACCAATGACGCCTTCGCCAAAATCGACGCAGCCGTCTTGACCGAGCTGACCACCAACGACACCGAAACGCTCGGCGCGATCCTGACCTATCACGTCGTCGAGGGTGCGGTTGATGCCGAGACATTGCTCGGCGCAATCGGCGAAGCGGGCGACGAAGGCTACACCATCACTACGGTTGCAGGCGGCACGCTGAATGCGTCTGTGGTGGACGGTGCAGTGGTCCTGACTGACGCAGCTGGTGGCACAGCGACAGTCACCGCCACCGATGTTGCCGCATCGAACGGTCTGGTCCATGTCATCGACACGGTGCTGATGCCGCAATAATCGGGCATTCTGCACAACTCGCAGATTGAAGGGGCGGGTCCGCTGGAAAGCGCGACCCGCCCTTTTGCGTTTCGGCCGGCGGTCTTCTAACGAGGGGTAAGGAGTTAGGGAGAGAACATGCAAACTGCGCCTCACACACTGATTGCCCTTGGCGCGGTCGCTGTCTTGAGCGCGTGTTCTCAGCCCACCGGCGATATCAGCCGCGATGCTCAACCATTCGATGGGATCGCCGAAAGTGCGAGCATCACCACCCTTGGCACAGAGCCGTTTTGGGGGGTCGATATTGAACCTGAAGGCGATGGCTATACCGCACGCTATTCATCACCGGAGAACCTGGAAGGGACAACCTTCCCCGTCACGCGCTTTGCCGGGAACAATGGCATCAGCTTTAGCGGAGAGCGGGATGGTGAAGCTGTACTGATCGCGCTGACACCGGGAGAATGCAGCGACGCCATGAGCGACCGCACCTATCCCTACACAGCCACGGTCTCGATCGGCGATGGCACCTTGAGAGGCTGCGGGTACACCAGCGATCAACCCTTTACTGGAGATGAAATGCCATGAGCGATGCCTTGCAAAAAGGCCGCGTCGGCGCGGCTGTTGGCGGAAAACAAGTGGGCGGCGGATGGCGAGCCTTGTTTTGGATCGCCGCCGCTTTCAATTTCATCGTCGGTGCGCTGGGCATGTTGTCGCCTGAGGCAACAGTGGATGCGCGGATCATCGGCGTGCTCGTATTTGGTTTCGGCATGATCTATTTGCTGGTCGCGCGCGAGCCTTCGCGTTTTGCGCCGACTCTATGGGCGGGCGTGGTTGGCAAATTGGGCGTGGTCGGATTGCTTGGACCAAGCGCGATTGGCGTCGGTGGCGACATGTTGATCGTCGGTATATTGGCGCTTGATGCGCTCTTTGCGCTCGCATTCCTCGTATTTCTGCTGACCAAGAGTGATGCGACGGACTGACTAAGCGCGATTAATCGAGGGGATATTCCATGACACAAACTGGCGGCTGTCTTTGCGGGCAGGTTCAATACACTCTCCACGCTGATCCGCAGATCTGCGTCGCGTGCCATTGCAAGAATTGCCAGCGTCAGGCGGGCAGTGTCCTTTCGATCATTATCGGTGTGGCAGAAGATGCGGTGGAGTATACCGGTGAGATAAAGACCTACAACGACACCGGCGATAGCGGCGCGACTGTGCGGCGCCAGTTTTGCCCGGAATGCGGATCGCCTGTGTTTACGCGTCTGGAGCAACCAGGGCTGATGTTCATCAAAGCGGGCACTTTGGATGACACATCACAGCTTAAGCCCGCCTTTCATTGCTACATAAAAAGCAAGCAAGATTGGGTCGAATTGGGCGATTTACCGGGTTTTGAAACGGTTCCAGAAGGGTTGTAGATCCCCCGAAACACTCGCTTAAATTCAAGGGTTTGGCGCGGTTTTGATCACATTTCCCGAACTTTCGCGGAACACCTAGGGGTTTTTGCCGTTTGAAGGGCAACTAATAACTTCATCCGCGACCCGGCCCTTCTTCCCCCAAACACGATGAGGGCTCCCCCCGCGGGAAAGCAGGATACGTGAATACCGACGACGAAAGCGACCGTCCGCGGCCTAATCAGGCTGCGTTGCGGTTCGATGATGCACCCGAACGGTTTCGATCAGGCAACACCAGTGACCAGTTTTCTGGCGCATCAGGTGTGCTGTTTGAACAAGCCATGGCGCAAACCCGCATGGCGATCACTCTGGTTGATCCCCACGCCAAGGACCTGCCTATCGTCTTCGCCAACCGCGCCTTTCGCAGGCTGACGGGATATTCCGAAGACGAAGTGATCGGCCGCAATTGCCGTTTCCTTCAAGGCCCAAAAACCGACCCCGAACCCATCGCGCGAATTCGCAAAGCGGTGGAGAGCGAGGATGTGGTGGTGGTTGAGCTACTCAATTACCGCAAGAATGGAACGACGTTCTGGAACGCGCTCCACCTTGGCCCGATCTACAATAAAAACAACGAACTGGTCTATTTCTTCGGAAGCCAATGGGACGTATCTGATGTTCGTGCAGCGCGAGCGGATGAACAGCATGCGCGTGAGATGGCGCGGGAATTGTCGCACCGGATGAAGAATATGTTCGCGGTGATCTCTGGCATAGTCAATGTGACTGGCAGAGTGCGCGGCATTCAAAGCGAAGCGGCAGAGATCAATTCGCGCATTCAGGCTCTGGGCCGCGCCTATGAAACGACGCTGGATGATGCCTCAAGCGGCAGCATCGACATCGGTGAGGCGATCCGCGCAGTGATGCTGCCCTATGATCATGACCATGAGCGTCTGTCACTAAGCGGAGAGGCTGTGCGGATGCCTTTCACGGTCATCTCGGTGATCGGGTTGGTCCTGCACGAACTGGCCGCCAACGCGACGAAACATGGCGCGTGGCTGGTCGAGGGTGGAAAGATTTCGCTGTCTTGGTCGCTCGATACGCATGGACGCGAGCTGATTATCCAGTGGGTCGAAAAGGGTGGTCCCGCTGTCGATGAAGGCGCGCTGGAAGCTGGCACAGGCACAGCGATAGTGGATCGTTTGCTCGCAACATCACGCGGCTCTATCACCCGTGAATGGGGCAGCGACGGGCTGACCGCAACGATCACCGTACCAGCCAGCAGGGCAGCATGACCAAGGCCTGTTCCGTCCTAGTGCTTGATGATGAGCCGCTTATCCTGATGGATCTCGAATATGCTGGCGAAGATCAGGGCTGCAAGATGATACCGGCGACCACATGTGCCGAGGCGGATCGCGCTATGAACGATCACGATGCGATTGATGTTGCGATACTCGATGTGTCGCTGGCAGAGGATCAAACCTGTTTGCCGGTCGCTCGCGAATTGGAACTCCGCGGGATCCCCTATTTGCTCCATTCCGGCAATCTTGACCGGCATAATGAGCATGTCCGGATGCTGGATGCGCCCTTGATCGCAAAGCCAGCGAGCGCGGACACGGTGATAGCGGCCGCCATTGCTCTGTTTAGAGAGCAAGGCAGAGCCGGCGACCCACTCGCAGCGCGGTAAGCGGCGATCAGGTCCGCTTAAAACACGCCGGGATTTTCATATTGCGTCGCATTGGGGCGATCAGGCTGCAGCATCTGCATAGCGGACGACGCTGACTGTGCGGTTCTCTGTCCACTATTGGCGCTGCTGATTGCGGTGCACGTGCCGCCTCTTAGAAAATCGAGCGAGGTCGCAATCGAAGCTTCGCCGGCATCACCAAGCGGGGTGAACAGATCATCGGTCGCTTGGCAGCTATTGGGGATGACACTGGCAAGCCCTGTGAAATAGTCGCCATTCCCATTGGCATTCAATGTCTGGAACGTCACGGCGCGGATGCGAAGGTCGCAAGCATCGAAATCGAAGCCAAACTGGCCCACGGGTTTACCCGACGTATTGCTTCCCACGATCGCGATACTATCGGCGCTTAAATAAGGGATCATGGAATTGATCACCAATTCACTGGCCGATGCGCTGCTGCCGGTTGTGATAAACGCGATCTTGGACGCTTGCAGGGCCTGAACTTCACTCTCAAACAACTCAGTTGAGTTTTCCGAGGACTTGGATGCGCGCAGCACCGTGTCGCTCCAAACCTGACCAACGCGATTTTCGCCGAGCAGATCGCCAAATGTCTCTGCCACGCTGACCAAGCCGCCGCCATTATAGCGGAAATCAATGATCAGCTCGTCCACGCCATTGGTGTTGAACAATTGGAACGCATCGCGCAGCTGGTTGGCCGCGTCGCCCACGATGAAGGTGCGCAGATTCAAGTAACCGACATTCTTGCCGCCATCATTGATGATCAACGCGCCATAGCGGTCCGAAATTGGGTCGAGTGAGAAGTCGGTTTTTGCAATGGTCGCTTCAATCACATTGCCGCCCAATTGGGTGAAGCGGATCACACGGGTGACGCCTGGGTCCGATGGGCCAAGGGCATCGACGACCGCTTGCGGTCCACCAGAGCCCATGATCGAGTTGATGGTTCGCAAATCGGCAGAGCTGGTGCCGATTGCATTCAATTCGGTCCCGCGATCCATTCCTGCCGCAAATCCGGGGGCATTTTCAAACGTCTCAAGCAGGAACACGCGGTTCGCGGTTTGATCGAAGGCGAGCCGGATACCGAAACCGGCACTGGACCCGGAATTGATAAGTGCATTTTCCTCCGCGATGGAGGTCGCGAAGGTAAAGCCCTTGTCCCGCGATTGTGCGCGGGCAGGCGCGACGCGCGCGTTCAGAAAGCTCTGCACATCGCTGAAGGCGCTCGCGTTAACGGAGTTGTCGAGCAGATCGGGAAAGAGATACCATTCGTTGAGCACATCATTGGCAAATGCGATTTGATTGGAAATTGCACATTCACCGGTCGTCGGCGGCGTGGTGGGTGTTCCGCCAGTCGGAGCAGGCGTATTTGATCCTCCTCCACCGCCGCACGCTGAAAGCGCGATAGCAAGAGTTCCTACGAGTGCCGTGCGACCGGCTTTGCTCGCACGGCCAGCTTTGTTTGCATGGCCAGCGTTTTTTGCATGGAATGTCATAATTAGGGAGCAGCTCCGCTTAAAAATACCTAGTGTTTGACCTCTGGCTTGGCATGTGCAGACTGCCCCCTGCGCGTGCCGATGGACAGCTTGTGCGGCTTGTCCACTGGCGTCAAGCTGAACGTAGGACTGAAATTCCTCGTATTTTCGCAGGTTTTCCCCAGTTGCCGGGGCAAATCGTCCATCTCTCTCTCGTTTTGCCCCCTTTATCCGACTAGCTAAGAAGACATGGAAAGACAGAATCATGACTGATCTGCCTGATTGGGTCGCAGCTCAATTGCCAAAAGCAGCGCGCCATCCCGGACTTGCGATTGCAAGCCTTGGGGATGCCAAGACGTTTGGGAAGGGTGGTTTTAAACTGTCCAGCCCCGCTTTTGACGCAGGTGAAGAGCTCGACCCTTGCTTTACGGCAAAGGAAGAGGACGCGGTCGCTCCGCCTTTGGAGTGGACTGCGCCGCCTCCGGGTTCGCAAGAGCTGATCGTGATTGTTGAAGATGCGACCAATCCGGCTGCTGCACCCACTGCTCAATGGGTCGTGTGGGGCCTGGCCGGTCAACGCGGCAAATTGCTCGAAGGCGAAGTCCCGCCGCGCGCTGGGAAGAATGCCGCTGGCAATTCCGAATGGCTGCTGCCTGACCCGCCAGAGGGCGAGACGCGTCATTATGTTTTCCAAATTTTTGCAACCGATCTGCCGCTGACATTGATGCCAGGGGCAAGCCGCGATGACTTGATCAAGGCGATCAAGGGATTTGTGACCGGTTGCGCCGTCCTCCACGCTCCTTTTACCGGCATCCCTACAGATGACGGTGATTGGGACGATGAAGAAGCCGATTGAACTACCAGAACCACAAGGGAGAATAACCATGGCTGGAAAAACCAACGCACTGCAGAAACCGGTGCAACTTTCGGGCGATCTCGAAGCAGTAATCGGCAAAGGTCCGATGACTCGCGCTCAGGTGACCTCAAAGGTTTGGGAATACATCAAGGCAAACAGCCTTCAGGATTCCAAAGACAAGCGTCAGATTAATCCTGATGGCAAGCTTGGCGCGGTGATCGGCAAAGACCAGATCTCCATGTTCAAGATGACGGCTGCGGTGTCTAAGCACCTCACCTAAGGCTTTTGCCTGAATATGTTGACCAACGGCGCGTTTCGCGGAGACGCGGCGCGCTGTTGGATCAACGTTTCTTATATGATCGCCTCGTGCGAGGGTGATCCGTTCGCCTTAGATAGGTGATCTGAGCGCTGCCTACGGCTTGCGTCTTCCAATTGGCACTTCACCCACCCATAGCGCCCACCAAATGATCAGCGGCTGCGCAATCATGCGCGGGATGTGATAGCCAAGTCCAAGCCCCCCATCATCGCGGGCCATATCCATGGCAAAGTGATTGATATTGGCGGGCCACACACACAAAGCATAAAGCGCAAGCCCAATTCCGGCTGCCCTTCGCAACCGGATATCGAACGGCTGTAGCAGTCCGATCGCGCCCAGTATTTCGGCAATACCGGTCCAGAACACGACTTCGCGTGGGAATGGCACTGCATCAGGTGTGATCGTGAGAAATGGGTCTGGCGCGACCAGATGCATATATCCGGCGAATGCGTAAATCGCCGCAAGCACTACAAGCAAGACAGCGCGGATCATGCGTACGCTCCCTTGCCGGGTGCCCAGCCCGGAGGGGCCAGCTCAAAACCGGCAAAATCGAAACCCGGCACGACGATGCAGGATACCAGTGAATAGCCCGCAGTCCCCGAGGCAGAGCGAGCGGCCTGCCATGCTCCGGTTGGGACCAAGCCCTGCAATTCTTGCCCTTGCGCAAAGTCGCTGCCCAAAGTCACCATACGCTCTGGCCCCTCATCCGTCTCCGCGATCGCCAGTTCAAGCGGATCGCCCGCCTGCCAAATCCATATTTCATCGGCATCAACCCGGTGCCAATGCGAAGCTTCATCCGATTTGAGCAGGAACACAATTGCCGTTCCGCGAGCGCGGCCCGTCACATCTGGCGCAGCGCGCCATGTTTCCTTGTACCACCCGCCTTCGGGATGGGCACTCATCCCCAATTGTTCGATGATCGCATCCGCGCTATTCACTGTCGTCACAAATCTGATCCTCTCAGCGCCGCTCTATCGGGAGAACCTTGGGCCATGCAACACGTCACCGCTTCGCTTGCCGCAATCGCCATCTGTTTGGCTGCGCCTTTATCCGCCCAAGACGAGGTGGTTGCGGACGAAGCGCCCGAGGAAATTGTAGAGGATGTCGCAGAGGTTGAGGCTCCAATCGATCCCGCGCTTCAAGCGGCCCAAGCCGCTCTTGCAATCGCGCCGGTCTTTGACGGGCACAACGATGTCCCGATCCAGCTGCGCTCGCGGTTCGACAACCAGATCAACGATCTCGATTTTGCTGACACAACCGGCACGGGCTCAACCCACCCTCACGGGCGCGTTATGCACACCGATATCGCCCGACTGGCCGAGGGGCGAGTGGGTGCGCAATATTGGTCTGTCTATGTCCCCGTCAGCCTGTCCGAACCCGAAGCGGTACAGATGACGATGGAACAGATCGACGTAATGAAGCGGTTGATTGACCGCTATCCGCAAGCGCTGCGCTATGCGGAAACGGCTGATGAGGTGGAGGCCGCGATTGCCGATGGCCGTGTCGCGTCACTGCTCGGTATGGAGGGCGGTCACTCAATCGGGTCGAGCCTTGCTGTGCTGCGCCAGATGTATGCGCTGGGCGCGCGCTATATGACGATCACGCATAGCCGCAATACGCCATGGGCCGACAGCGCGACCGACACGCCAGAACATGGCGGTCTGTCCGATTTCGGCAAGGATGTCATCCGCGAGATGAACCGGATCGGGATGCTTGTGGACCTTAGCCATGTGAGCGAAGATGCCATGATGGATGCGCTGGACGTGGCGCGGGCTCCGGTCATTTTCAGCCATTCCGGCGTGCGCGCGATCAATGGACATGCGCGCAATGTGCCTAACAGCGTGCTTGCGCGCTTGCCCGACAATGGCGGGATTGTGATGGTCGTGGCGCTGCCGGGTTTCCTCAACAATGAGCGCCGCGTCTGGTATGCGGAGCGGGTGGCTGAGGTGGCGCGTTTGGAGTCGCTTCATCAAGGCGCGCCAGCCTTTGTCGAAGCCGCAATGGTCGAATGGGACAATGCCAATCCTGAACCTGCCACCATGATCACGCACATGGCCGATCACATCGATCATATCCGCGACACAATTGGCGTCGAATATATTGGCATCGGAGCCGACTTTGATGGCATGCCAACAGGGCCGATCGGCTTTGAGGATACAAGCGGATACCCCCAGCTCTTCGCAGAACTGGCCCGGCGCGGTTACTCGCAGGTCGAAATGGAACTCATCGCCAGCCGCAACGCTATGCGCGTCCTACGCGAGGCAGAGCGCTATGCGGCCAGCGTCTCGTCACAGGCACCGATTGAAACCCTAATCCCAGATCAGGAATAGGCAGTCTCAACCGTCTTCAGCTGTTTCTGGAAGATCCTCGCGCGCAGTTGAGGCCATCTCTTCGAGCTCATCCTCGGTCATGCTTTCATACATGTCGATTGATGCGCCTTGAAGGTCTGATTTGCTGCTTTCGCCGCGTTTAGCGGCCAGAGCCGCACCCGCAGCCTGTTGTTGAGCCTTGCTTTTTGCTTTGGGCATGGCTCAATCTTGAGCCTCAAGTTCCGATCCGAGTTTTAGCACTTCGGCGCCGTCTTCTTGCTTGACCAAATAGGCCGGATTATCGGCATCACCGTTTCTGGTTACCTCGCTACCCTGTAGGGTGCGTGTGACTTCACGTTCAAAGCGCTCTTTGATCTGTCCTTGACCTTCGCCATTACCCCAATTCCATTTGACGTATTGGCTGGTCTGGAAACTGTTGGAATTGCTCATCAATGTCTCCTGTGGTTGTACAAGACACCAATGAGCAATTGAACCAATCAGTTCCAAATTTCTCTAATTCTAACCGTAGATCGCAGGAATAATCCAGATCAGGCTCATCGCGATTACGGCAATACCAAGGCCGATGCCCAGCACGTATCGCATATGTCCGGTTGTGTGTGCACCGCGCGCATCATCGTCCTCGATGTGGATGCCTTTGTCTTCGTCGGTCATAAACCCTCCGCTCTTTTCTATAGACCCATCTGTCCAACGGGACGGACTTGGGATTGTTCCTGAAGGCGCATACATGGCGCCAGCACTACGTTCAATCGCGCAGGAGTTCGTTAATCCCGGTTTTGGAGCGTGTTTGTGCATCGACCGTTTTGACGATCACTGCGCAATAAAGCGATGGCCCAGGCGTGCCATCAGGCAGCGGCTTTCCAGGCAGGTTACCTGGCACGACCACAGCATAAGGCGGCACTTCGCCCATGTGAATTTCACCCGTTGCGCGGTCGATAATCTTAGTCGATGCGCCCAGATACACGCCCATGGAGAGCACTGCGCCTTCGCCTACGCGTACCCCTTCGGCAACTTCGCTGCGCGCACCGATAAACGCACCGTCACCGATAATTACAGGTTCGGCCTGAAGCGGTTCGAGAACACCGCCAATTCCTGCACCGCCCGAAATGTGCACATTGGCACCGATTTGCGCGCATGACCCGACGGTGGCCCATGTGTCGACCATGGTTCCTTCACCGACATAGGCACCGATGTTCACAAAGCTTGGCATCAAGACCGCACCCTGACCGATGAAGCTGCCGCGTCGTACAACCGCGCCGGGCACGACCCGAAAGCCAGATTCGCGAAAGCGAATATCGCCCCATCCGGCAAATTTGATCGGCACCTTATCAAAGGCGGGATCACCACCAGCGGCATTATCCATCACGCGATTGTCGTTCAGGCGAAAGGAAAGAAGGACCGCCTTTTTCAGCCATTGGTTAACGGTCCACTCGCCATTAACGCCCGGCTGCGCCACGCGCGCCTCACCGCTGTCCAGCAATGACAGAGCCTCACTCACGGCGTGGCGAACCTCGCTGCCCGGTGTCACTTCGGCGCGGTTTTCCCAAGCTTGTTCGATTTCAGCAATCAGGGTGTCAGTCATAAGTACTCCGCCGTAAGGCCCAAAATGAGACGCGGTTGCGCGTCGCTCTCGTGTGTTGTCTTCGCGCTGCTAGCGTCATGGAGGAAAGGCGGCAAGGCCGAGCCTCAGCGAGAGGCCTAGGGATTGTTGCTCAGGCACCTGTAAGTCAGTTGACGACCTCTGTTTGGCATTGGTTCAGGGAGTTAGCTGTTAAGGATGACGCGCATGCCCAGTTTCCCGAGAATTCCCGCCGATTCGCATATAACGACAGCTAAAACGCAGAACGGCACGCCTCATCCGGACCTCGCCGCGCCCATCCAATGGAAAGTGGTCGCAGCAGCTGTAGCGTGCGCAACCCTGAGCGCTTGTGGCGGCGGTGGAGGCGAACCGGTTCGATCGGTTTCGGCACTGCCTCCTCCGCCACCACCACCACCACCGCCACCTCCTCCGCCTCCCACAACCAATTTTGACACGGCTGAATTCCGCCGATCAGACGGCCCGGCCTTCCATGGTGCAGATGCGGCGTGGCGCGATGGTGCGACGGGCGAGGGTCAGATCATCGCGGTCATTGATAGCGGGATCGACAGCGACAGCCCGGAATTCACCGGCCGCATTCACCCAAATTCGCGCGATATTGTTGGTAATCGCGGGGTTGATCCCGAAGATGATCACGGCACCAATGTGGCTCTCGTCGCGGCGGGAGGGCGCAATGATAATGGCGTGCTAGGCACTGCATTCGATGCACAAGTCCTC
Organism: uncultured Erythrobacter sp.; assembly: GCA_947503275.1. GTDB lineage: Bacteria > Pseudomonadota > Alphaproteobacteria > Sphingomonadales > Sphingomonadaceae > Erythrobacter. Next base: position 102,005 of record CANNCZ010000002.1, on the reverse strand, counting down.
GCGATCCGGGCCGATATGCCGGGTTCATGCCGTAGCGATACGCCCCAAGACGCAAGCTTGGGATGCCTGTTCACAGATGTCGCAATTGCCGACGGGGTGGATTTGGCAATCCAGACCGGCGCCAGTGTCATCAATCTCAGCCTAGGTGGCGGTGATGCTGCGCCGGGGTTGCGCAATGCCATCGCTAGAGCAGCGAATGCGGGTATTGTGGTCGTAGTCGCCGCTGGCAATGGCGGTGAAGGCAATGACCCCGACATCGACCCCAACCAACCCGACCCCTTTGCCACCAGTCTTTTGGCTGCGGGCAATGGCAATGTGATCATTGTCGGGTCGGTCGACGGTGACGGCGGATTTTCTGACTTCAGCAACCGGGCTGGTAATTCTGCGGCCTCTTTCATCTCTGCGCGCGGTCAGCGGATTTGCTGTGTCTACGATGAAGGCGAAGTTTTCGTTGAAACAATCAATGGCGAGGATTTTGTAACGCTGTTTTCGGGCACCAGCTTTGCTGCACCGCAAGTCTCTGGCGCGGTGGCACTTCTGGCGCAGGCATTCCCCAATTTGAGCGGGCCAGAGATCGTTGAAATCTTGCTTGATACCGCGCGTGATGTTGGTGCGACTGGCACAGATGCCATGTTCGGCACCGGCATTCTCGATATCGCAGCCGCCTTTGCGCCGCAGGGAACAACAACAGTAGCGGGCACATCGGATGCTTTGGCATTGGCGGATGATTTTGCCGTGGGTTCTGCTGCGATGGGCGATGCTCTTTCGAGCGCTTCACTCAGCACCATTGTGACCGACCGCTATGACCGCGCCTACACGTTGGACCTAGGAGCGCGTTCACGCAGCGCTGCACAAACGCCGCGTCTGCGCGGTGCGGTTGAGCAGGTTGGCTATACGAGCAGCGGCGGCAATGATGCCTTGGCGTTTTCTGTGACGATGGGTGAGGGGCAACGCGCAGCGGGCCTCGGATGGTCACGCCAATTGCAACTCTCAGCCCAAGATGCGCAGGGCGCGCGGGTTTTGGCAGCACGTTTGGCAGCGCGGATTGCACCGGATACACAAGTTGGTTTCGCCATTTCACAAAGCGCCAGCGGCCTAGTCGCGCAATTGCAGGGCGCGGATCGCCCAGCATTCCTGATCGCGCCAGAGGCCGGGTTTGACGCCGGGTTTTTGGAGAGCAGCGATGTTGCCGCCGCCTCCCGATATCAGATCGGCGAATGGGGGCTGACGGTTTCGGCAGAACGCGGTAGCGCGTGGCTCGGCGATAATCGTCAGGCGAGCGACGTTCTGTTTGGCGTGCGCGAACGGCGTCCAACGTCCACCATCAGCATCGCAGCAGACCGCAAATGGCGCGGGCTGGATGCGAGCGTAGCGGTGTCATACCTCTCTGAGCAAAACACCTTATTGGGCGCACACTTTAATCCCACGTTTGATTTGAGCGGCGCGGACACTGCATTCATTGATGGGCGTGTCGCACACCAATTGGGCGCGGATTGGCGCGTTGGGGCGGCCTTCCGTGCCGGACTTTCGCGCCCACGCGGTGGATCGTTGCTCGGATCTGGATCGCAGATCGCTACGCAAAGCTGGTCTTTCGATGTCACGCGTCGCGGCACGATTATCCGTGGTGACAGTATCGGCCTTCGTGTCAGCCAGCCTTTGCGAGTAAGCGGCGGCACAGTGAATTTCGATCTGCCTGTCGCCTATGACTATGCCAGCGAAAGCGCCATTCTGGGCCGGCAGAGCCTCTCTCTGACACCGCAAGGGCGCGAGATCATGAGCGAGTTCAATTGGAGCGGGCAACTGCCAATCGGCACGCTTGGCGTAAGCGCATATTACCGCACCGATCCGGGCCATTTTGAGACCGCACGCAATGATGTGGGCGCGCTTATCTCGCTCAGCTCTTCGTTCTAAGCGGGCATTCCCGCAGACAGAGCAAACTCGTATGCGCGGGCAACCAGCGGCGCGACACGGTCGCTCATGCCCTTTGCATGGGCAGAGGATGCGGTGCCATCGATCACGCGTTTCTTGATCCCCTGCATAATCCCCGCAAGGCGGAACAGATTATAGGCGAAGTACCAATCCATCGGCGGAACCGGATAACCGGTGCGCGCGACATAACGCTCCACGGCCTCTTCAACCGTCGGAATACCCAGCGCGGGGAGATCAAGCCCCATCAATCCGGCCCGTCCATCGGCGGGTTGGAACCAGTTAAGCATCAGATAGCTGAAATCAGCAATAGGATCGCCCAGCGTCGACAATTCCCAATCGAGCACGGCAATGATGCGGTTCTCGGTCTTGTGAAAAATTACATTGTCGAGCCGGTAATCGCCATGCACCACGCTGCTTTCATGCTGCGGCGGAATGGTTTGCGGCAACCATTCAATCAACCGCTCCATTTGCGGCATATGCTCTGTTTCGGACAGCTTATATTGCTTTGACCAGCGCGCAATTTGCCGAGCGCAATAATCGGTTGGCTTGCCATAATCACCCAAGCCGATTTCGTCTGGCTTGTTGAGGTGCATGTCGGCGATTGTGTCGATCAGTGCATTGTACAATTCGCGCCGCTCTTCGGGCGAAGAGCCGGGCAGCTGGCCATTCCAAAGACTGCGTCCATCGGCCATGCTCATGACGAAAAACATGGAACCCAAAACGTCCGGATCTTCGCACAGGCCATACGTCTTTGGCACGGGAAAGCCGGTCGGGTGCAGCCCTGTCATCGCCTTATATTCGCGGTCAACCGCATGGGCGGATGGCAGCAATTTGCCGAAAGGCTGGCGGCGCAGGACATAGTTCGCGCCGGGTGTCTCGATTTTGTAGGTTGGGTTGGATTGCCCGCCCTTAAACTTCGTGTAGCTGATCGGGCCAGCGAACCCTTCGACGTTGGATTCAAACCACGCGGTCAGTTTGGCGAGATCGAGCTTGTCCGCCTCTGGCACTTCGACAGTGCCGACCATTTCCTTGTCGAAATCGATATCCATCAGTCAAACATGACCACGCTGCGTGCGTGGCTCCCTTCGCGCATTTTATCGAAACCGGCATTCACATCATCAAGGCTGATCCGTTCAGCGATGATCGTGTCGAGATCGAGCAAACCGCGCATGTAAAAATCAACAAGCCGAGGCAGGTCGACGGGGAAGTGGTTCATCCCCATAATCGCACCCATCAGCTTTTTCCCGCCGAGCAAGTCCATCGCGCCAAGCCCGACTTTGCAATCAAGAGGCATCATGCCGAGAATGACCGCAGTGCCACCGCGGCGCAATGATGCGACTGCGAGGTCAGCGGACGCCTGACGGCCGACAGCCTCAATGCCCCAATCAACACCGCCGCCAGAGATTGCAATGATCTGTTTGGCTGCATCATCGGCCAATGCATCAACCGTATGGGTAGCGCCCAAGGTTTCGGCCAAGGCCCGCTTTTCAGGCAGAGGATCGGCAGCGATGACTTTGCCAGCGCCGGCGATTTTGGCCGCGTTGATGGTCGCCAGACCAACTCCGCCACATCCGACCACCAGAACCGTCTCACCCGGTGTCACATTGCAGGCGTTGAAAATCGTGCCAGCGCCCGTTGTCACCGCGCAGCCAATGACAGCAGCCCTATCGAGCGGCATATCTTTGTCGATGGCGACACAAGCATTTTCATGGATCAGCATCTGTTCGGACAACGCCGACAGATTCAGCATCTGATTGACCGGATCACCGTTCGCCATCATCATGCGCGGCGCATCCGTTTTGCCGCGCCGGGTCGCCCCGCCAAGGCACAGAGCCATGCGGCCCGTCACACAAAATTCGCAAGTGCCGCAGAATGCGCTGAGGCAGGACACGACGTGATCGCCGGGTTTCACGGTGGTCACTTCGCTGCCTACGGCGCGAACGACGCCAGCTGCTTCGTGTCCCGGAACGGCGGGGAGAGGATGCGGATAGTGCCCGTCAATAAAGTGCAAATCCGAATGGCACAGGCCGCACGCCTTAGTATCGATCAGTACTTCGTGCGGCATGGGATCGGCGACGTTGATGTCGCCGATCACAAGACCTTCACCCGGTGTTCCCAGGATCGCTGCTTTTGCCATTATTCCCTCTCCCAAATCCGCCGGTTTTTAGCGGGTCGCGCCCATATCGCCTGAGCTAAAGCCGCCAGCATCATTGGCCGGTTCACCTTTGCGCAGAGCGTTGGCCGTGGGGCCTTCTTCGGGAACGTGCTTGCCAAACTCCATGCGAGCGATGGAGCGTGCGTGTACTTCATCGGGACCATCGGCGAGACGCAATGTCCGCTGATGCGCATAAGCACTGGCCAAGCCGTAATCGTTCGATACGCCGCCGCCGCCATGGGCTTGGATCGCGTCGTCGATGATTTTCAGAGCCATGTTTGGCGCCTGAACCTTGATCATCGCAATCTCTTGCTTGGCTGATTTGTTGCCGACCTTGTCCATCATATCGGCCGCTTTCAGGCACAACAGACGGGTCATGTCGATATCGATGCGGGCACGCGCAACGCGCTCTTCCCATACCGAATGCTTGTAAATCGGCTTGCCGAAAGCTTCGCGTTCCTGAAGCCGCTTGCACATTTTTGCCAGCGCCTCTTCGGCGACACCGATGGTGCGCATGCAGTGGTGGATGCGGCCAGGGCCAAGGCGCCCTTGAGCGATCTCAAACCCGCGCCCTTCGCCCAACAACATGTTGGTCACAGGTACGCGAACGTCCTTCATTTCCACTTCCATATGACCATGCGGCGCATCGTCATATCCGAATACGGGAAGGTGGCGGATGATGTTTACGCCCGGCGCATCGTTGGGCATCAGCAGCATCGATTGCTGAGCATGACGACCGGCGTTTGGATCGGTCTTGCCCATAACGATCGAGACCTTGCAGCGCGGATCGCCCAGACCCGATGACCACCATTTGCGGCCATTGATCACATAGTGATCGCCATCGCGTTCCATCCGAGTTTCGATGTTGGTCGCATCAGAGGACGCGGTGAACGGCTCTGTCATCAGGAAGGCAGAGCGAATTTCGCCGTTCATGATCGGGCGCAGCCACTGTTCCTTTTGCTCCAGCGTGCCGTAGCGGTGGAACACTTCCATGTTGCCAGTGTCAGGCGCGGAGCAGTTGAACACTTCCGATGCCCAGCCAATGCGGCCCATTTCCTCGGCGCAAAGAGCGTATTCGAGGTTGGTTAGGCCCGGACCTTCAAACTCAAAGCTCTCTTCGACGTGATGGTGCCCGTCATTGCGCGGCGGCATGAACAGGTTCCAGATACCCGCTTCTTTCGCGAGCTTCTTTTTGTCTTCGATGACCTGGATGACTTTCCAACGATCACCTTCGGCGTCTTGCGCATTGTATGTGCCCATTTCCGGGCGAACATGCGTTTCGATGAAATCGCGCACGCGATCGCGCCAATAGACCTGGCGCTCGGTGGGTTGGAAATCCATGGGGGTGTTCCTCTCTAGTCTCTAATTGAAATCGAATCTGTTGCGGGCGACCGTGGCAGAGCGTGCCAGTGAGGCCAAGCTCTCTTTTGAGGGTTATTCAAAGACCCTCGCGTTGGGATCGGTCGTTTCGCTTTTGCTCAATGCCGCAACGCGCGTCTCATGATCTTCGCGGCTAATTGGGAACCGGCCAAGCCAATATCCCGCGATCAACATCAACACAGCCGTGGTGCCTGCATAAAGGATGATCAAATTGTCGATCACACCGGGCGCGACGGTATCCGGCGTCGCATCAGAGGACAATGCGGCGAATGCCAAGAACTGTCCGCTGAGGAAAATGCCAAAGCCGGTTGCGCATTTCTGGACCAGCCAATTGCCGGAATAAAACGCGCCCTCTGCGCGCACACCGGTGCGCTCAAGATAGGCTTCGACGATCTCTGCGATCATCGATGATGCGGAGACCATCACCACAATGTTCAAGGCATTGCCGATGGTCAGCAGCGCAAAAACCATGACCAATGATGTGAGCGATCCGAGCTCCGGCCAAAACCCAAACAACAGCGCGGAATAGGGGATGATGGTCAGGATAGTGCCGCCAATCGCTCCAATCGCTGCGCTTTTGGGTTTGCCAAAGCGATCGTGCATTGGCCCCACGATGTTGAACATCAAAACGACCGACAGAAACAGGATCATCGGGTAGATGCTTAGCCCCGTTACGCTTTCGGGAAGGCCGGGCAGGCTGGTCGCATCCAACCTCCACACAAACACGTTGAGGTAATTGGAGAGCGAGAAATTCAATCCCTGTCCGATATAGGCTGCGAGCCCGCCAGCGGCGAAAAACAGGAAGGCGCGCTCGCTAAACGCTTCGGTGATCTCCGAAAAACACGCTTTGAGTGAGAACGGCGCAGGCTTTGTGACGGGCAGTTGGGCTACCAATTTGTGCTGACCCAATGCCGATCCGACCACCGATATCACCATCAGCACCGCCCCGATCACTCCGAACGTGAAATAGGCGTCCCGGTTCAACAGGCCGCTCTCCCCGGTGAAGAGAAAGCCGTAAGCGATGATCATCATTAGGATGCCGCCCAGCCATCCGGAAAGATAGCGGAACCGGAAGAGGGTCGTCCGCTCGACATAGTCCGATGTAATTTCCGGCAAGAGCGAGATTGACGGCACTTCGCATGCTGACAGCAATAGGCGGACAACCACACAGATGCCGAACAGCCCCAAGAATGTCGGTGCCTCTGCTCCCGGCTGCGTCCACAAAAACACCCAGGCAAACGCGAGTGGGATGGGCGCTGCATAAAGCCAAGGCAGCCGCCTGCCCCAACGCGAATAGGTGCGATCAGAAAGATTGCCGATAATCGGATCAACAACCGCATCAACCAACAATGCAAGCAACAACGCAAGGCTTACCAGCCCCGCATCCATGCCGAGCACTTGGCTATAATAGAACAGCAAAAAGAACGAGAAACCGGTGTCTTTGACCCCAAATGCCACTGCGCCAAAGCCGTGAATGAGTTTTAGGCGCAGCGGAACCTTACCATTGATAAAGCTCACTTGGCGCGACCTTTGTCAGCCCTAGCGTCAGCTTTGATCTCAACGAATCCCGTCATTCTGGTTCTCCCAAACCTTGTCCCAAAGGTAACCGCGATCCGCGTCCCGTCAACGCAAACTCGCTGACGCTACGGCATGCGTGGCATCGTGAGATAAGCTTGCGGATGGGCTGCAAATGACGATAACGTAAGCGTCAACAAGGGATCATGAATTGAGAGGAAACGGCACCATGTCCGATCTGGAAAACTTCCGTCTAGAAACGCGAGAATGGCTGGAGGCGAATTGCCCCGCTGAAATGCGCAAGCCTGTGCGCGATGATGACGATGTCTATTGGGGTGGCCGCCGCGCAACGTTCAAAAATGACGCGCAAAAGGCTTGGTTTGAGGCATGCCGCGATAAAGGCTACACTGTGCCTGCATGGCCCAAAGCCTATGGCGGCGCTGGCCTTTCCGCTCCTGAAGCCAAAATCCTGCGTCAGGAAATGGCCGCCATCGGCGCGCGCCCGCCTTTGTCGAGCTTCGGCATCTGGATGCTTGGCCCGGCATTGCTGAAATTCGGCACTGAGGGGCAGAAGCAGCGCTTCCTCAACGAAATCGCTCGCGGCGAAATTCGCTGGTGTCAGGGATATTCTGAGCCCGGCAGCGGCTCTGACCTTGTTTCCATGCAAACCTTTGGCGAGGACAAAGGCGATCATTGGCAGGTCAACGGTCAGAAAATCTGGACCTCTTATGCCGATCACGCCGACTGGATTTTCTGCCTCGTCCGCACGGATAAGGACAACAAATACAAAGGCATCACCTTCATGTTGTTCGACATGGCGGGCGCTGGCGTTTCGACCAAGCCGATCTTGCTGATCAGCGGCAACAGCCCGTTTTGCGAAACCTTCTTTGATGATGTGAAAGTCCCCAAGAGCTATGGCGAGGATTGCCCCGGCTTTGTCGGAGAGATCAATCGCGGTTGGGATGTGGCGAAATATCTGCTCGGCCACGAACGTGAGATGATCTCTGGCATGGGCGGCGGCGAACGCACCGCAGCGATTGGCACCGCGATGAAGCGGCATTCAGCCAAAACCGGCGATGATCTTGATCCGATGCTGCGCGCAGAGCTGGCGATGTTTGATGTCGATGCATTGGCATTCACCGCCATGTCCGAAAAATTCATGGATGAGATGAAATCGGGCAAGGGCCATCCGGCACAGCCCAATATGATGAAATATGTGGGCACCGAGTTGAACAAGCGCCGTCACGAATTGATGATGAGCGTTGGTGGCTCGCGCAGCCTCGAATGGGAAAGCGAAGAAACACGCGGCGGCGCGCCGTCGCGCGATTGGTTGCGGACCAAAGCAAACTCTATCGAAGGCGGCACGTCGGAGGTTATGCTCAACGTGATCTCCAAACGCATCCTCGAATTGCCGGGAGCCTGATTGATGCCACTTTATCATTCAGAAGATCAGGCGATGCTGTCTGACACGGCCCGCGGTTTTATGGCCGACGAAGGCAACATCGCAAACGGCCTGCGCCATTGGCGTGACCGCGATTGTCCCGATGGATTTGGCCACGCGTTGTGGAAGCAATTTGCCGAAATGGGCTTCACCGGAATGCTTCTGGACGAGGCAGATGGTGGTCTTGGTATGGGGCACGTCGAGGCAGGCATTGTGCTGGAAGAGATTGGGCGCAACCTCACACCATCGCCGTTTTTGACCTCCTCTGTGCTGGCCGCAACCGCGCTCAAACATGGCTCAAACGATCTAAAAGAGCGCTACCTCCCCGGCCTGATCGAAGGCGAAAGCGTGTTTGCAGTCGCCGTGGATGAAACCGCGAAACACCGCCCTGACCGCATCACGACCCGCGCTGAAAAATCAGGCAATGGCTTCAAATTGACTGGCGCCAAAAGCTTTGTGGTCCAAGGCGCGAGTGCGGACATGCTCATTGTTGCAGCACGCACCAGCGGCGCGGATGATGACGCAGACGGGATCACGTTGTTTGCTGTGCCCAAAGATGCGGCAAATATGAGCCACGACGCCGTGCGGTTGGTGGATAGCTCAATGGCAACACACACTCGCTTTGACGGGGTCGAACTGGATGGCGGCGCTGTCATTGGTGAGGTTGATGGCGGTCGCGAAGTTCTCAACGCCATGCTCGCTGCGGGCCGGATTGGCACCGCTGCCGAAGGCGTTGGCGTTGCGCGCGGAGCGATGGACATGACCATCGACTACATCAAACAGCGCAAGCAATTCGGCCAAGTGATCGGTGAGTTTCAGGCTCTCCAACACCGCGCCTCGCACCTCTACTCCGAGGTTGAAATCGCCCGCGCTGTGACGATCAAGGCTCAGCAACTGCTCGATGAAGGTGCTGAAAGCGCCGACCTGATGACGTCTGTTGCCAAGGCGAAAGTCGCCAAAGCAGCGGGTCTTGCCGTCAAAGAAGGCGTGCAAATGCATGGCGGCATCGGCATGACCGACGAATACGATATCGGCCTTTATATGAAGCGCGACCGGGCTTTGCAGGAATTCCTGGGCGATGCCTATTTCCATGCGAACCGCGTTGCCGACATAAGCGGCTATTAAAAGGGACAAGACAATGAATATTCAGGAACTTTTTAGCCTTGATGGCCGTGTTGCGCTTGTCACTGGGGGATCACGTGGGATCGGCAAGATGTTTGTCGAAGGCTTGCTCGCTGCTGGTTGTGCGCGGGTCTATATTTCTGCGCGTAAGATCGAGCAGATGCAGGAAACCATCGCTGAACTGGGCGAAGATAAGGTGATCGGTATCCCGGCTGATCTTAGCCAAATGGACGGTATGGTTGCGCTCGCAGAGGAAATGAAAAATCGCGAGGACAAGCTCGATATCCTCATCAACAACGCTGGTGCCGCTTGGGGCCAACCTTATCTCGAGTTCAACGAGGCAGGCTGGCACCGGACCATGGACCTCAATGTCAAAACACCGTTTTTCCTGACGCAGAAACTGCATGACTTGCTGGTCGCAGGCGGTGCTGGTGATCACCCGGCTAAGGTCATCCATGTCTCATCCATCGATGGTCAGCGGATCAATCCATGGGAAACCTACGCCTACCAAGCCTCCAAAGCGGGTGTGATCCAACTCACACGTCGCATGGCTGCGCGCCTGATTCAGGATAACATCATCGTCAGCTCCATCGCGCCGGGCGCATTCCCGAGCGAGATGAACAAAGCGGCCAAGAACGCGCCCGATGCAAGCGCTTCGATGATCCCTTCAAAGCGTGTTGGGACCCCAGAAGATATGGCAGCAGCTGCGATCTATCTGTGCAGCCGCGCAGGCGATTATGTGGTGGGCGAAACGCTGACCGTGGATGGCGGCGTGGTGAATGCATCACTTCCATCGATGTTTAACGATCCGGCTGGTTAGAACAGCTCGCTTGCAAATCCTGCAAGTTGATAAAACACATACTGGTTGGGCCTTGTTGAATGTATTTGCAGAGGCGCGCCTTAGAAACGCGAAAAGCCCCGCTGTCTGGCGGGGCTTTTTCGTGGGAGCAATGCAATCGACAAATTCAAAGAGCGACGCGCGGCATAACGAGTTTTCGCCTTGTAGGAAAATGATCGCGGCGTTCGGGTGTAACCACCGACTGTCATTGCACGAATGGAGGGTAAGCCACCGCAACAGGAAACCTCCGCCCATGTCCCCGCAACTCACGCACCGCATCATCATCTTTCTCGGGGTGTTCAGCCTGACCGGGTCGGCATTTAGCATCCTGTCAGCACAAGAAACGCTGCCTCCGCACCAAGTGGATGAGACACCGGAAGCGAGCCCTGAAACAGGACCAAGCACAGTCTCGCCGGAGAACGAGGCGGTTTTGGAGAAGATGGCTCAGGTTATCGCCGCGCTTGATGAAGACGCGATGCGCACTGGCAACAATTGGCAGCTGACCGTCGAAGAGACGATGATGCTGGTCGTCACCGACGCGAATGCCGGACGCATGCGGATCATCACCCCGATTGCTCCGGCAGAAGAACTCCCCGAAGGCGCGATGGAACGGCTGCTTCAGGCGAATTTCGACACAGCTTTGGATGCTCGCTATGCGGTTGCGCAGGGCCTTGTCTGGAGCACCTTTATCCACCCGCTCGACACCCTGACTCAGCGCGATTTTGCAAGCGGATTGCTGCAAACCAAGACGCTCTCAGACACGTTCGGCACAACCTTCTCCAGCGGCGCGCTGAATTATGGCGGCGGCGATAGCGGCGCGATTATAGAGGATCAGTTGGAGCGCCTGCTGGAAGAATTGCAGAAGCGCGAAGAGGTTTGAGCTAGAGGCCGAAACTGAGGGTGGAAGCGGACTCTGCTTTATTCGCTAAAACCAAGCCCTCAGGCCGATCACAACCTTCAGCCCATCTGGGTCTTCGCCAGCGGCTCTGGCAATGTCGGCGGTTTCCCCCAATGCCGCCTCGTATTCTATGCCGATATAGGGTGCGAACTCGCGCTTAATCTCGTAACGCAGCCGCACACCCGGTTCGATCTTGGTGATCCCGGCACCGATCCCGCGTTCGGGAATATCTTGCGCGGCCAGTTCGACCTCCACGCGTGGCTGGATGATAAGTTGCTGCGTGATCCGCTGATCGTATTCGCCTTCCAAGCGCGCCGTGACATCGCCTCGATCTGAGAGGAACAGCGCGCCATCGACATGGAACATGTAGGGCGCGAGGCCCTGCACGCCGATTACGAGGTGGCCGCGTGTGTCTGGTTCAGGATCAAAACGCACACCCGCTTGCAGATCAAAGAAGGGGCCAATTGCGCGGCTGTAGAGCGCCTGTATTTCTGCTTCTTCCAAGTCACCGCTGAACTCGCCTTCGCCCTCGGTTTTCAGGACAAAGCGGTTGATGTCGCCGCCGTAGAAGGCTTGCGCATCCCAGACATATCCGTCCTCGCCACCGTCTGTGGCGATACGTGCCTCCAACCGTTCGAGCAAGACGCTTCCCGTGCGCATCCCGCCATTGGCACGGGCAAGATGCTCGCGGCTTGGTGCCATAGCCCGCTCACCCCAGATTGCGTCGGCCGCATGGCGGGGGCCTTCAAAGGCTCGCGCAGGCACTGCGTCTTCCGGCGCAGCGCCGGGAGCAGACTTGTCCGTCATTCCATCGTGCTGGCTGTGATCCATCGCAGAGTGGTCCATTGAACCATGATCCATGGTCGAATGGTCGGTCTGCTTGCCCTGTTCCTCGTCGCCGTGGCCAGAATGATCCATTGACCCGTGATCCATCGAACCGTGGTCCATTGCGTCATGGCCAACGTGCTCATCTTTTGGCGGGCACTGTTCGGGCGGAAGGTGCCCCATCGCGCAATGATCGACCTTGGGTTCCGCTTCTTTCGGCTCAGGCTCGCTGTCCGGCTGAGCCTGATGCTGTGCATGACCTTGGTGCTGCGAATGTGCACCGTGATCGCCATGACTGGAATGCCCGGAATGATCCTGAGCAGATACCGGCGCAGCGGCCAGAGCGGCTCCAATGAAAATAGCGACGCGCATCAACCTTCGGTCCTATCAAGGAATGGACGCACGGTTACGACCTGCATCATGCCTGCGTGCATGTGGTAGAGCAGGTGGCAGTGGAACGCCCAGTCTCCCGGCTCGTTCGCGGTGAGATCGAACGTCGCGGTGCCGCCCGGTTGCACGACCATGGTATGCTTCAATGGTTGGTGCATATGATCTGCGCCGTTCACCATCTCGAAGAAGTGCCCGTGCAAGTGGATGGGGTGAGCCATCATGGTCTGATTGACCAGCTTAACACGGACACGCTCATCGTATCCGAAGCGGATCGGGTCATGGGTGACGGCAGTGAACTTCCTGCCGTCAAAGGACCACATGTAGCGTTCCATGTTCCCGGTGAGATGTATCTCCATCTCCCGCTCAACCTCGCGATGCGGGTTCATCCGCTTGGCCTTGAGGTCGGTGTAACGCAGCACGCGGTGCGGGACTTTGTCTAATCCAAGGCCGGGGAAGTGCATCCGGTCCGTCGGCATCGGCGCGACCATATCGACGCCGGGGCCCACTTCGACATCGCCTGGCAACAACGAGGTGTTACGCATGTCGTGGTCCATTTCGCCCATATCGCCGTGGCCCATCGCGGCGTGGTCCATCATGCCCATGTCGGTCATGGTCAGTGTCGGTATCTCACGCAAGGCGGGAGGAGTGGCGATATGACCGGGATGCGAAGTCAGACTGGCAACGCCCATCCCACTGCGATCCATGGCTTCTGCAACGATGGCGTGACTGCCGTCAGAAGGAGCGACAATCACGTCATAGGTTTCGGCGACGCCAATCTGGAACTCGTCCACGTCGACTTCATTAACGTCCTGTCCGTCGGTTTGAATGACCGTCATAGGCACGCCGGGGATGCGCACATTGAAGAAGCTCATCGCCGAACCGTTTATGACGCGCAAGCGCACCCGCTCACCCGGCTTAAACTCAAGTTGGAGATTATCCGACGGTCCGTGGCCATTGATGAGATAGGTGTAGGTCTGGCCCGACACATCCGCGATGTCCCGAGGGTTCATTCGCATCTGACCCCACATGCGGCGCATCTCGCCGGACATCGCGCCCTCGGTCGCGCTTTGCATCTGGTTCTGAAAATAGTGTTCGCCAACCTTCAAAAGGCGCATAATCTGATGCGGATGGATCGGCGTAAACTCACTCAGCAGCACCACATAGTCGCGATCATAGCGCGGGTCCGGTTCGTCGCTTTCGATGATAATCGGACCGTAATGTCCCGCCTGTTCTTGCAGTCCAGAGTGTGAGTGCCACCAATAGGTTCCTGTCTGGCGGATCGGGAACTCGTATGTGAAGGTCTCACCCGGCTTGATACCGGGGAAGCTAACGCCGGGCACTCCATCGAACTGGAATGGCAGGAGCAAGCCGTGCCAATGGATCGAACTGTCCTCATTCAGATTGTTGGTAACATGGAGGCGAACATCCTGCCCCTGACGCAAACGGATCAGGGGACCGGGCACAGTGCCATTCACGGCAAATGCGTGACCTGAACGCCCACCTGTCATGAAATGCGCATCACCAATCGAGAGATTGATGTCCTCGCCGGACAAGTCACCAAAGCCCTTGCTGGCGTGTGGCATGGAGCTGCTTTGGGCCTGACCACGCGCCCAAGCAGGCATGGGAAGTGACGTTGCTGCGGCTAGTGCCGCAGTGCTAGTGATGAGGTTGCGGCGGGAGAGCTGTGGCATATAAAAGTCATCTCTGTTGAACGAGTGAACTGTCCTATATATACCCCCCAAGGGTATTTCAATCAGGATCGACGAATGGCCAAAGACACCACTGCTAAGCTAAACCGCTTAAAGCGAATTGAAGGCCAAGTGCGCGGTGTTGCGCAGATGGTCGAGGATGACCGTTACTGCATGGACATCCTTCACCAGATCGCCGCGATCAAATCAGCACTAGCGAAGGTCGAAACGCAGGTTTTGAAAGACCATGCAGCTTGCTGCGTAGCTGAAGCTATCGCCAGCGGTGACGAGGGCGAGCAGCGCGAGAAGTTTGAGGAACTTGTAGACCTGCTGGAGCTGACACGGAAGTAGTCTGCCTTGATGTCCGCTACTGTGTCGTAAGCAGACGCAGTCTGCAGAAACGCACCCCATCAACTTCTCAGGGACTTGCAGGAGCGCGAAGAGGTGTGAGTTAGAGGCCGACATCCGGGTTGGAAGCGGGCTGTGAGCTATGATGGCACTCATCGTCTGTTCCTGCCGTTCGTTGTCCTCTGCCAGCAGTTGGACTACTTTTCAAAGCAGACGGGGTTTTCAGGAGTGAGAGCGATGAAGAAAATTGCGGGATTGGTCCTCTGCGCGCTGGCGCATACGATGCCATCCATGGCTCTTGCCTCGCAAAACGACACTTCGTTGTCGACTGTCGAACAGGTGGCAAAACGCGGCATGGCGGAAACGGGGGCGCGCGGCCTCGCTTTCGTAGTGATCAGGGGCGGCGAGGTCGAGCAGGTCGAGGCGCTCGGCATTCGCAATGAGGCTGAACAACCGCTTACCGTCGATTCCGTCATGTACGGCGCTTCACTGACCAAGACTGCTTTCGCCTATCTCATCTTGCAGC
The DNA here is from genome assembly GCA_947503275.1 of uncultured Erythrobacter sp. Classification (GTDB taxonomy): domain Bacteria; phylum Pseudomonadota; class Alphaproteobacteria; order Sphingomonadales; family Sphingomonadaceae; genus Erythrobacter. The sequence goes on along the minus strand of CANNCZ010000002.1, from coordinate 86,950 downwards.
TGCAGGATGAAGGGCTGCTCGACATCGATGAGACGATCGACACTTTGCTGCCGCGTCCTTTGCCAAGTTACGAGGGGTTTCGGCAAACCCATGCGCCGTGGGAAACGCTGGCGAACGATGACCGGTGGAAGGCTATCACGCCGCGAATGCTATTGACCCATTCCGCCGGGTTTCGGAACTTCTTCTTCATCACGCCCGAGGGGAAGTTCGACGGACAAGGCGGTGCGGTCGACATTCATTTCGATCCGGGCGAGCGCTACTTTTATTCCGGCGACGGATTCATCCTGCTTCAATTCATACTTGAGCAGGGTTTGGGGCTGGATGTCGGCGAAGAGATGCGACGGCGTGTATTCCGTCCTCTTGGCATGGACCGTACCGATATGATGTGGCGCGACGATTTCGCCGACAACTTGGCGGACGGGTTCACCATCACCGGGGAAAGTGTGCCCCACGACGACCGCAGCAGCGTAAGCGCGGCAGGATCGATGGACACCACAATCGACGACATGGCTAAGTTCACCGCTGCGCTCGCAACATGTGAGGGCCTGTCCGCGTCAGCATGCGAGACATTCTTCGCGCCTTCGGTGAACATTCTTGCGGACGCGCAATTCGTAGGAGTGAATGCGCCGTTGCCAGACGAGGCAGCATATCCGGGTCTGGCCGCCGGGCTCGGGCTTGTTGTCACCTCCGGACCACAAGGGAGTACAATCTTTAAAGGCGGACACAATGACAGCACCGGTAACATGATGGTATGCCTTCCTGAGAGCCGGGACTGCATTCTAATCATGTCGAACGACGTCCGAGCCGAGGCGGCGTTTCCGAGCATTGTTGAAGCTGCACTCGGTGACACCGGCATTCCATGGAAATGGGAGTATCCCGACCTCGATTTTGTTGATCGATAACTGAAGGTCCGGTGCTAGCCCCCCAGTTTGACGGAGCTGACATTCCGCTCACGGCCCAGTTCCGGCCTACCTTTGTGCGGATGACCAGAACTCAGGGTAGCCGCATTTAAGTTAGCGGAAGACGCGGAGCGGCTATGCTATGCATTATGTTCCGGGCGACGAATGCGTTGCTTAAAAGGAGAGAGAAATTGGATCTCGAACTGAAGGGCAAACGAGCCGTCGTTCTTGGCGCAAGCCGCGGACTTGGAGCTGCGATTGCTAAGGAACTTGCCGGCGAAGGGGCGCATGTTCTCGGCATTTCGCGCAATCCAGACGAGGGCTTGGAATGGCCTATGCTAGCTGTGGACCTTGCCGCGCCGGATGCGGCTGAGACTATCGCGGCTCATGCCCATCGCGAGCTTGGCGGTGTGGACATCCTGGTCAACAATTCGGGCGGCCCAGCGCCATCAACGGCGCACGATACGGATGCCTCGCAATTGGTCGAAGCGGCTCAGCCGATGCTGCTGACCATTACCGAGCTCACTCGGCTTGTCTTACCGCAAATGCGGGCAGCAGGGTTCGGACGCATCCTCACCATCACCTCATCAGGAGTGCGCGAGCCAATTCCGGGACTGGCTCTGTCCAACACTATTCGAGCCGCGGTTCATGGATGGATGAAAACTCTCGCCAAAGAGGTCGCAATGGATGGGGTCACAGTCAATCTGCTGATGCCCGGACAGGTCGATACGGACAGGCTGCGCTCGCTTCACCAAAAAATTGCAGAGCAAGCTGAGGTTGATCGAGAGGTCATCGTCTCCAAAGCGATTGAGACTATACCGGCTGGGCGCTTTGGCGAACCCCGCGAATTTGGAGCGGTTGCGGCCTTTCTCGCAAGCCCTAGGGCCTCTTATGTGACAGGCCTTGAGATCCCAATTGATGGCGGTTTCCTTCGGTCCTGAGATATGCTTTCAGCTGCTTCGCCTGCATCTTAACCGCTGGAACCGGACATTTCGCAATCGGCCCATTTCAAGCCGCGGCTCTCCATCTGGGGCTGGGGGTGCGTGAATTGCAATAAGCGGAGGAAATCGAAGACTGCAAGAGGCTGCCAAAGACTGCTTAATAACAATGTTTTAGCCTAGACCAGCGGCGATAATCGGGGCAGGAGACGCCGATGCTAAAAAATCCGGTTCGCCTGATCCCGATTCTTTTCCTTGGCGCGATAGCGCTGGGCACGGCTCTGCTTCTGCTTCCTATTTCGCGCGCAACTGGCGAAGGCGCGCCGTTTATGACCGCGCTGTTTACGTCCACCTCTGCGGTCGCAGTCACCGGTTTGATCGTGGAGGATACGCCGACCTATTGGTCAAGTTTTGGCCAAGGTGTGATCCTTTTCCTTTTCCAAATTGGTGGTTTGGGCATCATGACAGCGGCCACAGTGCTGGGTCTAATCGCGGGCAGGACATTTGGTTTGCGCGAACGGATCGCAACGCAGGTTGAACGCAGCAGGCTGGAAATTGGCGATGCCAAATCGGTTTTGAAACTGGTGCTTTCGATCACGCTTGTCGTCGAGGGGATCGTCGCCGCAATCCTCGCTGTGCGGCTGTTTCTTTATTATGACTACGATTGGACGCAGGCCCTATGGCATGGCGTTTTCCAATCTGTGAGCGCGTTTAACAACGCCGGTTTTTCAACCTATTCGGACAGCCTGATGGGGTTCCAGAACGATGCCGTCATTCTGGGACCAATCATGATTGCGGTCATCATAACCGCTCTGGGTTTTCCGGTGATGCAGGAACTGCGCGCACGCCCGTTTGAATTTCGCCAATGGACGCTCCATTCAAAAATCACGGTCACCGGCACGGTTGTCTTGCTGCTCGCTGGGTGGCTTGGGGTCTTACTGGCCGAATGGAGCAATCCCGACACGCTGGGTCCGATGGGTGTCGGGGCAAAGGCGCTCAATGCGGCGTTTCATTCGGTGATGCCCCGCACAGCCGGTTTCAACAGTTTGGATGTCGGCAGTTTTCGCGACGAAACCTTGATGGGCAATTATTTGCTGATGTTCATTGGCGGCGGCAGCGCCGGCACCGCAGGGGGGATAAAGATCACGACCTTCGTATTGCTCCTGGCTGTGGTCGTTTCGGAGGTGCGCGGACAAAGAGACGCGGTGCTGTTTGGCCGCAGAGTGTCCAACGATGTTGAACGCCAAGCATTGAGCGTCGTGGTTCTCGCCTTGATGTTGATCGCGATTGGCACGTCGGTGCTACTTGCGATCACGCCGCATTCGCTGTCTGATGTGCTGTTTGAAACGATATCGGCGTTTTCAACCGTTGGTCTGTCCACCGGCATCACAGGCGATTTGCCGCCCTTGGGCCAGTTGGTCATTATCGTTTTGATGTTTGTTGGCCGTGTCGGCACGATCACCGTGGCGACTGCGCTGGCGCTCGGCGCTGCGCGCCGCCCATACCGCTATCCCGAGGAGAACCCGATTGTTGGCTGATAAAAGAAAACCTGTCTTGGTCATTGGCTTGGGCCGCTTTGGTCAGGCGGTGGCGAAGTCGCTTGGGCGGATGGGACATGAGGTTCTGGGTCTCGATAGCGATCCCACATGTGTCCAATCGATGGCTGAGTTTCTCACGCAATGCGTTGAGGCCGATGCGACAGATATTGAGACGCTACGCAAATTGGGCGTCAGTGACTTCGAAGGCGCGGTGGTGGGCATTGGCACCGATATTGAGGCGAGCGTCTTGGCGACCTTGGCTCTATCAGATCTGGGCGTGCCGCAAATTTGGGCAAAAGCGGTGAACGAGAACCACGGACGCATTCTAGAACGAACAGGCGCGACAAATATCGTCTATCCAGAGGCGCGTATGGGCGAGCGAGTTGCGCATGTCCTAAGCGGCAAAATGATCGACTATATCGAGTTCGATGACGATTTCTCCATCGCCAAGATGGCCGCGCCAAGATGGTTGGCAGGTAAGACGCTGGGTCAGGGCGAAGTGCGTAAGAGCACGGGCGTGACTGTTGTGGGCATTAAAAGCCCAACCAAAGAATTTGCCTATGCCGAGACGCACACATTTATCGAGCTGGGGGACTTGCTGATTATTTCCGGGTGTCGGCGCGATATTGAGCGTTTCGCGGCCACTGAAAACGAATGAAAATGGTCGCAGATTTCTTTCGTCGACCCTCAGTGCTTTAAGTAGACAAGCAATACCGTCCGCAATTGGGCCGCAAGCAGATGCATTCTGTGGAGAGCCAGTCCGACCGTTTCTAACGGAATTGCAGCAGGGCGAAGCGGTTTGAGTTAGAGGCCGAAATTGGGATTGGGAGCGGACTTTAAGGTTTGTGGTAAATATTACCCGCCCACTGCTTATGACCAGCAACTTGTAAATCGTGATGGTCATCACCATTTTATATATATCGAGAGCACGTTTTATGCGCCCTTTCGACTGAGAGACAATTGCGCTCCCGCAGTAGGGAGAAAGCGAATTGAGCCTCAACAAACTTCTTTATAACCATCAAGTCGCCTTGATGAACGCCGCCACGGCAGAACCCCGAACTGTGCAGTATGGCTGCGTCAATCATCATGAGGCCCTGCTTCAAGAGGCCCGACAGCAACTCGGCGTTGCCCAGTACCCTTTCGCAAAGATCAGGGCCGCTGGCTCACAGTCTCATCACTCAACTACAGACTGAGGAACTTCACATGGTAGCTGCTATCGAAGAACGAACTGCAAATGGCCGCGGTCAAGGCGTCTTTGCCTTGGGATCATTCAGCAAAGGCGACATTCTCTATGTCGGCGTGCTTGATGATAGGCCGATAACCAATCACTCGCATGCCTCGCAAATCAGCAAGACCAGATTTGGATTTCACAAGGGATTGGGTTCCAAGTTCAACCACTCGTGCAAGCCGAATTGCGGTATCATGGTCAACAATTCCGGCGGCCACAATATTGTCGCGATGTGCGATATCTCTGCCGAAGACGAAGCCACATATGACTACGCAATGCGCAACTATCGGATCGAATATTTCGCCGGACCGTGCGGATGTGGGCAAGCGAACTGTCGCGGATCGATTACCGGTTGGAAAGACCTCCCTCAGCAACGCAAGCATGACTACGCCGGATTCGTCGCGCCCTACCTTATCGAGATGGACGTCGAGCTTTCGCACCTTCGAAAGGATAGATACATGACGATCCCTGATGAGTTTCTTCCGCGCTGCCACCCCCACATGCTGGGTGAGGATGGCGATATAGACACTTCTCAATGTGAGGCGCTCACGCAAGACATGGGTGAGCTTCGGGAGATGGGCATTATTCTCACCTTGGTGGGAAGTTATGCGGTTGGTGCCTATCGATACACCAATCTCAGCGATGCGCTTGCACAAGCACGCAACAATCAACCACCACTACAAAAACCCCCCGCCGACTAGCGACGGGGGGTAAAGTTGGAGATTAAAAGGCGAGTTGCCCCAAAATCCTCGGGTCGCGTCGTTGCAGATGCACCCCGCATTTCAAGAGCCGAGAGCGGTTAAACTCCCGGCTCTGATTGGTCGGTGTCAGCCTTGCTGCTTGCTGGCCTGGTCCTTGTGGTCTTGACCCTCGCTCTGCTGGTGCTGCAGGTTCACGGCATGCTTTTTGCCGCCGTCGACTTCGCTGGTTTCGTAGCTAAAGCGCTGATCGACCTTGGGGACCTGACCTTCCTGTTGAAGGCTTGCCTTCTCAAAGCGGAGCACATCGCCACCCTTTTCAGGGGTGATTGAGCCAGTGCCAACACTGCTGTCGTAGTTCTTGATCTTGCCGTAATGCGTCATGTGTCATTCCTTCGAACGAGTGTGCAGCGCGCCAGAATTGACCCGGCTGCGACTATGAGGCGGAACTGAAGGATAGGGCTTCCAACTGTGGAAGCGGTGACCGTCGATTGCGACTGGTAGCTGTAATGTAAATGGCTATGGCGGCCTGAGATTACAACCGCAGGATGGAGTCTTGTGTGCGGGCAGCGCCTATGTCCGCCATTGGGTCGTAAGCCGACGCACTCTCCCGAAAGTTACCCCATCAACTCGCGCACAAATGGGATCATCCCTGTTTGCCGTTTCCGGAGCATCCGCTCGGCGTGCAGGATCTCGCGCACTTTCTCAAAGCACTCCTCGATATCGTCGTTGATGACGACATATTTGTATTCGGCCCAGTGGCTGATTTCTGCCCGCGCGCGTTCCATACGGCCGTCGATCACTTCGGCGGAATCTTGGCCGCGACCTTCAAGGCGGCTGCGCAGTTCATCAAGGCTGGGGGGCAGGACGAATACGGTGACGACGTCTTGATCGTCTTTTTGTTTAAGCTGCTGTGTGCCCTGCCAATCAATGTCGAACAGATAGTCCTGACCGTCTTTCAACCCTTCGCGGATTGCGCCTTTGGGCGTTCCATAGCGGTGGTCAAAGACATGCGCCCATTCGTAAAAGTCGTCCTCTTCCACCATCCGGTCAAAATCGGCATCGGAGACGAATTGATAATCCACCCCGTCAACCTCTCCGGGACGCGGCGGGCGCGTTGTGGCGGAGACTGAGAGTTTGATCTCCGCATCTGCCGCGAGCAATTTGTGCGACAACGTCGTCTTGCCCGCGCCCGAGGGGGAGGACAGGATAAACAGCAGGCCCCGGCGGTGGAGCTGATCGGAATTGGTGGTTGGTTCGCCCATATGCCCCGATGCCGCAGGTGCGGGTGCGAAATCAAGGGGCGCTTGCGACTTGGCTGCTATGAATTGTCGGGCGGGTCTGAGCGCACGGCGCGCTTTTGCCGCGTTTTGCCCCTGTCATAGAGTGTTTTGAGCACCAATCCGCCGGCGACAACCGCCAATCCGGGGACCGATCGCGTCGCCAGCTTACTCGCGCCGTACAATGCTAAAGTCGTGAGCATTGTGCGGCCATCCAGCACTTCGCGCGCTTCTTCGTCGCTATCCGCGCTCGCTTTGGCCACGCGTTTTTCAACGCCCTGCCGCAGCAATGTCGATGCGCCGCGAACGACAATGTCTGCGATCAGCAGATTGGTGCCGGGATTGGTGCTTGGAAAAGTCAGCGAAGAGCGCGAGGTGTCGTCAGCCTCATCGCCAGATTGGTCTATCTCAGGCTCATTGGTCATAGCTGGGCAGACCGCATGCGATTATTTCTTGCGGCCAAAATCAATCGTTACAACGTTGGAGCCATCGCCTGCGTCCTCAGCAGCGTTTTCGCCATCCGCCGCTGGTTTGCTCTGAGCCTCACCGTCATTTTCCGCATCGTCATGCTCTTCAGGCGCGAGCTCTGTGTCTGTCGCTTGGAATTGCAGGCCAAAATCCACCGCCGGATCAACGAAAGCGGTGATGGCAGCATACGGTATCTCCAGCTCAGCCGGAATCTGGTTGAACGACAGGCCAACGCTGAACCCATCGTCGCGCACCACAAGGCCCCAGAATTTGTTCTGAAGCACGATGGTCATTTCATCAGGGAACCGTTCGCGCAAATGATCGGGGATCACCACCCCTTGCGCCTCTGTTTTGAAGGTGATGTAGAAATGGTGCGTGCCCGGAAGCTCGCTGCCGCCAGCCACAATTTCGCCCAAGACGCGGCCAACCACGGCGCGTAAAGCTTCCTGAACAATCTCGTCATACGGGATCAGGCTGTCGGGCGTATCTTCTGTCATCACGCGAGAATTCGTGAAGCGTGGCGCAGCGCGGGTCAAGCGTTTCGTGAGAGCAACGCACAATTGTCTTGCCAGTTGTTGCGACAGCTAAGCGATTGTTGTGGCTCGCAGACGCTTGCGCCCGCCGCCTGTGGGCTTATAGCCTGCGGGAATGACTGAGCTTGCAAACACTGGCGCCAGAACGGGGTCGATAGAGCGGAAAACCGCCGAAACCGCGATAGCGATTGCGGTCAATCTTGATGGGACGGGGGCCTATGATGTGTCCACCGGCATCGGGTTTCTCGATCATATGGTCGAACAATTCTCCAAACACTCACTGATCGATGTGACGATGAAAGTCAGCGGCGATCTGCATGTGGATCAGCACCACACGACGGAGGATTCCGCGATTGCTCTGGGTCAGGCGCTGTCTGATGCTTTGGGAGATAAGGCTGGGATCGGTCGCTATGGCAGTGCCTATTCACCGATGGATGAGACATTGAGCCGCGTTGCGCTCGATATTTCGGGCCGCCCTTATGTCGTGTGGAAGGCTGCTTTTACTCAGGAAAAGCTGGGCGAATGGGACACCGAACTGATCGAACACTGGTTCCATTCAGTGGCGCAAACCGCCGGGCTGACGCTGCATATTGAGCTGCTTTATGGCAGCAACAATCACCACATTTGCGAAAGCATCTATAAAGGCTTCGCGCGCGCTATGCGGATCGCGGTCGAACGTGACCCACGCAAAGGTGACGCTGTGCCCAGTACAAAGGGGCAGCTTGGTGGTTAAGAAGGGTCGTGGTCTGGCGCTGGCCGGTTGCAAAGCAACCGCAAGGGCGATTGCCCGCCCGCAGCGTGCGCGGCTCTGCCGCGCGTCTAGCGAGGATCGCGCGCCCGGATGGGCGTGCGAAACACAAGAATGACTGAAGTTGTGGCTCTCGTGGATTATGGCGCGGGCAATCTCCATTCGGTTCACAATGCGTTGAAGGCTGTCGGGGCGAGCGTGACCGTCACTGCCGATGCGAATGTTGTTCGTGCGGCGGATCGGATTGTTTTGCCCGGTGTGGGTTCGTTCAAGGCCTGCGCCGAGGGTCTCAGTGCGATCCCCGGAATGGTTGATGCCATGACAGAGCGGGTGCAGGTAGGCGGCGCGCCGTTCCTTGGCATTTGCGTGGGCATGCAATTGTTGGCGACGCGCGGGCTGGAACATGGCGAGACACCGGGGCTGGGATGGATCGCGGGCGAAGTGCGTCTTATCGAGCCGAGCGATGCCGCGATCAAAGTGCCGCATATGGGCTGGAACGATGTGGCGCTGCTTCCCCATGCCAAAGATCATGCGGTGATTGAGGACGGGGAGGCCTATTTTCTCCACTCATACCATTTCGCCGCACAAGACCCCGCCGATATCGCCGCGCTGACCGATCACGGCGAAGGGCTGGTCGCAGCGGTTGCTCGCGATAATGTGCTGGGCGTGCAATATCACCCTGAGAAAAGCCAAGCCTATGGGCTGGCGACCCTGACCCGTTTTCTGGAGTGGAAGCCGTGATCGTATTTCCTGCCATCGACCTCAAAGGCGGCGAAGTCGTGCGGCTGGCCGAGGGCGATATGGACCGCGCCACCGTCTATGGCGATGATCCCGCAGCCCAAGCGATGCTGTTTGCCGAGGCAGGCGCAGAGCATCTGCATGTCGTCGATCTTGATGGCAGTTTCGCCGGCGCAGGACGCAATGTCGAAGCGGTCAAATCGATCATCGAGAGCTTCCCCGGCTATGTGCAATTGGGCGGCGGCATCCGCGATGCAGCGGCGGTAGAGGGCTGGTTCAACCTTGGCGTGGCGCGGGTTGTGATGGGTTCTGCGGCTCTCAAGAATCCCGAATTCGTGAAGGAAATGGCCCGCGAATGGGAAGGCGGCATTGTCGTTGCCGTCGACGCAAAAGACGGCATGGTCGCGACCGAAGGCTGGGCAGAGGTTTCCGATGTATCCGTGGTCGATCTGGCCCGCCGGTTTGAGGACGCAGGCGTCGCCTCACTGCTGTTCACCGATATTGGCCGCGATGGTCTGCTCAAAGGCGTAAACATCGAAGCAACCGTCGATCTGGCACAACGCGTCGACATCCCCGTAATCGCCAGCGGCGGAGTAAAGGGTTTGGACGATATCCATGTCCTCTCAATCCAAGCGCATTTGGGCATCGAAGGCGTGATTACCGGGCGAGCGCTGTATGAGGGCAAGCTGGACTTGGCCGCAGCAATTGCGATGGGGGCGAGGGAGTGAGTGAAGGGCAACAACTCATCCTAGACTCGAAGCGGTGGCCGCTGATTGTAAAGGGCATCGTTCTGGCCATATTTGTGGGTGCTTGGGCTTACGCTTATCCCAACGCTAACGGGTTCACGTTTCTACTCCTCGCATTTGTTGCCCTTCAATGTCTTGAGAGCATCTGGAGAGCGCGAGCATTTTTCGTCTTTAGGAAAGATACCGATCCGTTGATCTTTTGGCTCGCCATTGCGGGTTGTGTCGTCTTGCTCGGGTTTTCAGCCTTCATGTTTTACGTTTTGCAGGTGGCCCGATGACCGTCCGTATCCGCGTCATACCCTGTCTCGACGTCGCCGATGGGCGCGTCGTTAAGGGCGTCAATTTCGTCGATCTTAAAGACGCTGGCGATCCTGTCGAACAGGCGCGTGCCTATGATGCGGCGGGCGCCGATGAGCTTTGCTTTCTCGATATCTCCGCCAGCCATGAAGGGCGGGGCACTTTGCTGGATATCGTCCGGCGGACGGCTGAGGTGTGCTTTATGCCGCTGACCGTGGGCGGCGGGGTGCGCAGCGTTGAGGATGCACGCGCACTCTTGCTCGCGGGGGCTGACAAGGTTGCGATCAATTCTGCGGCGGTCGCTCGACCTGAATTGGTAGCGGAAATCGCCGCGAAGTTTGGCAGCCAATGCGTTGTAGCCAGCGTCGATGCGCGCCGCGTTACACCCGAAGTGCCCGTTCAGGGTGAGCCCCCCCAAATGGGCCCAAAGTGGGAAATCTTCACCCATGGCGGGCGCAAGCCAACAGGGATCGATGCGCTCGAATATGCCCAAAAGGTCGCCGAATTGGGCGCCGGCGAATTGCTGGTCACCAGCATGGATGGCGACGGGACGCAGGCCGGATATGACCTCGAACTTACCCGCGCGATCGCAGATAACGTCAGCATCCCGGTCGTCGCAAGCGGCGGGGTCGGCAATCTGGATCACTTGGTCGAAGGGGTGCGCCAAGGCCATGCCAGCGCGGTTCTTGCCGCCTCCATCTTTCATTTCGGCACGCACTCGATCCATGAAGCGCATGAGGCCTTGCGCGCGGCGGGCTTGCCTGCGCGCGGGGTTTGAGGGCACAGGGGCGCAATGAGCACGCTAGAACGCCTTGAAGCCACCATCGCCGCGCGCGCCAGCGCTTCGCCTGAGACAAGTTATGTCGCCAAACTCAACGCCAAAGGCCTGCACACCATCGCGCAGAAAGTGGGCGAAGAGGCGGTCGAAACCGTGATCGCCAGCCTTGATGGCAGTGCGGATGATCTGGTGGGCGAGAGCGCCGATTTGCTGTTCCACCTGATGGTCTTGCTTCAGGCAAAAGGCGTGGCGTTTGACCAAGTGCTGGCCGAATTGGACCGGCGCGAGGGGTTTTCGGGTCTCGCGGAAAAAGCCAGCAGAGCGGAGTAAACCATGCCCATCGACCCGACGCTGCCCTATGATGACAACAACATCTTCGCAAAGATCCTGCGCGGGGAAATCCCCTCTTCGAAAGTCTATGAGGATGATTGGGCCTTTGCGTTCGAAGACATCAACCCTCAGGCGGAGGTCCACACTCTGGTGATCCCAAAGGGCCGCTATGTCAGCTGGGATGACTTTTCCGCCAAGGCATCGGCAGAGGAAATTGCAGGCTTTGTCCGTGCCGTGGGCGAGGTTGCTCGCGCAAAAGGGCTGGTGGAGCCGGGATACCGGTTGATGGCCAATATTGGCGATCATGGCGGGCAGGAGGTTCCGCACCTGCATGTTCACATCTTTGGCGGACAACCGCTTGGCCCGATGATCTGGCGACAGAAATAGGGTCTGGTCGCACGTCAGACTCGTTCCACCGCCATTCAGGAAAACTGGGCAAATGCGGCTGGTATGCCGGATTCCGCTGCGCTAACCCGTTCTCCGATGGTTAATCCAACTCCGATACCCACTCCTCCGGGCGGCGTCTTTGATGGCGCGCGGCACCTGTATGCGGTGCGCGTCTATTATGAGGACACCGACCTGTCCGGCATCACCTATCACGCCAATTATCTGCGCTGGTTTGAGCGTGCGCGTTCGGATCTGTTGCGCATGCTGGAGATTGATCAGCGCGCCGCGATTGAAAGCGAAGAGGGCGCCTATGCGGTTTCTGAGATCAATCTCAAATATCTCCGCCCGGCAAAGCTCGATGATGATGTGGTGATCGAGACAACTTGTACGGAACTTGGCGCGGCGAGCTGCCGGATGCATCAGATTGCGCGGCGCGGTGACGAAGCCTTGTGTGAGGCATCCTTGCGCGTGGGGTTCATCTCACTCGAAGGGCGTCCGCGCCGACAACCGGCCCCTTGGCGCGCCGCGTTTCATGAATTTATGACCAAGAAGGATACATAAGAGTGCCCAGTCTTTTGATGAGCGCTGTCACAGCTCAAACCGCAATACCAGCGGGTCCGACGCGGCTCGATCCGATTGAGCTGTTTTTGGACGCCGACATTGTCGTGCAAGCGGTGATTGTTGGTCTGGTCCTCGCCAGTATCTGGACTTGGATGATCATCGTGTCATTTTCGCTGAGATCCGACATGTTGAACAGCAAATCGCGCGCCTATGAGGCCGATTTCTGGGACACCAATGATCGCGAAGCTGCCCTTTCAAAACGTCAACGCGCAGAGGTGCCATCAGCGCGGGTGGCCGGCGCTGGGCTGGATGAATGGCGGCGCTCGACCAAGTCCGGGACGGTGGATCGCGACGCGGCGCGCCAGCGGATCAGCGCGGCGATGGAAGGTCAGGTGGCGCATGAGGCAGACGAGCTGGCTGGCCGGTTGAACTTTTTGGCGACCACCGGTTCGGTTGCGCCGTTTGTGGGTTTGTTCGGCACCGTTTGGGGCATCATGAACAGCTTCTTCCAAATTGGTGCGCAACAAAGCGCATCGCTCGCCGTGGTCGCGCCGGGCATTGCGGAGGCCTTGTTTGCAACTGGTATCGGGCTGTTCGCAGCGATCCCGGCGGTTATCGCCTACAACCGGTTCAGCAACACGGTGAACCATTATGAGGCGCAGCTTCAACGGTTTGCGGACAAGGTCCATGCTGGCCTTAGCCGTGAGTTGGACAAAGCATAATGGCGATGGGCTTGGTATCGTCGGGACGCAATCGTGGCCGCCGGTCTCGGCGCGCGGCGATGGCGGAGATTAACGTCACGCCGCTCGTCGATGTGATGCTGGTGTTGCTTATCATCTTTATGGTGACGGTCACTTTGCCCGCAGTTGGCGTGCCTATTGAATTGCCTGAAAGCCGTGCTTCTGCAGTAGAGCAAACTGCGGAACAGGTCACGATCAGCATCGATAGCGACGGACGGGTCTATATCGAGAACAACCCGATAGCGCCCGGTGAATTGCCCAATGCGCTGTTGGAATTGGACCGTGCGAGTTCCGGTGATCAACCGACCATTGTGCTGCGCGGTGACAGGAGCCTCGACTACGGCAGAGTGATGGCGGTTATGGGAGAGTTGGGCCGCGCAGGCTTTACCTCCATATCGCTGGTCACCGACGGTTCAGTTTCGCCGCCATAGCGAGAAGGGATCATGGCACAAACCGCCTTTCGCAAAGAAGACAGCGTCGGCCTGCTCGTCGCGATAGTGCTGCACGCATTGCTGGCAGCGGTGTTGGCGCTGCAATTCCTGTTTACGCCTGCTGCTTTGCCGACGCCGGATCGGATGACGGTGAGCCTTGCGACAGAAGTTAGCTTGGAATCGACGGCACCGGACCCTGTGCCAGAAAGCCGCGCTGCGATTGCGCCCACGCTTTCTGATGAGCCTGCGCCGGAGCTTGAGACTACTCCGCTGGATTCCGCTCCCGTAACGACGCCCACACAGGCACCGCCGCCCCCAGCTGCGCGGAACACACGAACCCCAACGCCGCGCACGCCGCCCCGCGCCCGTGATCGCAGCCGCCCGGATCGGACACCCACTCCTGCGCCAACGCAGCGGGCAACCCGGTCAGGCGGAAGCCAGATCGGTGACAATTTTCTGGAAGGGCAGGGTGGTTCCACGCAAACGCAGGAAACCCGCATTCCGGCATCGCAAATCGGGCGCAGTGCGCGGGCGTCATTGCAGCAAGAGATCAATCGCCAGTTACGCCCTCATTGGAGCGCACCACCGGGGCTAGAGGCGGATCAACTTGTGACGGTGGTTGCATTCCGATTGAATGAAGATGGATCATTGGCAGGCAACCCTCGGGTTGTTAGCCAGAGTGGATTAACCGATTCCAACCGACCGCAGGCACCGCTCCACGCCGAACGTGCATTAAGGGCGGTTCAACGGGCAGCCCCTTTCGATTTGCCCGATGAGTATTACGAAGCTTGGAAGAATATCTCCTCATGGAGGTTCGACAGAAGGCTGTGACTATGAAATTTTCGACTGCCACTCTTGTGCTGGCATTTGCCTTTGCAACACCGCTGACAGCCCCGCTCGCGGCTCAGAGCACCGATTTGGGTGAGCCGATCGGCGATGGCGGTGATGTTGAAACCGTATTCCAAGACGCGGCTTCGGCTGAAGACGCAGGTGGCCTGACCGGATCGACCACCGACACCAGCGATTGGCAGGATCTTGGCATCGCCATCCCCGCTTTCGCCACCGACCGTGACCAGCCAACCCCTGCCAATGCCGATGGCACGGGCGCATTAGGGCGTGAGATGGCGCGGGTCATCACCGCGAACCTGCGCAACAATGGTCTGTTCGAGCCGACCGGCCCTGACAGCCTACCCAATCCCAGCTTTCCGCAAATCACTGCGCCCGCTTGGAGCAGTTGGAATGGGCGCGGGGCAGAGATGCTGGTGCATGGCTATGTCCGCGCGCGCGGCGATGATCGCTTGGTCGTTGGCTGCTATCTCTACGACGTTGCCCTGCAGGACGAATTGATCCGCGAAGGCTGGGTTGTGCGCCCTGCCGATTGGCGGCGTGCGGCGCATAAATGCTCTGATCTCATCTATGCCCGGCTGACCGGCGAAGATCCGTTTTTTGACAGCCGGATCGCCTATATCGCGGAGACTGGCCCAAAGGATAACCGGGTTAAACGTCTGGCTGTGATGGATAGCGATGGGGCAAACCACCGCTTTCTGACACTGGGCAGCGCGACTGCGCTGACGCCGCGATATTCGCCGGATTATTCGAAAATCCTCTACCTGTCCTATGTCGATGGAAACCCGCGCATCTATGTCTATGACATTGGCAGTGGACAGCAAACTTTGGTGACAGAGAACCGCAATCCCACGATTGCGCCGCGCTGGTCGCCCGATGGTCGCTCGATCCTGTATTCCATGGCTGTGAACGGCAACACCGATATCTATCGCGTGCCGGTAACAGGTGGCACCGCAACGCGGCTGACTGATACGCCGGGGATCGACATTGGCGGGTCTTACTCTCCCGATGGTCGCCAGATCGTTTTTGAAAGCGACCGGTCGGGTACTCAGCAATGTTATGTGATGGATGCGGACGGCACGAACCAACGGCGCATCACCTTTTTCGGCGGACGCTGTGCGACCCCGGAATGGAGCCCGCGAGGTGACCAGATCGCCTTCACGCGGATTGCTGGCGACTTTAATGTTGCGGTGATGACGCCTGCTGGGCGTAACCTTCGGGTGCTAACCAACGGATGGCAAGATGAGGCTCCAACCTGGGCACCCAACGGAAGGATCATCCAGTTTTTCCGCACCACTCGCAATGCAGGCAATTCTTCGCTTTGGCAGGTCGATTTGACCGGCAGCAATGAGCGACGCCTGCCAACCCCAGTTGATGCCTCAGACCCGGCTTGGGGACCTATTCGCCCCTAAGTTTCGACCCTAATTTAACCTGCCGGAACAAATTGGCCCGGCACAATAAGGAGAGCAATAATGATGACTTTCTCCATCCCAAAGGCCGCTACCGCAGCCCTTTTGACCTCTGCCCTCGCATTGGGCGCGTGTTCGAAAAAAGCGCCAGAGGAGCTGCCGCCTGCGCCGATCACGACGCCGGGACCGGCCGCTGCTCCGACACCAGCCCCCACATCCAGTGCACCGGGTGTTGGCTCGCAAGCGCATTTTGAGGGCGCTGTGGGTCAGTCTGCGGTCGTCTATTTCGACACGGATCGGTACAATATCGACAGCTCTGATGCGGCATCATTGCAGGCTCAGGCGCAATATTTCGCGCAATTCCCGCAGCTGACCTTCACCATTGAAGGCCACACCGATGAACGCGGCACGCGCGAATACAACCTTGCACTGGGTGAGCGGCGCGCGAATGCCGCGAAGAACTATCTCACCAGTCTGGGCGTTGCGGCGAACCGTATTCGCACGGTGAGCTATGGTAAGGAGCGCCCGGTGGCGCTTGCTTCCAATTCGGGTGCATGGGCGCAGAACCGCCGTGCCGCGAGCATCATTATTAACTGATTGCTTTGATCTCGATGCGCTCGTCCCTGTGATCAGGGGCGGGCGTGCCGAGGCTTAGCCAACTCTGTCGGCGGACGCCTCAACCTGCACCAGAGCAGCGGGGCTAGAAGGCTCAGCTGCCATATCGCGCCCCATATCTCCGGCACGCGCAAACAGCGCGAGCATCACCAGTGCGAACACTGAGAACAGGCTGGATATGGTCAATTGCTGGCTCATTGGGTCCCTAGATTTTCGCGGCGCCTAACACTGCAAAGGTGAACAACCTATTGCGATGCAACATTTCACATCGCAACTTGTTCCCAGATGCCTGTAACGTCTTTCCAATTGACGCCATCATCCCTAGGCTAGGCGCCCAATGCTCTCGACCAACGACATACCTTCGCACGCTCTGGGCACTGTCCTATGAGCAAGGCGCGCCGATCCAATGACTGGGGCTTTCCCCGGTGGCGGTCCTATGATGAGTCCCGCGAGGCCGTGGCTCAACGGGAATGCGACCGCCATGGTTGCGGTGAGGCGGGCCTGTGCCCTGCGCCCAAATCACCCAACAGCCCGGACCGATGGTATTTCTGTCAGGCGCATGCCGCAGAATACAACAAAGGCTGGGACTATTTCGAGGGGTTGGACAAAGAGCAAAAGGCCGAACGCGCCAAAGCCGAGCGGCAAGAGAGCGAAGGCTATGCTGAGGCCTCGCACTACGCGTGGACCGGTTCTGGCGATGGCTCGCGCAGTGCCGATGAGATGCGTGCGTTGGAGCTGCTTGAACTGGATGCAGATGCCGACTTTTCGGCCATCAAGAAAGCCTATCGGACCAAGGCCAAGCTGGTGCATCCTGATGTGAAGCCCGGTGACGAAGAGGCTGCGACAGAATTTCAGAAACTTCAGCTCGCCTACGAGGTTCTAAGAATAGGCGAAGAGCGCCGCACTTGGCGCGGCTGACCCCCAATCCGGAGACTACCAAGACCAATGCGCATTCTAGCATTTGCCGCGAGCAATTCCTCGACCTCGATCAACCGCAATCTGGTTGAATATGCTGCCAGCCTTGCAGAGGGGCACGAGATCGAGACGCTCGACATTCACGATTACGAGATGCCGATCTTTAGTGAGGATCGTGAGGAGGAAATGGGCGGCGTGCCGCAATTGGCGCATGATTTCCTTGCGCGGATTAAGGGTGTTGATGCGCTGATGATCTCACACGCTGAACATAACGGCACGTTTCCTGCCAGTTTCAAAAACCTGTTCGATTGGTGCAGCCGATTGGGCGCCGAGGTCTGGCAAGGCAAAAAAATGGCGTTGATGGCGACATCTGACGGTCAGGGCGGTGCTGGCCGCGTGCTCGACTTTGCCGTTAAAGCTGCGCCCAATTTTGGCGGTGAAGTGGTCGGGCATCTATCCGTCCCGCATTACTCTGACGTGTTCGATGAAGAGGCGGGCAAGCTGACTGACGCTGAACTTGATGCGGCGCTTCGCACGTTGGTCGGAAAGCTCGTATCTTGATCCCATTTCTCAAGACCCGTGCCGTGGCAACGGTGTCTATCGCAGCCGCTCTGTCAGTCGGCTGTTCGCAAACAAGCGCGGCGGAACAAGCTGAACAGACCGCCGAAGCCGCCGAAGCATCGGTTGACCATTCGGAGCATGAAGCGGCGAAAGTTGGCGTCGCGATCCTGCGCCGGATTGGCGATGGTGACTACGAAGGCGCAGCCGAATTAACCGACAATCCTGACGAAATGTTGCGACGCATAGCGCAACAGATACAGATGAAGGGTTCGGAAGAAACAAGAGCAGGAAACAGGGCCGCAGCGGACGAACAGCAAATCCGTTCAGTCTCTGAATCCGGCGATTATGCGATGGTCTTGGTCGAGAACCCCAATTCTGACTATTCGCCCGTTTCGTCTGAGATTTACAAACGAGGGGAAGACGGCACTTTCAAGGCCGTGATGCTGCCCGGGCCGTATATTCCGTGCGATTTGGTTAGAGAGTTCTTCGAGGAAAAAGGAAGCCCCGAAGAGGAGGCTTCTTGCACGGTGTATGATGCCGATGGTTCTATTGATCCTGTGGACCCGCAAACCCCTTCCCCACAGAATTGATCTCGGGCGCGGGATTGTCGTTCCACCACGGCGTGTCTGTCCATGGGCGGATATCGACCTCATGGGTCCAGCAATTGCGCGGTTGCTGCGCAAGGTGCCAGTATGTCTCTGCGATCTGAGCGGGATCGATCACGCCTTCATCGCCCTTGGACGCTTTGAACGCGTCGAATTTATCGCCCAGCAGTTTGCCCAAAGTGTCCGGCGCATCCACAGGGCCATCGACCACCACATGCGCAACATGCACGCCCTGCGGTCCAAATTCCGCATTCAGCGTTTGGCACAGCATCCGCC
This sequence comes from uncultured Erythrobacter sp., assembly GCA_947503275.1. Classification (GTDB taxonomy): domain Bacteria; phylum Pseudomonadota; class Alphaproteobacteria; order Sphingomonadales; family Sphingomonadaceae; genus Erythrobacter. The sequence continues at coordinate 68,385 of CANNCZ010000002.1, read as the reverse complement.
GCCCACCCATCGCCGCAGCGTGGCTGTGTTGACCCGCATTGCCGCGCATTGCTGATGTGGCGGATGTCACCAACAGCGAGCTATGGCGGCCAGTCTTCGCCCGCTTCACCATCGCCGGGAACATCGCGTGGGCCAGACGGAATACCCCGTAACAGCCCAGCCTCCATCCCAGCTCAAAGGTGCGGTGCGGCGTGTCGTGCAGGTCGCGGTTCCCGATCTGCGCGCCGAGGTTGTAGAGCGCGCATTCAATCGGGCCGATATCGCGCTCGACCCGCTCCACCAGTTCCTCAATCGCGCCATCCTCGCTCGCATTGACCAGAGTGCCCGACGCAGTCCCGCCAGCGGCCTCAATCTCTCCGATCATTCGCTGCAATCCTGCCTCATCAGAGCGTCTTGCAAGCACAGCATGATACCCGCCAGCCGCAAACCGCGCAGCCGTACTGCCTCCGATCCCCGCGCCTGCTCCAATGACGAGAAAGACGGGTTTTCTGGTGTCAGTCATATCGTGCTCCCAAGCCCCCGAAGGGCGATGGGACCATGGTTACACGTGCTCTAACGCCTGCGCAAAGTCGGCAATCAGGTCGTCCGCATCCTCAATCCCCACGCTGATCCGCACGAGGCTGTCTGTGATGCCGAGCGCCGCCTTGCGCTCATCCGGGACCGATAGGTGCGTCATGGATGCAGGGTGGCTGGCCAATGTCTCTGTCCCGCCGAGGCTGACAGCGAGTTTGGCGATCTGAAGGTGATCCAGGAACCGGAAGCACTCCGCTTCGCCGCCATCGATGAACACGCTGAACGTGCTGCCTGCGCCAAGGCAGTGGCGGTCATAAATATCCTGTTGCCGCGCATCCTCGATCATGCCGAGATAGCCAAGGCCGGTGACCTTGGGATGCTCTTTCAGGAAAGCGCAAACCTTTTGAGCATTCTCACCCGCGCGTTGCATCCGCAGCTCCACCGTCTCCAGCGACCGCAACAGCATCCACGCCGTGTTTGGATCGACGATCCCGCCCATCGTGTTGCGCAGCGCGCGGACCGGGTCCATCCACTTCTTCGCGCCCGCAATGCTGCCAGCGACAAGGTCGGAGTGCCCGCCCACATATTTGGTGAGAGAGTAGGCGACGATGTCTGCGCCGTGTTCCAGCGGGCGCTGCCACAATGGGCCAAGGAAGGTGTTGTCGATGGCGATGGGGCACGGCCATTTGAGGTTCGCATCACGTGCCTCGCGCACGGCCTCAATATCGACCAGAGCGTTGGTTGGGTTGCCGGGGCTTTCGAGGTATATCATCGCGACTTTGCCGCCATTCTCGCCCGCTTGGCACTTGGCGCGCTTGATGACGGCGTCCAGTTCCTCAGGCGATGCGCCCGCTGGGAAGTCGATATAAGTGACGCCAAATTTGGACAGCACCTTGGCAACGAAGCCCTCGGTCGCAGCGTAGAGCGGGCCGGAATGCACGATCACATCGCCGTGCCCGACATAGGCCATCATCAACACACAGATCGCGGTCATTCCGCTGCTAAAGGTTAGCGCGTCTTCGGCGGAATCCCATACGGCCAGCCGGTCTTCGAGAATTTCCTGATTGGGTCCGTTAAAGCGGGAATAGACGAGGCCCTCTGCCCCGCCTTCGCGTTTACCGGTGATCCCTTCAAAATGGCGTTTGCCTGCCGCTGCGCTTTCAAATGCGAAAGTGGAGGTAAGGAAGATCGGCGCTTTCAACGAGCCTTCCGACAGTGCCGGATCATAGCCGTGCCCCATCATCAACGTCGATGGCTTTAGCGTGCGTCCGCCAATCTCAGTGCGCTCTGGCTTTGGTTTGCGGCGCGGAGTGGGGGTGTTGGTTGGATCAATTGCGTCCGTCATGGCGGCGTATCCCTGTCTATCAACGCTCCCAGGAAGGCAGGAGCCGATTGATCGACGATAGGGGCACCCGCTTCTAACCTCCGCAGAAGCGCCTCTCCCCGCAAGGCATCGCCGTGACTCGTGGATAGGGCGAAGTGGTTACATGTGCAACCGCATTTAGAGCCGGTTTGAACCGCTAAGTTGGGGAGGTTTCGCGACCGGGTAAGCCTGTGATAGATAAGCCGAATGCGAAATATCATCCTCCTCTTTGCACTGGCGGTTACCACGACCAGTTGCCAGCTTCCGGCCATTGATGTCACTGTCTGCAACCAAAACGGCCTAGTGGCCTTTGCGCTCGCGGACATTGAGGATGTATTCTCCACCAACGCACCGCGTCCCGACCACATTTGGGTCGGAAAGGACAAGGGAGAGGGGGCTGAGGGCACGAGGCTAGAAGCGGTGTGGACGGTCTCTTTACCCAATGCCCCCGACAACCGGCCAGAGATGAAGGTGGTGACCTATGGCCAAGAGATTGCCGGTTGGGAGACCGAAGTGCCTGCCACGCCATTGGAGCAAGGCGTTCAATATGACGTGTTGATCGACGATGGCGGACATAGCGGCGGAGTGATGTTCCGCTATGGCGACCCGCTGCCAGCGTGTGAGCCGAACTGATTGGTTATCCCGCGATAGCGGCGACGCCCCAGACCAATCCGACGATCATCACGATACCCAATAGATCGAGGACTATCCCGGCGCGCACCAGCCGCGCGATCTTCAACCGACCAGTGCCCCAAGCAATCGCATTGGGACCGGTGCCTGCGGGTAGGATAAAGCCCCAGCTTGCTGCAAGCGCGGCTGGCATAGCGATCAAAATAGCGTTCTCGCCAAGGCCCAGAGCGGCGGCCAGACTGGCGACCACGGGGATGATCGCGCTGGCTGTGGCGACGTTGCTAGCGAACTCCGTGATCAGAACCACCATGGCCACAATGGCCAACGCCATCAGGAACAGCGGCACTGCATCGAGCGGCAACAGCGCATTGCCCAGCCACTCTGCCAAGCCGCTTGCCTGCATACCCGCCGCCAGCGCCAATCCGCCACCGAACATCAGGATCACGCCCCAGGGCGCGCGGTCGGCCTCGTGCCATTTGAGCAGCGGGCGAGACTTTCCGTTCTCACGCGTCCCATCGGGCAGTAAAAACAGAGCAAGCGCCGCGACCACCGCAATGGTGCCATCGGTCCAGCTGTTCTCCGGCAAATAGGGCGCAACCCAGCGCCGCGTCATCCAGAGGAAAAACGTGATTGCGATAATCGGCACCAGCCGCTTTTCTGCCGCAGACCAAGGCGACATATCATCAATCGCCTCACGCGCCGCCGCCACATCAAAGGGGTGCGAGGCGACCTTTTGCACCTTGGCAATGATAAAGGCTGCCAAAGGTACTCCGATCAACACAACCGGCAGGCCGTAAGCCATCCAAGTCGCAAAGCTGATCTCCAACCCGATCATATCGTCGAGCAATTGCACCGCGATCCCGTTGGTGGGTGAGCCAACGATGGTACCAAGCCCGCCTATGGTCGCCGCGAACGCTATCCCCATGGGCAGGGCGCCAAACAGACCCTCTGTGTTGATCGTATCCCCAGCATCAGTATTCAGCGCCGACCCGCCAGCCAGCACAGCCAGCGCCATCGGCATCATAATCAGCGCGGTCGATGTGTTTGAAATCAGCATCGACAGGATCGCGGCAGAGACCATAAAAGCCAGCAGCAACCGTACCTGCCCGCCATCTGATCCAATCGCTTTAAGGATCGCGAGGCTTAATCGCCGGTGCAAACCTGTCCGCTCAATCGCCAGCGCAATGAATGCGCCGCCCAGCAGCAGAAACAGGATCGGCGCGTAGTAAGCGCTCGCCGTTTCTCTGGCTGTCATCACTCCGCCCAGTGGCAGCCAGATGAAGGGCAGCAGAGCGGTTACGGGCAGTGGCACGGCCTCTGTCATCCACCACGCCGCCATCCAGATGACGAGACCTGCGACCATCCACGCTTCGCCGCTCATGCCCGCAGGCGCAGCGGTAAGCGCGGTGATGGCAAAGGCGAGAGGGCCAAGGGCAAGGCCGATTGCACGCGCGGTCATGTAATGGTCTGGCTCCCTTGATGAACGCTTATTGGCGCATCCCCTGCGCCGCGCTGCTTGTGATCGACACCCTGCCAGCTTGAATGATCAGCGCAAGGTCCCACGCCGAATGCCGCTTTGCTTTCCGCCGAATTTTCCAGCTATGGGTGCGGTTGTGAGCACTCAACATTCCATCGATATCGTCGGTCCTCGTGACCAGCCAGAGCGGATAGCGCAAACTCTCGCCGCAGCGTTTCAGGATGATCCGGCGCTGTCGTGGATCATCCCTGACGCGGATAGACGCCGCAAAGTCCTGCCGCGTTTCTTCGCGATTATGGTTCAGCAATCGCATCGCCACGGCGCTGTACTTGCATCGGCTGAAACAGAGGCGGCATCGCTGTGGTATCCGCCCGGCGAAGTGAGCGACGGAGCGCTCGCCTCAGCGTGGGACAGTGTGCGCCTGCTCACGGTTTTCGGTGGTTCACTATCGCGTGGGATTACTGTCGCAGAGGCGATGTATGCCCACCATCCACGCCCGCAAATCTATGACTATCTGCGCTATGTCGGCGTCACGCCAGATGCTCAGGGCAAAGGGTGGGGCGGGGCCATGGTGCGCGCCGGCATTGCTCGCGCGGCAGAGCAAGGGCGCGGTGTATTGTTAGAGACAGCAACGCCTAGCAATGTCGCGATCTATACGCGGCTCGGCTTTGACATTACCGAGGAATGGGAAGTGCCGGGTGGTGGCCCGCATTTTTGGACCATGATCCACCCGGCTTAATTGCCGGAGGTTTACTCGACCTCTGGCGTGTTTTCAGGCGAGTATTCTCCATCGCCATAAATCACCATGCCCGAACGGATGCCTGCACGGCGTGCCCGCTCAAGCTTGGTCGCGCGTTCCACCATCAACCGCTGGATCGCCGGATTGAGACGGGTCATTTCGACAGAGCACAGTGTTTCGCTAACCGTCAGACCTCTGCCCCCATTCGCTCCGCCTGAAGCAACGCACAAAGGCGAGGTTGAGGGGTCGCGTTCTCCGCGTTGCAGGTCTGCAAGATCACTCTCAAGCCGCTTGTATGCAACGCGATCTGTCTCACCAACCAATTCGCGCACATCATCGCGCGCATATTGGGCGAGATGCGCGCGCAGAGCGTCGCTGTCGGAGAAATAGAAGCGCGCGGCTTCTTCATAGATTGGGCTGACCCGCAAAGCGCCACCCCAACGTTCCACTCCGCGCAGGCTGTTGACGAATTCTTCGGCGGAAAGCGAAAGCAGTGCGTCGACATTGCCGCCCGTATAGGCCAGCCGCTGAATCGAGGGGCCACCGATCACGCCGCGCCAAAATCCGTACATGACTTTGGGGTCGCTCCAATTGGGATAGACGATCCCCTCGCGAATATCGCGCGGCGACAACGCCACGCCGTTGACCGTCACCAGCTTTGCATCATCGAACGCATCGCTGGGCTGAGTCATCGGATAATCCGCCGCCAGTGCTTCGATCACCGCGACATTGTGCAGGTTGATCCAATAGGCGAGCTGTTCGTTGCGAGGGATCGAGGTGAGGTCAAGGTCACTGCCGACCTGCTCCAGATCGGCGCGATAATCGCTGATCGCCGTCGTGATCTCTGGCGTCAAATAGGAGAATGCGACACGGTTCCCTTCGAGCCGATAGCGCGATTCATGCCCGTAAATCCGGCGTGTGCCCACGCGCGGGTCAACCCTAGGGGCCCCTTGGCGGATTGATGGGCCCATTGGCACAACAAACCAAGCCAGCGCTTCATCCCAATGCTCGTAATCAATGCGATGTGCGCTCCGGTCGGCATCTGGCGCAAACTGTGCAAGGCCCGATGCGGCAGGCGTGGCTGATTGAGCGTTAGCGTTTTGCGGCACAGCAATCGCACTTTCCGCTGCAAGCGGTGCAGTAAGACTAGCGGCGGCGAGAAGCGCCGCAACGGGGTGAAATTTGGATTGAGTGTTCATCTTTAGTCTCCTGCGCGAAACAATGCCCTCTATCTGCAAGTATGCCTGATAAAGGCACCTTTAGAAATAACTTGTCTTGATAGGCAGTGGTTCCAAGAAAAAGGGCCGCCAGACCTTTTGTCTGACGACCCTTTTTTAGCCGGAGCTTTGATTGCCGAGTGAGGTCTATTCCACCTCGCCCTTATCATCGGGATCACCGGGCAAATCAATATTGCTAAAGGTGACAGTGCCTGTGCGGCCACGGCGGATGATGCGCTGGAACTTCTCTTCACGCTGCGCGAGCAATTGCGCCATGGAGCGCGGCAAGCGGAAACTGTATGGGCCGCCGCCAGCCACGGTTATTTCATTGTAACTCGGCTCACGCACACCACCAGCCAGATCAGCAATATCATACTCGTTGATATTCGCATTCACCCGCGTGGTTTCGCTCAGGATGGCGGCTGTGTCTTCATTGGCGAATTGCGTGATGTGGGCGCGCACATCGCTGTCAAAATCGGCGAAATAGAACGGCGCCACTTCTTCGAACAATTCAGAGACTTCCAAAGTGCTGCCGCGTTTTTGTGTGCCGCGCAGGGAGTTCACGAAATCGCGTGCACCGCGGTCAAGCAGGCGGCTGACATTGTCGGCGTTGTACGCTTCGCGCTGGATTGAGGGGCCGCCGATTTCACCGCGCCAAAAGCCATAGATGACGCGCGGATCGCGCCAATTGGCATAGACGATCTTTTCGCGGATATCGCGCGGCGACAAGGCAATCCCTTCGACGGTGATAAAGCGTGCCTCGTCCAAGGGTACGCCGTCCACTTCCATCCTGCGCGGCTGGCGCACAGGCCATGCATTGGCGATCTGTTCGATCATCGCGACATTGTGGAGGTTGATCCAATAGGCAAGCTGTTCGTTGCGAGAGAGCGCCTGAATATCGACGGTATCGGCGGTCCGCTCCAGATCCTGACGATATTCGGTGAAGCTGGCGATTACGTCGCTATCGAGGAACGTGAACATGATCCGCGTGCCTTCGAGGCGATAGCGTGAGACATGGCCATATTGGCGGCGCGAGCCAAACCCTTGTGAGGGTGGGCCGGCGGATTGGCGCAAGGATGGGCCCATGGAGATAACGATGTTGCGCATCGCTTCGTCCCAGATCGAATAGTCGATCCCGTCATTGTTGGGGGTGGTAGAGGGGGTGAAGGTCGAAAATTGCGGATCGGCTGCCGGACGCGTGTCCTGCGCCAGACCGGGGGCGGCACTGAGCGCGAGAGCGGAGCTGGCAAGAATAAGAGCCTGAATGCGGGGCATGATAAGCAGTCCTTTTCATAAATGCCGGCCCTTCTGTTGGAGCCTTGCGGATGTGCCCCTGTGGGTGGAGGCGATTAAGGTTTCGTTGTGAGGCAAGAACCGACCCATTTGCGGGGATGTTCCAACGGGTCTGGAACGCAAGTCGATAAGCCTGCCTCACACGTCAGTCTATAGATCAGTGAGATGATGTTTTGTTCCCGGTTATCGGGTGAGGTGTGTTATTCGTCGAATACACTTGTTTGTTGTCTGCGCCCCGGATGGGGTCCGAACAACAAAAAAGCGGGCACCACACAGGCACCCGCTCTCTAATTCGTTACCGCGCGGCTTATTTCGGCGCGAGCACCATCAGCATTTGACGTCCCTCTAGCCGAGGAAACGCCTCAACCTTGGCGGTTTCTTCGACATCGGTCTGAACCCGCTTAAGCAGGTCCATGCCCAGATGTTGGTGCGCCATTTCACGGCCGCGGAAGCGAAGCGTTACCTTCACTTTGTCGCCTTGGTCGATGAATTTGTTCACGTTGCGCATCTTCACGTCATAATCATGCGTGTCGATATTGGGACGCATTTTGACTTCTTTGATGTCCTGCGTCTTTTGCGTCTTGCGCGCGGCATTGGCTTTTTTCTGAGCCTCATACCGATATTTGCCGACATCGAGATATTTGCACACGGGCGGGTCCGCATTGGGGGACACTTCGACGAGGTTGAGACCCTTCTCATTGGCCTCCTCCATCGCTTCGCGCGTGAACATTACGCCACGGTTCTCACCTTCCTCGTCAATTACGCGGACTTTGGGAACCTGGATTAAATTATCGTAGCGAGGGCCGCTTTTAACGGGCGGGGCCATCGAACGCCTAGGTGGACGGGCTATGTGTTATCTCCTGAAGTAGCCTGATTCTGAAAGCGCGATATAGGGTGATTTGGGCGCGAACGCTAGGTGCCTGCGCGATAAAGCGGAAACCTTACCAGTTTGCCCTTTGCCGCCAACACCGCATCGATCGCATGGGCGGGGCTTAGCGCCTCCAATATCTCTGGCGCACCCGCATCCATGCCGCCTGTGTAAGCGCCAAATGCAGGCAGGATCATGCGCTCTGTATCAGGCGTGCGGCTGATTACGGCGCAAGGTCGCGCAATGTGCCGATTGCGCACTTTGACCCGCATTTTGGGGTGGTAATGCCCAGACATCTCCGCGCGTGTCTCACCCGGCTGCGCCTCATGCCTAAGGACGATGCCGGAAAGCTCCATCTCATCGGTCAAATGCGCGCCAAAGCTGCGCTCCATCTGCTCATCATGATTGCCGGTGATCCACACCCAATCCAGCGCCCGGATCAAGGACTCCAGCATGCCCAAAGCATAAGGATCGAGCCGCCGCGCGCCCGCATCATCATGGAAGTTATCGCCCAAAGTGATCACCCGGCGTGCGCCTGTTGCTTTGACCGCATCGGCAATCCGCTCCAGCGTCTCCCGGCTGTCATAGGGGGGCAGCATCGCCCCGTGCTGCGCGTACCAACTGCCCTTTTCCAGATGCAGATCGGTGACCAGCAACGCGCTCTCTTTAGGCCAATAGAGCGCGTTGGATTTGGTCAGCACCATCTCATGACCCGAAAACTCAAAAGGGGCGAACTCAAACGCCGCAGCAGAATCAGAAGGGAACGAAACGGGAACCATGCGCCATGCTCTGCCCGCCATCACCGCATTTGGCAAGAGCGAGTGAGCAGAGTTGATTTGTGTCAAATCCCGTTGACACCAAAGCTGTAGTGTTCATGGTCAAACACAACTTGGACAGGGACGACAAGCATGAGTGAATGGGCAGGCCATACGGCAAAGGCGCGGCAATGGTTTGAAAGCCTGCGTGACCAGATCTGTGCGGCGTTTGAGGCGATTGAGCGTGAGGCGGGTTCCGATGCGGCGTTTCAATACACGCCGTGGAGCCGCTCTGAAGAGGGCAATGATGATCCCGGCGGCGGTGTTCAGGGCCTGATGAAGGGTAAGGTGTTTGAAAAAGTCGGCGTCAATGTCTCAACCGTGCGCGGCAGCTTTCCCAAGGAATTCGCTGCCAGTGTGAACGGCGCGGATGAGGACAATCCCGGCTTTACCGCCACCGGCATCAGCTTGGTCGCGCATATGGCCAACCCACACGCACCCGCTGTGCACATGAACACACGGTTCCTGACGACGGGCAAGGCGTGGTTTGGTGGCGGCGCTGACCTGAACCCGCCGATCCCTTACGAAGAGGATACCGAGGAGTTTCACGCGACCATGCGCGCGGCATGCGCTGCACACAATCCGACCTATTATGAGAAGTATAAGAAGTGGGCGGATGATTATTTCTACATCCCCCACCGCGAGGTTCATCGCGGCGTTGGCGGGATTTTCTATGATCATCTGGAATGCGATGGCGATGATGCGTTTGATCGCAATCTCGCCTTTACACAGGACGTCGGCAAAGCGTTCCTAGACATCTACCCCGCTTTGATCCGCAAACGTATGGGCGCGGATTTCACGCCGGAGGATGAGGCGCGCCAGCTGGAATATCGAGGGCGCTATGCCGAGTTTAACCTCGTCTATGATCGCGGCACGATCTTTGGGTTGAAAACCGGCGGTAATATCGATGCAATTCTGATGAGCCTGCCACCGCGGGCGACCTGGAGTTAAAGCGGGATTTAGGCCGCATTCGCATCCGGTTTGGGCAGACCGCCCGGCAGCCATTGGTCCAAGGTTCGCGCCAATTGATCCATCGATAATGGCTTGGCCAGATGCGCCTGCATGCCCACGGCAAAGCAGTTTTCAATGTCATCCTGAAACGCATTGGCGGTGACGGCAATAATCGGCAGGTCTTCTTCGGTCAGACCCGCTGCGCGCAGACGCTTGGTCGCGCCAAACCCGTCAAGTCGCGGCATTTGCAGGTCCATCAACACCAGATGATACGGGCGCCCGATTGCGCGGGCCTGGTGCACCATGCTGACCGCTTCCAAGCCATCTTCGGCACATTCGATGGTGATCCCCAGCCGCGCGAGCATCTGTGTGACCAATTCGCGATTGATATCGAAATCCTCGGCCACCAAAATGCGCAATTTGTCCGGTGAACTGGGTGAATGCGCAGCCGGATTTGCGACGATCTTTGGCGGTGTGGCGGGCGTCGAAACCTCGTCCTTCGCCGATATTGGAGGCGCGTTTGCGCGCACCAGCGGGATCATCAGAGTAAAGGTCGACCCTTCACCCGGCACACTGCTGGCTTCCAGTGATCCGCCCAAAACCTGTGCCAGATTGCGGCTGATGGCGAGGCCAAGCCCGGTGCCGCCGCGCTCTGTCTTGGAATGATCGCCCTCTTGCATGAACGGGTCGAAAATCCGCTCCAGCATTTTGGGTGCGATACCGGTTCCGGTGTCGCTCACTTCGAAATAGAGCGCGCCATCCGCCTGTCGCAAGGACAGCGAGACCATGCCCTGATCGGTGTAGCGCACCGCGTTGGAGAGCAAATTGACGAGGATTTGGCGCAACCTCAGCGTGTCTGCGGTGAAGTAAGCAGGCGCATCGGCGGCGATATTCTCTGACAGACGGATACGTTTTCGCTGCGCTTCAGGCTGCACCGATTGCAGCGCATTTGCGATCAGGTCAGCGGAGCTGGTGCGCACCGGCTTCACCTCAACCTTGCCCGCTTCGACTTTGGTGAAATCGAGGATTTCTTTGAGCAAAGCCTGCAAGGAATGGCCTGATTCCACGATATAGTTGGCGTGCTGTTGTTGCTCTGAGTCCAGTTCGGATTGCGCCAGCATTTCGGCGAAGCCCAACAGGCCATTCATAGGCGTGCGGATTTCGTGGCTCATGCGCGCAAGGAACAGCCCCTTTGCTCGGGCCAAAGCATGCGCATCGGAGCTTGCTTCGCGCAATTCGTGCTGCATTTCCTCTTCTGAGGTTCGGTCCTTGAAGATCCCTAGCAAAGCGACCGGCCTGCCATCCTCTGCAAACTCAACGCTCGCGCCGGATTCGACGTATCGCATGTGACCTTGCGCATTGATCAGGCGCACTTTGAAAGATTCAAACTCTCCCGACAGCCGCGCACGGTCGATTGACGTGACGACGATGTCGCGGTCTTCTTCGTGATAATAATTCAGCGCCTGATCGAGGCTGGGCGGGGTGCCCGGCTCCAATCCGTGGATTGCATAGGTCGTGTCGGACCAAAACACGTCATCATTGTTAAGGTCGAGCCGCCAATGACCAATTTTTGCGTGGGCCTCTGTTGTTTTGAGCCAGTGCATCTTTTCTTCTAGCTCGCGCCGGGCGGCGGCATTGCCACGCGCTTGCGCTGCGAATTGTTCTCGAACTGACATTTCCCGCAGGCCAAAGGCGAGCGCTCCCATGCCCACTGCGATCAACGAGGGCGCAACCACCAGCTCTTGCAACGCTAGCGATGTCGCATCGACCAATGCCACGCCAATCGCGACAATGCCGCAGCCAAGCGCGGCATAGCCGGCCATGCCGGGCTTTGGGCTGTTATCGGAAAGCGTGAGTTCGGACATATCATGGACGTAATCCGCCAGCGCTTTCTGCTCCTTTGAAACGGAGATAGGGACAATAACGGGTGCCAGTTTGTGCGAGGTGTTTGACGCAGCATGTCCGCTCAAACAGCCACCGCCGCAACTATTCTTGCGCGCGGGCAACAACGCGCTTGCTCCGGTGCGCAGGTCGGCACATATTCACAGGCGACATGATGCGCCAATATGAACTTGTGGAACGGGTCAAAGCCTATGATCCCGACGCCGATGAGGCCCTGCTGAACCGCGCCTATGTCTACACCGTTCAAAAACATGGCAGCCAGAAACGCGCCAGCGGTGACCCCTATTTCTCGCACCCTATCGAAGTCGCGGGCCTGATGACGGACCTGCAGCTAGATCAGGAAACGATCATCACCGCATTGCTGCACGATACGGTCGAAGACACGCTGGTCACTATCGACGATATCGAAGCCAATTTTGGCACTGAGGTCGCGCGGCTGGTCGATGGTGTGACCAAGCTGTCAAAAATTGAAGCGATGCCTGAGGATGAGCGGGCGGCGGAGAATTTGCGCAAATTCCTGCTCGCTATGTCTGAGGATATCCGCGTGCTGCTCGTCAAACTGGCTGACCGGTTGCACAATATGCGCACGCTCCATTTCATCAAAAAGCCGGAAAAGCGCCAGCGGATTGCGCGTGAGACGATGGAAATCTACGCGCCCCTTGCCGAGCGTGTGGGCATGTATGAGTATATGCGCGAGATGCAGGCGCTGGCGTTCAAGGAGCTGGAGCCAGAGGCCTACACCACAATCACCAACCGGCTGGATGAGCTGCGCGGGCAAGATGGCGGGCAGGTCGATGCGATTGCGCTTTCGATCAAACAGGCGCTGGCCGAGGCGGGCCTGAACGTCGAAGTGATGGGCCGCGAAAAGCACCCGTTTTCGATCTGGCTAAAGATGTCGGAGCGGCATGTCAGCTTTGAACAGGTCACTGATATCATGGCATTCCGCGTGCTGACTGAGGATGATGCGGATTGTTACCGCGCGATGGGTGTTCTGCACACGACGTGGCAATTTCTGCCGGGGAGATTCAAGGACTACATCTCGACGCCGAAGAACAACGGCTATCGCTCTCTCCACACGTCTTTGATGTATGAAAATTCGATGCGAGTTGAGGTGCAGATCCGCACGCGTGAGATGCATCGCCGCAATGAATTCGGGCTGGCTGCGCATTGGGCTTACAAGCAATCAGACACCGCCGATGGCGAAGTGGGATGGCTGCGCGATCTGATTGAGATTGTCGATGCGAGCCACGACGCAGAAGAACTGCTCGAACACACGCGTATGGCGATTTATCAGGATCGCATCTTTGCCTTCACTCCCAAAGGCGCACTGTTTCAGCTGCCCAAAGGCGCGACCGCGGTTGATTTCGCTTTCGCGGTCCACACGGATCTGGGCCTTGCCTGTGTCGGGGCGAAGATCAATGGGCGCCACATGCCGCTGCGCACGCGACTGTCCAATGGTGATGTGGTCGAGATTATCAAAGGCAAAGCCGCCGATGCGAAGATGTCGTGGCTGGGCTTTGTCGTCACCGGCAAAGCGCGTGCCTCAATCCGCCGCGCGGTTCGATTGAAAGAACGCGGTGAGGTCGCTGAGATCGGCGCGAAGTTGTTTGATGAGATCACCACCCGCGTACCCGCCCGCATCGGCAAGAAGGCCATTCGCGCAGCGGTGGAGCGATTGGGGCTGGAAGAGCCCGACGATCTGATGTTCGCCATCGGCTCTGCCAAATTGACTGATCGCGAAGTGATGGAAGCGCTGGTCCCCGGCTGCACGGCAGAATTCAAAGAGGACGAGGAATGGTCGCGCCATGAACGCGAAATCTCGATCCGGGGCCTGACGCCGGGTGTCGCGTTCGAATTGGCCGAATGCTGCCACCCCGTCCCCGGCGACCGGATTGTAGGCCTGCGCCGCAAGGGTCAGCGGGTCAGCGTGCATACCATCGATTGTCTGGAGTTGGCGGATGGCGTCGACACCGATTGGCTGGACCTGAATTGGGGTCGTCGTTCGCATGGGGCGACCGGTCGATTGGCGGTAACCATCTATGACCGTCCGGGCACTTTGGCAGAGATGGCGGGCATTTTCGCGCAGAACAAGATTAACGTGACGAGCCTGATCCAAACCCAGCTCGACCACCCGTTCACGACGTACAATATCGATGCCGAAGTGCAGGATCTGGCGCACCTTACCCGCATATTGAGCGCTCTGCGTGCCAGCGATGCCGTGGCTCAGGCGGACCGATTGTAGTCGCACGTCTGTGAGGGGTGATCGCTAGACCCCATTTAACCATGACTTAAGCGCGTTTGCACCATCCAAGGTGCACGCGCTTGACCCCATGCAAAACCGTGTGTGGCTGGGCGCGGCAACTGGAATTGTGGCCCCGAACATGAGCATTCTCAATCACAGCTTTAAGGCGCCCGGCGTGGATGGCGGCGGTGCGGATGACGACAGGGCGGATGACGAGATTATGTCCGGTAAAGGCGCGGGGCTCTTTCAAATATTCAAAGACTGGTCACTCAGCGCCAAATTGCGCTCTGTCGTTTTTGGCGCAGCGCTATTGCCGTTTTTGGTCGCGGGCATTCTGCTCGGCCAATTCGCCTATTTCGGCATCGCTGGTGTCAACCATTCAGAGCGTGTCGCAGCCGAAGTCCGCGTGGGGCAGGCGGCGCTGGCTATGTCGCAAGTGGCCCGCGAATTGTCAGACGCCAAAGCGCAAGGGAACGAGGCGTACCTGACAGCCGCGGTAACGAACGTGAAGCGCGCGCACGACAAGATGAACGAAGCGATAGAGCTGGGCAGCGGGCGTTATCCCGATGCGACCATCGCGGCGATGATAAAAGAGCGGGACATTATCGCGATCAAAGCAAGGGAGGTTGAACAGCTTACCCTGGATGCATCGCCTCAAACCTTTGCCCGATTGCAAGCACAGGCGCGGCAATGCGCCAGCAACCTTGATGCGACTTTCAAACTCCTGACCCGCCACGCGGTGAAATCGATTAACGATCTGATCGACGGGATCGTGTTGAGCTTTGCATTATGTGTCGCTCTGACATTGGCCGCCATCGCCGTTTCGGCAATCGGTGTGCGGGCGATGATCGCGCATGTTGTGGGCCAGATCACGGACATTGCAGGCGCGATGAAGAAATTGGCCGATGGTGACGTTAGTTCGCCCATTCCCGGCGGTGATCGCCGGGATGAAATTGGCGATATGGCCCGCTCGCTCGCCGTGTTTCGCAGCAGCTCCTTCGAATTGCGCAAATTGAACGATGCTCGTGCGCACGATGCAGAAACTCAGCTGGCTCAACAGCAATTGGTGGCTGAACAAATGCGCGACTTGCGGAACGAAAAAAGCCAGCTGCTTGAAGGTTTGGCCGACGCATTCGAAGTATCAGTCGGCGATTTGATCACTGCGGTCTCCGCTGCATCGAGCCAGCTGAAATCCACCTCGCGCGAAATGGTCAGTTTGGCCGCCGGGTCCAGCGAGCAAGCAGGCAGCGCGAGCGAGGCGATGCAGAGCTCTACCGATAACGTCCAAGCCGCCGCCGCCGCGACAGACGAATTTGCGCTGTCGATTGGTGAGATCAGCCGTCAGGCCTCGGCTTCTGCAGAATTGGCGCGAGGGGCGAGTGACATGGTGGATGAAGCCAACACCAAAATGACTGACCTGTCGCAGGCCGCGATTGAAGTGGGCGCGATTGTTGAATTGATCCAAACGATTGCTCAGCGCACCAATCTGCTTGCCCTCAACGCCTCGATAGAGGCCGCGCGCGGCGGCGAGGCGGGACGCGGTTTCGCAGTGGTGGCGAGCGAGGTGAAAGAGCTGGCGATGCAAACCAGCAATGCGGCCAATTCGGTGACGGACAAGATATCGGCGATGCAAAACTCCACGCAATCAAGCGCAGACGACCTCACCACGATTGTCAGACGCATTGGAGAATTGGAACAGACCGCCGTGATGATCGCCAGCGCGGTTGATCAGCAATCGGTCTCCGCCACGGATCTTGCGCGCAATATTGATAAGCTTGCCGGCGATTCCGCGCAGGTTAGCTCGCGTCTCGGGCTGCTGAGATCATCCAGTGAGGCAACTGGGACAGCAGCAGATGATGTGGTCGGCGGGGCGCAGGCCTTAGGCTCTCACGCGGATGAACTGCGCATCAAAGCCACTGATTTCATTCACGATGTGCGCCGGTCAGCGCGCGATCTGGAAACGCGCGATACCGGAGTGAAAGCGGCGTGATTAGATCGGGGTCACCTCGACATCAATCGGATCACCGGGCGCAAGGTCCTCTTTTCGCATAACCTTCTTGCTCACCAACAGCACCCAGTGTTTGCCGTTCTTCGCATCGCCATCGATATTCTGCGGGAAGACCGAGCTTTTCCAAGACGTCGCGCCAATCTGCGCCATGACTTTGACCGAGCCAAACCCGCGCTGCCGCCCAAATTCGAGCCGGTGCAAGGTCGCATGCATAGACAGCGCCTCGGCGGCTTCATCGGTGAAGGTTACCAAGTGATAGGTCGCGCCATCACCCACCCACCGCTTCAGCGGGAGCGTGGCTGAAACGGTATTGTTATGCGTGTCGCTCACTCGTCGCCCGAAGCATCGACCGCGCGCACGGGCACCGGAATATTGCAGATATCCGCCCCGCCTGCGGGCACAATAAAGAACGGATCACGGCGATTGGCGCGCGCCTCAGCATAAGCGGCAAAGGTCGCGCCTTCGGTGGAGAGGTATTCGAATTGCGGACGCTCGGTGTCGGGCAAGTCACTGGCAACCCGGATGGATTGGATGGGGGTGCGCAGGTCCGCTTGCTCTTCGGTGTAAAAGCCCAAAGCGCCTGACCCACGCGGCAAAGAAGACAGATGCTCCATCCCGCTGATAATGCGGCCCACCAGCGCAATGTTGCGATCCAGATGCCGCGGCGCATGGCCGATGACGGTGTAAAGCTCCGCGCCTGAGCCGGTGTCGGGGGAGTAGGAGCGACCCACGCCAACCATGCCGTAGCAATGGACGGGCCAAACATTAGATGCGGGTACCTCGCCGTCATGAGCAAGTGGCCAACCAAAATAGAGCATAGCTCTTACTGAGTACCGATCTACCCCAATACTCTGATCAAGGAGTTCTCGAGTTGCTCTAAAACCAGAGCGCCCGAGTTTTGCGAGCGCGTCAGTGATATCTTCTTTTGAAGCTTCGCTGATATCAACACCGGTCATTTGCTGGATCAGACTTTCGGAGAGTATTCCGTTCGTGGTGAAGTATTCCTCCTCTCCCATCACCCGCAAACCCTGAGGCAGCGGCTTGGTCTCCACCTCTCCGCTTTCAGGATTATCGTGCCCGGGATCGCCCCATTGGACGACGTAATTGTCTTGCACGCGGTTCACGCTGATGCCGTCATACCATTCAGCTCGGGCGAGGGTGCGGATGTTTGCCACCCAACCTTGGCTGAACGGGGCTGGCATCAATTGCAGGATGACCGTGCGTTCATTGCCATCACGGTCTGGCGCGAGGGTCATGACCAGCAAGTCCTCCGCCGCAATCGCAATCCACTCTTCTTGCGGAGCGGAGTTCACAATCTCATTGGGCGAGGGCGCTTCAGCTGGCTCCTCGGGTGCCTCGGTCTGGGCATGAGCGGGCAGGGTGAGCGCAAAGGCGCAGGCGGCAGTCAGAAGCAGTTTTTTCATATTGGCTTATCTGCCACCCTCAAGCCGCTTGCGAAAGGGGGAGCTTGCGTCTATCCGCCCGGGTCTGCCCGAAAAGGGCATGCGGAGACGTGGCCGAGTGGTCGAAGGCGCACGCCTGGAAAGTGTGTAAAGGGGCAACTCTTTCGTGGGTTCGAATCCCACCGTCTCCGCCATTTAGCCGCAGAAATACATGTCTAGCTGACATCCGGCGAGATAGATGTGTCAAAAGGTGTACTAATCATCACTGGGTAGATCCCTCTGAGAACACCCAAAGACGGAAACAGGACTAATGCAGGCTAGTTATCTTGATATGACCAAAGTGTGTGTCAGATCATTGAATCGGATTCGCTTTGCGCTTTCGGAGCGCATTTCCCAGTTTGATCGCACTTACACTGACGTCATGGGTCATTAAGACTGGCTAGAGATCAGCTAATTCGCGTTCAGATGTGTTGGTAAAGCCCAGCTCAGGGCTAGGCTCCAGAGGCTTGTTCACTCATTCTCTCAGCGAACACAGATAGAGCTGGTGTGGAAAGCCAGCCCACTGGGAAGTGTTCGTACATCACCCTCCTAAAGGGGGCGACCCGTAGCGACCTCCAGTCGGACGTTCTTCGCCGAGGCCTGCGGTTGGGATTCCATGATGCTGCCTGGTTTAGAGGACGCTCTAGAAAGGTGGGGCAATTGCTGGCAACCTTGCCTCAATGGTTGCACTAGAAGCTTTTCGTATCCCTTATGGGCTGCGAGCGCTTGCGGCCTTAGGAGCCATTCAATGGCAACTAAGTGCAAGAAAACTGTGGCGGTCGAAGTAAAGGTGAATGTCGGTAACTGCTTTTGGGCAATTGTTTGGCTAATCGCTCTTATTTTCGCTTGAGTTTGCCCCGGGGAGGCTGATGCCAAACCGGGGTTTTCTGTTGCAGTGCAGCCGATGCATGCACTCTAGCAACGAGTGTCAATATCTTGCGACGCTCCTATCATCCGTTCAGTCCGACTAATGATCTCTAGTTCATCAGCGCTCAGATCGTAGCCCGATGATGTCTTCGCTTCGATCCTGTAGGCAGGCCAGACTTCTCCAGCCGTTCCCATGGTAATTTCAGACCAGCTCCGGGGTTCCGGTAACGTCCAAACTGGGTTTGGCATGTACGCGATATGGTCAACAATATCGGCATTGAGTTCATAGAAGCGATCATCTTCGCAGCTCCACAAGGTCACTGTGTCAGATGAGACTAGGAATAGACTCCCGACTTGAACTGAGCGCCCTTCATTTAGCGAAACCTCTACGGCGACCCCACCACCATATCGCGTTGCTCTCAACACATGATCGAAGAGAGGACCAAGCATTCCAAAGACAAGAGCGGTGACTGATACGACATAAATCAGAAGGCTAGCCTGTTCGAACGATCTCATAGTGAGACGATTGAGTAGAGCGAAAACTAGAAACGCGATAACCGGCAGAGGAGTAACTATGACAAACCAGTCCACGGCGCTAATGGCAGATCCTCTTTCCCAGGCGGCGTAGACTACAAATGCACTAGCCGCTGCCAAAGCAACGCCGATAAGGATCAAGACGAAAGCCATTGTTCGAATTAGTATCTCAGCTTGGCGCATGGCTGCGAAGTATATTCGCGTCAGAGCACCATCTGGATGATCAATGCTTCTATCGCCACTGTATATCCGTTCGCGATATGCAGCTACCGATTCGTAGTTCTTTCCCAATGGAATCAAAATGAGAGTCGATAGTGAGATTAGAGTCAGTAAAAAGCTTGCTATGACTGACAGAGCAATAAGAAACGGTACACCTTCGAGAGGTATCCTCGCTCCGTAAGTCATCGCATACCAATGCGTGGCAACATACGATACAGTCGCTAAAAGTAGGCTCGAAAACGCTGCGCGCTTCACCAACGTCCGCGCCCAGTTTGGTAGACCGTTCCAAAAAGCGACTAGCCAACCAATCATAATACCCCCAGGGTGATTCACCCTGTAGGTCTAATCTGTGCCAACAGCAGCTGTCCATAGTCGCCAAATCTATCCTGATAGTTGGCTGATCAGCTTCTCAGCCGCCCAACCATTGCCGTGCGCCCCGCCCGAAGCGGCGGGACTTACCGTAGTCTTATCGTTCGCGGCTGGCGTTATCGCCCGCTCAAAGGGGGTGTCGCTCAGTTTTGAGAGCAATATTCACGGCAATGGGAAGCAACATTGCTAACAATGGAAAAGCGCTATTCAACCTTCGCATTTGTTAACATCTTTGCCCGGAAATTTGGCGCTTAATCAGTGAACGAAATGGGCGATATTTGGATTTGGGTTATTGTGGCAATCGTTGCCTTTGTGGTCGCTCCAGCCATCGGCGGCGCGTTCTATAGCAATCAGCGCGCGGCGCACTTTGCAAGCATGGGAGACGTGGCAGGCAAGCCAATCTCGGAGATTGTTCAAGCCGTCGGCAAACCCAATGCTGTGACCGCTTCCAAGGATGGCAACACGGCCTACCAATGGCTAGACCGCGTGGGCCATTCGATGACGCATCACGTCATCATGGTGGACCCTAGTGGCAAGGCGCTTTGGTACAGTCACAAAGGGCAGTTTTGAGCCATCGAAAGTAAGGTTTTTTCAGGTTCGATCTGAAGTTTTCTGAGGTTCCATTTCAACTTTTTTCAACCGGGCCTGCTTTCTACTCGCATCTACTTTAGATCTAAATTTGGACGGCTACTCAGTGCTACTTTAAGCGTTGCATAGGCCAGCCGCGCGGGCGATGATGCACCATGCCGCGCCGTCGCTCTCCACCTTCAAAAGACCTTGCCTTGCCAGACGGGTGGCGCGCCCATGATGGTGCTGGTTGCCCGGTCGCTGGTGACGCTATGCCCGCAGTGATGTTTCGCAATGGCACTCGGATGGCGCCGGGCAAGTTTCCTGCGAGCCATTGGCGGACGCGGGGTGCCTCGGAAACATGGTGGCACTGGACGGGATCGGGCTTCGATATTGTGGCTTGGCGGGGTGATTGAGACTCACCCCTTCTTGCTTTGGAGGACTCAACAATTGGCTGAATAGACCGACTCAAAGTCTTCATCACCCTCGATTAGCGCAACGCCGTACTGGACCACGAATCGCTGGTTTCCGCTCATGCCGCCAAATCCATTGCGAGCATTCACTGTCCCGCAGACGGCGCCGCCTGTCGCAAGCCGTGTGGCCATGAAGCTAGCGCTGGCTGGATCTCGCAGGCGAGCCGCCACGGCCTGCTCAGCTCGAAGAATTTCACGTGCATCATCGCGCGCGGCCACGGTTTCGGGTGCGGGGTCTGAGAAGACCCAATAAGCAGCCAGTCCGACCACCACAGGAACAAGCACACAGCCGAGCCAACCATCTTGGTCCGGTTCCTTATATTCGTACGGCGTTTTGGCGTAATCATCCTCCATCAATTCTGTCTCCGCATTGGCCCGCAAGTCTAATATTCAGGCGGGGGGCTAAAGGCCCCGCCCATATATATTTATATACACACACACTCCCGCACAAACCGACCCGCAATAAAATCAATGACTTAAGAGCAACCTCCCCGCACCTTACGCGGACAGTATCCCGCAGACCTCCCCGCAATAAAATCAATGACTTAACCACTTGCGAGACAGTCTGAATTTGAACCTTCCCGCACCTCCCGCAAACCAAACACGGGCTTGCGATCTGGCCCCTTCCAGAGCTCAGCCTTTTCGATGCGGTCGAGCCGATAAAGGCGATCAAGCGCGCGCTCCATACCTTGCATGCCGAATGGCTTGCCCTCATTCATCCGAACAAAGACTTTCGGGGCGAAGTTTGTTGCGTTCTTGCTGTCAGAGACCGCGCGCCTTTGCCGGGTCAACTCAGCCAAGCATTGCAGGAAAGCCTCATTCTCAGAATGCGCTTTGGCCGTATCTAATAGAGCCTTCGCTTTATCGGGCGGCAAGTCATCCTCGAGCACAAACACACCATCCAGCCAGACAAAGCGCCTTTGCTGCCCCTTTGCCGCATAGTTGGCCTTTGGGTTCGTAAGGGTGCGCACATCGGTTTCCGTATCGTGCTCAATCACAAACTGAGAGCGAACGGCATTGAGCCAAGCCGTCGAGCCAGAATAGGTGTGATCGCCTTTGCTGGGATGGCCAACCAAAACGATTGCTGCGCCGGTGTTGCCTGCCAGCCGGTTCAAGAGGTTCACAAAGCGGGTGACTTCGCCTCTATCGTTCTCATTGCCTGCAAACAGATGCGCCACGTTGTCGAGCCAAACATGGCGCGCGCCGGTTTCCCTTATTGTGCGCTCGATACGCTGAAAAAGGCTTGAGGTGATGAGACCTTCGCCCTTGTCATCGACGCCAAGCTCATTGCTCAATTCGCCTCGACGGCTGATAAGGTGAAGCTTGCCTACGAGGCTGGCCATTCCGATGCCGAGGCCCTTGCATAACCACTCTTGGCGGAAGTGCATTTGCTTTGGCCCATCCTCGCAAGTCAGATAGATCGCAGGGCCTTTGGCAATGTCGAGATTTAGGCTACCAATCCCGGCGGCCGCGGCGGTTGCTAGCTGTTGCCCCAAAAGGCTCTTGCCTGTGCTCCCCGCGCCCGTGAAAAGCGTGACTTCACCGGCTGGCACAAACTCCGAGATCGCGAATGCTTGCGGCTGTGCTTTGACTTTGGAGAGCTCAACAAGATCTAGTGCAGTCAGGCTCTCGATGATCTGTTTTTCGCTCGCACCATCTGGGTGTAGGCTGATCAACCCATCGTCGGGGAAGGAGCTCATTCGCCGCCACCTTCAAAGCTCGGCTGGCCATCACCCACAACCTGGACTTGAAAGACCGCTTGGCACTCAGCCGCCTTGCGCGCGCACCAAAGGATTGTGCGCCCGTCGAGCCTGCTCCCGATGGCAGGCCATCCTTGCCCGCGTTCATGGACCTTAGAGACAACCGTAAGGCCTTCAGCTGATGCGAGCGCCATTATTGTGATGGTTTCGAGGCTCATTTCAACACCTCTAATCCGAGCGAGGTGATGCGCTGCACGGCGGCGCTTTGACCTGAGGGATTGCGGCGGCGCTCTCCGGTACTCTCGACAAGGCCAAGTTTGCGAAGTTCACTCACGCGCCCCGCTATGGCGTTTGCGGCGTCCTGAGACGTGCCATCGGGGCCTTTACTACCGGGACTGCCGGGATAGGTTGAGAGAGGGCCTGTCGGCGGTTGTAAGCCCATGCCGCTTGGGCTATGTTCGTTCTTACAAGAGGCTGCTGCGTTAAAGGTTCTCTTTGCCCCGGATTGGTTGCTGCCAGTGCCGGGGCTTCGCATTTCTGGAGGGGAGCTCATTGGGCGGACTCCCCTTCGACTAGATTGCGAAGATCCGTTGCTGGAATCAGGCTGCGGCGCCCGACTTTTACCAGCCGTATTTTTCCTGCGCTAGCGAGCTCATAAAGCTTTGACTTGCCAAGGCCGGTGACTTTGCAGGCGTCGAGGATGGTGTAGCTGATCGCGGTCGATAGCTCAGGCGGGGGTGTTGCTTTGGCGTTCATTGGCCGTCCTTTTCCGTAAGTGACGGCAAAACCAAATACACACAATTTCGAGCTTGGGTGAATTAGTGCATGCGAGAAAGTCGGCGCTTTTTTCCCAAATTCTGAGGGGCTAGATTTAAGTCCCCCTAGAGAGGTGCGTCGCAAACATTCTTTTCATGTTCTCGCGTCTCGAGCGCGCCCGTTCGAGCGCATCATAGACCTTGCGATCAGGGCTCTTTTCATCTGGATAGAACTTGTCCGCAGTGCGCCCGATTAGAGCCTTCTTCTGCTCATTGGGGTAGTCCCGCTCACACTGTTCGTAAAACTCCAGCAATTCTCGTTCTCGCCGGTGATTAGCCTTTTTCTTTGGCGCTCCAAGCTTCTTGCGCTGCAGGCGTAGCTCATGGGTTTCGTGGTCGCCTAGGAGTAAGTCGCCCAACTCGGCGAGCAAGAGCGGGTGTAAAGGCTCGCCGCTAAGCAACAACTCTGCACTCGCAGCCGTATTGCCTTGCTGCAATTCCCAAAGCGCCCAATATGATGGATCATCAGAACTGATCGAATGTGTAGGGTCTTCGCCCATTTCCGCACCCCTGCGGCCCGCAAAAGAATGCCGGGGAAACGCGAGTGGGTGGACTGCGCTTTCGGGCCGTCGCCCTATCCCCGGCAACTGTTAGACGACTTAGGCCGCCTGCAATACTGGCCCCGGTGTGAGCAAGCGGCGATAGTCTGCAATGATCTGAGCAAGGAACTCAGGCTCCCATGCCGTCATTGTGGGGTCGTCACCATTCTCTAACCGCATCGCGACGTCGAGCTTGTGTGATAGCGCCTCCAGATCGGGCGCAGGTGTTGCCATCAAGTCTGACTGCGCATCGCTGAAGTCGCCGGCCAGCCGGTCCATAGTGTCGTCGACCTCTTGCGGGGCATCAGTGCCAGCCGCCAGCCAATGGTCGCGCGCATACGTCTCGCTCGCTGCTTTGGCGCTCTTGAATCGCTCCAGAACGATTGCCCATGTAGCTTGGCTCGGAATATTGGTTTGCTCAGTCATTTGTCGGCCTTTCATTCATCCATCCGCTGATACTTTAAGTATCACTAGCAAGGGCTTGCGTCAAGCTCGTAATGATACTATTTGTATCAGCATGGAACCGATACAATCACGAATGGCGCGAGCCGCATTGAAGCTCAATCTGCACGATCTGGCGGACTTGGCTGGCATATCACGCATAACCGCTCAGCGCTTCGAAAAGGGCGATCCGGTAGCGCAATCTACCGTGGAAGCCATGCGCCATGCGCTCGAGGCCAAGGGCGTTGAGTTTACTGCAAGCAAGGGGACAGGCCGCCTTGGGGTTACAGCAACAAAGCGCGTCACTGCCAGCAAATTAGTTCAGTTTACTAGGTGAAGGTGAGAGGTCTTTCGCTCAGTTCTATATCCAGTCCCATCAATCGAAATCATGTTTGCCAGACCGAAAAGAGCGTCTTCAATTTCCTTCAAAGGCAATCCGGTAGATTGTGATATGTCGAATTTCGAAATTCCCTTTGCCCTCAGATCATCAAAGACCTGTTGCCAAACGCTGGACTGTTCTCGTGAAATTCCGCCAGGTTCGCTCTTGAGCCATCCTCTACGAGACATATCAACATAGAAGGAGTTGCTACGGCTTTTGGGAATAATGCCCAGTTCGAATAGACGATATGCCAAGGCAACAGCGGCCACTCGCCATCTCTTTTTGTAAGGCAATAGATCGTCAACACTGTAAATCTGACGTTTTACAATCGCACGAACGTCCTCATCCGGCATCAAAAAGGCACCCGCAAAAGAGTTAGCATCACGCTCAATTGGACTATTTTTCTTCTCCGCAGCAGCGCCACCATGCTTGTGTAGGCACAGATGACAAAGCTCGTGTGCCGCATCAAAGCGACTGCGCTCCGCAGACTTGAAGCGATTTAGAAAAACGTATGGAATGTCATCACGCCAAACGGAAAAGGCATCTATATCTTTGTTGTTTTCGGCCAGGGAGAAGACACGAATGCCCTTAGCCTCCATAAGATGCACCATGTTTTCAATCGGCTTGTGGCCTAATTTCCATTCTTCTCTTAAGAGCTTTGCAGCGACTTGAGGCTCCATCTCAGCAGGATACTCAGGCAGTTGGACGCTGGCCCTATCGTAGCGATCTGAAATCCAATCATCGAAGATATAAGACAAAGTCCCCGACTGAAGGGCAGCTTTCATGACCTTCTCTGTCTTACTCGCCAGACCACGAAAACTGGCATTTGACATGAGAGGCATGTCCACATCACCACCCAAGAAAAACTCCTCGGGAAAGCTGAGCGCGGCAGCAAGCTTCTCAAGGTTTTCAGCAGTCGGTTCAATTTCGCCAGCTTCGTAGCGCAAGATTGTGTTTGTGGAGACGCCGATTTCCTCAGCGACTCCTTTCTTGGTCATCGCCCTGCGTTCGCGGGCGATGGTCAGTCTCTCAGGATTGAACATCTTACGCCTTGGCGGTTATCGTAGGCGTTTCAATATCTGCAAATTCTTCTGGCACTGGCGCTGTCCTCCCCGATCCACGATACTCTTGTGGTTCAATCAACATAATGCGCTTCGAATAATCCCGAAGATAACCGTCTGTCACCTCAATTGGCCGCGAAATTTCAGCAGACATCTTTTCGTCGCTTATGTGCCCGCAAAAGCACCAAAAATCATACGACAAAATCGGATCATCAGCCTCTACTCCAGAATAGCCATACATATCAGGCGCATCAGCCCTCAGATTACTCTCTGTCAAAGATTTCGTACGTGGGCCCTTCTGCGACACATTGCTTGGCCTTTTGCTTGGTACACCAGTCCGTTGATCCGTATTGGCAAAAATGAGCTTCTTGCGGAGGCCGTCATGACGAATCCCCTCAATTTGACCCGCTTTACACGACGTCCAACCCAGCTCGGCCAGACGGACATCAGTGCGAAGATAACGGGTCATCCAGCGGCGCATTTCATAAAGCCCCGTCTCGACAGGATCGTCTGAGTTGACCCTCGCCCATTCACCTGCAGCCATGTCAAAAATGTCCAGCATGACCTCCCGAGGAAGCAGCATTGCCTCTAATTCGGGGACCACCTCAAAGTCTTCGATCAAAACTAGGCCGGGCATAGAAACCTCACGTTGCGATTCTCAAAATTAATTAATAATCAGAATCACAACCTGGGTCAAGTCTCCTTCGCTGACCACCGTTTCTCAGCGGCTTTGCGGGCGATCTCTTTGCGCCGCTCCGCTGTCATGGACGCGGCCCGCGCTTTTCCACCCTTCTTGCCCATAGCCTGCGCGGCTTTGTCTTTGCCATCGTCTGGCGATTCATCATCAGCTTCGCCAGTGAGCACGTTCATGACGCGCACGGCGTTGCTGACAACATCAGCAGGTCATTTTTGTCCTTTCGGGCCTTTAGGCATTGGCTTCGTCCGGAATGAGTGAGCCAATCAAGGTGAGCAGATTGCTTCTAGCCGAACTGTTGTCGACGGTGAGAAATTCTTCGATGCTTGAAGTGCTCTCGTGATATTCTTCACCCATCGGAGCATACCCATTGACGATCCAAACTTCGCCAGTTTCTGTGTCCCGCGCAAGGTAGTGCCACCGCTCATCGTGGTTTCCCTTTTCGTGATAGAAAAATCGGTGTCGAAGTTCCGCCATAAATTCTCCATGCTTTGCGCTAAGCATTACATGGGAACTCGGTTAGCGCCCGTCAAATTTCAGAGTGATGCAGTCCCCCAAAGGCTGAGCGCTTGATATTCTCTGATTGTTTTTCAACTGGCGCTCGCTCTGATCGGCATAACGTTGCCCGCCTCGACATCAGCCACCGTTTGCCCATCGCAATAGTCCGCCCATGCTTGCATGAGCTTGCGCCGCTTAGGTAAGAGCGCGCCGCGCCGATAAGCGGCCTCGGCCTTGTTTCCGATGGTGTGAGCGAGGGCCATCTCGCACACTTGATGAGAAAAGCCTGTGCTCTCCGCTGCCCAATCTCGGAAGCTGGAGCGGAAGCCGTGAACCGTGAGGCTTGGCCCAGTCCCTCTAGATGCAACCAGCCGCCGTAGCTGCATTAGCATCGCCATATTTGTCAGGGCTCCACCGTGGTATGAGGGAAAAAGCGAACGGTTGGCAGGGTCCGCCTTGGCCTTGGCAAGAGGGTGGACGCGTTTCAAAACTTCGATAGCTCGATCAGATAGCGGCACGGTATGCTCCGCATTGGCCTTCATTCTCTCGGCTGGGATCGTCCAAAGCGCCTTATCCAGATCAACCTCGCGCCACTTCGCACCAATGGTTTCACCCGTGCGGGAGGCTGTCAGAATCGTGAACTCTAGGGCCATCGCGCCGATTCCCTCTTGCGCACGTAACGTCTCGATGAATGCGGGGAGTTGCGGGTAAGGCATCGCTGCATGGTGTGCCGCTTTACCCAGCCGCTCATTGCGGCGTTGCTTGGCCTTGCTCGGCTTTGTCAGGCTATGCTCAAGGTGTCCGCGCCATCGCGCCGGGTTCTCACCCTCTCGCAAGCCCTCCACCTTCGCGGCGTCCAAGATCCGCTCAATGCGACCGCGCAACCGGCTGGCGGTCTCAGGCTTATCGCGCCAGATCGGCTTTAACGCTGCTAGGACGTGCTCAGTCGCAACCTCACTCACTGGCAAGTCGCCGAAATGCTCATAGACGTAGGTTTTGAGAGTCGAGCGCCATTGCTTGCGGTGCTTATCGTTTTTCCAGCCATCCTCATTCATCTCGAGAAAGCTCTCGGCTGCATCCCGAAACGTAGTGCCCGCTATCCTCGCCGCTTGATGTGCCGCACTGGCTTCTCGTTGTAGCTTGCGGCGATCAGACACCGGCACAACGCCAGACGCGGCCTCTTTGGACTTGTCGCGGGCATTCTCGCGAGCATTCGCCAATGTGATGGCATTTGCGCCCGCTGCGCTGCCTAGTCCTACCAGCCGCACCTCACCAGCAACCGTGCCGCGCCAGACCCAGCTACGCGCGCCACCAGGCTTAACCTGAAGGTAGAGGCCTCCACCGTCCGCATAGCGTTTCACATACTCTTTGCCGTCCTTGCTCACACCCGGCTTCGCATTGCGAACCGTTACAGGGGTGAGGGCATTGTGAAGTTTGCGCGGCATTTCGGCTCCGATGTCCCAAAGGGTGGCCATATAATAGCACGGTTTAGGACATCCACAAGCGGAAAGCGTCGGAAAGTGACGGATTGCTAGAGATCTAAACCACTGTATTAAAACTGCTAAATAAGGCACTAGTGTCAAGGGGTGGATGATTGTTAGGCGGACACCGTCTCCGCCACTTATCTGTGAAAAATACGGATAAATCATGATTTTCTCGGGCTGCTACCTAAATAGCTCCCTGAAAATCTCATCACTGCTCCCCCTGTGCCTCTGGTACATTATGAACATGAGTTTGTGGGTCAGAACTCAACTGTCAGCTTGTGACTTCGAATACACCAAAAACGGCCATTCCGCTCACGACCCGTTGGCGGACACGCAATCTGCCTATCATGCAGCAGCAACGGCAGATGATAACTTTAACATCAGGGTATTTGGGAATAGCGGCCACTTTGAAGTAGCCGCTCCTAGCACGAGTGAATACGAGGCTTTCGAAGCCATGATCCTTTCCCTCGTCCATGTGGGAGGCCAATGACCCCAAAAAATGGTAGCGGACGAGGGACTCGGACCCCCGGACACGCGGATTATGATCTCTAGTAGATCGGAGCGCAGCTTTCAGCGTTTGACACAAATCCACACATAAGTGTCTTCCCTGGTGTCCAAGGTGTTCATTGACATCACCCAAATCGAACTTCAGCCACTTGCGAATTGAGACGGCGAAAACTGGAAAATCGACTGGATATTACTGCCAGGAAGTCTAAGCTTAACCTGCAAGAGTGTCAGAGACCCGGAGAGCATGGACAGAACTGAGAGTAAAGAATCTACAGGGTTTGGCGAAGGCTCCGAACAGGATTTGAGCTCATTCGCCGAATACATAGATGAATACATCGGCAACCAGATCGCGTTTGCTGACGCAAAAGCCGGCTTCGGATTTACACTAAGTGCAGGTTTGCTTGCTTACCTTGCCAATGCCGAGGACTTTCGCCTTCTGTTGTTGGAGGGTCAGCCAGTCATAAAGGCGCTTTGCTACGTCACTGCAGCTCTTCTGACATTCTCCGCGGCTATCTTCGCTTCAATCATCTTCCCCCGCCTCAGTACATTGTCAAATGAGCGCATCGTCTCTTTCATTGCTATAGCCAAATTTGAGACCTCAGATGAATACATTGATGCCCTAAAAACGGTTGAACCCGCCGAAATTGCCGAGGAACAATTACACCACTGTCATGACATTGCGCGTATTTGCTCGAGAAAATACACACTTCTCAAAAACGGATATTTCTCGCTCGCGCCTGCAGTTTTGTTCTTTTTTCCAGTCCTTTTTCTGATGGGAGAAGGCTTAGTGAAGCCGGCTGCTCAATCAGCTCTCGATTGTAAATGCGTCATTGAAGCAAAGGGACTTGCCGATGGGTGAACCGACTGATCAGTTTGGCGATGCTGTTCTGGAGTTGGCCGAGACCGTTACAAACCAGACAACCCGTCAGAGCCTATCGGAACACAGAGCGAAGATCTTGCGTGCCTTTGGCCGCACCGTCGCACCTGACCAGCACTGCTACCTGATCCTTTGGCTGACAGATCGATATCCTAAGGACGAAGAACGGCGTCGGTGTACGGCATGGGTTGTAACATCGGAGTCAGAGATACTGGATCTGACCTCTTTGGATGACATCCGGCAGAAAAAGCCCTTCTCGTTGCCCAGCGTCGACTTTGATAACTTTGCTGCGATGCCAACGCGCGACGTGGAAGAGAAGTTGTCTGCCGCACTTGAAGAAAGCATGATTCAACCGCTTCTCAAACTGCCAAATAGGGTCAGAAGCAGCTCACGCTTTTACCCTGTTAAGGCTCATCGACTGGATTTGAATTTCCTCATCCCGCGAAAAGACCCGTCCATGAACCCGACCGAGACAATTGGGTACGTTCAGGTCATTGGCAGCTCGATTGAACCTCGCATTACGTTTGACCAAGCTTGCAAGCTTCTGAAGGTCTGGGGGAACGCAATTCAAAATGAACGGAAAATGCGTGCGATGGATGGCCTCGAAAAATTCGTGCAATCCCTTCGTCGAAAGCTCGAGCTCGAGGAGTTTGTCGAAACAGCATGTGGTTCGATCCAGGAGATTGTGAACTGTAGCCGGGTGTTTGCGTTCAAGAGAGAATTTAATCACGACAACACGAACTCAACTTGTCTCTGGGACACCCAGAATGCATCGCGGCGCAATGATCTGACAATTCTGCCCGGACAAATTGTCCACGACCAATTCGATATGACCCTCCGTGCGCCAGGAACCCATGTAGCGCGTGTCATTGACGTCAGTGATGAAGAAGAATTGAAAGCCCATTTCAAGGCGGCCCAGCTGGACGAAAGCGACTTGAAGTCCGGCTATGTCGAAAAGCATGCAGGGATGATGATTGTCTGCATATCAGCGCCCATAAATGGGCGAAGCGGCAACAGCTCAAAGACGGTTCTTCTCTTGAAGCTTATCTCGGTGGTTGGCGCAAAGAATATTGGGGGCACGTTTTCGGAAACGGAGCAGTATATCGTGGCAGCTGCAGCGCAGTACATTGCAGCGAGACTTCCATGGCTTTTGTTCAAGAGAAGATTGGATGAACTCAAGAAACCTCCAACACTGGTCCAGACAGAACCGGGAGATGGCTTATCCGGCACGGATGACACGTGGCTGACCGAGTTTGCTGATCACTGCACTCAATCAATCGATTTCATCTCAAAGGTTTGCGTCGTCAAAGATGAACAGATGTTTCCCCAAACTCCCGTCCCGAAAGTGGTGCTGCCACTTTCATCTGAGCTTTCCGATGACGAGATTTCGGAGATAACGAGCGCGAACACGGCCGAAATCAACACCTCCAAGGGTGCGAATTCATTGTTTTGCTATGCTCGGATAGCAAGCGACCAATTCAGTTCAGCGTGGGCGGCGATTTTTGTCGAAAGCTCAGAACTAACCGAGCAAGACTTCGAACTGGTTGAGTACATTATTTCGGACTTGTCCCGACTTTGGCATGTCCAGCGCGGCGTTGGCGAGGAGCGTAGGAAAAGCCTCGAGCGCGGACATTCGGTCATATCAACCCTGTCCGCCGGCTTGGACAACATAGAGCTAGCGCACGACCACTTTATGCTGTCTCGCGAGCTTTCCCCAGAAGATGCTTACCATGAAATCTTCGTTCGCCCGCAGATGCGTCGAACACTCACCGACGGCAAGTTCTACACCGATCTGACCCGCGGTATTTTTCAAGCCGATCGCCTCACCAAAAGCAAAATTTCAAGATCTGACCTGGAGATAATAAACCTAAATCTTCCGAAGACGATTGGGCACTTAGTAAAAATCTTTAACAAGAGGGCAGACAGGCGAGGAATCAAGATCAACGTCGTTGGGGAATACAACGAGTCCTATCCACTAATTTTCGCGGACAGAATTCTTATTGTTGTCGCAATGATGAATATTCTCGATAACGCCGTTAAGCACAGCTTCAGGGGTAATAGAGTCGAAATAAGGTATGGATATCGGAAGAACTATCGCTGGTTTTTTCAGGTCGAAAATGAAGGCATTCATATTCCAGAGGGCATGATCGACAACCTCATGATGCTTGGCATACGCCAAGGAACCCCCAAGGGATACCATTATAGAGCGGGTCAGGGCCTGGGTCTTGCAATAACCAATCGTATACTCAAGGCGCATGAGGAAAATGCGACAGTCAAAATTACTTCTTTAGAGCACAGTCAATTTGAGAATAATGCGTCAATAACCGTGGGGTTTGAACTGGGGACGGGAAGCCGTGGCAAGCATATTCAGAATAATCCATTTAGAAGATGAATTTGAGAAGGCAGCGCGTTTACCGACTCAGTTCGCGATGAAACTGCGCTTCGAATTTTACAAACAGCAAGAGTCTGTCAAAATAGTCTCTGACTCCGATGAGTTGGTTGACCCACACTGGCGTGTCACTCACGATCTGCTGCGCAGAAATCAGGAGTGCTCGGTCATATATGAGATCCTTGGGGAAAAGGACTTTCGCGACCGGTTAGAAGGGCATGACAAAGACCATATCATCATCTTTGCGCTTCTCGATTGGTATCATCATGATGAGAAAATCTCGTACGATTTCTATGACAAGTTCCTCTGCGGCCCTACTGATTTCGACTGGGTGTTTTGGACCGCATTCCAGCATGACGTTCGGGATGCGATCCCGGAAATCGATCCGGCCGAGAGAATCGTCGCAAAAGAGCAAGGCCCTTCAGAACTGGCGGACCGGATTGTTGAGGCAGTCAAAGTATCACTCGAAAATCTTGATGATAGGCAAAGCTGATGAGCACCCCGGACAAGCTTGAACGCATTCACGACCTGGTATCGCAAATTTCAAAAGCCACTTGGTCGCAGTTGACCAACGTCCAAGGTCGGCAGCGAAAAAAGTCGAGAAATCCAGATTCGAGGATTGATCAGGAATTGCAGCCTGACACATTGGCGCGGCTGCCTCTGGAAGTGCACAAAGCGATTGTAGAGATCATACAACCATTCGGTTTCGAAGAAATTGCTATCCGTTTCAACGGATCTGAAAAGACATTCTACTTCTCACAACAGCGTTATCCTGACCCGGAAGATCCGAACATATTGTATGAAAAGTTGGGCGAATTTGGTTGTGATGTCATCGGGCCAGATTGCAAACTGATACGCAATGGCGATTGGAATGACCGACGCCTTACGCGTAACGGCAAGCATCTGCTCGTCCTCTTTTCAGACACGGTTGACCAACTTAGCCAGACCAAGTCGTCATTTGGACCTTGCAACGCCTTTTTCGCTATAGACGATGAGGCCGCGGATAAGATCTCCGAGGCATTGTCGACCAAGAAATGGCAACGAAAACAAGAGGCACTTGCTGACTATCGTCTAGTTGCCAACGCGATCACAGTCACCCTTGCTCCTGTGCTGAAATCGATGATGCGCTACTCTCGATTTGTGATGAGCGAGGCCTTGTCCAGATGCCTCGTCGACAGCACTTATCAGCTGTCATATCCTTGGAAGAGAGGTGGACGAGTTCCCACAACAACTCTCGTCCTCGATATTCGCAAATCCACGTTCGCGATGTCATTTGCATTGTCCGAAAAGGCCTTCGCTGAATGGATGAGTTTCACCATCCGTCTCCTGAGAAGAATCTCAGACAAGTATTCGGCCATCTTCGACAAGTTTACTGGCGATGGCGTAATGATCCACTTTGCGTCGATTGAAGGAACGCGCAAGGGTACGGATGATAGTGACCTCCATCGCGAGCCGGACTTCATGGGAATGCCAAGCGAAGATGACTATGCTGAAATAGTCAAAACGTTAGATCGAAACTTCAACGTGCCGCACGTCCAGAACCCCGTTGCTCTCAAAGATGGGCTACTAGCCAACGAAAGCCGACTCCTCATGGCTTACTGTTGCGCATGGGAAATGATGCATGCGCTAAACCACCATACACGTGAGCTTGATTCGATTCTTACAAGGGGTCACGGAGGGCTTGGCTCAACCGTCGGAATTGGGATCGGATCGGCAACATGGTCCCTGGACAGGGATGGTAATCCCATTGTTGTGGGGCCGGGAGTGGTGGGGGCTTGCAGAGCGGTCGACAGCGGAGATCCGGGCTGCGTCGTAGTATCACCTACGATACGCCGTCGGTTGGCGGCCCTTGGCCTCCATTCCGAGTGTGACTGGACAATCGTACCAAGCGCAAAGGCCGACGTGGACGGAAAGGAGCAGTATTTTTCAGTCGATCAGCCAACAACACGTATCCCGATAAGTCCGGCCAATGTGATTTCAGACGTTGAGAACGACTACGAGGTGTTTCAACTTGACGAGCTGAGCTGACGCATCTCCCCTTGTGGCGATCGACCGAACTTGAGTGAAGTAGATTGCTCCCGGTGCATCATCCTAATTTGTTGATTTGGTAGCGGATGAGGGACTTAAACCCCCGAGACGCGGATTATGTTTCTACCGCTTGATACAAGTCGAGTGCTGCAGTCATGCGTCAGGCGAGTTCATTTCGCCACATGAAACCAAGCGCGATTTGGCGAGCCAGGCAGCGTAATTCCATAGGAGGGCGAAACCTGACGGCTGTTTGATATTGTGGGCCAAGTTTTCGAGAAAGCGTACTCACAAATGTGGTTCAGCCTCGATCACGGCAAACGACTCTTCTTTAATGTCCGCTCCCACCCCCAATTTAAGACATCGTAGAGCGGCTTGAACTGGGCCGATTGCGGACATTCCGGTTTTGGTGACTTCAATGCTTATTATCGACAGTCGACCCAACGGACAAATCTGTTCGGAAAGGCTCGCGCTTCCAGATTTAGCGGCGAAAGCTGGCGTCCGGCGAGAACATTCGGTGAGGATTGCTCACTCCTGCTCAAGATCGAAGGCGATGATCGCTTGTGTCCCCTCGTTAGGGTTTGACGTGATGGCGAAGTCGAAGCCATGCTGAAGAGCCAAAGAATGGACAATTGCCAGACCTAAGCCATCGCCTTCCGACCCATCAGACTTTTGGCCGGGCTCTTGCGCGCTTTTCAGTTCCGCTTCGTTCATTCCCAAGCCGTCATCAATCACTTTGATCCGGCATTGACCCTCTGCGGTATTGGCGCTGACATCAATCCTTGAGGCCTTCGCGTGGCGCAGTGCATTTGCGACCAGATTGCTCAGCGCGCGGATCAAGACCAGGGCGGGGATGCGTGTTGCGCCCTCCGCCGGGCTGACATTGAGCTCAATCCCGGTTTCGCGGGCTTCCCCATCGAACATGTTTGCAACCGCGCTCGTCACTAGCTCAATTGGATAGACGTCCTGCTCCGATTTTTCTGGCGCGGAGAGGTCATGGCCCTCGCGGTTGGAGTATTCTCGGGTGAGGTCTTCCAGATAGTCGATTGCTTGACCAAGGCGCTCTTGCAATGCCGGGGAAAGCCGTTCGGCTTCGCTCCCCAGCGCGGCGCGTAGCCCCACAATGGGCTGGCGGATGTCGTGGCTCGCGGCTGCCAACTGCGCCTTGGTGCGCGAAGCGGCTTCACGCGCGCGGGTGTATTCGCGCTCCGTTTCCAGCAAGCGCCGATCGGTGCGAGCCTGCGTCTCAAGTGCCTCGATCCGTTCCGCAACCATGCGTGCACGCTCCCGCCGGGTTAGGAATACATCGACAATCAGCAAGGCCAGCATCCCAATTCCTGCTAGTAACCGGATGGCGTCACGGAACCACTCGATCGTGAGGTCTGTCATCTCTCGACCTAGATTGGTCGGTTCAATCAAGACTGAAGCGATCGCGCTCACAAAAAGGACCGTCCCTGCGACAAGTCGCAAAGGCCAAGCGGTAGGGAAACGCGCGGTGACGGTTAGTGCGAAGAGGAACAGGCCCAGATGCAGCGCCCAGATAAAGTCAGACGTCGAATTGGAATTGCGCGCCAAATAGACCAGCGGGAGCACCAACAGGCCGGCGATAGCCGTGCGCAAAAGCCAATTCTTGAGCCGCAAGAGCTCTTTGAAGCCGGACAAGAAGACTAGCAACATGGCGAATATCGCCAGCAATGTGACGTTCTCCCACGTTTCCCGAGCAGCCAGTGGGTCTCCGCCGAATCTGGTGGTGAACACCGATGCTTCGCTTTGGAGCATCCAGAGGGAATAGGTCATCCCGACCAGCACGCCCAAAGGCCGCGAGGTAAGGAATGAGACCACCGAAATGAGCAGGCCGATGATCAGCAGGGTGGATGTGACACCGCCCTTCAGCAGGACGGCCACCACTTGCCGAGTGCCCAGTTCACCTTCGCGAAAAATACCGATATTGGGGCGGTCCGAACTCGCCATATTGATCAATGCAAGACAGCTTTGCCCCGGATCAATCTCAAAGCTCTGCGAGCGAACATAGGTGAAGTAGCGCGCGCTCAGCGGACTGCCCTCGCTCGTTTGGGTGGCGAGAATCTCACGCGGCGGCTCTGTGTCGCAGGAGAGGTGGACGCGGGGCAACCGCACAAAGATGCCGCCAATGCCGATCACTTTGCGCATTGGTTCTGCATCTTTAGGGGCTGCGCTTTCAAACGGAAGCGCGATCCAGACCCGCCAATCGTGAAGTTCGCTGGTATCTCTCGCCGACAGTTCAGCTTGGAACTCGCCTGCATTGAAGCGTCGCATGGCTTCTTCAAAACCGATCTCGACCCCCGGATCAGTCAAGAAATAGCGCGCCGAGCCCTCGATCATCTCGTGGCTACGCCCAGGTTCGACCTGCACTGGCGGATCCTCGCCCGCAAACGCCGGCATCGCCAGAACAGCGAACCATACCGCCACGATGGCGCCGAGCGCTTTGTAAAGCCTAGTCAAATCGCTCTTCCCTCCCCCGGCTGATCGTATAGTGTACTACGCATAAATGTCGAAGAGGGCGGGGAGCATATCTTTGCGGCAAACCGGAGCGTTCGGAGCGGTGTGCACCGCTGTCATTGCTGACGATCATGCGATCATCCGCGATGCGCTGAGCGCGGCCTTGCGCAATGAGGACGCCCTTGGTGGGCAAAAGATCGATATTGTCGCCACCGCCGAAGACGGGATCGAAGCGATTGTGGCCGTGCGCCAGCATCGCCCCGAACTCCTCATTCTCGATGTCACAATGCCGCATGCGGGCGGAACCGAAGTGCTGCTGGAGGCGCGGCGTTGGTCGCCTGAAACCCGCGTTGTGGTCTTCACCGGGATCGAAGCGCGCGGCAAGATCGCGGAGCTGGTTGAGATCGGGGCCGACGGTGTGTTCTGCAAATCCGACGATATGGGCGAAGTCATCCGGGCATTGCCGCGCATCCTCGAGGGTGGCCGTGTCGTTTGCAGCCGGTTTGTCGCTATGCTTGAGGAGGCAGGTGACCTTGAACCTCTGACCGACAGAGAGCGCCAAGTGCTGAGCCAGGTCGTCACAGGTCGGACCAACCGCGAAATCGGCGAAGCGCTCGGCATTAGTATCAAGACAGTCGACCGGCATCGCACCAATGTCATGGGTAAAACTGGCTCTCACAACGCCGCCGAGTTGATCGCATATGCGCTGCGTGAAGGACTGATCGATCCCAACGCGAGTTGATTGAAGAGGGCTTCCCATAGTTTCGCTTAGCCAAAAGAAGAGCTGAGAATGAAATCACGATCGGCGCGACTGGCACCGACCGTGATGTTCTTTCGGCAAGTTAGAAGTCTGGAAAGGGGAAGACTGCGCCGTTGGCATAGACTGCGCCACCGCCTCCCAGACCTCCACCAGCGCCAAAGCTCACGCCGTTCGGAATGAGCGAGTCGCCGGCCCAGTCCAAGCCGCCTGAAACGCCGACTTTGACATGACCTGAGACCACCGCTGAGATCCCGCCATCCAATCCGAAGAAACCAGATGGGATCTGTGAATGCGACAGACCAACGGTGACATCACCTGTAACCTCCGCTTTGGGGCCAAAGCCCAGCCCCCCGGTTAAGAACCAGCGTGCATTGGGATCTTCGCGAAGTTCGATCGCAACGCCGACACCCACAGCACCCGCGACAGCAGTCGCTCCGTTGACGCCGACAGTGATGGTGATCGTGTTGAAGATGCGATCCTCACCGCCTTCAGCGCCGCCATTGAATGCGGGGTGCGTTCCCAGAGCCTGAAGCGTATCAAGATCAGCACCGCACTCGATCAGCAGAGCCCACAGATCGGTGGAGACACGGTTGTTGATCGTTGTTTGCAGGCGGCCAATTTTGCCCGGACCGTTGAGGCATTCGGTGAGTGTCAGAAGCGGGTTATCATCGCCGATCTGGTCCAGGACGTCACGCGTTGCATCAAGCCGATCAGCATTGCTGATTTTGGGCATGCAGATGTCGGGCCGCCCAAAGACAACCTTGTTTTCGAAGCCATCATTGCACCAGCGAGCCGGGTTGATGCTCTGGCAGCGCTGCTGTTCGAAGCCACCGCATTTGAGTGAGCCGGGACGCCGATCCTCTTCGGGAATGCACGTGTTGCGACCGGCCTGACGCAGCACGGTAAAACCGGCATCGCACCACCGCGCAGGGTTTGGGCTGATGCAAGTGTTCTGATTGAGGCCACCGCAGCCACCAGTGAGGTCGCCTTCCGAAGTCCGCTGGACACAGATGTTACGGCCCGACTGCCTCTGTTCGACCAGACCGGCTTCGCAGCGACGGTTGGGATTGATGTGGATGCAGGTCTTTTCACCTTCCCCGCCGCAATGATCACCGCGCGAAGCACCCTCGCCGGGAACTACGCAGATATTGCGACCGCTCTGGCTCTGCTCGACCAAGCCAGCATCACACCGCCGCGCGCGGTTCAAGCTGATGCAGGTGTTCTGGCCTTCGCCGCCGCAATTGTCGCGGCCTGTGGTGCGATCCTCAGGCTTCACGCAGATGTTGCGACCGCTCTGACGTTGTTCGACAAGGCCAGCGTTACAGCGCCGATTGCGGTTCAGACTGACACAGGTGTTCTGACCTTCGCCGCCGCAATTGTCGCTGCGTGTGGTCTGGTCCTCAGGCTTCACGCAGATGTTGCGACCGCTCTGGCGTTGTTCGACAAGGCCGGCATTACAGCGGCGGTTGCGGTTGAGATTGATGCAGGTGTTTTGCCCCTCACCCCCGCAATTGTCGCCGCGCTGCGTACCTTCACCTGGGCGGACGCAGATATTGCGCCCGCGCTGGCTTTGCTCAACCAGCCCCGCATCGCAGCGATTGTTGCGATTTAGGGTGATACAGGTCTTCTCATTGAGCCCGCCGCAATCGCGAGCGAAGCCTGAAGCTTCGACGCGTTCGACTGGACTGACGAACGAAGCGCTAAGGGCAAGGCCCAAAATCGCGCTGGCTTTCACAATCGTCTTGAACATGGATTTCTCCTTCACAAAATTAGTTTGAATTGAGAGGCGATCACCAAGGACGCCGGACATCATCATCGCCCGTTGGCGGGCTAGTGCGCTCGTCGGAGCCAAGCGCATCGGATGAGATATAATCGAGGTGATAAGTGACCGGGATCAGACCGTCAGTGGTCCCGCGCAAAGTCTCGTTATCGACCCACTCAAAGGTGACATTGGCCATCAGCGGCAAGTCTTGCGCGATGAAGTCGCCGCTGGGCCGCTCTTCGATATTGGTAATGACAACCTGCTCCGGCTCGATTTCGAACAGCAGCAGGTGAACCCAGCCATCCTCGGCAAAGGCGTGGCCTTCGAGGATTACAATACGCTCGCCTATCTCGCGGATTTCCCAAACGCCGTCGATTGATGTCGGTCCTAGAGCTTCAACCTCATCAATCGTCGGCAGCAATGCGCGCATTTGGGCTGAGGCCGGTGCTGAGGCAGCGAGGCTCCCGAGGGCGAGCGCCGCGGCTGATGCTAAGCTGAGTGCCCGGGCAGTGATGCAAGTCATCAATTTTCTCCTCATCCGGTTCTTCCGAATGTGAAGATGTTGTGGCCTGGATCGGGTCAGAGGCGAATGGGGGCGATCCCCCAACTGGGAGGGTATTGCGTTCAGCTGGCAGCAAGCAGCTTGGGGGACTAACCCCATCGCCGGAAACGCGACGCGCCCCTAGGATGATGCCAGATAACAAAGGCCATGAACCAAGGGGGACCTTCAATGACACGCCACACGCGCAAACTAATCACTGCGATCACGCTGGTTGGTGCAGCTCTATCGACACCAGCCCACGCAAAGCTGGGGCAAATCTGTCTCGAACTGCCTGCTGGTGCGAATGTTGTGAAAGCTGAGATCGGCAGCGGATGCATCGGGTCAGGACGCAGTTACAGCGACGATTTCAACATCGTGGTCGACGCCGAGAGCGCGCTCATCTCAATCGACGGCGCATTCCGGCCCACGCGAGACGTTCCTCGTATCGGCACCGCCGATTGCATGGGATCGCGGGTTGTCGAGCAAGAGGCAGAAGCGGCCGGCCCACGGCGTTACTCTGTCATGATCAATGGAGCATATCGCGGCGTGATCGACGCAAGCAGTACTTTGGCCGGAGTACGCGAAGTAAGAGAGTGCTTCCCTGCACGTTCGCAGGTTCGGTTGGGGCAGAGCGCTCCGCTTGTGATTTACGCGTCGCACCAATTTGACGACTGGATTTCCGCACACGAGGATAACTCTCACAGCGTTGTCTTAGGAAACAGATACGGCACTCTGGCTGAGCTCGCCGCCGCTTTGCAAAGTGGTTATCCAGAGAGCATGGAAGGCCGCCCTAGCGTAGAGGTTAGAATTTTAGCTGCGCGCTGGCAGCGCAATCGGATGATGGGCCGGTACGGCCCGCCGTTTATGGCGATCCAGATTGAAGAGCACGGCTATTTGGATGACAGCGTCTCCGGCAATCGCATCTTTGCCGCTGCAAAGCTGGATGAGGGTAGCGGGACTTGGCAGATCACCGACCATTGGCATCAACTAATGTGCGCGCGCGGATCACGCGCAGGGCAATGGACAGATCAACCATGTGACTGATTGATCGTTAGCATTGTTAAACGAGATGGATCAATTTCGCCTATGACTAATACTGGGCCGGAAGGAGACTGTCCCGTCTCAGTCGATGTTAAAGGAAGAGCGGACAGATAGATTCTGACCCATTCGCTGTCGTTTGCCAGTAAAAAGCGAGGATCAACGCGTTCGACACCTCGGATACCGATGCGGTAATTGCAGAAACGCTCTTATTCGGTGCGGTCTATATCTACCACCTTGCGGTTTTTGAAGTTAAGTATGCAGAGATCGCCGTCACCCTTGCCCATATGGCACTGTCAGAGCAAATGCGCCTGATTGACGGTTGAGGCGCTTGGCGTAGGGAAGGGGCATGCCCA
This sequence comes from uncultured Erythrobacter sp., assembly GCA_947503275.1. Taxonomy (GTDB): domain Bacteria; phylum Pseudomonadota; class Alphaproteobacteria; order Sphingomonadales; family Sphingomonadaceae; genus Erythrobacter. Next base: position 27,552 of record CANNCZ010000002.1, on the reverse strand, counting down.
GACCTCGCAAATCCGCCAGTCCGTTTCGCTATTTCAACTCATCGCCGGAGATCATACGATTGGTGGAACCGGTTCGGCCCGTTGTTCGCAGCCGATGTCCGCCGCCAGCGAGTGAGCTGGATGAGAGGCTTCCGCCAGTGGAAGTGGCACCTCGATGAGGTCTACGTGAAGATCAACGGCGAGCTGCACTACCTCTGGCGGGCGGTCGATCAGGAGGGCGAGATTCTCGAAAGCTACGTGACAAAGACCAGGGACAAGAAGGCTGCGCTGCGCTTCACCATATCAGATTGCTACCGATGGTCTCGCCTCGTACAAAGCAGCAATGCTGCGGTTCCGACAAATGAAGAGCCTGCAGAAATTCGCCTCTATTCACGCCAATGTGCACAATCACTTCAACGCCCAACGCCACCTCGTCGACAGAGAAACTTACAAGGCTTTGCCACTCAGCCGCACTGGCTGAGTGGCAAAGCCCTATGGCCTGAACTCACGTCGGGTAGGGGTTAGCTGTGCCGACCAGAGACAATTTGCGATTAGACTGACAGCACCGCCACACACCCCAGCACTAGTCTCTGATTACAGGGCGCCTGCGCAAAGCGGCGGTGCGCGCGGGGTTGAGCAGACCAAACCGCCGTTCGCTCGATCAAGCTAGTCTAACTGCCCAAATCCCGTTGAACCAGCGTTATTTTGCCAGCCGATTCGTCCACTACCAACAGCTTGTCTCGAAAATAGGGAAAGCCGATATGGCCATCAACTTCAGTATCTGGATAGACTGAACGGGTTGATCTAACCTCAGACGTGAACCGTCCCACCGTCAACGCTGTACCAAGATAGACCTGTTCTGTGCGAACAAGCCCCGATGCGTCTGAGGTGACCGTCTGTTGACTGTCGTCGCTTTCAGGTATGAGTCTTTCCCACGAATGTTCAAAGATTGTCAGAGGATGATTGCTACCAAGATCGATTTTTAACCTCGCAGTATTCCCACCAACCTCGGCTTCTACAATTCCGTTTTCGAACGGGAGGTGTTGTAGGTTTCCACCTGAAAGACTGATCGCATCACTCCTAACAAACAACACCCTGCTAAATTGCGCATCTATAACGTAAGTCATCTTTGAAAGGATATCGTTTCCAAGAACAAGGCCAATCGGACGATTTATCTGCGAAGAGACTGATGAAAAGTCAGTCGCATATAAATCAGCAGTAAACTGCATTTGCCCGGGAATTTGCACCTCGACCTGCCGCACGATTTTGGTGTCAAGACGGCGTGTAGAGGTGCGAATGTCACCAGCGCTGTCATCGATCGCAATTCCGAGTTCGGCAGCAATTTCAACATCGATAATGGTATTTGCAGCTCCGTTATCAAGCAACACCCAAACTTCACGGTCGCTTACCAAGGCTTTAAAGAAAACAACGCCTTTGCTCAGGTCAACATCCATTAGCTGAGGGCTTCCAGCATGCAGAAAATTGATCTCAAATTCGGAAGAAGCCACTTGAGGAGCGACAGGATTGAAGGTTTCACTTGCCCGAATGGCCTGCACCGAAAAAACGGTGCAGACCAAGGCAAGCAAAGTGAAGAGTCTTATCATTTTGCTTCTGCCCTTTTGTTGCTCACTTAGAACGTGGGCACTGTCAGAGCAAATGCACCTGTTAGAGGAATGCGTCTGATCGGGTAGGGCGGTGCGATGCCCAGACCTCGCAAATCCGCCAGTCCGTTTCGCTATTTCAACTCTTCGCCTGAGATTATCTGCCTGGTCGTGATGATGTATGTCCGGTTCCCACTTTCGCTGCGGAACTGCTGGCTGAGCGAGGGATTGATATTTGCCACGAGACGGCTCGGCTGTGGTGGAACCGATTTGGGCCGTTGTTCGCTGCCGATGTGCAGCGTCAGCGGGTGAGTAGAATGCGCGGTTTCAGGCAGTGGAAATGGCACCTCGATGAGGTCTACGTGAAGATCAACGGAGAGCTGCATTACCTGTGGCGCGGGGTCGATCAGGAGGGCGAGATCCTCGAGAGCTACGTGACGAAGACGCGCGACAAGAAGGCAGCGCTGCGGTTCATGAAGAAGGCGCTCAAGCGCCACGGTTCGCCCGCTGAGATCACGACCGATGGTCTCACCTCGTACAAAGCTGCGATGCGAGAGCTTAGTAACACCGGCAAACAGGAGGTTGGGCGCTGGGCGAACAACCGGGCCGAAAACAGCCATCTTCCGTTCCGACGAAGAGAGCGAGCGATGATCAGGTTCCGACAGATGAAATCGCTACAGAAGTTCGCCTCTGTCCACGCCAACGTCCACACCACTTCAACTCCCAACGTCACCTAGTCGATCGCGAAACTTACAAGACCTCCCGCTCAACTGCCTTGGCTGAGTGGCAAAACCTTATGGCTTGAGAACCAAGTGGGGAAGGGGCACGCGCGCCGGTCAGGGACTAGTTGCGATTAGACTGACAGCACCCAGCGCAACACTATCGGGGGCATTACATGCGCCGGTGCATTAGATCCGAAAGCGCGCTCAGATTGGGCGATCAGCCGAACACATCTTTATGGCTCACGATCGGTGTGCATGAAACCCAAGTCTCTGAAAGCAAACCTGCCGATATTTGGAGCGATACTAGCTAACTCGGAATCGCTAACCCCAAACCACCTTGCTAACGTCGTCGAATACTCATCGACTGAAGTGCTTGGCAGTAAGCGCCCTCGACCGACCTGATCATCTGCCTCAACGGATATCTTTGGTGCCTTCCCGTAGAATCTGCCGCCCTTGACTGCACCGCCCAAAATGAAGTGGTGGCCTCCCCAGCCATGATCTGAACCGTTACCATTTGGCGTCAGTGACCTTCCAAAATCTGATGCGGTGAAAGTCGTTACTTTATCACCAAGGCCCATTGCCTTTGTTGTTTCATAGAAATGATCAAGAGCCGCATCCACTTTTCCAAGGAGGTCGCCATGAGCGTCGACCAAATTGCTGTGATGGTCAAACCCCCCAATAGATACGAAAAAGACCTGCCTTTTTACGCCAAGTTGGTTGCGGGCTCTTATTAACTTGGCAACGATGCTTAGTTGTTCGGATAGTGAATTACTGGGTACCGGAGCAGGCACCGAGGAGTTTTTCAAAGCATCATCTACAAAGGGTGCGTATGTCAGAGACCGAGACATCGTTGCTGCATAATCCTGCTCGAGTACGTGCTGGTGATGGTTAAGTATCACATCCCTTAGAGCACCGCTCAGTTCGGTAGAGCGGAATAGAGAATTCGACTTGAGAGCATTGACCTGCACGACACCTTGTGTCGTTACACTGAATGGCAGCGTCTGATTTCCTGCAAGAAATAGTGCGTTTCCTGACGCATTTATGGCCGTAAACATTGCATTTGAATTGGCCGACTGGGCTAGATCACCCAGGCGTCCACCCCAGCCGCTGTTATTGCCTGTGCTACCCGAGGACTGCCAAGTTGCTTGCTGGTCGTTGTGAGAAAATAGTTTGCGGGGCCTTGGAAACGCTCTTGTATTGGCATTCAAATACTGGGCTTTGGTAAGCGGTGTCTCGAGCGGGCCAACATTCAAAAGAACCGCTAGTTCATTCTGATCAAACCTTGCCTTAAGCCTTGGCATCGTTGGGGCCAGAGCCATGGTCTGTCCATCTGTAAGAAGCTGTCCATCTGGTAGGTGTAGCACGCTGTTGGCCAAGGCCGAACGCGGGATTGCAACATCTCGCCTGATCCGTGAGTAACTTGCATGGTTCACACTATCGTAGGGGATTAATGTATTGGCGTGGTCATTGCCGCCATAAAGAAAGACGCAGACGAGCGCTTTGTAGTCCCCCTGGGTGGAGAATGCGGCCGCTTCGTTTATCCCCGCTAGATCAAGCGCGTACGCGCCCGCGGTACCAATCATCGCAAGCTGGCTTGTCCTGTTCAGAAATGCCCTTCGCGACAGTTGGCTTGCTTTCCCAATATACATAAGACAGTCCCTATTTCTGGATTAGGTAGTCGATTGATACCATTATCAATACGATAGCGCCTTGGACTCGCCGGATCCGACCATCGTCGTCTTCGCCACCTTGAATCGGAATTGAGCTAACAGCTGATATGATCCTGTCTCTGGTCGCTGGCCTCAGCTGCCCAGCGCTGAGCATGAGATCTAGTCTATTTACTAACGCAAGGGCGTCATCTGCGATATTCTTCTCAACAGTATAGTTCGGTTCAAGATCGTTTAGCCAAAAACCCCGTCCATCAACTGTATTTACGATGAAGTTGATATAGACTGCGGTGCTGTTTTCATCGACCAATTGAAACTCAGGTGCGACCATCTCATTCGCAAGAGCTGTAGAGCGAGGTGGCACGTAGTTTGGTTGAAAAAAATTGAAGACCGAGGGAGAGCGGAATGGTGATTGCGTTAATAATGCGGAACGCTCAGAGAAATCCCGCGTGATACCCTCATTATTATCTGTGTGAAGTCCAAATGATCTACCAAACTGAATGAAGCGTACGACCGGTTCCCTCAGTTTTCCGAAGCGCATGTCATTCAAGCTAGTTTCTGTTGAGTTTTCGCTGTCGAGCAAAATCGCCTTGAACACGGCCGAAAGATCGCCCCGCACTCCTTTACCGTTGTCATTGAAGATCTTAGCGCACCTTGCAATATAGTCGGGGCTCGGATTGCTTGTGACCAAGCGTTGGATCATTTGCTTGCAAAAGAATGGCCCAACGTTCGAGTGCGAGTAAAGAGCGTCCAAAGCGATGCGAAGCGATTCACGCGCACCAGTACCTTGAGGCACGATTGTGCCCAAAAACTCTTTTTCTTCTAAAGAGTGTTGACTTTCAGTTTCAGGGCGCACCCACTTTGACGGGTCCGCAGTCAATGGCTTCCTAAGTGCCTCAGCTTCAGGAAATATAACATGTGGTCGATTAGGATCGGGAAATGTATTAACCCCCGATATATCGATATCATACCCAGTGAAAACACGAGCAAGTCCCTCAACATCGGTATTTGCATAGGTTTCTATGGGTTCACCGTTGTCAGTTTTATTTGAACCATCAATATTAAGTTCAAATAGTCCGATCGTAAAAAGCTGCATTACCTCTCTGGCAAAATTTTCATCAGGAACGCGCCCACTTTGTTGATCGCCTTTTCTGTTGCCGACAGTATCGAGATACACGCCCATCGCTGGGGCGAGACAGACATCTTCCAACAGCTCGCGAAAATTACCGAACGCGCCATTGTTCAAAATATCCCAAAACGCCCCAATTGCGTGCGTTGGCCAAGGGATTGTGAGGGGTGGGCTCGCAGAAACCACAAAGAACTCGGACAATGCAAAAGCAACGCGTTTTCGGACAGCATTGCCGCCGGACATCAGCAGTGACCAGAGCATCCTATCCGTGTTCCGACCATCAACAAACTCTCGGTTCCCATCGACTTGATCCAACCCGTTTTCCTCGAGGAACTGCTCAGCTGTCTGGTCATTTGGCTGGCGCATATGGCGGTCTAGCCATACCTCCGCCCCCTCGTCTTTGACCGACTGTATTGTTGCCGTTGAGGCCGTAAAGGATGCGCGGAGCAAAAAGCGAGCCGCATTCGCATCATCCTTAGCGATACCTTGCGCTTTGGCCGGGCTTGGGGTGGGTGATGGTGACGGCGCAGCACTGCCGGAGGGAGCAGCCGAACCTTCTCCTCCCCCTCCACATGCCGCCAGCGAAAGAGCAATTGGTGAGCTTGCTAATATTTGCGCACCCTTATTTCTATTTTGCTGATCAGTTTTGTCAGAAATAACGACGTAGTTGTCTTGTTCGGAAGTTCGTTCGGCGTCTCGTAAATCGTCTTCCATCTCACTGCCTCTCGAACGTGTATTCGTTCCTACGAGGCTAGTTTATTTCCCACGGGTCAGTGAATAAGGGTTGTGACCTAGTTTTAGAATTTACCTTCAAAATGGTGCATTTTCCCAAGTAAAAGTGCTTTTGCGAAAACTGACATGGTAATTTTGTGAAAATCCGATTTTTAATAAAGTTCTTATCTAATTTTATTATATTTGTGAATTGTAACTAAATGTCACTCGATCCATGTTTTTGAGTTCGATGAGATAAGATTGCGGAATTTTAATCGGCAAATATGGTGCAAAAAGTGCCATACCCTTCAGTCATTATGACGTACGAAGACGGCAGTTCCACACGTACGAGTGTGGCGCGCCAACCAAGGCGGACATCGGTTTGAATAAATATGGGCACTTACCGAATCGCCGCAGAATTCCGGTAGCAGGGGGCAAAATGTCATCAATAGAATTTGGCGAAACATCGATAGAAGAACACTTTAAGGATGCTTTGCAGAACAAGACCCTTCAACAGGAGGTATTTTCAAAAAGGTCTGCATTGCGTGCAGATGCTTTGGAAGGTGCCGCTTTCATTTTGAAGCAGCTTGCTGCCGCGATGAAGGGCAGCGGCCTCGGAGCACCAGCTGAAATTCACGACTACACGCTACTAAGCCATGCTCAAGCTTTGTACAAAGGGCGTCGAAAAGCAGTGAGTATTTTTGACGAACCCAGTTTTGCAACCGGTCCAGCTTGGGACATTCTACTTGACCTACTTATCAATGAAAGACTGAGCAGGGATGTCGCAATTTGCGATGCATCCATAGCTGCAAGTTGTCCGCAAACCACCGGATTAAGGTGGATCACTGCTCTCCACGAAGCTGGCCTCGTAGAAAAGGTTCAAGATGGAACAGACTCCAGAAGAGTCTTCGTTAAGCTCAGTTCAGAAGGGAGAGCTCAGGTCACTCTGGCTATCGAAGCCTACATCGGCTGATACTAAGAGGCCAAAGTCTATACTTCATCTATCAGGTCTGAACTCGTTATTACTTTACTGACAATCGGATCGTTCATTCCCGCGATGTCCGTAACTAGTAATCGATCAATCACTGTTTGAATATATGCAGCACTTACAGCATCTTCCGCGCGCTCAAGCTCTAGCTGGATTGCGCGCAATCTCAAAATGGTCGAAGAGATTTCCACGATGTCAGCGATACCATCTTCTACGCGTTAATGTCATCCAAAACGTAGGGAGTTTAAGTCTCGATCAATTTGGCAGCGTTTGGGTTTCGAACCAAAGAGCGGGCACTGTCAGAGCAAATGCACCGGTTAGCGGAACGCGCCTGATCGGGTAGGGCGGTGCGATGCCCAGACCTCGCAAACCAGCCAGTCCGTTTCGCCATTTCAAATCATCGGCCGAGATCATACGATTGGTGGAACAGGGCCGGTCCGCTGTTCGCAGCCGATGTCCGCCGCCAGCGAGTGAGCCGGATGAGGGGCTTGCGACAGTGGAAGGGGCACCTCGATGAGGTCTATGTGAAGATCAACGGCGAGCTGCACTACCTCTGGCGGGCGGTCGATCAGGAGGGCGAGATTCTCGAAAGCTACGTCACAAAGACCAGGGACCAGAAGGCTGCGCTGCGCTTCACCATATCAGAATACTACCGATGGTCTCGCCTCGTACAAAGCAGCGATGCTGCGGTTCCGACAAATGGAAAGCCTGCAGAAATTCGCCTCAGTTCGCGCTAACGTCCACAATCACTTCAACGCCCAACGCCACCTCGTCGACAGAGAAACTTACAAGGCTTTGCCACTCAGCCGCACTGGCTGAGTGGCAAAGCCCTATGGCCTGAACTCACGTCGGGTAGGGGTTAGCTGTGCCGACCAGAGACAATTTGCGATTAGACTGACAGCAACGATCAGCTAGCTCCCCTCACTTTTCATCGCCGCGTTCTCGCTGGCCATGAGGAGGGTGAGGAGCTCTAGCCCCGTCTCGACAAAGATGTCCCCGCCGCTGCCTGTTAGCATCACTATGCCAACATCTTGCTCAGGAGCAAAAGCGTAGAGAGACGCGAACCCGTCCGCGTCACCATCGTGCAAATAGATGGTGCCGTGTTCGTTACTAAGCTCGATTATGCCAGTTCCAAAACGAAGGTCCTCCCGATGCCCTTTGACCATCCGTTTAGAAAGGATCAGGTCTGTCTCCTCGCCAGTCGCCGCGTATTCTCGGTAAGCCGCCAGTTGCGCGGTTTGTAGGCGGGCCAGATCCTGCGCCGAAGAATAGACCGCGCTCCCCGGTGTTCCCATGCCCATATTCGACGCTTGCGTTGCCACTTGCCTATCGTCTTTGCGATATGGCGTCGCCAATCGGCTTTGTTGATCGGCATTAAGTACGACCGCGGTGTCAGGCATATCGTGCTTAGTGGTCACGCGGGCGGCCAAGAGCTCAGCGTACGTCTGACCGGAGACAATCTCGCCGATCAAGCCGACAACCGCGTAACCGCAACTGGAGTAACTAAAGTCCGCGGCCCCGCCGTCTGGCAAAGAAAGTTCGCGCAGATCGGTGATTAATTGCGCGCGCGAATATCCATCCAGCCACGCCTCGCCCTCTTCGCGCTTTGAATAAAGCGAACAGTCTTCATTTTCGATGCCTGCCCTGTGATTAAGAAGGTGCTGGGTTGTGATGTTGTCGAGGCTGGCATTGGTTTGAGCGCCCAGGACCGAACCCAGATATGTCGTCGCAGGCGCGTCGGGATCAAGCTGGCCAGATCGGATCAGACTGTTCGTGACGACACCGGTGAGCAATTTCGAAAGTGATGCGATTTGGAAAAGCGTATCTTCTTTGACCGGTGCATCTTGCCCCCGCTCAAGTGTGCCATAGGAAAAGTACTCGACCGTACCATCGGAGCGAACGATTGCGGCAGACAGTGATGGAAGATCTTCTCTTTGGACCAGTGCGCGAAGCTGTGCATCAACATGACCAATCATCGCGCTACCGTCCCCACTTGAAAGCGCTTCGATCTCAGGATCGACCGGATCTGCGGTCGGGTTCTCGCAAGCGGCTAACATAAAGAGCGATGCTGCTAGGGCGATTGAGCGGGATGAGATCATTATTTGTATCCTTCTTGCGGTCTTAACCGGGCGCTCTGTGACCTTTGGATTTAGGCATCACAGCATGGTTTGCGGCAACGAGGCCATATGCTCCGCTGATGAACTCTATGGCTTGGTGCAGAGCCGCGAGCCAATCAAATTCGCGCAAACGTTGGTCAATTCCGCGCAAATTCTCAGGGATCTGCGTTTGGTGCCAACTGCATTGGTTAGCCAGCGCGACTGGCCTATTTTCTGCCGATACTCGCGAGGTTTTTGCCCAACATGCACCCTAAAAGCCCGATTGAATGACGAAAGCGATTTGAACCCATTTCCGCGTGCGATTGAGGTAATGGAGGGATTTTTGGACCCCGTATCTTCAAAGGCGTCTTTGATGGCTTTAATCCGATGCTCATTGATGAATGAGCTAAAATTCGTGTACCAAAGATGCTGGTAGATATGGTGCCTAAGCCTGTGTTGCGTCACCGCGAGCCTCTTTGCGACCTCCACGATTGTCAGGGCTGGATTTAGGAACGCCTGATCTCTGACAACCAGAACCATCAATGATGCGTTCAACGCGTGATCCTCGTTATCGGCAACTAAAGTCGCTTTGGAACTTTCCTAGCTCGTCTGGCGTTCGACCGCCACATTGATGATCCAACGACACAGTGTCTGCTTTCACATCGATCAACCCAGAACCGGACAGACCGGTAGCGATCCTAAATGCGAACGTTCACCTGCTCGATCAAATTATCCAAGAGCAGCCGCTCAGACCGCTGGCGGTCAGGACTTGAAGTCGGCAGGTATCGGGCATTCGCTGCAAACGCGATCGTCGCACATGCGACACAAGTGACATCGGTCCAAGTCGCTAGATGGCAGCGCTTCCAGGATGCGTGAGAGCAGTGTGGCAAAACTTTCCTCTTCCGCCTCGCTAAGCGGTGACAACAACGGCTTGATGGCGGCGAGGCGGTCTCCAAGAAGCCTTTGGCGTGTTTTGTGCCCTCGGTCGGTTAGAAATAGGGCAATCGCACGCCGATCATCTCCCCGACGCCTTTCGACCAAACCATCTGCGACCAATCTGTCAACAAGGCGGACCATGCCGGGATGCGACAGGCCGAGTATGCCACGCAGTTGATCGTTGGATGGCCCTGTTCCGTATCCGACAACAATCAACGCAGCTGGCGTTTCTCCAGCACGGTTCATGACATCAAGCGCAACTTCTTCAATCCGTTCAGCAACAGCAAGTCCGAGTGCACCAAGTAAGTTCGCTGTTCTGTCTCTCATGAAACCTCAATATGTGCCCAGCGCACATTTTTCAATTGACATTATGTGCGCTGCGCACATAAATGGTGAGGCCAACAGTATGTAGGGATCGATCAATGTCCGATACTTCGCTTTCAACTGAGCACGCCGAGTTTTTTGAGCGGTTCAAATCCTTTTGGTCCGCACCATCGGGCGAGCGGGTCTTGGAGATCATCGCGCCTGATGCGACCATTCACTTTACGGGTGCCGGTTATATGTCGGGCAAGGCCTACGCTGTATGGATGGGGGAAACGCTGGCTAACTTGGACGGGCTCAAGGTGGAACCGATGGACTGCGCGGGCAATGGCGACATGCTGTACATTGCGTGGCAAGCATCAGCCAACATCCACGGAAAACGACGCATCTATCGAGGCGTTGATCGTTTTCGTTTGAAAGACGGCCTAGCTGTCGAAGAGCACGTCATCTTCGACTCTGCCGTTCTCACACCCGACGGACGCGGCGGTATCGAACAGACGTGACGACTGTGACTATTTGGCTGGGTTCGTCCTCAAGAGCGGACGTTCCGCCCCCACCCCCCAATCTCACTGACCAGGTGGCGATGTGAGCTGGGCCGAATGCTGACTGTCGGCGCTCACGATAGCGCTACGCTAGGTCGAACATTCTGTATGCTGTTGAGCTGCCTCTCTGATTGTGAGCCACGTGCTGGCTGCAACAAAATATGCTTGGCCACACGGATCCAGTTAGAATGACCTCACATAAGACAGGGTAATGAGGCGATGATTGACGGTCTCAGATGCGAGGTCTGTGTCCAGCGCCGTGTAATCGAGGCGGATGCGACCTTCATTGAGCCTGAAGGTGGCCCCGGACCCATAGGCGAAATCGTCACGCCAAACAGACTGTTTCAATTCGCCAGCGCGCACGCTAATCCTGCTGTAGTGATAACCGCCGCGGACAAAGACATCGGCCTTTTGGGTGATCGGATAGCTTGCCACGGCGAACCCGGCGAGATTGCGATCAAGTATGAGGCGACCATCATTGCTCCTCGGCTGGCCTGCACCTGATGCGAGGACCGCAATTGAGCCTTCCCCCTCGAAAGCAAAATAGCGGCTGAAACTATAGCCGGCGCGTAATTGGACATGTCCGGAATCTTCGCTGACCTGCTCGATCTCGTCCGCATCCGACGTCGCGTAGACAGCTCCGATCGACCCATAAGCCCCTCTGTCCTCGGCTGACAAAGGCGCAGCGGTAATGGCAATGAGTACGACGCCTCCCGTCAGCGCCCGCGCGCGCCAGCTATTCGATTTTGCGAACATGACCATTCTTTCCTCCATTACTCGCCAACAAGCGGGCAAGCCTTCTCGTGGTGGTAAGCAGGAGCGCGGTCGCAAATCGATCAGGGTTGCCTGAGATTTCTTTGTCCCTCGCGCCTCCTTCGATTGGACAACCGCCGGGATGAGCGATACTTCTTAGGGCCATGGCCAAGCGCGAAGACATTACCGGCTTGCTCCAAGATTTCGGCGGGGCGGGCGACGATGTCGACGATGAACTCGCGGCTCTGGTCTATGACGAGCTTCGCCGCCGGGCGGCACATCTGTTCAGAGGCGAAGGCGCAGGCCGAACTCTTCAGGCGACCGGACTGGTCCATGAAGCTTGGACAAAGCTTGCCGACGCAAACATTGCCTGGAATGATCGTTCGCATTTCTACGCTGTTGCCACGCGAATGATGAAGCGCCTGCTAATCAATGAGGCCAAGGCGAGGAAGGCCGCAAAGCGGCGCGGCGATCAATTGCACGTAACCCTGGGAGACGATGTGGGCGGGGCCGACGCCGGTCACGACCTGCTCGAACTCAACGACGCGCTCCAATCCTTGGCGAAGGTCGCTCCGCGCAAGGCCGAGCTCATTGAGCTGCATTACTTCGGTGGACTGACCGCCGAGCAGATTGTCGAAGTCAGCGGATTATCGACGGCAACGATCACCCGCGACCTGCGATTTGCGCGTGCATGGCTGAAGGACGAGCTCGACAACGATTACGATTGATCGAAATCGCAGCGATCTCGTGCTTCTCCCAATAAAAGGGAATTGGTATGGCCGAAGACGACGTTGCATTGCTAGAAGAGGCGTTTGCTAAGGCCTTGGGTTTGCGGGACGAGAAGCGTGCGCAATATCTCGCTCGTTTCAGGCAGAAATCTCCGCATCTGGCAGACAAACTTGCCAATCTGCTAGCCGCCGACAGTATGGCTGGCGATCCTATCGAGGCCTCGATACTCAGCGCTATTGCAGAGCCCTACGATCCATGGCCCGGTCGCGATGTTGGTGTCTGGCACGTGATCGAGCGGATCGGAAGCGGCGGAATGGGTGCGGTCTATCGCGCCCGGCGTCAGGACGGCGAGTTTGATCAGCGCGCGGCGCTCAAGATCATGGCGAGCCGGCTTACCGATCCCGTTGCTCTGCGCCGGTTTTCCTCTGAGCGCCAGATACTGGCTGATCTCGACCATCCCAATATCGCGCGGCTTATCGATGGTGGCTCAACAGAGGCGCGGTTGCCATTCCTTGTCATGGAACTGGTCGAGGGCGCTGAGATCGATCAATTTTGCGATGACAATCAATTGACGATCGCGCAGCGCCTGCAGCTGTTGGTCAAGGTCTGCGATGCGGTCGACTATGCACATCGTCAGCTGGTGGTCCACCGCGACCTCAAGCCGAGCAACATTCTCGTCAATGCCGACGGCGAGCCGAAATTGCTCGACTTCGGGATTGCAAAGCTGCTGCAGCCCCCTGCAGATCAAGCGGATTTGGCCCAGACAATGGAGCCACGCTACGTGATGACGCCGGAATATGCATCGCCCGAGCAGATCCGAGGCGAACCGGTTTCGGTCGCGGTCGATGTCTATGCGCTTGGCGTGTTGCTCTATCGATTGCTTACCGGGCATTCGCCCTACAGCGGCAACGCGGCTTCGGTCCATGAGCTTCACAGCGCGATCCTCAATGACGATCCGCCGCGGCCCAGCTTTATCGCAGCCACCAACATTACAGACAACAAGCCGACAGCTGGATCAGTGCCGACGACAATCACCGGGGCGCAAATCGGAGCGCTGCGAAAGATTTCGCCCGAAGCGCTTCGACGCACGATTGCAGGCGATCTCGACACGATCATTCTCAAGTGCCTGCAAAAGGAGCCCGAGCGGCGTTATGCCAATGCGCGTGAGCTTGCCGATGATCTGCAGCGCTATATCGAGGGCCGCCCGATCACTGCGCGCGGCGACGACACCTTCTACAAGTTCAAACGCTTTGCCGGCCGCAACAAGGGCCTGCTCGCAGCCTCGTCAGCGGCGCTCGCCCTGCTGGTTGGGACCACCACATTCTATACCATCAGTCTTGCCGAGGAACGTGACAAGGCTGAGCTTGCCGCGAACCGTTCCGAGCAGGTGGCGAGCTTCCTGCAGAATGTCTTTGAAGGTGCCAATCCCGCCGCCGCTCCCGGCGATACGATCACGGCCCGGATGCTGCTGGACAGCGGACTGCGTGATGTCGAAGCGATCGAAGACCCCGCGGTGAAAGGCGCATTGCTGCGTTCTATGGGCAACAGCTACGCGGAACTGGGCGAGAGCGAAAAGGCGCGCAGCCTGCTTGAAAGATCAATCCTCCTGTTCCGCACTCAGACCGGCGGCTTGATTATGGAACTGGCGCGCAGCCTCGACAGTCGCGCCGCGCTCAATCACGAAGCCTACGAGTTAAGCGATGCATTGCGCGACCGCACAGAGGCCGTCTCTCTGGCGCGGCAGGCAGGCGAGCAAGGCCGTGATGAACTACCCACCTTCCTAAGCAGCCTTGCCACGGTGCAATCTCAACTTCAGGAGCACGACCGGGCGATTGCCTTATGGCGCGAAGCGCTCGACCTCCAGCGCGAAGATGGAAGCTACGGCAACGGGCTCACGAGCGACATGTTGGGCGACCTTGCCGTTTCGTATGACAATTCCGGCAACTATGAGGGCGCCATAGAGACGGGCTTCCAAGCGCTCGAAATGTCGGAGTCGACGCTTGGCCCGCTGAACCCGAACACCATCGTCATCATCAACAATCTCGGCCTCGTATATGGCCGTATGGGCAGATACAATGAAGCCACTGAGCGCGGACTTGAAGCGATCCGACGTGGCGAGCAGTTATGGCCTGAGGGACATTGGCGCGTCTCGTTCTTCCGCATCACAACAGCGGCGCAGCTTCACAGACTTGGCGAATTCACCAATGCTGCCGCCAGTTTGGAGAGAGCGGTCGCAGACGTTGAAGGGAATGAAGGGCGCGAGAGCGTAAACTATATCCTATTTCTGCTGATAGCAGGAGAGCAACAATTCGAGCTCGGCAATTATCGAGAGGCGCGTGACTTGTTTGAACAAGGCCTTCCCATTTCCGAAAGCATGTTCGGAGCAGACGGCGAACTGACGGTGCTGCTCGAGACAGACTTGGCAAACGTGCTGTTATCACTGGGCGAACTAGAGGCAGCGGACGCAGCACTAGCTCGGGCCGCTGGCAATCGGCAGGGTCTAAGACGCTCTAACAGCCTTGAACTCGATATCGCGCTAGCTAGAGCGCTCGATGCTCGTTCCCGGCATGGCGAAGCTGCCAAAATGCTGACATCTGCGCTGATGGCCAAGCGGGAGGATGTCGGGCTCCAAAGCGCAGCGCTTTTGCCATTCCATCGTGCCATTAATCAGCATTACCAAAGCGCCGGTCGCCCGCAACGCGCCCTTCAGTCAGCTCGATCAGCCTTGGCGATCGCGCAAAGTCAGCTTCCCGACGGCAATTGGACAATTGCGCTGACACGTGCGGAACTTGGATTAGCGCAAATCCAAGCGGGAGAGATTCAGGCCGGTCGCCAATCCCTGCGCTCTGCCCTCAGGCAGCTTGAGGCCATTTTGCCGTCCGAAAATGTGCATATCGCTGCTCTTCGCCAAGAATTGGAGCAGTCAGCCTCACCGTAGAGTCAGATATATTTGCAGCGCGATGATCGAATACGCGCTCGCTTGCGGCTTACCCGATTGAACACGAAATCACGTTCAGGAGGGAAAATTGATGAAGAAAGAACTGATGATCTTGGCCATGGCAAGCGGCCTTGCGCTCTCAGGATGCGTTGGGAGCATGGTCAATCCCGGCTCGCGCAGCAATGTGTCGGTCTTTCATACGTTGGATCAGGTTCCGGCCACCGCGACTTTCACAGTCGTGGGGTGGCGAGAGGAGCTCGATAATTCCCTGGCTTTTCGCAGCTATGCACTCGAACTCAGCGAGATCATGCGCGACGAAGGATTGAGGGTCGTCGATCCCGGTCAGCCCGCCGATTACATCGCCTATCTCGACTACGGCATCGATGACGGCACCCCCTTCGAATACACATATTACCAGCCGCAATGGGGCGAGGTATTCGCCAATCAATCGACCTCGAGCACTGTTACCAGCACTCCATCAGGCCAGAGGACAACAACGACGACCATTGCCAGCAATCCCACACTCGGGGTGACAGGATATACACCTGAACGGCGCAGCGGCCGGAACTACCAGCGTTATGTCAATATCGACGTCGTCGCTGCTGCCGATGGGAGGGATGCGGTACCGGTGATGGAAATGCGCCTTACCAGCGATGGCACCTGCGGCGACTTCGCAACGCTTATGCCGCGCTTCATGAGAGCGATCGAGAAGCGCTTTGACGATCGATCCGGAAAGACCGGGCGCTTGACTACAGGTGGTGGTGGCAGATGCTAAGCTTTGTCGCTGGTTGGGTCGGGAGCTGACTGTCCGTTATTCGGCCCCGACCAGCTATAGTCGGACAATCGGCAATCGGCCCCATTTCGGACTGACGGTTCGATGAATGACAGCATCCTACAAGCGGATGACCAAGCGCAAGAACCTGCTCGCCCGCTTTCACACGTCGTCTGAAGTGATCCGCTCTCGCTGTGTATCGAGGAAGTTCTATTCTTCGAGCACCGGATCGATATCTGTCATCGAGCCGTGCGACTTGCCGGACGACCGCAGTCGCGAGGAGCAGACAAGTGACGATCGCGAGCATTCGCTCAGACGCGTCAAGTGATGGCAAGATTGTCGAATATCTACATTGACTCCTTGCCTAGTAAAAAATTTTTATAGTCAAACGTGTTCAATAATATGATTTCTTTGAACAATAAAAACCGTAAACCCATTTAGATAACGCAACTAATATAATATTTCTCGATTCGTTGTTAACAAAAAATGGTGTTGATTATTTCGCGAATCGCCGTATTATTTGCTTATCGGTGAGATAATTATAAAAATGCCGTTGATGTTGTTGTGTATACGCAACCTGTCGGTTCCTATGGGTCGTGAATTCAAGTCTCTTTCCGATTTTACAGACCACGAACACAGGAGGCATTCATGCCAGACGACACTAAATTCAACGCACGCGGCGCAAAGCTCGCTATGACGGACAAGCAGCGCAAGATGATCGGTACTGCCATCATCGACGGGCTGGTCACGCCGGGTTCTTTCACCTTTGTTAACCCGCTAGCCACCGAAGGCGGCGACTACGATCAGGGTACTGGTCCTTACACCCAGAGCGGTGGCGGCAACCACAATCAGGAAGGTGGCGGCTACAACCAGTCGGCTATCACGTCGCGCTTTGACCAACTCGCCAACATCACTGATTTGAGCGAGGTGCTTACCAACATCGAGCGGCTGCGTCGCTAAGGTAAACCAGAGGAATCCAGACATCGCGAAGGAGCAATGGCATGTCTCTTGCCAACACTTCCACAGCCTGGGATCCGGCCGAGCCGGACGCGATCCAGTGCCTGCAAATCGTCTACAAGATAGCCGAACGCTGTAACCTCAATTGCAGCTACTGCTATTACTACAATATGGGCGATGACACGGCGCTGACGCGTCCAGCCCGTGCTTCGCTGGATACCAGCGAAGCGCTGGCGCAGTGGCTGGCAGAGGGGTGCCGCGAACTTGGCATCCCGCAGGTCCATATCGCGTTTCACGGAGGCGAGCCGATGCTGATGCGCGCGAGCGAATTCGCACGCATCTGCGGCGCGTTTGAGCGGCATTTAGGTGCCAAGTTTGACCTGCGTTTCTCGATTCAGACCAATGGTACGCTGTTGACCGAGGGATGGATTGAGGCGTTGCGCCAATACCGCGTCTCGGTCGGCGTTAGCATCGATGGTATGCGCGCCGATCACGACCGTTACCGGCTCGATCACCAGAACCGTTCGACTTTCGAAGCCACCGAAGACGCAATCGAGCGGCTGGTTGCCGAAAGCGCGACCTCACCATCGATGATGCCAGGCACTATCAGCGTCCTGGACCAGCAGATCGATTATGCGATGACATATCGATACCTGCGTACGCTGGGCGTGCGTACGATGCATTTCCTGCTGCCTGATCGCAGCGCCGATGATGCCTCTGCGTTGGTCGAGGTCGAGGCGGAGCGAATTGGCAACGGCCTGCTCCAGCTATTTCGCGCTTGGCTGGAGGAAGACAATCCCGACGTCGACATCCGCTTCATCCGCGAAGCGTTGGCGCATTTCGAAATGGGTGCAGGCGATGCACTCGGCCCGACCGAGCGCAAGAAGAACCAAGTGCTGGTTGCGCGCAGCGACGGGTCGGTGGCGATTGACGATTCGCTTATCCCTGCGCTCGATTGGTACAGTGGTGTCGGTGATTTTCCGATCACCACACATTCGCTGCGTGAGGTGTTCAGCGCACCGGTCTTCGCTCAGATCGAGGAGGCCGAGCACACGTTGCCGGAAGCCTGCGCCGGCTGCGCTTGGACTGAGCCGTGCCGGGGCGGCGATCTTGAGAACCGCTTTGCCCGCGCCACCGGTTTTAACAACCCTTCAGTATACTGCCGTACCTATAAAACGCTGTATGCCGGGATTTGCGAGACACTTGTCAATAACGGCTATCCCGCAAACCAGGTCAAAGCGCGTTTCGGGGAGCTCCTGCATGCGTGATTTTGCGTGGCTGATCCAGCCGTTCGACATTGCAGAATTCTTCGCTGATGTGTGGCAGAAATCGCCGCGTATCCTCAGCAGGGGCAGCAACCGGCGGCGCGATGACCTGTTCGGCTTTGCTGCGCTGGAGCGTGCTATCGAGTTCGGCCAGCCGCAGCCACCCGCGCTGCGGCTGGCGTGCACAACGCCGGGCGTTGAAAAGGCCGAAGTCCCGTTCGGTACTAGCGGGCGGATCGACATGGACAAGCTGCGCAAGCTCTATCTGGCCGGGCAAACAGTCATTCTCAACGGTATGCAGGATTTCGACCCGACCGTCGCCGATGTCGCACGCCGGGTACAAAAGGAGCTTCACGCGCGCGTGCAGGTCAATTGTTATTGCACGCCCCCTACCTCTCAGGGTTTCGCACCGCACTACGATACGCACGATGTGCTGGTGATCCAGATCGCGGGCGAAAAACGCTGGAAGGTCTACGATGCCGAGAGCGCCTGCCCGCTGCACGAGATGCGCGACGGAAACCCGAAGATGGACACAGGTAGCGCCAAACCCGACACTTTTTTGATGCACGCAGGCGATGTGCTCTACATCCCGCGCGGCTACATCCACGAGGCCGAGGCCGAGGGCGTCGCATCCCTCCACCTCACTTTTGGGCTGCATCCACCGCTCAACAAGGACCTCCTGACTGCGGCGGTCGAACAGCTGGCAACGACCCAACCGATGCTGCGTGAGACGCTGCCGACCGGGCCGTTTGCGGGTGACGACCGGATCGTTCAGGTGCGCGAGCGGCTGGGCGAGCTTCTCGCCCTGCTGGCCGAACATGCGAGTGCTGATCGTGCCGCGCTCGCGCTCGACGAGCAGATTCTGCGGCTCTCCCGCAGTGGCGGCGACGGTCGGCTGTTCGCCGATATCGATGCGATCCGCGGGATTTCGCCTGAGACCATCCTCGAACGGCGAGACGATGTCGGCGCGAGGATTGTCCCGCACGAAGGCGGTGTAGCGCTGCAGATGCTTAGCGGGATGATCATGGGGCCCGACCATTTCGAACCAGCGATGGCGTATGTCGTCGAAAGTCCCGGCCCGTTCGCGCTCTCAACGCTGCCGCGGCTCGAGGAAACCGAGCAACTTGCGCTGGGCGCGAGTCTCGTCAGCGACGGGCTATGCCGGGTGATCCAGTCGGTCCATTAACGAGTAGCCTGTCCTATCATGTGTGGAGGCTTCGGCTGAGACTGGGGAATGTGGAAGATCAGCTGTTTGAACGAGGGATCCACATTTGACACATGAAGATACGATACTGATGACGGAACTACGTCCGGGTGAAGAACAGATGATGGATCTGTGAACGTCCGCTATGTCGGATCCGTGGGCGGGAAGCGGACGGTCACCTCCGGCCCAGTTGCAGCCATACTTCAACGACGGATTCTGACGGTGAAAGCGGCCCGTCCGCTTTCAACACAATTGCGTGCTTCACGAGGATAAGTCCTGTTTGATCGATCCATGCAGTTGGTCTGATAGACAGCTGACGCCACTGCCTCTATCCACGGAGGCAAGGGTGGGGGGATATGTGAGCGGCAACAATCCAATTCCGGAACGTTTGGCATCGATTTTCGTGAGCTATTCGCGAGCGGATCGCGACAATGTCCTGCCGATCATAAACGCCCTTAGCAAGCGCGGACATTCGGTGTGGTGGGATGGCTTGCTCGAAGGCGGCGACCGGTTCTCTCAGGTAACCGAAACTGCGCTTGAGACCAGCGATGTCGTTTTGGTGTTGTGGACCCAAACCTCGATCAATTCACATTGGGTGCGCGATGAGGCAACGCGCGGCCGCGACCGTGGGCGGATGTTGTCGGTTTCGCTTGACGGGACGCAGCCGCCGCTCGGCTTTAGACAGATCCAGTATGTCGACCTTTCCGGCAGCGGTAGCCCGGACAAGCGCGCGCGCTTTGCAGATGTGATCGCAGCGTTAGACAAGGTCGAAGATCGCGCGGGAACCGAGCTGACCTTTGCCGCGTCACAGGCGCCCACGAAAGGCGGCGGATTGTCGCGGCGAAGCGCCATCGCTGTGGGAGGGGGCGGCATTATCGCGGCGGGCGCGGGCCTTGCTCTATGGCAAGGCGGAGCGTTTCGTGCAGGGGGTACGCCGGGCAGCCTTGCGGTGATTACCTTTGAGGATCTGACCGGGAGTGGATCACGCGGTTATCTATCAGCCGGACTATCAGAAGAGCTGCGTGCAATCCTTAGTCGCAATCGCCAGTTGGCCGTCGCGGCGCAAACGTCTTCGGATAAGTTCAAAGATGGCGATCAAACTGCCAGTGAGATTGCGTCAACGCTCGGTGTCCAGCACGTGCTC
Organism: uncultured Erythrobacter sp.; assembly: GCA_947503275.1. Taxonomy (GTDB): domain Bacteria; phylum Pseudomonadota; class Alphaproteobacteria; order Sphingomonadales; family Sphingomonadaceae; genus Erythrobacter. The sequence continues at coordinate 7,098 of CANNCZ010000002.1, read as the reverse complement.
GAAGGCAGTGTGCGCAGCGACGGCGAAGAATTGCGCGTGACTGCGCGATTGATCGACGGGCAAAGCGATCTCGACGTGTGGTCTGATGTCTTTACGGGCCAGATCGATAACGTCCTATCAGTTCAAAAAAGGATTGCGACCTTGGTTGTCGACTCGCTGCTCGCGAGCTTTTCCGCAGGCGAAATCGCGGGAACAGAGCGGATAGGCGGAACAGATAACCCGCAGGCACTCGACCATTATCTGCGTGGGACCGATCAATATGCGTCGGGCGCAGGCGAGGAAACGGACCGCGCGGCGCTTTCATCGTTCGAACGCGCGATTGCCACTGATCCAAGCTATGCGGCGGCCCATGCCGCGCAATCGCGGGTGCTGACCACGATTGGCAATGGCTATGCATCGGGCGATGAAGTGGCATCCTTTTACGAGCGCGCGATGCAGGCGGCACAGAAGGCGATAGAATTAGAACCCGATCTTACGGAAGGTCATGCTGCTTTGGGCGCGGTTTTGACCAATGGCAGGCTCGATTTGGCTTCGGCTCGCGAGCCATACCAACGCAGTTTTGAACTCGGTTACGGAAATGCATGGATTCTGACCAGATTTACCCTGTTTGCATCCTATGTTGGCGATTTTGAAGATGGCCGAGCGGCGATCAAGCGGGCCAAACGGCTCGACCCGCTCAATGGCAGTGTGTTTCGCGCAGAAGCAGTGCTTGAATTTGCCGCGCGCGATTATGTCGCTGCAACGAGGGCCGCACGCCGCGCATTGGCGATCAACAGCAAGATCAGCATCGCCAAGCGGATCCTCGGCGACATTGCCCGATTTGATAACCAAATCGACGAAGCCCGCACTCTATACGAAGATGAGCCCAGTACGCTGTCGCGTTTGCCGAGCCTCGCAATTCTCGAAGCTAGGGCGGGTAACCGCGAAGCGGCTGAAAGTGCGTTTGCCCAAATGGTCGAGCAATTCGGCGATAACAGCCTCTACCAACAGGCCCAGGTGCAGGCGCAATGGGGGCAAGCGGACAAGGCCATCACAACGCTTGAGAAAGCCTATGAGGTGGGTGACGCCGGGCTGGTTCTCTCCCGTTTCGACCAGAACCTTGATCCCGTTCGACAGGATCCAAGATTTACGGTTATACAGCAATCGCTCGGTTTTGACTGAGGGATAAGAAAAGGGGAACTCATGAAAAAGCATTTTCTAACAGGCACCGGCCTAGCCTTGGCTTTGAGCGTTGCGGCCTGCGCACCGCCAGCGGAAGAGGGAGGCGAAGCTGCAACTGAGGAGGCTGTTGTTACAGCTGGAGAGGAAGCGGCTGATGACGGTACGATGGCTAGCGAAGCGCCAGCTGAAGAGGGCGCTGCTGAGGGGAGCGAGTCGACCGGGCCTGACGAAGATGGCAATCCGATCGATCGATAGGCCTATGACCTGGCTGCGGGCGAGCCGATGAGCTCATTCACCTGCCAAACCAGTCGAAACAGGCCCGGAAGCATTCGGCTTTCGGGCCTGTTCGTATGGTTTGCGGTTTGCCTGTGCGCATTGATTGCAGCGCCAGTCCAGGCGCAATGGTCCTTATCTAGCGAACAGAGTTATGGGCGGATTGTCAGCGAGCTCTATCCCGACGAGATCGCGCCTTTCTATGAGTTCTACGCTGCACTGGACGTCTATGACCGGTATGCTTTGGCGCGTGTGATCGAACGCCTCGACGAAGGCGAGTGGGGGATGTTCGCGCAGCTGCTGGTTGAAACTGAGCGGCCGACCGCGATTAAAACTTTGCGGCTATTTGGCGGATACGATGATCAGCAACTCGTTGTTGTGACGGCTCTGCTGAAAGAGCGGGAGTACGATCGCTGGCAGGCCATTCCGGCCCTTGTTGGTGCTGAAAGCTATGCCAATGCGCGCGATATGTTGCTGGGACCCGACGCCGGCAATCCTTGCAGGGTTTGGCTAGAAGGCGATCCCATCGACGATGGTGCCGATCCCGATGCGCCCGCAGCGCGGTATTGCAGCGATGCCGAGAGGCAGTTTCTTGAGACATTTTTCCGCGGGAGCACCGACTATGTCAGCCGGGGCAAACTCGCTTTGGAAGGCGAAATCCCGTGGCAGGCACAATTTTCGCTGCACGGTGCAAGCACAGGCGCTTATTACGAGAGCGACGAGCGGGACGCGCAAGTTGACCGATTTGGACGCGAGCTCAAAGATTGGGAAATCAACCACACTTGCGGCGCGGTTTATTTGGGCGGGAAATTCCTGCTTACCGCTGCGCATTGCATCGGAAACCTTGAAGACGAGAAGTTCTTTGCGGGGCGGCGGGTTCATCTTGGCTCGGTAAAGATCAACGGTCGGCGCAACCTATTCGAGATCGAGAATGTGCTGATCCATGCAGGCTTTCGAAGCGATACGCTGCAGCACGATATCGCTCTGATCCAGCTTGAAAGGGTGCCCACCGGCTTTCGCAATCGCCTGCGCTCAGTCAATCCAGCGCGCGCACGAGCTCGACCTTCGGGGCGCGTCCCGCTGCTGTTAAGTGGGTGGGGCTACAACAGGCCCGCAACCAGCTCGAGCAACATTTTTGCGCTGGACGGACAACGGCAGGCTCCAGCACAACCCTCACTGCTAAAAGGGGATGTGTGGGTTCAGAGAAATTCGGTGTGCAGGTACAATCGCCACTTCATCCGCCGCCAAATTCAAATCTATCCAGGGCAAATCTGTGTTGGCTCTCCTGATGGGATCGACAGCTGTCGCGGGGACAGCGGTGGCCCCTTAGTCGACACGCGTTCGGAAACCCTGATCGGTCTGGTCTCAGGCAGCGCTGGATGCGGGCTTGAGAATACTCCGTCGATCTTCACTGACGTTGGCTATTACCGCGACTGGATCGACCGAGCGAGAGCCGCTGCCCCGCGCCTACGCGCCAAGCGCAAACACCTTTTTCGATAGTCCGCCAGCCTCAATTGAGTTTCTGGTTATGCTTGATCGTTGGCATGGATAGCATAAGATCAATGCGTTGCTTGCCGGGGGTGTATTGAAATTTCCACCAATGTAAATTTGCCCACCGGCCCGCTTGCGCCGCAATTACCAGTTCCCAAGTTTGCCGTCGGCGTTACCGGGCATCGCGCCGGGCATGCCTCATATCCGAATGATCCTTCGGACCTCAGTCAGGAACTGCAGCATATTTTCTCCTTGGTCGAGGCAAGCCTTACCAATGCAAACGCTGCCTACCGCTCAGCAAGGCTCGTAACGCTGCTATCGGATGGGACCGATCATCTTGCGGCCGAACTGGCTCTGGATCGGTCGTGGGATTTGGTCGTCCCACTTCCCTTTTGTCGCAAGCTAAACAGCGCGATCAATGCTGGGCCGATGAGTCGAGAATCCGTCCGCTCGATCCTTGCCGGAGAAACACCGAGCGATCCCGAGATTAAGGCGAAAGTCGCCGCAATCGAAGCGTTTACTAATCAAAGCGCTGTGTTCGAGTTGGCCGACAATTATGCGAGAGTGAAAGAGCTCTTGCTCAAGACGACAGAAAACCCTGAGGATCAGGCCGCACACCACGCATTGGCTGCGATGACCGCACAAAGAGCTGCACTCGCAGGACAAATCATGATTGAGCAATCAGATGTGTTGGTTGCGGTTTGGGATGGCCAATCCACTGCCAATATTGGCGGAACGGGTCACACCGCTTTGAGGGCCCTTGACCAGGGCACTCCGGTCCTATGGATTGATCCGGGCCAAGTGGGGAATTGGGCACTCCTTTCATCGCCTGAGGAGCTGTCCGGTGCACGATTGCCCCATGATCGAGCAGCCACCTCTGCCCGTTTGGATCAGCTCGTTGCCGATGTAAGCGCTCCGCTTGATGAAAAGACCAGCACAATGCTGGCCAACCTTGAATTGCGAGAGCAAAGCAGCCTTGCAAGCCATGCCTTCAGGCGCGTTCAGGCGCTTTTCGGTGAGCGGGGAATTGGCCGAAAGCTGGGATCCATCCGGCTACGCTACGAGCAGCCTTCTGATATGTCGCAGGGAAGCAACGAGCCTGTGCTGGCGATGCTTGCATCTCTTGCGCCACAGGATGATCGACTTTCGCAGCGCATTGGCTCGCAAATAGTTGAGCGGCACGTTTGGCTTGATGGAATAGCGTCGCACTATTCTGACCGTCATCGCTCAGGGATGGTCATCAACTTCCTTTTGGGTGCAGGCGCAATCATTATCGGCGTCCTGTACCTGCCCTTGGTCGATGCCGCGTATAAGTGGATTTTTGCGAGCATTGAATTGGTGTTGCTACTCGCGATTGTGCTCAACACTGCAATCGGAAGGCGGCGGGAGCTGCACAGTCGTTGGTTCGAAACCCGCCGAGCGGCAGAATATTTGCGCCACACTCCGATCCTTGCAGCTTTGGGCGTGGCCCGATCAACGGGAGAATGGCCGCAAACGGTCGATAGCGCATGGCCTGAACGGTACGTTCAGCATGTCGCGCGCGCGGTGAGTTTGCCCAAAGCGCGCGTCGATGAAACCTATCTGCGAACCGCATTAACGGCTCTTCGCACTCACCATATTGAAGAACAGCGCCGTTATCACAAAGACAAAGCTGAACACCTCGAACGTGTGCATCATGGTCTCGATCACCTTTCAGAACGTCTTTTTATGGGTGCAATCCTGATGGTCGCTACCTTTTTGGCGCTGACAGCTGCCGGGCATTTGGGCTGGATCAGCGAGGCGTTCGTGACCGGTTCAGCCAAGTGGTTCACGGTGCTTGCAGTGGCGCTGCCGACATTAGGAGGTGCGTTCGCAGGCATTCGTTACTTTGGTGATTTCGAACGCTTCGCTGAAATTTCAAAGGTTACGGCGGCGAAACTTGATGCGGTTGCTGCGCGGATTGATATCTCGCTCAATGCGCCGGCCGGGGCGATCACTTACGACAAAGTTGCAGACCTAGCTAAGGCGACAGACCAGATCGTGCTTGACGAAATTCAGAGTTGGCAGTCCGTATTCAGCAGCAAGATCATGACAGTCCCAGCCTGATCGGGTGCGAGGCTTCAGGCAGCGGCGCTCGCATCTCGGTGAGGTCTAAGTAAGGGTGAGCGGCCAGATGCACTACCTGTGACGAGCGGTCGAACGAGAGGGCGAGATCCTCGAGAGCCACGTTACCAAAACGTGCGACCAGAAAACCGCTCTGCGGTTCACGCCAACGTCTACAATCATTTCAACTCCGAACGCCACCTGATCGACCGACAAATCTACAAGACCTTTCGCTCCGCCGCTCTGGCGGAGTAGGAAACCTCGTGGCTTGAGAGCCGAGGGGGGAGGGATATCTGCGCCGAACAGAGACAAGTGGCGATTAGACCGACAGCACCGCCGCTCACGATCGCAAGCCTCATCGTCACACAATGAAACGCTATCGCGTGTGTGGTTTGGCATTTGCCAGGACTTTGCTATGCCGCGCGTGAGGGTCACCAATCTTGGTTGGGGACAACAATGATAAATGCTAACTCTCTCGCCGGTGCAGGAATGATCGCGCTGGCTGGAGCTCTCGCCGCTGTGCCTGCGCAAGCATCCAATTCGGAAGCTGAAGGCCCGGACATTCTGACAGCAGAACCGCAAGCAGAAACGCCAAAAGAAAAGGGCGGCGACACACGCCCTAGCTTGCAGCCGATCGACACATTCGCAGGGTTCAAGACGGGCGCCGCGACGCTCTCCATGGGCGAATTTTTGTTGGATAGCGCACCGAACTTTGGCATTTCGCAATCGGCTGAGGCACTGCTGCCCACCGGCCCGGTTATCGAACCTCGGATCGTGGGTCTGGACGAAGTCGGGGTTGAAGGGCTGATTGATGCGGCCAATTCGCAACCTTCGGTCGTTCAGCTTTTTCGGCGCGAATACGCTGATAATTCGGTGAATTTCAATTGCACCGGCACTCTGATCAATCCACGCACAGTGCTGACCGCTGCGCACTGCGTCACTCGGTTCCCCACCGAATCCTTCGGTTTACCCGGAACAGAAGAGGCAGAACGCGCGATCCTTGTGGGTACCGGGGTCGATACATTCGGGCGCTTTGACGCGTTTCAAGAGACAGGCGCGAACTACGCTGAAGGCGGGTTAGCGACCAGCATCGATGTCATCGTGCATGCATCCTCGGACCCAGAGCTCGGCGGGTTGCCCTTTCCATGGGCGGATATTGCCCTGATTGCGTTGGATGCGCCGATTACTGATGTGCCGACATTGCCGATCCTGCTTACACCGCTGACCGAACTGACCCATGTGGTTCAGGTTGGTTATGGCCGGTTCTTCGTCGTCGATGGAACGGACAATATCGTACCGCGTGATGAGCGTGAAATTGGCTTTCTGCGGCGTATTGGCGAAAATATGCTGGGCTTGGTCGGATCGTTAAACGATGTGGTTGAGATCACCGCTCCGAGCGCTATTCCGCTCGGTTTTGACTTCAGCCAAAACTATTACCAAACGGACTTCGACAACCCTGATCGCACGCCAGAACAAGCGGCGGAGGGCTGCCGATTTGGAGCAAGCGGAGATCTTGAATGCGACAATGACGATGCCATCCGTGCGCTCGATTATTTTGAAGGAGACGCGCTGCCCAATGAAGTGAGCGTTGGCGGCGGCGACAGCGGATCGCCTCTGATCGTTGATGAGCTGTATGCGTTTGATATCGCAGTGGGCGTGAATTCTGGCGTGTTGGGGCCGTTTGATACGCCAGCGATTTTCAGCATCGTGAACTTCTACAACCCGCTCTATCCCTTCTTTGAGTTCATAACGGAAAACACGCCGTACAAGTATGTGTCCGCTAAGGAAGGCGATGGCGTGTGGTCGGACCCGAACCATTGGACGCAAGACCTTGATCCCGGCTTTTTCATCGATGATGGCACCGGGACATTGATCAACGGCATTCCAGAAGGAAATGAGCGCGGCGTCTTCGAAACCGGCCCTGATCTGGGCACTGTGCTTGGGATTGATATTTCGGGTGACGTGGACGCATTATCCATCTTCCTTCCACCCGAGGGGACGCCCAATTTTGGTTCGAACACGCCGGAGAGTTCGGTTTTGCTTGGTCCTGGTTCGACGGGGTTTGTGCCTCAGAATACGGATGGTACGCCC
>CANNCZ010000001.1 GCA_947503275.1 uncultured Erythrobacter sp. | reverse complement strand
TTGCAAGTTGAACAGCACATTGGTGTCGATCGTGCCGCCATCGCCTTCCAGCGCGCCGCCAGCCAGAACATAGACCGAGGTGTTGAGCGTCCCATCAACCACAGCCGTGCCAGCAAATTGTTCAACGCCGATAATGCTGGTGAAGTCGAACGCACTCGGCAGGACAAAGCCCGCATCGGTGTTGTCGATGATCAGCTTGTCGATCTCAACATCAAGATCGACAATGGTGGTCCCTTCGCGGTTCAGATGAACCTCAAAATACTGCGCAGGGTTCTCAAACGCCGTACCGGGCGTACCATCCGTATTCTGAGGCACAAACCCCGTCGAACCAGGACCAAGCAAAACCGAACTCTCCGGCGTGTTCGCACCAAAATTGGGATCACCCGGCTGCGGACCGAAAGGCGAAACGATGTCTGGGAAACCGGAGATATCGACGCCTAGGATCGTGCCGAGGCTGTTTCCGACTTCGAAAATGCCATCCTCTTCCCCACCGGGCAGACCATTAACGAGTGTGCCAGTGCCGTCGTCGATGAAGAAGCCCGGGTCGAGATCCTGAGTCCAACGGGTCGGATCGGACCAGACGCCATCGCCTTCATTGGCTGAGACATATTTGTATGCTGTGTTCTCGCTGATGAACTGAAAGAAGGGATAGAGCGGGTTGTAGAAGCTGATGTCACCGTAAGGATTGGTGAGACCAAAACCACTCAGATCAAAGAAGCTGACCCCGCCGCTCAACACACCAATAGCGACTGGAAATTCATACAGCTCATCTGCGATTAGCGGCGAGCCGCTGTCTCCGGGAGCGGTGCCAACTTCGCGTGGCAGTGCATCGCCATCGAACCAATCGGTCGAAAGCACATCCCCGACCGTTATGCATTCGGGGCCGCTGCCGTTGAAATCACACCCATCAAATCCAGCCGCATCACGATCGGGCCAATCGAAATCGGTGAAGTAATATTCTTGGGTGATGCTTCCGGCCAAAGCATTCGGCGCAAAATCGGAGAACACGACATCGTCGAAGTCTGCAAACGATGCCAGCGCGCCCAGCATGTTCTCACCCACACGGCGCAGGAAATCACTTCCTTCACCTGGACCACCGAGCGCCGTGCCGAACGAACCATAGCCGACCTGCACCACATGGGTGAGTTCTGTCAGCGGGGTTAGAAGGATTGGCAGCGAAGGAATGTCGGTGATTGGCTCATCGACAGCGATCAGCGCGATATCAGCGAATGGGAACGGCAATTCGCCATTCCCTTGATTAGACGAAGAATGAATCACCACGTCTGTGCTGGTCGCAAGGCCGCCTTCGGAATAGCTAGCGCCAGTGGTGAGGAAGGCGTCAGCTTGAGGTTGCGTATCTGGCCCCGTGCCGATCAGAATCGCAAAAGGAGCATCGCTTTCAACCGTGCCGTAAATCTCTGAAGGGAAAAAATTGACGCAATGCGCAGCGGTCAAAACTGTGCGCGGATTGATCAAGCTGCCGGTGCAATTGAAGAAAAACGCACCATCGGAAGCGCGGCTAATAAACATCTGCACAACTGATGGCTGTGTATCAGCGGCGTCGAAAGAGGCATCAAGGCCCACATCGTCGCGCACGAAAATCTCAGGTGTTATCTGCTGCGATGCTGTGCCCACATCTATACGATCCGCGAGAACGGCGTTGAGGTCGATGGAACTGTCCAGAACCGATCGCTGTTCGAGACGGAAACCGGCAAAGCTATCAATTGGTGCACTGGTAAGCGCTGGCGTTATATCAACCGTCGTAGACGATGTGGTCGAGAGGCTGATTGGCAGGCGATAATCGGATGCTTCAGTGTCTTCGCTTGCGTTACCTAGGTCGGGCGCATCGACGCCCGCTTCGCTGCCAGATGCATGCGCCGGTGATGCGACAAGCGCTCCAGCGAGTGCAAACATACCTACGCCAGACAGAAATGTACGATTTGTCATAAAAGCCCCCAATTGCTTTGAACGGTACCTAACCGAGTCGGGAGGTTACAAAACTTTACAACGAATCCAAGTGCACATTTCCATAATATTAACCAGAGCGCTCAGTGACTTGCGGCGCGTGCAAGAGTTGCAGTGCAAACGAAAAGCGGCGCATAACGAATGCATCGTCAGCGCCGCTTTAGGCTAGTCAAAAATTGTTCTGTATTAGGGTCTGCCGATACTTTCATACGTAAACCCAGCGGCGCGCACATCTTGCGGGCTATAAATATTTCGAAGATCAACCAGAACCGGCGCATTGGCGAGTTCTTTGACTCGCGCAAGGTCTAGTGCGCGGAAAGCATCCCATTCTGTGACAATAGTGGTGACATCCGCACCAACGATGGCGGCGTAGGGATCATCGCACATCGTCACATTGGGCATCAAAGGCTTAGCCAATTCCATGCCTTCGGGATCATAGGCGCTCACTTTAACGCCTGCATCGGTCAGCGTTTGTGCAACCGCGATGGCTGGGGAATCGCGCATATCATCGGTGTTCGGTTTGAAGGTCAGGCCAAGCAGTGCGACTTTCTTGCCGCGCGCTTTTTCCGCTCCGCCCAATGCATCGAGCACTTTGCGACCCATTGCGCGTTTACGGCTCTCATTGGTTTTAACCACCGCTTCGATGATGCGGGTGGGGCTGTCATAATCCTCTGCCGTTTTCAGCAGAGCGAGCGTGTCTTTGGGAAAGCATGATCCGCCATAACCCGGACCTGCATGCAGGAATTTGGAGCCGATGCGGTTGTCCATGCCGATACCGCGGCTGACATCCTGTACATTCGCGCCGACTTTCTCGCACAGATCAGCCATTTCATTGATGAAGGTGATCTTAGTCGCAAGAAACGCGTTGGCGGCGTACTTGATTAGCTCACTGGTGCGGCGCTCGGTGAACAAAATGGGCGATTCATTGAGGAAGAGCGGACGGTACACTTCGTGCATCACATCACGCCCGAAATCATCCTCTGCTCCGATCACGATACGATCTGGACGTTTGAAGTCTCCGATTGCCGCGCCTTCGCGCAGGAATTCAGGGTTAGAGACGACGGCAAATTTATGCGCGGTGCCAGTGTCTTTGATGATGCGCTCTACCTCATCACCTGTGCCAACAGGGACAGTGGACTTGGTGACGATCACAGCATCATTGGTAAGGCTTTCCCCTACCTCTTTGGCGACGGCATAGACGAATGACAGATCGGCATGGCCATCACCGCGGCGGCTCGGAGTGCCGACAGCGATAAAGATCGCGCTGGCGTCTTTGATCCCTTCGGCAAGTGAGGTGGTGAAAGACAGGCGGCCTGCCTTAACGTTGTTTTCGACCAGCGCAGCCAAGCCCGGCTCATAGATCGGCATCACTCCGTCATGCAGCCGATCAATCTTGCCCTGATCTTTGTCGATGCACACAACATCGTGGCCGAAATCGGCGAAACATGCGCCAGATACCAAGCCAACATAACCCGAACCCACCATTGCAATTTTCATGGCTTTTGCCCCTGATAGAATACTTATCGAATTGAATGCGAAAGCCGTGTTCCGCCTCGCAGCGCCAGGTGCTGCTTAATCTGCCCGTTCGCCTTGGAAGATTTCAACCGGGCCATTGTCTTTTTGACTGGCCTGTATCACCCGCCGCTGGTCACTTTCGAGCACGAGTGCGGTAAGCACACCTGAACGAAAAGCGCCAGTATCAATCCCGATCCGGTTGCCGCAATCCATGACCTTGTCAAAGATTGTATGCCCATGGACCACAACTTTATCCAGCGGCCCTTCGTGGTCTAGGAAACGGTCTCTGATCCACAACAGATCGCTGCGCTTTTGCTGGTCCAGCGGCACGGTTGGATCAACGCCTGCATGCACAAAGACATAGTCGCCTGCGATAATCATCTCTTCGAAATCGTTTAGATAATCGCGTTCAGATTGCGGGATAAGCTGCGGCAGCATCGCGAACAGTTCATCAAGGTTCATCGCGTTGAACTGTTTGCGCGATAGGCCGTAAGACAACACCGTCTCGCGCCCGCCATGTTTGAGGAAATGCCGCAGCACCTCTGGTTTCTCAAACGCATTGAGGAACATCTCTTCGTGATTGCCGGCTAGTACGCGAACATTGCGCTTTTCCTGCCACGTCCGGGTGCGGGCGATAACGCCTGCGCTATCAGGCCCACGATCCACCAGATCGCCGAGCAGGATAATATGCGTATCGGCCGCTGGACGGGCGGCATCATCAACCTCAATCGCATCGACCATCGCGGCATACAGATCGAGCCGCCCATGAATGTCGCCAATCACATAATAGCGCGTGCCATCCGGCACCGCAGCAAGGCGCGGGGGCGGGGCAGATTGAAACATTTTGCGAAGGGCGTTGAACATGATTTTCTTTTTATGCGTCCACAATGCGTCGCCGTTACCCGATCGTACCTAAAAAAGGAGGAAAAGCAGGTTTCTCCATACAAAGAGCCGGGTGGCTGTTTGTCCTTTAAGCGCGCGGAGGCTGAACGGCAACTGAGCCGCGGGTGATTAGGTCGATTATGGGGGCATCCTTTTGGCTTTGATGTGTGGTGCACAAATTCAACAATCGTAACTGTTTCAAACCGAATTGTGGGCTTACTCGCAATTTCTCTTGTGCTGTGCAGCAAAGCGGTGCAGCATTATTGCGCATTTGAATGAGATTGCTCTTATAAATACGCAACCTTCAGATGTGCAGGCGGGACGAAGCAACAACACAAATAAGGAAGTTGTAATGCTCACGTCCATCCGCGGCCTTTCGGCCGCAACCCTCTCCGCTGGTCTGTTTCTTTCAGCAGCTCCCGCACTTGCTTCGGATGAAAATGCCGAGGCACCTGTCGTTGATGATATTATCAGCGCAGACCTGATTGCAGCATCCGCTGCTCTCGATAACGACACTGTCGAAACCCTTTCGATCGAACCAACACCGGACCTTGCGACTGACATCGCGGTTCGCGCCGGTGAGCCGATTGAAGCTGGCACAGCCAGCGAGTTTGCAGGCGAAAGCGGTCTGACATTCTCAGCAAACGTCGCCTTCACGACCGAATACCGGTTCCGCGGTGTGGATCTGTCAGGTGGCGAATTCGCCATTCAAGGCGGTTTCGATGTCAGTCACTCATCTGGCCTTTATGTCGGCACTTGGGCATCGAACCTTGATGAAGACACCGTCGGGTTTGGCTCTACCGAGGTTGACGTTTACGGCGGTTGGAGCGGCAATCTAACCGATGCACTCACCGCTGATGTCGGCGTAATCGCGTATCTATATCCCGATTCGCCAGCTACCGCTGGTGACACCAGCTATGTCGAGTTTTACGGCTCGCTTAGCGTCGGGATTGGCCCTGCATCGCTGACCGGCGGTGTCGCATATGCGCCAGACCAGAGCTCGCTTGGCAGCACGGATAACCTGTATCTCTACACAGATGTGTCGGTTGGTATTCCGGACTCGCCGTTCACGATCAACGGCCATCTTGGCTACACTGATGGTTTCTTGACCTTCACCAATGACAGCGAAGCAATCGATTGGTCGATTGGTGTCGATATGGCAGCTGGTCCGGTGACCTTCACCGCCGCTTATGTCGGTGTCGAAGGTGACGCGCTGATCGATCCGAACGGCACTTTTACGGACGATGCTTTTGTCCTGACAGTCGCCGCTAGCTTCTAAGCTTTGGCATAAACAAATAGCCCGCAGATAAGCGGGAGGAACGGAAACGCGGGGTCAGTTTGGCCCCGCGTTTTTTCTTTGCGTGGGCTGTTTGGAATGCGATTTCCTCCTACATACGATGAAACAGACACATTGCCGCGAACATCGAGGAATTTTCTATGGTCAAATTTCTGCATTCCATGATCCGCATTTCGGACCCGCAGGCGAGCGTCGATTTCTTTAAGCTGATCGGGCTGGAAGAGGTCCGCCGTTTCGATGTTGAGGCGGGGCGTTTTACGCTGATCTTTCTTGCCGCGCCGGGACAGAAAGACGTGGCAGAGGTTGAGCTGACCTATAACTGGCCTGCCGAAGATGGCAGCGCACCTGAAGAATACACTGGCGGGCGCAATTTCGGTCATCTCGCTTACCGGGTCGATAACATTTACGAGACGTGTCAGCGCATTGCCGATGCCGGCCACATCATCCACCGCCCACCGCGCGATGGTCACATGGCTTTCGTCAAATCACCTGATGGGATTTCGATTGAGTTGCTGCAAGACGGCTCTCTCGAACCGCAAGAGCCGTGGGCGAGTATGGAGAATACCGGCAGCTGGTAAGGGGTTTACGCGCCGCTGGGTTGCGTTCCCTGATCGTCGCAATCCTCGGGGCTGTGCTCGGTCGTCAAACGCAGCACAACATACCCCAATATCGCAGAGATTGCAGAACCTGTCAGGATGCCGATCTTGGCCTCTTCGACGAAGTTCGGATTGTTTGGGAATGCCAGCCCGCCGATAAAGATGCTCATCGTAAAGCCGATCCCACAAAGAATCGAGATGCCCCATATCTCCGCCCAACTGGCATTGGCAGGGCGCGGCGCAAATCCGGTTTTGTCGGCGATGAATACGATAGTGAAAATTCCCAATTGCTTGCCGACCACAAGCCCGGCAGCAATAGCGAGAGGTAGCGCGTCGAACAGCGCCTCAGGCCCCATTCCCTTGAGCGAAACACCCGCATTTGCAAATCCAAACACGGGTACGATCAAGTAAGCACTCCACGGAGCAAGGCCGTGCTCCAGCTTTTCCAGCATGGAATTACCGTCCGAGCGTTTAAGCGGGATCGTTAGCGCTGCAAGGACCCCTGCTATTGTCGCATGGACACCTGAATTCAGGACACAATACCACAGAACGATTGCGAGCAAGATATAGGGCCAGAAAACACCGACTCTAAACCGGTTAAGCGCCATCATTAGGCCAAATACGATGACCGAGGCGAGCAGCCAAAACATGAAACTGTCGCCAATCGTGGTGTAGAACACCGCAATGACAATGACCGCACCGATGTCATCTACGATCGCAACGGTGAGCAGGAACAACCTAAGGGAGGCCGGAACCCGGCTACCCAACAGCCCCAATACGCCCATCGCAAAGGCGATGTCTGTCGCCGCCGGAATGGCCCAGCCATTGGTGTATTCACCGCCACCCGATATAATCATAAAGACGCCAGCAGGCACCAACATGCCCGCCGCCGCCGCGAGCATGGGAAGTCTACGTGCCGCAGGGTCAGCCAATTGCCCGCAAACGACCTCGCGCTTCACTTCCAACCCGACGACGAAAAAGAAGATCGCCATCAAGCCGTCATTGATCCAGTAGTGCAGATCCTTCAGCTTTTCGATCGGCGTCCATGGCAGCTTGCCATAGAACAAATCCTTGTATTCTGCGGAAAAAGCAGAGTTCGCAGCCAACATCGCAGCTGCTGCGACGAGGATCAGCAAGATGCCTGCCGATGCATCGCCCACAAACAAGGCGCGGACAGGGGCAAATATTCGGCGTAAAACGGCAGGCGGTTTGGTCTGGGTGTCTGACATATTGTCGCTGTCCCTTTCAGAAAAACCATGAAGGTTGCAAGGTTAAACCGGGCTCGATAGATTGAATTCTTCGCGAGGGGGCGAAAAGCTTGTCATTCATTGACTGGAATCTGTGGCAGTGGCTGGCCGTCGTTCAGCACGAATTGCTGCTGTTTGCAGGCGTGATCTTCCTGATTGGCGCGCTCGATGACCTTGCGCTCGATTTCACGTGGCTGTGGTTGCGGGCAAAGGGGCGGGCCAAAACTCCGGTGGTCAGCCGCGCTGAGTTACAGAGCCGCGCTTTAAAAGGCCGGACCGCAATCTTCATTCCCGCTTGGCAAGAAGCCGACGTCATCGGCGACACTATCGCCCATATGCTAAGCGTTTGGCCGTACAGCGAATTGCGGCTTTATGTCGGCATTTATCGCAATGATCCTGAGACAATGCAGGCCGCGATGCGCGGCGCCCGCGGCGATACGCGGCTGCGGCTGGTGATCCATGACCGTGCTGGACCGACGACCAAAGCGGACTGTTTGAACCGCCTTTATGAGGCGATGCGCGATGATGAACGGCGCTTGGGCAAACCCTTTTCCAGCGTCCTGTTTCACGATGCAGAGGACATGGTCGATCCTGGCGGATTGAGCCTATTGGAAGGCGCGATTGCCGCTGGAGCCGACTTTGCGCAGCTTCCCGTCGAGCCATTGCCGCAAGAGGGCCGCAATTGGCTGGGCAGCCATTATTGCGAAGAATTTGCTGAAGCGCATGGCAAGGCGATGGTGGTGCGCAGCGAACTGGGCGCAGCTTTGCCAGCCGCTGGCGTGGGCTGTGCGGTGTCGCGTAGGTCGCTGCAGATCCTGAGCCGTCGCCGGCTTGACCGCAAACCGTTTGAGCCTGATTCTCTGACGGAGGATTACGAGTTGGGCCTGGCAATCGCAGAGGATGGAGGCATCTGCCGCTTTGTCCGAGCCAGAGCAGAGGATGATCTGCTGATCGCCACACGCGCCTATTTCCCGTCGGGGCTGGAGACGATCACCCGCCAGAAAACCCGCTGGGTGCATGGCATTGCACTGCAAGGCTGGGACCGGACCGGGTGGGGCGCCGGGGTTTTGGAGCTGTGGATGCGTGCGCGTGACAGGCGCGGGCCGCTCACCGCTCTGGTGCTGGCATTGGGCTATTCCTTACTGGCGCTCATTTCTTTGTTCTGGATGGCGGTGGCATTGGGCTGGGCAGATCATGCGCCGGTGACGCCATTGCTCGCGGCACTTTTGATGGCCAATTTTGTGATGTTTGTTTGGCGCTCAGCTTGGCGGTTTGCCTTTACTGCGCGCAATTATGGTGTGCGAGAGGGCCTGTTGGCGGTTTTGCGTATTCCCGTAACCAATGTGATCGCGATTATGGCCGGGCATCGCGCGATATCGGCGTATGCGCGCAACTTATCTGGACGCGCAATCGAGTGGGACAAAACCCCGCACAGCGCGCATCCGGCGCGCGCAGGGCTGCCCAATCCCGCATCGCCTATGACAGAACGGCAGGGACGGTTTGCTCGCCAATTGATGGGTAGGCCGGCATGATGGGTCAGGAGACCTCTCGCCGCCGAGGTAGCCCCTTGGCGATGCTAGTCCTTTTAGTCGCGGTGTGGATCGGCGGGCGCGCGGTGGTTTGGGAGAACCCGTTTCCGGCCGTGCTTGATTTGCCCGTGACAGAAACCCTGTTTGCCGAGGCGCAGCCCAAAGATGGGGCGAATGAAGCGCCGCAGGTGGCAAATGTATCTGCTGAAATGGTGCGAGCGGAAGATGCCGATAGTGCGCCGCTTGTCGCATCGGCCCTTGGTACATCCGCCTATGAGTGGCTCGGATACGGCCAAACTACGCCCGCTATCGTTCAGACCAGCGAGCGGCACGCCTCAGCTGCTCCTCTGACACCGCCGATTGTGGCCGCTGGTCATCAATTCCTGATGGCGGCGGCGTTCCGCATTGATTGGAATGCGGATGCACCTGTCGTTCAGCAGGCATCGGGCGGTGGTCCGGTTGATGCCTATTACCAACTGAGCGGCGATACGAACGAGGCTCCGCGTACAATCACGCTTGCGTCCCGGTCGATTGATCGTTGGTCGCTGGATGCGTTTGCGTTTTATCGTGCCGGTTCGAACTCTGCTTTGATCGGACAAGGCCGCGTGCCGGTTTACGGGGCCAGCCAGATGGCGGCCAATCTGCAATATCGCGTGGCGCCTGGCTCCCGCCATGATCCGCGCGTCTATGCGCGCGCCTATCGTGCCTTTGTCGGGGACGGTGAGAATGAGGCTGCAATCGGAGCCTCTGCGCGTCCATTGGCGGTGGTTCCTGTGCGCGTGGCGGCGGAAGTGCGGGTGATCGACAATACGTTCGGCACCGATTTGCGGCCTGCTGCCTATGCAATTACCGAACTGCCTTCGCAAAGACTGCCCTTTGACACGCGGTTGGAAGTCTATGGCGCGGCTGGCTATGTCGGCGGCGATGCGGCGACACCCTTTGGCGAAGGGCAGGCGGCGATCACACGCGAATTCGCTCAGTTTGAACGCGGCAACGATCAAAGCGCCCGGTTGCGGTTAGGCGCAGGGGCATGGGGCGGCGCGCAAGAGGGAGCCGGCCGTGTCGACATTGGCCCGACTTTGCAGGTTGAATTGAATGTTGGCGATGTGCCCGCACGCGTCTCGCTCGATTGGCGTGAACGTGTAGCGGGCGACGCGGCACCCGCATCCGGCATCGCCGCGACGCTTTCAACTCGGTTCTGATTGCGCCATTCTGGTGCCAGTTGAGCACCTATCGTGGATCATGGCGCGAGTGCGCCTTTCCACTGCGTGCACGCTGAGCTAGGCCGTTCAATATGGACGTTTATCTCCCCATTGCGAATCTTTCAGTGGACGGGTTGTTCATTGTTTTGCTGGGTGGATTGACGGGTATCCTGTCGGGATTGTTCGGCGTTGGCGGCGGGTTTCTGACAACGCCGCTACTGATCTTTTACGGCATCCCTCCAACCGTCGCCGCCGCATCCGCCGCGACACAGGTTACCGGAGCGAGCGTGTCAGGCGTGATCGCCCATGGTCGCCGCAAAGGCGTCGACTATCGCATGGGCCTCGTTATGGTCGCCGGCGGTGTTGTCGGTGCTTTGATGGGCGCGGTGCTGTTCCGGCTTCTGCAAGCATGGGGCCAGATCGATGTTGTGATCAGCATCCTTTACGTCATCATGCTGACGACAATCGGATCGCTCATGTTGCGAGAGGCGCTGGATGCGTTGTTGCCCAAATCGGGCGATGGCGATGTGCGCCCGCGCAAACGCCGCCACCACCCGCTGGTTGCCGGATTGCCTTATCGCGTGCGCTTCTATGCATCGGGGCTGTATATATCGCCGCTCGCGCCGCTGATCCTGGGTGTTCTGGTCGGCATTTTGACGATGCTGATGGGCGTTGGTGGAGGGTTCATTCTGGTCCCTGCGATGCTCTACGTTCTCGGCATGAGCGGAAATGTCGTCGTGGGCACATCACTGTTTCAAATCCTGTTCGTGACCATGGTAACGACCATGACTCACGCGCTGACGACAAAGGCGGTGGACATTGTGCTCGCCGGGCTGTTGCTACTCGGATCGGTGCTGGGTGCGCAATTCGGAACGCAGATCGCCTTGAAAGCGCGGCCTGAGGTCTTGCGTCTGGTATTGGCAGCCATTGTTATTCTGGTCGCGCTGCGCATGCTCTATGGTTTGGGCGTGCAGCCTGATGAAATTTACACGGTCAGCCCGCTATGAACCGGTTTATGCCAGCTCTGTTTGCAGTGGTCGTTGCGCCTTTCCTCATGGGCCAAAGAGAGCCGGTTCTGGTCCCCGAGGTAAGCCAATCGCGCATCGAAGTGCGGCAAGGTTTCACTGGGGCAGACCTGCTCTTATACGGCGCCGTCATCGATCCGGCAGGCGCTGGAAACAGCACCGAATATGACATTGTCGTTGTGGTGAAGGGGCCAGCGGAGCCCATCCGTCTGCGTGAAAAGGACCGGATTGCCGGTATCTGGATGAATTCCGGATCGAGCGATTTTCGCTCCGCGCCAAGCTTCTTTGCGGTCGCCTCATCGGCTCCGGTTGATGAGATTGTCGACCCGTTGACCGCAGCCATTTATGAGTTGGGAACAGAGTTCATTCAGCTCAGTCCAACCGGCCAGATTGATCCCGAAGTGCAGGACCGGTTCGCACGCGGTCTCGTCGAAATGCGAGAGCGTGCAGGGCTCTATAAACAGACCAACGAAGGCGTCCGGATCAGCGAAAAAGTGCTCTATCAGGCGCGCATCGAATTGCCGTCAAACGTGATCACCGGCGAATACACCGCAGAGACCTTCGCAATTGCCAATGGACGGGTTCTGGCCAGTGCGACCGCGGATATTGATGTTGTGAAAGTCGGGCTGGAGGGGCAGGTTGTCTATGCGGCACAGCGCCTTTCGCTGCTCTACGGCTTGGGCGCAATTGTGCTGTCGGTGACGATGGGATGGCTCGCAGGTAGGCTGTTTTCCAAATCCTAACCGATGAGCGCCGCTGCGCGCGAATGTTGACGCGATCTTAACCCCGTTCACCCATTATCGATCAGTCACAAAGCGACCGGGAAGCAACTCTCGGCACTACGATTTATGGTGTTTAGGAAGACTGCATGACCGATATGGGCCAACACAATTTTGCACCAGAGCAAGGCGCGAGCGAACCCGCAGAAGCGGCGGGCGAAAGCGTTGAGAATGCGCGCCTTCCCATTGGCGTGGTGTTGGAGATTTCGGGCGCAGGCTCGCAAATCGCACTCGACCTGCAACGCCTGAATGAATGCATGGACGATGATGATCGTTCGGTCGCATTGGCAGGGCAAGTTGGTAGCCAGATCAAAATCCGCATCGGTGATGCGTGGCTGCTCGCCAATGTTCGCGATCAACGCAAGGACCGCCGCAGCGAAAGCGGCATCATCGCGCATATCGACTTTCTCGGCGAAGGGGCTGAGGAAAAACTGACCGGACGCATCCACGGCTTTAAGCGCGGTGTCACCCGCTATCCTGTTCCCGGCGCGATGGTCTATCCGGCGACGACGAAGGACCTTGAACAAATTTACGCCAGCGATGGCCGCGCCAATATCACCATCGGCACCGTTTTCCCGACCAAGGATATTCGCGCAGGCCTCTATATCGATGCGATGCTGGGTAAGCACTTTGCGCTTTTGGGATCGACCGGTACCGGTAAATCGACCAGCGCCGCGTTGATTCTGCACCGCATCTGTCAGGCCGCGCCTGAAGGTCACATCGTGATGATCGATCCGCACGGAGAATACTCCGCCGCGTTCCGCCAGACCGGCCAGATCCTTGACGTTGGCAATCTACAAATGCCGTATTGGCTGATGAACTTTGAGGAGCATTGCGAAGTGCTGCTCACCAGTGATGGGAATGAGCTTCAGGTCGATATGGACATTCTGGCCAAGTGTCTGCTGCATGCGCGCAGCAAGAACCGGTTGGCCGAACAGATGGGCAAGATCACGGTGGATTCGCCGATCCCGTATCTGCTTTCAGACCTTTCGACCAAGATTCAGGACGAGATGGGTAAGCTCGACAAAGCGACTTCTTCTGCGCCCTATATGCGGATCAAAGGTAAGCTGGATGAGCTGAAAAACGATCCGCGTTACCAATTCATGTTCTCTGGCATGTTGGTGGGCGACACGATGGCGGATTTCATCTCCAAAGTGTTCCGGATGCCGGGTAACGGTAAGCCGATCTCGATCATTGACGTGTCAGGCGTGCCTTCGGACATCACCTCAACCGTGGTCGCTGTTCTGTCGCGCCTCGTCTTCGATTTTGCGATCTGGGGCCGCGAAGAAACGACCCGTCCGGTCTTGCTCGTGTGCGAAGAAGCGCACCGTTATGTTCCGTCCGAAAAGAACTCGGATGGCTCATCGGTTGCCAAAATCCTTAGCCGGATCGCTAAAGAGGGCCGGAAATACGGCATTTCGCTGGGCCTGATTACGCAGCGTCCATCTGACCTTGCCGAGGGCGTTTTGTCACAATGCGGCACGATCATATCCATGCGGCTCAACAACGACCGCGACCAAGCTTTCGTCCGCGCCGCCATGCCCGAGGGTGCCCGCGGCTTCCTCGATTCCATCCCCGCCTTGCGCAACCGCGAATGCATCGTCTGCGGCGAGGGTGTGGCAATTCCGATCCGCGTAAACTTCGACACTCTCGAAGAGCACAAACGTCCGGCATCCGAGGACCCCAGCTTCTCAGAACTGTGGAACCAAAGCGGCGATGAAGAAGAGCTGGTTGAGCGGGTTGTCCTGCGCTGGCGTTCGCAAGGCTAGGCGGATCACGTCACCTTGGATCAACCACCGCCAGCGACTGCTGGGCTCAGCAAAGAGTCAAAGCTTTCAATCTCCGACCAATTGGCGCGCGTTGGGTCATAGCTGAGGTTGTAGAGCGGGCGCATGCCGCCCGCTTGACCGCTATTCTGACCCCATGTTGCGCCGTCTTCGCTGAACGAGATTTCACCCGTGATCCCGTTAAATCGCTGCCCCCGCATGATCGTGACCAGCTGCTCGGCGGTAACTTCGCCTTCCATCTGACTGACCGCTTGTTTTATGACGAGGCCGGAATCGTACGCGACCGCTTCCTGACGCAAGGCGGGGGTGAGCGGGCCGAACTCCTCTTGGAACCGGCGCGAGTCTGGCAGGCCGTTGACGTCGGCAGGGCTGCGGTAAACATCTGTCATGTCGAACAGGCGCGTGTGTTGAATATTGATATCCGCGCTGACGCCTTGGACCACTTTGCCGGTGTTCCATCCGCCCAGAATTGCGGCGCGTGTGCGGTCTTCGCTGCGATAGAAGTTTTCGACTAGGTCTTTGTAATCGCTCGACAGACCGACGACGATAATCATCTTGTTCTGATCAAACAGGCCGCGCATCCGAGGCCGCGCAAAACTGTCCATGATCCGGCCGCGGGTGTACGATATTGAGCGGACCTGATTGTTGTCCGACCATTGCTGCCATTGGGGCAGGCGCTCCGTGATCCGCTGATAGAACAGCTGACCGTAAGTCATCTCCGATGAATTGGGCACAGACTCATAAAGCAGCACCAGTTCCACCCCGCTGGCGATGGTGTTTTGCGCAAGGCGCGAGAATTGATCAGCCCGCTCATCAACGCCTGAGCCGACACGGAACAACGGCAGACTGCTATCGTCCCAGCCAATGTCACGGCGCGAGGCGGCAGTGGTTAGGATGATCGCAGGATTGCGCCCGCTCTCTTCGACCACGCCCAGCACTTCGGGCGTAAACTCTGTGATTGAGGGCCCGACAATCGCAATCACATTGCGAGTGGCAAGGAAGTTCTTGAGCCCCGCGATCAGCTCAGGTGCTTCGCGCCCTTTCATGGCATCAAGAGGCGCGGCCAAATCCTGCACCACGATGGATGGTGTGTCGTTAAACGCCGCTTTCAAACCGTGCGCTTGGTCTAGGCCAAAGCCCTCATCAGGATAGATGCCAAGCACGACCGGGGTCATGTCGTCGGGCGGAGGCGGCGCGGTGGGGCCACTGAGGAACTGGAACGCGAGCAAGCCAGCGACCACGACGGCCAAAGCGCCCGCGCCCAAAGGCAGGAAGCGCTTCCATGCAGGTGCCTCATTATCCTGCGCAGTGTGCGATTGCGTTTCGGCAGGGGCCGCAGTCGGCGCAGGAGCAACAGTTGCCTTCGCAGTGTCTTTCTTGCCCGCTTTCTCTCCTGCGCCCGCTTGTTTGCGGACCGAATCGAGAAATTCTGGCCAATTGACGCTTTGCGTTGGGTTGGTCGGGGCGTCTTGCAATTCGGCGGCTTGGATGCGGCGGAAACCGCGCGGGATGATCACCGGATCAATCGTGACCGGGACCAGAGTATCGGCTTCGATCCCGTCCTCAGCCTCTTCTTTGACCCAGCGGCTGGTGGTCGAATTTTCTGACCAAACCACTACAATCGCACTGGATTTCTTGATCGCTTTATCGATCACATGGTCGAACTCTTCGCCCGCGCGAATGTCGCGGTCCCACCAGACCGAATAGCCCTCTGCCTCTAAGGCCTGAGCAATATAGGCAACTCGTTCGCGATCCGCGCGCGAGTAACTGATAAAGATGTCCACCTGCTTACCCCCAAGCCCCTGTTACGTGGCGCGGCTGTCTCCGTAAAGGTGGATATGCAAGCGGTCGCTCATCTGGAACCCATGTTCCAGACACAGCGGTGCCAGCCATTCCTGCCGCCCCCTTAACGCCTCACTGCTGGTCCCCTCGGCCATCAGAAAGACGTGCCCCTTCTTAAAGCGATATTGCCGCGCCAAGTCTAGGACCTCTACGACATCATCGGGGGTCGCAATCACGAATTTGAAGAATGTGCGCGGATCGGCGGCGAAGTGATCAAGCCGTTCGGGGATGAGCGCGAACTCGGTGCGGTTGCCGGAATGCGCAAGTTTGGGGCTGACATTGTACTGGTCTACCCGGATGTCGAGCCGCGCGGGCGGAGAAACAGTGCCGTTGGTCTCTATCTCGACGCTGATATCGGGCAGGTGCTCTAACATTTCGGCCAGTTTGCCCGCTTGCAATAGGGGTTCACCTCCAGTGATGACGAGGCGACTTTGACCGAGCGCGGCGATCTGTGCGGCGGCGTCTTCGGGGGAGAGGCTAACTTGATTGCTTTTGCGATCATAGAAGATGCCGTCGCGGTGTTCGCGTTCATCGCCCCCATGTTCATTGGCAAACCGCCAAGTGTAAGCGGTGTCACACCATGTGCAGGCGAGATTGCAGCGCGATGTACGGATGAAGGCGACCGGTGCGCCCATGCTGGGCCCTTCGCCTTGCAGGGAAGCGAAGATTTCGGGGCCGCCATGGTCATCTGTGGCGAGGACTAGTGCCATGATTTACTCATACACGGTAACTTCAACCCGCATTCCTTCGGGGTCGCGGAAAAACGTGGCGGTTTCGCCGGGGAAAAATTGCTTGTCCGGCACATCAAACCCTGCCTGTGCCATGCCTTCACGCACGGCATCGAGTGCTGCCATGTCAGGCGCCGTGAACCCAAGGTGGTTCAAACCCGGTGCCCGGCGTGCGTAGTCACCGGTTTCTGCATCCGCTTGTTTAAGGTCCACGGCCAATCCATCGTCACTGAGCCAAACATGGTCGCGTGTTTTCGTAAAGCCAATCAGCTCGAGCATGGCCGTGTACCAAGGCAGGCTCGCCTCGATCGAGCGGACAAGGATGACCATGTGATCGAGCTTCATATGCTTATCCCAGCCGTTCCAGCGCTGCCTTGAGTCGGTCTACCTCGCCCGAATGGTGCGCAAAGTCGGCTTTGGCTTTCTCCACTGCCTCGGGCTTAGCGCGTTCTACGAAGTTGGCATTGCCGAGGCGGCCTTCAAGGCTCTTCGCTTCTTTCTGCGAGACGGCTAGCGCTTTTTCGAGGCGTGCCTTCTCCTCGGCGATGTCGATGATCCCTTCAAGTGGGATGACGAACACGTCGCTACCGGCGGTGATCTGCATGGCGGGGCCGTCGGGCGCATCGCCGATGGTCACAGGTGTCAGGCGCGCGAGGCGTTCGATGGCGGCGGAGGACCGCTCGATTGTGCTGTTCGCAAGATCTGAGGCGGAGGGCAGGAAGGCGGCCAATTTTGCACCGGGCGGGATGCCCAGCTCGTTTTTGGCGCTGCGGACATTGCTGGTCAGCTCAATCACCCAATCAATCGCATCGGTCGCCTCTTTCGAGACTTCGGCGCGTGGGTTGGGCCAGCTTGCGGTGATGAGGTCGTATTTCCGCTCACCCTGCGCGTGCCAAAGCTCTTCCGTGATAAACGGCATGAACGGGTGCAGCATCACAAGGATTTGATCGAGTGCCCATCCGGCCACTTCGCGCGTTTCCTTGGCCGGCATAGCGTCAGGGTCAGAGCCTTCTGCAAAGACCGGCTTGATCAGCTCCAGATACCAGTCGCAGAACTTTGACCAAGTGAACTGATAGATCGCATTGGCCGCCGCATCGAAGCGAAGGTCGGCCATTGCGCCTTCAATCTCAGCGCAGACCTGTTGCACTTCGCCAATGATCCATTGGTTTGCCGCGAGGCGCGCTGTGGGAGCCTTAATGGTGGTGGATTTGCCGATGCCGTTGGACTGGCAAAAACGCGTCGCGTTCCAGAGTTTTGTCGCGAAGTTGCGATAGCCCTCGACCCGCTTTTCATCCATTTTGATGTCGCGGCCTTGGCTTTCCATCGCGGCCATAAAGAACCGCAGCGCATCCGCGCCATATTGGTCAATCAGGCCGAGCGGATCGACGACATTGCCCTTGGACTTGGACATTTTCGCCCCATCTGCTGCGCGCACCAATCCGTGCAAATACAGCTTTGGCCAAGGCGCGCGGCCCATATTGTACTGCCCCATCATCATCATCCGCGCATCCCAGAAGAACAGGATGTCGAACCCGGAGATGAGCAGGTTGTTGGGGAAGTGCTTATCGAGCAGCGGTTGGTTTTCTTCCGGCCATCCGAGCGTGGCAAAGGGCCACAGGGCGCTGGAGAACCATGTGTCGAGCACGTCGGGGTCTTGCGTTAGAGTGACGCCAGCGCCGGCCTTGGCTTGTGCTTCATCTTCGCTCGCTGCGACAAAGACATTGCCGTCATCATCGAACCAAGCCGGAATGCGGTGCCCCCACCACAGCTGGCGCGAGACGCACCATGGCTGGATATTTTCCATCCAGTTGAAGAAAGTCTTCTCCCAGGTCGCGGGCACAATTTCGATCTCGCCTGACTTTACTTGTTCAATCGGTCTCGCTGCGAGTTTCTCCGCATCGACATACCATTGATCGGTCAGCCATGGCTCAATCACCACACCGCCGCGATCACCGAACGGTGTCTGGATCGTGCGTGGTTCGGCGTCGGAGATAACCTCCTCGCCTTTCTTATTCTTCGAGACATGCGGGATCAGGCAGCCGAGCTCTTTTAACTGCTCAACCACAGCCTCACGCGCTCCGCCCGCACCGTCACGCTTGAAGCGATGCATGCCAAGATATTGCTCGGGCACCAGACCATCGCTGGTCTGGCAAACATTCGCATCACCATCCAACATGTTGAGCATTTCGCCAGCCGCAAAGCCTGCGCGCTTGCCCACTTCGAAGTCGTTGAAGTCATGTCCCGGTGTGATCTTCACCGCGCCTGAGCCGAGCTCTGGATCGGCGTGTTCGTCAGCTACGATAGGTATGCGGCGACCGGTGATCGGCAGCACGACATGCTTGCCAACAACGCTGGCATAGCGCTCATCGCTCGGGTGAACCGCAACCGCCATATCGGCGAGCATGGTCTCAGGCCGCGTGGTCGCAACCTCGATGTAGTCGCGGCCATCGGCGAGGGTCACGCCGTCTTCGAGCGGGTATTTGAAGTGCCAGAAACTGCCCTTCAATTCCTGCGTCTCAACCTCAAGATCGCTGATCGCGGTCTTCAGCTTGGGGTCCCAGTTTACGAGGCGCTTATCGCGATAGATCAACCCGTCATTATACAGGTCAACGAAGGTCTTAAGCACGGCCTTGTCGAAATGCGGGTCCATCGTGAATTGCTCACGCGACCAATCCATCGAACAGCCCAAACGGCGCAGCTGATTGGTAATGGTGCCACCGCTCTCGTGCTTCCACTCCCACACCTTATCGACGAAATCCTCGCGCGAATAATTGGTGCGCTTGTCTTGGCGCTCCTCCATCTGGCGCTCGACCACCATCTGGGTCGCGATGCCCGCATGGTCGGTGCCGACCACCCACAAAGCATCCTTACCGCGCAGACGCTCATAGCGGATCACAATATCCTGCAACGTATTGTCGAGCGCATGACCGATATGCAGCGAGCCGGTCACATTGGGCGGAGGGTTCACAATGGTGAAGGGTTCGGCATCGGGCCGCTCAGGCCTGAAACCGCCGCTTTCCTCCCAATGGGAATACCAGCGCGTCTCAATATCAGCCGGGGTGAATGTGGTGGGAAGTGAGGTGGTCATTATGTGTTTGCTCGCTGGCACTCGCAGGCCGGGCCACCCACGAAAAAAGAATCCGTGTCCCAATGCCAAGCCGCAGGGCGCGGCGCAACAACTCTCACACGCGCACTTGTTAAGTGTAGCATTTCGCCGCATATCTTGGCGCGATGTACGGGGTCGCGGAATTCACACTGGAAGATGATGAGGGCGGGGGCTCTCGCCTGGCTCTATCGGGTCCATTTCTGGTCGCGACCATTGGCCGTGTAGAACACAACCTTTCGGAAATTTCGGATGCTGTCGGCACCATCGATCTGAGCGAAGTGAGCGAGATCGACACGGTTGGCGCGTGGGTCACATGCCGCCTTGCCGCGAAGCATTCGGCTGAGATCGTCGGCGCAAGTTCGCAGGCGCAGCGTTTGTTGAACGCGGTGGAGGGCGTGTCGAGCGATGTGGACCTTGCGCCAGAGCGGGTGCCCGTATGGGAACGCGTGCCCGAGGCTGTCGGCCAGCAAGTTTATAGCGCGCGCGCCGGTATCTACGGTGTTGTCTCGTTCTTTGGCGGTATCTTGATCGGCATGGCGAACCTCATCCGCCACCCATCAAAATTTCCGATGCGCGCGCTGGTGCGGCAAATGGAGCTGGTTGGTGTCTCTGCGCTACCAATCATTGGTCTGATGAGTTTCCTCATCGGCATCGTGATCGCACAACAAGGCGCGGTACAACTGCAGCAATTTGGCGCTGAGACGCTGACTGTGAACCTTGTCGGGCGGCTGACTTTGCGAGAGCTCGGCGTGCTGATGACGGCAATTATGGTGGCTGGGCGGTCAGGCAGTGCCTTTGCGGCGCAGATCGGGACGATGAAGCTGACCGAAGAGGTTGATGCGATGCGCACCATTGGCATCTCTCCGATAGAAAAGCTGGTTATCCCCCGCATCCTCGCCTGCACCTTTATGATGGTGCTGCTGGGCTTTTACGCATCGGTCGTCGCGATCATGGGCGGCGCGGTGATTGGGCAAGTGGCACTGGGCATTCCGTTCTTCACCTTCCTTGGCCGCATACCCGAGGTGATTGCCGAATATGACCTGTGGGTTGGATTGATCAAAGCGCCGGTCTTTGGCCTGATCATCGCGCTCGCAGGGTGCTATCACGGCATGCAGGTGCAGGGGAATTCTGAGGAAGTCGGGCGGCGGACCACCATGGCAGTTGTCTCGGCCATTTTTGCGGTGATTGTGCTCGATGCGTTTTTCGCGGTTTTCTTTACCGAAATCGGGTGGGGGTGAGATGCGATGACGGAACAACCCATCATTGATGAAGACTATTGCGATGATCCCGCCAACGCGCATGAGCGATTTTGCGATCAGCCGCCCATCGTGGTGGAGGGGCTGGTCAACAAATTCGGTGATTTCGCGGTGCACGATGGCCTCAACCTTGAAGTGAACCGGGGCGAGATCCTTGGTGTGGTGGGTGGTTCTGGCACGGGTAAATCGGTGTTGATGCGCTCTATCATCGGATTGCAGCGACCCAATGCAGGACGGATCGATGTGTTGGGCCGCACGATCACTGCGGTTGATCTCGACCAGAAAATAGGTGTGCGGCGGCGTTGGGGCGTTCTGTTTCAAGGTGGTGCTCTGTTTTCGACCCTCACAGTGGGCGAAAATGTCGAAGTGCCGCTCAAGCAATTCTATCCTGATATTGACGATGATCTGCGTAAGGAAATCGCGCGCTACAAAGTGCTTATGTCGGGTCTTCCCGAAGAGGCCATTGCGAAATACCCCTCGGAATTGTCAGGCGGCATGAAGAAACGCGCCGGCCTTGCACGCGCATTGGCGCTCGATCCCGAACTATTGTTCTTGGATGAGCCGACCGCTGGCCTTGACCCGATTGGCGCGGCCGCATTCGACCGTCAGACGCGCGAGTTGAAAGAGACGCTGGGCCTTACGGTGTTTCTCATCACGCACGATCTCGATACTTTGTATGAGATTTGCGACAGGGTAGCCGTGTTGGCAGACAAACAAGTGATCGCTGTGGGCACGATCCCAGAACTGATTGAAACCGGTCATCCTTGGATCGAAGAATATTTTGGCGGACCGCGTGGCCGCAGTGCATTGGCGACACATGAGCGGGGATAAGATCATGGACAGGCGCGCCTTTTGGCGTTCATAGGGGCTGGGTATGGAGACTAGAGCCAATCACCTTTGGGTCGGCGCGGTTACGCTGCTGCTGCTTGCGCTGCTGGCCGCTTTTATCGTTTGGATCGCGCGGCTGGGGCAGGGTGATCGGACCGAATATGACATCTTTTATGCGCAATCGGTCACCGGCCTCGCCAATGGCAGCCAGGTTTCCTATGCGGGCGTTCCAGTCGGGCAAGTCACCGATATCGCCCTGTCAGAGGAAAACCCCGAATTCGTGCGCGTGCGTATCCGCGTAAAAGAAGGTGTGCCGATCCTTGTCGGCACCACGGCAACCATTCAGGCAAGCTTTACCGGCGTCTCCACCATTCTGCTTGATGGTGCGCGCGGGGGCGCTCCACCGATTACGTGCGAAACCACCGCATGTCCCGAAGATCGCCCGGTCATCCCTCCCAAGGATGGCGGCATCAATGCGCTTTTGAACAATGCGCCATTGTTGCTGGAGCGGCTGGCCACTTTGACTGAGAATCTGAACATCCTGCTTGGCCCTGATAATCAGGAGCAATTGGCAGGTATCCTTGAAAATTCGAACCGACTGACCGGCGAATTGGCACAGGCTGCGCCCCGGCTTGAGGGTACATTTGCTGAGCTGGAGGTTGCTTTGCGCGAAGCTGGCGAGGCGTTGAATGCCTTTGAGCAAGTGACGCAGAGCACTGATGTGCTGCTCAATCAAGAAGGGCCGCTTTTGGCTGCCGAGCTGCGCGGAACTTTGTCATCGGCCAATGATGCGGCGGCCGCTTTGGCGCGCACTTTGGAAGATACGCGCCCGGCCGCACGGCAATTGCGCGAAAGCACTTTGCCTGCAGCCGAGGCGACTTTGCAGGATTTGCGCACCACCAGCCGGTCGCTGCGTTCGATTACAGAGCGGATCGAAAATCAAGGCGCAGGTGCATTGCTGGGTGGGCCTTCTTTACCCGAATATGAGCCGGAAGAGTGAGGCAGATCATGATTGCAATCAACCGTTCGGTACTGACCGTGCTCGCTGCCACTCTCGCACTGTCTGGCTGTGTCAGCATCGGTGCAGGCGGCGAACCTCCCGTCAGCCTGCTGACTCTAACGCCGACCACCAACGCACCGATTGGATCGGGCGCGGCAACCGGCGGTGAGGGCAATGCGGGCGCGATCGCTGTGCTAACCCCGGAGACCCCGGCAAAGCTGGACGTGATCCGCGTGCCCGTGACCGTTTCCGACACTGAGATCGCCTATTTGCAAGAGGCATTCTGGATCGAGAAACCTTCGCGCCTGTTCCGCCGTTTGTTGGGCGAGACTCTGCGGACCAAGGGCGCAGGACTGGTCCTAGACAGCGACGATACGCCGACATTGGCGAGCCAGTTCGTGCGCGGCACTTTACTGGATATGACCTACGAAGCGCAGACCAGCAGCGTTGTCGTGCGGTTCGATGCGATCCGCTCGGACACAGAGGGCGTGGTAACATCGCGTCGTTTCGAAGCGCGCGAAAGCGGCGTTTTGCCAGAGGCGGCATCTGTCGGCCCGGCTATGAACCGCGCGGCCAATGAAGTGGCTGGCGATGTTGCCGATTGGGTGCTGAGCGAGAATTAAGGGCCCGGTGTTAGGCGAGCAATGTTAGGCAATCAGCGTTAGACGGGTTGCCTCATAGGCTTTTAGGAAAGCAGCTTCGCGCTTGGCCCGGCGGGCTTCCTCTTCTTCATCGCGACCCCACAATTCGG
The DNA here is from genome assembly GCA_947503275.1 of uncultured Erythrobacter sp. GTDB lineage: Bacteria > Pseudomonadota > Alphaproteobacteria > Sphingomonadales > Sphingomonadaceae > Erythrobacter. The sequence goes on along the minus strand of CANNCZ010000001.1, from coordinate 1,861,935 downwards.
CCTGCCACTCTTCCTCCAGACAGGCGGCGCGCCATAGGGCCAATGCGCTCTCTCGGTCGGCGGCTTTGCTGGCGCTTGTCGAGGTGATGAGAGATGCGGCGAGGCTGGTCATCACCTCCATTCCGGCAAGCGTGAGCGGTGACAATGTGGCCAGATGCGCGCGCATGGCCGCCATATACTCGTCGCTTTGCGGACGGTGGATGATGCCGCTGATCCGGATGAGTTTGACGCCCATGTCGGCCTCAAAGCCTGCGACAATCGGCTCCCACACCTCCATCTGACGCGCATGAAGCGGTTCATCGGGATCGGCGCGATAAAGCAGTGTGTCGGTGTCACCATATGTCAGCAATTTCTCGGCGAGCGAGGCAGGATCGGCGCTAATCACATCCAGCGCATAATCGACCATATCGCGTAAGGGGAATGTGGCCGGATCCAGCTTCTCTCCCTGCGCCTCCCACTCGGCGGCAAGCTGCTTGGCCAAAGCTTCATTCGGCACCAATTGCGGCGCGCCTTGGACGGTTTTGATACCGCGCCCATCCAGCGTGACCTGCCATTCATCATCGCCAGAGGTGATGCCGACTTCTTTGTAAAACCGCTTCATTCCGCGTCCTGATTCACATTCCGATCCTCGGCCCGATCTGCCGCTTTCCAGCGTTTGGCCAGCATTGCGGGCGCAAAGAAAAACCCAGCCACTCCCGCAATCGCTAACGCAACGCCCAAAGCATATGGCGCCGCGATAGCCTCGCGCGCGATTGCAAGGCCGGTGCCCATCACAATGATCGACCCGATGCGCACAATGTTCATGACGCCAAAGCGCCTAGCCGCGATCTCTTCAGCGTCGCTCATGCGCTGACCCCCAATTCCTCGCCAAGATGCGCGACATTGCGCGCCACTATATCCGCGCCAGTTGCGAGCAATTCTTGCGGAGCGTGATAGCCCCAAGCGACGCCGATGCCCCTGACCCGCGCCGCGGCGGCCATCTGCATGTCGAAGCTGGTGTCGCCGATCATCACCGCTTGCGCAGGCTGAACACCGGCTTCGAACAAAGCGGCTTCCAACATGGCGGGATGCGGTTTGGAGGGGTGGCGATCTGCCGTTTGGAGCGAGATGAACAGGTCGCTCAAACCATGCGCAGCGAGACATGCGGTAAGGCCCCTGTCGGACTTGCCTGTCGCCACGGCCAGCTGCCAACCACCATCATGCAGCGTGTGTAGGAGTTCAGCGATGCCATCATAAAGCGGTTCATTGAGAAGCCCCTCTTCGCGCCGGGCGCGGAAGGAGGATTTGTAAAACTCGGTGACGTCGCGCCGCTGGGCTTCTTCCAAAGCAGGCGCCAGTTCGCGGATCGCCACTGGTAGGCTCAAGCCCACAAGCCGTCGCACGATGTCTGGGTCAGGTGTAGGCAGCTTCGCGCGTTCAAAGGCGCGAGCCATCGCCCACAAAACGTCAGCTTGCCCGTCGACCAGAGTTCCGTCGCAATCGAACACCGCCAGCTTCATTGAGCAAACTCCCGCATATATCGGGCCAGCGCCGGATTGCCCGCTGCTTCAACGCCTTCGGCAATGCGAGAGCGTTCATCCGCGCCCTTCTTTTGCGACAGCTTGAAAGTGGGGCGCCACTCTTCAACTTGCATCGAAAAGCCCGCTATTCCTCGAAACAGCCCTGACCAAATTCGCTCACTCGATTCCGAAGCGAGCCATGGCTCACCGTCCAAGCGCCCTTCAAACGTCGCGATCACATCGTGCAACAGGGCCTCCAACTCCTCATCCGAGAGTTGTCGCACGGTCCCTTGCATTTCCAACGCCACGTAATCCCATGTCGGCACCGTATCGCGATTATCGTACCAACGCGGGGAGACATAGCCGTCCGGGCCGTTCACCGCGATCAGCGCCTCGGCCCCTGCAAGATGCGGCGTTACCGCATTGTTGAGCGCAAGGTGAAAGCGGATATCGCCGCCCCCTTTTGAGAGCATCGGGGCATGAGCAACGCGTGGACCGTCCGGTGAGGTGAGGAACACCATCCCGAAACCGACCTCACTGATCAGTTGTTCGAACCGGTCGTGGTCCTTGCTTCTGAATGCCGGGTTGGGATGCATTAACGGCGGGTCCTAGGCTTACCTTTACCCTTTGATGCGGCCTTTGCCTTGGCGGCTTTCTTTGCCGCTGCACGTGTGGTTCCGGCAGAGGTGGTCCGCCCTCGGCGTTCACCGCGGCGGTCTTTGCGATATTGCTTGGCGTGCCGGCGCGCGGCCTGTTTCTTTTCCGCGGGTGTGCGTTCGGGCGCGTCGTCGCGCACGGGCGAGGCATCGCTTTGGCTTTCCTCAAAGCCCAGCGCCTCCATACTTGCGGCAAAATGTTCTGGTAGAGGCGCAATCACATCAAGCTTTCCGCCACCGGTTGCATTGGCGCCTTTTGATTCGGGCGTGGCGATAATCAGGCGGCGCGCATGGAGGTGCATTTTTCGGCTGATAGAGCCAGTTAGAAACGCGTCTTTCCCGCCATATTTACCATCGCCGACAATCGGATTGCCAATCGCGGCCATGTGCACGCGCAATTGGTGAGTGCGCCCGGTCAGCGGCTCCAGCTCTACCCAAGAGGCTCGGCTGCCAGCGCGTTCGACAACGCGATAGCGTGTCTTTGCAACCGCGCCATTTTCTTCATCGACATGCATTTTCTCGCCGCCCGTGCCCGGTTGCTTGGCGAGCGGGGCATCGATGGTTCCCTCGCGCACTTCAGGAAAACCGACGACCAGCGCCCAATACACTTTGCGCGCGCTGCGGCCTGAGAAACGGCGGGAATAGGATGCAGCGCTGCCCGGAGTGCGCGCGATCAAGAGAACGCCGGATGTGTCCTTGTCGAGCCGGTGGACAAGGCGCGGGCGCGGGTCTTCTTCATCCTCGACAAAGGCATCAAGCAGCCCGTCGACATGTTTCGTTGTCTTGCTGCCGCCTTGAGTCGCGAGGCCCGGCGGTTTGTTCAAAACAATGGCAGAGGGCGTTTCAGTGATGACCATCGCGCGTGCTTCGGCGATGTCTTCCGCGCTCAATTCGCGCGGTTTGCGCGGGGCTTTGTTTTTGGCTTCGCCGCCCGGCGGTACGCGCAGAACCTGACCTTCTTCCAAGCGGTCCTCTGGTTTGGCGCGTTTGCCATCAACCCGGATCTGACCCGTGCGCGCCCAGCGAGAAATGGTCGCAAAGCCGATGGCAGGGAGGTTGCGTTTGAACCAACGGTCTAGCCGTACTCCGTCGTCATCGGCGGTAACGGTGAACTGCCGCACTTCTTTGGCTGGGCTGTCGCTTCTCGCTAGGCTGTCGCTCATGATGCGCTCATTCCTGACATTTGCATGGCAATCAATCCAATCAGAAACGCGGCCATCCCCGCAATCACCGACGCCGAACCATAACCCAGCGCGAGCAAGCCTTGCCCACGATGGACCATCGTTACGAGCTCTGCGCTAAAGGCGCTGAACGTGGTGAACCCGCCCATTAGCCCGGCGATCAGGAAAACGCGCAAGTTTTCACTATCCCCGCCGCCGCGTGCAAACCAGCCCAGCAAAGCACCCATGATAAGGCTGCCAATCACGTTTACGGTGAGCGTGCCCCATGGGAATTGCGCCTCTGGACCAAACCAGCGGATGGTTAGCAGACCGACCTGATAGCGCGCCGCAGCACCAATCGCGCCGCCTATGGCGACGACAAAGGTTGGAGATAGGCTAGAGAGAAAAGCTGTAGACATTGCTCAGCCCCTTAGCCGGGGTCTTGCGGAATGCCCAGCGTTGTGATTGCGTTTTGAGGCTGTTGTAAGTGCCAGTTTGGCTTGCCATTTTGTGCACCCGGCGTTATGTGCCGCCCAGATTGCGCGTGATTCTGAGCCTTTGCGGGTGAGATTCGCGCACGCTTCAACGTCAAATTTACGCGTGTTTCCGCGAGTTTTCAGCGGCCTATGCGCATTCGAAGATAGATAAGGCAGTTACTGTTTATGCAAATCATGGTTCGCGATAACAATGTTGATCAGGCTCTGCGCGCGCTTAAGAAAAAGTTGCAGCGCGAGGGCGTGTATCGCGAAATGAAACTGCGCCGGCACTATGAAAAGCCTAGCGAAAAGCGCGCCCGTGAAAAGGCAGCAGCCGTTCGCCGCGCTCGTAAGCTTGAGCGTAAGCGCATGGAGCGCGACGGCATTAAGTAAGCCGCGCCGGTTTTTTGAGTGCGCTGGTCCCTTCATCAAAAGTGGGAACCGGTTTTGTGCCCGGAAGGGCCAGAGAAAGAGCGCTTGAAACCCACCATAGGATAAGCCATCAGGGCGCGGATAAACTCCGCGCCCTTTTGCTGTGAGAGACCGGGGGGGTCTTTTGTTGCATTGGCGCTCACTCGATCAGGATTTTTGAATGACCGAAGTCACCCGCGTACCCATTCAGCCCGTCGCTAAAGGCTCTTTGACCAAGTTGTGGATCGGCGTGATTATCGCCATCCTTATCGGCGCAGCCCTCGCATGGGCCGCTGTGCCCAAGGGCTTGGACGTCGAAACCATCGTCGCTGGCGAAGGTGATACGGCCAAAGATGGCGAAATGGTCTTTGTGAAATACAAAGGCATGCTGGCATCAAACGGCGAAGTTTTCGACGAATCGCAGGATATCCCGCTCCCGGTTGAAGGTGTCTTTCCCGAAGGTAGTCCATTCCCGGTCGAAGAAGGCGCGACGATCCCCGGCTTTTACAAAGGCCTGCAGGAAATGCGCAAAGGCGGGGAATATGTGCTCTATATTCCATCCGAAGACGCATATGGCGCAGAGCCTCCTCCCGGTGCGCCGATCCCGCCTAATGCGGATTTGATTTTTGAGATCGAAGTGGTCGATATCATGACCCGCGAAGTGTTCGACCGGAATCTGGAAATTCTCCAGCGCGCGATGCAGCCCGGTGGACCTGGTGCAGGTGGTCCTCCCGGTGCTGGTGGCCCTCCACAAGGTCCTCCACAGGGTCCGCCTCCCGGTCCTCCTCCGGGTCAGTAACAAACGGAAAAGGGGCGCGTCCTCTCTCAATCAGCGCCTCACACAAAACGCCTTAAAGGAAACTGGGCATGTCGGTGGACAAACAGACCGTCGCCAAAATCGCGTCATTGGCGCGGATCAAGATGGGCGACGATGAATTGGAACAGATGGTTCCGGAATTGAACGCCATCCTCGATTGGGTTGAGCAGCTGGGTGAGGTTGATGTGACCGGCATTGAGCCGATGTCAGCCGTGATCCCCAACGCATTGCGGCTGCGCGATGATGTGGTGGATGCAGACCCCAAGACTGGCGGCGGCAAACGTGACGCTGTGCTCGCCAATGCGCCGGCTGCTGAACATGGGTTCTTTGGTGTGCCCAAGGTGATCGAATAATGACCGACTTTACCTCTCTTGGCGTCAAAGCCATCCGCGATGGCGTTGCTGGCGGCGATTTCACCGCGCGCGAAGTGGCGGAGAGCTTTAACGCCGCCGTTGCTGGCGCGGCTGAACTGAACGCCTTTATCGTCACGACCCCCGAACATGCGCTCGCCGCTGCCGATGCAGCGGATGCTGCGCGCGCCGATGGTAAGGCGATGGGGCCGATGGCAGGTGTGCCGATCGGGATGAAGGACCTGTTCGCAACGCAGGGCACTCAAACCACGGCTGCGAGCCATATCCTCGAAGGGTTCACCCCCGAATATGAAAGCACCGTGTCCCAGAACCTGTGGAATGCAGGTGCAGGGATGCTGGGCAAACTGAACCTTGACCAATTTGCGATGGGTTCATCGAATGAGACATCGCATTTCGGCAATGTGTCATCGCCTTGGCGTAAGGAAGGCACCAATTCCGCGATGAGCCCCGGTGGTTCGTCGGGCGGTTCCTCAACAGCGGTTGCTGCGCGGATTGCGCCTGCGGCAACTGGCACTGATACCGGCGGTTCGATACGCCAGCCTGCTGCCTTTACCGGCATTTGCGGGATTAAGCCGACCTATGGCCGCTGTTCGCGTTGGGGCGTGGTGGCGTTTGCCTCTTCGCTCGATCAAGCTGGGCCGATGGCGCGTTCGGTTGAAGATTGCGCGATCATGCTGGGCGCGATGGCCGGGTTTGATGCGAAGGATGCGACTTCGCTGCAAATGGATGTGCCCGATTGGGAAGGCGCACTGTCGTCGGACCTCAAAGGCAAAAAAGTCGGCATTCCCAAGGAATATCGCATGGACGGCACGGATGAAGCGATCCTTGCCTCATGGGAGCAGGGCAAGGCTTGGCTCAAGGATGCTGGCGCAGAGATCGTCGATATTTCGCTGCCGCACACCAAATATGCGCTGCCCGCTTACTACATCATCGCTCCTGCTGAAGCCTCGTCCAACCTCGCGCGCTATGACGGCGTGCGGTACGGTCTGCGTGATCTGCCAGAGGGTGCCGGTCTGCAAGACATGTATGCCGAAACCCGCGCTGCTGGCTTTGGCGATGAGGTGAAACGCCGCATTTTGATCGGCACCTATGTGCTATCAGCGGGCTTCTATGACGCCTACTACACTCAGGCGCAAAAGGTCCGCGCATTGGTTGCGCGTGATTTTGAGCAGGCTTGGGTAGATTGCGATCTGATCCTTGCGCCGACGACGCCGACGGCCAGCTTCCCATTGGGTTCGCTAACCGATGATCCGCTGACCATGTATTTGAACGATGTGTTTGCGGTGCCAGCCTCGCTAGCGGGCTTGCCTGCAATGAGCGTACCTGCGGGCCTCAACCCGGACGGTCTGCCGCTGGGTCTGCAAATCGTGGGTAAACCGTTTGATGAGCAGACTGTGCTCGATGCGGGCCTCGCGATTGAGCAGCGCGCCGGGTTTACCAATGCTCCGGAGAAGTGGTGGTGACCCCGTTTGAATGGGGCATCCTCGGGATTGTCGCATTGGGCTTCGTGGTCCCTGCATGGCTCGTCGCGTTCAGCTATGTAAAGCGCGCGCGGCAGCCAGAGGCAGTAGAGCCGAACAAAAGGTATTTCGCCTATGCCGAGCTGCTGAAATCGCTCCATGCACAGATGGACCCCAAGTCTCGCACCGTGCGCAATGGACCTTTGTTCGCGGCGACTGTGCGCGAGCTTTCGAACTATCCTGAATACCGCACGCTGAGTGTCCTCTTCCTTGAGGAGATCACCATCACCGGCTCGAAGAAATTCGACAATGTTGTGCGCGCTGAGTTGAAAGCGGTTGAAGCGGGGCTGCTGGAGGCGAGCGATGCGTAGGCGGGAGGCGCGCGCATGATCGCCGCGACCATCTTCATGTGCATCTTTGTGATCATTGGCGGGATCGTCATGTATCTCTCGAAGACGATTGAGCATGGCGAAGCGCGCTTTGATGCATCGGGCAAAGTGATCTCCGAAAAGGCTCGGAAAACCAACGAAGAAGTGCGCCCTGCACAGCGCATCGAAGACAACACAACGAAGGCACAAGACGATGAGTGACTACCGCATTCAGGGACAGACTGGCGAATGGGAGGTCGTGATCGGCCTAGAGGTCCACGCACAGATCACCACTCAGTCGAAATTGTTCTCCGGCGCGTCCACCACCTTTGGCGCAGAGCCGAACAGCCAAGTCTCCCTAGTCGATGCGGCGATGCCCGGAATGTTGCCTGTGCCCAATCAGGAATGCGTCCGTCAGGCCGTGCGCACTGGCATGGCGATTGAGGCGGAAATTCACAGCTGGTCACGCTTTGACCGCAAGAATTACTTCTACGCCGATCTGCCCCAGGGCTATCAGATCAGCCAGCTCTATCACCCGATTGTGGGTGAAGGATCGCTTTTGATCGAAGCGGATGAGAAACACGGCATCCCCGAAGACAAAGTCATCGGGATTGAGCGCATCCATATTGAACAGGATGCGGGCAAACTGATGCATGATCAGCACCCGACCATGTCCTATGTCGACCTTAACCGGTCGGGCGTCGCGCTGATGGAAATCGTCAGCCGCCCGGACATGGGATCGCCTGCCGAAGCGGGCGCCTATGTGCGCAAATTGCGCAGCATCCTGCGCTATGTCGGCAGTTGTGACGGGAACATGGAAGAAGGCTCCATGCGCGCTGACGTGAACGTATCTGTTCGCAAGGTCGGCGATGAGCTGGGCACGCGCACAGAGACGAAGAATGTGAACTCGGTTCGTTTCGTGATGGCGGTGATCGAATATGAAGCCGCGCGTCAGGTCGATGTGTTGGAAAGCGGCGGTAGCGTCGATCAAGAAACACGCCTGTTTGATGTCGCGACCGGCACAACGCGCACCATGCGTTCGAAAGAAGACGCGCATGATTACCGCTACTTCCCGGACCCCGATCTCTTGCCGTTGGTGTTGGAGGATGACTTCCTCGCCGATTGCCGCGCGAGCCTGCCCGAATTGCCTGATGCGAAACGCGTTCGGTATGAGCAGGAGCTGGGCCTTACTCCTTATAATGCCCGCGAATTGACCGCAGAGGTTGAGACATTTGCGCGCTTTGAGACGCTGCTGGGTACGGCGGCGAGTGCGATGGGTAAGGCGGAGACAGCGGTTGCAACGACGGTTGCGAACTGGGCGCTGTCAGTGGCTCCCGGAGTGATCAAATCGGCGAATGAAAACTTCCCCGAAGAGGCCGACCCCGCGCATGCAACAGCTGAACGTCAGGCCGCAATCTTAGCGATGCAAGACAAGGGTGAGATCAGCGGTAAGCAGGCCAAGGAAATCTTCGAACTGGTCCTGCGCACGGGCCGCGAGCCTGCTGAGATCGCCGATACCGAAGGCATGAAGCAGGTTAGTGACACCGGCGCTATCGAAGCGGAAATCGACAAAATCCTCGCCAATAATGCCGACAAGGTTGAGCAATATAAGGGCGGCAAGGACAAGCTGTTCGGTTTCTTCGTCGGTCAGACGATGAAGGCGATGCAAGGCAAAGCGAACCCAGCGGTGGTGAACGAGCTGCTTAAAGGCAAGCTGGGCTGATATGGCCATGGCGCGATCCACCCGCGCCACTTTGGTGGCCTTGGGCCTCGCCGGACTGATATTCGCGGTGGCGATGGTCGCTCACTCGCGCGAGCTTAGCGATACTGAGATTGTGGCGGTGCCGCTCGATCCAACTGACCCGTCGCGCGATCGGCTGGGCCAGCTGGAGTATCGCGGTGGGCTCGACATACCGCCTATGGGTCAGAACATTGGCGGACTTTCGGGCCTACGGTGGGATGCGGATAGCGGTCGGCTATTGGCGATCACTGACGATGCGCGCTGGGTTTGGATGACGCCGATTGAGGAAGACGGGCAGTTAATCGGGATCTCCGATTTTGAGGTCGGCAATTTGCGCGGGATTGATGGAGAGCCGCTCACTGGCAAAGAGCAAGGCGACAGTGAAAGCCTGACGCGCAATTATCGCAGAGGCGGGTGGACAGTCGGCTTTGAACGCGATCATCGCATCTGGTCCTATCGCGACCTGACCGGCTTGCCGCGCGAGAATTCGATTAAGATCGATGAGGAATTGGGCCAATTGGAAAGCAATGCGGGCGTCGAAGCCATGGCCGCAAATTACCGCGTTCAACTGTTCTGTGCCGAGCGGCTGGCACGGCCAGAACTTGCAAATTGCAGGCGCTCGATTGACTTCGAAACCGCCACGAATTTCGCTGCTACCGCGCCTGCTGCTCTTGCTGAACTGGGTGCCGTTCCCACCGATGCAGACGCATTGTCGGACGGTACTGCTATCATCCTCTTCCGCAGCTATTCGCGCCAAGATGGCAACGGCATGGGCCTGGTGTCTTATTCTCTGACAGACGAACGCCGTGAACTAGCAAGCCTGCGCCCGCCGCTGACAGTCGACAATTTCGAAGGCCTTGCCGTGCGCGAAGAGGCGGACGGCACCTTCCTCTACATCGTCAGCGACGACAATTTCTCGTCCAATCAGCGCACTTTGCTGTTGAAATTCGAAGTCCTCCCAGAGGAATCATCGCCCGTTCAGTGATCCGTCTCATGCGATACACTTGGCTACAAGTTTGCGCTGGACTCACTCTCACACCCCTGCAATCCACGCAGACGGACGGAGGGATTTTTCTATGAACGGGTTGACCAAGGGGTTGGTCGGCGCGGGGTTAGCATCTCTGCTCGCTTATGGCGCGCATTCGATGACCGGCGCTGGCTTTATCGATACATTGGAAACGGGTGCGCAATCGGCGCTCGCTGGAACGGGTGTGGAAGGCGCAGAGCTCACCATGCAACGCGATCCGCTCGCGAGGGTTGCGATTATCAGCGGCGTGACCGATCCGGCTGAACAAGAGCGCATTCGCGCCGCTTTGCTGGCCGACGGCACATTGCGCGAAGTTCGCTTCTCGGACGAGGCTGTTGCGGGTGGAGATGAAGCAGGCCTAGCGGAGGTCGTAAGCACCGAGGAACTGGCCACCGGTATCAAAGACACCGAAGCCGTAACCGGCGCCAGCGCAGATCAAGTTGCCGACTGTCAGACCAATGTCGATGCCTTTATGGAAGGCAAGTCGATCACGTTCCGAAGCGGTAGCGCATATATCTCGCCAGCCTCAACCGCGATTATCGAGGGACTGTCCGAGCGGCTAATTGCCTGCACCGGCATGAGCGTCGCGGTGGGCGGCCACACCGATGCGACCGGCGGCGATGAAATCAATATGACGGTCAGCCAAGCGCGCGCGGATGCCGTGTCTGCGGCTTTGTCAGAGCGCGGCGTGGCAGAGGCTCGGATCACCGCGACAGGGTATGGCTCGAGCCAACCTCTAGTCGAGGGGGACGGGGCAAGCGAGGCCAATCGCCGAATTGAATTCACCTTGGATGCTGGCGCGGGCGTTGAGCCTTCGGCGGAACCAATTGCCGGTGCCACCCCAGAAGAGGGAGAATAATCATGCCGCTTTTGATGGAAACTTGGCTCGCGATTATTGCTGTGTTCCTGATCGGCCTGTTGATTGGCTGGGTCATTTGGGGCCGCAGGGTGTAAGGCGCAGGAGAGAGATTATGTGGCAACTGATAGTGGATGAGCCTGTGCGTTTTATTCTTGCTTTGATTATTGGGATCGGCACCGGCTGGTGGATCTGGGCACGGATGGCTGCGGCTAGGGATGGGGCTGAGGCAGCGGGAGCGACCGCAGATCCTGCTCCTGCTCCGGCGCCGATACCTGCACCAACACAGGCGGCTGAACCCGCTCCGGCTCCGGAATCTGTTCCAGAGCCAGAACCCGTCGCGCCTCTTGCTGCGGCAGGAGCAGCGGCGGCTGTTTCTGCGGACGATAGCGGTGATGATGAAGGTCCCAAGCCTGCCATCGCGGCCGCTGTCGGGGAAAGCGATGATCTGACCCGGATCAAAGGGGTCGGGCCAAAGCTCAACGAGCTGTGCCTGTCACTGGGCGTGCGCCGGTTTGACCAAATCGCGGCATGGTCTGCGGCGGATGTTGCTGAGGTCGATCAATACCTCAAAATCAAAGGTCGGATCGATCGAGATCGCTGGGTGGATCAGGCAAAGTTGCTCGCAGCCGGTGATGATGCCGGGCACAAGGCAGAGTTTGGATAAGGATTGGGGAAGGGTGGCATCATCGCTTTAACCGGCACGCTAGCCAGAGCGCGAATAGGCATCCCTCATCCAACCTTTAACCTCATCATCGAAATCAGATGATGCCTCGATCCGCACGCGGTGACTGCACATAGCATTGTATGCTTCCAGCCGCCCTTGCGGATCATCGCCTTTCAGCGCCAACCCCAAATCAATGCGCGTCTTGGTCGCAGGGGTGATCAGCGCGAATTGCTTTTTACGGCGCAGGCTGACGCTGGTTTTCTTCGGCGCGAGCTCAACATCGCTGCCCAGCGTCTGTGCAAAGGCGACGATCTCCTCGTAGAGCGGGCGCATGGCCTCCTTCGTGCCTGCATATTGAGTAGCCACTAGGTCGACCTCCGCATCCGCGTCTGTCTCACGCGATTTGGCGGTGATGAGGTTGGCAAAGCCATGCGTGACGCCGTGCTCCTCTTTCAAGAACTTCATGATCGCGCCGTGCTTTTCGTGGCCCGATTGTTTGATCAGCGCGATCCATTCGGCCAGCGGTTTGCCGGTCTTCTCCGGGATGTTCGCCAACATTGTGGCCAGTTGATCGTCAGGTGATGCTCCCATTTTTGCCTCCAATTAGAGCTTATCGATCGTGTCGAATGACCAGTTTTCAGACTTGCATGCGGCAGGGGTGAAGGGTTGGAACAGCCCCATCATACCCAGCAACATCCGGGTGCCAAATTTCGGCTTTCCGGTCTCGCAAATGGACTTGAATGTCTCGACGATAAATTTGCCGCCTTGCACCATGCCCTTTTCGGTCTTTGTGCCAGCGGGCACGTTTGTTGTGATGAGCGAGAATTCCGTTCCGCCATCGACCGATTTCAGATCATATGTGACCGTGCAGGGCGGGTCATCATGACCGGTGAACTTGAACGTGTGCGCATAACGATTTGGCGGGTCAAATTCGATCACCTTGCCCACCACGCTGCGATATTTGGCGTTGGTCGTCTCCATCGCAATTGGCGCGCCGATGGATAGCTCACCCGTGGTGCGGCACACCGATCCAAAGAAGAATGGGAGGACTTCGTCGGTCTTCACCAATTCGCGCCAGACCGTGTCGATTGGCGCTTCGATAAACACTTTGTAGATCGCCTTATCTGCGGCTTTCACTTGCTCGGTCATGGCTTGGTTCCCCCTCTGCCGCGCTTTCGGCGGCGCGTTTTATGGATGTGAGGCGCGATGCGAAATGGCCGCTATATTGATCGGTCCAACGCTCGTGGATTTGCTGGATCGGCACCGCGTTCAAATAGAGCCTGCGGGTGCGGCCATCCTTCTGACTGACAATCAGATTTGCGCGTTCGAGCACGCCAATATGCGACATGACCGCGACACGAGTCACATCGAAATTGCTCGCAAGCTTGCCGACAGTCAGACCGGGATCATCGCGCAAATGATCAAGGATCGCCCTGCGCGTAGTGTGCGCAAGGGCATGAAAGACCTGATCCGTATCGCTTTCGGTAAACATGTAATTACATATTTACATATTACGATTCGAGTCAAGCCCCGCGTCGCATGCGCATACAAAAAGCCCGCCGAAAGCGCGGTGCTTTCGGCGGGCTTTGTGGTTTCTGTAAAGGGTGCGTTTAAGCGCGCGTGCCTGACAATGGCATTGCGCCAAATGCGCCTGCGTTGACGTTACCGGTCAGCGCGTCGCCTTCGATGGTCGCTTCGCAATCGAGCGTCATCGGCATTGGCACAGTCATGTTCATTTTCCAGGTGAGGGTGCTGCCGTCGACTTTGCCATCTTCGGTGTCCATCGAGCCCATACCGCCTTCGAGCTTACCGTTGAAAGTGCCGTCGCCATTATCGACAACGGTGAAAGTGCCAGCTTGATCACCCATCGGGCTTTTGACGGTAGTGTTGTAGGTTCCTGAAACAGACATGATTGTCTCCCATAAATAGATTGGCCGCGGCCCTTCTGGCGAGGCGGCTTGGGCATTGTTTTACACGTCAAACGGGGGCGTTCAACCTTTGATCACAAGGGCAAAAGAAAGGGCGCAAGCAGGCCAATCCCTGCTCGCGCCCTTCTTTGTTCAATGCCGTAGCGTCAATGGACGCGAGCAGCGATGTGCACCCTTATTCGGTTGCTTCCAATTCGCGCACTTCGATCGGCATGCCAAGCGCTTCGAGCTGCGGCATAACCTGTTCCGCATCGCCAACGACGACCCAGACGAAGTCCTCTACATCCAATGCCGCGCGGGCTGCTGTATCGAGGCTGTCTGCGGTCTGTGCGGTGTAGCGATCGACCAGTGCTTCGTAGTAATTGTCTGGGCGACCGAACAACGAGATGGAGCGCATTGCGCCGAGCACCGCGCCCGATGTTTCAAAGCGTCCGGGCAGCTCGCCAATTTCGCTGGCTTTGTTGCGGGTCAGCTCCTCGTCAGTCACGCCGCTCGTGGTCAGGAATTCCGTTACTTCGCGGATCATCTCACCGACAGAATCGCCTGTACGGTCGGCCTGAACCCCGCCAGAGATCGCATAGACCACGCTGTTTTCCCGCGCCTGTGTTCCCCCACGCACGCCATAGGACCAGCCCTTCGTCTCACGCAGGTTCATATTGAGCCGCGCGAGGAAGTTGCCGCCAAGCGAGTTGTTGGCATTGGTGAAATCGACATAGGCCGGGTCGCTCGCATCCAGCGGAGTGACCTGTGCGCCCAGAATAAAGCTCTGAGGCGAATTGGGCCGGTTGACCAGAACGATGCGGCTGCCATCAGTGGTCTCTGTTGCGAGACCGCTGAAGTCCTTCTCACCCTTGGCCATATCGGGTGCGCTCCAATCGCCGAATGCGCCGTTCAATTGAGCGACGACATCGTCCATAGGCAGGCTGGAGATTACGAAAACCTCGCCATTGTCAGGACGGATCCAGGTGTCTTTGAACATCACCAGATCATCGCGGCTGATCGCGCCGACACTCTCTATCGTGTTGACCCCGCCATAGGGCGCCATGGAGCCGAACAGTTCCGCGCCGATTGTGCGCTGTGCGATGCCATTGGGCGAGCGCATTTGCGAACGGATGCCGGTGATGGTTTGCGCCTTCACCCGCTCCAAGTCCGCCTCGTTAAACGCAGGCTCGCGAATGACCTGACGGAACAGGTCGAGCGATGGCGCAAGGTTGGCGGACAATGCGGACAATGTGAAGTTCGACCGGTCATCGCCGCCGCCCAGATTGATGCTCACGCCGAGCCGCTCTTTCTCCTCTGCGATGGCTTGCGAGGACATGTTGGCGGTGCCTTCGTCAAACAGGCCGAGCGTGAGCGTTTCGAGCCCGCGCATATCAATCGGATCAGCGGCTGTGCCTGCGTCAAACGACATGGTGATATAGGTCGCAGGCACCGCGTCACGCTGAGCGTAGGTTAGCTGCATGCCATTGGCGAGAGTCGTGCGTTGGAACTCTGGGAAATCGAGTTGTGCGACGGTGTCGATGGGCGGTGCTGGGCGCTCAACAGACACTGTGATCGTGTTATCCGCGCTTTCGCCTTCTTCCGCGTCGGCGGGTTCTTCAGCTACGCTGGCTGCTTCTTCGTAGGTCTCTTCGCGTTCACCCGGTTGAAGCACTAGTGTGAAAGCAGGGCGCGTCATCCAGCGTTCCATGGCGGCTTTCACGGTTTCAGGTGTGATCGAAGCGAGCACCTCCAACTGGTTCACCGCAAAGCCGGGATCGCCTGCGAGGACTTCGCCGCGCGCCAAGGCGACAGCTTTGCCGCCGAAACCGCCGACTTGTTCCAAGCCCCGGATCGTTCCGGCAAGGTCGCTTGTGGCAGACCGGCGAACTTCGTCCTCGGTTGGCCCTTCGGCGATATATTCCGCGATGATTTCGTTGAGGCGCGTCTCAAGCGTTTCCAATTCAACCCCGTCGCGCAACGTGGCGCTGACATTGAGGATACCGACGCGTTGGAAGTCGAAATTGCCAGCCGATACGCCGACCGCCAATTGCTCTTCACGAACGAGGATTTGGTCCAAGCGGCTTGAGAGCAATCCACCCAGTACATCTGCGCCCACGCTTAGAGCCGTGAGCTCGTCGCTGGTGATGCCGGGGACGGGCCAATACAGATTGACCGAGGTCGCAGGGACTTGGTCAAGCATGACAGTGCGCACAGGCTCGGCGAGGGTGGGCACATCGGCGGCAGCGGGCGTGTTCACTGCACCGCGCGCAATGGGTCCGAAATAGCGTTCCACCATCGGGCGGGCTTCTTCGGCAGAAATATCACCGGCGAGCACAAGCGTCGCATTGTTGGGACCGTAACGGTCGCGGAACCAGTTCTGCACCGTATCCATTGACGCCGCATCCAGATCAGCCATCGAGCCGATCACGGAGTGCGCATAGGGATGACCCTCTGGAAACAGTGTCTCGAGAATCTCGTAAAAGACCAGACCGCCGGGTTGGTTATCGCCTTGACGCTTCTCGTTTTGGACAACGCCGCGTTGGTTATCGAGCTTCTCCTGCGTCACCGCGCCGAGCAGATAGCCCATCCGATCACTCTCCAGCCACAAAGCGCGTTCGAGCGCAGGGCGGGGCACGGTTTGGAAGTAGTTGGTGCGATCAAAATTGGTCGTGCCATTATAATCGGTCGCGCCCATTTCTTGCAGGTATTGGAAGTAATCGGCGGGCGCGTTTTCGCTGCCATTGAACATCAGATGTTCGAACAGGTGAGCAAAGCCGGTTTGGCCGACAGGCTCATCCTTTGAACCTACATTATACCACACGGCCACGCCGACGATGGGAGCTTTGCGGTCTTCGTGGACGATCACAGTGAGACCGTTTTCAAGCTCAAATTCCTGATACGGGATTTGAACCTGTGCGACCAATTCCTGAAGGTCGGTCGCTTGCGTTGCGTCAGTGTGCGCTTCAGCGAAGGCTGGGGTGAAAGGGGCTGCGCTTGCAATGGCGATTGCGGTCAGGCTTGAAGTGGCAAAACGGAGTGTCATGGATGCTCTCTCCTAGAGGGTAGAAGGTGATGTATGGTGATAGGCTAGCACGTCAGCGTGCGTTCGTAACAGTCTTGGTGCTGGTCGCAGCGGCGCGCACATCGTCTTCATAAAAGCGCACCGGCTTCAATTGGTGATCGACATACAGCTGCATTTGATCGGTGTAGTGCGGGCTATCGGGTCGGTTGGTCGCCGCGCCGAATGGCTGGATCGAGCGTGAGACGACGCGGCCGCTATCGGTTGGCCATTCAACCCATTGTATAAAGCTATCGCCATGAACGAGGCTAAAACGGCCATCATCATCGACGCGCCAGAATGTCGAGGCGCGCAACGTGTCTGACCCGCCATCCAGCGGCAGATCAACATCACCCTGACGCAGCCGTAACAGGTCGGACATTGGCGGATCAATCCGGCCGAAATGTTCGTTGAGGTGTGCCACGGATTCGGCCAGCTTCTCGCCGACATCTGGCCACGGTTTGTTGTTGTATTCCGCTCCCATAAAACTCAGGATCATCGTCAGAGCCAGCGCATCGCCGGGCCCTTCATTATCGGCGGTAAAGTCCCAATTAATCAGCAATTCGCGCGCCCGCGCCATGTCGGGATCGGGCCATGCATCGCCGAACTCTGAGGATTCGAGCTCAGTCCAAAGTCGGTCGACATATCCCTCGCGCAGATAAGTCATGTCGTATTTCATCCGCTCCAATGCGGCGCGGTCCAACGGCCCGTCGGCCTCGGACAGCAACATATAGGCGCGGCGCGAACGGTTGGTCTGTTTACGCTCAATCCCAAGAACTGCTGAGAAATCGTCCGGGGACAAATCGCTGCCTTCGCCGGCGGCGGTGAAGGGTTCATTGTTCGCATTATAGAGCCAACCGGATGCGGGGTTGATGAGCTTGGGTATCTCGGCATACTCGACCGTTCCATCCCAGATTAGCTCAGAACGCGACCCATCAAGGATACCGCGCCAATTGGCCGAAACTTCTTCGAGTTCAGGTCGATCAGGGATCGCGGCGTTATAGACATAGGCGATATTGCCGGCGCGGTCGGCATAGATGAAATTGGTCGAAGGGATCGCCATGCGCGCAATCTGCGTTTCCCATTCCTCCAAAGTCTTCGCCTTGTTGATGCGGTAATAGGCATCAAGCTGATCGATGCGGCCCATCCCGCCATATCGGATCGCGAAGACACCATTGTCGTTCTTGATCACTGGACCGTGATGGGAACTGCGATAGATGGTGCGGCGAACCGGCAGATTGATAGGCCCCAGCTTCACCGGAAGCGTTACGGTCTCTTGTTCCAAGGCATGCCATTCCCCATCCAACTGATAGCTGTCGCCCGCCTCGTTCATCACAAGCTGGTAGACATCGGCCATGTCTGGGCGGTTGACTGTATTGGTCCAGCCAAGGTCTTCATTATGGCCAAGGAAAGGGAAGGGTGATCCGGGGAAATTGGCGCCGGTAAAGTGCCAGCCTTCGCCGCTTTGCACACCCAGCTCATACCAAGCGACGCCGCCACGAAGTGGCTGATGCGAGTTTGAAATCAAAGTGGTCGGTCCGCCTGATCGCTCTGGCGTGACGGCCCATGCGTTCGAACCAAGGTGGTCGGCCTCTTCGCCCCACGGGAGAACCAGCCCGCCGCGATGCGCCGTTCCTTCGGCAACTGGCTTAGCGTGTTTGCGAGGGAAACCGGGAATATCCGGCCCAAATTCGCGCCGCAATTCTTCGCCCGCAACCAAAGGTCCGATTACATTGCCAAGGCCAAAGAAGAACGGTTGGCGCAGCGCAAAGCCTGCGGCCACGTCCTCGCCATTGACCGGGAAAAGATTGCTCAGCTTAACCTCTTCTGGGTGCTGCTCAGCATATTCGTTCATGCCCGCAGCATAGGCCTCAAACAGCGCGCGCGTGTCAGCGGGTAGTTTGGGGTATTCGCGCTCTGCCGTGCCGCGCGCGTCGAGCAGGTGGTAGACATAGTCGAACGTCGCCCCCTCTTCGCCAGCGATTGCGGAATACCGCCCTTTCGACATGGCAGCGACATCTTGCAGGGTGAAGAAATCATCCTCTGCATGCGCAATCGCGACACCGAATGCGACATCGGCATCGGTCTCGCCATAGATCATCGGGACGCCAAATTCGTCACGGACGATCTCTGCGGAATATTCTCGATATTCGGGGGCTTCGCTGGGGGTCGCAAAGAACGGTTCCCATGTTGCCAGTGCCACAAATGCGACAATCAGTAGTGCGGCCAGCGTGATGACGCCGCCTTTGACCCATTTCATTTGTAGTCTCTCCAAACCCTCTTGCCGTATCAATCGCTGGGAGCGCGCTTTAGGTCAAGCGTGCTAGATCAGGCCCGTAAGTGTTGGTGGCCTTGCAAACGCGCTTGTCTGACCCACCTAGTTAAGTAACACACCTGTTTAGAATTTTGACGACCGAGGGACCACCCGCATGAATCTCGACAAATTCACCGACCGCGCCAAGGGCTTTTTGCAAAGTGCACAAACGGTTGCGATCCGGATGAACCATCAACGGATCACACCGCTGCATTTGCTGAAAGCGCTGCTCGAAGATGAAGAGGGCATGGCGGCCGGGTTGATCCAACGTGCAGGAGGCGAGGCTTCGCTGGCGGTCGACAAGGTCGATGCGGGGCTGAGCAAGATCCCGGCAGTGACGGGTGGCGGAGCGCAGTCGACACCGGGCCTCGATAATGATGCAGTGCGCGCTCTCGACAGTGCAGAACAGCTTGCGGACAAGGCTGGCGATAGCTTTGTGACCGTGGAGCGATTGCTGACCGCGCTGGCTCTGGCGACAGGTGCGACTGGCGAAGCGATGAAGGCGGCAAGCGTTACGCCGCAAGCTTTGAATGCGGCTATCGAAGACCTGCGCGGCGGTAAGAAAGCGGACAGCGCGAATGCCGAGGCGAATTATGATGCGATGGAGAAGTTTGCGCGCGATCTGACGCAGGCGGCGCGCGACGGTAAGCTCGATCCCGTCATCGGTCGCGACGAGGAAATCCGCCGGACGGTTCAAATTCTGGCGCGGCGGACCAAGAACAATCCCGCTCTGATCGGTGAACCAGGCACGGGTAAGACTGCGATTGCGGAAGGCCTAGCCTTGCGCATCGCCAATGGTGATGTCCCCGACAGCCTCAAAGGGCGCACGCTGATGAGCCTCGATATGGGCTCGCTAATTGCGGGCGCGAAATATCGCGGCGAGTTCGAAGAGCGGCTAAAAAGCGTACTCGACGAGGTTAAGAACGCCGACGGTCAGATCATCCTGTTCATTGATGAAATGCACACATTGATCGGTGCGGGCGCGAGCGAGGGGTCGATGGACGCCTCCAATCTGCTGAAGCCTGCTTTGTCCCGCGGGGAGCTGCATTGCATCGGTGCGACGACGCTCGATGAATATCAGAAATATGTCGAGAAAGACCCCGCGCTGCAACGCAGGTTCCAGATGGTCTATATTGATGAGCCCAGCGTTGAGGACACGATTTCGATCCTGCGTGGCATCAAGGACAAGTATGAGCTGCACCACGGCGTGCGGATCACGGACAGCTCTATTGTGGCAGCGGCGAAATTGTCCGACCGTTATATCCAAAACCGCTTCCTGCCTGACAAAGCCATCGACCTCATGGATGAGGCCGCGAGCCGCATTCGGATGGAGGTTGAGTCGAAGCCAGAAGAGATCGAGGCTCTCGACCGCCGGATCATTCAGCTGAAGATCGAGGAAAGCGCGCTTGAGAAAGAGGACGATACCGCCTCGAAAGATCGGCTTGCCAATCTGCGCAAGGAATTGGCCGAACTGGAGCAGGAAAGCTCTGAGCTGACCACACGCTGGCAGAATGAGCGCGACAAGATTGAAGCCGAAGGCAAGATCAAGGAAGAGCTGGACCATGCGCGGCTTGAGCTGGAGCAGGCGCAGCGTGAAGGCGATCTCGCGCGGGCGGGTGAGCTGTCTTATGGCACAATCCCTGACCTCGAAAAACGTCTGGCCGCCGCTGAAGACCTTACCGAAAACGCGCTGCTTCGCGAAGAAGTGACAGAGGAGGACATTGCCAGTGTTGTCTCCCGCTGGACCGGCATTCCCATCGACAAGATGATGGAGGGTGAGCGCGAAAAGTTGATGGAGATGGAGGGCATCCTTGGCAAGCGCGTGATCGGCCAAGTGCCCGCTATCGAAGCGGTGTCAAAGGCTGTGCGCCGTGCGCGGGCTGGCCTCCAAGACCCGAATCGTCCGCTTGGCAGCTTCCTATTCCTTGGCCCAACCGGCGTCGGCAAGACTGAGCTGACCAAAGCGCTCGCCGAGTTCCTATTCGATGATGATCAGGCATTGGTCCGGATCGACATGTCCGAGTTTATGGAGAAGCATTCGGTTGCGCGGCTGATCGGTGCGCCTCCGGGCTATGTCGGATATGACGAAGGTGGCGTGCTCACCGAAGCCGTGCGTCGCCGTCCGTATCAAGTCGTCTTGTTCGACGAGGTGGAGAAAGCGCATAGCGATGTCTTCAACGTGCTGCTGCAAGTGCTTGATGATGGGCACCTAACCGATGGGCAGGGGCGCAAGGTTGATTTCTCCAACACGCTGATCATCCTCACGTCCAACCTCGGGTCTCAGCATCTCGCCAATATGCCCGATGACGGGAAGGTTGCCGATGTGGAGGATGCGGTGATGGACGTGGTGCGCGGGCATTTCCGCCCCGAATTCCTCAACCGGCTGGACGAGATCATCCTGTTCCACCGGCTTGCGATGGAGCACATGGCGCCGATCGTCAGCATTCAGGTGAAGCGGGTGCAGAAACTGCTCGATGATCGCAAGATCACGCTCGACCTCACAGATGCGGCGCTGCGCTGGCTGGGCCGGGTCGGCTATGATCCTGTCTATGGCGCGCGGCCATTGAAGCGCGCGGTGCAGCGTTATTTGCAGGACCCCTTGGCGGAAATGTTGATCGAAGGAACCGTCAGCGACGGCGCCACAGTCAGCGTCGATGAAGGCGATGGCGAATTGCAGATCAAGGCGCAGTGATAATCAGGGTGAGTCGGTCCGAATCCGCGTCAAAAACCCATTACGGGTAAGTGAAACAATCTGACCGGATAGTGACAGAAAAACCAAGCGCGACGTTTTGTTGCGCACAACTGGGTGCTATTTATTTGTTTTGGAAAGCGGTGCGCGCGCGATGTTACGGTTGCTAATATGCCCCTGTGGGATTCCCGCAACACACGGGCATAAAGTCGCCCGAAACCTTACTTCTTCCTGAACGCCGCATTTACATTCGCACCCCTTATATTGCACACCTGTGACACCGCAGGGGCTTTGTCCTGCGTCCATTTGGGGTGTTCCCTCTTGCTTCGGGGTAAGTTGCAGGCGGTGAACAGGCGGGCGTAGGGCTAAGGCTTCGGTTGTCGCAACTGGAGTGATCATGAAGAAGTTTCATAATAATTCGATGAAGGCGCTCGCCTTCTCAGCATCGGCTATCGCATTTGTGATGGCAGGCCCGGTCAGCGCGCAGGACGCCGCTGAAGAGGGTCAAGAAGAAGAGGAAGAAGAGCAGGTCGATGTAACGACCGATGAGCCGGAAGCACCGGCCGGTGGGATCACCGTCACTGGTTCGCGGATTGTCCGTGATACCTACAGCTCAATTTCACCACTTCAGGTGATTTCGGGTGAGACGCAGCGCAATATCGGCGCATTTGACCCCTCTCAAATCCTTCAACGCGACGAAGCGGCAACCGGTCAACAGATCGACGCGACCTTCCAGGGCTTTGTTCTCGATAACGGCCCTGGTCAACAAACTGTCGACCTTCGTGGTCTTGGTGCAAACCGTACATTGCTGCTTTTGAATGGTCGCCGTCTTGCGCCATCGGGTGTCCAGGGTTCGCCAAGCGCGCCTTCGATCAACCTTCTGCCTTCCGCTTTGATTGAGCGGATCGACCTGCTGCTTGACGGTGCGTCGTCGGTTTACGGTTCTGACGCGGTTGCAGGCGTGGTCAACGTTGTGCTGCGCAAAGACTTTGACGGTGTCGAGCTTCAGGCTTCGGGCGCTCTGAATGGCATGGGCAGTGACAAGGACTTTAACGTCAGCGCGGCTTACGGTCTGAACCTTGACCGTGGTTTTATCGGTTTCGGTGCAGAGTTTAACCGCCGTGACGAAGTTCGCTTCCAAGACCGCGACTTCCTCGCAGGATGCGAAACGCACTACGAAATCGGTACGGACGGGCAAATTCGCACGACCGGCCTGCTCGACTTTATCGACGCGCAGACTTCATCGAACGGTTTGGTAACGCAGGCTCCTGAAGATTGTAAGCGTCGTGGCCAAGGCCTCGGTCGCAGCATCATCACCGACTTTGGTAACTTTGGCGTGCTTTATTATACGCCGGGCGAAAGCAATAGCGGCGTTCCTGACTTCACCGAATCCGGTTTCGTCGACGGCAGCCCCGTCGATCTTGATGGTGATGGCGTTCAAGATATTCGCTTCGCGGATTTCAGCACGAACGGTGTCTTCCCAGAAGGCGTCTTCATTCCACGCGAAGATCGCTACAACGCGTTTGCTTATGGTGAGTACACTCTTCCCGGTGAAGCAAACATCACGCCCTATTTTGAATTCCTGTATTCGCGCAGTGAAGTCTCCGCTCGAAACAACCGCATTGTTCAGGGCATTGCATCTGTTCCGGGTGAAAACCCGTTCAACCCTTGTAACCCAAACAACATTTTGGGGACCGGGGTCGATTGTTTTGACCAAGGCCGCATCTTTAACGGTCAAGCGCCATTCGGTCTTGGTCTGAATATGCCGGTTTCGCCGCGTTTCTCCTTGATTGGTGATCGTGACAACTTTGAAGCGACTCTCAATCAGTATCGCGGCGTTCTTGGTGTTCGCGGTGACTTGCCGTTTATCTCGCCAAGCTGGACCTTCGATGTGTCGGCGGTATACACCCGGTCGGATGGTACATCGAGTGCAAATGGTCTTCGCGAAGATCGCTATGCGCTTTCGCTTGGTGTTGACCCTACAAGGGACTTTAACGGCGACGGAGTGATCGATTTCAACGGCGACGGCATTGCTGACGATTACGATCCCAGCGTACAGTTCTCGAACGATCCGATCGTTCAAGGTGCGTTTGGATACGAGGCAGGTATTACGCCTTGTGCTGGTCCAGAAGAGTTGGCTAACCCAGACTTTGCTGCGCCGGGTCTGTTTGAAGGCTGCGTTCCTTTCAACCCGTTCCGTCCCGACATTCTTGGTCAATTCCGCGGTCGTTTGACACAAGAAGAAGAGGCTTACCTGTTCGCCGAGCGGACTTTCCGCACGATCTATGAGCAAACCGTCATTTCGGCGTTTGCTACAGGTGACCTATTCGATTTGCCCGGCGGCCCAGCTGGCGGCGTGATCGGTTTCGAATGGCGTGAAGACAAGATTGACTCGCAACCAAACTTCATTGCGGCCAATGGCCTTCAATTCAACATCATCTCTGACCTTGGTGCCGTTGGCAGTAAGTGGATCCGTGAGGCGTTTGCCGAAATCGATCTCCCACTGGTCGCGGGTGAGACTTTGGTTGAAGAGTTGAGCGTGAACGTTTCGGGTCGTCTGACCGATGAAGAGTTCTACGGTACGGCAGGCACCTTCTCTGTGAAGGGTGGCTGGCGTCCAGTGACACCTCTGTTGCTCCGCATGAGCTACGGTACGTCGTTCCGCGCACCAAACCTGCGTGAAAACTTCCTGCTTGGTCAGACGGGCTTTTTGACCATTGTCGATCCTTGCGCGGTTCCAGAACAAGCGTTCATCAACAACGCATATGACCCGTCGGAAGATAACCGCGATGCTGCAATTCTTGCGAACTGCATTCGTGAAGGTCGCGATCCAACCACTGTGGGTATCAATCCAAACGGCGTAGGTGGCGTAGCTAGCCTCCAAACGACGAACGGAGTTGAGATTTCGACCAGCGGTTCGCTGGAGCTTGATCCAGAAACTTCGCGTTCGATCACGGCTGGCTTTGCGTTCGAAGAGACCTTTGGTTCGGGCTGGGATGTCTCACTTTCGGGCACCTATTACGACATCAAGGTGAAAGACTCGGTCGTTCGTCCTGGTATTCAGTTCGCTGTGAACGATTGCTTCACTCGCGCTGATGGCGTTCGCAGCCAGTTCTGCGATCAGTTGATCGTTGATCCGGCACCGACAAACCTTGGCCTGATCAGCAACGCACCGCTTGCGTTCGTCAACTTGGACTCCGACACAGTTCGCGGTCTCGACATGAACGCGCGCTTTGGCAAAGACGTCACCATTGGCGGCGAAGTGTTCGACCTTGCGCTTGACCTGCGTGTCAATCACCTGATTGAACGCTCCAACACCTTCATCGATGCTGCTGGTGTTGCGAACACGGCCAACTTTGAAGGGGAGTTCTTCTTCCCAAGTTGGACCGGTCGTGCGACCTTTACCGCGGAATACAAAGACTTCCTGCTGACGTGGCAAACCCGTTGGGTCGGCGAACAAGAGCAGGATACAACTGGTATTGATCCGGATTCCGATGCCTTTGGCTTTGGACCTGACGGTCAGGACACTGGCTTCCAAGGTAACACTTGCACAGGCTTTGGTTCGACTGGCCCTGATGGAACCGGTCCAACCACGATCCCTGCGGATGGTGTGTTCTGCCGCGACGTTGGCTTTGCGGATGACTACTTCGTCCACACGCTGGCGCTGCGCTATCGTGGTTCTAACTACGAATTGCGTGCAGGTATCACGAACTTGTTCGACACCAGCCCGCCATTGGTGGACGGTGACGAAGTGCTCTCGATCTCGAACGTGCCACTGGGTGGCGGCTTCGATCTTAACGGCCGCGAGTTCTTCGCAGCTATCGAGTTCAACTTCTAAGCTGAAGGTGTTCTAGCTTAAGCGACAAAAGGCGGCTCCCGGCACTTGTCGAGGGGCCGCTTTTTGCTTATATTACGACCGTACGTGTCTGCCGAATTTGGAGGTGACGCCGATGCGTGGGGAATCCACTGGTATAGCCAACGGGAAGAGTTGAACCATGAATCTAATGAAAAAGCCGCTTATGGCTGCAATGCTCGGTGTCTCGGCACTGGGGCTAAGTGTTGCTGCGCCGAGCGAGACGCAAGCGACCTCCTCTGTTCCAATTGATGTCTGGGCATTGCGCGACGTTGTGAATGCTGTGCAGATTTCGCCTGATGGCGAACATCTCTTGGTGCACATTAATCCAAGCCGCGAAGGCGACTATCTGCTTCAGATTTACAAGACATCTGATCTGACAACGCCGTACCGCACGCTGGCCGCCGATCCGATGGAAATTATCAATGCGCGCTGGGTTAGCGACAATGTGATCGTTGGCAATGCTTGGGAAATCAAACGCGAACGCGTGCGCCGTCAGGAAGACGACACGCGCAATTACGCGACCTACTTCTACAATCTTGAGCAGAACAAGTTCAGCCAGGTTTCTGGCAATCTTGCCATCGTCAACACCTTGCCGGATGAACCCGACAAGGTGCTTGTTGCGGCGGCTGATGCTAACGCGACGCTCGGTGTTGATCCGTTCGCGGCATTCCGTCCGCGTTCCTATTACAAGCTGAACTTGCGCACCGGCACGCAAAGCCTCGTGATGCGTGGCAGCCGTAAATATTCGAACATTGAGTTCGATAATCAGGGCAACCCACGCTTTGCGATTGGCCAAGATTCCGACTTCACAGTCAAAACTTATTATCGCAAGCCGGGCGATGGTTCGTGGACGCAATTTGGTGAAGTCTATGATCAGGATGATCATAACAATCTCTGGCGTTTCCTTACGCGATTCCAAGGGCTTGCGCATATCAACCCTGATAATCCAAGCCTCGGCTACATGATCGAAGCGCGCAACGGAGCAGACAAAGCTTCGCTGTGGGAGTTCAACTTTGACACCGGTGAGTTTGGCCGCGAGTTGTTTGCTGCTGAAGACGCCGACGTGATGGGTGTTGGAACACACACTATTCCTGGCAATGACAATCTTGCTTTCGCCACCTATCCCGGCGCAAAGTGGGAACGTCACTGGTTTGACGAGGAAGAAAAGGCTCTTCACGAGGCGCTTGAGCAGCAAATTCCTTATGCACACCAAGTTAGCATCACCAGCCGCTCTTATGACGGCCGCACCATGGTTGTTAGCAATCGCGGGCCAAAGGACCCTGGCTCTTTCTGGATGGTCAAGGACGGCCAATTGGCAAAGCTGGGCAGCCGCAATCCGCTGCTGAACCAAGACGCTCTCGCAGACGTTGAGTATATTCGTTACCCGGCGCGCGATGGCATGACGATCCCGGGATATGTGACGAAACCGGCTGGTGAAGGTCCGTTCCCACTGGTAGTCTTGCCGCATGGCGGACCTCACGTGTCCGAAGTCGTCAGTTATGACGAATGGGGTCAATTGCTCGCCTCTGCTGGCTATATGGTGCTGCAACCAGGTTACCGCATGACGGTGGGCTGGGGCAAAGCGCACTTTGACGGCGGCTATGGCGAACATGGCGGCGCAATGCAGGATGATAAGGATGACGGCGCGCTCTACCTGGTAGAGCAGGGCTTGGTCGATCCGGATCGCATTGCGATGTTTGGTTGGTCTTATGGCGGGTATGCGGCGCTTGTCGCTCTCAGCCGTGAAGAACAGATTTATCAGTGCGCAATCGCTGGTGCTGCTGTGGGCAACCCTGCCAAATCTTATCGCCTTGGTGCGGGCCGTGCAGGCCGTATCCCGCGCGCGCTCAATGACTGGGCAGAGCGTCGTGGTACGATCGGGACGAATCCGCTGGAGGAAGTCGACAAGGTCAACATTCCTCTGCTTATGGTCCATCCCGAAGATGATAGCCGAGTGCTGTATTACCACTTCGAGGATTACAAGAAGGCGTTTGAAGAAGCAGGCAAGACCGGTGAGTTTGTCACTCTTGAGGATGCCGATCACTTCTACACCACGTTGATGTACACCCACCAACAGCAGTTCTACACTAAGATGCTGGACTATCTCGCAAACGATTGCGGGCCTGGTGGTCTCTAAACACAGCGTCCTTATCTAAGGGCAGCCAGATAAAGAAAAGGGCCCTGCCGAATGGCGGGGCCCTTTTCCGTTGGGCGCTGAATTTCGCAAGCGTCCGAGCAGTGCGCGCGGACGGCAAACAGGTTTACTGCACGCGGCGACCCTTCACACCGGTTTGCCCTTCGATCCGCACAAAGAAGTAACCCAGCGACGCCTCTCTAAAGATCACTTCGTCACCGGGGCGGATCTGCCGCATCCGGCGCGGCACATTGCTCATTTCCCACACCGCCCCTTCGGCCGTTGTAAACCGCGCACCTCTGCGACCAATGTAGCGCACGCTTTCGATTGTGGTCTGAAACAGCTCGTCTTCTTCTTCATCCTCGTCACCGCCGCCAAACAGGTCGATGTCCGGCAGTGTGAAGCCGAAAAGGCTGCGCCGGGTCTCGCGAACATCCTCGCGATCAATCACTTGCACGTCGCCCGTTTCAGTCGCCGTCACGATATTACCGACCGCCGCATCAAAGCATTCTAGGCGCGCAATGTCTTCGGTAACTGACTGGCATGATTTCAAAGCTTCCAGATAATCTTCGGTCGGCTCAGCAATGGTTTCTTGCGCGTTAACCGAGATTGCGGAGACAGCGAACACGGCGCACGCAATCAGTGAAGCAGCTCTTGGCGAAGTGGCTCGGGCGTGTTGGTTGGGCCGATCACTGGTCCGTTGATTAAGGAACGTCATCTAAACTCTCCGCTGTAATATGTTGTTTAACCGGGTTAATCATAGCCCACTAACTATCAATGCCCGTCGCTGTCGCAGCAGACTTAGGCGGTGATACCATGTGTAGCGCGAATGCCACAGGTTAGATCGAACATGCAACAGAGTGTATCTCAAGAATTGCGAAGTCGTGCTTTGATGTCTTAGGGGGCGAAACATGCGAGCAATGGCTCGTAGATTTGAATTGGGTGCCATTTTGGCACTTAAATCCAAGGGGACTGAAATGAACCGCTTTAGCAAGGGCACCCTCCTGGCTGGTACCGTCATGGCAGGTGCCATGATTGCCAACCCGGCTTATGCTCAAGACAACGAAGCCAACGAAGGCGCGTCTGAAGAGAACGTAATCTTCGTCACTGGCTCGCGCATTCAACAGCGCAACGTCGACACAGCTGCTCCGATCGCAACGGTCGATGCAGAAGAATTCCAGCTGACCGGCGATGTGAACATCGAAAACGTCGTCAACTCGCTGCCACAAGTTGTGCCAGGTGTTACCGGCAACTCAAACAACCCAGGCAACGGCACCGCGACAGTCGACCTTCGTGGTCTCGGCGAAGCGCGTACGCTCGTTCTCGTAAACGGCCGTCGCTGGGTATCGTTCGACACCACACAGGTTGTCGATTTGAACACCATTCCAAACTTCCTGATCGAATCGGTCGACGTTGTGACCGGCGGTGCATCTGCTGTTTACGGTTCTGACGCGCTTTCAGGCGTTATCAACTTCAACCTCAAGCAGGTTGAGGGCGTTGAAATGGGCGGCCAATACGCAATCACCGAAGAAGGTGACGGCGCACGCTACCAAATCTACGGCGCGATCGGCGGCACATTCGCTGACGGCCGCGGTAGCGCGACTGTATATGCTGAGTACTCTCAGCGTGAAGACATCTTCCAAGGCGACCGTGACTTCTCGTTCTTCGCCATCGGTGGCGAAACATTCGGCGTGAACCGTCTTCAGTTCGGTTCATCGACTGTTCCTGATGGTCGTATCAATGCTGCGGGTTCAACGTCGATCACCGACACCGCTGATGACATCAACGAGAACGGCCGGTGTGATCCGGGTGAAGGTTGTGCAATCCTTGCTCAAGACCTCACCATTGATAACGCAGTGTTCCCAGGTGGTGTTGGCGCTGACGGTACGGGTCAAACCTACAACTATGCACCGGTCAACTACCTTCAGGTCCCGCAAGAGCGTTACCTGCTGGGTGGCTATGCTGAATACGAATTCGTAGACGGCCACCGTGCATACACAGAGGTAGCTTTTGTAAACAACCGCGTTGCACAAGAGCTCGCTGCTACGCCAGTGACCGGTACGTTCAACATCGACATCGCGACCGTGTCGCAATTCCTCGATGCTGCGACTATCGCTGAACTGAACACTCTGGATGCCAACGAAGCTGCTGCAAACGCACAGCGCGTTGCAAACGGTCTGTCGCCGCTTGCTGCACCACAACTTGGTGTTGTCAGCGCGTTTGTTCAGCGTCGTGTTCTGGAATCAGGCGGACGTAACACTCTCGATGAGCGGAGCGCATTCCGCGTTCTGGGTGGTGTGACCGGTGAAATCACCGACAACATCAACTACGATGCTTACTACAGCTATGCACGTACGCGTAACGCCAACGTGCAACAGGGTAACATCTCGCGTTCTGCCTTCCAGGCTGGCCTTGACGGTACCGGTACTGCGATCAACATCTTTGGCCAGGGCAACCTGACCCCGGCACAGGTCGCGGCAATCACCATTCAAGCACAGAATGGAGACATTTCGACTGTTGAAATCGCTTCGGGTTCGATCTCGGGCTTCCTCGGTGAACTCACCGAAGGCGCTGGCGATGTCGGCTTTGCTGTTGGTGCGGAATATCGCCGCGTTGGTTCGCAGTTCATTCCTGATACTGCGCTCGCTTCGGGCGACGTTATCGGCTTTAACGCTGGTAGCCCAACCGACGGCGCTTACGACGTTCGCGAGCTCTTCGCAGAGCTTAACGTTCCAGTGTTCGATAACGGCACTCAGCGTTTCGAACTGACCGGTGCGGCACGTTATTCCGACTATTCGCTTGATGCGATTGGCGGCGTGTTCACTTACGCTGGTGGCGCAGAATTCGACGTAATTCCGTCGGTTAAGCTGCGTGGTCAGTATCAACGTGCGGTTCGCGCTCCTAACGTGGGTGAGCTGTTCGGTGGTCAGGCAATTGGCTTCCCGGGCACTACCGACCCATGCGGTGATCAAGTGTTCATCGACGACAACCCCGGTGCAGAAGCTCTCTGCGTTGCTACAGGCGTTCCAGCCGGCAACGTTGGTAACGCTGGTGCTGTCCAGCTGAACGCTCAGATCCCTGCGCTGTTCGGCGGTAACCCTGACTTGGGTGAAGAAACCTCGACCAGCTACACCTTTGGCGTTGTTCTGCGTCCTGAATTCGTCCCCGGTCTGACCATCACGGCTGACTATTTCGACATCGTGATCGAAGATGCGATTTCGGTCGCTGGTGGCTCGCTCCAAGGTCTGCTGAACCTCTGCTACGGCACGGTCCAAGACCTGGCCGATCCGGTTTGTCAGCCATTCATCGGCATCCGTAACGGCGATGGCGCGATCACAGTCGACAACCCACCATTGGTTGCTGGCGTGAACGTTGCAGAGTTGGGTACCTCGGGTATCGACGTTGAATTGAACTATCGTACGACTGTTCCGTTCAGCTTCTTCGGTGAAGGTGATGCCGGTCTTGACTTCTCGTTCTTGGGAACCTGGACTGACACATTCTTCCAACAACCTGTGCAGTCACTGCCAAACGTTGATGAGTGTGCCGGCCTGTTTGGTGGCGCATGCCCCAATACTGGCGATCCACGTCCATCCTTCAGCTGGGTTTCGCGCCTGAGCTTGAATGATGGTCCGGTGACCACTTCGCTTCGCTGGCGTCACCTGAGCGGTGTTGACGATGCCGATGATGGCACCGACTTCGCAGCGTTCAACGGTGCAGAGCGTATTCCATCCTACGACATCTTCGATCTCACCATGGCTGTTGAAGCTTCTGAGAACCTGACGATCACGGCTGGTATTCGTAACCTGTTCGACAAACTGCCAGGTGCTCCTGAGTTCGATGCGAATGGTTTCGTAACGAACACACCAAGCGGCCTGCTGCTTGGCGATAACCAGGAACAAGCAAACACCTTCCCAAGCACCTATGACGTGCTGGGTCGTGACTTCTTCATCTCGGCGGCGTTCTCTTTCTAAGAGCAACACCGCTCAGATTTGAGCCACATGAAAAGGGCGGTAGACTTCGGTCTACCGCCCTTTTTCTTTGTTCAATATGATGCGCGCAGGGCCAGCGATGGCCGCTATCGGCTAATCGCGTGTGCGTCGCTCAGTTGAAGGTAAGAAAGTCCGCAAATGCGCGGCCAGATGGCTCCGCAATCTGACTTGTAGCGTTCGGCGTCCGCCCGTTCGCAGCGAATGCATCAACAAGCATGTCCCGTGCATCGGCGGTCACACAGGCGCGCGCCAGTGAGTTGATGCGGCCAATTTCGTTCTCGGCCCGCTCTTTGATGACCTCAACCGTCTCAAGAATCGATGCGGTCCCTTGGCTTTCACCCATCAGGCAAGCCCGCCGCAGCGCTTCGGGGATTTCCCAGGCCGGGCTGGTTTCGCCAAACTTTGACGCGCCCAATTTGGCTAAGGCTGCGGCGACTTGCGCAGCAATGGCCGGGCCTGCGCCGGGTGTTTGCAAGGCTTTGGAGACGGCGCCCGTGACATTGGTCTGCTCAATCGCCCAATCAATGGCGGCGGCGCGGTTGCGATTGTGCTCTAGGATCGGACCATCGCCGCGATGCACCATCAATGCGACCCGCCCATTGGGTGCCAAGACGCGCGCGATTTCCGCAGCGACTTTCACCGTATCGCCATATTCAAAACCAAACTGGCTGACGACGGCATCGAATGCGCTATCGTCAAACGGCAGGTCCTCCATCGCGATGCTGCCGCGTGTTTCGGTCCCCTTTGGGGCAGGCGGCAATGTTGGTGCAAGGTCGATTCCGGTTAGCGAAAGGTCGCCGCGCTCATCGCGCATCCAGCGTAAGACGCGGCCATCGCCGGTCGCAAGGTCGAGCACTCGCGCGCCCCTAGGCAGATCCGCGATGAATCCATACCAAGCCGCCTTCTGCGCTTCCTCAATTGTCGCCCAGCGTTCGGGCAAGCAGCCGCTTGGCCCTTCGCCATCGGTGGCTGCATTATTGGCCCAAAAATCGCCCCAACTTTTCGCATCATCACTCATGAAATTTGCCTTAGCTGCAAGAAGTCATGGCGTCACGCGGTGACCACATCGAAGGCAACGGTCATCCGCTCTGCCGATCCGAATGGCGTCGTCCCGTGGTAAAGCGTTGATGGGAACAGCGCGAGATGACCCACTTGCGGTTTAATGCTGCGGATCGGTGGCAGATCCAGAGCAAGGTCTGTCGGCGGGCGGCCAACTTCCAGCCAGCCTTCATGATCGCCGCTTTCGGAATGCGCATCGTCGGGCACCACCAAATAGAGCGCGGAGGAGATGATCCCCTGCGGATGGATATGCGCGGTGTGATGATCGCCTCCGCCGGTCAGGCGCACCGACCATGACCCCGCCAGCTGCCACTGCGCATCGCGCTGACGCAGAAGGGGGTGGGTGTCATCGCGCGCGGGCATATCGGCGCGATACTCCTCCAATGTCCCGGCAATCGCTTCGTGCAATTCGGCCAACAAAGGCTCCGTCCGATGGAACAGAATGCCGCGCGTTTGCGTGCCTCCGCGCAGGGACTGGCCAAGTGGCATGGCGGAGCCTGCATGCAGCCTCCGCAATTCGTCCACTACATCCGCAATTAATCCGTCGCGTCCGACCAAGGGACGAAGCTGCACCAGCCCCTCCTGCTCATGCAGCCAATCCGCGCGCGCACCGCCCGACAATCGCCAGACAATCCCGCGTAGTGCCCATGCCGAAATATTCCATGGGTCGCCTGACAAAACCTGCTTCAACAGAGCGTCCGCCTGCTCCATCTGACCACCACGAATGCGGTGCCGTGCTTCGTGCAAGGCGCGCGTCGGAGATTGCACAGAGAGGCTAGCGAACACCGCCTCAGCGCGATCCCAATCACCGGCTGACCCGGCATGGATGGCCTCTAACAGCGCGAAATGAGGCTCGTTGGGAAAGCGCAGCCGAGCCTGTGCGGCGACATCAGCAGCCTGCGCCGCATGGTCCAATCCTGCCAGAGTTTCCGAGTGAGTGGCCACAATATTGGGGTCTTGCGGGGCCTTTGCAGCGGCCTGTGCAAACGGCGCGGTGAAGTCCTCCTCCCCAGCCGCCAGCTTCAATCCCGACAAGAACGATAAGGCCGCGGTAAAGCCGGGAGCCTGCGCGCAAATCTGCTCTGCCACAGCGCGCGCGCCGGCAATATCACCTGCCACGTCTAACGCTTGCGCCTTACCCAGCCACAGATCGGCATCGCCCGGATTGACCCCCAGCGCCGCGTCAAACCGAGCCAGAGCATCCGGCTCACCCCGCTCAATCGCAACGCGCGCCCGGCCATGCAGCGCGCGCGGATGACTCGGCTCCACCGCTAAAGCCGCATCATACCAATGCGCGGCCTGTGTTGGTTCTGCGAGTGAGCGGTGAGAGAGCGCTCGAACGCTACCATACCGTGCGACCAGCCGCCCGACCTTCTCATGCGTAGTAAGAAGCGCAATGACATCGCGGTGCCGGTTCAATTGTTGCAGGGCAATCGCATGGTTGAGCGCATAATCAATCAATCCCGGCTCAATCGCACAGGCCCGCGCAAAGTGTGCCGCCGCCGCCGCGGCATCGCCCGATTTGAGCGCGAGATCACCCGCGGCATCGGCGAGCGCACCATCGCCGGGATGGGCATTTGTGCCGGTTTCTGCAATCGTCCGGGCACCGGGCAGGTCGCCTTGCTGCATCGCCATGCGGATGCGGACCATCGCCTCGGCTGCCGAAAGAGGTTCGCCCGACACGCCGCTCACTTTGTGCGCAGCCACCCGGTCACAGCGATCCGGCCTACTGGCGCGAAGGGCGGGACATAGCTGACGCAATGCGACGTTGGCACTCGGAACAGGTTCAGTGCGTTAAAGCGCGGGCGGAACCCTTCGACCACATCGCCCTCTTCGTCGAGGAACATGAGATAACCGCCCCAATCGGGATGCCATTCGGGCGGAGCAAAGTTGAGCACGTAGGCGACCTCCCAACCTTCGGCGACGTGGCTGTCGATGTGGCGGCCAAGATAGTGGTTGGGCGCAAACAGGCTCGCTTGCCCGTCGGCCTTTATCAGGCTGTCGATCCCGGTCACATCGCGCGCCAGCCCGAGGAATTCTTCGGCATTGAGATGCTCCAAAAGCACCTCATGTGCGCCGCCCGGGTCCCACCCTTCCTGAACTGCGGTCAGGATCGGATAATGGGCAAAGCGAAAGCCGTACTCGCCGCGCGCCGAATGTTCCTGCGCGGTCATCGCGGCGGCGTTCACGCGCTGCGCGCCGTCGGGCGTGCGCACTTCCTCCATGCGAAAACTCTGCGGCTTGGCGTTACCTGCACCCGTTGCCATACCCCATGGCGTGGCTTTGGTCAGGACGGTGTGCACCTCTTGCGCGGCTTCATCCGTCAGCACATCGCGGATCTGCACGCGGCCAGTGATGGCAAAGCGTTCGGCTAGCGCTTTTCGGTCGAGCGCGGGGTTCAATTCAAAAAGTGTCTTCATCAAAGCCAGCGATAGCCAACTTTACCGATATTTGGCCAGTTGATTTGAAGCGCGTGGTCCCATAGGTCAGTTTCAAATAGCGACGTTTACGTAAACGAGAGGATCCTCACCATGCCCACAGCCTATATTGTCGATGCCGTTCGCACTGCGGGTGGCCGCCGCGGCGGCCGTCTTGCCGGAGTGCATCCGGTTGATCTTCTCGCCAAATCGCTCGACGCGGTGGTTGAGCGCAGCGGGATTGATCCGGCGGCGATTGACGATGTGGTCACCGGCTGTGTCAGCCAAGCGGGTGAACAAGGCGGGCAAGTGGGCCGGATGGGCGTGCTCGCTTCCAAGCTTTTGCCGCAATCGACTCCTGCGGTTTCGATTGATCGCCAGTGCGGCTCTTCGCAGCAAGCAATCCAATTCGCCGCGCAGGCCGTGATGAGTGGCACTCAGGACGCCGTCATCGCCAGCGGCGTGGAAAGCATGACGCGCGTGCCGATGGGTTCGAACATGACGCTGCATATGAAAGAGGGGCTGGGCCACTATATGTCGCCGGGTGTTCAGGAGAAATATCCGAACATCCAATTCAGCCAGTTCATGGGTGCCGAGATGATCGCGAAAAAGCATGGCATGAGCAAAGATCAGCTCGATGCATTTGCTTTTGAAAGCCACCAGCGCGCGATTGCCGCGACTGAGGCAGGTGCGTTTGCGAACGAGATCGTGCCGATCGAAATTGAAACACCCGAAGGCACCGAGATGCACACGGTTGACGAAGGTATCCGTTTTGATGCGACGCTCGAAGGGATTGCGGGCGTTAAGCTTATCTCACCAGAAGGCATGGTCACAGCCGCTTCGGCCAGTCAGATTTGCGATGGATCGAGCGCGGTTTTGGTGGTGAGTGAAGAGACGCTGAAGCGCCACAACCTCACGCCGATGGCGCGCATTCACAACCTGACTGTGACCGCCGGTGACCCGGTGATTATGCTCGAAGAGCCGCTCTTCGCGACGGACAAGGCGTTGCAGCGTGCGGGGCTCTCGATCAACGATATCGACCTTTATGAAGTCAACGAAGCCTTCGCGCCTGTGCCAATGGCTTGGCTGAAACACACTGGTGCGGACCCGGAAAAACTCAACGTCCATGGCGGCGCGATTGCTCTTGGCCACCCACTGGGCGCATCGGGCACAAAGCTGATGGCGACGCTCGTCCATGCGTTGAAACGTCATGACAAGAAATACGGGCTGCAAACGATGTGTGAAGGCGGCGGCGTCGCCAATGTCACCATCATTGAGAGTCTGTAACCCCTTATAATTTCGAGAGGAAGTATCACAATGGAAGTATCTGCAAACACCCCCGCCGTCGTCACTGGCGGTGCCTCTGGCCTTGGCGCAGCAACCGCGCGGGCGCTGGCTGCAAAGGGCGCGAAAGTAGCGATCTTTGATATGAATGAGGAAAAGGGCGAAGCAATGGCTGCCGAAATTGGCGGCATCTTCTGCAAGGTCAACGTGACCAGCGACGATGATGTGGATGCGGGTTTTGCCAAAGCGCGTGAAGCGCACGGTCAAGAGCGTATTCTTGTGAACTGCGCCGGCATCGGCAATGCGATCAAAACCGCGAGCCGCGACAAGCAATCGGGCGAGATCAAGCACTTCCCCATCAGCGCGTTTGACTTTGTCATTCAGGTGAACCTGATCGGCACATTCCGCTGCATCGCCAAATCGGCTGCGGGCATGATGACGCTTGACCCCATCGGCGAAGACGGCGCGCGCGGCGCGATGGTCAACACGGCTTCGGTCGCTGCCGAAGACGGTCAGATGGGCCAAGCGGCTTACTCCGCATCCAAAGGCGGCGTTGTTGGCATGACCCTGCCGATTGCACGCGACCTGATGCGCGAAGGTATCCGAGTGAACACGATCCTGCCGGGCATTTTTGAGACCCCATTGATGAACGCGGCCCCGCCACAAGTGAAAGAGGCACTGGCCGCTTCTGTTCCTTTCCCGAAACGTCTGGGCCTGCCTGAAGAATACGCGAAGCTCGCCATGACCATGATCGAAACGGGCTATTTCAACGGCGAAGATGTGCGTCTCGACGGTGCGATCCGCATGGCGCCGCGCTAACCCTACCGCGTTCTGCGCAATCTAACTTGAACAATGGAAGACCCGGTGGCAGTTTGCCGCCGGGTTTTTCAGTACGACAGGGGTCGACTCATGCGGTTTGCGATGATGGGGGCAGTGGTTTGCGCCACTCTTCTTGGTTTTACTTCCGATGCTCGCGCTGATCGTGGACCGGTTGTTTTGTCGCCTAGTTCACAATGGAATGTCGATTTCGCTCCGACCAAATGCCGTCTTGCCCGCATGTTTGGTGAGGGCGAGGATCAACACTTTCTCTTCTTCGAACAATATTACCCCAGCGCATTTGCTGGCCTAACCGTGGCAGGGCCGGCGCTGAGTCGTTTTCGGAGCCGCGCGCGCACCTCGCTTTCGTTTTACGATGGGCAAGATGTGATGCGCACTGAGCCATTTACCGGCGAAGTTGATGGGTTTGGCAATGCGGTGATTTATTCCAACGTCAATTTGGAAAGCGGCACCGATGGCGCTGACGAGGATGACGAGACACGCGCCATCGCGCAACTCGACACAGAATTCGCCGCGCAAAGCCAATATGTCATGCTGCGTCAGGGTTCAAAATTGGTGCGCTTTGATACAGGGTCGCTGGCTGAGGCGTTTGCAGTGCTCAACACCTGCACACAGGATATGGTCCGCGATTGGGGGCTGGATGTGGATCAACACCTGACCGCCACGCGCGCGCCGCAGTGGCTCAATCAACAAAGCGTCGTCACCAGACTTCAACGCAGCTATCCCTCGGGGGCGCTCAATAGGGGGCAGCAGGCGATTATTCGGTTGCGGGTGATTGTGGATGCAGCGGGCAAGGTCGAGCAGTGCAAAACCGATGCGGCGACTGACAATCCGCTCGAATCGCCGGCTTGCCGCGAAATGGAGCGGGCCGAATTTGCGCCGGCATTGGACGCCAATGGACAGCCATTTCGATCCTATTACGCTTCCTCGATCATCTATCAGATTGGCAGTTAAGCGGGGCTAAGCCGCGCTCTCCAACGGCGTTTCCAACTCGCCCAAACCGTCTTCGGCGTAAACGGCATAGAGCGCGTGGGCGATGCGGTAGTCTTCGATGTAGTCGATATCGACGCCTGCTAACCGCGCCAGATCAAACAGCACGGGTTTCGCTCCAAGGAAATACTCACGCGCCATGATTGCATCGCGCGGTGCCATGTAGAGGCTGTTGGTGACCTTGAACCATTCGGGCAGGTCTTGGGATACGGTGTGGTTGCGGTCGGCGGTGTAATTGAGCGCGCCGGTGGCCGACCAGAAATAGTCCTGCACTCGGTTCACTCCCAGTAGCGAATCCTTATTCCCTTCAACCACTTGGCTTTGATATTCGGCAAAGGCTGATGCGTATTCTCGCGGCGTCATCAACGGGCAGACCACCGTGGCCCAAGCGATATGCGCATGGTCGATATCGCGCACAATCCCGGTGATCACGTCGCGAAATGGGGCCTCATGCCCAACGGATATCCGCGCGCCGCGTTTGTGGTGTGATGCGCCAAATTGGTCGGCAATGGCGAGAAATTCGTCGTCCTCGCTAGACAGATAAATCCGCGCAGGATCGATCACCTTCACCAATTGCGACAGCTTCCAATGGATCAAGCTGGGTTGATCGCCAAAGGGCAGCAGGCACTTCTCCCGGATGCGCGAAGAGCCGCGACGGGCAGGGACAATAACGGCCAGATCATCGGGGAGGGTGTTATGCATAGGTCGGCTCCTGAGCGGGGTGATTGGAGGGGGCGATGGGAGGATTGAGCGCCCGATACCGCGCCATGGCCTCTGCCCAGCGCGATGGATCAACCGGATTGGAAACTCGCGCGATCACATCGTGCGCGCGCAGATCAAGGGCGATGGGATCGAAAACCGCATTCAGGATGTGATAGCCAAACCACCTTTTTGCAAAGGCGCGATCAGCCACTTTCGCGCAGCCACCATCAAGGTCACGCATCAGCTCCGGCACATTGTCATAAACGTTCGCCCAATCCGCCGTTGGAGCGGATGACAGGCGCACCACCGGTGTGCCCAAAGCCGCGCAAATCGACCAGCTTTTGGAATTGCCCACGACCATCGCATCGCAGTGTTTTGCCATCGACAATGTCGCATCACGCGCGGCGATGCCGTGCAGGGTGTCGCGATTGGAACGGGATAGCAATTTGACACGCCCGCCATGTTGCATGATCGCGGCATTCACTTCGCTCACATCGCCGTGCCGCTCGGTCAGAGGATGATGAGTGACCAGCAAAGTTGAGTGATCGGGCAAGTCACGAGCGACCGTATGGATCATGTCGGCATTGCTGGCAAAGGAGTGATGTTGACCAAAGAAGTTTTCGGGATGCTCGTATTCAAGCGGCATTCCAATAATGCGCTGACTGATATCGCGTTGGCCCCCGGCTCTTCCGCGATCAAGGCGCGCATCACGTAGAAATTCATCACGCGGATGGATGGTGAGGCGCGCGCGCATGTCGTCCCACAACTCCTGTGCTGCCCGGTCCAATGCTTCCGCGACATCAGGGTCCATCGCAGGGATAAAGCCATGATCGAACAATTGGGTTTTCAGCGCCATTTCCTGATTGCCCAATTGAAAGGGCGGTGCGCCCCCTTCCATCATATATCGCACGGTTCCGGGAAACCGCGCAGGCGTCTTCATATCGGCGCTTCGGCATAGGGTGAGGTCAGGCGCGATTGTCTCAACGAACTTGATGAGGTCATCCTCACCGCTCGCATCGATGCGCAATTGCGGGTGACCAGGTCCGTTGAGCAAGTGCCAATGCACATGCGGCAGCGCCTCGATATGGGGCGCTTCATTGCGGCTGATCCCAGTGCCTTGCCACAGCGGGGGGACCATGATGTGCACTTCGTGTTCGGCGGCGAGAGTGCGGATAGTGCCGACCACAATGTTGGAAAACCACCATGGGGTGATGACCGGCAGATAAAATAGGATGCGCATGGTCTTGGCACAGCAAGCCGCGTGCCATTTGCGCCGATGCGCGCAGGCGAGGGAGGGGCAGGCGGAAGAGTGGTGATCGATTGCCGGATCATGCGGCAGAGGCTTGCCGCATTTTGTCCGTGCGGCGAATTTGCTAGCTTGCAGATGTTGTCAAAAACACTCAGTTAAGCGGTTGAAGTTTAAGCGGAGAGAAACCCCATGAGCCACACGCAAATCACCGTCGATAAGGGCGATGGCATCGCTATCATCACCCTCAATCGCCCTGACAAGATGAACGCCTACACCCGCACAATGGGCGCAGAGATCATGGCCGCGATGGATGATATTGACGCCGATGACGCAGTGCGCGCGGTCATCTTTACAGGGGCAGGCGAGCGGGCGTTTTGCGCTGGTGCGGACCTGACACCAGAAGCAGGCGGGCAGATATTCTCCGATGGTGCAGAGGTTGAGAGCCTGTCTGATGAACGCGTGCGCGATGGGGGCGGGTTGCTGACGCTGCGGCTGTTTGAAAGCAAGAAGCCGCTGATCAGCGCATGCAACGGCGTCGCGGTTGGCGTGGGCGCTACGATGCAGTTGGCGATGGATATCCGACTTGCCGCAAGCCATGCCCGCTATGGATTTGTCTTTGCCCGTCGCGGCATCGTGCCAGAAGCGGCGTCGAGCTGGTTCCTGCCCCGGATTGTCGGGATCAGCCAGGCGCTCGAATGGTGTTATTCCGGCAGGGTCTTCGATGCGGAAGAAGCGAAAGCGGGCGGGCTCGTCCGGTCGGTTCATGCGCCCGATGACCTGATGCTGGCCGCACGCGACATTGCGCGTGAGATTGCGGATAACACCTCTGCTGTATCGGTCGCGATGACGCGGGCGATGATGTGGCGGTTGATGAGCACGGATCACCCGATGGAGGCGCACAAAATCGACAGCCGCGCAATCTACCGCCTGTCGCGCGGCACCGACGCGCAAGAGGGCATCGCGAGCTTCCTGGAGAAACGCAAGCCGGTCTACCCTGGCAAAGTCAGCGAAGACATGCCCGACTTCTACCCATGGTGGGATCAGCGCGATTACGAGTAAGGCGCACTTGCCAATCAACTGGTTTCATGGGTAACCAAACGGCATGAGCAATGCCACGACCACCCGCGCCGATCATGAGGCCGAATACCAGCTATCCGGCTTCCTGCCTTATCAACTCTCGATTGCATCCAATGCGGTCAGCGGGTTGATTGCAGAGCGGTATCGCAAGCGCTTTGGGCTGAAGATCACCGAATGGCGCGT
Source organism: uncultured Erythrobacter sp. (assembly GCA_947503275.1). Taxonomy (GTDB): domain Bacteria; phylum Pseudomonadota; class Alphaproteobacteria; order Sphingomonadales; family Sphingomonadaceae; genus Erythrobacter. The sequence continues at coordinate 1,820,678 of CANNCZ010000001.1, read as the reverse complement.
AATGGCGGTGCTGGGAGATGCGGGCGCGGAAAGCGGCGGCGGTCTGACACAGCGGGACCTGACCGAAGTCACATTGATGGACAAGGTCGCGGTCAATCGGGCGTGTAAAGTGCTCGAAGAACGCGGGCTGGTGGGCCGATCTCTGAATGAGAGCGATGGCCGCTCGCACCTGCTGACCCTGACTACCGAAGGTCAGGCGATCCACCGTGAAGTCATGCCGCTTGCCAAGGCAACAGAGCGCGAGCTGTTCGATGGCTTTGCGCCGGAAGAAGAGGCCGCTTTGCGCGCCATGCTGGAGCGGATGCGGACCCGTGCGGGCGAGTTGGCGAAGTAGCAGGACTGCCCAATTGGTGATCCAAACGCAAAAGCGGGGCTGAACCGAACTGGTTCAACCCCGCCTTTACATGATCGCGTTCCTACTGCGTGTCCGGACGTTAGTCCTTGTTGATCAGCGCATCGGAGATATCGCAGGCCGCAGGGCCAAGGATAACGATGAACAAGACCGGCAGAATGAACAGGATCAGCGGAATGGTCATAATCGCTGGGAGACGCGCAGCCTTCTCTTCAGCGCGCATCATCCGTTCATTGCGGAATTCAGCTGACAACACGCGCAGTGCCGAAGCAAGCGGTGTACCGTAGCGTTCTGTTTGCACCATGGTGGTGACCACGCCTTTGACCGCTTCGAGATCGACGCGATAGGCGAGGTTGTCGAACGCCATCTTACGCTCGTTCAGGAACGAAAGCTCAATCGCGGTTAGCGCAAACTCATCGCCCAATTCGGGGTAAGCGCGGCCCAGTTCTTTAGCCACGCGGTTAAACGCGGCATCGACGGTCAAGCCAGCTTCGGCACAGATGACCAAGAGGTCGAGTGCGTCAGGAAGGCCTTTCTGGACTTCTTTGGTGCGCTTGGCCGCCTTGTTCGAGAGGTAGATCTCTGGGCCTTTATAGCCAAGGAACACCACAATCGCGAGCGAGCCGAGCTTGTACATCGGGCCTTCGAATTCGAAGTAGTTGAAGTAGTAGAATACAAAGAAGCCGACGATGCCAAAGATGACGGGCAACACGGCGCGCAGGCCAATGATGATAACCGCGAGTTCCTTGTTGCGATAGCCAGCATGGGCGAGCCGTTGCTGGACCGCTTGGATCTGGCTTTGCTCAAGGACGTTCAACTTGCCCAGCGAATCCTTCACCCGATCGGTGGTGTCGGATTTGCGGACAAGGCTCGCGCGTTTCTTAGTGCCGCCTGTGACGATGCCGGCTTTCAGCTCGTCACGACGCTCATTGAGCGATTTAACGCGCTTTGCCATCGGGTCCTTGATCGTGATCGCGGCATAGATTGCCATGATCACGGCAAAGGCGGTGAGCCCTGCAAGGATCGTCCCGACGAGAACAACGTCAAAGCCAAGGAGCGTGGGTCCGGGAGTTTGTTGAAGCATGGTTCGTGTGTCCCCGGATCAGATTTCGAAGCTGACCATTTTGGCCATGATGAATACGCCGATGCTCATCCAGCCAAGGCCGCCAAGCCCGGCAACGATCAAGCGATCTTCGTAGAAAAAGCCACCGATATACGTTGGATTGATCCAGTAGATCAGAGCAAAGACGATGAATGGCAGCGAGCCAACGATGTACGCAGAGGCTTTCGATTCAGAGCTCATCGCTTTGATCTTGAGCTTCATCTGCGAACGTTTGCGCAGCACGTCGGCAAGGTTCGACAGCGTTTCGGCAAGGTTACCACCGGTCTCGCGTTGAATGGCCAAAGTGATGCAGAAGAAGTTGAACTCAGGAATGCCAAGGCGGTCAGCGGTTTCCTGGAGGGAATCCTCCATAGTCTTACCGATCTTAATGCGCTCCACGATGCCTTTGAACTCGATGCCGACAGGGCCGTCGACTTCTTGCGCAACCACGCCGAGCGTTTCGGTTACAGGCAGACCAGAGCGCAGGCCCCGGACGAGCAGTTCAATCGCATCGGGAAACTTGGAGTTAAAGCCGTTGGTGCGTTTCCCAATGAAAAAGCCGACGACGAGGTGCGGTAGACCAAGGCCAACCGCTGCGCCCACTCCCAATGACAACAAGATTGCGCCCGATTGGAGGAACATGAGAACGGCAACCACCAGCAGAATGCCGAGCGATGCGTAGACATATTGCGACACGGTCCAGCCCTTGCCGGTGCGGTCCAGCCGCACTTCGAGAGCTTCGAGCCGTGAGCCAGAACCGGCGACGCGGTGCATTTTGGGTTTGCGTGCGGCAATCGCTTTTTTGAATTGCGATTCAACTTTGGCGTCTGTGCTTTCGGAATGGCGATAGCGCAGCGAATCCAGTCGCCGTTTTTGAGATTTTACAGCGCCCGTACCCGCTATCAGGATGTAACCTGAGACCAGCACAGCGAAGATCACGACCGTGACAATCAGTGTTTCAGTAAAGTCCATATCGGCCTCGTGCCTCGCCAGTTCCTACGGTTCGTATTCGTTACGCGCCCGGTTTAACCCGGATGCGTTAAGCCTTTGCCTTTTAGTCCTGGTGCCGGGTGGTGGAGGGCGCACACATGATACGCGCGCCCATCCTTCCGGACCGCCGGGACAGCCACTTATTCAGCGGGTTCGGGTTCGGTCTTGTTCTTCTTCGCCAGCAGACCTTTGAGATCGAACCCGCCAAGCAGCGATTTCTTCTCTTCGGTCACAGCGGCGAGATCTTCTTCGCTCGCACCCATCACGCGTTCAGCGATTTGCTTGATAGCGATGGTGGCTTTCGAAGATTTGTTAGCCTCGATGAAGACCTGACCCAGCTTCGCCGCGTTCGACGCCGCTTTGACGTCGTATGGGACCATAAAGTCGATCTTGCGCTCAATTGAGGCTTCAAAATCGGCTTTGCTGATCTCTGCCAGGCTCGGCTGAGCTTTGTTGGCAACGATCATCGGATGCGCATGCGCAGCGTTGGTCTTGAGCCATGACAGAATGCGGATCGTGTCACGGGCTGAAGCCAGCGTCAGTTCGCATGTCAACAGAACCAAGTTCACATCAGCCAGCAAATGCGGGAAGTTAATCAGCATGTTGCGCGGCAGATCGATGACGGTCATCTCGAAAGCTTGACGGAATTCTTCCTCAAGCTGAACGAAAGCGGCACCATCGGTCATCAGCGGTTGGCTGATCGGAGCCTCTGCCGACAGGATCGACAGGTTATCGTTTGCACGGATCATGGCGCGTTCGATGAACAGGCCGTCAATCCGGCTGGGATTGTCGATCGCATCCGTCAGACCGCGACCCGGTTCCAGATCAAGCGCGAGAGCGCCTGTGCCGAAATGCACGTCGAGATCAAGCAGCGCCGTTGGGCTGCCGTGATGTTCGCTGAACAACCAAGCGAGCGAAGTTGCGAGTGTCGATGCACCCACGCCGCCGCGTGTTCCGACCACTGCGGTCGAGATGTGACGCTTCACTGCTTCGCCGTCGCCAGCCTTTGGCGCAGTGAAGATGGCAAGCGCACCGTTTAGCGCATCGTGCACGGCTTGTGCATTCAATGGCTTAAGCAGATAATCGTGAATGCCGCTGGCCAAAAGGTCGCGGTAAAGGCGGACATCATTGACCTGACCAATCGCGATCACGACTGTTCCGGGTTCGCAAACCTCAGCCAGAGCGTTGATGTCGTTGAGCGGGTCACCGCTTTCCGAAAGGTCAACCAGCAGGATAGCTGGGCTGGCGCTGACAGAGAGTGACTGGACTGCATTGCGCAGACCGCCTTTGTTGCACTTTTCCGGCTGCCAGCCCATTTCGATGACCACCGGACGTAGAACGTCCAATGCGGCATCGTCGCAGATATAAGCAGCGAACGGATCGCGGTTGCCGGGGAGACCGGATTTCCAGGGAGCGTTCATGGATCAGTTTCCTCCAGCAGTAGCGTTTTGTAGGCCACCAGCGCCGGTTGGCGCGGCTTCACGATAGGTTTCGATGGCGCGGTTGCCGGTCGCCACGACATTTTCGCCGGTGCCAGTTTGACCTTGCAAAAGGTCCTCTGGGTTAGCGACCATGGCAGCAAGGTTGCTGTTTACCGCGCAGCCGTAGCCGGGGCTGGTACCATTGCTGTAATTCACGTCAGACTGTGCCGACCAATCAGGGCATCCGGGGACCGAAGCGGTCGAGCGAGTGATAACCACCCGTGCCTGACCCGGAGTAAGAGCGCCTTCGGTAGTCGGAGCAACTTCGCTGACGATCAGACCGTAACGTGCGGCTAAATCGTTCACCGCACTGGCAACAGCTGGATTGCTCGCTGGATCTTCAATTGTGACACGGTCACCATAGCGAAGGTCCATGGTTTCGAACCAGCCATTGAGACGCTGTTGTTCGGAGACCGAAAGGCCCGAGCGGTTGGTGTCCACGTCCAGCGTGAAGTTCGTGCGCTCAACCACCGGTTGTTTGGTGCTGTAAAGCGATGTGTTGGTGGGCATACCTCCGCACCCTGCAAGGCCAAGGCCGAGCGAGAGAAGGGCGGCGCCCATCAGTTTGCTGTTGCGTGCAATCTTCATGGTATTAACCTTTCGCGTCGGACTTAGAGGCTGAAGCCGGGAGCGGCTGCATCGGCGGACCGTTCACGGCCACGCGTGCTCCGGTCATCCGCCCGGCGCTCTTGTTGTGGAGCATTGGGAACGATGGCTGCCGGATCGGCGCTGCTGATATCGGGGCTTGGAGCCTCAGGGTCAGCTGCGGTTGGACCAGGGCGCTGTTCGCCGCTGACGCCAGAGTTGTTGCGATACCCAATCAACTGTTCGAACTCGTTCGAAGAGCGATAGCCGTCAGTAGGCAGGGTGATGTCGCGCGCATTTACGGGTTGGACCAAATAAGGCGTAACGACGATCACGAGTTCAGTTTCTCCGCGACGGAAATCGCGGCTACGGAACAAGTTACCTAGGATCGGTACATCGCCAAGCCCTGGCGCCTTCTCAAGCGTGTTTTGCGAGTTGTTGGACATCAGACCGGCGATCATGAAGCTCTGGCCAGAGCCGAGTTCAATCGTGGTCTCTGTGCGGCGGATGGTCAGAGCAGGAACCTGGAAGCCGTTGAGTGTAACCGCACCTTGCGACGAAAGCTCAGACACTTCAGGACGCACTCGCATAGAGATACGGCCATTGGCCAGAACCGTCGGCGTATAAGCCAGGCTCACACCAAAGTTCCTATATTCGATCGATACCGAACCAAGACCTTCGCTGATCGGGATCGGGAACTCTCCGCCTGCAAGAAACGTCGCCGTTTCGCCCGACAGCGCCGTGAGGTGCGGTTCGGAAAGAGTGGTGACGAGGCCAAGCCGCTCGGACAGATCAAGTGTGCCAGCCAGGTCAAGCCCAAACAGCCTGCCGAGACCTGCCAAAGTTGCACCTTCGTTGCCCGCGGTGGAGATTACTGATGTTCCATCGCCGCCCTCGGTAACATTTACACCAACAGGGCCACCTGGAGTGTATTGCACGACTGCGCCACGACCATTGCCGACACCGAACTGAAAACCGTCGGTGCCATCTGCAGAGGTGAGGTTTGCGCCGATTTCACGCACCAAGCTGCGGCTCACTTCTGCGAAGGTCACTTTGAGGTTAACCTGCAACGGTGTCGCGGTTCTCAAGCGGCTGATCACATTGGATTCGTCGCCAAGGAAGGCTTGCACAAGGCGTTCGGCCTCAGCTGCATCTTCAGGAGCAGCCACAGTGCCGGTCAACAACACAGTGTTGGTGCCCATGGTTGCGACAGAAACCTGAGCTTCTGGCATTGCGAGTGCGAGCATCTGGTCGATACTGCCGATGTTTGAACCCACCCGGATATTGGCCGAGAAGATCACATCGCCGCGTGCATTGCTGGCGTAGATGGTGGTCTCACCACCGGCCTTACCAAAGACATAGAGCTGGCGTTGTGATTTGATCTGAACGTCTGCGACCGACTCATTGGCGATGAAGACATCGGTCATGGATCCGGGCACACTGATCAACTCACCGCGACCGATGGACAGGACAATTTCCTGGCTCGGGCTAACGACTTGCTGTGCAGTCGCTGTTCCGGTTGGAGCTGCCACCATGGGCAGTGCCACAATCCCGGCCAGCAGAGCTTTGGCAAATGCCATTTTCTTCTGGGTTTTCATCTTAGGACCCCCTGTAAATGTCCTGGTATCCGTGCTGGCCTGTTGGCCCGCATTATTCGTGCGGTTGAGTAGAATTTGCATGCTCATTCCCCTCAGCGGATCGTCGTGCCAGCGACCGGCGCAACGTTGCCAACCTGGCCTGCGCCGCGTGCTGTGGCAGTGCTAACCGATCCGCCCACAGGCACTTCGGTCGTTGCTTTGCCGCGGGTCACACGGACCGTTGGGCCGCGATTAACTGGCGCGCCATTGCTGCGGGCAGGAACGCCGGTGGATGCCGGTGTTGTCTGCGCTGTGCTGCGGCGACCGCCACGGCTTTCCTGAGATGGAATATTGCGACGTTGGAAGCGTGAGACATCGCCGCCGGTTTGAAAGGTCGAAGCGCTTTCAACTGGGCGACCCATTGCGGTGCGCAAAATACGCTCTTCTTCTTCGGGTGTCGCATTGTCTGGAATTTTCACATCGCCAGAGGCAATTGCGCGTTCCAATTCGGCTTGGTTGTCAGCGATAGAACGCAGCACCAGACGCAAATCACCAACGCTTTGAGCAACAGCGATCTTTTCAGCGATCTGCGGCGTCACTTCGAGAGTAACCGTGCGGAAACCGCGAACGACGGTGTTACCTTCTTCGTCAGTGCTGGTTTCGGTTGATTGGTCGGTCGCAAGGACGCGAAGATTGCGGAGGAAAGTTTCAGCAACCTGGAGCGCACGGCCTTCGCCTTCAACCGTTTGGTTAAGCATAAGGTCAATGCGGTCACCCGGGAAGATGAAGCCACCAACGCCGATTTCAGCATCAGGGATCGGAATAGCAACAGCGCGCATGCCAGGGCCAAGCGCCGCAGCAAGGAAGCCGCGATCGCCAGGGCTAACCAGCGACCCTTGGGTCACAGGCTCACCAGCGGTGACCGGGAAACGGACCACTGTACCGAGCAGCTGGCTCATGTCAGATTCGCCTTCAATAAAGTAGGCGTCCTGCACGAGCTCTTCGGGCCATTGTTGGTAGCCCATCGCATCAGCTGTGATGATTGTACCCGCAGGCAGAGCGCGATTAGCGACCAGCACTTTAGGGCCCTCAGGCTCAGGCGCAGCCGCTTCAGCGGTTGGCGCAGCATCACCTGCAAACATGCTCCGTGCGAGGAAGGCGCTGCCAATTGCAACGACAAGTGCACCAAGCAGCAGAACCAGTTTCTTCCTATCCATGGCTAATTAGCCCCCTAATGTCGGCCCATAAAAATGTTCGGGCGGGTATGGTTGCGAGGCCTAGCCCCGAATTGGTTAAGATCGGGTTCACGGCAGACCTTACGCGTAAGCCGGAACGTCAATTAGTTTAGGAAACAGCACCCACAGGGCACCGAATGCGATGGCGACTCCATAAGGAATCGCGAGGCGCTCTTTTTGACGGGCAAGGAAATGATATCCGCCCATGACAATAGTCAGCGCGCCTCCGGCGAGCGCCATGATGATCAGCAATTGCAAAAACGCATTGGGCTCAATCCAAAGCGCGAGCACAGTCAGCAGCTTCACATCGCCGCCGCCCATCAATTTGAGCGCGAACAACCCTGCAAAAAAGGCAAAGGCCAAAACCGCAATGCCAAGCTGAATGGCCACATCTGGCCAAAGCGACAGGCCGCTGGCCCACCAGAACACGGGCGCCGTAAGAGCGATACCAGCATTCAGCCAATTATCGATCTGACGCCGCTGCATATCGGTGACTGCGGCAAAGACCAGCGCGATTGCCAAGGCAATCAGCAGTCCGTATTGAATATAGCTCATCAACATGTGGCCCCCGAAAGGTTGCCGCGTCAGGTTAGTCCTTCGCGGATCCGTTTCATGGCGGGTGCTACAGGCGAGTGCTTACCAAATAGTAACCACGTTCGGAGGCATCTGATCAGGATGGCCATTAGCAATGTCACTCAAACCGCTCTTAAAGATGATGCGGTGATCGACCGTCGAGCGATCCCCGATGCGGCGGTTGAGAGCACTTGGGCAGCGCCTGATGGCCATGTCCTGCGCCGGATCGATTGGCCGGGCGCAAAGGATACTGCGCGCGGATCGATCCTGTTTTTGCCGGGGCGCGGCGATAATTATGAAAAATATCTCGAAAGCCTGGAGGAATGGCATCGCGATGGCTGGCGCGTCACGGCTTCCGATTGGCGTGGTCAGGCGGGTTCGGGCCGGTTGGGCAATGATGCGGTTACCGGACATATCGACGATTTCACCACTTGGACCAATGATCTGGAGCATATCTGGCAACAATGGACCACTGAGGTTCCAGGACCGCATGTTCTCGCAGGGCATTCAATGGGCGGGCATTTGATCATGCGCGCGTTGGTCGACCGGAAAGTTTCCCCTGATGCTGTGGTCTTAAGTGCGCCGATGCTGGGCATGAACGGGCCCCCGCTGCCTCTACCGATGCTGCATTCGGTGGCGAAGATGATGACGCGCATTGGTGATCCGATGCGGCAGGCGTGGAAATGGAGCGAGAAGCCGGGTGAGGTTCCGATGGGCCGGGATCTTTTGTTGACGCATGATCCGGATCGCTATGCCGATGAGCAATGGTGGCGTGATACGCGGCCTGAACTGGTGATGGGCCCGGCAAGCTGGGGATGGGTTGAGCGGGCCTATGCTTCGTGGCGCAGGTTAGAGGAGGCTGGCGCAATGGAAGCGGTGGAAACCCCAGTTCTGATTGCCTCTACACGCTCTGATAAGCTGGTGAGCCACCCCGCGAATGTACGCGGCGTTTCGCGTTTGCCGAATGGCGAGTTGATGGAGCTGGGTTCAGAGGCCCGGCATGAAATTCTGCGTGAAGTCGATGAGGTGCGCGCCCAAGTGATGCAGGAAATTGCGGCCTTTCTGGAAAGGACTGCGCCCAAATCCACCGCCGCTTCATGACAGACACACTCTACGATTTTGCAGTGATCGGCGCCGGCATGGCGGGCGCAAGCATTGCGGCGGAGCTTTGTCCGCATGCGCGCGTGCTGGTGTTGGAGGGGGAGGAGGTCCCCGGCTATCATTCCACCGGGCGATCCGCTGCATTCTGGGAGGAATGCTATGGCGGACCCGGCGTGGTGCCGCTTACGCTCGCATCAGGTACATATTTGCGTGAAGGCGGTTTTTTGCGACCTCGCGGTGCCCTTTACATAGGGCGCAACGAAGACACAGCGGCGATGGATGGCTTTGTTGACCGCTTCGCTGGGACCGGCGTGTCGATTGAACGGTTAGGAAGCGTGGCTCTGGCCAAACGTGTCCCACACCTGCGCTCTGAATGGAGCGACGCGATCTGGGAGCCAGCGTGCGCCGACATTGATGTGGCGGGCCTTCATCAGCATTACCTCAAGGCGCTGAAACGGGCCGGAGCGAACTTGGTATGTCGCGCGATGGTCCGCCGTCTTGAGCGAGAACAGGGCGGGTGGCGAATTGAGACGGGGAAGGGTGAGACATATCGCGCCGCTCAAATCGTCAACGCAGCCGGTGCATGGGCTGATATGATTGCCCGGCGCGCTGGTGCACAGCCGATTGGGATTGACCCGATGCGCCGTACTGTCGCGCAATTGCGAGTATCGCCAGAGGCATCCGCTGATTTGCCACTGGTGCTCGACATCTCTGGCGGGTTCTACTTCAAACCGGACAATGGCCGCCTTTGGCTTAGCCCGCATGATGAGATCCCTTGTGAACCATGTGATGCGGCCCCGGAAGAGATCGACGTTGCGCTCGCCATCGAAAGGTTTGAAAGCGTGACTGATTGGCGGATTGAGGCGGTTGAGCGGCGTTGGGCGGGCCTTAGAAGTTTTGCTCCTGATCGTCTGCCCGTCTATGGCCCCGATCCGGAGGTTCCCGGCTTCAACTGGTTCGCAGGGCAGGGCGGCTTTGGCATTCAAACTGCGCCTGCCGCTGCGCGTTTGGCCGCACAGATTTTGCTAGGGCAGGAGCCAGATGCGCTGACGCAAGGTATTGATACATCTAATTACGCACCCAGCCGGTTTTCGAAGCAGAAAGCGGCAATGACGGGCTAGCCATCTGCGAACCTTGTCCATAAGGTGCACGCTTGGGTTTCGTATCAAAGAGAGGGAAAACAATGGCTCACAAGTTTGAAATCTACAAAGACAAAGCAGGCGAGTTCCGCGCGCGTTTCAGCTACAACTCGGAAATCATGTTCTCAACGCAAGGCTATTCGAGCAAGGATAGCGCGAAGAACGCGATTGCCTCAATCCAGAAAAATGGACCGAGCGCACCGACAGAAGACAACAGCTAAACGCTGATTGCATTCAATTCGAAGCGGGCGTTCCGGGCAACCGGAGCGCCCGTTTTGCTTTAGTGGTCCTGTGAAAACCTATTGCTGAGCGGCGAAGCGGTCGGCCTCATCGCTCGCTAATTTGTCAACGCGGTCATTTTCAGGATGGCCGGAATGGCCTTTGACCCAATGCCATGTCACTTCGTGTTTGGCCGACACGTCGATCAATTCGTGCCACAGGTCTGAATTGCGAACCGGCTTCTTGCTGGCATTGACCCAGCCGCGCCGTTTCCAGCCATCAACCCACTTGGTCATTCCGTCGAGGACATATTTGCTGTCAGAATACAGTTCGACAGAACAAGGCTCGATCAACGCAGACAGTCCTTTGATCGCTGCCTGCAATTCCATGCGGTTGTTGGTGGTGTCTTCTTCACCCCCGCAAAGCTCCTTTTCATGGGAGCCCATGCGCAGCAGCACACCCCAGCCGCCGGGTCCGGGATTGCCTTTGCAAGCACCGTCTGTGAAAATTTGCACCTGTTTCATCACACGTCTCTCTGCCTAAACGATGGCACTACGCAAAGATATCAGAGCCATATTCATCGTAAATGTGCCACCGTGAGACGAATTGCATAGGGTCCTTGCGGGTTACCAGCGCATCGTCAGGGGTGTCGAGCCAGTCTTCCGCGCGGCTCGCTACAAAACGCAAGGCGGCTCCTTTGGCAATGTCGGGCAGCAATCCGCGTTCATCGGCGGTGAGTGTACGCACATCCTCATATCCGCGCAGGATCGCATTGCCGAGATCGGCATCATAGGCATTGGTCTCAGGCGCAAAAGCCCATGCCGCATGCGTCACGGCCAGATCGAGCGCCATCGCTCCGGTACAAGCGAAATAGAAATCAATCAGCCCCGTGACTTCATTGCCCAGCATCAGGACATTGTCAGGAAACAGATCAGCGTGAATTTGTGTCTGAGGAAGAGCGCTAAGGTCCAATGCGGCCGCTTGAGCAGCCGGATCCATCATCGCTGGCAGGTCAGGACTGATCGAGGCCAAACCCTCAACACCGCATTGATGCAAAACCGCGTAGTTTTGAGCGAATCCCATGGTATTGACGCGGTTGATGGGGAAATCAGCGCTCGCCTGATGCATGCGGGCGAGGGTTTGCCCGACAGCAAAGGCTTGCTTTGGATCAGGCTTTGTTGGCGACACGCCGGCTAAAAACTCAATCAATGCAACCGCTTTACCATCCACCATGCGAAAGGCGGCACCGTTGCGGTCATGAATTGTGCGCGGCACTGGGCAACCTTTGGATGACAGGTGGTCGAGCAGGCCTAGGAAATAGGGCAGATCGTCCAGTTCGATCCGGCGTTCATACATGGTGAGAATGTAGCGCGCGCTTTCGCTCAAATCGCGTTGCGCAGGCCCACTGGTCTCAATTAGCCAGTTCGAATTCGAAACGCCTTCGGCAATCCCCTTGGCCGAACGCAATGTGCCGACATCATATTGGTCAATCAATTCCGCCAGTTCTTCGGCGCCTAAATGCGTATAAACTGCCATAAATTGCGACTTTTGCCGATTATTCGGTCAATTGGCGCGGCAATTTGAAGACCATTTTCTCTTCCGCAGCGGTGATTGTCTGCTCACGGATGGGGCGCAGCTTGGCGAGTGTGTCGACCACTTCGCGCACCAACAATTCGGGTGCGGATGCGCCTGCTGTAAGGCCGATTGTTTCAATTCCATCGAGCCATGCAGGATCAATCTCATCTGCGCGTTGGATCAGCTTGCCCGGTGTGCCCAGCCGCTCTGCAACTTCGACCAGTCGCAGCGAGTTGGACGAATTGGGTGCGCCAACCACCAGAACGAGATCGCAATCGCGCGCCAGCTCCTTAACAGCAGCCTGCCGGTTGGAGGTCGCATAACAAATATCCTCGGCTTTAGGACCGCGAATATTGGGATAGCGCCATTCCAGCGCTTCGATCACTTCGCGCGTATCGTCGACCGACAATGTGGTCTGGGTGAGATAGGCCAGCGGCTCATCGGCATCGAAAGGCAGTTTGTCCACATCCTCGATATTCTCAACGAGTGTCATCTGACCCGGCTCAACCTGCCCCATAGTGCCGATCACTTCGGGATGGCCTTCATGACCGATAAAGATGATGTGCCGCCCTTTTTCCAGCTGGCGTTCAGCCTGACGATGGACTTTGGACACCAGTGGGCATGTCGCATCGAGATAGATCATCTTGCGCCGTTCCGCCTCTGCGGGAACAGCTTTGGGCACGCCATGTGCGCTGAAAACGACAGGAGCGTCGCTGGGAACTTCGTCGAGTTCTTTGACGAAAATCGCGCCTTTGGCTTTTAGCCCTTCGACAACGAATTTGTTGTGGACGATTTCGTGCCGGACATAGACCGGCGGGCCATAGCGTTCGAGCGATTTTTCAACGATCTCGATTGCTCTATCAACGCCCGCACAAAAGCCGCGCGGGGCAGCGATTAGCAAGTTGAGCGTTTTTGCCGAACCGTTGGCAGCATCGGCGGTGGATTCTTGAAAGGGCGCGTTCATAACTGAACCTCTAGCGCTTTGCAGCGTCGCTCGCTAGGGCGAGAACGCAAGTGGGACACGATCCTGCACTAGATCGATATCGAAGGACGGTTTTCAATGACGTATCGCACTCGGCCCTTACGAATGTTTGTGCCCGCATTGGCGATGATGGCCACTCTTGGCGCTTGTGCGCAAGAAGGCGAGTTGGTGGTCAATCAAGGCGTCGGCATTACCTCAGTTCTGAGCACATGCCCCGCGGTGGGTATTCCCGACTACACCGGCGATGTGACGACATTCCGCGCGGCTGGTGCACCGACATACGCCAATCTGGATGTCAGCGCGTCGATGACCAATCTGCGCTCAACCTGCGATGATGGGTCGGACAAGATTTATACTGAGGCGACATTCGATGTCCGTGCTCGGCGCAGCGACGTTCGCGGCGCGCGCACAGTGACTTTGCCCTATTTCGTGACTGTTTTGCAGGGCGGCAGCGCGGTTGTGACGAAACGCGTTGGCGAAGTTACGCTGACCTTTGCCGATGGCGAAGAGCGCGCGACTGCTAATGCCAAAGCCGGTGCTTTCGTGGATCGCGCTGCGGCGGCATTGCCCGAGGATATTCGCGAGCGGATCACCCGACGCCGTCGTCCTGGAGACCCCGAAGCGGCGCTTGACCCGCTGGCTGCACCCGAAGTGCGCGCTGCGATTGCGCGCTCGCGCTTTGAAATGCTGGTTGGTTTTCAGCTTTCCGAGGAACAGCTCGCTTACAACGCCACGCGTTGATTTGCGTGGGCGTGTTGGCGCCTTGGCCTTCAGCTTAGCTTCTCCACTCAGCATAGCTGCGCCCAATTGGCGTGCCATTCCCCTTTGTCCTTTGCCGATCTTGAGTTAACTGCGCAGTCGAAATGACAGATACACAGACCCTTTACGCCGCCTATTCAGGCATCATCGACACCGCGCTCGGCGCATTGGTCAGCGAAGGCGTTTTGCCTGAGGACGCATCGTTCAAGAATGTCACATTGGAGCCGCCGCGCGATCCTTCGCATGGTGATTTGGCAACCAATGCGGCGATGGTGTTGGCGAAACAGGCGAAGACCAATCCTCGCGCTCTGGCGGAACAGATTGCGGAAAAGCTCACTGCTGCAGACGGCGTGGTCAGCGCCGATATAGCCGGGCCCGGCTTTATCAATTTGCGGCTTGAGCCCTCCGCTTGGCTTAATGAATTGCAGGCGATTACCGCGCTTGGCGATGATTATGGGCGCTCTGCCATGGGTGCGGGCACGAGCGTCAATGTCGAATATGTCTCGGCCAACCCAACCGGTCCGATGCATATGGGCCATTGCCGCGGCGCGGTTGTGGGCGATGCGCTGTCCAGTCTGCTTGAACTGGCCGGGCATGACGTCACGCGCGAATATTACATCAATGATGCCGGCGGTCAGGTCGATGTGCTCGCCCGATCGGTGCACTTGCGGTATCGCGAGGCACTGGGTGCAGATATCGGCGCGATCCCTGAAGGGCTTTATCCCGGCGACTATCTCGTCCCCGTAGGCAAGGCACTCGCAAGCGAACTGGGCGATAAATTCGCGGACGCACCCGAAGAAGAATGGCTGCCAGTTTTCCGCGCGCATGCTGTGACAGAGATGATGGAGGTCATCAAAGGTGATCTCGCGCTGTTGGGCATCCATCACGATGTGTTTTCGTCAGAGGCTGCGTTGCATCAGGCGGGCAAGCCGGACGAGGCGGAAAAGTGGCTGCGCGAGAACGGCTTTGTCTATGACGGCGTACTCGAAGCGCCAAAGGGCAAAGCTCCGCCAGAGGATTGGGAGCCGGTTGAACTGCCCTTGTTCCGCTCAACCCAGTTTGGCGATGATCAGGACCGTCCGATCAAGAAGTCGAACGGTGCGTGGACCTATTTCGGTGCGGACCTCGCCTATCATATGCAAAAGGCCGAAAAGGCCGATGAGCTGATTGATATTTGGGGTGCCGATCACGCAGGGACCGTCAAGCGGATCAAAGCGGCCGTGGCTGCTCTGTCGCAAGGGAAGGGCAAACCGACTCCGTTCGACGTGAAGCTGGTCCAGATGGTGCAATTGATGCGCGGCGGTGAGCCGGTGAAAATGTCCAAACGGTCCGGAAACTTCATCACAATCGCCGATATGATCGATGAAGTGGGCAAGGATGTGGTGCGTTTCACCATGCTGACCCGCAAGCCAGAGGCGCAGATGGAATTCGACTTTGCGAAAGTGGTCGAGGCGTCAAAGGATAACCCTGTCTGGTATGTGCAGTATGCCCATGCGCGGATCCAGTCGACCGTGCGCAAGGCGTCGGAAGAAGAAAGCGTGAGTCCATCCGATGAAGCGTTGGGACAGTTAGGCGATGAGGAACTCACTCTGATCCGGCGAGCCGCGCAATTCCCGCGTGAAGTCGAAGCGGCTGCCAAAGCGCGGGAGCCGCATCGGATTGCGTTCTACCTCTATGACCTCGCAACCGACCTCAATGCGTTTTACAGCCTTGGTAACACCGCGTTAGAAAAGCGGTTCATTGTGAAACATGATAAGGGTTTGTCTGCGGCGCGGCTTTCCCTGGCGGATGCAATCGGGCAGGTGCTCCGCAATGGGCTTCGCGTACTTGGCGTCGAGGCTGTTGATCGGATGTAATACGGGGGTCCGTTGCAGTGATTATTGAGGCGGAATACGAAGAAGTTGACGGCGTGGATGGCGAGCTCGACCTGACAGAGGACGACAGCCTGCCTTGGCTCGAAGCGGAAGAAGAGGACGAGGGACGCAGCGGCGTCGATATTGCCCAAATCATCGGCTTTGCGCTGATCTTAGGCGTGTTGGCGTTCGGCTTGATCTCGGCGGTCTGGTATTTCTCCAATCGCTCGGGCGACACGACGCTAGTGGCCGATGGCAGCACGATCGAAGCGCCCGAAGGACCCATCAAAGAGGCGCCCGAAGATCCCGGCGGCAAGGAATTCGCTGGCACCGGCAATGTTGCACCCGTGGTTGGCGAAGGTGGCACACGCGAAGGCGTATTGGACACCGATGGCAATACGGGCAGCGGAAATGGCGATGGTGGCGACAACGCTGCTGCTGGCGGCAACTCGGGTACGGATTCCGCTGCAAACTCAGGCTCCGCCTCGAGCGCAAGTTCGGCCAGCGGTGTTGGCGTTCAACTCGCCGCTTACACATCGCGCGCGCGTGCTGAGCAAGGGTGGAATGACCTTTCGCGCCGCACAAACGCGCTTGATGGCGTACGCTACCGTATCGAGCAGGGCGAGGTCGATATTGGCACCGTCTATCGCTTGCAGGCTGTTGCGGGGGACCGTGCGGCGGCGGATCGACTGTGTGCTGCGTTGAAGGCGGACGGGCTGGATTGTCAGGTAAAACCGTAAGTTTGGTCTTTTCCCTGCTCAGTTCATCACTTTCCCGCCGATAAATCGCTCTCCGAATGGTTAGCGCGCTTGCCTGATCGCGCGCTCGCTGCAAAGTTTGTCGCATGACACCGGCGATATTTGGATGTTCCGGCCCGCAATTGACGGCTGATGAGCGCGCATTCTTCCGCGATGCTGATCCTGCGGGCTACATCCTGTTTGGCCGCAATTGTGAGAATCCAGAGCAATTGCGCGCGCTCACTGATGATCTGCGCGAATTGCACGGACGCGACCGGCTGTTGATTTCGATCGACCAAGAGGGTGGACGCGTTGCTCGCCTGCGCCCACCGCATTGGGCGGCCTATCCATCAGGTGAAGTGTTTGACCGGCTCTACGACGTGGCACCTGCCAGCGCGATAGAAGCAGCGCGGGTTGGGGCAAAGGCGATGGCGCTGGAGCTTTCAGCGATGGGCATCACAGTGGACTATCATCCTCCGCTCGATGTGCGCCAGGCGGGCGCGCACGACGTCATTGGTGATCGCTCGCTAGGTAGCAATCCCATGCAGGTCGCCGCGATTGGCCGCGCGATCCTTGATGGTCTGGCTGCGGGCGGGGTGACTGGCTGCATCAAGCATGTGCCGGGCCACGGGCGGTCCATGGTGGACACACACAAGGAAATGCCGACGGTCCATGCCAGCGCAGAGGAATTGGAGCATGATATCGCGCCGTTTCGTTCGCTCAATTCAGCGCTGATCGGGATGACCGGCCACCTCAAGTTCCCGGTATGGGATACGGAACATCCCGTCACGCTTTCGCCGACGATCATCCGCGATATTATCCGTGGTGAGATCGGCTTCGATGGTCTGCTTTTGACCGATGACATCGATATGGAGGCGCTGACCGATACGATCCCACAACGCTCTGCGCGGGCGCATGCGGCGGGCTGTGACATCGTGCTCAATTGCTGGGCAAAAGTGGACGATATGGCGGGGATTTGCGAAGCGCTTCCTGCAATTTCTGAGGAGAGCATGCAGCGCCTTGACCACGCATTGGCGAACACGCGGGTTGCGGACACAATCGCAGATGAACGCGACGAATTGCTCGCAAAGCGTGATGCGCTTTTGGCACTGGCGGGAGCGGCGGCATGAGCGACAATTCAGAACTGCCCTTCATGCTAACAGGCGATGCGGCTCGCGCGCGTGAGCCTACCGCCGAGCTGCCAGAAGCTTGGCCAACTGATGAAGTCGCGACTCAAGGTGCGAAAGCCGGCGATGAGGCACTCTATCTGGAGCTTGATGGGTGGGAGGGGCCGCTTGATCTTCTGCTTGATCTCGCACGGCGGCAAAAGGTCGATCTACGCTCAATCTCCATCCTTGCGCTGGTGGACCAATATCTGTCCTATATTGAGCGTGCGCAGGACCTTCGATTGGAACTGGCCGCCGACTATTTGGTGATGGCCGCGTGGCTCGCTTACCTGAAATCGGCGATGCTGCTGCCTAAGGATGAGCAAGAAGACCCTAGCCCCGAAGAGCTCGCGATACGCCTTCAATTGCGCCTGCAACGGTTGGGTGCGATGCGCGAGGCGGCGGCGCGACTGATGGGGCGGGACCGGATTGGTCGTGATATCTTTGTGCGCGGCGCGCCAGAGGGATTGCGCACAGATCGCAAGACCATTTGGAAGAGCGACACCTACTCGATTATTCAAGCCTATGGGCAAGTGAAAGCCCGCACGGCGCCGCGCATTTATCATGTATCTGACCGCCCCGTGATGACGCTGGATAGCGCGCTCGACCGCGTATCGGCGATGCTGGGTGTGACTCTGGAATGGATGGAGATTCGCGATTTTCTGCCACGCCATGCAGAGCCTGAACTGCGCAAATCTGCACTTGCGTCCAGCTTTGTCGCAGCGCTTGAGCTGGCACGGTTGGGACGAGCGGAGATCGCGCAAGAGGCGGCATTCTCCCCGTTGCGCATCCGGCGATTGAAAGAGGGGGCCGCGTGAGCGAGGATTCCCAAACCGCACCCGACGACATTGAACGCGGGATTGAGGCGACGTTATTTGCGTCTGAGGAACCGTTGGGCGTTGACGCGATAGCGGCGCATTTGGGTGGACTTGAAAAAGGTCTGGTTCGCGATGCGCTTATCGCTCTTCAATCGGTCTACGCCGCGCGCGGTGTGCATTTGGTCGAGCGCGGTAAACGCTGGCATTTTGAGACCGCGCCAGACCTGGCGCATCTGCTTCGCCGTGAGAAAGAGCAAGTCCGTCGCCTCAGCCGCGCCGCCACCGAAGTGCTCGCCATTGTCGCCTATCATGAACCGGTTAGCCGCGCAGAGATTGAATCGATCCGCGGTGTGCAGACCAGTGCTGGTACTTTGGATGTGCTGATGGAGGCGGGCTGGATCAAGCTCGCTGGCCGCCGCGAAGTGCCCGGTCGCCCGGTGATTTATACGACGACGCCTGAGTTTCTCGATCACTTTGGACTGACATCGCGCCGCGATCTGCCGGGCATGGATGAATTGCGAGCCGCAGGGTTGCTTGATCCTGTTGATGAAGCGTTTGAAGATCTGATGGGCAATTCCGATTGCGAATCCGCGCCAGAAGGTGCTGATAATCCGTCAGAAATGACGGATGATGCCGATGCTACAGGTTGAGATGCGCTGACGACTGGCGCAGCGGCGTCTTCATCCCTATATTGGTTGTACACACCCGATCATGGGCAATTGAGAGAGACTTCGCATGGGCGGTATCGGTATCTGGCAAATCCTCATCGTGGCGCTGGTCGTCCTCGTCCTGTTTGGGCGCGGCCGCATTTCAGAGATGATGGGCGATTTTGGCAAAGGCATCTCGAGCTTCAAGAAGGGCATGAGCGAAGAAGAGAGCGCAACTCCTGCTTCCAAAGCCCAGATCGAAGCACCTGCCAAGGACGCTGCGCCAGCAGAAACCAAGAGCAGCGAAACGAGCGATTCGCCCAGCTGACCCTCCCGTGGATGCGACTGGTCCGGCGCTCCGTTAAAGGCACACCATGTTTGATCTTGGCGCGGCTGAAATTCTGGTAATTATTATCGTCGCGGTCCTTGTGATCGGGCCGAAAGATATGCCGCTTGCCATGCGCAGCGCAGGACGCTGGATTGGCAAGATTCGCAAGGTTTCAGCCCATTTTCGCACCGGTTTGGATGCCATGGTACGCGAAGCTGAGTTGGAAGATATGGAAGCCAAGTGGAAGGCGCAGAACGAGGAAATTATGCGCCGTTCTGCTGTGGGAACCGAGGCGGATAAGGGGGAGCCGGTGATGACTGGGCCGCCTCCTATCGCGGAGGCTTCGGCTGAAAGTGCGAGCGATCCAGTGGCCTCAACACCCAGCGACCCGCAGTCCGAACCCGCGCCTGCAAAGCCTAAGGAATAGGCGACCGAGATGGCGTTTAAAGTGGACGACATTGACGAGAGCCGCGCTCCGCTGCTCGATCATCTCATTGAATTGCGAACGCGCTTGCTAAGAGCCATTCTGGCGCTCGCGATAGCATTCGTTGTTTGTTTCATATTTGCCGATGAAATTTTCGGATTTCTTGTTCGCCCACTCACCGCCGCATTTCCCGACGGTGAGGGCAAGCTGATCTACACTCAGTTATATGAGGCATTTTTTGTCGAGCTAAAAGTCGCATTATTTGCAGGCTTTTTTGTCAGCTTTCCAATCATCGCAAACCAACTCTGGGCGTTTGTCGCGCCTGGTCTTTATGCGAATGAGAAGCGCGCTTTTCTGCCCTTTATCATCGCGACACCGCTGTTGTTCACCGCTGGCGCTGCTCTTGCCTATTACGTTGTGATGCCAACTGCGTTCCGTTGGTTTCTTGGCTTTGAGGGGGAAGTTGGCGGTTTAGACATCGAGGCTTTGCCGGGCACGGGCAACTATCTTGACCTCGTGATGCAGTTCATCCTCGCATTTGGAGTGACGTTCCTGCTGCCGGTTCTGCTGATGTTGTTGCACCGCGCTGGGATTGTGACGCGCGCGCAACTCGCCGGCGCGCGGCGCTATGTGATTGTTGGGATTGTTGCGATTGCGGCGATCGTCACTCCGCCTGATCCGGGCAGTCAGCTGATACTGGCATTGCCATTGCTGATCTTGTTCGAAGGGTCGCTGTTGCTGATGCGCGTGCAGGAGCGTTGGATGCGCAATTCTGTCGAGGATGAAGCGAGCGCTGAAGATGCAAGCGATGACGGTGTCGGACCGAGCGAGAGTGCTTAGGCTACCAATGACCAGTGAAAACCGGTCGCTTCAATTGTTCTGACTTCTTCCAAAGGCACAAAAAAAGAGGCCCCGAAAACGGGGCCTCTTTAATTTTGTCTTGCTTGCTATCAGCCAGCGCTGACAGGATCGTCATCGTC
This sequence comes from uncultured Erythrobacter sp., assembly GCA_947503275.1. Lineage (GTDB taxonomy): Bacteria > Pseudomonadota > Alphaproteobacteria > Sphingomonadales > Sphingomonadaceae > Erythrobacter. The sequence continues at coordinate 1,800,055 of CANNCZ010000001.1, read as the reverse complement.
ATTGTCAGCAATGATGATGATGCCGCCGATTACGGCAGCAGCTGCGAGAACAGCGATCAGGATGCCGGAGCCGCCTGCGATTTCGCTTTCGCCTTCTACTGGAGCGACTGAACGCTCAAAAGCAGCTTCGGCGATGGCTGGCGATGCAGCAAGTGAAAGAGCTGCGGTTGCCAGAGCAACATTACGGAATTTCATCGAATCGTCTCCTAGAGTTTCTGCGAATAACTCAGCCTCTGACTAAGCGAGCGCAGCATTTCTTACAACCCCAAAATCGTAAAAAACTGGTTCTGGGGGTGGTCGCAGAACAGTCTATTTTCAACATCTTACTTCAGTTGTGGCGTCAATGCATCACTTACCAGCCGGTCAAAACTGTAACAGCCATTTCGCAGTTGCACAATATTTGTCGGTGAAACGAGCCATAGGTGGGACAGCCAACACAAGTGTAACTACCCAAAAGCAAACTCGTTCCCGAAGCACATGGCCACATTCCATGACAAAACTATGAATACCTGCCTAGGAATCAAGGGATTACGGCATTGTACCTAGTTGATGGGCCTACTTACTTCGCAAAAACGCGGACGCCGCCAACCCAAACTTCGCGTATTTCCGTCTCGCGTATGGCGCTAGGAGCGGCGAGTAGGGGGTCGCGGTCCACGAAGATAAAATCAGCCCGCTCACCGGGAACCAAGCGCCCGAACCGACCGTCTGCAAACCCTGCAAACGCTGCATCCGACGTGAAAGCAGCCAAGGCGGCCTCACGACTGACAGTCTCCGTCGCGCGCCAGCCGCCAAAGGGTTGACCATCTGCATCGGTCCGGCTGATCGCAACGGATAAGCCAGCAAATGCATCTGCGGGCTCAACTGGTGCATCAGAACCGAATGCCAGCCGTCCGCCAACTTCCAAAACGCTGCGCCACGCATAGGCACCGCCTAAGCGGGCTTCGCCCAGACGTGCCTCCGCCATGGTGCGATCCGATGTCTGGTGAAGCGGTTGCATCGACGCGATGATGCCATGTTCGCCAAACCGGGCAAGATCATCGACATCGACGATCTGTGCGTGCTCGATGCGCCAGCGGCGGTCGCCCGTATAGGTGTCAGACAATTCCGCGATAGCCATCAACACATCCGCGTTAGCCGCATCCCCGATGGCGTGCACGGCGGTTTGAAAGTTATCGAGCGCGGCCCGGCTCATCCGATTGCGCAATTGCGCAGGTGTGGTCAGTGAAAGGCCGCTTGTGCTCGGCTCATCTTCATACGGTTCCTTCAAAGTTGCACCGCGAGAACCCAAAGCGCCATCGACATACAGTTTGATGCCATTCAAACGCAGCCGGTCATCATAGAGCCACGGGGTCGGGCCGGTGCCTCCAATAAGCTCCATAGTTTCAAGCGAATTGGCATAGGACATGATGCGGATGCGCATCTCACCTCGATCAGCTGCGCGGCGGAATGTGTGCCAATCCTCGATTGATGTGCCCATATCTGCGACCGCTGTGATGCCATTTTCCAGCAACCGTTGCTGAGCCATGGCGAGCGCGGTGTCGCGATCCTCAGGCCGAGGTACTGGGACAGTATTGGCGATGAGTGAGGAGGCGTAGTCGATAAAGACGCCGGTCGGTGCGCCCCCTGCGTCACGAATGATACGCCCGCCTGTTGGCGCCTCCGTCTCAGAGGTGACGCCCGCCTGTTCCATCGCGAGGCTGTTGGCCCAGATCGCATGACCATCTGCGCGTTCCAGCATGACCGGGCGATCAGACACCACCGCGTCCAGTTCAGCGGCGGTCGGGAAACGGCCAAGGCCCCACTTTTCCTGATTCCAGCCGCCGCCAAGGATCCAAGGACGACCCTGATTTTCTTCGGCAAACTCGGCGATCTTCGCCAATGCATCTTCGAGACTGACCGCACCTGACAAATCGAGGGTGAGTGCGGCAAAACCCATGCTCATCACGTGAACATGCGCATCGATCATACCGGGCAGCATCACCTGCCCATCGCCATCTTGAGCGAATTCAATATCCTCGGGCCGTTCTTCTCCGCGCTCTAGGACATGAGTGATCCGGCCATCGTCATCAAAGACGATTTGGGTGAAGCGTTTAACTTCACCCTCTTCATCAATGGTGATGCCATCGACATTGTAGATCAGCGTATCGGCAAAGGCCGGGGTGGCAAGCAAGCCTGCGCTCAATGCGACCGGAGCGGTGAGAAATGTGCGGATCATAGAAATACTCATTTTGAATTTTGTGATTGAGGCAGCCGGGTGACAAGCGCGCTGGTATCAAGCCGGTTGCCCCCTTTTGCCTGAATTTCGGCATAGAATTGGTCAACCATAGCGGTGATCGGAGAAGACAGCCCGAGGCGTTTGGCCTCATCCAGAGCATACCCCAGATCCTTGCGCATCCAGTCAATCGCGAAACCAAAATCGAAACTGTCTGCGGTCATGGTCGCCCAGCGATTGTCCATCTGCCAGCTTTGCGCAGCCCCGCCGGAGATGGCTTCATATGTCTTGTCCAGATCAAGCCCTGCGCCTTGGGCCAGTCGAACCGCTTCCGACAGGCCCGCGAGCACACCAGCAATGCACATTTGGTTGGCCATCTTTGCGGTCTGGCCAGCGCCTGTGGGGCCGACATGGACGATTGATTTGGCATAGGGCTGCATGACGTAACTGGCGCGCGCCATGGCGTCTTCGCTGCCTCCGCACATGATCGCCAATTGGCCGTTTTCCGCGCCCGCCTGACCACCGCTGACCGGGGCATCGACGAATGCGACATTCTTTGCCGCGCAGGCGTTGCCCAATCGTCGCGCCATATCAGCAGACGTTGTTGTGTGGTCGATCATGAGAGCGCCGTCCGCCATGCTGGCTAGAACGCCGTCGTCGCCGAGTGTGACGCTATCGACGTCATCGTCATTGCCGACGCAGATCAGCACAATATCAGCGTTTGCCGCAGCCAATGCAGGCGTATCGGCAAAGGAGACATCCATGCCCTCCTTCGCCCAGTAATCCGCCCACTCACGTGCCCGATCTGCCGAACGATTATACGCCGTCACGGCAAAGCCTGCGCGCGCCAGATGGCCGGTCATCGGACCGCCCATGACGCCTAGCCCGATAAAGGCGATGTTACTTGGTTCATTCATCGGCGCTGATGACTAATGGGTAATGCCCCGATTGCCAACGAAATCGAATTGCCCTTGTGCGTCCGAACGCTTAGGCGTGGCGACATTATGAACGCGCCTGAAAACAGCCTCAAACCCGCCGCTACGCCGGCTGATCTGACCATCGAAGAAGTCCGCGCCGCCGCCGCCCGGATTGAAGGCGCAGTGGTCAAAACGCCCATGATGCACTCGATCACCCTGTCGGAGATTACCGGCGCTGATGTGTGGCTCAAGTTTGAGAACCTGCAATTCACCGCTGCTTATAAAGAGCGCGGCGCGCTGAATGCTCTGTTGCAACTGACTGATGAGCAAAAGCAACGCGGCGTGATTGCGGCGTCCGCTGGCAATCACAGTCAAGGGCTGTCCTATCATGGGACCCGGCTGGGTGTGCCGGTCACGATTGTCATGCCCAAGACGACGCCCACTGTGAAGATCATGCAAACCGAGAGCGTCGGCGGCAATGTCGTGCTTCACGGCGAGACTTTTGACGATGCGAACGCGCATGCGTGCGAGCTTGAGATCGAGCGCGGGCTTACCTTTGTCCATCCGTTTGATGACCCGCAGATCGCGGCGGGTCAGGGGACTGTTGCGCTGGAGATGCTAGCGGCGAAGCCTGATCTTGATTGTCTCGTCACGCCTATCGGTGGCGGGGGGCTTATCTCAGGCATGTCGACGGTCGCGCGCGCGTTGAATCCCGACATCGAAGTTGTGGGTGTGCAAGCGGGCCTGTTCCCCAGCATGTTTGCCAAGATCAAAGGTGAGACACGCGATTGCGGCGGCGACACTTTGGCAGAGGGGATCGCGGTCAAAAAGCCGGGTGAGTTTACCAGCCAAGTGATCGCGGAACGCGTCGATGATATCCTGTTGGTGGGTGAGCCAAAGCTTGAAAAAGCGGTCGCGTTGCTGCTCCAGATTGAAAAGACCGTAGTTGAAGGGGCCGGTGCAGCGGGTCTGGCCGCGGTGTTGGATAATCCCGAAAGGTTTGCGGGCAAATCGGTGGGTCTGGTGCTGTGCGGCGGCAATATTGACACGCGACTGCTCGCCAATGTTCTGTTGCGCGATCTTGCACGGCAAGGGCGTTTGGCGCGGCTGCGGGTGACGTTGCAGGACCGTCCGGGCGCTTTGTTTAAAGTCATGCGGCTGTTTGATGCGCACAATGTCAACATCATCGAAATCTATCACCAGCGTATCTTCACGACGCTCCCGGCCAAGGGATTGATCACCGATATTGAATGCGAAGCGCGCGATGCCGATCAGGTCGAGCGGCTGGTCTTGGCTTTGCGTGAGGCAAAATACACCGTTGAGGTGGTGGAGCTGAACTGAGCTCGTTTCTGTAGAGCGCGATTCGCGTATTTTTGATGCCGCGATCGGCAGTATTTAACGGGTCCATCGACGCCTGTCCCACAAAGCGACGCGCATGAGCGACAGGCCGATCAATTGATCCGATCTGGTGCAAATCTGGACGTAGTTTTGTGCAAAGTAACACAATATTCACCCTGTTTTGTGGTTAAAGGTCTTTTACCGACGGGGCGGAATAGGCATAAGAATGTCTTAACGCGCAACTTGATGATTCCCTGATGCGTACCCTTTGACTTTCGGACGCAAGGACCTCCTTAAACCCGTGACGGCCCCCATCCGCTTCCCCCGCTTCTTTGTAACGAGCCCTGCGCCGTGCCCGTATCTTCCCGGGCGCAGCGAAAGGAAGGTCTTCACAGAGTTGAAAGGTGCGCACTCGGATCAGTTGAATGAGGCACTGGGTCGGATCGGGTTTCGCCGCAGTCAAACGGTCGCCTATCGCCCCAGCTGCCTCGACTGTCAGGCATGCGTTTCGGTTCGCGTCGTTGCCGGTGAGTTCAAGCCATCGGGCACACAAAAACGTGAGCTAAAGCGCAACAGCGATCTTGTTGTGACCGAATGCCGCCCATGGGCAACCGATGAACAATTCGAGCTGCTGACCAAATATCTCGCGGTGCGCCATCCCGATGGCGGCATGTCGACAATGGATGAACTCGATTATGCTGACATGGTCGAACACACGCCAGTGACCAGCACCCTTGTCGAGTATCGTGAGCCAACCGAAGATGGCGAGCCGGGCCGGCTGGTCGGTGCATGTCTGACAGACCGTCAAGGCGATGGCTTGTCGATGATCTATTCCTTTTATGACCCCTCGCATGAGGGCCGAGTAGGGCTTGGCAACTACATTATCCTCGATCACATCCGACGCGCGGAACAGGGCGGTTTGCCTTATGTTTATCTTGGATATTGGGTCGATGGGTCGCCGCGCATGCAATACAAAGTGCGCTATCGCCCGCTTGAACGGCTAACCCGCGAAGGCTGGCAACGGATGGGCGAAGAGGAGCAATCCAAGCTAATCGCCGCTGCAACAGCACCGCGTGACAAATCAGCAGGGACAATTGCTGGCGCAAGGGGTAAGGACGGGCAACCGGTCAAATTCCCAGCGAGCTGAATTTTTGCGATTAATCAGGTTCAATCTGGCTCTTGCAGTCAGTCTGTCAGTTTTGGGTGGAGCAGCCTCCGCCCAAAATGCTGCGCCTGTAGTAGACGGGTCTGAGGGCGATGTTGCTGTCGCCTCGCAGCCTGAACCTGAACCTGAACCTGAACCCGAGCAAATGCGGCCTCAACCCATACCGTCGACGTTGGACGATTTGATCCCGCAAAGCGCGGTAGATGATGCGCAAGGGTGGGCCGTTGGCGATGCAGGAGAGGGTGATGCGCCAAGCGCCCCGGAGCCTGTCGATCCGCAAAATGTGCCACTGAGCACACCTACCGCCGAATCGTTTGATGTTAGCGCGGCGCTCGACACATTTGCGCTTCCCACGGCAGAGCCATTGGAACCTGATCCCGAGCGCCCCTCTTTTGCAGAGATCGAAGCGCCCGATCTGATTGAGCTGCCCGATCTCATCGAAACTGAGCTGAGCGGTGAGCTGACACTCGCTTTTCCAGCCGCGCCCGACGCCTTTCCGGAAGAAGATGCCTTTATCGAAAGGTTCCGCGCGCTCTCCGCGATTGAAGCGCTGGAGAGCGCGGAGGATACGGTTCCACAGCTCGCTGCGCGTGCGCGTTCGGATGAGGAACTGCTTGCCGAAATGCTGCGCACCTACGGCTACTACGATGGGGAGATTTTGCGTCAGCTTTCGGGTGGTCGCCGCGATATCGCAGCGGCTGAGGGCGAAACCGATCCAACGCGCAGCGTTGATGCCGACCCGCAGGTGCGTTTCGACGTTCTACCGGGGACTCGTTATCGCTTCGGCACCGTGTCGCTGGGCGCGCTTGACCGCCTGCCACAAATGCAAAGCGAGGAATTGCGCGGCGTTTTCGGAATTCAGCCCGGCGATCCGCTCTACGCAGATCGCATCCTTGAACGCTCCGCAGTCTTGCGCGCTGAGATGGGCGAACGTGGCTATCCATTCGCTGCATTTTCAGAGCCGCAGCTGCTGATCGATCACGCTCGTAATGAAGGCGATCTGACGCTGGCCGTTGCGCCAAACGGGCGCTTTGTCTTTGGCGACGTTGTGAGCGATGACGCGCAGTTCCTATCAAGCCGCCATTTGCAGCGCATCGCCCGTTTCGAGCCGGGTGAAACCTACCAGACCAGCCTCCAAGCTGACCTGCGCCGCGCGATCCTTGCGACAGGACTTGTTTCCAGCGTCGCCATAACGCCGCGCGAAGATGTTGCGCCAGCCGACGGTGAGCCGGGTGTTGTCGCATTGGATGTCGCATTGGAACGCGCGCCTTTGCGCACAATTTCAGGCGCTATTGGTTACGGCACCGAAGACGGCTTCAAACTCGAAGCGGGGTGGGAGCACCGCAACCTGTTCCCACCCGAAGGTGCGTTGATCCTGCGCGGGATTGTCGGCACGCGTGAACAACTCGCCAGCATCACCTATCGCCGCAACAATTTCCGCGCGCGCGACCAAATCCTGACCGTTGATGCTTATGCGAGCGATATCGAAACCGAAGCGGTCGATGCGCGCACGGTGGCATTGCGCACATCGTTTGAGCGTGTGTCGAACTTGATCTTTCAAAAACCGCTCAGCTGGCAACTGGGCGCAGAGGTTCTCTACACCGATGAACGCAACCGCGTGACCGACGGTGTTTCACGTCCGCGTCAGACATATTTGATCGGAGGCTTGTTTGGCAGCGCGACGCTGGATGCGAGCGATGATCTGCTTGATCCGACCAGCGGCTATCGATTGACGGGTTTCCTCGCGCCCGAAGTTTCGCGCTCGCAAGGGCTAGAGAGCTTTTACCTGCGCGCGCAAGTAGACGGCAGCGCCTATTTCGACCTCGGCAGCACTGTCCTTGCCGGGAGAGTTCGCGGTGCCACTATTCAAGGCGCTGATGTTGCGAACATTGCCCCCTCGCGCCGGTTATATGCAGGCGGTGGCGGGTCAGTTCGTGGCTACGGCTTTCAAGCGATTGGTCCACGCGATATCTTTGAAGAGCCGACAGGCGGTAGCTCGCTGATCGAATTGGCAGTAGAGGCGCGTATTCAGACCGGCTTTCTGGATGGAGCGGTTGAAATTGTGCCCTTCATCGACGCGGGTTCCGTCGCTTCCGGCTCTGCTCCGGACTTTGAAGAAATCCAATTCGGGGCAGGGGTCGGCGTGCGGTACAAAACCACATTCGGTCCGATCCGCGTTGATGTTGGCGTACCGTTGAACCCGACAGAATTTGACGCGCCGGTCGTGGTCTATGTCAGTCTGGGTCAGGCATTCTGATGGAAGAACAGAACGACACTCAGCCGGTCAAAGCCGAAACTTCAGCGCCAAAACGCCGCTGGGCAAAGCGGTTTGGTTGGTTACTGGCCTTACTGCTTGTGCCGTTTGTGCTTGGGGCAGTTTTTATAGCATCGCCCATCGGTAAACGTTTCATCGCTGATCAAATTGCCCAAGTCGCTCCCGCATCGGGTTTGCGCTTTGAGGTTGGGCGGATCGAAGGCGACCTCTACAATGATGCGGTCCTGCATGATGTGATCGTCAAGGACCCCAAGGGCACGTTCCTCACTATTCCTCAGGTTGAGCTCGATTGGCGACCACTGGCATGGCTGTGGAGCGGGCTTGATATTCGCGAGCTTACCGCGCGTCGTGGGACTTTGCAGCGACTGCCCGAACTGTTGCCGGGCGATCCCGATGCGCCTTACCTGCCCGACTTCGACATTCGAATTGATAGTTTTGAGATAGACAATCTGACACTCAACGCCGGGCTGGCTGGGGAGGCCGCGCAGCGTGTCGACTTTGCGGCCAAGGTCGATATTCAATCAGGGCGCGCGTTGATTGATGCCGATGGGCGCTTTGGTCCCGAGGACCGCATTGACGTGTTGCTGGAGGCAGAGCCGGATGGCGATCGGTTTGATCTGGCGCTTGATTATTATGCCGCTGATGACGGGCCAATAGCGGCCTTGGCTGGGCTCGATAACGCTTACACCGCACGGATTGCGGGTGAGGGGACCTGGCAAAGCTGGCTGGGGCATGGCTTGGTAAAACGCCGCGGTGAGACTGGGGCAGATGGTCAGAGTTTGGCGGGTTTTCGGATCACCAACAATGCTGGCACTTATGGGATTCTGGGGCAGATTTTCTCCCCGCTTGACGATGGTTCAATCCTCGATCGGGCTCTGGGAGATGCGGTCTCATTGGCCCTTTCGGGCACTTTGGAAGAGAGCGTTTTTGATGGCCAGATAGCCGCCGTTTCGTCCGCGCTCGACCTGCGTGGAGAGGGCGCGGTTGATCTCGCCGCAAACCGTGTGGATCAGTTCGAAACGCAGGGCTTCCTGCGTGATCCTGACCTGCTTGGGTCCAGCGCGCGGATGCAAGATGCGCGATTTGCAGCGACACTTGCTGGGCCATTCCGTGATTTGGTCATCGACCATCAATTGAATGTGGGCGAATTGGATGCGGCAGCAACCGTAACGGCACGGGGCCTCGCGCAATCGGGTATCGCCACCTTTGATGGTGAGACTTGGCGTGTGCCGTTGAATGTGACGGTTGAGCAAGCGATCACTGGTTTCGCATCGGTTGATCCCCGTTTGCGTCAAGGGACGATGAGTGGCCAGCTCACCTATGCTGGCGAGCGGCTCGATGCAGACAACACTGCGATCAATTTTGCGGGACTTGATGCTGTCCTGACCCTGCGCGGGAACACCACCACAGGGGCTTATGCGATTGCCGGGCCAGTGAATGCGCGCAATCTGGCGATTGAGAATCTTGGCCGGGTCAGTGCGAATACGAAGATTGTCGCCACTTTTGGACCAGCCTTGCCTTGGACGCTTAACGCGAACCTTTCTGGCGCTGTGAACCAGGTCACCAATGCGAGCATTGCCAATGTCGCAGGCGAGCAGGTGCGGTTTGATACCAGCTTGAGCATGGGAGAAGGCAAGCCGATTGTGCTGCGCGATGCGATTATCGGCAGCGATAAGCTGTATGCGCGGCTCGATAGCCGTACCGTTGGCACACGCACATCGCTTTCGGGGTCAGGCGAGCACAACGATTATGGTGCTTTCACTTTTGAAGCTGACTTAGAAAGTGATGGTCCGCGCGCCGTCTTGGTACTCGCTGACCCTTATCCCGATGCGGGACTTTCCGACGTACGTGTCGCCATTGCCCCGAGCGCAGATGGATTCGCGCTCGATGTCGCTGGCGGCTCACTGCTCGGCCCATTTGAAGGGGCACTTGGCCTCGTAATCCCAGCCGATGGACCGACCCAAGTCGCGATTGATACGCTGCGGGTTTATCGCACTGATGTGACAGGCGCGCTCATACTTCAGGACGCCGGCATTGCGGGAGATCTGGCCTTGAGCGGCGGCGGGATCAGCGGGTCTGTGCAGATATCGCCCGGCGCGGACGGTGAACAGAGCTTCGCCGTAGACCTAACCGCCAATCGCGCGCGGTTTGGCGGAGACACTGTGATCGCGCTGGGGCAGGCGGATATCAATGCCCGCGGAACATTCGGTGGTGCGAGCACTACGATCAATGCTGACATATCCGGACGCGGTCTTGAATATGGCGCGCTCAGCCTTGCAAGTTTCAACGCGCAAGCAGCGGTGGTCGATGGAAGCGGGGAAGTGCAGGCCTCGATTGCTGGACGACGTGCTGATCGCTTTGCCTTGAAACTGGATGGGAATTTCACACCAGAGCGGATCGCTCTGATCGCGCAGGGCGATTATGCCGGGCGACCTATTTCCATGCCTCGCCGTGCAGTTTTGACGGCAATCGAAGGTGGTGGCTATCGGCTTGCTCCAACCCAGATTGGCTTTGCGCGCGGGTATACCATTGTCGAAGGGCAAGTCGGCGGCGAGGTGACCTCGATTGAAGCGCAGCTGGCGAGCATGCCCTTGAGGCTAGCGGACCTCGCGGGCGCAGATCTAGGGTTTGGGGGGCGCCTCTCGGGTGTGCTCAATTGGAGGCAACAAGGCTCAGCTCCGCCGATTGGCGATGCACGCGTGCGGATCGATGATTTCACCCGCTCTGGCTTGGTCCTGTCTTCACGTCCAATCGATGTGTTTGCGGTCGCTGATCTCAGCTCAAGCCAGCTCGCCTTTGGCGCGCGTTTGCGTGACGGCGATACGCAACTCGGCAACATCGAAGCGCGGGTCACTGGTATGGCGGCCACCGGTGATATCGGCACCCGCATCACGCGCGGACGGTTGAATGCGCAGTTGGGGTATGAAGGGCCTGCGCAATCCCTTTGGCGGCTGGCTGCGATTGAGACGTTTGACCTTACCGGACCGCTCGCAGTGACGGCGCGCGCCACCGGCACACTCGCTAATCCGCGCATTACTGGTAATCTGTCGAGTGACGATCTGCGCCTGCAAAGTGCCATATCCGGGACCGACATCACGAATGTCAGCGCGCGAGGACGTTTCGCAGGATCGCGGCTGGAACTCACCCGGTTTGCGGGCAGCACAGCTGGCGGCGGCACAGTGAGTGGTAGTGGCAGCGTCGACCTAGCCGATATTTCGGCATCGCGTGGTCCTCAGATCGACATTCGCGCCGCCGCTGACAACGCCCGGCTGCTCAATGCTAATGGGTTGGATGCCGTGATTACGGGGCCTTTGCGGATTGTCTCGAACGGGGTGAACGGTGCGATTGCTGGCAGAGTGACGATTGACCGGGCGAGTTGGGAACTGGGCATCGCCGCAGAGGACTTGCGCCTTCCCACTATCGCGACCCGCGAGATAAACTTGCCCGACCGTCGCGCCAGCGAACGCAGCACTGTCACGGGCGCATGGCGATATCTCGTCAATGCAAGAGCGAGAAGCCGTGTTTCAGTCGATGGGTTGGGCCTAGAAAGCGAATGGGGTGTCGACATTGCTCTGCGTGGAACTGTCGATGATCCGCGTATCGGCGGAGAGGCGCGATTGGTGCGCGGCGATTATACGTTTGCCGGTACGCGCTTTGAACTGACCGAGGGCCGGATCGCATTTGATGAAGACCGCCCGATTGACCCGCGCCTCAATATCACGGCGGAGGCCGCTGCGACGGGTACTGATGTGACCATCGCCATCACCGGCAATGCGCAAACGCCCGAGATTGCCTTCTCCTCCACTCCCGTCTTGCCGCAGGAAGAAATCCTAGCGCGGCTGCTATTCGGCGGATCGGTCACTTCTCTTTCTGCCACCGATGCGATCCAGCTCGGTGCAGCACTGGCTGCGTTGCAAGGCGGGGGAGGTGGACTTGATCCGATTGGGACGCTGCGTCAGTCCATCGGACTGGATCAATTGCGTATTGTCAGCGCCGACCCGGCTTTAGGGCGCGGCACGGGCGTTGCGCTGGGCAAGAATTTGGGCAGGCGGGTCTATGTAGAGCTTATCACGGATGGCCAAGGGTATAGCGCGACGCAAATCGAATATCGCGTCACCCGATGGCTCGCATTGCTGGGGACTGTGACGACGGTTGGGCGCGATAGTGTGCTGGCAGAGGTCTCCCGCGACTATTAGCCTTTGTAGAGCATTGCCTCTTGCGCGCGCCGCCGGACCAGACCTTTCATCACGCGCCCACCGGCTTTGTTCCAGCGTGCAAATTCCGCCGCTGCACCGGCGTGGTCGCCCGCCTTATGCTTCTTGGTCAGGGTTGCGCCGGCGATGGCTCCGGTGTTGTAGTGAAAGCTAACCAAGGCATCGAACTGGCTTTGGGTCGTAGACGCATCGCCAATCGTGCGTGCAACATCGCGGGCGTATCGGCTCAGATCATCGATCAGCCGCTCATCGCATTGCTGCTGGGTCCAGACGGTATCGCGATTGACGCGTCCATGCAGCCCGTCGCGGGTTGCGCCCCAACCGATTGTCCAAGGCGCGCCGCCAGTCCCGGGATCGGGATAGGCCTCGACCAGACCATCGCGGCGTTGGCGGGCGCATCCTTCAAAGCGTTTGATCAGGGCGATGCCCTGAGGCCCTATCTCCCGAGATACTAATGGCCGCTTGATAATCGGTACCGAGGCCCGGTTGTCGGTTGGCTTGTCCGATGTGCCGTGGTCGAATGCTGCGTCGATCTGCTCCACCTCGGATTGGCGAAAGCCACGGCCCAACACTTTACGGACTGCGTCAAAAACGACTTTACGTGTGTTCATGAAATGTTCCTATATCGAGACGCTTCAGCATTTTGCTTGATGATGGCCTGAAAAGAGGCGGATTCGGTCAAGATCGCGCCAAGCTCCAGAGCCGCGTCCCGAGTCATGGGCAGCACCAATTCGTTGTCTTCGATCGGGGTTTGAATGCTAACGGCGAGCAGCCCGATTGGCTTGCCGTCCAAGGTGCGCAGAGGGCACGCGACCGAAGCTTTGAGATTTCCGGCATGCATGAACTCTTTCAGCTCACCGTCTTCATAATCCTCAACATTGCGTGCGATGCAGCGGGGCACTTCGCTGGCGAGCATATAGTTGAGAGTGCGACGGATCGCGGTGAGTGGCAGTTGGCGGTAGCGAAGGCCGGTTTCCTCAGTGCGGATGTCCATGCTTTCAAAAACATCGACAATCGCGACCAACTGTTCTGATTGATCAACATCGAACACCAGCGCCCGGATGACTGCTCTGCTTGATGATGATCGCAGCCGCAATTGCAGCAACCGTTCGCGAACCAGATCGTCGACCTCGATGGCGTGGAGTTGCAGACGGCGTTCGCGTTCTTCTTCAAGAACGCGGCGTTTGTAGTCGCGATTTGTGCGCTCTTCATAGATCTCGATTAGCGCAGGGGCCTGCCAGAAAGACAGGGCTGTCACGGCAAGGACTAAGGCGAGCGGTATCGCAACAATGGCGCGCCGTGGATGGGTGTCGATGAACGTCAGGAAACGCTCAAATAGGTTGAGATAATCGCTCGTGGCCGACATCTCTCAAATATCCGCCAAGGCGCGAGGATCGCCCGGCGCACGCCCAACACGCAGGGCCTGTATTGCGTAGAAAGCGGCTTGTTCGAACATAGGGATTACCTCGATTCTTGGGAATGAGGTCGACTTACTAGGCAGATCGAACAGCAGTAGGAAAATGAAAAATCTAAAGTGCTGTAAAGAACTCTTGACTGACAAGAGATCTTTACAGTAAAGATATCTTTACAGGCACGACTCGTTGCTGAGAGAGATATTCGTTGCTCAATCAATTGAAACACCATCGCGAATCCAAGGGTTGGAGCCAGGGTGAATTGGCTCGGCGGCTGGGTGTGTCGCGGCAGACGATCAATGCGGTTGAAACCGACAAATACGACCCCTCGCTGCCGCTCGCATTGCGCATGGCGAAGCTGTTCGAAGTGAGCGTGCCAGACCTGTTTATTGATCATTGGGAGCCCGAAGAATGATGGCCGAAACCAACAACCCCGTAGAACCAACCTTCCTGCGCAAACTTGTCATCCCGCTGATTGCGGGCACTTTGACTGGGGTCCTGAGTTCGGTCGCGGTTCTAACCTACATGGATGGCGAGCTTGGTGATGCCTTGACCCCATCGCGCATGATCGCGGCAGTGGTCGGCGCACTCTACTTAATGATCGCAATCGGCGTGGGAGTGGGGGCGGCGTCGCCCGCCTTGGGTGAGAAATATCTCAACATGGAAGACGCAGAGGAAATTCGCGAACAGCGGTTCTCCTTGATCAATTCGGGAGCTTCCATGGCGCTTTGGGGCGCGGCCTTGATTGCGCTGGCTATAGCGGCACCAGTGGGGCCGCTGGCAACCGAGATTGCGCTTGGGTTTGCTTTGGTTGCGGTTGGGATCGGCACTTGGTGCGGGTGGCGTTCTTACAAGGCCTCTGACGAGTTGTTGGTGGCCGTCAATCTGGAGGCGAGTGCGCTTTCCCTATTTGCGGTGTTTGTCGCGTTGGGGGGCTGGGCAACAGCGGCACATTTGGAACTGACTACAGGGCCGAAGCCTCTGGACGTATTGACCGCGTTCTATGTTTTGAGCTTGCTGATGGCGTTCGTCGCTGTGGGTCGACGCGGGATGCTGAAGATTAAGTGAGGTCTGCATCGACCGTGCAACAAAGAAAAGGCCGCCCGGTTTCCCGAGCGGCCCCTTTGTATCTTAGTTCGCGTGAATTACGCGCTGTAATACATGTCGAATTCAACCGGTGACGGTGTGGTCTCGAGGCGCAGGACCTCTTCCCATTTCAACTCAGCATAGGCGTCGATCTGATCTTTCGAGAAAACGTCACCTTTCAGCAGGAATTCGTGATCAGCTTCCAGTGCTTCGAGAGCCTCACGCAAAGACCCGCAAACGGTCGGCACATCAGCAAGCTCTGCTGGCGGCAGATCGTAGAGGTTCTTGTCCATAGCCTCGCCGGGATGGATCTTGTTTTCGATACCATCAAGGCCCGCCATCAGCAGCGCTGAGAAGGCGAGATAAGGGTTGGCAATCGCATCTGGGAAACGGAATTCAACCCGCTTCGCCTTTTCACCCGCACCATATGGAATGCGGCACGATGCCGAACGGTTGCGCGCCGAATAAGCGAGCAGAACCGGAGCCTCGAAGCCGGGGACCAGACGCTTATACGAGTTTGTCGTTGCGTTTGTGAAAGCGTTGACGGCCTTCGCATGCTTGATCACACCGCCGATGTAATAAAGGCAGTTTTCCGACAGACCGGCATATTCATTTCCCGCGAAAGTGGGCTTGCCATCTTTCCAGATCGACATGTGGCTGTGCATACCAGAACCGTTATCGTCCTTGATCGGTTTGGGCATGAACGTCGCGGTTTTGCCATATGCATGAGCAACTTGTTGCACGACGTACTTGTAGACCTGCACTTGGTCAGCAGCCGTGGTGAGCGAGGAATAGGTAATGCCAAGCTCGTGCTGTGCAGCCGCCACTTCGTGGTGGTGCTTGTCCATGTTCAGACCCATTTCCATCATGGTCGAAACCATTTCGGCGCGGATATCCATGGCGCTGTCGACCGGTGCAACGGGGAAATAGCCGCCCTTCGCGCGTGGGCGATGGCCCATATTGCCCATCTCGTATTCTTTGCCGGTGTTGGTTGGCAGTTCGATATCGTCGATAGCGAAGCCGCTGCCAGCATAGCCGTCTTCGAAACGGACATCGTCGAACATAAAGAACTCAGGTTCTGGCCCGACATAGATTGTGTCACCAATCCCGGTGGAGGCGAGATAGGCTTCGGCGCGCTTCGCGGTTGAGCGCGGGTCGCGTGCATAAAGCTGACCGTCTGATGGCTCCACAATGTTGCAGAAGATCGAGATCATCGGAGTGGCTGAAAACGGATCAATGTAAACCGCGTCGAGGTCGGGTTTCAGGATCATGTCGGATTCGTTGATCACCTTCCAACCTTCGATCGATGAACCATCGAACATCAGGCCATCTTCAAGCGCGTCTGCATCCATGACACTGGCGGCCATGGTCAGGTGTTGCCATTTGCCTTTAGGATCGGTGAAGCGCAGATCGACCCATTCGATTTCCTCGTCCTTAATCTGTTTCAGGACGTCATTCACGCTTGCCATGTTGGTATTCTCCAGCTTTTCGGTTCGAGAGGAGCGCCGGCATTATGCACCGGTCGCGGATTGGAATTTAGCTTTGGATCAGATTGCGTCTTCGTTGGTTTCACCGGTGCGAATGCGTAGTGCGCTTTCGATGGCGGAAACGAAGATTTTGCCATCACCGATTCGACCGGTCTGAGCCGCTGCAGCAACTGCTTCGACCACGCGTTCGGCTTGATCATCGGGCACGATAACTTCGAGTTTCACTTTGGGCAGAAAGTCGACGACATATTCTGCGCCGCGATACAGTTCGGTGTGGCCTTTTTGTCGGCCAAAGCCGCGCGCTTCTGTGACAGTGATCCCGGACACGCCGATTTCGTGCAGCGCTTCCTTCACTTCATCGAGTTTGAAGGGTTTGATGATCGCTTCGATCTTTTTCACGTAAACTGTTCCCCGAGGCGCTTGTCGTTTGAACTATTCGATCAAGAATCGTGCCAAGCCCTGTTGTTGCGCGGTACCCGATCCCCAGCATGGCGCAAGGATCATTGCGTATGCTCAATGAAGTAGCAAGTTTGGACCGCGCAGCGCAACCGTGCCCAATGGAGGGGCGTTTGGTGCCTAATTTTTGGGCAGAAGGGAGGGCCTAGAGGCGCAAACCAGCTGTCTCAGGCAGGCCGCACATAATGTTGAGGTTCTGGATTGCAGCACCGCTTGCGCCTTTGCCCAGATTGTCGAGTCGCGCGATAAGGCGGGCATTCCAACCACCCTCGTTTCCGAACACGAACAGGTCCATTCCGTCATGCGCAGGCTGGTCATCGTTCAACAAAAGCTCGCTTGGTCGATCATCGCTATTCACGTTCACGACGGATGACGCTGAGTAATGCTCAATGAGGGTGCCTTTCAGAGCATCGACGGAAGGATTGCTCACCATAGCGCCCAAATGCAGGGGCACTTCGACCAACATTCCGCGATAGGCTGGGACGACGGCTGGTGCGAAGATGACGCCATGGGCCAATCCAGCGTGCTGTTTCATCTCTGGTTTGTGCTTGTGCTCGAGATCGAGGCCATAGGATCGGAAGGCCAGATCGGGCTCATCAGCGAACCGCTCAATCAGCGCCTTACCGCCGCCCGAAAACCCGCTGACGGCGTTGACCGTGAAGGGCCAATCAGCGGGCAACAATCCGGCACGCACGAGCGGCGCAACCAGCGCGAGGAATCCGGTCGGATAGCATCCCGGATTGGACACAAATTTCGCCTCGGCAATCTTATCATGTCCGATCAGCTCAGGAAAACCGTAGGCCCAGCCATCCGCAACCCGGTGTGCGCTTGATGCGTCGATGATCCGGGTGTCTGATCCCTCAGCCAGTTTCACCGCTTCCACCGCGGCATTATCTGGCAGGCACAGGATCGCCACGTCCGCTGCGTGCAAAGCCTCCTTACGCGCGGCAACATCTTTGCGCTGAGTCTCATCGAGAACGAGCAGCTCAAACTCTTCGCGTCCAGACAATCTGTCGCGGATCTCCAAGCCGGTTGTGCCAGCAGCGCCATCGATGAATATGCGGGTTGTCATAGACCCCGCCTTAGCTGGATCAATCCGCTAGACAATGGGCTTTCATATACCCGCTGGGGCCATCGGGGCCAAGGCAGCCCCAAATCCACTGGCCTGCGACATCCAAAACCTCGATCTGTGTTCCTGCCCCGAAATGGGTGACCACTGGCGAATCGTCGCGGGTGTTCTCCATCACATCGGCGCCGTTCGCCGCGATGATGCGGATTTCGGGGATCACATAATGCGCCGCTAAGTGAACCCCGGCGAGCGCGATATGCGCAAGATCACCGCGCAGCGGCAGCGTTCCGGGCGCAGGCTTTTCCACCGGACCCATTAAGCCCAGCACGCCTTCTGGCACCTTATAATCGTGTGTCTGGCGCGCCGCCGCGTTCATTTCTCTTCGGTCCCCGGTCGATCACCCCTATGATGCAGAGATGAATTGCGGGCGATTAGACGCAGTTTTGATTTCGGGCAAGTTACGCCGTGTATCGGCCCTTCAACATATGCCACGCTGCGCGCAAACCATAGGCCGCGCCGCCCTTAGACCGCCCGGGTTTCGGAAAGGGTCGCCAACCAAATGTGTCGAAGTGCACCCAGTCCAACCCCTCCTCCACAAAACGGTCGAGGAATAGGCCTGCGACGCTTGCCCCGGCATAGGGGTTGGACTGTGCGTTGACGATGTCGGCAATGTCGGATTTGAGATATTCGCGATACGCCTCCGGCAAAGGCAGCCGCCACGGCTCGTCATCATGCGCCTTGCCAGCGTCGATCATGGCCTGCGCGGTTTCATCCTTGCGCGCCATCATCGCAGCATAATCGGGGCCAAGCGCTATCCGAGCAGCGCCGGTGAGCGTTGCGAAATCAATCACAAGGTCGGGCTCTTCCTCGCTCGCACGGGTCAACGCATCGCCAAGGATCAATCGCCCTTCGGCATCGGTGTTGTGGATCTCAACCGAGATCCCTTTGCGGCTGGAAAGCACGTCACCGGGACGGAAAGCCGACCCAGCAATCGCATTTTCAACCGCGGGGACCAGCAGGTGCAAGCGCACGTTCAACCCAGCACCCATGACTAGACCAGCCAAGGCAATCGCATGGGCCGCGCCGCCCATATCTTTCTTCATCAGACGCATGCCGGATGCAGGTTTGATATCGAGACCACCGGAATCAAAGCACACACCCTTGCCAACAATCGCCAATACCGGGGCGTCTTTTGAACCCCAGTCCAATTGTAGCATCCGCGGCGCATGATGCCGCGCCGCGGCCCGGCCGACTGCGTGGACCATGGGATATCCCTGTTCCAGCGCATCGCCTTTAGTCACCGTGATCTCGGCACCGTATTCACGGGCAAGCTTTTCAAACTGAGCCTCCAGCGCGGCTGGTCCCATATCTTCTGCCGGAGTGTTCACAAGGTCGCGCACCAGCATCTCTGCCTTAGCCTCAGCGACGAGCGCGGGCATCCGGCCCACTTGATCGGTCAGAAGGATGCGCGGCCCGGTGGCGTTTTCATCATCTTTGTACCGGGTAAAGCGGTAATGTGACGTGACCCAACCAAACATCGCTGCGCCCGGTTGCGCATCGACCAGGCGATACGTCCCCTCTGGCAATTTCGCAGCCAGCGCGGCGAGACAAAAGCTGGATAGGTTCTCAGGGTCGCTGACCCCGCCGACAATCGCGATGCCATCGCCGTCAGGAATGATCCCAACGTCGTCTGCTGCGCCTTCAAACTTTTGCGCAGCAAGGCTTGCGCGCTGGCTTGCGCTCAGAGTGCCTGCGAGCGTTTCAAACGTCGCATTGGTGGTCAGGTGGATCGCGGTTGCGTCTTGTCCGCGATCAGGCTGGATCAGGTCTTGGATATCGGTCATCATGCGTCAATAATCGCGCGCGCAAGCATGTCACGCATCAATTCGCGCATTGGGGGCAAGAATGAAGTCTTTTGGGGTGTTTTTAATCGCTGCTTTGCCGGTATTGATCGCGTGTTCCTCTCCTCAAGAGATGAGCGAGGCGACAGTCAGTGCAAGCGGTGAGAGCGTTCAGGCCCAGCTTGAGCGGCGTGTCGGTGCGGGCGCTGCGGCCGAAAACTTCTCTGACGAAGAAACGCGCGGAGAGGCAAAGCGTGACTTTGCCTACAGCTGGCCTGCGCAAGCGAGCGCGATTGCTCCATTGGCGGCAATATTGGTTGAGGCTCGCAATGCGGCTCAGGCGCAGCATAAGGCCGAGTGGGAGCGGTCGATTGTCGAGTTTGCGGATATCGACTGTGTGACCTGCGTTAATCGATCATACGACAAAAGTTGGTCTATCGCCGCCGATACGCCGCGCCTGTTGGTGATGAGCGCGTCGAACTTCACGTACACTGGCGGCGCGCATGGCAACACGGTGTTCGATGCACTGTTGTGGGACCGCGAAGCGAATGGGGGCGAGGGCACAGCAATGCGTCCGGTTGATGTGTTTGTAGGAGAAACTGCGCTCGAAAACACGGCGTTTGGCGAGTATTGTCAGGCTTTGCTGGAAGCGCGCGGTGAACGGCTGGAGATGAATGTCGATGGCCTAAACCCATTCGAGAATTGCCCCAGTATCAGCGACTTGGTGGTGGTGTTCAAGTCCACCAATGGTGAGACGCTCGATCAAATTTCGTTCTTTGCCGCCGCCTATGTCGCGGGCTCTTATGCCGAAGGGCCCTACATTTTCGACATTCCAATGACGCGGGCTTTGATTGACGTCGTGCGCCCCGAATATCGCGCGGCGTTTTCGATCGGCGAATAGGTGCGCACTAGCGCTCGCAATTGGGCGCTGTGTTCGCTATGTTAGGGGACATGACAGAATACCAAATCGTTGAAGGCGACAAGACCGTTTATCGGGACGGCACGATCAAACTCCACACGCAGGAGGGCTTTGAAGGGATGCGCGCGGCCGGGCGGCTAGCGGCGACGATCCTTGATGAGGTCGCGAACATGGTTCAACCCGGCGTGACGACTGAAAGCATCGACACCGCGATCCGCGAGATGATGCTGGATGGCGGCGCGGTTCCGGCGACGTTGGGTTATCGCGGCTATGCGCATTCGAGCTGTATCTCGATCAACCATGTGATTTGCCATGGCATTCCAGGGCCTAAGGTGCTCAAGGATGGCGACATTCTGAATGTCGATGTGACCCCGCTGCTGGACGGATGGCATGGCGATACCAGCCGTATGTTCTTCGCTGGCGAACCCTCGATTAAGGCAAAACGCCTGGTCGATGTGACCTATGAATGTTTGATGCTGGGCATCGAGGCTGCACAACCCGGCGCGCGCTTGGGCGATATTGGTGCCGCGATTGAGGCGCATGCCAAACAGTTCCGTTATGGCGTTGTTCGTGAGTTTTGTGGTCATGGTCTGGGGCGTCTGTTCCACGATGCGCCAGAGGTTGTGCATGCGTCGAAAGCGGGGACGGGGCCGGAGCTGAAACCGGGCATGTTCTTCACCATCGAACCGATGATCAACCTCGGCAAACCTTGGGCAAAAGTGCTGGGTGATGGCTGGACCGCCGTGACCCGCGACAAGTCATTGTCGGCGCAGTTTGAGCATTCTCTGGCGATCACCGAGGACGGGAACGAGATTTTCACGAAGAGCCCGACGGGTAGGGATAAGCCGCCTTATTGATCGGGAACTTACTTTTAGAAGGATATAGCAAAGAAGGCGGACGCGATTAGGGGCGTAGTGAGAACTAGGCCAACTAAAACGTAGCGCCAGACGGGCAGTCTTGTCGGTTCGTCAATTGTTGTGACCCTATCTATGAGATATTTCGACCAAGCGAGGCCCGACATCATCACGGCTCCGAAGACACGGCCATCATGAGGGGCAAACCATTCTAAGTTGGCAAAAACATTGAAGCCGGTCGCGATAAATACGATGAAAAATACGAAGTTGAATGCTTCTTCTTTTGTGCTGAAGTTTCGCTCTTTTTCCGAGGTGCCCACCTAAACCTCCCGCGCGGCCCGGATCGCGGCACCTGCGGCAAAAGGAGCCAAGGCCACCAACAACAAGCTAATCGCCGCGACAAAGCCTATGCTTGCTGCATCCTGCCGCGCCAATGCGCCTGCTCCGAAAATTAGGATTGGCAGAGCTAGCGGGACCAGCAGCAATCCCGACAGCGCTGCGCCTGTTCGCAGGCTTGCAGTTAGCGCAGCGATTATCAGGCCAATCGCTGCCAGCCCCGGTGTTCCGGCTACAAGGCCAAGCAGCAGCAATTGCAATGTTGCGCTGTCGAGGTTCAGCAAAGCTGCGGATGGGAAGGCGGCCAAAATCAGTGGCGGACCAAAGCTCAACCAATGCGCCGCCAGCCGCACGGCCATCATCACTTCCTCTGTGACACCGCGCAGGCGCAATTGGTCGAATGTGCCAAGCTCTATGTCCTGCGCCACCAGCTTCTCCAGCGGCAGGATCGCGGCGAGCAGGGCGGCGATCCATACGACCCCGCCTCCAGTGCGCGCGAGCAGGTTTGCATCGGGACCAACGGCGAAGGGATAAAGCATGGCGACTGCTACGAAGAACACGACCGGCAATGCCGCTCCGCCGCCGCCCGCCGCGCTGGCGAAGGGGAAGAAGCGGCCCAAATCGCGCTTGAACAGAGCGCCGATCATGCCGGCTCCTCAGTGGGAACGAAATCACCCAGTTCCAGTGTCCGCAGGCCCTCTATCGCCAGCGCTTGGTGCGATGCGATCAGAGCAATGCCGCCGCCGCTCACATGGTCAGCAATCAACGCTGTAACCTGCTCAATCGCGGCCACATCCAATCCCGATAGCGGCTCATCCAAGAGCCATATTGGCGCGCCCCGGTTAAGCAGCGCCGCCAATCCCGCTCGCTTTCGCTGCCCGGTCGACAGGTAACGCACCGGCACCTCTAACAGTGGCTCCAACCCTAGCACTGCGAGTGCCTTGCTCGGATCGTTGCATCCATCGACGCGCTGCCAAAATGCCAGCGCCCGGCCCAGCGCCAGATCCGGATCGAGGGCAGGGCGCTCATCGACCAAACCAACCGCGCCAACCCGCTCCACTTCGCCAGCAAAGGGCGTCGTCAGCCCCGCCAAAGTCCGGATCAGTGTCGTCTTACCCGTGCCATTCGCGCCGGTAAGATGCAGGGCCTCTCCGCCAGCAATTGCGATGGACAACCCTTTGAACAACAACCGGTCACCGCGCCGACAGGCGAGGCTCTTGGCAGTAAGGTTGGGAGAAGCGTCCTCTTGCATCGCACAGAGCGTTAGGCAAAAGCGGGACACCTCACAACTCCCGTCGAACAGGATGCCTGCCCATGACCACCGTTCCCCAGCTTTCAGACCAAGATCGAGATCGCCTCCTTGCCGATCATCCCGGCTGGGAGTTGGCGCGCGAAGGCGCAGCGATCACGCGCACGTTCCAGTTTGGCGACTTTAGCGAGGCATGGGGCTTTATGAGTCGGGTCGCCTTGTTGGCGGACAGCCAAGATCACCATCCCGAATGGTTCAACGTCTACGCCAAGGTGGAGATCACTCTGACCACGCATGACGCGGGCGGCCTGTCGATCCGCGATTCCAAGATGGCGCGGGCAATTGATGATCTCCTTTGATTGTGCAGCCTAGATAAGCAGCGCAATCAATAATTACCGACCCAGCAAACCAGCTGCCGAGCGTTGTTGTTTGCGCACCTTGCCCGGCATCCAGCGTTTGGCAAAATTCAGCTGCCTTGCGGTCTTGCCAACGAGGTGGTGCAGGCCATCGCCATGCACCGCATCCCAAACCGTTTGTGCAACTTCTTCTACCGGAGTGATCTCCAGACCTGCTTCCTTAACGCGTGTGCGAATTTGTTCGTTATTGCCACGATGGCCGGTGCCATCGAGCAAGGGAGTATCGATAAAGCTTGGGCAGATTGAGGACACTTTGATCCCGTCCGGCGCCCATTCCGCATCCAGACTTTCCGCGATCCCGCGTACACCGAATTTGGTCGCGCTGTAGACGCTCATGCCGGTTCCACCGGTGATCCCCGCTGCGCTGGCGATGTTCACCAGAGCCGATCCCGGCGCGGTTTTCTTCAAGTACGGATAAACCGCCTGCGCTCCGTACAAAACGCCGCGCAAATTGATGTCGAGGCAGCGGTCGATCTCTTCGACTTCCAGATCGGCCAAATTGCCGCCGGTGCCGATACCAGCATTGTTGACCATCACGTCAACGCGTCCGCCAGCTGCCGTTGCCGACCCTTTGAGAGCCACATCCCACGCCGCGCGGTCACGCACGTCCAGTTTGTGTGAATAGGTAAAGCCGCCACCGACCAAGCCCAACGTGTCTTGCATGCCCTCTTCATTCACATCGGCGATGCTGACGAACCATCCGCGCTCACCAAAATGGCGGGCCACTGCGCGGCCAATGCCGGACGCGCCGCCGGTGATGAAGATATTGCGGCGCGGTGTGTTGGCGTCTGACATGGTGGTGATCCCTCTATCCCATTTTCGTTTGCAACCGTTTTAGGCGGCAGGGGCCACTTCGACAAGCCGTGTTCGGCTATCCAGAAAGACTTGCCGAAAGACCCTGGACATTAGCCGCGCCTTCGATAATCTCGGCGGTTGATGCGGCGAGGACGTCGCCCAAAGGTTCCGCGCGGCCTTGCAGCACCTCTGCGAGGAAATTTTCAGCGATTGCGAAGAAAGCAATGGAATTGTCCGGTTTTGCAAAGCCGTGGCCTTCATCGGGATATAGGACATAGGTGACGGGAATATTCGCCGCCTTCATCGCGTTTGCAATTTGGTCGCTTTCATCCTGTTTGACGCGCGGATCATTGGCGCCTTGTGCGATGAGCAGCGGTTTGGTGATCTGGTCTGCCTTATAAAGAGGGCTGGCGGCTTTGAGCAGGGCGAGCCCCTCTTCTGTGCCGGGATTGCCCATGCGTTCATGGAAAATCTTGACCATGGGTGCCCAGTATGGGGGGATCGTGCCGAGCAATGTTTCAAGGTTTGATGGGCCGACAATATCGACCCCGCAGGCAAAGACCTCCGGTGTAAAGGCAAGGCCAGCAAGCGTCGCATAGCCGCCATAAGAGCCGCCCATAATCGCAACTTTATCGCGCGCGGCAATCCCTTGATCGATGGCCCATTCGACCGCATCAATCAGGTCATCATGCATGGCGAGGCCCCATTGCAGGTTGCTGGCATTGATGAAGTCTTTGCCGAACCCGGTGGAGCCTCGGAAGTTTACCGACAGGACCGAATATCCGCGATTGGCGAGCATTTGGTGGATTGAATTGAACCCATAATCGTCGCGCGCCCATGGGCCGCCATGGACGAGCAACACCATCGGTCCGGCTGCATCCGTGCCGGCTGGACGGGTGAGGTAGGATGGCAGGGTTAGTCCGTCGCGGCTGGTGATCTCAATCCCTTGCATGGGTTGCAGAGGTGCACCCTCAAGCTCTGGCCGAGTGGTGTAAAACGGGGTAAGTGTTTGCGCATCGCGATCATAGATATGGGTGCTGATTGGCGCACCCACCGGGTCATTCCAGACGATCCAGATGCGGTCATCATCGGTGCGCGATAGAACCCCGGATTGCCCATCAAGCTGGCTGTCGAGCCATTCAAAAGCCGCAGCGATATCAGCGTCCAGCGCATGCCATGCGGTTTTGAGGTAATTGACCGAATAGGCCTCCACAACACCGGTATCTTGATGGCGCAGGGTCCCACCAATGTCTGCCTTGTCGTCTTCTGCAACGAGGGTCC
Organism: uncultured Erythrobacter sp.; assembly: GCA_947503275.1. Classification (GTDB taxonomy): domain Bacteria; phylum Pseudomonadota; class Alphaproteobacteria; order Sphingomonadales; family Sphingomonadaceae; genus Erythrobacter. Next base: position 1,774,733 of record CANNCZ010000001.1, on the reverse strand, counting down.
GTTCCCCGGTCGCAGTGTCTTGAGCATAGAGCGCGGCAGTGTCGCGGCCACGGCTGTCGAGCCAATAGAGGATCGACCCGTCTGAGGTGTATCCCGCAGGCGAAGTGGTCAGCGCGTCTTCCATGGCGGTGGTTTCAAACGGCTCATCCTCAACGACATTGTCGGTTACGCGGAAATAGTCGGTCCCACCTTCCTCATTCTGGCTCATGGCGAGCCGCACATTGAGCGCATCGTCCGTCTCAAACCCGGCATAGCCTTGGTTCTCAAGCACCAATGTCAGCTCGCCCGTGGTCAGGTCGAGCCGGTGAATATCGTGCAATTGCGGATCGCGATTGTTCAGACCCAACAGGATTGCGTCCTTGATCGTATTGGACGTGCCGACGATTTGAACGCGGGTGTCCTCAAAAGGGGTCAGCGATGCTTCCTCGAAGGTCGCAATGTCGATGCGGTAAAGCAGGAAATTCTCATCGCCGCCTTTATCCTGAACATACAAGATGCTTTGCCCATCGGGTGCCCAGACATAGCCGGGTATCGGGCGATCTGTGCTGGAAGAGATCGCTTTCGCATTCGATGGCTCGGCACGCGGGGCGAGCCAGATGTTCATCACGCCATCCACCGGAGCTAGCCAAGTGAGCCACTCCCCATCCGGACTGATCTGCCCGCCTGACTTGCTGGGATTGCCGAACAGATGCTCACGCGGGATCAGGGGCGTAGTGGTGGTCATGGTGTCTCCGAAAGGCTGTGTTTGTAGCTATGTATGTGCCCCGCGCGAGATTGGGAGGGGCGAGCGCAAAACTACAGTGCTGGATTGGCGTAGAAATGCCATGTGAAGATCGCCATCGCGCCTCTGTGCGGGGACCAGCGTTCGCCCAATTCGCGGCATTCCTTTTCCTTGGGCCGCTCTTCCATGTCGAGCAGGCGTTTGACGCCTTCTTGCACCGCCAGATCACCGGCGGGCCAGATATCGGTGCGACCCTCGGCAAAGAGCAGGTAAATTTCTGCCGACCACCGCCCGATTCCCTTGATCCGGGTCAATTCTTCAATCGCCGCCTCATCGCTTGCCGGCAGCGCGTCAAAGTCCAACTCACCCGCATCCACCAGCTCGCATAGGCTGCGTGCATAACCCTGTTTCTGGCGCGACAGGCCGCAGGCGCGCAATGTATCGAAATCGCGGCTGAGGATGCAATTGGGGGTGAAGTCCTCTCCGACTTCCGCGATCAGCTTATTCCACATGGATGCAGCGGCTGCGACGGACACTTGCTGGCCCACAATGGTGCGCAGTAATGTCTTATAGCCCCGGTCCCGCAGACGCGGCTCCGGATAGCCAATGCGTACCAGCTCCTCGCCCACACGCGCATCTTTTGCCGCCAGCGCATCCATTTCGGACTTGATGATTTTGGCTGTCAGACCCACTCTTAAATCCTCTAGGTTGCCATCAGCAATGGAACCTCCTAGCTGAGCTGCGATTATATCCAAGCGCGCATTCTTGCGCTCAACCTAGTTCACACCCGTTGATAAGGACTGACAAACCCATGCCCAAACTGGTCGTCACCAACCGCGAAGGCGAAACAAGCGAAATCGAGGTCGAAGATGGCCTGACCGTGATGGAAGCGGTTCGCGACAATGGCTTTGATGAATTGCTGGCATTGTGCGGTGGGTGCTGTTCATGTGCGACGTGCCACATCGTGATCGACGATAGCTCGGTGACCGGTCTGCCTGAAATGTCGGAAGATGAAGACGACCTGCTTGAATCCAGCGATCACCGCAAAGAAGGCTCACGCCTGTCATGCCAGATCCCGCTGACCGCAGAGCTCGATGGGCTTAAGGTAACTATCGCCCCTGAAGATTGATGTTGTTTGCGGCTGGGGCGGCAAACGCCTAAATCCCTCGCCATGAATATCACCCAACCTATCGGCGACACGCTCGCCCTGATCGGCAACACGCCCTTGGTGCGGCTTACCGGCGCGAGCAAGGCGGCGGGCTGCGACATTTGGGGCAAGTGTGAATTTGCTAATCCCGGCTCCAGCGTAAAGGATCGCGCGGCGCTCTATATGATCCGCGATGCAGAGGCGCGCGGGGAATTGAAGCCCGGCGGCACAGTTATCGAAGGCACGGCTGGCAACACCGGCATCGGCATCGCGCTGGTCGCCAATGCGCTGGGTTATAAGACGATCATCGTCATGCCCGACAACCAATCCAAAGAGAAGATGGACACCCTCAGGGCATTGGGCGCGCGGCTGGAGACAGTTCCGCCAACCAAATATGCCGACCCATGCCATTTCCAGCATGTCTCACGCCGCATGGCTGAGGAGACCGAAGGTGCGATTTGGGCAGGCCAGTTCGACAACACCGCCAATCGCCGTGCTCATATCGAAGGCACGGCAGTTGAGCTGTGGGAGCAAACAGGCGGCAAAATCACCGGCTTCACTTGCGCAGCGGGCACTGGCGGAACCATCGCTGGTGTGGGCATGGGGTTAAAGGAAAAGAACCCCGATATCCGCATCGCTCTGACTGATCCGCATGGCGCGGCGCTCTACAATTACTACGCCAATGGTGAGCTGAAAGGCGAGGGCTCTTCTGTTGCTGAGGGCATCGGACAGGGGCGCATAACGGCCAACCTAGAAGGGGCTCCAATCGACACGCAATTCCGCATCTCTGATGAGGAAGGTATGGTTTGGGTCGAACAGCTACTACGCGAAGAGGGACTGTGTCTGGGCCTATCCAGCGGCATCAACGTCGCAGGAGCAATCGAGCTGGGCAAACAACTCGTCGCAGAAGGGCATGATAATCCGCAGGTCGCAACGATCCTGTGCGATACCGGCTTTCGCTATCTCTCCACCCTCTACAATTCGGAATGGCTCGCCGCAAAAGGCCTCCCAGTGTTCGATTGGCTGGATCAGAGCGGTGATTGAGTAAGGCGACTAATCGACAGGCCAGACTTGCTCCGCTATCCATCCAGTGATGGCTGGCGAAAAATTCAAACAACGCATTTCTAAAGCGCAACAGCTTGCGAGCGCTGCGCGTGCGCGTGGCGGTGATGACGCTCCACCAGAAGGCGCCCCCTTGGGCGGTTCAAAGGCAGAGGCGACACAGCGTCTGCAAGTCGGGTTGTTCGGTCTTGGGTCGATGGTGCTGTTGGTCGGATTGGCCAGCATCCTGGGCAGTCAGGCGGATTTGGCGGAGGAAGCCTCCGTGCCAGAGGCCGCGCCGACCACCGAGCCAACTGAGGCAGCACCGCAACGCGACCCGCTCGCCGATGCGGGGATTGTGCCGGACATTCCCTCAGACACAGATCCGGACGAAGACGTGAATGATGGTCTGGGTGATAGCGCGTTGCCGACAGAAGCTGGAGACTTGCCTGCCGATGCTGCGCCGCAGGACTAATGCGACTGCAGCGGGGCTGGTTACCGCATTCGCGCTGACACTGGCGGGATGCGGCAATGCATCTGCGGTCGCCGAGCCAGAACAGTCACCCAAAGTTCAAACCGAACCCAAGCCAAAACTGGGCCTGATGACCAGTCTGCCGCTCTATTGGCCGCTGGGCGCAGAATTCGCTGATCTCGCTGGTGGTGGGGGGGAAGTTCCGTGGCAGCGTCCTATGCTGGAGGCGCAGCATGATCTGGTCCTGCTTGACACCCTATCGCCGATTCCCGGCCTTGCTCCCGATGCGCCTGAGACCGACCCGCTTGATGGATTGGAGCGGTTGGCGGTGATTCAGCCGCGCGGGTTGTCGCCTGCCGATAATGTCGCGCTGGATGATTGGGTGCGGGCAGGGGGACAGCTTTTGCTGGTGCTCGATCCGATGCTGACGGGGCATTATGATCTACCGCTGGGCGATCCGCGGCGGCCTTCCGATGTGGCTTTGATCCCGCCAGTGGTCGCACGCTGGGGCATGGAGGTGACCTTTGATGATGCCCAAAGCGTGGAGCCGCGCGCGCTGACATACAAGGGGGTGAGCGTGCCGATCGCCCTTTCTGGAGAGATCAATGCGCAGTCTGAGGGTTGCTCCGAAAGCAACCCAAGCGCCATAATCCGATGCGAAGTTGGTGAGGGCGCTGTAACGGTAATCGCCGATGCGGCCGTGTTCGAGCACCGCGCGGATGACGCGGGGAATGACACAGGGAATCACTCTGGGTTTCAATCGCTTATGGCGGTAATCTTCGAGTAATTGAGCGTTTCGGGGAAAATGCGGGAGACGCGCGGGATTGGCTGGGCGAATCCGGGAATTATGCGCGATTTCAGCGCAATGTTGCGGGAAACTACGGGTTTTTCGGGGAGCTAAGGGGCGGATTGAGAAATTGTTACATCTTTAAAGATGTTTAAAATCAGTATCTTGCAGAGTAATCCCGTGATTTCCCTAGAAATACCCTAGTCACCCGCCTTCTTCCCAGATATTACCGTCTTCCATCAAACATATCTGTTTGCCTCGCGCGGCCCATCTCGGTTGGCGCGCTGCCTTCGTTCGCGCGGGCGGCAACGGGGAAGGTGTGTTTGTGAAGGAGGAATGTGTCGCTGGCAATGATGCCGGGGACAAGGGAAGGGGAATTGCGCGTGTCGGCGCCCGAAGTAAAAGGATCAACCTATAGCGGTAACGCCTATTCGCCCGCGGGCGATAAGGGCCGCTTTGTGTTGCCCCCTGCTTTGCGTAAGACTGTGAAGGAAAGCTCCGGCGGCGCGAAGACTCTTTGCTTGGCCGCTCATGGTAAACTCGACTGCCTGATCGGATTTGGCCTTTCGCGTATCCCAATGCTTCAAAAGACGTTGGACGACGAACAAGAACGCGCGATCCGCATGGGTGATGCTGAGTTCGAATACGATACGCGTGCTCAACAATTGTTCGGCTTTGAACAGCTGCCCTTCGACGATAGCGGACGCTTTGTGATGCCCGATTATCTGCGCGATCTGGGGGAGATCGAAGACGGATTGTTCTTCCAGGGGGCAGGTGAGTTTTTCCTGATCTGGAACCCGAATGAGCTCGCCAAAATGGGCCCTGCTTACAAGGGTGCGCAGGCCGCGTGCCGGAAACAATTGGTCGAGGCCGCGGCTAAGGCGAAAGCAAAGGGAGCGAAGAAGTGATCGCTCCTCACATCCCCGTTTTGCTCGACGAAGTGGCGGCCGCTATTGTGCCGCGCCCTGATATGACGATCATTGATGCGACCTTTGGCGCAGGCGGATATTCGCGCGCGCTGCTCGCATCGGGTGCACGAGTTTATGGCTTTGACCGCGACCCAAACGCGATCCGCGATGGTGCCGGAATGGTCACCGAATTCGATGGCCGCCTGTCGCTTCATGCCGAACGCTTTTCCGCGATGCGCGAAGAAATGGCGCGCATTGGTGTGCCTCAGGTTGACGCCGTTGTGATGGATATCGGCGTTTCCTCAATGCAGCTCGATCAGGCAGAGCGCGGCTTTGCGTTCTCCAATGACGGCCCGCTGGATATGCGCATGAGCCAAGACGGCGAAAGCGCGGCGGATTTTCTCAATTCCGCCGACGAAGCCGCGATTGCCGATGTGCTCTACCACTATGGCGAAGAACGCCAATCGCGCCGCGTTGCCCGCGCCATTGTCGCCGCGCGCCCGCTTGAGACGACCGGCGATCTCGCCCGCGTTGTCCGCCGTGCGCTGGGGCACAAGCCACACGACAAGAAAGATCCCGCGACCCGCAGTTTTCAGGCTGTTCGCATCCATGTGAATGACGAGCTGGGCGAATTGCGCGCCGGGCTTAACGCAGCTGAGGCTTTGCTGCGTGAAGGCGGTGTATTGGCCGTGGTCAGCTTTCACAGCCTCGAGGATCGGATCGTCAAACGCTATCTACGCGAGGCATCGGGTGCAGGCCGCGCTGTGTCACGCCACCTGCCCGGCGAAGTCCCCGGACCCGCGCCGACCTTCACGAAATTGTCCAAAGCCGTCCGCCCATCGGATGCAGAAATCGAGCGCAATCCGCGCGCCCGTTCATCAACCCTGCGCCACGCCATTCGCACTGACGCGCCAGCCCGTGAAGGAGCTTTCGCATGATTCCCAACGGCTCTCGCACGCGTCAGATTGGCTGGGCAGCCGTGCTTGCGGCGTGTTTGGCGCTGTTTGCTGTGCTCAGTTTCAACGTCCACGCAGTCAAAAGCGAAGTGCAGTTGGCCGAGCGTCAGATTATTGCGCTTGAGCGTGAGACTTTGCTGCTCGAAACCGAATTTCAGACCCGCGCCAGCCAGCGCCAATTGGCGGAGTGGAATGCGGTTGAACTTGGCTATAAAGCGCCACGCGCGGACCAGTATCTCGACAACGAACGGCAGCTTGCCAGCCTTGGCCAGCCACGCGGACCCAATGCGCCTGCTCCGATCCGGGTGGCTCGCACTGATCTCGCCGCCGCCGATGCGCCTAAGCGTGATATGGTTTCGCCGCTATCCGGTGAGCCGGTTACTTTGGCAGCCGCCAGCGCCAGCGACGATGCAGGCGCTATGTTCACCGAAGCCTTCGGCGACTTTCTGATTGAGGCATCGCCGATCCGCGCTGCCAATGCGGCGACGCCTTCCGGGCGACCGGTCGATGCGGCTATTATCGGTGAGGCTTCCGAATGAACGCCTATGCCCTTGGCGCCGGGCTCAACCCCATATTTGGCGGCCAAAAGGCACCCGGCGAAACACAAGCAGGATTAAACCACGAACCGCGTCCCGCAATCCAAGCGGGACGGGTCCAATCGGTGAACCTTCGCTACAGCTTGCTGGTCACAGCGCGCCTGCGGCTGTTCGTCATTATTGGCGCATTCGTTCTGATCGCGGCCATCGCATTGATGCGGATCGGTTATCTCGGCTTTGTCGGTGCTGCGCCCAGCCAGACCAGCCTTGCCGATGCTCTGCTTCCTCCGCGCGGCGAAATCACCGACCGCAACGGCACCGCGCTCGCGCGCACATTTCCTGCCTATGCCCTGTGGTACAACCCAAAGGCGATGGGCGATGAAGGCTCTCCTTTGGTTGCGCCGCCTGCCGAGGTTGCGCTGCGATTGAAGACGATCTTCCCCGATCTCGACGTGCCGCGCACCATGCGGATCCTTTCCTCTGAGCGTGGCGGGTACATCCTGCGCCGCGTTCTGCCTGAAGATGCCAATCGCGTGTTTGAGCTGGGCGAGATTGCACTCGAAATCCCGCGCGAATATGACCGCCACTACCCGCAAGGTTCGCTGGGCGCGCATGTTCTTGGCTTCACACTAGAGAATGATGAGGGCAATCTTCAAGGCCGCTTTGGAATGGAGGAGGTGCTCGACCAGCAATTGTCCGACCGCGAATTGCGCGGTGAGCCGGTGGCGTTGTCGATTGATCTGCGCGTTCAGGGCGCGCTCGAAGATGAGCTGCGCAAGGGCATGTTGGCCACCCAAGCTAAAGGCGCAGCGGGCATTATCCTCGATGTGGATACCGGCGAGGTGATGGCCATGGCCTCGCTCCCCGATTTCGATCCTAACCTCGAAAGTGCACAGCATTCGCCCAACATCTATAACCGCGTGACCAATGCGACCTATGAGCTGGGATCGACATTTAAGCCTCTGACCGTCGCCGCCGCGATTGACCACGGCATTGTCCGCAATCTGGGTAAACATTGGGACGCGACGCCGGTTGAGATGTCGGGCCGTCTGTTCCGCGATAACCCCTCCAAGGGCGATACGCTCAATGTCGCGCAAGCGCTCGCTTACTCCTCCAACACGGTCACGATGCGGATCGGTGATGAGTTGGGCGAGAAACGCATGCGCGAGATGATGATTGATCTAGGCATGAAAGAGCGCCCACAGATTGAGCTGCAAGCGCGTGGCCGGACGCAATGGCCCGAGGTTCGCCCCAACGGCACTTGGTCGCGGCTCACCACGATGACGGTCAGCTATGGCCACGGTATTGCGGTGACGCCGCTGCACCTTGCGACGAGCTATGCCGCAATGGTCAATGGTGGGATTTGGCGCCCTGCGACCTTGCACAAGATTGAGCCCGGCGAGGCTCCACGTGGGCGGCGTGTTTTCAAGGCGTCCACCTCGTCACGCATGCGGCAATTGATGCGCATGATTTCCATTTACGGCACGGGTCGCAGCGCCAATGCCCCCGGATACCGGGTTGGCGGAAAGACCGGCTCTGCGGAAAAAGCGAGCCGGGGCGGCTATGCGCAAACGTCGCTGATCTCTTCATTTGCTGCCGCTTTCCCGATGGAGCGTCCGCGCTTTGTTGTCGTCACCGTGCTTGATGAACCGCGCGGTACTGCGGCGTCATCAGGTCAGCGGACAGCGGCCTTTACGGCCGCACCGATTGTTGGTGAGTTGGTCCCACGGATCGGCCCGATGCTGGGTGTGCGGCCTGACAGCACTCGCGATGTCGATATCTCTGACTTGCGCTATTTGCTGGAGGGTCAGCGATGAAGCTGGCGGGGCTAATCGAAGCAGCAGGGTTGGGCATAACAGGCGGCGATGACGTGACCGTCACTGGCTTTGCCATCGACCATCGCAAGATCGCGCCGGGCACTGTCTTCGGCGCGTTTCGCGGTGCGCGCTTTAACGCAGAGGACTTTATTCCTGACGCCGTAGAAGCGGGCGCGGTTGCTGTAGTCGCTGCTCCCGAAGCACCGGTAAAAGGCGCGCTGCATATTGCCAGTGATGAGCCGCGCCGCACTTTTGCTCAGCTTGCAGCGAGATTTTTCACTCCCGTGCCCCAGACCATTGTCGCGGTCACCGGGACCAATGGCAAAACCTCCACCGCAGAGATGACCCGCCAAATCTGGCGCATGTGCGGCGAACGCGCGGCCAGCATCGGGACATTGGGTGTGACCACTCCGGATGAGAGCGTTTCAACCGGACTCACCACCCCTGATATTGTCACGTTTCTGTCGAATATGAGCGGCTTGGCGCGCGAAGGGGTGACCCATGTCGCCTATGAAGCATCGAGTCACGGCCTGTCGCAATTCCGCAATGAAGGCCTGCGCGTGGCGGCCGGTGCCTTTACCAATTTCAGCCGCGATCATCTCGATTATCACGCCGATATGGACGAGTATTTCTCAGCCAAGATGCGCCTGTTCGATGAAGTGGTCGAGCCGGGCGGTGTCGCTGTTATCTGGAGCGGAGGGGAAAAATGCGAATGGACCCACCGCGCCATTGGCCATGCGCGCAAACGTGACCTGCGCGTGGCTCTCGTGGGGGAGGCTGCAGAGGGCGCTGACACCTATCTGCGTCTCCTCTCTCGCGAAGCGACCCAATTGGGTCAGACTTTGCAAGTTGAATGTGCAGGCGAAGAGCGGGTTATCAAGCTGCCTTTGATCGGCGCTTATCAGGCAGCGAATGCTCTGACTTCGGCGGCGTTGGCATTAGCGACGGGGGCCGATCCAGCTCAGGTTTTTGATGCTGTCGGCCGGTTGCAGCCGGTCCGCGGACGGTTGGAGCGCGCGGTGATCACGCCTGCGGGCGCGCCCGTTTATGTCGATTATGCGCACACGCCCGACGCTTTGGAAGCCGCCATTGCCGCGCTGCGTCCTCATGTTGACGCGGCGAAGGGCGGACGCTTGATTGCCGTCTTCGGCGCAGGTGGTGACCGCGACACGGGCAAGCGCGCTCCGATGGGCGACGTCGCCGCACGCGCCGCAGATATAGCCATTGTGACAGATGACAATCCGCGCGGCGAAAAGCCCGCCGCTATACGGGAACAGGTTCTTGCCGGCGCAGCGGGCGCCGCAAATCTCCGCGATATTGGTGGACGGCGTGAGGCTATTCTCGCCGCTGTCACGGATGCGGATGCAAACGATATTGTCCTTGTCGCTGGCAAGGGTCATGAGCAAGGTCAGATAATCGGGTCGGGAGACACAATGCGAGTTTTGCCGTTTGATGACGTGCAGGTAGCGCGCGAATGCGCTGCGCAGGCGGTGCGCTGATGGGTCTGCATTCCTCCCGCCACGCTTTCCTTCATGCATGGCCCCACGACGCGCGCGACCAATTGCCGCTGGCGCTGTGGAGTTCGTCGGAGATTGAAGCTGCGACCGGTGGGCGCGCAAGCCACTCTTTCCAAGCATCCGGCGTTGAAATGGACAGCCGCGATGTGCGTCCCGGTGATCTGTTTATCGCTTTGAAAGGCGATGCGATGGATGGCCACAAATTCATCGCTGCCGCCTTTGCCAAAGGCGCTGCTGCTGCGGTCACAGACCGTCCGGTCAATTTTCCGCATGTGCTGGTGAAAGACACCACCGCAGCACTTCACGCGCTCGCCCACATGGCCCGCGATCGGGGTGAAGCGGTGCGCATTGGCGTGACCGGTTCGGTGGGCAAGACCGGCGTGAAAGAGGTGATCTTTGCCGCGCTCGACCGCTCCAGCAGAGGCTCCGCCCATCGCAGCGTGCGCAGTTACAACAACCATGTCGGCGTTCCGCTCAGCCTGTCCCGCCTGCCAGCGCGCGCGAAATTTGGCGTGTTCGAGATGGGCATGAACCACACGGGCGAGATCGCGCCGCTCACTGATCATGTGCGCCCGCATGTTGCTCTCATCACGACTATTGCACCCGCCCATATTGAGAATTTGGGTTCGATGGAGGCGATTGCCGACGAGAAGGCGCAGATATTCAGCGGCCTGATGCCAGGCGGCACTGCGATCATTCCGGCGGATACTGACTACACAGAGCGTATGATCGGCCATGCCCGCGCGCTCGGCGTGAAAGTGGTGACATTTGGCCGCCACCCGGATGCTGATGTGCGCTTGCTTGATGCGATTCCCGACACCAATGGCGGATCGATTGTGACCGCCGATCTGGGGGAGACGCGTTTGTGTTATTCGGTTGCCGAACCCGGCGATCACTGGGTTACCAACTCGCTTGGCGTCATGGCGGCGGTTCGCGCGGCGGGCGGCGATTTGGCCAGCGCAGGCTTGGCTTTGGCTGAAATGGGCGGATTGAAAGGGCGCGGCGCTCGCATGGCTATCGAGGCCAACGGCGGCAAAGCCACATTGGTGGATGAAAGCTACAACGCCAACCCCGCCTCCATGCGCGCAACACTCAAAGCATTGGGCCAAACGCCCGCGCATCGGCGCATTGTGGTGCTGGGCAGTATGATGGAGCTGGGTGATTTTGCTCCCAAGTTCCACGCACAGCTCGAAACACCTATGGCAGAGGCCAATATCGATCACGCGATCCTTGTCGGCGACGAGATGGGCGCATTGGCGGACCGGCTGAGGGCAGGGTTGGGGAGAAAACCCGGCGATTCCCTTGGCTTTGAAGGCACCTTCGCCCATTGCGAGGGCCCTGCCGAAGCGATCGCAGCGCTGGAAGAATACGGGATTTCAAACGGCGATGCGGTGCTTGTTAAGGGCTCCAACTCGGTGGGCCTTGGCAGGTTGGTTACACACTTTACGCAGCCTTCTGGATAAAGGGAGGCATCAAGGGATCTGAATGCTTTACCTGCTCGCAGAATGGCTCGGCTTTGAAGGGGCGCTCAACCTGATCCGGTACCAGACGTTTCGCGCCGGCGCGACGTTGATGACGGCGCTTGCCTTCGGTCTGATTATCGGCCCACGTTTCATCAACATGCTGCGCGTGCGTCAGGGCAAAGGGCAACCGATCCGTGCCGATGGTCCCGAAAGCCATCAGGCGAAAGTTGGCACGCCTACGATGGGCGGTTTGATGATCTTGGTGGCGCTGGCTTTTTCGCTGCTGCTTTGGATGGATTTGCGCAGCCCATTGGTGTGGGCCTGTTTGGCGGTGACGATTGGTTTTGGCCTAATCGGGTTCATGGATGACTATGACAAAGTCACCAAGAACAGCCATGCCGGCGTTTCCGCGAAAGTGCGTTTACTGGCGGAATTTATGGTTGCAGGCGTCGCATCGTATTTGATCGTCAGTCAGATCAACACCAACCTCTACATCCCGTTCTTCTCCGATGTCAGTATCCCGCTTGGGCCGTTTTACTACGTCTTTGCGGCGGTGTTTATCGTTGGATTTGGGAACGCGGTGAACCTGACCGATGGGTTGGACGGTTTGGCGATCATGCCGGTGATTATTGCTGCGGGCACCTTTGCGATTATCGCATATCTCGTTGGTCGCACGGACTTCTCAGAATATCTGGGCATTCCCTATGTTGAGGGGGCAGGCGAATTGGCAATATTTTGCGCTGCGATAATGGGCGGGGGTCTTGCGTTCCTATGGTTCAACGCCCCCCCTGCTGCAGTATTTATGGGCGATACCGGATCACTCGCTCTGGGTGGAGCTTTGGGCGCGATTGCGGTTGCGGCGCATCATGAGGTTGTGTTGCTGATCGTGGGCGGGTTGTTCGTAGCCGAAACAGCCAGCGTCATCATTCAGGTGTTCTGGTTCAAACGCACGGGCAAGCGCGTGTTCCGCATGGCGCCTATCCATCACCATTTCGAACAGCTCGGTTGGAGTGAGAGCAAGGTTGTGATCCGGTTCTGGATCGTTGCCATTATCCTCGCCATGATCGGCCTTGCCACGTTGAAACTGAGGTAGGGCGCAAGCAGCTATGATCACCTCTGCCGCCTTTGCCAACAAACGATACGCGATCCTCGGGCTCGCGCGATCAGGCGCGGCGGCGGCTGAGGCGTTGTTGGCGAGCGGAGCGCAGATCACGGTATGGGACCGTCAAGATGTTGCTCGCACCGCGTTTGAGGGGCGCTGTGACATCGCAGACCCGCTGGAGATGGATCTTACCGGCTTCGATGGCCTCGTCGTTTCTCCTGGAGTGCCGCTCAACACGCACCCAATCACGGCCCATGCGGCAAAGTATAACGTGCCGATTATTGGCGATATCGAGCTGTTCGCGCTGGCCCGGCCGGACCTGTTGCCGCACAAAGTGGTCGGGATCACAGGCACCAATGGCAAATCCACTTGCGTCGCTTTAGTGCACCATATCCTAGAGATGGCAGGTATTCCGACGGTGCTCGGCGGCAATATTGGTGAGCCTATCATGGGGCAGGAACCGCTTGCCCCCAATGATCAGAGCGACGGGGTCTATGTCCTCGAATTGTCGAGCTATCAGATTGACCTGACGCAAAGCCTCGATTGCGATGTCACCGGCCTGACCAATGTGACGCCCGATCACCTTGATCGTTATGATGATTTCGCCGCCTATGCCGCATCCAAGGCACGGCTGTTTTCGATGCAATCGGTTGAGCGGCTTGCCGTGTTCGGATCGCTGACTGAGCCTGCGGGTACGATCTTTGAAGCGGTGAAAGCTGTCCGTCCCACGGGACGCGCACTTGCCGTCAATCTCAATTACCTGCGTTCGCTGCAATCCGGTTGGCCCAGCCTGCAAGGGCCGCACAATCTGGAGAATGTCGCGCTTGCCGTTGCGATTGTCGAGGAGTTGGGTGTGAAGCCTGCTCAATGGCAGCACGCGCTGCCCCGGTTTCACAGTCTGCCGCATCGGATGGAGAGTGTTTGCGAGGAAGATGGCGTCCTGTTTATCAATGACAGCAAAGCGACCAACACTGCCTCCACCGCACCAGCGCTTGCCGCATTCCCTCCGGTAGAGGACCACGCGCGGATTCATTGGATCGTCGGGGGCCTCGCAAAGGAAGACGGCCTTGGCGAATGCGATGGTCAGCTTGGCAATGTCGCCGCCGCCTACACTGTGGGTGAGGCTGGCCCGCGCTTTGCAGAATTGCTCGACGGGCGGGTGCCAGCGGTCGAGCGGTGCGAATTGATCAGCGAGGCTGTCAGCCGTGCGCGCGAGGCCTCAAAACCCGGCGATGTGGTGCTGTTCTCACCCGCCTGCGCCAGCTTTGACCAGTTCCGCGATTACGAGAAACGCGGCGAACATTTTCGCCAATTGGTCGGGGTGATCGCAGAGCGTGCGCAGGATTGTTCGCCCGCATTTTTTGACACTGATGAGGCCGCATGAGCACCTCCCTTTCTAGACCTCCCCATACAAGGCCAAGGGGCGATGCAACCTTTCATGCGCCCGTCCCGTCGCGCAGGGGTATGGGTGAAGAATTGCGCATCTGGTGGCGCGAGATTGATAAGTGGCTGCTGGGTCTAGTCCTGTTGCTGATGGCGCTGGGCACGGTTGCGGTTGCGGCGGCATCGCCTGCTGCGGGCAACCAGTATGATGTTGCTGAATTCACCTTCTTCCGAAAGCATATTGTGTTCCAAGTGCTGGGCATGGGTGTGATGATTGCGGTCTCTTTTGCGAGCCGAGAGAATGCGCGCAGGTTGGGCATTGTGCTGGCCGTGGGCATGATCGCAGCGTTGTTTCTGGTCCCGATTATAGGTGAAGAGCGCAACGGCGCACGGCGCTGGTTAGAGCTGGGTATGTCGATGCAACCCAGTGAATTTTTGAAGCCCGGTTTTGCGATCCTGCTTGCATGGATGCTGTCATGGCGGCTGCGCGACGCTGAACTGCCTGTGCTGGGATATGCGACGCTGACTATGGCGCTGGTGGCTTCGCTCTTGATGCTGCAACCCAATCTTGGCGCGACGATCCTGTTTGGCGGGGTGTGGTTTGTTCTGGTGGTGCTGTCAGGCGTGTCACTGGTGCGGATTGGCGGACTGATTGCGCTTGGCATTGGCGGGATGACGGCGGCGTATTTCCTCTATGACAATGCGCGTTACCGCATCGACAGCTTCTTTGGCGGGGGAACCGCATTTGATCAGGTTGATTTGGCGCAGCGCACGCTCCTCAATGGCGGATGGACCGGCAGCGGGCTTTGGTTGGGCACGCGTAAGATGAACTTGCCAGAGGCGCATACGGACTACATCTTCTCCGTCGTTGGCGAAGAGTTTGGCCTGCTCGCCTGCGCGGTAATCATGCTGCTTTATGTCGCGATCATTGCGCGCGCGCTTATTCGGCTTGTCGATGAAGAAAACCTGTTCGCATTGCTCGCAGGAGCAGGACTTGCGACATTGCTGGGTGGGCAAGCGTTCATCAATATGCTCGTAAACCTGCAATTGTTCCCATCGAAGGGCATGACTTTGCCACTGGTGAGCTATGGTGGATCATCGACACTGGCGGTGTGCCTGACCGTTGGGCTATTGTTAGCCATTACCCGGCGCAATCCGTTTTTGGAGCGTGAAAAGCCGGGTTTGAAGGACCTGTTTGGTGGCTCGCGGGCAGGTGGGTCAAGAGCAGCCGAGAGGGAGGGCTTTTTATGAATGCGGAAGTGAAACAGCACGTGCCCTCTGGCGCCAGTCGGCATTTCGTTTTGGCCGCAGGAGGCACAGGCGGGCATCTGATCCCGGCCTTTGCTCTGGCGACAGAGCTGCATGCGCGCGGGCACCACGTTGCCCTGATCACGGATGAACGCGGCGCGAATATTCCGGGTAAGCCCGAATTCCTGACCGCGCATATCCTTCCTGCTGGCCGCTTTGGTAAGAACCCTTTGCGCTGGATCGGCGGCGTTCGTGCTGTGCTCGAAGGGCGCAATATGGCGCTGCGCCTGTTTGAAAGCTTTGAGCCTGCCGCGGTTATCGGTTTTGGCGGATACCCCGCTATGCCCGCATTGCTGGCGGCGACGAGCGCAAAAATCCCAAGCCTTGTGCATGAACAAAACGCCGTGCTGGGCCGGGTCAATCGCATTTTGGCGGGGCGGGTAGATGGGATCGCGACATCCTATCCCACCGTTGACCGGTTAAAGCCTAAATATGCGGACAAGACGCATCTGGTCGGCAACCCCGTGCGCGAAGAGGTTCTGGCTCTGCGGGATAAGGACTTTCCCACGCTGACAGAAGAGGGGCTCTTGCGGGTCCTCATCACCGGCGGTTCGCAAGGCGCAAGTGTCCTGTCCGAAGTGGTGCCCGATGGCCTTGCGATGTTGCCCCCGGCGCTCCGGCTGCGTCTGCAAGTTACGCAGCAATGCCGCTCCGAAGACGTTGATGCGGTGCGGGAACGCTATGCGACGCACGATATTCCCGCTGAACTCGGCACCTACTTTGAGGACATGCATGAACGCCTGGCCGACGCGCATCTGTTTATCGGGCGTGCGGGTGCTTCGACCATCGCGGAGTTGACTGCGGTTGGTCGTCCGGCGATCCTAGTGCCGCTGCCGATTGCGACGGATGATCATCAGGCGTCGAACACAGCTGAAATGGTAAAAGCGGGCGGCGCGCGGATGATCCGCCAAACCGGCTTTACCCCTAAGGAACTGGCCAAACAGATACAGGCGCTGGCGCAAAACCCGGCCAGCCTCTCCAACGCGGCACATGGCGCATGGAATTGCGGGCGGCCTAAGGCTGCGCAGGATTTGGCAGACTTGGTTGAGAGCATGAGCGGGATCGACTTGATGGATGTAATCCGCGTGGGCGAGGGTGCTCCCAAAGCCACCGCCAGTGCGACTCAAACCCAAACCGCGCCCAAGGACACGCAATCGTGAAAGGTGTCGGAACCGACATTGGCACTATCCACTTTGTGGGCATTGGCGGTATTGGTATGTCCGGCATCGCCGAGGTTATGCGCAATCTGGGCTACACAGTGCAGGGCAGCGACCTCGCCGAGGGCCCCAGCGTGGAGCGCCTGCGCAAACGCGGCATTGCGGTTCATATCGGGCACGCTCGTGAGAATGTAGAAGGCGCCGCTGTCGTCGTCACTTCCACTGCAGTTCGCCGCACCAACCCAGAGGTTGCTGCCGCACTAGAAGCGCGCATCCCCGTGGTCCGCCGCGCTGAAATGCTCGCCGAGCTTATGCGCCTTAAATCCACTGTCGCGGTGGCCGGCACGCATGGCAAGACAACCACGACCAGCATGATCGCCAGCTTGTTGGATGCAGGTGAAGTCGATCCGACCGTTATCAATGGCGGTATCATCGAACAATATGGTTCCAATGCGCGCCTAGGCGATAGTGACTGGATGGTGGTCGAAGCCGATGAAAGCGACGGCAGTTTCCTGCGCTTGGATGGCACCATCGCAGTCGTGACCAATATCGATCCCGAACATCTCGACCATTATGGCGATTTTGACGGGGTAAAGCGCGCTTTTGTGGAATTTATTCACAACGTGCCGTTTTATGGCGCGGCGATCCTGTGCGTCGATCACCCAGAGGTTCAGGCGGTCATCGGGTTGGTCCGCGATCGCAAAGTCGTCACCTATGGCTTCTCACTTCAGGCCGACATTTGCGGCGTTAATGTGCGTCCGGTCGATGGCGGCAACACGTTCGATGTGATCATCCGCCAACGCGGCGAGGAAGACCGTAGGATCGAAGGCGTGCATCTGCCCATGCCGGGTCGCCACAACGTCCAAAACGCGCTCGCCGCAATTGCGGTTGCGATTGAGATGGGCTGTTCCGACGATGTTATAAGCCAAGGTTTCGCCAGTTTCAGCGGCGTGCGCCGTCGCTTTACTAAAGCGGGCGAGGTGCAGTTGGAAGCGGGCACGGTCAGCGTTATCGATGACTATGCGCACCACCCGGTCGAGATCCGTGCGGTTCTTGGCGCTGCCCGTGAAGCCGCCCAAGAGGGCCGCGTTATCGCTGTGGCTCAACCGCACCGCTACACGCGTCTCAACGATCTGATGGACGATTTTCAGACCTGCTTTAACGATGCCGATATGGTTTTCATCACGCCGGTATTCGAGGCAGGCGAAGACCCAATTGAAGGCGTCGATTCCGCCGCGCTCGTCTCCGGTCTTAAATCACGCGGGCATCGCAGCGCCGCGACTATTGACAGCCAAAGCGACCTCGCCGCCACACTTGCAGGCGAAATCGCACCAGGAGACATCATTGTGTGCCTGGGCGCTGGGGATATCACCAGGTGGGCGGCTACCCTTGCCGGTTCGATTGAATCACATAGGGGGGCATGAGCGCGCAAATGAACGATCATCAGCCCGACGAAATGGACAACATGGACAACGGCATGGCCCCAACGTGCGCCGTCGAGGGTGACGTGTCTGCCCCTGTGCCTCTGGACAGCATACGCGGTGCACTGACGCAAGGCGCATCGCTTGCCAAATATGTCTGGTTCAAGAGCGGGGGCGCAGCGGATTGGCTGTTTGAACCCGCTGACTTGGAAGACCTCAAGGCTTTTTGTGAGAGCCTCGACGGGAACATCCCGATCATGGCTTTGGGCGTGGGTTCGAACATGATCATCCGCGATGGCGGCGTGCCCGGTGTGGTGATCAAGCTGGGCCCGCAATTCGCGGAGGTCGAAGTGACCGGCGACACCACATTGAAAGCGGGCGCTGCAGCACCTGCCAATAAAGTCGCGCGCCGCGCGGCGAAGTCGGGGATCGACGGCATCTCTTTCCTGACCGGAATTCCCGGATCGGTAGGCGGTGTGACCAAGATGAATGGCGGATGCTATGGCCGCGAGACCTGCGATATTCTGGTCGATTGCGACGTAGTTCTGCCCGATGGGCAATTCGTCACGCTGACCAATGCCGACTTGCAATATTCCTATCGCCATTCGGCCTTACCCGAAGGTTCTGTGGTGGTTGAGGCTCGCTTCAAAGGTTTCCCCGGTGATCCGGCAGTGATCAAGGTGGAGATGGATCGCATCTCTTCCGAGCGCAAAGGCTCGCAGCCCATCGGTAGCATGACCGGTGGCTCGACTTTTAAGAACCCTCCGGGCCATTCCTCATGGAAATTGATCGATGCGGCGGGCTTGCGCGGATTCAAGCATGGCGGCGCGCAGGTGAGTGAGAAGCATTGTAATTTCCTTATCAACACCGGCGGTGCAACCAGCACAGAGATTGAAGGGCTGGGCGAGATTGTGCGCGAGAAAGTCTATGCGCATTCCGGCGTTCAGCTTGAATGGGAAATCAAGCGGGTGGGGCGCCCGTGACTGAATTGAGTGAATTTGAGC
Source organism: uncultured Erythrobacter sp. (assembly GCA_947503275.1). GTDB lineage: Bacteria > Pseudomonadota > Alphaproteobacteria > Sphingomonadales > Sphingomonadaceae > Erythrobacter. The sequence goes on along the minus strand of CANNCZ010000001.1, from coordinate 1,755,993 downwards.
AACGGATCGTGGCGAACGTGAAGAAGCACGGTTGTCAGGTGAACCATGTGTTCGACCCGGATCAAGTCACCGAGAATTTCAGCTATTCTATCGGCTTTCGCAAAACAGTGCGCCAACCCGAGGTAATAGTCTTTGGTCTCCCCAAAGGCCTCATGCACTCGATGATAAATGAAGTGCTCAGCCAGTGCTTTAATGGATTGAACATGGCTGATGGGATGGTTGTTTCAAACCTGATCGAGGGCTTTGACTGCGTTGTGAAGAACGTCCTGGATTCGAACATCACTCACGAACACTTCGGTTCTGCGATTTGGTTTGACAAACACGTCGGCGGTGGTGGCGTGATTGATGCCTTTCAAATTGTATGGCCGGGCGCAAATGATGGGCTCTTCCCATGGGAAGAAGGCGCGGCTGAAGACGTAATTCACGCACAACCAGCACTCTATGAGCTTGCAGCATGACTCAAAAGCCACCCCTTCACATTGCGGTCCTGATGGGCGGCTGGGCGAATGAACGCGAGGTCTCTTTGATGACGGGCGCCGGCGTCGCCGATGCGCTGGAGATGAATGGCCATCGTGTGACACAAGTCGATATGGGTCGCGACGTTGCTGTGCGTCTGGCCGAGATTAAGCCCGATGTCGTGTTCAACGCGTTGCATGGCGTGCCGGGTGAGGATGGGAGCGTCCAAGGGATGCTCGATCTGATGGGCATTCCGTATACGCATTCAGGTCTTGCGACGTCGGTGATCGCGATTGACAAGCAACTGACCAAGCAAGCTTTAGTCCCGCATGGGATCCCGATGCCGGGCGGGCGGATTGTGCCGGTCGCTGAGCTGTTCGAGCGTGATCCGCTACCGCGCCCTTATGTGCTGAAACCCGTCAATGAAGGTTCCTCTGTTGGTGTCGCCATCGTCACCGAGGACAGCAATGTGGGGAACCCGATTGCGCGCGATGCGGCGGGTCCGTGGCAGGAGTTTGATGAACTGCTCGCTGAACCATTTATCAAAGGGCGCGAGCTGACCACGGCAGTCATCGATAGCGCAACTGGTCCGCGCGCGCTGGGCGTTACCGAGCTGATCATCGAGCATGGTTTTTACGATTACGAACATAAATACACAGAGGGGCGCACGCAGCATGTGTGCCCTGCCAATGTCCCGCCCGAAATCGCCGCTCTTTGCGAGGAATACGCGATCCGCGCGCACCAATTGCTCGGCTGTCATGGGGCGAGCCGAACCGATTATCGTTGGGACGACGAGGCGGGTGAGAACGGTTTGTTTGTGCTGGAGACGAACACCCAGCCCGGCATGACCCCGCTTAGCCTCGTGCCTGAACAGGCGCGTCATGCGGATATTGGCTATGCCGAATTGGTGGAGATGATCGTGATGGAAGCGATCCGGGTGCACGGCCTTGCCTCGGCTGCAAAGGAGACCGCCTGATGGCCAAGATTAAACGCAGCGCTGGTAAAGGTGTGCGCCGCGCCGCCAAATCGCAAAGCCGCGCAGCCGGCGCTCGGCGGGCGAAGGCCAAAACCACAGGGTTGGTCGACCGCGCCATGGGTGTCCTGCCCTTTACTGAGGAACAGTGGAGCACCGTTTGGCTGACGATGATTATCGGCGGCGCAGTCGGCCTCGCATTCGTCATCGCCAATCTCGCGGGCGTTCCCGCCATGGCTCAGGCGCAGGTCGCCGCGATGGCCTCTGACGCGGGGTTCGAGGTTAAGCATGTGCGTGTCACTGGCACCAATCAGATGGACGAACGCGAGGTCTATGCCCGCGCGCTTGCGCAACGGAACCGCCCGATGCCGCAGGTTGAGATTGAGAAACTGCGCAAGGAGCTGCTCGACCTACCATGGGTGAAGGATGCACGTGTGTCGGTGCAACTGCCATCGACGCTGGCGATTGATATTGTTGAACGTGAACCGCATGCGGTCTTGGAAAAGCCGGATCGCTTGATGTTGATCGATGCCGAAGGGGAAGAGCTTTCGCTTGTTGCCCCTGATGCGGCGGGCGACATGTTGCGGATTTCGGGGCCGGGTGCTGCGAAACAGGTTGCGCCGCTTGATAAATTGTTGGCCACCGCTCCTGCGCTTGGTCCGCAAGTTGAAGCCGCCGAATGGGTCGGCAATCGCCGTTGGAACCTCTCCTTCAAAAGCGGGCAAGTGCTTGCCTTACCAGAGGGTGCAGAAAATGCATCGGGTGCGCTCATTCGGTTTGCGCGTATGGATGGTCAGAACCGGTTGTTAGGCGGGCAGGTTGCGACGTTTGATATGCGCTCACCACCGCGCATTTACATGCGTGTGCCGGGCCGCGCTGATCGCGAAATCGGCGATGGATCGTAACGGAGAGCTATGATGGCCACCAACCGAACGGGCACAAAGACAGCCTCTAAATCCGCCGCGAAACCAGCCGCCGCCAAAGCGCGGCTTGCCAAGATTTTTGGTGCGGTGAATGTCGGGTCGTTCCGTATCTCTGCAATGATCATGGGCGAGACGGAGACGGGCGAGTTGCTCGTCCTCGGCTCTGGCCATCGCGCGTCGCAAGGGATCAAACGTGGCTATGTCACCGACATGAAAGCTGCGACCTATGCGATCCGCGATGCGGTGGAGCGCGCGGAGAAGAACGCAGGAACCAGCATTCAAAGTGTATGGATTGCATGTTCGGGCGCAGGGTTGTCTAGCCGCGTTTCCAATGTCGAGATTGAGATCGGTGGCCGCCGGATCGAAGAGGAAGATGTCGAGCACCTGTTGATTGAGGCGCGCGACATGATCCAGCCCGATGGCCGCACGGTCCTCCATGCACAACCTGCGCATTACACACTCGATGGAGCGCATGGCGTGGCCAATCCGCGCGGCCTTCATGCAGAGCGACTTGGCGTTGATGTCCATGTGATGTTGGCCGATGGCGCGCCGGTTCGCAATTTGATGGAGGCGGTGCAGAACGCGCATCTCGAAGTAGAGGCAGTGGTCGCTGCTCCGCTTGCCTCGGGCTATTCCAGCCTGTCCGAGGAAGAGCGCGAGCTTGGCGTCGCGCTGGTCGAAATAGGGTCTGACGTCACCAATGTCTCCGTTTTTGCAGGTGGCATGTTGCTGGGCCTTCGGGCAATTCCGATGGGTTCGGGCGACATCACCGACGCCATCGCCAGCGCCTTTGGCATCCGCCGGTTCCAGGCAGAGCGGCTGAAATGCGTATCAGGTTCCGCCATTGCCTCGCCCAGCGATCACCGCGAAATGATCCCCGTCCACGGCCCCAATGAAGGCGCAGAGGAGCAATCCGGCCCCTTGGCACGCGGCGCGGATGACAAAAACCGGATCGCGCGGGCCGAATTGATCTCTGTCATCACGCAAAGCCAGTCGCAGCTTTCAGGTGAGATCGGCAAGGCTCTGAAAGAGATGGGTTTCTCCGGATCGCAGGCGGGCCAAGTTGTTCTAACCGGTGGCGGTGCAGAGCTGGCTGGTCTGGCTGAATTCACGCAAAGCGCGCTCGCCATGCCGGTTCGGATCGGGCGCACCCCGGCGCTTACTGGCCTGCCAGAGGCGCATGCCACACCGGGTTTTGCTGGGCTTGCGGGACTGTGCCTTTATGCCGCTGAAGACCCTGTCGACATCCGTTCTGTTGGCTCACGTTTCACCACCAGTTCGAATTTCGGCGGCTCTTTCGGGTCGATGTTCGCCTTTGGCAGATGGTGGCGAGCGATGCGCGAATACTTTTGAAACGTGTGAAAATGGCGGTCAGCCGGGATTCTCACAGGATGTGATTTGATGTATCAGGGTTAATCACTGGCTGTGGATAAGGAAATCTGCGGTATAACAGGCACATCATGAATGTGTCACAGATGAAGCGACGCGGGGCGAATATGCGAAAACTGCACCCGGCGTCTGGAGGTTTAAAGCGATGAGCATCAATATCGGACCAGCAGCCACGGACGACGTGCGCCCAAAGATCACAGTGATCGGGATCGGCGGCGCTGGCGGCAATGCAATCGGCAATATGATCGCTTCGGATATTGAAGGTGTCGACTTCATCGTCGCCAACACCGATGCGCAGGCGCTCAGCACAAGTTCTGCGGAAAAGCGCATTCAATTGGGTCCGGATATCACGGGCGGTCTTGGCGCGGGTGCACGGCCTGAGGTTGGCAAAGCTGCCGCTGAAGAGACCGTCGCCGACGTGGAAGAGGCACTTGAGGGCGTAAACATGGTCTTTATCGCCGCCGGTATGGGCGGCGGCACGGGCACGGGCGCTGCGCCTGTGATTGCGGAAGCTGCGCGGCGCAAAGGCGTTTTGACAGTCGGCGTTGTGACCAAACCGTTCCTGTTTGAAGGCACTCGCCGGATGCGCGCGGCAGAGGCTGGCATCGCGGAATTGCAGGAGCACGTCGATACACTGATCGTGATTCCGAACCAGAATCTGTTTCTGATCGCCAAGCCAGAGACGACGTTCAAAGAAGCGTTCGAGCTGGCTGATGAAGTGCTGCAACAAGGCGTTCGCTCGATCACCGATCTGATGGTGATGCCGGGCCTTATCAATCTCGATTTTGCCGATGTCCGCTCTGTCATGAGTGAAATGGGCAAAGCGATGATGGGTACAGGTGAGGGCGAAGGCGAGAACCGTGCGCTTAACGCTGCTGAGCAAGCGATTGCCAACCCGCTGCTCGACGGTGTGTCGATGCAGGGCGCGAAAGGCGTCATCATCTCGATCATCGGTGGCGAAGATATGAAGCTGATGGAAGTGGATGAGGCTGCAAACCATATCCGCGATCTTGTCGATGAAGATGCCAACATCATCTGGGGCAGCGCGTTCAATCCCGATCTGTCGGGCAAGATCCGCGTGTCAGTGGTTGCAACCGGTATTGAGGCGGGCTCTGCATCGGAAGCGCCGCGTGCGGCGAGTTCTTCACTGTCCGGATCGCGTGCGCCAAAGCGGCCTGTGATGGGCCTGACCGGCGGCGCAGCTGCTGGAGCGACTGCAAGTGCCAGTGATAGCGAAAGCGTGGATGATGTGGAGCCGCTGACATTGTCAGAGCCTGCTCCAACTTTGACGCCGCCAACTCTTACCCCTCCTGAGCCGGAAGCATCCGCTCAGGAACTTCCGACGCTTGCGGATCCTGTATCAGAGGCGATCTCGGCAGAAGATGACTTCACCGATGATGGCGTCGATGATTTGGATGCGACCGATGATTTTGGCGCCGAAGAGGTCGAAGAAGAAGAAGCTGTCAGCGAACCGTTTGATCTAACCGGAATGCAAGCGGGCGACGACATGGGTGATGAAGGCGATGATGTTGATGGCATCGTCGATCCACTCGCTGGCCTGCGCGGCGCAGAAGACGATGAGGACGACTTTGATGCGCCCGTAGATGACGGGTACTTTGGCGTTGGCGAGGGCGCTTTGTCAGGCTCGGCCTCAGCAAGCGCGATTGATAGCGACACCGCAGAAGCGGACATGGTCTCAGAGCCCGGCGAAGGCGCTGAAGAGACACTCGACCTCGGCGGCGAATACGCTGAGATTGACGATACCGGCGACGAGACAGCTGATGCGGGCGAGGGCGCGCAAGACGACTTGCTCGCTGATGCAGACCGTTTGGCTGAGGCCAATCAACCGGTCGAGGCCCGCACAGGCGGCGGACGCCGGGCTGGTATCCTCGGCTCTGGCGCAGATGATGCGGCAGGTGACGAAGCTGGCGGCGCTGACGGAGCCGCAGGGGGCGGTAAAGGCAGTGGCAAGGGCGGCGGCAGCACGCTGTTCGAACGGATGGCCAATCTCTCGCGCTCTTCCAGCTCGGATGATGATGACGATGATGGCGATGACGCACCCGCGCTGAGCATTCCGCGTTTTCTGGGTCGCCAGAACAACCAATAATGCGCGCATGGACGCCGCTTTCTGGCGTCTACCGCTTCACTTGGTCGGCCAAGCAGCGCTGTTCGCCCCGCGTTCAGCGATTGCGGGCTAGCGTTGGTGCGAAAACCATTTAGCGAACTCCATGTGATAATATCTCCCATCTCCTCCCGTGCAATACGGTTCAGCACACTTACGGTCGCTGGCCTTTCCTCACTGGTCTGCGCGCTACCAGCATCCGCTCAGGACGCGACTTCACGCGAAGTGGTGCAGCCGCTTCCCTCACCAGAGGTTCAACGCCTGAATCGCGCATTGTTGGAGTTGGCACGGCGACCCAATCGGGTTGGTAGCATGTTGGAGGCGGCCGATGCCTCGATGGCGGTCGGTGATCTGGATGCTGCGATTGGATTTTACGGCCGCGCCGCCGACCTTGCCCCAAATGATCCGCGCGTGAAGCTTGGTCTTGGCCGGGTTTATCTGCGATCGGGTCGCCCGGTTGATGCTATCCCGCTTCTGAATGGAGCGCTGATATCGGGTGCTAACCCGCGCGATGTATTGAGCGATCAGGCGCTTGCCTTTGATCTGGTCGGGGATCAGTCCTCCGCTCAAGCGGCCTATACCCGCGCGATTGAGCTTAACCCACAGGACGACGAAGCGCGGCGGCGTCTGGCGCTAAGCAATGCGATTTCAGGGAATGAAGGCGGCTTTCAAAGTGCGCTTGCACCGCTGCTCGAAGCGCGTGACCCGGCCGCATTCCGCACCCGTGCATTCGGCCTTGCGATATTGGGACAACAGGACCGCGCGGTTGGCATCGTCAATGAGGTCATGCCACGCGATTTGGCGACACGGATCAATCCGTACCTCGCTTTTATGCCTCGCCTGACATCGGCGCAGCAGGCAGCTGCGGCCAATCTTGGGATTTTCCCGGCGGCCGCAGATATTGGCCGCGAGGACCCGCGTATTGCTCGGTTTACAAGTGAAGGGGCGGTTGGAGCGTTGCTGGAGCCTGCGGGTGAGCCACTGGGTTCACCGGCGCAGTCCGATACCGCTCCGCAAGTAGCCACAGTTTCACAAGAAGTGGCGCAGGTGGCTGAGGCAGCGCCGCCCGCCACACCGCCAGCCGCGACGCCGATCCCTGCTCAAGCAGACGCAGCACCCGTAGTAGCTGCCGCCAGCGGGGCGGTTGAAAGCGTTGCAGGCACAGCGCCGCGTCCCGGCTTTGACCTTGCCCGGAGCGATCAGGCAACGGCGGTCTCTGCCTCTCAAACCCTGCCCACAATCGCCACGGCTGAGACCGGCGCTGCGACCCCAAGCTCAGTCCCGACCGTTCAACCTACAACACCGCCGTCAAGTGTCGCAGATGCATTCGCGGACATAGGTAGCGGCGAATTGCCCTCAACCGCGCCATCTGCATCGTCGGGTGCGGTTGACTTGGCAGCTATCGAGATTCCGCGTGAAGTGGCGCCCGAACCCGATCCTGAACCGGTGGTCCCTGATCATCCGCGCCGGATCTGGGTCCAGCTGGCCACGGGCCGCGATGTTGCTGCCCTCAAGTTCGACTGGCGCCGCTTTGCTCGCCGCGCCCCCGATTTGCTCGGCGATTTTGATCCGCATGTGACGCCATGGGGCCAAGCAAACCGCTTGCTGGCTGGTCCCATCGACAGCCGCGAAGATGCGCGCGCCTTGATCAACGCGCTTAGCGAAAAGGGCTTGGAGACATTCTCTTATACCAGCCCAGAAGGTACGGAAATTCAAGAGCTTAACTAGAAAATTCGGACTATCCCCGGCTTTTCGTACACAAGCTTTGAACAGGCGAAAACGGTTCTCCCCAGCCCCGGCTGCGCTGCGCATTGCCAAGATACAAGTTGTGAAGGCATTTGTGGTGGCGATGAAAACACCCCCACCTCTCTCGCCCCGGTTTGCGCCTGTCCCAAGCATAGGGAATATCCCTCTATGAGACCGCAGCAAACCGAGTACACCGCCGACAACGACGCGGCTCCCGTCGATATGCTTGCCGCTCTGTTTGAGGCGCGCGGATGGGACTGTGAGATTGTCGCCGACGATGAAATGGTCGGCGAAGTCCAGGGGAGTTGGGCCAAGTATCAGCTGCGTGCGATCTGGCGCAGCACGGACAATGTTCTGCAATTCCTCTGCTTGCCCGAAATTCGTGTGACCGACGACAAGCGTGCCCATGCGCATGAATTGTTGTGTCTGGTGAATGAGCAGATGTGGCTTGGGCACTTTGACATTTGGTCGAATGGAGATGTGCTGCTGTATCGCCACGGGGTGTTGCTAGGCGATGATGGCATGCTCTCGCTGCATCAGGCACAGGCTCTGGTCGAAACCGCGATTGACGAATGCGACCGGTTTTACCCTGCGTTCCAGTTTGTTTTGTGGGGCGACAAAGCTCCAAAAGCCGCGTTGGAAGCGGCAATGGTTGACGCGGCAGGGGAGGCGTAACCATCTGCCAGTGACCGAAAGACAGCGAGCGAAAGGCGGTGTGAAATGGTTCGGCCCAAACAGATGCTCATTATCGGATACGGCAATATGTCAGGCGCAATGCTGGCCGGGTGGTTGGCGTCGGGAGTTGATCCGGCTCGCTTTGCGATCCTCAACCGCTCTCAAAAGCCGGTGCCCGATGGTGTGACTGCCTATCGCAGCGTGGATGAAGCAGTAGCGGCAGGTGCGCATGATACAATTATGCTGGGCTTTAAGCCGCATCAACTCACCGATCTTGCGCCCGGATTTCAGGAATTGGCGGCGGGTCGACCGGTCCATTCTTTGCTTGCCGGGATGACATTGGCGCAGCTGCAGTCGGCTTTCCCCGGTGCGGCGGCGCATGTGCGGGTGATGCCCAACCTTGCCTCGCGAATCAATAAGTCACCGATTATCCTAGCGGAATCTGGGCTTGATGGATCGCAGCGTGAGCCTATTTCGGAATTCTATGACATGCTAGGCAACGCCGTGTGGCTCGATGATGAAAGCCAGTATGACCTTGCGACCGCGCTTGCCGGATCCGGACCGGGCTTTGTCTATCGATTCATTGATGCGCTCGCTGTGGCGGGACACAGATTGGGCCTCAGCGAAGAGCAGGCGCGCAGCCTTTCACTGGCGATGGTGGAGGGTGCAGCGGGCTTGGCGGCATCTTCGGAAATGTCGCCGGGCGAACTTGCCAATGCGGTGGCAAGTCCGGGCGGTATGACGCGGCAGGGGCTCAATGCGCTGGACCACGAGGATGCTTTGGTCGCATTGCTGACCGAAACGCTGCGCGCGACCCGTGATCGCGGGGCAGAGCTATCTGCAGGCAGCGTTTGACGTTTTGTTAATCATGACATGGAAAAAAATGAACGGCTTTCGTCGATTTTCAGCCGGTTTTGCTTGAAAAATGCGGGAAAAATGCCGATATTGACACTCATATGGCGCGTATTGTCGCGTCACCATTGGAGACAAGGGATCCAAAATGGCTAACTGGAATGAAAATCAAGGCTCTCGCCAAGCATTCGGCTCTGTGCCGCGTGCGGGTGGTGAGATTGATGGCGCGACCTATGATGAGGGTCTGCGTTCTTACATGCTCTCGATCTACAACTACATGGCGTCTGCTGTGTTGCTGACCGGTATCGTCGCGATCGTCGCTGCATTCACAGGTGTGACGAGCGCTATTGTATCGTCGCCCCTGGGTATTGTTGTTGCGTTTGCGCCATTGGCTTTCATCCTCGCGATGAGCTTTGGCCTGCACAAGATGAGCTACACGACACTGCAAATCGTCTTTTGGGCATTTGCCGCTGTTATGGGGCTTTCGGTATCGTGGATTTTCCTCGTGTACACCGGACCATCGATCGCCGTGACGTTCTTTGCGACTGCAGGCGCGTTTGCGGGCCTGTCGCTGTGGGGATACACCACGAAGAAAGATATTTCGGGCTGGGGCAGCTTTTTGATCATGGGCGTGATCGGTCTGATCATCGCCAGCGTCGTCAACATCTTCTTGCAATCCGAAGCGATGGCTTTCGTCATTAGCGGCATCGGTGTGCTCGTTTTTGCGGGCCTCACCGCCTACGATACGCAGCGTCTGAAGACCCAGTATCAATATCTGGTCGGAACCGATTTCATGGGCAAGGCCGTGATTATGGGGGCAACCAACCTCTATCTCGACTTCGTCAACATGTTCATGTTCCTGCTGCAATTCCTTGGCAGCCGCGAATAAACCAGCCCTTGCCCCTCACATTGGGGCTCGGGTGAGGCACGTTCCGCAACCAAACTGTTGAAACACGCAAATGCCCGGAGCCTTTCGATAGGCTTCGGGCATTTGCTTTGTCATAGGACTTGCCTAACACGGTCAGCCAATGGTGACGTCATGACGCTTCAGATGGGAGCAAGGGTGGCGGTCGCATAGTGGCAGGCGACTATTCGTCCGGGGCTATGGATATGAGAGGCAAATTGAATATGAGCAGCGCTGCGACACACAATCCGTCGAGCCACCGTTTGAGGGCCAATAGCGCGCCGCTCAAGATCATGAGCATTGCCGCAGGTCTCGCGCTATTGGGTGCGTGCGCCACGCCTGCACCGCCGCCTCCACCGCCACCACCACCGCCTCCTCCACCGGTTGAGAGAACGCCTTACCGTCCGCTGCCCCCCGGCGGCGCGGCCTATGTCATGCAGATCCCTGCGCAAAACAATCTGGGTCAGCGTCTAACGGTGAATCTCGGCGTGACCGAAGACGAGAAGGTTTGGCATTTCCGCTCTGCGTGGAATGTCGCCGCGCTCAATTGCACGTCGGCGCGTTTCGATCCGGTTCTTACCGCATACAGTGCCTATATCAGCGACTATGCCGACCCGATTAAAGTCGTGAATGACCGGATTGAGGCGGACTATCGTCAGAAGGCTGGTGGACGCCGTGCGGGCCTAAAAGCGCGCGAAGAGCATATGACCTCGGTCTATAACTTCTTCGCATTGCCGCCTGCACGCGCCGGGTTTTGTGCCGCCGCGCTGGATGTGTCGAACCGCTATATGATCTCGCCTGTTGATCCAATTGCCTTTGCGAAAGACAACTTTGCAGTGTTGGAGCAGCCGTTCGAGCGCTTCTTTGTTGAATATGAACAATATCAACGCGATTCCGCCGCGTGGGATGCGCGTTGGGGCGCGATGTTTGGTCCCTCGCAACCCGGCTGGGTAGCGGTGCAACAAGCGCGCACACGGGGTGTCCCTGTGCCTACAGCAGGCAGCAGCGATCCGGCTGCCACCTTAGCTGCACCAACGGCTCCCGCCGGGTTAGTCGCGGACCCGGAAACGGGTGCAGTCGTGCCCGTGGTTCCGGTCCCAGAAGACACTGTTTCGCAACCGGTGATCGAACCGATTGCAACAGGTGAGAGCGACACTCAGGTGACGTCTCCGCAATAACTCTCAAGTGGGGCGCGTCTTGCCTTCACGACAAGGCGGGCCTATCGGCTGACACACACTTCGGTAACGGGAATGCGGTGCGCCCCTTGTTGGGCAATTCCGCAGCTGTCCCTGCAACTGTAAGCGGTGAGTTTTTGCCCGCGTGCCTTGTATAAAGGCAGCCACTGGAGAGCGATCTCTGGGAAGGTGAGCAGCAAAGACGCAGATCCGTGAGCCAGGAGACCGACCGAGGCGTGTCGCTTGTTGCCTGGTTCAGGGATTGATCCGGCGCGAAAGCTTTTCGTTTCGAGCGACGACATGAATGGCCGTGTGGGACGTTTCCACGCGGTCTTGTTGACGCTTAAACGAAGAGAGACATGCGAAAATGAACAGATCAGTGTTTTTGGCCAGCGTTGCTGTTGCTGCGCTTGGATGGAGCTTGCCTGCGGCAGCGCAAGATGAGGTGCCAGAGGGTGCGGAGTTCGAAGAGAACCTCATGCTGCCTTTAGGTCGCATTGATGCTGACCAGATTTTGGTGACTGAAAGCCGCTTGCAAAGGACCTTTATCGCCGATTCAACGGCTTCAACGACGATCATCAATCGCCGTCAGATTGCCGACCGCCAAGTGCGAGATATCGGCGATGTGCTGCGTGATGTGCCCGGTATCGCGGTCGGCTCGATTGCTGGTCAAACTCAGATCCGTCTGCGGGGGACAGAGGCAAATCACGTCCTTGTCTTGGTTGACGGTATCGAGGTTTCTGATCCCGGCAGCGGCGAGTACGATATAGGCACGCTTCAAGCGGAGATCGGCAGCTGGGTCGAAGTGCTGCGCGGGCCGCAATCAGCACTTTATGGCAATGATGCGATTGGTGGTGTGGTTGCCTATCGTAGTGGTGGATTTGAAGGGTTCGCGGGCCGCATTGAGGCGGGCACAAACGACACGTTCAACGGCGCAGCGCGTTTGGGTATCAATGAAAACGGTGTCGAAGCTTCGCTCTCAGCCACCGCAGTGACCACCAATGGGGAACCCAATGCCAGAGGCGGCACACGCGACATTGGCCGCGATAGCTACACGCTGGCCGGTAAGCTTAACGCCGAGGTCGCTGACAATTTCACTTTGCGTGCAGTTGGCCGTTTCGTCGACACGGCGGGCGACAGCAACAATCAGGACTTTGGCTTCGGCAGCTCGACGCTGGGTCTTGTGATCGACAGCCCCGGTGTGGGGTTTGAGAATACGGCTCTATACGGTCTGGTAGGCGCTCAGCTGGTGACACTGGATGGCACTTGGAAACACGATTTCTCGCTTCAGTTCGCTGATGTTGAACGCAATACTTTCGACAATGGAGCGACAACTAGCGATACGGCCAGCGATCGTTTCAAAGCATCATACGTGTCGTCTTACGACTTCAATGCAAGTGAGCATTCGCTGACATTTGCAGCCGATTACGAGGTCGAAGGCTTCAACAACATTGCGACCTTTGACGATCGCAAGGAAACCGAAAATCTGGGACTCGTGGGCGAGTATCGATACAACGGCGACAGCTTCGATTTTTCCGCGGCAATCCGGCAGGACTTCAATAACCGCTTCCAGGACACGACCACTTTTCGTATCGGAGCAGGCGTCGATGCTACTGATACAACCCGAGTTCGGGCGGCTATCGGCACTGGCGTCAAGAACCCGACATTCTTCGAACTGTTTGGTTTTTTTGATGGCGTATTTGTCGGCAATCCAGACCTTGAGCCAGAGAAGTCGACCAGCTGGGAAATCGGATTGGATCAGCGCTTCCTTGATGGCGATGCGATGGTTTCTGTCACCTACTTCAACGCTGAGTTGGAAAGCGAGATATTCACCGTCTTCCCGCCACCCACTTTCGTCGCGACACTAGGTAACCGGACAACTGATAGCGAGCAGCAGGGCGTGGAAGTGGCATTCTCCGCCTATATCAACCGCAATTGGAGCCTCAATGCGGCTTACACCTATCTTGATGCGGAAGAAGATGGAGTGACAGAAGTGCGCCGCCCTGAGAGCATTGCCAGTGCTGCTCTGACTTGGACGGCTCCTGACGATAAGGCGTCCGCTACTTTGGTGGTGCGTCACAATGGTGAAGCGCTAGACAGCGACTTCACCACTGGCAGCTTCCCCGCGCCTGTCACAACCCTTGATGATTTCACCTTGGTGAATCTCAACGCGCGCTATGCTCTCACCGCTGATATCAACCTGTTCGCAAGGGCGGAAAACCTGTTGGATGAGGACTATGAGCAGGTCTTCACCTTCGTTTCACCGGGCCGAACAGTGATCGCTGGTATCGAAGCACGGTTCTAAACACTCGCAATCTGGTCAGGAAATGCATAGGGGGGCGCCATGCATTTCCTCGATCAGGCCAAAATCTATCTCAAATCGGGTCCGGGCGGACCGGGCGCGGTCTCGTTCCGGCGTGAGAAGTATATCGAATATGGCGGCCCGGATGGCGGCAAAGGCGGCAAAGGCGGCGACATCATCTTTGAGGCTGTCCAAGGCCTCAACACGCTGATCGACTTTCGGTATTCGCAACATTTTAAAGCGAAACGCGGCGCTCACGGTCAAGGCAAAGACAAAACCGGCGCTGGTGCGGATGATTTGATCGTCGAAGTTCCCGTTGGCACTCAGGTCTTGTCAGAGGACAAGGAAGAGGTGCTGATCGACTTTACTGAGGTTGGCCAGCGTGTGACCTTCCTCGAAGGGGGCATGGGTGGGCGCGGCAATGCGTCTTACAAAAGCTCCACCAACCGCGCCCCGCGCCAGCATCAACCGGGTGGACCGGGTGAAGAGGCATGGGTTTGGCTGCGACTGAAATTGCTAGCGGATGTTGGGTTGGTGGGCCTGCCCAATGCGGGCAAATCGACCTTTATCAATGCGGTCTCCAACGCTCAGGCGAAGGTCGGGCATTATGCCTTTACAACCCTCGTGCCGAAATTGGGCGTGGTGCGGCACAAGGCGCGCGAATTTGTGCTCGCGGATATTCCCGGCCTGATCGAAGGCGCTGCCGATGGTGCAGGGATTGGCGACCGGTTCCTGGGCCACATTGAGCGTTGCCGGGTGCTCATCCACCTTGTCGATATTTCCGGAGATGATCCGGCTGAGGCGCTGCGCGTCGTACAGGAAGAACTCGCCGCTTATGGAGCCGGGCTGGAGGATAAGCCGCAATTGGTCGCGCTCAACAAGCTTGATCTGGCCGATAAAGAGCTGGGCGAGGCGTTTTCGAAGGAACTGATCGCGGCTGGCGCGGACAAAGTCTTTACAGTCTCGGGCGTCAGCGGAGAAGGCATTGAAGCATTGCTAGATGATGTGTTGTCATACCTCCCCGGACGCACGTCGACCGAAACCAATGCGGCAGAGGTTGAAGAGGCACCTGAGGAAAGCGACGAGTGGTCGCCGATCTGATGCGATGGCGGTGAATACGCTCCAAGATATGGCTAAGGCCAAGCGGCTGGTGGTGAAAATCGGCAGTGCGTTGTTGGTCGAAGATGGCGAACCTGCCTTGGCGCGGTTGCGAACATTGGCCGCCGATATTGCTCAATTGCGCGAGGATGGAGCAGAGATCATAGTCGTCTCTTCCGGTGCAATTGCGCTGGGCGCGGCACGGTTGGGTCTTGCCAACGGTGGGCGCGCGAACCTTGCGGATGCTCAGGCGGCAGCGTCTGTGGGCCAAGTCGCTCTGGCGCAGCTTTGGGCAGAGGTGCTCGGTGCGCACGATATAACCGCCGCGCAAATGTTGGTGACGATCGGCGATCTTGAAGATCGGCGGCGTTATCTCAATGCGGCAGCGACGCTCGACCGATTGCTCGAGGCCAAAGCTGTCCCCGTCGTCAATGAGAATGACAGCGTGGCGACTGAAGAAATCCGCTTTGGCGACAATGACCGGCTGGCGGCGCGTGTCGCACAGGCTGCGAATGCGGATGCGGTCTTGCTACTCTCAGATGTCGATGGCCTGTATGATCGCCCGCCCCAAGAAGGGGGTGCGGTGCTGATTGAGCGCGTTGAGGGGGTCACGCCCGAGATAATCGCGATGGCTGGCGACGGATCATCCTCTGGTGTGGGCTCCGGCGGTATGCTTGCAAAATTGCAGGCCGCGCGCATCGCTGAACGCGCTGGCATCGCGCTCGCGATTGCAAATGGCACAGCGGATCATCCGATCGCACAGGCCCTCGCAACCGGGCGGGGCACAATGTTCCTCCCTGTGCGAGCGGATAATGCACGCAAGAGCTGGCTTGGCGGACGTCAGGCGCTTGAAGGGGTGCTGACCGTTGATGCGGGCTGCGTTGCGGCTTTGTCAGATGGGGCAAGTCTGCTCGCGCCGGGCCTTATCGAAGTCGAAGGTGACTTCGAACGTGGCGCTTTGGTCAGTTTGCACGGCCCCAGAGGCGAGCGGTTGGGTCAGGGTCTCGTTGAATACAGCGCTGCCGAATGCCGCGCGATTGCGGGCCTGAAACAAGCAGAGCAAGAAGCGCGTCTGGGCTATGCCCCGCGTGCAGCCGTCGTTCACCGCGATCACATGGTGCAGGGGTGAAGCGCCTCGCCATTACAGGCGCGACTGGCTTCGTCGGCAGTGCGGTGATAGCTGCGGCGAGCGAGCATGATTTGCGCGCCCTGACGCGCCGAGAACAATCTGCGCGAGAGGGCATGGAATGGGTGCGGGGCACGCTTTCAGACGAAGAGGCTTTGCGCGATCTGATCCAAGGTACGAATGCGGTGATCCACATTGCTGGCCTGACCAACGCGCCCGATACCGCCGAGTTTGAAATCGCCAATGTCACCGGCACGGCCAATGTGATCGCCGCGACCCAAGCGGTTGGCGTCAAACGCTTCGTCTTCGTCTCATCACTCTCTGCGCGCGAACCGCAATTGTCTGCCTATGGAGCTTCCAAAGCGCGAGCGGAGGAGCTGGTGCAGGCCAGTGGTCTAGATTGGACTATAGTTCGCCCGCCCGCCGTCTATGGACCGCGCGATGGCGAGATGTTTGAACTGTTCCGTTCTGCCAAATGGGGCGTGGTGCCGCTGCCACCGGGCGGGGCGACGTCGATCATTCATGCGGACGACTTGGCGCGGTTGTTGGTCGCATTCGCCGAGCGTAAAGGGTTGAAATCCATCTACGAACCCGATGATGGGCGCGAGGGCGGCTGGGGGCACAAGGAACTGGCTCAAGCCATCGGACGCGCAGTGGGCAAGTCCAGCGTGTTCGCGCCAAGCCTGCCCAAACTGGTGCTGAATGCAGCTGCGTCAGCTGACAAGCTACTGCGCGGTGACAAGGCGAAACTGACAGCCGATCGGGTGGGCTATATGAGCCATCCCAATTGGGTCGTGCGATCCGACCGTCGCCCGCCAGTGAACCTTTGGGAGCCACAGATTGTCGGCGAAGAGGGGCTGAAACAGACCGCTCATTGGTATCGCGCGCAAGGCTGGCTCTAAGCCCTTAGAGGAACGGTTCCTCGCCCGGTTTATGGATCCCGCACTCGGTCTTGTCCCAGCCCTTCCACCGGCCAGAACGTGGGTCTTCGCCCGGTGCGACTTTGTGAGTGCAGGGCTCGCAGCCTATCGAGGGAAAGCCTTTCGCGACCAGCGGGTGCGCGGGCAGATCGTGCTGCTTAAAGTAAGAAGAAATTTCCTCGGCGCTCCAATCGATTAGCGGATTGATCTTGAGGCGACCTTGCGCATCGGAAGTGTCGACTTCGAAGCGCGGTAGGTTAGCGCGGGTTGCTGATTGAAAGCTCTTGCGGCCCGTAAAGCTCGCATCAAACCGGTCGAGCGCTTTGGCCAGCGGCTTCACTTTGCGAATTTCGCAGCAGCCATCGGGATCGTAGGACCAGCGCAAGCCTGTCTCATCCTTCTTTGCCAATTCGTCGCCATCCGGGGTGAGGATTTGCAGATTGGTCAGCCCGATCCGTTCCGCCACGAGGTCGCGATATTCGATCGTCTCTGAAAAGTGCTTACCCGTATCGAGAAACAGTACGGGGACGTTAGGAGCGACCTGCGCTACCAAATGCAGCAGCACGGCGCTTTCTGCGCCAAAGCTGGAGACGATTGCGATATCGCCAGCCAGATTGCCCTTGATCACCCCTTCGAGCATTTCATGAGTCGATGATCCGCGAAACATGCGGTTGAGGCGCATGGTGTCATGTTCGGTGAAGCGAGGACCCGCTTCGAGGCGGTCGATCTTGCGGACTTCATTCATGACGAAGCTCCTGAATAGTTTTGCGCCCATCAGTGGTGCGCTGATAGACATTGTCCCATGTCGCAAAGGCGCGTTCTGCGTCCGCCACGTTCAACGGTTTATCCGGAGCAAAAGCGTCAAAGCCGCAGCGGCGCATATGGCTAAGCTGGTCGATGCCGACATCGCCAACTGCCCGCAATTCGCCCGTATATCCGGCCTCACGCAGGATGCGCGCTGATGAATAACCGCGCCCATCGCCAAAGGTGGGAAAGTTCACTTCGACCATGGCTAGCCGGTCGAGGAATGGCAGCAGAGCGCGCGCATCATCGCCGGGTTCTATACGAACGGCGGTCGCGTTGGTTTGATCACAGCATGCATCAACGGTGACCGTGCCGTGATCAGCAGGCTCATCATCGCGGAACCGAAACTGCACTTCGTCGGGGGAAGTTCCGAGATCAGTCATAAAGCGCCTCCTTGAACGGGGCCATGCCGATGCGGCGGTATGTGTCGAGGAACCGCTCCTCGCCTTCGCGTTTGGCAAGGTAGACATCGGTGACGGTTTCGACCGCTTCGATCACGCCGTCTTCGGTAAAGCCGGGGCCGGTGATTTTGGCCAAACTCACGTCTTCGGCTTCGCTTCCGCCGAGAGAGAGCTGGTAGTTCTCAACCCCTTTCCGATCGACGCCAAGGATGCCGATATGGCCCGCATGATGATGCCCGCAAGCATTGATGCAGCCGGAGATTTTGAGCTTCAATTCGCCCAGCTTGCCGGTTTTGCCACTCGCGTCAAAACGTTCGGAAATGCGCTGTGCGAGCGGGATGGAGCGGGCATTGGCGAGCGCGCAATAATCAAGGCCGGGACACGCGATCATATCTTCGATCGAGTCCATATTGGGCGCACCCAAACCTGCTGCGTCGAGCGCCGTCCAAAGCGCATGCAGGTCTGCGATCTTCACATGTGGCAGCACCACGTTTTGGGTGTGCATGATCCGCAATTCGTCGAAGGAATATTGCTTGGCTAGGTCCGCCATCAATCGCATTTGATCGCCGGTCGCGTCGCCGGGAATACCGCCAACAGGCTTTAGCGAAATGACCGCGCTAACATAGCTGTCATGCTTGTGCCGGTGCGTATTGCGATCAACCCACAGCGCGAAATCGGGGTCAGAACGGTCGACGGATTTCGCGCCGTCCTCAAACGCAGGATCTGCGAAGAAGGGCTTGATCCGCTCCAGCTCCTCACGTGGAGGCTCCACCCCTTGCTCAAGCATATGGGCGAATTCTTCTTCGACCTGGCGCTTGTATTCCTCTTTGCCCAATTCATGGACGAGGATTTTGATACGCGCTTTGTACTTGTTGTCGCGCCGGCCATAGCGGTTGTAGACCCGCAAACACGCCTCTGCATAAGTGATTAGCTGATCGAGCGGCACAAAGTCGCGGATCAATGGCGCGATCATGGGGGTGCGGCCCATGCCTCCGCCTACGTAAAACGCGGCGCCGATTTCGCCGTCTTTCTCGACGATCTGAATGCCAATATCGTGCAGCCGCATTGCCGCACGGTCTTTCTCCGCTGCGATCACAGCAATCTTAAACTTGCGCGGCAGATAGGTGAATTCAGGGTGGAAGCTCGACCATTGCCGTAGCAATTCGGCGTAGGGGCGCGGGTCGACCAACTCATCATGCGCAGCCCCGGCAAAGTGATCGGACGAGATGTTGCGAATGCAATTGCCGCTGGTCTGGATCGCATGCATCTCCACCTTGGCAAGGTCGGCGAGGATGTCAGCGGCATCTTCCAGCTTGATCCAATTGTATTGCAAGTTCTGGCGCGTAGTGAAATGGCCATAGCCGCGATCGTACTTGTCCGCGATATTGGCCAGCGCTGTCATCTGAACCGAATTCAGCGTCCCATAGGGGATCGCCACGCGCAGCATATAGGCGTGGAGTTGCAGATAGAGCCCGTTCATTAGGCGCAGCGGCTTGAACTCATCCTCTGTCAGGCTTCCGTCCAAACGGCGGCGGGCCTGGTCGCGAAATTCGTCTACACGGGCATCGACCATCGCTTGATCGTATGAATCGTATTTATACATCAGATGATCCAGTCCAGAGCTTCTGGGTCTTTGGGTTTGAGCGTTAGATCAGGCCGCACTGTGGGGCCGAGTGCACGCACGCGGTCTTTGATATGGGCGGGGCGCACGCTGCCATCGGCTTCGCGGGTTGCCTCAATCACATAGGGGACGTTGACCCGGCGCGCGGCTTCTTCGGTTGCGAGCACTTCATCTGCGGTCTCGCCCGCATCGGCGGCATCATCGACATGGCGTGACCAGCTTGAGCCGGTCCACCAGATGACATCGCCTGTCTTCAGGTCGTTTCCGGTTAGAACCTTCATTGTGCGGCCTCCAGCGCGAGATTGGAAAGAGCGATATCTTCGCGCGCAGTCACTTCGCCAATTACGATTAGCGCCGGGCT
Source organism: uncultured Erythrobacter sp. (assembly GCA_947503275.1). Taxonomy (GTDB): domain Bacteria; phylum Pseudomonadota; class Alphaproteobacteria; order Sphingomonadales; family Sphingomonadaceae; genus Erythrobacter. Next base: position 1,736,145 of record CANNCZ010000001.1, on the reverse strand, counting down.
TTTGATCCGCTCTTGCTCAACCAGATCGGGCAATCCGGCGAGCAGTCCGCGCACCACGCGCATGTCTGACCGTGCTGCATTTTCGATCACCGCGACGGACACATCGGGGGCAAGTCCGTCTGCCATCAACTTTTCCGCGATCTGGCCAGAGGTTTTCACGCCCATATAGATCACCAACGTGCGACCCGTTCCGGCGAGGCCAGACCAGTTCTGGTCTGACAACCCTTTGCACTGGCCAGCGACAAAGCTGACAATGCTGGACGCATCACGGTGGGTGAGGGCTATTTGTGCCGCTGCTGCTGCACCATTGGCGGCGGAGATACCGGGGACGATCTCAACCGGGATACCGGCTGCGCGGGCGTCTTCTGCCTCTTCGCCGCCGCGTCCAAAGATCAGCGGATCACCGCCTTTAAGGCGCACAACATCGCTACCAACCTTAGCTTCGCGGATGAGCAATTGGTTGATCTGATCCTGCGGCAGCGTGTGCCGCGCGCGTTGCTTTGCGACAGAGATGAGCTTTGCATCGGGCTGCGCGAGATCCAGAATTTCTTGGCTGACAAGGCCATCATGGACAATGACTTGCGCCTGCTCGATCAGCCGCGCTGCGCGAAGGGTCAAAAGGTCAGGATCGCCGGGCCCCGCTCCCACCAGATAGATTGTGCCTGTTTTCATGCTGCCGAAATGGCCGCACGGATGCGATCACGCCAGCGAGAATGGATTGGGGCGTCTGTAGGAAAGCTATTGCCGCCCCAATGTAACCGTCAAATGTACCTAGCCTTTGCCGCCGCTCATCAACTCCACCACTCGGTCGAGTTGTTTTGAAGAACGCAGATGGATGTCCTGCTGTGGGAATGGAATTTCGATTTCGTTCTCTTTGAACAATTGCCAGATGCGCATGTAAACGTCCGAGCGGATATTCGCGAGACCACCTTCGGGATCCTGAATCCAAAAACGCAGTTCGAAATTCACCGAATTATCGCCAAATTCCATAAGATTGACGCGCGGCTTTGGGATTTTCTGCACACGGTCTGTGTCGTCAGCTGCCTCGTAAAGCAGCTTTGTAACCAGATCGAGATCGCTGTTATAGGACACGCCAATCGGGGCTCTTACTCGCACATCCTTCGATGAATAGGACCAATTGACCACCTGATTGATCATCAGGTTTTCGTTGGGAATAAGGTGCTCTGTCTGATCGCGGGTGATGACGGAGATCGCGCGAATGCCGATCTTGCGGATTTGGCCAATTGCTTCATTGCCTGCCTGATCGCTGACGGAGATCACATCGCCCGGCTTGATTGATTTATCGAGCAGCAAGAGGATGCCCGAGATCAAGTTACCAAAGGTCTTTTGCAAGCCGAAACCAATTGCCAAACCAAAAGCGCCGCCGAAGAATGCAAGCGCGGTGAGGTCAATGCCAAGCAGATCGATCCCGATAAGGAATGCCAGCGCCCAGATCGCGATGGTGCTGAGTTTTTCAGCCAGCAGTTTCTGCGTGCTGTCGAACTTCGAGATCCGCTGGATCAGGCTGCGACTGATGCGGGTCATTACCCATGCGCCGGTGATGACAAGCGCGATAACGCCAATCACCAGCAGCACATCCAGCAGCGAGATCCGCATATTGCCGAGCTCGAACGCGACCGATTGAAGCGATTGAAGGAATGCGCCTGCTGTCTCGTTCTGAGCGCCTACACCTTCGACTAAGTTCTCTGAGGCTTCGACGACTTCCAGCGGTTCGTTTTCAGGTGTTTCGGCTTCGACGGCGTCAACAACGCCTTCGTCGCTTGTCTCACCTTCACCCGAGGTGGTCGCATCTTCGCCCGCTGGCGCGGTTTCACCGTCGGCGCTGGGGTCTGTGGTTTCGGTCACATCTGCGGGTAGCGAGGCTGGTGCGGTCATAAATTGTCCAATTGAGAAAGGCCGTTAGCAAGGTCTGCGATCAGGTCTTTCGGGTCTTCAAGCCCTATTGATAGGCGGACGGAAGGCTTTGCACCAGAGCCATTCGCCAAAGCGGTGCTAGAGGTAGGGGGCGAACCGGGTGAAGCCATCACTGCCCGGTGTTCGCGCGGGAAAATTGGCAGGGAAAGGCTCTCATAGCCACCCCAACTGTATCCAATTCCGAACAGGTCGAGAGCATCGGCGAGCTGGCCACTGGCGGCGGGATCATCGACTGCAAGGACAAAGCTGAACAATCCGCATCCGCCGGTGAAATCGCGGGTCCATAATGCATGGCTCGGATCACCTTCCAGCATTGGGCACATGACTCGCGCGACTTGTGGTCGCTCGGTAAGCCAGCGGGCAATCTCCACTGCGCTTTGCGTGGAGCGCTCCAGTCGCACCGCCATTGTGCGAAGCCCCCTGGCGGCGAGCGCGGCATCATCGGGCGAGACCACTTGCCCCAATTGCTGCGATGTGCGGCGCAATGCGCGGTGCCAGCGCTCACCCGCCGATGCGCTGCCCATCATCAGGTCCGAATGCCCGCCGACATGTTTGGACAGGCTCTGCATCACGATGTCGCATCCATGGGAAAGGCCCGCAAAGCCGAGCGCGCTGGCCCAGGTGTTGTCGAGCAAACTCACCGCCCCGCCCTCGCGCGCAATCGTTGTCAATGCAGGCACATCGCACACCTCCATTGTCAGGCTGCCAGGGCTTTCCAACCATACGGCGCGCGGGGATTTATCAGCTACGAGTGCTCTGAAAACGTCCACATCAAGCGGATCAAAGAAGCTGTGCGAAATGCCCATACGCGTCAGCAAGCCGGTCGCCATGGAACGCGTGGGGTCATAGGAATTGTCGCTCATCAACAGATGGTCGCCCGGTTTCAGCACCGCCAGCAAACACCCGGCAATCGCAGCGACACCGCTGGGATAAAGCACTGTGCCATGCGCGCCGGGTTCGATCTCCGTCAGCGCCTCTGCCAGCGCCCACTGGGTGGGCGCACCCCTGCGGCCATAAAAGAAAGTGCCGTCTTCGTTGGAACGGGTCGCGGCCTTACGATCAGCTTCGCTGGCATAGAGATGCGTCGAGGCGCGCCAGACCGGCGGATTGACCACCGCACCGGTCCATTCAGGACGCCGCCCTGCATGGGTGATCTGCGTTTCGGGCCTTGTGGGTTTATCTTTACTCATGCCGGACCCTGAGCCTTGGGAGTGGCTGGATCAGCCTCCCATTCCTGCCAGCTGCCATCGTAGAGCCGTGCGCCCCTATGTCCGGCCAAGTGGAGCGCGAACAACAGCACGCTGGCGGTCACGCCGCTGCCGCATGTGGCGATGATTGGGGCATTGAGGTCGACACCGGCCCCTTCAAATGCGGCACGCAAGTCAGCAGGTGATTTGAATGTGCCGTCTTGCGCTAACACTTTGCCAAAGGGTAGATTAAGTGACCCGGGAATGCGGCCATTTTGTCCACCGTGCACGGGATCTATGCCGCTGCCAAACACGCGATCTGCTCCGCGCGCATCGATCACTTGGGCCACGCAGCTGTCGATATTAGCGAGGATGTCTGCCTTGCTCATGACGCCTATTGTATCGGGGAGCGGTGATGAAGATGCCTTGGTTGTGCTTCCATGGCCGCTCTCCAGCGCGCGTCCTTCTGAGCGCCATTTAGCGAGACCGCCATCGAGAATTGCGACGTTGGCGATCCCATGCGCCTTAAAAGCGAACCAAGCGCGAGCTGCGGTTTTTACCGCGCTATCGTCATAGAGAACAAAGAGGCTGTCAAGCGCCGCGCCAAGGCTCGCTAGTTTCTCGGACAGTTGGGCCGGATTGGGCAAGGCTGCGGGCACTTCGGACGCCGAGTCCGTAAGGCTTGCAAGGTCAAGAAAGCGCGAACCGGGAATATGCGCCGCCTCAAATTCAGCGCGCGGATTGCGTTCTGCGGCTGGAAGGTGGCGCGACGCGTCGAGAACTACCAGATCATCGTCTTTAAGGTGTTCGGCCAGCCACTCGGTCGAAACCAGACTGTGTGTAAGATCGCTCATGCTGGTGTGCTAGCGGCTGGTAAGCGGTGCGCCAAGTCTCAGGCGGTCTGAGCAGGCTTCTCTGTGTGCGAATTCTCGCCCGCCGGCGCTTTGATCAACTGTGCACGCAAGCCCGGGATGCCACCGGGCGGGCCATCCAACGTCAGCGGGTGAACGCGTCCCGTGCTTGATGCGCTGGGGCTGCCGACGACAAAACTCAGGTTCTCAATCGGCTGATCCGGCCCTTCGGATGTGACATGGATCAACGGAATGAACAGCGGCTTTGAGCCCTGATGGATCGTTTTTAGTTCCGCCAGCGGCAAAGTGAGCGAGCCCGCGATGCTGCGGCTTTGTTGTGGGCCGATACGCTCCAAAGTGCCGACGGGCTGACCGCTCGCGATGGGCGCGCCATTGGATGCGCCGCGTTGAGCAAAGGCCATTTGTGCCGCGATGTTGAGATCGCGCACTGCGCGGTTGGAGCGGTTGGAGATGTCTATCCGGAAATGGATAGTGAACATCATCACACTTCGCGATGCAGCGGTCACGTCGAGGGAGATGTCGAGCCGCGCGGGCTGTTGCGATGTGTGGGGCGGGGCAGCTCTTGCGGCTGCGACCGTTGGTTTGGGCTCGAGTGTAGGCTTCGGCGCAGGCTTTTCCTTTGCGGGAGCCTTGGGCGCGTCTTTCACTGGTATCGCCTCAGGCTCTCCCTCAGTGATCACTTTGCGCACGCCCATGGCTAGGGATGGTCCTTCCATCTCCATTGGCATCGCCTCTGATCGGCGGCGACGCCAGAACAGGAAGGCGAGGATCGCGCCAAGCAGCACCATGATCCCGATTCCGATATAGATCTGATTACGCATCGCCATTTGTCGCAGCGCAGCCATTTCTCCCGGAACGTAAGACGATGTCGAGCCGGAGCTTTCTGGTGCAGCAACAGGCGCTTCGACGCCGGCTTCCCCGTCGGGTGTCACATTGTACCAATCATCCGGGCCAATCGTGCCTTCACCATCCCCGGGAATCAGATCAGTGCTAAAGCCTGGTCCGACATCAGAGCCTGTCGTGCGGCCCTGTGGCAGCGGCGTGGAGGGGAGGGGAATATCGACCCGAGGTGTATTCGTCGCAGGACCAGTCGGTGCCGGGGTACTGGACCCTGTGGCGGTAGATGCGCTTGCCGTTGAGGGGCTGCGCGGAACCGAAGGCGCATTGGACGGCGGCGCAGAAGTGGGCGCGGTGGCGGGTGCGGCGGTCCGCGCAGGAGTGGGCGTCGGTGACGGCTGCGGTGTCGGGGCAGGTGACCGATCAGGGATGATACGCGGCGCAATCGGCACACCGGCGCGCTCATCCAGCGGACCTTGTGGTGCAGGAGTAGGTGTCGGTGTCGGCGTTGGAAGCGAAAAACTGCCAGGCGAATTCTGCGCAGTGATTGGTCCTGCAATGGCCAGCGCGAGAACACTAGCCCCCAGCACGCCTGACTTAAAGCCAGTGCGCAAAGGGCGAACATCAAGGTTCGGTTTGGAAGGGGTTTGCGCGCGCATCATGCGTATTCTTAGATCAGCTTTGGCACCAGCTTACTATGGACCCCAACCTTTTCCCATCCAATTGTGAACCAATCACCGGGTCGCAGGGGCGTGTTATCGCGCACACATAGAACGCAAAGCCACCGCGTCCAGTTACTCACTTGCAACCCGTTCGCTTTCGCGGCAACAGCGCGGCATGGAAAGCACACCTGATCCCAAGAGCAAAAACGCCGCTTCAGACCGAGCATCTGCCCCTGCTTTTCTGGGCAAGGATACGCCTTTACCAACTTCTCCTGATGACGCAGTTTTGGATTATGTGCCCAATCCACGGGTAGGCGCGTTGTATATGGTGCGGTTTGCAGCACCGGAATTCACTTCGCTTTGCCCGGTCACAGATCAGCCCGATTTTGCGCATTTGGTGATCGATTATGCCCCGGATCAGACGATTGTCGAATCAAAGAGTCTGAAGCTGTTTCTAGGTAGTTTCCGCAATCACAACGGCTTTCACGAAGACGTTACTGTGGGAATTGGGCAACGTTTGGCCGAAGAAATGCAGCCGAAATGGTTAAGAATTGGCGGGTATTGGTACCCTCGCGGCGGTATCCCGATTGATGTGTTTTGGCAGTCTGGACCGGTGCCAGAGGGCCTATGGGTGCCCGATCAAGGGGTCCAATCATACAGGGGCCGCGGTTAGTCTGTTAACTGTAAAATCACGAAGGTTAATACGAAATTATCCTTACTGATTTGGTGCTTTAAATGGTTAACGAAGCCACTCGAACACCCCAGACCCAATTCACTTTCCAGTAACACACTAAGCATAGTCGGAAAGCCGAAGGGTCACTTGCGTCTCCGCGTTATCGCGGTGGTTTCACTTGCCTCTGTGATGAAAAGTTCGCCACCCAAAGGGCTATTAATGATGATTTCTGCTTCGACCAAAATCCGCACAATTGGCGGCGCTTCTGTGCTCGCTTTGTCGACCGCGCTGACCGGTGCGGCTTTCGCACAAACAGCACCTGCACCGGGCATGTCTGCGCCGACACCAACCGCGCCAACCCCACCTGCGAACGCAGAGGAATGCGTTGTTACAGCTGGTACGCTCGTTTGTGCGCCTGGTACGGATGCGGATGGTTTCTTGGATGTAAGCGGTGACCCGCTTGGCCTTGATGTGCAAAGCGGATCGGTTGTGCAGGGCCCGATCGTTATCACCGGCACCACCACGGGCGATGTCGATGGATCAATCCAGACGGCTAATGATGGCGAAGGCGGCCTGCTGGTTGGCGACGCGTCCGATGTTGCCATCAACGGTTTCATTCAAACCGATGGTCAGTTCGCCATCGGGGTTGAGACCGGCGCGAATGCTGTTCTCACCAACAACGGCACGGTTTACACAACTGGCGACAATTTCTCTGATGCGGTTTCGCTTGGGGAAGGCAGCGGCTTTACCAATAACAACCTCGTTCAAACCGAGGGTGCGGAATCCTTCGGCGTCTTTGGCGTGGGCGACGACCTAACCATTGTTAATGCCGATACAGGCTCAATCATCACCAGCGGCACAGGCAGCTTTGGTATCGCAGTCTTGAATGACAGCGAGGTTCAGAACGACGGCTTGATCCAGACATTTGGCGATTTTGGGGTAGGCATCGACACCCAAGAGCGTGCCACTGTCACCAATACCGGTAACATCGCAACCGGAGGCTTGAGCGCGGTTGGTGTAGGCATCCGCAGCGACAGCAGCTTTACCAACACCGCGACCGGCGTTGTCTCAACCACTGGCGATGAAGCTATTGGTGTTCGCGCCATCATCGACTCCGTGATCGTCAATGACGGCACTATCCAGACTGGCGGTGCATCTGCGGCTGGTATTCGCACCTTCGCAGGCGCTGACATCACCAACAATGGCACGCTTGCCACGACCGGCGATCTGTCGGACGCAATCGATGTACGTGAAGGTGCGGTCATCACTAATGTTGGCACGATCCAAACGGATGGTTCTGAATCGGCCGGTGTTTTGGCGCTAGGTGATAATCTTGACCTCACCAACGCCGCAGGTGGGCAGATCATCACGACCGGCATTGGCAGCTTTGGCGTCATCGCTCTCGACAATGCGGTGATTGAAAACGCTGGCTTGGTCCAAACAACAAACGACTTTGCAATCGGCATCGATACGCAAGAAGCGGGCAATGTCACCAATAGCGGCACGATTGATACTGCTGGCGAATTCTCAACCGCCGTTGGCATTCGCAGCGATGCGACATTCACCAATACAGCAACCGGCATGATCACGACCGCTGGCGATGAAGCCGATGGGGTCGCGATGATCGAGAATTCCGTCACCATCAATGACGGCACCATCGCAACGGCTGGCGACAACGCCAATGGTATTCGCGGTTTTGACGGAAACACTGTCACCAACAATGGCATCATCATCACGGTGGGCGATGTCTTCGCCGACGCAGTTGAAGTTAGCGATAACAGCCTCGTCACCAATAATGGGCAAATCCAGACCCAAGGGGCGAATTCGCGCAGTGTCTTTGGCAATGGCAACACCGTCACGGTGGTCAACGCCGCGACCGGTGAGATTTCAACGCAGGGTGATGGTGCGTTCGCAATTGCCGTCTCGCTCGACGATGACAGTGCGCTGACCAATGATGGCGCGATCAGCACGCTTGGCGCACGCGCAATTGCTGTCGAAGCGCGCGACAATGCCGCAATCATCAACAATGGCACAATCACCACCGCTGGTGAGGCTGGCACTGGCATCACGTTCCTTGCCAATGGCGCATTGGACAATGATGGCACACTTTCAACCGCAGGCGATGATGCATTTGGCATTTCGACCGGCGACGGTGCCGTGATCAACCTGACCGTGAACAGCAGCGTCACGACACTCGGTGAAGGCGCAGACGCGATTGCGGTCGCTGGCAACGGCGAAGTTACGAATGCAGGCCTTGTCTCTGCAACAGGCGTTGCCGCCACGGCGGTCGCGATTTCTGGCGATGCCACGGTCACCAATAGCGGCGATATCCTTAGCGAAGCAGAACGCGCGCTCGATATTGGCGGCTTGGCTGACGTGACCAACACCGCGGACGGCACAATCGTATCGAACAGCGATGATGGCATTCGTTTGGCGACAGATGGTTCCACCATCATGAACGATGGATCGATTGTTTCCGGCGGTGGCGGCGCAGTTAATGCCTTTGGCATCAACGGTGTGACCATTACCAACACTGGCACCATCACTACAGCTTCAGGCGCCGACCAAGGGATTGAAGCGGGAACAGGCCTCACGCTCACCAATAGCGGCCTCGTTCAAGCAAGCTCCAGCGATGCGGTTGCGCTAAGCGGCGGCTCGATCACCAATTCCGGAACGCTTGAAAGCCTCGGAAGCGGCGCGATGGCTGCGCTCGATGCGGCGATCAACTTTGATGCAGGCAGCGACGACAGCGTCGTTATGAACCTTGCTGACGGTGTCATCAGCGGCGATGTCGGCATCAATTCGGACACGGGCAATAGCGGCGCACAGCAAGTCAGCAATTTCGGCACCATCGAGGGCCGGACGGGCGACGCAGCGCTGTTGGGCGATGGCAATGACCAGTTCGAACAGAATGTTGGTGCATCGGTCATCGGCAATATTAATCTGCAAGGTGGCGATGACACGTTCGTCCTATTGGGCATGGCATCATCTGTCACCGGGACCATCGACGGCGGTTTAGGCACGGACGTGGCCACGCTTTCCGGAATTCTGGATGCAGACAACATCACCGGCTTTGAGACGCTGACCTTGGGCGATGTCACCGTTGCTGGCAATCGGACCCTGGATGGCGATGTGGTGGTTGGCGGCAACGTCACCCTTGGACTTGGCGTAGACTCGCTTACCACAAGCGGATCGATCACGCTGGAGGAAACCAGCACGATTACCATTCAAACACCGCTCGATCTGGAGTTGGTCGGTCAAACGGTTCTGGTTCTGCAAGATGGCACGGGCTTCGCCAACAACGGCGCGACGATCAACATCATCGATGATGACTTGCTGGTCGACTATGTGCCGATTGAAGGATCGCTGTTTGTTCAGGTGGTTGCAGTCAACCAATTCATCACCCAATTCAACGATCCCAATGCGGCTGTATTTGGCGAAGCGGTGTCCGCAGCTGTGGTCGCAGGCACGATCAGCCAGGCGAATTTCGAATTCCTGACAACGCAGCCGGACGACGCAGCTCTCGAAGCTCTTGCTCTGGACGCCCTGCCTAACCTCAGCGCAGGAGCAGCACGCGAGATTTTCGAAACATCTAGCGCGGCGAGCGAGGTTCTGAACCGTCACCTCGAAGGGGAGGGCACAGGTGTCTGGGGCCAGTTTACCGTTCGCGGTGCGACCCAAGATTCGCTGGCACAATCAGCCGGAGGCTATAGCAGCGACCAGTTGATCTTCACGGTTGGCGGCGATGTCGCGGCGGGTGATTTTGGGCGGATTGGTTTGCTCGCGAGCTATGCCGATATCGAAAACGATGATCGCAGCGCCAATGGCGTACGCGGCCAAACCGGAGTCGACGCTCTGAAACTGGGCGTATACGGCGCCGTTAACTTTGCGTCACGCGGCTTCATCAATGGTGAGTTTTCATATCTTACCGGCGAAATCAGCAGCGACCGCGATGGCGCTCTGGGCGCGATTGGTTCGACCTATGACTATGATGGTTGGGCCTATAGCGCGACGCTGGGTTACGACATTTTGCCAGACGAAGGCGTCTCACTGACTCCATCGATCGGCATCAATGGCGCAACGTTTGACTACGACGATGCGGTCGAAGCGGGCGGCTTTGGCTTTACCGTTGCACGCGAACACGCTGACTTTGCAGAAATTCGGGCTGCCGTTGAATTGGGTGCACAGGTCTCATCAGGTGTTGACGGATTCGTCCGAGGCACTGTAGTCCATGACATCAACGAAGACATCAGCAACTTTACATTGACCTCGGCAGAGCTGGGCACCTTCGTAGTGACCACTCCTGCACGCGATCAGGACCGCTTTGAACTGGCGGCTGGTGCTAATATCGACGTATCAGAAAACTTCTCGCTTGAAGTCGGCTATCTTGGTGATTTCGGCGGTGATTATGACGGTCATTCGGCACGCATCACGGGCCGTTTGAAGTTCTAATTGAGAGACAAGTTAGCAGAGTGATCCGAGGCGCTTTGGAGCTCTGTTGAAAAGGGGCCGGCCACATGAAAGTGTGGTCGGCCCTTTTTATATGGCTTAGGCTTGGGCGATAAAGCGCGCCTGTGGGTGTTTCGCGAGCAATTGTGCAAGCCACGCATCCTGCACATCCTTTGCTACCAAGGCGACGATGCAGCCGCCAAAGCCCCCTCCGGTCAACCGCGCGCCGTCTGCGCCAAAACTGCCAGCATCGCTGACCAGCGCGTCAATCGCGGGCAGCGACATCGCGAAATCATCGCGCATCGACACGTGGCTTTCATTCATTACAGCCGCGAGGGCGGCGATATCGTTCGTTTTGAGCGCCTCTATGGCGGTAAGGACCCGCGCATGTTCTGTTACGCAATGCATTGTGCGTTGGCGAATTGTGGAGGGAAGGGGGGCAGCCGCTACGGTGGCAGGGTCGAGCAAGCACAGATCGTCGGTGCCAAAATGCGCTTTGGCCGCGTCGCATTCTTCCTTGCGGGCGCCATAACGGCCATCTGTGAGTTTGCGGGTCAGCCCCGAATGCACCACTATCAGGGCATGTGTGTGGGGCAGGTCGAGGAGCTCGAACGTCAGCGCCTTGGTATCCAGTGCCATCGCTGTGCCCGGTATCGCCAGTGCGACCGCCATTTGGTCCATGACCCCGCAAGGGACGCCCATAAACTCATTCTCAACCGCGCGGGCTGCGACGGCGAGTTCGGTGTCGCTCTGTGTGCCTTTGCCCAGCGTCCGTGCGGCTTTCAGAATGGCGACAATCAAGGCAGCAGAGGAGGAAAGACCTGACCCCTCTGGAATGGTGGATCGAATGGTGATCTCAGCGCCGCCATTGACCAAACACAGCGCGCGAGCCTGCCGCAAGGCGCCGAGTGCCGTATCGGACCAGTGGCCGCTTGCCGCCTCGCCGATGTCCCGCTCGCTCCGCTCATCATAGTGATCGGCGCTCACCAGCACCCGGCCATCATGGCGCGGGATCAGTTCAACTTGCAATCCGATGGAAAGCGCGGCTGGCAGGACCATGCCGCCATTGTAATCAATATGCTCACCGATCAGATTGACGCGCCCTGGTGCTTGGGCCGCTGCAGAGGCCACTGCGCTTGCATGAGCACTCACATCACACCTCACGCAGCATTTTTGCGGCTGTTTCTGGCATCACATCGACGGTGAAGACGCCGGTATGCTGTTCGACAGAAGCGAGATATTTGACCCGGCCCGGCGCGCGCAGCAGCGGGTAGAACTGGACGGTGAAATGGTATCCTGACGCCCCGCCACCGGGGGCAGCGTGAAACGCCATCATGGTCGCCGCTGATTGTTGGAACAGCGCGTCATAGCGGCGCGTGACTTCGCCCAATTGCTCGGCCAGTGCCTCTAGCTCACCATCGGTGCAATCCCATGGCCCCTCGCGCCGCTGCATTGGCGCAATCCACACTTCATACGGGAAACGCGCATAACGCGGAACAAAGGTCGCGACGTCGCCGGATCGGTTAACGCCGTAATCGGGGATGGCAGCCGCAATCTCGCTCGCCAGATCATAACCATCGGCAAAAGCTTGCGCAGCGCGTGCTTGCGCCTGCGGAACCCGCTCAAATCCGTAAATCTGACCATGTGGATGGTGCAAGGTGACGCCAACCTCATCCCCACGGTTCTCAAACGGCAGCACATATTGGCAACCGGCGGAAAACAGCGTGCCGTATCGGTCTATAAGAGCCGCCAGCAGCACTTCCCGGCGGTCTTGCCCGATTGTTGCCAGACTACCGGTGCCCGCCGGGTCGTAGACCACAACGTCGCAGGCTCCGCGAGCAGGCTCTGTCGAAACGCCATCAAGCACCGCCGCATCGCGGGCCGAGGGATGGAAGGCAGCAAACTTGTTCTCAAAAATTGCCAGTTCGAAATCGCTAAACGGGATCTCCGTCTCTGGCCCATCGACAATGGTCGGGGCCAGCGGATCGTCGGCGGCAGAGGGCTTAAATGTGCGGTTCTGCCGATGCGCAGCATAGACGTTCCATTCCCCGCGCAAGGGGTGAAAGCGCAGTTCCCCACCCTGAGCGAGATCATCCGCGGTTTGAGGCATCGGTTCTGCATCATGCGCATCCCGCCCATACAGCCGCAGCATCCTGCCATCCGCCTTGGTAACATCGCGGCGATAGGTCGCGCGCCCTCCAAGAGTGCGAGGCAAGGATATCGCAGAGCTCATGAGGTTACTCGCTTGATTGCAGGTGGTAGAACAAACATGTGTCGGGGAACGTCAATGGGGGCTGTATTCCATGCCCCATTAATGCCGCGCCTGACACCCATGCTCCATCCCTCTGAAGATCGGCGGCGTCAATGATGGACGGTGTGCTGATCGAGGGATTGTGCTGGGGCCACACCATCTGAACACGGTATTTCTTTGCCGGGTCCAGCCCTTTGAAATGAATGCGCCGAGGTAGGGTTGCCAGCTCCGTTTCCAGCTTAGCATAGGAGAACAACGCTTCGCTCTGATCATCCGATACACAGCCGATAAAGTTGGTGTCTTTCGGGCTTTCCAAGCGCCAAAAACGCCCCGTATGGATCAGGTCGCGATGTTGTTTGTAGAGCGCAATTCCCGCCGCTAGGATCGCCAGATCGTCTGCATCCTCATCGCGCAGGTCCAATTCCATCCCCATATGGCCGAACACCGCGCTGGCCACACGGAAATGCATGCTGAATTTGCGGCCAGTGATGTGGCAATTTTTGGGGCCAACATGGCTGCCTAAAATGCGTAAGGGGAAGAAGTGCGTGGCGCCGCGCTGAATATCCTGACGCTGGCGCGCATCGTTGTTGTCCGATGTCCAGATCCGGTCGGTGTGACGCAGAATGCCGAAGTCCGCGCGCCCGCCGCCCGATGAACAGCTTTCAATCTCAAGTTCTGGATGCTGTGTGCGCAATTGTTCAAGCAAGCGATAGACCGCCTGCGTCTGAAAATGCATCGCCCCGCGCCCATTGCTGGATGGGTGATTGGTGTCGCGGTTCATGTCCCATTTGATATAGGAAACACCATATTCGCCAACGATATCACTAATCTTTTCAAACAGGTAATCAAACACTTCGCGCTTGGTCAGGTCGAGCGTCAATTGTCCGCGAAACGGCACTGCCTCGACCCCTTGCGCCTGCAACACCCAATCGGGATGAGCGCGATAAAGGTCGCTGTCGGGGTTGATCATTTCGGGTTCGAACCACAGGCCGAACTCCATGCCCAGCTCCTTCACCCGGTTGGCAAGTGTGTGGAGCCCTTGCGGGTAGACATCGGCGGAGACCCACCAATCGCCAAGGCCCGCGGCATCATGGCGCCGCCCGCCAAACCAGCCATCGTCGAGGACATACCGCTCCGCTCCGACAGAGGCTGCGGCCTCAGCCAATTCGACCAGAGTTGCCTCATTATGGTCAAAGTAGACCGCTTCCCACGTGTTATAATGTACGGGCCGTGCGCGGCTCAGGCTGCGCGCATCCATAACTGATCCGCGCAGATAATCGTGGAAGGCGTGCGATGCGCCGTTGAAGCCCTCTTCGGACCAGATGGCGAGGAAATCGGGTGTGCGATATTGCGCGCTCTTGGCCAAGCGGATCTCACCGGGAAAGCTCATCTCGCCCATTTGCACAAAGCCGCGTCCATCGCTGTGGCGGTCGATGCGCAGTCGGTGATTTCCGCTCCAGCTAAGGTGAAAAGAGGCGGCCAGGCCGCTATCTTCACTCGTCTCTGGCGCAGCCAAAATACCACCGGGGAACACGTCATGGCTGGTGCGCCCCGCCTTGTTCTCGCGCACCACGCTGCCTTGGAATGCAGGCACTTCCTCGATTGTGAACTCTCCGGACCAACGCCCGGTGAAGCTTAGGAAACGGGTCAGTCGCGGGTCGACGGGCAGACACAATGCGGCGCACCAATCGAGTTCAAATTCATCATCACCGCGATTTTCGATGCTCGTATTGCTGATGAGCATTCCGGTCGTAGGATCGATGGTGAACGTGTGGATCGTGGCGATCGCGGTGTTGGTGTCCTCACAATGGATCGCGAGCGTGTTGGGGGCGGGGGTCTCGACCGCGCTGATCCGCAAATCGATCGCCCAATCGTGCCCAGCGCGGTGGCCGACCAGCCCGGATGGGCCGGAAATGCCGGTGCCGATTTCATTGAGCAGTGATCCGCGTAGGGGAACAGACGCGCTGCCTGGAGCATGTTGTCGAGTTGCAAGCATCGCAAGTTCCTGCGCCGTGACGCCGGGCAGATCAGGCCCTGCGTACAGGATGATCGGGCGCATGCCCTCGGTCGTTTCGAGGGCGAGGAAGGTTCCGCCGCTGCGCAGTTCGCGATATTGCGTTTCGTGTGAGCCGTGTTCGACCGGATCCTTTATCGGAACCGGGCGATGTTCATGGATCGCGGGCGCATCGCCAACTTCATGATCCGCATGTTCGCGGCCCGCATTATGCGCGCTTAGATCGGCGTCATTTGCCATCCAAACAGTCCATCCCTTTATCCGATCCAATCCCGGCCATCTTAGCTTTATCGCCATTATCCGACCAAGTCCGCATAATCACGCCATTTGAGCGCCTGTGTGAAGTGGGAATTTGGAAGCGCATGAATTTTTTGGTATCCTATGTGAGAACAGCTGAGGGTTTGCCCCAATGTGGGAAGAAAAGGTCTACAAGCAGAATTTGCACCTGTCTGCCATCGGCGGGATAAAGATTGCCTGCTTTGTGAAGAACGGCGTTGGCGTACTGACCGCGCGACGCACACTGCCACATTACACGCTGGTCTATGTGACAAGAGGCCATGGGACCTATCGTGATGCAAGCGGAACCGATCTGCCGGTCAAAGCGGGCGACGCGATTCTGATCGTTCCAGGACTGGAGCATTGGTATGGTCCCGCGCCGGGTGAAAGCTGGGATGAATTTTACCTCGTATTCGAAGGACCGGTGTTCGACTTATGGCACGAAGCGGGGTGCTTGATCCGTGACAATCCGGTGATCTCCCTGCGGCCAATGGACTTCTGGCGTGACCGGATTACCCGGCTGATCGGTGGCGCGGGCGCATTGAGTGAAAGCGAATTGATCAGCGAAACAGTCGAATTGCAGGCTCTGCTCGCCGATATCGTCAAGGCGGGTGAGGACGATATGGCCGATGACATCGCTTGGCTATCCGCGGCCAAGGAGACCATCGCGGCAACCATGGATGTGCGGATCGCGGCCAAGACTTTGGGGCATTCTTATGAGGCGTTCCGCAAACGGTTCCGCAAGCTGTCAGGGCGCTCTCCCGGTCGGTACCGCACCAGCATCCTGATGGAGCGGGCCTGCGAAATGCTGACCGATCCCAAGCTAATGTTGCGCGATATCTCCGACGAATTGGGGTATTGCGACGAGTATCACTTTAGCCGCCAATTTAGCAAAACGGTCGGCTGGCCTCCGTCAGAATACCGTTCCCGTATCGCGCGCGCACCATCGCAGTTTTAGAATTTGGGAAATATTATGAGCGTCTGGCCGTCAGTTGCGTTGCAAAATTATGACACCGCGCAGTTTCTCCACTGACAAACTGTTCCAATTTCCCAAAATCTTCATGCCAGTCCAATCCACCTATGGAATTCGGCTCTCCAAACGTCAGATTTTGTATCATGACCCCCTCAAGGGTCTCAATCTCATGCCCACTCGCACAAGCGGGATCATAAAAAGGGCATGGATAAGGGAGAGAGACATGTTGATTTCCAAGCGGGCCGCCTTGGCCCAATCCGCTGCGGTTGCAGTGATTGCCATTTCCACCCCGGCCATAGCGCAGGATCAAGGCGAAGCCGCCAATCCACCCGCTGAGCAGCAGTCGGTCGAGGGTGAGGAAAATACCATCGTCGTCACCGGCTTTCGCCGCAGTTTGCAAGATTCGATCAACCTGAAGCGTAACAGCTCGGCTGTGGTTGATGCTGTTTCTGCTGAGGACGTTGGCAAATTCCCTGACCAAAACATCGCAGAGGCTTTGCAGCGCATCACGGGCGTCGCAATTGACCGTTCGGGAGGCGAAGGTCAGTCGATCACAGTTCGCGGCCTTGGCCCCGAGTTTAACGCTGTTCTTTTGAATGGCCGCACACTCGCAACCGACAATCCGGGGCGCGAATTCTCGTTTGATGTGCTGTCTTCCGACATCATCCAAACCGCCGAGGTTTACAAATCAGCGCAGCCCAACCTGCAATCCGGCGGCATTGGCGCGGTGGTAAACATTACGACCGCCCGTCCGATTGACCGTCTAGGTTTTAACGCTTCGGTTTCGGCCGCTGCGATCTACGAAAACCTGAGCGAAGATGTCGGCACCGATATTAGTGGTGTTGTCTCTTGGTCGAACGGCACTGTCGGCGTTCTGTTCGGTGGTACCTACAACCTGCGCAATGCGCAGATTGACCGCAACATCACCAATGGCTTTGCCCTTCGAGAGGGTGGTCAGGCTATCTTCGCACCAGAGAGCTCTTCGGGTCTAACAGCAGCCGATATTGGTGCATTGCCAGCAGGCGCGCGCGTTCAACAGCAAGTGATTTTCAGCCGAGACGAACAAGAGCGTGAGCGCATCACGCTCAACGGTGCGTTGCAGTTTGCGCCATCCGACCGCTTTACCGCGACATTCGATGGCCTTTATTCACGCTTTCAGGTCGATTCCTTCGACCAGCAATTCTCCGGTTTCTTCAGCCCGCCATTCCTCGATCCGCAGATCGACGGCAATGGCACGGTCACGTCGTTCAGCCGCCCGAGCATCGATTTCGGCACACGCAACCCTGCAATCGCTGACACGGTCGGCCTGTCACAGAATGACAACGTGCTCACATCAAATAATCGTGAGGCAGAGACATTCGCATTCGGCGGCAACTTCGAATTCGAAGCGACCGATGCCCTGACCTTTGTCGCTGATGTTTCGTGGTCCCGTGCGACGGGTGACGGCACCAATCCATTCGTGGTTCTGGGTGCGCTTGCCCCGACATCGCCCCTGATCGAATCCACCAGCAGCTCTGGCATTTCGACTATCACCAACATCAACGCGGCTGATTTTGTCGATCCTTCGATCCAGCGGCTCCACTTCGTCAACGTGGCTCGCACCGCGGTTGAAGATGAGGTTTTCGAGGTGCGCTTTGATGGAGAATGGGAAGTCGATGCGGGGCCGCTTTCGGCAATCACCTTCGGCGGCATCTACACCGACCGCGAAAAGACACAGGACCTGTTCGATAACTTCGCCGACCCCGGCTTTGGTACACTCACCGCAGCAGAGATTTTCTGCGCTTATTGCGGTTACACCGTGCCATTCGACACCTCGATCCTCAACGAGTTCTCATTTGATGGGTTCCTGTCCGGGGTCGAAGGCGCAAACACTGTCCCTGCGACCATCCTGACAGCCAGTTTCGCAGATGCTTTTGCGCAGTTGAACAGCACCGCCAATCTTCAAAACGCTGATCGCACGGGCGGCAACACTGCAGAATTGCTGGCCTACCTGAATAGCGGCCAGATTGACCCAGAGTTCGGCATTTATACGCCGTCCTTCAATCCGGGCGGCAGCTTTGCGGTCGAAGAGCAGATTTATTCGGCCTATTTCAACACAGAATGGGGCGGCGATTTCGGCGGAGAGCTGCCTTGGGCGGCCAATGTTGGCTTCCGTATTGCATTCACCGATGTTCTGTCCAGCGGCATTGACCAGCCGGTCATCGAATTCCGTGAGACACCGGGCGACACGCAGCTTGTCACCGTCTTTGGCCCAGCGACCAATGTCTCTGTGCCTAATGATTATGTGAACTTCCTGCCGTCGGTGAACTTCCGGATTGAGCCTGCTGAAGATATCGTCCTTCGCCTCAGCTATGCCCGGACCGTCACACGTCCAACGCTGACCGCATTGGGCGTGGCTAACAACTTTGGCGGGCGCTCCGATGCCCCGCTTAGCGGCGGCGGCAACCCATTGCTCGAAGCCTTTGAGGCGGACAATTTCGATGTCTCGTTCGAATGGTATTTCGACTCGCTGAGCTATTTTAGCATTGCCGGTTTCCACAAAGAGCTGGGCGGGTTCCTTGAAACCTCAACGCTGCCGGTTCCCGGTGTCGTGATCTTTCCAGCGGGCAATGGCGGACTGACCGTCGACACCCCGGTTGATGTCACGTTCCAAGATACGCGTCAGCGTAACGGCCTTTCTGGCAGTATTTCGGGTGCTGAAATCGCGTTCCAGAAGACGCTCGACAATGGCTTGGGCGGCATTATCAACTACACCTATGTGAACTCAAACCGGGATGATGCGCCTGCGGGCGATCTGGGCTTTAATGGCTTTACGCCGCACACGCTCAACGTCACTGGTTTCTACGAAGGTGATCGTCTGTCAGCGCGCGTATCATACAATTTCCGCGATGGTTTTCTAGTCCAAGGCAGCGACGTGCAAAGCGAACCACGCCAGCGCGAAAGCTTTGGTCAGGTCGACTTCTCGGCAAGTTACGAGCTGACCGATCAGTTCCAAGTGTTCGTGGAGGGCCTCAACATCCTCAATGAAGACACTCGAGACTTCTCGCGCTTTGCGAACCGCATCCTGACATATGAACGCACCGGTGCGCGTTACACTGCCGGGGTTCGAGCAAAATTCTGACCAGGTGGCGGCGCGATTTCGTAGCGTGAAATGTGAATTCGCGCCGCTTGCCAAAGGGAAGGCGGGCATCTCTGAGGGGGGATGTCCGCCATTTCCTTTTGCTCGCACTTGCTCAGCGGCGCTGAAATTGAAACAGTGCGGTAAATGACCCGAAGCCACAGAAGCACGGGCGATAGCAGTATGGGATTGAGAGAGCCAAAATGAGCACAATTCAGGTCGCAGTCTTTCTGGCCATCACCGGCTTCATCGCCTTTGCCACTTATATGCATTGCCGGGGAAAGCGCGGCGGCACAGGTGATGAGAAAGACTACTTTCTCGCCAATGGCGGGCTGGCTTGGTATTTTGTCGCAGGCTCGATCACGCTGACCAATCTGTCGACAGATCAATTGGTCAGCATGAACGGCAATCAGATGCTGCTGGTCGCTTGGTGGGAATTCGCCGCGGTGGTCGGTCTGTTCATCCTCGCGTTTGTATTCCTGCCCGTATATTACAAAAACAACTGCACGACGACGACTGAGCTGCTGCAAAAGAAGTATGGCGACAAACATATTCGCGCGCTGATCTCGCTACTGTTTTTGGCGGGCAACCTGTTCATTTTTCTACCCGCGATCCTGTATGGCGGGTCGAAGTTCTTCTTGTCGATGTTGGGCATGGATGAGGGGATTGAGAACATTTTGCTGTTCTCCGTTATCCTCGCCACGATTGGCGCCGCCTATGCGATTTTTGGCGGATTGCGCGCTGTGGCGGTGTCCGACACATATTCGGGCGTGCTGATCCTCAGCCTTGCTTTGGTTGTTGTGCTTTTGGCACTTAAGGCGGTCAATTTCGATTTGAGCGGCATTCCAGCAGAGCGATTGACGCTAATCGGAGACAGTGACTCCGATATTCCCTGGCACACGCTGCTCACCGGGATGATCTTTATCCAGACATTCTATTGGTCGACCAACCAAACCATCACCCAGCGCGCTATGGCCTCCCCCAGCATTGGCGAGGCCCAAAAGGGCGTGCTCGCGGCTGCGGGCATCCGCTTGATGATCGTGCCGCTGATCGTGGTGGTGCCGGGGATCGTATCCTACAAATTGTTCGGCGATGTCCCGCAAGACGGTGCCTATGGCCGGATCGTGCGTGAGGTGCTTCCACTGTGGCTATCGGGCGCGTTTGCGGCGGCTTTGTTCGCAGCGGTGCTGACGACGTTTAACTCGATCCTCAACGCTTCTGCGGCGCTCTATGTGTGCGACATGCATGAGGCATATGTGGGCAAGGCCAAGAAGGTCGGACGATTGGGCGCGGTTGTGTCGATTGTGATGAGCGTGTTTGCGCTTGCGCTGGTGCCGTTCTTTGCGAGCCAAGAGAGCCTGATCAACACGGTGCAACAGCTTTACGGCTTGCTATCGATGCCGATCCTGTCTGCCTTTATCGTAGGATTGGCGTTCCGCAATGTCGATGCGCGTGCCGCGATGATCGGCGTTGTCGCTGGTGTCGTGTTCTACGGCTTTTGGAGCATGGTCTGGGAGCCAGCGCACTATATTCACGGCATGGCGGTGACATTGATCCTTTCGGTCGTAACGTCGTTGGTTATGAACCGGCTGGTGTTTGGCAAAAACGTTGAGTTTGCGATTCGGGATGAGCCGGAGCCTTCCGCAGCCTAAGTTGTGCAGTAAGCCTCTGATCGCCTCGTCGGTGACATGCGTGGTTGTGAGAACTCACCTGCCACTGTCGAGTGTCGCGTTCTTTTATCGATCTGCGTCTTCGTGAGAGATGTAAGCGGCCCGTGCAGGCAGGTTAGTTGAAGGTTGCTGGGCTTTGGTGACCCGCGAGATGGCGGTGCGCTGCTTCTAGGTTGATGAGGAACTGCTTCTTCGCCTCGTGAGCAACCTCGACATACCGCTTGCTGAGGTGGAAGCGATCGCAAGCACGGTCGCGAGACAGCTAGGTCGCAATTGGAGCGAATTCGGAGAGCAAGCTTGCATCGATAAATGATGCGACTGCTATGATCGAGATCGGGCGTTGGAGCGTTTAGAAGATGATCATTGAGGGCGCGCTGGAAACTAAGCGTATTTGGCGAAAGACGCCTATCCTTAGAGGTGATCTTGCTGTGGTCTCGGAAGTTTCCGAAGAAAGCTGATCCGAGCCCAAGTTAGCAAGCAAGGATCCCTTCGATTCTTTCGCGGCCAGTCGGGCAATCTTGTTGACAAGAGCCCACGGTGATCGCTATCCGCGCGCTCCTACTTGCCGGACGAAATAACTGATCGTTTGGCTGTGTGCCCAGATGGCGGAATTGGTAGACGCGCTAGCTTCAGGTGCTAGTATTCGCAAGGATGTGGAGGTTCGAGTCCTCTTCTGGGCACCATTTGTTCTTCCCTTGTTCTCTCAGACAATCTATAAAAACCGCAGAAATCCAAGGGGTTTGGCCCTTGGATCGTTCCGGATCGTCCCACCTGTTCTCGGCCGTTCCAGACATTTTTGCGGGCCTTTTGTGGGCCTTTTGCAAAAGGCCCAAATGAAAAGGCCCACACATGCCTCTGACGGATACCAGACTCCGAGCCCTCAAACCGAAGGCAAAGCCGTACAAGGTCGCTGACGAGCGTGGCCTATATATCGAGGTCACACCCGCTGGTGGCAAACATTGGCGGTTTCGATATCGAATTGGAAAAGCGCAAAAGAAGGTGTCGCTCGGCAGCTACCCTGTGGTTAGCCTCAAGGATGCGCGAGAAGCAGCAATGGAAGCGAGGCAGACCATAGCTTCTGGCGGCGACCCAGCGGTGGAGAAGCGCAAACAGAAGATTAGGGATGAGTTCCTTTCGGCGAGTACTTTCGAGGCGGTCGCCCGCGAGTACATAGAGCAGATCATGGTTCAGAATGGCCGCGCTGAAGCGACTATCGTCAAGGCGAACTACTTTCTTGATAAGCTGGCACCAGCGATCGGAAATCGGCCGATCCACGAGATCGAACCTTTCGAAGTGCTCGCGCCTTTGAAGCGTCTTGAAGCTACTGGGAAGCACGAGACGGCAAAAAAATGTCGATCATTTGCAGGACGGGTATTTCGGTACGGGGTGGCGACAACTCGGTGCAAATCTGATCCAACTTCGCTGTTGAAGGGAGCGCTCATCACGCCAAAGCCGACGCACTACGCCGCCATTCTTGATCCAGAGAAGCTAGGCGGGCTGTTGAGAGCTATCGACGACTTTGAAGGTTACACTCTCACAAAGTTTGCGTTGAAGATTGCCCCGCATGTTTTTGTGCGTCCTGGTGAACTGAGGCATGCTGATTGGGCGGAGTTTGACCTTGATGAAGGCGTCTGGCGGATCCCAGCAGGCAAGATGAAAGCACGGCGCGCGCACGCGGTTCCGCTCTCAAAGCAGGTCATCAGCCTTTTCGAAGAGCTCGGCACCATGATGGGTAAATCAGGTTATGTGTTTCCATCAGCCCGGTCCGGTCTACGTCCCATGAGTGAAAACGCTTTGAACGCAGCCTTTAGAAGGATGGGGTTTAGCAAGGAGGAGGTCACCGCGCATGGGTTGAGGGCGACCGCATCTACCCTGCTCAATGAAAGCGGAAAATGGAGCTCAGACGCGATTGAGCGCGCGCTCGCGCATGGAGACAGTAATGCGATCCGTGGTGTTTATCATCGAGGTAAGCACTGGTCTGAGCGCGTAAAGATGTCGCAGTGGTGGAGTGACTATCTTGATAGCCTCAAGTTGGGCGGTGACTTGGTATTGCTGAAAGCGAGCTAACTCTTGAGCTTCTTCAAGATCGCGCTCATTGTTTGGCGTATGCCATCCATCGCCGGATAACGTTTCTCACATATCCTGGGGTTTCTCGATTTTTCGGAATGCCTCCTGCTCGCGATACGGCACCTGGGCCAGCATTGTAGGCTGCCAATGCGAGATGGATCGCACCGAACTGATCGAGCATCTGCCGCAAATATCTTGCGCCGCCATCGATGTTTTGAGCGGGGTCATGCCGATTGGTAACCCCGAGCTCCCGTGCTGTTGCTGGCATGAGCTGGGCTAATCCAGCCGCCCCTGCTGGGCTGATTGCCATCGGATTGAACCGTGATTCTTGCCAGACTAACGCTTGGAGGAGCCTTGGCGGCAAGCGGTGACGAGCTTCTGCTTGACGGATCAGAGGCTCGTAGAGCGCCTCTTTGAAGCTTCGTTCAATCTGCGATTTCTGACTTCTAGGATCGTATTGAACGTCCGCTCGTCGGTCTGACGCGCTTTCAACCGACCCCATAACGTGATCGAAAATCTGGAATTCTTGCGCGATGGCGCAGCTTGGGACTGCCAGTCCTAGCGTACCTATCCCGATCGCTATTTTCGAGCTTTTCACTGCGCAATCTCTCAATCTTGATAATTCTGGCGTGAGAACATATTATGAACGTATGGGTGTAGGAAACCATATGATTGGTTGCACCAACAAGAGGAGAGGGAAGCGACAGAAGGGGCAATTGAGCAACTAAGGAGCTCGCATGTCCTTTTCGAATTCCCATCAGTCTCGCGCGTCGTTTGAGGAAACCGCTCGCAAGCTCTGCGAGAGCCGCGACGGGAAGTGGTCTGGCACCAAGGGCATGGCCCGTTGTCCAGCGCACGATGACCGCACGCCTTCGCTCGGTGTCACGCTTGGCCGAAAGGCGATCCTCCTACATTGTTTCGCAGGGTGTGATCAGGCGAGCGTGCTCGCTGCCCTCGCCCGTGAAGGGATCGAGACCTCAGCTCTATTCTCAGGTTCTTCTGACGAATTTCCGTTCCAGCCGAGCTATTCCAGCAAGCCATCAGCTGCAGCACTCCGCATCTGGCGCGATGCCCGACCGCTGCAGCGAAGTCCTGCCAAGGCATATCTCGAAGAGCGCGGCATCCTCGCAACCTCCCATGCGCTGAGGTTTCATCCGCGCACACCGCTTGGACCGAAAGGTCGCGCGCGCTTTTTGCCGGCGATGATCGCTTCGGTCAGCCTCGACGAGGGGCCGATTGCCGTTCACCGGACTTTCCTGTCGCATTCCGGCAATACGCAGGCATCGTTTGCCAAGCCGAAACGTGCTCTGGGGTCTCTCGGCAAGGCGGCAGTCCGTCTGTTCGCACCCGCCGAGGGAAGGCTTGGTCTCGCCGAAGGCATTGAAAGCGCGATGTCGGCCTATGCGCTTACCGGGATCCCAACATGGGCAACGCTGGGCAATGAACGCTTCGGCCTGGTTGCCATCCCCGAGAGCGTGAGCGAGCTACATCTCTTCGTCGATCACGACGCAGGTGGAGAACTCGCGGCAACTCGCGGACTGGAAGCCAACGTTTCACCCAATCGCAAAATCCTGATCCGCAAGGTCAGATCGCGAGGCGAAGACTGGAACGATGAACTGCAGACGTGGCTGCTCCGAAAGAGCAAAACTTAGAGGAGAGAGAGCTCCTGGGTCTTTGGCCGCACGGTTGTCGTGAGGCGCAACAAAGACAGGAGACTACTCATGATCCAATCCATTCCTCTCAAGAAACTAATCTCAAGCCCTCGCAACGTACGCAAAACAAACGACGTTCTTGCCGATTTGCAATTGCGGGCTGATATCGCGGCACGCGGGCTTCTCCAAAATCTGGTAGTTCGCAAAGCCACCCGAGGGAAATTTGAAGTCGAAGCTGGCGGGCGCCGCCTCGCTGCATTGCAAGCGTTGGTCGAGGAAGGCACGCTTCCCAAGAACCATGAAGTCACTTGCCTTGTCATCGAAGGTGAGGAAAGCGAAGTGCGCGAAGCGAGCCTTGCCGAGAACTTCCAGCGCCTCGCAATGAACCCGGCCGACGAGGCGCAGGCTTTCGCTGCGATTGTCGAGGCGGGAGCTAGCACCGAAGACGTGGCTCGCCGGTTCGGTCTCACAGTCCGCTTTGTCGAGGGCCGTCTGCGCTTGGCGGGCCTCGCACCTTGTGTCTTCGAAGCGCTCGCCGAAGGCGCGATCACGCTCGATATGGCCAAGGCCTATGGAGCGATCTCAGACATTGACCGCCAAGCACACGTCTATGCCGAACTGCAGGACGCCTGGTACCAGGTCACGCCTGACACGATCCGTCGCATGGTGCTCGATGCCACTGTTCGTGGCTCCGATCCGCGCGCGGTTCTGGTCGGGCGCGAGGCCTACCTCGCAGCAGGTGGTCGGATCGAACGCGAACTCTTCGACGACGAAGCCAGCGAAAGCTGGATCGATGTCGCGCTGCTCGAAGACCTTGCCCAGAAAGCGATGGATGACGCTGCGAAGAGCGTCGCTGAAGAACACGGACTTGCCTGGGTGCGACCCACGCTTGGCAACTATGTAAGCCACGATCTCGTCGAGGGCCTCAATCGGCTTCCATGCGAACCGGCTCCGCTCAGTGAGCAGGAAGCCCGCGAGCTCAGCGACCTTGAAGCCGACTACGACCGGACAGCGGCCATCCTCGAGGATGAGGACAGCGACGAAAGCGAGATCGCCAAGGCGGAAGAAGAGCTGGTCTCGATCGACCGCGCGATGCGCGATCTGCACGATCGTCCGCCAGTGCTTGCCGACGAGCTAAAGTCAGAGGCTGGAGCGTTCCTTGTGCTCTCACGGAATGGCGAACCTGCAATGGTGCCGCAGTTTTACACTGATGCTGAAGTCATCGACACTGATGACGGAGCTGTCGAACCGGTGGATGCAGGTGCTGTTACCAAGCGCAAGAGCGGGGCGCTTTCGCAGCGTCTGCTCGACGAGCTCGCGATGCAGCGTCGCGATATCCTGGCGATCCACCTGGCCAACGATCCTGCGCTCGCGCTTGATTTCATGGTCTTCACGCTCGCAGATGCTGATGGGCATGACTGGCGCGCGAAAAAGGCGTCGACGCTCGTCGGCTCGGTCGCATCGGGGCCGGTGGCCGGATTCGAGGCGAAGGATGCCCCCGCAAGTGCTGCGCTCGCCGAGTTCGCCGCTTCGCTCGACGAGAGCTGGCGCGCCGGCGAGACTGACGTCGAACGGTTCGAACGCTTCCGCGCATTGAGCGATGAAGCACGTTCGGCCTGGCTCGGCCATGTCGTATCCCGCACACTGGTCGCGAGCCTTGCCTGCGAAGGCGATCGCTCGGCGCCGCTGCACGAGATACTCGGGTCGCTGCTCGAGATCGAAACCGCGCATTGGTGGCGGCCGACGGCGGCGAACTTCTTCGATCGTGTGGCCAAGGCGCGCACGCTTGAAGCGCTCGACGCTGCAGGCGGTCCCGAACTCGTCAGCCGCTATGCAGGTTCGAAGAAGGCAGAACTAGCGAGCGCAGCCGAGCGTATCTTCTCCGGCAATTTCATTGGCGAAGCGGATGTGAAGACGCGCGCGGGAGCGTGGGTGCCCGAGATCATGTGCTTCGGTTCTCCTGAGGAACCGGTCGAGGATGAAACTGCGGCCCCGGTTGAGGACGAGACCGCGAACGAAATTGCCGAGCAGGCTGCCTGACCCCTCCTGACAGGTCCAGGTGACTCGGCGGGCGGTCCGTCCCTCTCGGGATGGGCCGCCTTATTCGCGTTTCCGTCCGAAGGTCGCCTACGATGGTGAGTCTTAGAGGGGAGGACGCTTTGTTCATCCTGAACCCGGACACGTCCGTTCCGGCGATCAGGAGACCATCGATGACAAAGTCCCGCCGCACTGCTTCAGTTTCTCCAGCTGCGCGTATCACCGCCGCCATTATCGAAAAGCTAGAGCAAGGCACCAAGCCTTGGGTCAAGCCGTGGCGTGGCTTGCCGCTTTCTCGCCCGCTGCGATCATGCGGGACGCCGTATCGCGGCATGAATACCTTCTGGCTCTGGATGGTTGCTGATGCCTGCGGCTACGCCTCACCATACTGGATGACATATCGCCAGTGCCAGAAACTCGGCGGCCAAGTCCGCAAAGGAGAAAAATCGACCATCGCGATTTTCTACAAAAACTACACCAAGGAAGTCGAAAACGCTGAAGGTGGGCAGGATACGGAGAGCCGGCGCGTGCTGAAGACCTATTCAGTCTTCAATGCCGACCAGTGCGATGGCCTCCCCGAATTCTACCATCCCAAGCCACTGGTTGCCGCGCTTGAGCCCGAAGGCCGCGAGGAGCGGCTAGATGCCTTCTTCGCTGAGATCGACGCAGAGCTACGCCATCATGGCGCGCAAGCCTACTACGAGCCACTGCGTGATCGCGTCACCATGCCGCCGGCCGAACTCTTCGAAGCCTATGACCATTACTACGCAACACTTGCGCATGAGCTATCGCACTGGACTGGACATTCTTCGCGACTCGATCGAGGCCTCAAGAACCGCTTCGGCAGTGATGCCTATGCCGTCGAAGAACTTATCGCCGAGCTGTCCTCCGCCATTCTTGGTGCCGAACTGGGATTGCCCGTCTCGCATCTCGATCATCATGCTAGCTATATCGCGTCCTGGCTCAAGATCCTTAAACAGGACGAGCGCGCGATCCTGACCGCGGCCGCAAAGGCCGAGGAGGCAGCCACCTTGCTGCTCGAAATGGGCGGTCACCAATCGAGTGCCAATGAGGCTGATGCCGAACTTTCTGACGCAGCCTGAATAAGAGACTTAACTTGAGCAACTCTGTCAGCCAGCCCGCACGTACTGGCACTTGCCTTCACACCGAGTCAATTCGGTCTGGCCGAGCGCTCCCGGACCGATCCTGGATCACTCCCAGACAACTCCTGCGCCACTCCGACACGATCCCGCACAGCCTGTTCGCTGGTCCTCGTGCCCTGGACCGGTCAGGTCCCACAGCAACCCGCGCAAGGCTGCGGCCCGTGTGGCCCACGCCAGCCTTGCCTTGCGGGGTTTCCCGCTGACGCGGTGCGGTGGTCTCTTATCCCGGTCCTTTTCGGACACGGCGAACGGGCCCGCGCGGAACTTCCTCCGTCGGCATTCGCCGGTCTCAGGAGGACTAAAGATATGTATGACAATTTCGCCACCCAGCTTGCCGGCCTCGATCTATCCGGCTTCTCGATCACGCCTGCCCCATTCAACGGATCCGACTTCCCTTGCGAGGACGCCATGTCTCACACGCTCGGAGCAGTCTGGTCCGATCTGTTCGCGCTGTTTGCCGACACCGCGCTCGAGGCCGACGCCGAGGATCTCGCTTGGGGCTTCGTCAATCTCTTTCACCGTGCAGCCAGCCGCAAGTCGACCCAAGTAGATCGGGCCTCGGATGAAATCCGCGCCCTATTGGCATCCGCCGACGGGTCCGAAGTGCATTCGTCAAACCTCCAGGAACAAACCCTGCGTGCCCAGTCTGCTGAAGCCAGCATGCAGGTGTTCGAGCAGATGCGTGAGGTTGCAGCAGGTCTCTATCGCGACGAAACCGGTTCCTCGTGGAAGCCCGTATCGGGATCGCGTGCGCGCCACTCGAAGAACATGACATCGGCCGTGATTGATGCCCGCGACTTTTTGCGCGTACGCAAGGAGCGTCGTCAGGCTGCACATTCTCCCGAGGGTACTCCGGTGGTCTTTGCCGGTGGTCGCAACCGTTTCGAATGCGAGGCCGACGCCAAGACTTACGCGGCGAACATCTGGGCTACACTCGACAGGGTGCGCGAGGTCGTTCCTGACATGTTTCTCGTACACGGCGGCGACGGTAAGGGAGCCGACAGACTGGCCGCATCCTGGGCCGAGCGCCACGAAGTGCAACAGCTCACATTCGGGCTTGAGCGTCGTTTGGGTGCTCGTGCAGGGTTCAAGCGCAACGAGCAAATGCTTGGTCTCAGCCCTCGCTATGTGGTGGCATTTCCGGGCAACGGCGTGACCGAACGCCTCGTGATCGAAGCCAAGAAGCAGCGCATCACGGTTGTTGATCGTCGCGGGCCGTTGGGCACTAGTCCCGCTTGACGGGGAAAGAGCAACTAGACCTCTCGGATGATCAATTCCCAATCGCCGAAGAAGGGCGGCCCCATTCAAGGCCGCCCATGAGGCGCAGAACTCATTGCTGCTCCGAGTCCTACGGGTCGCAATGGCAGGGGAGTACCGAACGCAATCAATTCCATTGTAGGGTTATGAAATGCCCGAATGGATACGCCTCTGAACAGCTTCATTGCTCATCGCGCGTAACCAGCGCGCCTGTGCAGCAATCTTCCTGGACGGACGCGGTTACTGAAAACTGCGGCGCGGCACTTATCGTTCCCGCATCCGATTTTCCAAGCTACAAGATCGGCAATGCAACTCGATGATCTTCTTCTTCGCTACTTTGCCTCGACCAATTTGTCTAACGTGGCGCCAGACACTTTGGCGGCCGGGATCGAGCATTGCCGGGTCGACCTCGGTCTCGAGCAAGACAGGGGCAAGCGCTTTGCACTGTGGTCGTTCTTGCACATGTTCGGGTCCGCCCCCGACCTCGACGTGGCGTTCGACAACGAGGAAGACCGGGAGGCTGCGCGCAACTTCATGGATCTCCTGGCGGCATCGGGAGGCGATGGTGTAGGTTGATTGAAGCGGGGTCACGCGAGCCTTCAGACCCGCACCCGATACCCATCCGGCTTTCTTCGCGAACAGTCCTGAACCAGGTCAGCTGAGGAGCCGCAACCCGTTCCTTTCCGGCCGTGTTGGCAGCTGCGCTGCCTGCCCGCACCACCCGTCATGAACAGGTTCCCCTTAGAGCTTCGCTCCTGCGGTGCAGTCCTCCCATGCCCTGCTTCTTCTGGATGTTCGCAAGCCGGAGATGGTCTCCGGTTTGAGGAACTGAAGGAACTAAGATCATGACCAATATCGCAATCCTCACCGGCCGCATCGCCCGCGATCCGGACACCCGCGAGACCAAGGGCGGCACCAATGTCACCGGGATCACTGTCGTCACCGATCGCCCTGCAAGGGACAAGGACGGGAAGACCTACAAAGACGAGAACGGCTACACCGCAAAAGAAAGCGAATTCCACCGTGTGACCTGCTTCAATGGCCTCGCCAAGACCGTCGGACAGTTCTGCTCCAAGGGCCAGCTGGTTTCCGTCCAAGGCCGCATCCACTACACCCAATGGGAAGACAAGGACGGGGTCACACGCTACGGCACAGAGATCCTCGCCGACAAGGTCGACTTCCTCTCAAGGGGCAATGGCTCCGGCGAGAACGACGAGAACAAGGATGCTCCCGAAATCGACTGATCTCAGCCATCCAGCCGCCCAAGAAAGGGCTCTGTCCAAACGGGACAGGGCCCTTTCTCGTATTCACTTTCAGTGGCTTTGAGCTGTGCGTGATGCGGAGGCTGGCTTTTGAAACAGCCGCTTTATGGCTTCTTCTTCGCCTAGTTTTCCGAGCTCATTTGCAACTTCGGATAGGCCCCTCTTTGAGAAGGTCTCTATCCCCGTTCCAAGAATAACCTGGCCCAGTTCAATGGCAGCCTGTTTCTCGAGTTCTTTCTGACGTTGGTCGAGTGCCAGCCTGTCGGCCTCCAGTTTCTGGAGTGCGGCTACAGCGCTTCGTTTCGATGGCATTGAGGATACTTCTTTCTTCCCCTCCGATGACCCTCTCCTCGGCTGACGTGGACTATCACCCGTCCTGTAGGAAAGCGATTTCCCCTTGGTTTTCGCGAACACCTGAGATCGAACGGGAGGGGAGTTTGGCTCACGGACTTTCAAGGATGATGGGCGTGCAGCTGGCGCGTCAAGGACGGCGGGGCCCCACCATTTTGCCGTCCCTTCGCTTCGCTGCAGTCCGACAAAATCGTTGCCCCCACCGCCGCTTGGCGGTCGCCCAGCCGGGCGATCCCTGACCCGCCAGCCACACACCCATCTGCCTTCCTCCTGTCGTCTTACCGACAGATATCAGGAGGATTTCATGACTGCGCTTGCATCGATTCAATCAAACTCGAACAGCTACTTCGAAGCACTGGCCACTGCCGAACGGCGGGCCTTGCACAGCTTCTTCGACCAGCACGTCGTGGAAGATAATGACCTAGGATACTTCGCCCTGGACGAGGGTGACTACAACGCCTTGCCGGCGCATCTGGCCAGCCGGGTTGTGCACACGGTGCACGGCGCAATGCTCGACGAGTTCTGAACGTCCGATGGGGCGGGAGCCGGTGACGGTTCCTGCCCCTTTTTTGTGTTCGCTGCTGGAAGAGGAGAGAGTAGTAAGGAGCGGTGCTGGTGACGCGCTCGGTCCCGCACCACCTGCGGCGGCGCTCCTGCGGGCGCGGCGTATTTGGTCCGGGCCCCGCATGCACTCCTGAGCGCCAACGGGTCGAAGCGGCGCGAGGCTGACGGGAGCGACAAACCCCGCTCCCTTATCTCGCACGCGCTTCTTTTGCCGTCAGCTTATCAGGGGTGCGTCTTGGTTGGGATGCTTGCTTCCGAACTGGCGCTTGCGGTTCGCTTCAGCGTCCCGGGCTGTTGCTTTCGCTCGATCGGCACAGATGCCAATGCCCGTTCAAAACCCATTCTCTGTCGTTTCTGGACTTAGACCTCGCAGTGGGAAAACGGTAGCACACCGTACGCAGCGGTAGCTGCATGAGATGGCAAAAAAGCACGACGAAACAGAGGTATTGTTTGTCCGAAGGGGCGAGCAATCAGGTGGTAGCCAAGGCGCAGCAGTATCCCGCCGCAGGCAATCCCACCATCTAAAACTGACCGGCTTTGTTGCGCGGCGAAAGTCGCTTCCTGTCGGTATCACTTGGGATACCGAGCTGCCCGGCTTCGGACTTCGTAAGCGCAAGTCGGGGCACCTCACCTGGGTCGTGAAGCACAGGCCGCGAGGCGTGCAGCGGATGGTGACTTTGGGAAGCGCGGGAGTGGCGGCAGGGGCGCTGGGCGCACCCGCCGCGCGCGCTGCCGCGCGCAGATTGCTAATCAAGACAACGCTTGCCGATCTTCCTACCGCTCCGGAGAGGCAAAAGGCTCCGCTCTTTGCAGACTTCGCCGAGGAATTCTGGCTCGACTATTCGCCGCATTGGAAACCGTCCACGCGCGATGCATCACGGGCCTATATCGACAAGCGGTTGATCCCAAGGTTTGGAACACTCTCTGTCGACGCGATTGAACGGGCTGACATCAATCGCTGGCGAGATAGCATGGCTGACGTGGGAGGAGCCTTCAATCGCAGCATCCCTGTCATGTCGGTTATCATGCAATATGCTGAGAAGCTTGGATACCGCAAGAAGAACACCAACCCTTGTCGCGGCGTCTCTCGCTTCAAGCGGGACTTGCCGGAACGATATCTTTCAGCCGATGAATATCGAAGGCTCGGCAAGGTCTTAGCAGAACACGATGGCGCGAATGAATTCGTGGTCCCAGCTTTGCTGATGCTGATCTATACCGGTGCACGGGTTTCAGAGATTGCGACATTGCGCTGGCGCTACGTCCAATTTCCGCGCCTTGCATTGCCTGACAGCAAAACCGGACCGAAGACGATCTACCTGAATTCGCAGGCAATCGCTGTGCTCGATGGGCTGCAACAGCGCGGAGACGATCAGCTCGTGTTCCCAGCAATGTATCGCGAGGCGCCGATCAACCTGGGCCAGCACTGGGAGAAGATCAGGCGCAAGGCAGCCTTGCCCGATGTGCGCCTGCACGATCTGCGTCACAGCTTTGCTTCGGTGGCCATCGCGAAAGGGATACCGCTTGCGACCATTGGCAAGCTGCTTGGCCACGCGCTGCCTGAAACGACAGCGCGGTACGCGCATCTCGCCGACGAAGTGATTTCGGAAAGCGCCGACCGCATCTGTTCCAGCCTCGCAAACTCAATGGGGATGATGACCGCATGACCAGCTATGATCTCAAGCGCATCCTTGCCGAGGAGCTGGCGCGCATCGTTCCGGGTGATGTTGGAAAGCGCCGCACAAAGTTCGACTACGTCCTTCCCGGTTTTGGCGAACGTATCCATCCGTCTGGCAGGAAGAGTTACGTTCTGCAGCGCACGATGGGCGGAAAGCAGAGACTTATCACAATCGGCGATGCGGCTATTGTAACCGAGCGGATCGCCAAGGATGTTGCGCGTCGCCTCATCTTGAGGATCGAATTGGGCCAGAACCCGGCGGACAAGAAGCAACGCGGAAAGAAGACGCCGACCTATGCTTCCTTTCTTCGGCACTATTGGGAGGTGGCGGCTCCAACCTGGAAGCCATCCACTCTTGAGATACATGACATCTACCGTCGAACGCACTTGGAACATGCGTTCGCCGGAAAGTTCATCGACGAGATCAGCCATGCTGACGCTGTGCGCTGGCATGCAATGCTAACACGCTCGGCAGGACCGGGCGCGGCCAACCGTGCTATGGAAATACTGAAGGCGATGTTCGGGAAGGCCGAAGCATGGGGCTATCTACCCGAGCACTCAAACCCCTTTCGTGGCGTGAAGCGCAACAAAGGGCGAAAGATCGAGCGATTCTTGAGCCAAGCCGAAATGGCCCGTCTTGGAGAAGCGCTAGCACGGCATCGGGCGGACAACCCCAATGAGGTGGCGGTAATTTCGCTACTCGCTTTGACCGGGTGTCGGCGCGGCGAAATCCTCAACCTCACGTGGGGCGAGGTGCAGGGGCGCAAACTAAAGCTGACCGACTCAAAGGCAGGACCACGTGTCGTTTGGCTTGGTAAAGAGGCGAGGGCAGTTATTGATTGCTTGCCGCGCAGAAAGAGCCATGAGCGCGTCTTCCAGTTCGATGTGCTGCCCGTCTCCGCAATCGAATGGTTCTGGCGCATGCTGAGGGTCGAAGCGGGCATCGAGGATGTCAGATTACACGACCTGCGGCACAACTATGCGAGCCTTGCCGCTCGTTCGTCCGAAACGCTGCCGATGATCGGCAGCTTGCTTGGTCATGGCGACGTGGGAACTACCGCAAGATACGCGCACCTCGATGATGCCTGCCTGTTAGAAACTGCTGAGTCGGTGGGAGCCGAGATAAGAAGTCAGCTCTTCGAGAGTTAGCGCTAGAAGCCGACATTCGCCTATCGACCCAGAAGCAGAAGTTCACGTAGGCCAGCACCGCTGGTGGCCACGGACCCTGCAAACGAGCGCCTAATCGATATCAAGGTTATCACGCATCTTTGCTAGGGCTTTACCGAAGCGCTCAAGATCGTTGAGACCTAAACCAGAGAGAAGCCTTTCATAGGTGGCGTCTGCCTCCTTGCGCAATGCTGGCAGTAACTCAATTGCAGCAGGCAGCAGGTGTACATGCCACACGCGCCGATCATTTTGCGCACTTCGTCGTTCGACCAGCTCCATTTTCTCAAGCCTATCGATTGCCTGACCAATACTGGCGCGTTCTAGGTCTAGCCGCTTTGCTAGCTGCGTCTGAGTCATTCCAGGTGTCCGGTAAACATAGGCCAAAGTGCGCCACTGCGTGCGAGTGAGGCCAAACTGCTCGACTGAAAGATCAAAGTTGCGCCGCAATCGCGAGGTTACGTCCTCCAGCAAAAAAACGAACCGATCGGTGTCAGTCAGAAAGCTCTCTGCGGCTGCATCAGCGTCTTTGTCCAAATTGATTTCCATGTGGTCAGCCATACCACCGGGCTGAGAAAAATAAAGTACTTTACTGTAAAATGATTTACAATATAGGAACTGATAGTTATGCCGATTAAAGTTCAAACCATCAGAGGCCATGCCGCGATCAAGCTTGCCGCCGAAGTCTCAGGAAGTGAAATAGGACTGCCTGTCTTGCTTGCGCATGGTGGTGGGCAGACCCGCCGCGCCTGGAAGCGTGTCACTGGTGAACTCACCTCGGCTGGCTTCCGTGTCATTGCGCTTGATTTGCGCGGCCATGGCGACAGCGCATGGTCTGAAGACGGCTCCTATGACCTTCGTGACTTTGCTTCCGATCTCGTTGCGATTGCGTCCCAGCTGGATTGCAAACCTGCGGTTGTCGGTGCTTCGCTTGGCGGGCTTGCAGGCATGATTGCCGAGGGTGAACTTGCTTCGGGTAGCTTCGCCTCGCTCACTCTGGTGGACATCGCGCCACGGATGGAGCCAAGCGGGGTCATGCGCGTGGTGGGCTTCATGGAGAAGCATATTGATCGCGGGTTTGCTTCCGCGGAAGAGGCGGCGGAAATTATCGCCAGTTACATGCCGCATCGCCAGAAGCGCGGGGCTGGAGGTAACCTCAAACATTATCTGCGGCAAAAGGACGATGGCCGCTTCTATTGGCACTGGGATCCAATGTTCATCCGCAACATCATGAATGACCAGCGCTTGGCTCCAGATCATCAGGAAAGACAGTTTGAAGGGCTGAGCCAAGCGGCGGCAAATTTGTCGCTACCGCTCCATCTAATCCGGGGCGGGTCGAGCGATCTAGTTTCTGAGGAGTCAGTCGCGCACCTGCGTGAACTCGTCCCTCATGCCGAATACACGGACATTGCAGGCGCAACGCACATGGTTGTTGGAGATTCCAATGATGCATTTTCAGCTGCGATTGTCGGATTTCTCACAGGCCATCATGGTTTGGAGGCAAAGGCATCATGACAGAAGAGCCGATCGCTATTGAGCGCGAACAGCTGGAAGAGATGCTGCGCATTGCACCCTTTCACCAGTGGCTAGGCCTTGAGATACAATCATATTCCGCCGATCAGCTTCAGCTCCTAATGCCATGGCGCGAGGAGATTGTTTCCAACCCCATGCTAGGCGCCGCTCATGGGGGCGTTTTGGCGTCTCTTATCGACCTTACTGGACTTTACACTCTCCTTGCGATGGGGGCGAAGGTCAAAGCCACCGCCGATCTAAGGGTCGATTATCATCGTCCAGCCACATCAGGACCGCTCACTGCGACCGGGCGTATTGTGAAGATTGGGCGGCAGATATCTGTTGCAGAGACGCACATTACTGGCCCTGAGGGCAAGCTCGTAGCAAGTGGCCGGGGTGCCTACACATGCTGAGGCGCGGTGCCCTGTCGTGGCTGACTATCTGCGCAGTTGCTCTGGCCGGATGTTCGGATAGCTCGGAAACTGTCGATGTGACCGAACCGGCCCAACTAGAGCCGCGCCAAGTCGAAACGATCATCGTAAAGACCGAGCTTTTGAGCAATCCGGTCAAGGCGTTCGGCACCATCGCAGCAAAACAGCGCAGTGCAATCGGCGCATTCGCCGAGGGGCCGGTTGAACGGATATTTGTTAAAGTCGGCGACAGGGTGACACGCGGGCAACCGCTCTTCCGAATTCGCCAGGCTGATTATCAGCGGAGCGTCGCGGAAGCGCAGGCGGCAGTTGATCTTACCGAGGCACAAGCGATTGAGGCAGAGCGCCGACATGGCCGAGTGATGGCGCTTGCCCCGAGAGGGTTCGTCTCTAAGGCGCAAGTCGACGCTATCGAAACCGAGTTGGCCGTCGCCCGCGCACAGAAAGCCCAAGCGGAGGCTGCACTTGGAACAGCAAAGCAGGCGCTTGGCGATACGATCACACGCGCACCCTATGACGGCGTCGTGACCGCGCGATTGGTGGATGAGGGTGTCTATCTCAACAATCGTTTCTCGATGGGCGGGCAATCTGCAGCGCTTGAATTGCAAGAGCTCGGGACAGTCGCTGCTATCGTCAATGCCCCGCAGGAATATGTGGACGCCTTTCGCCGAAACATGCCTGCTCGCGTGTTTATCGAAGGGTTCGATGAGCCGTTCGATAGCATCGTTTACATCATCAATGATCGCGTCGATCCGGAAAGCCGGATGGTCGAGCTGAGGCTCCCGATCCGCAACCCGAATTATCGGATTAGCTCCGGGCTGGCTGCACGCGCTCTGATTGAGGTTCCTCCCGAACCGGCGATCATCCTGCCGGGAACTGCCATTCAAGGCGACAATGCGTCCTCCAATGTCTTGGTGGTCGAGGACGGGAAGGCGCAGCGCCGCGAGGTGACTTACGAGAGTATCGACCTTGATAGAGTTCGCGTCCAGTCGGGGTTGAGCGAGGGAGACGAGGTCATACTCAATCCTCCGGCTACCTTGCGCGTGGGCGCGCCAGTCAAGCCGCGCCGCACCCCAAGCGAAACCTGATATGTGGTTAGCCGACGTATCAATCCGGCGACCGGTCTTTGCGACGATGCTGATTGCATCGCTTGTCGTGCTTGGCATTGTCTCTTTTGGCCGTCTTGGCGTTGATCTCTTCCCTGAGGTCGAGTTTCCATACGTATCCGTTACCACCACCCTGCCCGGTGCTTCTCCGGGAACAGTCGAGACTGAAGTTACCGACATTGTTGAGGAGCAGCTCAACACAATATCCGGCCTAAAACAGATGCGGTCCATCAGCGCCGAGGGTGTCAGCATCGTCAATCTGGAGTTCGAGCTGGAGGAAGATGCGGACCTGAAGGCGCAGGAAGTCCGCGACAAGATATCTCGGCTGGGAGGGGACCTACCCGCTGATGCCGAGCCGCCCGTGATTGAAAAAGTTGACCCGGATGCAGCACCGATCCTCTCGGTGCTTCTTTCGGGAGACTTGCCGATCCGTGATCTCACCACTTTCGCCGACGAAGTGGTCAAGGAGCGGTTGCAACGCGTGCCGGGTGTCGGTTCGGTTCAGCTTGTCGGCGGGCGCGAGCGCGAGATGCGCATTTGGCTTGATGCATCAGCCATGCGCGGACGCGGCGTGACAGCGGATGATGTGCTGTCCGCGATCCAGCGCGAGAACGCAGAGCTGCCGGGTGGACGGCTGGTAACCGATGGCCGGAACCGGCAGTTTGGCATCCGCACATTGGCCGAGGCGAGAAATGCGGCGGAGTTTGCCGCGATCCCGGTTGTCTATCGGCCCAATGGGCAAACCGTGCGGATCGGTGATATCGGGCGGGTAGAAGACGCGGTCGAAGACGAGAATAGCTATGCCCAGCTCGACGGCGAACTTGGCGTGGTGCTCGAAGTCCGCAAGCAAAGCGGCGAGAACACGGTTGCCGTGGCTGAGCAGATACGCGCGGAAATCGAGGACATTCAAACCAACACGTCCGAAGGCGTGAACTTTGTCATCGCACGGGATACCTCGCGGTTTATCGAACAGGCGATCGGCGATGTTCTGTTCGACCTGTTTATCGCAGTGCTGCTGGTTGTGGCAGTGACCTTCCTGTTTCTGCTGAGTTGGCGTGCGACGATTATTGTTCTCCTCGCCATTCCGACTTCAATCGTTGCGACCTTTGTCGCTTTTGCAGCGTTCGATTTCACCATCAACATGGTCACTCTGCTGGCGCTGACGGTCGCGATTGGCCTGCTGGTCGATGATGCGATTGTTGTGGTCGAGGCGGTGCAAAACGACGTCGATGAAGGGGTTGAGCCTACAGAGGCAGCGCATTCAGCGACCAAGCGCGTGGCGCTGGCGGTCTTGGCCGGAACATTCGCAACGCTGGCGGTATTTGTGCCGATCGCCTTCATGGAAGGAATTGTCGGCCGCTTCTTCTTCCAATACGGGCTTGCAATTGTCTTTTCGGTCAGCGTGTCGATGCTGGTCGCCTTCACGCTTACGCCAGCCATGTCGGCTCGGCTGCTGCGTCCCGAACATGCCGATAGTGGCTGGCTTGGCAGGATAGAAGACTTCCATGTCGGGATGCGCAAACGCTATGAACGGCTGGTGGGATGGGCGATTGACCGCCGTTACCTTGTGCTAGGTGGAGCGCTCGCCAGCGTGTTTATCGGAGGTTTATTCGCTTCCCAAGTTCCTAGCACCTTTATGTCGACAACGGATCGTTCTGAATTTCTTGCAACGGTCAAACTGCCGCTCGGAACGGGTATTGCGGGCGCGAAGGAAGCTGCGCAGCAGGTCGATGAAGCCTTACGAGAGCACCCAGAGGTTGAACTGGTATTTGTGAGTGCAGGCAGCGGAAGCAACCCGAAGGTTCATGAACTCGATATCTATGTCGGCCTCACGCACAAACGCTCCCGAGATTTGTCACAAGATGATCTGATGACATTTGCCCGCGATGCGCTCGGCGAAAATGTACCAAGCGCGCGCGAGATTGCCATCGAGGAGGTTCCTTGGGTGTCCGGGGCAGGCGTTGGACAGGTCGCCATTGAGCTCATCATCACGGGACGGGATTCAGCCGCAATCAACGACTATGCACAATTGCTCTCAGGCGAGCTCGCTGCTCAATCCAATTTTGTCGATGTGCGATCAACCTACGAAGGCGGACGTCCAGAGCTGCAAATTGTGGTCGACCGCGACCGCGCGGCAGACTTGGGAATTTCTGCCCGTAGTTTGGCCGCTGCATCCCGCACCCTTATCGGCGGCAGCGATGCCGGGACATTCAACGATAATGAGCGGCGCTACGACGTGCGGGTCCGCCTTGATGAAAGCGCGCGGCAGAGCCTCTCCGACGTCGAGACTTTGCCATTGCGAACCGGGCAAGGAACGCTGGTCGACCTTGCTTCGGTGGCCGAAGTCGAGGTCAACCAGAGCGCTGCAGAAATAGAGCGGATCGATCGATCTCGCCAGATTTCAGTATTGGCCAACACCGCGCCCGGTGTGCCTTTGAGTGTCGCCGTTTCACAGGTTGAAGATTTGCTGGGTGCGAACCCGCCGCCTGCTGGATTGGCCACGCAAATGGAAGGCACCGCCCGCCGCTTGGCCGAAACGAGCGAAGCCATCTTCTTTGCCTTCGGACTGGCGCTTGTGGCGCTCTACATTGTGCTGGCGAGCCAGTTCAACAGCTTCGGCCAGCCGATCATTATCATGCTGACCGCGCCGCTATCATTCTCCGGCGCTTATTTTCTGATGTGGGCAACGGGCGAAGAGATGAGCCTCTTTGCCCAAATTGGAATGATCGCGCTGATGGGTATCGTGATGAAAAACGGTATCCTGTTGGTCGATCTTGCCAATCAGTATCGCGACCGAGGCGACGAGGCCGGTGCTGCGATGCGCAGCGCCGCCCCAGAGCGGTTGCGGCCCGTGCTGATGACTGCGCTGGCAGCGGTCTTCGGAATGCTACCTGTCGCCCTCGCGCAATCCGATGCCGCCGAATGGCGCAACGCAATGGGGTTCATAATCATCGGAGGCCTAACGACCTCGACTTTCCTCACATTGCTCGTCGTACCAGCAGCGTACGTAGCGGCCTCGGACCTCAGCGACGGAGCAACCAAGCTACGCGCAAAACTTACGAAGCTCTGGGTCATCAGTTCAAGCCATTGGGCCTAGTAACTGACCGCGTTGGATTGTCCGCCTGTACGATTGCCTGAATTGAGATAGCGAATTTGGATGCCTTCAAGTTTTAGCGAGGCGAAGGGTCGTGAGCACAGAGCCCAATGTCCGCTAACACCCCCAGATCGCGACATTGCCTACAGCTTGAACTGGGCCGACAGCGGACTGTCTGATTTGTTACGAAATAACCGGCAAAGCGGATGCCGAACCGCTCATAGATAAGTCTCGAAGCTCTCCGCTATGTCCTATTAAGAGCACCTGCGGATAAGACGTCAATTTTGAAAATTCAGGAACAGAAAACTAGATCGACATAGCTTGTGTTATGTTCTGCACCGGAGTTAGACGCTTGTAGTGGATTTTATTGACAAACAGATTGCGCCGCCAAGATCATGGGAGAAGTTTGAAGAACTTGCTCGCGCTTTGTTCGCGTCGGTCTGGAACGACCCAACCGCCCAGAAGAATGGACGTACTGGCCAAGCCCAAAACGGTGTCGATGTTTATCTGACCCCCTCTCACGACAACTCATCGGTTTATGGCATCCAGTGCAAAGGCAAGGATGCGCTTTACGGTGCGAAAGCTACCATAACAGAATTCGATGCTGAATTGGCGAAAGCCGAAAACTTCGAGCCCAAATTGTCGAAGTGGCTTTTCGTTACGACCGCTGCAAACGATGCTAAATTGCAGGCGCATGCACGCAAGATCTCGCGGGCGCGTTTGAAAAATGGACAGTTTCCCGTTCACGTCATTGGCTGGGAGACGGTTCATGCTCTGCTAGATCAGAACAGATCGGTTGTTGCGCAGTTCTACCCTGAACATGTCGAAGCTCGGAGCGACCGGATTGACTTGCTTAAGACAGCAAGCCGCACAGCGTTGAGCTCCATTGAAGACAACCTCGTTCATGGTGTTGTTTCTCTTTCGCTGATCCGGGGAGATATCTGGTCAAGCGCCAAGACGGCCCTCTCCGACAACTCCGTTCTGAGACTGACTGGAGAAGGCGGCACCGGCAAGTCCGCCATATTGCGAAGATTAGGACTGGATTTCCCAGGAGAACTATTGGTTCTGAAAGATAGTCAGATCGCAGCCAAGAGCTGGCAAGAATTCACTACAAGCATCGGCGCCCCCGACACTCCATCAGCCGTCGTCGAACGACTGTCCGGCTCAGGGTCCTGTCTATTGTTAATTGATGGTGCTGATCGCTTGCTGCTGTCGGATCGCCGGTCAGTTGTGACCGAAA
The DNA here is from genome assembly GCA_947503275.1 of uncultured Erythrobacter sp. Classification (GTDB taxonomy): domain Bacteria; phylum Pseudomonadota; class Alphaproteobacteria; order Sphingomonadales; family Sphingomonadaceae; genus Erythrobacter. The sequence continues at coordinate 1,694,653 of CANNCZ010000001.1, read as the reverse complement.
TCCTTAAGGAGATCGCAGAAAGCCCGTTCGCCGAGAACTGGAAAATCGTCACGTCGGCACGCAACTATCAGGGCCAGGATGTAGTATCGTCGGCTCTCAAAGAGGCAGGCTTCAGCGATCTTGGCAATCAGGTTGCCGTGGGTCATCTTGACAAGGATGAGGCAGCCACTCTTGGTTCGGCATTTCCGGAATTTGCCGATATGTTACGGCGTGAAGACCTCTCGGGCCAGAACCGGACGCTCTTCTTGCTCCGTGAACTCTTTCAGCGCGACAGTGCCCCTACTGGGTCTTTTACAGAGATGGATTTGGCTGGTGCCTGGGCGACAAAGGCAGGATCGGATCCGTCTACATCCGCTAGTCGCAGCAGAGCACTGTCCGAACTGGGTGCGCTGCTGATCCAAGACCCAGGCCGCCGCCCAGGCAGAGGGGAAGTAGATGCAATCGGCTTGCAAAGCCTGATCGACGAAGGAGCGATCACGTTTGATAAACGCCGCGATGCAGTCTCGCTGTCATTCGACGTGCACGAAGACTGGCTCGTTGCGCGATGCCTGGAACGTGAACGCGACAAGATGCCCGATATTCTTGCCAAGGCAGGTGAACCTTTATGGTGGATGAGAGCGATCCGCCTGACGGGGCAACTGCTCCTCGAGGCCGGTGCCTACGAGGAGTGGGAGGCACTGATAGCGGTTCTCGATAACACAGAAGGCCTTGATCCGGCTTGGTCGCGTAGTCTTTTGGTTGCCCCACTCTACTCCGAGAAGTCGGCTGCGATCCTAGACGATCTGCAACCGACATTGCTGGCGGATGACGCCTGCTTGTTGTCGCGATTACTAGAAACTCTTCAGGTGTTCGAATCGCGGATTGATGAATCGCTCCTCAACTCACCGGCGCTCGCGGATATGGAAGAAACAGAGCGTTATCGGTTGCTGGCTTATATGAAAAAGCCGCAACTTCCGAGCTGGGTACCTTTCATGAAGTGGTCGCTTCAGCATTGGGAAAACTGGCCCGCCAAACTCGTTCCGAAGCTGTCCGAGATAGCTAGGCTTTGGGCCGGGGCCACCGAGCATATTCCGAACGGATTGTCGCAAGGGATGGCAGCTATTTGCTATCGCTGGCTGGTGACGATCGAAGATGCCCAACGTCCAGAGAATTGGGACGATAGGCGGGAACCGTTCGATCATAAATTGCCTAATCATCGAGACTGGGAAAAGGTTGAAGACAGATTTCGGGAAGTCCTGACCTTATCTACCAACTCGGCGAAATCGGTCACAAAGACCTATCTGGAAAGACTTGCGCAAGAGAGTCGGTTGCGGTCGGCCCGAGAGAACATATTGGAGTCGCCGCGCCGGGTGCCGAGCGCGCTACCCAAAGAATGGGTCGACATGTGCCTCCAGCAATTCGTTCCTCCCCGAAAACGAGTTCGCCATGGTAGCAAAAGCATAATACCCGACCAGCTATTCTCTTGGCATGAGTACAAAGACGCTGGCATCCGCGGAAACACCAAGTTCTTTCCTTCCTCGCCTTTGCGCGCGGGTTTCTCGCAACTTTTTGAAACCGATGAGACCCAGGCCATTCGCTTGTTTCATCGCCTGGAAATGCGTGCCGCCGTCTATTGGCGGTGGTACTCAAAATGCGAGGATCGCAAAAAACCCAAACCTCTCGTTATTCGAATGCCTTGGGCAGATATTCCGCTCTGGGGCGACGCGACTGTCTATCGTTGGGCAAGCGGGATACTTGGATCACATGTGCTGGGGTCGGCCTATCTGGCGCTAGATGACTGGCTCCACAAGAAAATCGCCGATGGCCGCTCGCCCGAAGAATTGTTGAAGCTGGTTCTCCAGCGACATGGCCTAGTAACGACAGCATCGCCGTGCATCGCGATTTTTCACGACCATATTAATACGCCTGGAGCACTGGACTGGTGCGGACCCTTTTTAGGCGAACCAAGATTGTGGAACTACGACATTCGGCGTCATCTCGACCGCAGTGACAAAGCCTATCGTATAGGGTTCATGAACGCAGGTGAGATACATATCAATGCTATTGAAGCATATCACGAGCGCCATGCGACGTACCAGCCAATGTCCCATGCCTTTCTGCTGCCGTTTCGCTTCAAAGCCAGTGAAGCGGCTCAGCGCGCTTTTGACGATCGGCGAAATCAATGGGAAGCGGATGACCTAGTCGAGTTTCTGGAGGAACGGGATCATCCGGCCATCATGACCGAACATCAGAAGCGGATCGAGCGCTGCTTTTCCGATAGCGACCCGCGCCAAATCGAATTGACCGAAGGTGAGGAAGACAATCAGGTTGTTGTCACGATTAGTCCACCCAAAGAAGCTCTACCGGAAATAGCTCAACTGGATGAAGACCGGAAGCGCTTGTCGGAAGCCAGCAGGCTCTTCAACTGGGTAAATTCGACTAGAGAGAATGGCGCCATCGACGATGCAATGACGCTTGATGAGGGCATTGAGCTTGCAAAGAAGCTAATAGCTGATCCGCAGCAGCCGGAGGAGAGCCGGTTTGGTTCTCTTGGAAATATCAGAAATGCGGCAATCGTGGGCGCAGCTGCGGTGGCTGCGCATCACGGCAGCAAAGAGTTTGTGGGATCGCACCGCGTGTGGATAGAAGAACTGCTCCTTGCTGGAGCGCGGATTCAGCGCTCGCCCGAAGATCAACGATTCTTGTTTGACCAATCTATCTTGCCATCCGATCCTCAGGAATATGCGGCTTGGGGATTGCCAGCACTCGCAACACTTGAGCCGTTTTCAAGAGAACTTGATGAAGTCGTATTGGCCCTCGTGGTCCAGCGACTGAATGCGATAGCCTCTGCTGTGATGGAAGGGTTGCGTTGGGATCGGAGAGGCGACTTTGCCTGGACCGTTGCCATTGCTGCACTCGATTGCTGTGTGCTCGATATTGGGCATTATTGGCGCAGCGACCGCGAAAAGCAGAAAGCTGCCGAGCGGATGGTTAGTCGGCGCAAGCGTGCTGTCAAACGTGGCCTGAAAAATCAGAATCTATCGCGAATGCCGGATGTTCCGCCCGCCCCGTACAAAATGCAGTGGGTTTTCACCAAGGAATGGAAACGGCCTTTCTATCATTTGAAGATGCCGTCCAAGATCGGATTGGATTGGACAAAGGTAAAAGAGATTCTCGAGAGAATGAACTGGGCTGAAACGGTGGCGACTTCGGAACGCCGAGCGCATTTTTCTCTATATCTTGAATCGCTGGTCGAGTGGACCCGGAGCTATTCGGAGGATGATCCGGATCGCTATGATCGACATTTCCCATATGAGTGGGGGCATGCCCTGGCGAAGTATATCGGCCGGTATTCCGCTGCAGCCGGTCTGGGCAGCGAGTGGAAATCGCTGTTGGCCTACTCCTATCATGAGCGAGCTGAGGAGCTAATTGGCGACTATCTCGACGCGGTCGCGCATGAGCTAATGGTCTCCGAGAGAGAACCAGATGAACGATTCTGGGCGGCGTGGACGCCAGCTGCCGACTGGGTAATGCAAAATGCCGTGCCAAAGCGCCGTCCGAGCTGGGACAACACGCCTCATGCTTTGCAGGCCGCCGGTTTGGTTGGACCCTTTATGACGCCCATCCCACCCGACTGGCCGTATCTTTCAAGCCTACTCCCCCGGATTGACGAATGGCAGCAGTCCACCAAACACTTGCCAGGTGCAGCGTTTTCACTTTTGGCGATTGTCGAACGGATGGATGTCATCGAGCGCAAGCAGTGGTATCTCGCCTGGCTGCAACGCCTCGTTGATCAAAATGGATCAGACGAGAGCTTTTGGAGCTATGCGGGACTTGGCGACAAATCCGCAGCTCTGGTGAAAGTGCTCTCGACAGAAAAGGACATCGATGCCGTTTCAGTGCGCCGTTGCTTAGCGGCAATTGCGGACTCGGGTTCGGCAGTGGCGCGCGAACTGATTCCACGCTTCTCGAAGACTCGGCCGATTTAGATCGTGGTTCCGCAATAGGAGCCGAAAAGGCGACGGTCTGCTGCCCGTGAACGGTACCTTTTGATCCGTCTTTCGGCTGCAATCACGCAATTTCGCCAACTGTTGCGAGCTGGCACCCATGGTCAGCCTCCCCCTATTGGCTTGGTTTGCGACAACGAATAGGACGGGCGCTATAAGGTAAGCGCCGGGCGTCGAAGCGATTCTTCTATAAATCTTTGAATAGGCTCAAAGCAGAAGCCTTGCGATATCGATCCATTGCATTTTCGAATGGCTCGTTTGGCTTTCCATCCTCAAAATGGGGCAGCAATTCCTCATACTTCTTCCGCGCGGCAACACGAGAAACGGAGCGGCCCAAGGCGAGGCGGGTGGCAAGGTTTTCCGGACTGTCACAACCCTCGCGAACGCAGCTCCCGAGCGTTGCGATTACCAACGGCACCGCCTCGTCCTCCTCATCCTGTGCTGCAAGCAAACGCGCGGGCAAACCCGCTACAAAGGCGATGTCAGGGACGATACGAAGCACGAAGTGGCGCGAATGCTTGCATTTTGCCTTGTCTTCCTTCGGGTGACATGCCTCAATCACGTTAAGCGGAGAGCCCTTCATCCAAAGCCTGAGCATTGCAGAAACAACTGGCAGGGCGAACGCGCCCCTGTCGCGCTCAGACGTCAATTTGTCATACTCGCCACCAAACAAGCCTTGGATGTTTTCCGGCCGTACTAACTCGAGAAAGCTGTCCGGATTGGCCTCGAACCATTCGAGCAACGCGTCGATAGCAGCCTCAGTAGTCTCGCCAGTTTTGGTGTCTTCGTACAAGTTTGACAGTTCGTGGAGAATATTAACCGATACGCCAGTCAGCCCTGACACGCGGTCGAGCCATTTGGAATCGTCTTCTGGTTCTGCACTTTTTCGCGCAGCGAAGGCGGAAGCGATACGGCTTTCGATCCAATCGGCATCTCCTCTTTGTCGCGCTCGATAGGCGGCAAACGACCGAGATATGATATCTCTGATCGGCGCATCGGTTCCATTCTCGTCCGAGGCTGGCAAGCGGCTTAAGAAATATGCCGGCATCCCTTGTTCGAATGCGCCTGCGTGAATCTTATCGAGCAGGATGGTTGTTGGATCGTCAATCACGAGGCATTGATCGCTCTGAGCAAAAATCGATTGCAGGGTAAGCCAGTGTGAGTTGATGAGGTTCGACTTGTTATCGAACTCAACGACACGGCTTGGGACAACAAGCACGAACCCTTGCGAGTTTTCGCCCGCCCGCCCTGCACGTCCCGCAGCATTTAGCAACTCGTGGGCTTCAAGTTGAGCCATCTTGTCAACTTCCGGATCGAAGCGACTATCGCCCGAAATAATCACGACTTCGCTTGGCAAATTCATACCTTGAGCCAGTGTCGAGGTGGCAAAAAGAACGTCAATGCCATCCTTCCGCTTGAAAAGGGATTCGTGCAGCAGCCGTTCTTCGCGGAGAAGCAGCCCGTGGTGGCTGGCTGCACCTCCGCCGACCTGCCCATCAGCTACAGGCGTCAAATAGCAGTGGTCAGCGCCGCCCATTTCTTCAGCGGCCAAGCTATGCCACTTAAGCTCTTCGTCGGTAAGCTTGACCTTGGGCGACTTCAGCAAATTCGGGAATTCCTTCACCGATGCTTCTGCCAAGACGGTAGATTGAACGAACACGAGTGTTTTGAGACCGCTTGACGCTGAAGCTGCGGCGATCAGCGCGCTCGTGTGGTTGCCGTTTGGCGTGAGATACCAGGCGCCACCTTTCGATCTGCCGGTGGAAAGATGGTGTGCATCATCGAGAAGAGGTTGTAAGGTGTAATCGCTCCGATCCTTGCTAGCCCAGGTTTGCAAGAGACTGAAAAAACCGAATGGCTGAGCAACCAATTCGCGTTTGATTGCCGCAGGTGGGTTCTTGTGGGTTGAAAATTTTTTCCGCGCCTGTCGAAGGTTAGTTGTAAGTTCATTGATGGTATCGGCAGGATAAACGACGCTACCACGAACTTGACGCGTTGGCTTCCATGCTAAGCTTAGGGAGAGGCATGCTCGGCCTGTCAGTTCCTCCAGCCATTTCGCAATCTCATCGGCATTTTTCATCATTGCCGAAAGCATGAGCATATCTGCCTCGGGAGCGGCTCTAGAAAGATTTAGGATCGCGAGCATTGAATCGATGCTGCGGCGGCTACGATCGGAATCTCGAGGATGAAGCAAATGACATTCGTCAAACACAATAAGGCCGAGGTCCGCAAATGCTTCTGGCTGCGTTGTCAGGAGCATTAAGCAACGCTCTGGTGTGGTGACGATAACCTCGGGCAGAACAACGATGTCAGAAAACATCACTTCGTCCTCGACGTCACCGACGATTTCGAAGGTATTGAAAGAATCTTTGAGCGCACGCGTCGTCTGATCGACGAGTGCGTGGGTGGGCACCAGAAAAACCACCTTTTCGCCCCGAATGAGTGATGCAGCTATCTTTAGCTCAGCGAGAGTAGATTTACCGCCACCAGTCGGGAAACTGATCGCGGACGATGTTCCCTTCTCGAGATAGTTGCTGGCGATCGCGTCGCGATGATTTCGCCACAGGAAGGGGCGCTTGCGGGCCATTCGGCGAATGATTTGCCACCAGGCATCGTCGTCTACGCCTTGCGGAGCTGGCAGGCGGGTCAGCGCGGACTCGATAAGGTCACGCTCCACCGCGATAAGGAGGTTGGCCAAATGCAGCGGGCCGGGGAATAGATTAAAGATATGATCGCCGGTTCCGAACACATCCTCAAGCTGACCGACGCTTAGTTCTTTAACTCGAATGAAATAGCTAGAGGCGGGTTCGATGCCGCCGGCGGCCGGGTCCAGGTCCACCTGCGACAGCAGACGTGTCGCTAGCTTTTTGATGCCCTTGAGCAGCTCTAGATAAAGGGCGTCGATAGCCTGTTCCGGCGTTGCCTGGTCAGTCTCGATGTCCGGCATATCCTGCTGCCCGACGTTTCGAAGGCGTCCAGTGGCGAGCAATTTGATCGATGTCAGGAGCGCGCGTTCCACGGCCGTCCCTTCAGCTAGATCAATTGAAATGCGTTTCGCGCATTCGGCGGCATCGGCATGGGCTTCTGCGACCATGAACAGCAGTGCTGCGCAGATTTCAGGAGCTACGCTAGTGGCGTCCAGATAGGAAAGCTCGCCCCTATCGGCCCTAGAGCCAATCAAGCAGACCTGATGAGCAGAAGCAGCCACAAATGCGGCGGCCGCGCGATTGTCACGCTCGGGCAAGAGTGCGACAAATGCCTCATGCGCAGCGGCTAACCGGCGAACCTCGAGCAACGTTTCTTCAAGCGTTTCGGAAGCTTTCTCGGTTTCTGCTCCACGAAGCCTAATCTTTGCGGCGACGATATCGGCGAATGCCTCGGTAAGGCGCTTGGGGAGCGCTTCCAAATCGAGCCCTTCGAGCGGCGGAGAAGCGGCGATCAACGCGGAAGTGATTGGATCAAACATTCGCAATCGCCTTGATTTTCTCGGCAACCAAATCAGAAAAGTTGGTCATCCACTCTCGAAGATCTTCAAAGTGCATAGTTTCGGCGCGGCGGCGAACAACACCGCCATCCGCAGAAACGTCGTAGTGCTTGAAGAGCTTTTTGCGCTTATCATGAGATTTGTGCCTGTCGTCGATGCTGACGCTAACGCGGTAGCGGCGCGCTTCCTGCCACAAGATGCGATCTATAGCGTGGTCGATATCCAGGTCAGGATGCACCTGTTGCTGCCGCTCAAGGATTGCTGATACTTCATGGGTTAGCTCAGCGATCCGCCCACCGGCTTCGAGGTGTTCGATATCGGGCCATACCTCACGCTTGATTGTTCGGCGCGCTTTCTCAGTGGCCTTGTCTTCGAAGATCACGACAGCGGTCACCGACTTGCAGTCATCTGAAATTTCCAACTGCAAGCCGTCAAAGCCCTTGTGCGCATGGAAGATGTGAGGGGGAGCGAGCGCTGCTCCTTGCTTTTCCTGATTGGCGGCAATCCAGGATATTATCTGGAACAACCAGCCATCACGATGCCATGGATCACCATTTTTTGCGACCTTCAGCTTCTTAAGCGCGTCTGCCGCGTGCTGAGCGGAACCCGCTGGAGCTGAGACCGCTAGACCTTCGAGGATTTGCGCAATATGCCGATATTGTCCCAACGCCACGCGCGCCACGCGTTCGGCCAGAATGTCGATGTCTTCGACTTCCCATTCCCAGCCGTGGCAGAGATTGTCATGGTCTAATTGTTTAAGAACTAACGTCATCTTTCTTTTGGGTCAGAATAGGCTGGTGATTTCGTTAATCAAACTACGATTTGATTTGTAATAGCTTCGATCTCGACGTCTGGCGGGTGGCTTCCGCGACACTAGGCCAATTGAAAAACCAAGGCCATTCTTTTGGGGCATGGCGGGGCGCTCCGACGTCGCAACGAACGGCAGCTTCCGGTTAGACCTAACGCGGTCGGCTATAACTTAGATTGGGGCGCAAAGCCGACACTTGTCGGTGTTCGATAAAGACTTCGGCAAACGCTTTGCACTTTGGTCCTTCCTGCACATGTTCGGGTCCGCCCCCGATCTCGATATGGCGTTCGAGAACGAGGAAGACCGGGAAGCAGCCCGCAACTTCATGGATCTGCTGGCGGCATCGGAAGGCGATGGGGCAGGTTGATTGCAGCAGGGTCACGTGAGCCTTCAGGCCCGCACCTGATACCCATCCGGCTTTCTTCGCGAACAGTCCTGAACCAGGTCAGCTGAGGACAGCAACCCGTTCCTTTGCCGGCCGTGTTGGCAGCTGCGCTGCCTGCCCGCACCACCCGTCATGAACGGGTTTCCCTTGGAGCTTCGCTCCTGCGGTGCAGTCCTCCCATGCCCTGCTTCTTCTGGATGTCCGCAAGCCGGAGATGGTCTCCGGTTTGAGGAACTGAAGGAACTTACATCATGACCAATATCGCAATCCTCACCGGCCGCATCGCCCGCGATCCTGACACCCGCGAGACCAAAGGCGGCACCAACGTTACCGGGATCACCGTCGTCACCGATCGCCCCGCGCGCGACAAGGACGGCAAGACCTACAAGGACGAGAACGGCTACACCGCCAAGGAAAGCGAGTTCCACCGGGTGACCTGCTTCAACGGCCTCGCCAAGACCGTCGGCCAGTATTGCTCCAAGGGCCAGCTGGTTTCGGTCCAGGGCCGCATCCACTACACCCAGTGGGAGGACAAGGACGGGGTCACCCGCTACGGCACCGAGATCCTCGCCGACAAGGTCGATTTTCTCTCACGCGGCAACGGGTCGAGCGACGACAACGACAACACCGACGCTCCCGAGATCGACTGAACTCTCCCGTCGGTCTCCCTCCCGAAGGGGTCCTGTCCTACCGGACAGCGCCCCTTCTTGCGTTGTCCAAACTGTCTGGCGGGGGAGGGGGCCTGGCTCACGGTTGTCCCATTCTGATGGGCGCGCAACCGGCGCGTCAAGGACGGCAGGGTCCCACCATTTTGCCTCCCCTTCGCTTGGCTTCGGTCCGACAAAATCGTCACCCCTACCGCCCCTTCGCGGTCGCCCTTCGGGACGATCCCTGACCCGCCGGCTGCACGCCCATCCGTCCTGCTCCTGCCGTCAACGGCAGACATCAGGAGGATACAATGGCTACGCAATTTCAACGCATTTCGACTTCGGACCGCTACTTTGACGCGCTGGCTGTGGCAGAGCGCCGGGCGCTGCACAGCTTCTTCGATCAGCATATCATTGAGGATCGCGAGCTTGGATACGTCGCACTCGACGAAGGTGACTACAATGCGCTTCCGGCGCACCTTGCAGCGCGCGTCGTGCATACCATTCACGGGGCGATGTCAGACGAGTTCTGACCGCACGAACAGAGCAGGGGCCGGGAACGACTCCTGCCCTTTTTTCATGTTTGCAGGGGTAAGCGGTTGACCTACCGCTCAGCGAACGAGCTGGCCCTCGCTGGTTGATTGATCGGCGCCAGTCAGTGCAGTTGTTCCATCCAAAAAAGGCGGCGCGAGGCTGTGCACATCAATTCGACTGACGAACATGTCGATAGACTCTTCCCGACACATGCGAACAGTGGTCGAGGGCCAATACTCTGCAAGCGGCGCGTATAAATCGCCCCATGAACAGCGTCCCTTCAACTGGCCATTTGTCACCAAACTAAGGCCAGTTGGTAGCCCAGAGCCGATTCCTCTTAGAATCTCGCTTTGTCCCAAGAAAGCCAACCTGCGCCCGCTCCAAAAATAAAGCCGAAAATTCAGTGTATTGAACGGTTGCTCCAAGTTGCCGGAAACGCCTACGCACATTGAAACTTGACAGCACACCGTACGCAGCGGGGCTGGCAAGTAAGATCATGAAGTTTATCATGAATTTGGCAATGTCCACTTCTGTGCCAGTCGTGTGCCAATGGCTTTATCGACTGTGCCAGATTGTGCTGAATTCACTTAGCACATTGAATTTCTGTCCTAATTTTCCGGTTTCCTACACCCTATTGCCCGTGCCAGAGTGGCACTCACTTTTCCGAAGAGTGAACCAGGTTCTTTTTAGCAAAAGGAACTTGGATTCATGCAAAGACATCATCGTTTTGTGACCTATGTCACGCCTCTCATTGCCGAATGGATTAAAGCTCAGGCCGATGAGCGGCGAGTAAGTTCAAGCATCGTGATTGGCGATTGCATTTTTGATGCCTGGCAGCGTGACACGGAAGCCGATTTGAGGACGCCAGCGACCGATCCGGTTCGCCAGAACATCTTCATCACCGTAGCTTTGGATGCGCTGCTCACGCACCATTCTGTGCCCGATCTGCGCGAGCAGACGGTCGCGGCCTATCAGCGCCGGCTGGAGCGTTTGGGGCTCGTTGCGCCGCGCCCGCAAGGGGGCGGCGATGAAGCATAAACTCGTCAACTTCACTCGCGGAAGCCAGCTCCTTGGGCACTTTGGTTTCATGTTTGCAGCCGGGCTCAAGGGTCCGCTCATCATCACACTGCTGGTGATTCTAGGACTTATCTATTGGGAGGTAACAAGCAGCCTCAATGACCACCAAACCTACCTTGTCTGGATGCACATCTACTCATCCTTTTATGCGTTTATGGAGTTCGATCCTGACAAGCTTGTGAACCTCACCTTGGCTGATGGAAGCATCGTCGCGTTCCCGATCAGCGTAGTCACAGAATACCCGCCCATGAAAGAGGCAATGACCGCATTTGAGGGGGCGGTTGAGGCTGCGCTTGTCACCTCGGCGTGGGGTCTTGTTCCTGCCTTCATTGCCTTTTGGTGGGTTGCTGAGCACTTCGGTTGGCGGTCCAAGCAAAGGAAGCATGTGCGCGGCGCATCGCTTGCAAGCCTTGCTGAACTGGAAGGCGAAATCGACGATCACAATCGCCATGAACGCGCCCGCGAATATGGCAGCAATTTGGGATGGAGGTGGCGGCTTGCAGGCAGCAGCGCGCTAGCTTCAGCCGGTCTCTATAGCCCCGCGCATCTTGCAGGCGTGAGCTGGCCCTGGCGTAAAGAACAAAGCCACACCATGCTGGTCGGCACGACAGGCACGGGCAAAACGGTCGCCCTTTTCGAGCTCCTTTCCGAAATCAGACAAAGACGCGAACGTGCGGTCATTTTCGACCTGACCGGCGCCTTTATCGAAACCTTCTTCGATCCCGAACGCGATATCATTTTGAACCCATTGGATACACGCTGCCCAAGCTGGAGCGTCTTCGATGATTGCACATCGCGCGCGGAGTTTCATGCAGCAGCGGAGTCGCTTGTGCCCCATGATGGAGGCGGCTCGGAACAGTTTTGGGTGCTCGCTGCGCGAACCCTATTTGTTGAAACATGTATCAAGCTGAAAGAAGCAGGGCGCGGGACCAATGCCGCACTTGCCGATGAATTGATGAATGCAGATCTCTCGGATCTGCACCGCCTGGTAGAGGACACAATGGCTGGACCGATCAGCACGCCGGCCGCTGCTCGCATGGCGGAATCGGTCCGCGCCGTCTTCAATGTGAACGCAAAAGCGATGCAAATGCTGCCTCAATCAGGGGACGCTTTTTCGGTGCGGCAGTGGGTGACTGGCGAAGGAAAACCGGGCTCCTTTCTGTTCCTATCCGCGCGCTATGTAGACATGAGCGTGCTCTCACAATTGCTGACGCTGTGGCTTGATACAGCGATCAACACGCTGATGACGGGTCGCCGGACGCGTGACCTGCAACTGTGGTTTCTGATCGATGAGCTAGGCGCGCTTCACCGCCTGCCGTCGCTCGAAAAAGGTCTGCAGACTGCGCGCAACTTTGGCGGTGCTATCGTCACGGGTGTCCATACCTTCGCGAAGCTCAAGGAGGTCTACGGCGAGAACATGGCAATGACCTTGTCGTCACTTGCCAGGACCAAACTCATCCTTGCCACTGCCGATCGCGAGACCGCCACATGGTGCTCCGACATTATCGGCCACCGCGAGGTTCGCGAGATGGAAGAAGGGTACAGCTATGGCTACAACAATGCGCGCGATGCGGTCAGTCTGACGCCGCGTCGGCAGGTGGTTCCGCTGCTTTTGCCTGATGAGTTTATGGGCCTTCCCAGCCTTGAGGGCTTCATCAAGTTCCCTGATGGTTTTCCGGCGGCGCCTGTCTCTTTGCAACCCCGAGATTGGCCGCGCCGGGTCGAAGGTTTTATCCCGTGCGAGGATGCCAAAGGACCAACGTCAAAGGCAAAGGCTGAAACTCTCAAGGAAGGCGAGGAGACTTCCAAGGTTACGGCGATTAAGGGCGGAGAGGAAGGAGAAGACGGCGGCGATCCGCGCAAGATGAAGGAAGCCACGGATCGCAAGCGTGAGCCAGCGAAGCGTCCCAAAGCGCAGTCTCGCGCGCGTGACAAGAAGGTAAAGACTGACAAGCGAGAACGTTCGGAGTCTCGCTCTAAGACAACCCTCAAACAAGCTGTTGAAGCCTCGCTCAAAAGCGAAAGAGCAGCCTCTTCAGGCAAAGTACAAGGCGAGCTTCCGCTTGGGGAGCAGCAAGTCGATCACCGTGAATCAGACGCCCTGAAAAAGCCTGCGCCTCGCACTGATCGGCCCGATCCTGACGCCGCGCAGCGTGAAGGTGAGCAACTCGCCAAGACGGATAAGACGCTTCAAGAAGAGCAGCAGCGCTCGCTCTTGGGCGGCGCGGCACGCGAAGAATATGATCACGATCTCGGCGACTTCGACGCTGAGATGTGATTGCGATGATCGGGGAGGACAGAGGGACTTGAATTGTGTGAGGCCTGCCCATGCTCTCCGTTGCCAATGTCCGCTCGTCCTCCGCAGCGGCCAACTACTTCGCATCCGATAATTATTACGCCAAAGCTGATGCTGATCGCTCGGGTGAATGGCTCGGTGAAGGCGCAAAGCGGCTTGGTCTAGAGGGGAAGGTAGACGCCATGGCCTTCGACGCTTTGTTGCGAGGTGCGCTCCCCGATGGAACGCAAGTTGGCAACCTTGGGCAGGCCCATAGGCCAGGAACCGACCTTACATTCTCTGTTCCCAAAAGCTGGTCGCTTCTTGCCCTTGTGGGCAAAGATGAGCGCATCATCAGCGCTTATCGTGAGGCGGTTGTCGAAGCGCTTCAATGGGCGGAAAAGAACGCTTCCGAAACCCGCATCATGGCGCAGGGCAAGGTTCAGACCCAAAAGACAGGCAATCTGGCGATTGGACTTTTCCAGCACGATACCAATCGCAATCAGGAACCCAATCTCCATTTCCACGCCGTGATCGCCAATGTGACACAAGGCAAGGATGGTAAGTGGCGGACGCTCAAGAATGATCGTCTATGGCAGCTCAACACCACGCTCAACTCCATCGCGATGGCGCGCTTCCGAATGGAAGTCGAGAAGCTTGGCTATGAAACCGGACCAACTCTCAAGCATGGCAATTTCGAAGCGCGCGCGATTTCGCGCGAGGATGTCATGGCCTTCTCTTCGCGGCGCCAAGAAGTGCTTGCAGCGAGGCAAGGTCCAGGCCTTGAAGCTGGGCGGATCGCTGCACTTGATACCCGCTCTGCCAAAGCGCCGATCGAGGATCGCGATACGCTTGGAGGCATGTGGCAGGAAACTTCGCAATCCATTGGTCTCGATCTAAATCCCATGGTCGAGCGTGCGCGTGTGCGCTCAGCCATGCCTGAAAAGCCTCATTCGGGTTTCGCGACACTGGTGGAACGGGGCCGAGCTCTGCTTGCCAAGTTTGCGAGCCATGTTCGAGGGGCATCAGAAGATCCGTTGGTGCCGGCCTCGGTGCTTAAACAGGACAAGCAAACGATCGCGGCCGCGCAGGCGGTTGCCTCGGCTGTGCGGCATTTGTCGCAGCGCGAGGCCGCTTTTGAACGCGAAGCGCTCTACAAGGCGGCTTTGGATTTTGGTCTGCCAACGACCATCGGTAAGATCGAAACGAGAACCCGCGCCTTGGTCAATTCTGGTCATCTTGTAGCGGGACGCAGCGAGCATAAGGGCTGGCTCGCATCGCGAGAAGCGATTGAAACCGAGGAGCGCATCATCGCCGCAGTTCAGGCGGGAAAAGGAGAATCCGCGTCTGATCTCAACGCTGAAGAGGCAGAAACCCGTGTGCAGGCCTCGGCCGAGATCGGGCACGGCTTTAGACTGAATGACGGCCAACTCTCGGCTGCGCGCCTTATCTTGACTTCATCGGATCGAACCGTTGCGGTGCAGGGCGTAGCAGGTGCTGGCAAAAGCAGCGTGCTTGGGCCGGTCGCCAAAGTACTGGGGGAAGAGGGACGGCCTGTCATCGGCCTCGCTATCCAGAACACGCTCGTTCAAATGCTAGAACGAGACACGGGAATTGAATCGCAAACGCTTGCCCGCTTTCTGGGTGGCTGGAAGCCTTTGCTGGATGATCCCTCCAATCGCACACTCAAAACCGAAGCAAAGCAGGCGCTTGGAGGCACCGTTCTCATTGTGGACGAGGCTTCGATGGTCGCCAACAGCGACAAGGAAAAGCTCGTTGCGCTCGCAAATCTAGCCGGCGTCCATCGCTTGGTACTTATGGGCGACCGCAAACAGCTTGGCGCTGTCGATGCCGGCAAGCCCTTTGCGCTCCTGCAAAAGGCCGGGATTGCGCAGGCCCAAATGAACACCAACCTGCGCGCGCGTAACCCTGTTGTTCGTGAAGCCCAAGCCGCTGCGCAGAAAGGTGATGTTCGAACTGCGCTTGCCAAACTTGAGCCCCATACGATCGAAGCCAAAGGCGATGGCGCGATTGTTGCAGCCGAGCAGTGGCTTTCTCTGAAGCCAGAGGACCGAGAGCGCACATCGATCTATGCCTCGGGACGCAGGATCCGCTCAGCTGTCAATGAGGCGGTGCAAACAGGTCTTCTTGCAAGCGGGCAGATTGGGCCGGAGAAAGCTCAATTGGCTGTACTAGAGCGCGTGAACACCACTTATGAAGAGCTGCGCCATGTTGCAGCCTATCGGACCGGCCGCATTCTCGAGGTTTCAAAGAGACAAAAGACGCTTGGCCTTATGCCGGGACAATACAGGATCTTAGGCAGGGATCCGAAACGCGAAAGGGTCGTTTTGGAGAGCGCCCGCAGAAGAAAATTCAGCTTCGATCCTTCGCGGATTAGGGCCGACAAGGCCGCTGACACTCTGGCTCTATTCAACGACCGACAGCTCGAAATCCATCGTGGCGACAAAATTCGCTGGACGCGAAATGATCACAAGCGCGGGCTGTTCAACGCTGACCAGGCAAAGGTCATTGCCATCGATAAGGGCAAGGTCACGGTTGAGACCTCAAAGGGTGAGCATGTGACGCTTGGAAAGGACGATCCTATGCTGAAGCGCATCGATCTCGCCTACGCGCTAAACGCTCACATGGCGCAGGGCCTCACCTCAGATCGCGGGATTGCTGTTATGGACAGTAGAGAGCGCAATCTATCGAACCAGAAGACGTTTTTGGTGACAGTGACCCGCCTGCGCGATCATCTGACTTTGGTCTTGGACAACACTCAAAAACTGACTGCCGCTGTTGCTCACAATAAGGGAGAGAAGGCCTCTGGGCTTGAAGTTACATCGCGCCTACAAGCAGCTGCGACGAAAGGTGGCGAGATAGAACGGAGTGAAACGAGCCAGAAAAGCGCGGGCCAAGAATTTGAGCGCATCAAGAGTAAAACGCTTGATCGGGGGATTTAGTGACGGCTTTGCGCCTTAATTGCTGCCGTTAAGGGGCAGGCTGCCCAGTGCACTAAGCTGGCGTTGGCCTTCATGTGAAAGGGGTCTCTGGCGAGTGCGGCGAGGGCTTCAAGTACCAAACTCATCTCGCGCTACCCCTTGTCAGACTGGCCCTCCTGAGTCGCAGTTGAGATCGCAGGCTATCTCTAAGCAAGACTAGGTTCTCGCGATCAGTACGTTCCCGAACCTCTTCGATGTGCTCAAAACTGCAATCGCGTATCTTTAATCCTGACCCACAGACACACGTCCAATGTCCCTTGGGTGGGCCGCCAGTTAGGGCTGTGAGATGGTCTGACGCCTGAGTTGGTGTGACACGAAAACCCAATATTCTACTTACCGACTCGGCCAAGCCTTCGGCACCATGCTTGCGCTCTCCAAATGGCCATTCCCCCTTTTGCTCGAAATAGAGCTGACTCAAAAAGAAGTCGCGCATCGGGCCACCG
This sequence comes from uncultured Erythrobacter sp., assembly GCA_947503275.1. GTDB lineage: Bacteria > Pseudomonadota > Alphaproteobacteria > Sphingomonadales > Sphingomonadaceae > Erythrobacter. Next base: position 1,678,012 of record CANNCZ010000001.1, on the reverse strand, counting down.
CAAAATGCAGCAAAGGACATGTCAGCGGAGGTTTCAAGCCACTCGGCCCATACGCAAATGCAGCAAGTCCCGTTGCTGTATATATGCCTATCAATATCCCTTGGAAAACGACCCGCTTTCTCCTGCAATACAGGCTCTGTGCTAGGGTAGTTTTCGTCCGCAGCGATAAGGACATCGAATTCCTCAATCGCCCCGTCGGCATGAGGCCCATCATTCAGGCAGTAGATGCCAGTCGCTATAAAGGTGCCGTCCTTCTCAAAGAATTCGAGCTTGGGCTGGGAGAAGTTTAAAGCACGTTTGAATTCTGCGAAACTCAACATGGGTTACTAGATGCGGTAATAAGGTGATGTGCCGCTGCGCGTGCTCTTCACCTCTTCTACGGCTTCCTTAACACGCGCCGCCACGGGTGCTGCCGTGGTAACAACTGCTCCAACAGCTCCGATAGCAGTCATCGCCGTTTCCACAGTCCGGTCGCCAAGACGCTCTGCCAAAACCGTTGGGACTTCGGTGGGACGAGACGCATTGATGAAAAGCCCAAAATCACTTCGCGCCGCCGCAAGCCAGCGATCGAAGCTGTGTTCTAACCTGCGATCTTCTGCCCAGCGGTCAGCAAAATTTTCGGCAGGGTTAACGGGGTTCGGTATCCACTTTCCATCAGAACGCGTTTCGATATGAGCGTCCATGTTGGTGAGGATGGCAGTTAAAGCACCAACAAGCGTATCCTCGTTGTCATAGGATTTTGCTGCAAGGGTCGTGATGATGATTGAGATCGGGCGAACGTCCATATCTTCAGCGAACATCGTGTCGCGATGCCGCTTCAGAAGCTGAATTGCCTTCTGCAATGTGGTTTTGACCGCGTGGTCGGGAATGTCTTCGACCTTAGCAAACGTCGAGTCCTTGGCTGCCAATTCAGCCTTTCTCAAGTGAATTGAGACGGCCATTATGTCGCGAAACCATGCAGCATATCCGAGGGGGTTACTGCACGGCCAGTCCTCGCAATATCGATCAAAATTGGGTTCAGTCTTGTCGGTAATCGCAACAGCATCAAGCGTTTTGGTGGCATCATTTGCAAGTTCAACGAACCCAGCTTTGCGAAGGCGTGATTGGTATTCCTGCGCATCTGGAATGCATGGAAGAACATCCATATGGAACTGCGACCCGTCTGCATATTCAAGTGTCCAGCAACGGCGCTTGTCCTCTGGCTCGTGGGCCATTGAATGTGCTTTTGCATAGGCAATGACCTCACGACCAACTGCGGCCTTGAGAGACTTCTGAGTGAAGGTCCCTTTATCGGATTGAAGACGACAAATCAGATCGACATCGTAGTCTTCATCTTTGCCAACAGGACGGTTTGCTGTGCCGAGCAAAAAAGAGCCCTGCGGCGCGATGTAGGGATCATATTGTGCTATACTGGAGTCATTGCGCTCAAGCCATTCACCAAGGCTCTTGAAGTGAGCTCGTGCTTCCTCGGCCTTATCATCTGGCATGTCGATTGCGCGAGCAAGCGCTTGCAGGGCATCTTCGTGGGAAGGTGGGGGTTTATCAGGCATCTGTTTTCTCTTTCAACTGATGGACAGGTGTGAATGGCGGAACTTTCTCTGCGAAAAACACCGGCTTTAGAATTGGTTTCTGCTCACGAGCTTCGACAAAGGCGCGATCTTTGAGTTGACCAATGCGCTTGGTGTTATCGAGCGAGAAGAATCCGTCGGGCGCGGCCTGGCATACGCGGTATATCGCTTTTTCCTTGGCCGCTCCGCCGACGTCACCGGTCAAAATATGAGCTAGGCCCATTGAGCCATAAGACTGCCCGGCCATGAAGAAGCCCGTGGCCTTAAGCGCAATGCTGGCTTTGCTGTATTGATCGCCCACGGCGAAAATGTCTTCGAGGCAGCTTACGGAAAGAACTTTGATGTCGTCCTTGGGCCACTCCAAGGTGCCTATAGCCTCGGCTACTGCGTACCCTGTCGGATTATTGGCCCAAACTCCTCCATCAACGAGCCCTACCTCGTCTTCGGTGACATGCTGCGGGAAGTAAGTGGGCGCTGCTGATGTCGCCAAGGCCGCATCGACGGCAAGCGACAGGTAATCGGTTTCAAGTCGAGCGTGATGGGCAGTCTTGAATATGTAAACACGCCGTGTTTGTGGGTGCCAAGCGGGTATCATCAGCCGCGTTTTTGCGTCGCCAATGCGTCGATCTCCTAGTGTATCAACCAGTGCTTTTCGAAGTGCTGTCGGGTCGTACTTTGGTCCGAGTACTGCCCCTTGGACGTTACGACGTGCTTTGCGGAATAGTCCGCGCCCACCGCCTTTGTCTTGCTCGAATATCTCCGGACCACGCTCTTCGTAGAGAGCCAAGATTTCTTTTGCGCTCAATCCCATCGCGAGCCCGATTGCGATGATGCCGCCTGTTGAGGTGCCTGTGATAAGGTCGAAATAGCTACCAATGGGGTGCGGCAGATTATCTTCAATGGCCGCCAAGAAAGCCGCCGGAAAGACACCCCGGATGCCGCCACCGTCAATTGATAGAATCTTCCGCAATGCCAAACTCCGAAATAGAATATTAAAACAAATTCGTACAATCATATCATACGGCAAGTCTTGCATCCCGTCAAGGTTGTGTCGTATGCTTTTGTATGATTTAAACCGACAATTTGGTTGTTGGACTTACGCATGAGAGAGGAAATCAATGTCATTCGCAGCGCGGCTCAAGACTGCTCGTATGAGGAAAGGCTATTCACTTCAGAAGCTTGCTGATTTGATTGGAGCATCTAAGGCCCATATCTGGGACTTAGAAACGGAGCGTGCGAAGAACCCCTCATTGGAAGTGCTCACGGGTTTGTCGCGTGCGCTCGATGTATCAATCGCCCAATTGGTTGGGGAATCTGCGTCGGAGGATGAACCGGAAACAGCCCGCGCAATGTTCAGGGATTTGCAGTCGCTAGACGAGACTGATCAGGTGACAATAAAGTTGATGATGGATCGGCTTCGCGAGCGCAAAGGAGAGGGGTGATACATGACGCTATCGCGCCTTGATCTTGATGGAACCTCCTCACCTCGTGGCTTAGTGACCAAGATTCTAAAGGCTCTGCCCAGCTTGAGCCTTCCTATGCCTATCGAGGACATTGCAAGAGCGCTCGACATTGCTGAAATCGAAGAGATTGAAACGGAAGGATTTGTTGGCGGCCTTGTCACCGACGATGCTCGCAGTTCCGGCGGAATTCTTGTTCAAAAGGGCCTCGGTCGGCAGCGACGACGTTTCACAATTGCCCATGAGCTAGGGCATTTCTTGATCCCATTTCATCGACCCGTCACTGGCGAACAGTTCATGTGTGATAGCGCGGCTATGCGGGCATGGGACGAGAAGACCAAGAAGGGTCATTATAAGATGGAGGCGGAAGCCAACCGCTTTGCATCCACGTTGCTTGTACCTCCGCCACTCTTGCGCGAATTTCTAAAATCCTATCGGACTGCCGATATGAAGGCAGCGATTGACGTTCATAGAGAATTCGATGTCAGTAAAGTCGTAGCTGCGAGGTGCTACGCTGAGTATTCTGGTGAGCGCGTAGCGTTTGTGGTCACGCGCAATGGAAAGGTCCTCTACAATTTCCGCAATCGCGAATTTCCTTGGATAGTGCCGACGAACGGTGCCCCCATTCCATCAGGTTCGCGCTTTCACTCACACAGAGGTTCTGACATTAGCCCGTTATTGAGCGTTGGCGCAGAGCATTGGATCGAAACGGAATTCGGGAAGAGAGTCCCGTTTATGAAAGAGCAGGTTTTGCCACAAGCAAACGGGCATGCCCTCATCATGCTGTGGATGGACGTTGACGATGATGATTACGACCCTGAAGAGGCGATGACATCAAAGCAGCGGCTTGAATATCGGACAGCCGAGCGAAGTTGATTGCCTATCGCCCTTCGCTTTGAGCAGTGATGGGATTGTTGGATGCACTTAATCCTGTCCGAAATTTGCATACATTTTTCGGACGGATCGTATCGACAATGTCCGAAATTGTGCTACATATTTCGGACATGAATGCTGATGCATCATCTTTGAAAGCGCAGATTCTCGAGCGCATCGCAACTCAGCCGGGGAACGCAGTCTGGACGCCATCTGACTTCCTCGAGCTCGCTAACCGTGATGCAATCGACAAAAGCCTTCAGCGGCTGGTGAACGCTGGAGAGCTGCGCAGGATCGACCGGGGATTATACGATCGGCCGAAAATCAACAGTCTTACCAAAGAAAAAAGTGCGCCCGATCCTCGACAAGTTGTCGAGGCGGTGGCGCGTCGAGACCAAATACGCGTGCTCGTCGATGGAATGACAGCAGCCAACGACCTTGGTCTAACCAATGCAGTGCCGGCGAAAATTGTCGTGCACAGCGAGGCAAGGTCCAAGACAATCAAGCTCGGCAATCTCACCATCGTGTTCAAACAGACTGCCGCCAGCAAACTCTTCTGGGCTGGCCGCCCAGCCATGCGGATTGTTCAGGCCTTGCACTGGCTTCGCGACACGATGCTGGGTGATGATGTCAAAAACTGGCGCGAGAGAGTGACCAGTATTCTCACGGATCCCGATCATGGGAAGAAGCTGCGAGCCGACCTAGCAGATGGTTTCGCTACATTACCCGCCTGGATGCAGGACTTTTTGCGTCCGTTACTGCACGATCAGGCGCTATTATCGTGAGCTCCGCATTCAACGAAATTCTGCGTACCGATGCAGAAACGCGCAACGGGCTATACGCAGCAACTGCCCAAAGGCTCGGTACAACGCCGCAGAATGTCGAGAAAGATCTCTGGGTCTGCTGGACGCTAGACGCACTATTCAACGGACTTGGCGAAGGGCCTCGGCTGCTTTTCAAGGGCGGTACTTCTCTGTCCAAGGCATTCGGTCTGATCGAGCGCTTTTCCGAAGACATCGATGTGACTGTCTTCCGCGATGATTTGGGCCATCCGGCGTCAGTTGACGAACTCGAAGCGCTGAGTGGTAAGAAACGCCAAGCCGCGCTCGACCAAATGCGTGAGGCCTGTGAAGCCTATATCAACGGGCCGTTGTTGGAACGCCTTGAGGCACTCTGCGCTGAAACCGTTACTAGAACAGGGATCGAGAAAGCTGCGCTACGGGTGGAGGCTGATCCTCACGATCGACAGACCCTCTTGTTGGTCTATCCCAGTGCTACACCCACTGATGACTACATCGCGAAGTCGGTGAAGATCGAATCAGGCGCAAAGTCAGCCCTCGATCCCAATTCGCTACAAACCCTCACACCTTATGTCGATGCCGATGTTCCGGACATGGACCTTTCAGTGCCGAACGTCACCGTGGTCGATGCTGGGCGTACGTTCTGGGACAAGGTGGTCATCCTTCATGGTCTGCGCCGCTGGTATGAAAACCGGGGGCAATTGCGAGGCAACGGGCAACGTGTCTCACGCCACTATTACGATGTGTTTCGTTTGCTCCAGTCCGACGCAGGCCTAGCAGCGCTGAAAGACCCGGCTCTCGGTGAAGACTGTGTCGCTCACGCCCGCATGTTCTTCAATCGACCGCCATTCGATCTAGCCTCGGCCCGCCCGCCAACCTTCGCCTTGTGTCCCGAGGAAGGAATGATTGATGATCTGCGGCAGGATTATCAGGCAATGAGTGTCATGATTTTCGGTGATGCGCCTGCATTCGACGAAGTTATTGAAGCCGTCGCCGACTTGCAAAACCGTTTGAACGGGCGAACATGACAGGCTTCCTCGACCGCCTGTTCGGAAAACGCTCGCCTGAGCGCAAAGGGGGAAGCAAGCGCTCAGGTGCAAGGCTCGATATCGACGAATACAGCCACGGTCTTGTCAGCATCGCACAACTCGACTTCATAGGTCATCATGCCAAGTCACCCAACGGAAGTTACCGGCTGATCTGGGCCGACAGAACACCTGACGGCTCGCGAGGTGGGAACCGAGAAAGCGGGCACGGTTCGTGGTCACTGCTTCTTCACGATCAGATCGTCAAATCTGGCAAACTTGAGCGACCACAAGAGGGAAAAGTCGCCGATAATGGCGTTTTCATTCTCCATGATTGTATGTTTGGAAACGGATTACAGAGCCGTTTCACCGCCTATGACCGCGATGGGCAGCAGCTCATTAATCAGCACTTCGCAGCCAACCTTATGAGCAATAGCCTCTCTCCTGATGGGCGCTATGCGATCTGCCAAACAGCTAATGCACCTGGAAGTGATGACAGCTGTCGGTACATGCTGTTTGACCTTGAAGCCCGACACGAGATGGCAAGATGGGAAGTCGAGACTGGTTGGGCTGAGGGCTATGATTGGGATACTGGCGCGGAAAAAGTAATCATTTGCCTGAAAGATGGAGAGCGGGTCGCTTACGATTTTGCTGGTTCTATGATCGACCGTGACGGTTGGCAGAGAGCTCGGATCGCATCTGGCGATCTGGGCGTGATCAAAGACCTGCTGGCATCGCAAGAACCCCTTTCAGAAGGAGCGCGAACGGAAATCAAAGCTGGTCTCGAACGTGCAGCGCGCGAAGGTGAGCTATGGGGTCAGGCTCGTGCGTACCGCCTTTTGGGTGAAATGTATGAAGCTGAGGGTAAGCGTGAGAAGGCGATCACGGCCTATGATGAGGCGCTAACACTAGACCCTAAGGTCGGTGTCGCAAGACGCGCTGACAAGCTTCGAAAACAAATGGGTCAGGGCGAGGCGAAACCTGCGCGCAGAAAACAAAGCCGTTTCGAAAAACAAGCGCAGAGGCTTGGTATCGAGCATGATGTAATCGTCCTTGAGAAGGGTGACGGAAAGGACTGGAGGCTACAGGCAGCCCATCAATGGTCCTCGGTCGAGTTTGCTTCACTGGAACACTATCGCAATTTGGGCTGGAGCGGAGCTGCTTCCGAAGGCGGTTTAATCTTGACTTTGCTCAAGGCGGCATCGTTTCCAAGGCTCGATCCACGCAACGCCGACACCTTTGTCGAAGCATTGTATGCGCAAAACGTTGCGTTTGATGAGGACCGTTTCGACAAGGGAGATCTGATCGCGGCGGTTTCACAAGCGACGCGTTCTCAGATCGAAACCAACTGGAAGATCATCTCTGCGAGCGCTGGGAGAACCCCAGCATTCTACCCCACCGTCCATGCAGAGCACGTGCTCGGCCTGTTCGAAACCCTCGGGACTGAACGTCTAGCGAGGATTGCTGAGGTCTTCGCAAATGCCCCATACGATTTCAGATCCGGCTGGCCTGATTTGACTTTGTGGAAGGATAATCTGGCCCGTTTTGTCGAAGTGAAAGCGCCATCCGATAGCTTTCACGCTAGTCAGGCTCGACTTATCTCCAAGCTGCTGCTGCCACTTGGATTTGACGTTGCATTGGCCGAAGTTCGGCCAAGCCCATAAGTACGGTCAATTGCCGAGAAGATGTACCGCTTCAAGCTGTTTGCGGATAGGCATGACTAAAGAGCTCTCCCAAACCATATGACCCGGCCGATCACCTCAACTCCTTCACGATCGACATCATTCCATGAAGGATAGGCGGGATTGTCACTGGAAATTGTAATCTGTTTCGCGCCGGGCTTGATGGCGATGCGCTTTACGACCAACGTATCGTCGGAGCGCAGCACATAGATGCCATCCCGCAGCCTTGCGCCATGATCGGACGCATCGACCAGAACCTCATCGCCATCGCTAAGTGTGGGCTCCATCGAATCTCCCAGAACGCTTACGATTGAAAGGCTGGCGCCCTTAGCGACGGTCAATCTCCTGAGCCATTTCTCGTCAAACCCAAAGCGCGTGTAACTGGTCTCATTCGATGCAATAGCGCCGAAGCCGGCTGAGGCATCCACGTCCAGAACGGGAACTTCGATCATTCCATCCATTGGTGTTTGAGCAGGACCACCGAGCCTTTGTTCATCGACCCCAAAGAAGCTTGCAAGTGTCTTGCGATCCTCGGGGTCAAGGATACGAGGCGATCCGCGCTTTATGAATTGCTGGATATAGCTTGGATTGCGTCCAAGCAGCCTCGAAACCGCCGCGTAGCCGTATCCGCCCTGGGTGATCAGCCTCTCAAGTTCCTCTCTTACATGTTCCATTTGTGTGGTCCTTCAGGATTGATCGTAGGATTTCTTCCTAGACTCGCGGAAATCATCCTAGTAAGAACATAACAAGAACACAAGGGATTTGCGAGTCGGAGTGAGAAAGGTATGACGCTGCTGGAACGGATCGAAAGGCATCTGAAAGACAACCATATTTCTGCAACGCGTTTTGGTAGGCGAGCCGTGGGCGATCCCCGATTTGTGCTCGATTTGAGGATGGGGCGCAGACCACGCCGAAGAACCATTGAGCGACTCAATGCCTATTTGAATACACCTGAAAGCAGGCGTCCTTCGATCTCCCCGCAGCATTGCGCCAAAGACCCGAACGGTTTGACCAACAGACCCTAAGTCCAGAAGGTGACCGACCAGATTTTGAGCTTCGTACAACTTGGCTTACACTCTCGTCTTGAAAGCAGAGGGGGCTTTGGTTTCTGGCGAAAGGACGCTGACTTATGAGCAATTCTGACAAAACTCCGCCAGAGAGCAAAAGCGATTGGGAAGGCTTTCGCGAGATCGACCGCGCTATCGCTGAGGATCGCCTTACATCGTACACTTGGAAAAAGATCTGGGCTGATCCTTGGGAACGAAAAGGCATCTACCTCTTCGCAGCCTTATTCATCGCATTTGTAATCTATGTCGTGATCTACGACGGCTTGATCTAACTACCACTCCTTCACATCGTCCGCCGCTTTGGCAGACGCGCCTCGTGCGTCTCGTGTGGTTCGATCAAGCTTCCCTCTTCTTTGCCCGATGCTTCGAGAGCCTTCGCTTTGCCTCTGACTAACGTCGTCTGCGATCTCATCTCTGGCATTTGAAGGTTCTTCCAACGAGCTTGGCACGCCGCCAAGCCGAACCGAGCCGCGCACCCCGCTTGCGCTTCCGACATTGGGCCGAGTCACCGGCGCTCCATCAGGTAGAACAAGTTCGCCCGTGATCTCATCATTGAGACCGTCAGCGTAGCTTTCCACAAAGCGGGATTGCAGTTGTTGTCCCTGCGCGCTCATCTGGAAATCGATGTCATCAAAGCGCGCTTGGCCGTAATAATCCCGATTGGCATCGATCTCAGCCATGCCCCATTCGCGGTAGGCCTGGCTTAGATTCAAGGTCCCGGCTGCATTGGCGCTTTCATACCAGCTGGCCTGGTTCTCAAGCCGATTGGCTATCTCCTCAGCGCGCCGCGCTTCGACCGTATAGCTTTGCGTTTCGGTCAGCGAGGTTGTGACACCGGCTGCACTGCTCGAGACAAGCGCTTCTGAACTTGAGCTCGTCTCGCGCAAGAAACCTTCTCTTGAGCTTGACCAGTTTTGGCTTTCTGAAATTTGGCTCAACGCGTTTTCGATGCGTGAACGATCTTCCGAGGCGATCCCGATATCGCTGTCGGTCCAGGTCTGGTTCCTTCCGCCACTCAGACCGAGTGAACCACGCGTACCCTTTCGTTCTACTCTTCCCTCGGCCCCCGCGTTTCCATTTAGGAACCATGAGACCGTGATGTCGTCCGATGCCCGGCGCGATAGGCCAAATTGCTGCTGGAGTGTGTTCGATGCATTATCGAGTTCACTGAAGGTTCTGCCAATGCTGTCATTGCTTGATGTTCCGCTGACCGTCTCATTCGAGCGAGAACGGGTGTACGCATCGCGCAGTTCGCTGAATCGCGTAACCGCCGAGCTCGTCGATTGCTGAGCGAGGTTGGAGAAGGTCTCACTCTGGCTGCGGCTCTCGCTCGCCATGGTCGAAAGTCGGCTGGAAAAATCCTGTCCAAGTGTCGGGGTATAGGGATAGCTCGAAGTGGGCACGTTGGCGAAGTCCGCTTGCGGGAAGCTGGTTGTCTGGGTGCCGTTCTCGCCGATGCCCCGCGTTTGGGCGGCTCCATAAGCGATGTTTGGCGCGAGGCTGCCTTGCGCAAATTGGCGGGAGAAGACGCTCGAATTGTCGAGATTGGTGTTACCAAGTGAGACGTTGCCCGTGCTCGCTTCGCGCGCTGCCTCTTCGGCCGCGTTCTGGCTGGGATTGAGATAGCTTGTGGCTTGGCCCGAAATGGCCATCGCGCCGCGCGCAACCCCGCCTGCGAGGAAGGGGATCGAGGCGACAAGATATCCAGCGAGAATACCAATATCGTTGTTGACGTCGGTCATGCCGGAAAAGGTTGCAAGGCTAAGGCCGCTAGAGCCGCTTGCTGCCGCAACATCGCCTGCGCCTTTCAGCATCAAGATCATGTGGAGGATGACGAAGAGCGGTCCCCAGGCAGCGAGGTAGAAAAAGCCGGTCACATAGCCTCTCAGCGCAATCGGCCCGGTCCTTGGCATTAGGAAAAGCGGGAAGAGAACTGGAAACAGCGCGTAAAAGACCACCGTCAGCACAACGTTGAGGATGGGCACCCATTTCATCGCATTATGGGCGATTGAGGAATAGGTGCGTTCGGTCTGGATATCGGCTCGGGTCTGGGCAAACACGTCAACACTTGAAGCGCCGCTTGATCCGGCAAAGCCATGCATGGCCTGATTCATCGCGTTGATCGTCAGCACCTGGCGAAAGATGCTGCTCGCATCCTTCGAAATGCCTGTCAGATATTGGTAAGCAACGGGCAAGTCCGCGATGAGCTTGGCTTTAGCGAGCACTTCGGTTTGCCTCGGATAGAGCTGGCGGCCGGCCACAAGCGTCATCTCATCGATCATGCTCGCCCATTGGCCAGATAGGCTTGTGTAGGCCTCACGGCAGGTGACGATATTGGCTGTGACGCTGTCATCACCTTGGCGGGTCAGGAACTTCTGCGCACGCGCCGGGCTGCCCGGCGCTATCGTTGCCCAGATGTCATCGCTTTCTGAGAGCTCTTTCATCGAATAGCGGCCAAGCAGCAGATCATAGAACACGCACTGGCGCACATGCTCATCGAAATTCGCGGCAAATTCAGGATCAGCGATGCGCAAGCTCCGCGTGGCCTCGAGGAGGCGCGCGCCGTAAATCATACCATTCTTGGAATAGTTGAGATCATCGGGCAACCCGAACACGGTCTCAGCCGAACGCGTTAGATAATCGCCAATCTGGCTGGTGAAGCTCGCCATAAGTGCAAGGCCGAGCGGAACATTGGCGACAGTCGCAGGAGCCAGGCTGGGATTGACGCGGTCTGTCACTTGCACATCCATGCGCGGCACCATCAGGCACATATAGATGAGTGTCGCTCCCAAGAACCAGTTGAGCCAAGCGCGCCAATTCTGATTGAATGCAACAACTATAACCGCCAGCGTCATAGCCATAACGAGCGCCACCTGAATCAGGCTCTTATAGCCTCCGGCACCCGTCCAAGCGGCTACGGCGTTCAGGACATTGACGATGTATTCGCCGCCGCCCGTGGTGAAGATCTCAACCATTGTCTTTGCCTCAGGGCACTATCGAGCGCGATTGCAGGCCGCGCGACCAGTCGAGCGCAGCCGACATGGACGGTGACATCGACGCGGCGAGCGCGTTTTCGATCATCGCTGTCTTCTCGATGATCTGCATGATCGCAGAGACTTTGGCTTGGCCTGTCGCTTGCCGCTGGATGAGACTGCTACGCACTTCGGTCACTTGTCCGCGCCAGATCGCCAACTTGGCTTCGTCCGCAGCAATAAAGCTCGCCATCGAACGGCCAGCTTCCGAGACGATCCGGTCAAGGATTGCATAGAGCAGGTCGACGCTTGCAATCTCAGCCAGCGTGTCGCGGTCATCGGTCGGCATGCCGCGCCCATAGGCGGCTTGGACAGTTAGTATCTTGTAGAGCGGGATCGAGGCGACCTGAAGCAGCTCCTTTTCGGCATTCCCGATGGCCGTGTCTGTCCGGATCGCATCGACCATATTGCCAATGAGCTGCGCCACGCGTGGTCGGATCGCCTTGGCGTTTGACAGGCTCATCTGCTGGAAGGTGGGATTGAGGCAGAGATCGGTTTCATCGCAGCGGAACACGCGCACGCTTTGGCCTTGGGTTCCATCAAGCAGCGCGCTCACCAGCGTCGAAGACGCATCGCCAGCGAAGGGCACAAACTTGCCCGGCTCGTCATCCTTGGGCGGGACGTAGATCACCGTGCCGATCAGCGTCATGGCGTATTCGGCGAGTTCGCGGTCGAAAGTGCCGCTGGGGTTGAAGAAGGCGCTCTCTTTAAGGACGTGCCAAGTGTAGTTGCGCGCTACGCCGGGATTGACGTCTGCATAGTCACTACCGGCGCTTTCATTGGTTGAAGCGCGCTGGCCTCGCGTGCCGCAGCCATGCTTGGCAGCGGCATAGTCGGTGAAGATGCCTTCAGAATTTCCGATCGCTTCGCAGATTGCTTTGTCGGCCAAATCGCCTTTGGGCCAGAGCCCTCCCACCAGCCCCTGCGCCATCTCGCAGGAATTGATCGAGAGATTGTTCATGAGCTGAGCCTTCTGGCTAAACTCCTGCATGATCTTATTGCATTCAGGGCAGACGGTATCGATCGCCAAGCTGAAGGCGAAGCCGACTGCATTGTTGGCCACTGCCTTCATCAGCGCGACCATCTCGCTTGCATTGATAAAGGAAAAAGAGCCGGCAAAGATATCGATCCCGCCGCACCCCGCACGCGCTCTGGGCAATTGCAAATTGGCGATATTGGTCGTCTTTTGCGGAAATCGCGTCCACACATTGCCCAGACTATAGTAGCCCGCAGACTGGCCTTCGAAGGCGGTCGGACCGGTAACGTTTGCCGCCGCGCCCATGTCATCCATAAAACGATCCATGCTGTCGCCGACATTTGCCGCGAGAGGCGAGGCTATCATGCTGGCAGCAGCAAGGCCGAGCGCAGCGTTTCTGATGCTAGTAATCATGTCCGGCTTCCTTTGAGGTGAGGAGATAGATGCGGTCTTGCAGCTCATCAGCGGACAGCACACCGTATCCGATCGGGATCGGCCGTTTGGCCTCGCTGTCCCACAGGACCAAAGCGGGCGTTGCTTTGGTCTCAAGGCCCATCCGCTCTCTTTGATTGGTTTCGACCCTGTAGTCGGGAAAATGCCTTGACGGCCCGCCATCGGTTGAGATCGCGCGTACGGTGATCCCCCAGCGGCTGGCGACGCCTTTCACGATCGGGCTCATCACTTCGCACGGGCCACAAGTGGCGCTAAAGAAATAGAATAAGCCATAACGCTCCGAGAGCCTGCCCATCACGGTGTTGCGTTCCGCTGCCCGCACATCCTGCCACTGTTTCTTGGCGACCGCACCGACAGGACGCTGCAGCGTGTAATCGAGTTCGGGATCCTGCCAGATGGCCCGCTGCCAGACGTCGGAGAAGAGCGAAGCACGATCGAGCTGCGCGCGCTGGAAGCGGATGTACGCTGCGACATTGTCTCTCGTCGGATAGAGGATCGCGCGCGCTTTCAACTCGCGCAGCTCGCTGGTAATTGCTTCCAATTCTTGGGCGGCTGGTATCGCCTCCTGCTCCGGTTCTACCTCTTGCTGTGGCTCGTTTTTGGGGATCGGATTGGCGCAATAGAACCAATAGCCGAGCTTGCGCTCCTGGCAGTAGAGCGTGCCTGCTGCAGTGCTTCTCTCGGTGCTCTCAACTCGCTGTGCGCTTGCTGGCACTGCGCTCAAGACTGCCGAGATGAGGATTAGCGCAAGCCGTGATGCTATGCTCATCATTGACCGCCCCTTGCGTAATAGTCGTCGATCTTTTGCTGGATGAGGATGCTCGTTTCGAGCTCATCGGGGAGGCGCGCCGCTTCGGTGAATTCGGCATAGACTTCGCTGAAATCCATGAGGCTCAAATCAAGCTGCGCAAACTCGTCGAGGGTAAATCCTTCGCACTGCTCGTGCTTGGGCTTGTCCCATGGTTTGGGGAGCTGTTTGCGACCCTGTTCCTGCAAGATGCGCGACAGTTTGCTCTCAAAGCAGCAATAGGCTTTCTTCTTGGTCAGGCAGACACCGAGGAATTTCTTCGAACAATAGGTCCCGACATAGGCACAAAGCCCCTGCGCATCGCGTTCATGGAGCAGCACTTCCTCGCGGTCGCAGCCAAGCGCGACCAGCAAGCTGATGCCGGGGATCAGCGGAAAGCCTTTGCCCTTGCAGCAATTGAGCACGCCAAAGACTTTGGACGAGCAGGTGTTTCTGGTCCCGCGGAATAGCGTCAGCGTATTGGGATCGAACTGCCCACGCGCCTCATCCATTGCATTGAGCGCGGTGACTGCATCTTTGAACTCATCATTGGGCGTGCGCTCAATGGTCTCGCAGCTTCCATCAATGCAATAGACATCGCCATCGCAGACGAATTGGGGTGAGTTCTCGGTTTCTGGAAGCGGGCATTCGTAGATGCGCTCCCAGGTCTCGCAGGGAACCTCCTCTGTGATGCATTCTTCGCGCACAAAGCGGCAGGTGCCGAGCGCTTCAATATCTGAGCAATCGCTTGCCGCTTCGCGCGATGTGCAAGTGTAGCTTCGCTCCCATTCCCAGCAGCTCTGCGTGACCGCCACTCCATCAACAATGCGGGTTTGTGGGCTTTCATCGGTGCAGATTTCCGCATCGAGTGTGCAATCTCCATCCTCCGCAAAAGGCTGGCACTGGGTTTCATCTGGAGCGGTGTCGACCGTGCTCTGGGTCGTGATCGCATAGGGCGAGTAGCGCGGGTCAGGCGTATCGCAGGAAATCTCAGCGATGGGATCGCCCGGTTCAGAACAGTAACGGTTAAAGCCGTTATCCCACCACTGCAGACATGGGCCGGGCCGGTAACCGGTGATGCGGCACAAGCCGCTGTTAAATGTAGAGCACCATGGGAGACCTTGTTGGATGCCAGTATCGTTGCAGAGATAGTGCCATTGCTGGCGCTGGGTCACGCTGGCGACTAGCGGGACAGAGCATTGCCCCTGGGCTTGCTCGACCCGTGTGCCCGTGTTGCATGTTGCTGTGTAAGTGCCAGCGGACCCGGAGCCAGGCGGCAAGGGGACGCATTCACCTTGACTGCCGGAGATCGACATGCCGCTGGTGTAATCAAGCGGTGCCTTATTGATTGCCAGACTGCGGGCGATCACCGCTTCAATATCATCGCTTTCGAAGCGCGCGCGATTGGCCATGCTGTCGCGCACCAGGCGATGGCCTTGATGATTGCGCGATGCAGCTGTGGCCGCTCCCTCGATCTGGTCGGGATTATCGGCGAGCCGCTCGAGATTTCGCACAGCCTCGCGGTCATAGTTGGGGAGCTCGGACGCGCTGGGTTGCGCTTTGCTTGCCGCTTGCGCTTCACCGCGCAGGCTCTCGCCGAAGGCTTTGCCATCGCTTCTGGCTTCCTGCTGCTGAGCCGAGGCAGGCGCGGCGAGCAAAGACAGAGCGAAGAGTAGAGCTTTGATGGATGATTGGCGGATCACATGTGCTCTCCTTGCATGCGGCGAAGATGACGGCGGGCAAGGCGGGCACCGGGGCCGCCGCCGCCTGCAAAGGTCTGGAGCACTTCTTCCACGCTGATATTGCCAGCGACACGGTCGTGGGGTGGCACGGCATCGGTGCAGTCGAATCCATCGCAGGGCGCAAAGTCGCTGGCGATCATGACGAAGCTCGGTGCCGCTTCGATCTGGAAAGCGCGAAAGAGACGCGGATCAATGCCGAGCGCGCCGGCTTCATCACCATCACTCCAAATTGCTGCGAGACGCTGCTTAAAGGCTTTGCTGTCGCCTTGAGGGAAACCTCGAAGGACAGTGATACCGCCCGCTTTGGTCACGTCTCGCACCAGCGCTTTCAGCGAAGCTTCCGGCATGCCTAGCGAAGCAAAGGCGATGAATTTGGGTGTCTCAGTGAGGCTCGCCGCTTCTGCATCGGCTTGCGCGCGGATCATACCATCCAGATCAAGCGGGCCTTCATCCACCGCCGCCTGCGCAGTTGCGGCGTAGCCAGCGCGATTATCAATCGCCTCTTGCTGGGTTTGTTTGGCTTCTTGCGCCAAAGCATCGGCTTTCGTGCGCACTGCAGTGGCGAGCGCTTCGGCGTCTTTCGTGTGTTCGTTCGCACGAGCCCGGATTTCGGCAAGATCGAGCTCGGGTGAAGCATCCTGTGCCGAAGCCACAGCCACAGTTGCAGCGATCGCAATGCTGGTGATGGCGAAGAGCGAAAAGGCGTGTCTCATAGCGCGCAGCAATTCCTTTTGCGCCAGACGAGATATCCCATGTCTTCGCCAATGGCGGGGATCATCTGTCCGGGGGATTGAAAGGTGGTTGAGGCCCCGATGGGAGGGCAGGCGTAGCGGCCTTTGGTTGCCGGATTAGGGTTGGTGGCTTGGAAGCGATATTGCTGCTTCCGCATCACAGGCATGAGGTATTTGCCGCAAAGCCCTTTGGAGCCCATCGTGCCCCATGAAACGAGCTGGCGGTGCAGCTTGTAAGCAAAGCGTGAAAGAACGAGCCGCGAGGCTTGCACATGACCGATCGAGGCAGAGACATTGCCATTCATCGGATACATTGAACCCTGGCAGCCCGCGCACCAGAACATTTCATCAAGCGGAAGATTGGCGGTCGAAGCCGCGCAGTCGGCAGCGCAGGCGGCTAGTGCGAGCGGATTGGCGAAGAGCACCGCTTCAGGGTTGATGATCGCGGTAAGCTCGCTGTCCTGCCACAGCGGATCAATCTCGGAGATGTAGAGAATGTCGATTGAGCCGGGTTCGAGGCACAGGAAATCAGCAACGATCTCCATCCAATAGATAAGAGGATAGGCGTACCAGTGGACGTGCCAGCTTGAATAATACTGGCTTGCCCCGCCGATTGCAGACGGTCCGGAGATCGAGCGAAAGCCGATATCGAAGCCGGGATCGAGCTTCATCCCGCCCAGATTGACGAAGCACCATGGCTTCATGCTGACATCAGCAAGCCGGACAGGCTCCCAGAACCCCATCGCGATGCCGGGCCGGATACCGCACAGGCAAACGGGCAGGTCGGGATTGTCGGGATCGGGCCGACTGCTAGGCCAGATTTCTAGCCCGCCCACCGAGATCGGGAACAGGCACGACCAACAAATATCGGTGATCGGATTGACGAATTGCCCGGTGCATTTGCCCGGCCCGGCATCAGCGGAAGCGGGCGAAGCGAAGGCCAACGACAACGAGGCGATCACGAGAGCCAGGAAAGCGCGGAAACTGCTCATGGCCGCACCTTCCGCGTTGGCAAAGCGATCTCGCTTACCTCAAGTATGCGCCCTTGCTGACGCACTCGTGCTGGCACGGCTTTGATGTTGAATTTGGCCGTGAGTTTGCCGCCTTGATCGAAATAGAAGCGGCGCTGACGGGTTTTCATGAGTTCGAGCGGTGCGCCTTTGACCAAGATCAGCTTGGCCTTTGAGTCTTGCTCAAGCGCCCATCGGATCTGCACTGGATCATCGCCATCGAGGAACAGAAGGTCAGCGCGCAGCTTCACACTGTTGAGCGGATTGACCCGCGTTCCGGCAGCATGGATGAGCTCGCCTTTTGCCCCGCGAATATCGGCAGCCAGCGTGATGGTTGGATCGAAGATCCAATTGCGGCTTTCATGCGCGCGGATGAGACCGGGGACAGGATCGGGCCGATTGACCCGCGCAATCGTCCGCCGTTTCAATTCCTGATTAAGCCGCGCGGTCTCGCCCGACTTCTCCATTTGGACGAGCCGCGAGTGGATCTGTTCGAGCAGGTCGCGCTCGACAATCGGAAAGAGCGCGCCGCGCTGACCGTAGTCGCGCGCTTGTGCCTGTGTCGGCAGGATGGCGAGAGAAAGCGCGATGAAAGACAGAGTGGCGCGCATCACAGGATGGCCCTCCCGCTGCCCATGATCTGCCTGGCGCAGACAAAACCTATTTCCGCATAGCGGCTATCAAGCCCGCGCGGATGATCGGTTCCGGCGTAGAAACACCCTTCCGGGATCTCGCCTTGCGGCCCTTGCGTGAGCGCTATGCCGAGGCTGGTTCTGTCGAGACGCGTAGCAATGGGTTCGCCATTGATGAAGACTTGGTCGCCTTCATGGCTGACCATATCGCCGGGTATGCCCAGCACGCGCTTGCCGAACATTTGTGGCTCTTTGCCAAAATGACTTGTAACAAGGCGGCTCTTGGGAGGCTCAAAGAATATCAGGCTGTCGCGCGTTATCTGCGCGTCTTTATCGAGCCAGAACGCCCAATTGGGCAGGCTTGGGCTCGCATTGATGAGGAAGGCGTGGTTTTTGCTAAAGGCATCGAGAGGTGCCCAGGCGAGCGGCATGAGGACGACCCCTAGGAGGAGCAGCGGGCGCTTGAAGCGAAGAGGCAGATTCATGGCCGTTCTCCCGCTTTGAGATTTTCAGCGATGCGCGCTTCGAGCTCGGGTGTTGCGTCCTCGGCCGCGCCCGCGAGCACAGCTTCGGCAACCAGAATGACGCGCCCGTCGCGTCCCATATCGTCAACCGCGCTTTCCGCTGCTTTGAGGTAGGCAAGGCTTGCCGCCTGGACCGCCGCAGGATCCGCATCAGCGCGCGCGGCTTCTTCGACAAATGTCCCGATCGTCTCGGCAAGCCGGACTGTGACGATGCGTTGGACGGGTGGTTCGCTTGTGATCTCTCGCGTGATCCATACGCCCCAAAAAAAAGCGGCGATGCAGGCTGACATGACAAGCGCTTTGAGAAGGAGCGGGCGGGTTAGGTTTGCATCAGGCATGGGACACCTCGTCTTCATGGAGGCGGCGCTCAAGCCGACGCAGGAAACCTGGTATTCTAAAAAGGGCAAGCGTCCCCGCGATTATAAGGAAGGCGATCTGCAAATCCGATGCAAAGAGCCGCTGCGCGAGGGGTTCAGCGGTTCGGTAATGGTCAGCAAGATTGCCAAGCTGCGCGAACAGCGTGGTGAGATCCCAGCCTGCGAGCAGCAGAAAAACGAACAGCGGCAGGCCAAGCACCAGTAACAGAGTGCTGGCTGCGAAGATGACGCATTCGATCAGCACAAAGCAGCTGCCTTGAAAGAGCGCGAGCCAATTGAAGGAGCGCCGCGTACGCTGTGCCCATTTCGTCAGGGGCAACGGTGTGCGATCGACAAGCGTGTTGGTTTCGAGCGTCATTGGCTTTCCCCTTGGATGCCCGCGACGAGAGCGACTGCGCGTTCTAGAGGCATGCCGCTTCCGACATGGCTCTGGATGGCAGCATAGGTGTCAGGATCAGAGGAGAAGATCGTGGCTGAGAGCGGGTCGAGCACCAGCCTTCCCACCGCTTCAGTCTCTGGGCCCTTCACATAGATCTCGCTATATTCGGTGCCCGAGCGCTTGAGGCTGCGGATCAGCGTCTCAGTGCGGTCATCCATGTCGAGCCGCGCTTCCTTGCGGAAGTCGGCGATGGTCTCGGGCTTTTGCTGGAGCACAAGCATCCAGTCGCTGTTTTCAAGCGCGGCGCGCGCGCCATCCGATTTGTAATAGTCATTGAGAGACTGGGTGGCGGTCGCGAGAGCGCCGCCATATTTGCGCGCTGTTCGAGCGTAAGTCTCTACAAACTCGCCCATCGACCCGCCTTTGAGCATGGCCCAGGCCTCGTCGATAAGGAGCAGCTTCTTGGTTGCCCTAGAGCTGCGTGTCATCGCCTGACCGGTCATGAACATGATGGCCGAGAGAACGACGCTCCTCAGTTCCTCGCGGCTCGCCAAATCGCTCATCTCAAAGACGGTGAAATCATCTTCGAGCGCAAAGCTGGCTTTGCCGGAGAAAAACCCGG
Source organism: uncultured Erythrobacter sp. (assembly GCA_947503275.1). Classification (GTDB taxonomy): domain Bacteria; phylum Pseudomonadota; class Alphaproteobacteria; order Sphingomonadales; family Sphingomonadaceae; genus Erythrobacter. The sequence goes on along the minus strand of CANNCZ010000001.1, from coordinate 1,658,272 downwards.
CATAGCTCCCGCCTTGGCAAAAGGGTGCAATCGCTGTCGCAAGCTCTTTGCCAGCTTGGTTCTCGCTTGAATGAAGCGCGTGGGCGACATCATCCACGGCCCCGCCGCTCCCAAGTGCATCCCATACATGGGTCACAGCCTGATCAATCAGCCCACGCTCGGTGTCCGACGGCGCCGCGCTTGGCCGCGCCATCTGGCCGATGATCGCTTTGATCATGGCAAAGCAGTCGAGCCTGTAATCTTCGTCGACCTCGGCGCGGGCATCATCTACCATCGAAAAGGGGTTGAGCGAAAATCCAGAGGCGAGCGTAAACTCGACAAAGCGCCCCCCTTGAAGCTTCACCGAGTGCTCAAAGCTACGACCATCATCGATCACCACAACCTTGGCGCCCGCCCCGCGCAAAGCGGTGCAGAGTTCTTGCAGCAGCACCGACTTGCCCGAACCGGATTTACCGCAGATCGCGATATTGTGATTGCCCGCGTTGTTCTCGAAGGGCGACCAGAAAAAGGGTTGGCCGCGCCTTCCAAGCAGCAAGAGATGCGGGATTTCTCCGCCAAGATACTCGCCTTGCATCGGCGCGATGTTCGCGGCAGTCGTTGAGAGCATCGTCCGAAAGCGCTTGAGACGCGCCATGTCTTGAACAAGGCCGTCTGCAAGGCTCAGCGGGAACGCAGCGACCAGACCTTGCAATTGCAGGAAGCGTTCGTCGGCCAAATCCCATCCGGCCGCTTTGTAGATTGCCTTGATTGTGCGCTCATGCGCATCGCCTTCGCCAAGCGGGGAGATGGTGGTGACACCGTAGAAGAGTTTGACCAGTTTCTTGCCCGCTTGAAGCTCGGCCTGAACGTGTTTCCATTCGGCCGATTGCTGGGAGAGATTGGGAAGAAAGCGCGCGCTTTTCGTTTCAGAAAGGCTGGTCGTACGCATGAATTTATAGCCTACACGAGCGCTAGCTGCTTCCTGATCGGGATAGTGCAGGCACAGCATGGTGGCTGCAGGGCAAGGCAAGCGCAGTTTGTCGGTGAACATATCACCGATGAGGCGCGCACATTCCCACGGCGCCCAGCGTTCAGGTGTCGAACGCACGCCATAATGGCGAACGTCAAAGCGGTCGGGATAGCATTCGCCCATTTGCGGCACGCCATCGCGGCTTCGCCCGGTTTCGCGAAAGCGCTCGGTGCGAAGGATCAACCGATCATCTTCGACTTCCAGTTCGATATCGCGTCGGATCGCTTGGGCATCGAGCGTGTCTTCGCGGTTCCAATGTGTAGTCTCAGGCTCGCGCGCCGTGGTGGGCGATGTGAGTTCATCGATCAGCGCCAAGAGCCCAGCGGGCTCAAGCGGGATTGACGAAAGGCCCAGCGAATTGAGCATGCCCATCAGGCCCTTGCGGCATTCGCTAAGCTCTGCGTCGCTCACATTGCTTGGAACTGGCACGCCAAGCGAAATGATCAATCGTGTATGGCGGGCATGGAAAGGCGCGTGCTCGGAGCCAGATTGCCAGACAAGATCGTAAAGCCGGTCGGTGCGCGCTTTAGCTATCGCTTCATAGATGCCACCTTGCTCGTAACGCGGAGCAAACCAGGGCGCGACAATCGAGCCGATGCGCGGGCTCGCAAAATTGAGCACTTGGAGGCATGCGCCCCGCGGCAGACTTTCAGAAAAGAACTGGCCCAGGATTTCGCCCGTGCGTTCGTCGGCACCGATCAGCGGGGTTACTTCAAGCGCAAAGCCTTTCGAATGGGCGTTGCGATAGAGCCCAGCGCCTTGATCGAAGACGCGGTAGGGTAGCCAATCCGACAGCATTTCAAGCGAAAAATGCGCCGCCGTTTGGTCGGCCTTTTTGGCATCGCCGAACAGGCCTGAAAGAAGCGCATCGCGCGCAGAGCTTAGTGAGAGGGTCATAGCGTCTCTCCATCATCTGTTGGCGATTGGGGCACCCGGCCTGGGGAGGGGGAAAGGCCGGGTGCCCCTGCGGCCGGCGCTTTCGCGCCGGGCAGCTCCGGAGAAGTCTGGGAGGGGATAACCAGAACGTCCGGGAGCTGCTGCGGGGTAAAACTGGAAGGTGGAGCAATGGGTTGCTTTTGCTGTGTGCCTTGGCTGGCACGGCCGAGCGCGCGAAGAACGTGGCCCGTTGAAAGAGGTGCTCGCCACTCCGAATGCGGCGGCTCGGGCAAAGGCACATGGACAACGCGCGCTTCGTGCTCACGTCCGCTGGCATCACGCCGTGCAGCGACTACAATACGCAGCTTGCGGTCGTTGCTTGGCGCTATGACCTGAGTGACAGGTTCTTGAGGCAAGCTCGCCTTGGTCGCGGCATCATCAATCGCCGATGTGGGCGCGCAGCTGCCACCCGGCGCGCGGCAAGCGAAATCACCGCTCACATTGCTGCCCAAAGTTGTGCAGCCACTGATTGTGACAGCGAGCCCAGCAAAGATCGCAAGCTTGTAGGTGCGCCGGCTCATTGGTCCGCTCCGCCTTTGGCAAAACGGATCAGCGTTTGCGCATTGCGGTAGCCGTGAAGCACTGCACCATCTTTCGCGCGAACGATGACGGGCGTTCCGGAAAAGCCATTGGCTTTGGCAAAGGCCTCATTGGCATCTAGCGCCTCGCTTACATCGCAGCTCGAGGGTATTGGGTGTGTCTGCCCGGCATAAGCCTGATGCATCGCTTTGACGGGATCACGCGCGCAGAGCACACCTTCAGCCATCCGGCGGCTTGATGCGCCAAAGATCGAGATCGGGCGTTCTTCGATGAAAAGGCCTGTGTCTGTGAGGGCGCCGGTGAGCTGGCGGCAATAGCCGCATTGAAAGTCTGAAAAGACGATCAGCTTCTCACCCCTGGGATTGCCCCAGTGCACTGCGCCGTCTTTCGGAAGGCCAGCTGTATCGACTTTGGACTTGGCGGCTTTGGCTGGGTGGCTTTGATCCGCGCTTTCGGTGCTCCCAGCGGCGCGCGCGGCTCCTGCGGCCAGAAGATCGGGGTTGAGCTCGATCAGCCGAGTGGCTGTCACATCACGGCGTTTTTCAAGATCATAGAGCCGTCCGACGAAGAGATAGCGCGCCGCCTCGTCGATATAGAAAAGCGTGTCGCCTGAGACCACTTCGCACCAGGGCGCAAAACTCTTGCAATCTAGCGCATCAATCGGCGTTTTTGGCAGCCGGAGCTTGAGCGCCTGGCTGACATCGCGCGCAATCGCGGCATGGGCCGGGATGGCGGTCACCATGGCGACACCGCTGGTGACCACGGCAGCGGCGCTCGCTGCTGCGATCGAGAAATGAATAGCCCGTGTCATCAGACCGGGACGAAAATCGTGAAAGTTCATTGAGAGGGGCTCCTGACATGGACGCCGTCGAGAAAGACGATTTCGACTTCGATGCCGGTCGGCATCTCGACGACGGGTTGGTATTGTTCGGCGCGTTCGATGAGGTATTGGCTGACGGTGTCGGCGGCTTCGCCAGCGCCTTGACCGAAGCCGCCTGCAAGAATGTCGGTGGGGGAAAGTGCGTCGCGCTGGCCATCCTCGCCGACACGGCCGGAAAAAATGCCATTGGCGTTGGCGGAAAAGCCCCGGCCAAACCCGCCGACAATCCCAGCGAGCAGCGCTTGGCTTACAAGACTGCCTTCGCGGCTAACGACGCGGCCGCGAACGCCGGACTTGCCAGCAAAGGCGATGAAGCCTTTGACCTCGCTTACCGCATAACGACCGCCTGGCTGCGCGCAGGTCATGCGCGCTAATTTGACGTAGACTTTCTCAGCCGAGAGATCGCCGCGCGCCGCGCCATTGACGAGGCAACCGGTCAAATCGGTGGTCAGGAGGCGATTGCCTTTGAGGACAGAGCGCGCCGGGCCAGTGATGCGCAGCACCACAGGGAGCGGATCGCTTTGACTGGTCACGCCCGTAGACGCATCAACCCCGACAATGACCGTCGCAGGCGCGTAGCTGTTGGGCGGAAGGTAATCTCTGCTCGCTTGCAAGAGCAGCGGGGGTGATCCATCGCTTACACTGGTGGGCGCACCCTTGGAGTTCTCGCTTTTAAAGCTGAGCAGGCTTGCTTTTGGCTCGGTGAGCAGTGCTGGCTCCAATGCTGTTGGCTTGGAGCCAGGCTGAGGCGGAGCAATCGGCGCGGCAGGCGCCACAGGAGGATTGGCTCTCGCACTTTCGAGCTCCGAACGAAGGGCCGCATTTTCAGCTGAGATCGCATCGATTGCGGCCTGGCCATCGCTGAGCATGCGCGCGTTTTCGCCGCGCAGTGTATCGAGTTCCTGTTCGATCGAGCTTTTAGGAAGCTGGGTTTCTTGCAGGTCCTTGATCGCGCGGCCCTGCGCATCGAGCCGATTACCGTAGGTCGCCACAAATTCCCGCTGGGAAAGGTTGCGATTGACCAACCCGCCCGTATCGATGGTGGTCGCACCGCCATCCGCGCCATTTTCCGCTTCATCGCCGCTGAAAATGAACATCGACCCGCCGATGAGAGCTACTGAGCCGATCCCGGCGAGGAGCAGCTTTTGCCGTTTGGCGATTGCGCTGTTGAGACCTGCTCTTTTGCTGTCGGGTGCTTTGGCTTTGCTCTCAGCCATCACTTCAGCCCTCCCTTGGCAAAGACAAGGAAGGCCCGCGTCGTCTCGCCGGGTGCGAGCGTTTCGCTGGCATAGGCAAAGGCGAGCGCGCCTGCGGGCCCATCGCGTTCGCTTGCAAGATCGATTGTCTCAGGTCCGAGATTGCGCAGGGTGAAGGCTTGGCCGGTGAGTTTCGCACCTTCATATTCTGCGACCTGTTGAACTTCGAGACCGCCTGTGCGGCGCGGGCGCGACAAAGCTGCGCGCGTCCGAAAACCGGGTAGCACCGCATCGCTCGCCATCGCTTCGATCAGACGGATCGCGGCTTCGTCTTCGGATGGTGCGGAGCTCAAGCCGTCGCCATCATCAGGTTTGGCTAGCGCTGGATTGGTGACGAAGAGCTGGCTCGCTTCATCGCCGTCGACTGTGCAGGTGAATTTGTAGACATGGCCCTTACTGCTGGTGGCAAAGAAGCTGACCCGTGCGCTCGCATATTGCTGCGGGACGGAGACATAGATGTCGCCGCGCACGGGCTCATGCGTCACCTCAAAATCATTATAGGGATAGCCGCTTGCCATCTTTGAGACATTGGCAAAGCCGTCTTTGATCAGCGCAATCCGGGTGAGCGCACCGCGCGCGAGGACGCAATCAATCGTTGCCCCATCAGCGGCTTCGACAAACTGATCTGCATGCGCAGGGGAAGCCTGGATGAGCGAGACTGAAGCGAGCAGCACACTTGTAAGGGCTGTCGGCAGGGATCGGGTGGAGAAGCTCATTGGCTTTCCTCCTCTTGGGCAGGAAGTTGGCGGAAACCGGTGAGCCCAAGGCTGAGGCCGCGACGCTGCCAGATGAACTCAAAGCTGCGGGTCTGGCTGGCGATGACTTGCGCGCCGACAAAGGTCTTGAGCGTTCCGCTTACAGTTGAAGTGAGTGTGTCCGGATCGACATGGATTTGCGCAATCACGAAGGCTTGGCTGATGTCCGAGCCGCGCTGCTCATCAACGATCTTGATCAGTTCAGCCTTGAGACTTCCGCGCGCTGCTGGATCAGCAAGCTTGAGGATGCTCTCCATCCAATAATCGAGGCTTTCGGGCGCGCGATTGAGCAACATCAGAGCGGTGTCACGGGAAACAAGCTCAAGATATGTCGCTTCGATCCCGCCACTGGAGAGCTCGACCCGTTCCGAAGTGATCGGCACGAGGACAATGGCTTCATCGCTTGTCGCTGCGGTCCCGACTGCAAGGATGGTGGTTAGACCCAGCATACCAGCGAGCGCGGCAAAGCGGTTGCGCTGTTTCAGATGGCGCTGCGCTTCTTCATAGGCGAATTCAGATTTCATGGGTATCCTCCCTCAGCCGGCAAGCAAGCGGCAATGGGAGGGCGGCGTGGCTTTCAATCCGAGGAAACTCCCCGGCAAATACCAATAGGCAGCGTGCACCAATTTTGAGCTTGCACCAGATCTTTTCGCTTTCCGAAGAGCGAACCAGGTCACGGCCGCGAGGCCAGTCCCAATGATGATGTGCTGCGCTAGAATGCCCCAAGCGAACGGGATCAGCAGCCCCGCAAACTCATCGATTGTCCAAAAACCAATCAGCTCCGGATCATCGAGCCGCTGAGGCACCAGGTATGTGTCGGCCATGCCGCCCTCCTTTCAGCGTAACCAGCGATCAGATGGTCGCGGTCACGACAGAGGTGACGATCGGCACACCGGTGCCAACGCCGATGCCGACGCCCACAGGCACAGCGACCTGACCAAGCGCGAAACGGCCTGAGGCCAGCGCGATGAGGCCACCGGCGAGGCTAAGGACAGTAATGATCTTACCGCCGGAGCCTTCAAGAAAGTCTGTGAACTTCTGCAGCGCGGGATCGAAGGTCGTATCAGCGCCGGCATAGGCCGCGCCGGCGCAGGCCAGGGCAACGGCCGCAGGCACGATATAATCGCGTGTCCGAATGTTGCTTTTGGCCTTTGGGGGGAGAGTAAGGGTCTTGGTCATCGAGGAACTCCATTGGGAACAAGAAGCAGCGATGAGTTCGCTGTATGTTCTTCCTCGATTGAAAGACTGGGTGTAGGAAAAGCGAAACTGAGAGTTTGTCGGCCGCGCCAAGCAAAAAGCGACATTGAAAGGCTGCAGGGCCGGAATGTGCGTCGACCGGGCGTCGTATGGAGCGGTCCGCGCCATCTGGTGCGCCAGGCATGCCGCATTGTGCGCGTAACCTGCCGGAATCCGCGCGAATCATGAGAATTGACTGATTCGGCAATTCCTTGGTGTTCTATTTATGTTCTTTTGTATTTCCTACACCCTTCCTAGATCGATAGCTCGATCCTGAAGCCACAGCTCAAGGAAGGAATCGGCAATGACCGACATGGTGCAATTCTCCGAAGAACAGACCCGCGCTGATCTCGGACGGCTACTGACAAGCGCGGTCGAAGCAAGCGGGCGCACACGCTGCGACATTGCGCGTGATGCGCAGATCCATAAAGATGCCTTGCGACGCGTTCTCAACGGTAAGCGTTCGGCGACATTGGGTGAAGCAGCTCGAATGCTCCAGGCCAGCGGCGTTAGCCCGCAGCAAGCTCTGTCGATGTTCTTGCTCACCGATGCCGATCAGTCGGCAGAATGGCAGGGAACCGAGATTGGTCGGTTTCTGGAAGACTTCCTGACCGCTCTGCCGATAGCCTTGGCCTGCGAGCTTGGGGGCCGGCTACAAGATGTAAGGCCCCGCTGGGCCAGAGGCACTGCGCACCGTGTTGCGCGGCTGCTGTCTGATCATATTGATGAGCTTGAGCGAAAGGATGTGTTGCTCGGAGATGTCTTTTCAGTGGCCGAAGGAAGTCATCATGGGTGAGCATTTAGGAAAAAGACTGGCCGAGCCGCGCCGCGTGACACGCCTCATTCGTCTTCCAGAAGTGATGAGCCGGGTCGGGCTTGGCCGTTCAACGATCTATCGCTGGATGAGTGAGGGTAGGTTCCCCAAGCCTGTGCAACTGGGTGGGCATGCCGTGGCTTGGTCTGAGGACGACCTCGACAAGTGGATCGCAGGTAAGCTCAACTAGCCTTTGCCTCGAGCTCGCGGTCATTCCAGTCCTGACCCAATTGCGGACGTTAGCTTAGAGCCCAAGGTCACCGCTGGGAATGCCTTTTAACAAATGTGAGAACGGCTTTACTTCAAAGCGGCTTCAAGCGCTCGTGCTTGTCAGTCTCGCATTCAGAGTGGTCATTGATCGCCGCCATGACCTGGCATCCGCCGACTTTACCGCCCCTGCAATTTTCGATCATGCGTTTCAGCTCGCGTTCCAGAGCCTCTAGCTGTGCCAGCCGCTTTTGAACTTCGGCAAGTTGCTTCTGAGCGATTGTGTCAACTGCCGAGCAGTCTTGGTCTGGTTCAGTCTGCAATCCAATCAAGTCTTTGATTGCGTCCATCGAAAAGCCGAGTTCGCGTGCATGCCTCACAAATGAGAGGCGTTCCACATCGACGCCGCCATAGAGCCTTTGCCCACTTGCGCTACGGTCTGGCGTGCCCATCAAGCCGATACTTTCGTAATATCGAATGGTGGTCACTTTGACCTTTGCCGCACTTGAAAGACGGCCAATTGTCATTGGTTTCATAGGAATGTGCTTTTCCCGCTTGCCTCTACAGTCGCTGTAGACTGTATCACTTGACTCGAATCATAATCAAGCGAGTCGGAAAATGCCTCAAACCCAGATTTCAGAGCGATCCAAGAAACAGAAAAAGCTGTATTTCCCGCCCCTGATGCAGTTCGCGTTCTATGGCCTTGCTGGCTATATTCTGGCGACAAACCTGCCCGCGCTTGGTTACGGATCAGTGCCTCTTTTTTGGCTATCGGTTCCCGTCATTGCGGCTGGAGCGCTGGTGCTTTTCTTTGCGGTTCGATCGTTTGGGAGGGCGAACACAACGGTAAATCCGATTACGCCTGAGCAAGCCGAGCAACTCGTTACAACAGGCCTCTATCGCTTTACCCGAAACCCGATGTATCTGGGTATGCTGCTCGTGCTTGTGGGTGGAGCCTTGGCCCTCCAAAACCTCGCAGCATTCAGCGGGCCAATTCTCTACGCCCTCTCTATCACGCTCATCCAGATAATCCCTGAAGAGCGAGTTCTGGAGCAGAATTTCGGAAGCGCATTTACAGCCTACCGCAACCAGACGCGGCGCTGGTTGTAGGAGTGCTGCACATGATTGACCTGCCTTCATGGGTCGCTTGGGGTTTGTTCGGATTAGCGGCCAGCTCGATTTGCGCGATAATCGGGCTCTCCATTTTTGCGGTCTTGAGCGGAAAGTTTCAGTTCTTCCCTCCCCCTTCAGGGGACAGTTGGCAGCACCGCACCTTCATGGCGCTGTTTCGCCTGTTCCTTTACCCATTGCTGGCCCTTTCCCTTCTCGACTTTGCATCTGTGGCTCCCGCTGATGCCTTGCTCCAATATACTGTGGGCCTCGCACTGTTGGTTGTAGGCTTTGCTCTGGCATTCTGGATTACGTTCCAGATGGGCTGGCGCAATGCATTTGGCGAAAAGCACGGTCTGAAAACCACTGGTTGGTTCAGCATAAGCAGGAACCCTGTCTACGTTGCGACATGGGTTGGCATGATTGGTTGGGGCCTGCTCGCCAACACCTTGCTTGTCTGGATATTATTGACGCTCTGGGCGGCCATGTATTTGCTCGCTCCTATCTTCGAAGAGCCATGGCTGGAGCAGCAATACGGTCAGGACTATTTGGACTATAAACGCCAGACAAGGCGGTTCCTGTGATCAGCAATCTTCGTCGGATCTTGGGCAGCGTTTACCCTTCTTTTGCAGGATGCATTTTTCTCGCGCTCGGAATAGCAACTCTCATTCAGCCGGAAATCATGAGCTACTATGCGATTGGGCTCGACCACCCATCTGCCCGGGTGGCTATGCGCGCCATGATCGGAGGCGGCGAGATAGGTATCGGCGTTGTGCTGATCCTTGGGGGGCGCATCAACCTCTCTTCGCGTCAGCTTAGTCTGATTGCTGCCGCAGTTTTTATCTGCGTGGGATTAAGCAGAGTTGCGGCTGTTTTCATGGAGGGCGCTGACCTGCTTGCCGTCCAACCGCTGCGTGAAGCTCTCATCGAGATATTGCTTGGCGGCATGGGGCTATGGGCTGCGCGTGGATTGGAGAACGATCAACTATGAGCATTTTCAGCCATCCAAGTTCCATGATTGATATAAACTTGTATAAATCTTCACGTGTTTCTAAGATGTTCGCTGAAGTGACACGCAAGATTTTGCCTTTTCTCGCGGTATTAGCGATCCTATTCAGCAGCGTACTGTCTCTCCCGGACGTGCATGCCGGGGAAGGCGAAAGCTTCGCTCATGCAGCCGATCATATCTACGCGCATGGCGCGGACCATTTTGATGCGAACGATGCAACGCCAGACCATGATGGCCAGGACCATTCGGCAACGCACCACCACAATTGCAGTTTTAGTCTCGCTGACACCAGCATGCTCCTGCGATCACCTTTCTGGAGTTCGGATAACCTGAGGGGCCCGCTTGCCACGTCATCGCTCGCCTCCCGTGCTCCCCCAGTCCTGATACAGCCTCCCAAAGCCTGACCGACAATCATTTGCGAGCTCGCTTTCGAGCGCGCTCGATTGGTTTCAGTCAGGAGATAAGAAATGCGGTGCATTGCACTGGCCGCGGCCTTGTTTGCCGTGTGTACGGGTTCGCCGATATCGGCAAAGGAAACAATTACCCTCGAAGAAGCGCTCGCCAGAGCGGGCGTTGACGGTCAAGAGGGTACAAGTTCGAACAGCAATCCGCGCGTCTACGGCCCGCAAGCGGAAGCAGAAGCCGCGCGTGCGGCTATCGACCAGGCGCGGCTTCGGCCTAACCCTTCGTTGTCGTTCGAGGTGGAAGACATTGCAGGTTCCGGTGCATTTTCCGGCCTGCGCTCCTCCGAATATACTCTGGCGATCGGCCAGCAGCTTGAACTCGGCGGCAAACGAAGGGCGCGCATCGCGAGCGCACAGGCATCAGCCGACTTCACCGGCTTGCAGAGCGATTTGGCGTTGTCGCAACTCGCGCTGGGCGTTCGTGAGCGATATGTCGAAGCTGTCGCCGCAGGCCAGCGCCTCGTCCTGGCGCTCGAAATCGTCGAGCGTAACCGTGAGCTGGCCCGGATCGCCAATGTGCTTGTCGAGGTCGGGCGGGAGCCACCGCTGCGTGCCATGCGCGCCCGTGCAGCGCTTGCAGAAGCGGAAGCTGAGCTGCAGGCTGCACAAGCTGCCGATCTAGCCGCACGTCAGGCGCTCGCGGCTCTTTGGGTGTCCGGCCGGCCCAACCCGGTGGTATCGAACGTCTTTCCTGATTTAGCGCCGCCGCTCGAGCCGCTGGGTTCCGAAGATCCCTTGCAGCTGCGCATTGCGGATGCGCGAACCACCTTCGCTGAGGCCGAAATTGCGCGTGAACGCTCGCTCGGCGTTCCCGACCCCACGCTGTCGGCAGGCGTGCGCCGATTTCAAGAAAGCAACGATCAAGCCTTCATTGTCGGGATTTCCATTCCTCTGCCCTTCCGCAACCGTAACCAGGGCAACATCGCAGCCGCTGAAGCGCAATATCGCGCGGCAAGCGCGAGCGAAGCGATAGCCGAGGCGGACTACCGCGTGGAGTTCGAGCGGACGCGAACGCTCTATCTGGCCGCCGAAACGCGGGTGGAAACCCTTTCCAGCGCATCTCTGCCTCAGGCCGAGGAAGCACTCCGACTTGTCGAGATAGGATACCGCAATGGCCGGTTTCCGCTGATCGAAGTGCTGGCAGCTGCCGAAGCGCGCGACGCCATTCGTGAAAACCTGATCCAGGCAGAAGAGTCCCGCGGCCTGCTCGCGGCGCGGCTCATCTGGCTCACCGCACAGTGAGATCCCTTCCCATGAAACGTAACTATCTTATCGCAATAGTCGGCATCCTTGTTCTGGCGGCCGTATCTGCTTGGGGCTTCTGGCCGTCAGGGTCTGCCGACCACTCCGAAGAAGGACAGAGCGAAGAGGAAGGCGGAGCAGAAACCGAAGGTTCCGAAGGCGCTTTGCAAATTAGCGAAGAGCAAATCGCGGTTTCCTCCATCGAAATCGAAGCTGTTCAGTTTGGTGCTGTTACAGAGATCGTATTCCCCGCAACGGTCGCAGCCGCGCCCAACGCCAGCGCGCGAATCGATGCACGTGCCTCGGGGGTCGTGCGGAGCGTGAACAAGATGCTTGGCGATTATGTCAGGCAGGGGGAAGCGATCGCGCGGATCGAGAGCGCTGATGCTGCCGGACTGGCTGCGCAGGTCGCGGCCGCGCGTGCGCGGGTAAATGAACTTTCTGCACTCTATGACCGGGAAAAACGGCTGTTCGAGGCCAATGTGACGGCTCGGCAGGATCTCGAAGCTGCGCAGGCGAATCTGCAGGTGGCAAGGTCCGAACTTTCCCGCGCGCAAGCCGCATCCGCAGCTGCTGGTGTCAGCGGAGATGGACGGTCGCTCGCTGTGACGAGCCCGATTTCAGGGCAGATCACCAGCGCGCCGATCGTGCTGGGCTCCTACGTCTCAGCCGGTGAAGAGATGTTCCAGATCGTGAACGCGAGCGGCTTGCAAGTGCAGGTTGCTCTGCCCGCCAGCGATGCCGTGAGAATTAGGCCCGGCGACGAGGCAACGCTCGAATTCGGAGAGGAGCGGGAGATCGGCGGACGTGTGCGCTCGATAACCCCCGCGCTCGATCCGGAAAGCCGAAGCGCCACCGCTATTATTTCCCTTGCGAATGCAGTGCCCGGATTACAGCCAGGCGCATTCTTGCAGGCGCGTATTCGGCCTTCCGGAGAGACCGATGCGACTGCCATCTCGGTGCCTGAGGCAGCCGTTCAGATGGTCGAAGGGCGCGAAGTCGTGTTCGTTCGCACCCAGACTGGCTTTCGGGCGACGCCTGTCGTGACGGGATCGCGCTCGGGAGGGCGCATCGTGATTGTGTCAGGATTGCAGAATGGCCAGCGGATCGCGACCGAAAACGCCTTCCTGCTCAAAGCCGAACTCGGAAAAGAGGAAGCCGAACATGGACATTGATCGTTCTGAAAGCGGCTTCGAAAAAGAGCGCAACAACAATGGCGGCCTGATTGGCGGCGTCCTTGATTGGTCGGTGCGCAATCGCTGGGCGGTCGTGGCCCTTGCCCTAGGTGTAGCCATCTGGGGCGCCTTCAATCTTGCGAAACTGCCAATCGATGCGGTGCCGGACATCACAAATGTTCAGGTGCAGATCAACACCGAAGCACCGGCGCTTTCACCCTCACAGATCGAAACGCAGGTAACCTTCCCTGTCGAGACGGGCCTCGCCGGGATCGAGGGACTGGAGATGACCCGCTCGATCTCGCGCAACGGCTTCAGTCAGGTTTCGGCGATTTTCGAAGAGGGCACCGACATCTACTTTGCGCGCTCGCAGGTTGAAGAACGGCTTGCCACGCTCGCCTCTTCGCTTCCTGCAGGCGCGGAGCCGTCGATGGGGCCAATTGCGACCGGCCTTGGCGAAGTCTTGATGTATACCATCGAATTCGAGCATCCGGGTGGAACGGATGCGCCAAAAGGCGGCGCCATTGGCTGGCAGAATGACGGCAGCTTTGTCACCGACCGGGGCGAGCGATTGGACACGGAGGTGGCGAGAGCCGCCTATCTGCGCACGGTGCAGGACTGGGTGGTTGCGCCGCTGATGCGATCAGCCGACGGTGTCGCAGGCGTCGACTCGATCGGCGGCTTTGATAAGCAATATCTGGTGCAGCCCGACCCGGATCGTCTGGGCGGCTACGGTGTTTCACTCGACCAGTTGATTACTGCGCTCGAAGTGGCAAACCAGGCGGAAGGCGCGAACTTCGTCGAACGTGCCGGCGAAGCGCTCTTGGCCCGTGTCGATTCCCGGCTGAATTCGGTAGAAGACATCGAGCAGGCGGTGGTGACGACCCGCGAAGGCGTGCCGATCCGCGTAGGCGATGTTGCCACAGTCGAGATTGGCGGTGACCTTCGCACAGGGGCTGCCTCGCTGAACGGCGATGAAGCGGTCGTCGGAACTGTCCTGATGCGAGCGGGCGAGAACAGCCGAACCGTTGCCGCTGGCGCTGCAGAAAGACTTGAGGAAGTTCGTGCATCGCTGCCTGCCGGAGTGGTGGCTGAGATTGTCTACAACCGATCCACTTTGGTCGATGCGACCATCGCTACGGTTCGCAACAATCTGGTCGAGGGCGCTTTGCTCGTTATCGTCGTGTTGTTCCTGCTACTTGGAAACATACGCGCCGCAATCATTGCCGCATTGGTCATTCCTCTCTCGATGCTGATGGCAGCCATCGGAATGAACCGGCTCGGCGTATCTGGCAATCTGATGAGCCTTGGCGCGCTCGATTTCGGCCTCATCGTCGATGGTGCTGTTATCATTGTCGAGAACAGTATCGCACGCCTTGCCCATAGGCAGGAGCTTGAAGGACGCCTGCTAACGCTGCGTGAACGCCTCGTGGAGACCCGCGCAGCGGCGCATGAGATGATCAAGCCGACCGTCTACGGTCAGGCGATCATCTTTCTGGTCTTTGCGCCTCTTCTCACCTTCACCGGTGTGGAAGGCAAAACCTTCACGCCCATGGCCATCACCGTTATGCTTGCCCTGGCTTCGGCTTTCATCCTGTCACTGACTTTTGTCCCTGCGATGATCGCTCTCTTGCTGAACAAAAAAATCAACGAGAAAGAAGTGAAGCCAATTCGCGTGGCAAAAGAACGCTATGGCCCGCTACTGCGTAAGGCCCTGGTCCGTCCATGGCCGGTCATCGGCACCGGTGTCGGCGTATTTGCACTTGCAGCGCTGGTCTTCAGCTTCATTGGCAGCGAATTCACGCCGCAACTCGACGAGCGAGATCTGGCGGTGCAGTCGCTGCGCATCCCATCCACCCCATTGGAGCAGTCGCTCGCTATGCAGCGCCAGGTCGAGGCGCGCCTCACACAATTCCCACAGGTCGAGCTGGTGTTTTCGCGCACCGGCACGGCCGAGGTCGCAACCGATCCCATGCCGCCGAACATCTCGGATGCCTATGTGATCCTCAAGCCACGCGAGGAATGGCCCGATCCCTCGCTGTCCAAGGAAGAGCTGGTTAGCGAGATGGAAGAAGCGCTCGGCGGCCTCGTCGGCAATCTCTACGAGTTCAGCCAGCCCATCGAACTGCGCTTCAACGAGCTTATCGCCGGTGTCCGCGGCGATGTGGCGGTCAAGCTCTATGGCGATGATCTTACAGCCATGACTTCAGCTGCAAACGAAGTCGCCGCCGTGCTGCGCGGCGTCGAAGGCGCGGCCGACGTCAAGGTCCAGCAGGTCGCTGGCTTCCCGACACTCGATATCGCCTTTGATCGGCCCACGATCGCGCGCTACGGTCTAAGCGTCGAGGAGGTGGCGCAGTCCGTTGCCATCGCGCTTGGCGGTCGCAACGCCGGCCTTGTGTTCGAAGGCGATCGCCGGTTCGATGTCGTCGTCAGATTGTCTGATGCCAATCGCAACGATTTCGACCAGCTCGGCACCTTGCCAATTGTTCTACCCAATGGGGGAAGCATCCCGCTCAGAGCCGTAGCTCAATTCGAGGTCGTCGATGGGCTGGCCGAGGTCCGGCGCGAACAGGGCCGAAGACTGGTTATCGTATCCGCCAATGTGCGGGAACGTGATCTTGGCTCATTTGTCGAGCAGGCCCAGTCCGAAGTGGCCGCAAACGTCGATCTGCCATCCGCCTCGTTTATCGAATGGGGCGGGCAGTATCAGAACTTGCAGCAAGCGCAGCAGCGCCTGCTGATCGTGGTTCCGCTCGCCTTCGCGGTCATCCTGTTGCTGCTCTACATGGCGGTCGGCGGATGGGTTTCGGCGCTTGCGGTGTTCAGCGCGATTCCGATGGCACTGGCTGGCGGGGTCTTCTTTCTGGCCCTGAGAGGCATGCCATTCTCGATCTCGGCGGCCGTGGGTTTCATTGCTCTATCCGGCGTGGCCACCTTGAATGGTCTCGTCATGATAACCGCGATCAAGCAGCGGCTCGAAAAGGGTTTGGAGCTTGGTGAAGCGATTGTCGAAGGCGCAATTGCACGCCTCCGCCCGGTTCTGATGACGGCGCTCGTCGCCTCGCTCGGCTTCGTTCCGATGGCGCTTGCGACCGGAACCGGTGCCGAGGTGCAGCGCCCGCTCGCCACGGTTGTGATCGGCGGGTTGATAACGGCAACAGCGCTCACGCTGTTCGTGCTGCCTGCCATTGTGAGCCTGATTTTCGCGCAGAAGTCGCGGCGTAACGGTTCTTTGGACACGCCGGGCCCTGTCGATGCGTGACGTCTCGACCGGCTAGGAGCATGCATAAACTCAAGAAGTTGGCTTAAAGGAGAGTAGATATGAAGAATATCAATATATTACCGACAATAGTCGGCATTATGACGATCTCGATAGCTCCTGTATCGGCACAGGAGCAGACTACGCCGGCTCCGATCGCCGGCGTCTGGAGCATCGGTGAAACGCGGTCCTGCGACAGCGGGCCGGCATGGGTGTTTTTCGCAGATGGCTTTTATGCCGAAGTGCAGCTTCCGGACGGTGCGCCCGCCGCTGTAGGCGTCTGGCGCGACGAGGGCGACGCCATCGCTTACACGCATGCCCACATGCCGTTCGAAGGTCATGAGCGGCCGATGAGAATTCGTCATTTGACCATTGAAGAGCGTAGCGCCGAGCGGTTGACGATGCGGAATTTTCGCGGCGATGCGCGCGTGTTTCACCGCTGTCCGGCAAGCTCTGTTCAAAAGCCAAATGGTCGCTCAGGCCATTAAACACGACAATCGGCGGACATCGAAATCACCCCAAGAATGGCGAAAGGTTTAAGAAGGGAAATACCATGAGCGGCGAGCATGAATTCGAGCTGGATACTGCTGAAAAGCGCCGAACTTTGTGGATTGTCCTGTGGCTTAATGTCGCGTTGGCCGTCGGTTTCTTGTTCGCCGGATACTTTGCCGACTCTAACGCGCTTCTCGCCAATGGTCTCGACAATGCATCTGATGCTCTTGTCTATGTCCTGAGCCTTTTCGCACTTAGCCGTTCTCGAGTGTGGAAGCGCAACGCGGCTCGCCTTTCAGGTGGCTTGCTCCTGTTGTTTGCCGTTGGCGTCATTGCCGATGCAATACGTCGCTTTCTGGAGGGCTCGGACCCTGGCGGCATCGAGATGATGGCCATGGCTGCGATCGCAGCCGTAGTGAACCTCATTTGCCTTCGCCTGCTGCAAAACCTCCAGCAGAAGGACGTCAATCTGCGAGCCGCAACGACTTTTAGCTTCAACGATTTTGTCGCTAATGGCGGGATTATTGTCGCAGGACTGGTCGTCATGCTTACTGGTGCGAATTGGCCAGATCTACTGGTCGGCGTCGCTGTTGCCGGGATCGCGATCTATGGCGGGATCGATATCCTGCGCGATGCGCACATGGACCAGCACGATGAAGAAGGCACGACCCACAGTGAGAACTAGAGCCAATTGCTCGTGGGCTTTATGCTGGCTCTCACCTCAAACTCTTATGCAAACTGCGGCTTTGCCAGCATCCAAATCGCCATGCCGATCATGAACAGGTTTTCGGTCAGCGAAACAAAGCCGAGCGGCACGTTGCTGTCCCCACCGACGCACGCGCATTTAAGTTCACGCTTGTCGATGTAGACCGCCTTGAACACGCTCGCTGCTCCGATTGTGCCGATGAAAAGCGCTACCGGAATCGAAATGATGTTTAGCACGTGCGCAGTCATCAGCACCCCGGCAAGCCCCTCGGCGAAGGGGTAGATGTACCCGTAGGGCACCCACCGTCTTGCGAGCAGGTCATAATTCAGGAACATGGTCGAGAAGCTCTCTACGTCGCGCAGTTTGAGATAAGCGAGGCCGCACATCGAGAAGCTTACGAACCACTCGGCAGAAAGGATCGAGACAGGCTGCCCATTGGCAACCCAGGCCGCTGCAAAGGCCATAAGAGCCATCATACCAAACAGCACAACGACAGGTCGATAGGTAATCCCGTCCTTCTCGACCGCATTCCCGAAATGGGCCGCGAGATCAGTGTATCCGCCTATGCGCTTGTCGCCGATCCAGGCTTGCGGTGTAGTTTTGACACTGTGCTCGTCCTTGAAAGCATCGGTTTCTTCACGCGTTGTCAGATGATGATCTTCGACCCTGTAGCCTTTGCGCTCAAGCAACCACTTGGCCTTCAGGCCTGACGGACAAAGATGATCGGGCATCACCATGCGATAGAGTTTTGCTGTTTTCATTTGAGTCATCTCTGATTGCCTCGACGAAGTCTTAGTGTTGCTGGGATAGATGCCCTGGCCCGTGGGACAGTTCCGCTCCCCAATACCCTTGCAGGACCACAGCGATGGCAGCGATTGACAGACCTGTGCGTAGGGTTCTTCGCGCATGGTCAGGAGGTCTCGCTGCGAGTAGCGCAAGACCAATCGACAAAACGGCCAGTCCCGTTCCGACCCACCTGTGCTGTTGCATCAGGGCTTCTCCTCCCATCCACATGCCAGTGTGTATCCAGCCAAAGAGAGCTGCAATGACTGTTCCAGCGGCAGCGAAATAAAGGATGATGCGGACGGTCTGTTCCAGACCGGAGTTGGGGCGAAGGATCAGCAAGGCCTCAACCGCAGCAGCCAACAAGAGCAGCGCAATCGGGAAGTGAACTGTGGCCGGGTGCAGCATACGCAGCGTTTCGAGAGCCGAACCGACCTCATCAGCAAGTTCGATCTCGCCCCCTGCTGCGTCCGCTTTCTTGGCAGCTGGCTCATCTCCTACCGCTTGCGCAACAGGCTTTTGCGCCGCCGCAGCGGTGCCATGTTGCTCATCGCCATGCGCCCAAACAGGCACACTTGTGAAAGCCGAAAACATCGCAATGCACAAAATCATCATTCTGGCGATAATTGTCATAAGTGCCTTCACCTCGTCTGTTTTCCGCCTTGGAATACGACCTACTGCTTGGTCAGCGCGGTAATCGTGTTGCCGTCTTCGGTTGCCTCGACTGTAAACTCGATTGTATCACCCACAACCACATCGCCGCGCACGTCTTCGCTGGCATCGAAAGCCATCACCATCTGAGGCCAGCCAAGCTCTGCAACGGGTTCGTGATCGACAGTGAGAGTGCCTGCCTCGGGATCAATGGCGGTTACGGTACCGATGGCACTGGCGGTTTTTGCACCCTCGCTCTCATCCATCGCTGACATATCATGTCCTTCCATCGACATCTCGTCCGCGCCCATTTCGTCCATGGTCTCCATCTCCTGCCCGCTGTCGCAAGCAGCGAGGGCCAAGGGCGCGGCCAGCAACATAACTAGGTTTGAGGTACGCATTCAGTTTCTCCTTCGGATTGTGTTGGCCGATCGGGCCGGGGGCGCCGCATCAAGAGATATGCGGCGGGGATAACGAACATGGAAAGCAGCGGCGCGGTGATCATGCCGCCCACCATCGGTGCAGCGATGCGGCTCATGACCTCCGATCCTGCGCCGGTTCCAATGAGGATCGGGAAGAGACCGGCAAGAATGACGGCCACGGTCATTGCCTTGGGACGCACGCGCAAAAGAGCGCCCTCCCTGATCGCTTCGCCCACGCCGTCCGCATCGAGGGCACCGCTGCGCCGGGCCAGTGCAGACTTGAGGTAGATCAGCATGATGACGCCGAATTCCGCTGATACCCCGGCAAGGGCGATGAAACCCACCGATGTCGCAACAGACTGGTTGTAGCCCATCAGATAGAGCAGCCAGAAGCCGCCGGTGAGTGCAAAGGGCAGCGTGCCCATAACCAGAAGCGCTTCGTCGAACCGGCGGAAGATCAGATAGAGCAGGATGAAGATGATGCCGAGCGTTGCGGGAATGACGACCTGCAACCGCTCATTCGCGCGAGTGAGATATTCAAATTGGCCCGCATAGGAAATGCTCACACCGGCAGGCAGATCGACGCCCTCTGACACCGCCGCCTGAAGATCGCTTACGACCGAAGTCAAATCGCGCCCGCGCGTGTCGACATAGACCACGCTGATGAGACGGCCCTGCTCATTCTTGAGCATAGGAGGGCCATCGCTGACGCTCACCTGTGCGACCGTTCCGAGCGTGATTTGCTGGCCTGACGGGGTTAACAAAGGCAGCGCGCGCAGTTCTCCGAGGCTGTCGCGGATCTCGCGCGGATAGCGGACATTGATGGGATATCGCGCCAGCCCTTCGACCGTTCTGCCGATATTTGCGCCGCCGATCGCGCCTGACACAATCTGCTGAACATCGGCGATGTTCAGCCCGAAACGCGCCGCAGCGACCCGGTCGATGTCCACATCGACATAGCGGCCTCCCGATAGACGCTCTGCCAAAGCGGAACTGACGCCGGGAACCTGTTTTGCGACATTCTCGACCTGCAAAGCCACGCGCTCAATTTCGGCAAGGTCTTCGCCGGACACTTTCACACCGATTGGGCTCTTGATACCGGTCGCGAGCATGTCGATGCGGTTGCGGATCGGTGGCACCCAGACATTGGCCAGCCCCGGCACCTGCACTGCACGATCAAGCTCTTCGACGAGCTTCTCTGGCGTCATTCCCGGCCGCCAGTCTTCGCGCGGTTTGAAGCGGATCGTTGTCTCGAACATCGTGAGCGGTGCAGGGTCGGTCGCTGTATCGGCCCGCCCCGCTTTCCCGAACACGGTGTCGACTTCCGGCACAGATTTGATCAGTCGGTCTGTCCGCTGAAGCAATGCGGACGCTTCACCGGGAGATAGGCCGGGCAGCGCGCTCGGCATGTAAAGGAGGTCGCCTTCATCGAGCGGCGGCAGGAATTCTCCTCCCAGACGGGTGAACGGGACCAGCGCTGTAAGGAATACAAGGCCTGCCACAACCAAAGTGGTTTTCGGTCGGCGCATTACCCAATCAAGACCCGGCCGATAGGCCTTGGTAAGCACGCGATTGAGGACGTTGGTGTCCTCCTTGGGTATCTTCCCGCGGATCAGCCAGCCCATCAACACAGGGACTAGTGTCACCGACAGAATGGCGGCCGCCGCCATGGCATAGGTCTTTGTAAAGGCCAGCGGTGAAAACAGGCGGCCCTCCTGCGCCTGCAAAGTAAACACCGGAAGGAACGAGAGCGTGATGATGAGAAGGCTGAAGAACAGCGCTGGCCCCACTTCTTTCGATGCTTCCGCGATCAGCTTCCAGCGCTCATCGTTGGACTTCTGTTCGCCCGGATGGTCCTCTTCCCAATGCTCGATGTGTTTGTGCGCGTTCTCAATCATGACGATGGCAGCGTCCACCATCGCGCCGATCGCGATGGCTATGCCGCCCAAGGACATGATGTTCGCATCGACCCCTTGAAAACGCATCACGATAAAGGCCGCCAGCACCCCCAATGGAAGCGTGACGATAGCCACCAGTGCTGATCGCACATGCCACAAGAACAGCGCGCATACGATCGCAACGATGATGAATTCGGCAATAAGTTTTCCGGTCAGGTTTTCGATCGAGGCATCGATCAGCTTCGAGCGATCATAGGTCGTGACAATCTCGACCCCTTCAGGAAGACTGGCTTGGAGCACGTCGAGCTTCTCTTCGACAGCCGCGATGGTTGCCCGCGCATCTTCGCCCTGTCTGAGCACAACAATACCGCCTGCGACTTCGCCTTCGCCATTGAGTTCGGCGATCCCTCGCCGCATTTCGGGGCCAAGCTGGATCGTGGCGATATCGGATAGAGTAACCGGTATACCGTTCCCGACTGATTTGAGTGGGATCTGCCGGAAGTCGTCGAGAGACGTGAGATAGCCTGATGCGCGGACCATAAACTCGGCCTCACCCATTTCAACCACCGATCCGCCAGCCTCCTGATTGGAAGCTTGTATGGCGCGCACGACATCGCTGTAAGTGACGCCAAGCGAAGCCATCCGGTAGGGTTCCAGCACGACCTGGTACTGCTTGACCATGCCGCCCACGCTGGCGACCTCTGCGATGCCCGGAATGGTCTGAAGCTCATAGCGCAGGAACCAGTCCTGAAGGCTTCTGAGCCCAGCAAGGTCGCTGTTCCCAGTTCGGTCAACCAACGCATATTCGTAAATCCAGCCCACGCCCGTCGCGTCCGGCCCGAGCGAGCTGGTCACACCTTCGGGCAATTCGTTTTGCACCTGGTTGAGATATTCGAGCACGCGCGAACGCGCCCAGTAGAGGTCCGTCCCATCCTCGAAGATCACATAGACGAAGCTGTCGCCGAACATCGAATACCCGCGCACTGTTTCCGCGCCCGGCACCGAAAGCATCGTGGTTGCGAGCGGGTATGTGACCTGATCCTCAACGATGCGCGGAGCTTGGCCCGGATAATTAGACCGCACCACGACTTGCACATCAGACAGATCGGGGATCGCATCGACCGGCGTTGCGCGCACCGCCCAGAAGCCGGCGAGCGTGACCGCGACGGCCGCCAGAACGATGAAAAACCGATTGGCGATCGACGCGTCAATAATCCGCGCAATCATCGTTCGACCTTCCGAATGGACTCGATGCGCGGACCGGTGTCGTGCTGCGAGAACGTGAACTCGACATCGTCCCCCGGTTCGAGACCCTCGACCAAAGAGGCGTCGGCCAGGGCAAAGGGCATCACCATGCTCGGCCATTCGAGGGCGGGAACCGGCGCGTGATTGAGAGTGATCGAAGCTCCGGCAATCTTCGTTATGCTTCCCGTGGCAGTGTAGGTTTTCATCTTTGCGGGGCCGTCGGATGCCATATTCATGCTTCCGTCGATCGATCTGACATCGATCCCGGCCAAACTCGCTTCGGAATCGATCAGGAACTGCCCGGAGGTGACGACCTCTTCGCCTTCGGCAAGGCCTGCCAGGACCTCGGTCCTGCCATTCGCCTCGCGCCCGATTTCGACCTCGGCTGGAAGAAAGGCGCCTTCATCCTGCTTGAGCATCACAAGATTGCGGCGGCCGGTTCGAATGACCGCCTCCGACGGTACCAGCAAGGCTCGCCGTGTGTCGGGTGAAAGCGACACCTGCGCAAACATCCCTGGCTTCAACCTGCCGCGTGGGTTCGGCAGCTCAGCCCGGACGGTGATCGTCCGGCTTGCAGTATCGGCGTTGGGCAAAATGGCCGTGATACGTCCTCCAAGTCGTTCATCGGGAAACGCTGCCAGAGTGGCGCTGACAGTTTGACCCTGCCGTACATTTGCGGCCTGTGCCTCGGGCACTGAGGCTTCCAGCCATATCGGCGAGAAGCCTGTAATCTCGGCCAGTGTCTGACCTTCCATCACCGTCATGCCTGGCCGCACACCGAGCATTGTTACGGCACCGCCCACCGGAGCCGTGACAGTGATCGTGTTTTGCGCTCTGCGTGTGCGTTCAACCGACGCGATCATTGCGTCGGTCATGCCGAGCAGGAGCATGCGCTGCCGCATCGCATCTGCAAGTGCCTGATCGCCGGTATCGAGCACGGCAATGTACTCACGCTGCGCACCGCCCCAGTCAGGAACGAGAATATCGACTATCGGAGTGCTGCGACCCACGACATCGTCCTGCGCAAGGCCATAGGTGCGTTGGACATATCCGCCCGCTCTTGGCTGGACGATGGCAACATCTCGGCTATTGTAGGCTAGGACGCCCGTCACGGTGATTTCCGGCTCGAGAACTCCGAACTCCGCCGCTGCCGTGCGAATGCCGAAATTCTGGACCAGGCCTGGATCAATCCGGACGCCCGCTTTCGCAGCTTCTCCCGCGCACTTGGGAACCAGCATCATGTCCATGAAGGGCGACTTGCCAGGCTCGTCAAAGCGCTGTCCGGGAACCATCGGATCGTACCAGTAAAGGACCTCTTCGCACTCCGCCTCAGCGGAGCCCGACATCCCACCCTCGCTCTCATCGCCTATAAGCGAGAGCGCATATCCCGCGCCGAGGCTGACAAGCGCGACGGCTGCCATGATTGCATAGGTTCGCTTTGAAGGGCCGGAGCTGTCGACTGTATTGCTCATGGCTGCTGCTCCCCGTAGGTCAAGCGAAGCATCTCGGCCCATTCCACGGTCGCAGCTTCGCGTTCAAAGATTTCAAGATCGAGCAAGGCCAAATCTGCCTTTGCTGCAATCACATCGATCAGGTCTGCGTTTCCGGCAGCAAAGCTCGCCGTCTCCAGTTCAACCCGTTGCCGGGCCAGCGGCAGTAATTCATCGCGCGCGCGTTCCCATTGACGCTTCGCGCTGCGCCATGAGGCGAGATCAGATTCGAATTGCACACGCAATGCCCGCAAACGATCGTCGCGCTCTGCCTGCGTAGCGGCGGCTTCTGCCTCGGCGGCCTGAATGCGCGGCTTTTGACGTCGATCGGTGAAAATGGGCAGGGTAACCGATCCCATGACAGAGAATGCGTCTCCGAAGGCAGGGTCGCGTCGGCCATAGTTCACGCTCACGCCGAAGTCGGGGCGCAAGTCGGCGCGCGCGAGGTCGGCGTTCGCTTCTGCGCGTCCGGTGGCAGCATCGGCAAGACGGATGACGGGGTTAAGGTCCAGAGCTTGTTCGAGGCTGCCGCTGTCGACATCGGCCGCTGGCGCATCACCCGCGACAGTAGGGTCGTCTGTCTGAATGTAGCTCGAGAGCATGGCGCGCGCGGCATCTCTTTCGGCTTCAATTCTTGTGATTGCATCTTCAATCACAAGGAGCTCGCGGCGAATGGCAAGGCTTTCAGCTGGACGCGCTGACCCCGACGCGACAGCGCTGTTTGCCACT
This sequence comes from uncultured Erythrobacter sp., assembly GCA_947503275.1. GTDB lineage: Bacteria > Pseudomonadota > Alphaproteobacteria > Sphingomonadales > Sphingomonadaceae > Erythrobacter. Next base: position 1,633,961 of record CANNCZ010000001.1, on the reverse strand, counting down.
GGCTGAAGCCTGCGCAGATCGCTCAGCGCCGTATGGGCGAAGGCGAGCTTCTCCTCGGCATAGTACAAGTCGATCCAGGCGGTTGATGTGGCGATGTCGATCCGCTGCTGCGCAACTCCAAGCCGCATTTCTGCGACCGCGACGTCTGAGTCCGCGACGCCTCGACGGGCTCTTCGCCGTGCAAGGTTTGGGATTGGTTGCTCAACACCAATAGCTATCTGCGTTGGAAGCTGGCGATCAAACTCGAACGCCACAGGCCCGGTGATTGGCAGGTTTGCAATCCCGCCACGCAAAACAGGATCGGGCAACTCATCTGCGGCATCCGAGGCATCTCGTGTGCCGTCGATACGCAATTGCGCGGCCTGGAGCAGCGGCTGATCTTCGCGAGCTGCCCGCAAAGCTTCTTCATAGCCAACCGGCTGCGCGAGCACGACCTGCGCCGGCATTAGGGCGGCGGCAAGGATACCGCCTATGGACCGTTTCATGGAAAAATCTCACTCGATGTAAGCGATGCGCACGCCCGGCAGTCCATCACTGCTCGTTGATGAGCAGTGACGCGCACAGACAGCATCTCAACAAGGGGCTGACAGCCCCGCTGTTACATTGGAGTTAGAAGCGCGGAGGCGGGTAGTCAGGCGGAAGCGCTCGACCAGCCAATTGATCAGTCACCGCCGCAAAAAACTGTATGGAACTAGAAGGAAAGTTGTTGGAAAGGTTGGGAAGGGTGTTCCCCATCAGAACCGGAGCAACGGCGTTCATGGAAAGCATGCACTTCAACGACATGTCATCACAAGGGTCATCTTGATCGTGACCTGCGCGGCCGGAATGATCCGATGCGTGTGAAGCGTGATGCTTCATCTTGGCGCAGTCCGCCAAGGTCATAGTCTCAGCTTGGGGCAGCGATGCAGCCTCGGCCGAAACCTGAAAAATCAGGCCTAGGCACATTAGAACTGCAATGATGTTCCCGAAAACACGCATTGCCGAGACATAGGTGACAAGCGCTTTCCCGACAAGGCGCAAAGTCTGAATAGGCAAGTTGTCCTGGGTAGTGGATCCCATGTTTATGTCGGTTGCGGCATTCTCAAACTCGACATGAAACTGTAATCACCAACCTCCGATTTCAATCCGTTCAGTCCACCAAAATCAAAATTCAGAGGTACTATTGAACAAGTGGGCGGGCCGTTTTGTGGTCCTTTTGATATTAACGCACGGGAATATGCTTATTTTTCAGAGGTATAGAGTTTTAATTCGAGTCCTCTTCTGGCACCATTACCTTGATCGCGAATGTTCGCTAAAGGTTGGAAAAACCGCAGAATTCTGCTAAAAACTGACTACGGCACGCCGCTGTAGTTCGCTCTCGTTCGCCCAAATTCACGGGTTGTTGGGGGCCACTTTGGGGGCCAAGCCCTAAACCAGAAAAAAGTGGCCCCCAACCAATGCCTCTATCAGACATGAAAATCAGAAAAGCGAAGCCCAGTGAGAAGCCTAGGAAGCTTGGCGACACAGCAGGATTGTTTCTTTTAATTCAGCCGTCAGGAGGGAAGCTGTGGCGCTTCAAGTACCGATTTGAGGGCAAGGAGAAAAAGCTTAGTTTGGGTAGATATCCCGACGTCTCGCTGCAGGAAGCGCGCAAACGCCGTGATGAAGCTCGCGCCATTGTCGCCGATGGGCTCTCCAGTTGAAGAGAAAAAGCGCGCTGAGCTCGAAGCTCACGTCCGCAACGCAAACAGCTTTGAGCTTGTGGCTGAAGAATACCTTGAGAAAATGGCCGTGGAGGGGCGCGAGGCCGTAACCATCAAGAAAAGTCGATGGCTGTTGTCGCTACTGGCTCCGTCCATTGGCACAGCTCCGGTTTCCGAGATTAAGCCGGCGCAGCTCCTTGCCGCAATTCGCCCAGTGCATGCCAAAGGTCACCACGAAACTGCTCGACGCTTAAGATCTTTTGCAGGCAGGGTGTTCCGCTACGCAGTCGCAACGTCTCGCGCAGAAATGGATCCATCGAGCGTTCTACGGGGCGCATTAATCGCGCCTAAAGTTTCGCACCATGCAGCGATCCTCGAGCCGAAGCGGGCTGGCGGTCTCATGCGAGCGATTGACGGTTTCGACGGGCAACCGCTGACAAAGCTCGCGTTGCAGTTGACGCCGCACGTCTTCGTTCGCCCTGGTGAACTTCGCCGTGCCGAATGGTCAGAGTTCGATTTTGAATTGGCTCGATGGACAATCTCTGCAGAGAAAATGAAAATGCGCCGTCCTCACACTGTGCCGCTTTCCAGACAATCACTCGCAATCCTCGATGCTGCAAAAGCACTTAGCAGCGGACAACGTTATGTGTTTTCATCACTCTACCCAGGCAATCGACCAATGTCTGAAAACACGATCAACGCATCGCTACGACGCATGGGATACTCAGGCAAAGAGATGACGGCGCACGGTTTTCGCGCGCTGGCGTCAACGTTGCTAAACGAGTCTGGCAAATGGAGCGCAGATGCCATTGAGCGTGCGCTTGCTCACGACACAAGCAGCACAGTCCGCGGTAACTATCATCGCGGAGAACATTGGGATGAGCGCGTGCGCATGTCGCAATGGTGGTCAGATTATCTGGACGAGCTCAAAGCTGGCGCGTGACAGGGTGCCATGTCAGAAACTGCTAACTTGGCTTTTGTAAGTGACAGCGCCTATCAGGCAAAAGGCGAGGCGAAACACCGACCATGCAGCGCGCAAAGCCTGAAATCCTCATTCATGACATTTGATGACTATCGTCACGTTTGTGGCTGATGTTGGGTCGGTATCCGACAGTCCGCTCTTATGCCAATGACCTCTGGAAGCAGGCGATCTAGACTCCACCCAATTCCCATTTCTTGACGGCCCCGAAAAGGGTTGTCACTCGATGCGACCGCTTGACGACGCAGAAGAGTACCACCCTGCCAGCCGCTAACGCTCCAACTCGAACTTCAGTCGAGTGGCTCCCGCACCGATCTCCCGGAATCGGTTTCGACCATCGTGGCTCAAGGGATTCGGCAGCTGCATAACCCGCCATCGGGAGGGGTCGAATACGAAGGGCACGTAGAGAATGCGATACTTGCGAGTCCGATCCGAAGAGCACTCCGCGGCCACGCGCATCTCGTTCTGGGAGAATTCGAATTCGAATTCGTCGTTTAAGTTCGACTTCACCTCGTAGCGCCATTCGACTTCTGCTGTCCGTACCAGGAAATCGTAGCCGAGCGTGTCGTCACCCTCCCAGTCGACCTCAAGCAGACTACGGTTCTCCGACACCCAGCACCGGTCGTCGTACCGCTCCTTGTGCTTCTCCGCGAGGAAGCGGCTCGCGAGATACTCGCTGGCAAAGCCCATCGCCGAACGCATCTCCTCGGTGGTCCGCGCCGACCTGCGCCTTCCCCCGCCCTTGCCGCCTCCCTGGCCGGACCTGCTCTTATCTCGGATCGCTTGTTCGGCGAGGGAGAGACGCCGACGAGATCGTGTCAGCCACTCGCCGTCGGACATACTGTCGTCTGCCAGGTCGATCAGAGACCTCGCGAAGGCTTCGGCGCGCGTATCGAGCGGGGTGCCAGCGAAACTTATGGTTCGCTTCTCGGCCTCGAGCCGTTCCCGTCGCTCACGCTCCCTTTCCTGTTCTCCCATCAGGTCATCCGGATCGAGGCCCAGGACCTCGGGTTCGACGGTGCGCTCCATCCCCGCCGGCCACACCTTCGCCCGGGCCAGGAATTCGATCTCGCTGCCTTCGTCGACCCGAGCGAAGTCCAGGATGCCCAGCCTGCTCAGGTCCTTCAACACGGCAAGGGGGCCGGCCTTCCATGGATCGGCAATGCCGTTGGCGAAACACCATGCGCCGACAACCGCACCGTTGGCTTCGATGAAGCGCTGCAAAGCCTTGGTCGATGCTCGCCGCACCTTTTCTAGAGGCTCAAGATCGTGTCCCTCGTCCTCGCCGAGAATTTCATCGAGCCTGGCATCTAGCAGGTCGCTGACGTCCGCCTTGGACAAGTGTTCTCGGTCGAGGATCCAATCGTCTTGGAATTCGAGAAAATCCAGTTCCCGCATGGACACATAGCGATCAAGCGGCCGTCCGGCTTCGAAGTCCGGCCAGAAGGCCCGACGTATTCGCTCGACCGCAGGGCCGGACAGCTCCCTCTTCCAAGTTTCGAACAGACGCCGGAGTTCGTCCTCGTTGGTGAGGAGCGGTAGGCCGAGCGAGGCGAGAATCCGGTTGAACTCACCGAAGTCCAGGTTCAAACGACGGCGGACTTCCGCCAGATCCGGGCGACCGAGTTCGTCGAAAAATTCGTCAGGAGTGCAAGGAAGCCGATCGGCGATGCCTTCCATCGTCTCGATAATGAGCGATTGGCGTGGCGCATCGCCCAAGCTCTCGAACATGCGCAGGGCGATTTCGAGATCAGCCAGACAGGCGATGACCGGTACGAAGCGTTCCAGGACGAGCGCATTGTCCGCCGTGAGGGCGTGGACGTGGTCGTGGACGAGCTCGACCTTGCACCCCAAGGCTCTGGCGAGATCCTCCTCACTGGGGCGGCGTCTGGGATCGTCGGTCGGACGTCGAGCCGCAAGGCGAAGGAGGAGGGTCTCGAACGAGCGCATTCTGCCATCGAGAAGCGTGGAAAGAGCGGGTGCCGCTTCGGCCAGCACGCTCCACGTGATGTCCTCGTCGTCGCCGATCACCAACATAGGATGATCGTCGTCGGGAAGCGCGTAGAAGCGCAACGGCTCCTCCACAGCCTTGCCGCCGACCGAAAGCTGGATCGTCCGCGCTCTACGAAGCCGGACACGCCGCAGCCGCTCTGCGACCGTTCCACCGGGGATCTGGCGCTCGAGGGCCTGCCCGAGGACCTCGTTCGCCAGTATCGCCGCCTCGGGAAGCCACTCAAGGCCGTCACTGGCCAGCAGCGGGTCCGAATTCGAGACGACCAGCGGGATACCGTCGACCAGAACACCTACTTGGCCTGCGTCGATCGGGAGCGCATCGAAAGCGCCGCTATCGTTCAGTTTCCCGATCGCCGACATGGCCACAGCATCGTCGGCCAGAGCCAGAACAGCTTCTCCGGCAGCGAGTACAGCCTTGGTCTCCGGAGAATGCTGGTCGCCAGTAACGAAGATGCGGGGACGATCTTCGGGGTCCCCACAGGAGACCGTTGGACCAGTCGAGGTCATAACGAAGACCGGAAGATCCGAAGGGAGATCCACTTCAGAAGAGCAGGCCTCGTTCCATGCTTGCTGATATGCTTTGCGAAACGGAACACGTTCCCCGGGATGCAGGATTGACGCGCCCGTCGCCATCGCGGCCAGCTTGGCCGCGACCTGTCCGATCGAAGACCAGTCCCGAAGACCGATGGCGGTGGAGAAAAGCGCTGATGAGAGTTCCTCTTCGTTCTCGATCAGCTTGACCAACCTGTCCTTTGGTCGCTGGACGTAACGTGGCGGACTTCTGCGGCCATCGGTGGTCGCCCAGAGTTCGTTGGGGCGAAGGAACCGGTCGTCGTCAGCGTCGACAGGCATCCAGCGCGACTTTGCGAGAAAGACCGCAGCCGGGGTCCAAAATACCGCTTCGTTCCAGTCCGACCTGGACCGATCGTATCTCCCGAGGCGCCATCGCGCCCATTCATCCGCGCTTCGGGCCGCCTGGACCATGGCGAGTTCGGCAAGCCGACGACGTGCCTCGGGCGGCATCTTCTGGTGCTCCAACTGACCAGGAAAACGCCACAGTTCTCCTCTGCGGGAATAGCCGGTCCAGGGGTTGTGAAGATACGTGCTGGAATTCGCGGCAACCCATGCGACCGTGCGGCCGACCTTCGGCTCCTTCTGTCGAAGAAACGCATTCCAGACGTACACTGGCGCTCCTGTCTTGGGCGCCTTGTCGTCGGCGAGAAGGGGCAGGCCGTCCTCGACGCCGATGACCTTCAGGAAATCCGTCCATTCCTTTCGCAGGGGCGCCGACTTCGGTATCCAGGACCCTTCCGAGACGAGCAGCATTCCAGCTGCCTCCCGGCAGTCCGGAGAAAGTGAAGACGCTTCCGCGAGATACGTCGTGAGACTGCGACCTTGCGCCGTCCAGCCTTCGGAGAAGCGCGCTTCGGTTGCCGGTCGCCAGCCACCGGTCGTCTCGACATGGATATCGATCCTCTCGAGAACCTTCTCACACTTCGCGCCTTCTGCGCGCCAGACCTCGAATGCCCACTTTAGCGCTTCTTCCCGTCGTTTCGGAGCGGGCCGATCGCCGAAGCTTGCAGGGACTTCCGCAAGGACCGCCAGCGCATCGTATCGCCTGACCAGCTTCGCCTTCACGAAGCCGGAGATGGTCTCGGGGGACAACGGAACATTGTCATCCAGCATGGAGAACTTGCTCGCTATGGATTTCGGAGGAAGCGGCGCTTCTCCGGACTTCCTCCTCTTGCCGATCGCTTCCCGAACGAAGACAGGCAGCTCGCCTTCACCGCCCGCGGCCGCTTGAATGCCATCGCGTGTGCGAAGGACCTGCTTGCCGCCGAGGTGCGAAAGCGCTGCTACGGAGGGTAGCGCCTTGCGGCATTCCTCGTAGAACGTGCCCCACGTCTTCGGCGAAGAGCCATCGGAAACCAGCGAACCTGCGACCATTTCGAGCCATGAGCTGAGATCCTGCTCATTAGGAACGGCCCTCACGGGGATGGCGCCCAGCATGGCGCATATCCGGTCCAGGCGAAGTTCGCCCAGATCCGGATCCGCAATGTTCTCGATGCCAGCCTTGATCAGCCTGCGCACTCGTAGGAGTCGGTAACCCTTCTCCTCCCAGACGTATGTTGACTGGAACGAGCACCACAGGTCTTCGCCTCCCGCCTCGGGCACGAGTTCGAGGTCCTTCCAGTCCAGGTCCCGTTCGGCGCAGACCCGTTCGAGACGATCGAGGTCCTTCGGATCCCAAGCGGCGAGGTCGAACACGGCATTGCGAAAGGTGGCACCCGGCATGGACTTGAGTTCGAGCGCGGCCTGTACGGCCGTATCGGCGACCTCGTCCAGCAGGAAGGCGTTGAGCGGGAGGTCGAAGTTGGCACGCCTGCGGTCGATCGTGGCGTAGAACGGAGCATCGATGTGACCGGCGAGCGGAGACGGCATCTCGTCCGCCATCGGCAGGAAGTTGTAGATTCGTCCGGGCTCGGCATCCGTGGCGTTCAAGGGGATGGCAACCGACACCTTGGGGTCGCCTTGCCAGTCGCGCCAGCGCGCGAGCTGCGGCTCCTTGTCGATGCTCGCCTCGACCGCAGTCACCAGTCGATCGCGGTCCACCTGTCGGCGTGCAACCAGATACCTGCGCCGGCCCGGTCCGATGGAAACCACCTCGTAACTTGTGCGAGATTCAGCGTCGGGCTCCGGGCGCTCTGATACCCGGCGGCTCAGCCTGCGGCGGGTGACCCCTTCCGCGTCATGCAACTCGATGACCACCTTCTCGAGACGCTCCAGAAAGAGGAGCAGCGGCACCTCGACTTCTGCCAGCGCCATGGCCTGGGTCCGCGCGATCGACACCGCAGCCTCACCCCGCAGAGGTAGGTGTACCACTGTGGCGAATCCTTCTTCAGCGAACGCGCGGATTTCATCAGACTGTTCGGCCAGCGGCACTGCTGCGAGATATCGCGGAAGCTCGCGCGCTACCTTCGCTGCAGTCGCTGCCGACGTCACGCGCATCGCGGCATGTTCTATCTCGGCGCGATCTGCGAACCGGAAGCAGAATCCATCGAACCTTTGGGAACTCACGGATCGCGACTGCGAGTAGATCCTGACGTCGTTGGTGAGCGTCTCTACCGAACGAAATCCCAGGCCCTTGTTGCCGATGCCCTCACCGACCGATTTGCTGGATAGCCCGACGTTCCGGATCGCATCGACATTGTTCCAATCGAAACCTCGGCCAGTGTTGGCGACGTAGAGATCACCTTGCTCATCATCATTTATGACCAACTTAAGTAGGATCGAGCCGGCACCACCCTCGTCATGCGCATCGTGGGCATTCTGGAAAAGCTCGAAGAGGACGCGGTCGCCGTATTCGCCGCCTATCACCTCTCCCAGATTGCGAAGGCTCTGGTATGGACGCAGTCCCTTCTCTGCGGCATCTGCTGCGTTAGCCAATTGGTTCAAGAGAACGGACTCGACTTGCGCCGCAGGAGAAGCGCCCTCTGGGAGAGAAGTCAATTTTCTGTCACCATCGGAACTTTCACTCATTTACTCCCGCTTCACTCGCACCGACCAGCAGATGTTTCCCGATCCTGAATCGAAATGAAAGCAGCATCAAGTTTTTTCAGAGGCTTAACGCCTCAACCGTTCCCTGGAGAAGCGAAAAAAGGGCTAAAAGACTGTTATAAAAACTGATTCGAAGGTGACTTACTGATCTCACTTATCTGGCAGTTTCGCGGCGTAGTCTGTGTAGGCGGGCGGGTCGCACGAACTAATCTGTCGGTTCGTTACCAGCAATGACTGCTTTCTGTAGAGGTGAGCCATCGGCCAATGACAGGAGTCGGGTCGCGAAATGAGCCCATGACATTCTCTCAGTTTTGTACTTATTGGTTGTGAACGCACCCCCGCGTAAGCCGCATAGACAGTTAGCGATTTGTCTTTCATAAGAAAATCTCGCTTCTTGGGGGGAATGATGCAACTTAGAAAGTCGGTCGTTGAATGCCTGAAAGCCAATCAGGGCGAAAAACTCAAAGCGAGGCAAATCGCTGAATGGATTTTCGAAACCTATCCAGAAGCCTGTCTGGCAAAATTGGAGCGCAGCAGCGCTCTAAAAACAGAAGCAGACCTGCTGCAACAATTGGTGGCTGAGATCGGTGCTAATCGTCCCGCAATAACTCAGCGTCACCCTCAGGTGCGTACGACTGAGGGTCGCCCAAGGCGCTATTACTGGTCTGAACAATCCGAAGAGGCTGAAATTGCGGCGGTCAATGACAGCGCGGGCGACGATGTAAGCCGCTCTGAGATGCCAGGATTAAGTGAGCACGACCTTTATCCCCTTTTAGCGGAATACCTGAAAAGCGAACTAGGACTTCATACGCACCGCATCGATGAAAAGCGGTCGTCAAATCGGCGTGGCCCACAGGGCAACCGATGGCTCTTCCCTGATGTCGTATCATTTGAAGACCTAACTGCTGACTGGACGCCAGAAGTTAAGGCGTGCGTTTCCGAAGCGGGTGGTCAGAAAAGTCGCTTGTGGTCCTTCGAAGTCAAAATACTTTTGAACCGTTCGAACGTGCGGGAAGCGTATTTCCAGGCAGTGTCCAATTCTTCATGGGCGAATTTTGGATATCTAGTGGCGGGCGAAGTCGAGGGTACTGAAACGCTGAAGGAACTCCGAATGTTGGCCGCGTTGCACGGCATCGGACTGATTAAGCTCGACAGCGAAAATCCGGCTGAAAGCCAAATTCTCATTCCGTCGCGAGAGCGTGCCGACACTGACTGGGCGAGTTGCAACAGACTGGCTGTCGAAAATTCAGACTTTCGGGATGTTGTGAACCTAGTTTGGCAATTCCATCGTACCGGTGACGCCAGAGCAGGGGAATGGAAGGCTTAGACCGATGCAAGTCGGACATCTTGCCCGGAATAAGAACATTTGGCGAAACTTGCGTCGTTTCATGATGGCAGGAGCCCAACCGAAGTAGGCGTCAGCGGCTGTCACAACGTCCAAGCCCTCGTGGGGGCCTTGAATTTGTATTTCTCGATGAACGTTTGAATCTAGCACTACGGATCGCCGGGCATGAAATAATTTTCGAGGAATACGCGGTTCATACAACCGCAAGTCGGCGCCAAACGCGCTGATGGGAACAGCGCAAAATCTATATGCCCCCATCCGGAAGTTCAGCCGCACACGTTACCACTCGATAACTTGTTGAAAGCGCGTTGCCAAAATGCTTACGGCCACAAACTATCTTTCTTCTTTCATCGGGCCGCAGATCATTTAGGTCCAGCGTCCCCTTCGTTTCTCGAACCAAATATAGCAGGTCTTCATCGGTTTCTGGATCATCCATCACGATCGCCCAATCTGGATTATAGCGTCCAATTGGCGTATCGATGGTGAACCAGTCCGGTAACTTTATGTAGAGCTTAACGTTCGCCATTCTTTCGAGGCTCTCGATAAACGGCTTCTCGATCGTTGGAGAATCCCACTTTACCCCATCATAAAGGTGCGTTCCGCCTACGCCTCCAATCTCTTTGCTAGGCACGAGATATTCTTCCCAGGTTTGGATCTCGTCCGCAAACAGAGTTTGCTCGTACCAAGCTCCGTCTTTCTCGTACTTGATGCCGTCGACCATTTGATCAGCGAGCTTGGCCTTCAGAATGTTAACGGCAGTGATCGCAAATTCGTGTGGGTTCTCGGTAGCCTCGCGGCGCTTAGAAGTCTGCTTGAGTACTTCCAAGAGGGTGCGCCGCGACAATCGCATTGGCGGCGAAGTGTTTTCCATGAGGCTTTCCATTACCTCGATCAGATTTGGGAGAGGGTAGCGGCCTGCCAAGTCCACAGCAGTTTTAGCTCCACTCAAGGCAATTGGTTCGAAGAAGTCTTCAGCCTCATCGATCCGCATACTGGCCTTTGAAATCGTAATACGGGGCTTTCTAATGGTGGATTGGTCAAGCTCAGCGACTGTGTCGTCCACCAATTTCGCGGTATCGATCTCTACCGAATACCGGGTTTTGTGTTTGATTTTAGCCCAAAGGTCCTCGAATTCTGGTCTGAGCATGAATTGCTTACGCAATTTGATTGTCTTGCGCTTGCGCTGGTTGGGTGGAGGTGGCGGGACGCCGTCGCTCCCATATTCGCGTTCTATTTCACCTTGCAGGGCTGCGACGAACCGTTCGTAAGTTTCACTGGCAATAACTGTCAGAACATTGATCTGTTCGTCTTGGATACGGTCACCATCCTGATTTACCGGAAGGCGTACGCCGCGCCCGACCTGCTGACGGCGCTCAGTATCTGTACCGACCTCACGCATTGTGCAAATCTGGAAGACATTGGGGTTGTCCCAGCCTTCACGCAGCGCGGAGTGTGAGAAGATGAATGAAACCGGCTCGTCAAACGACAAAAGCCGCTCTTTCTCTCGCATAATGAGGTTGAAGGCTTCATCGTCTTGCTTAGATTTGCCCGTGCTGTCCAAAATTTCGACTTCGCCCGACTTCTTGGTCTTCGTGGCGAAATAGGCTTTTTGGACATCGGCAGCGCTGACATCCTTCCATTCGTCGTAACGTTGTTTGATTTCATCAAACGACTTCACGAACATTAGCTTCAGTTTGCCGTCGTCGGGTGCGTAGTTGTCCACCTTATCGATGAAAAAGAGGGATAAGACCTTGATGCCGTGTCCTTTCAAGCGTCGTTGGCGCCGAAAGTGCTCTTCGATCGTGAACGCAATTTGTGCCTCGAACAGTGCCTCGCGGTCAGTGCCTTGCTCGCCTCCGAGCGCCAATTCTTGATTGTTGAGGAAGCGGATAAAGCCCGATCCGGGGTTAATCTCCTCCACAACGAAACCGTCGTACTCTGTGCGACCGGTTTTCTCGACTAAGCTGTCGCCGCTCCGCACTGTTATGATTTTCTCTTGGATTTTTCCGGTCTTCATGAGTTTGTGCACGGAGAGCTTGGCGCTGACCGTTCGCTTGGTGGAATTTAGCGCTTCAACCCTTAGAAACGGCAAATTCTCGTTGTCTTCCTGAACAACAGATGCGATCTCGATTCGCTTTACAAGACCCTTACGGTAGGCGTCGAACGGTGTCAGGCGGTAGACTACGTTATAGGAGTTTCGATGGGTCGCGCTGTAACGCAGAGCGCAGAACGGATTGAGCGAAGCCAACGCGGAAACCGAAAGATCGCTTTCCATGTTCTGTGGCTCGTCCAAGATCAACACAGGACGAGTTTCCTGGAGCTGGTAGATTGGCGGATCCAGCCCCTCCCGCGACTGGCGAATGACGGCCGCGCCATCCTGAAGTCGGTTGATAGTGAGTTATCACAGCTTTCTCGGCTATCGTTCGCATCCATCAATCTCGTCACACTGAAACATATCAAACAACGTCTGACGGAGTATCGATTTGCAGCGACAATGGAGGCGATTCTCGAGAACGAGATGCTGATCACAGCCTTTGTCGTGACATATGCTAGATTACAGCAAGGTGGGATCGGAAGTGGCTTTGCGAGAGCCACCTTGCCCGAGCACCTTCGCGGGTTCCACGATGAGATTATTGACCTGAGGAACAAACGGTTCGCCCACAATGCAGGACATCACACAATCAATGAGGCGATGGAGATCGGCTTCCAGGATGGCCGATTTGAAATTAGCCTTGGGTCCGAAATGCGGATGCAGATTGGTGGTGCTCCTGAATGGCAAGAACTGGTGGACTTCCTCGATGGCCTATTGGCCGACCGTATGGATAAAGTCGCAGCTAAGCTCACAGAGAAGACCGGATCCGAGTGGTCGCTTCCAGCTGGGCCGCCGCTGGAGGAAAAGAAGCGATCCAGCTAGAACAAGCTGATTGATGCCAGTGAGCCGCGATATGCATTATTAGTTCATACCAGCTTTCTGCTATCAATGCCTGCGCTTCGGAAGCGCGGGGGGCGGAGCACAAAAAATGACGCCTCATGCACTATAGCCTGCTAGGATGCGAGTTGGGCTCTTTGTCCAAGCTTCTTGGATTTAGTCCAAACACTTGTGACATCCAACAGAAATGGTGCCGGCTGCACGATTCGAACGCGCGGCCTGATGATTACAAATCAACTGCTCTACCAACTGAGCTAAGCCGGCCCATTGCCTCGCGTCAGTGACGCGAAGCGCGCGATTAGCGGGGCGGCGCAGATATGTCCAGATGCAAGATGCATGTTTGTCCGTGACTGACAGACTTGCACGCGCCCCAATTTGCCGAGCACAGTTGGCACTTGGTCGATTGGTTGCCAATTTGGTTGATATTGGCCCTTGTCTTGCGCGCAACAAAGATACATCTTGGAAGATACAAAAGGGGTGGTGATGAGCGACGATTTACAAAAGCAAATGGTGTTTGAGGCGAACCGGAAATCGGTTGGCGTTGCTTACTTGCTGTGGTTTTTCCTTGGATCCTTTGGTGCGCATCGGTTCTATTCTGGCCGGACAAAGTCGGCTCTGGCGCAGGTCGCGCTCTTGATCAGCGTGGTTGGTTGGCTGGTGCTGATTCCATGGCTGCTGATTGATTTGGTGCTGATCCCCGGAATTGTGCGCGAACAGAACATGCAGACGATCTCGCAATTGACGCAGCCTGCTCCGACCCATCCCGTTGCACCTCCGCAGGCGCAGCCACCACGTCAGGTCAACACCGAAGCGGGCCGCAAACGCGAGGCAATGCTCGAGGATCTACGCGCGACGGGTTATAAGAAAGAACGCCGAGACAGTCTGTATCGGTGAGGGCCTTTGCAAGGGCTAGAAACCTCCGAACGTCCACCCTTCGGTCCACGCAATTTCCGCAGTCAAAAATCGCGGGTTCCACCGTTTGGGCTCACTGGCCGCTTTGCGTAGCCATGCCGCCGTGAGCAGTGCGTCGGATGAATGATCATCCACCTCGCCATAGTCGCGCAACGGCGGGCTACCGATGGCCTCGAGCGCGACATTAAGGTCGCCATAGGTCAGCAATTTGGTCCGCGATCCGCTCAATGTGGCGGCCTCTTTGGACGCGAGGCCAGTGTAAATTTCGACCAATAGAGAGCCACCTGAGACGCTGCGCCGATCAGGCACTGGGTCCATCGGCCATACCGGCAGTGAGCCACGCAATTGGTGGAGCATGCGCATGCCGGTCAGCGAGCTTTTGCCCACCTGTGCCGCGCCGACGAGGTTGAAGTTGCTCACCGGGCGGCATTTCTGGCGGCGTTGGGCTATCTCTGCCTCGCGAAAGCGACCCTCTTTGGTGATCGCATCGGGGAGGTGAAAGTGTTCCCCCTCATGTGCTTTTGAGTGGCGGAAATAGCGCGAGGCGTCAGGGTGTTCGAGGAAGCTGTGCGCGCCCAAATGCGGGTCATCGGTGCAGATTTCATCGATCAAGGCCCACAATTTCTTGGCATGGGTCGGCGAGCGATCCCAGCCCGGAAAGAACGCTCCGCAATCGTTGAAAGGCAGGCTGATACCGAGATCGACGCCGACCAAAGTGTTCGCGGGCAGATCATCGCGCAGTAGTCCCAAAACCTCGGTTCGTGACCAGCCGCGCGGTGGTGGCTCGACCAGAACGGGTGCGCCGCCGGCAGTCTCTGCAATCGCAAGCGCGATGCCCTTATGCCGTTCCCCCTTGGCTCCCGACCAATCGATGGCGAGAAAATGGTCAAATTCCCGCGTCATTTCGGCCCTACCGCTTCGCAACTTGAGGGCGCGTTTTTCTCACCCCGTAGCCGATCCCAATATTCCATCCGCTCGCGCACTTTGCGTTCAAAGCCGCGCTCTACCGGCTCGTAAAATCGCGCTGGTTCCATGTCTTCAGGCCAATAATTGTCGCCCGAAAACCCCTCATCGGAATTGTGATCATACGCGTAGCCTTCGCCATATCCGATATCCTTCATCAGTTTTGTCGGTGCGTTGAGGATGTTGGCGGGCGGCATCAGGCTGCCCGTCTCACGAGCGGATTTGAAAGCGGACTTTTGTGCCGCATAGGCGGCGTTCGATTTGGGAGCAGTCGCGCAATAAAGGCACGCCTGCACAATCGCGAGTTCGCCCTCGGGACTGCCGAGGAACTGGTAAGCATCCTTGGCCGCGAGCGTCTGCACCAGTGCATTGGGGTCAGCTAGGCCAATATCCTCACTCGCAAACCGCACCAACCGGCGCAGGACATAAAGCGGCTCTTCGCCAGCGGTCAGCATCCGCGCGAGATAGTAAAGCGATGCCTGAGGATCGGAACCGCGCAGGGATTTGTGCAGCGCGCTGATCAAATTGTAGTGCCCGTCGCGATCCTTGTCATAGACCGCCACGCGGCGTTGCAGGAACGCACCGAGCGCCGCCGGGTCGAGGGGGTCGGGCAGGTTCGCATTATACAGTGTCTCTGCCTGACCCAGCAAAAACCGCCCATCGCCATCGGCGCTTGCGACTAGTGCCGCGCGTGCATCGGACGTAAGGGGGAGGGGGCCTTCGAGAGCCTCTGCGCGCGCTAGCAATGCGCCAAGCGCCTCGCCACTTAGCCTCTCGAGGATCAGGACCTGCGCGCGGCTAAGCAAAGCGGCGTTTAGCGCAAAGCTGGGATTCTCCGTCGTCGCGCCGACCAATGTGACCGTGCCGCGCTCGACAAACGGCAAAAATCCGTCCTGCTGCGCGCGGTTAAATCGGTGGACTTCGTCCACGAAAAGCAGCGTCTTCTTGCCAGCGCTCGCCATCTTATCCGCATCGGCAAAGGCTTTCTTGAGGTCCGCCACCCCCGAAAACACCGCGCTGATCGAGACGAACCGAATGCCCACTGCATCAGCGAGCAATCGCGCGATGCTGGTTTTGCCAGTGCCGGGGGGACCCCACAGGATCATGCTCGCAAGCTTGCCCGCAGTCACCATTCGCCCGATGGCGCCGGTCGGTCCGGTTAGGTGCTCTTGCCCGATGACCTCATCGAGCGCGCGCGGGCGTAGGCGATCGGCCAACGGCGCGTCTTCACGCGGAACCTCTGCCGCATCACGGGCAGGCGCATCATCTCCAAACAAATCAGCCATTGATCTGGCGCAGTAAGCACTTCGTCGGAAAATGTCATCGCCATCCGACCTGGCACTTGTATTGAGCTATCTATGATATATCTTTGACCTAACGAAAGCACTCAAGACACGAAACAGGAGACAGGCAATGACTTGGAACAAAGGACGCAGATATTCTCGCATGAGCGGCGGCTGGGACAAGATGGGCCCGATGATCGCGATGATGGCAGCCTCTGGCAATTGGGGTGGGGATTGGAGCGAGTGGAACGACGGCGACGGAAGCGGAATGCGCGGTCCGGGCGGTCGGCGCAAACGCCGGGGACGCATGTTTGGCGCAGGCGAATTGCGGCTGGCGTTGCTGGCTCTGATCGCGGTGGAGGAACGCCACGGATATGAGCTGATCAAGGCGATCGAGGACATGACCGGTGGCAGCTACGCGCCAAGCCCGGGTGCGGTTTACCCGACGCTGCAAATGCTCGCCGACGAAGGCAAAATTACCGAGGCGAAGTCGAAGGATGCGAAGAAACCCTTCAAAGTGACCGCCGATGGCACCGTCGAATTGGATGAGCGCAAGAGCGAAGTTGACGCCTTGATGGATCGACTGGGCGCGCATGGTGAACGCGCTGAGAAAGTCCGCTCACCCGACCTGTTTCGCGCAATGGGCAACCTCGCCAATGTCCTGAAAAACCGTGCTCGCTCTGGCAAGCTCGACAAGGACGTTATGGACGAGATCGTCGATATTATTGACGAGGTCGCAAAGCGGATTGAGCGATTGTAAGGTTTTTGCTGCGCGCGGGTCGGACATCCGTCCGCCCTCTATGCTGCGCCAACCGTTGATAAGATCCGACAAACTTGTGATCCTCGCCTATTGGGTCATACTCGCTCCCCACGAACGGGTCGCACTGTTCCAGGGAGGGACGCATATGAACACCATTCTGGGTAAGGGCCCTAAGACGCCGTGGCATTTGTGGGTCGTCGGTATCGTCAGTCTGCTGTGGAATTCCGGCGGTGCGATCAGCTATTCGGCCACAAAGCTCGGGATGCTGGAATCGGCCGGGCTGCCGTCCGATCAAATCGCCTATTTCAGCAGCTTTCCTGCATGGGCGAGTGCGTTTTGGGCGCTTGGCGTATGGGGCTGTTTTGTCGGATCAGCCTTGTTGTTGCTTCGTACCAAGCACGCGGTCACTGCGTTTGGGATCTCGATTGTGGGATTGATCGGTGTCACTGTTTATCAGCGGTTGTTCGCCGACATACCTGAAGCTTTGCAGACCATCGGCAATGACCTGTTCGCCGCCGCGATATGGGTGATCACGCTCGGGTTGTTCTTCTACGCTAGCCGGATGAAGCGGGCAGGAGTTTTGAAGTGATAGCCTAAGTCGAAGCTTCCGCTGCGTCTGCCTCTTGCAGCGCGCGGCGGTCTTCGATCAAGCGCACATAAGTGTCGGCGACCACCTGATTGATCGCTTCCCAGCTGTACTCCAAGCTGCGCGTCTCGCCGGCCTTGCCATGTGCCGAGCGCAGAGCGGGATCGGTGCAATAGGGCGCGATGGCCTCGGCCAGACCTTCGCTATCCGGTGTCTCACATCCCTTTTTCCCGATTAGTGGGACGAGCCGCCCGGTGACGCCTTCATTCACGAGGCTTGATGCGCCTGTGGCGCCGGCAGCGACCACGGGCAATCCGCTCGCCATCGCTTCCAATGTCACATTGCCGAAAGTTTCAGTGATGCTGGGGTTGAAGAAGACATCGCCGCTGGCCAGTGCCTGTCCCAGATCAACGCCTGTTTTGAAGCCTGCGAATATACCGCCGGGTAGGGCGTCCTCGAACCAGCTGCGCGCGGGACCATCGCCGATTACCAGCACTTTGTGGGGAACTTGCCGCTTGCGCAGTTGAACGATGCTCTCTGCGAACACGTCCAGCCCTTTTTCCATCACCAGTCGGCCAAGAAATACGATCGCGACATCATCATCCGCAAGACCGAGTGATCGCCGCCATTCCATATCGCGCTTTTGCGAAGAGAAGATCGTGCGATCCACCCCGCGCGTCCACAGGCTGATATCGTCATGCATCTCCATCGCCAGCAGCTCATCAATCATCGATTGCGACGGCGCGACTAGCGCATCACAGCGATTGTAGAACCGTTTGAGCATTCGGATAAGCAGCGGTTCCAAGAATGCCATATTGTAATAGCGCGGATAGGTCTCAAACCGAGTGTGCACAGATGCGAGCACCGGAACATCGTGATCCTGCGCCCACCGCAAAGCGGCATGGCCCGATGGGTCGGGTGATGACACATGCACGATATTGGGCTGAAACTTGTCCAAGTCGCGGCGCACTTTACGACCCAATCCGGTTGGAATGCGATACTCACCGCGTCCAAATGGCATGCCGATAGAGGGTGTGCCGATCAGATCGCCGGTCGGTTCAAAGGCGGGCTCTTCGACGGTTGGAGAATAGACGCGCACATTCGCGCCCTTGCCCAAGAGAGAGGCAACAAGGCGATTGAGCGCCTGATTCGCGCCATCACGGGTGTAGTTGTAATTGCCACTAAACAGGGCAATGCGGAGATCGGACATTTGCATTGGCTGCACCCTCTACGGGAATCGTCGATGAGATACCACACTCCACCGAAACCGTATTAATCTTCATTGACTTGTTACGGTCTCTCACTAAACGCGGCTCCGGGCCACGCGGTCCCAACGCCGCGCGAGCTCTCTGTAAGGAGAGAATACATGACTGAATACGCACGTGGGCTTTCACATGAGCCGCCGCTTAAACCTGAGCGCCCCCAATTTTCATCCGGTCCGACTGTAAAGTTTCCCGGATGGTCCCTCGAAAAATTGAAAACTGATTCGCTCGGGCGTTCGCACCGTTCTGCGCTGGCCAAAGGTCGCCTGAAATATGCGATTGACCTAACGCGTGAGCTGCTCGGCGTGCCAGACGACTACCTCGTCGGCATTATGCCAGCTTCGGACACGGGCGCTCTCGAAGCCGCCATGTGGACCATGCTCGATCCCTCGCGCCCGGCAACGGTTGCTGCGTGGGAGAGCTTTGGCAATGTGTGGATTCAGGATGCGGTGAAGCAGCTCAAATTGCCGAACCTGCAAACGCTTTCTGCCGATTATGGTGAGATCCCCGATCTTTCCACCATCCCGCAGCGCAATGACGTCGTGTTCACTTGGAACGGCACGACATCAGGCGCGATGATCCCAGACACCGACTGGCTCGAAGAGGGCCGCGAAGGGATCACCATCAACGATGCGACATCCGCCATCTTCGCGATGGAGATGGACTGGGCAAAGCTGGATGCAACGACGTTCAGCTGGCAAAAAGTGATGGGCTCAGAAGCTCAGCATGGCATGCTGATCCTCTCCCCCAAAGCGGTGGAGCGGATCGAAAGCTACGATCCAGAATGGCCGCTGCCTAAGCTTTTCCGCATCAAAAAAGGCGACAAGATCAATAAGGGCATCTTTGAAGGCGCGACAATCAACACGCCTTCGCTGCTGGCCACCGAAGATTACATCGCAGCGCTCGAATGGGCAAAGTCCATCGGCGGGCGTCAGGCCATGTTCGACCGCGCGAACCGCAATGCGGACATCGTGAAGAATTGGGTCGAGGCAAAGCCGTGGCTGCGCAATATGGTCGATGATCCGGCCAAGCGTACCAACACTGGCGTGTGCTTCGTCTTCCAGGGTGAGTGGTATGACAGCCTCTCTGCCGAAGATCAGGCCGCCGTGCCGAAGACAATCGTTAAGCTGCTCGAAGAACGCAATGTCGGTTATGACTTCAACGGCTATCGCGATGCCCCGCCTTCGCTGCGCATTTGGTGTGGCGGCACACTCGAAGCAGAAGACCTAGAGCGTCTGCTGCCATGGATCGAGTGGGCATACGAGACCGTCAAGAACGGCTGATTTCCTACGGCGGCTCCCTCAGCTTGGAGCCGCCGCTTCTCCCCAATATGAACTTCCGGGCCGGTGAAATTCCGCGCCTGTCAGAGGAATAACCATGACCAAACCACGTGTACTTATCTCCGATAAGATGGACCCCAATGCAGCGCGCATTTTTGAAGAGCGCGGATGTGATGTCGATGTGATCACCGGCGAAAGCCCCGAAGAGCTCGCCGCGCGCATCGGCGACTATCACGGCCTTGCGATCCGCAGTTCGACCACAGTGACGCCTGCTATTTTGGACGCAGCGACGAATTTGCGAGTGATTGGCCGCGCAGGGATCGGCGTTGACAATGTCGATATTCCCTATGCGAGCGGCAAAGGCGTGGTCGTGATGAACACCCCGTTCGGCAACTCGATCACCACGGCTGAGCACGCCATCGCCATGATCATGGCGGTCGCCCGGATGATCCCGGCAGCGGACAAGCGCACGCAAAATGGTGAATGGCCCAAGAAGGACTTTATGGGCGTTGAAGTCACAGGCAAAACCGTAGGCCTGATCGGAGCAGGCAATATCGGTTCGATCTTCGCGAGCCGCGCGCAGGGTCTGAAGATGAAGGTCATCGCTTACGATCCCTTCCTGACCGAAGATCGCGCCGTTGAAATGGGCGTTGAAAAAGTGGACTTGGACACGCTGCTTAGCCGCGCTGACTTTGTGTCGCTTCATACCCCGCTGACTGACGAAACCCGTAACATCCTCTCACGTGAGCGGCTGGAGAACGCCAAGCCAGGCATCCGCATTGTAAACTGCGCACGCGGCGGTTTGATTGACGAAGCTGCTCTCAAAGACTGCCTCGAAAGCGGCCAAGTTGCGGGCGCCGCTTTGGACGTGTTTGCGCAGGAACCTGCCAAAGAAAACCCGCTGTTTGGCGCGCCCAACTTCATCTGCACGCCGCACCTCGGCGCTTCGACCACCGAAGCGCAGGTCAATGTTGCGCTGCAAGTGGCTGAGCAAATGGCCGACTACCTCGTGAATGGCGGCGTGACCAACGCGCTCAACATGCCTTCGCTGAGCGCGGAAGAAGCGCCCAAGCTTAAGCCTTATATGGCGTTGGCTGAGAAGCTCGGTAGCCTCGTTGGTCAGCTCGCCCACGGCAACCTCACCAAGATCAGCATTGAGCGCGAAGGGGCGGCGTCCGAACTCAATGGCAAGCCGATTACCGGCGCGGTTCTGGCGGGCTTTATGCGCCGTTATTCCGACACGGTGAACATGGTCAACGCGCCCTATCTGGCCAAAGAGCGCGGCCTTGAGGTCAGCGAAATCCGCCAGGCCCGTGAAGGTGCCTTCAACACTTTGATCCGCGTTTCGGTTGAAACCGATCAAGGCACGCGTTCGGTCGCTGGCACGCTGTTTGGCAAAGACGCCCCGCGTCTTGTTGAGATTTTCGGCATCGGCATCGAAGCGGATCTGGATGGTCACATGCTCTATGTTGTGAACGATGATAAGCCGGGCTTTATTGGCCGCATCGGCACCCTGCTGGGCAACCACGGGATCAATATCGGCACGTTCAACCTTGGTCGCCGTGATGCGGGTGGGGAAGCAGTGCTTTTGCTCTCTCTCGACGACGCACCAGGCGCTGAGCTGGTCGTTGAGGCTGAAACGGTCGAAGGCGTGAAGATGGTGAAGGCGCTTTCTTTCTAAGGGGCGGGCTAAGAGGCCGACTGGCAGTCGCCCTTGCGGGTTTGCGTAGCAAACCGTTTGGGTGGTGTGCGTCGGCGGTTGTCGTGAGACTGTTTGTCTTCTAGCGCGCAGGTGACATGACGAAATCCACTGATCTCCTGCCCGAAGGTCTCGAAGATTGCCTTCCCGTTTCATCCGCGCGCATCACTACGGCGATGCGAGCCTGCCTCGATGTGCTGGATGGCCACGGCTATGATCGGGTGCGCCCGCCGCTGCTTGAATTTGAAGGGTCTCTGGCGAGCAGGATGGCCGCAAATTCGGGTGGCGTCCAGACCCGCAGAATGTTCCGCTTTGTCGATCCGGTCAGCCTGCGCACATTAGCGCTGCGCTCGGATATCACTCCACAAATCGGGCGGATCGCGGCGACCAGTATGAAGGAGGCTGTGCGCCCGCTCAGGCTTGCCTATTGCGGGGATACAGTGCTGATCAAAGCCAGCCAACTCGACCCAGCTCGCGAACGCTTACAGTTGGGTGCGGAGCTGATCGGCGCGGACACAATCGAAGCGGCCAGCGAGATTGTGACGCTGGCAATTGAGGCGATGAAGGCGGCGGGGATGATCGGCATTTCGGTCGATTTTACAATGCCTGATTTGGTCGACACCTTGGCCGCGCAAGATCTCTCGCTGGACCCGGATACAATCGAAGCGATCCGGCGTGAACTCGATACTAAGGATGCGGGCGGATTGAAGCAGGTGGGCGGGGCCGCGTATCTCCCGCTGCTCTATGCTGCGGGTCCCTTTGATGAGGCGCTGACCAAATTGCGCGAGTTGGATGCAGGCGGCGCATTGGCGACCCGGCTCGATGGGCTTGAGGAGATTGCGGAGCGGGTCGGTGATACCGCCCGGCTGACGCTCGACCCGACAGAACGATATGGCTTTGAATATCAAAGCTGGTTCGGATTTACCCTTTATGCTGAGGGGCAACGCAGCGCAGCCGGGCGTGGGGGGACCTATCTGATCGGGGGCAGCGAAGAGGCGGCCACGGGGTTCACACTCTATCTTGACCGCTTAGCCGAAGTCGCTCCGCAACCCGACGCGTTGCAGACGGTCTATCTGCCATTGGGCCATGACGCTGATGCGGCGGCTAAGCTGCGCGCAGACGGCGCACGCACCATTGCACAATTGTCGGTGGATGAGGATACGAGTGCGCTGGGCTGCACGCATGTCCTCGACCAGGGCGCGGTCAAACCGCTTTAGCCGAACACCTGTTCCAAAAACGCATCAATGGCTTCGGTCTGTGCAGCGCCCGGCGCTGTGCCGATTTCGCGGTTCATCCGGCCATGGTCTGTGTCGGCTATAGGTAAGGCACTCGCCTCACTACCGCTTGCAATCAGGGCACTTACCAGTGATCGAGATTGATCGCGTGTAGCCTCGCGGCCCTCCACATAAAGCGCCAGCCAATGCGGCGCGTCGGGACCGCCCACATGAGCGATCGGCGATAGGGTCGCTTGCCTTGCAGGATCGCGGCCAAAGACGTTCGAATAGAGCTGAAATGCGCGCGGGTTCGCCGACGCTATGTTGGCGGGAACGTCGTATCCCGCTCCGTCGAGCAGTACGACGCCGCGGATCGCGCCAAAGGCTTCTCCCGCAAAGCTGGGATCTGTGGCGATCAATGCGGCGAGATGCGCGCCAGCGCTGTGCCCGATCAGCACAATCCGGTCGCTGTCAAAGCCGATGGCGCTCGCCTGTCCGCGCAAGGCCTGTATTGCCGCGCCAAGGTCGGCGGCCTGCTCCTCCACCGGTGCATCGGGCAAGACACGGTATCCCGCCGAGCCAAAGTAGTAGTTACGCGAGAGAAAATGCGCGGGTTTTCCCTGTACCGATTTGTGGCTGCCCATTGACCATCCGCCGCCGTGCACAAACAGGACCAGCGGCAATTCCTCGACCGCATCCTCGGGTTCATAGACATCGACCTGCTGGCGCTGATCCGCGCCATAAATCACGGTGCGCGTAACTGGAATGCGGCGGATTGGAGCCTGCGTTGTGCGGGTATTCTCATCGCGCCGAGCACCAGCGCGTTCCCTCAATTCAGCGGCGCAATCCTCCGGTAACACGTCGATATTCTCGCGCACACATTCGCGCATCGCAGCCCGGTCACGCCTGCCAACTGAAGAGCACAGCTCGCGCACTTCGGCCATGCATGCGCGCGAAGGACGGTCCTGACCTTGAGCCATGACCGGGCCGGCGATCAACGTGGCGATGATCACTGCACCCAATCGTGTCCAATGCCGTTTTTGCAATTGTGAAGCCATCGATCCATTCCCGTAAAATCAAACCCGGTACCCAGCGCCGCCAATCATGCCGCAACCGATGCGCATCACAACTTTATTTGTGTCGCAAAGTGTACGCATCGCCTTGTCCTAATCAGCCCAAAAGCACCGCTATGGACCTATCTGACAAATCATCTGTCATTCAGCTGAAAAAGCCTATAGCTTTCAAAATATAGACAAGAAGTCCGGTTTGGGCTTCCGATTTTGGGGGCATTTATGGTTCGAGTTCGCGCTTCACTCTTGGCTTGCACATGCGTTGCGGCGGTCATCGCCACGCCAGCACAGGCCAGCGTTGATGAATACACGGTCAGCGGCGAAGCGAGCATGGTCATCAACCTCGAAGTGTGCACCCCCGAAAGCCAGCTCGCCGTGCGCGGGGATACGACATCTGACCTCGATTTTGTGGTGACCAGCCCATCGGGCGAACAGGTCCATTCCGATCAGGGGATCGACGATTATCTCTCTATTGTGATCGATAATGAATCCAGTGGCTGCGCGACATTTGCCTTAGGGGTTTCTAATCTGGGTGAGGAAAGCAACGCCTTCACGGTCGTGTTGGAGCCGATATTTGCCGATTCCACTCGGATTGAGAAATACATCATTCAGGGCAATGAAACCCAGACGGTGGATTTCAAAGCCTGCGGGACCAGCGCTGAACTTACCGCGCGGGGTGATGGCGATACCGATCTCGATTTCATCGTCCGCAACTCCGATGGCGGCGTCGTGCATGAAGACGACGATCTGACCGATGAGACAACCGCGACTTTGGCGGGTCTTTTGTCCAATTGCGAGACCTTCGAAATGGAGGTCAGCAACCTTGGCGGGGTCTACAATGCGTTGATGGTGGTTGTTGATCCGGAGGGCGCAACGCGTCCTACATCTTCTCCGACACCGCCTTCGACCAGTCTCGCCAGCGGTGTTTCCGGCGAAGTGCTGCAAGCCGACGGCCAAGGGGCAGGCGAATACCGCGCCAATGCCAATTCTGCGATCAACGTCAATCTGCCTGTTTGCGGCGTTACCCGGCTGGAGGTGCGCGGTGATGGCGATACCGATCTCGATTTCACTGTCACTGACAGCAATGGCGACAGGGCTCACTACGACATTGACCTGTCCGACATCACCTTTGCCACTCTAACGCCAAGTGGGCCTGCTGGTGCTTGCGAGACTTTCTCTATGGAAGTCAGCAATCTGGGCGATGTCTACAATGTCTTTACGGTCGCGCTGCTGGATGCGGGCGATCGCGGTGGGATATCGGGCGCAGGCGAGTACCGGGTCAATGCAAACGCTGCGACCAAGGTGCCCTTGCGAGCATGCACATTGACCAATGTGTTTGTGCGCGGAGATGGCGATACCGATCTGGATTACGACGTAACCGATGAATCGGGCTCCAACGTCCACACCAATTATGACTATTCTGATCAGACACAATTTTCGCTGTCGCCAGAGGATGGTTGTGCCGATTTCCAACTGAGCGTCAGCAATCTGGGCGATGTCTTCAATGTGATGACGATCACGATGGATGATGGACCGGATGTGGTGGCAATTGCGCAAACGCGGCAGACCCCGCAAACGGTTCCACCGCCAGCGCCCCCCTCTCCGGCAAGCCCTGCGCGTTCTGCACGGATCATCGGGACCGGCGCGGGTGAGTATCGCGCGCCATCGAATGACACTGTGCGGATTGACTTGCCGATCTGTGAACGCACCGTCGTTTCTGTCGAAGGGAATGGCGATACGGATCTGGACTTCGATATCTATTCGAACAGCGGGTCCAATGTTCATTCGAACTATGACTTGACCGACCGAACCTACACTGCACTCGCGCCCAGTGAGGAGAGCTGTGAAGATTTCAGCATGACGATCCAGAATCTGGGCAATGTCTACAATGATTTCCGTGTGACCTATGTGGGCGGCCTTGCTGCGCCGCCGGAAGGCAACGGAAATGCTTCCAGCCAACTGACTATCAGTCCTCCACCACCGATTGCCGTTGAAACGATACCGGCTCCGCCTTCACCGCCGCCACCTCCTGTGCGGCAAGTTGGTAGCGGAGAAGGCGAATATAGCGCACCGGCGAGAGGCAGTGTGCGTGTTTCCCTACCTATTTGTGAGCGGACATTCCTATCTGTAGAAGGGGAAGGAACGACCGATCTCGATTTTGATGTTTACTCCTCCGGGGGTGAGGAAGTTCATTCCGATTATGACCTAACCGACCAGACGTACGTGCCTCTGACACCCGGTGGCAGCGGGTGCGAAACATTCAGTATGACGGTGCAAAATCTAGGCAGAACCGCCAACGCATTCACCGTGGGATATACAAGCACGGGAGCGGCTAATAGTGGGTCCAGTTCTGGCGGTGCCACAACCGGCACGACTGTCATGGTTCCGGCTGACAACGCCAGCACTGATGGCAACAACCGCAATGTCGCGATCCTTAATCAGACTGGTGAGGTTCTGGAGTTTATCTATTGGTCCAATTCGGCAACGCTCGGGTGGGGTGAAGATAAACTCGGTTCCTCATCAACTCTATCGGCGGGTCAACAATGGAATGTGAATGCCAGTGATGGCTCCGATGCATGCCTGTTCGATTTCAAAGCGGTCACCGCCAGCGCGCGCGAGATTGAAGTGACCCGGGTGAATGTTTGCGAAGTCACCAGCGTCGCATTTGAGTAGCGGCATTTTACCAGATTAAGATAAAAGAGCACCTTCCCTACACCGCCCTTTTGTGGGCAGTGTAGGGAAATGCGCGCTTGCCCATGTCTCGCGCTCTTGCCCTTGCTCGGACAAGGGCCTAGGCCCGCGCCGTTTGCGCAACCGAATGGAACTCACAAAGCATGGCCAACGTCACCGTAATCGGCGCCCAATGGGGCGATGAAGGCAAAGGCAAGATCGTCGACTGGCTCGCCAGCCGCGCTGATGCCGTTGTCCGCTTTCAAGGCGGCCACAATGCCGGGCACACGCTGGTGATCGACGGCAATGTGTTTAAGCTCTCGCTGCTCCCCTCTGGCATCGTATCGGGCACGATGAGCATGATTGGCAATGGCGTGGTGCTCGACCCATGGGCGTTGCGTGATGAGGTGACCAAGCTTGAAGGGCAGGGGGTTCGCATCAATGACGATAACCTGGCCGTGGCGGACAACTGCCCGCTGATCCTGCCGCTCCACCGCGACCTTGATGGTTTGCGCGAAACGGCGGCAGGCAAAGGCAAGATCGGGACGACCGGACGCGGCATTGGCCCTGCTTACGAGGACAAGGTCGGTCGCCGCGCGATCCGGGTTTGCGACCTGGCGCATCTCGACAGCCTTGATCCGCAGCTTGACCGCCTATGCGCGCACCACGATGCGTTGCGTGCTGGCTTTGATCAGCCACCGGTGGACCGCGAAGCGTTACTTGCTGAACTTCGCGAGATTGCTCCGTTCGTGCTGCGCTTTGCGCAGCCTGTTTGGAAACGGCTTAAGAAGGTGCGCAAAGCGGGCGCGAAGATCCTCTTTGAGGGGGCACAGGGTGTCCTGCTCGATGTCGATCACGGCACTTACCCCTTCGTCACCAGCTCAAACACGGTCAGCGGTACCGCGGCGAGCGGAAGCGGCCTTGGCCCGAACGCGACCGGCTATGTGCTCGGCATCGTCAAGGCCTACACGACTCGCGTCGGCAGCGGCCCATTCCCAACCGAGCTGGATGATGAGATTGGTCAGGGCATCGGTGAGCGCGGGCACGAATTCGGCACTGTCACCGGACGCCAACGCCGTGTCGGCTGGTTCGATGCGGTTATTGTGCGGCAGTCTTGCGCAGTCTCTGGCGTCACAGGCATCGCTCTGACCAAGATTGACGTGCTCGACGGCCTCGATACCGTGCGCATCTGCACTGGTTATCGCCTGCACGGTAATGTCTATGACTACTTGCCCAGCCATGCGGCCGATCAGGCGGCTGTCGAACCGATCTATGAGGACATGGAAGGTTGGAGCGAAAGCACCGCTGGCGCGCGCTCTTATGCTGACCTACCCGCCAATGCGATCAAGTACATCCAACGCATTCAAGAGCTGATCGAGTGCCCCGTCGCGCTCGTCTCAACCAGCCCGGAGCGTGATGATACGATCCTGATGCGCGACCCGTTCGAAGACTGACGCCCATGCGCTAGGGTCTCTAAACGAGTCCTTGCATGGGACATGAGTGCACAGACGCAATTGCAGCTGTGTCGAACGATGCGTAAAAGCACTTTTCATGACCCGGTTCTTCGCCCTTATTGCGGTCCTATTGTTGGCCTCCTGTGCCGGATCAAACGGCGCGGGTGATACAGCATCTGTGCGCGGTCCTGCGGCCACATCGGTCATTCCGACGATCCCACCGCCGAGATATGCTGCGCGGTCGATCCCGCGCGAAACATTCAGCAGGAATGGCATGCCGGTCGCGGATTATCTGGTCATCGATAAGTCGGAGCGGCTGCTTGTCGCTTATCAAAACGGTCGCCCAATCCGTGCCTATCGCGGTCTGCAATTTGGCGATGCGCCGACGGGGCACAAACAGTTCCAAGGTGATGAGCGCACGCCCGAGGGCATCTATCGGATCAACACCCGCAACCCGCAATCGAGTTTTCACTTATCGCTCAAGATATCCTATCCGAATGCTCAGGATCAGGCCTTCGCAAACGCCTATGGCCGGTCGCCGGGCGGGGATATCTTCATCCATGGTCAGCCGACAGGGCGCCCGGGACGGATGCGCGGTGACTGGACCGATGGATGCATCGCTCTCACCAATGCAGAGATTGAAGAGTTGTGGCAGATTGTGCCCGACGGCACCCCGATTGAGATCCGCCCTTAGTCACGCTTCTCTTCGGAAAGTAGCGCAACCTGCACCTGCAACCGCTTCACTTCTCGCAGTATGGTGAGCATGTTGAGCCGGGCAAACATCCATTCTTTCGCAAACCCCATCAACACGATCACGGCCAGCGCGCTGATTGCCCAAAGCGTATGCTCCACGGGATTGCGTGTGTGTGCGACCTGCCAGATCGTGAAGAGCAACAGCATGCCCAGCGCCGTGGTGAAGCCGAAGATGAGCTTGGCCCAGCCGCCCATCGGACCTTTCCAACTGTCGCCAATCTGGCGAAAAAGCCCGCGATCCTCCTCTAAGCTATCGAGGAATTCGCGGTCATCGGCATCCAATGCCTCGGCGATCTTTTCATCAGTGTTGGCCATTTCGGTTCTCCTTCAATTGGGTTGGGTAAGCGCCGCTTTAAGCTTGCGGCGGGCATGGAACAGGCGGCTTTTGGCGGTCCCTTCGGGGATGGATTGGACTTCGGCGATTTCGGGCAAGGTTAGCCCTTCGACAAAATGCAAATGCGCCGCGAGACGCTGGTCCGGGGGCAGGGTGGCGAATGCTTGGTTGATGGCCGCGCGTTCGGATTGTGCGGGGTTGAGTGTTCCCTCTGGCAGATCGGCCCCCGGCGATAAGGTGTTGCGGTCACGCACGACCCTGCGCAAATGCTCCGCGCCGCGTCGATGCAGCACGGCAAAGGCAAAGCTGCGAAAGCGCGCCGGTTCGCGCAAGCTGGCCAGCCCTTTCCAAATGCCCAGCCAGCAATCCTGCACCAGATCGCGCGCGGCATCATCGCTGCCGCAATACCTTCGCGCCGCGCGCAGCAGACGGGTGTTCCACCGCGCAAATAGCCGATCCGCAGCCTGACGATCACCGCTGCGGGCCATAATGACTAGCATTTCGTCGAACAGCTTACCCGCATTGGGCGCATTATTAGGGCGGCGGCTCTGCATCATTACAGAGGTAGTCGGGCAAAACGGTCGAACAGTTCAATTCATCTTGTTAAAAACCGGTGTTTCCGCAGTAATCTTGACTTGATCTTTGTTTGTTCTACAATCGTTCTCATGAAATGGGAGGCGATTCGATGACGCAGGTGGAATATCAAACGGCCAATTTTGCTTATGACGCGGCGCAGGATCCTGCTGGATTGCCGACGCGGGTGGCGATTTTCGCTGATCGACCAAGCATACGTGACCAGATTGAAGAAGACCTCAGCGGAGCTGGATTTCGCACTGTTGACGGCGGGGCGATTGCCAGCCTGCTTGATGGGCCGATAACACTGCTTGGCGACGTAGTTATGGTGGATTGTCCGGCTTTGGATGCGGGAAATCTGGCCGCTCTCTCACGGCTTGATATGCGAGTGGCTAGAGCCGGGGCGAAGCTGATTGTCTCGACATCGATTGATGCACTTAACGATGTGTTTGCTGCGCTCGATCAATCTGATCCGCAAATTCTGGTTCAGCCAAGCCGTGCCGAGCGTGTGATTGCGGTGGGCCGTGTCTTGGTCGACATCGCCAATCCGCGCGTCAGAGAGATGACGGACGATGACCGACTGAACTTACTGCACCTGTCTCGTCAGGTAGATGCAATTGCGCATGAACTTGATCGGCTTTCAGGTGATTGGCGGGGTAGCGGTGAGAAGAATACGAATCGACTGAGCGATTTTAAGCAGGAGTTCCGAGGGGCACAGAGTAATCCGCTGATCAATTCGCAGGTCGTGAGCGCGATTGCTACACCGGCTTCACCCGATCCTCGGCACGTACGCGAAGTCATCGCTGCACGTCAGGCGCGAGCTAAGTTCTTCGACGCGGAACTCTTCGCTGACCCGGCATGGGACATGCTGCTTGATCTGACCGCTGCTCAGGCCGAAGACAACCAGGTTTCAGTTACATCTTTATGCATCGCCGCAGCTGTTCCGGCGACAACGGCGCTTCGCTGGATCAAGCAGTTGGTTGATTGCGGCGTTTTCATACGAGTCGCTGACCCATCTGACCGTCGCTGCGCCTTTATCGCGTTGAGCGAACAAACAAGCGATGCGATGGCGCGCTACTTTGCTGAGGTAGAAGTCCCGCTGGCTCAGGCTGCCTAAATTAGGGCTGCCAACGCAAAATCACTGTCAGGGCGGGCACAGCATCCAAGCTTGCCGTCTTGGGACAGGGCTGTCCGCATGTACCTGTTTCACAGGTGAACCGCGCCGCGTCGGCGCGCGCTCGGACTAGGATCGCTGGTGGTATAGCGGGATCGGCGCATACAATGTCAGCCTCACCCAACATCCGCGCTTGTTTGATCGTGAGGTCTTCGGGATCGGCGCTGGTAAGGGTGAAAACCTCACTCACGGTGTCGGTTTGTGCAGGTGCCTGATTGAGCCAGTTATCGACCGCACCATACGACTCTGGAGAGAGCGCATCCAATGCGCCGCCTTCGCGCAAAGCCTCATCCAAAGCGCGACGACGGTCACCACCATCTGGATATAAAGTGCGCAGTTTGGGCCGCGCGCCAAACAGGGCCTTTGCCAATGCGCCTAACGATTGTGGCAAAATGCGCTCGAGCCTTAAGCGGATATGCTTTGCTAAACCTGCCGAAGCGCCTCCTGTTCCCACGGCTATCAAAACTGGGTTGCGGTCTAGAATGCTGGGAGTGGTAAAATCGCAAAGGTCTGGGCGGTCGACCACATTGACGATCATCCCGGCACAGCGAAGATTGATCGCGGCGATCTCGCACGCTTTTTCATCGTCAAAAGCGACAAAGGCGATGCGCACCCCTTCATCAATAGCGCGCGCTTGATCATCGACGACAATGCCGCCTGCGCGCTCGACTAATCGCCGCTT
The DNA here is from genome assembly GCA_947503275.1 of uncultured Erythrobacter sp. Lineage (GTDB taxonomy): Bacteria > Pseudomonadota > Alphaproteobacteria > Sphingomonadales > Sphingomonadaceae > Erythrobacter. The sequence continues at coordinate 1,602,786 of CANNCZ010000001.1, read as the reverse complement.
GGGTTCCGCCGCGGACCCTTCGCCGAGGACCAGCACGGACTGCCCAGAGATCTGGTGGAACAGCGGGAGGCTCTGTAGCTCGCTCATCGCAGGTCAGGCGAGCCAGTCGGGAACGCGCTCTGCATCCATAATTGCACCGGCATCAATGCGGTCGGCGACGACCGCGAACTTGTCGCCATCGACCAAGACTTCGGCCACAAAGCCGCGCGAATTGTAGGACGAAGCCATGGTTGCGCCATAGGCTCCGGCGGTGCGAAACACAGCCAGATCACCGCTTTCCAATTTGTCGCAGTCGCGGCCCATCGCAAATGTGTCGCCGGTTTCGCAGATTGGGCCGACGATGTTGGCCGTCATGCTGTCGCCGCTCGGTTCAACCGCTGCAAAATCGTGATAGGCACCGTAAAGCGCAGGGCGGGCCAGATCGTTCATCGCTGCATCGACAATCACAAACGGATCGTTGATCCCGCGCTTCACGCGCACCACACGGGTGAGCAAAACACCGGCATTGCCCGCGATCACTCGGCCCGGCTCAAAAATCAGAGACACGCCCCAATCCTTTGTTACCCTAGCAACCATCGCGCCATATTCTGCGGGTGAGGGCAGTTCCTCGCCTCTGCGATAGGGCACGCCAAGACCGCCACCCAAATCAACATGGGTGATGACATGGCCCGCACCGCGCAATGACTTGATCAACTCGCCCAGCTTGCCAAACGCGCGCTCAAGTGGCGCCAGATCGCCCAATTGGCTGCCAATATGCACCGCCACTCCACGCAGGTTTACGCCGGCTTGACCTGCAAGTTTGCCGAAAATCTGGCCCGCCTGATCGATCGGAACACCGAATTTGTTGTCCGCTTTGCCGGTCGAGATCTTGTCATGCGTGCCTGCATCGACATCGGGGTTGATGCGCAAAGTGCACTCAGCAGTGCATCCTGCCGCCGCCGCCAATTCGGCTAACTCCAGTCCCTCTTCTTCGCTCTCGATGTTGAATTGGCCGATCCTCGCATCGAGAGCATCCTGTATTTCGATCGCCGTCTTGCCCACGCCAGAGAACACGATTTTCTCCGGCGCAATGCCCGCCGCTAATGCGCGCCGCATCTCTCCGCCTGAGACGACATCCGCGCCATATCCCTGTTGCTGCAAGACGCGCAGTACAGCGAGGTTGGGATTGGATTTGACGGCGAACGCGATCAGTTTGTCCGGAACGTCGGTCAACCCGTCACGAAACACTTTTGCATGGCGTTCCAACGTTGCGCGAGAATAGACGTATACGGGCGTACCCACCGCGTCAGCGATCTCGGGCAACGGCACATCTTCGGCATGCATCACGCCGTTTTTGAGGGCAAAGTGGTCCATGAAATCCTATAAAATTCGCTTATGTGTTTGGTCTATTCTGGGGGAAGGTCGAAGGGATCGTCTTCGCGTTCTTCAGAGCGGCGACGCAGTTCAACGCTGCGTTCGGGCGCTGCCAATGTTTCCAATTCGAGCAATTGTTCCGCATCAGGGCGCGCATTGGCACCGTGCGGGGCAGGGGGCAGGCTGGCATTCTCTACCGGTTCCAACCCCGTGCGCGCACCGCATGCGCCCAATGCGCCAGCCAGCAGCAAGATCATAGCAATGCGCATCACGGCCCTCTCAAACTGGCGCGTTTTAACTTGGCACGGGCCTCGGCGACTTGCTCTCTTACCTGATCGGGCGCGGTCCCGCCATAGGATGCGCGTGAGGCGACGGATGCATCGATCGACAGAGCCGAGTACACGCGATCATCGATCCGCGCATCGATAGCTTGGAGGTCGCGCAGCGCCAATTCCTCTAGCGAGCATCCCTTCGTATCGGCCAGTTTTACTGCCTCGCCTGTGATGTGATGCGCCTCGCGGAAAGGGATGTCGCCTTCGCGCACCAGCCAATCGGCAAGGTCAGTCGCGGTCGCATGTCCTGCTTGTGCGGCGGCGCGCATGCGGTCGACTTTGAATGTCGTCTCTGCGATCATTCCCGTCATTGCGGCAACTGACAGGTCGAACAGGCTCGCGGCTTCGAACACCGGGGGTTTGTCATCCTGCATGTCCTTGGAATAGGCGAGCGGCAGGCCCTTCATCGTGATCATCAACGATGTTACCGCGCCGACTATCCGCCCCGCATGGCCGCGCACCAATTCGGCGGCATCGGGGTTGCGTTTTTGCGGCATGATGGATGACCCGGTGGAGAGACTATCGGGCAGGGAGGCAAAACCGAAGGGTTGGCTCGCCCAAAGGATCAATTCCTCGGCAAGGCGTGACAGGTGCAGCGAGCACTGGCTTGCTGCCATCAGATAGTCGAGCGCGAAATCGCGGTCGGACACCGCATCGAGTGAATTGCGGGTTGGCTCACGGAAATCCAGAGCCTGTGCCGTAGCATCACGGTCAATTGGAAAGCCGGTGCCTGCTAGTGCCGCTGAACCCAGCGGGCACTGATTCAGCCGATCCTGTGCCGCCTCAAACCGATCCGCATCGCGGCTCAACATTTCGTAATAGGCCATCAAATGGTGGCCCAATGTCACAGGCTGCGCGGTTTGGAGATGGGTGAAGCCCGGCATGATCGTGTCGGCATGCTCACCTGCGCGCTCTACCAATGCGCTGCGCAGAGCGGACAGTCCTGCCAAAGCGCGCGCATTGGCGGTGCGCACCCAGATGCGGAAATCGGTCGCGACCTGATCGTTGCGGCTGCGGGCGGTGTGCAGGCGCCCTGCGACCGGGCCGACCAATTCCGTGAGGCGCGCCTCCACCGTCATATGGATGTCTTCGAGGTCCCAATCCTCGGGCACGCCGTGGCGCTCATATTCGGCGGCCACTTGGTCTAGGCCGTCTGTTATGGTCGCTGCGTCGTCTGCAGAGACGATCCCCTGCGCACCTAACATTACCACATGCGCTTTGGATGCGCGGATATCTTCGCGCCACAATGCCTTGTCGAACGGGATCGAGGCATTGATTTCGCGCATGATCGCGCTAGGCCCTTCAGCGAAGCGGCCGCCCCACATCGCATTCGATTGGGCATTGGAAGCGTTGGTTTTTGTATCTTTGGTGGAGTTCGTCATGATCCGTTCGATATTACTCACAAGTCTCGCAGCCCTTGCCTCGGCTGGTTGCGATAGTGAGGCGGGCGATGTTTCGCAACGGGTTGAAGACGAAGTGGGGCCAAGCCAATCGGCCCCCGTGCCCACGCCGCCGCAATTGCCGGGTCTCATAGTGCGCGCCTTTGCGGGAACTGAGTTACCCGCGCTGACATTCGAAGACCCCGAGGGCAACACGCTCGATCTGGCGTCGCTCGACCAGCCTGTACTCGTCAATTTATGGGCGACATGGTGTGCACCGTGTGTGGTGGAGATGCCGACACTGGATGCGCTGGCGGGTGAGTTGGAAGGCGAAGTTCGCGTCGTCACGATCAGTCAAGACGTGCGCGGGGCAGATGTGGTCGAGCCGTTTTTCGCACAGCGCGATTTTCAGCATTTGGAACAATGGCTTGATCCGGACACTGAAATGGCGGCGGAATTCACCGATGCCGGATTGTTGCCGCTAACGATCCTGTTTGATGCTGAGGGCCGCGAATTGCTGCGTGTGGCTGGCGGGTTTGAATGGGACAGTGAAGAGGCAATTGCTCAGGTTCGCGAGGCGATTGAGGAGACCGAGGCCGGAGGTGAGAGCGCTTCGTAATCGGGCAATTTCAAGCCCAAAGACGCGAGTGGGAAACCGAACAAACCGCTCATCAATTGCGCTTGAATGGCGGATGCTGGCCAGATTTTCGAAACCGGAGCGAGTAGTCTGTCGCGCAGGGCAGGATGCCAACGGGTGCTCGATTGATAGAGCGGCGTGAACAGCTTCGTCACCCATTGGTACAGCCACACATGATCGCTGCGCCAACTGATTGCGAGCCGCAATTTCTCCTCCAAAGTGCGCCCTTCAGCGAGACCCTGTGCAAGGCTCCATGCATCGAGCAGTGCCATATTCGCGCCTTGGCCCAGTTGCGGGCTGGCGGAGTGCCATGCATCGCCGATGGCTATCATGCGGTCGCCGACGGGGCGTCTATTGGTGCGGTGCGAGTAGCGGGCAAAGGTTAGTTGTTCGCGGGTCTCGATTCGGTCGAGCAGGACGTCGGTCTCGGGCCAGAGCGCGCGAACCTCGTCCTTCCATTCATCAAGCGGGGTTTGCAACCATTGTTCAAAATCAGCGCGCCTGAGTGACCAGAAGAAGGCGACCTCGGGCGCGGCCTCTCCTGCGCGGGTGCCGATCGGCAAAACGCCGACCATTTGGGCCGCGCGACGGTACCGTTGCTCTAACAGATTGCCACTGAATGGGTCGTCAGACTGCGTGGGTAGGCTGGCCCAAAGCGCGCCGAATTCGAGCATTCCGGCTTCTTCGGTGTCGAACACGGTCTGACGCCCGCTTGCGTCCACGACGAGGTCGAATGGCTTGGTAGGAGGGCGCGTGGCAAAGGTCAGGCAGCGTCCGGCGTCGTCGATTGTGCTGCCTGTGACAGCGTGGCCAGTTTCAATCGCAATGCCTTTGGCGCGCGCTGCTTCGTATAGGACACCGAACAGGCTGGCGCGGTGAATGCCGATCCCGAATGCGCCCGGCACGCCCAGCGTGGAATAAGGCGCATCAAGCACACAGCGTCCGTGTTCCTCCAACCCCAGCAATCCGTCGACCCGCGCGCCGCGATCCAGTGTCGCCTGCGCAAGACCCAATCTATCCAGCACCGCAAGCCCACTGGGCTGGATCATCAGGCCAGAGCCAACCGGACCGGGTTCATCAAATTGATCAAAGACAATGACTTCGTGGCCTTGTCCGTGAAGCATCAAGGCCGCTGCCAGACCGGCCGGGCCGCAACCCGCAATCGCGATTTTAAGAGAGTTCATACACGTCAGCATTGGCGCATCCCAGTGCGTGCGCCAAGGGCAAATCATGCTGGTGAATTGAGAACGGCGTGGTGGGCGATGACAGGCTCGAACTGCCGACCCTCTCGGTGTAAACGAGATGCTCTACCAACTGAGCTAATCGCCCCACGGCCATTGGCGAATACACGAATATGTTCGCCGGGTTGAGCGCTATCTAACGGCAAAAGGTTCAAAATCAATTGCTGTCTTTGCAGAATCTCTCCAAATCGCCCGAATGAGTGAAAAATCTGCCTCTTTGCCGCGTATTCTCGTCCTTGCCACAGGCGGCACAATTGCCGGAATGGCGGGATCGGCGACGCGGCACGAATACCGCCCTGGTCAGATCAGCGTCGCGGATTGGCTGGCAGAGGCAGCGCAGTTTGGCATGGCGGCGGATCTGACTGGCAAACAGATCGCGAATATCGGTTCAGAGGACATGGGCCCCGCGATTTGGAGCGCGCTGCACTCTGCGATCCTTGCCGCGATTGCCGATGATGTGGTCGATGGAATCGTGGTGACGCATGGCACCGATACAGCGGAGGAGACCGCATTCCTGCTCGACCTGACATTGCCGGCGACAAAGCCGGTGGTGATTGTCGGTGCGATGCGACCCGCAGATGCGGTGGGCAGCGACGGGATGCGCAATTTCGTGAACGCGGTTCGCGTGGCCAGTGATCCGCTAGCAAAGGGGCGCGGCGTGGTGTTGGTGATGGGCGACCGGATATTGGCAGCTCGCGACGCGCGCAAGGTGCGCACTCGTGGCACAGACGACGCGTTTCGTGGCTTTCCGCGCGGTTCAATCGGTCTAGTCACCCCCGCAGCGCTGGAGTGGTTCGGCAATCCGTGGCGTAAGGATGATCAGCCACGTTTTGCCTTTCCCGAAGCGCTTCCCGAAGTGCCGATTCTCTATATCGGTGCAGGCATGACGCCTGATCTGATCGATCGAATTTTGCCAGAGGATCCGCGCGGCATCGTGATCGCCGGTGTGGGCGAGGGTAATATGCCCGAACCCTTGCGCGAACGGTTGGTCGAACATGCAAAAGCAGGCCTCACTGTGGTGCGCGCTAGTCGGGTTGATGAGGGGCTGGTGGACCGTGAGCCTGAGGATGAACCCAACGGCTTTGTCGCCGCGCGCGCGCTCAATCCGCAAAAATCGCGGGTGCTATTGCAATTGCTATTGGCGAATAAAGAAGGCGACTTGAACCGAGTTCAAGCCGCCTTCGACAATCCGTAATCTTATTTGTTGGAGATCAGCTCCAAGGCGTCACGAGATACTTCTCGCCGGTCTTCATCTGACGGTAGTCGGTGATCGCTTCCTTGCTCAGCATCTCTTCAAGATTGACCTTCGCCTTATAGCTAGAGGCGAATGTCGTGCCGAGGTTCTGTTGAACACGAGTGCGCATTTTGACCACAGTTTCCATGCCTGCCTTGGCGAGGAACGGTGTCAGCAGCCAGCCTGCGACGGTCCATTGCAGACCGTAAGACGGCGTCAGGATCGTTGGGTTTTGCAAATCGAGACGACCATATTGGTACATCTTCTTGTCTTGGTTTGAGCCGTAGCGTGAATACTCGTCCATTTGCGACGCGGCCACTTGCTCCATCGCTTTCAAAACGTAGTCGGTATTTTGCCCGCCGCCGATGGGGTCAAAACCCAGAAAAGCGCCGGTCTCGCTGATCGCAGCACGCAATTGTTTCATGTAGTCATCGTCTGATGAGTTCACGACATGCGTTGCGCCTTGGCTCTTCAACAGGTCCACATGCTCTTGTTTACGCACGATATTCACCAGCTTCATGCCGTCTTCTTGGCAGATTTTGTTGAGCATCTGACCAAGGTTGGACGCAGCGGCGAGGTGGATGATTGCATCGTGCCCTTCCATCCGTGCGGTCTCAACAAAGCCCAACGCGGTCATCGGATTGACGAAGCTGGAGGCGCCAGCCTCGCTGGAATGATCGCCCAGTGGCAAGCACATCATCGCATCCGCAATCGCATATTGGCTGAACGCATTGCCGGGCACGCAGGCGACGCGTTGACCCATCAAGGCCTTGGCCATGTCGCCATCACCGGTAGCGATAACGGTACCCGCACCTTCATTGCCTGCTGGCAGACGTTGACCGTGGCGGTTTTTTTGTCCCGATAGAAACGGCTCAGGCATATCCGCTACGACTTTGCCGGTCGAATATTCCGCGGTCTCAAAATCGGCTGCGCTGGTTAGGATCGCAAGATCCGATGGGTTGATCGGTGCGGCTTCCATTTTGACCAGAACTTGATTGCCAGTGGGCGCGGGGAATGTCTCTTCGCTGATTTCAAGCGTGAGCTTGCCCTCTGCTGATAGAGTCGTGAAAAGCTGTTTGCCGGTGGTGGTCATAGGGATTCCTCTCAATTATTCGGGATAGGTTGCCGCGACGAAGTATAGACCTTGTGGCGGCGCGTTAAGTCCTAATTTGCTACGGTCTTTTGCAGCGAGCGCATTTGCAAGTCTATCCGCATCCCAAGTGCCCCCGCCAACCAGCCTTAAGCAGCCGACCATAGAGCGCACTTGATGGTGCAAAAATGAGCGCGCGGCGGCGTGGACGCGCACTTCGGGACCGTATTGCGTAGACACGCTTTCCACATCCAGTCGGTCGAGTGTTTTGACAGGATCCTTCGCCTGACAATGGGTCGAGCGAAAGGTGGTGAAGTCATGACGTCCAATCAACAGCTTCGCCGCGCTTTGCATGGCCTGAACGTCCAATTTCTGCCCAACCTGCCACACACGATTCTTGGTGAGGGTCGCAGGCGCGCGGCGGTTGAGGATGCGATAGGTGTAGCTGCGCCCAGTGCAGGAAAAGCGCGCATGCCAATCATCGGGCACAATCTCGCAATCCAAAACCGCAATCGGTTCAGGTCGTAATTGCCCGTTGATTGCCTCCATCAGGCGGAACGGTGTCAGATCTTTTTCGACATCAATATGACTGCGCATGCCCAGCGCATGAACACCTGTATCCGTCCGTCCGGCGCTGAGCAAAGCGATGTTTTCGCCCGTGATGCGGAAGAGCGCATCTTCAATAGACTGCTGGACGCTGGGGCCGTGTTTTTGCCGCTGCAGCCCCTGATACGGGCCGCCGTCAAATTCAAGGGTGAGCGCGAACCGGGTCAAGTGAGCTGCGTCCCTGCATCAACCACGCGCCCACGCAGGAAGTCCGCGCGATTCATCGCCGGTTTACCCGCACGTTGCAGGCGAATGGGGCGGACGGCCCCTGAGCCGCAAGCAATGGTGAGATCCGTGTCGATTACTTGACCGGGTCGACCTGCTCCCTCAGCCAATTCGGAGAGGAGCAGCTTGACCCGCTCCCCGTTCAGCTCAAACCAAGCGCCGGGGAACGGGGCTAACCCTCGCACCTTGCATTCGATTGATCCGGCGCTTTGGGTCCAATCAATCCGAGCCTCGGCTTTATCAATCTTGGGCGCATAGATCGCCGCCGCGTCATCCTGAACTTGCGGCGGGAATTTGGCGAAATCGGACAGGACCTCGACCATTGCGTCAGCGCCCATCTGCGCCAGCTCCCCAGTCAACTCACCCGTAGTCTTCGCCTCTACCGGAGTGCGCACGATATGCAGCATCGGCCCTGTATCCAGCCCCGCTTCCATCTGCATAATTGTCACGCCAGTCTCCGCATCACCTGCCATCACCGCCCGGTGGATCGGCGCGGCCCCGCGCCAACGTGGCAGGATCGATGCGTGGATATTCAGGCAACCAAGCTTAGGCGCATCCAGAACCGCCTGAGGCAGGATCAAGCCATAGGCCGCGACCACCGCGATATCTGCATTAAGCGCGGCAAACTCCGCCTGCGCCTCTTCATTGCGCAAAGATTTGGGCGCGCGCACCGCAATCCCCATCTCCTCCGCTTTGGCATGGACCGGGGAGGGGTGCAGCTTCTTACCACGGCCAGAACGGCTGGGTGGCTGTGAGTAAACACAGGCAATTTCATGCCCCGCATCCGCCAAAGCAACCAAAGCCGGCACCGCGAAATCGGGCGTTCCCATAAATGTGATGCGCATAACGTGCCTCTGTGATCTTTGTGATCTGCGCGCCAGCCCCTATCTCTCCCCCCATGGCATCGCAAGAGATCGAAGCGCTTTCAGGCGCGCTTGCCCGGTTGCCGGGCTTGGGGCCGCGCTCGGCGCGGCGCGCGGTGCTGTGGCTGGTAAAGAACCGAGAGGCCGCGCTGCCTGCTTTGCTGGAGGCGCTGGATGCGGTGTCGCAAACGCTGGTGGAATGTCAGACCTGCGGCAATGTCGACACTACCGACCCGTGCGGCATCTGCGCCGATCCGCGCCGCGATCCGCGCGCGCTGTGCGTGGTTGAGGATGTCGCCGATGTGTGGGCATTGGACCGCGCGAAGCTGTTCCGCGGGCGCTATCATGTGCTGGGCGGAAAGCTCTCGGCGCTCGATGGCATTGGGCCGGAGGACCTCAATATCGCGACTTTAATGGAGCGGGTCTCGGCCAAAGAGGACGGCATTGCGGTGGATGAAGTGGTCCTAGCCATGAACGCCACACTCGAAGGACAGACCACCGCGCACTATCTCGCCGAACGGCTTGAGGATGCAGGGGTTCGGATCACACAGCTTGCGCATGGTCTGCCTGTGGGCGGAGAGCTGGATTACCTCGATGAGGGCACATTGGCTCAGGCGCTAAGGGCGCGGCGGCCGATTTGATAATGCTAAGAGCCGCATTCTGGCGCTTTGCGCACAAACGCTATCAGATGCGCAAACCGATGTTCTTGTTAGAGCTTTTGGGTTTCCTGTGGTCCGGCTTTTGGGGCCTGCTGTACGCAGCCGCGCTGGTGATTGATCCGACTCAACTGGTTCGTTCAATTCCCTTCTTGTTCGTTTGGATCGGTATCCCTCTGGGTATTACGATCGCGTACCGTCGCATCAGGCGTGAGCGAGAAAAGGGAGATGATGCGCTTTATCGAAAGCGCCTCAGCGTCGAGCCAGATCGATTAGACTGATCGAACCGTTCTGCTTGCGGCCAGAGCAAGCAGTCACTAAATCACCGGCCATGGCTATCCTAGAAATCCTTGAAGTGCCGGACCCCCGGCTCAAAACTGTCTCCACTCCCGTCGAAGCGGATGAGTTCAACGAAGACCTCAAACAGCTCGCGGACGATATGCTGGAGACGATGTATGATGCGCCAGGCATCGGCCTTGCCGCGATTCAGGTGGGCGTGCCCAAACGGATGCTGGTGATTGATCTTCAACCCGAAGACCCCGATGCCGATCCGGTTGAATGCGAGCATGATGGCCACAAGCACACGCACCCCGCGACTAAGAAAGAGCCGCGCGTTTTCGTGAACCCGGTGATCCTTGATCCGGCTGATGATATGTCGACCTTCAACGAAGGATGTTTGTCGGTCCCTGAAATATACGCCGACGTTGATCGCCCCGCGACCTGCAGGGTTCAATATCAGGACTTGGATGGCAACCATCACGAAGAAGCGCTCGAAGGGATGATGGCGACGTGTCTCCAGCATGAGATGGACCATCTGGAGGGCATCCTTTTCATCGATCACCTGTCGCGATTGAAGCGGCAAATGGCTTTGAAAAAGCTCAAGAAAATTCGTCAGGCAGCTTAAGGTTGTTTGACGGCTCTTTGACGCGGTCTGAGATGTCGCGGGCTTTCTTCCGGGGATATCCTACAAAGCGCTAGTGTTCCTATTTTGTTCCATGTATAATGGCCGAATGGAACAACCGATTCTTTTGATCATCGCTCTGGTGCTTGGCCTTGCTTTTGGAGGCGGAGCGGCGTGGTTCTTTGCTTCGCGGCCGGTGGCGGATTTGCGGGGGCGTTTGGATGCGCGCGATGCTGAAGCGAAGGCCTTGGACGATAAATTTCGCAGTGCCGTTACCGAACTCGCCACGATGTCAGAACGCGCTGCGCGTGCGGATGGATTGACCCAGCAGCTTGATGCTGCGCGCCGCGAAAATGCCGAGTTTAAGGCGGAGCGAGCCGGGTTTGCCGAACAGAAACGGCTTCTCGAAGAATCGCGCGAAAAATTGCTGACCGAGTTTGAGAATACGGGCGCAAAAGTACTCCAGCGCAATCAGGAAGAGTTTCTGAAACGCGCAGAGGCTCGCTTTAAACAATCCGAGGAAACGGGTGAGGCGAAGATCAAAAATCTGCTCGCGCCTGTTGGAGAACGGTTGGAAAAGTACGAGCGCCAAGTTGAGACGCTGGAGAAACAGCGGGTCGATGCGTTCGGGCAGTTGAACGGCCTGATCCACTCCATGAGAGAGGGGCAGGAAGAGGTCCGGCGAGAGGCTCAACGGCTAGGCAATTCTTTGACTAATGCTCCGAAAGCGCGCGGGCGTTGGGGTGAGCGGGCTTTGCAAAACCTGCTCGAACAATGCGGCTTGGCGCAGCACACCGACTTTATGATGGAGCACTCCGTCGATACCGAAGAAGGGCGTTTGCGCCCCGATGCAATCGTCAATGTGCCGGGTCAAAAGAAGTTGGTGATCGATTCCAAAGTGTCGCTCAACGCCTATCAGGCCGCGTTTGAGGCTGATGACGACGACACGCGCAAACGCGAGCTTGAAGCGCACGCGAAATCGATGCGCAATCATGTCCAGACATTGAGCGCCAAGAGCTATCAGAGCCAGTTTGAGGAAGCGCCCGATTACGTCATCATGTTCATCCCCGGTGAGCATTTTGTGACCGCCGCATTGGACGCCGACCCGACCTTATGGGATTTCGCGTTTGAACGCCGCGTGTTGCTGGCGACCCCGACAAATCTCGTCGCCATTGCACGCACCGTCGCACAGGTGTGGCGTCAGGATGGACTTGCGAAAGAAGCGCAGGAAATCGGGCGTATGGGGGCAGAATTGTATTCTCGACTGGAGACTGCCGCTCAGCACCTCAAACGGGTTGGCGGGGGGCTTGAGACTGCCGTTAACAACTACAACAAATTCGTCGGTAGTTTCGAGCGCAACGTGTTGTCATCGGGCAAGCGCTTGGCCGAAAAGGGCGTCGAAATCGGCAAGCGCGAGATCGAAGATGTGCCGCTTGTCGAATCGGCCCCCCGCTACAATGCGGCTGATGCCGATGGGGTGGTTGACGAAACTGAAACCGAGCAACGCCGCGATGCCGCTGAATAACTAACCTTCAAGCCCCGCCAATACCTCATAGGCGAGCACGGCGCCCGCGACCGCAGCGTTTAGCGAATCTGCACGGCCCCGCATCGGCATGGTAACGCGGAGGTCACACTCATCCTCATAAGCTTGCGGCAGACCTTGCGACTCGTTGCCGACCAAAATGAAACACGGCGCGGCATATTCCGCGCCGCGATAGGGCACAGCCTCGCGCAGGCTCGCGGCGACCAATTGACCCGGGCCAGCGCGCAGCCACGGCACAAATTCCTCCCACCGCGCCTGCGCAACTTGTTGAGTAAACACCGCGCCCATGCTCGCACGAACCGCTTCTGCGCTAAACGGATCGGCGCAGTCGTCGATCAGGATCAACCCGCCAGCGCCGACCGCATCGCATGTGCGCAGCATGGTTCCCAAATTACCGGGGTCGCGCAATTCCTGTGTGACCAACCAGATCGGCGCAGCATCGCGGTCCAACAGCCCAAGTCCGGTCTCAAATTCATCGAACAGTCCAATGACACTTTGCGAATTGGACTTACCGGTGATTTTGGAAAGGATATCGGGCGTGGTGGTCACCACTTCGCCGCCTGCGGCATCCACCTCCGCCTCCAATCGATCGAGCAATTCGTGCGGCTCGCGTCCTTCTGCCATGACCAACTCACGTGGCAATCGCCCACTGACTCGCGCGTCTTCGAGCAGCCGCAGTCCCTCGACTAGAAATTGCCCTGTGCGCCTGCGGTGCTTTTTATCGCGCAAGCTCCGCAGATATTTCACCGTAGGATTGGAAAAGCCGCTTATGTGTTTGCGCGTCATAATCGGTGCTCGGGCGAGTGCAGCCTAAGGCTCACTCTTCGCCAAAACCGTCTTCGACCAGCGCCGAAAGCTCAGCCAGAACGCCCTCGGCATTGTTGCCGCCAACGATCAACTCAACCGCATCGCCCTTCGCCGCGCCTAGCATCATCAATCCGAGGATTGATCCACCCGCAGCGACATTGCCATCCTTGGCAACCTTGACCTCCGCCCCCTCGGGCAAAGCAGCAACTGCGCCCACGAACTTTGCGCTGGCCCGCGCATGCAGTCCGCGTTTGTTGACGATGGTGAGGGTCTGGCGCAGCTCGCTCACAAATGCCTCCGCTTATTTGCCGGCGCTGGCGGTGCGTGGTGCGCTATCGCCGCCCAATAACTCGCTCGCCACGGTGATGTAATTGCGGCCGGCGGTTTGCGCCGCTGCGACAGCGTCCACAACATCCATCGATTTGCGTGCGCCCGCGAGCCGGATCAGCATTGGCAGATTGATCCCCGCGATGACTTCGACGCGGCCCGCCTCCAGCAGCGAAATCGCCAAATTGGACGGTGTGCCTCCAAACAAATCGGTCAGCACGATCACGCCGCTGCCCGCGTCAACCTTAGCGATTTGATCGGCAATTTCCGCCCGGCGGTGCTCCATATCGTCACTGGGGCCGATGCACACGGTCGCGATGCCCGTCTGCTTGCCCACGACATGTTCCATCGCTTCGACAAATTGTTCAGCCAGATGGCCGTGAGTTACCAGGATCAAGCCGATCATGCGTTAACTAAACCTGTTCGTATCCTGCGGCCCGTATCCGAAGAGCAAAGACGCGCCATATCACTAAACACCACCATGCGATGCAATCCATTCCCGGTTTAGCGCCGTTCGCCTTCGATTTCGTCGGCGGCGCGTGAGGCCAGATTGCGGTGCCGGACAGTGGGCGAAAATCCGGCCTCGCGCAAGTCTGCGCTCATCGCTTCTGCGGTGAAGACTGAGCGGTGTCTCCCTCCGGTACAGCCGAATGCGACGTGCACGTACGCTTTGCCCTGTGCGGCGTAGCGCGGGAGCAGCGTTAGGATGAGATCACGGATCTGGTTAAAGGCTGTGTGAAAAGCGGGGTCGCGCTGAATATGTTCGCCGACGGGCGCGTCTTGACCGGTTAACTCGCGCAATCCCTCGACCCAATGCGGATTGTCCAAAAACCGCATATCAAACACCAGATCGGCGAGCGGTGGCATCCCGCGCGCAAAGCCGAAGCTCGATACGGTCAGCGTCATTGTTGCGTTGTCGGTATCGCTGAACATCCCGCGCACCTGCGATTGCAGATCGTTCACCGCCATCGCGGAACTGTCGATCACGATATCGGCCCAGCGGCGCAGCGGCTCAAGCAATTCGCGTTCTGCGGCGATCCCGTCATGGACCGTACGCCCGGCTGCCATCGGATGACGGCGGCGGGTTTCGTTATAGCGCCGCTCCAGCTCTCCCCCGGCACAATCGATGAACATAAAAGTGATCGCGAGCGTGCCGCGGCTCTCCAATTGCTTGATCAGCGCGATAATCTCGCTCGGCACAAAACCGCGTGTGCGCGAGTCGAAACCTATGGCCAACGGTGCGCGTGTGCCTTCTGCGCTATCCTCAGGTTCAGTGACCAAGCGCTTGAGCAGGCGCACTGGGAAGTTGTCGATCGTCTCCCAACCCAAATCCTCAAGCACGTCGAGCGCCGTCGATTTGCCCGCACCTGATAGGCCCGTGACGAGCAATAGGCGCTGCGGTGCGGGCCCGGATTGGGTGTCAGATGCGATGGTCATCACAGATCAGCTTGTTGCCCTTTGCGTGGCCAAAGGGAAGCCGAATTTTTGCACAATATCCGTCAAAGTGCGGCAATTCCGTGCTTCTCTAACGCCCACTGAGCGCGCGGAACGGGTGCGATTGTCCCCGGGTTGAACGGCATGCGTGGGATGGAGATGCCCAGAATTTCGGTGACCGGCGCGCAGTCGGGCAGGCGCTCGCCTTCCTCACCAAGGGCAAGGATCAGCGCGAGCGGCGTAGGCGGTGGGGTTGGAAGTTTGATCAGACCAACTCCACGAACCTCAATCAGGCCCGCGATGTTAGGAGGAGGGCTCGCAAGGATCACACTGGCGGCCCCATTCTCTGTTCGCGTCAAAGTCACGCCATCGTCGCCAATCAACCTTGCACCGCGATCAATCAAAGCCAGCGCTAGTGAGGATTTGCCGCTACCTGGTGGTCCTTCGATGGCGAGAGCGCGGCCATCTATTTCCACACAGCTTGCTTGGAAGACCAACTCATCCATCCCGCGTCACTCTGCGGCTGGTAGTCGAAAGCGCAAGCATGCGCCTTGTGCGCCATCGGGGCGACTTTCGGCGTTGAGTGATCCGTCATGTGCCTCCGCAATGGCGCGCGCAATCGCAAGGCCAAGGCCGGAATGATTGCCGAAATCCTCGACATCGGGGCGGTCGGAATGGAAGCGTTGGAACACTTTGTCTCGAGATCCTTCGGGAATACCGGGCCCTTTGTCGCACACCAGAACGGTGACGCATTCGCCGTCATTATCGACGATGACTTGGATCGGCGCATCGGGTGGAGAGAACGAAACAGCGTTGTCGAGCAAGTTCTCAATCACCCGTTCCAACCGCGCACCGACGCCCAGCACATGAGCTGCAAAACCGCGCGCATCGAGATGGATTTGATGGTTGAGGTTTTCGGCGCGGTGTTCACGGCTCCCAACGATTGCGCGGATCAGGTCAGCCATCTCGATCCGTTCCAGCGTGGCACGCGACATCTCTGCATCGATGCGGCTGGCATCGGAAATCTCGCTAACGAGTCGGTCAATCCGGCGAACGTCATGTGTGGCGATCTGCTCAAGCTCACGGCGGGTATCGGCGTCTTTGACTTTGGGTAGTGATTCAACTGCACTGCGCAGACTGGCAAGCGGGTTCTTAATTTCATGTGCCACATCGGCGGCAAAGCTGTCCACGGCATCGATCCGTTGCCGCAGCGCCAGCGTCATGTCGGAAACAGAGCGAGCGAGCTGGCCAATCTCATCGCTGCGTTCGGGCAAGCGCGGCACTTCGACATCGCGTTCACGCCCCTGACGCACCTTTTGCGCCGCGCCGGCGAGCAATTGCAGCGGGATGACGATGGTGCGCGCCAGGTAAAGCGACAACAGTGCCGAGGCCGCCAGCACCACGAGCACCGCAATCACCAATGCCGAGCGCGCCGAACGAACGCTCTCAGTGATGTCCACCGCATTACGTACTGTGAGCAAGGTTGCCCCGCGTGTGCCGACAGGAGCAGCGGCGGTGATTACTGGCGTTCCGTCCAACCACTCATACAAGCGAATTTGGCTCAGCCCATCCTCGCGCACTTGCACCAATTCGGGAAAGGCATCGGCGGTCTGCGCCTCTGGCTCAATATAGGCGGGCGCATCCTCGGCGCTGACGATTGTATCGATCATTCCGTCCAGCCAGCGCGCCCACTCCTCTGCGGGCGTATCGTCGTTGATATCGTCCAGTTCAAATGCAGGTTCGGCAAGCGCAAAACTGTCTGCCCAAAGCAACCCTTCGGCGTCGAACATCCGCATCCGCATGCCCTGTTCGCGCCCGATCTGAACCAACAGCGCCTCTTGACGTTCACGCGTTGCCCCGGCCAGCGCCTCGGCGGTGATCTGTGCCTCGATCCGGGCCATTTTGAACCGCTCATCGATCAACTGTGTGCGGTATGTGTCGAGGTAAAACAACCCGCCCGACAGCAAAGCCAGCGGCAAGATGTTCACGATCAGGATGCGCGCGGTGAGCGAAAACCGTCCGGTCAAACTGCGCCTTTCATCAGATCGTCCGACAATCAGCGGATCATCGGCTGCATCAATCGGCGGAGTTTCAGCCATCGTTGAAGCTGTAGCCTGCGCCATAAAGTGTATTGATTGCGTCAAATTCGCCATCGACCACGCGGAATTTGCGACGCATGCGCTTGATATGACTGTCAACGGTGCGGTCATCGACAAACACGTCGTCAGGATAGGCCGCGTCCATCAATTGGTTTCGGCTTTTGATAACGCCGGGACGCGCAGCGAGCGCTTCGAGCATCAGGAATTCGGTAACGGTCAAAACCACCGATTTTTCGTCCCAAGTCACATAGTGGCGCGCCGGATCCATATAAAGCCGTCCGCGATCAATCTTGGGATGGACGGGCGCAGCTTCGATGATCTCATTGCCAATTGCGCGATCCGGTTCTGCCCGGCGCAGGATGGCGCGTATGCGAGCGGTCAAAAGGCGCAGACTGAACGGTTTGGCGATATAGTCATCCGCACCCAGTTCGAGGCCCGCTTCCTCGTCAGCTTCATCGTCTTTGCTGGTTAGGAAGATCACGGGCAACGGCGAATGCTCCCGCACGCGTCGCAGCAATTCTATCCCGTCCATTTTGGGCATTTTGATATCGAACACGGCTAGGTCTGGCGGGTTCTCAAGCAATGCTTTCAGCGCGCTCTCTCCGTCTGAATAGAGCCGGGTCACGAACCCTTCTGCCTGAAGCGCGATCGAGACGGTGGTGAGGATGTTGCGATCGTCATCGACCAGCGCGATCTCAAAGGCTTCGCGAACGGGTGCAGCGGTGGCGCTATCGCGCTCGATATCATCGCTGGTATCACTTGCCATGTTGCCCGCTTGCTCCTCACTTAGTGCACCGACAAGCGGTAGCGGCATCGCGGCGCTGAGACAATGCAGCTTGCTTGAGTAGGCGGGGACACGAGTGGCAGACACTTGATGCCTCTGGCAGGCCAATTCTCCTCATGAGCTAGCCCTGTTTGACAGGCACTTTGGTGAGTCCCAAAACCGCGGAATTCTGCGGGTTAGAGCGGCCTCGTGAGTTTGACTGAGCGCCCCATCACATCTATGCGAAACGCCAGCGGACTGGGGTCCAATGTTCGCATGTGAATCGCGACTTCACGCTTTATTGCGCGGTCTTTTGCGATGGGCCTCACCGTCCTTTCGATGCTTACGTTCCAGGAGAGTTACACTTGATCCCCCTCGCTCAATCGCTCGCTTCGCAGGACATCCAAACCGATGCGGCCATTCACTCTAATCTTGGCACGCCCGCTCTGGTCGAAGCCTCGCTTGCCGCTGAAGAGGGCGAGCTGTCCAAACATGGCGCTCTGGTTGTGCGGACCGGCGCGAAAACCGGGCGCAGCGCGAAAGACAAGTTCATTGTGCGCGATGCAACCACCGAGGACACCGTGTGGTGGGGCCAGGTCAACGCCTCGATGACACCGGAGCATTTCGCGGCGTTGAAAGAGGATTTCATGAGCGCGGTTGCGGGCAAGGAAACGCTCTATGTCGCTGATCTGTTTGGCGGTTCACAGCCAGAGCATCGCGTGAATGTGCGCGTGATCAATGAGTTGGCGTGGCACAACCTGTTCATCCGCACTTTGCTGGTGCGCCCCGATGTCGCGCAATTGGCCGACTTTGCGCCCGAATACACGATCATCGACCTGCCGAGCTTTAAGGCTGATCCGGCCCGTCACGGGACTAATTCCGAAACGGTGATCGCGGTCAATCTCACCGAGAAACTGATCCTGATCGGCGGCACAAAATATGCAGGCGAGATGAAGAAGAGCGTGTTCGGCATTCTCAATTATCTGCTTCCTACCAAGGGCGTGATGCCGATGCATTGCTCAGCCAATATCAGTGCGGATGGCAAAACAGCGGTGTTCTTTGGCCTATCGGGGACGGGCAAGACGACACTCTCTGCTGATGCGAGCCGCACTTTGATTGGCGACGATGAGCACGGCTGGTCAGACACTGCAGTGTTCAATTTCGAAGGCGGCTGTTACGCCAAGATGATCCGTCTCTCCGCAGAAGCAGAGCCTGAGATTTACGCCACGACTCGCCGTTTTGGCACGGTCCTCGAAAATGTGGTGATGGATGCCAAGACGCGTGAGCTCGATTTCGACGACAATACGCTCGCCGAAAACACGCGCGGTGCGTATCCGATTGACTTCATTCCCAACACCAGCGCTGACAACCTTGGCCCGGTTCCTTCGAATGTGGTGATGCTGACTGCGGATGCGTTTGGCGTCCTCCCTCCGATTGCGAAGTTGACGCCGGAACAGGCAATGTATCACTTCCTGTCGGGCTACACTGCGAAGGTGGCGGGCACCGAAATTGGCGTGACAGAGCCAGAGGCGACCTTCTCAACGTGCTTTGGCGCACCATTCATGCCGCGCCATCCCAGCGTCTACGGGAACCTCTTGAAAGAGCGGATTGCGAAAGGCGAAGTGCAGTGCTGGCTGCTCAACACTGGCTGGACCGGTGGCAAATATGGTGTTGGTAACCGGATGCCTATCAAGGCGACGCGCGCTTTGTTGAACGCGGCGCTGGACGGCGATCTGGACAATGTCGAGTATCGCGAAGATGCGAATTTCGGCTTTGCTGTGCCAGTGCATGTGCCGGTCCTCGAAGCAGGCGGCATTGACCAAGCGATCCTCGATCCGCGTAGCACATGGGCAAATACTGCCGAATATGACGCCACGGCATCCAAGCTGGTCCAACTGTTCATCGACAACTTCGCAGAGTTCGAAGCGCATGTTGATGAAGGCGTGCGACAGGCTGCGCCGGTCGCCGCGTAACACCGCAGACACATCAAATTACATTAGGCCCCGCACGGATTGCCGTGTGGGGCCTTTTCTTGTGCGCACAAATGTTTAGGCTCGGCATCAACACACACGAAGGGATCGAATTATGAGCATTCTTGATGGAATTATGAAGCAGGTCGCAGGTTCACCGGACACGGTCGCAAGCCTTGCCGAAAAGGTCGGCATCGACCCCGCAATGGCCGAAAAAGCAGTCGCTGCTTTGGGCGCCTCGCACGCCAAAGAAGGCGATACGGTCGAAATGGCGGCTGAGCAGACCGGCATGGACGTAGGCGCACTCGGCGGAATTATGGAGCAGCTTGGCGGCGAAAGCGCGCTGGGCGGAATTGCCGAAGGGATGCAGGAAAATCCCGCACTCTCAGGTGTGATGAGCATGCTCGACCAAGATGGCGATGGAAATCCGTTGAACGATCTGGCCGGTCTCGCATCGGGGCTTTTTGGTCGCAAATAAGCGCGTCCATTTTTAGGGAAGGGGAACGGCCATGAGCCTAGCATCAATGCTCCAACAATCCGGGGCAATCACCAGTATGGCGCGCGAATTGGGCGTGGATGAGCGCACAGCGACCACGGCAGCCGGCGCGCTGTTGCCAGCGATCATCGCAGGCATGGGGCGCAGCGCCACAGGCGGCACCTCCACTCCCGACCCGATGGGCGGGCTAGGCGGATTGGCAGGAGCGATCCTTGGAGGAGGCTCCGGCGGCGGTTCGGCTGGCGGTCTGGGCGGAATGCTCGGCGGTGGCTTGCTTGATGCAGTGCTGGGTGGCTCCCCCACTCCGACGCAGCCGGGCAATGACATTCTCGGCAATATCTTTGGCAGCAAGGATGTGAGCCGCTCTGTCGCGGGGGAAGTTGCCTCGATGACCGGCTTGGACGAAGGGCTCTTGAAAAAGATGCTCCCCATCCTCGCGATGGCAGTCGCTGGCTATATGGCCAAAGAAGCAACGGGTGGCGGATCTTCGTCTGGCGGCGGTGGCAGTCCTTTGGGCGGTATTCTTGGTTCGATCGTCGGCGGGATGATGAGCCGCTAATCTGCGGACAGATTATTCAGAATCCGGATCCCCGTCGCTGTCTCCATCGGGCAGGGCGGGGACATCCACTTCGGGCACTTCGACTTCCAAATTTGATGTGCTGAGCACCAGCGGTTCACCCTCGCGCGCATTCTCTAGCGTGTTCATCAGTATAGACGCGAAACCCGAAAGACGCCCGCCATGCGGGTTCCTCGCCAGCGGCTCCAGACTGGCGCGGGCTAGACCGATCTTTCCCTCGCCCGCTTGCATAAACGCAACCTGGAACCACAAACCCTGATCAAATGGAGCCAATTGCGCCGCTCGTTCCAGTGCCAATCGCGCATTTTCCGGCGGTTCAATCCCGCGTTCGGTAAAGCTGCGATAGTAATAGATAAGAGGGATGGGATGGTCGTTCTCGCGCGTATTCAGCTGTGACATCGGCGTCATCGCGGCATCATAAGCGGCATCGGGCACCGGCGCATCGGCTGCCATACGGAACAGCGAATACCCTTTTTGGACATAGGCGTTGACCCGGGTGGGATCGATGGCAAGCGCCCCGTCTGCGGCTGCGATTGCCTCAGCATCATTGCCTGCATCGTGCTCCGCTTCGGCGAGCGCCGCGAGCACGCCCGCATCTTGAGGATACTCCGCCGCGATTTCGCGTGCCTCCTCGACCAATTCAATTGCCTGTTCGCGCGTGACGCCGCGTTGAGAGGTCATGCGCACTGACATCATCTCACCTTCACCGCGCGAAAGGCGGCGCATGGTAATTTCACCGATGGGCAATCCTTCGGCTACCACAGAGAAGGTCGACATCTTGCGAACCCGCAAATAGTTGTCCAGCTGCAATTGCAAGGTATCAAGGTCGCCAAAAACCGTCTCACCGGCCTCCAACCCGCTGTCGCCTGCGCGTATGCGGCGCTGATATTCGGCGAGCTGTCCGGAGCGCGCTTCGTTGAATGTCAGGAAGTGATAAAGCAGCCAACTGCGTCCATAAAACGCATCATATCGGCGTCCACGATTTTGTTCATAGAGCTTTGGATCGAGCAATTCCTGCACGCTGACGGGTTCAGCAAAAGTTAGCTCATTCGCGCGGTGTTGCGCCGGCAGTCCAATCTGCATGCCGCCCTCGCGTTCAAATAGCGCCGAGGCAAAGAACTCTGCCGCACCCTCACTCATCCAGCGCGGCATGGCAAAGCGTGATCCAGATATTAGGAAGTGGTGCGCATATTCATGCAGTAGGATGACAGTCGAGAAATGCGGATAGCCGTTGCGGTTGCGAATATCCTGCACATAGGCGCGGCTGGCTCCGGCGCGCGGGATATAGAGGCCGCCAATGGTGCGGCTGTTGGTGTCGAGCACGCGGCGCAATTGCCGCTGCGTACCGACCACAAAGATGGTCACGCGGTTCGATGGGCTGGGCGGGGCAACGGTGCGCCCAGTGACAATCTCCAAAGCCTTGTGATATTTTTCAAGATTTTCAGCAAAGCGGCGAATATCGCGCTCACTGTCATCAGCATAGATGACGAAATGATCGCTTTGCGCCTCGTACCATGCCGCGTTCGCCGACTGTGTTCCAAGTAGTCCAAAAGATGCGGCCAAAAAAAGCGCCGCAAACCGGATGATATTCATTGTGCGTCCCTGTTTTGCCCCAGTTGAAGTGGCACAAGTCTGGTGCGCACCCCGTTGTTACAGGGCAACTATAGGCAAAAGCTCGACCATGGCCAGAACCATTCGATCAGGATTGGCCGCTTTCCAGATTGTCCAAATAGGTCCAGATCGTGCTGACTACTACAGAACCTTCGCCTACTGCACTAGCGACGCGCTTGACTGAATCGGCGCGCACATCGCCGACTGCAAAAATGCCGTCTGTGCCGGTTTCAAACGGGGTTGAACGACCCACAGATGCGCCGGTGCGGACAAAACCTTTCTCATCAGTTTCGACCAATCCAGACAGCCAATCGGTGTTGGGTGCCGCGCCAATCATGATGAACAAGGCGCGCGTGTCGACGCGTCTATCGCCATCGGACGTTGAGAAGGTCACGGCTTCCAACCACTCATCTCCGTGCAGGTCGGTGACGCTGGTTTCATAGTGAATTGTGATGCGCGGATCAGCTTCAAGCCGCTGTGACAGATAGCTCGACATCGATGCTGCTAAACTGTTCGATCGCACCACCAGATGCACATGCGCTGCGGTGCGGGAAAGATACATCGCGGCCTGTCCAGCAGAATTGCCTCCGCCGATGACGACCGCTTCGGTTTGGGTGCAAAAACGTGCTTCCATCTCGGTTGCGGAATAGAAGACACCGGCACCTTCCAACTCGCGCAAGTTATCGAGCGGCAGGCGGCGATATTGGACACCCGTTCCGACAAGCACCGCTTTGGCGCAAATCTCGTCACCGTCGTCTCCCTCACCATCAAGAACGGCGCAAAAGCTGCCATCCTCGCGTTGTGTCAGGGTCTCAACCCGGCGCGGCATCACAAACTTAGTGCCGAACTTCAAAGCCTGTATCTGGCCGCGATAAGTAAGGTCGGTCCCGCTGATACCGGTCGGAAACCCCATATAGTTTTCGATTCGACTGGACGTGCCTGCTTGCCCACCGATTGCCGTATCTTCAATTACGAGCGCATCCAATCCTTCGGATCCAGCATAGACCGCCGCCGCGACGCCAGCGGGGCCGCCGCCTACTATCAGCAGGTCAAAAACGCGCTGAGAACAGATGTCGAGATCCAGATTAAGAAACTGAGCAACCTTGCGCGGCGTTGGATCGTCCAATTTTTGGGTAGCGCCAAGGATGACCGAGGGCTGATGTCCCGTCAGATCGCAAACTCTGTTTGTTTCTTCGTCGCGCGCATCCATGTCGTAGCTCTCGAACGGTATGCGATTGCGCGACAGAAACCGTTCAACCGCCTGCACCTTGGCATCGCGATCAGCACCGATGACTTTGACCGAACCATTCGACCGCTCAAATTGCGCGCGCCGGCGTGCGGCGAACACCGTGATGATGTGGTCTGACAATTCGGGGATCCGGTTCATCAGGTCGATCATCCCTTCACGCGGAGCCTCGATCACACGTGTCTGTTCGACAGCGCGCATCTTAAGATAATGCGTTCCACGATTGAGGAAGCCGATCTCGCCTGCAAACTGTGTTGGACCGAGGGTGGAATTGATCAGCCGCTCATCTGTATAGGGGTCTACGACCTCAATCTCGCCTTCGACGACATAGATGAAAGTGTCCATGATATCGCCGATTTCGACGACAATTTCGCCGGCCTCATAGGTTCGCTCACTGCCAATTTCGCAAATTGCATCGACATGCGACTGAGCCAGCGGCACGCGCTTCATTGTTTCAAGTTCGAGGCCGAGCTGTTCCATCGCGCATATCCTTTTTCGGGTCTCGCACTTAGATAGGGAGCGCGTGCGGCAATGAAATACGCGCTTGTCTATGCGGTCGCAATATAGCGGTCGACCGTTTTGCCCACGACATCAAGCGGCGCGTTGCCGCCGAGAATGACCGCGGTGTTGAACGCTTTGAAATCGTAGGATGCGCCCATAGCGGTCTCTGCTCGCCCGCGTTGGCGCACGATTTCGGAATGGCCAATTTTGTACGAGCACGCTTGGCCCGGCCAGCTGCAATATCGGTCGACTTCGCCTGCGACTTCGGCAGGTTTTGATCCATTGCGTTCGACAAAGAACGCGTTCGCTTGTTCTCTGGTCCAGCGTTTGGAGTGCAATCCGGTGTCCACCACCAGACGGCAGGCGCGGAATGCGAGGCTCTGCAAATAACCCAGCCGCCCGACAGCGAAATCGTCATATGCGCCGAGTTCATCGGCGAGCTGTTCGCCATAAAGCGCCCAGCCTTCGGAGAATGCGCCAAAGGCGAGGATGGAGCGGATTAGCGGCAAGCGGTTGGAATATTCGCCCTCCCACACATGGCCCGGAATGCTCTCATGGAATGTGAGGTCGGGCAGGTCGTATTTGCGGTGTAAATCGGTGCTACGCAGATTGATCCAGAACCGGCCCGGTATCGTCCCATCCTTGCTGCCGGCTCCGCCATAGGCACCCGGTGCGCCAGCCTCTTCGTTAATGGGGATGCGCCGCACCTCCATGTTCGGATTCACCAACTGGTTGAATGCGCGCGGCATTTGCCCTTTGATCCATTCGATCCGGTCATCGATCAGGGCGAAGATTTCCTCACGTCCGGGGTCACCTTCGGCGAACTTGTAGCGCGGATCATCGCCCAGCGCCTGCATCCGTTCGCCCACGGTCCCTTGGGTGTAGCCAATTTCGCGCAGGATCGGGTCCATCCGGCCATGCAATGTCGCAAGCTCCTCAAGGCCCAGCTCATGGATTTCATCAGGCGTCATCGACGTAGTGGTTGATGCGCTGGTGGACCACGAATACCATTCTTCGCCCTGTGGCTGTGCCCAGATCCCTGCATCCGATTTGGCGATGGCGCGCTGTGTTTTAAGCTCAGCAAGCTGGCGTTGCAGTGCAGGGATCAGCTTGGAATTCACCAGACCTTCTGCTTGACGTGATGCGGTGGCGGCTGCGTCGAGATCGGAACCTTGCAAGGGCGCTGTGTAGGCCCCGCCATTATTCGCGGCATCCGCAATGTTGGTTTCCATTTGAGCGATGGTTTTGTCGAGCAGGAAGTCAGGCGGGACAACGCCCATTCCGCGCGCCGCTGCAATGCGGTCGGTTTCGCCATCGAGAACCGCGCTAACCTCCCCTATCCGGCCCAGGTAATATTCGACATCTTGCGCAGAACGCAGCGGTTGGGTTGCACCGAAAAAGCGCGGGTAGTCGATATACCCGCCGACATTCTGGATAACGAGATAGGGGGCATTGCGCCAGCTGCCTACGGCCACGTCGCCATAGGGGAGTGCCATGCCTTCCAGAGCTTTGGAGTAAGCGCTTTCGACCACTTCAAACCCGGTTTGTTGATCCGGGGTGAGCCCATCTTTGGGATATGCCCGCGCATCCTCCAGCAGTTCGGTTAGAGTGTTGCGATATGCCTCGCGTCCTTCGTCGCCGGTCGCGCCAAAAGTGCCGCGCCAATCTGCATAGTCGCCAGTGTCCACGCCGAGGCCTGTTGCCCGGCCCGGCTCGTGTTGCAGCATGCGATAGGCGATCTCATCCAGCTTTGCATCCGGGCTGAGCATGGCAGCGGGCGATGAAGTCCCAGCAGCGCCCGCTCGTCCATCCGCGCCGCGCATTGTCATGCAGCCTCCGGTGAGCGCTCCAGTAACCGCCAATGTAGAAACGCCGCCAAGCCCAGAGAGGGCCTGACGGCGTGTGAAGTTCGTTGTTGTATCAGTCATACTGACAAGTGTTAGCCCGCCAATATGCCGTGTCAATCAGCCCTTGAGGTGAGCTGGCACGATCCCGCCTGCGGCGGCCATCTGATCCATCACCGCTTTGTGCAAAGCGATGTTGTCTTCCGCGCTGCCCGAATAATCGGTGTTGCCCATTTCCTGTGCGAGCGCCTTGCGGTTTTCATAGCTTGGGTCGATGCGAACCAGCTTCATCAGATCGACGATCGACGTCTGCCAGTTGAGCTTTTCTGC
This sequence comes from uncultured Erythrobacter sp., assembly GCA_947503275.1. GTDB lineage: Bacteria > Pseudomonadota > Alphaproteobacteria > Sphingomonadales > Sphingomonadaceae > Erythrobacter. Next base: position 1,576,721 of record CANNCZ010000001.1, on the reverse strand, counting down.
ACCGGGAATGCTACCGATACGTGCGGCGACATCATCCGCGCTAATCGCGGCGCGCTGCGGCGGTGCGGCTGTTTTGGCCTTGGCTTTGGTTACCGGTGCCGCTTCCTCTTCGTCTGAACCGAAAATTGCGTTCGAGATTGAGCTGAAAATTCCCATGGATCCCTCCTTCGTGTCTAGTGAATTTCACGCTAGAGACTAATGCTGGCATGTCCAGTGCCCTAATGCGCTATTGATTGATAAGGGAAGTTTTCAAACGCGATGATGGATTTGGTGCTCTCGATCACGATGCTCGCGGCGTTTCTTTTGATCGCGGGGGCATTTTTCATGTGGCGGCGCACGGGAGAGGCGAAAAAGCCGATTTTGATGGTGGTGCTGGCCTTTATTTCGTTTCTCAACGTGCTGTTATGGACAGTGCCGACTGCGGATGGAACTTCGCCAATTGACCAAGCGGAAGCGGCCGAAGCGCAATAGCGCCCCGGCCGCTTGTTTCCGCAGCGCCTTGGTTTCACGGTCAGGCGCTGAGGAAGAGTGTGTGGTTCACATCAAGGGATTTGCCAATTGACCGAGCTTGTGTAGGTGCCGGGAACAATCGCGCCGGATGAATCCTTAGCAGGGCTGAATTCGGCTCTGTTGCGCAACAGGCGGCAGGTGGCGTCATCCAGTGCGGTATGCCCGGTGGAGCGGGTGATTGTGCAATCACTGATCCGGCCTTGACGGTCGATCTCCAGAGTAAAGCCCGCTACGCCCGAAAACTCACGGCTGATCCAGCTTGGCCGGTAGTCATTGTCGGTGATCCAGTTCCCCGGATTGCCTCGCGGAGCAGCGGAAACCGGGTCAAAGGTTGGAGTCGGAGTGGGATCAGGAATGCCGAAATCCACTGGGCCGATTTCGGTGCCCAAACCATTACCAAGGCCAGGCAGATCGCCAATCGGGCCGCTTGTGGGCAGTTCGAACACGAACTCTGTGTCGGGCCTTGTCACGACCGTATCGGGGGTGGTCTGCGTGACTTGTTGATTGCTTGACGTCGGGGTGTCCGGTGCGGGGTCAGGGTCCACAATTGGATCAAGATCAACCACGTCGATATTCTCCCCAATCGGATTGTCGGGGATGGGGACTGGCACATAGGTGATCGCCAAGCCGGTGATCAGCAGTGCAGCTATTCCAGCAGGAATACCCATCGCGCCAAGTGCGGCGGTGGGGTTAGGGCGGTTGGCGGTGCTTACATAAGACATGAAGCCTCTCCTCTCATTTTTGCTAGGAGCAAGAGGTTACAGTGTAACATCACGTAATCAAGAACTATCGAGTTGCACAAAACGACCCGTCGTGTTGTGCAACTGGTATGCAAATTGAAACTTTATTGCTTTGCGCACCCGCATCCGCAGCTGAAATGTCCTCGTTTATGCGAGGAAACCAAGCGCGTGGATGCGCGCGTCCGGCGTTTCAGGCCGCACACAAAAAACCGAATAAATGGACAAAAAGCGGATTAAATAGCTTTTGAGGCTATTTAATCGGACAATCCGGCGACAGGCGGAAGTCGAGGTAATTGTCGACCGATGCCATCATATCTTCCATTTCGTTTTCAAAGAAATGGTTCGCGCGGGGGATTTCATCGTGATGGATTGTGATGTGCTTTTGCGTGCGCAATTTGTCGACCAGCTTTTGCACGGCGACCGGTTGCACCACAGTATCGGCTGCACCTTGCACAAAAATGCCGCTGGCTGGGCACGGTGCGAGGAATGAGAAATCGTACATGTTGGCTGGCGGCGCAACCGAGATAAAGCCGCGCACTTCTGGCCGCCGCATCAACAATTGCATCCCGATCAGCGCGCCGAATGAATAGCCCGCTACCCAAGTTGTCTGCGCCTCAGGATGGATACTTTGCACCCAATCGAGCGCGCTTGCAGCGTCTGACAGTTCGCCAATCCCGCTATCAAAGCTGCCTTGGCTGCGGCCCACACCGCGAAAGTTGAACCGCAAAACCGCAAAGCCGCGATCGACAAAGGTTTTGTACATCCGCTGCACGATGCGATCATTCATGGTCCCTCCGCCTTCGGGATGCGGATGCAGGATCATCGCAACCGGCGCGCGTGGGCGCGGGGGAGGGGAGAAACGTCCTTCGAGACGGCCTTCGGGGCCGGGGAAGATGACTGATGGCATGAAATGACCTTTGAGAACTGTGTGAAGCGCGACGTGCCGCTGGCACCCGCGAGCGCGCGCTCTATATAGGCAAAGATGCATATTTCGCAATTTTTTGTAAGGCTGCGCTAACTTGGCACGAATTTATCTCGATCACGCAGCCACATCGCCACTGCGTCCCGAAGCGCGCTCCGCGATGGAAGAAGGCTTTGCATTATGGGCGAACCCGTCCTCTCCGCATGCCGAGGGTCGCCGCGCCAAAGCGGCGCTGGAGGATGCACGCGAGCAGATTAAGCGGTCGCTGGCCTGGGATGGCGAGCTGATTTTTGCAAGCGGCGCGAGTGAGGCGCTGGCTATTGGTTTGCAGCGCGCCAAGGCCAGCCGCCGGATTGTGAGCGCGGTGGAACATGATGCGGTGTTTCGGGCAGCCCCGGATGCCCAGATTTTCACAGACGACGCGCTGTTGGACGACCAAGCATTGATCGCCATCCAGCACGTGAATTCAGAGACGGGCACAATCAATCCCGTGGGTGAGATGGCGAAAAAGGTGAAAGAGACAGGAGCCATTGTCCTGTCCGATTGCGCGCAAAGCGCGGGGAAGCTTGATCTGCCCGATGCGGATATGCTCGTGATTTCGGCCCATAAGTTTGGTGGACCGATTGGGATTGGCGCGTTGCTCGTGCGCAATTACGCTTTGCTGGAGCCGATGGGCGGGCATGAGCGCGGCTATCGTCAGGGGACAGAGAACCTTCCGGGCGCGCTCGGTATGGCGGCAGCTCTCGAAGCGGGAAAATGGCAAACCTCGCCAGCGGATCGAGCTGAGTTTGCGCAGGGCCTGTCCGATCATCGGCTGACGGTTGGTGAGACTGCCGACTACATTCTCGCACTGACTCACCCCACCATATCCGCCCAAGCTCTCCTGATCCGCCTTGACGCGATGGGCTTCGCAGTATCAGCGGGCAGTGCGTGTTCTTCTGGCACGCTAAAAAAGAGCCGTGTTCTCGATGCTTTCGGAGTCGCCGATGAAGTTGCCGCACGAACCATTCGAGTGAGCATCGGTTGGAGCACGACACCGGATGAACTCGAACAATTCGCAGAAGCCTGGAGGTCGCTGACATGATCTATCTCGACTACCAAGCGACCACGCCGCTCGCGCCCGAAGCGCGCGATGCGATGATGCGCCATTTGGATGGGCCGGATGGCACGGGCTTTGGCAATCCGCACTCGCCGCACCGGATGGGGCGTCAAGCGGCAGCAGCCGTTGAATTAGGGCGCGACCGGGTGGCGGCTCTGTTTCCTCCCGGCGGGCAGGTGATATTTACCAGCGGTGCGACAGAGGCGTTGAACCTTGCGATCCGAGGGACAGGCGGCAAAGGCAAGGTCGCATTCAGCCGGATCGAGCATTCCGCGGTGGGTGATACGGCCCGCGATGCAGGCGCTCACAAAATCCTCGAAGTGGACAAGGATGGCCTTTGCGATCCCGCGCAGGATTTGGCCAAACAGACGCGGCTGGTCGCGGTGATGCAGGTCAACAACGAGATCGGCGTGATCCAGCCTACGACCGAATGGCACCGCCGCGCAAAGGCGGCCAATGCTCTGTTTCTGACAGACGCGGTGCAAGCCTATGGCAAAGTTCCTCTGACCCAGGCGGACATGATCGCCGTGAGCGCGCATAAGTTGCACGGCCCCAAGGGGATCGGCGCATTATGGGTGCGTGACGGCGTTGAACTCACAGAAGTGCAAACCGGTGGCGGCCAAGAGGCTGGACTCCGGTCCGGCACGCTTTCGCCCGCTCTGATCGCAGGGTTTGGTGCGGCGGCTCAGATCGCAGAGGAACGCATGGTCGCGGATGCCGAACATGCCGAGCAATTATGGACCCTCGCCCGCGATATATTGGATGGGTGGGAACTGAACGGAAGCGGCACCGCACGCTGGCACGGCAATCTCAATATTCGAAAAGATGGCCTCGATGTCGCGCGCCTGATGTCCGATTGCCGCACCATCATGTTCTCCGCTGGCAGTGCTTGTGCGAGCGGATCGGGCCGGACTAGCCATGTGCTTAAAGCTATCGGGTTGACTGATAAACAAGCGAAAAGTTCAATTCGGCTTGGCTGGGGGCGCTATACCTCTATGGACGATTTGGAAACCGCCGCGCGCGCGATAGTCGCTGCGGCCAAGGAGCAGGAATTGTGGGGGTAAAAGTCACCTTTATCGACCCGCGCGGCCAAGAGGTCGCTTGCGAAGGGGAGTCGGGCGATAACCTCTTGCGCGTGGGCCAAGCGGCTGGATTGCCGTTGGAGGGCACATGCGAGGGGCAGATGGCGTGTTCGACCTGCCATGTGATTGTCGCGGGCGAATGGTTTGAGAAATTGGCTGAACCCTCAGAGGAAGAGGAAGACATGCTTGATTTCGCTGCTGGCGCGCGCCGCACCAGCCGCCTGTCGTGCCAGATCGACCTCACCGAAGAATTGGACGGGCTCACTGTTAGCGTACCCGCTGACAGCAACGATGCGCGCCGGATGTAAGGGACAGAATACAGGGTCATGACACTACGCGAACGCGCAAAGGCGCTGGTCGAATCCGCAATATTCGAACGCTTCATTATCGTCGTTATCGTCATCAATGCGATTGGGCTGGGGGTCGAAACGTCGCCTGAAGCGATGGCTGCAATTGGCGGTTTGGTTCAATGGCTCGACACGATTGCGCTGGCGATCTTTGTGGTTGAGCTGGGGATCAAATTCTTCGCCTACCGCCTCGCTTTCTTCAAAAACGGCTGGAACATATTTGACTTGGCGATTGTCAGCATCGCTTTGGTCCCGGCGGGTGCGCAATTCTCCGTCTTGCGGGCGCTGCGTATCCTGAGAGCGTTGCGGCTGGTGTCAGTTGTGCCCAGTATGCGCAAGGTGATCGTAGGCCTCTTCAGCGCGATACCCAGCATCGGTACTGTCATCGTCATGCTGCTTTTGCTGTTTTATATCAGTGCAGTGATGGCGACGAAGCTGTTTGGCGAAGCGTTTCCGCAATGGTTCGGCAACCTTGGTGCATCGCTCTACTCGCTGTTCCAGATCATGACTCTGGAAAGCTGGTCCATGGGCATCGTGCGCCCTGTGATGGAGGTTTACCCCTATGCTTGGGCGTTCTTCGTACCGTTCATCCTGCTCACCAGTTTCATCGTGCTGAACCTGTTTATCGGTGTGATTGTGAATGCGATGGCCGAAGCAACAGAGGACGATGCACATTCCGAGCGTGAGATGATTATTGATGAATTGAGGGGGTTGCGCGAGGATGTCGCCGCGCTCCGTCAAGAACGCGGCGATCCCAGTTAGCGCCGATCAGGTTGCGGCTTCGGTGGCTGTATCGGGAAGCGGGGCAAAGCGCCGACGCCCCACGCGGATGCCCCAGATCACAAGGCCAATCGGCAATGCAACCGATCCGATCAGGATCAACGCTGCGACCACATAGCCAAGGATCGACCCCAGAGCGCCCATCGCTCCTTCGACCGGGGACATAAAGTCATTGGTGATCGGCACACCGGTCTCATAATGAACGGTCACACGGCTATAAGCGACGCGGCCCTCCATCTCGGCAAGCCAACTGCGCGCCTGATCGATCTCTTCATTGACCCGCGCAACACTCCGTTCGGCCTCGACCAATTCCTCGACGGTTCCATTGCGCGTCTCAAGTGCTTCCATCAAACGGTCGCGCAGTTCGGTTCGAGCGCGCAATCGCGCTTCGGTGTCGACAATCCGCTTTGACAATTCTTCTGAGGCGATTTCGGCTGCGACCTGTTCGGCCCCCGCATCCTGCGCTTCGTCTTCGAGCAAAGCGCCAAAGGCCCGTGCTTGCCGGCTGGCGACCGCCATCTGCAGGACGCCACTAACATTGTCGGCCTCTTCGCCGGTCTTGCTCATGCCCAGAATTTGGCACGCACCGGGCCCTTGCTGTTCGCACAATGTGGCGTGTCGGCGCTGCAATGCGCCGATCTCTTCGGAGGGCAGCCGCCAGCGATAATCGTAAGTGTAGGCCAATTGCGGCATGGTGATCGGAATATCGGCAAGCTCAGGGATGGCCGAACCATCTGCGGCTCTTTCCGCAACATCCGGGGCAAAACCGGCTGTAGTATCAGCCTCGTAGGCAGTTTCGCCATAAGTCGCTGATTGATCGCCAGCTTCGTTGCAAGCGGCCAGTGCCAGCGCACCGACACCTATAATAACCCAGTTTTTCTTCATGTCTCTCTCCACAATTGCGGGGTGGAATAAGGCAGGATTTAGGGATTCGCCTTATTATCGCCATATTTGTGCCACAATTTCGCCGTTATTCAAGCCCCGCTGTCGCAATTCACAAATCTGAAGCTGTGGGCGGAGCGTTTTGGGGGTGACTGATGCCGCATCCCAGGTTCCCGCCATTCCTGTGGAAACCGCTCTCCCTGTGCCGCTCGCCGCTTGCTAGACGGTGCGCATGGCTGATCCGACCAATCCGACTGATTCTGATCCTGATGCGTTCGACGCTATCGTCGATGCGCCATTCGATGCCGCTTTATCAGAGCGGTATTTGGTCTATGCGCTCTCCACGATCACCGCGCGGTCGTTGCCGGATTTGCGCGATGGGTTGAAACCGGTGCACCGGCGCTTGTTGTGGACCATGCGCCAGCTGAAGCTTGATCCGTCGAGTGGGTTTAAGAAATCCGCGCGTGTTGTTGGTGAGGTGATCGGCAAATACCACCCGCATGGCGACACCGCCGCCTATGACGCGATGGTCCGCCTCGCTCAGGATTTCTCACTGCGATACCCTCTCGTCGAAGGGCAGGGGAATTTCGGCAATGTCGACGGCGATAACGCGGCGGCCTATCGCTACACCGAAGCGCGCCTGACCAAAACCGCGATGCAGCTGATGGAAGGGCTGGATGCAGGTACGGTCGACTTCATCCCGACGTATAATGGGGAGGAGGAAGAACCGGAATTAATGCCGGGTCTGTTCCCCAACCTGCTGGCCAATGGAGCGAGCGGGATTGCGGTTGGCATGGCGACCAATATTCCCAGCCACAACGTCGCCGAAGTGATCGATGCGAAGCTTGAATTGGTCGACAATCCACATGTCGAACACGAACGGTTGATGGAAATTGTCCAAGGTCCGGACTTTGCAACCGGCGGCCAGTTGGTCGACAGTTCCAATGTGATTTCCGAGGCCTATCGGACTGGGCGCGGTTCTTTCCGACTGCGCGGTGTGTTCCATGCGCCAGAGGCTGAAAAGGCGGAGGATCAGCAGCTTGGGATTGAGCGGCTGGGCGGCGGCCAATGGCAGCTCGTCATCACCGAAATCCCCTATCAAGTCGCCAAGGGTAAGCTGATCGAACAGATCGCTCAGGCGATTGCGGATAAGAAACTGCCGATCCTCGAAGATGTGCGCGATGAAAGCGATGAAAGCATCCGCATCGTCCTCGTCCCGCGCAGCCGCAATGTTGATCCTGAATTGTTGAAAGAGAGCATTTTCAAGCTGACCGATATGGAAACGCGGTTTGGCTTGAATATGAATGTGCTCGATGCGACTCGCACGCCATTGGTTATGGGTCTGAAAGAGCTGCTGCAAAACTGGACTGCGGCGCAGATCGAGATTTTGCAGCGCCGCACGCAGCATAGGCTGGATCAGATTGCGGCACGGCTTGAGCTTGTTGATGGCTATATCACAGCATTCCTCAACCTTGATCGGGTGATCGAAATTATCCGTTACGAGGACGAGCCAAAGCCGGTGATGATGGCGGAGTTTGGCCTGACAGATCGCCAGACCGAGGCGATCCTCAACATGCGGCTTCGGTCGCTGCGTAAGCTGGAGGAAATGCAGCTGCGCGAAGAGAAAGACAAACTGATCGCCGAACAGGATGACCTGACCAAGCTGCTCGAAAGCCCCGCACGCCAGCGCACGCGATTGAAAAAAGACCTTCGCACATTGCGCAAGGATTACGCCGAAGACACCGCTTTGGGCGCGCGCCGGACGCGGATTGAAGAGGCTGCGCCTGCGGTTGAGTTCTCCATGGATGCGATGATCGAGAAAGAGCCGATCACCATCATCCTGAGCCAAAAGGGCTGGATCAGAGCGGCGAAAGGCCACGTCGATCTGGCGCAGGAGTTTAAATATAAAGAGGGCGATGCGCTGTTCGACATCGTCCATGCGCAGACGACGGATAAGCTGTTGATCGCTGGCTCCGATGGACGGTTCTACACGCTGGGTTGTGACAAATTGCCCGGCGCGCGCGGCTTTGGGGAGCCGGTGCGCACGATGATCGATCTGGAGACGGAGACATCCATCGCCAAAATGCTGGTCCACAAAGAAGGTGGGCGTTTGCTGCTCGCCTCCAGCATCGGCAAAGGCTTTGTAGCAGAGACCGCCGAGCTGCTCGCGGAAACGCGCAAGGGCCGCCAAGTGGTGAACCTAAAAGGCGATGCGCGCCTGCAAGTGATCCGCGAAATCGCGCCTGTGGATGATCATGTTGCCGCGGTCGGCGATAATCGCAAACTCATCGTCTTCAATCTTGAAGAAATGCCAATCATGGCGCGCGGTCAGGGCGTGATGCTGCAACGTTATCGTGATGGCGGCTTGAGCGATGCGCGCACGTTCACGTTGGCAGAGGGCCTGAGCTGGAAAATGGGCGGATCAGGCGACCGCACCCGTACCGAAAGCGATATCCACCTCTGGAAAGTCGCACGTGGTGCCGCAGGACGCATGCCGCCGCAGGGCTTTCCGAAAAACAACCGGTTTGACTAAAGCTCTTCGCCAAGCATCTGCTCAATCCGGGCATCATCTGGAAAGCCCTCTGCGACCCAGCGTCGCTCAACGCTGCGCATAATTCGCGCGACTTCTGGTCCAGCGGCGACTCCGCGCGCGACGATTACGCCGCCTTTCAGCGGGAATTTCGGCGGCTGCCAATCAGCCAGCTCTTGCGCCTCTTCGCCGAGCAGCAACAGCCGGTCGACCGCGAATTCGGGGGTGATCCGATAGGCCAGCGCCTTTGCATTGGCGGTGTCGGCGCCGGTTCGTTCCGATGCGGAAACCAGCCGCGCGCGGTGCGCTTTGGAGAGGCGCAAACGTGCCGCGACGCCTTCGGCGACGTCGGGGGAGGGGGGTAGCAATGCTGCCAATCGTCGCAAACCCGCGGGTGCAAAACCTTGCGCGGCTTCTCTTCCGATCAGCTTGGCTAGGTGTTCAATGTGTGGATTGCACGTCTCCGGCAGGATCACTCCAAGCACACCACCTGCGCGCATCCGCGCAATTGTCGCATGGGGATCGGGAAGCGCCAGCAGTGCCAGCAATTCGCTCGAAATCCGCTCCCGGCTCAAGCCCTTAAGAGTGGGAGCCAGCTCTTCGCAAGCGGCCTCCGCATCCGCGTCCAAATCGGCACCAAAGCGCGCTTGAAACCGATAATATCGCAGGATCCGCAAGTGATCCTCAGCAATGCGCGCCTCAGGCTGTCCGATAAAGCGCACACGGCGCTCAGCGAGATCATCCAGCCCGCCGAAATAATCCTGGATCGCCAGAGTTTCCGGGTGAGCATAAAGCGCGTTGATGGTGAAATCGCGCCGTGCAGCATCCTCGCGCCAGTCGCTCGCAAAGGCGATAGTGGCGCGCCTGCCATCGGTTGCGACATCGCGGCGCAGTGTGGTGATCTCCACCGGACCATCGGCAAGAACTGCGGTCACTGTGCCATGCTCAATCCCCGTGGGCACGGTTTTGATCCCGGCCTTTGCACACAGATCAATGACGGCGGCGGGTAAGTGCAGCGTCGCGCAATCCACATCATGCACCGCCATGCCCAGCAATGTATCGCGCACTGCTCCGCCAACCCAACGGATATGGTCGGCTCCCAAAGCATCGGTCAGCGCGGCCAAACCATCGCGGCGCGGCCAGTCGGCTTGTGCAAGGGTGGAGGTCAAAGCATCGGTCACAATGCGGATCGCTATAGGAAAAAGCGCGCGCGCGGCAAGCTTAGCGCTGCTGCGTAGTGCCAAGGACGGAGGTGAGATCGATCCGCCGGGCAAGGTTAGACAGGATCGCGGCGGTCACGCCCCAGATGCGAAAACCCTGATAATCCATCTCCAGATAGCCCCGCATCGCCCCGCGCCACATGACCTCATTGTGGTCCCAGCTGGTCGGATCAAGCAACAAGGACAATGGCGCTTCAAACCATGCCTCGACCTCCGCAGGGGCGGGAATGAGTGGCAAATCAGGCGGCACCACAGCCAATACCGGCGTTACATCAAATCCAGTGCCGGTCTGATAGAGATCGCTGGTCCCGATCACTTGCGGCACCTCGCGTGGTAGTGCCAGCTCCTCCTCCGCTTCTCGCAAAGCCGCCGTAACAGCGTCTTCGCCGGGGTCGAGCTTGCCTCCGGGAAAGGCGACTTGTCCGGGGTGGCTGCGCATGCCGCGTGGCCGCTGTGTCAAGATGACGGTCGGTTCGTCGCGGTCAGTCACTGCGATCAGAACAGCGGCCGGTGTCTGCGCCTCCTCCCCCACAAACCGCGCATCGTTAAGCAGGTCGGTGATATCGCGCGCATGGCCTTCTTTGAAGGTCGCGCTGAGCCGGTCGAAAAGGTCGCTCATTATGCCTTTAACGAGAACAGCGCGCCCTGGCTGCTGACGATCCAATCGTCGCCGCTGGTCTCTATCGCGATATCGGCGAGCTGGGCGTAAGTTGAGCGGTTGAGCCGCGCCTCCAACCCGCGCCGGACATGCAGGTAAATCGCCGGGGTTTCCGGATCGCCTGCAACGCGCAAGGGATTGTCGGGGCCTGCGACCACGAGTTCATCAATGTGAGTGCGGAATGCAAGGTCGCCCTCCTTTGCCACGCAATCCGTGGCGATAAAGGCGGCGTCATCGACCTCTATGCTGAGTTTCTCAAACGGAGTGACCAGCCAATGTTGACCCGCCTCATCGCGCGTCAACAGGCCAGAAAATGCGCGGACCATCGCCGGACGGCGGATCGGGTCACCTTCATGAAACCACGTGCCATCGGCGGCGATGCGCATATGGCTTTCACCGATTTGAGCTGGTGCCCACCCCTCAACCGGGGGCAGTTTGCGCTGCTCCACCTGATCGGCGATTTGGGCAAGGGTGAGTTCGGCGAGATAAGGTGGTGGTTCGTAAGGCATATTCGACCAGACAAATGGCAGACCGCGCGCCGTTACGCAAAGCGGTAATTCACTTACTCGCTGCGCGGAGCAACTTCTCCGGCCCACGGTCCCAACATGCCTGTCGCTGGCATAGCCGACAGCGCCGGGCCGCGCGCGAGTAAGCGGTGCTGTTCATAGGGGCCAGGGCAGCGCCAGCCGCCAGTTGCTGCGGCTGAAAAACCCCAGCGCCCGTAATATTCTGCATCACCGATCAGAACTTGCGCAAAGGGCGGCATGCCATCGGCGGACAGGCGCGCTTCGGCATCCAGCATTGCGGTCATCAAACCCACGCCAAAGCCTTCGCCTTGCCTTTCGGGCACGACAGCGACCGGGCCGACCATCACGAGCGGAATTCCGCGCGCTTCTGTGTCCATCAAAGCGATAGGATAGCATTGGATCGTGCCAACCAGCAGTTCGTCCTCATCCAGCACGGCAAAGCTGAGCGCATCAAGCGCATCCATCCCGGCGCGAATGCGATAGGCGGTGCGCGCATGCCGATCCGCTCCGAACGCACGGTCCAGCAGCGCCTCAACCATGTCAGGTTCAACCGCGGAAAGCGGGATAAGGGTGGCGGTGTCGCTGGTCACGGCGGGCGCACTAAGGATGTTTTGCCCCGCTGTCCAAATATGAATGCGCTACGAGTTCTAACCGCCAGCCTTCCATTCATCACATCGTGATTTTCAACACGCGCCCATCTTCGCCATCTTCGGCAACCCAGATGACGCCATCCGGGGTCTGAGCGATGGAACGCAGGCGTCCGCCAACTTCATAGCGGCCCACTTCGCGTGCTTCATCACCATCGATCTCAACCCGGATCAACGCTTCGGAACGCAGGCCAGCGATCAAGGCGTCGCCGGCCCAATCGCCGAACATTTCGCCAGTGTAAAAGATCATATCGCCCGGCGCGATTACTGGGGTCCAAGTGATCGCCGGTTTGACAAAGCCATCATCTTCGCTGTGGTCAGTAATCGGATCGCCATTGTAATGATTGCCGTAAGAGCGCGTGGGCCAGCCATAATTTGCCTCTCGCGTTACAAGGTTCAGTTCGTCGCCACCGCCCGGACCATGCTCAATATCCCAAAGCCGTCCTTGCGCATCCCAATCCATGCCGAGGATGTTGCGGTGGCCATAGGACCAGATTTGCGCCGTTACGCCGCCTTGATCGGCAAAGGGATTACCGTCGGCTGGGGAGCCATCGAGGTTGAGGCGAACGATGGTGCCAAGCGTGTTCGAAAGATCCTGAGCGGGCGTCAGTTTTTGTCGGTCGCCGCTGGCGATGAACATATATTGCTCGTCCGGTGAAAAGCGGATGCGGTGAGAATAGTGCCCGCGCCCTTCGACCATAGGTGCCTGACGCCAGATCACTTCCAGGCCGACAATCGCGCAGCCATCGGTCGCGACTTCGCACGCAAGTGTCCCGCGCCCGACCACCGCACCGCGCGTTTCTCCTTCGCCTGCTTCGGCCCAGCTTAGGAAGATTGAGCGGTCGTCAGTCTGCTCGAACTCCGAATTGAGAAACGCGACATCGCCCAATCCGCCCTGACCGCCATAAGCGACCTCTGGCAATCCGCTGACTTCCACGACCTTGCCATCATTCATGTCCAGCAATTTCAGCGTCCCGGCTTTTTCCGTGATCGCCAAAATGTCTGATCCGGGAATGTGTTTGATCGCCCATGGCCGATCAAACTCGCCCATTTCGGTGATCGTCAGGCCGGCTTCCTCAGCTGACATCGCGTCGACATCGGTCACAAAGCTGGTCTGAAACACGGTGGCCGCAGCAGCGGATCCTGAGCTGTCCCCACTTTCCGCATTGGCACAGCTTGCGAGTGCGAATGCGGGGAGAGAGAGTGTGACGGCAAATTTTGAAAGGGTGTTCATGTCTCAGGCAACTCCTGAACTGGATTTCGGTGCCAAAAGCATCGTCATTGGGGTAGACGAGGCCGGGCGGGGTCCACTCGCCGGGCCGGTAGTGGCCGCCGCAGTGGTGCTGAGCGCGTCGATACCCGCTGGCGTGGGCGATTCCAAGGCGATTTCTGCCAAGCGGCGTGCGGGGCTCGATGAAAGCATCCGTGCGCATTGCCAATGGGCGGTTGCGGTCGTGGAGCCTCAAGAGATCGATCGCATCAACATATTCCAAGCTACGATGGAGGCCATGACGCGCTGTGTCGCTGACCTTACGGCGCAGCTTTCCGGTTCACCAAACATCGTTCTGATTGATGGAAACCAGACGCCAGAGCAGCGCTGTGCCGAGTGGCGCTGGCCTGTGCGTGCGATTGTTGGTGGGGATGGGATTGAGCCGGTCATCGGTGCGGCGTCCATCGTGGCAAAGGAATGGCGCGACCGGCTGATGATCGAGGCTGCGCTTACGCATCCCGGTTACGGGTGGGAGCGGAACAAGGGGTATGGGACGAGGGAGCATATGACCGCGTTACGCGAACACGGTCCGACATCTCTTCATCGTCAAAGCTTCGCACCCGTTGCGCAAGCGACTTTGCTCTAACCGCTTGCTCGCGTAAGCGCCGCGCATGATCGAAGCGATTCTTCTAAGTTTAGCGGGCCTCGTGGGCCTGGCCATTGGTGGTGAGCTGTTGGTGCGCGGTGCGGTGGGGATTGCGCAGAAACTCGGCGTCTCGACCCTGTTTACCGGCCTCGTGATCGTGGGCTTTGCGACCAGCATGCCCGAAATGGTCGCGAGTGTTCAGGCAAGTCTTGCCGGATCGCCGGAAATTGCATGGGGCAATATTGTCGGGTCGAACCTTGCCAACACTCTCCTGATCCTTGGTGTTTCCGCAATGGTCATGCCGATTGCTCTGAGCGGTTTGGGGCGACGCGATGCGCTGATTGCGCTAGCCGCGACGCTGGCTTTGTGGGGTCTCGTAATTGCCCAGATTGGTGCGATCTGGATTGGTGTTGTGATGCTCTTGGGGATCGTCGCCTATATCGTGTTCAGCTATCTCCACCCTGAGGCCAGCGAAGAAGAGGACTTGGACGAGGCCCCATCCAACGGCTTGCTGGCGGGCGCGTTGTTCGTTGGCGGGCTAGTCATTCTGGTGCTTGGTGGAGACGCTCTAGTGACGGGCGCAATTGCGCTAGCGACGATTTTTGAGGTTCCCGAAACGGTGATCGGTTTGACGGTTGTGGCCGTCGGCACATCACTACCCGAACTCGCCGCCTCTATCGCGGCGGCCTTGCGCGGCAAATCTGGGTTAGCGCTGGGCAATGTTGTGGGGTCGAACATCTACAACATCTTGCTGATCGGCGGCACCACCATGACCATCGCACCCTTCGCCTTGCCAGTGGAATTGGGCGGCCTGCAAATGGCATTGCTCACGGCGAGCGCTGCGGGATTGCTGGCGCTATTGTGGTTTGCAAGGGGCATCGGACGCGCACTGGGCGCAGTATTGCTGACGGCATTTGTGGCTAATGTGATGTTGATGTTCGCTTAGTTGATTGCGAGATCTCGTTAGGTTTAACCCAAATTTAGACTGCTGATCTTATTGAATTTTCCCGAAACAAGGGTTCGGGGTGAATTTAATGGGATTTGAACGACCAGCATTCGGCAGAAGGCGCTCAATCAACGCGAAAGAGCTTGCAGAGCGTCAAGCGATTAAGAGCGAAGCGCCTCAGCGCGTGTTCCCCGATGAAGTTTGGGACACCGAAGCGGGCGACACCTTACGCGAAAATGGCATCCACCCTGAAAGCGAAATCAACCAGCGTCCCACTCAGGAAAGCGCCAATGCACGTTTCGAAGAGGAATATGCCAAGCAGCGCGCCTATGTTGAACATGTGAACGCACAATTGCCACAGGGGGCAAAAGTTGCGCCCTACGCTATGCTACCTTGGGAATTGTGGAATGGCCGTTTCGGCGAAATGTTAGCCATGCGCTGCGCGCTTTGGGCACCGGGGGCGTGGAACCAAATGCTGCTGGCTGAAGACGAGCATAGCAGCGCGATCCTTGGCCTACCGGTCCATCCGGGCGCGTATCCCGATGGCCTTATGGAAGAGATCGAGCGACTGCTGGAGGAGGCTCACGCGCCAATTGCAGGACTGATCGAAAAGACGCAGGTTGAGCAGAGCGTCAGTTGGGATCAGATCAATGCCTGTGATGAGGCCTATCAGGACCTGATGCGCAAAGTGATCATGATGTCGCACTATCTGGGCTCAATGTGCATCGGCGAAGAGGCTTGGGCGCGCCACACCGAAGTCTTCGGCACGAATGTCGGCTGGTATTAATCTAGTATCGTACTGAGTCCTTCGGGCCACACCCACCCCATCTGGAGTCCGCCGGAAACTGGGAGACTCAAGATATTGTGGGGTCACCTTTCGTTCCGCTCCTGACTTATGGGCGTTTACCAGCTGTTAACCATAAGTCTCGAAAATCTAATCGCTTGACGCAGGGTCCTTGAGGACTCATCCCTGTGGATAACTTAGGCGATTAACTCGGTTCGAGGCGGAATTATGGGTGTGATTGAAACAACAAAGACGCGTGCGAAGCGTGTGGCAAAAGTCACCGCACAGGACACGCGTGCGCTACTGCCCATCGGTCAAATCCTGTCAGGCGATTGCATTGAGGCGATGCGTTCGCTGCCTGATAATTCGATCGACTGTGTGTTCGCCGATCCCCCTTACAACCTGCAATTGGGCGGTGATCTGAACCGGCCCGATGGCAGTGAAGTGGACGCTGTCACCGATCACTGGGACCAGTTTGACAGCTTCAAAGCCTATGATGATTTTACACGTAGTTGGCTCATTGAGGCGCGCCGTGTGTTGAAACCCGATGGCGCTCTTTGGGTCATTGGCAGTTATCACAACATCTTTCGCGTTGGTGCGATCCTGCAAGATATTGGCTTTTGGATCCTCAACGATGTGGTCTGGCGCAAAAGCAATCCGATGCCCAATTTCAAAGGCACCCGGTTCACCAATGCGCATGAGACGATGATATGGGCGAGCCAAGGTGAAAAGGCGCGCTATCACTTCAATTATCGCGCGATGAAGACGCTGAATGATGAACTGCAAATGCGCAGCGACTGGGTGCTGCCGATCTGTTCGGGCGGCGAACGCCTGAAAGAAGACGGTAAGAAAGCGCATCCCACGCAGAAACCAGAGGCGCTGCTTTACCGCGTGCTGTTGGCGACCACCGAAAAGGGTGATGTCGTGCTTGACCCGTTCTTTGGCACAGGGACCACGGGGGCCGTCGCAAAACGACTGGGCCGCGAATGGATCGGGTGTGAGCGCGAGGATTTCTATCGCAATGTCGCGATGAAGCGAATTGAGAAAGAGCTGCCGCTAGATGAAAGCGCGCTGACCACGATGCAATCCAAACGCTCCGCGCCCCGTGTGGCCTTTGGCGCGGTAGTGGAGACGGGGTTGATCCCCGCTGGCTCTCAGATTTTCGACAAGAAACGCCGCTGGATCGCGACTGTGCGGGCAGATGGGTCGATTCAATGCGATGGAAAAACCGGATCAATCCACGGCGTCGGCAAAGAACTGCAAGACGCGCCCAGCTGCAATGGCTGGACGTTCTGGCACTACGAAGTCGACGGAACCGTAAAGCCTGTTGATGCAGCGCGTGAGCTATACAGGCTTGCTAACGAAGACTGATTTCGTCGCATTTCCCGCACAGTTTTGACCAATCATCCACGGCTGAAAACGGCTCAACTCACACGCAACTATCGCGTCTGAGATCAGCAGCTTAGGTTCATCTGCCGCCTCGCAATTGTCCCCTCGTTCGTCATGCACACCACATGATTTGGGGGCATTAACAATGCGAGGAACACATGATTACACCCCGTCACATTTTCACCCTTAGTGGTGCAGCTATTGCGCTCGCCGCGATACCCTCCGCCGCTTTGGCGGATGGACCCTATGTCGGCGTGAGCGGTGGTATCGCTCTGCCTGAAGACAGCTCAAACAGCGGAGAGTTTGAGGCCGAAGTGCCAGCGACCCCCGATTTTGGATCGATCCCTGCCGAAACGGAGCTGGCCTGGGATACAGAGTTCGACAATGGCTTCGCACTGGGCGGTCAGGTTGGTTACGCCTTTGACAATGGCTTTCGGGTCGAACTCGAAGGCGCATATTCCGAATATGACGTCGACACGCACAGCAATCTGACGGTTGGCGGCGCGGTTCTTGATGGCGTTGATTCTGCCGTTTTGACCCGCGGTGCTGCCGATGCGGCCAACCCATTGGTCGGCGATGTTTTGGCCGATGGCCAAGGCAGCGTCAGCAATTTCGGCCTGTTTGGCAATGTCTTTTACGACCTACAAACCGGCAGCGGGTTCAGCCCCTATGTCGGCGCAGGGATCGGCTATCAATGGACTGATGTCGACTATTCGCCATCAGGCGTTGTGGTCGCCGATGAGGACGATAGCGGCCTCGCATATCAGTTGATGGCAGGCGCAAGCTATGCCGTGACCGATGGCGTGGAGGTGTTTGGCCAATACACCTATCGTGATCGGACAGATGATGCGGAGGTTCCGCTGACTTTGCTGCCCGCCACATTGGAAGTTGAAAGCGCGCAATCGCTGATCACTGCCGGTGTGCGAGTCAAGTTTGGACAGTAACGCTACGCCGATCACTAAGAAGAGGGCCGTGCAGCGATGCGCGGCCCTTTTTCGTAGAGCCGAGTTTGCTGTGGTTGGCACGCGCAGGTTGTGCACATTTAGCGCCGTCGCATTGTCCTTATTGTCATTGCAGCGTTAGACCTGCGGCTATGACACAGCCTCAGCCAAAACCGCCGCAGCTTGGACGCATTATTGCTCTCGAGCGAACCCAATGACTGCGCGGATCTATCTCCATCCAATCGGCTTTGCCTCTGGCCCTCAAGCCGAAGACGGTGCCGCGATCCGGCTTGCGGGCAGCATGGTCTATGCCAGCCGCTTTGCATTGGTTGTCCGTGAGAGCGGGCAGGTGACCCATCGCCGGGTGTTCGGCACAGCTGAGGCAGCGACAGTCTTGGCGGAGCCGGGCGGCGATTTGGCGGCAGAGGCAGAGCAGCAATGGGCGAACCTGCAACTGGTCCACGCGCCGCTTCAGCTGGGAGAGCGCACAGTGCGGCTCGACCAATCGCAGATCATGGGCGTGCTGAATGTGACGCCGGACAGTTTCAGCGATGGCGGCGAGTTCCTTGAACGCCCCGAAGCGGGCCAAGCCCACGCCGCAGCGATGCTAGAGGCCGGCGCGGCGATCATCGACATTGGTGGCGAGAGCACACGGCCCGGTGGCGCGGCAACATGGGAAGGCGATGAGATTGAGCGGGTGATCCCTGCGGTCGAGTACTGCGCCAATATGGGCGCCGCGATCAGTGTCGATACACGTCGCGCTGGCGTGCTTGAGGCGGCTTTGGATAAGGGCGCCCATCTGGCGAACGATGTCTCCGCGCTGCGCTATGATCCGCGCTCGCTTGGCTTGGTAGCGACCGCTGGCTGTCCGGTCGTGTTGATGCACGCGCCGGGTACAGGTGAGGACCTGCATGAGGGTGGTGACTATGCGGATGTGGTCAGCGAAGTGTTCGACATGCTCCACGCTCAGCGCGCGAATGCGATTGCGGGCGGTATTGCAGAGGAGCGCATACTGCTCGATCCCGGCATCGGCTTTGGCAAGTCGCTCAGCGATAACCTTGCTCTGCTCAACGCTCTGCCTCTGTTCCATGCGCTTGGATCACCCTTGCTGTTGGGTGCCAGCCGCAAGCGGATGATTGGGGCGCTGTCGAATGAGGAGCCTGCGCATCAACGGATGGGCGGATCGCTCGCACTGGCCGTTCGCGGGATGGAGGCGGGTGTGCACATCCTGCGCGTCCATGACGTGGCGGAGACGGTGCAGGCGCGCAATGTGTGGAGAGGTCTCCGCGACGCGGCGCTTACCGACTTTGCCCAATTGCCGACTTGATACCGTCACTAAGGCGCGGCACATAGCGGCTAACCACTTCAGGAGACCATCCCCAATGCGCACCCTCTCACTGCTCACACTTGGCACCGCCGCCGCTGCTTTGGCGACCGCACCTTTGATGGCCGATGCGCACATGGAAACTTCGCCTGCGGATCACGGGGTCAGCCTGACACCAGAAGAGCTGCTTGCGCCATATTATGCCAAGTTGGAGAACAGCGTTGGGCTGCCGGTTGCACCCGCCAATGCTTCGCTTGCGCCAGAAAGCGTCATCACTCGGCTCGCCTTTGGTAGCTGCAATCACCAGCTGCGGCCGCAGGATTATTGGGGCGTCATCGCAAAGACAAACCCGGACTTGTTCCTGTTTATCGGCGACAACAATTACGGCGATAATGGCTGGTCAGGCGACATGGCGCTGACCTCACTGCGCGAGGCGTACCGAGTGCAGGCAACGACACCTGAGCTGGGCGAGTTTCGTGCTCAAGTGCCGATGATGGTGACATGGGACGACCACGATTTCGGCTTCAACGATGGCGGCGCAAACTTCGCTCCGCGCCGCTGGACAGAGACGATCTATGAGACGTTCTGGAGCGCGTCGGATGAGGTCCGCTCGCGTCCCGGCATCTATGAAAGCCGCACCTTCGGCATCGAAGGTCAGCGCACTCAGGTGATCATGCTCGATACCCGCTACTTCCGGTCTGACTTTGACCGGATGGAATACACAATGAACCGCCCACCGCTCGGCCCCTATGTGCCCAGCGACGATGCAAGCAAAACGATGCTCGGCGATGCTCAGTGGGAGTGGTTGCAACAGGAACTGGCGAAACCGGCGGATTTGCGGATCATCGTCTCATCAATCCAGATCATCACCGATGCGCATGATTACGAAAGCTGGGAACAGCTACCGGCGGAGCGCGCGCGGCTTTATGAGATGCTCGCCAATCGCGAAGAGAGCGGGATGGTAATGCTGTCCGGTGATCGTCACGCAGGCGGCATCTATTCAGATGCGACGCCGGAGACGAAGGGTGAGCGCGTGTGGGAGCTGACCAGTTCCTCGCTCAACTACTCGTTCTCCAGCACCGAACGGAACACCGCGCGTGAGCCGGACGCCAAGCGCGTCACCGACTTCATCTCCGAGGAGAACTTTGGTTTGGTTGAGATCGATTGGGCAACGCGCAACTTCACTATTAGCCTGCGCGGTGCAGTTGAAGGCGAAGAGCGCGTTACCCGAACCGTGAGCTGGTAATTGCCTCTATCCCGGTGAGGCAGCCGAACCCGCCAGCAAGCCGCCATCCACGGTAAGCTCGCTGCCGGTCATATAGGCGCTGTCCTCGCTGGCGAGGAAGACGCAGATGGCTGCAATCTCCTCTGGCGTGCCAAAGCGTTTGAGCGGCGTGTCCGCGACCAACGCAGCCATATTCGCCTCCCGGTCAGGGCCATCGCCCAGCATTGACTCCCAGATTGCGGTCAGCACGGCGGCGGGATGCACGGAATTGCAACGAACGCTCCATCCTTGCTGCGCCGCATAAAGCGCGACCGATTTGGAGTGATTGCGGATGGCAGCTTTGGAAGCTGCATAGGCAGCCGCGCCGGGTATGCCGACGAGGCCAGAGCGCGACGACATGTTGATGATCGACCCCGTTCCCGCCGCTCGCATGGCTCGAAGCGCATAGCGGCAGCCAAGGAACGTGCCGTCGTTGTTGACTGCATGCACCGCGCGCCAATCTTCTAACGACGCGTGTTCGGGGTCATGCGGGCGCATCGCCTCTTCAAACCCGGTGACACCAGCATTGTTGACGACGACATCGGCTTTGGGAACTTGGGTGGCAAGCGCCTCCCAATCGCTTTCTTCGCGCACATCAAGAGCGATGAATTGGCAACCCAAACGGTCAGCTGCGGCTTTGCCTGCGGCGGCATCAATATCTGTAAGGATGACCGTCGCGCCTTCGGCAACAAAGGCTTTGCACACAGCCTCGCCAATACCACGCGCGCCGCCGGTTACGACGCAGATCGCGCCATTCAATCTAGACATAAAGGGACCTCAGGAATTCAAGTATGAACATTGGCCGCAGCAATCGCGCTGTGCCAGCAAAGCGTTGTTCCGACTAACGGTTGCTCTTGTTCATCAAACTTGCTCCTGAGTGAGTATTCAGACTGCTCGCATTAGGCAGCGTTGTCAATTCCAAGGTCGGAGAGCTTGCGATACAGGGTCGACCGGCCAATGCCCAATCGCCGTGCAACTTCGGTCATGCGTCCGCGATAATGGCCAATGGCAAGGCGGATGACGTCGGCCTCAATTTCTTCGAGTGGGCGCAGATTGCCGTCTTCGGTGTAAAGCATGATGCCAACCCCGTCATGCGCGCTCGCGCCGCCTGCTTCGAGTTCGCCGAGCATTTCGGACAATTGCGGAAAACTGTCTGCGGTAAGCGTGCCGCCATCACAATAGACCGCTGCCCGGAAAAGGACGGATTGCAATTGGCGGACATTACCCGGCCAATCGAATGCAGAAAGCAGCGCCAGCGCAGTGTCCGACACGGATAGATGCGTCAGACCCGGTTGTTCGCCTATACGGCCAAGGAAATGGCGGGTGAGAGCGGGGATGTCGCCTGTGCGATCTCGCAAAGGCGGCAATGTGATGCGCGTCGCTCCGAGCAATTGCGCCAGCTCGGTTGCGAAAAGGCCGCCTGCGACCAATTGTGAGAGGCTCATATTGCTGGCGGAGAGTAGCCGCACATCGACGCGGAAGCCGTGGCTTGCACCGACGGGACGGACGATGCCGGTCTCGATGGCTTCGCGTAGGCGTTGTTGCACGGTGGTGTTCAAGCGGTCGACTTCGTCCAACACCAAAGTGCCGCCATCGCAATGCTGAAGAGCGCCGATCTGACGGTCGAATGCGCCGGGAAAGGCGTTGGGTTCGTGCCCGAAGAGGACGGACTCGATAGAATTGGGCGGGACGCTGGCGATGTTGATGATGCGCAGCGGGTCTTTTGAACGCGGTGATGCGGCGTGCATGGCGCGCATCAGCATCTCTTTGCCAGTGCCGCTTTCACCCTCAATCAAAGCATGACCGTGACCGCGTGCAGCCTTTGCGGCCTGAGCCAAGGCGGTGCGGAAAGTCGGCGCAGTGCCGATCATCGCGTCAAAATCGAGGGTCGCTGACATTTTTTCAGTCAGCGGGGCGAGTTCATCGCGCGGCGCTTCGCGGGTTGTGACAGCGCGCAAAGCCTCCATCAAACGATCGGGTGAGACCGGTTTAACTAGGTAATCGCTGGCACCTGCGCGCATAGCCTCGACCGCCAAAAGCGGGGATGCGCTGGTGGTCAGCATCAGGATCGGCAGTGCAGGGCGGCGCTCTTTCAGCTCGGCAATCAACGTGCAGGCATCATCGCCCGGCACCCATTGGTCGAGCAGGATTGCAGACAGCTGCATCCCTTCGCGTGTGCCCAACATTGCAATCGCGGTTTCGGCGTCGCTGGCGACAACGGTGCGCCAGCCTTCGCGTGCAGCGATTGCGGTGATCAAGCGGCTTTGCGCCGGCTCGTCATCAATCAGCATGACAACGCGCGTTTCCACGGGCGCGTCCATATCGGAATCAGCCATATTGGAATCAGAGAGCGTTTCCGCTTGAGCCATCGGTTCTACCTTGATTCCTCCACAACCCCGGCAAACGTCCCAGGGTGAAACGAGGCTCCGCTGTAAACGGCAGGGGTAAAGACCGAATTAAGGCTATTGCAGAGAATTTTGCGCTGTCCGCGATTGGTGCGTGCGAGCGGTGCTTTTTAATCAGCTCAAACAGGCCTGTTCATAATGGTGGCTTGAGGTCTGCGCATCGCTTCGATACGGGAACATTTGGCTATTTTTCGGCAACCTTTTGCCGCATTCAGTGTTAATGACCTTAACGGGGAGACATATTGTGACAGTCCACGACATCGACAAAGCGCGCGGCACCTATGGCAGTTTCATGGGAGCGCTCAAATGGGCAGTCCCGGTGATTTGCATCATCACGCTCATTGTTGTCATGCTCATCGCGCCATAAAAGGGCTCTCATCCAAGTGAAGATCGCTGTGCTCAAAGAGCGCGCCTCGGGTGAAACCCGTGTCGCAGCCACGCCGGAAACGGTGAAGAAATTCATTGCCCTTGGTAATGAGGTCGCTGTCGAAGCGGGTGCGGGCGATAATGCCTCTATCCCCGATCCCGCCTTTACCGATGCAGGCGCGACCACCGCGCCGTTGGCGAAAGCGATCAAGGATGCGGACATTGTGCTGGGCATTCAGGCACCCGATCCCAAGGTCTTGAAAGGCGCAAAGCCGGGCGCGATGGTCGCGGCTTTGTTTGATCCGTTTCAAAATGGCGATCTAGTGGCTGCCTATGCGAAAGCTGGGTTTGAGGCGCTGAGCATGGAATTCATGCCGCGGATCACCCGCGCGCAATCGATGGATGTGCTCTCCAGCCAATCGAACCTTGCCGGATACAAAGCGGTCTTGGCAGCAGCGGACACATATGGCCGCGCATTCCCGATGATGATGACAGCGGCTGGCACAGTTCAGGCCGCGCGCGCCTTTATTATGGGTGTGGGGGTTGCGGGACTTCAAGCGATTGCAACAGCGCGTCGCTTGGGTGCGCAGGTCTCAGCGACTGATGTACGATCCGCCACCAAAGAACAGATCGAAAGCCTTGGCGCAAAAGCGATTTTTGTGCAGGACGTTGCGGGCATTGAGGGCGAAGGCTCTGGCGGTTACGCAACCGAGATGAGCGACGAGTATAAGGCTGCTCAAGCCAAGCTGGTCAGCGAACATATCGCCAAGCAAGACATCGTGATCACGACAGCTCTGATCCCTGGACGGGCGGCGCCTGTGCTGATCACCGATGCGCAGATTGCGACGATGAAACCGGGCAGTGTGATCTTTGATCTCGCGGTCGCTCAAGGCGGTAATGTGGAAGGGTCAAAGCCTGATGAGATTGTCGTCAAGCATGGCGTGAAGATCGTGGGTTACTCGAACACACCAGCGCATTTACCCGCCGATGCGTCGGCATTGTTTGCGCGCAATCACTTCAACTTCCTCTCCGCATTTTGGGACAAAGAGGCAGGCAAGCCCGAGCTTGACGAAGAGATTGGCGATGCAATCCGCTTGACCAAAGACTGCGCCGTTGTGAATGAGCGGCTGCAGGGGTGAAGCGGTTTTTGGTCCCTTTTGCGGCGTCGGTTGCTTTTGTTGCTGGACCAAGTTGCGCCTCGCCGCAGCCTGAATATCTTGTGCTCGAAAGCCTCCAAAATGCTGATGAGGAAAGACGCGAATTTCGAACGAGCATTCGTAAGCACTTCCCCAGCTTCCATCAAGTTTGCCCGCAGCGAGCGCCAGAAAACCGCGCGCAGGATTATGCGCAAAGCCTGAATGAAATCGAAAATTTGATCGCTTCATTTCAGGACGGGCAACTCATTCTGGACGCGAACATCACCTATCACGATGAGATATACGCTCTTGCCGGTCGCCGGGCGGTTGTGCGGTGCAGGATCGCCACCATGACTGATGAACAGGTCGACGCGTCGCTGGCCCAACGGAGGCTTGCGATTGAAGAGATTACGGCTGCTGCCAACGCTGCATTGCTGATGATCCATGAGGGGGCTGAATGAGAAACCAGTTCCTCATCACAGGCTTTGCGGCGGTTTGCATAGCAACAGCGCCTCTGGAGGCTGAAGCTTATACAATGGAAGATGCAAAGGCTGGCGCGCATTTGCGGTCAGAGGCATCGGTCGTAGTCTCGCTTCTATTCTTTCCGTGCCACCGTTCGGCGGCAATGGAGGCACCACTTGCCCGCTATGAGGCTTTCAAAGCGGGGCTCCAAAAGGATCAGCACCGCATCGACCTTGCGATTGCGGAGGGTGATCTTGAATATCAAATGTCGCTCGTCGACATCGCATGTCCTGATCCCGATGCACCAGAAACCGCACAGATGGATGAGATCAACGCTTCGGTTGTGAACGATGCGATGGACCGGATGGACGCTATCGTGGCCGCCGCTGCGAACGATGCTGTGACTGAGAACAGGGAAAACTGATCATGGGACTTTTGAACGCAACCACCGCTAGCGCAGACGGCTTTATCAAGGATCACGGCCATTGCCTGATCGGAGATGAAAATGTGCTGGTCGCCTTTAAGACCGTGCGTGATTGGATCGTGTTCACCGATTGGCGCGTGATCCATGTCGATGTGCAGGGGATCACGGGTTCCAAGAAGGAATACAAGACCGTCCCCTATCGCTCAATCAACGCCTACTCGATTGAAAGCGCGGGGACGTTTGATCTGGACGGAGAAATCAAATTTTTCGTGTCAGGCATGGGCATGATCGAGTTCAAGATTGGCCGGGACAGCGATGTCACCGGACTGCAAACACTCATGGCAGAAAAGTTGACCCGATAATGGATTTTATCAGCATTCTATCGATCTTCGTGCTGGCGTGCTTCGTCGGCTATTATGTGGTGTGGTCGGTAACACCGGCGCTGCATACGCCGTTGATGGCGGTGACGAACGCGATTTCCTCGGTGATTATCGTGGGCGCATTGATCGCCGCGGCCGAGGCAAGCAGCCCTGTTGCCAAATGGCTTGGCCTGTTCGGTGTGGTGCTGGCTAGCATTAACATCTTCGGCGGCTTTGCCGTGACGGAGCGAATGCTCGCCATGTACAAGAAGAAGGAGAAGTAGGATGTGTGATCTTCCTCCTTGTCCTCCGATGATGAATCCTGCGGTGCAACCTGCAGTCGAAGCTGCCGCACACGGCGGTACCTCCGCCTGGGCGATGCTTGCTTATCTTGCCGCGGGCGTATTCTTCATTCTTGCATTGCGTGGTCTATCGTCGCCAGCGACGAGCCGCGCGGGCAACCGTTATGGCATGCTCGGCATGCTGATCGCAGTCGTCACCACCTTGGTGACGCATAGCATTGCCTCTTTGCCAGAGATTGGCATTGCAATGCTCCTTGGCGGGATCATAGGTGTCACGGTGGCGCGCAAGATCGCAATGACCGCGATGCCTGAACTGGTGGCGGGTTTCCACTCGCTGGTGGGCTTAGCTGCGGTTGTCGTCGGGGCAGCTGCGTATCTTGACCCGCAGTCTTTCGGCCTTGCAATGAGTGTCGAGCCAAACCGATGTTTCACCGATTGCCCCGGGGGCTTTGAGCAGGTTTTCGGCATAATCAACCCCGTGAGCTCGATTGAGCTTGGACTAGGGGTCGCCATTGGCGCAATTACCTTCTCCGGTTCTGTCATTGCCTTCCTGAAGTTGTCTGGGCGAATGAGCGGCTCACCAATCCTGTTGCCATTCCGCCATGCAATAAACCTCGGAACATTGGCTGTTATCCTCGGACTAGTAGGCTATTTTGCATTTGGTGCTCAGGAGCCTTGGGTCTTCTTTACGATCACCGTGCTCGCCTTTATTATCGGCTTCCTGCTGATCATCCCAATCGGCGGCGCAGATATGCCGGTCGTCGTCTCTATGCTGAACAGCTATTCCGGCTGGGCGGCGGCGGCGATGGGCTTTACGCTGGGCAATAGCGCGATGATCATCACCGGTGCGCTGGTGGGCTCTTCGGGAGCGATCCTCAGTTACATCATGTGCCGCGCGATGAACCGCAGCTTCATCAGCGTGATCGCAGGTGGCTTTGGCGCAGAATCTGGCGGCGGAGACGACGGTGCTCCGCGTGAAGTGCGTCCCTACAAACAGGGCAGCGCGGATGATGCGGCATTCATGCTGGAACAGGCCGAAAAGGTCATCATCATCCCGGGATATGGCATGGCTGTGGCTCAGGCTCAGCATGTGCTGCGCGAAATGGCTGATACGCTGAAAGAAAAGGGCGTTGAGGTCAAATACGCTATCCACCCGGTTGCTGGGCGGATGCCTGGCCACATGAACGTTCTGCTCGCAGAGGCGAATGTGCCTTATGATGAGGTGTTCGAACTCGAAGATATCAACTCCGAATTCGCGACCGCAGACGTTGCCTTTATCATCGGCGCAAATGACGTGGTGAACCCGGCGGCAAAGACGGATAAGTCATCGCCCATTTACGGGATGCCCGTGTTCGATGTGGACAAGGCGAAGCAGGTCTTCTTCATTAAACGTTCGATGGGCGGCGTAGGCTATGCTGGCGTCGACAATGACGTGTTCTACATGCCGCAAACCGTCATGCTGCTGTCTGATGCGAAGAAGATGGTTGAAGGCATTGTGAAGGCGCTAGATTAAGTCTCTCCCATGAAGCGTTTGATCATCATGCTGCTGGTGCTGGCCATCGGGATCGGTGCTTATTTCGTACTGCGCGATGATGGCTTGCTGGAGCAGGTGACTGAGACGCGGGTGGAGCAAGCGCTGCTCGCCAATGGTGTGCCCGAAGACCTTGCCACCTGCATGGCGCCGCGCATGGTGGATAAGCTGAGCATTAATCAGCTGCGCAAACTTGAACGGCTTGCCCCAGAAGAGGGCGAAGGGCGTCTGCCTACCAGTCCGAGACAGGCTCTCGCCCGCCTGAATCGCGTCGATGATGAAGAAGCGGTGCGTGTGCTGGTTTCGACCGGCACGACATGCGGCCTGAGTTCCTTGCGCGATAGCATCGGTTCAGAGCTAGGCCTCTAAGCCTTGCAATAGCTCGGCAATCCGGCACACTGTGTGCGGGATTGGGAGACGACACATGTTGAGATTGACCGCCGCTGCGCTTTTGCTCGCTTCTGCTGCACCTGCATTGGCCGAAACGCACACGATTACGCCCGGTGATGGCGCACAGGAGCGGTTGCAAGAGGCTTTGATCCTGGCGGCTCCAGGCGATGAGATTGTGCTGGAGGCGGGGCGTTACACAATCACGGACGGGCTGAGCCTGGATGTCGACAATGTCACCGTTCGCGGCGCTGGTATGGATGGCACTGTGCTCGATTTTACCACACAGGCGGGATCGGGTGAGGGGCTTTTGGTCACGTCCGACAACGTCACTTTGCGCGATTTTGCCTTGGAAAACCCCAAGGGCGACGGGATCAAATCCAAGGGTGCCGACAACATCGTCTATTACCGGGTGCGCGTGACATGGACCAACGGGCCGGACGCCAATAACGGCGCGTACGGCATCTATCCGGTCGAAAGCACTGGCGTTTTGATCGACGGCGCGAAAGTCACCGGAGCCTCTGACGCGGGCATTTATGTCGGCCAATCCAACGGCATCACCGTGCGCAACTCCATCGCCGAGGCGAATGTCGCTGGGATCGAGATTGAAAACAGCCGCAATGCGCTAGTTGAACACAATATCGCCACGCGCAACACGGGCGGAATATTGATCTTTGACTTGCCCGGCCTGCCAGTGATGGGCGGCGGCAATGTTATCGTCGCCAACAATCTGGTCGTCGCCAATGACACGGCCAACTTTGCCCCTCCTGGCAATATCGTCGCCGGTGTGCGGCGCGGCACCGGGATTATGGTGATGGCCAATGAGGATGTGCTGATCGAGGGCAATATCCTTCAGCACAACCCCACCGCGCCAATCATGGTGATCGCCTATGTCCAAGGGTTTGAGGACGAACGCTATAACCCACTGCCGCGCGATGTGGTGGTGGGCCAGAACACATACGGTGTGGGCGGTGATGATCCGCAGATGGACAATGCCGATATGCTGCTCGCCGCATTTGGCGGAGCGCTGCCGCCGGTCATGTGGGACGGTTTGGGCACATTGTTTACCGACTCTGGGACGCCCGGCTGGTCGCTCAATCTACCTGAACAGGGCAAGGGCACTGGCATGGCACAGCCTTCACCGTTGAGCGTGCCAGAACCTGCGGGCGAATTTGACCGGACGGGCATCGGCGCGCCGGCCGAGTTGGACGCGCGGATCGGGTGAGGCACGCGTTTGCCCTTGTCCTAGCCGCCGCTGCGGCATTGGCTGCATCGGTCGTAGCGCAAGCGACTGGTGCGCCCAAACTGATGGTCAATGACGTCGCAGTGCAGGAGGATGGCTTTCCTCGCGCACTGGCGGAATTTGGCTTTTTTCAGGATGCGGGGGCAACAGAGCCCTCCGACTTTGTTTACCTCTATGAACTGAACACGCCGCTATGGTCAGACGGAGCGGACAAATTGCGCTATATCTATGTGCCTGATGGTGAGCGGATCACAGCTGATGGAGCCGGCAATGGAGACGGCCTGCTGCAATTCCCCGTCGGCTCTGCAATCATCAAAACCTTTGCCTATGGTGAGGGCGAGGATCAGCGCTTCATTGAGACCCGCGTGTTGCTGCACCGCGCCGATGGCTGGGTGGCGCTACCCTATCGCTGGAACGCGGAGCAGACTGATGCACGGCTGGCGATTGCAGGTGCGCGTATTCCGATCACCACGCCTGAGGGTGAGGAAATCAGCTACCGCATCCCAAATATGAATCAGTGCAAGACGTGCCACGCACAGGACGGGGAAGTCATTCCGATCGGTCCCAAAGCGCGCAATCTGTCCGCCGATTGGCTCGCACAGATGGTTGATAGTGGGCACCTCACCGCAATGCCTGAAGGGGCGGACGTCCTGCCCGTTTGGCAGGCTGCGGATACTGATGGCGAGATTGATGCGCAGGCGCGCGCTTATCTCGATGTGAACTGCGCGCATTGTCATAAGCCGGGGGGCAGCGCGTCGAACACCGGCCTTGATCTGCGCTGGGAGCAGAATGATCCCTTTACCATCGGCGTGCGAAAGCCGCCGGTTGCCGCCGGGCGCGGGGCTGGTGGATTTCTGGTGTCGATTGAGCCGGGCGATCCCGATGCTTCGATCTTGGTGCACCGCATGAATTCGGCAGAGCCGGGCGTGGCTATGCCGGAATTGGGCCGGTCGACGATTGACCATGATGCGGTCGCTTTGATGCGCACATGGATCGAAGGGATGAGCGAATGAAGTGGATTTTGCGCATTGTTCTGGGGCTGGTCGTGGTGCTTAGTGCGGCGTTCTTTATTTTCCGCACGCCCGATACCGATGCCACTCAAATGCAGGCCAAATATGGCGGCGCACCATCGCAATTTGTCGAGATTGGCGATGGCCTCACAGTCCATTTACGCGATGAGGGGCCCCGAAATGGCGATACTGATGCACCCGCGATTATCTTGTTGCATGGCTCCACCGCGGACCTCCACACATGGCAGCCATGGACCGACGCGCTCAGCGCAACACATCGGGTGATCCGCTTTGATCAGATCGGACACGGCCTCACCGGCCCCGACCCGGATGGCGACTATTCGAAAGCAAGCTTTGTCGCTGATATTGACGAGGTTGCCGATACGTTGGGGCTGCAGACCTTTGTCCTCGGCGGATCGTCGATGGGTGGCGGCCATGCGGTTGCCTATGCCTTGGCTCATCCAGACCGGGTCGATGGGCTGGTTTTGGTCGGGGCAAGCGGAGCACCTGTTCGACGCGAAGGCGGCGGGCCGAGCCTAACTTACACACTCGCACAAACGCCGGTCATCAACCAATTGATGGCGCAAATCACGCCGCGCTCAATAATCGAGGACGCGCTCACGGAGATGGTAACGGATAAGGCGTCAATCACACCTGAGACGGTTGATCGCTATTGGGAATTGCTGCGCTATCCCGGCAATCGGACAGCGACTATCGCCCGGTTTGGCATGGAACGCACGGCGTTTACGGCTGAAGAGGTTGCGACGCTCGATATGCCTGCCTTGGTGATCTTTGGCAGGGAGGACCCACTAATCCCGATGGAGTCGGGTGAGTGGTATGCGGAAAATCTGCCCGCTTCCGAGTTTGTTCTTTATGATGATATCGGTCACCTGCCTCACGAGGAGGCCGCTGAAGCCAGCATTGCTGATATGACGCGCTGGCTTGAGGCGTTGGATGCGTCTGCGGAGCCAGTCATCCCGACTCCCTAACCCGAGATTAACCATCTAAACACCTAAAGCGTCGTCAGAATTTGCTGCCTATGGACGCATGTGGCGCTTGGTCGCTACACCTGTGCTGCAGCGCAAACAGGCGCAAACAGATTCGCCAACAGAATTGGGGCAAGCTTTGCGTAAATTGGGATTGATCGGCGGGATGAGCTGGGTATCGACCGGCATCTATTACGATCGCATCAACCGCATCGTGCAGAAACGCGCGGCCCCCATGGCGAGCGCGCCGATGCTCATCGAAAGTGTCGATTTCTGCCAGCTCTACGCGCTTCGCGATGACAAGGATTGGAAACGCGCGAGCGGCATCCTTTGCGAAAGTGCAAAACGGCTCGAAGGGGCAGGGGCAGAGGCGTTGATCATCGGCGCCAATTCGATGCACAAACTGTATGACGATGTCGCCGCCGCGGTCGACATTCCGATCCTGCACATCGCTGATTATGTCGGGCGTGCACTGAAAGAGGCGGGTTACAAATCCGCTGCGATCATCGGCACGCGCAATGTGATGACAGAGAGCTTTTACAGAAAGCGTCTTGTCGCGCATGGGATTGATCTGATGCCGCCCAACATGGTCAATGTCGAAACGTTGGACCGGATCATCTACGACGAATTGATGGTCGGCAAAGTCACCCGTGATGCAGAGCGTGCGATGAAAACCATCATCACCAACAAAGCGCAGGAGGGGGCCGACTCCATTGTTTTGGCCTGCACTGAGCTGGACTTGGTCGTCGATGTCGATGCCAATGTGCTGCCCGTCTTCGATTCAACCCGTATCCATTGTGAAGCGGCGGCCAATTGGATCCTTGAACAAGAGGCAGTGGGCTAAGCGTCATTTTACCGACACCACAGAACCACTCACCGCATTGACCCATCGGTAAGGGGTGCACTATTTACTGCACTGCACTATTTGAAGCGCCGAATTTGTCATCGCTAAGTAACAGGCAAGTTCCGGGTCTTCGGGTCGCACCGTAGACCCAAGAGCGAAAAGCTCTTGGGGCCGCTTACCACCCCCCCATTGCACCCGGTAAGCGGCCCATTTTTTCCAAACTCGCACTATCGCCAATCGACCAGCTTACAGCCTTGGGCTTGCGCCATGACGTGCTCTGTCCACTGCAATCCGACCGGGTTGCCGTTCTGTTCCCGTTGAGCCGCCTGCCGCGCTGACATAAGCGGGAAGGTGTGACCACCCGCGCACCCTATGCCGCCGACCCTTTCGCCCATGGCGGACGCGAGTTTGGCCCTTCTGCCCCGTCGGGGGCCGGCGAAACACGCGGCCCTCGCACCGATTTTCAGCGTGACCGGGATCGCATCATCCACTCGATGAGCTTTCGGCGGCTCAAATCAAAAACGCAGGTCTTTATCGCGCCCGATGGTGACCATTACCGCACCCGCCTGACGCATTCGATTGAGGTCGCGCAGATTGGCCGTGTGCTCGCCCGCGCACTGGCAATTGATGAGGATCTGACCGAGGCCTTGTGCCTTGCGCATGATTTGGGACATCCGCCCTTTGGTCACGCGGGAGAGGCGGCCCTGTCTGAGTCCATGGCGCGCCATGGCGGGTTTTGCCACAATGCTCAGTCGCTGCGCACAATCATGCGGATCGACAATCCCTATCCCGAACATGACGGGTTGAACCTGACATGGGATCTGCTTGAGGGGCTCGCGAAGCATAATGGTCCGGTCACTGCGCCCAATTGGGCTTTGGCTCAACTGGATGCGGATTTTCCGATGGACCTCGCGACTTGGCCATCGTTGGAGGCGCAGATTGCGGCGGTTTCCGACGATATCGCCTATGATAATCACGACATTGATGATGGCCTGCGCGCGGGGTTTTTGGAGCTGGATGACCTGCTGGAGGTGGATTTCCTCGCGGATCAGTGGCGGGCGGTCGAAAAACGCTTTCCCAATGCGCCAAGAGAGCGTCAACTGCGAGAGTTGGTACGGGATCAGATTGGGTTGATGGTGAACGATGTGCTCGATCATTCGCGTGAGGCGGCAAAGGGGTTTGGTTCAGTCACCGAAATCCGCAATGCTGGTCGGCAATTGGCAGGGTTCTCGCCCGCGATGCAAGAACACGAACGGGCGCTAAAAGCATTCATGTACGATAAGCTGTATTACCACCCCGACCAAGTTAGCGCTGCGACGCGCGCGCGTGATGTAGTGGCGCGGCTGTTCGCTGCTTACTCGCAAGATGCCAAGCTGATGCCGCAGCATTGGCAGGACGAACTTCCAGAGCATGAACCTGCCCGCAGTCGCAAAATTGCCGATTTCGTTGCGGGGATGAGCGACAGTTTCGCCATGAAATCATGCGAGGCAATCTATGGTGAGGCACCGAGGGGATTGATCAATGTCTGACGCCAGCAACACTCCCAAAACGCCCGCGCGCATTGGATTGGTCGGAGCAACCGGACTGATGGGACGCCGCCTGATCGAGATTTCGAGCGCGGGTGACCAAGCTCGTATGGTCGGTATCGCCCGGCGCGAGGTTGATTTGCCTAAAGGCGCACGGGTTGAGTTGTTCGTGGCGGAACCGGAGAAATGGGGCGAAGTGCTCAAAGCGGTGCGCCCGCGCGCACTGATCTGTGCATTGGGGACCACGTGGAAGAAAGCGGGGCGCGATGAAGAGGCGTTTCGTGCGGTCGACCATGATCTGGTGCTGGCAACGGCGCAGGCTGCAAAGGAGGCGGGCATTCCGAATATGGTCCTGATCTCATCTGCCGGGGCCAGCCTTCGGGCGAAGAGCTTCTATCTCAAAGTGAAAGCAGAGACGGAACAAGCGGTGACAAAAGTCGGGTTCAAACGGCTCGACATTATACAGCCCGGCCTGCTTCGCGGTGCGCGTCAGGGTGATTTACGCCCGTTAGAGGCGGCGGCTCAGATTGCGAGCCCGCTGATCGATCCGCTGCTTCCTGCAAAGTGGGAAATGTACCGGTCTGTTGATGCCGATCTGGTCGCAGAAGCGGCGCTGGGTCTGGCTTTGCGCAAAGCACAGGGACGCTTCACCCACGATAACGAAGCGATGAAACGTGCCGCGCGCGAATGGCGGGCCAAATCGCCTGAATTAGCGGATTAGACGCGTTGGATTGGGGCACAATCTTTGGCGCGGTGAACCTGCTTGCGCTGGTCGCGTGGGCCGCGCTGATCCTCTTACCGCGCCCGCCTGTCTTGATGGCGGGGTTGCTGTATCTGGGCGTTGGGATGTTGTGCGGTGTATACGCGATCAGCCTGATTGGTGTTCTGGCAGGGTTAATTCCGGCGGGGGATGGCAGCGCTGATTTCACCACAATCGAGGGGGTCCGCTCAATCTTTGCAAGCGATGTTGGCGTCACCATTGGTTGGACTCACTATCTCGCTTTTGACCTGTTTGTGGGCATTTGGATCGCGCGTGATGGCGACGACAAATATGTCTCGCGCTTTATCCAAGCACCCATTTTGCTTGCAACCTTTTTGGCCGGGCCGCTGGGGTTGGGTATATGGTTGCTGGTGCGCGAACCGGCAGCGCGCAAGCAAGGCCGCTGGACTTGAGGTTTTGCATGGCTAGAACATTGGAAAAATTCCAATGGGAAGAGAGCCAGACGCATGCCCGACACCACTAGCCTCGATTTTATGACATTTGACCTGTTCCTCAACCATTGGGCGAAGGAACGGCCTGATGCGATTGCAGTGGAATACGGGGACCGGCGCACAACCTTTGCACAGGTGGATCGCCTTTCGCGTCAGTTGGTCGCGTGCCTCGCCGAATGCGGCGTGGGCAAGGGCGATCGGATCGCGTGGTATGGCAAAAACTCGGATCGCTATTTC
This sequence comes from uncultured Erythrobacter sp., assembly GCA_947503275.1. Classification (GTDB taxonomy): domain Bacteria; phylum Pseudomonadota; class Alphaproteobacteria; order Sphingomonadales; family Sphingomonadaceae; genus Erythrobacter. The sequence continues at coordinate 1,541,843 of CANNCZ010000001.1, read as the reverse complement.
CTGCTGCTCTATGCCGCTGGGCGGATGGGCGCGGTGATGGCCCCGCTGGGTTGGCGACTGGCCCCGCGTGAGATTGGATATATTCTGGGCGATACCGGCGCGAAATTGGTGGTCGCATCGGATGAATTTCTGGACACCGCTAACGCCGTTTCAGCCGAAATGGATAATGGCCCCGAGGTGGCAGAGGCCGAGGCATTCTTTGCGAAAGCCAGTGCGATGGAACCGGCGGATTATGAGCCTGCGGGCGAGGATGACACCGTGCTCCAGCTCTACACATCGGGTACGACCGGCAATCCCAAAGGGGTTGAGCTGTCCAATGCGAACCTGTTTTCCCTGCGCAAGCCCAGCATTCAAGAGGCCGCGCCATGGCAGGATTACCGGCCCAATGACTGCATTCTGATGGTCATGCCGTGCGCGCATATTGGCGGCACAGGCTCTGCACCGATGGGCGTCGCCAATGGTGTGCGCGTGCTGATCCAAGAGGAGTTCACGCCGACAGGGGTGCTCGATGCGATTGAGAACGGCACGACGATGCTGTTTCTCGTCCCCGCGGCGATCCAGATGGTCGTGCAGCATCCGCGCGCGAAAGAGACCGATTTCTCAGGCCTGCGCTACCTGATGTATGGCGCCGCGCCCATGCCGCTTGAATTGCTGAAAGAGGCGGTGGGCACTATGCCCGATACTGGCTTTTTGCAGGTGTACGGCATGACAGAGACCACCGGCACGATTTCTCTTCTGCCGCCTGAGGATCATGTGCTGGAAGGCAATGAGCGTATGCGTTCAGCGGGCAAAGCGGTGCCCGGCGTGTCCATCGAGGTTCGCGGACCGGACAATACAGAGGCACCGCGCGGCGAGATTGGCGAGATTTGCATCAAATCCCCCTCCAACACCGCAGGATACTGGAAGCTGCCTGAAGCGACCGCCAGCACAATCGACGGCGATGGCTGGCTGCACACAGGCGATGCTGGAATCATGGACGCGGACGGCTATGTCTATATCCAAGACCGGATCAAAGACATGATCATCTCTGGCGGCGAGAATGTTTACCCCGCAGAGGTGGAGAACGCGATCTTTGGCCACCCTTCAATTGCCGAGGTCGCAGTAATCGGTGTCCCATCCGAACGCTGGGGTGAAGAGGTAAAGGCCTGCGTCGTGTGCAAGCCGGGTGCGGAAATCGAAAGCGGTGACTTGATCGCTTACACGCGTGAGCGGATTGCGGCGTTCAAAGCTCCCAAGAGCGTCGACATCATACCAGAAATGCCGCGCAATGCCTCTGGCAAAATTCTGCGCCGACAATTGCGAGAACCCTATTGGGAGGGGCAGGACCGGAAGGTCTGAGCGCTGCCAGGTGAAGAAACATGCTCCCGCCACGCTGCGCAATCGAGAGGCGATTGCGGACGTTTTGCAAGAAGTCTTACCGCCGACTGGCGTGGTGCTGGAGATTGCCTCGGGCTCGGGTGAGCATGCGCTGTATTTCGCAGACCAGTTTGCCGATCTCGATTGGCAGCCCAGTGATCCGGACCGGGAGGCGATTGCCTCAATCCTTGCCTATAAAGCGGAGTATGAGGGGTTAAATCTGCGCATTCCGATAGTGCTCGATGCGAGCACGCCGGACAGCTGGGAAATGCGCACTGCGGATGCGATCGTGTGCTGCAATATGATCCACATTGCGCCGTTTGAAGTCGCAGAGGGCCTGTTTCAGGGAGCAGCCCAAACCCTTAGCGGACAGGACGCGCCGCTTATTCTCTATGGCCCATTTTTTGAAACCGGTGTTGAGGCGGCCCCGTCCAACATCTCATTTGATGAAGGGTTGCGGGCACGCGATCCGCGCTGGGGCATTCGCCAATTGGAAGACATCGACGCAGTTGCCACAAGGCATGGCATGAACCGCATGGCGCGCCATGAAATGCCCGCCAACAATCTGCTACTAGTTTACTGCCCAGACTGAAAACCGAAGCGCTTAGTTGATGACTTCTTCGCCTTCGCGTCCGACCGATTCAATGTCGCGGCCAAGCCCCTGAACGGTGTTGCAAGCGGCGGTTGTGATGGTGAGCGCAGCGAGCGCGGAAGCTATTATAAGTTTGCGGGTCATATGGGTACCTTTCAATTGGCCAATCGGGTTAGCCACTATCCGATAGCGATATCGCTCTTTTGCCGCTCCATTGCCAGTTGCCGCTCGCGCCATGCGATGAGTAGCCCTGCACCAATGATGAGCGGAGCGCCAAGCCATAAAGTCGCAGGCGGCGCGCGGTCAAAGACGGTAAATCCGTAATATGTCGCCCACAACAATGCGGTGTAATCCATCAGCAAGATCACGCCCGCCGACCCAAACCGAAGCGAGCTAGTCAAAAGGATCTGCGCCAACGCACCGCATAGCGACATGGCGATGATGATGCCCCACGTCTCCAGATCATGCGGCTGAAACACAAAGGGCAGCGCTAGCGCCACTAACGGGGTGGTGAGTGCGACGAACCAGAAGACGATGCTCCATGGCGCTTCGGTTTTGTTGAGGTCTTGTATCTGGATGCTGATGGTCGCCACCAAAAATGCGGCGATCAGGCCGACGGCCGCTCCAAATGGATCAATCGACCCTTCCATGCCAAGTCCAAAGCCGGGCTGTGTCAGGACAAGCACACCTGCAAACCCCAACACCACCGCGCCCCAGCGATAGAGCCCCACTTTGTCGCGAAACAAGATGACCGACAGCATCACCGCGAAAAACGGCGCGGTGAAACTGATCGCGGTCGCCTCGGCCAGAGGAAGCAGCATGACCGCGCCATAGACGAAGAACATGCCGACAATGCCAAAGATCGCGCGCCTGCTATGGGCGCCAAAACGCTGTGTCTTGATAGTGGAAAGCTTACCCAAGGCAGCCAGCAATCCGACGATGCAGACCAAGGTGATAGCCTGACGCCAAAACACCAATTCCGCGAGATGCGCGCCGCGTTCGCCAGCCAGTTTGACCAGCATCGCCATGGTCGCAAGGGTGCCTGCGGTAGCCAGACGCAGGCCGAGAGCCAAAAACGGGCGAGGGCGGGCGACGGAGCCATCCATAGTGTTGGCTTTAGGGGCGCTACGGGTTTGCGCAAGGCACGTGCGTGACTACATGACGGCGATCATGGAATTTCTTCGCCAACTCAACTTTGCCAGCGATGCTGCGATCCTCGCGCTATCGGGTCTTGGTTGCTGGGTGTTTGCGGGGTTTTGTCTAGTTATGGAGCGGGTGCGCAATGCGCGCCGTTCACTCGAACGGTTAGAGCGTGTCGGCTGGGTCCCATGGACTAACCTGTTCGTCGGTGCCGCAATTATAGGCGGCGGATTGCTCGCGACAAGCCTGCCGGTTGTGCTGGGGAATCTTTAGGCGCAGCCATGTTTGGCTGCGCCCAGAAGAATTACAAGCAAGCTTCCAAATACGCCTGATCAAACCCATATTGACGAGCTTTTTCAAGGGTATAGGGGCGCAGGCCGGATGAGCGGAATTCGCCCATAATCTTGCCGTCTTCACTCTCATCGAGATATTCGAATTTGAACAGGTTCTGCGTAACGATCACATCGCCTTCCATCCCGATCACCTCAGTGATGTCAGTGGTGCGGCGTGAACCATCACGCAGACGTTTCACCTGAACGATCAGGTCGACGGATTCCGCGATCTGGGTGGAAATCGCCTGTTTCGGGATCTTGATGTCACCCATCAAAATCATGTTTTCCATCCGGCCAAGGCACTCACGCGGAGAGTTGGCGTGGAGCGTACACATCGAACCATCGTGGCCCGTGTTCATCGCGGCGAGAAGGTCGAAACATTCAGCGCCACGAATCTCACCCAGGATGATCCGGTCAGGACGCATACGCAGGGCGTTCTTCACAAGGTCACCAATCGTAATCGCGCCTTGCCCTTCAAGGTTAGGGGGACGCGTTTCGAGCGGCAGCCAGTGTGGCTGTTGCAAGCGAAGTTCCGCGGCATCCTCAATCGTCAGCACACGTTCGCCCGGATCAATCATCTTTGACAGAGCGTTGAGCATGGTTGTTTTACCAGAACCCGTACCGCCGGAAATAACGATGTTCATTCGGCATGCGCCCGCAATTTTCAGCGCGGTACACATCTTTTCAGACATCGAACCAAATTCCTTGAGCATGTCCAAGGTGATCGGCTTCTCAGAGAATTTACGAATGGAGATCGCAGTGCCGCGCAGTGACAGCGGCGGAACGATAACGTTCACACGAGAGCCGTCTTTCAAACGAGCATCGGCCAGCGGCGTGGTTTGGTCGACGCGGCGGCCAACTTGGTTCACGATCCGTTGTGCGATCTGGAAAAGGTGCTGTTCATCGCGGAACCGGATCGGTGCGATGGTCAGCTTACCCTTTTTCTCGATGTAAGTCTGGTCCGGGCCGTTGACCATAATATCGGACACGTCCGGGTCACCGAGCAGTTCTTCAAGAGGGCCAAAGCCAAGCAATTCGTCGATAAGCACTTTTTCCAGCGCGAATTGCTCGCGCCGGTTCAGTGTGACTTTCAGCTCGGCCAGCACTTCCATGATGATCGGGCGGAATTCTTCGGACAACTCTTCTTTCGAAAGCGTCGCGGCGGCTTCGGGATCAACCCGTTCGAGAAGGCGCGGGAGCACCTGCTCTTTAATCTTGTGAACAGACGCTTCGAACCCGCCAGCCTCTGATTCGGCAGCGTTGGTTGCGTTCATGCGCTCTGTCAGGCGGTCCATCGCGCTTGCGGTGGCATTGCCGGACCCTGCGGCTTTGGATTTTGGCTTGGGCTTGGGAGCCTCGGCTTTTTCTTCGCCTGGGATTGGCGGGAACTGCTCGCCACCTTCCGCTTCGTCAGATTTTGCACCGCCGCTTTTCATCGGCCGCGCCACGCCAAATGCAGGCTTTGCACCCGGACGCATACCGCCCGCGCCGCCTTTTTTGCCGAATGCGCTCATAACCTAGCCCCCGAGGCTCTAATTCAAATCCAATTGCGTCCATCGCGATAGTTCACGAAGTCCGCCTCTCGAAATAAGGTGAATAAATGGGAAACCTTAATTTTTTCCGAAAGGCACCCACGTTGGGTTCGAGGGGAAGTGATGGGCCCGATAGAGACCATGGGAGGGAAGGGTGCCCTCCAAGCTCCTAAATTCATTCATTATCTTTGCATGGGCCGGTTGTAAGGGAAAAGCCCGATACGTTTGTTAACACGGCGGCGATGAAAGAAATGCGCCGACCTACGCGTTAAATGCGCCTTTACCATGCTGAGCACGTTAACTCGGATTGACGCTGGTCTGTGGGCACTCACACGGCTTGCGTTTCGAGGGGGCTTGGCGCACGGGGATGCATGATCCTTGGCACTGGAATGACGCGATGACGCCGGTGGAACGCAGCGGGCTCGGCTATGCTGTGGCGGGGTTTGCGGTGCTCTCAATGGGCGATGCGGTGGTCAAGAGTATGGCGGGCGATTGGCCCCCTTACGCAGTGGCAGTGTTGCGATTTGCATTCGGAGCGATGGGCCTATCAGTGCTGTTGTGGCGCAGTGAGGGGCCGCGCGCATTCGTGCCACAAAAACCGTGGCTGCAAGTCGCTCGGGGCACCTGTCTTGCACTCGCTTCGGTGTGTTTCTTCTCCGCGATTTACATCATGCCTTTGGCAGAAGCGATGGCGATCGCTTTCCTTGCGCCGATCCTGACGCAGATATTGGCGGGGCTGCTGCTGGGCGAAAAGGTCAAGCCAAAGGTCTATGGCATATCGGTCATCGCGCTGGTTGGCGTGGCGATCATATTGCGCCCCAATCTGGCGCTGCTCGGATGGGGGGCACTCTTGCCGCTTGTATCGGCGACATTCTTTGCATTGTTGATGGTCAGCAACCGGGCCAGCGCAGGGCAGGGCAGTGCTTTGTCGATGCAAGTGTTTGTCGCTGCTTTGAGTGTGCCGATCCTTGTTGTCGTCGCGCTCACTGCGAAGTTTTCCGGCGAACCGTCGCTCGATTTCGGCTGGCCCACTTGGGACGTGGTGGCGCGCTGTGCGTTTGTCGCTGTCACTGCCAGTGCAGCGCATTGGCTGGCCTATATCGGCACGAGCCGTGCCGGCGCTGCGCAGGTGGCCCCAGCGATCTATGTCCAGATGTTGGTCGCGGTTATCATGGGTTGGCTGTTTTTCGACGACGTGCCCGATGCCTACACATTGGTGGGGGCGACGTTGATTATTGCAGCCGGCCTTTATCTGTGGCGAGATGGGTTGAAACCGGCAACGCAGCCCGCAAAAGCTTGAGGCGGCAACGCAGCCCTTTCGTCAACTTCTATTCAACATTAAGGCGCTAACGGCACGGCCATCATTTTTTGGCCCTTTCGCGCTAATTCATAGGGAAGATCAGGACAATGTGCGGCATTATCGGGATCGTGAGTTCACAGGCCGTTGCGGACCGGCTGGTCGATGGCCTGCGCCGGATGGAATATCGTGGCTATGACAGCGCCGGGATTTGCACCTTAAACGATGGCGCGATGGAGCGGCGGCGCGCGCAAGGGAAACTGATGAACCTTGTCGGCGTGCTCGAAAATGATCCCGCGCCCGGCAATATTGGTATTGCCCACACGCGCTGGGCCACGCACGGCGCTCCGACAAATGCGAATGCGCACCCGCACGCGACCAGCGAAGTCGCGATTGTGCACAATGGCATTATCGAGAATTTCAAAGAGCTGCGTGCCGAATTGGACAAAGATGGCCGCAGTTTTGAAAGCGAAACCGATAGCGAAGTGGTGGCGCATCTTGTCTCACGCGAGATTGAAGGCGGAGCAGGGCCAGAAGATGCGGTGCGTACCGTTTTGCCTCGATTGCGCGGCGCATTCGCATTGGCGATCACATTTCGGGCGTATCCTGACCTATTGATTGGGGCTCGGCTCGGTTCGCCTTTGGTAATCGGGCATGGCGAAGGCGAGATGTTTTTTGGCTCAGACGCCTTGGCGCTGGCTCCGTTAACACAGCGGATCACCTATCTCGAAGAAGGCGACTGGGCGATTATTCGCGCTGATCGTGCGCAGATTTTTGACAAGGATGGCCTTGAAACCTTCCGCCCAGTGCAAGCATCAGGCGCATCCGCCGCTGCGGTGGAAAAGGGCAATTACCGCCACTTCATGCAAAAAGAGATATTTGAGCAGCCCACCGTGGTCACCCAGACGCTCTCATCCTACTTGCGGCGCGAAGATAACTCAGTCGTTCTGCCTCAGCTCGATTTTGATATCTCAAGCATTCGCCGCCTGACTATCGTCGCATGCGGCACATCCTATTATGCTGGTTTGGTTGCGAAATATTGGTTTGAGCAATTTGCCCGCGTTCCCGTCGATATCGATGTCGCATCCGAATTCCGTTACCGCGAACCGGTGTTGGAGGAGGGCGGACTCGCGCTGTTTATCTCCCAAAGTGGTGAAACAGCCGACACGCTTGCAGCCTTGCGCCATTGCAAGGCAGAGGGGCAGACTATCGGCGTTGTCGTGAACGTTCCGACCAGCTCCATGGCGCGAGAAGCCGATCTGTTGCTACCCACGCATGCGGGGCCAGAGATCGGCGTTGCGTCGACCAAGGCATTTACATGTCAACTCGCGGTGCTTGCCGCGCTCGCCGCCCATACGGCAGTGAAGAAAGGGCGATTGACTCGCGAGCAAGAGAAAGACGTCGTTGCCCACCTGCTCGAAGCGCCAGCCGCACTGAACGCAGCGCTCGCTCATGATGATGATATTGCAGCGATGGCGCCTTTGATCGCACCGGCGCGCGATGTGCTTTATCTGGGGCGCGGACAGGACTTTCCGCTCGCGCTCGAAGGGGCGTTAAAACTCAAGGAAATCAGCTACATTCATGCAGAGGGTTACGCGTCGGGAGAGATGAAACACGGCCCCATCGCTTTGATCGATGACGAGGTCCCCGTGGTCGTTATCGCGCCATCCGGGCCGCTGTTTGAAAAGACCGTCTCAAACATGGAAGAGGTCCGCGCACGCGGCGGCCAAGTGGTGTTGATTTCCGATGCTGCTGGGATCGCGCAAGCGGGTGAGGGCTGTATCGCTACGATCGAAATGCCGGTGGTGCACCCGCTGATCGCGCCGCTGGTTTACGCGATCCCTGTGCAACTGCTGGCTTACCATGTCGCGGTGGTCAAAGGGACCGATGTTGATCAACCCCGCAATCTGGCGAAATCTGTAACGGTGGAATGATGCCATTTTACCACGCGCCAAGGGGCATACGAAAAGTCTGAGATAAACCGCTCGAAATCAGGCAAATACTTTACGCCGCACTAACCTTTGCTGGTTAATCGCCCTGAGTGTGAGCGATGCAGTTTCCCCTTCCCATTCTACGATCCAGCAAGAATTGCCGGTTTCGGCCATTCTTGGCCTGACGAACAAGGGCGATTACGATTGGTCGCGCCTGCGCGGTTTGCAATATGCGAGCCTTGCGAAACTGACCTTCTATCGCGCCTATTCGCACATGCTCTTGGCTGTGTTTGTGGCTCAGATGTATGCGCCCATCGTCGGGCTTTTGTGGGTCGGATTGTGGTTTGCAGGGCTAGGCGCGGTTCAGATGCGCGGCGTGATGATTGATCGCAATCTGGCCAATGCCGTTAAGCGACCCATCACCAAGTCTGAGCTCTATAAGCACGCATCGACCGCAGTCCTGTCGGGCATTGCTTGGGCGATTCCTCTGCTGGCCTTTGCGCCGATGGGAGGCGCGCAAGAGGCCGCCGCCTTGCAAGTTATTGTCCTGTTGCTCGTCGCGGGGTCGGTCTATTTTTACACCGCATCTCCGTTTAGCATCGTCACCTTTGCGGCGATAGTCGGCGTTGCGATCAGCCTATTCCCGGCGCTGGCCGGAGAGTGGTTTGTGGTCGGTGCCATGATCATTTTCCTGGTTGGAACGGTGCTCGGCACGGTCGAGGTCGGGCGGACATTCCTGACCGCGCGCATCGCTGAGGATGGCATTGCGGAGAAAGAAGACGTCGTCTCGCTCCTGCTGCGCGAATTCGAAGAGAACGAGGCGGACTGGCTGTGGGAGGTCGATCCCCAACGCCGTGTGCGCTCGGTTAGCCCGCGCTTCGCCTTCGCGCTTGGAACCACTGAACGCGAGATTGAGAACAAGCCGCTGCTGGAAATGATCGCGGGTCCCAAATGGGAGAGCGGCAATTTCCCTGCGAGCCTGCATGATTTGGCTGAGCGGCTGCGCAATCGTGAGAACTTCTCCAACCTAATCGTGCAGGTCTCGATCAAGGGTGTTGAACGCTGGTGGGAGTTGTCTGGCACACCGATCCGCGATGAACGCGGACGCTTTACCGGCTTTCGCGGGGTCGGCTCCGATGTGACTGAACAACGCGAATCCAGCGAGAAGATCGCCTATCTCGCGCGTTATGACACGCTGACATCCCTGCCCAACCGTTTGATGCTTACAGAGGCATTGGGCGATGCGCTGGACTATGCGCATCAATGGCGCACACGGTGTGCGTTGCTGATGATCGATCTTGATCGGTTTAAGGCAGTTAACGATTCGCTGGGCCATATGACGGGTGACAAACTGCTCGCGCAGGTCTCCGCTCGGCTCGAAGAGATAACGGACGACAATGCGATGGTTGGCCGTTTGGGCGGCGATGAATTTGCCATTGTCATCCGCGACGCCAGCAACACCGACTATGTCAAATCCATCGCGAACCGAGTGATCGATTCTCTGACTGAACCGTATCAAGTTGATCATCACACGCTTTATGTAGGGGCCAGTGTTGGCTCGGCCATCGGCCCGCGCGATGGTCGCAGCGTCGAAGAATTGATGCGCAACGCTGACCTTGCACTTTACCGTGCAAAAGACATCGGTGGCGGCGAACATTGCCGGTTTGAGCCCGTGCTCCACGCCTCAGCAGAGGAGCGGCGCCAGTTGGAGGTGTCCTTGCGCAAGGCTCTTGGCCTGGATGAATTCGTGCTGCACTACCAGCCTGTGGTCGATGCGCGCAGCGAAAGCATCGTCAGCTTTGAGGCGTTGGTCCGGTGGGACAGCAGTGAGCATGGCTTTGTCAGCCCTGGGAAGTTCATCCCGCTCGCAGAGGATACGCGCCTGATTGTGCCAATCGGCAAATGGGTGCTGCGTCAGGCGTGTCTTGAAGCGCGCAATTGGCCCGATCACGTCAAGATCAACGTCAATGTGTCACCGGAACAGCTGCTTGAGCCCGACTTCCATCAGGAAGTTGTCGATGCACTCGCTATGAGTGGATTGCGTCCTGAGCGGCTCGAAATCGAAGTGACAGAGAGCATTTTCATGCGCGACGCCAGCATTGCTCGCAACGCCTTGGAGCAGGCGATGGCGCTGGGTTGTTCGGTCGCGCTGGATGACTTCGGAACGGGGTATTCCTCGCTCGGTTATCTGCGCAAATTGCGCTTCTCAACGATTAAGGTCGACCGGACCTTCGTCCAAGGCGCGGCGCAAGGCAGCAATGAGAGCTTTGCGATCATCAACGCCGTGGTCGCGATGGCGAAAAGCCTCGACATGACCACCACCGCCGAAGGGGTGGAGGACCGCGAGCAGGCCGATCTGATCCGCAATCTGGGCTGCGACAAAATCCAGGGTTTCTACTTTGGACGGCCTATGCCGAACGAAGAAGCACGGAAGCTGTTTCCCAACCAGCCAGCGCGCAAGACAGCGTAATCGCAAGCGCAGTTGTTGCCATTCTGAGTCAAGCGGCCACTAGGCTTTCGATTACATTTTCAAAAAGTTTACGTCCATCGTCTCCGCCCATGCTGGGGTGTGCGGCGGGCGCTATCGCGCGTTCGGGGTGGGGCATCATGCCCAGCACACGGCCGTTCTCGCTCAAAACTCCGGCAATATCGCGGCGCGATCCATTGGGGTTATCGAGATATCGAAATGCGATCCGACCATCCCCCTCCAACGCGTCCAAAGTCGCGTCATCAGCGAAGTAATTCCCGTCGTGATGTGCCACGGGAATGCGCAGTCGCTGACCTGCCTCGAACCCTCGGGTAAAGGGTGATGCGGTGCTGGTGACTTCCAATTCACTGGTTTTGCAAACAAAGTTTTGAGCAGCATTGCGCATCAAGGCACCGGGCAGCAATCCGCTCTCGGTTAGAACCTGAAACCCATTGCATACGCCTAGCACTGGCACGCCGCGCCCCGCTGCCGCGACAACTGCACGCAGGATCGGACTTTTTGCAGCCATCGCGCCAGAGCGCAGATAGTCGCCATAGGAAAACCCGCCGGGCAGCGCGATGAAATCGAGCCCATCGGGCAGGTCTGCATCGCCATGCCACACTCGGATCGCGGGCTCTCCCGACAGGGCCTCCAAAGCCACCGCCATATCGCGGTCGCAATTGGAGCCGGGGAAGGTGATGACAGCCGCCCTAAAAGCCATCAGGCTGGCTCCGTCTGCGCATCGACTTTCTCGATCGCAAAATCCTCAATCACCATGTTGGCGAGCAATTGTTCGCACATCGCAGTAATCGTCTCATCCGAAGTGCCATCGGCCGCATCCATTTCGATCATACGCCCGATGCGTACATCTTCGACGCCCTCAAATCCCATGGAATCAAGCGAATGATGAACCGCGCGGCCCTGAGGATCGAGCACGCCGGGTTTCAGACGAACAAGGATGCGGATCTTCATAGGGGCGTGGCCTCGCGCTTTGGAATGAGCATGTGCGGGCAAGCCTATAACGCCTGCGCCGCATCGCGCAATCGCAGGCGACCCCGCAATCAACCGCTTTGAATGGGTGAACGCTCGCCTATTCCGCCTCTTCGCCATCCTCTTCGGGCAGCACCAGAAACTCCACCGCGTCTTCAACCGCGAGATATTTCTGCGCGGTTGCCAGCAAATCTTGAGCCGTCACCGCGTTCAGCGTCTCAGGCCCCGCAAACCAACGTTCCAACCGATCCGCTTCGCTTTGTGCGCGGTCGGCAAGGCCCATCCATCCGCCCAAGGATTTCAGCGCATTGTCATACGCTTCCAGCAAGGGCTGGCGCGCGCGGTCAATCACATCCTGTTCCATTGGCCTAGAACGCAGATCGTTGACGAGCGCAGTGATTGCCTCACGCGTCGCATCGACTTGTGTCACATCGACCGATGAGGCGACCGTGAAGGTGCCGTAGCCGGGATAGGTTTTGCTCATCGAACTGGATGCGCGCGGGGAATACGCCTGACCCAAATCCTCGCGCAGTCTATCGGTCAGCTCAATCTGAGCGACGCGCGCAAGCAAAGAAACCCGCATCGCCTCTTCAAAATCGCTATCATCGGTCGTGGGCCAGACCATGCGAACCAGCGCCTGATCCGCTTCGCCTTCGTGTCGCAGAATCTGCTGTCCACGCGTTGTGGTGAAGCTGCGTTGGCGTGCCTCGGTTTGAGGTGTGAACTCCGCCTCGCGCATGGGCAAAGCGCCGATGGTCGCTGCGACCGCTGCGATTGCGGCGTCCTCATCCAGATCGCCAACAATCGCCAGCTCAATCGCGCCATTGGCCCAGCGGTCGCCCACTGCGGCCTGCAATTTCTGATAGTCCAGCGCGAAGAATGCGTCCTTGTCAGACAGGCTGAAACGAGGGTCATTGTCAGACAGGATAGCGCCTGCTGCTGAGCCATAGGCGCGGCCCGGTGTTGAGCGCAGGGTTTCAAAGAAATTGTCGATCCCGCGCCGGAATTGCTCCAGCCCCTCTGGCCGGAAGCCGGGGTCGGTCAAGCCAGCTGTGATCAGTTGCAATTGCAGCTCCAGATCGCGAGGTGTGGTGCCACCGCCAAAGCTGAACGCATCGCTGGCATTCGACACGCGAAGTCCGACGCTGCGCCCGGCCAGCACGCTTTGCAGTTCATCAGCGCTGTGCTGTCCCAATCCACCAGCAGGCACCGATCTGATCAGATATGTGCGCAAAGGATCCTCGGCCGTGTTGAGCAAACTGCCGCCATCAACCAGCATGCGGAAATTCACCCGATCTTCGCGAATGTCGGTTTGTTTCAGCGTCAAACGCACCCCATTGGCGAAGGTGATGTAGCGAAAGCCCAACCGATCATCGCGTGTGTCGGATACGACTGTCCCCGGCTCACCGAAATCGGTATAGGCGAACTCGGCCGCGCCGGAGTCTTCTGGCGCAGCGATAGGCAGCGCCATCCCTTCGATAAAGGCGCTGCGCAGAGCCTCTTTGCCCCCTTCGGGAGCAGTGCGGCCCTGAAAGCGGATTAGCGGGTTTTCGAGTGGAATCATCACGTCATCAAGCGCCGCAAACACCGTGTCTGGCGTGATGTCGCCGCGCATTTGGGTGAACCGTTCCAGCACATATTCGGGCGTTGTCGGCACAACATCGCTGCTAATCAAGCGCAGGCCCGAGCGCGCAAAACCGCTATTGCTGCGCGTATCAGCACCCGCGACCCGGTTCTCCAGAGCGGTGGTGATGTTTGCGAGCTGTTCGGCCACTTCGGCCTGTGTGAAGCCATGGGTCAGCGCTTGGTTGATTTGTTGTACGGCGGCCAATACGCCTTTACGCCATTCGCCGTCTTCGCTTGATACGCTCAGATTGACCGATCTTGCATCCTCGAAAATGTCCGATTGGCCAAAGCTTGCGCTGCGAAACGGTGCATCTTCGCCGCGCGCCATGCTGGCAAGCCGTCGGCGAATGATACCCAGGGCGACGCCGCGCAGCAGAGATTTGTCGCGGTTTGCCAATGTGTCTGGCTCATCGACATAGGGGCCAAGCGCGGAGATCACGACGGTTTCTGACAGAGCGGGGTCAAGATAAATGCGTGTTTCGCCCGCCCGCGTGATGTCCACTGGCCCCGTGATTGGATCAGCGGGAGCCGCGCCCCCGCTCCAATCGTCGAAACGTTCGCGCAGAGCGGCTTCCATGATCTCCACGGGGAAATCGCCAACGATCACCAGCGTCGTGTTAGCGGGTGTGTAGGTCCGCTCATACAGGCTGCGCAACTGTGCGGCTGTTGCTGTTTCGAGCGATTCCAGCGTGCCGATGGGCAGCCGATCTGTGAACCGCGCGCCGGGCGTAAAGAATTCGAAACTGTCCTCCCGCGCGCGCTGTTGGAACCCGCGCCGATCGCGCCTTTCGGCCAGCACTACGCCACGTTCGCGTTCCACCGCATCCTCGGCAATCGTCAGCTCACTTGCGGTCTCCCGCATCAGCATCAGAGCGGTGTCGAGCAGTTCTTCATCGTTGCGCGGCAAGTTGAGCATGTAGGTGATCGCGTCAAAGCCGGTCGATGCGTTGGTGTCTGCGCCAAAGGCGAGGCCCTCGCGTTCGAGCAAAGCGACCATTTCGCCTTCGGGAATGTTGGTCGATCCGTTGAAAGCCATGTGTTCAAGGTAATGTGAAAGCCCGCGCTCGCTCTCATTCTCGTCCAGCGACCCGGAATCGATCCGCATCCGCACAAGGGCAGTCCCCTCAGGCGTGGCATTTTCGCGCAGGATGAACCGCATGCCATTGTCGAGTTGGCCAAAGGTGTAGCCCGGATCGACCGGTATATCGCTTTCCTCGAATGCCCATACCGGCTCATCAATGGTGGCCGCTTCAGCAGCAACCTCCGCCTCTTGTGCGGCCAGCGAAGATGTCAAAGCAAGGTTGGGCAGCGCAAGCAGCAAGCCAGCGGCAATAGCGCGAGTAGCGAATGTCATAGGGGTAGTTGTCTCTCAGTCCTTTTCAGAACCAAGGAGACTAACCGCTCAAACCTGACTGTCAGCTTATTTCTTTACAGGCGGCGTTCCGCGCAACCGTGATCGATGGCTGGACAGGTCGAGCACTTCGCCCGGACCGTTGTCTTCCTCGTTCAATAGGCCAAGCCGCCGTGCGACCTCGCGATAGGCCTCTTCTTCGCCGCCCAAATCCCGGCGGAAGCGGTCCTTGTCGAGTTTCTCGCCCGATTTCATGTCCCACAGACGGCATCCGTCGGGGCTGATTTCATCGGCGAGGATAACGCGGCTGTAATCGCCATCGAACAAACGGCCAAATTCGAGCTTAAAGTCCACCAGACGAATGTCGATCGCGGCAAACATCCCGCACAGGAAATCATTGATGCGGATCGCCATGCTCGAGATATCGTGCATCTCTTCCTGGCTCGCCCAATTGAAGCACGCAATATGCTCTTCAGCGATCAAAGGGTCGCCTAGCGCATCGTCCTTGTAATAATACTCGATCAAAGTGTGTGGCAGCGGCTCGCCTTCTTCAAGGCCAAGCCGCTTGCAAATCGAACCGGCTGCAACATTACGCAGCACCACTTCAATTGGAACGATTTCGACCTGCCGCACCAATTGCTCACGCATATTCAAGCGGCGGATAAAGTGGGTGGGGATACCGATATGGGCGAGGCGCGCAAAGACATGTTCGCTGATGCGATTGTTGATCACGCCTTTGCCGTTGATCGTACCCTGCTTTTCAGCATTGAACGCGGTCGCGTCATCTTTGAAATATTGGATGATCGTGCCGGGTTCGGGACCCTCATACAGGATCTTGGCCTTGCCTTCGTATATTTGACGGCGACGGGACATGCACAAAACCCCTTTTTCCGCGAATGGTGCCCGGGGGCGGATTTGAACCACCGACACGCGGATTTTCAATCCGCTGCTCTACCCCTGAGCTACCCGGGCATTCGCTGCGGCGGCGGAGCATGAAAGCACTCCGGCGAGCAAATGAGAGCGGCGCTATGGCGAAGGTGGAGAGGGATGGCAAGCGAGAAATGCCATGTTTCCCTATTCCTGTCCGTCCCAATCGCGCGCTGCGATCTCTTCTGGGTCCACTCGTTCGCCCGGCACCGCATAGCCATCACCAAACCAGCGCGCCAAATCGCGGTCTTTGCAACGTTGCGAGCAGAAGGGCGTGTGGTCCTCTTGCCGAGGCCTTTTGCAGATCGGACATGGGCGATTCTTGATACTCATTCGCTGACAATCTGAGCATTGGGTGCCTCTAGCGCAAGGGCGGGATCGGTCTCTATCCGCACCTCGCGACCCGTGCGGCGGCGCAGTTCATCCAGCCATTCGGGTTTAAGTTTAGCCTTGAGAGCAGGGTGCACTCTCAACAGCGTTACGCCTGCGCCTTGAGTGCGTTCGGCCAGACGCAGGGCATAGCGGGCGCACATGCCGACCCGCGAACGTGCGAAACGGTGAAGCAGCGATGGCCCTTCGAGCCGGGCGACCAATTGGACAAAACCAAACCCGTTCATAGCGGTTCGTTCATGTGGCCAATCGACCAGCGCCGCATTGAGCGCTTCGTCTACAGCGCGCCGGTCCGCTTTGGCTTGCAAGGTTGGAAAGTCGATCCCGATCGACCCGCCAATGCCCAACCACATCAAGGCTTGAGCGATAGCCGGGATCGCCGCGAGCGCCAATTCGCGCGGTGGCAATTCGCCATCAATGTCGATCACGGTCATGGCTGGAGTTACGCTGCACAGGATCTCGCCGCCAGAAAAGGCGAGGCTGCCTGAGGATGCCGTGTGCCAGACCTCCTCCCAATCCCCCGCCGCAAAGCCGTCGAGAGGCTTCGAGTGTGTGACGGGGACATCAGAAGAGGGTTCTGGTGCAGCGGCGTCACCGTCGATCCAGCGCGCTTGGGCCAACTTTAATCGGCCACGCTCTGCAATCGATGATCGTGATATGCGCACATATCCGCTTGCGCCCTCGTTCAAGGCACCGGGCAAGTGATCGACCAGCGCCTCTGATCCGTTTTCAAGCATTACATGGCCGCGGCGCGCGCCCGCTTTCTTGGTTGTCAGCTGCGCGGGATGCACATCGCCTGCGATCAGTTCACCCGGCCATTGCAATTTGGCCGCCACAATCGTGTCGCCCTCAATAAGCAGACCGCGCAGCTCTCCGATTCCCTGTTCAAAGTGCCACTCAGCCAATGGCAAACCCTGCCGATTTGAGCAGCGTGCGCGTTTCATAGAGCGGCAGGCCCATCACGCCCGAATGGCTCCCTCTGATCCATTGGACCAAGCCTTCTGCGGCTCCTTGGATCGCATAGCCGCCCGCTTTGCCGCGCCATTCACCGCCAGCGAGATAGGAGGCGATTTCTTCGTGAGAGAGGTTTTTAAAACGCACGATGTTTTCATTCAGTCGTTCGCGCAACGTCCCATCGGGTGCGCGCAAAACTACGCTGGAAAGGACGACATGACGTCGGCCTGAGAGCAGCTCAAGGCAGGTTCGCGCCTCGCTCTCTTCTTCAGTTTTGGGCAATATCCGGCGTCCAGCGGCGACAACCGTGTCGCCAGCCAGCACAAAGCCGGGCGCATCAACAGCAAGCGCCTTTTCGCGGCCCATGCGCAAAGCGTAGTCGCGCGGGCGCTCCGTCCCTTGCGGGCTCTCATCAATGTCAGCAGGTGTCACCGCGTCGGGCTCTATTCCCAGTCGCGCGATCAAGTCGCGCCGTCTGGGTGAGGCCGATGCCAGTGTTAAATGCAATTTGCCCATTCAAACGGGACTTAAGCGGTTAAGCGGGGCCGGGGCCCTGACCGGGGCCACCGCGACCAGGCATAAAGCGATAGGTGATCCGCGCCTTGGTCAGATCATACGGGGTCAGCTCGCACAGCACTTCATCACCGACCAGCACGCGGATGCGGTTTTTGCGCATTTTGCCCGCCGTGTGACCCAGCACTTCATGGCCGTTTTCAAGCTCAACCCGAAACATCGCATTGGGCAGCAGCTCGACGACGCGCCCGCGCATTTCGAGAAGTTCTTCTTTCGCCATGGTATTCCTTATTCATGTTGCGGCGTGAATGTTACGCCGGTTAATCCATATGTATCGCGCGGCATGTAGCGATGGTCGCCCCAAAAGGGAAGACACATCCATTTTGACTGATTTTCTGAGCCGCGGTGCCAATTGCGGGGACACTCATGCCTGCGCTGCATTCGTCTTTCGTTCACGGTGTTGCAAGCTGATACAATTCAAACGCTTGTGCACACCCCGATTTGGTTCGATGAGGCACCCCATGACCCTCTCCCCCACTACGCACATCGGCCTTTTGGCAAGCGCCGGTCTTGCCGCTTTGTGCACCGCGCCTGCCTTCGCGCAGGAACAGCCCGCCGAAGCGGCTCCTGCTCCGGTTGAGGAGCGTCAGACGGCTGATGAGCCGGGCACAATTGTGGTTCAGGGGCAGCGTTTGCGCGGGTCGCTGGACGTGGAACAGGCGCCGGTTCTTGAATTGAATGAGGAGGATATCGCCGCAGAAGGTGTGACCTCCATCGCGGACCTCATCACGCAGATCACCAACCAATCGGGTTCATCACGCGGACGCGGTGGGGACGGGCGGCCCGTGATCCTCATCAATGGCATCCGTGTTGGCTCGTTCCGTGAATTTGCAAACTATCCACCAGAGGCTCTGGATAAGCTTGAGGTGTTTCCCGAGGAAGTTGCCCAGCGTTTTGGCTTTCCGCCTGATCGCCGGGTCATCAACCTGATCCTCAAAGACAATTACCGCAATGCTGAGGTGGAGTTGGAATTTGAAGGCCCTGCTCGCGGCGGATATTATCAACGTGAACAAGAGCTTGGCTTTCTGCAAATCGCCGATGGCGCGCGGATCAATGTCAATTTGGAGGCCGAAGACAATTCGATCCTGACCGAGGATGAGCGCAATATCATCCAAACGCCGGGGTCGATTTCAGTGGTTCCAGGCGACCCCGAACAGGCGGCATTTCGCTCCTTGGTGAGCGATGCGCGCTCAATCGAAGCCAATGTCAGCTGGGCCAAAGCGATCATCGGTAGCGGCACCTCACTCTCCGCCAATGTGAATTACGAACGCAATGACGCGCGCTCGTTGCAGGGGCTAAACACCGTCACGCTGACCGATGCAGCCGGCAATAGCGAGCTGCGCACATTCGGCGCAGACACGCCGCTGGAACAGAGGTTTGCATCGGACGTGTTCTCAACGTCGGGTTCGCTGACAAAGCCGGTCAATGCATTCCGCTTGACCAGCACATTCAACGCGAGCCTGACCGAGAGCCAGCAATTGATCGACCGCCGGTTCGATACGAGCGACCTGATTGCCGATGCCTTGGCCGGGACGTTGGCATTGGATGCCGCATTGCCGGACAGCGCGGATGCGGGGTTTGATACCGCATCGACCCGCACGTTGTTTGCCAACTCGCTCACCACATTGCGCGGGCCAATTGCGAATCTGCCGGGCGGGGAGGTTCTGACGACCTTCGACGTTGCCTATAACTGGACCAATCTGGAAAGTGCCGACACGCGCGGCAGCGCGCCTGTTGATCTGACGCGCGGCGATTTATCAACCGGTGTGAACATCGTCGTGCCGATCACCAGCCGCCGCAATGGGTTTGCCGATACGCTGGGCAGTTTCACCCTAAATGCGCAATTGGGCGTCCAAAACCTCTCTGATTTCGGGACGTTGGGCGATTACACGGTCGGCCTGAATTGGTCTCCATTTGACGGGTTGAACCTGTCTGCAAACTATATTGAGCGTGAGGTCGCACCGGGTCTAAGCGCGCTTGGTGGGGCGCAGATTGAGACTTTGAATGTGCCGGTGTTCGATTTCGTGACGGGTGAGACCGCGCTGATCACTGTGCTTTCCGGCGGCAACCCTGACTTGCTCGCAGAGACGCAACGCGACTGGAAGGTTGCGGCCAATTGGCAATTGCCGTTCTGGGACGGCGCGCGCTTCACAGTCGAATATATCCGCAATCGCTCGGATGATGTGACGCGCGGCTTTCCCACGATCACACCGGAAACGGAGGCAGCGTTTTCCGACCGGATTACGCGCGATGCAGGCGGGCAATTGGTCGCGGTGGATAGCCGCTTTGTGACCTTTGCCGAAACGCGCGCGGAACGGCTGAACTTCAACCTCAGAATCCGCGGCTCTATTGGTGCGGGTGAGCAGGGAGGGCGAGGCGGTGCGCGCGGTCGTGGCAGAGGTGGTCCCCCGCAAGGTGCGCGTCCTCAAGGCGCGCGTCCTCAAGGTCTCGGTCTTCAAGGTGGACGCCCCCAAGGTGGCCCGCCACGCGGTGCAGGCGGCCCGCCCAGCGCGGAACAGCGTGCGGCCTTCGCCGAATTTCGCACTCGCATTTGCGCCGATGATGGCTTGGATGTGCTCACAAGGCTGATCACGGCGGTGGAGAATGGCGAGGACTTGTCCAGCACTATTCCCGGTTTCAACGCGCAGAGGTTCCAGCGCATGCTCGCACGCGTTCGAGACGATAATGGCGATATCGACCCAGAGCGGGTTGCGCGGGTGCGGGAGCGGATTTGCAGCTTTGACCCGGCCAGTATGGGCGGGCGACGCGGTGGAGCCGAAGGTGGCCCTGATGGTCGGCGTGGACCTCGGGTGCCGAGGGGCGGCGACGGCCCCATGGGCGAAGGGTTCGCAGCATTCCGCACTATCGCCTGCGGCGAAGATGGAGAGGCCCGCATTCGTGCTCTGATCGCGCGGATCGACGCGGGCGAAGATGTATCCGACGAATTGCCCGGTTTCGATCCCAATATGGCTGGCTTTATCCTCGACCGTTTGCGCGGCGACGATGGCACAATATCGTCCGAACGCATCGCCGGAATGCGCGCGCGTTTTTGTGAGAGTGAAGGAGGCGAGGGCGGACGACAGGCGTCTGGCGGCGGCGGACCACCTGCGGGCTTCAACCCGCTTGCGCGGCGCAATTTCCAAGGCTTCCGCTATTTCGTCTCGGTCAATCACGCGATTGAGTTGGAGAATGAAATCTTGATCGCACCGGGCCTTGCCCCGCTCGATCAATTGGACGGTCAGGCAACCGGCTCATTCGGCCTGCCTCGCCACACGTCGCGGTTGGAGGCAGGGATATTCGGTTCCGGTGTCGGGATGCGCCTGTCGGGACGCTATACGGGCTCCACGCGGTTGGATGGCTCGGGCCTACCGGGCAGTTCAGACCTATTTTTCGATGATCTTGCGACGTTCGACATCCGTCTATTCACGGAGCTGGGCCAACTGGTCGGGCGCAATGAGGGCGTGCTCAAGAACTTCCGGGTATCACTGCGCATGGACAATATCTTCGATGCGCGCCGACAGGTCACCGATTCAAACGGCGACACACCCACGAACTTCCAACCGTTTCTGATTGATCCGGTCGGGCGGTTTATCGGAGTTGATTTGCGGAAGCTTTTTTGAGAGGGCGATAACCTCCGAAAGCTCAGTCCCAGCTGAGCTTAGGGAACATCCACTTCTGCGCCGCTTTCGCCTCGAATGGCTTCCATTTGCCGTCTTTTTGCGAAAGCCGGTCCGCCAGCGCGATCATTACGCTGGGGTTTACACCAAGGCCGCAATGGCTGGCATAAACGACGATATTTTCGCTTGGGAAACCGTTGGTCTTATGCGGGTCTTGCACACTTCCACGCCAATGCACCACACCATCGGTTTTGGTCAGGATCGACGTCGTTGGCACAGGTGGGGCCATATCGAGACCCTGAAACTGGCCGCCGCGTAGATTTTCCGGTTCATCCCCGTTGAAGAACTTGAACAATCTTGCCGCGTTGGTGTGGTTGCGATCGTCGCTGATTGGGCTGCCGAGGCTAACGACTTGACGCACGCTGTCGGCTTTTAGCTTGGCCAGTTCACGAGCCAAGACACCGCCTAGGCTCCATCCAACCAGAGAGACTTTCTCACCGCTATCTTGTGCAAGCCGATCAACCTGCTCCTCCAGCTTTGCTAGAAGTTCCTCGTTCACGCGCACATTGCGGCCTGAATTCCAACCATGAGCGGCATAGCCCAATTCTTTTAGCAATCCGCGCATTGGCCGGGTTGAACTGTTGGTTGCCATAAAGCCGGGCAGGGTCAAAACGGCATGGCCATCCCCCTTGGGCAAAGTGGAAAGGAATCGGCGCGAGGCATAGAACGATGCGAATTCGAACATTGCGCGCCCTTCGGCCCAAGTCCAAAAACGGTTGGGAGGGGTTGCAGTGCGCGTTGGCTTTTGACGCCCGCCAGTGCCGCTATCGACAACGATACTGCCGCGAAGTGGTGCAATACTCGCCATTATTTGTTCTCCTGAGGACCCTTGCCAGCTGTTTTGCTGGTTATTGTTTTCTTGGTTGCGGCACGCGGTTTGCGTTTTGCCGGTGATTTGGATGCAGCTGTTTTGGCAGCCGTCTTTGCAGCAGGTTTGCGCGCCGGAGCTTTCCTTGCAGCGGGCGCTTTTCTGGGCGCAGTTTTCTTGGCTGGCGCTTTTTTCGCGGCCGGTGCTTTCACTGCGGCTGCCTTTTTCGCCGCAGGTGCCTTTGCACCGCGAGCTTCCACCGCTTTTGCTGCTACCAGCATCTCATTGAAGCTATCCTGAATGCACTGCGAGTAAAATTCCGGGTCGGGCATAATATCGCGGCATGCGGTAAAGCTGATGTAAGCTTCATCGACATAGCTTTGCACCACATGCGCAAGGCCCAGCCCATCGGTCAGACAGATTAGCGATAGCGCCATGCTTTCAAGGCGCGAACCGGCGGAATAGATATGGATCGGCGGTCCCGGCACATTGGTGACGACCGTGTTGAACGGCATTGCACGGTGCGCGACGCTGACCCGGCTGAACAATTGCGCGCCCAACGCCATGTAAAGCAGTGGGTTGACCTTGCTCACCTCTGTCATGGTGCGCGCGCCGATAGCGTTGGTCATCGCCTTGGAGTTCTTGGTCTGACCAAAGACATATTCCAGCCGCTCTTTCGGGTCCGCAATATGCGTGCCGAGCGGGGCGACCATCGCGGAAACCTGGTTGCCCATGTCCCCTTTTTCATCACCAGAGCGCACGGAGATCGGCGCCATCGCCGTCATTGTACCTTTGGGCAAGTCGTCTTTGGATGTGAGATATTTGTTGAGCGCGCCGCCAATCACCGCGAGCGCGACGTCATTCACCTTCGCCTCTGGCAAAAGCGCGCGGATCGATTTGAACTCTTTCAAATCGAAACTGCGTCCCTCGACTACGCGGTGGGGCGAAATTGAGCGATTAAAGCGGGTGCGCGGCGGCACCATATCCGTGCTGAGCTTAAAGTCGCGTGCGATAAGCCCCTTGATCGCGCTGGCAACACCGGGAACGGCTTGAGCAGCCACCTGAGCCTGTTTGAAGGGATTGATGATCGCGTTGACATAGCTTTTGCCCAGCAACTCCACCGGTCCGGGCACCTTTTCAGGTTTCCAATCGTCCGGTTCGTTGGGCGGCGCGGTGCTGGGAGTGACGGTGTGCAGCGCCTCCATCAAATCAATGCCGCTCATTCCGTCAATCGCGGCGTGGTGCACTTTGGTGACAAACGCAAAGCAACCGGGCGGATAATCGCGCACATTGTCCAGCCCCTCAATCACAGTGAATTCCCATGGTGGGCGGTTCAGGTCGAGCGGGCGCGCATGGACGCGGGCGGCCTGAATGCACAATTGCCGCCAATCGCCCGGCTTCGGCAAAGCGACATGACGGACGTGATATTCAAGGTCGAAATTGGGGTCCTCGATCCAATATGGATAGTCGAGGTCAAATGGGACACGCACCAGTCGTTGGCGCATGGTCTTTGACAACTGCATCCGCGAACCGATGAATTGCAGGATGTCTTTGAACCGAACGAAGCCGCCCGGAGCAGTCTCCGGATTGTAAATCAGGACGCTGCCGATATGCATCGGCGAATTCGGCGATTCAAGCGCGACAAACGATGAATCCATGCCCTGCAATTGGCGCAAAGGTCTCTCCCGGTTTGCCCTCATAAGGGGCCTGTCAAACGAATGTGACGTGGACCGTTTTCGGTTCTCTTGACAATCGGTAGGCAGGTTTCAGTTTGGTTACAAGCTGACGCAAGCGTAAGTGTTGCGTTTGCCACAGACGCATTGAAACTTTGTTATGCGCCGATTGCGTCGCCCGCAGCGACCCCGCTGGCCCATGCCCATTGGAAGTTGTATCCGCCCAGCCATCCAGTCACATCCACCGCCTCACCAATGGCATAAAGGCCCGGAGTTTTGCTCGCCTCCATAGTGCGGCTGGACAGTTCCGCTGTCGAGATACCGCCGATTGTTACTTCGGCTTTGGCAAAGCCCTCCGTTCCATTGGGGCTAAACCGCCAATTGGCGAGCTGTTCACCGGCTTTGCGCAAGACTTTGTCAGGCACATTGCCAAGCTCACGGTCGATCCCATGCTGCGCGCCTAATCGCATGGCCAGCGCATCGGCGAGCCGGTCGGGCAGATGCTCGCTCAAGACGCTTCGCAGGCCGGCCCTCGGACGATCCCGTTTGAGGCTGATAAGCCAATCGCCATCCGCCTGTGGGAGAAAGCGGATGCCGATCTCCTCACCGTGGCGCCAATAGGAGGATATTTGCAGGATCGCAGGACCCGACAGGCCGCGATGGGTGAACAGGGCCGCCTCATCAAACTGTCCCTTACCCTTGCCCGTTCCAGCGGTAGCGCGCACGGGGGCAGAAACGCCGGAAAGTTCGCGGAACAATACGTCATCCTCGCCCAAGGTGAGCGGGACGAGGGCAGGGCGCGGTTCGACCACTTTGAGGCCAAACTGCCTCGCCAAGTCGTAGGCGAAGCTGGTTGCGCCCATTTTGGGGATCGATGGGCCGCCGGTTGCGATGACGAGGGATGGTGCGGAATAGTGCTGACCCGAGGCCGAGACGCCGAACGCATCGCCATCGCGCACCACCGTTTCAACATCGGCGTGGCAGATCACATCGACAGTGTCAGGGCATTCATCGAGCAGCATTTGCACGATCTGCTTGGCCGATCCGTCGCAGAAAAGCTGGCCCAGCGTCTTTTCGTGCCACTCGATCCCGTACCGATCCACCAGCTCGATAAAGTCACGCGGAGCGTACCGAGCCAGAGCTGATTTGGCGAAATGCGGATTGGCGGAAAGGAAGTTGGCAGGTCCAGCATCGACATTGGTGAAATTGCAGCGCCCGCCTCCTGAAATCAGGATTTTCTTACCCGGTTTCTCTGTTTTCTCGAGGACGGCTACACGCAGCCCCCGCTGGCCTGCGCGCGCGGCGCACATAAGCCCGGCGGCTCCCGCGCCAAGGATGATAACGTCATAAGTGTGCATGGACGCGGCGATAGGCGCATGTGACCAGTCTGCCAATGACCGGCCTGCCAATGATTAGCCCGCCCAATGGCAAGTAAATTGGCGGAGCGGGTGCCGAGGACTATTTCGTCCCGCTCCGCCAAACACCAGCTGATTGAGAAGAGACCAATCAGTTGGCGATTGCGTGTCGGCGCATTGCTGCGCCGAAGGATTACGGCAAGACTGGCAAGTCAGGCTGCGCAACCGTGGTCAATTTGCCCAAAGTGTCCCACTCCTCGCGTGGGATGAAGTCGCGGTTCGCCCCGAGATAAGAGTGATCGTCCAGCTCAAGCAGGCCGATGAGCACCTCGGCAACGATCGTCGCGCCGACAGGACCAAGGCCCTCTCCCGGCTTGAATGAACCATCGCTTTCCGCGCGGCCCACAACTTCCGCTTCGGCTAGGATATAAAGCCATAGCGGGATGCCATCGTCGCCCAGATCGGCGTTCACATCGGCCACCTTGGCCAGTGTCGCGGCGATATGCGCATCATCCACCCCCATCAACTCGGCGACTTTCTCCCCTCCCGGCAACAAGAACGCATTGCCCCGACGCAGATTGCGCGTCGCCAGCGATTTGTCTTCTGGCGGTCCGTCGATGAACGGCAGGGCAAGCAGTATCGAGACAAGCTTCGTATCGAGTTGGTCGGCCAGATCGAGGCTGCGCGGCAAGGGTGAGTCCACCAGTTCATGCCAGTCAACCACGGTGGCAGGGTCGGTCACCGCGCTAAATCCTGCGCCTAAGCCACCATCGAATAGATCAAACCGGTCGCCGCCTTTGCGAACCTGCACATTGCGCGGGATCATTGAGTGCCCAAAGCGATAGGCTGCGACTGAGAATTCCACCGGGATGAAGGGTGTATGGCCGCAATAAAATTCGCGCCCACAGCCCAAAATGCGCTCCACCACAGGCGTTCCGCACATCGCAGTCAGGAAGTCATTCACAACCGCCCACTGGTAATGCCAAGTCGTCTGTTCACGCGCGGCTTCGTAGAGGTCGTGGCCTTCCAGATCTTTCGCTGCCGGATCAGCGACGCTTTCATCATGCAGCACCTGCGCGACATGATTGTGGAACCGAATGATGGTCAGTTGAAGTTGACTGATAATGCGATTTTCGTCGTTGCGTGGATCACCGATTATCGCGCGGCCATTGGGACTGCGCAGCAAATCGTGATCGTTAACGCCGTCCTGACCCGGATTGTCTGCCCCGGTCAGCAGCTTTACCCCGCCAAACGCGCCGCCTTGCTCATACAGGTAAGGCTGTGCCTCAGGGCCGAGGCCATAGATACAATCTAAGTCGAGCGTCGGGGTGCGGACGTTGGATATCTCACCCGGATTGTCGATGACGCTGTCAAAACTGGTTGAGGCATCAAGGGTGATGTCGTGGTCAATGAACTGACCAAAGAAGATGATGCCGGCTGGGATGTTCATGGTGCGATTGACGCGCCCCTTGCTGTCCATTTTGCCGCCAAGTTCACCAATAGTCCTTAGGATATCGGGCCGTGTGTATGCTGGGCGCAATTGCGGGAACATACGGCCAAAGCGATCTTCGCGCAGTCCCCCCATATCTTCTTCGCCATACAGGCTCATTGAGCAGTAAGGATTGAGACCCTCTAAGGATTTCATTCCATGATAATCAGGATTTGTCATAATATTGCCTTTGTTAGTTTAACGTAAGGCAACCCGGACTTATTTTTTATGATCTAATATTAGTATTTTATTTCATGTGGCCGATTGTAGTCAGCCGCCAATATGCCGGATATTGCGGTGACGCGTGTCTTTGCGGCGATGGTTTGAGTTTTTAGTTAGTTTCATTTGTAGAGATGCGCCAAGCAGCTTGTAGGAGTGCGACACGGGCATCTGCCGGGGGTAGGTTTAGACCGTGTCTTTCCCTTATTGGTGGGACATCCTATCTCTTCTGTTATGTCACGATCCGAGGCCGGAGCACCCCAAGACCCACGTGGGGCTGAGCGTTTCAATGAGGAACGCGCGGCCTACACCGTCTCGCGTGCGCAGCCGGATTTGGAAGCGGGCGTCACCGCGATTCGCGAAGTCGTCAAGACGCTCAAACCGGTCCCAGGCGTATATCGGATGCTCGATACGCGCGGGGACGTGCTGTATGTGGGTAAGGCCCGCAGTCTGAAAGCGCGCGTTGCCAATTATACGCAAGCGAACGGGATGACGAACCGGCTGCTGAGGATGGTCAGCCAATGCCGCAGCATGGAGATCATCACCACCAATTCAGAGGCTGAGGCGCTCCTGCTCGAAGCGCAATTGATCAAGCGGTTTCGCCCGCCATTCAATGTGCTTTTGAGGGATGATAAGAGCTTCCCCTTCATCTTGCTGCGGTCCGATCACGCCTTTCCGCGCATTCACAAACATCGCGGAGCGCGCCGGGCAAAGGGGAACTATTACGGCCCGTTTGCAAGCGCGGGCAGCGTCAATACGACCCTGAACGCGCTGCAAAAACTGTTTCTGTTGCGGTCCTGCACTGACAGTTTCTTCAACAATCGTGACCGGCCATGCCTGCTCTATCAAATCAAGCGGTGCTCTGCGCCCTGCGTGGGTCGGGTGAGCACTCAGGATTACGATGCGCTTGTCGGCCAAGCGAAGGACTTCCTCGCAGGCAAATCGGGCAAGGTTCAGGCAGACCTTGAAAAGCAGATGGCAAAGGCTGCGGAGGAGCTCGACTTTGAAACCGCGGCTATTCTGCGCGATCGATTGCGCGCGGCGACCTTTATTCAGGGATCACAGGCGATCAACGCTAACGGTGTCGGCGATGCCGACGTCTTCGCGCTGGCGGCGAAGGGCGGGCATATCGGCGTGCAAGCCTTCTTTATCCGCGGGGGCCAAAACTGGGGCCATCGCGCCTTCTTCCCCAGTCACACGAAAGAGGTGGACGACGCCCAGGTCCTCTCCAACGTCATGCTGCAATTCTATGAAGAGGTGCCGCCGCCGCCAACCATTTTGGTCGACCGGGAATTGCCTGAGCGCGACTTGATCGCGGCGGCATTGTCGGAAGTCGCCGAAAAGAAAGTCGCGATCTCCATCCCTCAACGCGGCGACCGGCGCAAATTGCTCGCTCAGGCACAGCGCAATGCTGTTGAGGCTTTGGAGCGACGGTTGGCGGAGAGCGGGACTAAGGCCAAGGTCAATCGCGATTTGGCCGAATTCCTCGAACTGGGCGAACCTCCGAAGCGGATTGAGGTGTATGACAACTCGCACATCCAAGGCGCAAAGGCCGTGGGCGCGATGGTGGTTGCCTCGCCCGAAGGCTTTGAGAAGTCGCAATATCGCAAGTTCAACATCAAGACCGCGCAAACCAATGATGATTTCGCGATGATGCGCGAAGTTATGGAGCGGCGCTTCACTCGCGCAATGAAGGATGATCCTGACCGCGAGCGTGAAGGAGTGTGGCCCGATCTTGTATTGGTCGATGGCGGCAAGGGGCAGCTGTCCAGTGTGATGGAGGTTCTGGGCGAGCTGGGCATCGAAGATTTACCTGTGGTGGGCATCGCCAAAGGCCCGCATCACGGGCGCGAAGGGCGCGAAGTGTTCCATTTTCCCGATGGCCGCGAAAAGATGTTGCCGACCAATTCGCAGGTGCTTTTCTATGCCCAACGCCTGCGCGATGAAGTCCACCGCTACGCCATTGGTGCCCACCGCGCCAAACGCAGCAAAGCAATCACCGCATCACCCCTAGACGAAATCCCCGGCATTGGTCCTGCTCGCAAACGCGCGTTGCTGCTGCATTTTGGAACAGCGAGTAAAGTGCGCGCAGCGTCGCTAGAGGACTTGCAACGCGCGCCGGGGGTCAGTGAGACCGTGGCGCGGCAGATTTACGATTTTTACCATGCAGGCGGGTAAGCGGGGCTGACCTCACCCGAACCCAATTTGCGCGAACGCTGATTTCCCGCGCCCTATCGTCCTGCGTCGGGGAAACCGCATTTTTACCTTGCGGATCTATATTTGGTCCATGGATATCAAGACGTTCTCGATCCTGTCGACGATGATCGTGCCGCTGGCGATGATTGCCGTGCTTGCGTTAGCCGGGTGGCTCTTGCCGCGCCGGATCACAAAAAACCCTCTGTTTCAGAGTGTTGTTGTGGTGTGGCTTGTTGGGATTATTGCTTTGCCCGTCAGCGCGATACATTTCGATGCGCAAGGTGACTTCTTTGACGATCGCAACGCCTTGGTGCGTGAGGGGCTGGGGATGCCGGCTCAGGTTGAGGTCGCACATAAGAAGTATAACAACCTTGGCGATTGCTGGTCGAACTCGGTGGATTGGTCGGTTGAGGCCAAGTTTCCATCGCAGGAAGACAGGGATGCGTGGCTAGAAAGTGAAGCCTATCGTGAGCCACTGATCGATCAGATATCGAGCTATTTTGACATCCCTATTGATCAGATCAATGTCCGTGACGGCGCGCTCAATCTGGCCGAAATGGAGCCGCGGTGGCGAAACGCCGATGTGAGAGATTTGGACAAGCGCTATATCTCGCGCCGATATGGACATTGGCAGCCATTCGTGTGCGTGGCGATTGAGCGTGCAGACCCTGATGCGAATACGCTAACCCTGCGCCGCTGTGATCCGGTGATGCTGCCAGAGGACAACGGCAATATGGGCCGGGTCATCCTTAACCGGCAAGGCAAGGCAAAAATTCTCGAAGGCCACATTTTCTACGCATCCGGTCCGGCATATTGCAGTAATCCGGTGCGCCGTGCGGTCAATAGTGCGCTGGGCCTGCCCCATCCCGAAGCGCGCCGGGTTGAGGATGGCGCGAATTTGCCGATAAAGTGACAGGCCAAGAAACGGGGCTTGGTCAATCTTAGCAGCCAAACGAAAAAGCCCGATCCGCATTGGCGAACCGGGCTTTGTGTCAGTGTAACGTGTGCCGCTGCTTACGTTGGATAGGTCCAAGCCGATCCGCGTGCGAGGTTTTCGCTGGCGAAGGCAAAGTTCAGCTTACCATCGACAACTGCGTCGAGATATGCCGGACGCGCATTGCGGTGGTCGATGTAATAGGCGTGTTCCCACACATCGACAGTCAGCAGCGGATTATAGTCGCTGTCTGCCAGCGTATCGCCATCATGGGTTTCCTTAATTGACAGCATGCCGTCTTTTTCAGCGAGCCATACCCAGCCGCTGGCAAAGTGGCCTGCGCCGCGTGCTTTCAGCTGAGCTTTGAACTCATCCATTGAACCGAATGCGTCGTCGATTTTCGCGGCGAGCTCTGCGGATGCCGCGGTTTCGCTGGCGGCCATGGAGTGCCAATAAAATGCGTGGTTCCACGTTTGCGCGGCGTTGTTGAACAGGCCAGCATCGCTGCTCCTTGACGCGGCAACAACGGATTCGAGTGACGCGCTGTCATGCGCAGTGCCCTCGATCGCCGCGTTCATTTTGGTCACATACGCATTGTGGTGCTTACCGTGGTGGAAGGAAAGCGTCTCCGCCGAAATGGCTGGAGCAAGAGCGGTGTCGGGATAGGGCAGTTCGATCAGGTTGAAAGCCACGTTGGTGTCCTCTTTTGGTTGTATGTGCCTAAAACGTCAGATTTACGACGCGTTATAACCACAATGCGTGGGCACGGCAAAGGTTGCGACCTACCGTCCAGAATTCTGCACAGCAGCAAAGCAAGCGCACAATTGCTCCAAAACAGAGGTAACTTACATAAGCTTACGTGCGAATGACGGGTAGATGAGGTTATATTCCAATCATGCTCCCGATTAAGCTCGCCCGTGTCTCAGGACGCAGCATGGAACCTAAGCTGCGTCACGGAACCTTCGCTGTTTTCCGTCGTTCGTCGCGCGTCCGGCGTGGGGACATTGTGCTCGTCAGACATCCTGAATTCGGTTGGATCGTCAAAGAGGTTGGCGCGATTGCCAAGAATGGGCGCGTTGCGCTCAATGGTATGTCGCGCATGTCGACGGGCGCATCGCGCCACAGCTCGGTTTCGCGTGACGAGGTGTTTGGCAAGATTATCGGCCGGATACCCCTGCTGCGCCGGCGTTAGGCTGGCTTAGGCGGCCAAAGTCTCAAGCTTAAACGCTGCATCGGCGCGCAGCTGTGAATGCTCAACCCAAGTTGTGTGCACCCCGCTGGAAATCTTATGCGGCAAACGCGCGCGGCAGATCGGCCCCTTGGTCACATCGCTCGCATCCATAATCGCCAGTTCCGAAGTGCCGGTATTCTCATCGATCAGGAACGTGATGAGATAGCCGTCATCTTCCGCTGTGGCGTTCTTGCGCGGCACCATTGGGCTTTCGCTCGCATAGACGCCATCGGGTAATTGAAAGACCTGCTCTTCCCCCGTCTCAGTGTCATGGCGAACATATCCGTTGAACAGGAACCAACCCGGCCGGGTCGTTGTCGACCAGATATAGCGGCTTTTCTCCATCAGATAGTCCGGATTGATCATGCCAAATTCGACGATGCGATCCGATAGACGCTCCTCCACCGTCTCACCCGTATTGAGGTTAAAGCGCCAGCGATGTAGGCGGCTCTGGAAGGAATGTTCGTCAACATAGGCCATCATGTGACTGTATTGGCCCGCTTCCTCGATCGGGTCAGGCATGGGTTTGTCCTGATAATATCCCTCCAGAACTACTTCATCGCCCTCCTCCCAGGCATTGGTCCAGTGAAGGACATAGGTCGGTGAGGCTTCGAACCAGCGGATATCCTCTGGCTGTCCATGGCGCGGGATCAGGGCAAAGCGGCTGGGCACACCGTCATGAATGCGCGCGGCGTGAATGTCCCGCTGCAGCAAATCCTTGTCCCAGAACAGCGGCATATCATTCAGGATCGACCAATTGCGCGTGACCGCCATGTCGTGCGGCAGGCGTGGTCCGGGCAGCGGGATCGGCACATAATGCACCAGCTTTCCGGCCCGGTCGACGACGCCATAATGCATATAAGGGGCGTACTTGGAGTAGTTGAAGAACATGAGTTCTCCGGTCGCCTCGTCCACTTTGGGATGCGCCGAAATGCCGTCTAAGGGCCCCCACGATGCTTTGCCCAAATTCTCTAAGGTGACGGGGTCCATTTGCCACGCTTCGCCGCATTGATAGAGGGTCGCCAGCGCAACCCCAGCATGGACGATAATGTCGGTTGAACCTGTGTCTTTAAGCCCTTCATGCGCGCCAAATCCGGGGCGTTTAGAAGTGCCGACAGGGTCCATCAATCCGCCCCATAGTGCCCCGCCAGCGGTCTGTTCTGCATCAAAGCAATGGGTGCGCACAAAGCGGTTGCGATAGCTGGCCTTGCCGCCTGAAATGCTGACCTGATGCACCATCGCATCGCCGTCAAACGGGTGATGCCGGCCCAGTGGCTGATGCACGGGGTTTTCGGTATTGCGCAGATAAATGCCGTCCAAATCTGCGGGAATTTCGCCTTCGATCACTTCAAGCTCATCCACGTCCACCTCTTCATGCACCGGCGTCCATGGACCGGAGAGATACGGGTGGTTCGACGGCTCTAAAGTGGTGCGAACCGGCGGTTGGCGTGTGACCTGCATTCGGTGTTCTCCCTTGGCTTGCAAGGTTAGGCCAAAAATTCTCTCATGCAAACTTGATCTGGATCAATTCGCGCGGTGCGTTTGCGGTGTAGTTTTTGACTGCACCACAAAGGAGGCTGCGATGAAATCGATCCTTTTACACATTGATGGCGACTCTTGCATGGAGGCGCGCCTGCAAGCCGCAATGGACATCGCGCGGGCACATGATGGCCATATCACTTGCCTGCAAGCGGTCACTTACGAGGTCTTTGCACCGGGCGACTTTTACGGTTCGGCGATGGCGGCAGCGATGCCTCGGATTAAGGAAGCCGCAGAAAGCCTGCGATCGAAGATCGAAGCTGATCTGAGGAATGAGGATGTGTCGTGGGAATGGCGCTTTATCAGCGGGCGAGCGGAGCACCGTTTGCTGGAACAATCGGCGTTGCATGATGTGATCATTGTCGGCCCAAATGACATTGGTGAGGATGGTGCGCGAGGCCCTTCGACAATGGCGGGAGAGCTGGCGATGCGCGCGGCAGTGCCGGTTCTGGTCATCCCTGGCGATACTCAGCGGTTTGACCCGACTGCGCCGGTTTTGATCGCATGGAACGGTTCATCCGAGGCAAGCGTTGCTCTGCGTTCAGCGGTGCCGTTGTTGACCCATGCGAGCGCGGTTCACATTGCCTGTGTGACAGAAAAAAGGCGCAAACAGCGCGTCGATTTTTCCGCACGCGAAGCTGCTGCCTATCTCAACCGTTACGGCATCAGCGTCGAAGTGAGCGAGATTGAGCGCGGTGATGCCAAGGTTTCAGATACACTGTTTGCGGAGGCGCAGAGGCTGGGTTGTTCGATGGTTGTCATGGGTGCCTACGGTCATTCGCGATTGGCCGAAATGCTGCTGGGCGGGGTTACCCGGCGCAGCTTGAGTGACCCTAAATTGCCGGTGCTTCTGGCGCACTAAGGGGGGACTATGCTTTCGCTTTGCGTCGCCGCATCATGCCCTCTTGCGCGACACTGGCGACCAATTGGCCTGCGCGGTTGAAGATGCGGCCTTGGTTGAAGCCGCGCCCGCCGCCCGACCATGGCGCATCGGTCGCGTAGAGCAGCCATTCATCGGCGCGCGCTTCTCGGTGAAACCAGATTGCATGGTCAAGGCTTGCGCCCACCAACTCGCCGCGCATCCAGCTAAGGCCGTGGGGCAGGGCGCTGGTGCCGAGCAGCGTGTAATCGCTCGCATAGGTGATGATGGCGCGGTGCAGGGCCGTGTCATCTGGCAGCGAGCCGCCGGTGCGAAACCAGCTATGCGCGCGCGGCTCGCGTGGTTCGCTGTTCATCCAATGCAGCCGGTCAAAGGTTCGCATCTCAATCGGGCGCGGACGCAGCATGAGTGCGCGTTGCGCTTCGGAAAGCTTATCGCCGATTTTGTCTGCCATGATCGTACGCATCTCCATATCGGATTTCAGCTCCTCTGGCGGGGCGACATCTGGCATGACTGCGTCATCGTGGCTCATACCCTCCTCTGGCACCTGAAAGCTGGCCGTCAGGTTTAGGATTGGAGTGGCGGTGCCGTCCTTGCCCTCTTGCGCGGCAACGACCCGGCGATTGGCGAAGCTGCGCCCGTCAAAGTCACGCTCTATACGGTATTCAATAGGGGCACCCTCACGCCCGCCGCGCAGGAAATAGGCGTGGAGTGAATGCGCGGTCTTCGTATCGGGAACGCTGGCTTGCGCGGCTTGGAGTGCCTGTGCGAGGACCTGACCGCCGAACACACGGCCAATACCGCCCTTTTGCTCGCGTCCGGCATAGACGTCGGCGGCGCGCTTATCGACTGTTAGCAGCCTAACAAGGCCGTCGGTGAGAGCTTGCGGTGTGGGTTCGGAAGTGCCGGTTGTATCAGTCATAACGAGGCCCATGCGGGGGCCACGTGCCGTGGTCAAGTCAGGCTAATCACGACGCACCAGACCAAGCTTACGCAGCGCGCGATATGCAAACGCTTTGGGCCGGTTGCTGGCGGGCCAGCGAGCCGGTGCCTTGGGATCAAAGCCACACCCACGCAATACGTGGTTGAACGCGCGCGCATCGCTCTCACCATAGCTCCAAGTGGACCGCCAAGTGATCGAAAGCGAGATCGAGCTAGACGGCCCATTGCGCACGAAATGCGGTGCCATGACGGGCACATAGACCGCATCTCCGGGACCCAGAGAGAAGGGGCGGGCGGCGTCCATATACGCGTCGTCCCAAATCAGCTCTCGCGGGCCGCCCGTGTAGTAGCTTTCATGCGCGGTATCAGGTGCAAACTGGGGGTCGCCAGCGGGGAACTGCGTCATGACTTTGGTGCCCTTCACCTGCAACAAGATGTTGTGCTCTGGGTCGAAGTGATAGGGGGTCACGGCGTTGGGGCTGGAGATGAAAATGAAAGCTTGCGGGGTCAGTAATGCGCCGGTTTTTGCCGCGATCTCTTCTTGCAACTCATTCAGCAAGTCAGTCAGTAGCGCACGGTAAGCGGGTGCTTGCTCCACGTTTTTGAGGACCGCCCAACTCTCCGCTTTGGCAACCTGGCGGATCGTCTCGCCAATGGTCAGGCCGGTCGCGCCCGGCTTACCGGTAACGCCAATCGGCACATCGCCGCGATTGTACTCAATGCTTGTCTCCGGCAGCTGCTCTGCAAGTCCGGCAAGCGCCTCCAACTCAAGCAGGGGATGATGGCCGAGAGTGTGGCGCAGACTGTGCGGCGTCTCGGGATAGGAGCGCGCAAAGGTGGTGCGCGCGGTCTCGTGGAATGTGCCTGTGGGCCGCGTTTTATAGCTGACAGGGCGATGCCAGATGTGGGTTGGGGCGTTCATGGCTTGCGGCTCCCTCGTGTCTCATACGCCATCATCTGTTTGCCTATGAACCGGCGTACGCGGCCACCGATGACGACATTGCGGCTAACTATGGTGCGTTTCTCTCGCCAGAGCCGCTCGATCATAGAGTGCCCTTCGGCGGCGCAACTGTCGGCCCATGCGATGTCGCCACGCTCGAGCATGGCAAGGTTCTCAATCTGGAGCAGCAGGCCAGGGGAGAAGCGAGCGAAGGCTTCGTCGAATGTCGTTTTGAAGCTGTAGACGCCGGGCGGTGTCACAAAGCTGGCCAGCATGGCGATTGGCCGTCCGTCCAGCCGCAGGGAAAGCCGTTCGAGCCGTCCCGCCTTAGCCGAGCGTTGCAAAGCCTCTGTGAAGAAGCGGCGTGTTCTATCTGCACTGCCAAGGGCCGAGCCGGCCTCACCCTTCCATCCATCAACCTCCAGCGCGAGGAACTGCTCAATCCAATCGGCAAGGTCGGTTGCATCCTCGCGCCGTTCCAAGAGCAACTCGCCCTGTTCGGATAGGCGCTTGTACTGACGGCGCAGCTCCTTGCGCTTCTTGGCGCTCATGGCCTGCTGAAGATACGTCTCTGGATCGGCGGTGTCGGGCGCGAGCATAGCGCGCTCGGTTCGATTGACGGTGCGACAGAGACGCCCGTCGCGCTGCGTAACGGCGTCAAGCGCCTGTGCCATGGGACCGTCTTCACACAATTGCGGCAGGTGAAGGAACAGCGCGCCCTTTGGCTTAGCATCCAGCTTGGCGAGGACGGCATGCCAGAAGTCCTGCTCGTAACCTGCGGCGACCAGAGGCGTGCTGCAAAAAGCGTTGTCGTGCAGCCAGATCGCGGCATGGGGTACGCGATATCCGTAGTAACGCGAGGCTCGCTCAATCGGCATCAAACCGCGCAAACGCCCATCCACAACATAGGACAACAGCCCAAGTTTAGCGCCGCCACGCATGTGCTTCATGGCCGGGATCAGACACCATGGTTCGAAGAATGGGTTAGGCTCGCTCGCCTCTTCGGCCAGCGCCTGCCACTTGTCGATAAAGCGCGGATCGGTGGCTTGCGGTCCAGAGACAAGGCGCAATTTCGCCCGCCCGTCACCGTGATGCTCAGGCATGGTAACACCGTCACTACTGTCTGGCGTGGTCGCCATAAGCATCGCGCAAACCCCTTCAAATTCTGCCTTCGCATGGAGGGGTTAAAAATGCTTGGAGTTCGCGGACGCTGTCCAAACGTGGCACAATCAGGGTGCCAAAAGCAAAACCCCGCCCGGATTGCTCCGGACGGGGTTTTGTTTCTGGCTTTTAGCGACCAGCAGGGGCCGCTTCGCCTTTGATCAGTGAGCCAATGCCGCGAGCAAAAGCAACGCGACAATGTTGGTGATCTTGATCATCGGGTTCACAGCTGGGCCAGCGGTATCCTTGTAAGGATCGCCGACCGTGTCGCCTGTGACGGCAGCTTTGTGAGCCTCTGAGCCCTTGCCGCCGTGATTGCCGTCTTCGATGTACTTCTTCGCATTGTCCCATGCGCCGCCACCGGCGGTCATGGAAAGCGCGACGAACAAGCCGCCAACGATCACACCGAGCAGCAACGCGCCAAGTGCAGCAAAGGCCTCATCCTGACCTGCAATCAGATAGATCACGAAGTAGGTCACGATCGGTGCAAGGACAGGCAACAGCGACGGTACGATCATCTCTTTGATCGCCGCCTTTGTCACAAGGTCAACGGTGCGAGCATAGTCAGGCTTCTCGGAGTAATCCATGATGCCTGGCTTTTCTTTGAACTGCTCGCGCACGTCCTTCACCACATCGCCAGCAGCCCGGCCCACTGCGGTCATGCCCATTGCTCCGAAGAGGTAAGGCAAAAGCGCGCCGAGCAGTAGCCCAACGATCACGTATGGGTTTTCAAGGCTGAAATCGACATTGGCGCTCGGGAAATACTCCCGAAGGTCAGCGGTGTAAGCGGCGAACAGCACGAGAGCTGCAAGACCCGCTGAACCGATGGCATAGCCTTTGGTCACGGCTTTGGTGGTGTTGCCAACCGCATCAAGCAAGTCGGTCTTCTCACGCACGCTTTCATCCAGACCCGCCATTTCGGCAATGCCGCCGGCGTTGTCGGTCACAGGACCATAAGCGTCGAGCGCCACGACCATGCCAGCGAGTGCAAGCATCGCAGTCGCACCGAAGGCGAGACCGATCAGACCGGCGAGCTGGAATGCGCCGATGATCGCTGCAATGATGACGATTGTCGGCAGTGCGGTTGATTCAAGGCTGATTGCCAGACCTTGGATCACATTGGTGCCGTGGCCCGTTTCCGAAGCTTTAGCGATCGAGCGCACCGGACGAAAGTTCGTGCCGGTGTAATACTCTGTGATCCAGATGATGATGCCGGTGAGAGCAAGGCCGATCAACGAACAATAGAACAAGTCCATGCCGTTAAATTCAACCATGCCGGTTCCTGCATTGAGCACTGTGGTCATGTCAGAGCCCGCTGTTCCCAGCGCATAGGAAATCGCCAGATAGATCAGCGGGATCGAAAGGAATGCGGTCACCAGGAAGCCCTTATACATCGCGCCCATCACGTTCGTGCCGCCACCAAGGCGAACGAAATATGTGCCGATGATCGAAGTGACGATGCACGCCCCGCCGATCAGCAGTGGCAATGCCATCAAGGGCAACAGCAGGTCGCCCAGCTGTGTAAGCAGCAATGCGGTGAGAACCATGGTCGCACCAACGGTCACAACATAGGTCTCGAACAAGTCAGCCGCCATGCCAGCGCAATCGCCAACATTATCGCCTACGTTATCCGCGATGGTCGCAGGGTTGCGTGGATCATCCTCTGGGATGCCCGCTTCAACCTTACCGACCAAGTCGGCGCCCACATCGGCGGCCTTGGTAAAGATACCGCCGCCAAGGCGCGCAAAGATCGAAATCAGCGACGCGCCAAAGGCCAGACCAACAAGGCCGTCAATGACTTCGCGGCTGTTCGGGGCAAGTGCCATCGGGCCGATCAAAACGTAGAAGAACACTGCGATAGCGAGCAATGCTAGCCCAGCAACCAACATGCCGGTGATCGCGCCAGCGCGGAACGCCAGCGTCAGACCTGCCTGCAAGCCGGTTTCCGCCGCCGCCGCCGTACGAACGTTTGAGCGAACCGAGATGTTCATCCCGATATAGCCTGCAACGCCCGACAGAATTGCGCCGATCAAAAAGCCGACCGCCGGGATCATCCCCAGCGCAACGCCAACGATGATGGCAACAACCACGCCGACGATCCCGA
Source organism: uncultured Erythrobacter sp. (assembly GCA_947503275.1). Lineage (GTDB taxonomy): Bacteria > Pseudomonadota > Alphaproteobacteria > Sphingomonadales > Sphingomonadaceae > Erythrobacter. The sequence goes on along the minus strand of CANNCZ010000001.1, from coordinate 1,503,237 downwards.
TCGCGGTGTATTGACGGTTGAGATACGCCTGCGCGCCTTCTTGAATGGCAGCCGCAATTTCTTGCATTTTTTCATTGCCAGCGCTGGCACTCAGCACCTGGCGACTGGTGACAAAGCCATAGACAATGGCAAGCACACCCAACCCGATAGATATGAGAATAAGGTCCACGTAAAATCCCCTCTGAAGCGTGGAAAATGCGCCTCTTATAGATCCGCTCTGATGGCAGTGCGGGCGCAAGGCGGATAGTCATAGGGGCTGGATACAAGCTTGCAAGCCGGAAAACGGCGCAATTGTGGGCTACTGCGCGGGTTTTACCAATTTTGGTATGAGAAGCGCCAATTTCTCTGCATTTATTCGGTTTTATCCGTGTTGATAACCCAGCCCGATGGCGTTCACGATTGGGTCTCCATCAATCACCAACGGCGCGAATCCTCGCGGGCTTACCGTGCCGATCTGCGTGGCCGGAACGGGGCATTTGGTGTCTGCGGGAAGGGTGAACAGCAATTCGTAATCATCGCCCCACCGCACGCACTCATCAGGGCGGGTTGGGTCAGCGACGGGAACACTGGCGCGGTCGATGGACAGTGTAACCTCGCTCGCATCGGCAAGGCGGAATGCGTCGAGCAGCAGACCATCGGATATGTCCATCATGGCGGTGACGAGGGGAGCAAGTGCGCGCCCTTCGTCCAATCGCGGGCGAGGGCGGTCGAAGGCTTGCAAGTGCTCACTATGGCCCAAAAAGCCCAGCATAGCCCCGCCTAAGATACCCGTGACATACACCCCGTCGCCGATTTGTGCGCCCAAACGTGACGGCACCGGGGTGTGCGTGGCGCGACCGATGGCGGTCATGGAGTAGGTGCTGGCGCCTGTTGCAGCGACAGTATCGCCGCCCAAGATTGGGACATTGTATGCGGTGAGCGCCTCGCGGAGCCCCTCGACGAAGCGCAGATCATCATTGCCCAGAGAATGCCCTTGCAACACGCCGATGGGTTCTGCGCCTTTGCTGGCGAGGTCCGATAGATTGATTGCAACCAACTTCCACGCGACGTCCGCTGGATCGGCCTCGGCGCGAAAATGCGTACCCTCAGCCATCATCTCGTGATTGAGGATCAGTGTCTCATCACCAAACGCGATCACCGCGCAATCATCACGCAAGCCGCGCGCACCGGGATGCAGTGGCAATGTGCTCAATGCCGCGAGAAATTCGCCCTCGTCTATGATCGAGCATCCTTGGCGACGGCATCGAGAATGCCGTTCACGAATTTCGCCTCGCGATCATCAAAGAACGCCTTTGCGACATCGACATATTCGGTGATTGCGCTGGCAGTCGGCACATCGGCGCGCGCGATCAGTTCATAGGTGCCAGCGCGCAGAATTTGAAGCATGGTTTTGTCTATCCGAGCCAGGGTCCAACCTGCGGACAGTTTTTCGATCAAGGCCGCGTCGATCTCGTCCCGGCGCGCATCGACACCGCGTACGATGTCGTCAAAGAAATCGACCTCTGCATCGGCAAAAACTTCACCTTCGTGGTCCTCATCATCGACTTCGCGACCGAGCCGATGTTGGTGAAATTCATTGAGCAATTTGTTGAGCGCAGTGCTCTCCATCTGTTGTTGATAGAGGGCCTGAACGGCGGCGAGGCGCGCGGTTGAGCGAGCCTGAGAGCGGGCGGGAGTGTTCATTTGATGCGCAATTCTACGGATTTGGCGTGAGCGGGCAGGCCCTCTGCATGGGCGAGTGCGGCGGCGGCTGGACCAATAGCGTTAAAAGCCTCGTCGTCGAGCGCGATAAAACTGGTGCGCTTCATAAAGTCGAGCACTGACAGCCCGCTGGAGAAACGTGCGCGGCGACCCGTAGGCAGCACATGGTTGGGGCCGGCAACGTAGTCGCCCACCGCTTCTGGCGTCATGCGGCCAAGAAACACGCTCCCTGCATGGCGAATTTTGGGCAACATGGCTTCGGGATCTTTGATCGCGAGTTCGACGTGCTCGGCGGCCAATCGGTTGATGAGGGCCGGAGCCTCACTCTCAATATCATTCACCAATATGATTACACCATGCGTGTCCCAGCTCGCCTTTGCGGTTTTTCCGGTTGAAAGCTGAGTGAGCTGCAAGGAAATGCAGTCTTCGACCATTCTGGCATAGCCTGCATCATCGGTGATCAGAATCGATTGTGATGAGGGATCATGCTCTGCCTGGCTGAGTAGATCGGCAGCGGTCCAATCGGGGTCATTCTCCCCATCGGCCACCACCAAAATCTCGCTGGGCCCGGCTACCATATCGATGCCGACCACGCCGAATAGCTGGCGTTTTGCTTCTGCAACATAGGCATTGCCGGGGCCAGTGATGACATCAACCGGCGCGATTTTTTCCGTGCCATAGGCAAGCGCGCCAACCGCCTGTGCACCGCCAACGCGCCAGATCTCATCAATTCCTGCAACATGCGCTGCGGCAAGGACTAGGGGGTTAGAATTTCCCTTGGGCGTGGGCGTTACCACCACAACCCGCTCTACCCCTGCGACGCGCGCGGGGATCGCGTTCATCAGCAAGGATGAAGGGTAAGCTGCGCGGCCACCGGGCACATAAAGCCCCGCCGCATCAACCGGACGCCAAATCGCGCCAAGCCGCACGCCGGCATCATCGGTGTAGTCGCGATTTCTGGGCAATTGGTCTTCGTGATAAGCACGGATTCGGGTCGCCGCGAGGTTAAGGGCATCGCGTAGGTCCGCGTCGATCTGCTCATAGGCCTCTGCGCACCGCTCTGGGGTGATCTTCCAATCGGCATCGTCGATCAGCGCATAGCCATCATAGCGTTGAGTGTATTGCACCAGAGCATCGTCGCCACCGGTTTTCACTGTGCGCAGGATGTCCTGCACCACGCCGCCAACATCGCCATCGGCTTCGCGCCGTGCGTTGACTACGCGGGCAAAGCGTTGCTCAAAATCGGGGTCAAGGGTTGATAGTTGCTGCATTACGCCGCGTCCTTCTCAGAGCGGTTTTCCGCATCGGCGCGGAACGCGGCGACCAGATTTGCGACGCGTGGATCGGTTTTAAACGCCGCGCGGTTCACGATCAGGCGAGCAGAGATGTCGATGATGCGCTGTGTCTCCATCAACCCGTTTTGTTTTAAAGTGGTGCCGGTCGAAACCAGATCGACTATTTGACGTGCGAGGCCAAGCGAAGGGGCGAGTTCCATCGCGCCGTTCAGTTTGACGCATTCGGCCTGAATGCCTTGTCGCTCAAAATGGCGGGCGGTCAGGCTGGGATATTTGGTTGCAACGCGCAGATGACTGACGCCGGAGGGTTCGTCCGTATCGCTGGCAAGACGCGCAACCGAGAGACGGCAATGCCCAATATCGAGGTCCACCGGAGCATAAAGGTCAGCATAATCGAATTCTTCAATCACGTCTGATCCAACGATCCCAACCTGCGCCGCACCATGGGCAACAAATGTAGCCACATCAAAGGCGCGCACTCTGATCAGGCGCATATCGGGCCGGGTTGTGCCGAAAGAAAGCGAGCGGTTGGCCTTGTCGTGAAAGCCATCCTCGGGCACCACGCCAGCGCGCGCCATCACTGGCAGCGCTTCGTCAAGAATGCGGCCCTTTGGAATGGCAAAGGTCAATTGGCCTGTTGTGGTGTTAGTCATGTCACTTGTCATAGCGCGGGCGGGCTTAGGCACCCAGCGCATAAAGGGCAACACAAACGCTTCGGGCGAAGGTGGGACAATGATCGAGGCAGGGGCATAAGCGATGAGCGAACAGACAATTATGGCAATTGAGGAGTTCGCAAGAGCACTTGATTGGCAGGCAACTCATGCAGAGGAAAACGGCGCGCCGTGCACTGCACGGGTGGTTCGTGCGCTGGCACAGGTGCGAGAAGGCGACACTGCCACCGGTAGGCGTATTGCCAATTGGCAGGGGCTGACGTTGAAAGACGCAATGCCGCTGCGCATGACAGGTGGCCTCCACCACCTTTTGCTATCGGGTGTCGATGACCGCCTGGCCCGGGTTTATAGCGGGCAGATCACCGATCAGGGGCAAGTTGATCGACTGGTCTGCGAGTTGGTTGAGACTTACGATACGCTGCTGCTTCCGTGGCTCGACGGACCGCCACAGACCAACGAGGCCGGACGCTCCGCCAGCATTATGGCGGGATTGCTGTGGGTGGCTCAGCATGTTGTGCCGCGTTTCGAGCTGTTTGAGCTGGGCGCGAGTGCCGGGGTGAACACGATGCTGGATCGGTATCACTTTCGGTTGGGCGAGACGCAGGTGGGCCCGCCGACATCGCCGATGCGGATTGAGCCGGAATGGCGCGGGGATGCGGGGTCACCGCCTGCTGCGCCAGAGGGCTTTGAAATTCTATCAGTGCGCGGATGCGACGTCGGCCCGATTGATCTGTCGGACGAGGAAAGCGCTTTGCGGCTCAAAAGCTATGTTTGGCCCGATGCACCCGTTCGCATGGCGCGCATTGATGCGGCGATCCAGCTCGCTGGCGAAGCGGCCCCTGATGTCGTTCAACAAGATGCAGGAGCGTTTGTGAACGAGATGCTGGAGCGACCGCAGGCAGAGGGCACAACCCGCGCAATGTTTCATTCGATCATGTGGCAATATATGCCCGCCGAGACACAGAGCGCGATCACTGCAGCTTTCGAAGAGGCCGGCGCCCAGGCCACGGCGGAGCGTCCGCTTGCGTGGATCAGCCTTGAAACCGACCCGGCGACGTTTCGGCATGAATTGAAGGTCCGGCGTTGGATGGGGGCAGCGGATGACGGCGAGACCGTGATGTTAAGCCATGCCCATCCGCATGGTGCATGGGTGGAGTGGATCGGAAACTAAGGTCTCACGCGCTCAGGAATTGTTCCATCGCAGCGTTCACCGCCTCGGGCGCTTCCCAGGGCACAAAATGCCCGCAATCGGGAACTTTGACGATGGTGAGCGGGTCGATGAGCGCGTCCAACCCTTCGAGGTTTTCCGGCGGCAAAGCGAGATCATCCAGTGCCCAGACCACCAGCGTCGGGATCGTCAATTTGGGCAGGTTTGGCGCGGAATAGTTGGCGGGTAACTCAAACGGTTCGTCCATCGTCGGCACATGCATCGAACTGCCCCGGTAATAGTTGATCATGCCAAAACACATGTCGCGGTTTTCCCAATCTTTGAGCATTTGCGCGCGCTCTTCTGGCGGCATGGCGTCAGATCGGTCCCAGTTCACCTCTTGTTTGAGGATGCCGGTGATCCCGTGTTCGCGGATTAGGGCATCGTTGGCAGGTTCTTTGAAGCCGATAATATATTGGCTCGCCGCCCGCTGACCGCGATGGGTGTAGAGCAGCTTTTGAAAGATTGACGGATGCGGCGCATTGGCAATCACCGCACGTTCCACCCGTGCATGCTGACCACCTAAGGCAACACCCCACGCAATCGCACCACCCCAATCGTGGCCGACAATCGTGAATTTATCGACGCCCAACGCATCGGCAAGCAAGAACACATCACCGATCAATTTGTCCGGAGTGTAGGCCTCTACCTCTTGCGGTTTTGACGACCCGCGATAGCCGCGCTGATCCGGCGCGATACAGCGAAAGCTGTCAGAAAAATGTGCGATCTGGTGCCGCCAAGTGCGATGATTTTCGGGAAAACCGTGGAGGAAGATCAGCACCGGCGCGTCGCGTGGACCTTCATCAACCACATCCAGATGAATGCCATTGGTGAGCTTTACGCGGCGTTGTTCCATTGCGCTCACTCGCCTTCTTCCATGCGTTCCATATAACCATTGGCGACCATCGCTGCGACTTGATCGAACAGTGCATCGGGAGTTCGGCGCATCTCGCCCATGCCTGCCTCCATCCCTTGCGCCACGATAATCTCGCGCTCTCCTGCGGCCATGCCGTCCAGCATCGCTTTTGCGGCATCATTGGCTGGGATGCCTTCATCAATGACCTTGTCGCTGACCCCGCGTTTGGAGCCATCGGAGACCATTGCATTGCGTGCGACGTCGGTGGCGACGGAACCGGGATAGATCACATGGACATTGACGCCCGTTTGCGAAAGCTCACCGCGCAAGGCGTCGCCATACCCCGCAAGGCCGAATTTGACCGCACAATAGGCGGTGCGCATCGGCACGCCGACTTTGCCCGCGATGGAGGAGATAAAGGCAATGTTGCCCGATCCGCGCTCTGCCATGTGGCCGATCAAGCCTTGGCTGAAGGCGATCTGTGATGTGAGGTCGATATCGATAATGTCGCGATAGACCTGCATGTCGGTTTTGAGCGCGCGGCTGCGTTGGGAAACCCCTGCATTGGCAAAGGCAATGTCGACGCCACCTTTCCACGCAATCGCTTTGGCCGTGGCGTCCGCCAACGCCGCATCATCGCGCACATCGAAAGGCAGGATCAGGGTCTCAGCACAGGCCTCAGCTACCTCAGCCAACCGGGCCTCATCACGGCCCGATAGCACCAGATGCGCACCGCGTGATGAAAGGTCGCGCGCCAATGCCGCTCCGATGCCCGAAGATGCGCCGGTGATCCACGCCACCTTACCTGTGTAATCCATATCTCTCTCCCGTTTGCGCAAAGCGATAACGGGAAGGGTGTTGAGGAGCAATCAGCTTGAAGAGGCCTGTCGGATAATCTCAGCTAGATTTTCGGGAAAGACAGCTTCGTGCCAATTTTTGAGCTCTGTCAGATTGAACCAGCGGTGCTGTGTCATCACCTTTTGCTCCAGCTCGGTGTGACGCGATGTGTCGATTTCGGCCTCTTGAACAGGCACGAGGTAATACCGCTCATCTGCTCGTACCGGCTCACCTTCCACCGTGACGAATTCGGGCGTGGTGCGCGCGATCTGCGCGCCGGGATCAGTGGCAATGCCCGTCTCCTCCAGCAATTCGCGCCGGGCGGCCTCTTCAAAACTCTCACCCGGTTCACACTCACCGCCAGCCGTGACCCAAAATGGCGGACGACCAGCAACATCAAAGCGGAACATCAAAATGCGGTTCAGTGGATCAATAACGATCAACCGAGCCGAGCGGCGCACACGCTTACCAGAGGTGAATTCGTTCATGCAGCAGGCGCACTAGCCTTGATCGCAACGGCGTGGACACGTTCGCCGACAATATCGCCCAATGCCGCAATCACCGCGCGTTGGCGGGCGAGGCGGGTCATGTCTGCGAAAGCCGGCGCTTCGATCACGATGGTAAAGTGCGATTCGCCTGATCCATCGTCGCCCGAATGCCCCGAATGTTGCGCGCTATCGTTGATGATATCGAGCGTTGTTGGAGCAAAGGCGTCCGTCAAAAGCGCCTGCATTTCGTCTGCCACTGTTCCGCTCATCGCGCCTGTTTCCTTTTTTGCATGGGTATATGGGTTGGAATCTGGCGACTCTAACGCCATTCTCAAGGGCTTATGGCGCAATCGCGATTCCACGGACGGCATGAAAGCCAGGCTCGCGAATGCGAACACCCGACTTGCGATGAGGCGGGTGAGTTCCGCGCGCCGGGTTATCGCCCCAACGGTTTTGACGGGCCGGGCCAATGGCGTTGGCTGTGTTTGGAGCATGTGCGTGAGTTCAACGCGGGCTATGACTGGTTTGAGGGGATGAGTGCGGACGAAATCCTCGATGCGCAATCTCCGGTCAGCGGCTGGCGCACGGAAAGCGCCACGTTTTCTCCGCGTGCAGGCGTCGATGGAATGCCGCGCTGGGCCGATTTCGATGATCCGCTGGATGCAATTTCCGCGCGTGCCAATGGGATTAAGAGCCGAGCGCAACGGGAGGCCGCCATGGCCATGGATGGCAGGTTCTCTAAGGACGAGGCCGATGCGCTGGAGACAATGGGCCTGGGTTCAGACACCGACCGCACGCGATTGCGGCGGCGTTATTCGGAACTGGTGCGGCGATATCACCCCGACCGCAATGGCGGCGATCGCAGCTACGAAGCGCGGCTGAGCAAGGTGGTCGATGCCTATCAATTGCTGCGCAAAAGCGCAGTGATGTCCTAGTCGCCAGTAAGCGCTGTGGCGTCTTTTTGAGTGCGCTGATAGGCCGTGCGTTGTCTAAGCCGCGCCATGTAGTCATGGAACTGTGGTTTATCCGGCAGAGTTCCAAAGCGCAGGCCCCAGTCGATCTGTGACCCAACATAGACATCCGCCATTGCGAAGCGGTCGCCGCACACCGTACGCAGCGGTAGCTGCATGGGATGGCAAAAAAGCGCGAAGAAACAAAGATATTGCTTGTTGGCAGCGGTGAGCAATCAGGTGGTAGCCAAGGCACAGCAGTATCTCGCCGCAGGCAGTCCCATCGCCTCAAACTGACCGGCCATGTTGCCCGGCGAAAGTCGCTTCCTATCGGTATCACATGGGATACAGAGCTTCCCGGTTTCGGACTTCGGAAGCGCAAGTCGGGACACCTCACCTGGATTGTGAAGCATAGGCCGCGAGGCGTGCAGCGATTGGTGACGTTAGGAAGCGCGGGAGTGGCGGCAGGTGCGCTGAGCGCTCCAGCCGCGCGCGCTGCTGCGCGCAGATTGCTCATCAAGGCAACTCTTGTCGGCCTTCCGACCGCTCCCGAGAAACTAAGGGCCCCACTCTTTTCAGAATACGCTGAGGAGTTCTGGCTCGACTATTCGCCGCATTGGAAGCCTTCGACGCGCGATGCCTCGCGGGCTTGCATCGACAAGCGGCTGATCCCAAGGTTTGGAACACTCTCTGTCGACGCGATTGAACGGGCTGACATAAATCGCTGGCGAGACAGCATGGCTGACGTGGGAGGAGCCTTCAATCGCAGCATCCCGGTCATGTCGGTCATGATGCAATATGCCGAAAAACTCGGCTATCGCGAGAAGAACACCAACCCCTGTCGCGGCGTCTCTCGCTTCAAGCGGGACCTGCCGGAACGCTATCTGTCAGCTGATGAATATCGAAGGCTCGGCAAGGTCTTAGCAGAACACGATGGCGCGAATGAATTCGTGGTCCCAGCTCTCCTGATGCTGATCTATACAGGCGCACGGGTTTCAGAGATTGCGACATTGCGCTGGCGCTACGTCCAGATACCCCGCCTCGCATTGCCTGACAGCAAGACCGGCCCAAAGACGATCTATCTCAACCCGCAGGCAATCGCTGTGCTCAATGGGCTACAACGGCGCGGAGACGATCAGCTCGTCTTCCTGGCAATGTATCGCGAAGTGCCGATCAACCTGGGCCAGCACTGGGCGACAATCAGGCGCAAGGCCGCCTTGCCCGATGTGCGCCTGCATGATCTCCGTCACAGCTTTGCTTCGGTGGCCATCGCGAAAGGGATACCGCTTGCGACCATTGGCAAGCTGCTTGGCCACGCGCTGCCTGAAACGACAGCGCGGTACGCGCATCTCGCCGACGAAGTGATTTCGGAAAGCGCCGACCGCATCTGTTCCAGCCTCGCAAACTCAATGGGGATGATGACCGCATGACCAGCTATGATCTCAAGCGCATCCTTGCCGAGGAGCTGGCGCGCATCGTTCCGGGTGATGTTGGAAAGCGCCGCACAAAGTTCGACTACGTCCTTCCCGGTTTTGGCGAACGTATCCATCCGTCTGGCAGGAAGAGTTACGTTCTGCAGCGCACGATGGGCGGAAAGCAGAGACTTATCACAATCGGCGATGCGGCTATTGTAACCGAGCGGATCGCCAAGGATGTTGCACGCCGCCTAATCTTGAGGATCGAGCTGGGCCAGAATCCGGCGGACAAGAAGCAACGCGCGAAGAAGACGCCGACTTACGCTTCCTTCCTTCGACACTATTGGGAGGTGGCGGCTCCGACCTGGAAGCCATCCACGCTTGAGATACACGACATCTATCGGCGAACGCACTTGGAACATGCGTTCGCCGGAAAGTTCATCGACGAGATCAGGCACGCTGATGCCGTGCGCTGGCACGCAACGCTGACGCGCTCGGCAGGACCGGGCGCGGCCAACCGCGCTATGGAAATCCTAAAAGCCATGTTCGGCAAGGCTGAAGCATGGGGCTATCTCCCAGAGCATTCCAATCCCTTTCGTGGCGTAAAGCGCAACAAAGGGCGGAAGATCGAACGTTTTCTGAGCAAAGCCGAGATGGCCCGTCTTGGAGAAGCCCTGTCACAGCATCGAGCAAACAAGCCCAATGAGGTCGCGGTCATTTCGCTTCTCGCTTTGACAGGATGTCGGCGCGGCGAAATCCTCAATCTCACTTGGGGCGAGGTTCAGGGACGCAAACTCAAGCTGATCGATTCAAAGACTGGGTCCCGTATCATTTGGCTTGGTGAAGAGGCCAAGGCGATACTTGACGGTTTCCCTCGCTCGAAGAAACACGAGCGAGTTTTCCGCTTCGATATTCTGCCTGTCTCTAAAATCGAAGGGTTTTGGCGCATGCTGAGGGTCGAAGCAAGCATCGAGGATGTCAGATTGCACGACCTGAGACACAACTATGCGAGCCTCGCTGCAAGATCATCAGAAACTCTCCCGATAATTGGCAGCTTGCTTGGTCATAGCAACGTTAGAACCACCGCCAGATACGCGCATCTGGATGATGCTTACCTACGAGAAACCGTTGAGTCAGTGGGAACCGAGATAAAGAGTCAGCTCTTCGAGACGTAGCGCTAGAAGCCGACATTCTGCTAACGACCCAAGTGCGGACATATCTGAACTCGCAGATTTGGCCTCAAGCTCCTCCCGAGATGCGACACCGGTATGGCTCAGGCAAGTGTTTGTTTCACAGCATTTAAGTGAGAAACTTGTCGCATTAACCTGTTTTGGCTAGCGTTTCCCCAGCGCAAACAGTTGGAAAGCAATCGAGGGCCGTTTGGCAGTCACCGCTATCATTGCAGACGACCATACCTTCATGCGCAAGGCTATTGCAGACATGTTGGAGGATATGCGTGATGTGCATGTCGTTGCAGTCGCCAAGGACGGGTTGGAAGCCATTGCTTACACGCGGCGTCACAAACCTGATTTGTTGATCCTTGATGCAGCGATGCCGATGGCAAATGGAGTCGAAGTTTTCGCCGATATCCGTCGATGGTGCCCTGACACCAGAATTGTGACGTGCACAGGTTTCACCTCGCACACATTGTTAGCGGAGTGGATTGATCTAGAGGTTGATGGGCTGCTTCTGAAGACCAGCGAAGCAGATGAATTTAACCGTTGTGTAGAAACCGTGTTAGCGGGCTATCGGTTCGTCGCGGAAGACGTCCGGGACATTTTAAAAGCAGCAAGCGCCGTGCCCAGCCTTACGCATAGGGAGCGCGAGGTGCTTTCGCTGATTGCCCTTGGCAACACCAGTCAGGCAATTGCCGACCGATTGCACATCTCGATCAAGACGGTCGAAAAGCACCGCGGCAGCCTGATGGCCAAGCTGGGTGTGGGATCAGTGGCAGAATTGCTGGCCTATGCGCTCAAAGAGGGGTTTCTTGACTCGCACCGCCAGCTTTGACGTGATCGTGAAATGGGGACCAGACCCCATCGACTATCGCAATTTGGCGGCGCAGAACGGGGCTATGGCAGGGAATGCGATTAGGCTCTGGGCGGCGTTGACATGCCTGATTTGCGGCATTGTGCTGGCCGCGCCGACAGCTGCCCAGAACCAGCCACCGCTCCCGCTTGCCGACGATCCGTCTTCCTATCAGTCCATCAATCCGCATGTCGCAGCTTGGGGCGATGAAACGGCGCAGCTCAGCGCAAGCGAGGCCTTGGAGCAGCTTGATCGTTTCACGCCGCTGACCACGCGCTACCTCGCATTTGGCCTGACACGGGACCGGGTCTGGCTTCATTGGGAAGCCCACAACGACAGCACCAACCGCCAGAGATGGCGGGTCGATATGAAACGCCAGTATATGGAGGAGCTTGACCTCTATCAAATTGTCGACGGGCAACCTGTTCTCCTGCTGTCACACCGGCAAGGCGATCCGTTCTCGCAGCGCGAGATACCCAGCCGCTTTCTACTCAAAGACGTGATCATCCCGCCCGGAGAAACGACTGCATTTCTGCTCGGATATCGGTCAACCACTTCGACGTTCCTGAAGGTCGCGATGGGTACGTCTGACGCTGTGAGCGAGGAACACACGGCCGAACAAGCGATCGACTTCGCAATGAACGGGGCACTGGGCGCGATGATATTCTTTGCCCTTTTGATGATCCCGGTGATTGGCCGGCGTGTGGGACTGGCCTTTGCGCTTTATATTCTTGCCGGGATTTTCTATGTCTCTGTCGCCGACAGCTACGCAATGCGAGCGTTCTGGCCCGATGCGCCATGGCTGAGCGAGCCGATGAACCTCGCCTCGGTTTTGTTGATGGCCATGACGGGCGTTCATTTCCCGCGGGAGCTTTTTGGACTGCGCAATTCCGCGCCAAAGCTTGACCGGTTTCTTGGCCTTTATGCTGGGCTTGCCGGTGTTTGTGCGCTTCTGACGCCCTTTCTGTTCACGCAACGCTGGTTCATGGTGCCTGCCTATCTGATCGCGCCGATTGCGACTGTCGTAATTGTGGCGACGGGGGTTATTGCCATCCGGCGCGGCTTTGTCGGGGCGCGCATCTACATCTTTGGCGCGGTGCTGGTTTTCACCTCATTTGCCTATGCCTTTGTCGCGCATGTTTGGCCCGGCCACTTCGATTTGGACAACACGCTGGATTACGGCCATTTTACGCTCTTCACCGAATGCATCGCCTTTGCGGTCGTGATCTTGTTGCGGCTGATAGCGCTGCGTCATGAACGTGATGACGCGATGCAGGCAGAATTGGCTGTTACTCGAGAGAAGTTGGCGCTGAATGATCGTCTACTCAGCGCGCAGCGCGAGTATTCGCAAGCGCGCGAGCTTGCCGATTTGCGTGGGCAGCGCCTGTCAGAACTGGGCCACGACATCCGCCAGCCTCTGGGCGCGCTTCGCACCGCGATGTTCAAGCTGCGAGGGCTCGACGATCAACAATCGGGCGAAATTGATGCAGCGCTTGATTACCTGGCGAGTGTAGCCAGTGATCGGCCGCAGGCCGCGCAGCCTGCGGGTGAAGGTTCGCGCGAACACTTTGTGGCGAATGTCGTGCTGCGCAATGTCCATCATGTCTTCGCTGAGGAAGCGCGCAAGGCCGATGCGGAGCTGCGCTTAAGACCGAGTGATCTGAAAGTGAAGGCTGACCCGGTTGCACTCATGCGGGCGGTTTCCAATCTCGTTGCGAATGCGTTGAAACACGGGCGCAGCGAAGCGCGCGAACCGCGCGTGCTGATTGCGGCGCGATGGCGGCCTGATGGCACGCAGATTGAGATACGCGATAATGGCCCCGGCATGAGCACGGCAGAGCTGCAACGCGCCATGCAGCGCGGCGGCAAAGGCAGCCATTCTCACGGCGAAGGGCTCGGCCTTGCGATTGTGCAAGACATCTGTGCCAAATCAAGCTTTCACTTCGACATCGAGTCCGCCTCCGGCCAGGGATGCAGGGTCTCCATTCATATCCCTGACAGCAAATAGCCTGCGAAATGGGGACAATCCCCACTATCGCGCCACTCCCGAACTGTCATTCTTGCCTCAGCCAATCAGGCCAGAAGGTCGAGGAGGAGGCAGGGAATGAACGGACGACGCAAGATTCTTGGCGGATTACTGATCACCACAATGTGTGTTGCGCCAATCGCGCCATCTGCCATTGCCCAGCAGAATGTGCCCGGGTCGATGCCCCAGCTCTCTCCCGATCAGCTGTTTCAAGGATCTGCAGCCCGAACAGGGCGTCCGATCGAAGCATTCAAAGGGTGCAGAGCGCCCGAGCGGTTGCCAGTCAATAACCCCAGCAGCGTTGAACGCGTGCAATCGCGCAATGCAACGACGCAAGACCCAACCGCTGCCCGTGTCTTTGCCTCTTTCGTTTTGCCCGAAGGCCCGGCTAGTGATGCCGACTTGGCTGAAGACTGTCGTTACAGGCTGGATGGCATCTGGGTGCAGGACACGGAACTCGCCCTTGATCCCAGTAAAGCGCCGATGGAATTGTTTGCCGGGCTAGGCGGTCAGCAACTCAACGACCGTCTGACCCACTCCAATTTTACAACACCCGACTTGATGTATGTCAGCATGGAGAATGACGGCAGCCGCATCACGATCCGACCAGCCACACAGGGCCGTGAACCGATTGTCCTGATTGCCGCCGACAACACTCCAATGCGTCACGTGATGAAGCCATCGGGCGCGAGCAAACGCTATGTCTATCGCGAGGGGACGGGCCGCTGGCAAAATGCAACGCTGACCGTCTCTGTCTCACGCACCGGCAAGCCCGAGCTGCGCTGGAACGGATACAGCTACAACAGGCCCGAACCGACCGTTTCTCGCGCGCAGGACATTGATGTCACGGATGTTTTCTTGATCGGCAACAATCTCGACAATTACCGCGCGTCGCTACGCGGTTATGACGTGATCCGACAGGATCCGTTCGAACTAAATCGCAACTCAAAAGCGGACATCTTCGCAACGGCTGCTCCGCGCGATTTCGCGATTATCGAGAAGCGTACAGTGCCACTGGGCCTCAAATACATTCCTGATGGTGCGCAGGGCAGCGTTACATCTAGGGAAATGATCTCCCGGCAATTTGATTTTCAGCGCACGGCTGCCAGTTCGTTCGGGTTCAATATCGGCTTTACCAGAAAGGACAGACAGACTGGCGAGGCCAAAGGCTCACTTGGGGCGGGCGCTGATTTCGCGAAGTCCAGCACGCTGGGTCGCCAGTTTGGCATGCAGCGCGCCGTGTCGATGGGCTTTGCGCGCCACAAGCTCTACACGCTTGTGCTCGACCGACCCTTTGCAAAGCTAAGCGATGACTTCATTGATGCGGTCGATTTCGCCTATCGTATGGGCCGCTACGACGACTTGATCGACAAATTTGGCACGCACTATCCCTATGCGGTCACTTACGGCTCACAGGCGCGTATGTGGGCAAGCTTTGACCAACAGACGATGCAGGAATGGCAGAGCCAGAGCAAAAACATTAATGCTCAAGCCGGCCTTGCAATTGGCGGCTTCCAGGTCGGTGCAAGCGGATCGCGTTTTATCGAAGAGTCCCGCAATTCTTCCGAGCTGGCCGAGAGCTCCGAGTCTGGATTCGATGCAGTCGGTGGCACCGGCAGCTTTGATCAAAACGGCTTTTCGACCGGAACTCCAGTGCCGATCCTCGCTGATCTGCGCCCGATCTCCGACCTGCTGAATCCCCTGTATTTTCCAAACGAGCCTGAAATCTGGAACGAGGTCCGTCCGCGTCTAGAGGCTCTCATCGAACAGCGCCTGGAAGAGGCTGCAATTCGAGATGGGTTCGGGTCTGTCATTCCGGAGCGCGCCCCGCCGGGGCTGGTCACCAATATCCCGGTCGTCACCTATCGCGGTGTGCGGGAAAATGTTCGCGTTGCCTACGGACGCGACACGTTCAGGCCCGGCTTTGTGCGGGTTTGCCTGAAAAGCCGCATCGAGGGATCCCGCCACATGACTGTTTCCGTGAGTGGCGTGGGCACCCTTACAACCTACGGCTCGAACAAACGGCAGAGCTGCGCAACTATCCCGTCGACTGCCAGGCTGCGGCTTGGTTTCCAAGCCTCTGGCAATCCATCGCAGGTGCTGGGCACGACCGCGATTGATCTGGCTGCGTTCGACAACGGCTATCTCGATTTCCTCTACGGAGTTGGACCATGAAACTTCTAATACACTCTGTTGTCCTTGTATGGATCGCTTTAATCGCATCGCCTCTTAGCGCCCAGTACACGCCAGACGTGATGGAGTTTGATGGGGCAACCACACTTGGATTCCCTGCCGATGAAAGCCTCGACTTATCAGGAGGCGCGACGATTGAATTCTGGGTCCAGCCCGATTGGGAAACCGCTCCGAGCTTCGATCCAGTGGTTCTATCCTATGCCGGCCCAGAAGGCGCAAGCTATCTAGTCGCGCTGCTGCGTGACCGGAATGGCATTGGGATCATGTCGGGCGACACCTTTATGGTCGCCCCGTTCGACTTTACCGACGGCAAGATGCACTTTGTCGCCATCATCGATTATGGCGATCGCATGGAAGTGATGGTCGACAACACACTGGTCGCCGTGCTCGAAATGACCATCAAATCGCTTCCGGCGGATGGCTTGTTCATTGGGTCTGCTGATGGGAACAATGATCCGTTCTTGGGCGCGGTTGCGGCGATCCGACTGTGGGGCGTGCCACTGTCTCAGGACAACGTGCTCAATTACGCGATGCGTGACCTGCTTGATGAAGAACAAGCAGAACATCCAGACCTACGCTTTTTAATCGGCCACAGCGCCTTTGCCAGCGAGGACTTCCTGTTGGCAGACACTACGCCTTAAGCAATTGAAAAAGGATAATGATATGATGAAATCAATATTTGAACGAGGCATGATTGCCGCTGTGTTCCTCGCATCCGGCGGCAGCCTTGCAATGACAACCACAAAGGCTGCGGCAGAGAACGGGAGCTTGTCGGCGGTTGCGAGCAGCTCAGCCACGGCAGCGAACGGTCAAAGAGTGCAAAGATCACGCGACCGCTCGACCCGCGGCAGCGCGACGGCGGATCGAACGCGGCCCAACCAGTACCGCAACCGTGCCGGTTACATTTTGAACTCACGTCAAGTAACGTTCAGGACGCCCACCGCTCAGGAACGCACCGCGGCCAGTGCTCTGCGCCGCGATGGCAGAGGCAATCAGATCACACGGATCGGCAGTGCTACGCGTGATAATCGTTCTGCTGCAAGAAGCCGCGCGCTGGCGGACAAGCAGGCGGAGCGCGGGGCCCCTCGCATCAATCCATCCTCGACCGCAGAACTGCGCCGTGCCGCGGCAAACGGGTTTCCCCAAACGGCCGCATCGCGCGGCGCCACGCGGGCGGGGGCAGCGCCCATTGGTAGCGGACAAGTGCAAGATCCAAGCCGCCAATGGAGCACGCTCGCCGCCCAGACCGCTCAGCGAAACGGCCAACAACAAGAGCGACCGAGCCTAGTCAGGCGCGTGATCAGTTTCTTGGGAAAGCCGTTCAAGCCGCTTTTTAGACGCTAGGAGACCTTGAAAAAGACTTGACCAGAAAACTCCGCCGACCGTTGTCATAGCGAGGCGCGCCTATGTCCGCTTTCACCCCCATGAGCTGACATAACTGGCACATAGAGGCCGGACTTGTTGCAGTCTGTCGGCTTTTTCAGGCTAAACACAAAAAGCGGCTGGTCTGATCACGACCCATTTTCAGTCATAGATTTAGTTCACATTCTCCTTCAAAAGCATTCAATTCTGAATGTGGCAAGTAATTGCTTGGGTCTCGGTAATGAGCAAAGATTATGACTTAAAAACTCTCCCAAGCTTTCCGTTTGGGGATGGGCCGGAGTTGGCTGACGAGTTGTTGGCGTTGATTCTGACTGGTCGAAAACGCGCGACGTGTTGGAGTGCGGCTGAGGGCGATAAAGACACAGAAATTGGCGGACGTTGGGTCGTTGAAGATGGTAGCGGACACCCGCGCGCCATCCTCGAGACGACTGACTTGCGAACCGAGCGATTCGACCGAGTTGATGAGGAGTTTGCCTATGCCGAAGGAGAGGGAGATCGGACTTTGGCCTCTTGGCGCCAGGCTCATCAAACCTACTTCACCCGGAATGGCGGCTTTGATCCAGAGATGCTCTTGTGGTGCGAATGGTTTGAATTGATCGAGATTTTGCCAGTACCCGGTCAAGATTGATGCAAGTCAGAACTGAACCATCTCGAATACACAAGTGGCCTAGTATTTCGGCTTGTCCAAGCACTTCATCGCCGCGTAGTGATCTCCTAATGGGCAGCAAGAGCAATCAGATGAAGAGACATATGCCATGAAGCGTCGATACAAAATTGGGCTTGGTCTGCTGGCTGTTGTCTTGGTGTTCATTGGAGTGAACGCCTATTTTTGGTTTACACGCGAACCACGCCCGCTCGTCATCGCAGAGGCTGGCATTGGAGGGGAGCGGGTCAACATCAACGGCCTGCCCGCCAATTTTTACCGGGGTGAGGATGGCGGCCCACGCCCTGCAATTCTGCTTCTAGGTGGATCAGAGGGCGGCCTGCGCGAATACCGAAATGTCTTTGCAAGGCAGCTATCGGATGAGGGCTATGCGGTGCTCTACCAAAGCTATTACGCAACATCTGAAAGCAATCGGTCATTCAATATGGTGCCTCTTGAGACCTTGGATGCATCGCTCGATTGGCTATCGTCCAATCCCGACATACGCCCTGGCCCGATTGCGGTAATAGGCCATTCCAAGGGGGCAGAAGGCGCGTTGTTGCTTGCTACGCGGGACGCCCGTGTCGGGGCCGTGGTTGCGGCCATGCCCAGTGATGTTGTTTGGCAAGGGTTCGACTTTGACAGCATCGATATGTCGCAGTTCGCTTCTTCATGGAGCGAGGACGGTGAGCCGGTCGCATATCTGCCCTATCAGTCGCTAGCTTGGCATGAGTACTTCAGTGTCGATGCTCCAAGGTTTGAAATGTTCAATCGCAGCAGAGATATGGTTTCCGATCATCCGGACGCTTTCATCCCTGTTGAGCTCACGAATACAGCACTTCTGTTGATTTGCGGGAGAGACGACACGCTCTGGCCCGGTTGCCGCATGGCAGAAGCAATCGAAGAAAGAGCGACGACGGGATCAGACTCTGCAGTCGAAGTGCTGGCCTATGACAATGCTGGCCATTGGGCATTTGGCCCAGCCAGCGACATTCACGAAAACGACTCTCAGACTCTCGGGCGCATGGGCGGGACTGTCGATGGAGACGTGGCAGCCCGCTTGGATCAATGGCCGCGCATTCTCAGTTTTTTGGAGGACACGATTGGGAGTGCGAACAGCGGCCTTGCCACGGTCGAAGAATGAATGGCATCACTAATCGACTTTAACTGGGCTGATATGGGTGTTGGTAGCGCTACAATCTCAATAAATGACCAAACAAGCACTCAAAACCGATCGCCTCTTGCTACGACGGTGGCTCCCTCAGGACATCGATGCTTTCGTGGCCATATGCCGTGATCCGGAAGTGATGCGATTTATCGGATCGGGAGATACGCGAACTCGCGAGCAGACAGAGGCTTCAATAGAGGCTTTTGAGCACGAATGGGATGAAAAGGGTTTTGGACTGTTCGCTGTGGAGCTTTTGGAGACCAACTCGTTCATCGGATTTTCGGGCCTATCCGAGCCAACTTTTTTGCCTGAAATCATGCCGGCTATTGAGATTGGCTGGAGGCTTTCACGCGAACACTGGGGACAAGGCTACGCTACCGAAGCAGCATATGCTGCGCTCAAATTTGGCCTTAACGATCTGGGATTACAGGCAATCGTCAGCATTGTTCAGACAGAGAATGAAGCATCGCGAAACGTCATAAGAAAGCTCGGAATGCAACTTGATCGACAAACTCATGATCCGACGTGCAATCGTTTGGTTGAGGTGTATCGCAAATCGGTAATGTGACCCAAAAGGGAAGCATCGAAACCGCTAGCCTGAGTCTTAAACGTGCTTATTTGAATGATCTGATTAGGAGCGGTTAGTCCGCTTCCACCCCCAGTCTCGGTCATTAGTCAGGGACAGGAGATGGGCCGTTTCCTGACTGTCCGGATCTCGTTGTGCAGGATTGGAAAGCAGACGTTGAGTGGGCTCATAGCTTAGGTGGAACGGCGTGATGTCTCAGTCTCCAACCTGAGGCATGGTTTCATCAATTTTTGCTTCGTAACGGCTAGGGTCCTGCGTCAGTGTTATGCGAAGAAACACAACAGCCACTACATTCGTCCAATCTTGCGTGTGACCCATTTCCAAAGGCGCTTCCACCAAGGAGCGTAGAGATCATCGTAGTAGCGTTCGCGGCGAACCTGCTCGGCTCGTCGACCTGCTAGGATTTCTTCTTCTGTCCATTGCGCACACCATTCAACTTTACCATTCATGATGAAATAGTGCGAGCGGCATGGCCTCTGCCAATTGCCGATGGAAGGGCGGAGCGTGGGTCTAGAGTCCGGGCCGGACAAGTGCCATTCGGTCGGAAGGATAGGCGTGCGTATCTTCGAACCACAACCACAGGCGCACAAATGCGCTGCGGTCTCGAATTCGTCGGACACATATAATACTCCCGACTCAAGCTGCTTCGGCATGAAATGGACGCGCTCAACTTCAAAGGTCATCGATCGATCTCACGTTGATGACGCTCAGGTCCGCTACTTCAAAGAGACTATTGAGGCTTTCCTCATCGCTTCGGTAGAATTCGCGAAGCTGTTTATAGCGGATCATGGCAATACATGCGTTCAGTGCATTGAGCTCACCGATCTGGATGTTGTCGCGATAGAGATTGTCCGCGCCATCTGCTGTTTCGGCCAATCCTTTGGCTTTAAGGTCACTTGCGGTGCCAGGCTGGAAATATGTCGTGCGCATCATTCCGCTAATGGGCCCATCCTTGCGCTTTAAGCCCATACCGACGTCAATGAACGGGATGCCGAGTCCGATCAGTAGGTCGAAGATTTCGTTTCGCGCTGAGCCTTTGTCGACACAAACGAAAGCAAACGTAACCCCCTTAAACTCATCAGCTGAATCGTTTGTGATGTAGGTGGCTTTTAGCGTGAGGCCATGCCGGAAAGGTTCGTATCGCGCCTGATAGACATCCGCCTTCTTTCGCCCGAGCTCTTCTTCGTCGAGCTTTCCCGGCGATCGGTAGGCGTTATGGACGTGAAAGTCGTCGCCATCGAATCCGACGATCTCCGGTATTCGGGCCTTCACAGCATAATCGAGGAGGAATGCACCCGTACCACCAAGTCCGATGATCGCGATTTTCTCGTTAGCAAGCCCCGCATTAAGTTCCGCGATGCCCGCTCTACTAGTCAAGGTGTCTTGGAGTTTGAATATCGGATCCGCCACTTCGGTTTTGTCCGCTCTGTATGTGTAGGGCGTGACCCCACGCGTCTCGATCGCCGGACCGGAAATAATGGCAACGTAGCTCTCGATTTTAGCGAAATGGTCGGTGAATTTTCCGGTGTTCTTTGGCTTATTCGAGAACGAGCGTTGCACGACGACGTCCGAGTGCTCAGCGGACAACGTGATGGAGGTCAGACCACCACCTAGGTTCGATATTGGCTGCCCTTTGAGGTTATGCGGATGCGACCCCGCAAAGTAGATCTGGTGGTCCTGCTGTTTCATCACCTCGCCATCTACCGCCACAAGCTTGGAAACAATTGCGCCCGACTGTAAATTTCCTGCCGAGTCCAGATAGGGAATGTCCCTCACGATCAGGTGGCCCTGGTCGAAAGCGACGGCGTAACCTCGCTCGACAAGTCGAGCGAGGTCTGGATTACGACTGACCAGTTTCTGAAACACTGAACCGCATCCCATCTTTGATTTTCACCGAAGCGCCGGCAACGAGCGTGCCTTCCGGCTTGTTGCCCATGCCTCGCTTGTAGGTCACCGAGTAGGTGATGTTGGGGTTGCTCGCGAAGCAGGGTTCTTCGAGCGCCACGACCTCCTCGTAGCTAATCTCGCCCTTGGGCCACTGATGCGGGGTCCCCTCCACGAAGATTGTTACTTCCTTCTTTTTGTCCTTGGCCATGTGGCTGCCTTTCAAGTTGTGACACGCCACCATGTTCAGCGCCGCTTCATCACTGAATAGCCAGATATTAGCTAATTGACAGCTAGTAAATGGCTATCGTGCATTGACAATTTGGCTTTAAAGTGTATGTAGACGCACCCCGATGGAGACAGGACATGGCAACCAAACGAACAATGACACTCAACCTCACCGACGCGGAAATGTCGGTAGTTGAGGACTTCAGTGCGCGAAAAGACATGAGCAAGACGGCCGTCATGCGGCAGGCCCTTCGCCTATACCAGCTGCTCGAGGCTCGTGTTGAGAAAGGCGACAAGCTTTATGTCGAGAACGAAGTGACTAAGGATAAAGCCGAGATCATGATGGTATGACCACGAACGCTTTGAAGGTCACACTGCTGGATACCGCAACAGGAGAACCGCGCGAGGCCGAGTTGCTTTCGTCTATCACCGAAACGCAACTCACCGACGTTGAAGGTGAATGGAAGCCCGCCCTATACGACCGCTTCCGTGAATTCAAACGCGCGGGGAAACCGCCGGCTGCATGGCCCGGCGCCGAGAACAGGCATTGGGATTGGCGCCAGAAGGTCGAGATGCTGCAAGGTCTGCTCTCGCATGACGGCTATTGCTTGACCTGCCAAGGCATGACCGAGGGCCTAATGCTGATCGACACGAGCAGCTATCGATGTCGTTTGCCGGAAAACGAAAAGCGAAACTTGGTATATATCGACTATGTCGAGAACGCGCCTTGGAACAGACCCGAACTCAAACAGGCGCCCCGCTACCGTGGTATCGGTAGTATCTTGGTGGGAGCCGCAATTGAACGCAGCATCGCCGAGGAATTCAAGGGTCGCATCGGGCTGCACGCCCTTCCGCAAGCCGAGGCTTTTTATAGCGCGACCTGTGGCATGACCGACCTCGGACCCGACACAGCAAAACAGGGATTACGATATTATGAGATGACGGCTGCGCAAGCAGAAGCGTTCATCGCGAAAGGAAAGAATCGATGAGCACTCATATGACCAAAGAGTGGTGTCTTAGAATGGCAGAGCTCGAAGGCGACGCTTCGATCGCTGCTGGCGCGCTAGCGCTTGACCCGGTTTTTGAAGAAGCACCAGATGTGACCGATACAGATGAGGCCAATGTTGCATTCGGCCGCTTTGTGCGACTCATGCGTCGTTCGCAAAAGATGTCACGTGAAAAGCTCGCCGAGGATGCAGATATCGACATCAAAGAGCTTATCGAGATTGAGGACGATGTTCGGCATAAACCGGATGTTCGCTCGGTCTATCAGATCTCCGGCGTCTTCAAGCTCCCTAGCGCGAAGCTCATGCAGGTTGCTGGCCTCGCCAAGGCCCGCAACGACAATATCGAACGGCATATGGAGCGATTTGCCGCGCGCTCGGACCCCATGGCAGACCTCACGGACGAGGAGCGTGCTGCATTAGAGGATTTCGTTGCGCGGCTAAGCTCGGACAATTGATAGATACGCGCCAAAGGGGGCACGATTGGCAAAGAACCGAATTCTTTCGGAAAAAACTGCGGCAGATATCGACCGCCGAGTTGCGAAGGTGTTGGATGGCCTTGGCAACCCGGAGCCCCCTTTGGAGTTGTCCGACGTTCGCCAGCTTCTGCGGCTAGATAGACAATTCTACACAGCTGCCGACGCAGGTGCTGTTCGAGAAACTGTTAGCCGAATAAAGGTCGCGACGGTTCAAATCTACGAGCGACCTAAGCTCCTCCTCGAAGCTATTCGGAAAATGTCGCTGAAGGCGCTCTACCTCCCAGACCAGCGCCGGATCCTGCTCGATGGGAACGAGCCGAAGTTGAAGCACCGATGGAACGAGGGTCACGAAATTGGCCATAGTTTGCTCCCGTGGCACCACGACGTCATGCTTGGCGACGATGGCTTTACCTTATCTCATGATTGCCACGATCAGATCGAAACTGAAGCCAACTATGCGGCCGGCCAGCTACTGTTCCTCCAAGGTCGCTTCGGCGACGAGGCCTTGGATCTCGCACCAACGCTCGACAATCTGAAAGAACTGAAGGGCGCGTTTGGCAATACGTTCTCGACTACGCTTTACCGCTTTGTCGAGCTTCGTGGTCGGGAAGTACCGATGGTGGGGATGATAAGCGCCCACCCACATCGATCAAGGCGACCAGCGAACTTTGATCCAGCAAAGCCATGCCGGCATTTCATTCAGTCGCCTGCATTTGCTGAACGTTTCAGCCGCCAATCGGAAGTTGAAGTGTTTCAAACCATAGCCAGCTATTGTGGCTCTCAAGGAGGCGGCCCGCTCGGTGAGAGTGAGTTGATTCTGACTGATGACAATGGCGCTCAACACCGTTTTTTCTTTGAAACGTTCTTCAACCGGTATGACGCTCTAACACTTGGCTCATATCTGCAGCCGGAACCCACCAAAGTTTATTCCTCGGCCTCGATCTCCTAGTTTGTCGAGCAGTGTAATCCCGTTCGCTACGGTTTCATTTGAATGTTTGCGGACCACACCCAGCAGCAAAGGTCTAGAGGGCATAAATTGGTCCGTTATCGGCATATGGCCCTTAGAGAGTGAATGTCCGAAATTGGGGCGCATAGCAGACCTAATATAGGTACAAGGCTGCCCCCTGCACCTGACCTATCAACTGAGCCATCAGGCAACGTAGCAAAGCTAAAACAGACGTGAGGGTAGGTGCCTTTTGACTAACAGTTATCCACCCGAAATGGACATTAGGAAGCTTCTTGTCGCTGTCTATTCGGCCCCAAAAAAGCTGCTTACTAGCTTCATTGAGAAATCACCCGAGGCGAAGCAACTGGGGTCGGCAAGGGCGGTTTTCGTAGCTGGGCAAGGGCAGCAATTCTGTTAGCTTTTTTGCGGTATTTGAGTGCTCCAATACCCCGATTTTCATCCTCTTCTCACGCAAAACCAAGGCCAGTTAGTAGCCCAGAGCCGATCTTGCCGAGAATCCCAATTTGCCCCGGCAAATCCCAACTGCTCTCGCTCCATAAGTAGAGCAACAAATTCAATGCATTGAACGATACCTCCAAGTGACTGGAACCATGACCGCACTTTGGAACTTGACAGCACACATAATCAAACCGCGCAAGCAGTGTTTCAAGCGTGTCCATCGCTAGCGTGTAGTTGCCAAAGCCAAGCATCGCATGACGCGAAGGGTCTTCGCTTTTCCAACCCATCGCATCGGCGATCAACGCCTGTTCAACCGGTCCTGCAACGTAAAACATCAAGCGAAAATAGTCGGCGCGCTCTTTGGCAAGGGGCAGCAAGCCTGCATCGGGATGGGTTTCGGCGAGATAGTGGCAGATCGCCGCAGCCTCAGTCACGACGTGATCGCTACCTGCGCAGTGATGGACAATGGTGGGCACTTTTCCCAAAGGGTTGGCGTCGAGCAGCGCACGCGGCTTGTTGGACCATTCAACCAGCTCTGGCTTATAGTCCGCGCTTACCTCATTCAGGGCCCACCAAACGATCCATGCGCGGCTTTGTGGATTGGTGAAAAACGTAAATTCAGCCATTTCCGGTCCCCTTTCGCCCGCGCGTCAACAGAGGCTCAAACTCGCCAAATATTAGCCGTGAGCCGTCAAAGGGTGGGTCACCTTCCGGGTAGTTTTCAAAACCTTCGCCTTTGCCCATGGCTTCTTTGGCTTTGTCTAAGGTTTCTTTGTCAGGCCAAATCACCCAGCCCGTGACCATCTTTTCGCCGTCCGGGGCAGCGACAGCCTTGCGCATATCGGTAACTTTGCCTTCGGGAACGTGGGCTTCCCACGCTTCCATCACCTCAATCGCGCCGTGGTCCATCGACCAATTGGCCATGAATTCGGCGGCCTCAATGTAAGCTTCGCGGTTTTTCTCCGGCACCGATAGTGCTGCGATGGCTACGTACATCTCCATTCTCCCAAGCTTCGATAGGGGAGAATAGCAGAATACGCCGGCTTTCGGTCAATTCTGTTTGAAAGCCCAACGCAGCGTGCGACCCACGCCCCAAGTCGCCGCGCGGGCGGGCAATGCGGTGAGCACTGGGCGCTGCAATTTTAGCATTGAGCGGGCCCAGTCGGG
Source organism: uncultured Erythrobacter sp. (assembly GCA_947503275.1). GTDB lineage: Bacteria > Pseudomonadota > Alphaproteobacteria > Sphingomonadales > Sphingomonadaceae > Erythrobacter. The sequence goes on along the minus strand of CANNCZ010000001.1, from coordinate 1,477,623 downwards.
CACCATGGCCACCGCCTCTGCACCCAGAATGGCTTGCACTCCGGGCGGCGTGCCTTCGGGCTTTTGGGTCAGGACCAGTTGCGCAATCTCGCGCGCCTCTGGTGACGGGCGCAGGTCTGTGCGAAGCTCGCGGAAAATCCCCTCCGCCTCATTGCGCGTCTCCGGCACCGGATCGGCACCCAATGCGCGCGCTATGACAGCGAATTGCCGGTAGTATTCGTCCTGCTGTGCACCCGGCATATTGGGGCGAACATGACGCAGATATCCCGCAAGAAAGCTTTGCGCCTCCACCACGTGGACCCATGCAAGGGTGCGGGGGTTATTGGCGCGATAGGGCGTGCCATCGGGCAGAGTGCCTGTGACCTTTGCATGGATCGCATTAACCCTCGCAATCGCGGCATTCGCGCGGGTTTCGTGCCCAAAAGTTGTGACAGCGATAAATTGAGCAGTCCGGCGCAGGCGGCCATGCATGTCTTCGCGAAAATTGGAATGGTCGAGCACCCCTTGCAGCGCCTCTGGATGGAGCATTTGCAGCAGCAGGCTGCGGATACCTCCGGTCATCATGCCCACCAGATCGGCGTGCACCATGCGGATCGGTGTGTCCTTGGCGAACAGCGCATCATCCGATGGCGGGGTCGGCTTTTGCCCGTTGGAGGTGTCGTTAAAAACGCCGCGCACCTGATCGACAAGGCGCAGACGCAAGGATTCGATCGGATCAGCCATAAGGGCAACGTAGTGATCCCGATCGCATTTTTCGAGCGGGTTTGCTTTAACTTTGACTCAAACCTCCCCATTTCTTTCGTCATGGAGATCAACGCGAACTTTGCTGAGCCTGCTCAAGTTAAAACCAGCGCATTGGAATGGATACCGTCCCCGATGGCAGGCGTTGACCGGCGGATGCTCGACCGGATCGGTGATGAGGTAGCCCGCGCGACCTCCATCGTTCGATATGCCAAAGGAAGCGCTTTCCCAGAACACACGCATTCGGGCGGTGAAGAATTTATTGTTCTCGAGGGTGTCTTCCAAGATGAGCACGGCGATTATCCTGCGGGCACCTATGTCCGCAATCCGGTGGGCACGCACCATGTGCCGCGTTCTGATCCGGGCTGCACAATCTTCGTCAAATTGTGGCAGTTTGATCCCGATGATCAGGAGCAGATTGCGGTTGATTTGAATGCGCTTGAATTGACCGATGCAGGAGACGGTGTGCGCCGCGCCATTTTGGCCGACCGGATCTATGAGCAAGTTGCGTTGGAGGAATGGGAGCCGGGCGCGGCAATCGAGATTGTTGATGATGGCGGGGCAGAGGTGCTTATTCTGTCCGGTGAAGTGGCTTACGCTGGCGCAACCTATCAGACGCATGACTGGCTGCGCATACCGGCGCAAACATGTGTGCAATTTACAATCGGTAACGCGGCCGCGCGGGTCTGGATCAAGCGCGGCCATCTCAGTGAAATCCGGGTTCCACCCCAGGGCTAGGCAAAAATGTCAGGGGCGATGCGCGATGGACCTCTTGCCCACGTCGCGATAGGCCATTAACGCCGCAATCGTAATGAACTCACACTCCTCTGAAGAATTCGCCGGCGCCAGCGCCATTCCGTCCAAGCCCGACGCGATAGTCGATGTGCGTGACACATTTGGCATTGATATCGATTGGCAAGTCCCAGCCTTTGCCTCGAACGATGAGCACGTGCCGGAGCTTGATGAAAGCTATGTGTTTGATCACGACACGACGCTCGCGATTCTTGCCGGTTTTGCGCATAATCGCCGAGTGATGATTCAGGGTTATCACGGCACGGGCAAATCAACTCACATCGAACAGGTCGCCGCGCGGCTGAATTGGCCCAGCATCCGGGTGAACCTTGATGCGCATATCAGCCGGATCGATTTGATCGGGCGTGATGCGATCGTCCTGAAGGACGGCCTACAAGTCACTGAATTCAAAGAGGGCATCTTACCTTGGGCGCTGCAACACCCGGTTGCGCTGACCTTTGATGAATATGACGCGGGCCGCCCCGATGTCATGTTTGTGATTCAGCGAATTCTGGAATTCGATGGCCGCCTGACGCTGCTCGATCAGAACCGCGTGATCACACCCAACCCGCATTTCCGTCTGTTCGCGACCACCAACACGGTCGGACTGGGCGATACGAGCGGGCTGTATCACGGCACGCAGGCGATCAACCAAGCGCAGATGGATCGTTGGAACATAGTGTGCGCGTTGAATTACCTGCCTGCGGAAACCGAACAAGCCATCGTCAAATCCAAGACACCGGACACCAACGATGCGATGATCGCGGACATGGTGAAGGTGGCCGAGCTCACCCGTCAGGGCTTTATGAACGGCGACATTTCAACCGTGATGAGCCCGCGTACGGTCATCACTTGGGCGCAGAATACCGCAATCTTCAATTCGGTCGGCTTTGCTTTCCGTCTTTCCTTCCTCAACAAATGCGATGAGGCAGAGCGGACATTGGTGAGCGAATATTACCAGCGCGTGTTTGACGAAGACCTGCCAGAGAGCGCGGTCTAAGCAAACTTGCACTTGGGTGTAATAGCCTGCTAACACACTAGGTGATGGCGCTGTTCGAACGATTCTGGAAGCGGAGAGATAGTGACGCCTCGCCTTCGGGTGAGCCGGGCTATTACGCGACATATGAATCGCAGCGCCCTGCGTATGACGATGATACGCCCGCCTATCGCCCGGCTGGCTCACCCAATTACGACACTTGGGACGATCGCCTCTCTCAACTTGATGTGCATGTGGAGCGTGAGGAACGGCGACGTCTGCCGTTTTGGCGGCGTAGCTATTGGCTGGGCCGTCGAAAGCGCTGGTGGGCGGTACGCTTTGTCGCTGCGTGTCTTGCGCTGTTTATTGTGCTGTTTGTGTGGCTTGCTTGGACCGCACCACTTTCCAAAAGCTTAGAGCCGATTGCTGCACCGCAAGTCACATTGCTGGCCAGCGATGGCACTCCGATAGCGCGCCATGGGGCGATGGTGGATGCTCCGGTTGAGGTCGAGGATTTGCCGCCGCATGTGGTTGAGGCATTTTTGGCGATTGAGGACCGGCGCTTCTATTCACATTGGGGCATCGACCCGCGCGGGATTGCGCGTGCGGCGTGGACCGGGCGCGGCGGTGGCAGTACCATCACACAGCAGCTCGCCAAGTTCACGTTTCTCACCCCCGAACAGACCATGACTCGCAAAGCGCGCGAAGCGATGATTGCGCTCTGGTTGGAAGGGTGGCTGACTAAGGATGAGATCTTAGAGCGATACCTTTCGAACGCCTATTTCGGGGACAATCAATACGGATTGCGCGCGGCGAGTTTGCACTATTTCTATCGCCAACCCGAGAACCTCAAACCCGCGCAGGCCGCGATGCTGGCTGGATTGTTGCAAGCGCCATCACGCTATGCCCCGACGCGTCATTATGACCGGGCAAAGGCGCGCATGGATCAGGTGATCGGATCAATGGTTGCAGCGGGATATCTGACACAGACCGAAGCCGATGCGCTGCCTGATCCGGTGCTAGACGTGCGCACCAGCAACGACTTGCCGACTGGCACATATTTCGCCGATTGGGCGCTGCCCATTGCGCGTGATGATATAGAGGCAGGGTATGCGCGCCAAGTGCTAACCACGACGCTCGATGCTCAGCTTCAGGCGCTTGCCAATCGGGTGACGAGCCGGGCGGCTTTGGGCGATGCGCAAGTTGCGCTTGTCGCGATGCGGCCCACAGGCGAAGTTGTCGCGATGGTCGGAGGGCGCAGTTATGCGGAATCGCCGTTCAACCGCGCGACGCAGGCGCGGCGGCAACCGGGATCGACCTTCAAGCTATTCGTCTATCTCGCGGCGTTGGAGGCCGGATGGTCGCCCGATGACACGATCGCCAACACGCCGATTGAGACGGGATCATATCGCCCCAAAAACTCACGTGAGAATTACTCCGACGAGATCACTTTGGCCGATGCTTTTGCGACCTCCAGCAACGTCGCCGCTGTGCGGTTATTTAATGAGGTTGGTAGTGAGCGGGTGATCCGCATGGCGCGGTCGCTTGGCGTGACGTCTGACCTTACAAAAGGCGATCCCAGCATGGCTTTGGGTACATCGAGCATGAGCTTGCTTGAGCTGACCACCGCCTATGCCGGGGTTGCCGCGAACCAGTTTCCGGTGCGCCCCTATGCCTTTGCACCGCAGGAGCAGGGATGGTGGGAATGGATGACCACTCCCAGCGACAGCGCCTCCTCGCGCACGCATGATGATATAGAGGCCATGTTACGCGGTGCGATTAATCGCGGGACGGGCAAGGCGGCGGAGCTGCCGATTGCCAATTTCGGCAAGACCGGCACGACCCAGAATTATCGCGATGCCTTGTTCGTCGGATATGCAGGCGATCTGGTCGTCGGTGTATGGATCGGCAATGACGACAATTCCCCGCTAGACCAGATAAGCGGCGGCGGATTGCCTGCGCGCATTTGGAAGGACTTTATGCGCGGCGCCCTGTCTCTGCCTGCTCCTAAACCCAGCGCGGCACCGGATCCCCAAGGCCCCGTGCAACCGCTCGATATTGAAGAGGGCGAGGAAATTCCGCTTGGCGAAGACGGAACCTCATTACGGTTTGAAGAAGAAGGCATTGTCCTATCGCAAGACGGCGTGCCGGTGGAAATCCGTTTGGATGAAGACGGCTTCCGGATCGAAGAGGTCGAGCCCGCCGAATAGCCTCGGTCAGCGCGATATCAGCGCATCAGAATATTCATAATCGCTGTCGCAATGGGCCGCGCGGGATCATCCTGCCATGCCTCAACCGCGATATTGGCGTTGCGCCGTCCGAGCCGCGTGATGCGCCCCTTGGCAAAGCTGGGCTGTGATTTGCCTGCGGACAGATATTGCACCGTGATATTCACCGGTTTGAGCTGCACTTCGCGTCCTTCTTGGATCAACTGTGCGCGCAAGACCGCGTAGCCCGCATTCTCAAGCAATCCCGCCGTCGCACCGCCGTGATAATGCTCGGGACGCCCTTCGACATTGGTACCGAATTCAACCGTCAGCACGGGCACGCCATCTTCGATTGCGGTCAATTCGATACCCAAGGCTTTCGCATAGGGCGGAAGCTCCAGATCACTCATCACCAGTTCCCGCTGTGTTAGTGCCTTCGGTGCCGGGCACTTTGCCTTGGCGTGGGTCTTTGCCGATGGTCATGAAAACGCCTGCGACATGGGCGACGGGGTCATCACGGTCTCCATCATGGGCGATCCCCCGCACAAAGGCGGCCGAACGCGTCATGCGATAGCATTCAACCCGGCCCCAAACCGCGCTGCGTGCGCGGGCAGGGCGTTGATAGTCGACCCTCAGGTCAAGTGTTGCGACCGGAGCAAATCTTCCGGTCGTTTGCCAGATCGACATCCCGCTAGCCATGTCCATCAGGCTGATAATCGGACCTGAAGCCAGCACGGCTTGGGTCGGATCGCCGAGCAAATCCTCGCGCCAGGGAAGCTCAAGCTCAACCCAATCATCACCATGCGCCGAATAGCGCAAGCCAAGCCAGCCTGTGTGGCCAGCTTTGAAGAAAAACTTCGAGGCGGCTTCTGCATCAAAATCGGGGAGTTCTTGGGTTTTATTTTTGCTCATTTTGGTAAATTTTGTCTCTTTTATTTGGGCATTACAATAATTTAATTTCAAGAAGGCATCACTCTCGATCAGTTTATAAATGCCGAACGAGTTGTTCGTGTCGGCGAGCACCAAGATAGCCAAGAAAGGTAATGCATTATGCCAAAAATCGATCTTGCCCAAATTCCGGGCCTCGAAACTGCGCAGTCCCTGTTTGGAGCCGTGCGGGCGCAAGCCTCGACTTATGAAGATTCCATCGTCGGTGTCATGGTCTATGTCTACGATACAACCCCACCTCCACCACCGCCCACATTCTTCTAATCGGCGGGGCGGACACCGATGCGTGTACACCCTGCAATCTCGGCGCTGCAAAGAGATCCCTCTTTGCAGCGCCGTTCACATTGTGTCGCTCGGGCTGCGCTTGGCCAATGGGCATCGTGCGATGGGCTCACGGAGTTGCGCCGTGAGCTTGCACAATATGATCAGGGTGACGGGCTGAACGCGCTCCCGCATCTGCGTGAGCTTTTTGCCGACCACTTAGGTGCCGTGGAATTTGTGCGCGGGTTCTGTGCGACTTTTATCGACGCGTTGCGAACTGAACCTCTGTGCGAGGTGCCTTTGCGGCATGGGTCGAGCACAGGGTTTTCCCGGCTGCAATTGCTGCAAAGCGGAGGCACGCTGATGACGCTTTGTGCCTATGAGCCACTGGCTCAATCGCGAACCCCCACTGTCGCCCAATTCGTCGATTCCGACGTGGTCGAGACCGTGATTGCAGGCGCTGTGGATGGCCTTTTTCATACTCTGGATAGTGCCCAAAAGGGCGTACCCACTATCACATCACACGCCGCCCGTTGGCGAGCTGGCGATCGCATTGATCGGCGCGCCGGGCACGACACCCGGCATTTTGTTCACGTGCACAAAACCGCGTTGGTGCTTCAGCTTAGCCGAACGCCGTCCAATCCCAGGCCGACCTTTGAGCATCGTGTGTCCGATGGCGCTCTTATCCATCAGATCAGCGGCGACAAACGCGCGAGTGAGCAGGTTATGGCGCTGGCTGTTTTGGGCGCAATGGATCACCGGGCGGGACTGGGTGCGATGGTGAATTTTGCGCGTGAAAGCGCTAATGATCCCGATGCGCGGTGGGAGGGGGTAAGGCAGATTTTGGCAATGGATACGGCGTGTGGGCTAAGTCTGCTTGCCGAATTGTCAAACCATGTGGGCGATCCTTTGCATGCGCCAGCGGTGGCTACGTGCAATCAGCTCATGATCGCGAACCCACAGCTGCGCCGATATGAAAGGCAGGCATCATAGTGCCCCAGATTATCCAAGAACTTTGCGAAGAGAGTTGCTCGTTGCCCGAAGCTGTAGAGGCGATAGCGGCGCTCGATTTCGACCCACGCGATCCGTCATGTACAGCCAAGGCCGCGCAGTGGTTGCGGCGTTTGAGCAACAATCGAACATTCCTCGCAGACCGGCTCATCGACCGATTGTCAGGGCGGATCGCTGGTGAACCCGAAAGCGCCTATGGCCCGCAAGCCATCATTCTCAGCCCCCTACGAACAGGCGCGCGCGGCGGCATGTTCCTTCGCGCCAATATCTGGCCTGCGGAACACGATCTGTGTTTTCAAAACAGCGGAGCAAAGACGTTTGTTTACGGCATCCCGCATGATCACAATTTCGCGTTTCTGACGAGCGGCTATCTCGGGCCGGGCTATCGCAGCGATTACTACACTTATGACTATGCCCAAGTGACCGGATATTCGGGCGAGGATGCCGACCTGAGATTTGCCGGGCGCAGCGCGTTGGAGGAAGGCGAGTTGATGCTGTATCGTGCACATCTCGACGTGCATTCGCAATTGCCGCCGGCTAGCCTGTCAGTCTCGCTCAATGTGATGCATGTCGATCCTGCACAGCCATGGCATGACCAATATGGTTTTGACCTTGATCGCGGCGAAGTTACCCGCGTGCTCAGCCCGAATGCGACCGAAGTGTTCCTGCGTACTGCGGTGGCCAGCGGGTCAGAGGAAGCGGAGGATTTTGCGCAATGGGTTGGGGCAACCCATCCCAGCGAGCGCTTGCGACTGGCGAGTTTCGAGGCGCGCGTCGGGAAGGCGGTCGGCTCGGAGGCTTGCGATGAAGTGTGGCAAGAGGCGGAGCGGAATGGCAGCCGCATGGTCGCCACAATAGCGCGGATGCGTCGGGCTTAGAGGATCCCGCCTGCCAGCCGGTCGATTGCCCCTTGCAAGATTACCGCTGCGGCATGGCTGTCGATGGCCTCGGCTCGCTTGGCGCGGCTCATATCCTGTCCGATCATCGCGGCCTCGGCGCTTTGGGTGGACCAGCGTTCATCCCATAGCAGCACTGGCAACCCAAATGCTTCTTGCGCATTGCGCGCAAAGGCGCGGCTGGCTTGTGCGCGAGGTCCTTCGCTGCCGTCCATGTTGCGGGGGAGGCCAAGGATGAGGCCTTTGGCTCGGCGAGCGGCGATGACTTCGCCCAGCAATGCCCGGTCACGCGCCCATTTGCCGCGCGCGATTGTCTTACCATTAGTGGCAAAACGCCAACCGGCATCGCAGATCGCCGTGCCGATGGTCTTTGTGCCGAGGTCAAGCCCGATCAGCACACCACCATCGGGCAGCGCATCGGCAAAATCAGGTGCGAACTCGGTGATCAGTTTGCTGAAACCTTGGCTGAGACCCGCCGCGCAACATCCGCTTGTGTGTTCGCCCAGAACAGAGGGATATCATAGACGTGGTAATTGTTGCCCGGCAGGACGTAAGAACCAAGCTCTGGCGGATCGCCGATCAACAACAGCCCACGTTCGTCACAGCGTGCCGGAACAGCGGCGCGGATCAGTTCACCGTTAGACATGCTGTCATCCGGGACCAGTGTGCCCAGGTTCGCGCTAGCCGGAGCCGAGCCGCCAAATGTTCCGGTGATCGGGTTGGTGCATAGGATCTGGCTATCTCCGCGTGGTGTCCCATCAAAGCCGATGGAGGCAGCATAGGTCTCTATCACAGAGGATGGATCGGCGGGTTCGGCAAAGCTCGACCAAGAGATCAGGCAACCTGTTTGCGCAGGTGTCGCGCAGGCGGCAAAGCCCAACTCAGGAACGTCATGCTCAACCGATATCGGCCAGCCGATTGCGTACGCAGCGACCAAGCGGTCTGCTACAGGAGATCCGCGCACTTCCTCGCGCAGCAAGCGCAACACGTGGAGCGAGCCCTGACTGTGCCCAGCGATTACTATGGGTGTATCCGCTTCGACTGTATCGAGGAAATAGCGATACGCCTCGACTACGTCATCATAGGCCGCTGAGATGGCTTGTTCAGCCTCAGGCTCATCAGTCAAAAATGCACCCATGGTCGCCTGACGATAGCGCGGTGCCCAAATTTCGCTGGCAGCATTAAAGGGGCTCGCCATCCCGCGCACATAGATACGTGCAATCCGTTCTGCCTCTTCATCGCCCATCGGCGCATTCCAACTATCGCGGCTGAGATAGCTGGTCGGGTGGACGAAGAAGACCGCGAAATCGGGTAAGTCGGATGTTGGCGCAGCCTCAGAGCCGCCAGCCACCGCCGGTTGCCAACGCGCTGGGTCGGTGACGCCGATACCAGGGCGCGAATACCATAGGCCGGGGTCTTGATAAGCGTTGCTCTCCAGCGCCTGAGTGGGCGTGAAGTCAGAGCTTGGGACCAATGCGATTTCTGCCAGTTCGTCCTGAAACATCTCCCAACCGATCCGTCCGATAAGGAAGAGCACGATGCAGATCGCGACGAAATAGAGGAATTTCTTAGCCATTCGCGCAGCGCTCCAATATTACTCGGCAGGCTGTGGCTGAGGGTCGGGCTGCTCGGCAAGGGCTGGGCGCAAGGTTGTCCACGCGCGGTCACCGCGCATGGCGGAGTACCAGCTGAATGGGTTCCATGTTGCCGATCCATCGAGCGAGAATGTGATGAACTCTGCGCGCCCACCAATATTCTCCAAGGGTACGCCATAGCCCAATCCGCGATTCTCTGCGGAGGCGCGGCTGTCGGCGCTTTCATCACGGTTGTCACCCATCACGAAAACGTTGTCCTCTGGCACAGTGTAGGGGCCGTAATTGTCGAGAAACTGCGTCTTGTGATCGATGATCAGATAGGTCGCACCATTGGGCAAAGTCTCGCGATAGGTAGGCGGTTCGTAAAACTCGTCTCCATTTGCCTCGCGCACCCGGTAGCTTTCGAAATTGATAAGGCACGGGCGTCCCTCGCACAGCAATTCCGGCTCAAATGGAATGCGCACAGGCGGCACGATCTCGCGCTTGACCGGCACGCCGTTCAGGATCAGGCGGCTGTCGCGCACTTCGATCACATCACCGGGTAGGCCGACGACGCGTTTGATGTAATCCTCATTGCGGGTCGGATGCACAGGAATGACCACGTCACCATATTCCGGCGTTGCGCCAAAGACGCGCCAGTCGCCGCGTGGCAGGATGTGAAAGCTCGCCGATGCCCATGACCAACCGTATGGGTATTTGCTCACCACCAACCGATCACCCACATGAAGAGCGGGCATCATGGATGTAGAGGGGATGTAAAATGGCTTGGCGATAAAGCTGTGGAATGCCAGCACCGCTAGCAGCATTAAGGCCAGCCCGCGAAATTCGGCGAACCAATTGACCTTTTCAGCTTCATCGTTTTTGTCTTCGGTCACGAGTGAATACTTTGCCTTAGATTGTTCACGCACACGATCACGCCCGTATCGCCTCAATGATGACGAAGGCCTGCGCCCATGGGTGATCGTCGGTTAGGGTAAGATGAATGTGCGCCTCATGGCCCGATGGGATCATTTGTTCAAGCCGATTAGCCGCCCCACCTGTGAGCGAAAGCGTCGGTGCACCAGAAGGGGCATTCACAACGCCGATGTCTTTCATGAAAACGCCGCGTCTGAACCCCGTGCCAACGGCTTTGCTAAACGCTTCTTTTGCAGCGAACCGCTTAGCGTAGGTTCCGGCGATTGTGTAAGGTCTTCGACGAGCCTTTGCGCGCTCTGTTTCGGTAAAGACGCGGTTTTCAAACCGTTCACCAAACCGTTCGAGAGAATTGGCAATGCGATCGATATTGCAAAGGTCCGAACCCAGTCCGATGATCATTGGAATGCCCTCACTATAACGACAACAAGCAGCATTAGCGCAATCCCATGCAGCATTACCTGCGACTTAAACAAGGGATGCGCGAAATCGCCCTTCGCGAATTTCAGCGCGCCGACAAAGCCAAAAATCTGCAATGCGACCCAACCAATCGCGAACCCACGCATGATCCCCGTATTGAGAGCAAAGCCAAGAAAAGCGACCGCGATCAGAAATAAGATCGCCGCGGAGAGCGACCAAAGCTTTTGCGCGCGTGACAACTCTGGCAGTTCCTCCGCCGCCATATTCAACGTGCCTCATCCATCAAATCGCGCATCCGCCGGATTGCGCCTTCAAGTCCGGTGAACACAGCCTCTCCGATCAGATAATGCCCGATATTCAGCTCTGCGAGTTGGGGGATCGCAGCGATGGGTTGGACATTGTCGAATGTCAGGCCGTGGCCGGCATGCGGCTCAATCCCGTTTTTGGCCGCGAGGGCCGACATGTCGGTGATGCGGCGTAATTCCGAAGCAGTGCGCTCTGTATCACCATCAAGAATAGCATGAGCGTATTCGCCGGTATGAAATTCGACGACCGGCACACCCAGACGAATGGCGGTATCCAATTGCCGCTCGTCTGCCTCGATAAACAACGACACGCGGATATTCGCATCGCGCAATTGATCGACAATCGGAACCAGCGTGTTGTGAAGCCCCGCTGCGTCCAATCCACCTTCGGTTGTGCGTTCTTCGCGCTTTTCTGGGACGATACAGGCGGCGTGGGGTTTATGGCGCAATGCAATCGTCAGCATTTCTTGCGTCGCCGCCATCTCCAAATTGAGAGGCAGATTGGTTGCCTCCTGAATACGCGCGAGGTCTTCATCGCGGATATGGCGGCGGTCTTCGCGTAAGTGCGCCGTAATGCCATCGCCGCCCACCAGTGCGACGATCTCTGCCGCACGCACGGGGTCGGGATGATCGCCGCCGCGGGCATTGCGGATTGTGGCGACGTGATCGATATTCACGCCAAGGCGCAAGGGGTTAGTCATTGTGCGTCCATCATGCTTTGCGACTGCCAGGTTTTGTGACAGCTACGTTGGCAAGTTCCTCGGGGATGTCGTCCGCGTCATATGTTGGGAAATCAAAAGCAGCCAGTGGGTAGAACGGCACGCCCAGATCGACTGAACCCAAAGAGCGGTCGATCAATGAGCATTCGGCGATGACCTCGCCCCCTTCTGCAGCGACGGCCGTGATGGCCTCCCGGCTGGAGAGGCCAGTCGTGACCACATCTTCTACCATTAGGACTTTGGAGCCGGGTTCGAGTGCAAAGCCGCGTCGCAAATGAAACGTTCCCTCAGGACGTTCAAGGAACAGCGCATCCTTACCGAGCACACGCGCAACTTCGTGCCCGATGATAATGCCGCCCATCGCAGGCGAGACGACCACATCGACAGCCGCGAGCACATCCGCTGGGAGGCCATTCACCACCCCTTGAGCAAGTCGGGCCGCACGCGCCGGGTTCATTAGCACGCGCGCGCATTGTAGGTAGTGTCCGCTATGCCGCCCGGAGGAGAGCTTGAAATGCCCTTCGAGTAACGCACCACAGCTGCGGAATTCTGCAAGCACGTCTTCAACAGTGTTGGGGATAGTTTCTGAGGCGGTCATATCAGTGATTTTCCGTAGCGTATTGCGCTGCAAATGCGAGCAAGATGAAGGCCAACACACTGGCCGACTTGCGCAGGCTTCATGGAGGCTTGCATATTTTTCTCCCTAGAAGCGCTTGAGGCACTGAGCAAGCGCGGCTAAGGGGACGGCAGACTATGACAGCAATGTCATTTGCGCGTTGGACGCGTGGGGCACAATTTAACACTCCTCACACGGCCAGCATGGGATACATTCGAGAGACCGATTAGGCATGAAAATGGTTCAGGCTTTTGCCCGTATGAAATTTGGGATTGTGGCGTTGATGGCGGCTGTGTTCGCCATGGCAGCACCGCAAATAGCGGTTGCACAGGAGGCGGCAGAAGCTGCTCCGGTGGAGGAGGCGGCTGATGCGGCCCCTACCTATCAATCGCTTGAGCCGGTCGAAGACAAGGGCATGCCCACAAGCTTCGAATCCGACCCTTGGAAAAGCATGACATTCCAAGATCAGTATACTGCCGATGGCGAATATGCGCTGTGGATGCATGACTGGATTTTGATGCCGGTGATCACATTGATCAGCCTGTTTGTTCTCGGACTGCTTCTTTATGTGGTTGTGCGCTTTAATCGTAAGGCAAACCCCGTTGCATCAAGAACGACGCACAACACCGCTATCGAAGTAATCTGGACGGTGATCCCGGCATTGATCCTTGTCGTGATCGCGGTTCCCTCTATCACCCTGCTGGCGCGCCAATATGAAACGCCGCCCGCCGATGCGATCACGGTGAAGGCTGTCGGGTATCAGTGGTACTGGGGTTACGAATATCCCGATCACGACGTCGAAGTTATCTCCAACATGCTGGATGCAAACGAAGCGCTGAATAGCGGCGAGACGCATCAGTTGGCAGTTGATAATCGCATGGTTGTGCCTGTTGGCGTTCCTATCCGAATGCAGACCACTGCGGCGGATGTGATCCACGCTTTTGCGGTTCCATCACTGTGGTTCAAGCAAGATGCGGTACCGGGTCGTTTGAATGAACGGATGCTCGTGATTGATGAGCCGGGCGTGTATTACGGGCAGTGCTCGGAACTGTGTGGCTCTTTGCATGGTTATATGCCTATCGCGGTTGAAGCGGTTCCGATGGAGCAGTTTGAGATTTGGGTTGCTTCGCAAGGCGGCAGCATGCCGGGTACTGAAGAAGTGGCCGAGGCTGCTGTTGAAGAGGGCGCCGAAGAAGCGCCTGCTGACGAAGACACTGCTCAAGAGCCTGCATAAGTCGCAGCTTTGACGCCAAGAATTACGATTTAAACCGAACTAAAGAGACGCAAACGATGGCCACCACCGCAGAAGGTTTCGACGCTCCAACCGCCGGTCACGGCGGGGATCATTCGCATGATCACGCGGACCATAAGCCGGGCTTTTTTGCCCGCTGGTTCATGTCGACCAACCACAAGGATATCGGCACGCTCTATCTGATCTTTGCAATTATCGCAGGGATCATCGGCGGCGCCATTTCCGGTGTTATGCGCTTTGAGCTAGCTGAGCCCGGCATCCAATATCTGCATTGGTTCGCAAACTCCTCGCCAGAGGATCTCGCGGCAACCGGGCATATGTGGAATGTGTTTATCACCGCTCATGGTCTGATCATGGTCTTCTTTATGGTCATGCCAGCGATGATTGGCGGCTTTGGTAACTGGTTTGTGCCGCTGATGATCGGTGCGCCAGATATGGCGTTCCCGCGCATGAACAATATCTCGTTCTGGTTGACGGTTGTTGGTTTCTTGAGCCTGCTGTTCTCGCTGTTCGTACCGGGCGGTGGTGGTTTGGGCGCCGGCGTTGGTTGGACGGTCTATGCGCCGCTTTCCACCACGGGGTCATCCGGCCCGGCAGTCGATTTTGCGATCTTCTCATTGCACTTGGCGGGCGCAGGCTCGATCCTTGGTGCGACAAACTTTATCACCACCATTTTCAATATGCGCGCGCCGGGTATGACCCTGCACAAAATGCCGCTGTTTGTGTGGTCGGTGTTGGTTACAGCGTTCCTGCTCTTGCTAGCACTTCCCGTGCTGGCTGCGGCGATTACGATGCTGCTGACTGACCGCAACTTTGGCACGACCTTCTTTGATCCTGCTGGTGGCGGTGACCCTGTTTTGTACCAGCACCTGTTCTGGTTCTTTGGTCACCCAGAGGTCTACATTATGATCTTGCCGGGCTTTGGCATGATCTCTCAGATCGTCGCGACCTTCTCGAAAAAGCCGGTCTTCGGCTATCTCGGCATGGCTTATGCGATGGTTGCGATTGGCGTTGTTGGCTTTGTTGTGTGGGCGCACCACATGTATACGGTAGGCCTAGACGTGAATACGAAGATGTATTTCACCGCGGCAACGATGGTTATCGCTGTTCCAACGGGCGTGAAAATCTTTAGCTGGATCGCGACCATGTGGGGCGGCAGCCTTGAATTTAAATCACCGATGGTTTGGGCATTGGGCTTCATCTTCCTTTTCACCGTTGGCGGCGTGACTGGCGTTGTGCTCGCCAATGGCGGGGTCGATGATAACCTGCACGACACATATTACGTTGTCGCGCACTTCCATTATGTATTGTCGATGGGGGCCGTGTTCTCGCTGTTCGCGGGCTTCTATTACTGGTTCCCGAAAATGAGCGGTCGGATGCACTCAGAGATGTTGAGCCATATCCACTTCTGGACGTTCTTCATCGGCGTGAACGTGATCTTCTTCCCACAACACTTCTTGGGCATGAACGGGATGCCGCGTCGTATCCCTGATTTCCCTGAGCAGTTTGCTTACTGGAACTCGATCAGTTCGATAGGTTACGTGATCATGGCGGCTTCCATGCTGCTGTTCTTCATCAACCTTGCCTATGCATTCCTTGCTGGCAAAAAGGCTGAGGCGAACCCATGGGGCGAAGGCGCAACGACACTGGAATGGACGCTGCCTAGCCCGCCGCCATACCACCAGTTTGAAACCCTTCCCGTGATTGAAGATCACCACGACTACCACGATCACCGTCCGGCAACTGCATAACAGCAGCCCGCCTGATAGTGTTCAGCCTTGCCGAGGACTTTCCGCCAAGGTGTGACAAACGAAAATGGGGGAGGGCGCGCTGTATTGGCGCGCTCTTCTTCGAATACGAGACCAAAGCTACGAGCTGATATGAACACCGCTTCGAACACCACCGTTGATAAAGGCGTGCGGACAGCGCCTCTGCCGGCAGAATGGCGTGATTTCTTCACGCTGACCAAGCCGCGCGTGATGACGCTGGTGATCTTTACCGCGATCTGTGGCTTACTCGCGGCTCCCGGCAATATTCACCCTATCCTCGGCTTCACCGCGATCCTGGCGATTGCCATGGGCGCAGGCGGTTCGGCGGCGCTGAACCATTGGTGGGAGATGGACCTTGATGCGGGCATGAAGCGCACGCAATCGCGTCCTTTACCCAGTGGCCGGATGCGCCCAAACGACGCCCGCGATTTCGGTATCTTTCTCTCGGCAGTCTCAGTGCTGCTCATGGGCGTGGCGATTGGTTGGCTCGCAGCGGCGATGTTATTCGTTGCGATCATCTATTACGCTGTCGTCTACACAATGTGGCTAAAGCCGCGAACACCTCAGAACATTGTCATCGGTGGCGGCTCTGGCGCATTTCCCCCGTTAATCGGATGGATTGCTGTCACAGGTGAGATCACCGCAATGCCGGTGCTTCTTTTCGCTATCATCTTCATGTGGACGCCGCCCCATTTCTGGGCGCTCGCGCTGTTTATGAAGTCTGACTATGCGAAGGTTGGCATTCCCATGATGCCTGTGGTCGCTGGTGAGCGATCAACCCGTCGTCAGATATTGGCCTACACCGTCTTGCTCGCGCCGGTGGCGATTGCGCCTTGGGCAATTGGCGGGACGAGCTGGGTCTATGGCTCGGTCGCGGTTGTGCTTTCACTCTTGTTCTTCGCGCTCGCCATGCCAGTGGGCACGCGGGAACGCTCCGACGAAGACGCCATGGCGCCGGAAAAGACGCTGTTCAAATTCAGCATCTATTACCTCTTCGTCCTGTTCGCAGCGCTCGTTGCAGACCGCGTGCTCGCCGCGAACGGCCTTATCGGCGCAGGGATGTTCGCATGACGCCCGATGAAGAAACCGAGTTTAAACGACGCCAAAAGAGCCGCAATCTTGTGGTCGGCGGCACGCTGCTCTTCTTCGCGGTGCTTTTCTACGTGATCACAATTGTTAAATGGGAGAACTTGCTAAGTGGCTAGTGTGCCTATCCCGAACGAAGCGGATCGCAAGAACGCGCAAACTGGCGCGCTGGCGATATTTGGCGCGCTTGCGATGCTGGGGCTCGGCTATGCTTCGGTGCCGCTGTATGATTTGTTTTGCCGGGTCACCGGCTTTGGCGGCACCACTCAGGTGGCTAGCGAGGCTGATGCTAACCGCGCCGCAGCGCTGGCAACCACCCGCGACATTTCAATCCGCTTCGATGCTTCGACTGCGCGTGATGTGCCATGGGAATTTCGCCCTTCGCAATCGACCGACACCGTCCGCATCGGCCAACGCGACATTGCGACCTATGTGGCGCGCAACAATTCCAGCGAGCCGATTACTGGCACCGCGACATTCAACGTAGAGCCCGCGCAAGCAGGCATCTATTTCAACAAGATTCAATGTTTCTGCTTCACCGAGCAGACGCTGGCACCGGGCCAAGAGGTCAATATGCCGGTACTCTATTACGTTGATCCCGCCATCCTTGATGATGAGGTGATCGGCGATATCGAACAAATAACACTCAGTTACACTTTTCACCGCGCGATAGACCCCGTATCAGGCTCTTGACCGCTCGCAATACGACGCATTTCTCCTAGGGATGGGACAATTACCATGGCTGGCAATGTAAACCACGATTATCACATTCTGGACCCGGATCCGTGGCCACTGATCGGCGCGTTCTCGGGCCTGACTTTCACCAGCGGTATGGTGCTCAGCTTTTACCCTGATCTGTTCGGGGCGGCTGCCAATATCGTCATATGGGCAGGGCTTGCAGGCTTGCTCGCCACGTTCTTCTTCTGGTTCAAGAATGTCGTGGTTGAAGCGCAGCGCGGCGATCATACGCCTGTGGTGCAACTGCACATGCGTTACGGCATGATCCTGTTTATCGCTTCGGAAGTCATGTTCTTTGTCGGTTGGTTCTGGAGCTTTTTCGACTTCGCTCTTTTTCCTGCACCGCTCGAAGTGGCTGCCGCTGGCACTGCCGATCAAGCGACAACCAATCTGTTCATTACCGAAGGTGTGACCGCGCTTGGCACGCTCGTGCCGGACGGCATGGAAGTGCTCGACCCGTTCAGCCTGCCACTGCTCAACACGTTGATCCTGCTGTGCTCTGGCACCACCGTCACATGGGCGCATCACGCTCTGATCCATGGTGATCGCGAAGGTTTGAAACAGGGTCTGTGGGCGACTGTCGCTCTTGGCGTATTGTTCAGCTTTATTCAGGGATATGAGTATAGCGTTGCACCGTTCGTATTCGGACAGAACACCTATAGCTCGGCGTTTTACATGGCGACCGGCTTTCACGGTTTCCACGTTCTGATCGGCACCATCTTCCTCGCAGTGTGCCTATACCGCGCCTATATTGGCCACTTCACCTCGCGCCAACATTTCGGTTTTGAAGCGGCTGCGTGGTATTGGCATTTTGTCGATGTTGTGTGGTTGTTCCTGTTTATCGCCATCTACATCTGGGGCGGTGCGGGCGCTGAAGTTCACTGATGAACCCGGGCGAAAGCTCTGAGACACAAAAAGGGCAGTCCGGAATATTTCGGGCTGCCCTTTTGGGTCTATGCCCCCAATGCGGCGAGAAAACTCTTTTTGAAGCGCCTGCGCGTGTCGCGATGACCTGTCCGCAATGCGATCTCGATCTGGGCTCGTTGGAACGCGGTGGGCGGCTTGGTGGAGTGCTGACCGCTTTGATCGCAATTGTGTTGATCCTGATTGCCTATGGGGTTGAGACCATATTTCGCCCACCGCTCTGGTTGCAGGCGGCGTTTTGGGCACCGATGACGGTGTTTGGGGTGATCGGGACGTTGCGCTTGTTCAAAACCGCGCTGTTGTACGAAGCGTTTGAAGATAGCGAGAGCCAAAGCCAATGATCCGCCAATTGCCGATTATCCCGACTGTGCTGGTTCTTGCCGCCGTTGTCACAATGGTGTGGCTGGGCTTTTGGCAACTGGGCCGGGCTGCGGAGAAAGACGCGCTGATTGAGCAATACTCAGCATCCAGTGCTGTTGCACAAGAGGCCGAGTTCCCACTCACTGGACCCGGTGAAGACCTATGGTTCCGCCGCTCTAGCATTGATTGCGAACAGGTGCTTTCAATCAAGACAATCGCCGGGACATCGGCGCGGGGGCAAAAAGGTTGGGCACAGCGCGCGACCTGCGCGACCAGCGCAAGTGCCGAGGTCACGGTCGATATCGGCTTTTCCCGCGATCTGATTGATGTGGAGTGGGAGGGCGGCCCGGTGTCCGGAATTATCGCACCTGGACCTAGGCTTGTCGCAAGCACGCCGGTCTCGGGACTTGAGCCGCTCGCTGAGCCCGATCCAAATGATCTGCCCAACAACCACATGGCCTATGTGGGGCAGTGGTTCTTCTTCGCGCTGACGGCGTTGGTCATCTATTGGCTGGCGGTTCGCGCGCGGATTGCGAAGCGGGACTAAAAGACCCGCAACACCTGCTTGCTTGCCCCCGCAACCGCTCCCCGCTAACCGCATGACCATTATGGAATACGTATCCACCAGGGGCGCTGCGCCCGTGCTCGATTTTGAAGGTGTCACGCTGGCGGGGCTGGCGAACGATGGCGGGCTGTATCTGCCGCGCGAATGGCCGCGGATGAGTGAAGCAGAGATTCGCGACCTGCGCGGGCTTTCTTACGCAGAGGTCGCCATTCGTATCATGCGTCCGTTTGTGGCGGGTAGCCTTAGCGATGATGAACTCTCGGGCCTGTGCCACGCCGTCTATGGCGATTTTGGCCACTCCGCTGTCGCGCCATTGGTACAATTGGATGAGACGCATTGGCTGCTCGAACTGTTCCACGGACCGACGCTCGCATTCAAAGATGTGGCATTGCAAATGCTGGGTCATCTGTTCGAGACGTTTCTGGAAAGGCGTGGTGAGCGGCTTACGATTGTGGGTGCGACCAGCGGTGACACGGGTTCTGCGGCTATCAATGCGGTGGCCGGGCGTGATCGGACAGAGATCTTTATGCTCCATCCCGCAGGCCGGGTAAGTGAAGTGCAGCGTCGTCAGATGACGACGGTGCGCGCACCGAATGTTCACAATATCGCCATCGATGGCAGCTTTGACGATGCTCAGCGTCACGTGAAGGCGATGTTCTCAGACACTAGCGTGAATGGCCCGCTGAACCTTGGCGCGGTGAATTCTATCAACTGGGCGCGTTTGATGGCGCAGGTGGTCTACTACTTCACCTCCGCGCTGCAATTGGGCGCGCCTGATCGGAAGGTTGCCTATAGCGTGCCGACCGGCAATTTTGGTGATGTGTTTGCAGGCTATGTCGCGGCGCAAATGGGGTTACCGATAGAGCGGCTGATCGTGGCGACGAACGTCAACGATATCCTCCACCGTGCTTTGTCTGATGGGGACTACTCCGCTGGCGACACAACCGCGACAATCACGCCATCGATGGATATTCAGGTCAGCTCGAATTTTGAGCGGCTGTTGTTCGACTGCGGAGGACGGGATGGTGCAGCAATGGCTGCGCAGATGGCGGAGTTCGACGCCAATCGCGCGATGCAGCTCACCAATGCTCAGCGTGAAGGAGCAGCCGCGTTGTTCACCAGCGCCCGTGCCGATCAAGACGAAACCGCGCGGGCTCTGCAGTGGGTCTATCGCAACACTGCACAAGTGATCGATCCGCATACGGGTGTCGGCTTGCACGCCAGCCTGAATGCGACTGAAGATCAAGTCGCACCCGGCACACCCATCGTGACGCTCGCCACTGCGCATCCGGCCAAGTTCCGCGATGCGGTTGAGCGCGCCGTTGGAGTGCGGCCTCCTTTGCCGCCGCGTGTGGGCGATTTGTTCGGAAGAGAGGAGCACTTCACTGAGCTCGCCGGTGACTATGAGACGTCGCGTGACTTCGTGCTCGAAAACGCGTCTGCAGCCAAAGGCTGATGGCGCAGCTGGTCCAGCAACCGTTGGTTATGGAGGCGACCGGTTGGGACGCCTATCGCCTGCTGGATAGCGGAGCTGGGCGTAAATATGAGGCGTTTGGCCCCCACGCCTTTATCCGGCCCGAGCCTCAGGCAATGTGGCAACCTCGTCTTTCCGATTGGCCCGCAGCAGGCGAGTTCATCCCCGGCTCGGATGAGGATGGCGGTGGTCGCTGGTCGCTTGATCCTGCTGTCCCGGAAACGGGTTGGGAGCTGGCTTGGAATGATGTGCGCTTCACCGCGCTCCCCACGCCTTTTCGCCACCTGCAATTCTTTCCCGATATGTCGGCGGTATGGGATTGGATGCGCATGCAGCTTGGGAGCCGGACTGATGCTGAGACCATGAACATGTTTGGCTATACCGGCCTTGGTTCGCTTGCGCTGAGCCAGCATGGTCCGGTCACCCATGTTGATGCATCGAAGAAATCGGTGGCACAGGCGCGGGAAAATGCGGCGCTGTCCAATATGGAGGACCGCCCGATCCGCTGGCTGATTGATGATGCGGCGAAATTTGCCGCGCGCGAAGTTCGGCGCGAGAAGCGCTATGACGGGATCATCCTAGATCCTCCCAAATTCGGGCGCGGACCGAAGAATGAAACCTGGCGGATCGAAGAGGGCCTCCCTGACCTGATCGGCGATTGCGCGAGGCTGCTGGATGACAAGAGCGCGTTCCTGTTCCTCACTGTCTATGCTGTGCGGATGAGTAGCCTCTCGATTGCAGGTCTGCTTGACGAAGCTCTCAGTGATTTGCCTGGCAAAATCGAACATGGCGACCTTGCCGTGCGCGAACAGGGGGAGGGTGGCCGCCTGCTGCCAACCGCTATCTTCGCACGGTGGTCCAATCCGGGCTAAGGCAGCGGCCAATATGACCAACACCGATTCGCTCATCCTCGAAGTCACCGATCTCGAAGTGAATGTCCTCACCGGCATTTACTCGGAAGAAACCGGCAAACCTCAACCCCTGCGCATCACTGTGCAGGCGCGATATGACATTGCGGACAGGTATGATCCGGACACGCCGCTGGATGCGAGCAAGAACTACATGGATCTCAAATTTGCAGCCTCTGAAGGGCTGCCAAAGGGTGTGCATTTCAAGCTGATTGAGGCGGTGGGCGATCACATTTGTGAGACGCTGTTTGTACAGGACAATCGCGTTCAGGCGGTCACGGTGAAGATCGTGAAACTGGCCATTGCAGAGGCGAATGAGAAGATCGGTATCACCCTCCACCGAGAGCGCCCATCCGGGTGAGTGTCGGCGAACAGCGCGTGTTGAGTGTCACTCAACTGCCTGAAAGCAGCCTTATGGCCGCGGAAGCCTTTATGGCCGATCATCTTGAAGAAGCGCGCGCATTGTTGAGCGATGATGCGGTCGCTGCTTTGGCGATTGCACTACCTGCTGCTGGCCCCGAACATAAAGATTGGCGCACCGCCATCGCCCGTGATCTGGCGCGTGAATACACTCCGAAACGGGTGAATGTCGCCGCTGGCGCTCCGGGAAAGAGCCTTGAAGAGGTGCTAGCCTATTTGGGGAATGCGCCCGGCGTCACGGGGCACTATGTTGAGGCGCATGACTGAGGTTACCTCCAGAACCCGCGACCGGATTGTGGTCGATGATCATCAACCAATGCCGCTGGTTGATACCTTCCAACGGCGGATCACTTACCTGCGTCTGTCGGTGACGGATCGCTGCGACCTGCGCTGCACCTATTGCATGCCTGAGCGCATGACCTTCCTGCCGAAACGCGAAGTTTTGACGCTGGAGGAGCTGTATGAGCTGGCCAGCGGATTTATCGATCGCGGCGTCACCAAGATTCGCATCACCGGCGGAGAGCCATTGGTACGGCGCGATATTATGGACCTGTTTTCCGCGCTGGGACGCCGATTGGGGCATGGTCTCGAAGAGCTAACGCTCACCACCAATGCGACGCAACTGGCTGCTCATGCGGATGCTCTGGCAAAGTCGGGCGTGCGGCGGGTCAATGTCTCACTCGATACGCTGGACCGCACTCGTTTTGCTGAACTGACGCGGCGGGATGCTTTGCCACAGGTTCTCGAAGGGATCGCTGCGGCGCGCGATGCGGGGCTGAAGGTGAAGCTCAACGCTGTCGCCCTAAAGGATGTGAACGAGGATGAGCTGCCCGATTTGATCGCATGGGGGCACGCACAAGGCCACGATGTGACCTTGATAGAGGTTATGCCACTGGGCGATGTGGAGGAAGAGCGGCTCGACCAATATCTGCCGCTGGATGATGTTCGCGCTCGTCTTGAGCAGCGCTGGACCTTGACCGACAGTGATGCGTCCACGGGTGGTCCAGCACGCTATATTGATATCGCAGAGACTAGCGGCAGGCTGGGCCTGATCACACCGCACACCAGCAACTTCTGCGCAGGCTGCAACCGTTTGCGTGTGACGGCAACGGGTCAACTTTACCCGTGCCTTGGTGGGGCCGAACAGGTGGATTTGCGCGCGGCCTTGCGCTCCGATGCTCCGCAACGCGAGCTTGTCAAAGCGTTGGAGGAAGCGATGACGATTAAGCCTGAGCGACACCAATTCCGCATGGACCAACGCGGCGCTGATCCAGCCTTGGCGCGGCATATGTCAATGACAGGAGGATAGCGGCGATGGCGGTCACGATCATTTTCTTAGGCCCCTTGCGTGACGTGGCAGGCGCAGAGAGCCGCGAAGTCCCCGGACCACTCGATTGGGCGGGATTGCTTGAGCATGTCGGTGAGGCGGTGGCTGAACAGTTGAACGAGGCGCGCGTCAATGTCGCGTGTGGCGGCAAAGTCCTCTCTGACAAGACGCAGCTCAACGCGAAAGACGGCGAAGAGGTTGCGCTGCTTCCCCCTGTCTCGGGCGGCTAAGAGGCACGTGATGGACGATATTCGCTTGGTCACGGGGCTGCTCGATCCGAATCAAGCTGTCGACAATCTCGCTGTTGCTGCGTCCGATGCAGGCGGAATTGCGACTTTCATCGGAAAAGTGCGAGCGAGCGGTGTCGAAGCCCTCGAATTGTCGCATTACGAACTACTCACATTGCCATCGATGGAGGCGCTCGCAAGTCATGCCCATGCGCGCTTTGACCTGATGGGGCTGGTGATGTTGCACCGTGTCGGAGAGCTCGCACCGGGCGAACCTATCGTCTGTGTCGCAGCCGCTGCACGTCACCGGCGCGATGCAATCGAAGCTGTCGATTTCTGCATGGATCACCTCAAAAGCGCCGCATGGTTTTGGAAGCGAGAGAAACGTGGCGGGGAATGGCAGTGGATTGAGCCACGCGCGGCCGATCACACCGACTTGGCGCGTTGGAGCGAAAAAAGCGGGCCAGTTTGATCCAGATCAATGTCGGCCACTGACACACGCAGTAGTTCTGCATCCAACAAAGGAGCAGAATGATGAGCAAGCAGATCCAAGAGCAACTCGACCATGGCAAAGCGCGGATCGTCGCCGCGCCGGATGCTGTCCAGCTTGCGCACCGTCATCAAGTGGAGGTTGATCGCAATTTTGAGCTTCCCACCGCGCTTTATGCAGTAACTGTGGGCCTCTATCTCACATTCTTTGCGGTGCTGGCTGCTGGGCTTGCCACACCGGGCCTGATCATTCCGATGGCAATTTTTGTGGTGTTCACACTGGGCCTTTTCGGTTTTCCGGCTGCTTGGACCCGTTTGAAGGGCAATGACACAAAGCCGATGACCATGGGCAAGTTCGCTCAAAGTGGAATTATGACCAACACCGGGCGGCTGACAGCGCGGGATGCCACGATCCAAATGCTGATCCTGCCGGTACTGATCGTCGCTTGGGGGCTCACTGTAGTGGTCATTGCCGCGCTGGTGTAGGATCAACCAGTTGGGCGGGCCGAAAGGTCCAGGAGGAGCGCGGGGTCGACCAGTTCGATCCCGCGTTTCCCTTTGCGTCGGATCGCTCCCATCGCCTCGATCTCACCCAGCTTTCTGCTGACGGTTTCGATGGTCAGGCCCAACATATTGGCGATCTCACCTCGGGTCAGAGGCAGTTCAAATTCACTTGCCAAATGACACGATGATTGGCTCGCCGCGCTCGCAAAATCATGCAGTAGCGCCGCGATGCGGGTCTCGGCGCTGGTCTGCCCGGTTAACTCCAACAGATTGCGCGTGGCGAGCAAATCCTCCTGAGACCGGCGAAGCAATGCACGGGCAAGAGCAGGGTAGGCCTCTAACGCATTCTCCAAATCGCCACGGGCAAAGGTGCACAGCTTACTGTCTGTCAACGCAGTCACGTCGTGATGCGCAAAGGGCGCGAACATTTCCCCGATAAAGCCCGATGGGTGGACCAAAGCGAGGATTTGCTCATGGCCATCCCTATCCACTGCTGAAACTTTCAAGGCCCCGCTGACTAAGGTGGCGCAAGCGGCTTCGCTATCTCCTGCGGCGAAAAGCATTTCACCGCGTTTGAGCGTGCGCGTACGGCCAGCTTTTGCCAAAGCGTCGCGTTCTTCCTCGCTCAATACCGAGCATGCCGCGCTGTCGCGCACCGGACAGGTCTCGCAGGCGAGATTGGTCACCGCAAAGCCGCCTCAATCGATGTCAGAGCATTATCCTGCGCTCTGACCATCGCTTCGACCTGTGATTGAGCGCGGTCAATTTCCTCGGTCATTGTGAATTGAGATGCGGCCTGCGCTGACAATTGGTCGAGGCTCGCTAGGGCAATCGTGGTTTGACCGCGCAATGTACTGAGTCCGGCTATCGCTACCAAAGCGCGCGCTCGGCTGTCGCTTTCGATTCCCCCTGCGGCTCTCGCAAGCTGTGTTGCGCGGGGTTGTGCCGCCTCGAAAGCCTGATGCGAAAGGCGCGCTTGCTCGAGCAAATCACCGATGCGGGTGCGGTCCGCCACTGTAATCGGAGACGGCGGCGCAGGGCTAACGGGCCCGTTTTGCCCGCTAGCGCGCTCCGCATCACGCACGGCGAGCGAGGGATAGAGATCGCTGCTCCCCGCACACCCTGTGATAAGGGCGCTGGAAAGGGCACAAAGGCAAAGGTTTCGCGGTGTCTTCAATATCATTGCGCTCTGCGTTATCATCACAAGGATGATCGAGAAAGCGGCCAGTTGATCGCAATTGGCCAATTTGTGCGAAGACCAGCGTTGACTTGGCGCAGCATTCCCCTTAACGGCTCCCTTCTTTCCGACGCTGCAAACTCGCGGCGCCGAACTGCCGTTCGACCGGTGCAACTTGTTTGCTTTGGATCGGGCACAGCACAAGATTGAGAGTATTAAGCCATGTTCGCGATAGTGCGCACAGGCGGCAAGCAATATCGGGTTGCCGCCGGAGACAAAATTTCTGTTGAGAAGCTCGCTGGTGAAGCGGGTGATACCGTCACGCTGGGCGATGTCCTTTTGGCCGGTGAGGGCGATTCTATCGCTGACGCCGCTAAGGTCACCGTATCGGCTGAGATTATCGCTCAGGCGAAAAGCGAGAAGGTGATCGTTTTCAAAAAACGTCGCCGTCACAACTATCGTCGCAAGGCTGGCCACCGTCAGCAAATGACTTTGCTGCGCATCACCGATGTGGGCGAAGGCAAGAAGGCCCCTGCAAAGAAGGCAGCTGCTCCCAAAAAGGAAGCTGCGCCAAAGGCAGAGACGGAAACAAAGGCAGCACCAGCTAAAAAGGCTCCGGCCAAGAAGGCTGCGGCACCGAAAACCGAAGCGGCGGCGAAAAAGCCTGCTGCGAAAAAAGCTCCAGCGAAAAAGGCACCGGCTAAGAAAGCCGCGCCCAAAGCTGACGACAGCAAGTAAGGATCAGGACCCATGGCACATAAAAAAGCAGGCGGTTCATCGCGTAACGGTCGCGACTCAGTCGGTCGCCGCCTTGGTGTGAAGAAATTCGGCGGTCAGGGCGTGATCGGCGGCAACATTCTCGTGCGTCAGCGCGGCACCAAATTCTATCCGGGCACCAATGTCGGCATGGGCAAGGATCATACCCTCTTCGCACTCGAAGAAGGCGTGGTCCGATTCCACAAAGGCAAGCTTGGTCGCAAATACGTATCGGTTGATACGATCGCGCTAGCGGCAGAATAACTGGACGTTTCAATAAAAGGATCGTCCATCGGGGCGGTCCTAGCCGGGTCAACATACCGGCAGCGTAGAGGGAGAAGGGCCACCCCGGATTAAACCGGGGGAGCTGTCTCCCTCTTCTCGTTTCTCCCTTGAGTATTGATCCGGATGTCCACGCGGACACTGGGTCGTCACACTGTCACTTGCGGCGGGTAAGTCCTGCGGTGAGGTCCGGCAATGTGGTAAGGAAGGGAGAGAGACGTGTTTCACAGAAGCGAAAGATTGCTGCTCCGGCCCATATGGCCCGAAGATTGGCAAGGTATCAAAGCCGGGATTGCCGATCTTGAAGTGCTGCGCAATCTGGCTAGCGCCCCGCATCCTTATACCGATGCCGATGCGCGCCAGTTCGCGAGCCGATCAATCCCTGCCATGCATCCGCGTTTCCTGATCACCTGTCCTGAGACCTGCGCTGTTGTTGGCACGATTGGACTGGACGCCTCTGACCAGAGCGATGGTGAGGTCGGCTATTGGATTGCGCGGCCATACTGGGGGCGAGGTTATGCCACCGAAGCGGGGCGCGCTGTGGTTGCGATGGCACGCACACTTGGCTTTCGGCGGATCACGGCGGCGCATTTTGTCGATAATCCCGCATCAGGCGCGGTTTTGCGCAAGATCGGCTTTGTCTCGACCGGAACGCAGCGGATGCAGCATTCGCTGGGGCGTGGTGAAGCGGCGCTCGCGAACGAATTCGAGATGGAACTGGTGGAAGATGTGAGCCCGGTGCAGCGCGCGGCTTGAGCGTGCGTACCAACTCGCCTAACCGTATTGCTGATGACAGCTCGCAAACGTCTAAGCCCCGAAGAATCGCGCAAATCGGCCCTTGAGGCTGCTCGTGCATTGCTTATCGAAACAGGTCCGCAATCGGTCACTTTGAAAGCGGTGGCTGGGCGGATTGGGCGCACGCACGCCAATCTGCTGCACCATTTTGGCTCGGCATCTGGCCTGCAAAAGGCACTCGCTGAACATCTGGCGCGGACGGTTTGCGAGACGATTATCGAGGCAGTCCATGCCAGCCGCGCAGGCCTGGGTTCTGCACGCGAAGTGGTGGATCTGGCTTTTGATGCATTTGACCGCGAAGGAGCGGGCGCTCTGACCAGTTGGATGCTGCTGACGGGCAATGAGGATGCGCTTAATCCGATAATTTCGACCATCCACGAATTGGTCGATGAGATTGCGCCTGGCGAGGCAGAGATGCACGGCGATGAAATGCATGTGCACAAAGACACGCTCAGCCTAGTGCTGCTCGCGCTGGGCGATGCGTTGATTGGGGCTGCTCTGGCTAAGTCTCTCAACTTACCGCGCGATACTGCGCGGGATCGGGCAGCGGCAAACCTCGAAGCCTCAATGGCCGCGCATTATCAAACCTAGTCGGTGATACTGGCGCTTTGCCATTCGGGCAGGCTGGCTGAGTCCAGATCGGCGACACGCAAATGGTCGATGGCAAGGCCGAGGTCGGGATAGGCGATCTTGCGGCGCTTTTCCTGAGATGCGTCCAGCGGCACGACAACCAAGCGCCGATTGACCTTTTGCCGCCAATTCATCCGCGCCGTGTTTTCTTGGCCTATATAGCAGCCTTTTTCGAAGCTTACGCCGTGAAGTTCAATCGCATTGGTCTCCAACCACAGGATATCGCCCAGTTCTGCGCGGCCCTCTGCTACGCCTTTCGCGAGTCGGTGTGCGAGGTAGTCTGCATCCGCTGATGGCGCGTTTCCAATAGGTCCGACCATGCGGTTGCCGAGTGATGGCAGGCGTGGGTCTGGTGAGGAACCCTCGAACGCGTCGGTGCTCCAATAGGTGCCAAGTGCCGGTTCGCGCGCGATGTCGATCTTGCGGCGCAGGCGATAGAGTGACAGCCGCTTGACCAGATCATCCGCGCCGTTTCCCTCACAATCGATCAACACTCCGCCATCGGCACCTTCCCATACGAAAAAGTCGAACATGGCCTTGCCTTGGGCAGAGAGCAGCGCGGCATAGACTGGCAGATCGCCGGACACATCATTGGTAACCAGTCCCTGTAAGAACTCGCGCACATTCTCGCCCACTTCGGCGGGGGACATGCGAATGATCGCACGAGATTTCAGGATCATCGCAGTCATTTTGCAGACACTCTCTTCGTTATCGCCACGGCTAAACGCTCGCCCAATTCCGGCCCTTGCACGGGATAGAGATAGGGTTCGATCATCTCCGCTTCCATAACCGCCAATGCGCCGTCCTCCATCCGCAGCATATCGATGCGGGCATAAAGTGGCGGGTCAAAGGGCAGGGCGGTGATGATCGCGCGTGCCGCTTTGGCTTCTTCGTGAGAAGGCGCGTGATTTTCCTCCGTGCCGCCATAGAGTGACTGGATGCGGTATTCGCCCTTAGCCGCGCATTTGCGCAAAGCGTGGCTGAATTCGCCATCGATGAAGATGAAGCTCAGCTCGCCCTCTTGCGCGATTGCGGGCAGGAAGGGTTGGATCATGGCGGGTTGGCCAAAGCTCCAATCGGCGCCCGGCAAAGTGTTTCGCGCGATCAATTCTTGACCCTCTGCGCCCGCGCCGACTTGGCGTTTTACCACCACCCGGTCGCATTCAAACACGTCGAGAGCCTCGATTACGCCCTTTGCCGTCACGTCCTCTCGCCATAAAGTAGGGATTGTCGCTGCGCCTTTTTCCTTCAATTCGCGCAGATAGGTTTTTGCGATGTTCCAGCGCACGACCTCTGGCGAGTTGCAGACCATGACCCCGCTTGCGGCCAGCGAATCAAGCTTAGCCAGAAAGGCATCCGCCCGGTCCTGATAATTCCATGCAGAGCCGAGCATCACCAGATCGACCCCATCAAATTCATCAATCGGGGCCTCCCAATCGATGACTTTCAACTCCAGTCCCTTCGCTGCAAAGGCAGGCTCCAAAGCTCGAATCATCAGATCGTGCTCAAACGCATCGTCGCGCCGCACCTTTGTGCTGTCTTCGCCTGTGGGCAGAGTCGTTTCGCAGGCGAGAAATCCGATTGTGGTCATGGCTAGCCGTCTATTGCCGCGCGGCGGGACTGGAAAGCCTTTTCGCGTCGCACTAAGGCTTTGCCCATGACTGACACGCTCACAATTCGCCGCCCCGATGATTGGCACCTGCATTTCCGCGATGGAGAGATCATGCGCGGCGTTGTGCCCTACACCGCGCGGCAATTCGGACGCGCAATTGTGATGCCGAACCTGACCCCCCCGGTGACGACGGCTGCGCTGGCGGCGGAATATCGGGAGCGAATTTCGGCCGCCGTGCCAGCGGGCGTCGACTTCACCCCGCTGATGACATGCTACCTCACCGACACCACCGATCCTGATGATCTGGCGCGGGGCGCGGCAGACGGTGTTTTCACTGCCGCCAAACTCTATCCCGCCAATGCCACCACCAATTCCGCGCATGGCGTCAGCGATGTTGAGCGCATCTATCCCGTGCTCGAGCGGATGGAGGCAGAGGGCATTGTTCTGTGCATTCATGGCGAAGTGACCGATGCGGATATCGACGTCTTCGACCGAGAGGCAGAGTTTATCGATCGCCATATGCGCGCAATTGTGGCGAATTTTCCGCGTCTTAAGGTGGTGTTTGAACACATTACCACAAAGGATGCGGTGGACTTTGTGATGGGTGAGGGGCCGCAAGTCGCCGCAACGATCACGCCACAACACCTTCATATCAATCGCAACGCCATGTTGGTGGGTGGGATACAGCCCCACAATTACTGCCTTCCCGTGGCCAAACGTGAGCTGCACCGATTAGCGCTGCGCGCAGCGGCGACATCGGGTTCTCCAAAGTTCTTCTTAGGCACCGACTCGGCCCCGCATCTGCGCGGGGATAAAGAGAGTGCGTGCGGATGTGCGGGTATTTTTGGTGCGCCCTATGCGCTGGAAAGCTATCTGACCGTCTTTGATGAAGAGGATGCGTTGGAGCATTTTGAGGGCTTTGCCTCGCTCAATGGTCCTGCATTTTACGGTCTGCCCGTGAATGACGAGACCGTGACGTTGGAGCGGGCCGGTAACGCCGTGCCCGATGAACTCGATCTTGCAGGCTCCAAAATCGTCCCGTGGCATGGTGGTCAAACGCTGGATTGGCGCTTTGTGGGCTAAACCGCTGTTGCTGCCGCTTTGGCGCGGCGTGATTTTGCCCAAAGGTCGGCGACGAAGATCGCAATGGCAATCCAGATGAGGATGAAGCTGCCCAATTGCACTGGGCGCAGCTGCTGACCAAACACGGTTAGGCCTAGCAGAAACACAATGGTCGGCGCGAGATATTGGATGAAGCCGAGCGTCGAATAGGGCATCCGCCGCGCGGCTATCGCAAACAGCAAAAGCGGTACCGCTGTCACCACTCCGGAGAAGATGATGATGAGGCTAAGCTTAGCATCATTGCCGAATGCAGAGCCCTCTGGGCTGGCCGCATACCATGCCGCAATGCCACAAGCGGGCAGTAACAGGATCGCGCTTTCAATGGTCAATCCGGGCAATGACCCGACAGCAACTTGTTTGCGAACAAGACCATAGAGGCAAAAGCTCAATGCGAGCGTCAAGCTGATCCAAAGGCTGGTCAAAGCGCCCACCGACAGCAAAGCCACCGCACTTGCCGCTACTGCGACGGCTATCCACTGCCATTTGGACAGCCGCTCTTTCAGCAAAACGGTGCCCAACAATACGTTCAAGAGCGGATTGAGATAGTAGCCAAGGCTGGCGGCATAGACCTGATTTTCGGCGATGGCCCAGACATAGACGAACCAGTTGATGCCGATAAGAAGCGCGCTTGCGAACAGCGCCAAAAGGGCGCGCGGATTCGCAAGGAGCGCTTTCAACTCAGGCATTTGCCGCCGGACCGTGATGATGAGCAAGCAAAGCGGCAGCGTCCAAATGATGCGCCAGCCGACAAATTCGAACGGTGGAACCTCGCTCACCAGCAGCAAATACAGCGGCAGGAAACCCCAGATGACGTACGCGCCGAGCGCCGCGGGAAGGCCGGATGGTGTCTCATCAGACTGTGAAGGGGGCGCATTTTGCATGGGAGAACCGCGCCCTAGGCTGCGCGAAGAGTCGGCGCAAGGGCGCAGCAAGCATCGCGCAATTGTAAGGTTTCTGGACAAAAGCCTGAACAAACCCCAACATCATGCTCGCGATCCGTTCATTTTCGACGATGTATAGATGAACGCACAGTCAAGGGGCGTCACCTCCCACACCACTTTAGACGGTCCTTTGATCCAAACTTGGGTCACCACCACCCGGTGGCCTTGGCGCGGCTCCCACCAGCCGTGGAAAGCGCTCTCATGGTCCCTTCGGGGAGCGTGGGGGCGTTTTCGATTCTGGTCCGTCGCGCGATCAAGATTTTGCATGGCAAAAAACAGCGAAAATTAACCAAAATCCGGCAAAAGAGCGCGCATGCAACGCCGCATCCCCCTTTTCCTATGCGCCATCACCGCGTTCACTCTTGCCGCGTGCACAGAGGAGCCGGTCGCTGAGCCAGAGCAGGTCCTCGCGCAGGATCCGCTATTGGCGCGAGCATTGAACGATCCGCTTATGGTCGACCCGGATCTTGCCTGGCGCAATGAGGCAAATGCAGTGATTGCCTATCGCGATGGCCATCCGTTGCCGCCGTTTAACGCGCGCGACGATGCCGCTGGCAGAGCGCGCGATGCGGCAAGGATTGAATTGCTTGAAGAGGGGCCGATTCCTGACCTGCCTGCCGCCAATGGTAGCGAAGGTAACCCATCGCTTGCCGAGCTGACAAATGCGGGAGAGATGGTTGAGGCGGTCGGAAGCCGCACGGACTGTATCGAAAACCTCACCGGACGGCTCTCATGGTCGACCGGCCTTCCGCCAACCTCCGCGATCATGCCGCATGGGATGGTTCGTCAAGCGGCGGGTGTGGATGAGGGCACCTGCGTTATTCGCGTTGTGCGCTATCTGACGCCTGTGTCGCGTGAGGATGCGTTGGAATACCATTTCACCAAAGCTGATCGGGCGCGGTTCCGGATTGAGCGATTTGATTTACCAGAGATGCAATTGCGCGCAGAGCGGCGCGATCAGGTGATGGCGGTGCATGTGCGTGAAGGCACTGGCGGTATGACAGCTGTCGATGTGATCCACTGGCGCAAATAGGCGCCGAAGACCGACCGTATGGTTAGTCTTTCAGACCAATCCCGATATTCGCGCGCGGTTGATCCATCTCAGTGCTGGCAACTGGGTATGCGCAATAATCAGCGGCGTAATAGGCGGCGGGTCGATGATTGCCCGACAGGCCGATCCCCCCAAACGGAGCCGATGAAGACGCGCCATTGGTCGGGCGATTCCAATTGATAATGCCGGCCCGAATGTTCGCCCAGAACCGCCCATAGTCATCAGGCGAACCGCCGATCAGCGAGGCTGAGAGGCCAAAGCGTGTGTTGTTCGCTTCTGCAATGCCAGCATCGAAATCGGGCACACGGATGACTTGCAAAACGGGGCCGAACAATTCGACATCGGGGCGGTCTGGTATATCGGTCGTGTCGATAATCCCGGGCGTGAGGAAGGGCTTATCAGGATCAGTGCGGCGCATGGGCAGCAACGCTTTGCCACCTGCGGTCAGCAAAGTGAGAAAGCTTTCCATCAAGCGTTCAGCGGATTCGTTGTCGATCACCGGACCCATGAACGGTTGCGGATCGGCAAAGGGTTCACCCACGATCAGCTTTTTCGCCATGGGCAGCAATTCCGCCATCAACGTATCATACATGCTGTCGACGACCACCAATCGCCGCGCTGCGGTGCAGCGTTGTCCGGCGGTGGTAAAAGCGCTTTGAATAATCAGCACAGCCGCATCGCGCACCTTGGGCGTGTCGATCACGACAATCGGGTTGTTACCGCCCATTTCCAGTGCGACGATCTTGCCCGGATTGGCCGCCAGTTTGCGGTTGATTGCGATGCCTGCTTGCGCGGAACCGGTAAACAGCACGCCGTCGACGCCCGGATGCGCGACCAGAGCTTTGCCTTCGTCAGGGCCGCCAATCACCAATTGTATTGCATCGTCTGGTGCGCCCGCGCGGCGCCAGCATTCGATCAATGCCTCTGACACGCCCGGTGCTTTTTCCGATGGTTTAAGCAAGACGACATTGCCCGCGATCAATGCGGGGACCATGTGGCCATTGGGCAGGTGCGCAGGGAAATTGTAAGGGCCAAGCACCGCCATAACCCCGTGTGGTTTGTGGCGAACCGCCGCTGTACCTTGCAATGCGCTGTCGAGCTTTTTCTTGCCGGTGCGTTCGGCGTAGGCCTGTACCGAGATATCAACTTTGGCGATCACTGCGTCGACTTCGGTGCGGGCCTCCCAAATGGGTTTGCCGGTCTCATTAGCGATCAGCTCGGAAATTTTATCCGTATCGGCGCGCACTTCATTGGCAAAACGGCGCGCCAGCTCAATCCGATTGGCGAGCGCGCGACCAGCCCATGCGGGCCATGCGCGGCGGGCGCGGCTAACCGCAGCGTCTACATCGCCATAGTTCCCACGCCACACTTCTTCGCCCGTGGCAGGGCCATAAGATATCAGAATGTCGTCCGTCATCGTGCCGGTTCGTTGGCTGTCCCTGCCTGCCGTGCCCAAATTTGGGCCTGCATTGCCGAAATAAACGCCGACCGAACAGCCTGCGCCCCCCTAGACCGCATTGTTAGTCTGGGATTCGGCAAAATGATAGTGCGAAGACATGTGTTTACACTGGAACAAGGCTTCCGTTGGAATGCTTAGTCGGCGTGCCCGGCTGGAGTGGGTGCAGGGCCATGCGCATCGCCCATCCGACGCAAGGCGGCGACCTTGTCGTTGAGTGGCTGCCAATCATCACTCTCATCAATCGCTGACCATATCGCTTCGACTTCATCCACTACCATGGATTGTGGGACCGCATCGCTCCAATAGGCGTGCGAATTATCGCTGATGGTGTAGTCAATTAATGCCTCAGCCAGCTCGCCATCCGTCCCATCCCCGCCGCGATGTTTGAAGAAAAACGCATCGGGTTGCGCCTTGCTATCGCGCATCGCCTTTTCGCATAGGGAAACAAGCGTGCTGTCGTATTCGACTCCGCGCGGCTCCACGCCCAATCGCCAACACCATCGGCGCGCAATTGCTTCCATATAAAGCGGCCCAAACCGTTCGAGCGCAAAGACCAGCGGTTCAGTTTCAGCCAGCAGTCGCAAAGCGACCGCGAATTGCCCGCAATTCCAGTGCAGGGCCTCTGGCTGGCGGCCAAAGGAATAGAGGCCGGCATGGTCGAAATAGGCGGCAGTAAAACTAGGGTCCCATGTCGGCAGCCAACGCCACGGTCCATAATCAAAGCTCTCACCTGTCACATTCATATTGTCGGTGTTGAGCACGCCGTGCACGAACCCTGCGACCATATAGCTTGCCGCGAGATCGGCCATGCGTTCGACCAGATTGTGCATCAATTTGACCGCAGGCTCATCGCGGCCCGGCGCATCGGAAGGTGGAGGCGAGCCAGGAAAATGAGTGAGGCAATATTGGACCAGCGCCGCCATCTGCTCGGTTTCTTCATGTGCGAGCAGGCGTTGGAATGTGCCGATGCGGATATGCGAATGGCTTAATCGGACCATGACTGCTGAACGGGTGGGCGATGGCTCATCCTCGCGCATCAGCTTTTCGCCGGTCTCGATGACGCTCAGTGTCTTCGATGTGTTGACGCCCAACGCCTCCAGCATCTCAGTCGCCAAAATCTCGCGCACCGCACCTTTCAGCGTCAGCCGACCATCGCCCAAACGGCTAAAGGGGGTGGTGCCCGAACCCTTGGTTCCAAGGTCCATCAATCGGCCATGCTCATCACGCATTTGTGCAAACAGAAATCCGCGCCCATCGCCGATTTCCGGATTGTAGACCCGGAATTGATGGCCGTGATATTTCAGCGCAAGCGGCTGAGGCAAATTCTCCTCCAACGGTTCAAAACGGCCCATATATTGGCACCATGCCTCGTCGCTTAAGCCTGCTAAGCCGATGCTGGCCGCCGCGCGATCATTGCGAAAACGCAAAATGGTTTCGGGGAAATCTGCACCCTCCACCGGCGCAGCGAGCCAATCGGCCAGAGTGTTTACAGCGGGGTCAGGGGTGTACATCGCGGCTTGCGGTTCGTCGGTCATCCCGCGATAGTGGGGGTAAGCAAGCGTGCCTGCAAGCGCGCTCAACATTTGCTAACGGGCGCGTTCCTTTCATGGCCAATAATTTCGACGATAAAAGCTGGACCAGTGCGGACGGCCTTAACCTCTATTACCGCGATTATGCAGGGCCGAAGGGTTATGATGGACTGCCGGTTTTGTGCATGCATGGCCTGACCCGCAATTCGCGCGATTTCGCCGATCTGGCCGCACATATTGCGCAAAGCCGCCGGGTGATTGTCCCCGAAATGCGCGGTCGCGGGCAAAGCGATTATGCGCCTTCATCGGCGACCTACAATCCAATGCAATATGTCGCGGATGTGGAAAAACTGCTGAGCGAGTTGGGCGTAGACAAGTTCATTATCATCGGCACCTCGATGGGCGGGTTGATGGCGATGTTGATGGCCGCAGCTGGGCCGGGACGGATCGCGGCATTGGTGTTGAATGATATCGGGCCAGAGATTAACCCAGCGGGGATTGAGCGTATCTCTGGATATGTCGGCCAATCGCGCAGCTATCCCACCTGGATGCACGCGGCCCGCTCGATCAGCGATGTGCATTCATCCTCGTTCCCAGACTACGACCTCGATCAATGGTTGGAGATGGCCAAGCGCACATTTGTGGTCGGGCAAAACGGGCGGATCGGGTTCGACTATGACATGGCGATTGCTGAGCCGTTTAAGGACGCAGGCAATGCCGCGCCGCCCAATCTGTGGCTCGCTTATGAAGCGTTGCGCGATGTGCCGATGGTGCTGGTGCGCGGTGAATTATCCGACCTTTTGACGGAGGAAACGGTGAAGCAGATGGGCGTGCGCAACCCAGCTATGACCAGCGTCACTGTCCCGCGTGTCGGCCATGCGCCGACTTTGGACGAACCCGAAGCGCGCGCGGCGATCAATGCGCTGTTGGCGAAAGTGTGACGCGACGTCATGACGTCTGAGGCCAAAGTTCCCAAAATCCTGCACTTGCATTCGACCTTTGCGCCGGGCGGCAAAGAGCTGCGCGCGGTGCAATTGATGAATGCGTTTGGTGACGAATTGTCACACACAATCGTCTCTGGAATGCCCGATCAACTGGGCGCGCGCGATCATATTTCGCGCGGTGTGAATGCCGCTTTTCCAGCAAGTTTTCCTTCGCTCACAGGTCTACCAACGCCGGGGCGCATGGTTGCGATAGCCAAGGCGATGAAGCCGTTTGACCTTGTTCTCACATACAATTGGGGCGCAATGAATGCGGTGATGGCGCACACGGTGTTTTGCGACCCGCTAAAGCTGCCCCCGCTGATCCATCATGAGGATGGCTTTAACGAGGATGAGGCGGATCAGCTCAAATCATCGCGCAATTGGTTCCGCCGAATAGCACTGCGCCGAACGCATCAATTGGTCGTGCCGAGCCGGGTGCTGGAGCAGATTGCGCACAATGCTTGGCAACAACCGCGCGAACAGGTCTCGCGCATTCCCAATGGTATCGCGACCGCAAAATTCGCCGGCAAAGCCGATCCCAAGGGATTCCGCGTGGTTAAGCGCACGGGAGAGCGCTGGGTCGGGACACTTGCGGGTCTGCGCCCGGTTAAGCAGCTGACCATGATGGTGCGTGCGTTTGCTCAACTTCCCGAAAATTGGCAGCTGGTGATCTTGGGTGAGGGGCCGGACCGCGAAGCGATCAAAGCGGTCGCCGATGATCTGGAGGTGTCGCACCGTGTTCATCTGCCCGGCGCTGTGACGGAGCCGGAAAAGCTGATCGGGATGTTCGATATCTTCGCGCTGTCTTCCAAAAGTGAGCAATTCCCGCTTTCAGTGGTTGAGGCGATGGCCGCTGGCCTGCCTGTGGCCGCGCCCGATGTTGGCGATATTCGCACTATCCTGTCTGAACCCAACCGTGCGCTGATTGCTGCTCCGGACAATGTGGATGCATTGGCGAATACGTTGGATGCACTAGCCGCGAACCCGGACTTGCGTGCTCAATTGGGTGCGGCCAACCGCGAACGGGCCGCAGAACACTTTGATGAAACGCGCATGATCGCCAGCTATCGAGCATTGTATTGGGGGGCGATGGAGCAGGGCGCTTGAGCGCCCTTAATTGCGCGTTCAACTTCGCAGGGTCATCCTCCAATTCGGGCTGGGTCGTTAATTGTGAGCTGGGAGTGTCAATCGCAACTGTGATCGCCTGTCCGTGCGCCATTGCGCCCACGCGCTGCGCTGCTTAAAGAGCCGCGCAAGCCAATCTTAGACATTGTAACGAGGAAATCCGCCCCGTGGCGCGCACTCCAACTGAAATTCCCGGCGAAGAACAACCTGGTGGGACTAATCCAGAAGGCCCATCGCGCGAGGACGAAATCCTCATGCGCGAGATCGATGAGGCTGTCCGTAAGGATGATGCGGCCACGTTCCTCAAGGATTACGGTATTGCATTGGGCGGCGGGATTGCGCTGCTTTTGGCCGGTTTGTTTGGATATTGGTATTGGGACAGCACCACAGAGGCTGGCCTCGAAGAGCAATCAGAGGCCATCATTAGCGCGCTCGATTCGGTGGATGTGCAAGATTTCGCAGGGGCGGACGAAAAGGTCGCGCCTCTTATCGAAGATGGATCACCCGGCGCGCGTACGGTCGCGCGCTTCCTTCAAGCTGCCTCCGCTCTTGAACAAGACGACACAGGCCGCGCAGTAGAGCTGTACGCCGCCATTGTCGCCGATACCGAAGCACCTCAAGCGATGCGCGATCTTGCTCTGGTGCGCGAAGTGGCCACCACTTTTGACGACCGCGAACCCGCCGACATCATCGCAAAGCTCGACCAGCTCGCTGTGCCCGGTCACGCATTCTTTGGCAGTGCTGGTGAACTGGTAGCCATCGCGCATCTCGAAGCGGGCAACCGTGATGAGGCAGGCGCGCTGTTTGGCGAAATTTCGAAAGATGAGGACCTTCCTGAGACATTGCGTTCACGTGCGCGCCAGATGGCGGGTCTATTAGGTGTGGATGCGATCGAGGATGTGGAGCAATTGCTTCAAGATGAAGGTGTGATCCCTGCCGATGGGGCCGCATCAGCTGGACCCACCGGACCTCAGCAATAAAGACAATTTGGACTGGACGGATAGATGGATAAACGATTGACCCGAATGAAGGGCGCTTTGGCAGTTGGCGCACTCGCAGCGGCGCTAACCGGATGCGCCGGTGGCGGCCTGTTTGGCGGTGGTGAAAAAACCACGCCGACCGTCGGCAACCGCACTCCGATCCTGTCGCGCATTGAAACAGGCGCTGCGGTCGATCCCACGCTTGCGACTGTCTCCGTCGTCCTGCCGCCCGCACGGACTAATGCCGAATGGCCACAGGTCGGCGGTTCCGCGAGCAAATCCTATGGTCACCTGACGCTGGCCGAAAATCCAACGAAGGCTTGGACTGCGCGAATCCGGGGATCGAGCGACCGCGAACGTCTCGCCGCTGCCCCAGTCGTAGGCGGTGACATGCTGTTTGCTGAGGGAACAGACGGCATAATCCATGCTTTTGATCGTAAGACCGGTGCGCCTGTTTGGACACGCGGCGACGATGAAATGAGCGACGATATGCGCCCATCTCTCTTTGGTGGTGGGGTGAGCTTTGACGCGGGCCGCCTCTACGCGACCAATGGCGCGGGTGAAGCTAAGGCGTTGGATGCAATTACCGGAGAGGTGATCTGGAAGGTCAAGCCTGCCGGTCCACTGCGCGGTTCGCCAACCGTCGCCTTTGGCCAAGTGTTTGTGATGACGCAGGACAATCAGGTCATCTCTCTTAATGCTTCTGACGGCGCGCTGTTGTGGAACGAATCCGGCTCCAGCGCACAATCCGGCGTTTTCGGCGTTGCTGCGCCTGCGGCTGGCAATGGCACTGTGATTGCCGGCTATTCATCCGGCGAACTCAGCGCCTATCGGTACGAGAACGGACGCACATTGTGGGCCGACGCTTTGGCGCGGACTAACATCTCGACCACGGTCAGCTCGCTGACCGATATTGATGCGGACCCCATCATCGATTCAGGCCGGGTCTATGCCCTTGGCCAAGGTGGCCGCATGGCCGCATACGAGCTGGTCACGGGTCAGCGGATTTGGGAGTTGAACCTAGCCGGTATCTCAACCCCTTCCATCGCGGGTGAGTGGATTTTCACTCTCACCGATGATGCCCGTTTGCTCGCCATTGCACGCTCAACCGGGCGCGTACGCTGGATCAGCCAGTTGCAGCAATTCCGCGACGAGGAAGATCGCAAAGGCCCGATTTTCTGGACCGGTCCCGTTCTTGCTGGCGGCAATCTGTGGGTTGCAAGTTCGCGCGGCGAAATCTGGAAAGTCAGTGTAGGCGAAGGCTCTGCGGAAATGTTTGCGGACATTGATCAGCCGGTGACTTTGCCGCCGGTGGTCGCCGACAACATGCTCTATATTCTGGACGACAGCGGAACCATCCACGCCTGGAAATGAGGCGTTGGCGGTGGTGCACTGTTAACCAATGAAGCGAGCGTGTCCGCCTGCGGCACAACGCGGATAATGTAGCCGGAGAATTAACCCTTTGGCGCTATTGGCCGGGGGTAATGAGCGAGCGTTCCCCCTCGAAACCCTTAACATTGCCGAAAAGCGATGTTTCCGCAGGCGTGGGCCTTGCCGGATTGCTGGGTCTGTTCGTGTGGATTTTGTTCTGCCGTACCTTTCCAGCGTTTGCCGAAATGGTTGGGTTGGAAGGGGAATATGGCGTCTTATCCGGCCCTTATGCTGCGCTGACCGCAATGGTGTTTACCGCAGGCCCAATGGCGATTTGGTCGCTGCTGGTTGACCGAGTGCATTTGCGCCCATCGACTGGACTTGATTGGAGCCTCTCGCGCAGCGTCAATGATGCGATGCCAACTGCTGCGGTTAAAATCGCCGGGCTTTGGGCAACATGGGTTGTCCTCGCGGGTTTTTACTGCCTCGCGCGATGGTATTGGGACGGGTCATACCTGTTTGCGATGGAGGTTCTGGGCTTTGCGATTGTGCCCATGGTGGTGCTGTCAGTGCCCTATATCATCTGGCTTGACCGCTATATGATTGACCCACGCGCGGACGGTACATGGCATTTTGGCGCAATGTTAGTTGGGCGCGATCAGTGGGACGTCGACCTGATCAAGAAACATTGGCGCGCATGGGCGATTAAGGCGTTTTTTGGCGCGTTTATGATCTCGATCCTGCCACCAGGTTTCGCCTTTATCGTTGAGAGCAATCCCGCCGCGATCCTCTCCAACCCGGTTGAGTTCGGGATGCTGTTAATCACGCTGCTGTTCCTGATCGACGTGCAGATTGGCACGGTGGGTTATCTGTTCACGCTGCGTCCGCTTGATGCGCATATCCGTTCCGGCAACCCATTCCTTGGCGGGTGGTTGGCGGCGTTGCTGTGTTATCCGCCCTTTGTGTGGGGGATCATAGGAAACAACAATCAGATACTCAGCTACGAAGCCAATGTTGAGGGCTGGGGCCACTGGCTAGCGGGCAATGAGCCGATGCTGTGGGCATGGGCGGCTTGGCTGATTTTCCTCACTGCGATCTATGCATGGGCAACGGTTGCGTTTGGCATTCGCTTTTCCAACCTCACCTATCGCGGAGTGCTGACCAACGGGCCGTATCGCTACACCCGCCACCCGGCCTATCTGTCAAAGAACCTGTTCTGGTGGTGCTCGGTCATGCCGTTCCTCGTCACGAGCGGATCGCCGGTGGATATGATCCGCAACACGTTCTTCTTGCTGATCGTGAATGCCATATATTACTGGCGCGCTCGTACCGAAGAGGCGCATTTGCTCGCCGAAGATCCCAAATATCGGCAGTACTATGACTGGATGGAGGCCAATGGCGTGATCACTGCGCCTTTGGCTCGCATCAAACGCCGCATTGGCGCACGTCTGTCTGGTCGGACTGGTAGAGCACCGGAACAGCCTCAAGCGCATGAGCCAGCCGAGTAACCCAGCGCGTCAGATGTGGAAGCCCTCGTCGGCCGTTTCATAAGCAAACAGATCACGTTCTGAGATAGCCAAAGCTGAAAACTGCGCGCGCCATTCGGCGATATGTGCGGTGCGGAAATGCGATTCCAGCGCCTCGCGATCGCGCCATGTTTCGCTGACCCGGACCAGCCCCGTGTCCAGCACATCAAAGCCATAGGCGTATTCGATGCAGCCTTCCTCGGCGCGGCTGGCGGCGATCATCTGCTCCATCGCCGGGATAACAACCGACATCATGCTGGGTGGCACGCGGAATGTGCCGGTGACTACGATCATATCTGTCCCCCCTTCGTCTGGTTCACATTACCGGTGAGCCATCATCGGCTGCGAATTTCGCAAGCTCTGTGATTTGCACGTCGAGGGAACCCAAAGCCTGCTGAAACGCGGCCATATGCGGGGTTTGGAAATGGAAGGCGAGCGCGGCTTCATCAACCCATTTCTCAACAATGTGGAGCTTCGATGGATCGAGCACATCGACCGCATAGGCGTAGCTTACACAGCCCTCTTCAGCATTCGATGCGGCAACCATTGTCGCCATAGCGCCACGCGCTGCCTCCAACGCACCTTCGCCCAATGTGGCTTCTGCCAATACAATCAACATGGTCGACTTACTCCTGATTCCCATTCCGCGCAGCCTAGCTGCCAAAATGGGTGTTGTATCCTGCCATATCGTCCATTTGATAATGATCGCCGGTGAAAAACGTCCCGTGGCCCGTCTGTTCATTCATTAATGCCGCATCGAAGCTGCCGTACAAATAGTCAAATTGGCCCCACTTTCGCGTGTCTCGGATGTGCATCAAAGCGCCTGCGCGGCCTGATCCGAAGCTGAATGTGCGATAATATGGTCCATAGAAAAACAGCGCATGGGATTTGTTCTTCGACATGATCGCAGCGTCGATATTGGGTGTAACCCCGGCCCACCCATATTCGCCAATTTTGCGAGTATCATCGTGATCAATGCCAACGCCCGGAACATACCGGTAATAGCAGTCTCCTTTGAAGAAATAGATCTTGCCATTGCTTGGATGCAGCAGTGCCG
The DNA here is from genome assembly GCA_947503275.1 of uncultured Erythrobacter sp. GTDB lineage: Bacteria > Pseudomonadota > Alphaproteobacteria > Sphingomonadales > Sphingomonadaceae > Erythrobacter. The sequence goes on along the minus strand of CANNCZ010000001.1, from coordinate 1,434,785 downwards.
CATCCAAATTGTGAGGGACGCCAGCCCACCCATCGATACCAATTCTGGCATTGGCTTTGTCGACCTGAAAAGTGGTTGGATTGTATCGCCAATATCTGTCCCCTTTAAAGAAATAGATATTGCCGTTGGGATGATGGACCGCAGTATCAGGATTGGCCGGCACGCCGGTCCATTGCAAGGGAGGGGTGTCGTCAGCCTTTGGCATACGGATAAAGGACTCCGGCTTTTGCCGAACCCGTTCCCGGTACACCAGAAACTGTTCGACATTTTCTGGGCTCTTTGCCGCCTTCAATGGTTCGTTGGCGGCGAAGGCAAGGGCTTTGTTTTCGTTGTAAACCTTGACGCAAGGAGCCAGTCTTTGATCTCTAGTACCAAGCCCACCAACCGCATGACAGATTTCATGTGCAATAATCGACGCGCGATAGACATTGTTATCAAGCTTCAGCGCGTGACCGCCGTCCTCAAACTCTTTGTTGAACCACTTTGGACACAGGTGAAATTTGCGCGCCCTAATTGATCCGCCCACCTGATAAGCAAAGCCGTCTTTGTCGCAGCGGCCGGACCTGCGCCCGGTAGCGGGGCGGCATCGGATATTCAGACCCTTATCAATCCTCTGAATGATCTCGTTAAAGCGTGTTTCGATGCGTTTGAGAGCTCTGTCTGGGTTGCGTTCATGCCAGCCGAACCAGATTGGAAAGCTCTTCCCCTCGCTGTTGAAATAGGCTTCCTTGACCTTGTCCATCCCTTCGCCTGCTTCACCACCAGCCAGCCGAATGTCACTGATCTCTTTGCTCGCACTGGCTACCATATCGCGGCATGTGTGAATTGCTTGTTCGACGATCATAACTGGATCTAATGCGTCGATGTGAGCATCAGCCTGCCTGATCAGAGTGATACGATGATTTGACATGTTCTTCCCCTACTGCTGCAGGAGAAGGTGCATTTGACCAAGGATTTCAGATAGTACGGTGCCGACGAACTAGAACGAGTATTTGTAGACCCGCGATACGTCTTCACCCCATTCGCCATGATAGGCGTCGAGCAGGCGTTGTGCTGGCACTTTGCCAGTTTTGACGATTTCGTCAAGCGTTTCGAGATACCCCGTTTCGTTGTCGCCGCTGGCATTCAGCTTGCCCCGAGCCGCCAAGCCGGAATGGGCGATAGCGAGAACCTCTTTGCCCAGATCCTGCATTGTACCGCCGCCGGGAATGGGCGCGTTGAGGCCAAGTTTTGGCGCGTCATTGCGCAATTGCTCACGCTCTTCCATCGACCAGTCTTTGACCAAATCCCAAGCCGCATCCAACGCGCCTTGATCGTAAAGCAAACCAACCCACAAAGCGGGCAGCGCGCAAATCCGGCTCCAAGGCCCGCCATCTGCGCCGCGCATCTCTAGGAAGCTTTTCAGGCGCACTTCGGGGAATGCGGTGGAGAGGTGGTCCCACCAATCGCTCGCCGTGGGAAGTTCGCCGGGCAGGATTGAGAGTTTGCCCTCGAGAAAATCGCGAAAGGAAAGTCCAGCCGCATCAAGATATTTGCCATCGCGGAACACGAAATACATTGGCACATCGAGCATGTATTGCGCCCAGCGTTCATAGCCAAAGCCATCTTCAAAAACGAAAGGCAGCATTCCCGTCCTGTGCGGATCGGTGTCGGACCAGATATGGCTGCGGTAGGAAAGGTAGCCATTGGGCTTACCTTCGGTGAATGGCGAATTGGCAAACAAAGCGGTTGCCAGCGGTTGCAGCGCGAGGCCGACGCGGAATTTCTGCGCCATGTCTGCTTCTGATTGGTAGTCGAGATTGACCTGAATTGTGCAGGTCCGCAGCATCATATCAAGACCGAGCGAGCCGACTTTGGGCATGTGCTCCATCATGATCTTATATCGGCCTTTCGGCATCACAGGCAGGTCCGCGCGTGCCTTATCCGGCCACATGCCAAGGCCCAAATAACCAACGCCGCAGCGTTCTCCGATGGTCTTCACCTGCTCCAGATGTCGCCCGGTTTCCGCGCAGGTTTCGTGCAGGTTGGTGAGCGGTGCACCTGATAATTCCAGCTGACCCGCAGGCTCCAGACTGACCGCGCCATCTTTGCCTTTCAAGGCGATGACGTGCCCGCCTTCTTCCACCGGCTCCCACCCAAATTCGGTGAGGCCCATCAGCAGGTCACGAATGCCGCATTGCTCATCATAGGATGGTGCGCGACGGTTTCCGTCGGCATCGGCGCGCTTGTAGACTAGCTTTTCATGCTCTGTCCCAATGCGCCATTGATCCTTTGGCTTTTCGCCGACGCGCATGGGCGCGATCAGTTGATCGAGCGTTTCGATCACCGGCTCATCGGGGCTGGATGCTTCTCTGGTGCTCATATGGGGAGGCCTCTCATATCGGTTGCCCTAGAAAACCGATTCCCATGTGGGAAGTGAAATTTCTGTTTTGTGCGGCGAAGTCATTCTTCGTCCGCGCCACCGTCTGCCCAGTCCCCGGCCTCCGACATCCAAACCGCGAGTGCCGCAATTGCGGCGGTTTCGCCTCTGAGGATGCGGGGACCAAGCGAGATGGCGTGCGCATTGGGATGGGCGCGAATAGCGCTGCGTTCCGCATCGTCAAAGCCGCCCTCGGGACCGATTAGTATCGCCGCAGGTCCACCTTGATGCGCGAAGGCATCGCCAGCAGGCTGCCCGCCTTCCTCATCGGCAAAGAACAACGCGCGGTTCGTGGGCCAATTGCGGAGCAGAGCATCAAGTTTTACCGGCTCCACCAGTTCGGGAAGCGCAGTTCGCGCGCATTGTTCAGCGGCCTCAGTCGTGATCGTGCGAGCGCGATCAAGATTGAGCTTATCTGCCACACAGCGGCGCGTAATGACCGGTTGAATGCGCCCCACGCCAAGCTCGGTCACCTTCTCCAGCACCACATCAAACCGGTCTTTTTTGAGCAGAGCGGGGCAAAGCCATAGGTCAGGCACTTCTTCACGCGCGCGCAGGCGTTCAATCACAGTCAGATCAACGCGGCGCTTATCGACCTGTCCGACACGCGCAGCCCACTCGCCCGTTTGGTTATCGCACAAGATCACCGTTTCACCTTCGCGAACTCGCATGACCTTGCCCAGATAATGCGCGTGATTGCCGTCGAGTGCCAAAATGCGCCCATCGCCGAGCTGATCGGCAACAAACAGGCGCGGTGCGCTTTTCGGAGGCCATGAAGGTGTCGCAGGCATGGCTTGCTCCCTAAGCCTGTCCACCGCTAGGGAGCAAGCATGACTGCACGACTGGCCCAGATCTACATTGCTTTCGTGTTCCTCGGACTTGGCGGATGGGCGCTCTTTTTTCCGGGCCACGTGATCGACGTCGCCATTACCGAAAACTACCGCGAGAACACGTTCTTGATGCGTTTTACGATGGCATGTTTCGGCGCGCAGGCGGTGATGTTTGGCGTTATGGCGCTGGTGGTGAAATGGTCCGGGCGGGCCTTTGCGATCTTCGCTGTGGTGCTGGTGCCGTTCTTTATCTTTAACTGGTATTTTCACTACGAAATGCCGGTGCTCACCTCCATCGGAATGCTCGATTTTGCCGGTAACCTCACGATGTTTATCGCCTGCTTTGTCGGGTGGAGAGCAGCTGACAAGCAGGCCAAATCATGACTGATACGATCGTCCCCGATACTGAACACAAGAGTGTGTCGGGCGGCCTGGTCGCGCGGTTGCCACAATTGCCGCGCGACTTGGCCCAATTGGCACGGTTTGATCGGCCGATAGGGTGGTGGCTGTTGTTCTGGCCCTGTGTTTTCGGCGTTTGGTTGGCCGGGGCTGGGCCGCAATTGGCGCTGCTTGGTTGGATGCTTCTGGGCGCGGTTGCGATGCGCGGGGCCGGTTGCGTTTACAACGATATCATCGATGCGGACCTTGATAAGCAGGTGGCCCGCACCGCCGCGCGTCCCATTGCCAGCGGGCGGGTGAGCAAACGGGTCGCTTGGGGCTGGTTGATCGCCTTGTGTCTGGTCGGGTTGGTGGTCTTGCTTCAATTGCGTTTGGAGGCGCAGGTCGTGGCGCTGGCTAGTCTCTCCCTGGTCGCCGCCTATCCTTTTATGAAGCGGATCACATGGTGGCCTCAGGCCTGGCTGGGCATGGTGTTCACGTGGGGCATTTTGGTCGGCTGGGTGGAGCTGCGGTTTGACAATTGGGCGGTGCTCGCATGCCTTTATCTTGGCTCGATCTGCTGGGTCATTGGTTTCGACACGATCTACGCGTTGCAAGACCGCGAGGATGATGCGTTGGTTGGCATCAAAAGCTCTGCATTGCGCATGGGCAAGCGGGTGCATGGCGGCGTTGGCGCGTTCTATGCTGCGACGATTGCGCTGTGGGGGATCGGTGTTTGGCTGTACCGTCCCGACGTCTTTGCGCTTGTCGCCTTGTTGCCCGTTGCTCTGCACCTTCTCTGGCAAGTCGCCACGCTTGATCCTGCCGATCCCGACAATCCGCTCGCCCGCTTTCGCTCTAACCGCTGGGCAGGGGGCCTGATGGCAGCTGCGTGTTTTGTGGTCGGGAATGCGGGCGCTTAACGGGAGAGGACCATTTGGATCGTTTACCCTTGTTGGTTGGTGGTCCGAACATCGGTTCGCGCAAAATTGGCTCGTTCATGCGACTGCTCCTGAATAGGTGATCACCTCGAACTCGATCCCGTCCCAGTCGAAGAAGTAGAACCGCTTTCCCGGATCGTAGTCATCATGGCCAAACGGCGTGAGACCAGCGGCGTTCACGGCGGCCTCTGCCGCCTTCAGATCATCCACAAGCAGCCCGATATGGTTGAGCGGTTGCCCCTTCGCATAGCGCCTCTCGCTGTCGGCGCGCACATCTGCGTTGGTGTAGAGCGCCACATAGGTTGCGCCATTTCCGGGCTGTCCAACATGCACAGTATCGCCGCCTAGCTTTGAGTGACCGCGCCACCGTTCCTCCCACCCGCACAATTCCTTGAACAATTGCGCGCTGCGTTCGGGATTGGTGACGGTGAGGTTGGCGTGTTCAATGGTTCCTATTGGCATGACGATGCGTCTCCTGATTCGTTGTCTGCCGTGATCATGCAACCTCGAGTTAACTTGAGATCAAGCTATTTTTTCGCTAGGTCGTTACGCATGTCAAAACGCCTCTCCAAATCCGACCTCATTCCTATCGGCGAAATGGCTCGTCGGACTGGGCTATCGGTCTCCGCCATCCGGTTTTACGAAGATCGCGGATTGATCGAACCTGTCCGCACCAGCGGCAATCAACGGCGCTTTTTGCGATCCGATATTCGCCGGGTAAGCTTTATCCTCATCGCACAACAATTGGGCCTGACGCTGGGTGAGATTGATGCGGAGATGCGCAAGCTTCCGCAGGGGCGCACGCCGACCGCACGCGATTGGGAGGTGATCAGCCGTTCAATCCGCGCACTGCTAGACCGCAAAATCGCACAGATGAGCGCGATGCGTGACAGGCTTGACGGGTGTATTGGGTGCGGGTGCCTCAGTCTGAAGCGCTGCGCGATTTACAATCCTGAAGATAAGATGGCGCAGTTGGGTGCAGGGCCTCGGCTGGTGCTTGACCCGCCTGTTTAATAGTCAGGTCCAAGTTCCGGATTGAGATCGCGCGGCCGGGCAAAATGCACCAGCTCTGCGCAACGAACCTTGAGGTCAGCCCAGCGATCAATCTTGCATTCCAACACCGCGAATGCAGCGGTTGGAAACTTCACAGCCGCTTCGCGAAACAGATCATTCTCACGCGCGGGAGCCACCAGATCTAGCAGCACTTCCTGCAAACCGGGATTGTGCCCCGACATCATAATCGCCGCCGGGTCATCATCGCCATGCGCAGCGGCGACCTCTAGGATCGTCTCTGGGCTGGCGAGGTATAGCTTCTGGTCATAGACCGTCTCGATCTCTGGCACCGCGATATCGAGCGTTTCGGTGACCCGCACCGCTGGGCTGGCGATGATGCGATCCCACTTAATGCCGTGGCCGCGAATATGATCGCCCAACAATTTGGCACCTGTGCGGCCGCGCTCATTCAAGCCGCGATCAAAATCACGGCTGACACCGGCATCCCATTCCGATTTAGCATGGCGAAAGAGGCCCAATATCTTCAAATTACTGCTATCCCACCGAACGAGGCAACGCGCCTGCGCAACTGGTTGCCCCTATGGCACCAACAAGCGCACATGCCAATGCGGCAGCCTCGCAGCGTCCAACTAGGGAAGGGCGCTGGCAAGACTGCCGCCCCGCAAACGGCCACCGCGAGAAGAAAGCGGCGCGTGTGCGGGTTTTCTGGGCAAGTGGGTCAGATCAATCCGGGCTCGGCTGCAATCAACCAGCCGTTCAGCGTAACTCCAGCGGCCAGCAATGCGGCGCAGATTACGCTGACCCGCTCGGCCAGTTGGCGGGTGACTTTCGGAAAAGGCAGCGGCTTTGCATTGGCGTTGAATGCTTCGGCGTAGCGTGGGTGTTCGGTGCCCATCCACTTGTCCCACCAGGTGAAATAGAACCCAAAATTGTAGCCGGATGAGTGGTGCAGATCATGATGCGTCGTGGTGCTGATCCAACGCAGGACAGGAATGTCCAGCCATCCTGCGGGGAACAGTTCATGCCCGGCATGAGCCATCACATTGCGGATGATCATGTTCCAAAGGAACAAGAACATTGCGAAGCCGGCAAATGCGATGCCCATCATACTGGTAATCAACAGGAAGAGCGGGACGAATGCAGCTTCGACCGCGGCTTCCCAGGTGGAAAAGCTGTATGCTGTCCAAGGGGTGGGCGTACGCGATTTGTGGTGATGCAGATGGGTCGCCTTGAACAACCGCTTCGTATGCATCGCGCGGTGTATCCAATAGAAATAGGCATCGTGGAGCAACACGATCAGCGCAAAGTGCCAAGCAACGGTAAGTAGCGGAGCGCTGTCGATCTTGAGGTTGATGACACCAAACTCAACGCCAATGATTGTCGCCAAAGTCGTGACGAAGAAGACAAACACTGTGCGCAGCGATGAAGAAATCTCGCGGATATAGTCGCCTCGATTGGCTTTGCGTTTCTGGATCTGGCGCGCTTTTGCATAACCGCGAAAAATCAGCAGCGCGGCCGTCATCGCGCCAGCAGCAATCAGATACCGCCCAAGGTCGAAATAGAGCACATTCACAAAGTGCGATGTGACGAGGTCGATTGTGTAATCGAGCGTCGATTGGGCTTCACTGGGTTGCATGGAGCGGTCTCCTGTTTGAGCTGATGAGCCCAAACTGCCGATCACGACCGCCAAAATCCTCTCAATGCCAAAAACATGCGGTCAATTTCGAAACTGACCGTGCTTTTTCAGTTTTGAACAGCCGCTCCTTCGAGCTCAACAGTCCCGTCTGTGATCGCTAAGCGCCTAAATTCACTGGGTGTTGTGCCGGTTTCGCTGCGGAAGGCGCGATTGAAGGTCGGCAGCGAATTGTATCCCAAATCCATCGCAATTGTGAGCACGGGCAAGTCCACATCATCGCGGCTGGAGAGTTTTTCGCGCGCTTCGGTGATCCGGTGGCGGTTCAAAAAGGCGGAGAAATTGCGATAGCCGAGCCGCTGATTGATGAGCGCGCGCAGACGATGCTCCGGCGTGTCCAGCAAAGCCGCCAACCCTGCGATAGACAGACCCGGTTCACGATAGGCACCGTCATCCATGGCCGCGGTCAGCTTGTCATGCAGCACGGTTTCGCTGGGCGACAAATCGAGTGCAGGGACGTCTTCTTCATCAGCCGCAGCGTCCTTCGCCGTCTCACCCAGCAGCTCGGGATCCGTGCGCAATACAGCGAGACCAGAAAACAATACCAACACCAGAATTATGGTAGAGTTGATAACGCTGATCAAAGGCAGTTGGCCTTCCATATCGGCTGCCAGCTCAAACAGCTCAAAGATCAAGATGCTCGCTGCCTGCGCACCGACCAACAGCGGTAACCAAAGTCGGATGGCTCGGCGCTGTTCGACTAGATCATCATCCCGCTCAAACACGCCAATCCTGATCAAATCGCCTATCAGAGCCAATGCCGTGAAATGCAGCAGCAAAAACCCCGCAGGCCATGTCGACGGAAGGAAATTCCCGATAAACCAGCCGAGCGCCAATAGACCGAACGCAGTGTAGCGCATTCTATGCTCTGGCTCTCTTTCAAACAGGCGGCGGGCAAACAGCCATATCCAAAATGGGGTTGAAATTGAGAGAAGATCGATAATCGGATCAATCGGCGTAGTTGCCATCATCAATGGCGTTGAATTCATCAAGTAACCGGCAGCACCAATGATCATACCTATCAGAGGGATTTTGATATGCGTGCGCACCTCATTGGCGACGATCAATGCAAGCAACATCAAACTGGCTCCAATGCCGATCAGACGGACAATATAATCAACATGTTCGATCATAGGTGCCTCTGCTTGGTCATCCGATCGTATCTGGGGCATCGGCGTCGATGTTTCCACCTGTTTCGGCGGGTGAGGTCGCATCTTCGCCGATCAATCCGCCTGCAACACGGCTTAACGCTTCGTCGAGAGTGACGCGGCGGACGTGCGTTCCCTCTGGAAAAGCGCTGAGTAGGCGGGTGGGGAAGGCGGCCGAAAGGACCACGAAATGGCCTGCGTCGTCCTTGTTGCGGATCAACCGTCCGAACCCTTGTGCAAGACGTGCGCGGATGATGCGGTCGTCATGTGCGCTGCCGGGACCCGGTGCGGCGGCGCGGCGGGCTTTGTGAAGAATATCAGGGCGCGGCCATGGCACTGCCTCTAGCACTACGCAGCGCAGGCTACGCCCCGGCACATCCACCCCGTCACGCAAAGCATCGGTGCCCAGCAGGCTGGCGCGCGGATCGTCGCGAAAGATATCGACCAGAGTACCTGTGTCGATCGGGTCCACATGCTGGGCGTAAATGGGCAGACCTTCGCGCGCCAATCGGTCTGCAATCCGCCCATGCACTGCGCGCATTCGCCGGATTGCGGTGAACAGGCCGAGCACGCCGCCATCCGACGCCTCGATTAGGCGCGCATAGGCTCCTGCGAGGCCGGGCAGGTCACCCTTTTTTACATCGGTAACGATCAGAACCTCGGCGCGCGCGGCATAGTCGAACGGGCTGTCGGCAGAGGAGAGCAGCGGGTGGCTTTCGACGTGAGCCGCGCCGGAGCGGGTAATCGCGGCTTCCCACGGATCGCCAGCTTCTGCGCCAATGCGGTCGGTCAGGGTTGCACTGGTGAGCATCACGCCGTGCGCGGGTTCAAGGACGGTGCGTGCAAAGGGCTTCATCGGGTCGAGCCAACGGCGATGGATCGCCACGTCAAATTCGCGCGCGTCAGAGCGGTCAACCGCGAGCCAATCAACGAATTCCGGGTCCGCCGGGCCGCCCAATCGCGCCAGCAACGATTCCCAAGCGGTGAGCAAATCAACCCGCCATTGCAGAGAGAACCGAGCGCCTTCGATCCGTGCTCGGCCTTGCCCATCGAGCCAATCCGGCGGGTCTGCCATAATCGCCTCCAACCGACCGCCAAGCTGGATTAGAGGTGTGCGAATGCTGGCCAATGCCTGAGCGCCAAGACCGGCGGCCTCGATCACTTCGCCGGGCAATCCGCTGGCCTCTGTCTCGATCCCGTATCCAGCATCCTGTCCGCCAGATTCGTCGCGGGCATAGGTCGCGGTGCGCACGGCAGCGAGCAACGCTTCAATCGGACCGAGCGGTTCACCTTCAGCCAGCCGTTGCAACCAACCTTCGCCGGGGAGCAATTTGCCCGCCTCGCTCGCCGCTTCAATCGCTTCGCCGCCTGCATCATCATAACTGGCCACATCGGCGAGGCGTGCGGAAAGGCCGCGCCTGCGTCCGCGATTTTTGCGCTCTGGCCCCATGATCCAGCGGCGCAGCTCAATCGCTTCCTGTCCCGACAGCGTGGCTGCAAAGGTGCTGTCGGCGGCCTCAAAGACATGATGTCCTTCGTCAAAGATCATGCGGGTGGGTTGCTGAGCATGATCGCGGCCACGCGCGGCATTGACCATCACCAATGCATGATTGGCGATCACCAAATCGGCCTGAGCGCTGTCGCGGGCGGCGCGTTCGATGAAGCACTTTCGGTAATGCGGGCACCCGGCGTAGATGCACTCGCCGCGTTGATCGGTGAGCGCGGCGATCCCGCGTTTGCGAAACAATGTGCCCAGCCAGCCGGGCAGGTCGCCGCCGATCATATCGCCATCGCGGGTGAACGCGGCCCAGCGCGCCACGAGCTGCGCAAGAACCGCTGGACGGCCCGCAAAGCCGCCCTGCAAGGCATCCTCCAAATTGAGAAGGCACAGATAATTCTCGCGCCCCTTTCGCACCACGACCGGCGGGGTGCCATCGGGGCGTTTCGCAGGCCAAGCTCTGCGGCTTTCACTGCGCAATTGGCGTTGCAGGTTCTTGGTGAAGGTGGAGACCCAGACTGTGCCGCCAGAGGCGCTGGCCCATAGTGACGCAGGCGCGAGATAGCCCAAGGTCTTGCCAATCCCGGTGCCTGCCTGTGCGAGCGCGACATGCGGCACTTCGCTTTTGGTGCGGGGGGCAAAGATGCGCGCAACATCGCTGGAATAGGCGCGCTGACCCTCGCGCCGCTCCGCTGTCTCTCCGGTCAGAGCATCAAGCTGCGCGAGCACGTCTGCCTCTGGCAAATCGACCTGCCGAGGCGGAGCGCGCTCGCCTGCTTCCTCCCATTCGGGCAGCGCCGAAAACAGCCACTTTTCCGCCTGTTGGGGCCGCGCAATATGCGGCTTTATCACCTGCGCCCACGGCCAGCGCAGCCTTTCGAGCGATTGCAGGACGCTCCACGCGCCCGCTCGCTCAAACCATTCGGGGTCCTCACACGCGGCGATCAAGGCGCCCGCTGCCAGTTGCAGGAATGCGGGCACGCCGTCATCGCCCTTTGGCTCGTCCAGTTCTAGCGCGTGAGCCAGACCGCGCGGGGTAGGCACGCAAAATCGCGCAGGGTGGACGAAGGCGAACAGCTCCAACAGATCGAGCCCAGACAGGTCAGGATAGCCCAGACGATTTGCGACCAGTGGCGCGTTCAGGATCAGGATCGGCGTATCCGCCGCTGCCATAATCGCCTCGCCCTTTGACACCGCGCCGGTTGTGCCGTTCGCAGGACACAGCCAATTACCGCCATGGCTGGCATGAAGCGCGGGCAGGGGCAGTGGCGCGACAGAGGGAAGGGCGGGGGTGTTCACGGTTCGGCGACGATGCGACGGCGCAAACGATATGTAAACGCATCGCTTCGATAGTTCTGGGCAAGAATTGGAACATCGCATCAGAGGAGTTGTCGATGCAAGGAACATTGAAGCTGATCACTGCGAGCGCTCTGTTGTGGAACGCGCCCGCTATCGCGCAAGAACAGGGCACTGCGCCTGCTCCCGAAGCAGCATCGCAAACTGCCCCTGACGCGCAAACTTTGGCCAGAATTTCCGCGGTGCAAAACCATGTCAACGCCTATCGCTCGCGCAATATGGACCGTTTTATCGCGACCTTCACGCCCGACGCCGAAGTCCACGCCAACGGGTTGGTCGCGGTTGGCCATGACGAAATTCGCGCGTTTTACCGTCTCAATTTTGCGCCCGGTGCGCCCACAATCCGCATCGATGACAGCGGCGTCAGCGGCCAATATGTGTTCCTGTCTGTGGGATATGTCATGCTTGATGGAACGGAAATGTGCTGCTCTTATTCCGAATACGAAATCACCAACGGCAAGGTCAGCTATATCGGGGCTAGCGGATAGTTTGCCGAATACTGGACGATAATTTCGCATTAACCCCCTTACTGTAAACACGACGCCGAATATTTGAGATTTACAGACTCAAGAGGGACGCAATGAGTTTTGGAAGAAAAGGGCTGGCACCAGGTGAGGTGGCCCCGGCACCGGGCGGCGGATTTGGCCGTGCGGATCCCGCACTCGCACAGCAGGCACAAGCGCAACAGGCCGCGCCGATGGATGCGCCCGCTGGTGATGCTGATGTAGCGGCCGCGCGTGAAGCCTTCATCGCCGCAGAGCGTGAGCGCGCGGGCAAACCTCCTGTCGCCTCTGCCGAACCCGAAGATCCCATGGCGGCTTTTCGCAATGCAGCGCGCCCTCAGCCTGCACAGCCATTGGGCCTGGGCGTAAACGCCGGTGGCGGTTCCACCGGCGGCGGCATGTCCGCACAACAAGAAGCCGAGATCAGAGCGGCTGCGCGCAGCATGTCGGGACGCGCGCCGGCGCGCAGCAGCTCGGGAAGTTCAGGATTTATCTTTGGGGATCCGGCAGGCCGCTCCGTTGGCCTCGCCTACGTTCTGTGGTTTGTTTTGGGCCAGTTTTCGCTGCACCGGTTTTACTGCGGTCAAAAAGACAGCGCATTCATTCAGATGGGCCTGTTTATCGGCAGCTTTGTAACGGTGATTATCTTCCCGCCGCTGGGTTTGGTCGGGTTTGTGATCTGGATGTGCTGGATCGTCGGGGATTTATTTATGATCCCAGGCATGCTCAAGAAATTCAAAGCCGAGCACGATTATCAAGGCGTCTTTGCCTAAAGCGAATGGCCTGAGAAAAAGGGACGACCGGACCAAAGTCCAGCCGCCCCTCCTTGCGACCCTTGGGGCATAAATGCCCCAGGGCTGGCCGTGAAACCGGTTTAAAAACTCTTCTGAACGCCCAGCGTCAGTGTGTAATCGGTCGGCATTTGTGGGCCGTTTAGATCTTGAACGATCGGGACCCCGCCTTCGATCCCTAACCGCCATCCGCGCAAAGAGCCGCCGGTTGCTGCAAAGTTCACACCTATCAGCCCGGTAAGGCTCTCTCCGCCGTGAAAGTCGGGGTTCGCGGTCTGCACTGGCCCGACGATCATCGGGTCAATTCCATCTATGCTTCCTAAGCTTTCTGCCTGAACGCGCCCTGAAATTGCGACGCCTTGTGTCACCGATGCGGCGACCCAAGCGGTTGCCATGGCGCGGTCGCCAAAGGCGTAACCTTCATCATTGTCGCCCAACCGCACCGTGCCGCGCAGCTGTGCGCCCCAGCCGAAAGCGGCGCTTTGGTCGCGATAGGTGATGCCCGGCTCCAGATCTAAAGTGCCCGATCCCAATTGCATCGGATAGGGCAGGCGTACCGTCGGAGTGCCACCCATCGGCGTCAGGATATCGTCGGTCTGAGTGATCGACCCTGTTGGCAGCGAGACACCGGCATTGATGTGCACATTGTCCGTTATCCCGATCAAGGCTGCGACTTTCGTATCGCCAAACCCTTGCGGTGAGGTGGTGAAATTGCCCAGCTGCGCGGTGCCCATGCCTCCTCGAAACGTGATGTGGTCCATCTCTTTTGAGACGTAGTTGGCCATGACCATCAAAGTGACCTGATCGAACAGGCCGTACATGATGCCTGCCATATGCATGTCCATGCGCATTGAGGTTGGCACAATCCGTAGGGTTGGCGGCTGGCCCGGCGAACCGGCAAAACGGTTCGGCACTGTGGTCGCAACCGTTTCTGGCGATACGCTGTCCGTTCCGATCTGCACGCCGCCCATATTCATATGCATGACGCGGTAACTGATCATCACTTCGCCTTTGGCGTGGCGGTGATCGCCCATCACGCCGATGGGCGCGTGGTCCAAAGCGTTTGCGCTGGAATTGCCGTCGGCATGATCATCATCAGCATGGGCAGGCGAAAGGGCAAAGGGTGCCGCGAGCGCGCAGCACGTGGCAGCGAGCGACACGCCCGCCTTCATTAGCGATTTCATGGTAGTCTCCTATTGATCTGAAATTGTTGAAGTTCAGATCAGGAGCGGTGGTCCCGTCGCATCATAAGCTGTGAATGGAGGCCGGGTTGCAAGCGTTCGGATCGCTGTCGGTTGAGGCAGATCGCGCGCAATCGTGCGGGAGATGAACAGTGATGGTTCGGGCGGCAGAGTGGGACCACATGCGGAGCAGCATGGCTTGGCACTCGGGTCATCACCATGTCCCCCATGTGGATCGGATTGCGCTTCACTGTGCTCGTCATCGTGCTCGGTATCTTCGCTGATGACGTGATGCGCATGCTCGGAATGCTCCGCGCTTTCGACAGTGTTGGCTGCTGAAACGCTCGGCATACAGCAGGGCGCGCCAAGGGTCGTTCGCAGGCCGATGGCCAGCAACATCACAATCAACAAAAAAGGACGGCGGGGATGCGTCACGATGGGGCCACTATTAAACCAGCGGTGACTAACGGCCAAGAGCGCATGTGGTCGTTCTACACCTGCACCATGCGATAAAACGCATAGTGTGACGTTTCTACCAAGCCGCCGACGCGCGCGCTGGGAAAGGATTCGCGCTTGAACAGGGCGGCTGCTTCTGCAAAGCGCGTGCCCCTATGACTGACACAGCACTCCTCGAAGCCGCGGCAAGTTCCAAGGCATGGCCCTTCCAAGAGGCACAGCGCCTCGCCAAACGTCTAAATGGCAAGGGCGGCAAGGGTAAACCGGACGGTGAGCCAGTGCTGTTTGAGACCGGTTATGGTCCATCGGGCCTACCGCATATCGGCACATTCCAAGAAGTGCTGCGCACCACCTTCGTGCGGCGCGCATACGAGGCGCTGACGGGTGAGCAAACGCGACTGGTCGCGTTCAGCGACGACATGGATGGCCTGCGCAAGGTCCCCGACAACGTGCCGAACAAGGAAATGCTGACGGCGCATCTGGGCAAGCCGCTTTCACGCATCCCAAGCCCGTTTAGCAATGAGCATGAGAGCTTTGCTGCGCACAACAATGCAATGCTGCGCGCTTTCCTTGATCAGTTTGGCTTTGACTATGAGTTCGTAAGCTCATCCGACCGTTACAATAGCGGCGCATTCGACGATGCCCTGCGCGGCGTGCTGCGCGGGTTCGACGCGATACAGGACATCATGCTGCCGACATTGGGTGAGGAGCGGCGCAAGACCTACTCGCCCGTAATGCCGATCAGCCCGACTAGCGGCGAAGTGCTGCAAGTGCCCATCGAAGTGGTCGATGCCAAAGCTGGCATCATCCGCTTTGTTGATGAGGATGGCAGTGTAATCGAACAAAGCGCCCTTGGTGGCATGTCAAAATGTCAGTGGAAGGTTGATTGGGCGATGCGCTGGGTTGCGCTGGGCGTTGACTATGAGATGTACGGCAAGGATCTCACCGATAGTGGTGTTCAATCGGGAAAAATTGCGCGCGTTTTGGGCGGAAACAAGCCGGAAGGCCTGATATATGAGCTGTTTCTTGATGAAAATGGCGAAAAAATCAGCAAATCGAAGGGCAATGGCCTGACGATTGAGGAATGGCTGACCTATGGCAGCGAGGAATCGCTGGGCTTCTATATCTTCCCCAATCCCAAAAGCGCAAAGCAGCTGCACGCAGGCGTCATCCCTAAAGCGATCGACGATTACTGGCAGTTCCGCGAAAGGCTGGTCGAACAATCTCTGGACAAGCAGTTGGGTAATCCCGCGTGGCATCTGACGCGCGCCAATGAGCGGATGGATGGGCCCGACGCGCCGGGTGCCGGAGACAAGCTGTTGGTTCCATACAGTCTACTGCTGAACCTCGTCAGCGTGCTGGGCTTGGAAGCAACGCCTGCCAACCTTGCCGACTATGTGGCGAGCTATACGGGCGCTCCGGTTGAGGACCCCGCATTGCTGCGCCTGATTGAGGCAGCGGTTAACTACAATCGCGATTTTGTGGCGCCGACGCTGGCAAAGCGTGCGCCGCTTGGTGGTGAGATTACGGCTTTGCAGGCGCTTGATGCTCAGCTTGAGGCGGCGTCAGCGGATGCGAGTGCAGAGGACTTGCAAACCATGGTCTATGAGATCGGCAAGGACGAAGCGCATGGGTTTGAGAACCTGCGCGATTGGTTCCGGGCGCTTTACGAAACGCTGCTGGGCAGTGAGCAAGGGCCACGCATGGGCAGCTTCATCGCGCTGTACGGTGTGGAGCCGACCCGTAAGCTGATCGCAGAGGCCTTGGCGAAGGCATAATCGCCGACGCTACTTCCAAGCGCGCGTGCGATACCATTTGGTGATGATGTATTTGGAACCCTGAATAACTGGGGTGCCGGCATGCATTGTCCCCTCATTGGGGCTGCCATCGGGCAATGCATTGTTCCATACCAACAGGACGCCCGGCTTTGGCTCAATCCTCAGACCCGCATTGACGAAGGCGGTCTCGCCCCCTTCTTCAACTGTGTTGAGGAACGCCATAGTCGTCCAACTGCGCTGACCACCGCGCTTGCGCTCATACTGCCAGTACTTTTCGGACGTGTAGAACCAATCATTGTGCGGTTTGAACTCCTGGCCTGGAAGGTAACGCTGGCCCTGGATAGCTTCGCCAACCCTGGGATTTATGCCCAGCAGATCATCGATCCTGCGGTTTAGCCCTTTGACAAAGCTGTCATGCGGATCGAGATCGCCGGAGTAGGATGTGCGAAAACCGCTATCATAGTCGACTTCATGCAAGGCCGATGGTCGAGCCGTCTGATCGACCATCAGGCACAATCGCTCGCATTCCGCGTTTGTCAGGAAGTCACCAATCGCGAACAGTTCGAGCCGCTCGTTCTTGATCTCGTAAACGCCGGGATCAGCGGCAAGCCGCTCGCGCACGGTCTTACCTACGCGGCGTAGGGCGTCTTGGTCGGGAATGGTTTGGGTCTTGGCCATGTGTCCATGTGATTAGCAAAGGCAGTGCCCTGTGCAAGTCCTGTCCAAGTCCCGCGCAAGCCTGTGTGAGATCGCAGTGCTGGGCCATGGCCACAAAGCAAAACCCCCGCCGGTTTGCACCAGCGGGGGTCAGATGTCCGGAAACGGACGGTTTGGTGTTTACCAGAAGAAGTCGTGGATCACATCGACCACTTCGCCGGTGTAGATATCGACCAGAACGACGTCGTCGTAATAGCGAACCCAGCGATACGGACCATAAACCTGCGGCAGGCGATAGGCCCATGGATCGTTGATGTAATACCGCGAGCTGAAGAACAGGCTGTCCAAGAAGAAACCAGTTCTCAGGCGGCTATACCGATGCGCGCGGAAGGGCGCATAGTAACGACCGAGGCGGAAGATCGAACGGTTTGCTTGACGATGCCTCTGCCAACCATAGCGGCGGTCTGAACGCCATCCGCGACGGTCCCACCGACGGTGATTGCGACGTTCTGCACGCGCTCCGTTGCGGCGGCCATCACGGTATCCGTTGCGATAGCCATCTCGGCGGATGCGCCGGTTCTCAGTCCGGTCACGGCGACGGTCAAAGCGGCGATCTGAGCGACGGTCGCGGCGTTCAACCCGGCGATCTGAACGACGGTCGAAACCGCGATTGCCCCGATCTGCGCGGCGCTCACTGCGGCGCTCTACACGACGCTCGGTGCGACGGTCACCTCTGCGCTCTACGCGATTACCGCGGCGTTCGGTGCGACGTTCTACGCGGTCGCCCCGACGCTCGACGCGGCGTTCACCGCGACGTTCTGTGCGGCGTTGGACGTTCTGGCCCCGGTTCTCGGAGCGCTGAGCCCGACGTTCACCACGGTTCTCAGTGCGTTGCGTGCGACGCTCACCGCGGTTCTCAGTCCGTTGTTGACGGCGTTCTGAACGGCGCTCAGTGCGCTGTTGCCGCTGCACTGGACGCGCATCGGGTTCAGCGGAGCGATTGCCGCGTTGCTGGAACTGGCGACCGCGATTGGCGGGGCGCGATTCCTGACGCTGAGCACGACGCTCAGAGCGGTTCGCCCGGCGATTGCTCTGACGGTTGCTTTGACGCTGCGCACGGCGTTCTGATCGGTTGGCGCGGCGGTCTTGGCGTGCTTGCTCAAACTCCCCGCTCGCCTCTGCCGATGCCGTGTTCGCGGCCTCCGCAGCTTCGGGCGGCGCGACGAATGCCAATGCTAATGCAAGGGCGGACAGCGCACTACCTTTTAGAAATATTGTAATATCCATGAGTTGCCTCCAGTCCTGCCGCCCCACCACTCACGGCTATGTTGTTACCTGTTGATACGTTGCTTTCTAGAGGCGAGTCGATGTCCGCTCCCTTAACCAGTCGTTTAGGCTTACGTTCATGTTCGCGGCTATTTTACTGAACGATGAGTGGGGGCGCTTGACCGCGGCCATCGAAAACCCAAATGCAGCTTTGATGTTTGAAACACTCGATGATGTTCGACGCGAAGTCGCGGGGCGCCTTGCGCGCGCTGCGAAGGATCGCAAATCGCCTATGCATGTGCCCACCGTGGTCACCAGCGATGTCGATGCGCGGGTGATGGTGTTGCGCGAGTTTGACCAGAACGCTTGGACCTTGCGCTTTCACACAGACACGCGCGCGCCCAAAGTTGCACAGATAGAGGGCGATCCGCGTATGGCGGTGCTGTTCTATGATAAAAGCGCCAAGGTTCAGATCCGCGTGCGGGGTAAAGGTCGCGTGCTGCGCGATGCAGAGGTGACCGACACGGCATGGGCGAACAGCGATAACTTTGCCCGGCGTTGCTATCTGGGGGAGGGGCCGGGCGCACTCAGCGATGTGCCGACAACGGGCCTACCGCCAGAATTTCAGGGGCCAGAGCCTACCGATGAGCAACTCGTGCCAGCGCGTCCCAATTTCGCGGTGCTCTTGGTGGAATTGGAGGAATGCGACTGGCTGTATCTGGCGCATACCGGTCATATGCGTGCGCAGTTTTCCAGAGGGGATGGCGATTGGCAGGGGCGCTGGGTCTCGCCTTAGGCGACTTTGGCGCATTCCTGGCTGAGTGCCTCTGACGCAGCCGGGGAGGGGAGCAACGCGACCTCTTCCCATTCGGTGGCAGTGAAAACCTTGTCTTCGCCCGATGATTGTGCGGCATCCAATGCCGATCCAGCGCGAGCATGCCATTCATCAATCGTCTCATCAGGACGTCGGGCGGCTACGCCGAAACTTGCAGTCAAGCCAAAGCCGGCGCTCATTCCGTTGACTTCTGTGGCAGCAATCCGATCAAGCAACCGTTTTGCGATTCCGCTCGCTTCATGCTCGCTCGCACCTCTGGCGAGGATGATGAACGAGGTGTCGCCCGATGCCCCTTCGGCCTCAATCATGGTGTCATTCTTGCGCAATCCAGAGCGCATGACCTGAGCGACCTGTGCGATGGCTTCATCACGGGTCTCGGGACCCCAAATGTTGCTCACTTGTTTTAGGTGGTCGATCCGACCGCGAAGCACGGTGCTGTGCGGATGGCGCAATGCGACGCGGCGCTCGCTTGTTTTTGTCGTGGCGACGGCTTTCGCTTCAGCATCAAATCTGGGCGCGGAGAATAAGCCTGAGAGTGGATTTCCGAATTTGCCGAAACGCGACATGCTTCGCACAAGCATCGCCCCTGCAAGTGCGCCAAACAGCGCAGCCGCTATCAACCCGTAAGTCGGATCGGCAAATTGAATGCTCGCAATACCCAGCATGAAGACAGCCCCTTTGTTTCAACGAGCTCTCCACTCATTGAATGGGCGTTTTGCCTCAGAGCAGGTTAAAGGGGCGTAAAGGTTTGCAAATAGGCGTTTCTCCTACTGTATAGGCTGTCAGGCAGCGATGTCTTTTGTTTGAGAATTGCCGGGTTTTTCGGGCATCTCGTTTTCCTTGTTGCCCGTATCGATCGCCTTCTTAACCTGATTGCGTCCGCCTTGCTTGGCCTCGTACAACGCCTTGTCGGCCCGCGCGAAGACTGAGCGGTAATTCTCTCCATCCACGCGCTGAGCGACTCCAAAACTTGCGGTAATGCGCACATCAAGCGCGCCATCCGTCACATCAAGCTCGGTCGTGCGCAGCCGGAGCCGTTCTGCAAGCCGCGCTGAAATGTCCTCGTCCGCGCTCCAGACCAGAATGCAGAACTCTTCACCACCCACGCGCCCGGCAATATCGGTGCCGCGGATTGTTTCGTTTATCATGGCGCCAAACCCTGCGATTGCGCGGTCGCCGGCTTGATGGCCCCAGATGTCGTTGACCTTCTTAAAGTGGTCAATATCGCCCACGACCAGCGATACGTCGGTGCCTTTGTTGGCTGCCGCATTAAGCGCGGCTTTGACGCGCAGTTCGAACTCACCACGAGCGAGCAGGCCAGAAAGCTGATCGGTCGCGTTGCGGGCTTTGAGCGTGTCGATGTGATCCTTAGTGGCTGTGACAAGCTGCGCGATTCCAAACAACACCGAGCCAAAGCCAAACAGCCAAGCGAGCGTCATGTAATAGGCGCTCTCACGGTAGGCTTCGGGCGCGATGGGACCATCGAACATAAAGGCAAAGATTGGGCGCAAAAAGAACTGCGCCGTCACAAGAACCAGCGTCACAAACATGAACCGCTCAATCGGATCGCGCTTTGCCGCGATAGCGAAGCTTTGCGTTGTCATTACCATGATCACGCCGCTGGTGATGTTGGTGATAAATAGGTCGGCCTTGATTGAATTGCCCACTGTTTGAGTAAGCGTCATCGCGCAGATGCCGCCTAGTCCAATCATTAAGAACACTCGGATCGGCGGTTTAACGCCCACTCGCAGCAAGATGCCAGAGGCCAAGCCAACTGCAGCGATTGTATAGGGGACATGTGTGATCGCAACGAGCGCGCGGCCCATCTGTGCAGGACTGAGCTGAGAGATCAGCATCGCGGTCGCCAGCATCAACCAGCCGGTGCCCAGCGCCAAGTTCGCCGTGCGCGTCTGATCCTTTTGCCAGATGACCAAAAACGTCACCGCAAAAATCAGCGCCACCATAGGCGTTGACAGCAAGAGTAGAAAATCGCGCAATGTGGTCCCCGTTGCAGAGGGAACACCTAGCGCGAGAGGGTTAAGAGCGGGTTAGGTGGGCGTGAAAATTGTCAGATTTTTTTACATCTGAATTTTCCGCAGCGGCGTCACCTACTCCGGGGCGTTCCATTCCACCATTTTGAGGCCAGCGAGTTTATCACGCGCTTCACGTCCATCACGCGTTTCGATCATTTCAATCGATCCTTGCAAAGCGCCCATATTGAGCTTCGCATCCAGCAGGACGCAGTCACCTGCAGCCAGAGTGACGCTGTGCGATCTGGCGGTTCCTTTGGTTTGACTGGCCATTTGTGAAACGATCGTATGTTCGCCCGGTTCAACATCAGCTTTGATAAATCGGCCTGTGCGGAATTGGGCTGTCATGTGATCATTGATCGTCACATTCAGGCCCTGTTGGCCCGCAACAAACCCTTTGCGCATCACATAGATCGCCGCCTTGCCGTCTTGCGCGGTGAAGTTGCGAGCGGCAGCAGCGGTGCTCTCATCGACCTCTGCGCTGCCCTTGTTGCGGATCAATACAAAGATAACGAAGCCGAAAAGAGGGATCAGCAGAAATATGAAGAACGCGGGATACATGAACCCCAAAACGATCCCGACAAGGATTGCCCCGCCAAACAAGGCAAGATTGCGTGGTGTCATATTCATTGCGTTGCTTCCCTCTTTTCCAATCCGCGCGGCTTTTACCGCGTCAGCTTCTTATACGCCAATCGAGTAGGCCGATCCGCAGCATCGCCCAAACGGCGGCGCTTGTCTTCTTCGTAGGCTTCAAAGTTGCCTTCAAACCATTCGACGTGGCTGTTGCCCTCAAATGCAAGAATGTGCGTAGCGAGACGGTCGAGGAAGAAACGGTCGTGTGAGATAACCACAGCGCATCCGGCGAAGTTCTCAATCGCGTCCTCAAGTGCGCCCAATGTTTCCACATCAAGATCGTTGGTCGGCTCATCGAGCAGCAGGACATTGCCGCCTTGCTTCAGCATCTTAGCCATGTGAACGCGGTTACGCTCACCACCCGACAGCTTGCCGACATTCTTTTGTTGGTCGCTGCCTTTGAAGTTGAACGCACCGACATAGGCGCGGGTTGATGCGTCGTGGCCGTTGACCTGCATGTAATCGAGCCCGTCGGAGATTTCCTCCCACACATTGTTGGTCGGGGTCAGATCATCACGTGACTGATCGACATAACCAAGGTGGACGGTGTCGCCGACTTCGATAGTTCCGGTGTCAGGTGTTTCCTGACCTGTGATCATCTTAAACAGGGTCGACTTACCTGCGCCGTTCGGCCCGATCACGCCGACAATTCCGCCGGGAGGCAGCATGAAGGAGAGGTCTTCGAACAACAGCTTATCGCCATAGGCTTTGGAGATACCTTTCGCCTCGATAACCTTGCCGCCGAGCCGTTCTGGGACCTGAATGACGATCTGAGCCTTGCCGGGTGCACGGCCCGATTGGGCGTCTTGCAATTCTTCGAACTTGCGCACGCGCGCCTTTGATTTGGTTTGACGGGCGGCTGGTGTCTGTCTGATCCATTCCAGCTCGCGCTGAAGCGCTTTTTGCTTGCCCGATTCCTCGCGGTTTTCCTGCTCAAGGCGCTTGGCTTTCTTCTCCAAATAGGTCGAATAATTGCCTTCGTATGGATAGTAGGTGCCGCGGTCCAATTCGAGGATCCACTCCACCACATTGTCGAGGAAGTAGCGATCGTGCGTGATCATCAACACGGCACCTGCATATTCCTTGAGGTGGTTCTCCAACCACTCAACAGATTCCGCGTCCAAGTGGTTTGTTGGCTCATCAAGGAGCAGGATCGACGGCTTTTGGATCAGCAGCCGGGTTAGGGCAACGCGGCGCTTCTCACCGCCAGAAAGGCTCTCAACACCCATATCGGATGGTGGGCAGCGCAAGGCCT
This sequence comes from uncultured Erythrobacter sp., assembly GCA_947503275.1. Classification (GTDB taxonomy): domain Bacteria; phylum Pseudomonadota; class Alphaproteobacteria; order Sphingomonadales; family Sphingomonadaceae; genus Erythrobacter. The sequence goes on along the minus strand of CANNCZ010000001.1, from coordinate 1,412,123 downwards.
CCATCGCAATCTCAAGCTGATTGTCGAGTGTCCAGCCATCGACCGCATCAATCTTGGTCTGAAGTTCGGCCATTTGGTCGCCCAAGGCTTCAAAATCGGCGTCAGGTTCGGCCATTTGGGCAGAGATCGCGTTGAATTTCTCAACCAGATCGGCGGTTTCACGCGCGCCATCTTTAACGTTTTCGAGCACCGTTTTGGACTCGTCCAGCTCGGGCTCTTGCGGCAGATAGCCCACCGTAATGTTCTCACCCGGCCATGCTTCGCCAGCAAAATCGGTGTCGATCCCGGCCATGATCTTGATCAGGGTCGATTTGCCCGCACCATTGGGGCCGACAATGCCGATTTTGGCACCCTGATAGAATTGCAAATTGATGTCGGAGAGAACCGGTTTTGGGGCACCGGGGAAAGTCTTGGTCATGCCTTTCATGACAAAGGCGTATTGCGCGGCCATTGGGTTGGTCCTTGTTGATCGATAAGAATGCAAAATGCTTTGCCAGCGCACTTAGGCGCGGAGCGGAACAGGGGCAAGCGGTTAACAAATCTGTGGGCGACGACACGCATTTCGGCCCGTGCTTGATGGTAACCTCGCGCTAAGCAAATCGCGGTAGTGCGCCTACAGAAGCTTTAAGGCGCACCATGCAAGCTCAGATACTTATATTTGTGTTTCCGGCAATAACGCTCATCTATGCGTTGTTGTTTGCGACGCTGTGGTGGGCGGACAAAAGTCAGCGCCACGTGCTTGCATACTCCTTTGGCTTTGCGGCTATGGCCGGTGGTGTGATCCTCAATATATTCCTGTTGGGGGGCATCGGGCCGCTCGGCATGTTATCGTATCATTTGATGTCCATGGCTGGACTGATCGCGATCATGTGGGGCACAGCAGCGCGCGTTGGGCTGCGCACGCCAATTGCCGCTTATTGCCTCACGGTTCTCATAACATCCGGAGTTTTGTGGGTGACAAGCGCCTATGGTGAACGTGACGCCATGAGGATCGCGCAGAATATGAACTCGGCTCTGCTGCTAGCTTTGACAGCGCAAAACCTTTGGCATGCAGGTGCCAAAGGCTCGGTTGACAGGGCAATCATCTGGGTGTTCGCCGCCTTTGCAGCCTTTGGTTTTACGCGCCCATTCTTGAGCGTGTTTTCTGACCAATTGTTCGGGCCGGGCGAAGACGGCGTGCTTCTTCTAATGTCGGTCCATGTCCTCGTGCTCTGTGTGCTGATCGTGTTTCTTGGCATCGCACTTGCGGCGTCGATACTGGCCGACAAACAGGAAAAGGATGCAAAACAAGCGACCCAAGATACGCTTACAGGGTTGCCCACGCGCGGCGCATTCGAGTTTTCGGCTAAAGAGATGCTTGAAAGGGCCGTTGCGGAACGCATTCCGGTGAGTTTGATCGTTGGCGATATCGATCATTTCAAACGCATCAACGATACCTACGGACACCATGTGGGCGACAAGGTGATCGCCGCATTTGGACGTATGATCGGATCATCTGTGCGCCCTGGCGATGTGGCCGGCAGAATTGGAGGCGAGGAATTTTGCATCCTCGCTTGGAATTGCACTGAAGACGGCGCGAGCATTCTGGCGGAACGGTTGCGCAAAGCGTTTGTCGCAATGCGAAATGATGCCTTACCCCCAGACGAAGTGATCAGCGCCAGTTTTGGGGTGGCTCAATTCAGAGTGGGTGCCGACTATGCGCGCACATTTGAGATTGCCGATGCCGCGCTTTATGCCGCTAAGCGGGCCGGGCGAAACTGCGTGGTCGGCGAACAGTGCGGCGATTTTGCAAGCATTCAACCCGCAGAAGTCGGCTCTGAACAATCTGAAACCTTTGGCACACCCGATTTACGGGATGAAGGCAAAATCGTATCGCTGGCTGAACGACATGCGGGCAAACGCGGCTGAGCTCTGCGCGCTCCCTTTAGGCTAAACTGGACAGGCTCAGCTGAGCGGCTTAGCAGTCCGGGTCATGAAAAAATCGCTTCTCACGACCGCCGCTGCGCTTTTGATCGCTGCACCTCTTTCCGCCGATGGCCACACCGATGCTGGCAGCACTCCGTCACTGGAAGCCGTCGCAGATGATGCGCTTGAAAATGACAAGGTCGCTTGGGATTTTGTCGAAGGTGTCACTACCGAAGTAGGCCCACGACAGGCCGGGACAGAGGCAGAGACACGCGGACGTCAATGGGCGGTCGCATGGCTGAACGCGAATGGCTTTGCCAATGTCGCGGATGAACCGTTTGAGATGGAGACATGGGTGCCGGGCGATGTTCACCGCGCCGAAATCACTAGCCCCTTCCCACAGCCGCTTATCATTCAGCCCTTGGGCGGTAGCATTTCGACCGGACCGGAAGGGATCACTGCCGAGGTGGTGATGTTTGACAACGTCGCAGCCTTGCGCGCGGCTCCTGAAGGGAGTTTGGAAGGCAAGATCGCCTATATCTCTCATTCCATGACGCCGACTCAGGATGGCTCGCAATATGGCTTTGCGGGCCCCGCGCGCTGGGTTGGTGCGGGGATTGCTGAGCAAAAGGGTGCAGTTGCGACGGTCATTAAATCCGTGGGCACCGACTATCACCGCAATCCGCATGTGGGTGGCACGACCTTCCGCCGGACTGATGGATCGACCGATGTGGGCCGATTGGTTCCGACGCCAGCAGGTGCCTTGTCACTGCCCGATGCGGCCAATCTGGAGCGGATGTTTGAGCGGGCCAATGGCCGTCCGATCATGATGAAGCTGACGCTGACGCCAGAGAATCTGGGCACGACAATCAGCGGCAATGTCGTGGGTGAGATTGTCGGGCGCAATCCTGACCTCCCGCCGGTCCTGCTTGCATGCCATTTGGACAGTTGGTGGAATGCACCGGGCGCGTTTGACGATGGCGCGGGCTGTGGGATCATTGCTGCGGCTGCTTTGAATGTGGCGAAAAGCGGTCAGCCTTTGCGTACCATTCGCGTGCTGTTCGCGGGCGCTGAAGAAGTGGGCTTGTTTGGCTCTACCGCCTATTCGGTCGCGCATATTGATGAACCGATCGCGGTTGGATTGGAAAGCGACTTTGGCGCAGACCGCATTTGGCGATTTGAGAGCAATTTTCGCGAAACCAATCCCGACCTTCACGCCCGTTTAGCTGATGGAGTGGCGCGCTTTGGCGTTGCGAATTCCACCATTGTCGCCCGCGGCGGAGCTGACCTGAACATTGTGCGTGATCAGGGCGGGGCGATTATCGACCTGCAACAGGATGGTACGCGCTACTTCGATCTGCACCACACGCCTGACGACACACTCGACAAAATCGATCCGGTGCAATTGCGTCAGAACGTCGCGGTATGGACGACTGTTGCGGGTATTCTCGCCAATGAAAGCACCGCCATTCAAACCGGCGGCGTGATCCCATCTGCTCCTGCAACCATGGACGAGTGATGCGCGGTTAGCTGCGGACAATCCCGCTCAATGCCTGACCGCTGCGTCCGGGGAATAGCTGTGTCATCGTCAGTTCGGGATCGAGCGCCATATGCTCGGCGATAGCTCCTGATAGTACGCTTTCCAGCGCGATAGTTGGTTTCAGATCGCGTGCTTCGAACAGATCGTTTTCGCGAAGGCCGGGCCAGTCTGCGATCACGCGACCGCCCTTTACTGCGCCCCCCATGACCATTGCCGCCGATCCGGTGCCGTGATCGGTGCCATTGGTGCCGTTAAAACGGACGGTGCGGCCAAATTCGGTCACGACCACCACCATAGTGTTCGCCCATTCTGCGCCCAATCCGTCGCGATACGCGCCCAGCAATGTGTCGAGCGCCCGCGCGTTCCGGCGGAACCTGCTGAGTTGGTTAGCGTGCGTATCCCATCCGCCCAGCTCTACCATGGCGATCCGTGCACCGTCGCGCCCGCGCATCAATGATGCGGTGAGTTCGCCCGTCGCGTGAGCATCGCGCAGGCTTCTGATGCCATCGTCCCCGCCGCCCATATTGGCCATCGCCTGAGTTTCCAGGGCTTGCGACCACAATTCGCCCAATTGCTGGTCCTCGCCGTAGAGCAGGCCGACCCGCGCTTTGAATTCATTGCTCGCCTCGGGTAGGTTGTTGGGAGCATAGCTTGAGGCGGGGGCCGCTCCGCGTAGAGCCAGCGGCATTGTCGCCGAAATGGCAAGCGCGCGGCCAGCATCTTCGCCGTCTCGCTCCAGCATCATTCCGGCCAACCGGTTCAGCCAGCCGTCGCTCTTTGCATAAGGCTGTGTTGCGCCTGTTTCGAGCATGTTCTGCCCGTCGAAATGCGAGCGCTCTCGATAGGAAGTGGCCGCCGCGTGCACCAACAATGCCTCGCCTGCCTCAAAAGCCATGCCCACCTGTTCAAAGGCCGGGTGGATAGCGAAAAATCCGTTGGCTCGGCGTGCGCCTTCATATTCGGACAAGGTGGCTCCGCGAAGGGCCTCATAGCTGGGATCACCGAGCGGCGCCGCCATGGCCATTCCATCTGCGGCTCCGCGCAGCATCACGAACAGCAGGTTCTTCTCCCCCACACCTTGCGCAAGGGCAATGCGGGGCAGGGCAAGGCTCGCCGTGCCGAGTGCAAGTGAACTTCCCAGAAGCATGCGGCGATTGAGATCCATGGTCATTTGTCGTTACCTCCGCATCATTTCAGGTGAGACCAGCAATAGGCCCAATGCCTGCGCGCCGCTCTCTGCGCGGGACAGCCATGTCCGGGTGTTGTCTGTGAGCGCGCCAGGAAACGCCGTCTGGGCGCGGTTCATTATGTCATCGGCGCGGGCATTGCTGGCGAGCCGTTCTGCGAGTTCAACCCGGCGGAACAAGGCATCGGGACCTGCCCAACTGCCCTCCAGATCGTCATATCCTGCGGGGGAGGGCGCGCGCCAAGGCGCCTGACCCAGCTCATTGAGTGCATCGGCAAGCACCCTTGCATTGAGGTTGTCGACACCGGTGATGCGCAGTGCCGCGACAAGCCATTCAAATGGCTGGCGATACTTAACGGGGCCTTCGCTCCACACTTCGGGAGCGTCTATGAGAGTGCGGGTCAGGCTGGCAAGATCGCCGCCTGTTCGCAGGAAATCCTCTTCCAACCGCGTGACCAGCGCAGGCGGCGGTGTGTCCCCTGCAAAATGGCGCGCAAGCTTTGTTGCAACGAACCGCGCAGTGGCAGGATGGGTCGCTAGGTCATTGAGAACGGCACGCGCCTGACCAGCGTTGTTATCGCGATAGGCGCGGCCCATGATTTGGCGCGAACCGGGCTCATGCGCATAGGCGACAAAGGCGGCTCCGTTTGGCTGAGGGACGCTGCGGCGTTCGACCCGGCGCAGGCCTTGAATCGTCCAACCGGTCAAAGCGCGGGCAAATTCTGTGATGTCGACTTGCGAATAGCCACCATCGACGCCGGTCGTGTGTAGCTCAAAGATTTCGCGTGCGAGATTTTCGTTAAGTCCGCGCTCGCGCCCAGATGGCGCCTCGCGCTCACGTCTGCGTTCCTGAAATGGCGAATTGGGTCCGACAGATTGGAATTGGTCGAGATAGAGCAGCATTGCCGGATGCAGAACGGCCGCTTTCAGCATATCAGAAAACTTGCCCAACACATGCGGGCGGATGGCGAAGAATTCGTGATCGGCGACTTGGTAATGCGTACCCGGTTTCTGTGCCGACACGCTGAAATGGTTAGACCAGAAATGCACCAACCGCTCCACCAGAGGCGTACGGCTGGCGACCGCAAGATTCGTGCGCAGACCGATATCTTCGCGCAGCGTCCGGCCCGCACCAAGATAAGCGCGCTGAACTTCAGGGGGAAACCCGGTCAACTGTCTACGCCGCCGACCGCTGCGCTGCGGCGCGGAACCATTGGCCATGGAATCCATGGATTCGCCTGCGTCGGTGGTTTGCATCCGCCGCTCGCGCCGATTGCGGCGAAGGGCATCGATGATCTCGCCCGGCTTTGCAGAATTGTCGGTGCGGCCAGCCAATACGCGTGGGGCAGGGTCAAAAACATCGAGTTGGCGCAGCAGATATTGCCTGGGATTGCGGGGTGCTTCGCCGCCTATCCGTACGCCATATCCGAACCTGTTGAGGGCGATATTGGCTCTGCTCATAGGCGGTGGTTCCTTATGCCTTGCCTCGTCTGTCTGCGGGCAGAATGGCGTAAGGCAAACGCCAAGTCACGTCGCCAATGGTCGCAGAGTGTCGCACGCGCGCCCGATAGAACGCGCAGCGTGTGTCACATCTTTGCTCGGGTTACTGATTTCACTGAGACAATTTGGTTGAAATGGTCGGGGAGACAAGATTCGAACTTGCGACCCCCTGTACCCAAAACAGGTGCGCTACCAGGCTGCGCCACTCCCCGACTCTTTTCAACCGCTTCGCCAACTGCCGTTTGGTGGGCCCGGCAGGATTCGAACCCGCGACCTAGCCGTTATGAGCGGCCAGCTCTAACCACTGAGCTACAGGCCCATAGGTCCCAAACGCACCCTTGTAAAAGGCCCGCGCCGACGAAAGCAGCGCTGCCCCTACAGCGCGTTTGCGCGAGACACAAGTGGTATCCGCTCAGCTTTGTGTCGCAGCGACAATCTGTGCGATATTCGTGCTGTTGACGCCGCGTGCTGAGAGATAGGCATAGACCTGCTCAAACCAATCATAAAGTGCCTCTACATCGCGCTCTGTCTGAGCATAAGGCGTAAAGCCGGGGGCCAAGGTGGGGCTGTGGAATGATAGGACCAGAAGCGGCAGATTGTCATCCAGCGCAATATCGATGCCTCGTATCGCTTCTTCGGAAGTAACGCCTTCGGGCGTGAGCGCGATGCGTTCCAACAGTTTAAGTTTCGAAAATCCGCCAAACAGCGTTGGCATGTGCCGCTGCGCGCGGTGAATTTGCGGGCCCAATTGCCGCAGCAGGCCCCAATATACGCTGGTTACCGGCAATTCGAGCAGCGCGCGCTCCTCATCCACCCAATAGGGGGTGAGAGGGTGGTTGGAATAATCCGGGCCGTCCTGTTCGCTGTAATCAAACAGCGAACGCACCGACGTATCGATGGCAAAGCCACAGGACTTCAAGGCTTGCGCGCTGTTTGGACCCAAACCGTAACGACCCGCGCGATAAATCAGTGGGGCTGCCTCAAAAGCCTCCTCGATCCGGTCGCGCAGCATGGTCAGTTTGGCCGCCTCCAAATCACCGGGCAAGCTGCCGGGATAGGAATTGCGCGGGGACAATTCCTCATCGAATGGCGGGTTCACCCATGGGTGCAATTGGGCGCCAATGTCCGCCGCGCCGCGCTGAACCGCATCTTTGATGATCTCGATCGCGCGCGGATCACTGGCGATGGGCCAATCAACCAGATAGACGGGGTGCGCTCCGACTTTCTCGCAAAACTCCTGAAATCGAGGAATTGCCGCAACGTGTTTCAAGCCGTGCTGATCGCGCGTGAAGGGCGCGTGCCAGTCAAACTCTTCCTCGGTATCGACGGTCAGCAGAACGCGCTGTCCGAAGTTCGGCGTAAGCTGCGCTGAAGCTGGATTGCGGGGCGGTTCAATCATCGAAACGGCGCGTGCGCCTGGGGCTGATCCGGTGTCAGCCCCCTGACGCGTTGCGCGATTTTGTGCGTTGCCCCTGCTCATGATGCATCGCGCATACACCAAACTCGTAAGCGATGCCTTACTAACTCAGCAGCGCCTAGTAATCCGATCCTGCCCCGCAATCGGCGTCGAATTGCGTCTCGATGTCGGCATCCGCGTTAAGCAATGGCACCCTCAAGGTCACTTGCTCTGCCCCTCCTAGCAAACTGCCGCCTGCCGCGCGCGCTTCTGCTCGGGCCAGTCGCAGGGCAAAGCCCGCCCCGAACAGTCCGGCGTTGATTGCGGTGCCTATCGGTTTGGCTTCGGCTGCAAAGATGTCTTCCTCGCTTAGTAACTGAGCGGGCAAGTCACATGTGAGAACCGCAAAATCATCCTCGGCCACAATCGAAGCTTTGAGCGTCTCGCCTGTCGCGCAGCCTCCTCCCAGCGTCGCTAGCAGCCGCCAAATTATCGCTTCGGCTTGCTCTGGATCAAGCGGAACAATGCAGGGAACGTCCGATCCATCAATCGCGATGCCCGCCATGCGTGGGTGCAAAACCTGATCGAGCTGGCGGCATGTGCGCGCGGCCATCGCAGCCAGATCAGTCTCGCCGCTCTCAATTTCTTCCGCGCCCGTTTCCATCTTGGCGAGCCGGTCCAGCTCTTCAAACCCAGCCAGAATACGCGCAGCATCCGCGGCAATCGCAGCGGCGAGGGCGCGATATTCGTGTGGGGCCGTGCCGAATAATTGCTGTTGAATAACCTCGGCATAGCCCTGAACTGCAGTGACCGGAGTGCGCAGTTCATGGAGCAGCTGGCGCAGGCGATCCGCCTCGCGCTCTGCGGCAGTGGGAGCAGCTGGATCGGCGGTGGCGGGGCGGCGGAACCGTCCGACATAGCCGGTAAAATTGCCATCATCGGTAAAGCGTGGCTGTGCATTGACGATCCATTCGCCTGCAATTGCCTCTGCTCCGTTCAACAGCATTTGCACGTCTGTCACAGGTTGGCGGCGGCTGAACGCGCGTTCCAGTGGGCTTTCGTTTGCTCCTCCCCCAAGGCGCGGCGGCATGACCAGCCGCGCGCCGATCACCATCGGAGCGATTTCACTATCCGCCCATTCGATTCGCCCAGCGGCATCAGCGGCAAAGCCAAACGCGCTGACCATGCGGCCCTTACGCGGTTGATCCTCGCCCAGGGGCAGGCGCGGCTCGCTGCTATCGAGCTCGCTCTCTCCCTCTCGCGTGCGCTTGAATTGGGCGATCCGTTGGACGAGTACCGAAATTTCGCTGCGCCGTTCACTGGCGGCATCCAGAAGGTGATCTGAATCAAGGGCAGGTTCGGGTGTCTGGAACGCGCTTTCGGGTCCAGGCTCCAGCTCAGCGGGCAGATCGAAGGGAGGCGGAACATCCTCGTCAATGCCAAACGGAGGGTCCGTGGCGATGCGCACAGGTGGAGGTGGCTTAAACCCTGCATTCACGTCATCCACCGCATTGGCAGCTTCGCCGCCGGGTGAAGGCAGGCCCCGATCATGGACACCCAAACGTTCAAGTAAAACTTCAACATTAACTGGCAAGTCTTTGCGTAAACGCAAAAAACCCCGTGCACGCACAGGTAGGCGCGGGATCAGGGCTGCCCAATCTTCTGGCGATAACTCCGCCCGGTTCAGAGCAGCAGAAGCAACATCTGGTTCAAAGTCAGCGAGATGCGCCGCAAGCTCTGGATTGCGAAACCGCCATCCGGTCTCGCGCACCATCTTTGCCCGTTCTCGTGGCGGGATTTTCTCGCCCAGCGCATCCATCCGCATCCACGCGGTCGCAACCAAACTCGGATCACGAGCGGAGCGTGAACTCACTTTCTCAGCACCCAAAATGTCGAGCAATTGCCTAAATTGTGTGCGCAATCCGACGTCGCTTCCGGCGCGCTGACGCAGCACAGTCGCAAGGCGATCATCGAAAAACATTCCGGCTCCCGACGGAGGAAAAGGGTCCATGAAGGCGATCACCTTCACAGAATCACACTGACCTGCTTGCCGTAGGGGAATGGCGGCACAGATAGCGCGAGGCTATTTCTCTACCACCAGATACAAATTGTCACACCACGCGTGTCGAGCGCGTTGCAAAGCGGGACAATTGCTGGCACACCTAATATTGTTGTTCTGATGCGCGCGAAGTCCTTCGTGTTCTTTCAGACTATTGTCACCGCGTAAGCCATTCTGGCGCGCGATTGAAATTGAAATGGTGCGCGGCGCTGCAAAGCAATATTTGCCCGCGCGCTGGCCTATCGGGGGAACCACAGGCTCTATGGCGAATCTGGACGAGATCGACAAACGCTTGCTCAGCGAACTTCAGGCAGAAGGTCGGGTGACCAATGTTGAGCTTGCACAGCGCGTCGGATTGACTGCGCCGCCGTGTCTGCGCCGAGTGCGTGGGTTGGAGGAAGATGGCGTCATTCGCGGCTATCACGCCGATCTTGACCCGTCCAAACTGGGCTTTGCGATTACCGTCTTTGCTATGGTTAGTCTGAAGAGTCAGGCCGAAGCAGGGCTGCGCGAATTTGAAGATCATATGGCTGATCTGCCTGAAGTGCGCGAATGTCACATGCTCAATGGCGAGATCGACTTTATTCTCAAGATTGTTAGCCAAGACCTTCAAAGTTTTCAGGAATTCTTGACCAGCAAGCTGACCCCGGCACCCAATGTGGCGAGTGTCAAAACCTCGCTGACGATCCGCACCGCGAAGCATGAACCGGGTGTTCCGCTTTAAGTAACACATAGGGGAGAGCAGCGATGAACGATGCCGAACGCATTTCCGAGCCAGTGAAGGGCAAATGTCTTTGCGGTGCGGTAGAAATCACGCTGACTGATGCTCACAAAGAAATCGACGTGTGTCATTGCTCCATGTGCCAGCAATGGGTCGGATCAATGTATGCCGGGATCGAATGCGACGGGTCCAACGTCATCGGCGAAGAAAGCATCACCACCTATGCATCGAGTGATTGGGCAGAGCGCGCCTTTTGCAGCAAATGCGGCAGCAGCCTGTGGTACAAATTCAAGCCAACCGGCGCGCGCACATTCCTAGCAGGGCTGTTCGATCTGCCGAACAATATGCCGATTAAGCAGCAGATATTTGTCGATGAGAAGCCTGACTGGTTCGACATCGCGCAAGATAGCCCAAAGAAAACAGGTGCAGAAATTATCGCCGAGGCAGAGGCTGCGGGCTTTACGTTTGAGTGACAGTGCCGTGTCCTAGTGCAGTTTCAGCTTTGGACGCACCACCCGGTTCACTCGTCCGATAATCATCAACCCGATTCCGCGTATCCAGCCGTGAATGCCCAACAGGTGCATGCGGTATAGCGAAGTGTAGATCAGCCGCGCCATCCGGCCCTCCACCGCCATCGCACCGCCGACCAGATTGCCCATCAGACTGCCCACAGTCGAAAAGCGGCTGAGTGAGATCAGCGAGCCTTTGTCTTCGTATGTGAAGGCTTTGAGCTTTTTACCCTTTTGCTTCGCGTGGATGTTTTTGAAAACAGTCAGCGCCATTTGATGCGCTGCCTGAGCGCGCGGCGGGATCGGCAAGTCCTCGCCTACGGGAGTGAATGAGGCGCAGTCGCCGATTGCGAAGATATCAGGGTCGCTCACGGTTTGCATGGTTTCGGTGACGAGGATTTGGTTGCGCGGATTGGTTTCCAAACCCAGCTCGCTCAGGAACTCAGCCCCCTTTACGCCCGCTGCCCAGACCATGAGGTCCGCCTCAATCGTGTCGCCTGTTTGCGTGACCATTTGGCGACGCTTGGCCTCGACCACTTGCGTGTTTTGGCGCACGGAAACGCCCAACTTGTTAAGTTCCGAGCGTGCACCTTCGGACAGTTTTTCTGGCAAAGCAGGCAGAATGCGCGGGCCAGCCTCTAGGATCGTCACATCCATCCGGCTTTCGTCGAACACTTCGAGGCCATAGAATTTTAGCGCACCGGCTGCGTTGTAGAGTTCGGCAGCCAATTCAACGCCGGTTGCGCCTGCGCCAACAATCGCGACTTTCACCCGCTCATCGGCATCGGGGTTGGCGATCATTGCGCGGCTGACGCGCAGGCAATTGTTGAGCAGTTTCGTCCGAAACCTATCCGCCTGTTCGCGGCTATCGAGATAGAGGCAATGCTCCGACACGCCCGGTACGCCAAAATCGTTTGAGACAGAACCAAGTGCTAGCACCAGAATGTCATAGCGGATCGTGTGCCCGCCAATCATTTCCTCGCCATGCTTGTCGATAACCGGCGCAAGGCTGATAGTTTTGGCCGCGCGATCAATGCTCTCCAGCGAGCCCTGAAAAAAGCGATAGCCCCAGCGCGCGCAATGCCCGCGATAGCCAACTTCATCGAGATTGGCGTCCAGCGATCCGGCGGCGACTTCGTGCAGCAAGGGCTTCCAGATGTGGGAGAGGTTTTGATCAACCAAGATGATATCGTGCCGTTTGCGCCCATATTTTGCGCCCAGCTTGCGCACCAGCTCAAGCCCGCCAGCCCCTCCGCCGACGACAACAATCTGGGTTTTGCGAGATTTTTGACGACCGGAGGCGCTAGATTTCGGCGAAACGGCCGCCTCTTCAACGGAGATATTTTCATGTTTCATGTTCGCGTCCATTGGAAAACTCTCGATCCCGCAAGAGCACGCCGGGTGCCCGGCATTCTTGCTAGTAACGCTCCGCTAGCGAGCGCGGTTCCCGCGATCGAGTGAGCGTGCGGCTGTGCGCATGGGCACGGCATGTTCGTTAGATGAAGCGTCTTACAAATCGATAGGTCGCGAACTGGAAAGCGACAAAAAGCACCAGCAGAAAAATCGACAGCATGATGCGACCGCCCAGAATAGTCTCGAGCGGCATTTGCAATGTGCGAACCCCTGTCCACGCGATGGCGATCGCGACGAGTGCCGCCAGCGCGATCCCAGAGGCGAACCGCCACGCTGCCCCCATTGCAACACGGCCTCTGGAGCGTCTGGAAACCCGTTCCCTTTTCAGGATCGAGTCGGACAGAATGTCGAGGTCGACCCGGAAACTTGTGTGGCGCAAAGTGATCGCGTTGCGCTCTGCAAGTGCGGCGATGCTGGGGGGAAGGTCATCCGCACCCGGCATGACCGCGTCGTCAACCAGACAAGGTATCACCCGCTTATTGCTTTGCAGCGCGGTTTCAATCTCGCGCCTGACAAAATCCTTCTCGCTGAAAATGCGCGGCTGGTCATTGTCGGCAATGGCGCCCTGCCAGCGCGGACCGATCACAGCGAGGATTACGTCTGCGCGCGCGATCTCGCTGTTGAGGCGATCTGGAAAGACCTCTCCGTGCGCAATGGAATCCACATCGAGGAATATGTCATCAATCTGCGGTTCCATCGCCAGATTATCGGCAATGCGCGCAGCAATATCCTTACTGTCTGATCGCCGATAGCTGACGAACACGCGCATCAGTGGGAGGCCCTATTAGCTTGAGCGAAGACGGTCGGAATGGTCTCTGACAGGCCAGACAACGCCAAATGATCTTGCGGTGGAATCCTACCCGGCGCCACCATAGTGAGATCATAGCCGACCCCGTCATTGACGAATTCGTAGATCAACGCCGTGACCCGATAGCGGTCAGCGAAGGCGATATCGCGAGTTTCTTGCGTCAAATCGGTCAGTCCGCGGCGCACTCGCTGTGCCGCCTCTTCCAACGTCAACGTCTCCTGCGATGCGCAGAAAGGCTGATCCGTCACGACGATGGCGAGATAACGGTAATGGGTTTCAGGCCGCTCAAGAAACAGGTCGCGAATGGACACCAGAAAGCCTGTGCGATCCTCCCCCGGCCTTTGATAACGGCCGATCCCATTGACACCATTGCCTTCGGGATCGGTGCGCTCGGTCTCCGTCACAAGGATAAAACCGCCCGGGACCGCATAGAACGCATGCTGCTGATAACCCGACTGGTTCAGCGCCTCTCGCAGCAATTCACCCGTATCGTAAAGCGACAGACTACCGCGCGGTCCGATTAGGCGGTCAAGGGCAACTCGCGATGAAGCCTCTTCAGGCGGCCATGGTTGATAAGCGGGTAGGTTCAATCCCGGTGGAGGGGGTGCAGAACACGGATCTGTTCCCGCGACAGCTGCGGATTGCCCGGTCGCGGGGCCATCTAAGGGTGGCGGGGTTAAAGCTGCCGGGGGCGCGGGAGTATCGTTGCCGGGGACCGAAAAATTCGATCCCCTTACGGTCAATTGCGCACCCGAAGTAGTGCCGGACGGAGCCGAGCCACCGCGAAACACGCCGGCGGCTCCAAAACGGATCGAATTGCGAGAACTGCTAGGAGGCGGTGGTGGTGGCGGTGCAGCTGGGCGGGGCGCGGCGGTCGGGGGCATGCGATCCAAACTGGGGCGCACAGCCTGGGTTGGCACGGGCGGCGGGGTGGCTTGAGGGCTGCTCGGTTCAGCTGCCTCCATCATTACCGGTACAGCGAGAGGTTCAGCGTAGGCGCCCGTGGCCGCATCATCAGAGCTCATGCAGCTCGTCAAAAGCGCAAGGGACACAATTCCCGAACCCAATCTCAAAGACCGATCAAGAGCCCTTCTTGTCACAATCCGCAGCCCCCCCCAAAAAAGCAATGCTGCAATGTATGGCAATTAAAAGCGCTTGTCAGCCTTCGCGTTTCTCAAGCCATTCTTCGAGCCATTTGATAGAATAGTCACCATGAAGAACGTCGTCTTGACGCAGCAATTCCTGGTGCAGCGGGATGTTGGTTTTGACCCCTTCAACCACCATTTCTTCGAGTGCGCGGCGCAGGCGCATGATGCATCCTTCGCGGTTGCGGCCATAGACGATCAATTTGGCGATCATGCTGTCGTAATACGGGGGAATGGAATAGCCCGCATACAGCCCGCTATCGACCCGCACATGCATTCCGCCAGCCGGGTGATAATAGGTAACCTTGCCCGGTGACGGGGCGAAGGTGAACGGGTCCTCGGCATTGATCCGGCATTCGATAGCGTGGCCGTTAAACTCCAGATCCTCTTGCGAGACGGAGAGCGGTTTACCAGCCGCGATGCGGATTTGTTCGCGCACCAGATCGACCCCGGTGATCGCTTCGGTCACGGGGTGTTCCACCTGAAGCCGCGTGTTCATTTCGATGAAATAGAACTCGCCGTTTTCCCACAGGAACTCAATCGTGCCAGCGCCACGATAGGCCATGTCGCGCATCGCTTTGGAGCACACTTCTCCCATCCGCATCCGCTCATCTTCGCTGATGACAGGGGAGGGAGCCTCTTCGAGCACTTTTTGGTGGCGGCGTTGAAGGGAGCAATCGCGCTCTCCCAAATGGATCGCAGCGCCATTGCCGTCGCCGAACACTTGGAATTCGATATGGCGCGGATTGCCGAGATATTTCTCGATATAGACGGTCGCATCGCCGAACGCGGCTTTCGCCTCGCTGCCCGCCTGTTTCATCAGCGTTTCGAGCTGGTCCTCGCTTTCGCAGACCTTCATTCCGCGACCACCGCCACCGCTGGCGGCTTTGATAATGACAGGATAGCCGACTTCTGCGGCGACCCGCTTTCCCTCTTCAGGGTCGTCAATCGCGCCGTCTGATCCAGGAACCAGCGGCAAGCCTAGAGCGCCAGCTGATCGTTTGGCCTCAACCTTGTCGCCCATTGTACGGATATGCTCAGGCTTTGGCCCGATCCACGCAAGGTCATGCGCCTCTACGATCTCTGCAAATTTGGCGTTTTCGGACAGAAAGCCATAGCCGGGATGGATCGCATCGCATTCGGCCACTTCAGCGGCCGATATGATATTGGCCATGTTGAGATAGCTGTCTGTGGCAGAGGGTGGGCCGATGCAAACGGCATGGTCGGCCAACCGCACATGCATTGCTTCGGCATCGGCGGTGGAGTGCACCGCGACCGTCTCAATCCCCATTTCATGCGCCGCACGGTGGATGCGCAGCGCGATTTCGCCGCGATTGGCGATCAATATGCGGGTAATGCCCATGATGGATTACCCGATAACAACAAGCGGCTGGTCAAATTCGACCGGCTGAGCGTTCTCAACCAGGATCGCTTTGACCGTGCCCGCTTTGTCAGCGGCGATAGGGTTCATAACCTTCATCGCCTCAACGATCAGCAATGTGTCACCCTCAGCAACGCTGTCACCGACCTTGATAAAGTTAGCCGCGCCCGGTTCCGCCGCAAGATAGACGGTTCCGACCATGGGAGACTTGAATGCATCGGCATGATCGTCTGCCGGCGCTGCTTCTGGCGCAGGCGCTGCCGCTGCGGGGGCTGGCGCTGCTGCTGTTATCGGAGCGGGAGCTGCGACCGCTGCGGAGACCACACCACCGCCGCGAGCGACGCGGATCTTGCGATCATTATCCTCTACTTCGATTTCGGTCAGGCCAGTTTTGTCTAAAAGCTCTGCGAGCTCCCGAACCAGCGAAGTGTCGATATTCATGCTGGGCATTTGCCCCGCACTTGGCTTTTTGTCAGCCATGCATGCCCCTTATGTCGTTTCCATCGTGACTATTGCCGCCAATTGCGGCTGGCAAGTGGCAATCCTTGCGTTTTGTCGAATATTGCTCCGACCTCAGATATCGCCTGACGCTACGGCTTCCAATGCGATGCGGTAGGAATCGGCGCCTTGGCCTTCGACTGTTTTGGCCGCGGCCATCCCCACAAAAGACGTATGACGGAATTCCTCGCGCGTCTTAGGGTCGGACAAATGCACTTCGATAACAGGGGTTTGGATCGCCTTGATCGCATCGAGCAGCGCGATGGAAGTGTGGGTGTAGGCCGCCGCATTCAGCAACACTGCCCGCGCGCCTTCGGCCTGCGCCTCATGCAACCAATCGACCAACATCCCTTCGTGATTGGTCTGGCGCATATCGATGGTCAGACCCAGCTCCAGTGCGCGATCTTCGAGCATTCCGGCAATTTCATCGAGTGTCGTCGACCCATAAATCTCCGGCTCGCGCAGGCCGAGCAGATTGAGATTGGGTCCGTTGAGGACAAAAACTGTGTTGGAAGCGGGATTGGTCATGCCATTCCGATAGCGTGTCGCTGCGACCGGGTGAAGGCGTTAGTCCGCGGTGCTGGGCATCCGGGCAGACTTTAGAAATTCATCGACGGCTTGTTTTACATGGGGCGGTGTATCGGCAAATCCGCTGATCTCATCGGCCAAGGAAAGCGATGCTGCGTTGGGCATCAGTCGCTTCATTGTCCATTTGGGAAAGGCCCGCTTTTCAAGGGTTTCGCGCTTCAAAATCTCGATCTGCGTGTGCCGTGGGTCATCGCCAAGCTTGTTGAGAAGATTTTCTACTGCGTCGGCCGGCCCCTCGATCAGTTGAAAGAAGCGGTGATCTGCGAAAATGAGAAATCCCGTGAGGCTGTCGCGTGCGTTGTTCTTCGCCGACACTTCAATGATCTTGAAGACGTCACGCGAATCGACAGAGCGTTCTGCGCAGCTGGTATAGATCAGTTGGATCACGAAATTTGCCCCTTTAGTGGGAGCTTCTACGCAGGATCGGTTACTGCTCCTTTAACCTGAGCTGCGCGCGTTATCTTATGCCTATTTGTCGACACCCTTTACTTTGCCCCATTGGCGTGCGGCAGTGTAGCCGAGATAGCCGGTGCCAAACAGCGCATATAGCGGGTCGGGCAGGCCAGCGAGATAGGCGTTCATGCCCTGCGCAATATCGCTGGCGGCAGCAGGGTTAAACGCACTGAGTAGACCCATCGGCAGCGCCGTCAGGATCAGGACATACATCACATATAGAAAGCTGGGGCGCGCGCGGCTGGTCCAGGGGTCGGATGATTGCGCTTCGGCCACAATCGCTTGCAGCCGCGCCTCGATGAGCGCCATCTCCTGCGTCCTTTCGAGCTTTAGCAGCTCAAACTGCGCCTTCGCACGGGCCTCTTTATCGGGGATGATCTTATCGAGTATCGAAGTGATCGGACCGATAAGGGTTTCGAGAATGGCCATGAGATGCGCGCTCCTATTTGCGAGTCGCACGACAAATAACCAAGTTGGTTCACGTAGGAAAACGTGTTTGCCAAATAGCTTTGTTATGCACCCACTTCCGCCAGCAGACGCTGTGCCAATGCGAGGTGCGGGCGGTCGAGCATATTGCCGTCCATCGCCACAGTGCCTGCATCGGGATTATCGGCGAAGGCCTGAACCACAGCGCGAGCATGGGCTAGCTCTTCGGCGCTGGGGGTGAAGGCTGCATTGATTGGGGCAACTTGTGCGGGGTGGATCGCTAGCATCCCGCGGAACCCCTGCGCACGGACGCTGCGGGCGCGGATTTCCAACGCCTCGAGATCGCGGAATTCTGGTTGGACGGTCTCAATCGGGGCAACGCCTGCTTTGACCGCGCCGAGCAGGCACAGGCTGCGCGCCATTTCATAGACATGGCCGTATTCGCCATCGGGGCCGCGTTGTTCGCGTGCGCCCAGCTCGCTCGATAAATCCTCTGCGCCCCAGCTCATCGCGACCAAACGCGGCACGCCGTCATAGGTGCCGGTGGTGAACATGGCGGCGGCGGTTTCGGTCACCAATGCAGCGACTTTGGTCGATCCGAGCGCAATACCAGCGGCTTTTTCACGCGCAGTGAGCATCGCATCGAGGGTTTTGACGTCGTGGCCACCCTCTGCTTTGGGCAAGAATACACCTCCCGGACCAGCAGCGATAACTGTGTCCAAATCTGCTTCGGTTAGGCCGCCAGAGAGCGGATTCACACGAACCCAAACGCGCGACTTGTTGGGGGCATTACCAATCGCGGCGGCAACCATCGCACGGGCCTCTGCCTTACGATCAGGCACCACCGAATCCTCTAGGTCGAGCAGCGCGATATCGGCATCGCTAGCAATCGCCTTACCCATCTTCTTTTCGCTATCGCCGGGGGCAAAAAGCCAGCTGCGCATTCGCAATCCTGTGGTTTGGGTCATAGCAAATCCTCTCTGATTGAGCCGAGTAGGATGCTTAGAACGAACCTTCAATCGCCAGTGTGAAGATCGTGCCAAATCTGCGGTCGCGGTCCTCTACGAAATCTACCTGTCCAGCCGCGCGGTCGGTGAACACGGTGCGTGTAAACAGATCAGCGCGATTGGTCAGATTGGCGACGCTGGCGCGCATGGTGAGGCCGCGTACATCCTTATTTTCGACAAAGGCGGAGACAAAGCCAAACGGCTCGCGGCGCGCCGACACTTCATCAATGCGAACGTCATCGGCTTCATCCTGCCAGCGCACACCGCCGCCAATCGCCCATACTGAGCTGGGGAAATCGTGACGCAGATCGACCTCAAGCTCAGCAAGCGTGTTGCGCGACAACTTGCGCGGTGTGCCGAGCAGCGGGTCGAGAACCGACGAGTCCGTGAGATCTAGCTCTAGATCCAGCCGTGTGCCGTTCCATCCGATGCCCTCCGACAGCAGCGTTAGATTGCCATTCATTCCATAGAATTCAGCCGACGCGATATTGCCCGGTGCTTGCCCGCCGCCAGCGATCGGGATTTGGTCAACGATGTCAGTGATGTCTTCGTAAAACGTGCGCAAATTGAGCGAACCCAGCGTACCCAAACCCAAAGTTGTCTCAACCTCAAAGACCCAGCTTTGTTGCGGCACGAGATCGGCATTGGTGACGTTTTCGCGCTCTTGATTGAGATCAACCGAGCTTAGGAAGTCGACGAAATTGAGCTGGCCAACTTCGCGTTCAACTCGGCCCGATATGTTGACGCCATTGCTGACTTTCCAATCGAGTGAGACGAAACCCTTTGGCCGGTAGAATGTGCGGGTCTGACCAAACGCGCCGCTCTGGCTCAACTGCGAATATTCGGCGCCGGCGGAAGCTTGGAACTGGAGGGCGCTTGAAAGAGGGCGCGAATATGTTGCGCTGATTTCGGCGCGGTCTTCGTCTACGCGCGCGCTTGCGCCGAGCAGTTCGACAGGCTGCAACGCGCCTGCGTCATCGCGCTCTTGCAAAGAAGACGTGATATCCAAAATGTTGCGAACACCTTCGGCAGCGAAGAGCAAATTTCCGCCTAATCCATTAACGCTGTACTCGGCGCGCGCGATGCTCTCATATTCATCCGCGAGCCGATCAAAGACCGACCCGGTAGGCGCGCTGCCATCGGCGAAATTGGTCGTGACTTCGGAGAAGGTTGGGCTGTTTTCATACCGGTGCAGGCCGATGAGTTTCAGTTGGCCGGGGCCAAAGGCGAATTGATAGTCCAGTCCGACTTCAAAATTCACCTCATCTTCTCCGCCAGCGAACAAGCGGTCGCGGTCGGTTTGCTCGATTGTGCCGCTGCGCAAAGAGGTTTCACGGCGGCGAAAGATGAAACCCACAGCCTCGCCCGTAAAGTTCAACACGTTCCCGTTGTCGGCGATGCGGGTGTAAGACCCTGACAGACTGATGCGGTCTGACCGGAAATTCGCTTTTTCGTCGCGTGTGTCGATCAGCGCGCCTGCGCCGTCAAAAACCCGCTCAATCCCCTCGTTACCGCGCCTGTTGGAATCGTTTTCCAGCGCTAGGGTCCATTCATCTTTCGCCCCACCGCCTGCGAGCGAAATGGATGCGTCGAACAGCCGGGCTGGCGTGCCTCTGCTGCGAAAGCGCGGTGCATAGCGAAACTGTCCGGTGATGCCGCCCGTGCTGCTGGTGATGACATTGAGCACTTGCCCGCTAAGCCCGCCAATATCAAGGCTGGCGCCGTCCACCAATTCCAATCGCACGACTTCTTCGGCTGGAATGCGTTGTAGCGCTTCAACCGGTCCGTTGGACTTGCCCGAAATGCGCCGCCCGTTGATCAGGACATTGGTGTCCGCCTGTCCCAACCCACGTGCACCGCCGCCTTCATCGATGGAGAAACCGGGGATCTGGCGCGCCATATCGAGCGCGCTGCGCGGGGCAAAGCGGGCAAAATCCTCTGGTGTGAAGGTGCGCCGTGTGTTGGCGTCAGAAGATGCCTCTCCGGTCTCATCGAGCGCTTCTTCGCCAGTGTTAGCAGCAAGTTGTGCTGGGCTGACTGCCAGTGCGGTCGCTCCCAAGAGCAACTGGGCAGAAGAAAAGCGGAGTTTCATCGAAAAGCAGGAACGCCAAGGAAGCATGAAAGTTCCTTGCGCAACCTCGACATAAATGGACAGCATCAAGGGACGAACGGTCACCTGTTTCCGATGAAGGGCGTTCGATGGGGTGATGAGTGCTCCACTGGTCGGGAAGACAGGATTCGAACCTGCGACCCCCACACCCCCAGTGTGATGCGCTACCAGGCTGCGCTACTTCCCGTATCCAGTGGAGGCGCGCGCTATAGGGCTACGATTTTGGTCTGGCAAGCGGCCTGTCATGGCAACGCACACCCAGACCGGGTGATGCAGCCGTGCACCACCTTTTGCCCGCCCCAATTGCCGCGCGGTTGCATTGCTGCTAACCGCGCCCACTTACGCACAGGGTCAAGGCCGGGATGCGGCGCTTTTAAGTGAGCGGCGCGATCAGTCTGGACCGATAAACGACACAAACACTTCGACGGGTTTCTAGACATATGATTGACCTTTTAGCCGCTGCAGCAACAGGCGCCGGAGAAGCGCCACCAGCTTGGATCAACTGGCTGCCGATTGTCGGCATGGTTGTGATTTTCTGGTTCCTGATCATCCGCCCACAAATGAAGCGGACGAAAGAGCATCAGGCAAAAGTCGGCGGCCTGAAAAAAGGCGACAAGGTTATCACCCAAGGCGGCTTGGTCGGCAAAGTGCTCAAGGTCGATGACACATATGCTGAACTGGAACTGGGCAAGGATGTGCGCGTGAAAGCGGTCAAGCACACCATCGCCGATCTGATTGAGCCCGGCGGCAAGCCAGCCAACGATTAAGGGGCGTCGCCCAAAGGGGCAAACCCCTCACCGAATAGACTTGGAAACTGGATTGAGACTGAGCGGCAATGCTTGAATTCCCCCTCTGGAAGAAGATTTCGCTTTGGGTCTTTACCCTCGCGATGGCCGCCGCGGCGCTGCCGTCCTTGGTGCAGCCATTTATGGCGCAGCCTGAGGTCGCGGTCGCTGCGGAGACTGTGGACGCGGGCGACGATGTTCTCGCCGAAAGTAACGCCACTCGCGATGATGAGGAAGACGACAGCGAATCCCCATTCCCGCAAGTCAATCTTGGCCTTGACCTTGCCGGCGGATCGCACTTGCTGCTTGAAGCGGACCCGGCAGATGTCGCGGTGCAACGGCTTGAAAACATGGAAGAGGCGGTTGAAGCGGCATTGCGCAATGCCACTCCGGAAATCGAGTTTGGCAGCACTTCGCGTAACAATGGGCAATTATCGCTGATCCTCGAAACGGCCGCCGATATCGATCGTGCGCGCAGCGTTCTGGAGCCCCTGATGATGGGTGACGGTTTGCAGCGCGAATGGGATTTCAGCGTCGATGACGGCCAACGTATCGTCCTCGAATCGACTGATAGCGGCACCGACGCGGCGCTCAACACCGCCATGGAAGGCGCTGTTGAAGTGGTCCGTCGCCGGATCGATTTGCTGGGCACACGAGAGCCGACGATCATCCGTCAGGGTGAAACGCGGATCGTGGTTCAGGTGCCGGGCCTTGCTGATCCTCAAGCTTTGAAAGACCAATTGGGCCAGACCGCTCAACTGGAATTCAAACTGGTCGATCAACAGGCGCTGCAAACCAACACAGATGCTGGTGTCGCAGGGGCAGGCAGCCAGATTTTTCCATTCGCGGAAGGGTCTGATGAAGGGCTCAGTGCGATTGCGGTAAAACGGCTGGGCGGTATTCGCGGCGATAGCCTAATCGATGCGCGCGCCGGTGTTGATCAACGCAACAATGAAGACGTCGTCAACATCACATTTGATCAGCAGGGCGGGCAACGTTTTGCCAAACTCTCCACTGAAAATGTGGGTGAGAGGTTTGCGATTATCCTTGATGGCGAAGTGATTTCTGCGCCGCAATTCAATGAACCGATTTTGGGCGGGGCTGCGCAAATATCCGGCAATTTTACCGCCGAAAGCGCGAACCAATTGGCGATTTCGCTGCAATCGGGTGCGCTGCCAGTGCCTTTGACAGTGATCGAAGAGCGTACCGTTAGCGCGGAATTGGGCGAGCAATCGATCCGCAGCGGCTTGATCGCGATGATGATCGGCAGTGTGGCTGTGATCGCCCTGATGATCGCGACCTATGGCCGGTTTGGCGTTTATGCGACCATTGCGCTTGTGTTCAACGTCTTGATCCTGCTGGGTGCGATGGCGATTGGCAACTTTACGCTGACATTGCCTGGCATTGCTGGTTTTGTGCTGACAGTGGGCGCGGCGGTGGATGCCAACGTGCTGATCAATGAACGCATACGCGAAGAGCGAAAACGCGGGCGCAAGGTCATAACGGCGGTCGAGAACGGCTACAAAGAGGCCAGCCGCGCGATTTACGATGCGAACATCACCAACTTTATCGCGGGCGCCTTGCTGTTTGCGTTTGGCTCTGGCCCGATCCGTGGCTTTGCTGTGGTGTTGGTGATTGGGCTGGTGACATCGGTCTTTACCGCGCTGACTCTGACCAAGATGTGGGTGGCGGGCTATCTCAGCGCGAGACGCCCCAAAGACATCACGATTTGAGCCTAGGGAGCCGAGACATGAAATTGCTTAAACTCGTCCCTCAGGACACCAACATCAAATTCCTCAAACTGCGCTTGCCGTTCTTTATGTTCAGCATCGCATTGATGATCGCAAGCTGGGCGCTGGTCGCGGTCAATGGCTTGAATCTAGGCATTGATTTTGCTGGTGGTCAGGAGGTCAACCTTACCTTTGAAGATCAGGCTGTGGCACCTGTTGCTGATCTGCGTGAGCAGGTTGAGGCGCTGGGCTATGGCACACCGGTGGTTCAGGAATTTGGCGCGCCAAATGTGGTCTCAATCCGCGTGCCTCTCCCGGCAGATGTCGAAGATACACCGGGCGCGGCAACAGAGATCGGCAACGAAGTCGTCGCTGCGATTGAGAGCCGGTATGACGGCGTGCGTACCGACGGGAACAACACGGTTTCGGGTAAAGTGGCCGAGGAATTTAGCCGCGATGCAGGGCTTGCTCTGCTGGCTGCGATGGTGATGGTTGCGCTGTATATTTGGATCCGTTTCGAATGGCAGTTTGGCGTGGGCGCACTGTTTGCTTTGTTCCACGATGTCTCTGTGACGTTGGGCATGTTTGCCCTGTTCCAACTGGAGTTTAGCCTCCAGATTATCGCTGCGATTTTGGCGATCATTGGTTATTCGTTGAACGATACGATCGTTGTTTATGATAGAATTCGTGAAAATCTGAAAAAATACCGCAAAATGCCGCTTCCCGAGCTACTTGACCTGTCTGTGAATGAGACTTTGGCGCGCACGGTTATGACGTCGTTAACACTTTTGGTAGCGCTGTTGCCGCTGCTTCTGTTTGGTCCGGCCAGCCTATTTGGACTGGTCGCAGCGATTACGGCGGGTCTGTTTATCGGGACCTATTCGAGCGTCTATCTCGCATCGCCAATCCTGATCTGGCTGGGGGTCAATTCAGACAGCTTTGTCCCGACAGAAACCGAGGCGGACAAGCAAGAGAAGAAGGTGCTGGGGCAGCTCTAAGGCCTCTCCCTCACCGCACTATCGCAGGAGCTGATCGTAATGCGCGGCCAGTTCCAGCGCGTTGGTGTCCCAACTGAATTTCTCAGCCATAGCCGCCACAGCCTGCCGCATGGGTGGGTTGTTGAGCACTTGTCGTATTCCCGCCGCCACTGCTTCGGGATTGCGCTCTACCAGCCGTCCGGCGGTGTTATTGGTGATCAGTTCACGCGCCCCGCCGACATCGCAGGTCACCACGGGCGTCCCGCATGCAAGCGCTTCAACCCAGGCATTTGCGAGCCCTTCGTTCCGGGTCGGCAGCACCATCACATCGGCGGCTGATAGCACCAGTGGCAACAGGTCATGGTCGAGCGAACCAACAAAGTGCACCCGCTCTCCCACGCCCAAGTCGCGTGCAAGATCCCGCAGATGCGCCTCGTCATCGCCTTTGCCCACCAATATCAGTCGTGCGCCCTCTATCTGAGCGGTTGCGGCGATGGCGATGTCTTGACCTTTGCGCTCTATCAAAGCGCCTACACAGGTGAGCAGTGGGGCGTTGTCGGGTATCGCAAAGCCCAGCTCAGTGCCGATTTGTGCGCGTAATTGCGTGTGTTCAAGCGGACGGAAACGGTCGCGGTCCAGCCCCGTGTAGTGCACCCGGATTTTGTCACGCGGCATGCCTATTTCGGCCATTTGGCCGGCCAGTGCTGAACTCACCGCCAGCAGGCCGTTAGCCTTTCCAGCAGCCTCCAGCATTTGTTCGCGCGCGAAATCTATCCCGCCCCAATAGGTGATGTCGCTGCCCCGTGCCTTAAGCGACACCGGCACGCCCAGCTTTCCTGCAATCCACGCGGCAGCGGGGCCGTCGGGGAAGAAGAACTGCGCATCAATCACATCGATCGGCGTTGCTGCATGAATTTGCTCGACCAGCGGTAAAGCGGCCTTTGCGATTGCAGCGGCGTTGCGGCGCGCACCGATGGCTGGGATCAAGGTAAAACGCGGGCGGTGGATCGTCACACCGTGCTCCTCGCTGACCGGATCAAGCTGTGACAGCGTGCGATACCGGCCGAGTGCAATCGGGGGTAGGCCGATGGGGTTGATCACACTCACCCGCCAATCCCCATGTTCACGCCCACGCTTTGCCAGCGCCTCTAATGAGCGCGCCACAAAGGTGCCAAAGCGCGGATTGACCGAGTTGGGATAGAGCGTGCTGAGCGCTAGGACATGCCTCATGTCAGTATCTCTAGCGCTGTTTTCACCAAAGTCTCTCCCTGCCTGCACATCACGTTAGGCGCGTTGTGTTAAAGCGGTTTGCCCCGTTTGTGGTTAAAGC
Organism: uncultured Erythrobacter sp.; assembly: GCA_947503275.1. Taxonomy (GTDB): domain Bacteria; phylum Pseudomonadota; class Alphaproteobacteria; order Sphingomonadales; family Sphingomonadaceae; genus Erythrobacter. The sequence goes on along the minus strand of CANNCZ010000001.1, from coordinate 1,386,656 downwards.
CGCACGCCAAAAACACCACCTCTCATCACCTCATATCAAAGCGGTCGCACCAACATCATGGCGACCGCAATCCAAGGCGGATTGTCGATCACTTGCTGCTTATTCCCCGCCTGCGAGGGGAGGATACCGACCATAGTGCCCTTGCGATCAATCAAGCGACCAAAAGTGAAGCGGCCACCGGGGCGAGGCACCAAACAATCGCGGTTAATCGCGCTCGCCGCATCGTCCGGCTGTATCTGACGCAGCCATACCATATCGCCGGGGCGGTATTCTCCGACTGATGCCGTCACTTCGAGCACGAGCATCTTTGCGTCATTACCCGAGGCCGCGATTTCAGTGGGGAGGATCGCCTCTCTTGGAATGGAGAGCGCCTCTGGTTCGCTCAATCCCATTTGCGCGACGATCTGCGCGCGCTCTTGCCCTTCTGAACGAACCAAAATTTCTGGATCGATGTCGAGCGCCGTGCCAATTCGGTCCATCCACTTGATCGACAGGTTGCGCATACCCGTCTCAAGGCGCCCGATTGTCTGCGCAGTTGTGGGCGGGTTGCAGGCTTCTGCGAGATCGGCGAGCGTCAGGCCCTTTGCCTTTCGAATTTCGCGGATACGGTTGATCATTTGGGGGCTCCACAAGGAATTCAATGAACCAAATCGGTTTTTGCTTTCCTACACTTTTGCAAATTTGGCAAGAGGGTCTCACGGCCAATCAGAGCGCTGTGGGAGAACGGGTTATGAAAAGGCAATTGGTCGAACGCGAACTGACATCCGCAGGGCCACGTCAAAGCGGCGGTGCGAGGGCAAAGCGGCGCAGCGTCACCGTGAATCTGGGCGAATCGCCGATTGCGTGGCTGCATTCGCGCGGGCATTTGGATGCGCGGTTGTTCGATGCGGGCGAAGCGCTGCGTGGAGATTATGAGCGCGCGCAACTGTCGCCCAATGTCACGATGCGGTGGGACGCGGTGCGGATCAAATCGACAGGCGATACCGGGCTTTCAGGTACAGAAAAGCAGATCGCGGCCAAGCAACGATTTGACGGCGCATTGAGCGCGGCGGGGAAAGGACTGGAGGACGTTCTATGGCGCGTCGTGTGCGCTGGCGAAGGTTTGCCTGAGGCGGAAAAGGCGCTGGGTTGGCCCGCGCGCAGTAGCAAGCTGGTGTTGAAATTGGCGCTCGACCGGGTGGCGGATTTTTATCGCATCCGGTGAGGCCCGCTGGTTTAAGCGATCACAATTGCAACTGCTTGCCCCGCCGCACGATCACTCATGCGGCGGGGGCATTGCGTTGATTTTCCTATTCTGAGGCAGTGCCGTAAAAGAAGCGTTCTTCGGCGATCTTGCCATCTTTGACGGTGTAGATGCCGACCTCTGCCATTTGTGAACGCTCGGAATGTCCATCAACCGTCATCGTCACGTCCATTGTATATCTGACCGCGAATTGATCGCCAAAGACATAGGGGCCTTCGGTGGTGACTTCGTGCATTTCGGTGTTGGCTTCCCACCATGCGTGCTTTTCAAGCAGGGTCTCGCGACCTTCGACGCGGGACATCGGGTTGTGGTCGTCGGGATCGAGGCTGTTGGGTTCGAGGCTGACAATATCATCCGCCCACAACGCCTGATAAACTTCGGCATTTTCGTCTCTGACGGCCTGCGTGAAATCCTGTGCGAGTTGTTCAATCGACATGGTTCTCTCCTGTGTGAATGCGTGTTTCGCTACCGCAGGATTGTGGCGAGATAGGGTCTCGGTCAAGCACTCGTGTACGTGAGGACGGCCGGTTTTTTCTTACAAGAGCGTGCACCATGCGGTCCAATCGCCTCTCAGCAGCGATCAACCCAAAGGGTCAGTTGAGACGCCTAGCCACCGCAGCGCGCAGGCGGGGGAGGGTCTCTGCCTCATACCAAGGATTCTTACCCATCCACATCCGCACTCGCCATGAGGGGTGGGGCAGCGGCACAAACGGCGCGAACTCACCACCGCGTCGCACTCGCTCGGTCATGGAGAGCTTAGCCGTGTCCGGCATGTAGGCGCGCTGTGCATAGGCTCCCACGAGCAAAGTCAGCCGGTTTTCAGGTAACAGCGCAAGGATACGGTCATGCCAAGCGGGTGCGCATTCGGGGCGGGGCGGGGCATCGCCGCTGCCCGCTTTGCCCGGGTAACAGAACCCCATAGGCATTAGTGCCAGAGTATCGGGATCGTAGAACCGGTCCTTGTCCAGCCCAAGCCAGTCGCGCAGCCGGTCGCCGCTATCATCGTCCCACGGAACACCGCTCGCATGGACGCGGGTGCCGGGGGCTTGCCCGATGATCAGCATGCGCGAGCGTTCGGAAAACTGGACGACCGGTCGCGGCCCAAGCGGCAGGTGCTCCGCGCAGATGGTGCAGGCCTTGACCTCTTGGTGGAGCTTGGCAGCGCCCTTGCTCAACCCTCAACCCGTTCTGCTAGATCGAGCCAGCGCTCCTCAGCGGCGTCTTTCTCACCCCGGGCGTTCTCGATTCCCTTGGAAATGGTAGCGAAACGCTGTGGATCAGCGGTGAAAAGGTCAGGGTCGGCAAGGATCGCCTCACCCTTGGCAATGGCGGCCTCCAGCTCCTCTATGCGGGTGGGGAGGAGTTCATAGTCGCGCTGATCCTTGTAAGACAGCTTGTCCGAACTTGGCGCCGGTGGGGTAGGCGCGGCCGGCGCGGTGACTGGCGCGGATGCGGCTGGAGTGTTGGCCTTCCTCTTGCTTGAAATGGGCTGCTGACGCTTGGCCTCCCAATCGGCAAAGCCGCCTGCAACGATGTCGACCCGGCCCGAGCCATCAAGGCCCAGCGTCAAAGTCACCGTCTTGTCGAGAAAGTCGCGATCATGGCTAACGATCAGGACGGTGCCGTCGAAGTCAGAGATCACCTCTTGCAACAGATCCAGCGTTTCAAGGTCGAGGTCGTTGGTTGGCTCATCGAGCACGAGCAGGTTGGCAGTGCGCGCGAACTCTCTGGCGAGCAGCAGGCGCGAACGCTCACCGCCTGATAGGATGCCGACCTTGGTATCGACGATCTTGGGATCGAACAGGAAGTCCTTGAGATAAGCCTGCACATGCTTTCGCACTCCGCGCACGTCGATCCAGTCACCGCCTTGGACCAGGATGTCGCGCACGCTGGCACCGGGTTCGAGCAGCTTGCGTTGCTGGTCGATCATCACACCAGACAGAGTGCTAGCGCGCTGCACGGTCCCGGTATCGGGCTCTAATTCGCCGGTCAGCATCTTAAGCAAAGTCGTCTTACCCGCGCCATTTGCACCGACAATGCCGATCCGATCACCGTTCTGGATGCGCAGAGTGAACGGCTTGATGACTGTCCGCCCGTCATAGGTCTTCGAAATGCCCTCTGCGACGATCACTGACTTCGACTTGAATTCATCGTCATTGGCGAGCTTCAGCTTGGCCGATCCGCTGTCAGAGATCATGGCGGCCCGTGCGGCGCGCATCTGGTACAGCTTCTCAAGTCGCCCTTGGTTGCGCTTGCGTCGTGCGGTCACCCCGCGCTCTAACCAATGCGCCTCCAGCTTCAGTCTCGCATCCAGCTTCTCAGCGGCTCGAGCCTCCTCGGCATAGACCGACTCCTCCCACGCCTCGTACCCTCCAAAGCCGACCTCTTTGCGCCGCAATGTGCCCCGGTCGAGCCACAGCGTCGCGCGGGTCAGACGCTTGAGGAAGGTGCGATCATGGCTAATTGTGATGAAGGCACCCTTGTACCGCTTTAACCAGTCCTCAAGCCAATCAATGGCGGTCAAGTCCAAGTGGTTGGTAGGCTCATCCAGCAACAGGATATCGGGGTCTTGGGCAAGCGCACGGGCAATAGCAGCGCGGCGGCGCTCACCCCCGCTGGCCGAAGCAGCGTCGGTCGCCATGTCGATGCCAAGCTGTCCGGCGATGCTCTCAACTTCGTAGACCTCTGGCGCATCATCACCCGCCAGCGCAAAATCCATCAACGTGTCATAGGCCGTGAATTCAGGCTCCTGCTCCAGAAATACGATCCGCGTGTTCGGCTTGACCCGGCGCGTGCCGCGATCCGCCTCGATCCGGTCATCGATCAGTTTAAGCAGCGTTGTCTTACCCGCACCGTTGCGGCCGATCAGCGCTAGCCGGTCACCCGGCAGGATGTGCAGGTCAATCGGCTCCGCACCCTGACCAGGCTGCGGGCCGCCAAAAAGCCAGCGCGCGCCTTGTTGAAGGGAGAGCCCTTCCCAAGAAAGGATTGGAGGTTGTGCCATGGGCTGCGGCACCTAGGGGCTTGCGCTGCTCGCCACAAGCGGGTTCAGTGTGCTGTAAGGCGCGAGCGTGCAGATCGTTCGCTTAGGAGGAACCACCCATGATCCGTCATTCGCTGGCCGCTATGGCCGCTGCTGTTCTTGCAATCCCCATGACCGCGTCCGGTGTCGCGCACGCTGCCGAGGTTGAGATCGAGGCCGATGGCCCGGTGATTGAGCTGTCCGTCTATGAGAGTGTGACCGCTGCGCCCGACCTTGTGACGATTGGCGCAGGGGTAAGCAGCGAAGCGCCCACTGCGGTTGAAGCGATGCGGCAGAATGCAGAAGAGATGACCCGCGTGATCGCGCGTATCCGGTCGCTGGGCGTGGCTGATGAGGACATCCAGACCACAGGCATCAACCTGAACGCCCGATACGATTACAACCAGCAAAGCCGGCGTCAGATCTTTCGAGGATATCAGGTCTCCAATCGGGTCAGCGTGAAGCTGCGCGAGATTGATGAGACTGGCAGCGTGCTTGATGCACTGGTCGCATCCGGCGCGACCGACCTGTCCGGACCCAGCTTTAGCATCGAGAATGACGATGCAGCCAAAGATGTCGCGCGCCAACGTGCGGTTGAACGCGCACAGAGGCGGGCAGAGGCCTATGCACGGATGGTCGGATATGACGGTGTGCGCGTGCTCGCAATAAGCGAAGCGATCCGGGCAAGCGGTCCTGTGCCCCAGGTACAAGCCCGCGCGCTCGCCGCCGAAGCCGATGTCAGCACCCCTGTGCAACCCGGCCAAGTCAGCACCGGGGTCAGTATCACGATCAAATATGAGATGGTTGACGGGCAAGCGGAGGAGTGATGATGCAAGTGCGACACATCACTGAACGATGTTCCGCAACGCTATTCACTGCTTGTTCAACGCATTTGCTCTAGGCATGACAGCACGATGAAACGCACACACTCTCTTTTGACCGCATTTGGCGCTGCGACATTGATGATCGGTCTTGGCACCGGCACGGCGTCTGCGCTGGTTGCTGATGGTGCGATAACGCAAGAGCAATCGCGCAGTGAACAGGGTGAGGCTCGGCGTGAGATGCGCGCGGGCAATCAATTGTCCCTGCGCCAGATCGAGAGCCGCGTCCTGCCGCAAATGCGCGGAAGTGAGTATCTGGGCCCCTCCTATGATAGCACTGCGCGCGCATACCGGCTCAAATTCATCCGTGATGGCCGTGTGACCTATATCGATGTCGATGCCCGCACCGGGCGCATCATCAACCGCTCAAACTGAACTCAAAACGCATTGTGACAGACTTCCCCGTGGAAGAGCACGCACCCGCAGCCCTCGCTTGCTTGACGCGAGCTGCGCAAACGCGCAGTCACAATGTCGCTTATACCCTTGAAAATGGTGGACCATGCGCATCCTGATTGTCGAAGACGAACCCACACTCGGCCAGCAGCTTAAATCGACGCTTGAGCAGACCGGCTACGCTGTCGATCTGTCAACCGATGGCGAAGACGGGCACTTTTTGGGCAGCACCGAGGAATACGATGCCTGTATCCTCGATCTCGGCTTGCCGGAAATTGACGGCCTGTCGGTGCTGGGCATGTGGCGCAAGGAAGGCCGCGACTTTCCCGTTCTGGTCCTGACCGCGCGTGATAGCTGGTCTGATAAGGTTGCTGGATTGGATGCGGGCGCGGATGACTATCTCGCAAAACCGTTCCAGACCGAAGAGCTGATCGCTCGCTTGCGGGCGCTGATCCGCCGTGCTTCTGGCAACACTTCGAGCGAGCTGACAGCTGGCAATGTCCGGCTGGATACGCGCTCAGGTCGGGTGACGCTCGATGGTGAGCCGGTGAAGCTCACCGCTCAAGAGTACAAGCTGCTCAGCTATTTGATGCATCATAAAGGCAAGGTTGTCAGTCGGACTGAGTTAATCGAGCACATTTATGATCAGGACTTTGACCGCGATTCGAACACAATCGAGGTCTTCGTTACTCGTATTCGCAAGAAACTAGGTGCAGAGGTAATCACTACGATCCGTGGCCTCGGTTACAGCCTCGACGACCCGGCAGACGCCCCCCGCGCGTAAGGGCGCAGCTGATGCCGCAGCGACCGCACCCACTGGGCAAGGTGGGGGCGGTGCCGTGTCGCGTGATGCCGCAAATCCACCTGCTATTCCGGCTCCAACCCCGCGTTCCAGCCTCGCTCGGCGGATGGCCTTTATTGCGGCTGGCTGGATTATTGTGCTGCTGCTTGGCGGCGGGATCGCACTTGAGAGGACGCTGACCAGTCAGGTTGAGGCGAATTTCGACGAGCAGCTTGATTATCAACTCACAGCGATGATCACTTCGGCAGAGATCGACAGTTTTGGCGAAGTGTTGTTCTACCGTTCGTTAGGCGATCAGCGTTTTCTCGAACCGGGTAGCGGCCTTTACTGGCAGATCGATGGGGAAGGTTTTGAGCCGTGGCCATCGCGCAGCCTATGGGACCGAACACTAGAATTGCGCGGCGTTGTCGAGCGCGGGGAAGGAGGCGAGACCTTTGTCGATGAACCCCAATTCTACAACTCAGACCAATTCGAGGGCGAGCGCCTACGGATTGCAGAGCGCACACTAATCCTCCCTGGCAGTGACACTCGCTGGACGTTTGCTGTGGCCAGCGCGACCGGCGAAATGGACAGCCAAATCGGGCGAGTGCGTTTGATCCTGATCTGGTCGTTTGCGTTGCTTGGTCTTGGTCTGTTTGTGATGGTTTTGATCCAGATCCGCTATGGCCTCTCGCCACTTCGCCGCGTCCGTGTGGCTATCCAGAAACTTCGCACGAGTGGTGATAACCGCATCACCGATCCGCTACCGACCGAGGTTCAACCCTTGGTCGATGAGGTCAATGCGCTGCTTGAGCACACAGAGCGTCAGGCGGAGGAAGCGCGGACCCATGCGGGTAATCTCGCGCATGCCCTCAAGACACCGCTGACCGTGCTTACCAATGCCGCGACTGCACGCGATCCCAACCTTAGCGATGCCGTGTTCCGCGAAACCCGCACGATGCAGCGTCATGTCGACCACCACCTTGCCCGTGCCCGTGCGGTCGGTCGCCGGGCAGTGGGGCAGGCGCGCACCGATGTTCGCCAAAGCGCAGAGGCTGTGCGCCGCGCGGTCGAGCGGCTTTATCCCAATGGGCGGCTGGATATTGCGGGCAGTAAAGACGCAATGGTCGCGATTGAGCGTCAGGATTTGGACGAAATTCTGGGTAATTTGATCGAAAATGCTGCAAAATATGGCGGCGGCAGCGTGTTCGTTACGCTCGATCATGAACCCGGCAGCCCGCTCTGTCGCATTTGGGTGGAAGATGACGGCATTGGCATTCCCGAAGAGGAGCGCATCCGCATCTTTGACCGCGGTGCTCGGCTGGATACCGGTAAGCCGGGCACCGGTCTTGGCCTTGCGATTGTGCGCGATGTGGCTGAGATTTACGGTGGCTCAGTTACGCTTGATGAGAGCGAAGACTTGGGCGGATTGTTGGTCGAACTGCGCCTGCCTCGCGCTTGAGCCCATGCGTAATTCAGCGGCAGTTCAGTCGCTTAGGTCGATGTCGCATTGAACGGTGAGAGGGTGAGCATGGCGCCAAAGCATTTCTTGGTAATCGCAACCGGATTTTGCGTCCTCTCGGGATGTGCCTCGTCGTCAGATGAGCTCGGTCTCAATGGCAATCGCAGCGTGTTCCACAATCCCTACAGCACGCCAGTTGAGATAGGTGAGCAAGATACAGGCACGAGCGGTTTGAGATACCCCGGCCGCGGACACTATGCCTATGACGAAGACGGCAACCGTGTGAGGATTTCGCGCGCTGAGCGTCGCCTATTGCGCCAGCGGTTTCGCGACGTTCAAGATCAAATAGAGATCAATGAGCGCGTCGCAGAGTTTAACGCGCAAAACGCAGGTCCACCCGAACCCGTGCCAAGCGCGCCTCCGGTTGCGATCCAAAGTGCCCGTGAAAGCGACGGCGGCGCTAACCTTCCTGTGCCTTCTGGTGGTGACGGATCACTTCCTCAATAATAAAACGCAGGAACTTCTCGCTGAATTCGGGATCCAGATCCGCTGCCTCTGACAATGCGCGCAGCCGCGCAATCTGGCGCTTTTCGCGCTCGGGATCAGCTGGGGGAAGCGTACTTTTCGCTTTGTACTCGCCCACCGCCTGTGTGATGCGAAACCGTTCGGCCAGCATGTGAATGATCGCAGCATCGATATTGTCGATGCTCTTGCGATAAGTGCCAAGAACCGGATCGCCTCCGGCTTCATCGGCGGCGTTATGCGCCGCAGGGGCGCTCTTGGGGTTTTGCATCTCTTGCGACATATCACGCAAAACTAGCAGCAATTCAGCGCTTGCCAAGCGCGCGAGGCTACCCCTATTGCGATTTGTGATGACTGCAGACGTCGTTCCCCTGCCGCGCAAGACGCCGACGCTTGATCCGATGCTGTCGCTGACCGCTAGCGGTATGAATTCGGTGAACACCGTGATTCTGGAACGGATGCACAGTGAAATTCCACTTATTCCGAGACTCGCTGGCCATTTGATTTCGGGTGGTGGCAAACGGCTGCGCCCGATGCTGACGCTCGCGGGAGCGGAATTGGTCGGGTATCAGGGATCGCGTCATCACAAATTGGCGGCCGCGGTTGAGTTCATTCACACAGCAACTTTGCTGCATGATGATGTTGTCGATGGCAGTGAGCTGCGTCGGGGCAAGGCGGCGGCCAACATCATCTTTGGCAACCCAGCGACTGTGCTTGTTGGTGATTTCCTGTTCAGCCGTGCGTTTGAATTGATGACCGAAGACGGGTCGTTGAAAGTCCTCAAAATCCTCAGCAATGCGAGCGCCGTGATCGCTGAGGGCGAAGTCTCCCAGCTTACCGCTCAGCGTCAAATCGAGACGAGCGAAGAACGCTACCTCCACATTATCGGCGCGAAAACTGCGGCTTTGTTCGCTGCTGCTAGCCAGATCAGCGCAGTGGTCGCAGAATGCGGAGAAGAGCAAGAACGCGCACTTGAGGCTTATGGACGCAATCTCGGCGTTGCATTCCAACTGGTCGATGATGCGATAGACTACGATTCAGACGCCGCCGAAATGGGCAAAGATCAAGGCGATGATTTCCGCGAAGGTAAGATGACGCTGCCTGTCATCCTTGCGCATCAACGCGGGGATGAGGCGGAGCGCAAATTCTGGAAAGACGCGATCCTTGGCCATCGCACATCCGATGAAGACTTGGCTCAGGCGATTGCGTTGATCGGTAAACACAACGCTCTCAAAGACACGCGCGAACGCGCCCGTCACTTTGCACAGCGCGCCGTCGACGCGATTTCGATCTTCCCCGACAGCAATGCACGCGCGGCAATGGCCGAAGCGGCACAATTCGCGGTCGCGCGCGGATATTAATCGCGCTAATTGGGCTGGCGTGAGCCCTAAGCTACCCATTCAATCCGTTTTGCCCGATATTCGGGAAGCATTATCGCGTGTCGGTGCGGCGGTTTTGATCGCTCCTCCGGGCGCGGGTAAAACGACTGCAGTCGCGCCGGATTTGCTGCGCGAGGATTGGTGCACAGGGCAAATCATCATAACATCTCCACGCCGGGTGGCCGCCCGCGCGGCGGCAGAGCGCATGGCGGAGATGCTGGGCGAAAAGCCGGGTGAAACCATCGGCTATATGACTCGGCTCGACAGCAAGAGTTCCGCAAAAACGCGGGTTCTGGTGGTAACAGAGGCGATCCTTGTGAATCGGCTGGTCGAGGACCCCGAACTACCGGGTATCAGCGCAGTCCTTCTCGACGAAGCGCATGAGCGGCACTTGGACAGCGATCTCAGTCTAGCTCTGGCTTTGGAGACACGGGCAGTGCTGCGTGAGGATTTGCGGCTGCTTGTGATGTCGGCGACGATTGATGGCGCGCGGTTTGCCCGATTGTTGGGTGAGGATGCGCCGGTGATAGAGAGCGAAGGGCGCAGTTTCCCTCTGGAGATCAATTGGCTGGGGAGTAATCCGAACCAGCGAATTGAGGACCGGGTTGCAGCCGGCGTGATGGCCGCATGGAGGGACGGTGGCGGTGACATCCTCGCTTTCTTGCCCGGCGTGGGCGAGATTGAGCGCGTGCGAGAGCGACTTGAGGTGAAGCTGCCTGATACGCCGATCCTGCCGCTTCATGGTCAAATCGAACCCGCTGGTCAGCGCGCAGCAATCAAGCGCGATCCAGAGGGTCGCCGCCGGGTGGTGCTGGCCAGCGCGATTGCCGAAACATCCCTGACTCTGGATGGAGTAACAGCGGTTGTTGATGGCGGCTTATCGCGCTTTGCGGAGCATGACCGGCAGGCGGGCACCACGCATTTGGTGACGCGGCGGGCCAGTCAGGCTGCATCTGCCCAAAGGGCGGGGCGTGCTGCACGGCAAGGTCCCGGTGTCGCCTACCGCCTGTGGGAAGAAGGCGGACATTTGGGACGCCCGGCATTCTCACCGCCAGAGATTGAGACGGCTGATCTGACCCCGCTTATCCTGAAACTCGCCAAATGGGGAACGAGTGATCCGACAGCGTTGCGATGGCTTGATCCGCCGCCTTCGGCATCGGTGAAAGCGGCGCGAGCGAGCCTTGAGGCGCTGGGTGCCTTGAATGCAGAGGGACGGATTACTCCCTGGGGAGAAGCGATCGCATCTATGCCGATGGCGCCGGATCACGCAGCTGCGGTACTGCACGGAGCGCGGGGGGAATGCGGTGAGGATGCCGCGCGACTGGTGATGCTGTTGCAAGAACGCGGGCTGGGCGGACGCAGCGAGGACCTTGCACAGCGACTGAGCCGATGGCGCGGAGACCGGTCAAAGCGTGCGAGCAGTGCAGCACGAATTGCGCAGGGATGGGCAAAGAGTGCCACGCGTTTTGCTTTGGACTCAGAAGAGGCCTCGCTGGAACCAAGTGCCGCACTGCAGCCAAGTGAATGCCTTGCGCTTGCCCGCCCAGATTTCGTCGCACGCCGCCGAGATCCGAGCGGGGAGCAGTGGCTGAGCGCTGGCGGGCGCGGCTTTCAAATGGACCCCAGCTCTCCCTTGGCCAGCTCAGAGTGGATTGTGATCGGCGATGCGCAAGGTCAGGCAAAAGGTGCGCGGATCACTGCGGGAATTGCGCTACTGCCCGATCAGGTAGAAACGCTATTTTCCACAGAACTGGAAGAGCGATCCTCCATTCATTGGAATGCGACCAAAAAGCGAGCTGAAGCCCGTCGAGAGAAGCGGTTGGGTGCAATCGTACTCTCCAGTGGACCTGACCCGCAGCCGGATCCTCAGGCGTTTGTGGATATCCTTATGGACAAAGCGTTGGAAAAGCTGGGGGAAGTGCTGCCCGCAGGTTTTCTTGCACGCGCGGGATTCGCCAGCATTGATGCTCTTTCCCTTTCCGCACTGGCGGATCAATCAGTTCTGTGGTTGGAGCCGCTTTTGCAAGGTCGCCGCGATCTTGACTTACCCGCAGTGCGCTTTGCCGATGCGGCACTGGGACTGCTCGATTGGGATACGCGGCAAAGGCTCGATAAGGCTGCGCCCATCCGGTTCACATCACCAGCGCAAACCAGCCATCCGATTGATTATGCTGGTGATGATGCACCCAGCGTTGAAGTGCGGGTGCAAGCGCTCTTCGGGCTCGACCAGCATCCGATGATCGGTGATACGCCTCTGCTGCTCAAACTGACCAGCCCGGCTGGCCGCCCGATCCAATCGACGCGCGATTTGCCGGGTTTCTGGCGCGGATCATGGTCGGATGTCGCAAAGGATATGAAGGGCCGCTATCCCAAACATCGCTGGCCTGAGGCGCCGTGGTTGGAAAAGCCCAGCCTAAAGACCAAAAATGCCTTCAATCGCAGCTGAGTTTCGATTATTGGTCCCAAATGACTGCAAGAATATACCAACAGCCTAAAAGCGCGATGCAATCGGGCAAGGCTAAGACTGATATTTGGGTGCTTGAATTTGAGCAAAGCGAGGCGCGCAAACCGGACCCTTTGATGGGTTGGACCGGCAGCGGCGATACGCAGGCGCAAGTAAAGTTGAACTTCCCCAGCAAGGACGCTGCGAAAGAATATGCGGCAAAGCACGGCATCGCCGCGCGTGTGCATTCAACGCCTGCGAAAACGCTGAAGCTGCAAGCATACGCTGACAATTTTAAGTGATCGTTTGAGACGGACGGAGCACTTTTAACCCGCAAGGTGCACCGCTCAAATGAGCCGCGCAACCTACGGGTGTTGCATCACCTTACCGCAATCGGATCTGGCCCGCATTGTAGAGCGCGCGACAATCGTTCGCATCGGACAATAGGTCTGAATCCACCAGCGTACTGGCCATTCCAGAGCCGATGAAGCGTGGATCATCGCATTCGCCATCGTTGGCCCAAGTGCTCGAATTGTCGCCGAAATTGACGTAGGCGGAACGCAGCTGAACCTGACCCGAATTGTAGAGCGAGCGGCAATCGCTTCCGTCACGAAACCGGTCTTCTTCGAGCAGGGTGCTGGCCGCGCCTGGCCCTTCGAAACGGGGGTCATCGCATTCGCCATCATTGGCCCAGTTGCTGGTATCGTCACCAAAGTTAAAACTGGTGCTAGCCGTGACCAATTCGATGCGCCCTGCTTCATAAAGCGAGCGGCAATCATTCGCATCGCGCAGCCGGTCTTCGTCGAGCAATGTGCTGGCCATGCCCGAACCACGAAAACGCGGGTCATCGCATTCGCCATCGTTGGCCCAAGTGCTCGAATTGTCGCCGAAATTCACAGAGCTGCGCAAGCGGATATCGCCGCGCCGATATAGCGAGCGGCAATCATTGGCATCGCGAAGGCGGTCCTCTTCCAACAGCGTGCTGGCCATTCCGGTGCCTTCAAAGCGGGGGTCATCGCACTCGCCATCATTGGCCCACCGGCTGGAATTGTCGCCGAAGTCCAGAGAGTTTGCCTGCGCGTTTGCCTCGGTATGGGCCTGTGGGCTGATCAGCGCAGTTCCTGCCAGCGCGGCGATCGCAAAACTCTTGATATGCATAATTCCCCCTAAAATTGGATGACCCGAAACTGGCAGTCTGAGATTAACATCACATTGCGGCATCGCTCGCCCGAGTAAACCTCAGGTGAAACACCTACGCTACTGTTCCATATCAGACTGACCAGATTGGCCGGTGGACGATCACTCGATCAAAGTCAGGTTGCCTGCTTCATAGGCGGTCCGACAATCGGTGGCGTCTGCTTTTGTGTCTTCTTCAAGCAAAGGCGTGGTGGTCATACCGGGACCTTTAAAGCGGGGATCATCGCATTCGCCATCATTGGCCCATTCGCCGCTGTCGCTGCCGAAGTCGACGCTGCCTGCGTCCGCGCGTGATGCGATTTCCTCTTGGGTAAGTGCAGTTGTGTCGCCCCCTTCGGCTCCGCAAGCGGCGAGTGGTAGGATGGCGAGTGACATGATGATCTTACGCATATTTTTGAAATTCCCTTTTGCTTTGCCCAACTTTCGTCAAATGGCTTGATAAATGCAAGCCCCTCACCATAAAGGGTTGCGGGAGTCGGGTGGACGTTTGCGTTTGCTCACCGGGTCAGGTCCGGAAGGAAGCAGCCCAGGTGAATTGCGACGGGTCGCTCGGCTCCTATTATTTTCCCAATCCGTCCTCAATCTGCGCCATGACAAACGGGTGTTGAACGCGTAGCTTGCGCGGCGTGACTGATTCCGATCCAGATATGCCTGAGAATGAAGGGCCCGAAAATGAAGAGGATGCCGCTCCCACGGCAGCTGAGCTGGAAGCGGCTGGGCAAAACTCTATGTTCGGCGATGCGCCTCCTGCTGCAACGGAACCGCCTGCGCCGTCTGAACCTGTGGCGCCGTCCGAAAATCCGCCCGCAGAAAGCAACCAGCCGTATCGCGTGCTTGCGCGCAAATACCGACCTCAGACATTTTCGGAGTTGATCGGCCAAGAACCGATGGTTCGCACGCTCGGCAATGCGATTGAGCGGGACCGGCTTGCTCATGCATTCCTGATGACTGGCGTGCGCGGGGTCGGCAAGACGTCGACGGCGCGGCTTATTGCGAAAGCGCTGAACTGTGTTGGGGCCGATGGGCAAGGCGGGCCGACGATTGATCCATGCGGGGAATGCGAACCGTGCCGCGCGATTGCCGAGGGTCGCCATATCGACGTGATTGAGATGGATGCCGCGAGCCATACCGGCGTCGATGATGTGCGTGAGATCATCGAACAGGTGCGTTATGCCGCCGTTTCCGCGCGCTACAAAATCTACATCATTGATGAGGTTCACATGCTGTCGCGCAATGCATTCAATGCGTTGCTTAAGACACTTGAAGAACCGCCTGCGCACGTCAAATTCCTCTTCGCAACTACAGAAGTTGAAAAGCTTCCGGTGACTGTGCTCAGCCGTACGCAACGCTTCGATCTGAGACGGATCCCCGCGGAAATGCTCGCTGACCATTTCGCGCGTGTCTGTGGATTGGAAGGCGTTGAGGCCGAAGACGAAGCGTTGCGCATTATCGCTGGTGCTTCCGAAGGATCAGTGCGCGATGGCCTATCAATCCTCGATCAGGCGATTGCCCATGCGGATATGGATGCTGGCAGCAAGGTTTCTGCAGAGCGCGTCCGTGACATGCTGGGCCTTGCGGACAAAGGCGCGCAACGGCGATTGCTCAACCATATGTTGGAAGGTGATGCCAAGGCGTTGATCGCGGCGATTGCCGACCAATACGCGCTCGGTGTCGAGCCGCTTGCACTGATGCGAGCGCTGATGGATCTGGTGCACCGCATCACTTTGGCGCAAGTGGCTGGCGGCGAACCCGATGCGCCGAGCGAGGAAGAGCGCACGGCTTTGGCCGATTTCGCCAAGCGATTGGGCGCACCTGAACTGCACCGACTGTGGCAATTGTTGCTGAAAGGGCATGACGAGGTGCGGCAAGCTCCCGATCCGCTTGTGTCGTTGCAAATGGCGCTGCTGCGGGTGCTGCATGCAGCGCAAATGCCCGATCCGGGTAAACTTGCGGCGCGGATTGAAGAGATTGCGAAGTCTGGACCTGCTCCTTCGGCTACACCGCAATCGAGCGAACCTGCGGCCAATGCGCCTGCCGCGAGCGCTTCGATGGACTGGGGTGATTTGGTCGAACAGGTCGATCAGGCAGGACAGCTGCGCGTTGCCCAGATGATGCGGGACCGGGTGCGAGTGATTGAGCTGTCGTCTGAGCACCTGGTTTTTGAGCCCGCTGACAATTACTCGGATGATCCCGTACCCGATATCCGCGATGCTCTGTTTAAGCTCACCGGAAAGCGTTGGCTGGTTGAACGTGGAAGCGGAGATGCCAAACCGTCGCTGCGCGAGATGGCAGAGGCCGATGCGAAAGCGAACAGGGAGCGGATCGAAGCCCACCCCTTGGTCAAAGCGGCCAAAGAGGCATTCCCCGATGCGGAATTGATCGACCCCAAAGACAACTTGGCCCGTGCTGCTTCGGCAGGCGGTAAATGGAATTGAACGAAAGGAACCCCCGGCCATGAAGAGCATGGAAGAAATGATGCAGGCTGCTCAACAAGCGGCTGAAACGATCCAGAACCAGATGAACGACATGCAGGTCAAACTGGATGCGATCGAGGTTGAGGGCAAAGCAGGCGGCGGATTGGTGACAGTGCGCGCATCTGCAAAAGGGCGCATCCTAGGCGTCAGTATCGATGACAGCCTGATGAAGCCCGATGAGAAAAACATCGTCGAAGATCTGGTGACGGCCGCCTTTAACGACGCGCGCGACAAAGCGGATCGGGTGTCCGAAGAGCAGATGAAAGAGATGCAAGGCGGCATGGGCCTACCACCGGGCTTTAACCTGCCGGGTATGGGGTGAATTCGCCGTGGGTCTATTTGGACCATCGCCGCCGATAGATCGCGATGAGTTTGAATGGCTTTTGGCCTGTTTTGCCTGGATTGATCGGACGCTTGGCAAACGCGATGGCGTGGACGGGTTCGCGCCGCAATTGGTTTTGCCTGACGACCCTGGCCTGAAATCCGCTTCAACCGCGAGTGACCTTTTTGTAGCTGTGAAGCGCGCCGCTGGGCTCGAAAGCTGGGAATGCCGCTTGGAGAAAGGCGCGGCGCAGCGCGAGCGGGTTGATACCGGTCTCGCAACAGGGCTCTTTTCGCAAAGCAGTGCGCTGGGGACATTCAGTGTTGAGGGCAACACACCGGTCATCCGCTATGATCCCGCATTGCTGCGCCAGCCCGACGCATTGGTTGCAACTTTCGCTCATGAGTTGGCGCATCTTGTAATTCACTCGCTGGGCATGCCTCCCGGGGGAGAAGCATTGGAGGAACACGCGACCGATTGCATGGCAGTTTATCTGGGCTTCGGTATCTTCTTGGCGAACAGCGCTCGAAATTTCGGTCAATTTAACGACGGCGCGATGCAGGGCTGGGAATCGAAGACGTCGGGCTATTTGTCTGAAAATGCGCTGGTCACAGCTATTGCTATGTTTGAGCGACGTTTCGATGGAGCCGGGCAGTCTAAGGATGCTTTGAAGGACTACCTCAAGCCAGTGTATCGCAAAGCCAATCGTTACCTCGACAAACGGCACCCTGATTTAGCGGCCGATTTGGCGAACCTTGACCTGAACGAATGGGCTTAAGGTCACCGGACTTCTAACCACATCCACAGCTTCCTCACACCCGCCATTGCGAGGCGGGGTGCGGCTTCCCATATTCTTTGAAACGGCGCGCCCAAATGGCGGCCACGGATATCCAAAATGACACAGCATTTCCCTCTCCTTCCCCTGCGCGACATTGTCGTGTTTCCCGGCATGGTTGTGCCCTTGTTTGTGGGGCGTGATAAATCGGTTGCAGCGTTGGAGGCGGCGATGGAATCGTCGAAAGATATCTTCCTGCTCGCGCAGCTTGATCCTGCCTGCGATGATCCAGAGGGCCATGATCTCTATGATGTTGGTGTTCTGGCGCAGGTTCTACAATTGCTGAAACTGCCAGATGGCACCGTGCGGGTTCTGGTTGAGGGGACGGAGCGGGCCACGCTGTCGTCTCTGCGCGCGCAAGACGGATACGTTTTGGCGGAGATTGATCTACAAGAGCCTGAGACCGTGGCAGGGACCGAGGTTACTGCTTTGATGCGGCAGGTGACTGACCAGTTCGGTGAGTACGCCAAGCTGAATAAGAAGATGGGCGATGAGACGAATGTCGACCTCACCGATGTTGATGATGCGAGCGTGCTCGCAGACACAATCGCGGCGGCGCTCAATGCCAAGGTTTCTGACAAGCAATCCCTGTTGACCGAAGCAAACCCGTTAAAGCGTCTCGAACTGGTCATGGCCTTTATGGAAGGCGAGTTGTCTGTGCTTCAGGTGGAGCGCAAAATTCGTGGGCGGGTCAAACGCCAAATGGAGAAAACCCAGCGCGAATATTACCTCAATGAGCAATTGAAGGCCATTCAGAGCGAGCTGGGCGGAGGCGACGGCGAAGACGGTGATGAGATCGCCGAACTGACCGAGACGATCGAAAAGACCAAGCTTTCTAAAGAAGCCAAAACTAAAGCGAAAGCTGAGCTGAAAAAGCTTAAAGGCATGCAGCCGATGAGTGCGGAGGCGACGGTTGTTCGCAATTATCTTGATGTGCTGCTGGGCTTACCTTGGGGAAAGAAATCAAAGGTCAAAAAGGACATTGGCAAGGCCCAATTGGTGCTGGATGCTGACCATTACGGCCTTGAGAAGGTCAAGGATCGCATCATCGAATATCTCGCGGTGCAGGCGCGTACGAACAAGTTGAAAGGTCCGATCCTATGCCTCGTCGGGCCACCGGGTGTCGGTAAAACCTCACTTGGTAAGAGTATCGCCAAGGCAACGGGCCGTGAATTTGTGCGCCAGTCGCTGGGCGGGGTGCGTGATGAAGCTGAGATCCGTGGGCATCGGCGCACCTACATTGGTTCGATGCCGGGCAAGATCGTCTCCAATCTCAAAAAGGCCGGGACCAGCAACCCGCTCTTCTTGCTCGATGAGATTGATAAGCTGGGTCAGGATTTCCGGGGTGATCCGGCATCGGCTTTGCTCGAAGTGCTCGATCCGGAACAGAACAACAAGTTCCAAGACCATTATCTTGAGCTGGACCTTGACCTGTCGGACATCATGTTTGTGACCACCGCAAACAGTCTCGATTTGCCGCAACCGCTGCTCGATCGGATGGAGATCATCCGGCTGGAAGGGTATACGGAGGACGAGAAGGTTGAGATTGCCAAGCGTCACCTGATTTCCAAACAGGTTGAGACGCATGGTTTGAAGGAAAGCGAATTTGAGCTGACCGACGAAGGCCTGCGCGATCTAATCCGATATTACACGCGCGAGGCCGGGGTGCGGACTTTGGAGCGTGAGATCGCACGTCTTGCGCGTAAGAGCCTGCGCAAAATCCTTGAGAAAGAAGCAACCTCGATCACAATCACGCCAGATAATCTGGGTGACTTTGCCGGCGTGCGAAAATTCAAGCACGGTATGAGCGAGGATGAAGCGCAGGTTGGGGCGGTCACTGGGCTGGCTTGGACCTCTGTTGGCGGCGAGCTCTTGACCATCGAAAGCGTGACGACTCCGGGTAAGGGCGAGGTGAAAACGACCGGCAAGCTCGGCGATGTTATGCAAGAAAGCGTCGCAGCGGCATTTTCTTTCGTGAAAGCACGTGCGCCAACCTACGGCATCAAGCCGTCGATTTTCCATCGTAAGAACATCCATATCCACCTGCCCGAAGGGGCCGTACCAAAAGACGGGCCAAGCGCGGGGATCGGTATGGTGACATCCATCGTATCGTCGCTGACGGGTGCGACTGTGCGTCCGGATGTCGCGATGACGGGCGAAGTGACATTGCGCGGGCGTGTGCTGCCGATTGGTGGTTTGAAAGAGAAGCTGCTTGCGGCTTTGCGCGGGGGTATCGGCACTGTCCTAATCCCTGAGGAAAACGTCAAAGACCTCGCCGAAATCCCTGATAATGTGAAAGAAGGGTTGGAAATCCTGCCCGTCAGCCATGTTGATCAGGTTCTGGAACATGCGCTGACGGAAATGCCTTCGCCGATTGAGTGGACCGAAGCGGACGACTTAGCCTCTCAACCGGGCAATCAGTCGCAAAGTGGCTCTTCCGGAGGCAGCGGCGCGGGTTCGGACGTGCCAACCGCACATTGATCCGCTAGTGAAACCGGACTTGCCGCGAATCGTGGCAGGGTCGCTATTCCAATCGAACAATTGCTGATTGTCAGCAGGAGTTTTGTCGTGCCCAAGGCGGGCTTGCATTTGGCGCATCATTGCGTCGATTGCCCCAAACTGGCGCATTTCCGGGCGATTTTGCCTTTGACAGCCTTCTGAAAAACGGCTCAGAACGTTTTTCTGTGGTGGTGGCGATTCATTTAATTTCGAATGCGAACGAAACGAGGGGAACGAGAAGATGAATAAGAATGATCTGATCAGTGCAGTTGCCGAATCCAGCGGACTTTCCAAGAATGACGCGTCGAATGCCGTTGAGGGTGTTTTTGACGCGATTCAGAAATCACTGGCTGGCGGTGATGAAGTGCGGCTGGTCGGGTTTGGTACATTTGCCGTGGCCAAACGTAAGGCCTCTATGGGTCGCAACCCTCGCACTGGTGAACCGATGCCGATCAAGGCTTCGAACCAACCCAAATTCAAGGCCGGAAAGGGTCTTAAGGACGCCGTCAACTGAGCTGAGGCCGGAGACCGGCAGTTAGTTCAGCGCATAGCGCAAGACATTTCAGACCCCGTCAACCGTTCTGGTTGGCGGGGTCTTTCTTTGCAGGTTCGGATTAGCGAGTCATGTCGATGAGCGCGGTGGGAGCATCAGTTGTGCGGGCCGAAACATCCCAGCGCAGCACGTCACCCGAAGGGCCTGGAGTTGATCCTTCATCGGTGTTGTTTGCTCGGATCGTTCCGTTCGTCACAATCGTGAAGGTGCCCTCAATCTCGGGGATTTGCGGCATTTGCTCTGCGCCATCTGCTTGTTCACTAATCGTGGCGAGCCCAGCAAGACTCGCCAGACCGCCCATGCCCATCATCGGAGCTAGCGGGTTGGTCTCATTCTGCGCAGCAAAGCCCGGCGCATTCACACGCACCACATCACCGTCTCGCAAGATGATTTGAACGAACGGATTGGCGAGCGGAAAGTCCTCAATCACAGGGAACATGAAATCGTGACTCAATTCGCCGCTGACCGAATAGCGCACATCGAACACGCCATCGCCTTTGTCCTCAACCCGCTCCCAGCCTTCTTGCCGTTGTAGCAAGCGCGCCAATTCAGCGGTTGCTTCGGGATCGGTTGGGTCAATGCCGCCCATCATCGCGGCCATTTGTTCGGCTTGCTGCGCGGCTTCCGCGGCGCGCGTGGCTGCACCCGCTTCCCATTCGGCGCGCTGTGCGGACAATTCGTTAGCGCTGCATTTGCGCTCTTCGAATGTGGTATCGACATAGCAGGGCTCTGCCTCAAACTCTTCGGAGGCCTCCGACATCTGAGCAAGGTTGGACAGGCCCAGGAAGAAAATCTCACCGTCATAGGTGAAGGTGAAGCGGTCGTTTTCGGTAAGAACCAGCTCTGAGGTGAATTTGCCTGGCGTCATAAAGCAACCCGAAAGCAGCAGCGAAAGCCCCGCCAACATTGCGGTTGCAGCCAGCCTCGATGATCGTTGAATGTTCATGGCAAATCTCTCCCCTATTACGCAGTTACTCCGACGAACGCGTCGCCGCAGCGTATAATGCAATTGCTGCTGCATTCGAAACGTTAAGACTCTCGATATTTGATGTGATCGGCAGCCGGGCGAGGGCATCGCAATGCCCGGCGATATTGTGCCGCAGCCCTTCGCCCTCTGCGCCCAGCACGATGGCAAGCGCGCCTGTCGGCATGCTTTCCGCCAAAGTGGCCTCAGCCTCTCCCGCCATGCCGATGCGCCAATATCCCGCTTCGGCCAGCTCATCCAGCGCGCGGGCTAAGTTGACCACCCGGACCCATGGCATCGTTTCCAGCGCACCAGATGCAGACTTCGCAATTACGCCGCTTTCGGGCGGTGCATGGCGGTCTTGGGTGACGATACAGGCGGCACCGAAGGCGGCCGCTGAACGCAGGATCGCGCCAACATTGTGCGGATCGGTAACCTGGTCGAGGACCACGACGGGCGCGCCGGGTTTGCCCAATGCGACTTCATTGAGAAAACGGTCCTCCAACGGTTCGCATTCAAGCACCAATCCTTGATGTGGGGCGTCTTTCGCGACGAGCCGTCCGAGGTCTGCGACTTCTGCTCGTTGGATCGGAAAATTCTCGGGCAGATCACCATCGAGGCTATCGATCCCCTCCAGTGTGGCCCACAATTTGAGGTGCTGGCGTGCCGGATTTTTCAGCGCAGCCTCAACCGGATGACGGCCCCATAGACGCACGACACTGGGTGACCCTTTGCCGGATCCGCGCCCACCCTTCATACGGCCTGCTCTTCCACGCAATGCGCGTTTGCGCTCGCCCTTTGACATTTCAATTCTCGCTTTCGCTATTTCGAGCGCTCCCCTGCCAGTCGACCCATTGACAGGCAAGCGCCGCTTCGCCAAAGGGGCGCCTCTCGGCAGCGCTGCTCCTTTGAGCGGCGCTTCTTTTCAATACGCCTTCGCGTGTATTTTTGAACGAGCCCATGTGTGGACAGGTGGCCGAGTGGTTAAAGGCAGCAGACTGTAAATCTGCCCGCGCAAGCGTACATAGGTTCGAATCCTATCCTGTCCACCACCGCTCGCGTATATCTCTGAAAACGCGTCATTTTCTAAGGTTCGCCATTTCGTTCGCCAATTGGGTTCGCCACCACTTTGCCCATTCCAGCCCTTGCTAGGGTGCGCTTGTCCGCTTTCTCAGCATAGTGCAGGAACTCTTTGTCGGTCTTGTGGCCAGTGATCGCGCGCCCCTCCAAAACAGTTGCGCCGCTTTCAGCGAGTCGGCGGCTCATAGCCTTACGCAGGCCATGCGACGAACAATGCGTCAAACCAACCTTGTCGCAGCGATCCCGAAACCAGTTGCCAAACCCGTTGCTTGTGAACGGCTTTCCAAATTCGGTTTGCAGATAGGTCATCTGGCTAGGGGGCATCGCATCCAAAGCCGCGGCAAGGGCAGGGGCTATCGGTATAATGGTGTCGCTGTCGTTCTTTTGATGCTTCAAAACCAGCTCATCACCTTGCCGATGCTGTCTGCCGATTGTCACCATATCAGAGCGCCGCAGGGCCGTGTAGAGCAGCAACGCGAACGCTAGACGCTCTTTGGTGCCTAGTGGCCAATATTGCTCGTATCGAGCTATCTCTTCCTCTGTCCAGCAGTGCCAGCCCTTACCCGGCTTAAACCCATCTGTGGCGTCCACGGGATTATCTGTGCGCCATCCAAGTTTGATGGCATGGCGATGAAGCCGTTTGAGCGTCTTTCGCAGATTATTTGCCGCGGCGGGGGTTTCCGCCATGCCTGATAATAGCGCGTCAATAGTGGCAATTTGAACCCGGCGCACATCCTTCGATCCGTTCTTGGCGCGAAACCGCTCTATGATAGAGCCATAGGTTTTACGGCTACTGGCTCGCATCTCCTGCCACTTGGCGGTGCGGTAAAAGCTGGTCACAAGAGCATCATAAGTGAAGGGTAGGGGGGCATTACTTCCCGCGGTAACCTTCGCTTGCTTGGCTGCGGCAAGCTCTTCTCTAAATTCTTCGGTTCCTGGCTGAGCTTTGAAGTGGTGAGTTTTGTAGCCCTTACGACGAAAGCGATAGCGCGCCTTGCCGTGCCTATCCCGGTATTGTGTCACATGATCGGGAAGCCATCGCCGCGGCATTACTCTAACTCCACTGCTGGCGGCTCATCATTTGCCGCGGAGCCGACAATAGCCTCAATCTGCCCACTAACGTCAATCCGAATGCGCACATCACCGCAGCCGCAGTTCTGTGCAGCCTTGATAACGCGCTCAATATCAGATTGTCGGAAGCGGGCGGGCGCAGTCATTAGACCCGCCCCTCTTCGATCATTGCCCGCGCTTTAACAAAGTCAGCGTCGCATAGAATTTTCCCACTGTAGGCTTTCTCAAACAACAACCACGCCTCCACAGGCACAATCGCGAAGCCTGCCTGCTCGATTGCATTAGCGCTCGCACGAGCATAGCGCTCAGTGCTCGGCATTTGGTAATGCGCGTCGATCAATTCTTCGGTAACCCAATCGCCAGCAGTGAAGCGCGCTTTTGTGGTCGCAATCTCACGCTTAATCGCCTCCACAAGTTGCTCACGATCCATTGGACTGCTCCTGTGCCCATTCTGGAGGCCAGATAAGACGCCCTTTGAGGGGCAGGAATAGCGGCTCAATGCTTGAGCGTGAATGACCAGCAAGACCGCAACCGATTGGTGTTAGTTGAAACTCAAGTTCGGGATGGTTGGCCACGAAGGTCACGAAACGCTGCACAGATTCTGAGATTTCAGCGACAGATAGCGTTCTAAGCTGCTCATCCTTGGTTGGTATCGCATAGCTATTTCCTTGGTGGCCCTCACCTTGGCCGTAAATCGCGCCACGGTTTTGCCTTGCCCATAACGCCGCGCCTTTGCCGTGACGCCCAGCCTTATTGCTTCCAAAAATGAACACAGGCTCACGGTTTCCCCGCTCTGCGTCGGATAGGGTTTTGATGAGGGTGCTCATGATTTGAGCGCTCCAATCACAGCGCCGATTGCTTGACCAAAAGAGGCAACTAGAACGACACAGCCGAGCCATATCCAAAAGCTGCTGAAAATGAATTCCAATACTTCAAGCATCACGCCGCATCCCTCTCTTGCGATTGGAGGTGGTTGCGTGTGTCGCAAGAGGCCAAAAGCGCAACAATAGACTTCGCTTGATGATACGTCATTGCGTCTGCGCGCGGGTCTTCGCCGCGTTCAATCATTTCGAAGACTGAATTTAGAAACATTGCGCTAGGCAACGCATGGTCACCACGCATAAACACGCCCGGCCAATCTTTGCCAAACTGAATGGGACCGCTTTCAACGCGCTCGGCCTGTGCTGGAAAAACGCGGGTCCGCTCTATCTCTTGCTCATTCATGGGGTGTTTCTCCTGTGAGGGCTTGGCGGGCGCGCTCAACACTGGTGTCCAAGCGCGCAGCCATGGTTGCCATTAGCTTTGAAATTGCCTCTGCACCTTTGCCGTTATGAACTGCATCAGCACCAAACTTAGCTGCCGTATCAAAGCGGGCGACAAGTGGTTGCACGGCATCGTGCCAAGTGCCCGCATCATCTTCGTCTCCAAGGATAATTTTCAGCGCAGCATCTTTCCGCGCATTCTCAGCCTCTAGGCGTTCGATTGTGTCGGCTGCTTCGTCCAAAACGGAGAGGTGAGTTCTGCGCCACCACCATTTCGCCGTGCGCCCTAGGAATGGTTTGCCCTCTCCGAACGCGCATCCCGCTAGCTCGCCAGAGCCATTGAGAAACCCACGAAATGCTCGCAACCGTTCAACAAGCTCACTCATCCCCCGCCTCCTGTGCAGCGCGGAGAACGTCGATCTCGGCTACAGCCACAGCAATACGCCACCTAATTTCATGCAAAGTATCGCCGGGTTGCTTCTTAAGCTGTTCTCGCAACGCATCCCGCCGCGCCTCCAGCCTCTTTATCTCTAGGTCTAGGGTCATGGTCATAGTGACCTCACTGCTAGCTGGACATCTTCAATTCCTTCGCAACGCGCGATTGGGCACTTGTCCATGAAGTAATGCTGACCGTAGCTATTAGCGCCGACAATCTGACCGTCACGATTGACTGTCAAAGTCACAAATCCACTTTGTCGTGAAATATGAGTGTCGTACTCATAGGCAGATACAATAATGTGCATATGGCCAAGCTGTGCCCCGCGCCCGCCTCGCACTTGGTAGACGTTGCCCACCATGTCCTCTGGCGCGCCCGGAATTGGCGGCTCTGTTTGAATATCAACCTTCATCACGCACCGCCCTTCATTGATAGCTGGCGGATTTCAGCAGCAATATCCTGCGATGCAACGCGCTGTGAGGCTGCCTTCTCGCTGAACATGCCTGTCACCCGCTTTTCGCAACGATCCGCCACCTCCGCAGCCACCTCGTAAGCATCGCGCCCAAACCAGTGATCGACCTGCTCTTTGGTCATCACGATAACGCCAACGGGTTCGGGGAAGCGTACTAGGTAGTCATCCCATTGACCTTGGATCTTCCCAAACTTCCAATCGAAGCCACGGGTATATCCCTCCAAGACAACAATGAAGGAAGAGCCTAGCGTTTCACACAAATGTGGCCCACAGCCCGGCGTAACCTGAAAAACCTCCACCGGACGCGGCAGCATGAATGTGTCAGCCACGTGCGCCTCCATCGGTCTTGAGGTTGCGAGACATACGCTTTTGCCAATCTTCTTCCGCTTTTGCCTTTGCGTCTTTGAGATTGGCGCAAGTAATATGGTCAAATCCGTCATGCGCCCACCAAAGCTCATAGGTTTCCCCTACGCCCTCAGTGATTGAATAGCGCCCACCAAGACCATCAGCGCACGCAACGCTACCCTCATGTCCGTGATCCCACTCGTTTGGTTTTCGCCAGTTTAATGCAGCGACCTTAGCCGCCTCACGCTCATTCGGCGCGCTCTGTTCTTGAGTGGGTGGGGTTTTCAGGATTGCATCAGCGACAAAGTAACAGCGATCTTGGATGTGCGAGGGTGCATCATCCCAAGTCTCATTACCTTCGGTCCACCCATCAAGAACCGTCTTAGCTAACGCATCTCTATCCCACCCCACCGGCTCTGCCACGGGAGCGGCTGAGAGCGCGGCGAGCGCGGCGTGAATTGTCATCTCGTTGCGACAAACCAGATCGGCAAGCGCAATAGCCTGCCGCACTTCATTTTGTGAGCCTTTCTCGCTGGCGCAATAAGCGCGAATGCGAGTGTGCATCTCATCAGTAACCTGCATCACCGCGCATCCTTGTTTGGGGTTGGTCATGACTTGCCTCGCAAATCGTTCCATATTTTCGGAAGAAGTCCGATAATTTCGGCAAGTGTGGCCTTGCGGGTTTGCCAGTCAGTCGAATTGATGAAGATGCACTGTATGGTGCATCCGACCATTGGGTGCTGCCCTTCTCCGTATGGCCTTGGAAGTGCCCGGCCATAGGTAAACACGACATCGCCTTTGCGGGTGTCATCCTTCCAACCGTCACCGCTATAAAGCGAGATCGATCGGTAAATTGGCAGAGACATTCTCTCCATCACAAAATTCCTTTATCTGCCGCCCATTGGCGGGGTTATTGGGGGTCGGGTCGGCTGTGGATCACGCACAGCGTTAAGGTGGACATGAAGCTCAACACGATTGCCGCCAGACGTTGCTGCTCTGGTAAGTCAACAAACAGGAGTGCAAGAACGCAAATCACTGCTAGGACCCAAGGTATGATAAGTGCGTCTTTCCGCATCACTCCGCCCCCTTCTCAGGTGCGGGTGGCTGGGTGAGGTTGTCGAGCATAGCCATCGCGGCATCTTGGTGTGTCGTAACCACATCACGTTGCGGCTTCACCCCAAAGAGGCGACCTATCGCGCGCATAAAGTAGCCACCCGCATCCTCCCGAACGTCTTGCCCCTTGTTCAGTTCGTCGTGATAGGCATTGATTTCAGGCCAACCCATTCG
Organism: uncultured Erythrobacter sp.; assembly: GCA_947503275.1. Taxonomy (GTDB): domain Bacteria; phylum Pseudomonadota; class Alphaproteobacteria; order Sphingomonadales; family Sphingomonadaceae; genus Erythrobacter. The sequence continues at coordinate 1,359,733 of CANNCZ010000001.1, read as the reverse complement.
CCAAACAGCGGCGCGCAATATATCCTCTTCACGAGACTGCCATTGGCGCTCAAGAAGCTCGTTTTCAGCCCGCAACGCCTCCATTTCGGCGGCTTGGGATGCGAGGGCTTCGGTGCGGTGGCGGGCGAGGACATATGACAGTTGCAAAGTGCCCTTAACCCAGGTCAACTCAGCGTTTATGTCAGCCGGGGTCACTTCTATCTTTCCATCCGTCATCGCTGACCTCCAAATATACGTTCAATCAATGTGGGCTTGTGCATGGGGCGAATACGTCCGTGCGCCTGCCTGCGAAGCCAGGGATCTTGCGGGGGTTTGTTGAAGCGCCAATCGGTCATGACGTCTCGCCACGGGCTTTGGCGATGGCTTTGCAGAGCTTCTTCGCCATATCCAGATTCCGCTTGGCCTTTAAGTCACCCTCCGGCGTGCCTTTAGCGGCGTGAAGTTCTGCGTAATGCTGAAACGTCATTCCAGCATCAACGCACGCCTCCAAAAGCTCCGGTGCGGCTGCGATTAGGCGGGCCAACCGCTCCCTATCCTTACCAAATTCAGGATTGATCCCATCTGGGCACAAGGCACACATATAATTGCTTTGATCGTAGGGGATTGTTACGTGCCACTCATCGTACTTGTGCTTGTAAAAGCTCTTCCAAGGCGATTCAAACATCAACCAACTCCCAATAATTCAACCAGCCCCGCGCCAATCGCAGGGATGAAAACAAACACCGATGACAAGGCAAACAGTGCGTAAAATGCGAAGGCGCCGGGGGTCATGCTTCGACGCCCTTCGCTTCTAAAAGGCGCTGGAATGCGTCGCAGAAATACATGTCGGCATCCTCTGCGCGTCTCACTATGTGCTTAGGTATCACGCCACCCTTTGAACCATCACGCTTGAGCCAATGCAGAGCCTCCAGCGTGAAGTCGTCATCGGTTTCCCACCCGTCGCCACGACAGTAGAAAAACACCGCCCAAACAGGCAGGCCTCCTAAAATTGAGGTCTCGCCCTCAACAGTGAAAGTTGAAGTAAAACTCATCACACAGCCCCCGCGTCACGCCGCGCGCGATCAGCAAGCATGGCGTCGCGAGCAGCCTCTTTTGCTTTGAGAGGAAGTCGCCCCATGGAACGGTTGCATTCTTCGTGAGCGAGCACGAGATTGCCTAAAGACCAATCGCCTCCATTCGCCTTGGCGACCTTGTGTTCTATCGTGCAGTCACCGTGCAGCTCTTCGCCGCAGAACCAACAAGCGCTCCCGTCCCTTTCGATCAAAGCCGCTCGGATGCGCGACTTCTTTGGTGCCTTGCGGGGGTTCTCCAGACCAGCCAATGCGATCGCAGCCCTACATTCATCGTGAAGCCGCTTGTTATCGCCAAGGACAACAAAGCCACCACGCCAGTAAAACTCGCTGTTCAGGGCCATCGCCTCGTGCACCTGAGCACCGGACAGCGGCGGCAAGCTCAGGTCTTGCTTAAGGCCCCATTTGCGCTGCTCGTTCCAACGATTGCGCCAATCTGAGAGTATGTCGTCAACGGAGGGCGCGAGCTGTGGCCGCTTAGCCATCCTGCTCAGCCTGCAATCGCGCTGTGCTTCGGCAAGGACGGACTTATTGCAGGCCGCTATCGTGCGTAGGCGGGCGCTCATGCGTCACCGCCAGTCTTGGCAAGCTCGATGCCGCGCTTTAAGCCTGCTAGTGCGACCTGCTGAAGATCATCCCCGTCGTCATATTCGCCCGCGCGATGATCGCGTGCTGCATTTGGGCAGCCCTTTTCTTCGTACCAATCTGCACAAATCTTTCGCGCCTCAAACATGACCGAATCAACCGGCTCATCTTCGTGCTCAGCGATGTAGCGGGCGAAGGCGTTTTCCCAAAAGCCAAGGTCATCATACGAGGGCTTTGGCAGACAAGGCCCAGCTGCCTTGCGATACTCTTCGCGCGCGCGCTTTTTTGTCCAATCTGAAACAACCCCACTCATGCCACGCACTCCGAAAACTCTTCGCGGGCGCGTTCAAGAAAGTGGTCGCGGTGGTTCTGAAAGTGCTCTTCTGGCGTCGCGCCAACATTGTGGTCTTCGCGAATGTTCCGCCCCACACACGGGTCCGAGCGTTCAATCTGCCTGCAAAGCTCGAAGTGCTCGTCCTCTGCGAGTTCGCGGGCTTCCATCTCGAAGCTAATTTTTACCGGAGCGTTCATGACACCCTCCAGCAGCGGACCCGTCCGTCACCTTGACAAGACACTGTGAACTTTAAGCCATTCCTTTTTCCGTAAAGGGATGCTGCGACAGAAAGTGTGTTTCTGCGATCCCCGGGAACACAAAAACTATCTCCAATTTCCATGTCAGGAAAAGGATACTTGAGGCGCGTAGTCTTCCGCGCATCAGACAGCGGCACGCCTTTTTCAATTGTGAAAGCCATGCTTCCCTCTCAAGTTTCAAACAGCCCAATTGCCGTTTGCTTGAGAGTGTGTTCGCAGATTGCGAATGCTAGGTCAAGATATTTATTCGCAGATTGCGAAATATCTTTATTCGCGGCCCTGCCAAACCCAGCGCGCGATGCGCTGTAACGCGAATAATATCACATAGAGAATCGCGCAGGCTCCACCAATTGCCGCTGCGATCCCAAGCCATGTGTCCAATGTCCAGATGTCGCTAGCGGCATCATCTGCCAGATACTCCGCAATGCAGTCTTCGCGAGAGGCGAGCTGGCTTCCTATGATGGGTTGCTGCTCAGCCAAGAGCTTGCACACTTCGAAAGCGGCGTCATTCGCCTGCTTGGCGTCGTGGGCCATGGCCAGTTGTATTGTGGGAGGCCCGACAAGAAGAGTGATTCCCGCAACCACAATAACCAAACGGTTCCAAAAGCCTAATTTCACGCGTCGTCTGTGCCAGTTAGCGTTCTGGCAATATCGGCAATTTGCCGCCTTTGCGTGCGATTAGCGTGTGACCAGATGTCGATAATATCCGCATCAAGTTCCGTTGGGTCGTGATCCAGAAGCATACCAGGGGTCGTATCGAGCGCGTCGGCTAGTCGCCGAAGCCACTTTGCCGAAAGCGCTCGATTGCTGTTCGCTAAATCGCTAACCATGCCCGGCGTAACATTGCCCCCGAGCAGTTCCGCAAGGTCCACACCCTTAATGTCGCGATATTGCATCCACGCTTTGAGGTGGTTTGGACCGCCGTTTTTATCTGCTGTGTCACCCATGCTCGCATTCTGCGATAGAACGCCATGCGAGTAATTACGCCTTTTGCGAATTTCAGGGCTTGCAATTACATTCGCAATCTGCGAATGTTCGGACATGGACATCAGACCAACAGATTTAGCCACCGCGTCAGACATCAGCATTTCCTATGCAAGTGAGTTGCTGAGCGGTGATCGCAAACCATCCCGCAAGCTTGCGCTTCGGATACTCGACACCACTGGCCTGCGTTTAGGCCCCGTTGTGGGATTGAGTGACGCTGAAGTGAGGCTGCTTCGGAAGATGGAGCAGGCCTAATGCCGCTCCCCAAGCTCCAACGGTACAACCTTGCCCTGTTCTTCGAAGAACTCGCGCACAAGTTTGCCGAACGCAACATGCGTGGCGATGGCAACGTCCATTTTGTAGGCCCTAACGACCGTCTTACCCATTGTCTGAACCTCAATGAGGATAAGATCGCCCTCCCGCCACATACGCGGCGGCTCAAGCAAAAGTTCTGCGGACTGCATTTCGAGACACCCCCTGCCAATTGGCGCTTACCGACTGGCGAGGCTCTCTTTGCCGCATCAGCGATGCTTAATCGAGCGCTTCGAATGTCGCCCGCTTCAAGGACTGGGGTGTACGTTCCATGAGCGTCAGAACCCTTAATCGCAGTGGTCAACGTGGTCCTAATATTTGCGACCACGCCAACCCAATCCCCGTTGCGCGGAAGACCGCGACGGGACGGGATGCAGGCGACAATTCCCTCCCTTTGGTGCCTGCATCCCAAACTGTTTCTGTTCCTAACCATTCCTCAGGAGTTACGGCATGACCGCCCCTGCAATCCACGGCAATCGCCCCGCCTATTCCGCTTCAGCTGCGCTTCACGCGCTCGGTAAGGCCATTGGTGAGATTAAGTCCCAAGACGGTCTAACATGGTCTGACGTGGGCGCTGTGCTTGGTGTCAGTGAGGATCAAGCCGCCAAATATGCAGACGGCACCGCCACCATGAATGCGGTGACGTTTGGACGTGGCAAGCGTGAATGGAACGGTCGGTTCACTGGCTACTTTGACCGCCTGTGTGTCGACAGCCGCCCCAGCAGTGACAGTGATCGCTCAAATGCCAATCAAGTCCTTGCGGCTGCACTCGCTCTCAGCACTGCGCTTGAGGATGATAACAAGATTTCGGTTGCAGAGGTGCAGCAAGACCGTGCGGTTCTGGAAGCAGCCTTTGACGCCCTTGGTGCTGAGCTTGGCAAGCTGCGGGCCGTGGCGTGATGTTCACCGCACCCCTTGCCCAATTTGCCAATCCAGAGGCGCAAGTCTGCGTGCGTTGCGGCGCTCGTTACGGACAATGCGCAAGCACCGAGACGCCTAAGCCGGTCAGTCTAAACAACCGCGCTAACAAGCGTCCGCCAGCATGGACCGAAGGCGAAGATGACCTTCTGTTTGAACTGTATTGCGCGAACGGTGTGAGCATCACTGGCATTGCCAACCGGCTTGCCCGCTCACGCTCTGCTGTTCTCACGCGCCTTCAACGCCATGGCCTTCGCAAGGCAGATCATGGGGCTGAGCAATGAAGCAACCTTACCCCTTTCACATCGACAAGCGCGACGCCAAAGGCGCGAAAGACGAAATGAGCGTTCAAGTCGCGTTTCGCAACAAAATGCGCATGAAGTATCCGCACATCATGCTTGTGGGCATTCCTAACGCAGGAAAGCGGACAGCATGGGAAGCGCGCCAGCGCAGCAAAGAGGGCCTTGTAAAGGGCTTTCCAGACATGCTCGCTATCTATGACGGCTGCACTGCTGGATTGGAGTTCAAGTCTGGTACGGGGCAGATCAGCGATGCACAAATCGACACACTGAACCGTCTTGTCAGGATGCAAATTCCGGTTGGCGTATTTCGCTCTGCTGAAAGCGCTATCGAGTGGCTCAAAGGCAATTGGCCTCACGCTTTTGAGGTGGGACAATGAAGCAGACCCTCCAAGAAAAGCGGGATGAGCAGCAGCGCCTATCCAAAGCTTATAAGGCGAACAAGCGCGAACAGTGGGACGAACTTGTTGAGCGCGAGCCGCGCTTAATCCCAATGCGCGCAGCCATCCGTGGCTCTGCAAATCCCAGCGAGCTTTTTCAGAATATCGCAGACTCATGGGTGCGCTTCGCGCCCTCTGAGGTTCGCTATGCCGTTCTGCGGATGGTTGATGACCATGCCAATCGCCAAGCACGATTAGCGGGCCGTGCGATTCTTGATGATCCATTGCCGCCTGGGCGCAATCTCTACCACGCAACGCGGGAGCTTTTAGCGGTGCGATAACACCACACCGAACACGAGAGCGGTCTCCGGGGGAATATCCGAATACCCCGGTCGGCCAGTCCAAACCGCGTTTAGGCCGCTCTCTTCACTTTCAAAAAACGATCAGAGGACAAATCGAAAGGACGATTGATGGACAATCTGACAACTGAAATGCTGGATACTTTGGAGGCGGGGGAGCTTGATAAGCTTTCGCCTGCCGTTCTGAGCGATCTGGCTTGGAAACTCGCCGAAGAGCAAGTGGTACTTAAGCGCCGAGACAAAGCACTGCATGACACGTTTGAGCGTCGCTATGCCTCTAAGGCATCTGAAGTGCTGCTTGCTGATGGTCGTGACACAGGAACAGCTCGCTTTTCTGATGGCGGCTTTGATGTCACTGTAACGCGCCCCAAGCGTGTGAAGTGGGATCAGGCAGAGTTGCGCGCCGCTTTGGATCGACTTGACCCTGCGACCGCGCAGCACGTGGCTAAAATCACTTTCAAGATTGATGAGCGTCGCTTTGAAGCCCTGATGGACGACAGCCGGTTTATTCTCGGTGCTGCACGCACTGTCGAAACCGGCAAGGCTACCTACGCTCTGAGCGAGAAGGTGGCGGCATGAAAATCATCTCAGCAACCGAACGCCTCCAATCAAAAGCAGGCATTAAGGGCATCATTGTAGGCAAAGCTGGGATTGGCAAAACGTCTCTGCTTTACACGCTTGATCCTGAAACCACTCTTTTTGTGAACGCAGAAGCTGGAGAGCTATCTGTGCAGGATTGGGGTGGCGATATGGTGCGCCTGCGCACTTGGAATGAGGCCCGCGATATTGCCGCTGCTGTCGGTGGTGGCAATCCTGCTTTGGACGATGATGAGCCTTACAGCGTCGCACACAGCAACGCTAAAAAGGCGGACTTCGATCTATCAAAATATGAGACGATTTTCATCGACTCCATCACCGAAGTCTCGCGCATCTGCTTTGCGTGGTCACAAAAGCAACCAGACGCGTTCAATCGCAATAATGAGCCTGACACGCGTGGCGCTTATGGTTTGCTTGGCCGTGAAATGATTAAATGGCTCAAGCAGTTCCAGCACGCACCACGCGTCAATGTGTGGCTTGTCGGCTTGTTAAACGAGGTCAAGGACGACTTTGGCCGCGTTTCGCACGTGATGCAGGTTGAGGGCTCTAAAACAGCCTTAGAGGCTCCAGGCATCACAGACCAGATCATCACCATGACGTTGATGACGCCAGAGGACGGGCCACCTTATCGCGCCTTTGTCACTGGTGCTGACAATCCGCAGGGCTTCCCTGCAAAAGACCGTTCGGGCCGTCTCAATCCAATTGAGCAGCCCCACCTCGGCAAACTGATGGAAAAAATCAGTGCGCCAAAGTCGGCAGACAATCGCACCTCCGATCAAGAAACCGCGATTGCTGCCTAATCCTCCAAAACGAAAAGGACTAATTTATGAGCTACGATTTTAACGACGCCGAAAGCAAGTCTGTTGATTTGATCCCAAAGGGAACGATTGCTCCCGTCATCATGACAATCCGCCCCGGCAAGGCCGGTGACGGTGGTTGGCTGACGCAAAGCCGCAACAGTGACTATGCTTATCTCGATTGCGAGTTCACCGTAACCGAAGGCCCGTTCAAGAACCGCAAGTTCTGGTCATTGATGATGGCTCAGCATCCGCGCCCTGACGAAGAGAAGGTTGCTAAAACGCTTGGCATAACCCGCTCAAAACTTCGCGGCGTTTTGGAAAGCGCGCGTTCGATCGATCCGACCGATGAAAGCGAGGCCGCAAAGGCCAAGCGCATTGTAACCGGCTTTGGCGACTTCTCCGGTTTGGAGTTTGTTGCGAAGGTCAGTGTCGAAAAAGGCACTGGCGGATATGATGACAAGAACGGCTTCGACACCGCGATTCCTGTCACCTCCAAGCAGCATCCTAAGAACGGCGGAACATCCGGTGCCTCGGATGCTCCAGCACAGCAAACCAGCAACACCCCTGCGTGGGCGAGCTAATCCGTGAGCGCGCCTGCCACTATTGCGGCGCGCACTGGCAGGGCGGGTGGGGCTTTAAATGCCTCACCCGTGAGCTGGATCTAAAATTCTGCACAGCCGGATGCTTCCGGCGCTGGAGAGCAGGAATGCAATTTACAAATGACGAAATAGCCGCGATTGAGCAGATGCTCCCGGCGCTTGGACAAAAAGTCGCAGATCAAGGCATCGGCGCAAAATCATTCAATGATCTAACCCGTGACGAAGTGCTGGCATTTAGCGCTGCAACTGTTCGCACGTTCCGCGAAAGCTTTGCTGAGATCATCGGCAATGACGTGCCATTTTGATGATCGACTTTAACCATGGTGCGCAAAAAGGCGCTTCGATCAACCAGAGGTTCAGCGAGATTATAAATGCTGCGATGGAGCGCGAGAGCCAAGCGCAGCCATCGCGTAATTATTTGGGAGCCTCTCGCCTTGGCGAAGAGTGCGCCCGAATGCTTCAATACGAGTTCATGGGCACACCAAAGGATCGCCAATTCAAAGGTGAGACGCTGCGCATCTTTGAGCGTGGCCACACAGGCGAGGCGAACATGATCCAGCGCCTCAGACTGTCAGGCTTTGAGATTGTCACAGAGGGCAAAGATGGCCGGCAGCTTGGATTTGAAACAGCGGGCGGGCGCATCAAGGGGCACACTGACGGGATTATAACTGCCACACCCCTCGGCATGAAGGTTCCCTGCATTTGGGAGCATAAGGTTCTGGGCAACAAAGCTTGGACTGCGGTTAGCAAGAATGGAGTGCGCAGCGAAAAGCCGGTCTATGCCGGGCAGATCGCGACCTACCAGCCCTATCTTGAGGTCAAATATGATCTGCCTTTAACCGAAAACCCCGCGCTTTTCACGGCAGAGAATGCAGACAACGGCAAGCTCTATGCTGAGCTTGTACCGTTCTCGCCGTCCCTAAGCCAAGAGTGCACCGACAAGGGTGTGCAAATCATTCAGGCTGTCGATGCGGGCGAAATCCTGCCTCGCCCCTATGCCTCGCCAGACTTCTACCGCTGCAAGTTCTGTGATTTTCAGGAGGTGTGCTGGAATGGCTAACATTTTAGATTTCAATAACGCCCTGCGCGAAAAGGAACTCGCAGACTTCCTGTCAAGCGACAAAGGCCCTGACCGCGATATGATCCTTAGCGGGCTTGTCAAAGAGGTTGAGCAGTTCGCCGCTTGGCTCTTTCCTGCGGCGGTTATCACGCCCCGCAATGTGCGCGTTGGCAATGTCCACGGATCACCCGGAACCTCTTTGGTTGTCGAAACTAAAGGTGACAAGCGCGGTTTATGGAAAGACTTTGCTGACCCTTCCCAAAAAGGCGGCAACCTCATTGACCTGTATATCGCGCATCATGGAGTTAACTTCGCTCAAGCACTTGATGAGTTGGCAGATTGGGTTGGCCACGGTTCACGCCCTGAAATTAGCTACAGCCGCGAGCAAGCGGTTCGTAAGCTCAAAAAGGTTGAGCGCGATCTAGGCCCCCAAAAGGGCGAATGGCACTACACCGATGCCGACGGCGATATAATCGCAACCGTCTATCGTTTTGAGCCTGAGCCGGGTCAAAAAGAGTTCCTGCCGTGGGATGCTGAAAAGCATCGTTATGGCAATCCAGATATTCGCCCGCTCTACAACTTGCCTGGCATTCTTCGTGGCAGCTCTGTGGTGTTCTGTGAGGGCGAGAAGGCCGCTCAGGCGCTCATAGAGCGAGGCATAGAGGCAACTTGCGTCATGGGTGGCTCTAACAGCCCCCTGGAGCGCTCAGACCTTGAGCCTCTCAAAGGCAAGCAAGTCACTATCTGGCCAGACAATGATGATCCGGGCCGCAAGTTCGGCGCAGCCTTGGCTCAAGCGCTCAAGGGCGTTGCTGCGACTATTGAGTTTATCGACCCGCCGAAAGACGCTCCGCAAGGCTGGGACGCAGCCGATACGGACACGCCAGAGCAATATCTGGGGCAGGCTCACGAGCCTACAGCAGAACAGATGTCACCACTTCCACTTGAGTGGGCGGGTGAAGTCGAGCCTGTAATTGACGGGTTTTGGCTTATTGATGATTGGCTGCCTGCTAACGGTATAGCAGCGATTTATGGGCATCCCGGTTCGGGTAAAAGCTTCTTCGCTCTTCACATGGCTGCGCACATTGCCTCTGGCCGGGAGTGGGCGGGTAGGCATGTGGAGCGAGGGCTTGTCGTCTATGTGGTAGCAGAGGGCGCGACAGGCTTTAGAAACCGTATGCATGCTATGCGTGAAAATGGCGATATAGCGCCCGATGCTCCGCTAGCTTATGTCGCATCACCAATTGATATGCAGGCTGAGAACGGTGACACAGATGCACTGATCCTAACCATACAAGCAGCCTTGGATGTTAAGGGCATCAAACCCGCACTAATAGTGCTGGATACACTCTCAAAGACGTTTGGCGGCGGTAAGGAAAACACCGATGATATGGTGGGATACGTCAATAATTGTCAGCAAGTCGCGTCGGCTTTCGATTGTCTCACCTGTGTGGTGCATCACCGCCCCAAAGATAGTGAGAGCAAAGACCTGCGCGGTCACTCATCTTTGCGGGGTAATGTGGATACCACAATCCTAGTCGAGGCTGGCGACATTAAGACAGCAACTACGCTTAAGCAAAAGGATGGCGAAGACAACATGCAGGTCCGTTTTCGCTTGGACCGCACTGTTATTGGCCATGATCGGCGAGGGAAAGAGGTGTCCACATGCCTTGTTTCGATCACTGAGAATCATCCCAAAAAAGATGAAATGGCTGGCCTGTCGCCAAAAGAAGTGGACGCTTTGATGGTCCTTTTTGATCTTTGTAGCGATCCGGAAATTGATCCTGAAACAGGTGAAATTAGCACTACCCCAGCGGCAGTTTCGATAAATCACTGGAGAGACGCTTTAGGACAAGAGGGGACACTAAGCAGGGACAATATTGAAACCGCAAAGAAGCAATTCCAAAGGCTACGTAAGGCCCTGCAAAATAAAGAGAAAATAACAATAGAAGGTGGCTTGGTTTATCCAAAGGGGACACTGGGGGACAAACAATGAGGACATTACGCCCAGCAATGACCAAAGGGGGGACGGACAGGGACACACCCCTAAGGGGTGTCCCTTTGTCCCCCAGGTGCTCCGATGAGAGGATTTGAAGAATGACGAACAAAAGAAAATCTATCGGAAAAAAGCTGAGGTTCGATGTTTTGCACCGTGATGGCTTCACCTGTCAGTATTGCGGCTCAACCCCTCCTGAGGTTGTTCTTCACCTAGATCATCGATTGCCAGTTGTGGAGGGTGGGAAAAATACACTCGAAAACCTCATCACGTCATGTGCCCCTTGTAACATTGGGAAAGGTGTCACTGTTTTGAGCATGAGTGCCAATCCTTCATCAATTCGCAAAGAAGGGCACCCCGAGATTGAGTTCTTCTGGCACTCAGATTGGTTGAGTTTAATGCCTGAAATAGAGGGGAACAGAAGCATTGAGCATATCACTTCTGCTCGGATTGCCGATTTTCCAACTTCATTCGATTCCCCGGAATACTACTCGAGTGACTATCGCCGATGGTGTGATCAGCAGAAACCATACTTTTCCACTTTTGGCGCAAGCTCAAGAGGGTTCAGCAATCACTTAGCCGCCACTAAAGTTTTCGATCTACTTGGTTCTCGTTGGCTCACCAGCGCAGCATATGTGACGTTTCTTGATGATGTTCTGATGTTCGCAGAGGCTGGTAAATTGCCTCAGTACGTTGCTCCAATGGTGATGCGAGCAACGCATCCTGAAAATTGTTATTCTCAGTGCCTTCAGAAAAACCGGGAATACGAAGATCAAATGGACGCGATTGCAGCGCAGGCTCAAGCCGTCTTTCGCAGTTTCTTGGCGTCTCAACACAACCAAAGCGTTGCGAACAATGACTAAACAAACACCCAAGCAGCGGGAGGCGAACAATGGCCGCACGGAATAAGATCGACCAGAAGAGCCTTGTAATCGCCGCTAAGGGCGTTCAGGCACGCAAGGTGGGGACAAGTGCCCAAAAGACCCCTAAACGCGCCCAGAGGGCGGTTATCAGGCCCACAGAGCAACGTTTAGCCCGAAACGATCATCGCTCTGCTGGCTTGGCGACGAAATTTGACGCACCGATTGATAAGCTTTTGGCGCACGATCATCTGACGCAAGAGCAGTATGATGCGCTCAAGGTTTATGCTGAGCAGGCACGGCTTGCCGAGCAGTCAACCATGCGGGATAGCTGCGACTTCAGCGTTCGCGGGGGAAGCGGTAACGGACCCAGCGCAGCGATCATATCAGCACGCATCCAAACCTCGTTGATGGAAAACCGGGCGGGGGCTTTGGTCTCGATCCTGCGAGCTGTTGTGCGTGATGAGCGGAGTATCACGGATTACTGCATTGAAAAGCATGGTGCGAGAGAGCGTTACGACAAAAGGGGCCGGTTCGTTGCGATGGTGCCAAAGTGCGAAAGGCGTGTTGTTCCAGAGGCTCGCGAGCAGCTAAAGAAGGTTGCCCAGTTGATTGTTCGATAAGCGCTATTGACCCCAAGCGGTAAATATGCCAAGGACACGTCAACGTCAAAGAGTTGCGCCCCGGCAATAATTGCGTGCGGGCGCTTTTTTGTAAGCGGACTCTCACACCTCACTTACGAGAACACGGCCCCTCTTCCATTGCGCGGAGAGGGGTTTTCTTTTGGCCCTCGGGCCTTGCCTCACCGCTGAAACACACACAGCCAAAACATAGGCAATAGCAGCGCGTAGCGGCAGAAACACATAGGGGTTCAGATGAAAGTTGCATTCTCTGCTCCTAATGCAGGCACCATTGCCGATTGCGAAACGGAAAACCCCTCTGCTGAGGCGATCCGAGCACTTACGGTCCAATGTGCGTCTGTGAATTGCCCTCTTGGTCTGAGCGGCATACTCACAACGCGCAGCCTTATCCTTGAGCGAATTGCTCCTGATGACAGCATAGAGGCTACAGCCACCTATGCGATGCCTTCTACTGGCGGAAGAGATCGCGAGCTCACATTCAATGTCGATGTTGCGGTGTTTCCAAAAGCCCGATTACGGGCGCGGATTGACACTTGCGCACCCGGTGAAACGCAATGGGTGGTTGTGAACTACACGACTGCAAAGGTTTAGGTTGGAGGTTTTGTGATGGCGAGGCCCTCCGAATACAAACCCGAATACTGTGACAAGATTATTGAGCTTGGTGGGACCGGCGCAAGTGTTGCGGAGATGGCTTTTGAGCTTGGTTGTGTGAAGCAGACCTTATTCAATTGGGCTGGGCAGCACGAAGAGTTCTTGGATGCCTTTACGCGTGCAAAGCTTGCTTCTCAGGTTTGGTGGGAGCGTAAGGGCCGCGCAGGCATGGAGAAAAGCGCGCAGGAGTTTCAATCAAGCGTGTGGTCACGCTCTATGGCGGCCCGTTTTCCAGATGATTGGCGTGAGACTGTTCGAAGCGAGCAGACCGGTAAGGATGGAGGCCCGATTGAAACGGAAGCCAAAACCAAGCTTGATGTTTCAGGCCTAACAGATGAGCAACTTAGGGCTGTCGCCAGCATACGAGTTCCAGCCAAGTGATGTGATTGCCGCTAGGTCGGAGTTGGCCAAGCGGTCACTCAGTGACTTTGCGTTGATGGTTGATATTCCAACCGTCCCTCTTTCGGAGGACGAAGAAGAAGACCGATTTGAGACGCTGCACCAAAGTAAATTGGCCGCGCATCATGAGTTAATTTGCCACAGCATCCAGAAGCTTGTTCTTGGTGAGCTACCGAACTTGATGTTGCTGTTTCCTCCGGGTTCAGCGAAGTCCACTTATGCTGATGTGGTTGCTGTGCCTTGGTTTATGGGTGTGAACCCCCGGCATAATGTAATTTTGGCCAGCTACGCATCTGAGATCGCAAAAAAGCAAGGTCGAAGAGCAAGGCAGCTCATTCGCTCCAAGAGTTATGAGGGTTTGATAGGCGCAACACTGCGCAAGGATCAGAACGCCGCCGACGAATGGGCGTTGGATAACGGCAGTGAGTTTATGGCTGGCGGGCTTCTTTCTGGCCTTACAGGCAATCGCGCTCACTTAGGTATTTTGGACGACCCTATCCGTGGTAGGGAAGCTGCCGAGAGTAAGACAATCCGCGATAAGACGTGGGATGCTTATGTGGATGATTTTTGCAGTCGCTTAGTTCCAGGCGCACCGCAGATCATGATTTTGACGCGCTGGCACGAAGATGATCCAGCAGGTCGTATTCTGCCGGAAAATTGGGACGGTGAAAGCGGCCTCTTTAATGGCAGAGATGGTCGCAAATGGATGGTGCTTTGTTGTCCTGCGATTTGTGACCGCCCCAACGATGCTCTTGGCCGAGAGATCGGCGAGACTCTTTGGCCTGAGTGGTTTTCTCACACGCATTGGGAGCCGTTTAAAACCAACCCAAGAACATGGGCCAGCCTATATCAGCAGCGCCCATCACCCGACGAAGGCACATTCTTCCAACGCGATTGGTTTCAGAAGTGGTCTCGGCTTCCCGCTGTCAGATATTACGGAACAAGCGATTACGCTGTCACGGATGGTGGTGGTGATTACACGGTGCTCACCATGTGGGGCATTGCTGCGAACGGTGACATTTACCGTGTTGAGCAATGGAAGGGTCAGACAGCGTCCGACGAATGGATCGAAGCGCAACTGGATCTAGTGAAAAAGTACAAACCGCTCGCCTTTTTTGGTGAAGGCGGCGTTATTCAAAAAGCTGTTGAGCCGATGCTTAAGCGGCGGATGCGAGAACGCAACGCGCATTGCAGGCTTGAGTGGCTTCCGAGCGTTGCTGACAAGCCCACACGGGCGCGAAGCTTTCAGGCGATGGCGTCAACAGGCCGGGTGCATTTTGAGCAGGGTGCAGACCTTAGTGAGTTTCTCGTGTTTCCCGCTGGCAAGCATGATGATGAAGTCGACACAGCGAGCTTGATTGGGCGGGCAATTGACCAAGCCCATCCTGCGGTTGTGACGGAACAGCAAAACAACAAACCGCGTGACCGCTGGGATCGCAAGTTTGATGGTAATGACGAGGAGAGTTCATGGAAAGCAGCATGACCTCCATTCAGCCTTTGGTCGACATGTTCGAAGAGGCCGAAAGCGTGATGTTCGAAGAGCGCAAGCTTAACGAGCGTGACCGGGATTATTACGACGGCAAGCAGCTTAGCGAGGCTGAGCAAGCGGCACTGAGAAAGCGCGGGCAACCGCCGGTCAAGTTTAACCGCATTCGCCGCAAGATTAATTACTTGCTTGGTCTTGAGCGCCAATCCCGCAAAGACCCGAAAGCCTTTCCGCGCAACCCGGTGGACACTGAAACGGCAGACGCGGCAACCGATGCCATTCGTTTTATCTGTGATCGGGAAGATTGGGATGTAAAGCGCTCTGAAGCGTGGGAGAATATCCTCGTCGAAGGCACTGGTGCCATCATGGTGGGCATTCAGGAGACGCCAGAGGGGCTTGATCCATCACTCACCCAGATTCCGTGGGATCGCCTGTTTATTGATCCGCACAGCCGCAAGCCTGATGCGTCAGATGCCAACTATATGGGCATTGTCACGTGGTATGATCTTGCGGACGCCAAGCTTGTTTGGCGTGACCGCGAAGATGCGCTGAACGCGACTATTCAGGGTGTTTCGTACACTGAGACTTACGATGACCGGCCCAAGTGGAAAGTGTGGGCAGACCCGAAACGCAAACGCGTTCGGGTAATCGAGATGTTCTACCGCTCTGGTGGGCAGTGGATGACATGCACATTCACGGAAAAAGGGCATTTGGTGGAGCCGGATACATCGCCTTATCTTGACCGCAATGGCGAGCCTGAAAACCCTATCAAGGTTGCCTCGCTTTACGTGGACCGTGACAATAACCGCTATGGTGATGTGCGGGACATGATCGACCCGCAAGACGAGATTAACAAGCGTCGTTCGAAGGCACTGCACTTTGCTATGATGCGGCAAATTCAGCTTGGCGAAGAAAGCCGAATGACAACAGAGCAGGCGCGCAAAGAGGCCTCGCGGCCTGATGGCGTCCTGCACGGCGACAATGTCAAAATTCTTTCAACGAACGACATGGCGAGCGCCAACCACTTGCTGTTGCAGGAGGCGAAAAGCGAGATCGACTTGCAAGGCGCTAACGCAGCGCTTCAAGGCAAGAATGAAAATGACCTGTCGGGCCGCGCTATCCTCGCTCAGCAGCAAGGTGGTATGGTTGAGGTTGCATTGCACATGGACCGCCTGCGCCAGCTCACATTGAAGGTGTACGAGGCTGTATGGAGCCGCACGCGGCAGGTTTGGACAGCCGAGCGCTGGGTGCGCGTGACTGACAACGAACAGAACGTGCGCTTTGTGGGCTTTAACCAGCCTGTGACCGCCGCCGATATGTTGATGGAGCAGATTCAAGGCGACCCGAACGCACAACAGCGCATCGCACAAGATCCAATGGCGCAGGCTCGCTTGCAGCAATTCCTACAAAGCCCGCAATCGCAGCAGGTGGTTGAGATGCGGAACGTGCCAGCTCAGATCGACATCGACCTTGTGATCGACGAGGGCATGGACACTCCAAGCGTTCAAGCGGAGCAGTTTGATACGCTCACGAAGGTGCTGCCAGGTATCGTCAACTTGCCGCCGATGTACGCGCGGATGCTTATTCAGGCGTCCAGCTTGCGCGACAAAGAAGAGATGCTGGAGCAGTTGGATGAGGCCCAAAAGGCCGCAGCGAATGACCCTGCACAGCAACAGATGCAACAAATTGCCATGGCCAAGGAAGTGGCTGAGGTTGAAAAGACACAAAGCGAAGCGGTTGAGAACACAGCAAACGCCGCACGCAATCAGGCCGAAGCCATGAAAACTGGCTTTGAGGCCGGAATGATGGCTGGATAGCCAAAAGAGATACCCGCCGCCGGGGTTAACGGGCGTTTTCGTACCTAGTGAACGCATCACTGGACCCGCCGCCGGGGACCGGGCGCATCGTCATGCCTACGAGACGGGCAAAGGACCGCAAATGACACAGGAACACCAAGAAACCCCGCTTGAGGACGTTCTCGACAATCAAGGCCCCGCAGAACCGCAGGAGCCAGTTGAGGAACAGCAAGCGGAACCGATTGCTGAACAACCGGCGCAAGAGCCGGTGGCAGAACCAGAGCCAGAGACAGAGACAGAGACAGAGGTTAAGCCGAATGCACCAACGGTGCCGTTGGCTGCGCTTCACGAAGTTCGGGATGCCAACAAGGCCATCAAGGCTGAATTGGAGGCCTTAAAGGCTGCTCAAATGCCTCAACAGCAAGAGCAGCCCGAGGCTATTCCTGATCCGGTTTTGGAGCCAGAGAAGTTCCACGCGTATCAAGCCAAGCAGCAAGAGCGGCTTGCGCAAGGAATGCAGGGCGAGCTTCTCCAGCAGAAGGTAGGAATGAGCCGCTTTCAATATGCTCAAGAGCATGGCGACGGCAAAGCTCAGGAATTGGTCGATTGGTTTGGTCAGCAACCTGCCCACGTGCAGGATCAAGCGCGCCAACATCCGCATCCATTCGCGTTCGCACATGAACTCAAACAGACCGCAGAACTAACGGCTCAGATGAGCAATCCAGAGACGCGGCAGCAATTCGAGGCCTTTTTGGCCAGTCAAAACAACCCGTCGCAAGCAGCCCCAAGGGCACCAGCGACAACCGCAGGCGCACGCAATGTCAGCGCACGGTCTGGTCCTGCATGGACCGGCCCAACGCCACTGGAGCAAATCCTAGACCAGTGAGCCTGCTCCACTTCTGGAGAAAATAAATGGCTGATACTCAAGCAGCAACCGGCCTTACGCCACAACAGTGGGACGACAAGTTCTTTGTCGAATACCAAGGCAACCACCCGTTCAAGCCCTACATGGGCACGTCAGAACAGTCGATCATTCAGATCAATGAGCAGCTTGGCGGCAAAAAGGGTGACGCAGTTACCTTCGCGCTTCTGAACAAGCTCACGAATGCCGCTGTTACGGGATCAAACACGCTTGAAGGCAACGAAGAGGCGATGGGCAGCCGCTCATATGTCATCAATGTCGACAAGAGCCGCAACGGTGTCCGTGTTGCAGATATGGAAGAACAGCGTTCTGCAATTCCATTGCGCAATGCAGCGCGTCCAAACCTGATGGAATGGGCGAAGAACTACGACACAGACCGCATTATCGCGGCGCTGGGTTCGATCAATGGCACGGCTTATGCCAGCGCAAACGCTACAGCGCGCAACGCTTGGCTGGCTGATAACAGTGATCGGGTTCTGTTTGGCTCGTCCGTTGGGAACAACACTGGCACACACAGCACATCAGTCGCCAATGTCGATGCGACCGATGACAAGCTGACAACCGGCGCGCTTTCGCTGATGAAGCGGATCGCTCTGACGGCTAACCCAAAAATCCGCCCTGTGCGGATGGGTGGCATGAACCGCCGTTACTACATCGCCTTTGTGCACCCGCTTGTGATGCGTGACCTTAAGGCTGATGGCACCCTGACACAGGCTCAGCGTGAAGTGCAGATCACTGCGCAGAACCAAAAGCTGTTCCAGGGCGGTGATGTTGATTTCGATGGTATCCTTGTCCACGAAGTCGACGATATGCCGGTATATGCTGGCGCGGGTGCATCGGGTGCCGATGTGTCGCCAGTTTACCTGTGCGGCGCTCAAGCGGTTGGTCAGGCGCGTTGCCGTCGCTGGCGTTCGGAGACTGAAACCTTCGACTATGGCGACAAGCAAGGTGTTGCGGTTGAGACTATCGACGGGATCGAAAAGATTACCTTCGGCTCAGGCGCAAACGACACTGACGACCTGAAAGACCACGGCGTTGTAACCGGGTTCTTCTCGGCCGCGGCTGACGCTTAATGATTGGGGGCGGGCTTTCGGGTCTGCCCCTTTTCTCATTGGGGAATTGATATGGCCACTTGCCGCGACATTGTGACCAAGGGCTTAAAGATGGCCAAGGTTGTCGGCGTTAACGCCACACCCACTGCGTCCGAAGCTGATCTAGGCATGGACGTGTTGCAGTCGCTCTATCGCTTTTGGTTTTCGAGTGGCGAGTTCGGCCGCATGAACGAGGTTTACAAAGAGGTCGATTACACGGCCAAAGAGCAAGACCGTGTGACCGCAACCACTGGCGTCGTGATTACGCGACCAGTGACCTATCAGGACGGATCTGACAGCTACGGAGACGGCGCAAAGGCCCGCCGCGCACCATTTGAGCTTGCGGCTATCGAGATAGTGCAGGATGGCGCTGTATCGTCATATATTTGGGAGCGCACCGCGTGGATCGAGTTGAACAACTTGAGCTTAAACGCGAACGCTCCGCTTTCACACTATGGTGACATGGGTTTAGCTGCCTGTTTTTCCATGCATTACGCTGAGACATTTGGCGCGCAGATCGGCGCTGGCCAAAAGCGTCTCGCTGACAGATTCGTGTCTGCTTTCCGCATTCGCCGGAATGAAGCGGCGCCAAGAACGCCAATGGAAGCGTTCTGATGAAGCTGCAATTTGGCCTGTCCAGTTATGAGCGGGCAGAGGGTGACCTTGCTGCGTTGCCTGTGGTCAATATGTACGCAGAGCAGACAAGCAGCGAGGGCGTGGTGTTGCAATCGCGCCCCGGCCTTTCGGATCGCGGGCTAGATATGGGTAATGGCCCCGTGGAGGCCCTTTTTAAGCGCGACGGTGTGCTTTTGGGTGAATTGCACGGGGTTTCGGGTGGTGAGTTTTACAGCGCTTCTACGAGCGTTGGCGTGGTAACGGGCACAGGACCTGTTTCTATTGCTGGCAATGAAACCGGCATCCTTGTTTGTGCTGGCGATGACTTGCACAGCTATGACGGCGCGTTTGCCACCGTTGCATTGCCTGATGACTTCGACTGCTTGAAGGTGATTGAGCTATCGAGCCGCTTCATTGCAATCCGCAAGGGCAGTGGACGGTTCTATTTCACGCCACCCCTAGGGCAGACATTTGATGCTCTGGACTTCGCAACGGCTGAGAGTGAAGCAGATGAGTTGCTCGATGCTTTGCCCATCGACGACCAGCTTGTTTTGTTTGGCAAAGAGACGGTGGAATTTTGGCCCAACACTGGCAACGCAAACATCCCGTTCACACCATTGCAGGGCAGGGTTTACGAGCGCGGGATTAAAGCGACAGGTTGCGCTAGTCCGATTGGGTCCAGTTTTGCATGGATTACAGACCAGAACACGGTTTGCATCCAGGACGAAAACAACATCATCTCGAACGCTGGGCTTGAGGAGCGCATAGCCGCATCGGCAACCGCGCGTTTATTCAACTTTTTCATTGATGGCGCTGAGTTCCTGTGCGTGCGCATCGACAACGAAACGCAGGTCTATAACCTTCGTACTGGAGCATGGTCGCGCTTCACATCCAAAGGGCAGGACAACTTTCTGCCACAGTGCCATGCGGCGCGCATCTTTGGTTCTGCGGTTGACGGCAAGACACTTGAGTTTGGCACCGACAAGCAAGATTTGGGTGGAGTTCTGGAGCGCCGGTTTCGGGCAGGTATGGCAATCGACGGCGGCGGCGTGACAATCAATCGTCTCAGTGTGCGCACCAATCCGGGTAACACGCCTTTCTTGACCGGCGATTACACAGATCCAACACTTGAAATGCGATACAGCCGAGACGCTGGGAACACATGGACAGACTGGGATGCGGCACAGCTTGGCACCCAAGGCTCTTACCGTGACCGTGTGGAGTTCCGAGGTTTGGGCATGGCGTCACAACCGGGTTTTTTGGTAGAGTTTCGCGTTACAGACCCTGTGCCGTTTCGAGCATCCAGCATTTTCGTTAATGAGCAGTATGGGGGTCGCTGATGGCAACGCCAATCAAGTTTAGCAGCCTGTCAGAGGCTCTGTGCGAGGCAATTCACAACTTCGGTGCTGACACGCTCAAGGTGGCACTGACAAACACCGCTCCAAGCGTCTCAAACACGCAGCTTTCCGACTTAACGCAGATCACCGCAGGCAATGGCTACGCAGCGGGTGGTTTTGACATTACGGTTTCGAGTTCTGCGCAATCCGGTGGGACATACAGCCTTGTTTTGAACGCTGCCACATTGACCGCAGCGGGCGGGGCGATTGGGCCCTTCCGCTATGTCGTCCTCTATAATGACACAGCAACAAATGATGAGTTGGTTGCGTATTTTGACAGGGGTGTGGAGCTAACGCTTTCGGATGGTGAGAGCTACACCATTGACAGCGCCACTTGGTTGCAATTGTCGTGAGCGAAGTAAGCAGCCCCCTTCAACTCAGGCTTGATCCGGGGCTGGTTACCACAAACCGCGAAGTCGATATGATTAGCCCTGTACGGCTTGTTTGCTCTGGCGGGTTTGTGTTGAACAGCCTTGGTACAGGTGGCGCGCTTGAGGAGTTGGATTTAGGCCAGATCGGCAGACTTGACCGCGCGATCCTTGCCAAGGGTTTTGAAAGCATCGAGTTTCAATTGCGCTGGCAGCGCCTCTGTGAGGCCATTGAGCAAGCGGTCAATGCGTCCAATGCGCAGGTTAACTCAAACACGGCAATTATTGCGGCCCTTCAAGCGGCGTCAACACAGGCTCAAGCCGCCAACGACAACGCGACAACGGTTGATGTGCGGACAAGTATTGAGGGAAGTTACCCCAATCCAACCAAGGTTTTGACTGCTAGCGGTGATGGCACGATCACTATAGCGGCACATCTGCGTCAATACACAGACGGTGCAAGCGCATCTGTAAGCGCAGGTTCTATATCTGGTTTGTCCAATCAAGTGACATACACTGTTTTTTACTCAGATGCGGCACGAGAAGGCGGTTCTGTAGGTTTTCAGGCAACATCGAATGTTGTGGCACAGGGTGGGAATATTCATGTGGTGGGCAGGGTGCAAATTCCCGCAAGCGGTGCGGGTAATGCGTCGGGTGATAGCCCAACGGGGCCGGGTGTCCCGCCACCGAATGACTTTGACCCGCCGGAGGATTACGAGCAATTCGCATGATCCGGCGCGCAGAGATTTCCGACATTCCGGCATTGCTGGATATGGGAAAGCGGTTTTCTGAACGCGCAGAACTGGTCGACCATGTTGGATACGACCCGGACAGCATGAAAGACACATTCGAGCGGCTGATAACCGCAAACGAGCCGGTATTTATCGGAGAAGCTGGTGCGATTGGAGCACTGACCTTTCCGCATCCTTTTAACCATGCCCACAGGGGCGCGCAGGAGCTTTTCTGGTGGTCAGAGGGGCGAGAGGGGCTTCGGCTTCTGGATGCTCTTACAGCGTATTGTGAGGCGTTCTGCGACAGCCTCTCGATGATAACGCTTGAGGCAATCAAGCCAGAAGCGACCGGGCGACTTTATGAGCGGCGAGGCTTTAGGCCGCTTGAGCATTCCTACATCAAGGTGTTTTGATATGGCCATTGGCACAACAGCGGCAATTCTAGGATCAGCGGCTATCGGCGCAGTCGGCAGCGCGGTTGCGTCGGGAAGCAACAGCAAGGCGATTGAGCGTTCGACAGATGCTCAGACGCAGAGCAACACGCAATCCCTCGCTTTGCAACGTGATATTTACGGACAGAACCGTGAAACTCTCTCCCCCTTCGTCAATCGCGGCAATGCGGCGGGCGACCAGATCAACGCGCTCTTGGGCCTTGGTGGCCAGCAATCCGCACAACCTGCCCAAACCACTCAGGTGCAGCCCAATGTTTTGAGCCAATTCTCAGGCAATGCAGGGCTGCCCTATGGTATCGGTGACGGCTTTATTGGTGGCGCATCGTCCATATCGCCAGCGAACTATGGCGCGCGCGGCTTTAACCCGGCGGCGTATCGTGATGCGACAGGCAACCAAAGCGACAGCTTGCCGCGATCTAACGCGCTTTCGTCTATCTTCCCAACATTGCCGGCCGCGCAATCTGGACCTCTGGCGGCGCAGTCGAATGTCGCTCAAACAGGCCAGACGCCGCAGCAGGCAGCAGAAAGTGCGTTCGACACCTTCCGCAACTCCTCTGGCTATCAATTCCGTCTTGGTGAGGGTTTGGATGCGACCAACTCAAATTGGTTTGGGGCAGGCCTTGGGCAATCCGGTGCGGCGCTAAAAGCCCTGACCGAATACGGGCAGAACTTCGCTTCGAATGAGTTTAGCAATTACATGGGTCAGCTATCACAGCAGCAGGGCACTGGATTGCAGGCGGCGGGCGCTCAGGCCGGTGTCGGTGTGAACTATGCGAACAGCGCCACAGCGATCAACCAATCAAACGCAAATGCTTTGGGCAGCGCTGCGGTGGCATCTGCGAACAACAACAATGCATTGATCGGCGGTATCACCGGCCTTGCTGGCAACGCCCTTGGCGCACTCGCCTATACTCCGAGGTAAGACATGAACGCACTAACGGGCCTTATGAACCCTGCGGCCATTGGTCAGCAGGTTCAACAATCATTCCAGGCGGGTCAGCAAATGCGCGGGCAGTTGGAGACGCGCAACGCGCTTTCGACCCTGTCAACAGATCCCGCCAATGAGGACGCCATGCGCAACCTCACGTTCTATAATCCGCAGCTTGGTATGCAGGTGCAGTCTCAGAATGAGCAGCGCGCGGCACGAGAGCAAGAGGCGCAGGCCAATCGACTTGCTGGACTCGCAGCGCAGGGCAACAGCCAAGCTCTAGCTGCATTGTGGGGCGTTGATTGGGAGACGGCGCAAAAGCTCTCAGACACTCAGGCAGAGGGAGTCACAAAGGCTTATGAGGCGATGGGGCAGATTGCGCTTGGTGTCGATCAATTGCCACCAGAGCAGCGACCTGCTGCATGGGATGCGGGCATAGACCAGCTTGCGGGGATGGGTTTTGACGGCCTTGCGCAATATCGCGGTCAATACAGCGAGCAGGCCTTGCAGGGTATCGTGGCCAAAGCTGGCGAGATGCAGACTTTGATTGGCAATCGCAGGCCTTCTTACATGGCAATTCCAGAAGGCGGAACGCTTGTCGACACACGGAACCCGCAAGCCGTTTCACAGTTCGGACAGCAGGCACAGCCAGCCCCCGGTGCACCCACTGGCGAGGTTATGAACTTTGAGGCCTACCAAGGGCTTTTGCAGCTTGGTCCCGAGCGCGCGGCACGCAGTGTTCAGCGGCTTATTGAAGGGGGTGTGGTGTTTAGTGTCTCGTCGCCCGATCAAGCGCGCCAGCTTCCAAGCGGCACACCAATTCTCCTACCTGATGGCACACGCGGAGTTGTTCCCTAATGCAGAATGATCCTTGGGCAGAGTTTCGCACTGGCGCGCAGCAGCCAGCGCAACCGACAGCCTCCGCACAGCCGCAACCACAGCCTTTGCCCAGCACACCTGCTGCGCCCGGTATTATCCGTGGTCCTGAGCGGCAAATCAGGCCAATCGAGCAAGAGCGCCTAAGAAACGAAGAAGCGAGGATCGGCATTGCTCAAGAGGGGCAGGCGCGGCAGGATCGGGCAGAAGCGCGGGGTGCAATTGGCGAGCAGCAATCTTTCGTTCTGGCAACTCGTATCGGCGGCGGCATTGATGACCTGAATGAGATTTACCGCCAGCTTCCGCAGGCCAATGGTGCGCCTAGCTTGGGCGAGGCCGCGCTTTACAACACGTTCGGCCCCAATAGCATCATCACTCGCGGAATTACCGATGATGGCCGTAAGCTTGTCGAAGATGTCCAGATGGATATTCTCGATGCGCTGCTTACTCTCGGCACAGGCGCGGCCTACAATGCAGAGCAGCTTGAAGGGCAGCGCGCGGCATACTTTCCGCAATTCGGCGATGACGAGACAGCCATCGACATAAAGCGCAGGCGTCTTGGCCGGCTGTTCGAAGCAGCTAAGCGTCGCGCAGGGCCTTTAGCCTCTGACCTTGAAGGCTATCAAAGCGTAATTGTTGGTCAGGAAACCGAAGAGGTAAAGCCCTCTCTGACACCAGAACAAAATCAGTTGGTGACTGAGTTCTGGAATAGCCCACAAGCCCGATCATCATCGCCAGAAGATGTGGCTGCATGGTATCGCCAGAACAATATCCCGCCGCCTTCCGAAGAAGATGTGCTTGCGGGTATCCGGTCTGCCCAAAGCGGGACTGTTAATTTCAGGCCTTTTCCGGAAGAGGATGGTGTTAGCTTTCGCGGCGTGCCTGGACTTGAGGGGGATTACTCCCTTTCCTCCATTGGTGAAGGGCTTTCTCAAGGCCTTGGTAGCGTTATTCAGGGCATTGGCGATACAGTTGGCATGGTCACTGATCCTTTTGCGGGATTGATGGCAGAGGCCCTTGGTTACGACAGCAGGCAAATGGAAAGCCTGGGCACAGTAAGCCGCGAGGGTGCGGGTTTGGAGCGCGTGCCAGAGGGTATCAACCGACAAGCGATTGAAGTTGCATCTGGTGCTTTGGCAGGCGGCTTGGCTGCACGCGGTGCTGCAACGGCAGTTAATCCCGGAACCGCACAAAATGTTCTTGCGCAAGTTGGTCGAACTCCTGTTCGGGACACTGTGGCCGGGGCAGGCGCGGGTGCAGGTGCTGCGATTGGCGAGGAATATGGCGGTGTTCCGGGGCAAATTGGAGGCTTAGTCCTTGGCGGACTTCTCGGTTACGGGACCGCGAACACAGCGAATGCATTGGCAGGCGCGGTGAGGCAAAGATCGCCTAGCCCACTCGTGCAAGCGTCTGGGCGCCAAGGTGTTAGCCTCTTGCCCGCAGATACGGGTGGCCCAGTCGCGCGCGCTGTAACAACAGGCACAAGGGCGTCTCCTGTTTCGATCACCCCTGTGGCCAATGCAGCAGAGGCGCAGCAATCTCAGTTTGGCGATGCACTTAGCCGCACGGCAGGCCGTCAAGGTGAGGTTGTCGACACTCAAGAGGCGGGCGAGCTGGTTGCTGAGGGCGCGCGTGAGTTCAGCAAGCAATCTGCGCAGCGTGGCTCGCGTCTATATGACCGGGCGGCATCACTTGCGCGCGATGTGCGCTCTATCCGCCCACTTCGTACAATGCAGGCGGTTGATGATGCGCTGGAGCGCCTTCGCCAAAACCCAGCGGCTGAGAGCAATGCGATTGGCGCTCTGGAGCGCTTTCGCTCAAACATTGAAGGCGGAGTTTCAATCCAAGGCTTGCGCGACGCCAGAACGACGCTTTCGCAAGGTGTGTATGATGGGCAATTGCGCAGCTCAACAGATCAGGCGATGTGGCGTGATATATTGGGCAATGTTGCTGATGATGTGGAAGGCGGGTTGCGAGCCGCAGGCCGTGATGATGCAGCGCAGACCTTTAAGATGGCAGATCGCCTTTGGACCGAGCGCATCCAAGTCATCGACGAAGCGCTATCTCCGATCCTAGGCAGGGACGGCCAAAAGGGCGGCGAAGAAGTTTTGCAGGCGATTGAAGGCATGGCGCGCGGCCAGCGTGGTGGTAACCGCCGCCTGTCGCGCGTTTTGGGTGCGTTGGAGCCTGAGCAGGCAAACAACGTGCGGGCAACCATTGTCACGCGACTAGGTGCATCCAATCCGGGTGCGCAGAATGCCGAAGGAACGGCCTTTTCAGCGGCAACATTTTTAAGCAATTGGAACCGCATGACACCGCAAGGGCGAGCCTCACTATTTCCCGATGGTGGTATTCGATCCAGCTTGAATGATTTGGCTGAAATTGCCGAGGGCACGAAACGCACACAAGCGCTCACAAATACCAGCAATACAGGTGTTGCGATTACGTCTGCCAATATGATTGCTGGCGGTGCGGGTGCGGCAGCCAATCTACCAATGACCCTTGCAGTGGGCACGAGCGTTTATTTGACGGGCAAACTGATGGCCAACCCGCAATTCGCTCGATTGCTCGCTAGAACGGCTCAGATGCCCCCAGAGGCCGCTAATCGCACCTTTAGGGAGCAGCTAGCCCTGCTTGCCACCCGGCAACCTCAACTGAGTGATGACATTGGGCGCTTGACCAGCGCTATCAACGACAATGGACGCTTAGCCGCCCAAGAAAATGAGCCGCAAAACTAGCGCTGTCGGCTCAGCCCAAAAGAACAGCACGGGTAAGAAAATTAATCTCCACACAAGGGCCTTCTAGGGCCCTTTTTTTATGAGGGCAACGCATGGCGACCTTGTTTCAGTATGTTCCCAATCGCGTCATTGACCAAAATGGCATTGCGGACGGGGCGCAGATATTTTTCTACGCTGGCGGGACCACGACACCAATTACAATCTATGCGGAAGAGGCGGCGCAAACAGAGCTACCTAACCCGCTAGAGATTGCCGCAGGGGCAGAGGTGCCGCAAGTCTATTGGACTGTCACTGGTGATGTGCGCGTGCGAGTTGTGGCAACCGATGGCACGGTGCCCTTTGATGTCGACCCGTACCAAGGCCTGCTTGGCGTCAATGTCACGAGCGAGCTATCAGGTGGCGCTGTCGTCACCGAAGCGGATGATGCAGACCAATTTGTCATCATGCGCAATGGTGTGATTACGCTGATTGATGCGGCGGATTTGTCCGATTACTTCGGATCAACAACCCCGCCAAACCCTAGCCCAAGCATCAGCGCAGTCGCCGCAGATGGCTGGCAAACAACGGTCGCAAGCCCGACTGACCTGTCATTGTCGACCTTCGCTGTAACCCGTCAAGGCTTCGATGCGACGGGCGCGGCGACAACGATTGCAGACACACTTACGCTTACGAAGCGCGTGCGTCAGGACTTCCCAAATCAAGCCAGCTTCACCACAGATCAGGTCGCGGTGTCTGAGCCGATTTGCTCGGCAGATACAATCTCTGGTGTCAACAACAACTCTTCTCTTGTCAGCCCTAAGCCGATTTGCGCATGGACAATGCCGCATCGCAAGCTTGTGCAATCATCGGTCGATTGGTCCCTGTCGGCTTTCCACTGGGCGGCGCGGGGCGGCAAACAGGTTGCCTGTGTTCGGGTGCGCGCCAATGACGGCACGACGCAGACCACATGGCAGACCGTCACTGACACCACGATTGATACGCAGGTCGAAGGTCCGAACAGCACGGCACTTTATCGAGGCACGATTGACGTTACCGGCCTTGCTGATGGCGGTTTCTGGTTAGAGGCTGAGGTGTACCCTCATGTCGGTGTAGCTGCATCTGTGCTGCGCTCTGATGACAACCACACCGCAGGGGTTGACCCTCGTGAGTTCACCCGCCGCTACTTCCGCAAAGGCGCTATTCCTGCATGGGCTGCTGTATCGAGTGCGGGTGATGATGGCACTGGCGCTGTGTCGACGGCTGATGAGGCTACGGCGCTTGCTAACCCTTACCTTACGTGGACTGCTGCCCTTCTCGATATGGAGAACACGGTAGGCGATACGCAGGGTGGTCTAGACGGCTGCCGCATTGTGATTGTCGATGAAATTGATAGCGGCTCAGCACTATTTGAAGGTGCATACGAGCAAGACATTGCTGGCCTTGTCACCACAAAGGCAACCGGTTCAACGCGCGCCAGTGCGATTATGAACTGGACCGCCAACCTTGCGCCCGACTTCGAAAATCACAGCTTGATTGATGAAGGCTCGCTGATCTTCGAAGACATGACGGTGCGCCCTAAAACGCGGTCCAGCACGCAAACCACAGAGGGTGGCACGCCAATTCCTCTGAACGTGCAGGTGGTCAACGCAACCATCGACTGCGAAGGCCTTAACACCGACATGCGCGGCACCGGTTGCTCGATGGAGATGTATGGGGTTTCCATCATCAATATGCCTGCATCTGGCTCTCATCCACTGACACCGATTGCCACGATTGGGGATCAAGACATTCGCGCAATGCGCGGTGTGACCGTTGATTTGGGTGGCCTTAGCTATGAGGGCTATATCACGGTTGGTTGCCAGCTCACTGCGCCAAACACTCCGACGATTAAGGACGCGGGTGCGGACGGCCACACATGGTTTAACAACTCAATTCTTGATTGCGGTGGGACTGGCGCACCTATCTCGTTCCGCCCCGGCTCGGCATTTGCCGACATTGCGGTGGGAAGCCTTGCTATCGTGCAAAACCTTGTCGAATGGACTTCCGCAACGTCCGGGCCTTCGATTGCGGTATCTGCGACCAACGATAACGGCGATCTTCAGCACTGCGTTGTGCATCACAACACGGTTGCCGGTGTCGAAGATCATGGTCGCTACAATCTGTTCTATGATGAGACGACCGGCTCTCTGCGTGACCCGATATTCTGCTCAGCAAAAGGCAATCTCGGGCCTCAATTCAACACCAAAGGCATGGTGTTTAAGGCCGATGCGCAGTTTAACGGAAACGAGAACTTCGTGCACGGCCTTTCGTGCTCGGGCAACTACACCCGCGATGCATCAAACGGCTTTGCGCAGGCGTATGCGGGCCTTGGCTCAGTCATTGATGGCGGGGCAATCAACTTTACCAGCAACCAAGCTGTCACTGGAACCACAGCAAGCCCTGTAGCGGGCGCAGGTGGCGGCACATACACGCTGCAAGCTGGATCGCCTGCCGAAAACATTCAACCGGTTCAACTTTTGCAATTCGATATTGCAGGCACAGCCCGCCCATCAGGCGCGCAAGATGCGGGGGCTTACTCATAATGCACGCAATGATTCATGCGCCTATGTGGGCGCAATTCATGTTCATAGCCGCGGTGACCCTGATTTTCGGGTTTTACATCTTGATCGGGTGGCAGTTCTGGGACGCATTGAAAAACGAAAAAGTAGGGTTGGTCTATGATGAAATAGACGAGGATCAGCGCAAGAAGGAAGGCGCAAGGGCGTTCGGCGCGTTGCTTACTGTTTTCATCCTTTGTGCTTTCGCAGGCTACTTTTCGAAGCTGATATTCTTTTTCATCCCAAGCTCGCCACCAGAGATGTGGGTTTACATGCTTTCAACCCACGGTTCGCTTTCGCTCTGCGCGGGATATTACGCCCTCACAAGGCAGGTCAACCATATCGCGGCGAGGTTCTTGTGATGGATATGTCGCTTCTTGCTGGTGAGCAAGGCGGGATATTCGCAATGGGCCTCATAACGGGCGGCGGGGCGGTGCTTGTCTGGGCGCAAAAAACGCTTGTCGCCCAAGCCAACGCGAGAATCTCAAAACTAGAGGGCCGCGTCAAAGAGCTCGAAGATGAGCGCGCCGAAGAGGCCCGCAAACGCATCGAAAAATTAGAAACGCTGAAAGGTGAGATATGACCCAACTAAGCAAGCATTTTCATTTATCGGAGTTCACAAAGTCTCAGACCGCATCGCGGCGCGGGATCAACAACACACCTAACGGCGCGCAGGTCCAAGCCCTGAAATTACTCTGTGAGAAGGTTCTAGAGCCTGTCAGAGAGCATTACGGCAAGCCGGTGGTGATTTCATCAGGTTTCCGCTCTGCGCGCCTTAATCGAGCCATTGGCGGCAGTCGCACAAGCCAGCATTCCAAGGGTGAGGCTGCGGACTTTGAAATTGCGGGCGTCTCGAATGTTGAAGTGTGCCGGTGGATGGAAAAGAACCTCAATTACGATCAACTGATCTTGGAGTTCTACACACCAGGCCTGCCGAATAGCGGTTGGATCCATGTGAGCTTCTCGGCCAATCGGATGCGCAATCAGGAATTGACCGCACGCCGGGTTCGTAAATGGGGTCGCACGCGCACCGAATATGTGCCGGGCATTGTTGCATGACAGACCGCGTTTCCTTGGCCTGCTTGGGCGTCTTGGCACTCTGCATCATTGCGGCAATCGTGATGGAGTTCACTGGCAACGGCAACCACGACGCCGCAGAGATTGTGAAGCTTGTCGGTGCGGGCGTCACAGGCGCTCTAGCGGGGCGTGAAGTGCCCAGCGGTGATGACGGCGCAGGTTATGACCCTTCGTGCCCTGAGTGCGGCTCAAATCGACCCATGCCTGAACCTGAATTTGGGAGAGAGTGATGCTTGAATCCCTCGCGATCAAAGCCGCGCTGGGCAAAGCGTGGAGCTTTCTCGGCAAAGTGCCGAACGAGGTTTGGTACGCGCTTGGTGCGCTCATCATCTGGTGGTTCGCGTCTGCGCATTACATCGGCCAAGGCCGCGAAGAAGTCCTGACAGAACTGCGCAAGCAAGAGGCAATCGCTGAACAGAAGGCGATGGAAGCCCGTGCGTCTGCCGATGCCGATGCGCGAGAGCGGGCCACCGAAGAACAAGAGAAAGCCGACACACTAACAGAGGTGATCGAAAATGCTGAGAATACTGGCTCTAACGCCCTTGATGATATGTTCAGCCTGTGGCCCTCAGATTGACGTAGGAACGCCGCCTCCACCCGATAGCTACCTCACATGCGAAGCGCTGCCCCCTGCGCCCTCTGTGAGCCGCTTACAGGCCATTCCCATGCCAGACGGCATGCTGGCCTATCCGAAGGCTGATGTGGACGCCCGTGACGCTGAGATTGCCCGCTTTATCGTGTCGATCCGTGGCGCATGGTTTGATTGCTCCAACCAGCTAGAGCGGGTGTCGGACTACTACGACGCCACAGAATAAAGGATTCGCACCGACTCGATCCCCTTTGATACCGGGGCCAGATGGCCTCAAGAATCATTCTCATAACCCTTGGATTATTTGCAGCATGGAAGGCCATTAATATGTCAGAACAACCCGCACCGCAGCCACTACCGACACCAACCCCCAGTCCCACGCCTTCACCAACTCCCTCGCCAACACCTTCACCTAGCCCGTTCCCCGGCGAAGATGATGACCCGCTGCCCGGTTCTGGCGGCACCTAATGGATGCTTGGCACTATGCCATGATCGCGGTGCTGCCTTTCTTGGTGGCACCGCAGTGGCGTGCATATAGGCGAATGGGCTGGTGGGCGCTTTGGTCGCCCAAGGTTCGCTCATGGTGGGCAGTGATGGGCGCAAGCCTTGCCACCTTCATTCACCAAGATCCGATTTACTACATCGCCCTGTGCTTGATTGGTGCCATTCTGGTTTCCGCATACCGCATGACCCAGTGGCAGAAATTCCTAGCATGGGTGTTCTTTGCCATGATTATTGGCAATTTCGTTTTCATCTACAGCCAGCAATCGGGGGTGCAGGAAAGCTTAAGTTACGCGGAAACCGCTCAGAGGCTATGGGAGTATCAGTATTTCTTGAGCTGGGCGATGTTAGCAGCCTTTTTGGCGTGGGGCGGATATGATGGACTTAAGCGCAGAAGCCGCAATCGCGCTATTCGTCGCAGCCGCCCTCGCGTTCACGCTCATTCCGTGGTCGGCTAGACGTGTCGAAAGAGACGAGCCAGAACTGGATGGCACAGATACCTCCGGGACTGCTGATCGCAGCGCTAGCGGGGATTCTCGCATGGGACCGGATGATCGGGAGCAATAGCAACGATGTGGACAGTCTGCGCGCTGATATCGCGGCGGTTGAAAAGCTGGCCAATTCGAACAAAGCCCGCCTTGATAGTCGCGGTGACTTTATGGGCTGCGCGATCCGCGAGATCGACCGTCTCGATAGTCAACACCGCATGGATCAAATGCTACCCCCGCGCTGTGATCTAAGGGCTATGCGGTAGGTGGGTCTAGGCGACCAACCACCCGATTTATAAATTCGTCTTTTGTAATCCCGTCAGGCGGCAAATACTCCTTCATGTCTTGCACGAGTAGCTCGACAGTCTTTTGAGCGCGCTTGCCTTGTGCGACCTTAAGCGCCATCCGGTTTATCTCGCCTGTTTGGCGTTTGATTTTTTGACAAGCTTCACGTTCCTCGGGAGACATTTCCTTGAGCAAAGCTCGTATGTCACGGCGCACGTAACCTAGCTTGTGAGCCAGCCCTACATTCTCAATTCCTGCGTCGCGATGCGAGCGGGCCGCGTCTACAAGCTCAGCCTCTTCGTCTTGCATTTCGGATAGTTTTGCGAACACATCACTCACGTCTAGTTCTCCTGTGATTGAGCGGTGGGTGGGTAAAACTCTACATCGGTAAGCTTCACACACTCTAGCTCCCCATTTGCGTTTAGCTTTTTCCAAGCTCTACCAAATGCAGTTAGGTCATTGATAAACTGCGTTCTGTGTTCTTCGGAAGCCCAAGGCGCATTTTCGAATTCACCCACGTCTAGTTCCTTTCATAGCGCCATCACCCCATTCAGGCGCGTGAATTATGTTGGTCGGGGGCTTCGTTGTTAGCCATGATAGGTCAGGGGTCATTGGGGTTTCCGTTTTATGAGCACCAGTGGTCGATTTCGTATGCCTGTATCAACTCGATAGCCGCGCTGCGATCCCATGCGAAGTTACTATCGCCAAACTCAATCTTCTCATCTTTCAAAAACTCGAAAAGGGTGTCGCGGGCCATTTTGAAAGATTGTTGATGGGTCATATCTTTGCCAACCCGCTCTAACTCAGCCTGCATCCACTTGACGAAACGAAAGCGAGGAGAGTTCTCGTAAAGATCGTCAAGTGCCGTCTTGAATACCTTTTCAACGGCGCTTTTGATAAGAGGCTCTAGGGCGTCTTTCATGGCCTTGTCGATCTCTGGCTGCGCATCTTTGAGTGCTTCATCAGCGGCATTTTCGCCAATACGCTTAGCCCATCGGTTTAGAATGCTCACCCCTCATCTCCTTCTAGGTGTTTGCCTTGCTCGATGGGAACCCAGCGTTTTGCTTCGCGATCCCATTCAAGATATGCTCTGCCCTCCCAAAGCGATTGGATAACGCTAAGCAAGCTTCCACTCATGTGTTCAGGGTCGTGGCTTGATTTTTTGATCGACTGGTAAAGCGCCCCGTCTTTCTCGATCATCATTTCAGCAACGATAAAGGCGTGGCGAGATGCAGGGCATGTTTTTACGCCTCCTGCACGCATCGCTTCGAGGGCTTCAAACTGCTGGCGGATAGATTGCTCACTCATAGCTCAATACGCTCCTTTGATGGGGTGAATTAGGTTCGCCATTTGCCGCGGGACGCCGCAGGACTGCGTGACCCCATACAGGGTTGTTCGCCAGCACAAGTGCTTGAAAGATAGGGTTTCTGACAATCCTATCCTGTCCACCACCGCTCCTTTACCCCGCCACATTCCCGTGCATCGCGCGCACAGATAGGCTTGCGGCGGTCCGTGGTGAGTTCTATCCCTGCGCGCCATGAACAACACTCCTCCCCTAACTGGCCGCCCGGTTATCTCCGCAACCGGCCTGTTCACCCCGGCTGAATCGATTTCGAACGAAGAGCTGGTTGCAAGCTTCAACCAGTATGTTGACCGCTTTAACGCCGATAACGAAGCCGCCATCGCGGCGGGCGAGGTTGACGCGTTATCGCACAGCTCGGTTGAATTTATCGAAAAGGCGAGCGGCATCAAAGCGCGTCATGTGATGAGCAAAGCGCCGATCCTTGATCCAGCCACAATGGCGCCGCGTCTTGATGATCGCCCTAATGATGAAATCTCGGTTATGGCGGAGATTGGTGTGATCGCTGCCAAGCAAGCTTTGGAGCGCGCGGGGCGCGATGTTGCCGATGTCGATGCGGTGCTGTGCGCGGCATCGAATATGCAACGCGCTTATCCTGCGATGGCGATCGAGATTCAGCAGGCGCTGGGCATTGATGGCTTTGGCTTTGACATGAATGTTGCGTGCTCATCGGCGACCTTCGGCATCCAAACCGCCGCCGACTATGTCCGTGCGGGCAATGCGAAAAGTGTGCTGGTCGTCAGCCCAGAGATCACTTCAGGGCACCTCAATTGGTGCGATCGGGACAGCCACTTCATCTTTGGTGATGTCGCCACGGCAGTGCTTGTCGAGGATGCGGCCATCGCGCCTGCAAAACATTGGGAAGTGCTCAGCACGAAACTCAAAACCGTGTTCTCAAACAATATCCGCAACAATTTTGGCTTTCTCAACCGTGCCAATCCTGAAAGCGCGCAGGACGCCGATAAGCTCTTTGTGCAGGAGGGACGCAAAGTGTTCAAAGAGGTCGTGCCTATGGTCGCTCAAATGATCGTGGACGAAGCGGAAAAGCTACAAATGGACCCTGCGACCCTGCGCCGTCTGTGGCTGCATCAAGCGAATGCCGGGATGAACCGCCTGATCGCTCAAAGAGTGCTTGGCCATGAGGCGAACGATGACGAAAGTCCGACCGTGCTCGACACGTATGGCAACACATCAAGCGCAGGCTCGATCATCGCGTTTCACTTAAACAGTGATGATCTCGCCAGTGGTGACACAGGCATGATTTGTAGCTTTGGCGCGGGTTATTCCGCCGGAACGGTGTTTGTGCGCAAGGTCGCCTGATCACGGCCCGCGAGCCACTTGTCCCACGCAGCGATGATGTGCTGCGATGCCGTCCAAATCAATGCCACAGCCAACAGTGAGACGAGGCCGTCCACTGCATAATGGTAGGCGAGGTGGACGCTGCTGATCCACGTGATGAAGAAGAACACGCCAAAAAACGCACCCCAGCCTTTGTGCACACGGCGCATGGCGATCCAATACAGGAACGCGATGGCGCAATGCATGCTGGGCATGGCGGTAATGCCGCTGCCTAGTCCATTCTCTGCCTTGCCATACCATTCGAGCAGCATTTCCTGCACTGGCAGCACCATGATCGGCACCTGTTCATTGGCGGCGTAAAGATAGGCCATTTGGTCATCGAAAGTCGGATTGCCCATCATCGGGCCGACAAAACATGGGCCGACGGAGGCAAGCCACGTTGCCATCGCTCCGCCAACCAGCGTCCAGCTGAGGACGTATGACAGAAAGAATTGCCGCCGCACCTGGCTGTCGATCCGCGCAAACGCAAAGAACATGACGCCAGGATAAAGGAGCAAGAACCACAATTGATATAGCAGCGCGAGGAATGCTGTGACAATCGGATAGCCGAGCACGGGTTGAAGCACCTGCCATGCATCATAGCCAAAGAATATTGCCCGATCCCACTCGATAAAGGCCTGATCCCAAGTGTAGTCGTTGAAGAGTGGGATCGCCGATTTCATTTTTGAAAAATACGGAAGCAGGATGATGGCCACTCCCAATAGCGGCAATCCGGCGGCGACGCCGCGCGTGAAGGCGGGGTCGGTGTAACGAGCTTTGAGATGAGCGACGGGGCTGTCCGGGCGGCTGCGAAACAACTCGCGCCCTGCATCCCAACAGGCGAGAACGATCACAAACATAAGGAAAATCTGTGTGTTGGCGATGATCCCGCCTATGCCGGGATTGACCCCGTTTGCCGCGAGCAATGCGAGACAAACCGCCATCAAAGCGCAGCCGATCACGAAAATCGGTGTCTCTCCTACCCAGCGCGCGAACAGGTTGTTCGCTTGCACGCTCGTGGCGGTTGACCCTTGGATTGCTGATGCCGAATTCATTGTTTGGGCGGTTTCCGTGCTTGCGTAGCTGCGATCTTTTCGCGCCCTCAATTAGGGTAAACGTATCACTAAAGTGTGAATGCGAACCGGGGCACAGGATGCTGCGCGTGCAACAGATAGCGTTTAAATCCCATTCGCTTGCTTGCTTGCGGCATCACCAGACCCTAGATGCGCAAGCATGGCAGGTGAAATTCTCGACAATCAGGGTCGCGGCGAAGCGACTTGGGGTTGGCCCCCGATCCATCCCGAAGGCCGCAAATATGGCGTTATCGCAGTCGCGATCAGCTTAATCCCGCTTTTGCTGCTGGATTGGGCCATTGTCGGCTGGCCTTTGCTGTTTTTGTCTATCGGTGTGTTTGCGTTCTTCCGCGATCCCGAGCGAGTGGTGCCGCAATCTGATAACGCGATTGTCGCGCCCGCAGATGGATTAGTAACCTTGATCCAAAGCGTCGAACCACCTCAGGAAATGCAGGTTGATGATGGCTCAGGCAATCCGGGGCTCCCCGCTGGGCCAGTGACGCGCATCTCGATTTTCATGAGTGTGTTTGATGTCCATATCAATCGCGCGCCCGTTGCAGGGACCATTCGCCGGCTCGTCTATGTGCCGGGCAAGTTTGTGAACGCGGACTTGGATAAGGCAAGCGAAGAGAATGAGCGTCAGCATATTCTGATTGAGCGCAGCGATGGTTTGGCAATCGGGTTCACTCAGATTGCAGGATTGGTTGCGCGGCGGATTGTACCGTTTGTGAAACCGGGCGATTTGGTAGCGAAGGGGCAGCGGGTTGGCTTGATCCGGTTTGGCAGCCGCGTTGATGTATACCTGCCTGCAGGCACCGATCCCAAAGTGTTGATGGGCCAGAAGATCATCGCCGGCGAAACGGTGCTTGCCGAGGTTGGCACAACGGCATTGATTGAAGGGATCGCGCAATAACCTGCGAACCTGCCTTTGTTACGCAGCGCATCTGGTATTGGTTGTGAACAAGCGTTCCAAAGATCGTTCGCCTCGTGAGTCTGTCCCGGCAAGAGTCGGACCAAGGGCGGCGGAAGACGAAGACGTCGATGTAGTAGATGGCAGTGGTCTGACGCTAAGGGCAATGTTGCCGAATGCGATCACCGCAGCGGCTTTGTGTTCCGGGCTAACTGGTGTGCGTTTCGCGATTGATGGCCTGTGGGCCTATGCGATCCTTGCAGTGTGTTTGGCTGGTGTTCTTGATGGTATTGATGGACGAATTGCGCGGTTGTTGAATGCGCAATCGCGATTTGGGGCAGAGCTTGATAGCCTTGCCGACTCGCTATCTTTCGGCATGGCGCCAGCGCTCATCTTGTTCATGTGGTCATTGCAGGATTTGCCGCGCTTTGGCTGGTTTGCAGCTTTGGGCTTTGCGATTTGCTGCGCGTTGCGGCTCGCGCGTTTCAACGCTCGGATCGATATGGAGGATCAGCCGCACAGCGCCGCTGGCTTCTTGACAGGTATCCCTGCTCCAGTTGCTGCCGGGATTGCCTTCATGCCGTGCTATTTGTGGTTGGAGACGGGCCTGCCGATTTTCCGGGACCCTATGATCCTTGCTTTTTGGGTCAGCGCGATCGCCATCTTGATGATCTCGAACATGGCCACGTTAAGCTGGGGGGCGATCCGTCCGCGCCGCGATGTACGGCTGCCTTTGTTGGCTGCATCGGCATTGGGCTTTGCTGCGTTGATGTTGGAGCCATGGTGGACGCTCACCGTGATGAGCTTAGGTTATCTTTTGGCGATGCCCTATGCGCTTTACAAATATGGCAAGGTCAAACGCCGCAAAGCAGATCAAGCCGCGGTCTGAAACACCGGTAAAGGCGTGCGGCGGGCATAGGGACGAGCCGCCGATGCCAAAGTGCGACGAGCAGGTTTTCTCAAACGAACTTCATGCGCGTGGACCTGAGGCATAAACCCCGCTTTCAGCAGCGATTGCTCGCGCTTCAACACCCGATACACGCTGCGCCCACGCAGCCAGCTGTCGAGCAGGCTAAGCCCGGTCGCGATTGTCACAACAGCAAATAGGCCGGTGAGTGTCATTGCTAGGATCATGGTGGGCCTTTCGATTCGGCGTTCAGCGTTTGTTCTTCCTTGCTTGTTCTATAAGTGTTCTCCCTAGTCAAGCAAATTTGTTCCACTTGTGTTCCTTTTGGTGGAGCGGGCGTCGGTTTACACTGGATTTTGTGTCTAAAGGGCGTTAGTGGCGCGGACCTTGTCGAGGAACGGCTGCGAATCACGCAATCGCAAATCGGCGAAATTCACATGGAAAGCGCTCATACCGGTGCTGCATGCGGGATCTCCGCAAGTCAGTTCCAGCTCTCCAGAGGAACAACCGGAAGGAATTATCTATGGCGGGACCCACCGTCACAATGCAGCAATTGATCGAGGCCGGCGCACATTTCGGCCACCAGACCCACCGCTGGAACCCGCGGATGAAGCCGTATATCTTCGGCAACCGCAACGGTGTTCACATCATCGACCTGTCGCAAACCGTGCCGTTGTTCGCACGCGCGCTCGATTTTGTTGAGTCCACAGTCCGCGCAGGCGGCAAGGTTCTGTTCGTCGGTACCAAGCGTCAGGCGCAAGAGCCGATCGCAGAAGCTGCTCGCATGTCGGGTCAGCATTTTGTGAACCACCGTTGGCTCGGTGGGATGCTAACCAACTGGAAAACCATCAGCGGCTCGATCAAGCGTCTCAAGACCCTTGAAGAACAACTGTCCGGTGACAGCAGCGGTTTCACCAAGAAAGAGGTTCTTCAGCTTACGCGTGAGCGTGACAAGCTGGAACTGTCGCTCGGCGGGATCCGTGATATGGGCGGTATTCCTGACGTGATGTTTGTGATCGACGCGAACAAAGAAGATCTGGCGATTAAGGAAGCGGCTGTTCTTGGCATTCCCGTGATCGGCGTGCTCGACACCAATGTTGATCCCAGCAACATCGCTTTCCCAGTTCCCGGCAATGACGATGCGGCCCGTGCGGTTCGCCTCTATTGCCAAGCGATTGGCGATGCAGCGATTGCGGGCAAAGGCGGGGCGATTGAAACATCGGGCGAAGATTTTGGCGCGATGGAACAACCACCCGAAGAGCCAGCAGCGGCTCCTGCTGCAGAAGCAGCGCCTGCTCCGGAAGCGCCAGCTGCCGACGCTGCCGCTGAAACGCCTGCCGCTGAAACGCCTGCTGCTTAAACATTAAGCTAAACCGATGCGCGCAACCCGCGCGTCACAAAACCAGACTAGCGCGTCGGACATTTCCCTGAAGAGGGTCTGTCCGGCGCCCTCAAGCTTTTAAGAAGGAATTCTCCATGGCTGATTTTACCGTCGCCGATGTGAAGACCCTGCGCGAAAAAACCGGCGCGGGCATGATGGACGCCAAAAAGGCATTGACCGAAGCGAACGGCGATATCGAAGCCGCTGTTGACGCATTGCGTGCCAAGGGCCTTGCGACCGCTCAGAAAAAGTCGAGCCGCACCGCAGCGGAAGGCCTTGTCGGCGTTGCTGTTGAAGGCACCAAAGGCGTGGCCGTCGAAGTGAACTCGGAAACCGACTTTGTCGCAAAGAACGACAAGTTTCAGGATTTCGTCCGCAAAACCACTGACGTCGCTCTCACCATGGGTGCAGACGATGTGGAAGCGCTCAAAGCCGCAGCCTATCCCGATGGCGGCACTGTCACGGACAAGCTCACCGACAACATTGCGACCATTGGTGAGAACCAACAGGTTCGCCGGATGAAGACTGTCTCTGTCGAAAAGGGCGCGGTTGTTTCTTACATGCACACCGCTGCTGCTGATGGCCTTGGCAAAATCGGCGTGCTGATCGCTTTGGAAAGCGAAGCGCCAGCTGACGCATTGGCGGCATTGGGCCGCAACCTTGCGATGCATGCTGCAGCTGCTTTCCCACAGGCGCTGGATGCGGACGGGCTTGATCCTGAACTGCTCGACCGTGAGCGCAAGATCGCCGCGGAAAAGGCAGCCGAAAGTGGGAAGCCTGAAAACGTGCAGGAAAAGATGGTCGAAGGTGCGGTGAAGAAATTCGCCAAGGAAAACGCGCTGCTCAGCCAGATTTTTGTAATGGACAACAAGACGCCGATTGCAGAGGTTGTTGCACAAGCTGGCAAAGAAGCTGGCAGCGAAATCGTTCTGAAGGACTATGTCCGCTTCCAACTCGGTGAAGGCATCGAGAAAGAAGAAGAAGATTTCGCAGCCGAGGTTGCTGCCGCAGTGAAGGGCTAAGCCCTCCCTCATTTACGCCACAATTCGAAGGCCGTCGGACACTGTTTCCGGCGGCCTTTTTGTATGATTCGCCAGCGCAAATGGGGTTTCGTTCATAAAACACATGCGCAGAGCAGGCGTTTCAATAATGAACCAGCGCGAAATGGTCGTTCTACGGTTTCAAAGAGCCGATGCGAGGCTAGCAGTGGCAGCGCGTGTAGGAAAACTTGCCGCAATTTGCGTGTTGGCATCGGACCTGACAGCTCAGACTGTGCGCTACGCAAGAAGCCAGTCCGCAACGCATAGTGTCTCTCTCAAGGACTTGCGGCTAGCCAAATCCGCCTGAGCATCTTTTGGTCGGGTTTCCCGCAGGGACAGTCTCGTTTCGGGGAACATGCGGCTGTCGGGTTTCGACCCCTTTGTAGACATTCAGGCGGTCCTAAAACAGCCTCACGCGCAGACAAAAGTCGATGTTACCCGGAGTGTCATGGACTGAGTGAAAGTAGATCGCCTGCCTCCAAATCAGGTCGATGCCCCAAAACCCCTGACTCGAGTTAAACGCTATCTGGTTGCTGGCTTCGTGGCGTTCTCGATGGCGTCTGCCACTCGCTCGAGCAATGGCAACACTTGTGTCCGCTCATCCTCTGACAATGGGGCGAGCATTGTGCGCATATTATGCAGATCATACGCCTTGATTTTTGCCCTAATAGTCTGCCCTGCCGGGGTCAGGTGCAGTGTTTTTATTCTGCCACCAGCAGGGTCGGGGCGCTTCTCAATCAGATCTGATTTCTCAAGCCGATCGAGCGCTGATTGAATCGAAGTCCGCGGCAAATCAAAGCGGCGCGCAATGTCAGATCCGCTCAAACCGTCCGAGGCATCGAGAGCTTTGAGGATTGAATAGTCCTTTGGGTTGTACGGTAGTGGGCGACCGTCCTCGCTAGGCTCTTGCAGAAGCATCTGGTCGAGCATCGTGCCCACGACTTTTAGCAAACGTTCGGCATCGTCTTCAGAAGGTGGAACCGATTTAGAACTTGCCATTTACGAAACTCGTATATATCTATCTACGAGTTTCGTATAAAATATGTTGGAGGTCGCAGATGCCATTCGCTTTTCGTCCCTTACTTGCAGCAGCCGCAAGTCTGTCGCTTATCTCTTGTACTAGCAACCCTGCTCCCCCAACAGCTCCCCCGGAACTGACCAACCCACCAGCTTTATCC
This sequence comes from uncultured Erythrobacter sp., assembly GCA_947503275.1. GTDB lineage: Bacteria > Pseudomonadota > Alphaproteobacteria > Sphingomonadales > Sphingomonadaceae > Erythrobacter. Next base: position 1,318,529 of record CANNCZ010000001.1, on the reverse strand, counting down.
GACGGATGGCATGCCACGTTCCAAACGATCAAAGTAATTGATGCGCCCCTGATCCCGCTGCAACAATGGATCGTTGCGAGCAACGAATTGGTTCTGGCGATGGAGGAAACCGAGCAAATCAAGAAGCCTGTTGATGTGAGAGTCGTGTCCGGTACTTGGCCGGAGAAGGGATCTGTTCGCTGGGTCAAACTTAGCGATGGTCACTATACGTATGAGCGCGTTCTCGAGAATCGCTTGCCCGAACATTTTAGTTATCAGATTTGGGGGCTGACCAGCGGTGCCAGCGATCACATCACCTACGCAAGGGGACAATGGGATTGGCGCGAGGTCGAAAATGATAAGTCCGAATTCACTTGGACCTACAGTTTGCGTCCGAACAGTTTCATCAAACGCCCGTTCGTATCGAGCTTCCTCGATAGCGACATGAAGCCATTTATGGAGGGTGCGATTAACCGCATGGCCGCGAAAGCCGAAGGAGAGTTTGCTGGCTGGCGCAAGGGCGACATTGGCGAATAGGATCTACTTTTCAGTCGAATTGGGTCGCACCTGCTTTGTGACTGCCATTTGACGGGTCCAGCACATCGATACTTTGACGAACAGCCTAGATTCCGGTTTCACCTGCATCCTCGGCCATTCAAGGCTTTCCCTAAGCCGAGTTCAACGGGTCAAAAAGTCACCGCCCCACACCCCGCACCTCCACCACCCAAATCTCCGGCTGCGTGAACAATCGCACGGGCAGCAAACTTGTGCCCAAACCTGCTCCCGTCACCAGCGTCTTGCCGTGCAGTTCCTTCACGCCGCAGGCATAGGTTTCGCCGTAATCGGACATCGTGGCGGGTGAGCCGCCCCATGGGTAGGCGATTTGGCCGCAATGGGTGTGGCCGGCCAGTACCAGATCTGCGCTCACAGGAATCGAGGGGAACACATCTGGGCTGTGGGAGAGCCAAATGTTAACTCGCGCTTGGCCGACTTTATATAGAGCCGACATGTCCCGCGCGGTGGACATGAGGTCTGCGCGTCCGGTGTAGTCATCATCAAGGCCTGCGATGCGAAATGGTCCAATAGTCGCCACTGCATTTTCAAGGACGGTGATGCCTGGATGCTTAGCAAGCTCAGCGGACAAAGCGGGCCAGTCATACCAGTGATCGTGATTGCCGGGCACAACCACCACACCGTGTGTAGCCTCCAACCCGCCGAGGGGTGTGACGATTTCCTCAGCTGAATAGATATGGGTCGCAGTGCGCTTTTCGCTGACCAGATCGCCTGTGATTGCCACGAGGTCCGGCTCCAACGCGTTCACCTGCGCCACAATCCGCTCAAGCCGTGATGGCGGCATATCGGGGCCTGCAACATGGATGTCTGTGAGGAACGCAATCGTTACCGGCTCGGAACCTGCGGGCAGACCCTCGCTTTCAATCACCAACCGTTGAACCACGGGATCGCGCATCGTATCATACCACGCTTTCGCGATCACAATGATCCCCACGATCAGTGAGACAAGCGCAATCGCGCGCACCCAGCGGTTCTTTAACAAAGCCATCATTCGCTTCGTTTCGCGCAGACTGGTGACCGGACGCAACCGGCATGCTGCGCAAATCTGCGCACAGACTGCGCACAGGGTGTGCGATCTATTCCCCTTGGCAGCGACCCCCGGCGCGGATATGGGCTGGCCAACTCACAACCCATCCGGAGACACATTCCCAAATGGCCCTTCCCGAAATCAAGCGAGTGTTGCTCAAACTGTCTGGCGAAGTTTTGATGGGTGAACAGGATTATGGGATTGATCCCGCCTATGTCGCGCGCCTCGCCGAAGAGGTGAAGGCGGCTAAGGATTCAGGGATTGAAGTGTGTTTGGTAATCGGCGGCGGTAATATTTTTCGTGGGATTTCGGCGGCGGCCAAGGGCCTCGACCGGACGACCGGTGATTATATGGGGATGCTGGCGACCATTATGAACGCGCTGGCGATGCAAAATGCACTGGAGCAATTGGGCGTGCAAACCCGCGTTCAATCCGCGATCCCGATGAGCACCGTGTGTGAACCTTATATTCGCAGGCGTGCCGAGCGGCACCTTGAGAAGGGTCGGATCGTGATCTTCGCCGCGGGCACAGGCAATCCGTTCTTCACCACTGATACCGGAGCCGCCTTGCGCGCAGCAGAGATGGGCTGCGATGCTTTGTTTAAAGGCACCAGCGTCGACGGGGTCTACGACAGCGATCCCAAACACAACCCGGATGCAACCCGGTTCGAGACGATCTCTTATGATCAGGTGTTGTCCGATAATCTCAAAGTTATGGACGCCACCGCCGTCGCGCTTTGCCGAGAGAACGACATTCCGTTAGTGGTCTTTTCCATCCGCGAAAAAGGCAACGTCGCCACTGTCCTTTCGGGCAAAGGCACACAGACAATCGTGCAATCAGGCGCTCAATAGCGTCAATGAATAAAAGAGGATCATGATCCATGCCGCAATATGACAAGGCAGACATCGAACGCCGCATGACAGGCGCAGTGGAATCGCTGAAAAGTGATTTGGGTGGTTTGCGCACAGGCCGGGCGAACACCGCTTTGCTCGATCCCGTGGTCTGCGAAGTTTACGGCGCGATGATGCCGTTGAGCCAGGTCGCGACCGTTTCTGCTCCAGAGCCGCGCATGCTCAGCGTGCAAGTGTGGGACAAAACCAATGTCAGCGCGGTGGAGAAGGGGATCACCAAAGCCAATCTTGGCCTGAACCCGATGACCGATGGCCAAACCGTGCGCCTGCCAATGCCTGACCTGACAGAGGAGCGCCGCAAGGAGTTGGCAAAGCTTGCAGGCACCTATGCCGAAAATGCGAAAATCGCGATCCGCAATGTGCGTCGCGATGGCATGGAAACGCTCAAAGCGGATGAGAAGAAGAAAGAAATCTCGGAAGATGAGCGCAAGCGGATGGAGGACGAAGTCCAGAAGCTGACTGACAAATTTGTCGCGGATGCGGACGAAGCCGCGGCGAAGAAAGAACAGGAAATCCTGACTCAGTGAGGGTCTGAGTTCGGGTAGGGGAGAGCCAAGCGCATGGGCGATAGCCCAGACAGATCTGCTGGAGCGCGTCACGTCGCGATCATCATGGACGGCAATGGTCGCTGGGCCAAAAAACGCGCCCTGCCGCGCTCTATCGGGCATCAACGCGGGGTAGAGGCTGTGCGCAGGTTGGTTCGCGCGTTGGAGCCGATGGGATTGGAATGTCTAACTCTGTATGCGTTCAGCTCGGAAAACTGGAAACGATCCGAGGATGAAGTCGATGATTTGATGAACTTGATGCGCAAGTTCATCAAATCGGACCTCGCAGAATTTATTGCCAATGATGTGAAGCTGAAGATTATTGGTGACTGGCAATCGCTCGCACCCGATATTGTCGCTATGCTCGAAGATGCGCTGGCTCAGACCGCCAAGGGCACGCAGACATTGGCGGTTGCGCTCAATTATGGTGGGCAGAATGAGATCGCCCGCGCCGCTGCAAAGGCCGGGGCAATCGGTGATATTACAACCGAGAGTATCACCGCGCAGCTTGATACGAATGATCTCCCTCCGCTCGATCTGTTGATCCGTACCAGCGGGGAAATTCGCCTATCGAACTTTCTGCTTTGGCAAGCCGCCTATGCCGAAATGCTGTTTGTCGACACGCTTTGGCCAGATTTTAAGCCTGAACACCTATCCCAAGCGCTCGATGATTTTGCTCAAAGGGAGCGGCGTTATGGCGGACGTTAAAGGCCGGCTGGACGAAATTACGCGTCAGGCGATGGATGAGGTTCATCCTGAAACGACGGTTGCGGCCGCGCAGGATGCGGGCGGAATGAATGATCTGCTCGTCCGGTTTGTCTCCGCTGTCGCGATGGCAGGCGTTACGCTGATCGCGCTGTGGCTGGGTGGTTGGTTTTGGATCGCGTTTGTGGTGCTGCTCGCCGGGCTGGTCCTGTGGGAGTGGAATGGGATCATCAGCCGGTTTGGCGGATCACCTTTGTCAGAGATCGCGTGGCTGTTTGTGGGTGCGTTGTATGTTGGCGCAGCGGCTCATGCGATGGTTCAGGTTCGGCTCGACTACGGAATGTGGGCCGTGCTGATCGCGTTTGTCCTGCCTGTGGTTGCGGTGGATGTGGGCGCGTATTTTGCGGGCCGCGCGATTGGTGGTCCGCGCATCATGCCTTCGGTCAGTCCGTCCAAGACTTGGGCCGGGCTTGGCGGCGGCGCTCTGGCCGCGGGAATTGTGTGCATTTGCGCGGAGATTTTCGACGTGGGGCCCGGCGCTTTTGTTCCGAGCTTTAATATGACGGGCCTCGCCGGTGCTTTGGCCGCAGGGGGCGTTATCGCCGTGATCGCACAGGCGGGAGATTTCTTCGAAAGCTCAATGAAACGGCGTGCAGGGGTCAAAGATTCCGGCAAGCTGATCCCGGGCCATGGCGGCATTTTTGACAGGCTTGATGGCTTTCTGGCGGTGTTCTTTGTGCTGTTCCTGCTCGCGGTGCTGCCTGCTTATATGAGCGCGTTCTAATATGGCGCGCACGATTAGCCTTTTGGGCGCGACGGGGTCTATTGGCGCATCGACGCTCGATCTGGTGCGATGCAATCGAGAGGATTGGGAGATTGAGGCGCTGACTGCCAATTGCAGCGCCAAGGAGCTGGCCGTACTGGCCCGCGAATTCGGCGCGAAAATTGCGGTGGTGGGTGACGAGGCATGCCTCGATGAACTGCGCGCTGCTTTGGACGGTAGCGGGATCGAGGCAGCAGGCGGCGCTCAGGCTCTATGCGATGCGGCTGCGCGACCGGTTGATATAACCGTGGCGGCGATTGTTGGTTGTGCAGGGCTTGCCCCGACTATGGCGGCGGTGGAACGCGGCGGGACGATTGCGCTGGCGAACAAAGAGGCGCTGGTTTCTGCTGGCGTGATCCTGAAATCAGCGGTGGAGCGGGCAGGGGCAACTTTGCTGCCCACCGATTCCGAACACAATGCGATTTTTCAGTGTCTTGCGGGCAATGATATCGAACAGGTCCGGCGTATCATCCTTACTGCAAGCGGGGGGCCGTTTCGCACTCTGGATGCCGACGCGCTGAAATCTGTGACGCGAGAGCAGGCGCTCAAACATCCCAATTGGGAGATGGGTGCAAAGATCACCATCGATTCTGCGACGATGATGAACAAGGGCCTCGAGTTTATTGAGGCTCATCACTTGTTCCCCGTGGGCCTTGAGAACATTGAAATCATCGTCCACCCGCAGAGCATCGTTCACTCCATGGTTGAATATCGCGACCGCTCGGTGCTCGCACAGCTTGGCCCGTCGGATATGCGCGTGCCCATTGCATCGTGTCTTGCTTATCCCACGCGGATGGAGACGCCGCTTGCGCCGCTTGATTTGGCGGCGATTGGTCAGCTCACGTTCGAGGCACCCAATGAAGAACTGTTCCCCGCAACCCGCATTTGTCGTGAGGCGATAGAAGCGGGCGGTGCGGCCCCGGCTGTCCTCAACGCGGCCAATGAGATTGCGGTTGAGGCATTTTTGGGCGGTCACATTGCGTTCACCCGGATTACGGCAGTGGTAGAAGCGACTTTGGCACGCTATAGCGCGCCTCAACCGAGCACGTTGGAAGATGTGCTTGAGATAGACAGCGAGGCGCGTCGATGCGTTCGCGATACGCTGGAGAGCGCCACCTTTGTTTGATCAGCCCCCGTTCTGGATGTATTTTGTCGGCTTCTTGCTGCTGCTGGGTCCATTGGTGACTGTGCACGAGCTGGGCCATTATCTCGTGGGCCGATGGTTGGGCGTAAAGGCGGACGCCTTCTCTGTCGGGTTCGGTAGTGAGCTGATCGGGCGCACTGACAAACACGGCACACGCTGGCGCATATCCGCGCTGCCGCTGGGTGGTTATGTTCAGTTTCGAGGCGATATGAATCCGGCCAGCATTCCGGACCCCGATGCTCCGCCTCTGCAGGCCAATGACGGAAATTTCCAAAGTGCGGCCCTATGGCGGCGCGCGCTGATCGTGGCTGCAGGTCCGGTGACGAACCTGGTTGTAGCGATTGGCATATTTGCCGCCTTCTTCGTGATTTACGGCAACCCGGTCATTGAAGGCGCCGAGGATTCGCGCACCATTGGCGAATTTGCCGAGGAATCGGTGGCGCGCGATGCGGGCATGCAATTGGGCGATACGATCATCGCCATTGATGGCAGTGCGATTGAGGATTTTGAAGAAATCCGCCTTGAAGTCGCGCTCCACCCTGACCGACCTATGGTTATGACCGTCGACCGTAACGGCGATGAGATCGACATTCCGCTGACCACCGCTCGCATTGAGGACACCGACAGCTTCGGCAATGTCAGCGTGATTGGACGGATTGGCGTTGGACCGGATGGCGGACGTTATGTCTTTCAAGAGGTTGGCGTGTTCGAATCCATTCCTCTTGCCGCACAGCGTTGCTGGGAAATCACCGGCATGATGGTGACCGGCATCAAACAAATCTTCACAGGTCAGCGTTCGATCAAAGAGCTGGGAGGCCCTGTAAAGATTGCGAAATTCTCTGGCGAACAGATGAGTTTGGGTCTGGTGCCCTTTGTCACTTTGTGTGCGCTCATCTCGCTTAATTTGGCATTCATCAATTTCTTGCCAATCCCCGCACTGGATGGCGGGCACCTTGCTTTCTACGCCGTTGAAGCGATCCGCCGCAAACCGGCTGGGCCGCAAACAACGGAGTGGGCGTATCGAACCGGCATCTCGCTTGTGCTCATCTTCATGGTGGTCGTCACCTGGAATGATGTTGTGTCGTTACTGCCATTTGGCAGCTAACATGGGCTGATCTTCGCGCAAATTGCCTCGAAAGGGGAGTTTGTCGGGGAAAGGAAACGGACGATCTGACATTGTCCGTTATGCCTGCTTGACCCGTGTATCGTGCATCGGGCACAGGCGATTAAGTAGTTAGGGGTTTGCAAGGCATACTTCGCCTTGCGTTTGCGTCCGGGGCAGGCGCGTCAAATACGGGTTGGACGGGATCATTTACTCCATGAATCAATGCAACGAGACAGGCATTCAGTCTGTTGCTTCGAAGAGTGCCACAGGTCGGCTGGCAATGGCGCTTACCGGTGCCACTATGCTGGCTGGTGTGCCGTATGCGGCGATTGCGCAGGACGAGGCGGCTCCGGCTACCCCGGCGGCGCAACCTGCACCTGCGGCCGAGCCAACACCAGCACCCGCTCCGGTGACCAATACCATCCGCTCGATCAGCGTTGCTGGCGCAGAGCGTTTGGAGCCCACCACCATTCTTTCCTACATCCGCCTGCGCGTGGGTCAGGAATACACATCAGCTGGGGCTGATGAGGCGCTCAAGGACTTGGGCGCAACTGAGCTGTTCTCCAATTTCTCGATCCGCAATGATGCCGGCAATGTCGTTATCACCGTGACAGAGAACCCGGTGATCAACCGCATCGTGCTAGAGGGCAATGACCGGTTGGATGCGGAAAAGATCCTGCCTGAAATTCGCCTCGCGCCGCGCCAGATTTTCACCCGTTCCAAAGTGCGCGCCGATGTTGCGCGAATTATTGAGCTGTACAAACGTCAGGGCCGCTTTGCCGCCACAGTTGAACCGAAGATGGTGCAGCTGCCGCAAAACCGCGTCGATGTGGTGTTCGAAATTGTCGAAGGACCCAAATCCAAGGTCCGCCAGATCAACATTATCGGCAACGAAGTGTTCTCCGATGGCGATTTGCGCAGCGAGATGGTTACGAAGCAATCGCGCTTCTTCCGCTTTTTCAGCTCCAACACCAGCTACGATCCCGACCGGCTCGCCTTTGACCAACAAAAGCTGCGCCAGTTCTATTTGACCGAAGGCTACGCCGATTTTCGCGTTGTCTCCGCGGTCGCTGAGCTGACGCCTGATCAGCGCGATTTCATCATCACCTATGTGGTTGAAGAAGGCGAACGCTACACATTCGGCGATGTCGAAGTGGAAAGCCAACTGCGCGATTTTGACAGCGATGCGCTGCAATCGGGCCTCGTCATGCAAGGCGGCGATTTCTACAACGCGAAAACTGTCGAGGATACGGTTGAGCAGCTGACAGAGCTGGCGGGCCGTTTCGGTTACGCATTTGCCGATGTTCAGCCGCGTTTTAATCGCAACCCTGATGATTTGACGATGGATATCACCTTTATCCTGCGTCAGGCGCCGCGCGTTTATATTGAACGTGTCGATGTAAACGGCAACACGTTGACTCAGGACAAGGTGATCCGCCGCGAATTCCGCCTGTCCGAAGGCGATGCGTTTAACTCGCTTGGCGTTCAGCGGACGACCGCGCGGATCAACTCGCTGGGCTATTTCCAAGAGAACTTTGAAGTCAGCCAGGTCGAAGGTTCTGCACCAGACCGGATTATCCTCGAAGGCAATGTTGAAGAACAGCCGACCGGCGAATTGCAATTCTCGGCGGGTTTCTCTTCGATTGAGCAGTTTATTCTGGCTGGCTCCATCCGCCAGCGCAATTTCCGCGGACGCGGTCAGACCATTGGTTTGAGCCTCAATTATTCGCAATTCTCGCGTTCGGCGCAGGTCAGCTTTACCGAGCCGTATGTCTTCGACCGCAATATCTCTGCTGGCGCGGACCTTTATCGGCGCGATTTCAACAGCTTCAACTTCACCAATAATGATCGCAACACGACCTTTGAACAGGCGACCACAGGCGTTCAATATCGCGTCGGTGTGCCGCTGACAGAGTTCATGTCGCTGGTGGGCAGTTATACGCTCAACTATGACGAAGTGAGCTTGGACAGGAATCTGTTCTTCTCTGATACGGATGGCGATGGCGATATTGAATGCGATCCGTTGCTTGCTGGCCGCTTTCTGTGCGACTCTTTGGGCGATCGCTTGAGTTCAATTTTGGGGCTCAGCCTTAGCTATAACTCGCTAAACTCGCGCTTGCGTCCAACGCGTGGGCGCACTGTTTCGCTTAGCACTGAGTTTGCCGGCCTAGGCGGTGATGTACGCTATGCGCGGTTCCGCGGGCGTGCGCAGCAGTTCTGGAATGTCGCAAACACTGGCTTCATCTTCTCGCTCTCGCTTGAGGGTGGGACGATCGTGCCGTTGCGTGATCGCGGTGGACCTGATGTCGATGATGTCTTGCTGACCGACCGGTTCTTCTTGGGTGAACCACAATTCCGTGGCTTCGGCATTCGCGGCGTTGGTCCGCGTATCCTGACACAGGCCTATGTGCTCGACGGGTTCAACAACAATGTCCTCGACGATAATGGCGCTCCCGTGCTGATCACGGATCGCAACTCCATCCGCGATGATTCCATCGGCGGCCGCAACTACTATCTTGGACGCGCTGAGATTGAGATCCCGCTGGGCACTGGCGCACGCGAACTGGGGCTGCGGCCTTCGATTTTCTTGGATGTCGGTTCGTTGTGGGGTGTGGACACGCCTGTTCTTCAGGATAATCCGACTGGCCTTGCGCAGGTCGATGCCGCTGGCAACCCGCTCTTCATAAGCAGCGATGATCAGACTTTGACCACCGATGCGCTTGCAGCGGATGGCGTTACCCCCAACACCCGCCTCATCCGCCGGGGCAGTGCAATTCGCGAGGTCTTCCTTGGCGATTCGCCATCCCCTCGCATCACCGCCGGTATCGGCGTCAACTGGAACTCGCCGTTTGGCCCGTTCCGGATCGACTTCGCACAGACCATTCGCAAGGTCGAAGGCGATGACGATAAGACCTTAACGTTCAACGTAGGAACACAATTCTAATGAAACTTATCTCCAAGACACTCGCCCCTGCGGCGCTCGCGCTTGCTGCGCTGGCGACTGCTGCTCCTGCCACCGCTCAGGTCGATGGCCGTTTCGCGACCGCAGATGTTAGCCGTGCGATCATCTCGTCGAGCGCGCTGCAAACCGCGTATCAGCAGATCGGCGTAACCTATCAGGCGCAAATCGAAACACGCCAGACCAAGCAGCAACAGCTGACCCAGCTGCTTCAACCGTTCGACACCAATGGCAATGGCCAGCTCGATGAAGCTGAACTGCCAGGTGTGCAACAGGCATCGAACTTCGCTCAGATCCAGACGTTGGAGCAAGAAGTTGGCGCGATCACTCAACAAGTAAACGCCGCGCGTATCTATGCCGTGGAGCAGATCCTTGCGCAGTATCCGACCGCGCTTACCGATGTAACGACGCAGCAGCAGATCGTTATGGTCCTGCAACCCGAAGCCGTGCAGTTTGCAGCGGATGGCGCTGATATCACTGCGCAAATCTCTACCGCTCTCAATGCGCGCGTGCCATCGGTTGCGATTGTGCCGCCAGCTGATTGGCGTCCATCACGCAATGCGGCTCAGATCTTCCAAGAGATCCAGCAAACTCTGCTACAGGCTCAGTTGATCCAACAGCAACAGGCCGCGCAACAGCAAGGCCAGCAGCCCGCAGCACCAGCGCCATCCGGGCGTTAAGCTAACCGCTGACGGCATAGAGGGGGCAGGGCATGAGCGAGAGTGACACAGGTTCAGCAGAACCGATTGTGGACTATGACATCCACAAGATCTTGAAAGCCCTGCCGCACCGCTATCCGTTGTTGCTGGTTGACCGGGTCAAGGCGATCCACCTGAATGAGCGCATTCATGCGGTGAAAGCCGTCAGCATGAATGAGGAATTCTTTCAGGGGCATTTCCCCGGTGCTCCGATCATGCCCGGTGTGCTCCAGATTGAGGCGCTGGCGCAAGCTGCCGCGATCCTCGGTATTGAGACGCTGGAGCTATCGGGTACGGGTAAGCTCGTCATCTTCATGGGTATTGAGAACGCCAAGTTCCGCGCCCCTGTAACGCCGGGCTGCTTGCTCGATCTCGAGGTTGAGTTCCTGCAAAAGCGCAGCCGGGTCTACAAATTCAAAGGCCTCGCCAGTGTTGAAGGTAAGCCGACCTGTCAGGTCGAATTTACAGCGATGATCGCCGACCCGCCATCTGGCTGATTGAACCGGATGGTCGGAGGGGCAAAACACTTGCTAATTGCGCGAAAGCCGACTAGGCGCGCCGCTTCGAATTCACAAAACTCCACTCGATAGCACCCCCGGTCGGAACCGGGACACGCTGAGCAAAGGACTAAGACGATGAAAGCCGAAGGGCACCCAGAGTATCACGTGATCACGGTCAAAATGACTGATGGTACTGAATTTCAAACCCGCTCAACTTGGGGCAAAGAGGGCGACACACTCGCACTCGACATTGACCCAACCAGCCACCCGGCTTGGACCGGCGGTCGTCAACAGCTTCAAGAAGGTGGCCGTGTGGCTCAATTCAACAAGCGTTTTGGCGGGCTTACTCTCAAGAAGTAAGCGGCAACGCACAATTTGCGCGCGTTCGATCGCAGCGCATGAAAAAGGCGGCTCTTTTCAGGGCCGCCTTTTTTGTGGTTGCTGTCATTGGCGTCTCAAAGACGCCAGCGGATTACACCCGCTCAAGTGGGACGTGCGGTCCCTCGGGATGATAGACGGTGATCTCGTCTGTCGGGCGCACTGTTCCTGAACACAGAGCGATGCACATAATACCCGCTTTGCGTTTCACGTTCCCGCCTTCTTTGTAAGCAAGCTCATTCAAGAGGCCGGGTGCAAACTGCTCAATCTCGACGCATGGGTTGCGAAGGCCAGTCACGCTCAACACGGTTTCGGCCCCGATCCGCAAAATCGTGTCGCGGCCCAGGTTGACCAAGTCGATGCCTCGTGTGGTGATGTTCTCACCCAGATCGCCCGGATTCACTTCGAACCCTTTACGGTCCAGCTCTTCGAGCAATTCGACCGGCAATAAGTGGACCTGACGTAAGTTAGGTTGGGCGGGATCAATCTCCATCCTGCTGCGATGTTTGATCGTGTCACCGCCATCCACGTTGCCGACAACGCCATGACCTGCCGCGATCTTAATCGCGTTGCAACGGTCCTGACTAAATTCTCGGCCTGTTGAACTGCTAACCTCGACGACTGTTCCTATATTATTGATAACTGACATAAATTTTTTACAACCGATGAATTGTCCGAATACGAGAAGTATTCAGTTCTTGGTTATATAAACTTATTGTCGACATATCTGTTCCCGAACAGATTGGCGAAATCTCTCAAACACTCAGAATTGCTTGAATAATACTTTACATTAAAAGCTGTAAATCTATCTGGACCGTCCAGCTAATAATTCACCATGGCCAAGGCAGTTCGCGATACCATTTTGTGATCACGTATTTCACGCCTTTTCGAACCTTCATTCCGTGATGAAGTGTAGCCGGATTGACGCTGCCATCGGGGCGGGCGTTATTCCAGCACAGCAGCTTTCCAACTTCGGGTTGAAAGCTTTTACCGATCACCTTGAATCGGGTCGCGCCGCCCGCATCGACTGGGTTGAGATAGATCATGAAGGTCCAGGTCCGCTGCCCGCTGACGCTGCAAAACTTCTCATAATCGGTTCCGCCGGGGGTGAAGTAGTCGGTGTGTGCTTTGAACTCTTGGCCCACATCATATCGCTGGCCCTGACATGGTTCTCCTAGAATTGGATCGATCCCGTTTAGCGCCACAAACTGCGTCTCCAATGCTTTGACCGCAGGGTCGTTCGGATCGAGGTCGCAGGTCTCACTGGTGCGGAAATAGTCATCGCCATTGGCATCAGCGATGGTGGAGGGGCGGCGGTCACGGTCGATCAACGTGATCAGTTGACTGGCCAGGTCGACGCTCACAAAATCCTTCAGCTGAAACAGTTCAACCTTGGGATGCGGCACGCGTTGGATACCGCCAGTTTGCGCAATGCGATGCGCTACAGAATCGGATGCGAGTTGCATGGCTAACAAACTTACGCTGCGCCGCGCGTCAGGCAAGGGTCACAAGCCCTACGTAATTATGTTGCGCATGGGCGCTATGAATACAGTTTTCTCTTCCCTTGAACTGCGCATTGTGCAACAGGCGCTCGCCCGCGCGTGGTGGTCTTGACCGCCGCAAACAGCCGCTTAATGGCAGTGGATAGCGCGTGACTTGGCGTAGAGATTCTAGCGATAGGGTTTTGGCCAAGGCGGGTGTGTGGCGATCGTAGTTCAGTTGGTTAGAACGCCGGCTTGTGATGCCGGAGGTCGCGGGTTCAAGTCCCGTCGATCGCCCCATTTCCCCGCAGTCACCCCGATCAAGTGGGGGCTTTTGTCAGGTCATCTGCGCACCGGCCCTTTGGGCGAACAGGTAAGGCGCGTGAGATTATGACAGCTTTTTGGACCGAACCCGATTTTGACGATCATGAGATGGTGCACGTCGTGCGCGATCGTGCGTCAGGATTGACGGCGATTATTGCGGTTCATTCGGCGCATCTCGGCCCCGGTGCGGGCGGCACTCGGTTCTGGCATTACCCTGATCCCAAAGATGGATTGCGCGACGCACTGCGCCTGTCGCGCGGGATGAGTTACAAGAACGCGATGGCGGGCCTGCCGATGGGTGGGGGCAAAGCCGTCATCCTCGCCGATGAAGCGCGCACTAAGACATCCGAAATGCTTGCCGCCTTTGGTGATGCGGTCGAGGGTTTGGGCGGACGGTATGTGACGGCAGAAGATGTTGGCATCAGCGAAGCCGACATGGTCGCAGTGTCTAAGCGGACCGCGCATGTCTCCGGCTTACCAGTCGCGGGCGAGGGCAGTGCCGGTGGTGATCCGGGTCCCTTCACATCATACGGCATCTATTTGGGGATCAAGGCGGCGGTTCAGCATCGCCTGAAGACGGACGATATGACCGGCGTGCACGTTGCGGTGCAGGGCACTGGCAGCGTCGGCGGCGGTGTTGCCCGATTGCTCGCTAAAGACGGTGCACGATTGACGCTGGCGGATATTCACACAGATGGCGTGAAAGCGCTGGCCGAGGAATTGGGCGCTGAAGTCGTCGCTCCTGATGCGATCCTGACCACACAATGCGATGTGCTCAGCCCTAATGCTCTGGGCGCGATCCTTGATGATAAGACTATTGCAGCGCTGAACACAAAGATTGTCGCAGGGGGCGCAAACAACCAATTGGCGCGCGCTGGCCATGGCGGGGTGCTGTTTGACCGCGGCATCCTGTATGCGCCCGATTATGTCATCAATGCAGGCGGCATTATCTCGGTCGCCACCGAATATCTCGCCCGTCGTGACGGCAAACAGGCGAGCGTTGGCGATGTGAATGCTCTGATCGAAAAGATCCCCGCGCGCCTTGCACAAATCTGGCAGGCAAGCGAAGCGGATGGCACGTCGCCTGATGTCGTCGCAGACCGGATGGCGCAGGAGCTGATTGGTCGGAACTAATTAGGCGCGGCTGATTTGATTGAGGTAAGGGTTTTCGCTTAGCCCTCTACCGGGAATGTTGCATTGAGCTTTAGTCACACTTGCGAGTTTTGCGCCCTTGCTACGAGCGGCTGGGGCAGTATGACGGGTCGGGGGACTTAGACGTGCATATTTACGCCAATCCAAAGCGCTTTTTGTCGCTCGCCAAATGGCTCATGCCGCTTCTGTTTTGGAGCGGTTTGGTGCTGTCGCTGGGCACGCTGGCATGGGGCCTTTTTGTCGTTCCTCCCGATCGGTTGATGGGTGAGACTGTGCGCATCCTCTTTATCCATGTGCCTGCCGCATGGTTGGGCATGGGGGGATGGACAGGCATCGCGCTATCCTCTGCCGCATTGCTTATATGGAAGCATCCCCTTGCCGGGATCGCTGCGCGCGCCATTGCCATGCCCGGCATGGTTTTTTGCGCGATTTGTCTTGCGACCGGTTCCATCTGGGGACGCCCGACATGGGGTACCTGGTGGGAGTGGGACGGAAGGCTCACTTCAATGCTGGTGCTGCTCTTTCTGTATGGCGGTTACATCGCGCTCTCAAATGCGGCCGCGCGTGAAGGCGGGTCGGTAAAGATCGCCGCGATCTTTGGTCTTGTTGGCGCGATCAATGTACCGATTATCAATCGCAGCGTCGTATGGTGGAATTCGCTTCATCAACCGCCCAGCATCACCGCAGGCAACAGCTCCATCGAGGGCGTCTACTTCTATCCGCTGCTCGTCGGCGCGTTCGGGTTTTCGCTGCTATTTGGCGGCTTGGTCCTGATGCGGATGCGGGCACTCATCGCTGAACAACAGGTTGAGGCGCGCTTGCGCCGCCGTGCGCTGGATGATGAAGCGCCCACGGTCACGCCTGCGATGGGAGCGGTATAGTGCGCGAATCCCTTGATCCGTGGCCCTTCGTCTATGGCGCACTTGCAGTTGGTCTGATTGCGCTCGCACTGCTCATCATCTGGAGCTACTATTCAATGCGCCGCGCAGAGAAGCGCCGCGATGAAATGAGGCGGAAATAAAATGGCGATGAAAGCCAAACATCAGCGGATGACGTTGGTCATCCTTGCTCTGGTCGCAATTGTCGCTGCTGGTTTGATCGCTGCATGGGCTTTGCGCAGCCAAGCGAACTATTTCTACCTGCCAGAGCAAATGTCCGCGACGCCGCCCGAAGTTGGTCAGCCTGTTCGCCTTGGCGGAATGGTGCAGCCCGGCTCTATCGCCACCCAAGCGGATGGCATCACGGTCGACTTTGTCGTTACCGGCAATGAAGATAGCAGCGTGCCGGTCACCTATAGCGGCATCCTGCCCGATCTGTTTGTCGAAGGATCCGGCGTTGTTGCAGAGGGCAGTTTGCAACCGGACGGCACATTCCTTGCCACCAATCTCCTTGCCAAACATGATGAGAATTATGTGCCACGAGAGCTTGAAGGGCTGGAAGGGCATGACGGCAATGATGATTATGCCGAAACGGTCGCTGGGTTAGAATAGAGCGGACGGACACAGACTATGATCGCTGAACTGGGCCTTGCCGCATTGTGGCTATCCGCTGCACTGTCTGTGTTGATGATGATTTCTGGCGCGATGGGTTTGCGTGATGTTGCCAGCCCCCATGCGCTTTATGCTCGCCCGGCTTCGGTGGTTCAGGCGTTTTTGGCAGTGTTGGCGTTCTTCCTGCTGCTTTATGCTTTCGCGATTACCGATTTGTCGATCAAGCTGGTTGCGACCAACTCGCATTCGGCCAAGCCGTTTATCTACAAACTCACCGGAACATGGGGCAATCACGAAGGCTCCATGCTGCTTTGGGTCGCAGTGCTCGCACTATCGGGCGGATTGCTCGGCGGCCTAGAGCGGCGCTTGCCCGAAAAAACGATGAGCGCGACTTTGATGGTGCAGGGCTTTGTGGCGCTGGGATTCTATGCCTTTATGCTGCTCAGCTCGAACCCGTTTGAGCGTTTGCCTGTGCCTGCTCTCGAAGGGGGCGGTCTCAACCCACTGCTCCAAGATATCGGCCTCGCGATCCATCCGCCTACATTGTATGTTGGCTATGTCGGCCTGTCGGTCGCGTTCAGCCTCGCGATGGGCGCGCTGATCACGCGGCAAGTGACTCCCGATTTTGCGAAGGTCATGCGGCCTTGGGTGCTAGGCGCTTGGGTGTTCCTGACCTTTGGCATTACGGCGGGCTCTTATTGGGCGTATTATGAGCTGGGCTGGGGCGGCTGGTGGTTCTGGGACCCGGTTGAGAACGCCTCGCTTATGCCGTGGCTCGCGGCGACCGCTTTGCTCCATTCAGTTACCGTATTGGCCGCGCGCGACGCTTTGCGCACATGGACGATTATGCTGGGCGTGCTGGCATTTTCTATGTCGATGCTAGGTACATTCTTGGTGCGGTCAGGTGTGCTTACCAGCGTCCATGCCTTCGCCGTTGATCCAGAACGCGGCAGCTTCATCCTGGGCCTTCTGGGCCTCTATATTGGCGGCGCGCTCGTGATTTTTGCGATGCGTGCTGGCTCGATTTCCGAAGGTAAGCGCTTCACCGTGACGAGCCGCGAAGGGGCGCTGGTTTTCAACAATGTGATGCTCTCGGCGATCCTTGCGATTGTGCTGCTAGGCACGCTTTATCCGCTGCTGACTGAGGCGTTTGATGTCCGCGTCAGTGTTGGGCCTCCGTATTTCAACCCAGCGGGTGCGATCTTTGCGATCCCGATGTTTATTGTGATGGCCGTTGGCCCATTGCTGCGGTGGAAAGATGATAAGCCTGCTCGCATTCAATTTGAGCTGGCTCTGTTGGCAGCGGTAGCGATTGCGATTGTCGCGCTGGTCGCGATCCTCGGCGATTATTCAGTGCTCGCTGTGCTGGGTTTGGCATTGTCGGTGGCGCTCGGCATTGGGGCAT
Source organism: uncultured Erythrobacter sp. (assembly GCA_947503275.1). Taxonomy (GTDB): domain Bacteria; phylum Pseudomonadota; class Alphaproteobacteria; order Sphingomonadales; family Sphingomonadaceae; genus Erythrobacter. Next base: position 1,301,330 of record CANNCZ010000001.1, on the reverse strand, counting down.
TGCTGCCGTTGAAAGGACGCAATATCCGCCGCGTACCCACTGCGACATGGGGCATGATTGCGGCGCATTTCGGTGTCGCAGTTTCTCTGTTCGGCATGGCCAGTGAGAGCGCGTTCACCTCGGAAAAGCTTGCTGCAATGGCACCGGGCGATAGCGAAGTGGTTGCGGACTGGAACATTCAACTTGAAAGCGTTGACCCCGTGGCCGGTCCCAATTGGACTGCAATAGAGGCAAGGGTTTTGGCCGCACGCGGTGATGAAGAGCCGACCGAACTTGGCCCGCAATCTCGCAATTTCTGGTCCCCGCCACAACCCACATCCGAAAGCGCGCTAGTCACCCGCTGGGATGGACAGCTTTACGTGGTGGTTGGAGACAGTGCCGGCATTGATGCCAATGGCAATGAGCGCTGGCAGATCCGGGTCTGGTGGAAGCCATTTGTGACTTTCATCTGGTATGGCGGATTGCTGATCGCATTTGGCGGCATCCTGTCGATTATCGGCCGTTTGCAAGTTGATCTGAAACGCCGCAGCGCCAAAGCGCAAGGCAAAGCGCGCCGTGCCGATGTTGAAGCTTTGAGTGGTGACAAACCCGGCAGCACAGCCGCTCCGGAGCCTGCCGAATAATGCGCCTTGCCTATTTCATACCACTGGCGCTCTTCCTGTTTTTCGCAGGGCTCGCCGGATATCAGCTAACTCAGCCAAAAGAGCAGAATGTCCGGTCGCAAATGATCGAGCAGCCGCTGCCAGAATTCACGCTGGAACCTGCTCTGGAGGGGATGCCGGGCGTATCGCGCGCCGACTTTGTCGAGGGTCAGCCGCGCTTGCTCAATATCTGGGCAAGCTGGTGCCTGCCTTGCATCGCAGAGGCTCCGCATCTGGAGCGGTTGCGTGAGGAAGGCGTTGAGATCATCGGCATTGCGGTACGCGACCGGCCTGAGGCTGTGGCAGATTTCCTCAACCGTTATGGCAATCCCTATTCGCGGATCGGGTCGGACGATATCTCAGAATTGATGCTGGAGATCGGTGCATCGGGTGTGCCAGAGACCTATGTGATCGATGCCGCGGGCAATATCCGGTATCAGCATATTGGCGATATCCGCGCAGATACGGTGCCGCTTTTGCTTGAAAAACTGGAAGAGGTGCGATGATGCGGTTGTGGTTCGCGATCCTCGCTTTGATGGCGGCCCCCGTACTGGCTCAGCAATCGATGCCGCCTGCGCCCTATGCTTACACGCAGCTCGAAGACCCTGCCTTGGAAGCCGAAGCAACCGAGTTGATGGAGACATTGCGCTGTCTCAAATGCCAATCGCAATCCATAAATGACAGCGACGCGCCGATGGCCGGCGACATGCGTCATCAGGTTCGCTCGCGCATACTAGCAGGCGAAAGCCCCGATGCGATCCGCAGCTGGCTGACTCAGCGTTACGGTGACTACGTGAGCTATCAGCCGGAGGTTTCATCGACCACCTGGCCCCTATTTGCGATTCCGCTTTTGCTGCTTTTGATTGTCGGCGGAGTGTTGTTCACACGTCTGGGCAAGCGGCGTTCTGATAAGGGCACCGAATAATGGGCGGTTGGCTTGCCGTATTATCGCTGGCACTTGTCAGCTTTGCGATTGCCGCATTCATGCTGCGATTGCCGAAAGAGGGCTTTGCCGTGTTTGGCGCGGTTTTGTTGTTCGGTCTGGTCGGATATGCATGGCAGGGTTCCCCTGATCAGCCGAGCAGTCCGAAAGAGCCGGATATCGCCAGCGATCAACAATCTGGCGAGGAGATGGTGACTGCGCGCCGTCAGCTGTTCGACGATAGCATTCCAAAGCCCGATTATCTGGTCCTGTCCGATGGCTTTGCCCGGCGCGGAAAGTTTGATGAAGCGTCAGGGATGTTGCGTAAGGGGTTGAGCGATAATCCCGAACATCTCGAGGGGTGGCTGGCTCTGGCCATGTCGCTGACGGGGCATGCGGACGGCTTTGTGACCCCGGCGGCAGCGTTCGCGTATGGAAGGGCACGAGCGATTGATCCGCTTAATCCGGGTGCGGATTATTTCATGGGTTTCTCGCTTTTACAGACCGGCCAAGTTCGTGCGGCGCGGGACACTTGGGCAAACCTGTTGGCCCGTTCGCCAGAGGACGCGCCGTGGCGTGATGACATCGAGGCACGCATCGCTCAGCTCGACCAAATGATCGCCAACGCTCCGATGCTGCAATAATCCGCTGTGGGGCGCTTGCGAGTCGCGATGTTGCAGGGGCAGGAGCGCGGTGCTAGGTGGCGCGGCCTTGGATGGGCCAGCGCGCCCGGCCTCTCGGGATAATCGCCGCATATGAGCGACACTTCAGCGCCAACACCTGCTCACCACCCCCCAGAGGGTGGTAAGAGCCACAGTGCCTCCAAAAGCGCGCTGGCGGTTGGCGCGATTGGCGTCGTCTTTGGCGATATCGGCACCAGCCCACTTTACGCCTTTCGTGAAACCTTTGTGGGCCGCGCCGAAGTGCAATTGGACCCGGCCCATGTGCTGGGCGTTGTCAGCCTGATTTTCTGGTCGATGACGCTGGTTGTCTCGATCCAATACGTCTCCATCCTGATGCGTGCGGATAACAAGGGGCAGGGCGGTTCGCTCGCTCTCGTCGCACTTATCAGCCGCAGCCTTTCTAAGTCGAAATATGGCTGGATCGCGGTGCTGTTGGGCGTGTTTGCGACTGCGCTTTTTTACGGCGACAGCATGATTACGCCTGCCATCTCGGTCCTCTCGGCGGTCGAAGGGTTGACGGTGGTGGATGAGGGTTTTGAGCGATATGTGATCCCAATCTCTCTCGCATTGCTGGTGTTTCTATTCGTGCTGCAAAAACGCGGCACAGCGAAGGTTGGCGCTCTGTTTGCGCCGGTGATGATAGTCTACTTCACTGTGATCGCCGGGTTGGGCGCTTGGCAGATTGTGCAAACGCCTGAGATTTTGTGGGCGCTCTCCCCACACCACGCGGTCAATTTCTTTATCCTTGATGGATGGTTCGCCTTCCTCGCATTGGGCACCGTTGTGCTGGCTGTGACGGGCTCTGAGGCGCTCTATTCCGATATGGGGCATTTCGGGCGCGGGCCAATGCGTTTGAGCTGGTTCGGATTTGTCATGCCGTGCCTTCTGCTCAACTATTTCGGCCAAGGGGCGATGGTCATCGGCCTGCCCGCAGAACAAGCTGCCGAAGCAATCCAAAACCCGTTCTTCTTCTTGGCATCGGAGGAATGGCGTCTACCGCTCGTCTTCCTCGCCACAATCGCAACCTTCATCGCCAGCCAAGCGGTGATCTCAGGCGCATTCTCGATCACTCAGCAAGCGATCCAGATGGGCTATATCCCCCGCCTCAACATCCGCCACACATCAGAGACAGAGGGCGGCCAGATTTATATTCCCGCTGTGAATTGGGCCCTGATGATTGCAGTGATCATTCTGGTTCTGACGTTCCAAAACTCATCCAACCTCGCCAATGCATATGGCATCGCGGTGACGGGCGCTGTCACCATCGACACTCTTTTGATGGCGGTGCTGTTGATCGGCGTGTGGAAATGGAAGTGGTGGTATGCGGTGCCGGTCGTTCTGGTCTTCCTGATCGTCGACGGTGCGTATTTCGCCGCGAACCTCACCAAAGTGCCCGAGGGCGGCTGGTTCCCGCTGGCGGTGGGCTTTGTCGCCTTCCTGCTGCTCACCACATGGTCACGCGGTCGTAAGCTGATGCGCGAGCGGATGAGCGAGCATGCGCTGCCGATGGAGATATTTGCAAAGTCGGCCAAGAACTCCGCTCTGCGCGTGCCCGGAACAGCGATCTTTATGGCATCGAGCACGGCGGGCGTACCATCCGCGCTGCTGCACAATATTAAGCACAACAAGGTTCTGCATGAACGCGTCGTCATCCTGACGATTGATATCTCAGATGTGCCCTATGCCGATCCGACCAAACGGTGCGAGTTCACTGACCTTGGCGACGGGTTCTTCCGCGCGGTCCTGCATTATGGCTTTATGGAGGAAACCGACGTTCCAACGGGTCTGAAACACATGGAGAGATGCGGGGGTGAGTTCGACATGATGCACACCAGCTTCTTCCTCTCGCGCCAAACATTGTTGCCATCAAAGAACCCAGCGATGCCGATCTGGCGAGAGAAGCTTTTCGCATGGATGCTGATGAATTCAGCCAGCGCGATGGACTTCTTTAAGCTGCCGACGAACAGGGTTGTTGAGCTTGGGAGCCAGGTGGAGATTTAGCGTATGAAGATCGGCCCCTATCGCATTGACGCTTCGATGACGCTTGCCCAGCTAACAGGGAATGATTGGGGTGATCCGGAGTCTGCTCCAACCCACATGGTTGCGACCATAATTCGTTCAACAACGAAGCCGCTCATCGACCTGAATGGTGAAGAGGTCTGGTATTTGATCTCGCAGCAAGATGGTCTGCCGTTCATACTTGATCTCGCTTGGTTGTTCCTTGAGAAAAACCCACTTCAGAATTTCTGGCATTATGAAGGTGACGTTCTCTCCACGTTGCTCAGGGCGTCTGATAGCATTTGGGAAAAGCGGCCAGAGTATAGAGAGGCTCTGCCCAGTCTTCGTGAGAGGGCACTAGAGGCACCGGCCTATTTGAATGACGCATTTCGCGAGAGCCTGACGCAAGCTTAGAGGCTTGCTTGTCAGTTCATCCGGTACAGAGTTAGTCGGTGGAGCCGCTCTCTGCCTCGTCATCATCCTGCCCCACATCCAGCCCATGCTTCAACAGCATCGGGATTTGGCTGAATGTGAAGACAAAACTGAGCGGCATAAACACCCAGAATTTCGCCCAAAGCCAGCTTTCGAATGTCATCTGTGAGCGGAGGACTTCGTTTAGCGCGGCGAGCGCCAAGAAGAAGATGCCCCAATTGCGAGACAATTTGAGCCATCCGGCCTCGTCCACGCCCTCAAATGCGGCCTCCAATAGGATTTGCAGCAGTGCGCGGCCCATGAAAAACCCGATCAACAGCGCTGCGCCCATCCCGGCATAGATGATCGTCGGCTTGATCTGGACGAAGGTCGGATCGCCAAAGAATATCGTCAGCGCGCCGAACCCGACGATCAAGATCGTTGAGAACCACAGCATCGGTGAAATCTTGCCCAGCCTCCACTTCGACACGAGCAAAGCTGTGATTGCCGCGAGCATAAATGCGCCGGTACCGTATATGATCGCCAGGATCTCGCCCGCCGGGTTGGGATCGGATGGCGCGTAGTAACGGTACACGCCAAGGAATACGAGCAGTGGGCCGTAATCGACCGCGACGCTGATCCAGCTTGATCCCGCCTTTTTTGCCTCGGATTTGGTTTCGGGTTCACCCTCGGCCATTACGCCACTCCTGCAATAACGCGCGCGACCAGATCGGGGTCGAAGGGGCGCAAGTCTTCCATTTTCTCACCCACTCCAATCGCATGGATGGGCAGGCCATATTGCTCTGCCGCCGCAACCAAAACGCCGCCGCGTGCGGTGCCATCCAGCTTGGTCATGATAAGGCCGGTGACGCCTGCGACCTCTTTGAACACGTCAATCTGAGACAGCGCATTCTGGCCATTGGTCGCATCCAGAACCAGCACCACGTCATGCGGCGCATCCTCGTTCAATTTGCCCAGAACACGGCGAATTTTCGCCAATTCTTCCATTAATTCGGCTTTGTTTTGCAAGCGGCCAGCTGTGTCCACGACCAGTGCATCAATGCCCGTATCTGTGGCTTGCTTGACCGCGTCAAAGACGATGGAGGCGGGATCGCCGCCTTCGGGTCCGCGCACCAGATCGACGCCCGCACGCTCTGCCCATGTGGCGAGCTGGCCGATCGCGGCGGCGCGGAAAGTATCGCCAGCGGCCAACAGAACGCCGTAATCGTCCTCTGTGAAAAGATGCGCAAGTTTGGCGATGGTGGTGGTTTTGCCCGATCCGTTGACGCCGATGACGAGGATCACTTGCGGTCGGGGAAAGGCGGTTATCTCCAGCGGCTTTGCAACCGGGCGTAAGATCTCAGCGATCTCATCTGCGACCGCCTGTTTCAACTCGCTCTGAGTAATCTCAAGGCCGAAGCTCTTATCCGAAAGTTTCGCACGGATACGGCCAGCCGCGGCCGGGCCAAGGTCCGATGTGATCAGCGCGTCCTCAATATCATCAAGCGTCGCATCATCCAGCCGGGTCGCGACGCCGGTGAGGTTGCTGCCGAGCCGCTCTGAGGTTTTGCGAAAGCCCCCCAGCAGCCGCTCACTCCAGCTGTCCGTCATTCCAAAAACCCTTCTGTTACCGCGCTCGGCGTCATCTCGATGATCGTGCCAGCTTCGGTGTCTTTGCCAAGGCGCACGCGCGCATAGTGCGGCGCATAGCCGGTGCCGTCGCGTTCGGCGAGGACGCTGATCGTTTCGCCCACAAACCCGTCCAGCCATGTGGTGCGCCGCGCGGCGACGGCGGCGCGCAATTCAGCGGCGCGCGCTTTCACAATTGCGCGGTCAACCTGCGGCATGCGGGCAGCCGGTGTGCCGGGGCGAGGGGAGTATGGGAAGATGTGCCCGTGGACGATGTCGAGTTCGTCGATGATCGAAAGATTAGCGGCGTGATGCTCATCCGTTTCGGTCGGAAAGCCTGCGATAAGGTCAGCACCTATGGCGATCTCTGGGCGCATCGCCTTGAGCCGCGAAACCAGATCAACGGCGTCAGCGCGGCTGTGGCGGCGCTTCATGCGTTTCAGAATCAGGTCGTGCCCATGTTGCAGCGATAGGTGCAGATGCGGCATCAACCGCTCGTGACCCGCGAAAAGGTCAAAGAGCAACGGATCAATCTCAATCCCATCCAACGACGACATGCGCAGGCGCGGCAATTGTGGGAATGTGTCGAGCACCGCCTTCACCAAAGCGCCCAGCGGCGGCGTATCGGGAAGGTCGTGGCCCCATGATGTGACGTCCACGCCGGTCAACACGACTTCGCGCGCGCCCTGGCTCAAGTGATGCTCCACTTCGCGCAGCACCTCGGCGATGGTCATTGAACGGCTGACCCCGCGACCCTGCGGAATCACGCAAAACGTGCAGGCGTGGTCGCAGCCATTTTGCACCGCAATAAAGGCGCGGGTGCGGGTTGGCGTTGGCGGAGCCTCGGGCAGAGGCACATTCCATGCGCGTGGGTCGAGCTTGGCTTCGTTGGCGATCAAGCCGTCGACCTCTGGCATGTCAGCGATCTGATCACGCTCAATATCGGCGGCGCATCCGGTGACTATCAGCCGCGCATCGGGCCGCGCACGGCGGGCTTTGCGGATGGCTTGGCGGGTTTGGCGCACAGCCTCTGATGTAACGGCACACGAATTGACCACCACAACATCGCCAGCATCGGCCAGCATCGCCTTCATCCGCTCGCTTTCGGCGATGTTGAGGCGGCAGCCTAAGGATATGACTTCGGGACCGCTCACGCGAAATCATCCCATTCGAACGTGCCGCGATAGGCCTCTGTTGCAGGGCCGGTCATGCGAATTGTCTCACCCGGTGCCCATTCAATCACCAGATCACCGCCCGGCAAAGTCACAGTCACCCGCCGCCCGGTCAGCCCGCGCTGGATCGCGGCCACTGCGGTCGCACAGGCTCCAGTTCCGCAAGCACGGGTCAACCCCGCGCCGCGCTCCCACACATTCAGGCGCACATGATCCGTGCCAACCACGCTAGCGACATTTACATTGATTGCTGCCGGAAAAAGCGGGTCGCGCTCTATCACTGGGCCGATTGTGGTAAGGTCGACAGTTTCAGTATCCTCGACGAAAAACACCACGTGCGGATTGCCGACATTGACTGCAATCGGGTTCTCCAACATGCCATTGTTACTTGGCCAACCGACCGGCATTTGCGCGGTGTCCATCGCATAGGCGAGGGGGATCGCGTCCCATTCAAACCGGGGCGACCCCATATCCACGGTTGCGCTGTCGCCTGCAGGCTCCAGCATCAGCGCCCCGCCAGCTGTCTCAACCTGCGCAGCTTTTCCATGCAGCAAAGCAACCGCACGCGATGCATTGCCGCACGCTTCAACCTCGCCGCCATCAGAATTGAAGAAGCGCATACGAAACGCTTCAGTCGCGCTCGGCTCCAGCAGAACCAGCTGATCGCATCCAATCCCCTCACGCCGATCCGCCAGCGCGCGAGCGATCGCATTGGTCATCTCAGGCAGCGCATCGGCACGCGCATCAAGCACGATGAAATCGTTGCCAAGTCCGTGCATTTTTACAAAGGGGATGCGCATGATGGCCTGCATCTATGCACCCATAGGCCCAGCGTCCAGTGTTGCGGCACTTTGCCGCGCGCGCAATCACATATTGGCGATCTTGGGCATGGTCGGCACGCCGCTCTCTTCCGCCTCGGTCGGGGCCGGTTCTTGCGGTGCCGCAATCAACTTGCCAGCACTGGCCAACCGTTCGCGCACTTGTTCGGCGCTTTCCGGCCTACCATACAGATAGCCTTGGCCTTTCAGCTTACCCATTTTCTTGAGAGCGTCGAGGATTGCCTCATCCTCAATCCCCTCTGCCGTAATCGGCAGTTCAAGCCCGCGACCCAGCGACACGATAGCGTCGACGATCTTTGAATTGGCATTGGGGTTTTTGAGCTCGCTGACAAAGCTGCGATCAATTTTGAGCCGGTCAAAGGGCAGCGTGCGCAGCTGTTCGAGCGAGGAATAACCGGTGCCAAAATCATCAAGACTGATCCGCACACCCTGGTTGCGCAGGCTCATGATGATCGAGCGCACAAGGCCAATATTGTCATGCAAACAGCTTTCGGTGATCTCAATTTCGAGCCGTTGCGCTGGGAAATTGTGCTTCACCAGCATCTTGAGCAATTTTTGTGCAAACCATGGATCGCGCAGCTGAATGGGTGAGATGTTGATCGATAGAGTGAGGCTCTCATCCCACTCGCGTGCATCAATAAACGCCTGATCCATCAAGCTGTCGGATAGGTCCGTAATCAGACCGATTTCCTCGGCGATGGGAATGAAGATTTCGGGGCTGACGAGGCCCATATCGGGCGACTTCCACCGCGCCAGCATCTCAAATCCGACCAAGTCGCCGGATTCAAGGTCAACTTGCTGTTCGTAATACGGCACAAATTCACCCACGGCCAAACCGCGGCGGATGCCTGTTTCCAACTCATTGCGGAAACGCAGCTCGTTTTCCATGGTGGGCTCGAACCAGAAATAGCGGTTCTTGCCCTGTTTCTTGGCCGTGTACATCGCGATGTCGGCATGCTGCATCAACACCTCTGCTGATGCGAGATCGGGGTTGTAGCCATGCTCATCATGATCGGTCGCAATGCCGATTGAGATGGTCGCATCAAGCGTGATGGTTTCCAGTTCAAACGGCCGCGCCATCTGCTCAAACAAGCGGATGATCAGGTCATCGATGCGATCACGGGTTGCGGGATCATAAGGGCAGGCAAAAGCGAATTCATCCCCGCCAAGCCGCGCCAGCTGGGCCTGCTTTGGCAGACTTTCGCGAATGCGCTGTGCCATAGTGACGAGCACCGAATCGCCAATCGAATGCCCGTGCATATCATTGATGTTTTTGAAGTTATCAAAGTCGATCATGCAATAGGCAATCGCCATACGATCAGCAAAGGCACTCTCGCGCAATTGCTCTGTAGCCTCTGTCATGCTGCGGCGGTTGAGGCATCCGGTCAGCGGATCAATCTCTGCCAATTCGCGGGCTAAGGCCTCTGCGCTGCGGCGTTCGGTGATCTCATCGCGCAATTCGCGGTACCGCCGCCAGCCAAAAATCACGAGCACAACATTGAGCAAGAGCGCGTTCACCAACAAGTGATCCGGCCCCGCTCCACCAGAGATAATCGCATCAATCGCGCCGGGCAAAACCGAGCTGCCGGTTGCCACGAACAGGATGATTGAGGCAGTCGCAATGCCAAGCGCGACCAGATCGCGGTCTGCGTTGGCCAATCGCTTTTTGTTTTCCTCGTTTGCCACGTAATCTGCTCCGGCCACCAAACGGACCGCCCCTGTTGTGTGCAAGTCTGCCCGATATGAGACCTCTTGCTAAAGATCGAGTTAACCGCCTTGGGAATCGTGTGCTCAAAGGGGTGGTGCCGGGTCAGGCAGCGGTTTATTGTGGAAGCAGTTATCGCACGCGTTACGGAGAGCACCCTTGGCAAATTACTGGTTGGTCAAATCTGAACCGTTTAAATACAGCTGGGATGATCTTGTCGAAGAGGTCGAAGGCGTGTGGGACGGTGTGCGCAACCATACGGCCAAACTGAATTTGCGCGCGATGGAAGTGGGCGATCAATCGTTCTTCTACCACTCGCGTGAGGGGCTAGAGATTGTGGGCATTTGTGAAGTGAGCGTCGCAGGCATTCTCGACCCGACTGATGAAACCGGCAAATGGGCAGCGGTGAAGTTCAAACCGGTGCGCAAATTCGACAATCCCGTCACTCTCAAGCAAATCAAAGCAGAGCCGCGCCTCGCCGAATGCGAGCTGGTGCGATTGTCGCGTCTATCGGTCGCCAAGATCCGCCCTGATGAGTGGGAGCTGATCTGCGAGATGGCGGAAGGTTGAGAGCTGGGGCTTAGTTAGGCTTTCGCTCGCAGCCCGCTAATCGTGGCGCCGCTGGCGGCGAGTTGTTCGACGTCGATTTCCATATGAATAAGGCGGATGCCGCTGCGGCTTTGCGCCTCGGTGAGCGCCTGTGTGAATTCCTCTGTCGTGGAGGCGGTCGCACTCCACGCGCCGAATGCTGCGCCTAGGGCTGCGAAGTCGGGATTGGCGAGTTGGGTACCCGAGACGCGGCCAGGATATTCGCGCTCTTGGTGCATGCGGATTGTGCCGTATGCGCTGTTATCAACCACCAGCACGATCAGGTTTGCGCCATATTGCGCAGCGGTCGCGAGCTCCTGTCCATTCATCAGAAAATCGCCATCCCCGGCGACTGCGACGACGGTGCGATCCTTGTGCCGCAAGGCGGCAGCGACACTGGCGGGAAGGCCGTATCCCATTGCGCCAGCGGTGGGGGCAAGCTGGCTGGGATATCCGGCATAGCGCCAATAACGATGCCACCATCCCGCAAAATTGCCCGCTCCATTGCAGATGATCGCATCGTCTGGGAGCATGTCGCGCATCGCGGTTACACAAGCCGCCATATCGAGCGCAGGTGGGTTATCCGATGGGGCGTGGGTTGCCCAAGTCAGCCATTCCTTATGCGCCTCAGCGCCAGCATCAAACGTGATGATCGCATGATCCTCCCACAGGGCGGCCGCCTCTGCGAACTCATCGACTGAGCAGGCGAGCGCTAAATCAGCGCGATAGACACGTCCCAACTCATCAGGGTCAGGGTGCACATGGATCAAGGTTTGTCCGGGGTGGTCCGGGGTGATGACTTCATAGCCATCGGTCGTCGCCTCACCCAACCGCGCTCCCACAGCGAGCACCAGGTCAGCATTCTTTACCCGCTCAACCAATTTGGGATTGGGGCCATAGCCGAGATTGCCCGCATAGACCGGGGAGGCGGGATCAATCGCGTCCTGCCGCCGGAAAGCGGTCGCGGTGGGTAGGCCGATGCTGGTCGCAAAGCTCGCAAAATGCTCTCGCGCTTTCGTATTCCATCCGGCACCGCCGATAATCGCAATCGGGCTGGCGGCATCGCCGATCATCGCGAACAGCGCCTGCATCGCATCGGGGCATACGGCCTGGGCGGGGCGAGTTGTGAGTGGGCGCGGGGTGAGGCTGGTATCAACCGCATCGCAGAGCATATCCTCGGGCAGGGCGAGGACTACGGGGCCGGGCCGTCCGCTGATTGCAACCGAATGCGCACGGGCGATGTATTCGGGGATTCGCGCCGGGTCATCGATGCGCGCCGCCCATTTGCAGATGGGGCCAAAGAAAGCCTCAAAATTGACTTCCTGAAACCCTTCGCGATCGCGCATCGGGCGGGCGACGTCACCGACAAATAGGATCATCGGCTGCGAATCCTGATGCGCGACATGCACTCCGATGCTGGCATTTGTTGCGCCCGGTCCCCGTGTAACAAAGGCGATGCCGGGACGGATCGTTTCCGCTGCACTCATCGCACCATCCGCACACGCCATAAACGCTGCGCCGCCTTCTTGCCGGCACGTCACTGTCTCTATGTCAGAGCGTTCGTGCAGCGCATCCAACACCGCCAAAAAACTCTCGCCCGGCACAGTGAAAATGCGGTCGGCTCCCTGTTCGACCAGACAATCGACAAGCAATTCTGCGGCGGTTTGAGCGATGTCATTGGCAGTGTTGGTCACGAAATGGTTTCTCCTGTTACTTGTCGGTTAGGCGGTCAGCCGATTAACCACAAGGTGCGCTTACTGTCCCGCTTTTGGGCAGGGGAAAGCATGCTCTCGCCACAGGTTAAGAAAGTGTTAACACCATGACCCATGAGCTATGCACCTCTTTCCAGCACTCTAGTGCAACGCCCGGTTGAGCCGAGCGATACCGCAAAACGTCGCAGTCTGGTCCTGACTGACGAGCGCGCCCAGCATCCGTTCCGGGCGCATTTGCCGCCGCATGTGCGCGATGATCTGCATGATATTCCGGCTGAAAGTCTGTGGCGCTTGACGATGGACGATGTGCGCGGTGTCGCCAGCACTTATGTCGCGACAACTGCCGCGGTCCTTGTCTTTATTATGTGAGCTTACTGCTGCGCCGCTTCGCTTTTGAGCGCGGCGGCGTCTTTTTCGGCTTTGAACAACAGCCAGCCCAGCCACGCTGAAACCATTGTCATTGCCCCTGCGAGCAGCAATTGCTCAACTACTGGAATGCCCAGAGTGGTCATGCCAATGGCGATCACAGACCCGATCACCATCGACAATGAATTGACGATATTGTTGGCGGCAATCGTGCGGGCGGCGGCGTCATGCGCGCATCGGGTGGTCAAGAACGCATAAAGTGGCACAACAAAGAACCCGCCAGCCGTGGAGATACCCAGCAGCATCAGGGACAAAGGTATGGCCAATGGCTCCAAAAGCCAGACTTGGATCGGCAGCAATTCACCTGCGGCGTTGGGTGTCCAAGCCTTTGCGACGACGTAAAAACCGATAACAAAAGCGCCCATCACGATCACAGAGATCGGAGAGAAGCGCGCAGAAACTTCACCCTTCAACAATGCGTTGATCCCCACCGATCCGATCGCAATTCCAATTGAGAATATGACGAGAAAGAAGCTGGCCACCTCTTTGCTCGCAAGCAATTGGTTCTTGGCCAGCGGCGGAAATTGGATGAACAGAACCGCGCCGATGGTCCAAAAGAAACTGATCGCAACGATCGCGAGCCAGATTTCGCGGTTGTGCATCGTGTCTCGGACCAGCTTAAAGCTCATCGTCACTTGATCCGCGATGGCAACGGGCACAAACCCCAACCAACGCAGCACCGGATTGGAGACTTTCTTCGCATAGGGTTCAAGCAGCGGGTAGTGCATCTCATAGTCGCTTTGCGGAGGTGCATCCGGCACCAATCGGCTGATGAAATAGCCAACAATTGCGGTGATCACGACCAACACCATCGCCAACTCGACCGCGATAAATCCGGCCAATATTGTCCCTGTCAAAATCGCAATATAGGTACCGGCTTCGACTAAACCTGTGCCGGGTAGAACCTGTTCTGCTTCAAGATGTTGTGGGAGGATCGCATATTTGATCGGCCCCAGAAATGTGGACTGTGCCGCGGCAAGGAACACCACAAACAAAAGCAGCGGGATAGCAACGGTGTGCACCATGATCCCCTGCCACGCCATGAACAGGCCAATCGCGCCCAGCGACGCCCATCCGATTTCGCACAGTTTGACAACACGAATGATCGCCGCCTTGTCGCGAGTGTCCGCCAATTGCCCCGCCAGCGCGGACAGCAGAACGAACGGCACGATGAAAATGACAGAGGCGAGGCCGCTAAAAAGCGCTTCCTGCTTCTCGTCATTATAGACCGAGTAGACCACGAACAGGACCAGCGCGGTCTTGAACAGATTGTCATTAAACGCGTTGAAGAATTGCGTGACCATCAACGGCATAAAGCGCTTTTGGCGCAACAAATTCGTCGATGTTGTCATGCAGTGTGGTGCGCCCGCCCGTTCTCTATCATGCTGACATAGCGGTTAAGTGTTAAGGCACAAGTCCTGTGCATCACAGCTGCGCTAACTGTTTTGCTTGGGGCTCAGACCGGCTAAGGGGTTGTGCAAAGATTATGCTGACGCTGCCTAACATATTGACACTGTCGCGGATTTTCGCGGTTCCGTTGCTCGGGTTCTTCCTGTGGTGGCCGGATTGGCAGCTCGGCTATCTGATTGGGTTCCTGCTTTACTGCGTGATTGCTCTTACCGATTTCCTCGATGGATATCTGGCGCGGGCACAGGGGACGGTGTCGAAATTGGGCATCTTCCTCGATCCGATTGCGGACAAAATCATGGTGGCGGCCGTGATCCTGATCCTGACCGCACAAGGGTATTTGCGCGGGCCGTATGTGGGCGATGTGCATGTTATTGCGGGCACGATCATCTTGATCCGAGAGATAGCGGTATCAGGCCTGCGCGAGTTTCTGGGCGGCATTCAGGTGTCAGTCCCCGTCTCAAAACTCGCCAAGTGGAAGACCGCGTTTCAGCTTATCGCGCTCGCCATGCTGATCCTTGGCGGGGCTGTGCATGGCCAACCGTGCCAATCGCTCGATGCGCCGACTTGCGCCACATTGGCGGAAAGCTGGGTCCATGTGGTCGGATTGGTCGCCCTATGGGCAGCGGCGGTGCTGACTTGCATCACCGGCTGGGATTACTTGCGGGTGGGTTTGAAACATATGGAGTGAGGCGCCGCGCCTACTCCCCGGTCACTTCCCTAGGGCCGCCTTCAAATCGCCCAACCACGGCTCAAACGGTTTCCACGCATCCTGACCCTTGCGGTTGATCGGCTCGCGCACTTGTTCGGATGAGGCGGTGCGCACGGCGCGGTCGGTTTGGTGGAAGGCGAGGCATTGTTCCTCAAATGGCACTTCCAGATAGTCGAGCATGCGCCGGGTTTGCCCCTCCAGATCATCGAGCACATCTTCGTGCTGCACACGCAGGACTTTGCCCGGCAGAACCGCATCCCAATGGTCCATCAAGTCGACATAATCGGCGTAGTACCGGCCCACTTCGGTGAGGCCATAGGTGAACTCCTGACCCTCGGCGAAGAGCTGTTTGAAGCCAGAGAAACAGCAATCCATGGGCGCTCTGCGCGCGTCGATGATTTTCGCATTCGGCAGGATCAGGTGGATCAGGCCGATATGGCGAAAATTGTTCGGCATCTTGTCAATGAAGAACGGTGCGCCAGCGCGGTGAATGCGGGTGTTTTCGATGAAGTCTGCGCCGAACTTTTCCAATTGCTCCGCGCTCAAATCATGCAACACTTGCGGGTAGAGCGACTGCCCCGCTTTGCGCCCGCGTAACCGGTGCGCCAGCGCGAGGATATTAGGCAGCTCCAGCGTGCCGTCTATCTGCGAGTGGCTGGCGAGGATCTGCTCTAGCAAGGTTGAACCCGCGCGTGGCAGGCCAAGGATGAAAATTGGGTCAGGCGCGGTATGGCCTGCGCCTTGATGCTTGGCGAAGAGGTCAGGCGTGCAATGCTCCTTTTGCCGCGCCAACTCCTTTGTCATCCCGTCCGCGCTGTACCGGGTCTGCGCACGTTTCAACGCATTGCCTTTGTCATAACACGCAAAGGCACCCTCATAATCGCCCTCATCCTCTAACGCTTTGGCCAGCGCAAAGTTGAGGTGCACACGGTCCATAAAGGCGAGATCCGTACGCTCCACCTGCGCCTTCATCGCGGCCAGTTCGTCAGCGTCAAAGCGATAGGTTTTGAGGTTGGCGAGCGCATAATAGGCATCACCGTGATCGGGTTTGGCGGTAATAGCAGCGCGATAACTGGCCTCCGCCTCTGCTCGGTCCCCCTTCGTTTTGAGCGCATGGCCGCGGCTGGTTAGGCTGGCCGGATCATTGGGAATTTTCTCAAGGACGCTGTCGAACAGTTCCAAGCCCCGATCATAATCACCCGTTTGAATGCACTCGATCGCAAGGCGGCTTTGGAACAACGCATTGGCGGGATCACGCTGATACAACAGCTCTGCCTGTTCGCGGGCTTCGGCCGATTTCTGACGGCGGCGCAGGGCATCGATATAGTCAAAGCGCAATTGCACATCGTCCGGCGAAAATTCGACCGCGCTTTCCAGCAGGAATTCCGCATCGTCCAGAATGCCCAGATCAATCCCGATCTTAGCCAGCAGCCGCATGCCTTCCACGTTTTTGGGGTTCCGGCGTAGGAAGTGGCGGCAGATTTCCTCTGCCCGCATCAAACGCCCCTCTGCCAGATGGTTGGTCACAGCTAGTAATTCGCGCGGCAATTTCGCCAAACGATCACGTTGTGCATTCGCCGCTTGCGCTTCACCAACGCGCCCAGCCTCGGTCTGCAAACGCGCTTGTTCGCGCCAGCTTGCCTCTAGCGCAGGGTTGAACCGTGTCGCGCGCACGAATGCCGCCAGCGCCGCCGAATTGTCGCCGCGAGCCAACGCAAGATGCCCCTCTTCCTGCCAGGCACGGCCATATTCAGGCATGGCGGCGTGTAGCGCGGAAAGGTGCTCGCTAGCGGTGTCGAACTGCTTCAGATAGCGCGCCGCAACCGCCGCCATATACAGCGCTTCGCCATCGGCTGGGTTGTCAGCCAACACAGCGCGCGCGGCGTTCAAGCCAGCCTCAAACTGGCCCGATTGCAGTGCGGATTGCGCTTCTTTGAGTTGCTCTTCGCGTGTCATCATGGGGCCTTAGCCAAATTGCGCCAGACAGCAAAACGGCGGGAGTGACGATCTGCCACTCCCGCCGCTTTGATTGGATCGAATTCGACTTAGTAGTCGAATGACACGCGCATGCCGACCGTCAAAGGACGGTTGGTGATGATGCGTTCGCGGTCATTGCCAAAGATGCCGGACACTTCGGCGCGTTCATCGGAAAGGTTTTCACCAAACACTTCAAAACGCCACTGTTCCGCTTTCACACCGACCGACAGGTCGAATGTGGTGTAGCTATCGAGTTTGATTTTGTTGATCTCGATAATGTCAGTGAACTTCGAACCCGAATAGGTCATTTGCGGTTGGATATACGCCTCAAGGCTATCCGACAGATCCCATTCGTAACGAGCGCGAATATTACCCTGAAAACCCGGAGCATATGCGAGCTCTTCACCTTCGATCACGTCAGTGGTCGGGATGAGGATTTCGGTGATCTCTGTATCGAGGATCGAGAATGCGCCCGACAGTGTCAGACCCGGCGTCGCATACGGTGCAACGGTAAAGTCTGCTTCAATCCCGTAAATCTCTGCATCCGCCGCGTTGGACGAGAAGAAGAGGTTAGTGATCGAAGGATCGAAAATCTGCGTTTGTAGGTTCGAAATGTCCACGAAGAATGCAGAACCGTTGAAGCGGAATTGACCCTCGAGAAGGTCCATTTTCCAACCCAGCTCGTAGTTTTTCACCTCGTCGGTTTCGACTTCGAACGGCACGACAAAGCCAGTTCCCGATGCCACTGCGCCACCGGGACGGTTGAGCAGGCCGGGGCGGAAGCCCTCTGAATATGTTGCATAGAACAACAGATCTTCATTCGGGGTCAGCGTAACCGTACCCTTGTAGATCAAGCCATCGGTCGATGCGGTGTCTGGCGCGCGAACGGCGTTGAACACTTGCTGTGCCTGAGCAGCGGACAAGCCAGCGGCTTGGATGTCAGCGAGGCTGTCATCCAGATCGAAGGTCTGGCGCAGCGCGGGGTCGCACGATCCGATGAAAGTGAACTGGCCATCGCCATTATACAGGTCGCTAATGTCGGTGCCGAATGCGTTTTGATCGGTGCCGCCAGAGTTACAGAACGAACCGTTGGCGCTGCCTTCGAAGTCAACTTCAACATCGTAATAACGCGCGCCGAGTGTGACGGTCAGCAGGTCAGGCACGATGTCGAAGCTTGCTTCGCCAAAGATGCCGAACTGTTCGTCTGTCCGGCGAATGTCGTTGCGGAAGATTGTCGAGGCGGGGAATGGACCCGGATCGGAGACAAAGCCGGTTGTTTGCGGGAAGTTTTCCGCAAACGGACCAAATGGCTGTGCGATTGTGTTGCCGGGATAGGCAAAATCAACGCGCTCTTCGAGGCTGAGATCGGAGTAGAAGCCGCCGCCTTGGAAACGCACGCGCCAATCTTCAGGTGTGCTGAAACGCAATTCCTGTGTGAACACTTCGGTTTTGGAGAAGGAGTTCACGAACAGGTTTGGTGCTTGGCATGTGCCGGACGGATCGTTGCCCGCGCCGGGATAGCTCACCGAACCATCACAGATGTAATAGGGCAGATATTGGCCCGCAAACAGGTAGTCGGTGTAATCCGCGCGCTGTTCGCTTTCACGGTCGGTGTATGCGCCGGTATAGATGACATCGAGCCAGCCAATGCGGCCTTCAACGGTCCAGCTGGTGTTCGAGAAATCGTCTTCCAGACGGTCTGCTTCGAAACGCTCGATTTCCAGATCATCCAGACCGCCCAATTCCGGGTCGGCAAAGAACACACCATCTGATTCCAAGCTCTGACGCTGGTGCGAAAGGCTTAC
Organism: uncultured Erythrobacter sp.; assembly: GCA_947503275.1. Lineage (GTDB taxonomy): Bacteria > Pseudomonadota > Alphaproteobacteria > Sphingomonadales > Sphingomonadaceae > Erythrobacter. Next base: position 1,282,703 of record CANNCZ010000001.1, on the reverse strand, counting down.
GGTCCAATCCGGTGTGACTTCCCACAATGCGCTGACGCGGAAGCCAGCATAGGTGGTGTCGTTGAAGTTATCTTCGGCAATGCCAGCGTTGTCAGCTTGCAGGAATGTGACGCCCGACAGATCAGCGGTCGACTGGAAACCGGCGCGGTTTGCGTTCACAGGCACGCCGTTTTCACGGACGAAACCTTCAGGACGGAAACGCGCGCTCTCGGTCAGATCACGGGTGCCAGCGACATTGTCGATATAGCCGCCTTGATCATCGAGATAGACAACGCCGCGCAGTGCGAACGTATCGCTAACCGGCACGTTGACCATGACTTCGCCTTGGTAGCTCGCTTCGCCGCCTTTGGTGAAGGAGATGCCAGCCGATGAGCTTGCGGAGAAGCCCGACAGATCAGGTTTGTTAGTGATGAGGCGTACAACACCCGCTTGCGAGCTGGCACCGAACAGAGTGCCTTGTGGGCCCGAGAGCACTTCGATCCGCTCAAGGTCGGCGGCGTAAACGTCGAGGTTACGGCCCGGCTGTGAGAGCGGTTGATCGTTGAGGTACAATGCGACGTTTGGCGCAAGACCGGCAACACCGGCGACAGTGATGTTCGGCGTGGTGGAGGCAAGGCCGCGAATGTAGATTGTGCTTTGACCCGGACCATTGCCGCCTGCTGTCACAGTCGGGATTTGGTCGAGGTAATCTTCAAACGTGTCGATGTTCAGCTCATCGAGAGCTTCCGCGCCAATGGCGGAGACGGAAACCGGCACGTCCTGCAGGTCTTCGCTGCGGCGTTGTGCGGTAACAACGATGGAGCCAACGCCGCCTTGGCGTTCTTCAGCCTGAGCGGGTTGATCTGCGGTTTGCGCCGCAACTGGCGATGCAATTGCGACCGCGAGTGCGCCAATCGACGCCCCGCTTATGTACTTTGACATTTATATGCCCCTTTGAGCTTTCGTATGGGCCCGCGATGCGGAACTGCATCAGCGTAAACCCAAGAATTGCGCGCGAGCGAGTAAACGCAACGCGGGCGCAGGGAGCCGTTACCAAGCGGTCAGTAAGCTGGCCACAGTGAAAGTGTGAGTTTTCAAGAACCTTTGCTGCCTTGTTGCAGAATAACAACACAGATCAGCGCAAGTTGTAAATCTTAAGTATTCAGATGGTATACTTATAATTATCGAGAGAAAACTCTATTCTATAGATAATTCTCTCAAGGGAAGATTAAATCTATTCAAACATAGTCAAATGCAACTTTGGCTTTATTTGAGCATCTATGTGTTGCATAAAGTCTTCAGGCCACTTTTTGCTCTTCCGCCCATTCCAGACACGCCTCTTCGGTGGTCGGCACGCCTTGGCGTTTGCGGATGAGGTCATAGACGACAGCCTTGATAATCGATGCACCCATCAGCGTCACAACGACGGAAAACGGTAAGGCTCCGATGATCATGGTGATCCGAATGGCTTCGATCCCGCCAAGGATCAGCATCGATCCCACGACAAAGGCCAGTGCAGTGCCCCAGAACAGGATGTGATATCGCCGCCCGCCTTCATCTTCGCCAGCGCCATTGATAGTGTTGACGATCAGGATTGCGCTGTCGACCGATGTGATGAGGTACGTCATCAACAACACCACCACTAGGCTGGATACAACCCATGCGGCAGTCGGGTTTAGCAAGGCGGCGAGCGTTGCATAAAGTTGATCAGAAATGCCTGTGTTGAGGATCGCGCCTTGCGCTTGACCGCTCAACTCCAGATCGATCGCGGTGCCTCCTGCAAGACCCATCCAGAGGAAGCACATCAGGGCAGGGACCAAGGCAACGCCAAAGATATATTCGCGGATCGTACGCCCGCGTGAAATGCGCGCGATGAACATGCCGACAAAGGGCGCAAAGGCGATCCACCAGGCCCAATAGAAAACTGACCAATCCAGTTGCCACTGCACCAAAGCATCGCCCGCTTCGCTGCCATCCGAGCTGAACAGTGTCAGCGAATTGGCGGGCAGTGTGACAATGTAATCCCAGATGCCAACGCCCAGCAATTGCAGGCCATAAAGCCCCGATCCCATCACTGCGAACAATGCGAGCAGGGCGAAGGACAGCCCCATATTGATGTTCGAAAGCCACTTAATCCCGCGTCCAACACCGGAAAGAGCGCTGACCGTAGAGGCGCCAACGAGCGCCAGTAGAGCTACGATTATGGCGGCAGCGGAGGCAGTGAGTTCGCCATCATCATTCGCCACCATCAACCAATCGCCAAGGCCGATGCGATGAAGCCCTGCGACAAATTGTTGAACGCCCAATCCCATCGTGACCGCCACGCCAAGGATGGTGGCGACCACAGCGACAATATCGACCAGATGCCCAGCGGGACCAGACATGCGCTCACCAAAAATCGGCGCGAGGCTGGACCGGATCGTCAAAGGCAGTCCTCGACGGTGCGCCACATATCCGATCGCCAAGCCGACCAGCGCATAGGTGCACCATGCGCCAAAGCCCCAATGCAGGAACGTCCACATATAAGCAGAGCGCACGGCCTCGGGTGAGGAAGCCTCGATTGTGCCGCGGATGATGTCTGGATTGCTGGCAAAATGCGCGAGTGGCTCGCCCGTAGAATAGGTCAGCATCCCGATGCCGATCCCGGCGCCAAAAAGCATGGAAAACCACGAAAACCGGGAAAATTCCGGTTTCTCATCCGGTGCACCAATACGCAATCGGCCAGATTGCGGCAGCAAGGCGAGCACTCCGCACACCAAGATCAAGGCTGCTACGAGGTAGACGTACCAGCCGCTGAACGATGCGATGATCGTGGAGTTCGCAATCTTCAGCGTCTCCATCGCCCGAACGGGGAAAAAGATCGCCCACATGATGATGAGCGATACGATGATCTTGCCAGGAATCGTTACCTCGCGGCTGAAACCGTTGTAAAATCCGCTATCATGGGTGTTGATCGGCAGATCGACCATAGGTGGGTCAATCCGGGCATCAGCCTCGTTGGGCATGTTGGAATTTGCGATGGGTCTTCCCGAGTGTTTTGCTTGCGTTTCACGCGCGGCTTACCGAACGGACAGCGCTTGTTGCCTCGCACCATAGGGACTTGCCCTAAGGATGCAAACCGGCGCCCTTAATACCCTATCCAGCGCGCAATTCGTCGGCGAGCAGGCGGAAATCTGCTTCGCGTGGAGAGTTCTTGCGCCAGACAAGCGCGATTTTGCGCACCGCAGTGGCGCTTTTAACGGGGCGCGCCACCACTTCGGTCGTGGTCAAGATACCCGCATCAATTGCCATTTCGGGCAGCATGGTGAGGCCTAAATCATTCTCGACCATTTGCACCAGAGTATGCAGGCTCGTGGCGATCATGCTTGCACTCGCGCGTAGCTCGGATCGGTTGCATGCAGCCAACGCGTGATCGCGCAGACAGTGACCATCTTCGAGCAGCAGCAACCGCCCTTCATCAATCATATCTGGCGGAATCTGCGCAGGCGGATCACGCGGATCATCCTTTGGGAAGGCTACAAACAGCCGGTCATCGGCGATGTGTTCGACCTCCACTTCGCCTGTATCAAATGGCAGGGCCAAGAGCACGCAATCAACCCGCCCATGTTGCAGCGATTCAATCGCATCGTGGCTGGTTTCCTCACGCAGCATTAGCGAGAGATCCGGGCGCTCTTTGCGCAAACGCGGCAGAATACGCGGCAGCATAAAGGGGGCGATTGTGGGAATAACACTCATGCGCAGTTGGCCGGAGAGCGGCTTTCCCGATGCCTGAACCAGATCAGACAATTCCTCAGCCTCGCGCAGCAAGCGGTTCGCTTTGGCCACCACCGCATCGCCCAATGCGGTGAAACGAACAACGCGACGCGAGCGTTCCACCAAAGTCACGCCCAGCAGCGATTCCAATTCTCGAATACCGGCGGATAGAGTGGATTGGGAAACGAAGCTGGCCTCTGCCGCACGGCCAAAATGGCCATGTTCGTGCAGCGCCACCAAATATTGCAGCTGTTTGATGGTGGGCAGGTAAGTGCTCACCTCATTCCTCTTCAGAGGCCTCGGCGTCTGGTTCTACGTCGGTTTCCGCCTCTGCCTCTGCGTCAGCCAAACCTTCTTCCATGCTCGCCTGCATATCGTCGATATGGGTCATGGTCAGCTTTCCGTCCTTCACCGCAAAGGCGAGCTTTCCTTCGACCAGCTCCAGCGCATCCTTGCCGAACACATCATAACGCCAGCCGGTCAGCACTTTGAGATCGCGCACGCCCGCGGCCAGCGCCTCCATCTCATCCGCACGGGTGAGCAGGCGCGAGGCAACGTCAATCTCGCGCGCGCGGATTTTGAGCAGCAGCTTGAGCAGATCGGCGACCAATGCGCCCTCTTTGCCCAATGGCGCGCCGCGCTTCATCTTTTCGGGCATTTCCGATTTGGGCAATGGCTCTGCCTCCGCGATCACTTTCATCAAACGCTTGCCGATATCATTGTCCTTCCAAGAGGCAGAGAGGCCGCGCACTTTCGCCAGATCACCCTGTTTCTTAGGGGGATGGGATGCGACATCAGCCAAAGTCTCATCGCGCATGATCCGGCCACGCGGAATGTTCTTGTGCTGCGCCTCACCCTCGCGCCATGCGGCCAGCGCTTTCAATCTGCCCAAGGCTTGCGGATTGCGGCCCGGTTGGCGGATGCGCTTCCACGATGTCTCGGGATTGACGATGTAATTGGACGCATCGGCAAGTTTTTCCATCTCAGCATCCAGCCAATCACCGCGTCCGGTTTTTATCAGCTTTTTGAGGATTTTTGGGAAGATCTTGGACAGATGGGTCACATCGCCAATAGCGTATTCAATCTGCCGTTCGGTCAACGGACGGCGGCTCCAATCGGTAAAGCGTGCGCCTTTGTCGATTTGAATGTTCAGCCAATGATCGACCATATTGGCATAGCCGATCTGTTCGGACTGGCTGATCGACATCATCGAGATTTGCGTATCGAAAATGGGGAAGGGGGTCTTGCCTGTGAGATTGACGATAATCTCAACGTCTTGTCCGCCCGCATGGAAAACTTTGAGAACCTCATCATTCTCAGTCAGCAGGTCGAGCAACGGGGTCATGTCGAGCCCGTCCGCCAAAGGGTCAATCGCAGCAGCTTCTTCGGTGTTGGCGATCTGCACCAGGCACAGTTCCGGCCAATAGGTGTTTTCGCGCATGAATTCGGTGTCGACCGTGACAAAATCTGATTTTGCCAGACGCTCACATAGATCTTCGAGCGCTTCGGTTGTGGTGATCAGATCATGTATTTTCATGGTTCTTCTTATGCTTGTTTGAGCGGAGTGCCGCTCTCGGGCCGTTGTTGGCCCAGTGAGTTCGAGTGGTGCGCGACTTGACAAAGTGCAGGTCATGCCCTGTTAGCGCGCGCAGCGAATGCGAGGTGTTACCGACGCAAAAACCGCTGGCGCGCCTTAGCGTCATAGCTTCGAACAGGACAAGAGTTTAGATGCACGCCTATCGTACCCACACTTGCGCACAGCTTTCAGCGAAAAATGTCGGAGAATCCGTCCGTTTGTCCGGCTGGGTCCACCGCAAACGCGATCATGGCGGCGTTTTGTTCGTCGATCTGCGCGATCATTACGGCATCACACAAATCGTGGCTGACGAAGATTCTCCTGCCTTGAGCGTGTTCGAAGGGCTTCGCGCCGAATCGGTTGTGACCATTGATGGCGATGTGAAGGCTCGCACACCTGAGACGGTGAACAACGATCTGCCTACAGGCGAGATCGAAGTGTTTGCGCGCAGCATTACGGTTCAAAGTGCGGCCGAAGAATTGCCTATGCCGGTCGCTGGTGAGCAGGATTATCCAGAGGACATTCGCCTCAAATACCGTTTCCTCGATCTGCGGCGTGAGACAATGCACCGCAATATTATGCTGCGATCCAAGGTGATAACCTCGCTGCGTCAGCGGATGACAGAGCAAGGCTTTACCGAGTTCCAAACGCCGATCTTGACCGCATCCAGCCCAGAGGGCGCACGCGACTTCCTCGTGCCAAGCCGGATGCATCCGAACAATTTCTATGCGCTGCCGCAGGCTCCGCAAATGTTCAAACAGATGCTGATGGTGAGCGGTTTTGATCGTTATTTCCAAATTGCGCCGTGTTTCCGCGATGAGGATTTGCGCGCTGATCGCAGCTTGGAATTCTATCAACTCGATTTCGAAATGAGCTTTGTGACACAGGAAGACGTGTTTCAAGCGCTTGAGCCTGTGCTCGCAGGCACATTTGCTGAATTCGCCGATGGCAAGACGGTGACCTCTTCGGGTGACTTCCCGCGCATTCCGTATGCGGAAACGATGCTGAAATACGGCACGGACAAACCCGATCTGCGCAACCCGTTGGAGATCAGCGATGTCACCAGCCACTTCGAAAAATCGGGCTTTGGCCTATTTGAGAAGATCGTTGGCGGCGGCGGTGTGGTGCGCGTGGTGCCAGCTCCCAAAACCAATGAGAAGAGCCGTAAATTCTTCGATGACATGAACAATTGGGCGCGTTCGGAAGGGTTCGCTGGGCTTGGTTATGTCACCCGCAAAGGCGGCGAATTTGGCGGACCGATTGCGAAGAACCACGGGCCGGAACTGATGGCTGACCTTTACAACGAACTCGGCCTTGGGCCCGACGACGGCCTGTTCTTTGCTGCTGGCAAGGAGAAGGATGCCGCCAAACTCGCAGGCGCAGCACGCACGCAAGTTGGTGAGCAGCTTGGCCTGATCGAGGAGGGTTGCTTTAAATTTTGCTGGATCGTCGATTTCCCAATGTATGAATGGGACGAAGACGCGAAGAAGGTCGATTTCTCTCACAACCCATTCTCCATGCCGCAAGGCGAGATGGAAGCGTTGGAGACGATGGACCCGCTCGACATCAAAGCGTGGCAATATGATATTGTCTGCAACGGTTATGAGCTCAGCTCAGGCGCAATCCGGAACCACCGCCCGGACATCATGTACAAAGCCTTTGAACTCGCAGGCTATGACAAGGCGACCGTTGATCGCGAATTTTCCGGCATGATCGAAGCGTTCAAATTGGGCGCACCGCCGCATGGTGGATCGGCTCCGGGCATTGACCGGATTGTGATGTTGCTCGCTGGTGAAGAAGCGATCCGTGAAGTGATCGCCTTCCCGATGAACCAGAAGGGCGAAGACCTGATGATGGGCGCGCCGTCCAAAGCAGAGCCAGCACAATTGCGCGAATTGATGCTGCGTTTGGTTGAGCCTCCTAAGAAAGAAGGCCAGCAAAGCGACAAACCGGCCTGATACACAAAAGGGCGCCGATCCTTTGTGGATCGGCGCCCTTTTTGTTTCGGGTTTTTGCTTTAGTGAGCGGAGCGCGCTCAGACCAAATAATCTTTTAGATATTTTTCATCAAAGCGCGCTCGACGCTCAGTTCGCAAGTCCCCACTTGCGAATTCCGGCTGAGAGCTATGCGTATTGCTTTTCGAGCATGTCGCTAAAGCGTTCGCCTTCGCGCACTTCTCGGTACGCTTGTTCAATCACCATTCGGAATGAGCTATCCAATGTCTCGCCGTCGTCGTTCAACGCATCACGGAATTGCTCGGCGAGATAGTCCTCGCCCTCTTCCACGCGCTCAATCGCGGCTTCGTTGCTGTTCGAGAATGCCTCGGCGATGCTCATAAATGTTTGATGTGCGGTCCCGGTCATGCTGACGGTATCAATCCGCTTCTCGCCGTTGGCCTCTAGCGCTCGGTTCAACGTATTCAACGTCTCGATGCGCGAGTTCAGTCGGCGTTCCAAGGCACTTTTCAGCGCGGGGCTGTCGGCCTTGTCGATGGCCTTGCGATAGCCTTCGACTGAGTCATATGTAGTTTGGGTAAGCGATTTCAGTGTTGTAATGTTAGTCATGGATCTCCTTGATGAGTTCATGGGTTAATCCGTGGCACCGAATGCGCCGCGGTTTCAATGACTTAATGGGTGAACTGGGTATTTTGTTCCGAGCGTTCGCTGAAGCGTTTCTGAGCTGCGTTGAACCGAGTTAAGTCGTAGGTCAGCGGTACTATTGGCCACTAATTGCACTATTTTTGCGGTCGTTGAGTGGAAGGTGAAACCAATTGAGCGTAGCTTTTGAATACACTGACATGGAACAAGAATTCACCCTTACCCGGCGCACCGCTCTCATTGGATCGCTTGGATTGGCAGCATCGCCCCTGCTGACAGCATGCAGTGCCGACGAACAAGCCATGACTGGCGCAACTCAGGTGCATGTGATGGGCGTGATCCATTCCGGCCATCGCACCAGTGAGCGATATTCGCTGCCCATCCTCGAAGCGGCAATCCGCAAAGCCGCGCCAGACGTGATCCTGACTGAAATCCCCCCTGATAGGGTGGATCAAGCCATCACTTCGTTTCGAGAAACCGGAAAAGTGGACGAACCGCGCACGCAGGTTTTCCCAGAATACACGGATGTCGTCTTTCCGCTGAGCCAGGAAATGGGTTTCCGCATCTTGGGCACGGCGGGTTGGACACAAAAGATTGCCGATGATCGCCGTGCGGCTTTGGAGCGGATTGAGAGCGACCCATCGCGCGCGATTGAAAGGGAAGTCCATCAGGCCGCGTTGAGCCACTATTCGCGCGAGATCGCCGGTCGCGGTGATGATCCGCTTTTCATCCACACTCAAGAATTCGACCAACTCGTTGAAAAGTCACGCAGTCCGTATCAGCGTTTCTTTGACGAAGATCTTGGCCCCGGCGGCTGGACACAGATCAACCGGGCGCACACGGACCTTATCAACAGCGCGCTCGACATGATTACCGGGCAGGGGCTGACCGCGCTCATCACCTTTGGCAGCGCCCATAAATACAAAATTCTGCGCTCTTTGCAGCCGCGCAGCGACATCGAAATACGGGATACGCGCGCGCTGTTTGCATGATCATTGGTGATGATCGCGAATGCGCATCGCATCTTGACTTGCGCTCAATCGAACGCACCTTTAGGGCCATGGGGTAATTGAAACCCCAAATCTAAGAGGGAAACACATGAGCGATACTGCCGACCGCGTGCAGAAAATTGTCGTCGAGCATCTCGGCGTCGAAGGTGACAAGGTCACTCAAGAAGCGAGCTTCATCGATGATCTGGGCGCTGACAGCCTCGACATTGTCGAGCTGGTGATGGCTTTTGAAGAAGAGTTTGGCGTGGAAATCCCCGACGATGCGGCTGAAAAGATCAGCACCGTTGGCGATGCGACCAAATTCATCGAAGAGCACAAGGGCTAATCGCCCCCAGATTGCCCGGTTCCTTGCTTGCAAGGTCGGGTCTCTGACCGACAGGCCCGAGCCCTTTTTACAAGGGTCGCGGGCCTGTAGTGTTTGGGGATACAAACATTTGGCCCGTTGAGGCTTTGGAGAGATGAATGCGCCGCGTTGTTGTTACCGGACTTGGCCTCGTCACCCCGCTTGGGGGCGATGTAGAGACCTCTTGGAAAAACCTGATTGCTGGCGAAAGCGGCGCGGGGCCAATCACAAGCTTCGATCCTGAAGGTCAGAAATGCACCATCGCATGCGAGGTAAAGGACAAGGATCACCCTTGGGGCTTTGATGCGGACAAGCGTGTTGATCACAAGGTTCAGCGGCAAGTCGATCCCTTCATCGTGTACGGCATAGACGCAGCGGGTCAGGCATTGGAAGACGCAGGCCTGACCGATCTTTCCGATGCAGAAAAAGAGCGCGTGGGTTGCTCAATCGGCGCAGGAATTGGCGGTTTGCCGGGGATCGAAAGCGAAAGCATCGTTCTGAAAGAGCGTGGTCCGGGCCGCGTCTCTCCGCATTTTGTGCATGGTCGCTTGATCAATCTGGTCACTGGCCAGGTGCAAATCAAATATGGTTTTATGGGCCCGAACCATGCGGTCGTGACGGCGTGCTCAACCGGTGCGCATTCCATCGGTGATGCGGCGCGCATGATCATGATGGACGATGCGGATATCATGCTGGCGGGCGGCGCGGAAAGCACCGTCAACCCGCTGGGCATTGCAGGGTTCGCACAGGCGCGCGCGCTTAACACCAGCTTCAATGACCGCCCAAAAGAGGCAAGCCGCCCCTATGACAAGGACCGCGAAGGCTTCGTCATGGGCGAAGGCGCGGGCGTTGTTGTGCTTGAGGAATACGAGCATGCCAAAGCACGCGGCGCAAAGATTTATGCCGAGGTCACTGGATACGGCCTGTCAGGCGACGCCTATCACGTCACTGCCCCTCATCCAGAGGGCAAGGGCGCGGAATTGGCGATGCGGATGGCTTTGAAAAAAGCGGGCCTTGGCCCCGGTGATATCGACTATGTCAACGCGCATGGCACATCGACCATGGCCGACACAATTGAGCTGGCTGCGGTGAAGCGGGTGCTCGGCGATGATCTCAGCGGCGCTTCGATGAGTTCGACCAAGAGCGCAATCGGTCACTTGCTGGGCGGTGCTGGCGCGGTCGAGGCGGTGTTCTGCATCCTCGCCATGCGCGACGGTGTGGTGCCGCCAACGCTTAACCTGCACAATCCCGATGACGGCACAGAAGGCATCGACCTTGTGCCACTGAAAGCGAAAAAGCGCGAAGTGAACGCGGTGCTGAACAATTCGTTCGGTTTTGGCGGCACCAACGCGTCGATCATCATGCAGAAGGTGAATTGATCCGATGAAGCGGTTCGGCTGCATCGTCGGACTGGTTTTGGCCTTGGTCGCCGCTGTCGCTTTGTTCGTTAGCGGGGCAGGGCTGGGCGCTGCCACGGTTGAGCAAGACACACCATTTATTGTGCCAGCAGGCTCCTCATTGAGCGCGGTGGCCAAAGATTTGGAAGAGGGCGGCTTGATCGAATCCGCTGACGGCTTCCTGATGACTGCTCGCCTGTTCGGGTCCTCTGATCCCATTCAAGCGGGTGAGTTCCAGCTAACCGAAGGCATGTCGCAAGGTGACATCCTTAACATGTTCCAATCTGGTGATGTCATTCGCCGTTTCGTCACCATCCCCGAAGGCATGCCGTCTGTTTTGGTGTGGGAACGATTGATGGCCGAAGAGCTGATGACGGGCGATATCGACGTGCCGCCTGAAGGCTCAATCCTGCCTGACACATACGCCTTTGAACGCGGACAGGAACGCGGCACGCTGGTCGAGCAAATGCAGGCAGCTATGGATTTGTACCTGGCTGAGGCATGGGCAGAGCGGTCCGATGACATTGCGGTTGAAACGCTGCGAGAGGCGTTGATCCTTGCCTCCGTAGTTGAAAAAGAGACCGGCACACCCGAGGAGCGCGGCACAGTTGCGGGCCTTTATTCCAACCGGCTCGAAGTGGGGATGATGCTGCAAGCGGACCCCACAATCATCTATCCGATCACGCAGGGTAAACCTTTGGGCCGCCGTATCCGTCAGTCCGAGATCGCTGCGGTGAATGGCTACAACACTTATACGATGGTTGGCCTACCCAGTGGTCCGATCACTAATCCGGGGCGTGAGAGCATCGCAGCGGTGTTGAACCCAGAAGATCACGAATACCTCTTCATGGTCGCGGATGGCACGGGCGGGCATGAGTTCAACGCAACGCTGGATGGCCACAATGCGGCGGTTGAGAAGTGGTTTGAACTTCGCCGGCAGCGCGGAGAGATGGAGTGAGCGGAGTGTTTATGCAGCTGAACCGCACGTTCCCTGTGCGCCAACGCTCCTCGGCGAACGCGGCAAGCAAACGCCGAGAACGCGGAGAGATGGAGTAGGGACGTGGCGCGGCCGTTTATCGTCACCGCCGCTTTGCCGCCGAATATTCAGGCGTGGGCAGATGGTCTGCGTCGAGAGCACTATCCGGCGGAGCGCAATCACTTGCACGCGCATGTCACTATGTTCCACTCCTTTGCACCGTCGCTTTTGGAGGAACTTAAGACGTTCCTACCCACCATCACCCGTGAATTCGCACCTCCTGAGGCCGCAATCTCTGGCGTCATGGACCTTCACACAGGAACCGCCATCGCGCTGCAAAGCGAGCCGTTGCTGACATTGCGCGCCATAATAGCCGAGCACTTCCACGGCAGTCTGACCGCGCAGGACCTGTACGAGCCGCGCCCCCACATTACGATCCAGAACAAGGTCTCGAAGCGTGAGGCGCGCGAGCTTCAGGCGCAGCTTGGCCCGACGATTGAACTGCGCGCCTTCACCTTTCCCGCGCTCGAATTGCATCTCTATCAGGATGGCCCGTGGGAGGCGGTGAAGCGCTGCGCCTTTCGGGGCAAAGAGCGACTGGCCTAACGTTTTCCCGCGACGATGCGGGATATTGGCTGCTAAGGAGCAGAGATGGACAATTGGAGCGCATTGGTCGGCTGGGGAGCAGGGATCGCGTTGATCGGGGCGATGATCCCGCATCAGGTGCGTACGATCCGAATGCTGTGCCTCGCTGCCGGCCTTTTGGGTGTCGCCTACTTTGCGCTCACCTCAGGTATTGGCATCGGACTGGCGATCGCGATAGGCTTTGTGGCCGTAAATGGTGCGCGCCTGTTCGAACTCCGCCGCAGAGCACGCTCCGGCGTGATGACGAGCGAAGAGCGTGATCTGTTCGACCATGTGATGAAGATCGAGGAGCCGACCCAGCAAAGCCGCCTGCGCGATCTCATGATCTGGGAGGACGTCACCGTTGGCTCGCAATTGATCAATCAGGGGCAACTCGACCCGCCTTTGATTTACATCGCCAGCGGCCGCGCAGAGATTGAGCGGGATCTGGCCATCGTCAGCGAATGCGGTGCGGGTGAATTCTTAGGCGAAATGAGCCATGTCTCGGGCGAACGGGCAAGCGCGACGGTCACTGTCACACAGGACATGCGCATGGCGCGGATCGACCGCGATGCTCTGGCTCAATTGGCCGGTAGCTTGCCCGAAATCGGCAAAGCGGTAGACCGTGCGTTCAACCGCAGCTTGGCGGTCAAAGTGCTGCGGATGAACAAGAGCTCACGCTAGAGGTGGCTCGGCGGCAAACTTGAGGTTGACCGGCGCGAACCTGCGCCCTAAACGCGCCGCTCGCTTGAGGTCTTTGGCCTCGCGAATCCCGCCTTGTAATATGACCGGCGGGATCCCTTTGGGGCGGAGTAGCTCAGGTGGTTAGAGCAGCGGAATCATAATCCGCGTGTCGGGGGTTCAAGTCCCTCCTCCGCTACCAATTTCGAATTCGTATAGGTTCGCATACCTTTGCAGAGGTGCTGTCAGTCTACTCGCAACGTTTCTCTGGTTGGCGCAGCGCTTCCCTGCCTGATCGATTTCGATATCCAATCAGTCGAGTCTGGTCTGGCAACACCTACCGACGCGATAGGGCAGCGGAGCGGCTATTTGAGAAAACGCGGATACCCGTCAGACTACCAATGATGGCGATAGTCTTGTCCAAACTGTGATTGGTTTTCAGCCGTCGTTTGGACGGCGTTTTTGACCACCACCGTTTTTCGGTGGACCGCCTTTTCCTCCGAATTTGTCCTTGGGCTTACCCTTTGGTTTGCCCTTCTTCCCCTTAAAGTCGCCCTTTCGTTCCCCTTGCGGGCCGCGTGAGGGTTGCGCCTTTACGCCCGGTGGACGCGGCCTGCGACCGGGATCAGAGCGTCCCTTCCGATTGGCGCGAGCGGCAACGCGCGGGCCGTCTTGCGACACTTCAAAGCGGATTGCATCTTCATCGCTTTCGGTGCCCGCTGTGCGCTGCGTGGCGGCATGGAATTTTTCGGAAAGGGTGCGTGGGATCTGGAAATAGGTTTCGTCAGGACCAATGCGAATGGCGCCGATTTCGTTGCGGGTGACGTGGCCCCGTCGGCACAAGAGCGGCAGGATCCAGCGCGGATCAGCGTTCTGTTTGCGCCCAATATCCATGCGGAACCACACGGTATCTTCGAATCCGGGGCGATGTTTTTCGTTTTGAGCAGCGCGGCGTGCCTCGGGTGTGTTCGGCATCAAGTCTTCAGGCGCAGGCATCTTTGAGCGGTGCGCGTGCACGAGCATCGCAGCCAGTTCAGCCGGGCTTTTCTGCGTCATCAATTTTTCGGCAAGCTCGCGGTCAGCATCGGTGACTTCGACCGGCTCCATGAGCTTTTCGAGCAACCGCTCGCGGTCCTTTGTCATGATCGCATCGCGGTCAGGAGCATCGGTCCACGTGGCCTTGATACTGGCCCGTCGCAGCATGCCTTCGACGCGCTTGCGGCGGGGGAAGGGGACGATAAGAACTGCGGTACCCTTTTTACCAGCGCGGCCCGTGCGGCCAGAGCGGTGTTGCAAGGTCTCGGCATCGCGAGGGATCTCGACATGAACAACGAGGCTGAGCGAAGGGAGATCAATTCCGCGCGCGGCAACATCGGTCGCTACACAAACCCGCGCTCGTCTGTCGCGCAGAGCTTGCAGCGCTTGATTGCGCTCTTGCTGAGAGTGCTCACCTGACAAGGCGACGACGCTGAAGCCGCGTTCTTGCAATGTCGCATGCAATCGCCGGACGCTTTCACGCGTCGCGCAAAACAGGATCGCCGTTTCCGCTTCATGAAACCGCAACAGGTTGACCACTGCGTTCTCAATCTCTGGGGGTGAAACTGTCACTGCCTGATAAGAGATGTCTTCGTGACTGCGTCCTTTATCGACCGTCGCGATGCGCAGGGCATTGCGTTGGTAACGCTGGGCAAGCGCCTCAATCGGGCGCGGCATCGTCGCAGAGAACAGTAGGGTGCGGCGCGTCTCTGGCGCCGCATCAAGGATCGCTTCCAACTCGTCACGAAAGCCCATGTCGAGCATCTCGTCAGCTTCATCGAGGACAATTGCGCTGAGAGCGGACAGGTCAAGCGCGCCGCGCTCTAGGTGGTCGCGCAAACGGCCGGGCGTGCCGACCACAATGGTGGCGCCTGATCGCAGGACTTTGCGTTCATGCGATGGGTTCATGCCGCCCACACAGGTCGCAACCCGCGCGCCAATCGCGCTGTAGAGCCAAGCGAGTTCGCGGCTAACTTGCAATGCCAATTCGCGTGTCGGCGCAATGACCAGCGCGAGGGGACTGTCCGAACGGTTCAATTCGCCTGCATCGTCGAGCAGCTCACCCGCCATGGCCAAGCCGAATGCGACTGTCTTGCCCGAACCGGTCTGTGCCGAGACAACCAAATCGCGGCCCAAAGCTTCGGGTTCAAGCACGGCGGCCTGCACATCGGTTGGCTGCGAATACTCGCGTTCGGCAAGTGCTGTTTTCAGCCCTGTGGGGAGGTCTTCGAAGGTCATGTCGTTCTTTTCTTTAGTCATGCGGCTAAGCGCATCAGCGAGGCTCGTTATCGAGCCAAAGCCGTATTTGCGTGTTTTACGGTGCGAGAGCCGCGCGATGTGTGTCGTGCGCGCGGGCGTTTCTTTGACGCCCACGGGAGCGGATGCTCCTATGTTGCAGTGCAACTAGCCGACTTAACGCGCCGCGTCCAATGACAATCTTGTCGCCCTACTATCGTATCGAAACGGCGGATCGCGAGGGACCGTCCGAACCGCAAATTTCAAAGATGTCCATTTATTAGGACAATTTTTCATCTAATATTGATTGAAGTTCAAGTGCCGTGTCTTTATTCGACATCATACCTAACCAAGAAACCGTCAGAGGAAATTGGTGAAATAGGTAATAATGACTATAATTCACGGGAATTGATGATTGGATAACTTTGACGACACTCAACGTTTGAAAGTTCTTCGCAGCCTTTCCCTATCGGAAACGGTCGCTGATACTCGATTGGATGCGATAACCCTCATCGCTAAGGCGTATTTTGGTGTGCCGGCTGCGCTAGTCTCTTTGGTTGATGAAAACCGCAATTGGTTCATGTCGCGTCAGGGACTGACCGATGGCGAGATCAGTCTCGACGTCTCGTTTGCCAATCAAGTGATCCGTCAAGACGATCCCTTGATCATCCCCGATGCACAGTTGGATGAGAGATTTGCAGACAGTGAACATGTCAGCGGCCCGCCCCATATCCGCTTTTATGCGGGCGCCCCGATCATCATTGATGGGATCGCCGTGGGGACCCTTTGCATCGTTGACACAAATCCGGGTGATTTGGACGATGCCGGCAAAGCGAAACTGGTGTCGCTTGCAGAAATGGCATCAGCGTTCCTGATCTCGCATCGTGATGGAGCACCGGACGAATATCTCGATAATACCTCTCAAACGAAAGGGCGCGATACAACGCTGGAGGCTGCGGTTGTTGCGCGCCGTGAGAGCGAGGATGCGCGCCAATTCCTAGAACTGATCTTGAACAACATCCCTGACCTCATTTTCGTCAAGGATGCGGAGTTCCGGCATGTTCAAGGTAATCCCGCCTTCTTCAACCTGTTCCCCGAAGACAAGCGCGATTCCGTCATCGGAATGACGGGAGCAGAGGAAATCAATCCTGAGGCTGTCGAAGCGTTTCAGGCCAAAGATCGCGAGGCTTTTGAAACGGGTCAATCGATTGCGACCGAACAAATCGCAGTGATGGGCGGCCCGATGCGGACATTCCAGACCAAGAAAATTCGGTTTGAGAATAGCGCGGGCGAGCCGTTTCTTTTGGCGGTTGCGCGCGACGTGACAGACACGATTGAAGCGGAACAGCGCCTGTTAGTCGCGAACGCGTTTCAGAGCCTGATGTTTGAACACATTCCCGATCTGATTTTTGTGAAGGATGCCGAATTCAGGATCGTTGAGGCCAATCAGAACTTCCTCAATGCCTATCCCGAAGAGATACGCGACGATGTGATCGGCACCACGACGATCGAGCAATACAACGAAGAAGAGCGCGATGTCTTTCTTGAACAAGATCGGATCGCGCTGACAACAGGTGTAGCTGAAACCGAAGAGAGCGTTGAGTTTCCCGACGGCGAACGTCGTGTCTTGTTCACCAAGAAAGTGCGGTTTGAAGACGCGCAGGGTGACAAGTTTGTGCTCGGCATTGCTCGGGATATCTCTGAACTTGTCGAAGTTCGTCGCCAGAATGAGCAATCGCTTGAGCTGCTTAGCAATGTCTTTGACACCGTCACCGGGGCGGTCGTGGGACTTGATGCGGATAAGCGGGTGTTGATGATCAACGACGCTGGTCGTCATATCCTGGGTGGGATTACGGCAGAGGCGCCGTTTGATTGGCCGGATGCGATCGAGTTTCTTGACCCGCAGGATATGGCTCCGCTTGAATCCTCACATGACCCAATCGCCCGTGCGCAAATCGGTCAACGGATCGGGGGAGAGGTTCATTTGATGACTCGCGCAGGAGCCGACGACACTCGGTATGTGCGCGTAACATCGGCTTTGGTTCAAAGTCAGTCTTCGCCACTACACACGGTCATCGTGTTGGATGATGTGTCAGAGGCGGAGCGCAATCGACAACAGATCGAGCGTCAATCGAGGTTGGATGCCCTTGGTCAGCTGACCGGCGGTATCGCGCATGATTTCAACAATTTGCTCAACACGATGCAATATGCACTGGAGCTGATCCGGCGTGATGAACTGAGCGAGCGGGGCGAACGTTCAGCGAATGCCGCGCTGAAGTCGATCACGCGCGGGGCGGAGCTTACCAGTCGCTTGCTTGCTTTTGCGAAGAAGCAACCAGCTCGGGCGACAGCGCGGACAATGTCAGAGGTGCTGCTGGAGCTCAAAGCGTTGGTTGATCCGGCGATCGAGGCGTCGATCACGGTCGAATTTCCCGCGCTTGATGATGATCTTATGGTCTTTTGCGATCAGGGGCAGTTGCAAAATGCGGTGCTCAACCTGATCCTCAACAGCCGCGATGCGATTATGCAGGCGAATGTCGGTCATACCATCCGGCTTGGCGTGCGCGCGGTGGACGCTTTGCCCGCCGAAGTCGAAGGGTTGAGCAAACAAGACGCGGTCCACTCAACCGAAGGGCGATTGTCCCAACAACACAGCGATAAAGCGAGAGCGGACGGGCAGGCGCATCGCTATATCGAGATATCCGTTTCCGATAACGGCCCCGGCATGTCCAAGGCAGTCGTCTCACGGGCACTGGACCCGTTTTTCACCACGAAGGGGACCAATTCGGGGACCGGACTTGGCCTTTCCATGGTCTACGGTTTTGTCCAGCAATCCGACGGTGAAATCCGCATCTATACCGAGGAAGGCGAAGGCACGGCGGTCAAATTGTTCCTACCCCGTGGTAGTGCGGAAACCGGTCAAGAAGGCCCAATTGCGCTCGCTCCGCTGCTTGAGGGAAATGGCGAGACGATCTTTATCGTTGAGGATGAGCAATTCTTGCTGGAGCAATTGGATGAGTTGCTGCGAGAGTTGAATTACAAAACGGTTTTGGCACCGTCGGGCCGCGATGCGATCAAGATGATCGAAGACGGTGTACGTGTTGACTTGCTGCTCACCGATGTTGTGATGCCGGGCGGTGTTGGTGGGTTTGAGCTTGCCCGCCGGGCGCGCGCTATCATCCCTGATATCCCTATTATCTATATGTCAGGCTATACCGGGTTTACTGATGAAGAAATGGGCCAAGTTGTCGCTCCACTCTTGCCAAAACCGTCATCACCCTCAATGACTTCGGCGCAGATAAGAGATGTGCTAGACAGCAAGACTAAAGGCGATGCTGATGGCTAGTGAAAGGGAGGGGCAACAATGGTAGAAACTGGCAAAGTCCCTCAAATCCTTATCCTTGAGGATGATGCCGATTTTGGCCCTTTGCTCAAATATTCACTTGAGGATGAAGGCTATGCGGTCTCACTCCACACCAATGCGCAAGTTGCTCTGAAACATGTTGATGAAAACCATGTGGATTTGGTGATCTCTGACCTCTTGATCGAAGAGAACGGGAAACCCAGCCCGCATGGCGGAGTGACGCTGATTTCGGCTCTCAAGCAAATCCGCAATCACCCCGCACCGGTGATCGCGATTTCGGGTGCGTTCTCACGCGACAACTATCACGCGGTTTCTACGGCGATGACAGTTGGTGCGGATCGGACACTTGCAAAGCCTGTTGGCCCGCACGAATTGCTGGCCCTGATCCGTCAACTTATCTAGCCGCGGGCCGGGTTGGGATAGAGCATGCAGCAGGCTGAAGATTTTCGCAATGTTTGCGCAGATTTGGATGCGTTGCTTTCCGGATTGGCGGATGCAGAATTTGAACGCACAACCGGCTTTAAGGGCTGGAGCGTCGACGAGATTCTGCGTCACTTGCATGTCTGGAACCGCGCAGCTTTGCTTTCGCTAAAGGACGCGGCTGGTTTCAAGGTGTTCATGCAGGATGTGACTGCGTCTCGCGGGCTCAATTTTCGAGAATTCGAAAAGGAACAAGCCGGCGGGCTCAGCGGTCAGGCACTGCTTGGTGAATGGCGCAGCTTCTATCCTGAGCTTTCCGATGCCTTTGCAGCGGCGGACCCAAAGGCGCGATTGCCTTGGGCTGGACCAAGCATGAGCGCGCGTTCGTCGATCACTGCACGGTTGATGGAAACATGGTCGCATGCGCAGGCGATCTATGACGAACTGGGAAAGGAGCGCCCACCGTCCAATGCGCTTGCCAATATCGTTGTGCTGGGCATGAACACCTACGGCTGGACATTCGCCAACCGCAAATTGGAGGCTCCCGAACCGCGTCCTCAGCTTGCGCTGACTATGGCCACGGGAGAGGTGCAGACCTTTGGTGATGATACCGATGGCGAGCTGATCGAGGGATCGGCGCAGGAGTTCTGCCAAGTTGTGACGCAATGCCGCAATATCGCCGACACTTCGCTTAAAGTGACGGGCGAGAATGCAACACGCTGGATGGCGATGGCTCAGTGTTTTGCGGGCCCGCCGCAAGATCCACCGCCCCCCGGAGCGCGGGTGAAAAAGTTGGTTTAGCGGCCCTTGAAAGCAGGCTTACGCTTCTCAAGGAAAGACTTGCCGCCCTCGGCTGCGTCTTCGCTTGATCCAGCAATGCGTTGACCTTGGGCCTCCATCATCAACGCGGTTGAAAGGTCGCATTGCAGTGCGCCGCGAATATTCGCCTTCATACGCGATAGCGCGACCGTTGGCCCTGCGGCGAGCCGCTCTGCAATCGCCTGAGCTTCCGCTGCGAGCGCATCATCTTCGACGCATTTATAGATCAGTCCGATGCGCTCTGCTTCCTCGCCATGAATCCTCTCACCCAGCATCATCATCCGGGTTGCTTGAGCAAGGCCAGCAAGGCGCGGCAGGATCCAGCTTGACCCGCCATCAGGGACCAGGCCGATATTGACGAAGGCTTGCAGGAAATAGCCGCTCTTGCCCGCGAGCACGAAATCACCGGCCAGTGCAATGGAGCAACCGATCCCCGCTGCTGGACCGTTAACCGCGGTGACCACCGGGATTGGAAGGTTCCAAAGCGAGGCCATCAAGGGATTATAGCTTTGCTGGAGGACGGTGAATGAACCGTCACCGGCGGTCGTACTGGTTCGTGATCCGCGTCCACCCGATAGGTCGGCACCAGAACAGAATGCGCGCCCTTCGCCTTTGATCAACAGTGCGCGTGCATCGCCAATATCGCGGATCGCGTTGAAGATATCCTCTGCCATTTCTGGGGCACATGCGTTGAGCCGCTCAGGCCGGTTGAGTGTGATCGTCGCAAGATCGCCTGTGCGCTCAAATCGGATGGTTTCATATTCGGCCATGGGTCTCTCTCCGGACATATTTGGTGTTCGCATTGCTCACAGACAAAAGTCGCCGCGAAAGCAAGCTCTCAAATTGGAGGTTGTGGGTCAGGGTGACACACGATTGACGGAATGCGGCGGGGTTGCGAAAAGGAGGGGCAGAGGCTCAAAGCCGTATTAAGGGACCGCGAAAAAGCATGAACGCTTGGCGCTTTGCGATTGATCGCGGCGGGACCTTTACTGATGTTGTTGCGCAGACGCCTGACGGGCAACTGGTGACGGATAAGCTCTTGTCTGAAAATCCGGGACACTACGTTGATGCTGCGAGCGAAGCCGTGAGGCGGTTGATCGCGCATCATGGCGAGGGTCCGATTGCGGAGCTGAGGATCGGGACCACGGTCGCCACGAATGCCCTGTTAGAGCGTAAGGGTGAGCGGGTCGCGCTGGCGATCACCAAAGGGTTCGGCGATGCGCTGCGCATTGGCACACAGGCGCGCCCTGAGATTTTCGCGCGGCACATCATCTTGCCTGAACAATTGAGCGCAGAAGTCGTCGAGATTGATGAACGGGTCGCAGTCGATGGCGCGGTCCTCACTGCGATGGACGCCGAAGCGGCGCGCGCCCAATTTGAAGCTCTGAGGAGCAAAGGCTTTGATGCCATCGCAATTATCCTGATGCATGGGTGGAAGCACCGCGAGCATGAGGCACGGCTGGCGCAAATCGCGCGCGAAGCCGGCTTTGCGCAGGTCAGCACCAGCCATGAGGTTGCCCCGTTGATCAAGCTGATCCCGCGCGGGGATACGACGGTCGTTGACGCCTACCTCTCGCCTGTTCTGCGTCGCTACACCGACACTTTGCAAAGCCAATTGCCACATGCCGAGCAATTGCGGTTTATGCAGTCGAATGGCGGACTGGCTGAGGTCGGAGCATTCCGCGGCAAAGATGCTATCCTTTCCGGGCCAGCAGGGGGCGTGGTCGGGATGGTGACGGCGTGCGAGCCTTTGGGGTACTCGAAATTGATCGGGTTCGACATGGGCGGGACCAGCACAGATGTCGCGCATTATTCGGGCGAATATGAGCTGACCGGTGATAGCGTGGTGGCCGGGGTGCGGGTGGCTGCACCTATGATGCAAATCCACACAGTGGCGGCTGGCGGAGGCTCAATTTGCAGCTTTGATGGTGCACGTTTCCGCGTTGGTCCGCATAGCGCTGGCGCAGATCCCGGTCCTGCTTGTTATCGCAAAGGCGGGCCGTTGACTGTTACCGATTGCAACCTTTTTCTGGGGCGGATTGATCCGGCTTTCTTTCCCCATGTCTTTGGGCGCGATGGCAACGAACCGCTTGATCCGATGGCCGCGAAGCTGGCGCTTAAACAGGTGGCGGCGGCGTTACCTGAGACGCGATCGCTTGAACATATTGCGCAGGGTTTTCTCACCATCGCGGTCGACAATATGGCTAATGCAATCCGCAAGATATCGGTTGCGCGTGGCCACGATGTGACGGCCTATGCGCTCGCTTGTTTTGGCGGGGCAGGCGGGCAGCACGCCTGCATGGTGGCCGATGAGTTGGGTATGGAGACGGTTGTGGTTCACCCGCTCGCAGGCATGCTGTCGGCCTTTGGGATAGGGTTGGCTCCGGTGAAGGCTATCCGGGAGGTCAGCGTGGTTCGCCCGTTGAGTGAGGGCTTTGCCGAAGAGTTGGCGGAACTTGGCGAAGCGTCCCACAGCGCTTTGGTTGAGCAGGGCATCGCTTTCACTGACATATCCATCGAAGCGCGCGCCAGATTGCGCTTTCAGGGGAGCGATTCCTCTTTGAGCATTGCATGCGATGACGCCGACGCAATGGATGCCGCATTCCGCAAACTTCATCGCCAACGCTTTGGCTATACGGATGAAGACGCTCGGATTATCGTCGAAGCGTTAAGCGTTGAGGCCACTGGATTGTCTGGTGGATTGGAGGCCGCGACCGCAAAACCCACTGAGGTTACATGCGAAGCGTCTGGCACATGGCCCACCATTTCTCGGTCAGATATGGAGACGTGTAAAGCCGTCAACGGACCCGCCCTTATCATCGACCCCGGCTCCACCACCTTTGTCGAAGAAGGCTGGCAGGCGCGATTGGAGGAAGAGGGCAGTCTGATCCTTACTCGTGCCGAGGCTCTTGTGCGTGACCGAGCGATTGGGACCGAAGTTGATCCCGTGCGGTTGGAGATATTCAACAATCTGTTCATGGCGATTGCCGAGGAAATGGGCGTGGTGCTGCAATCCACGGCTACCTCGGTGAACATCAAGGAGCGGCTCGACTTTTCCTGCGCTCTGTTCGACGCGAGCGGAGCCTTGATCGCAAACGCTCCGCACATCCCGGTTCATCTGGGCTCGATGGGCGATAGCATTGCCAGAGTAATCGAAGCGCGCGGCGATGCGCGTGATGGACGCGGGTTTCAGCGAGACGATGCCTATGTGCTTAACGATCCCTATCGCGGTGGCACCCATCTGCCCGATATCACCGTTATCGTTCCAGTGTTCTATAATAACGATAGCGATGAACCAGATGGGTTTGTTGCGGCTCGCGGTCATCATGCCGATATCGGCGGCATTGCGCCAGGCTCAATGCCGCCTGAAAGCCGCTCGATCGATGAAGAAGGGGTGATGATCGACAACCTCCTAATGGTCGATCAGGGGACCTTTTGTGAGGATGCGGTGCGTGCCGTTTTGACCGACGCACAATATCCAGCGCGTGCGCCGGATCGCAACTTGTCCGACCTTCGTGCTCAACTCGCCGCGTGCACACGCGGGGCTGAATTGCTCTGCGGCGCAGCGCGCGATTCCCGGCCCAACGTAGTGGCCGCCTATATGGGCCATGTCCTCGCCAATGCAGAGGAAAGTGTGCGCCGTCTGATTGACCGATTGGAGGACGGCAATTTTGCTTACCCGATGGATAATGGCGCCGTCGTAAAAGTGGCAATCCGCATCGATAAATCGGCACGCTCTGCAGTGTTCGATTTCAGCGGAACATCTGACCAATTGCCGGACAATTTTAACGCCCCTCGCTCTATCACACGGGCGGCGGCTCTCTATGTTCTGCGCACTCTCATCGACGATGTGATCCCGATGAATGATGGGTGTTTGAGGCCGGTGGAATTGGTTGTTCCAGAGGGCTCGATGCTCAATCCACGACCCGGTGCCGCTGTTGTCGCTGGCAATGTCGAAACCAGCCAAGCCGTAACCGACGCACTGTTCGCGGCAACAGGAAAACTCGCGCCGAGCCAGGGCACGATGAACAACTTCACCTTTGGCAATGAGCGCCATCAATATTACGAGACGATCTGCGGCGGATCAGGTGCTGGCATTGATCATGAAGGAACCAGTTCGGTTCAAACACACATGACCAATAGCCGTCTAACAGACCCCGAAATACTCGAAACACGCCTTCCTGTGCGACTTGAACGATTTGCGATCCGCCGGGGTTCTGGCGGGGCAGGGCAATTCAAAGGAGGCGACGGAGTTGAGCGCGCTGTGACTTTCCTTGAAGAAATGCGCGCCAACATGCTCGCTAATCGTAGAGCTGTCGCGCCATGCGGGATCAATGGCGGTTCTGATGCACAGCCCGGGCGAAACTGGGTGGAGCGCACCGATGGCACGCGCGAAGAGTTTGGGGCGACGGGTTCTGCTGAAATGCGGCCCGGCGACACATTCGTAATACTCACACCGGGTGGAGGGGGTTTCGGACATGAATGAAGCCGAAGTCGCGACAAATTACTGGCCGCTTTTGGGGATTGTGCTGGTCGTCATTGGCTTTGCTTTGCGCTTCAATCCGCTGATGGTGGTTGTCGGCGCTGCATTGGCCACGGGATTACTCGCTGGGTTTGATCTTGGCGCTGTGATTGAGGCTTTGGGTAAGGCGTTCAACGATAATCGTTATATATCAGTGACGTGGATCATTTTGCCGGTCATCGGATTGTTGGAGAGATATGGTCTGCAACAGCGTGCGCGGGGTCTGATCGAAGGCGTGCGCGGTGCGACCATGGGCAAATTGCTGACCATCTATCTCGGTTTTCGCCAGATTACGGCGGCTCTGGGGATGAAGGATATTGGCGGTCATCCCCAAGCCGTGCGGCCATTGGTCGCGCCGATGGCAGAGGCTGCTGCGGAAAAGTCACACGGCGAATTGAGCGATGAAAACCGCGAAAAGGTGCTCGCCATGTCAGCGGCGACCGACAATGTCGGACTGTTCTTCGGTGAAGATATCTTCTTCGCGATCGCCTCAATTTTGCTGATCCAGGGTGTGTTTGAAAGCTACGGCTATCCGCTCACTCCGCTCGAATTATCGGTATGGGCAATTCCGACTGCGATCTGCGCGTTCATCATCCATGGATGGCGGATCAACGCACTCGACCGAAGGCTCGCAAAAGTGCGCGTTCAACCCGGCAGGGAGGACGCGGCATGATCACATATGAATGGCTCTATTGGCTTGCGGGCGCCTTTTTCGCGATTTGGGCATTGCTGAGCCTGCGCGACGGGCGGTTGGGCAATGCTGCGTTCTGGGGATTGCTCGCGGGCAGCTTCTTCCTAGGCACTCACCTGTCTGACTTTGCAAACGGTGTGCTTGTTCTCGCTCTTGTCGCGATAGCCGGGTTTGGCGGATTGAAGCGCAGCGAGCCTGCAACCACAACGCTTGAGGAGCGCGGAGCGCTGTCGCTGAAGCTGGGCAATCGCTTGTTTGTGCCTGCGCTAATTGTGCCGGTTACGGCGGTTGCTGGGACGTTGCTCTACAACTACACGCCGCTGTCCGAAACCGGCCTGTTTGAGGCGCGGCGTGAAACCTTGATCCTATTTGGTGTCGGTGTGGTTATCGCCCTCATCGCGGCCATGCTTTGGCTCCGTCCGCCCGCGCTTGCTCCGGCAGAAGAAGGGCGGCGATTGCTCGATTCCATTGGGTGGGCTGCGATCCTCCCGCAAATGTTGGCTGCGCTGGGCGCGGTGTTTGCGCTTGCTGGGGTGGGTGAGATCATTGGCGGGGCAGCCCAAAGCGCCATCCCTGAAGGCAGCGTGTTCCTTACCGTAGTCGTGTTTGCGCTGGGCATGGCGCTGTTCACGATCATCATGGGGAACGCCTTTGCCGCGTTTCCTGTCATGGCCGCAGCGATCGGAATTCCGCTTTTGGTGGAGACATATGACGGGAACCCTGCGGTCATCGGCGCGGTCGGTATGCTCGCCGGGTTCTGCGGCACTTTGCTCACACCGATGGCAGCGAATTTCAACATTGTGCCCGCGGCATTGCTGGAGCTGAAAGATCAAAATGGTGTTATTCGTCAACAGATTGGGACCGCGATCCCGCTTTGGATGTGCAACGTGGTGATCATCTATGTGGGAGCGTTTCTGCTGTGGAGCTGACACAAGAAATCGCCAGCAGCTTTGCTCGGATTGCGCTGGGGCATGTCGCACAGGAATATCCGAACAAGCTTGACCACGTTTTGGGAAGCGATGCTGATGCGCGCACGCCGCGCGAGTTACATCCTGCCTTCTTTGGCAGTTTTGATTGGCATTCCTGTGTTCACAGCTGGTGGACTTTGCTCACCATCCGGCGACTTTATCCCGATATCCCCGAGGCACGCGAGATCGAGGTTCTGGCCGATATAACCTTTACGAAACAGAAACTGGCTACAGAACTAACCTATTTGGATCGACCGGAATCGCGGGGCTTTGAGCGGCCCTACGGTTGGGGATGGCTACTCTATCTTCATCATGAGGCGGAGAGGCATGAAGACAAACCTTGGGCCGCGCATATGGAAGGGCTGGCACGTGGATTTGCGCAGCGGTTTGGCGCTTATCTTCCATTGCTGACCTATCCGATCACGGTTGGCACGCATGGCAATACAGCTTTCGCCTTGGTCTTGGCTCGGGAATGGGCGCAGGGTCGTGATCCTGACCTGCTCGCCAGAGTGGATGATTGGTCGCGAGGGGCGTTTGCGGCGAAGTCAGACTATGCGGGATGGGAGCCGGGCGGTGACGAGTTTCTGTCGCCTGTGTTGATCGCTGCACTGTTGATGAGCCGGATCATGCCGCGCGCCGAATTTGCGTCATGGTTTGACCGCTTGGTAATCGCCAATGGCTGGTTGGAGAGAGAGTGCCATCCGGTCACCGTTTCGGATAGAAGTGATGGCAAAATCGCACATCTCGACGGGCTTTGTCTCAGCCGCGCTTGGTGCTTGCACGGTATTGATTTTGCGATGGGTGAGAGCGTCGTTTCCTCGCTTCTTGAACAGCGCATTCAGAGCCATTTGGCGGCCGCAATGCCCCATGTCTCGGGTGACTATATGGGTGAGCACTGGCTCGCCAGTTTTGCGCTTTTGGCCCTTTTAGAGCGCGGCAATACAGCCTGAACGCAGATTTTTTTTGGGCCATTGTGAGTATGTGTCTGGAAGCGCACGCAAAGCTTCCGATCCATTCCCCGATCCGCCCAAAAAGCTGACCGAATGGTAGAATTTCGCAGTTTTTCGCGATTTTTGCGACATTTTCGGCGCTCAGAAATATCCTCAAATTAACCAAGGTAAGTTGTAAATTTCTGTACCGAAACGGCGGAACTCTGCCGTTTCGGTCAATGCACTAACGGGTTGATAACCATTGAACTGTATCCGTCCTAGGTATGGATACGCAGATAATAAAACAGTCGCTTTTCGCCACGTCCGTTGTGGCCTTGTTTACGCTTTCCGCACCGGCGCTTGCCGATGGCGTTGGCGCGGGTACTCTTATCGAGAACACCGCGACCGCCACCTATGAGGACGGAGAGGGGCCGCAAACGGTCGATTCCAACACTGTTGTGGTGCGGGTTGATGAACTGATCGACGTGACAGTCACATCGCTCGACAGTGGCCCAATCGGGGTTCAGTCGGGCGAAGCGGTCCTCACATATGAGCTTACAAATCAGGGCAATGGCCCCGAAGCGTATGAGCTGACCGCGAACCCGGCGGTTGCTGGCAACGACTTTGACACCACTGTCGTCAACATCGCGGTCGATACCAATGGCAACGGCACATATGATCCCGGCGTCGACGAAATCCTGACAGCGCCAGAGACGACCCAATTGCTCGACGCGGATGAAGTGTTGCGCGTTTTCGTGATCGTCACTGTTCCAACAGGTGTGACCGATGGTCGGGCCAGCGATGTTGAGCTTCTCGCCGAAGCGGTCACCGGAACGGGCGCACCGGGCACCGTGTTTGCGGGTCGGGGCGTTGATGGCGGCGATGCGATTGTAGGAGCCACGGGCGCGGATGACAGCGCGGTTGGCACCTTGATCGTTGGCATCACATCGGTTGATCTAACCAAATCAGTTAGTGTGACTGACCCCTTTGGCGGAACCAACGCAGTCCCCGGATCAGTCGCCACCTTTACTATTGTCGCAAACGTCGCGGGCAGCGGTTCGGTTGATGACTTGGTCGTCACCGACGCCATTCCTGAAGGCACAACCTATGTCGATGGCACGCTGACGCTGGATAGCGTCGATCTCACCGATGCCAGCGGAGATGACGCGGGCGAAGCTTCAGACACAGACGGCATTTCCGTCGATCTTGGCACAGTCGCTGGCGGCACCGTCCATTCCATTACTTTCGACGTCACCGTCGATTAATTCGAATATTCGAGGAACTAAGAGCATGAATAACCTGAAAAAAATGGTCGCTGCTTTGCTTGTTTTCTCAAGCACTGCACTACCGATTTCTGCGCACGCGCAAAGCCAAAGCCCCGTTTCGCTTTCGGGCGATGTGATGGCGGTTGAAACAACCGTTGATGCACAAGGCAATGAGAGCACGCAATTGGTTGAACCAAATGTGATTGTGCCAGGCGATCGCCTAGTTTTCGGCACCGACTATGCCAATGACGGCACAGAGCCTGTTGACAATTTTGTTGTCACCAACCCGCTTCCTTCAGCGGTTCGTTTGGCACCTGACGCGGATGCGGAACTAACCGTATCGGTTGACGGTGGTGACAGTTGGGGCACGCTTTCCACACTGAGCATCACCAATGAAGACGGCACGACCCGCACCGCCGCGCATGCCGATGTCACTCACGTCCGTTGGACGCTGGCATCGATTGCGCCGGGCGAGAGCGGACGGCTCGAATATCCGGCGATCATTCGCTGATCCATCACACGAAATCATTCTCCGAACAGGGGGAAGATAACCGCCAAGTCCAGTGGGCGGATTTTTTGACACAGGACACACGCAGAGGACCAAAACCATGAAACGTACCACCCAGTTACTGGGCGCGGTGAGCGCGGTCGCGCTAGTCGCGATGTCCAGTACGCCGGCCTTAGCGGTCGGGACGACTGCTGGTGATTCTATCACCAACAACGTCACCGTCAGCTTTGAAGTTGGCGGAGAAGAGCAAACCGATGTCACTGACAGCGATACCTTTACGGTTGACCGTGTCATCGACGTCAACGTCAATTTTACCGGCGCAACGCCTGTCGCGGTTTCACCGGGCCAGGACCAAGCCGGTCTTGCATTTGACGTAACCAACCTGTCGAACGCTGTTGTCGACCTTGACCTGACGACTGTCCTTACGGGCGGCACCGCAGGCAATATCGAGAACTTCGAGATTTATCTCGATACAGACGGCAACGGCACACTTGATGCAGCGGAAATCGCGGCGGGTCCAATCACCTTCCTCGACGAAGTTGCTGCCGATGATGGCACCGGCGCTGAGACCATTTCGGTCGTGGTTGTCGCTGACATCACCACAGACGCTGTGAATGATGACACGTTTGATGTTGTCCTTGTTGCTGACGCCCATGAAGATGGCACCGTTGGCGTACTTGGCGGCGAAATCAACGACACTGCAGGTGCAAACACTGCTGGCGTGGACACTGTCCTTGCCGATGGCAATGGCGGCACCGGCGAAGACGCTGATAACGATGGTGATTTCTCTGACCAAGGTCAGTTTGAAGTTGCTGGCGCTTTGGTAAGCGTCGTCAAATCGAGCCGCATCATCAGCGACCCTGTCAATGGCACAACCGACCCGAAAGCAATTCCGGGTGCTGTAATCGAATACTGCATCGCAGTATCGAACGCGGCAGATGGTGCAACGGCGACCGCTGTTAACGTGGCCGATGACCTGCCAGCTGATGTGACTTTTGCTGAAAACGACTTCGGCATCTTTGTCGATGGCACGGCAACGGTCGACACTTCGGGCGCAACTCCGGTTGCAACTTGCTCGGGCGGCACTGACGAAGAGGGCGGCGACGCTTCCTATACTGCTGCTGGCGGTACAGGCGGTCTCGACCTCATCTCAGGCTTGCTCAGCGATATCCCAGCGAGCACAACGCGTTCGCTCTATTTCCGCGTCACGATCAACTAATAGTTTGATCTAGAACGAAGAATTAGAACTTTGCGTGTTCCCCCCTCTTTCAACCGCGTGGCAGCGGCACTTTCATTAGTGCTGCTGCCATTAGGCGTGGCTGGAGAGGGGGCACTCGCCCAAAATAATGGTTCTGACGGCAACGGAGACAATTCGGCTCCAGTTGTCGCCACAATCGAGAATACCGCTGAAGCCACTTGGGAATTTGGAGGTCGTCAGATTTCGACGACGTCCAATCGTGTGTCGTTTGATGTGACACTCCCCCCACCGGAAATCCGTACATTTCGCCCTGCATCGACTGGTGATGTCGATCTGACATTCCGTGCGCCTTTGTGCAGCGCGGTGGGCCAGTCGACGCAGGGCAATACGGGCAATACTGGCGCTTCTGAAATTCCTCTGACGCCGCAAAACGGGATGGCCGAACAAACGGCAACCGTGCGCGCAGGGCAAACTGTGCTGTTTGAAGTCACCGCACTCGCAGCCAATGTCGATCCCAATGCGGTCGATCAACTTTCGATCACGATCACGACCTCTACGGGCGATCGCGAGACCGAAACCATTTTTGAAACTGGCGAGAATACAGGCGTATTTATCGGCCAGATTGGCACCGTTCGGATGCCGCCTCCGGTGGTTCAGGGCGATTGCCGCCTGAGCATCGTCGATGGCGCTCAAGTCGCGATTACTGCGACGCTTCCGGGCCAAACCGCTGTCTTGGTTGAAACAGAGGTCGAAGTGCTCGCCGATCCATTTGGCGTGGTGTTTGACAGCGAAACCGGCGTTCCCGTTGATGGTGCGACCGTGACTTTGGTCGATGCGACAACAGGTCAGCCAGCCACGGTGTTTGCCGAGGATGGCGTGACATCATGGCCCTCAACAGTGCTTTCGGGGCAGCCGATCACTGATGGCGCTGGCAATGTGGTTGATATGGGGCCGGGCGAGTTCTGGTTCCCACTAACCTTTTTGGGTACTTATCGCCTAGTCATTGAACCACCTGAGCCCTATACGGCGCCGTCCGTGGTGAGCAGAGCCGATCTGGCGGCGTTGACACGCCCCGATGGTCGCTCATTCGTCATCCTTGATGGATCGTTTGGTGGCAGTTTCACACTGACCGATCCGACTCCGGTGCAAATCGACATTCCGCTTGATCGCCCAAGCCTTGATATTGGCCTCGTCAAAACGGCATCACGTGACCGCGTGCAGCCCGGTGATGTGGTGTTCTATTCGATAACGACCACCAACTCCGATCCTTCGCGGCCAAAGCGGAACGTGGTGTTGTCTGATACGCCGTCGCCATTCCTGCGCCTGCGTCCAGATTCCATTCGCGTTGACGGTGCGGAAGCGCCCGATGCGGTGACGATTGCACCCGATGGCGGCACGTTCAGCGTGGCTCTGGGCGACATTGCTGGCGGAGCTTCGCGCCGTGTCACTTACGCCATGTCGGTGCGCCCTGATGCGCCTCCGGGTCGCGCGGTGAATGATGCTGTTGTGACAGACTCGCTTGGCCGGACCGCTCGTGCTGACGCCGTTGTTGATATTGATCGTGAGACGATTGCGGATCGCATGACTATTATTGGCCGCGTGACCGCTGGCCCATGTTCAATCGATGATCCACGCCGCGGCATTCCCGGCGTGCGTGTTGTGATGGAAGATGGCAGCTATGCGATCACCGACGCTGACGGCCGCTACCACTTCGAAGGTGTTGTGCCGGGCATGCATGTTGTCGCTGTTGCGCAAATGACGCTGCCTGAGGGCGCGCAGTTGGTGGATTGCCACCGCGACACCCGCAGCGCCGGTAGCGCAAGCTCACGCTTTGTCATCGGGCAGGGCGGTAGCTTGATCGTTGCCGATTTCCACGCGACTGTCCCAGAGGTTGATGCCAGCCTCGAAGCGGTCGCTGAGTTTGCGGACAGCCGCCCAGATGGTGCTGGTGCGCGCGCAGTTAATGCAATTGCTGACGCCCCGACGCAACGCGGCACGCCAGAGTTTGATGCTGATATGTTGAGCGATGCCGGCGTGCTGGAAACCACCGCTGAAGCAGCCGAAGCTGCACCGGTATCGTATGCGGCCAACACCGATTGGATCGCGCTGGGTGACGGCGAAGACGGCTTCCTGACGCCTGGCGTTACCGCTAACCCGCGTGCTCCGGCTATCCGGGTCGCGATCCGCCATCGCCGCGGTCAGACCGTGATCCTGCGAGTGAACGGTGAAGAGGTCAGCGGCCTGAACTTCGATGGCACTTTGAACCCGGAGCGCGGGCAGTTCGGTGTCAGCACATGGCGCGGTATCCTGCTTGAGAATGATCGCACCGTGCTCGAAGCGGACATCGTCAACAGCTTTGGCACAGTCAGCAAGACCTTCACCCGCGAAGTGTTCTTCACCACCACGCCTGCACGGGTTGAACTGGTGCCAGAGCAATCGAACCTGATCGCCGATGGCCGCACTCGCCCTGTGGTTGCTATCCGTGTGCTTGATCGCAACAACCGCCCGCTGCGCGCTGGTGTGTCGGGTAACTTCCAATTGAACGCGCCGTATGAAAGCGCGGAGGCGATCGACCGTCAGCAGCTGAATCAACTCACCGGATTTGCGCCAACTTCGGCCCGCTGGGTTGTCGAAGGCACTGACGGTATTGCGCGCATTGAACTTGCGCCAACCATGGTCAGCGGTTCGCTGCGTCTCGACTTTGACTTTGCCGAAGGTGACCTCGTCCGCGAGCAACAGCTCGACACTTGGATTGAGCCGGGCGATATCGAATGGACCATTGTTGGCCTTGCAGAGGGCACCATTGGCGCACGCTCAGTTGCAGAGAACATGGAACGCGAAGGGCGCTTTAATAGCGATCTTGGCGATGATGCCCGCGTTGCACTGTATGCCAAGGGCCGCGTGCTGGGCCGCTATCTCCTGACGCTCGCTTACGACAGCGCGAAACAACGCGAAGATCAGCGTGTGCTCGGCACGATTGATCCGCAGGCCTATTACACCGTGTTCGCCGATGGCTCATCGCGCCGGTTTGATGCGGCTAGCCGTGAAAACCTGTATGTCCGCATCGAAACCGCGACATTCTACGCGCTCTATGGCGACTTTGAGACATCGTTCGATCAGACCCGTCTGGCACGCTATAACCGCACGGCCACTGGCCTTCGCGGAGAGGCTCGCTTTGGTCAGGTAAAAGCAACCGCTTTTGCTGCCGAAATCTCCAGCCGCCTGCAACGCGATGAGATCCAGGGGCAGGGCATTAGCGGCCCGTATCAGCTCGGCAATCGTTCGATCCTTGCGAACAGTGAGCGTGTTACCATCGAAGTGCGTGATCGTTTCCGTTCTGAACTGATCGTCTCGACCCGCACTCTCACACGTTTCCTCGATTATGACATCGACCTGCTGTCCGGCACGATCACTTTCGCGCAGCCAGTTTTGAGCCGTGATGACAATCTGAACCCGCAATTCATCGTGATCGAATACGAAACCGATGGTTTGGGTCAAAGCGAGCTGAATGCAGGTCTGCGCGCCGATTGGACCAGCGGCGATGGCCGTGTGCGCATCGGCATCAACGCAATCACTGACAAAGGCGAAGGCCCACGCACCGATATCGGCGCTATCGATATCCGCGCGCAAGTTGGCGCCAACACTGAAATTCGCGGTGAGCTTGCGGCAAGCCGTTCGGATGGCACAACCGCAACCGGTTGGATTGCCGAAGTTCAGCACCAGACCGGTCGCCTCGATATCCTCGCCTATGCGCGGCAACTCGACGCGGACTATGGCATTGGCCAGCAGAATGGCGCTGAATTGGGTCGCCGCAAGGTTGGCGTTGATGGCCGCGTGTTCATTGAAGACAATCTCAGCGTAATCGGCAGCGTGTGGCAGGACGATAGCCTGACTGACAGCTCGCGTCGCCGCGCTGGTCAGGCTCAATTGAACTTCACACGCCGCAACACCGATCTTCGTCTTGGACTGTCGCATTTCAACGACCGTCTGGCCGATGGAAGCAACAACACATCGACTGTTCTCGAAGCGGGCGCGACACAGCGTCTGTTCGACAATTCCCTCGAAGTGTCGCTGTCGAGTTCAATCGCGCTGGATGATGCGGAAAGTATCGACCTGCCTGCGCGTCATCGGATTGGCCTGCGTTATGCTCTGACGCGCAATGTGCGCTTGGTCGGCCAGTATGAGATTGCCGATGGCGAGAACATCAATTCACGCCAATTGCGCGCTGGTATCGAAGCGACGCCGTGGCAGGGTGGTCAGATCATCACCTCTCTTGGTCAGGAAACGATTGGTGAGTTTGGCAACCGCACTTTTGCAGCCTTTGGGCTTGCACAGACTGTGCAGGTTACCCCTGAGCTGACAATTGATGCGACTATTGATGGCAACCGCACTTTGAACGGTGAGGCGAACTCGTTCGACCTCGTCAACACGCTGCAACCAGCGGCAACCGGCGGTCAGCTCACGGGCGCTCAGCAATTTGAAGACTTCACCGCCGTTACTTTTGGCGGGGCATGGCGCAAAGATCGCTGGAGCGTAACGGCGCGCGGTGAATATCGCGATGGCGAATTGGCCGACCGTACGGGCGTGACCGTTGGCGCGATCCGTCAGTTGGGCGAAGGCAGCATCGTTGGATCGGGCGCAACCTGGACCCGTGCAGAAGACGGCAATGGCGCATCGACCGAAATCTTTGACGCCAGCATCGCCTTCGCGCACCGTCCAGACCACTCCGAAGTCGCAATGCTCGGTAAGCTCGAATATCGCAGCGACCAAGTCGTTGGCGGCGTTTCGGGCCAGAACAGCCCCATCGGCAACACCGCTCTGATCGTTGATGGCGATGCGACATCGCGCCGTGTGGTGGCCAGCTGGTCAACCAATTGGAGCCCGCGCGGCTGGGACGAAGACGAGTTTGGCATCGATCAGCAAACGCGCCGCGACGAATACACGTTGTTCCTGGGTGGGCGTTATAACTTCGATGAATTCGAAGGCACGGAATTTTCAGGCACAACCATCCTTGCCGGTGCCGATGCACGGGTTGGAATTGGCGACCGTTTTGAAATCGGTGCGACCGGCACCGTGCGTGCGAACCTGGAAGACAACGTGACCAGCTATTCCTACGGCCCGACGATCGGCTTTGTACCGGTCGAAGGCATGCTGTTGACGCTGGGTTACAATATCGAAGGTTTCCGCGACGGCGATTTCTCCGCTGCGCGCAACACCGATGAAGGGCTGTTTGCAGCGGTCCGCTTTAAGTTTGACACCGATACATTCGACTTCCTCGGTCTTGGTGGACGTCGGTGATGGAGCGGCGTGAATTGAACAGAGTAAACGCGGCGTTTACCATACCGTCCTATCCGCAACAGATGGTTGATCGGGTTCAGGCTGGCATGAAGCTTTTTGTCTGTGCGATAGCGGTCCTTTTCGGGATCGGCGTTGCGGCGACGGGTGAGGCGCGCGCGCAGAATGCCGATATTGACTGGGCCGATGCAGGCGTTGCTAGCCAAGGATCGGTCCCGAGCCCAACGACAGTAACCGGGTCTGATGGCACATCCGCAACCGTGACTTTCAACACGGTCACCGATGGCGGAACCTTTACCAGCGCCGCGTTTGCCGGTGATTTTCTAAGCTATTTCAACGGACAAATCGGCGACGGTACGAGCTTGCTGTTTGCCAACTTTGACAATTCAGCGTTTGATCCCGACGATCGGGTGATCATAACGATCACTTTAAGCGAGGCTGTGACCGGGCTGCAATTTTCGCTAAGCGATGTGGATACCGGGTCAAACACCGATGCGGTGGAGGTTTTTTTTGACGATGACCTTGCTGGCGGGTTCACCAATGCAGCCAATGACAATGCTCTGTGGAGCATCGGGCCATCTGTGACCCGCACCAACAACGGTATTCTGAACGGTTGGCGCGGTACAAACTCTTCTGACCAATTCACTACTAATGGTGATGTGGACTTTGATTTCGGCAACAATGAAGTACGCCGCATTCAAATCGTCTATTTCAGCTATACCGGAACCGGCGATCCTACCGGGCAATTCATCGGGATTTCGGATCTGTTCTACAACGCTCCGGGCGTGGATCTCTCACTGAATAAATCGGTGAGCAATGCAACGCCTACCGCCGGCAGCGCGATCAGCTACACTTTGAGCCTGTCCAACACAGGCACGGATGCCGCCAGTAACGTACAGGTGCGCGATATTCTGCCGACCGGTTTTAATTTCACGTCTGCAAGCGGGTTTGGCTCGTATGATGAGGCATCAGGGATTTGGCAGGTTTCTTCTGTTGCTTCTGGGCAAACGCGCACTTTGACGATCAATGGTACGGTGTCTGCACCAAACGGGGTGACGATCACCAACTATGCCGAGGTGTTCAGTTCGCCTGATGGGGACATTGACTCCACACCAGGTAACGACAGCTTCAACGAAGATGACGACGCAACGGCTAGTTTTACAGTGCAAGGTACGCGAACCGCTGGCACGCCGCCTGCGCTCTCGTGCCCTGCCGGAGTGACGCAATTTGATTGGGATAGCGCCGGAATTGTTTGGCAAGCTGGCGTGCTTGATCAGAATTTCACGTTGCCCGACTTTGGTGTGGTCAACTTTCTCCTCTCGTCGCAAGGGACGTTTGAGAATGATGCCAACTTTGGTGGCCAATCACCGGCGGAATCCACCGCAAATAGCGGTGGGTTGCCAACCAGCGAAAGCTCGCTTCACAAGTTTATCGATTTCGATAACCGTCAACAGACCGCGACCACTGTGATAACACTGCCTAACGCAATTCCGGGCGCGCAATTTACCATTTTTGACATCGACTTCGCTGCCAATGACTTCGCTGATATGGTGACCGTGACAGGCAGCTATCAAGGCAGCACCGTATTGCCGATCCTCACCAATGGCACCGCCAACTATGTGGTTGGCAACACTGCCATTGGCGATGCGACCTCGGCCAATAACGAAGGCGCTGGCAATGTTGTCGTCACATTCAACCAGTCTATCGACACCATCACTATAGTGTACGGCAATGCCAGCACGGCTCCGGCCGTGCCTGACGGACAGGCGATCGCGTTCCACGATTTTGACTTTTGTTCGCCGCAA
Source organism: uncultured Erythrobacter sp. (assembly GCA_947503275.1). Lineage (GTDB taxonomy): Bacteria > Pseudomonadota > Alphaproteobacteria > Sphingomonadales > Sphingomonadaceae > Erythrobacter. Next base: position 1,245,712 of record CANNCZ010000001.1, on the reverse strand, counting down.
ACCACGCTGTCTGTGAGCAAAGTCAGCTCAATCATCTCTGACCCGATCAACGGAATTACCGATCCAAAGGCAATTCCGGGTGCAACGGTGGAGTATCTGATCACTGTGACGAACACCGGTTTGTCGAACACCGATCCGGGAACTGTCGTTGTCTGGGATGATGGACCCGCGGATGCGAAAATGTGCCTAATCGCGCGCAGCGGCGGGCCTGTGATCTTTGGCGATCCGGGAAGCAACTCTAACCTCACTTACGATTATGGCGGCGCGGGCAGCGTTGAGACTGATCTGGCGGTCACGACCGATGATCTGGAGTTTTCGGACGATGACGGAGTGACTTTCGACTACACGCCGATCGATGATGGGGAAGGGTGCGATACTCTCATCACCGACTTCCGCGTAAACCCGGCTGGATCATTCGCAGCGGGTGGAAATTTCACGATAACGGTTCGCTATGAGATTGAATAACGCCTTTTAGGGCCTTTTTCAGATAAATCGGCGTTGACGCGGCTCCGGCTCATTGAGCAAGCCAGAGCTTCGGGCCAGATACGTTTTCAAATCAGTGTGCTGCGGACGATCGCGGGTCTTTGATAGGACACGTTGAACGCGGCTCGTAAGACTGCGCGGGTCGAACGGTTTGCGCACGAAATCCTGCGCGCCGGCATAGATCGCCTGCGATTCATCCTCTGCCCCGCACATTGCGGTGAACATCACCACTGGCAGGTCATAGAATGTCGCCGATTGCCGCAGTTTTCGAAGCAAAGTGACCCCTGACATGCCGGGCATGTCTTGATCGAGCAGCAGGATGTCCGGGCGGCGCTGGTTGACCAGTTTCCATGCATCCTCGCTGCTGGTCACCCAACCGCAGGCATGCCCTGCATCAATCAGCACTTGGCTGGCCAATTCGGCAATCAATTCATCATCATCGGCAATCAGTATGTGAGCCATGGGGTCCGCCATCGTCCGGGTTTTCAATGGCTAGAACGATTACGCCCCCATTCACCAATGCAGGCTTTGTGAGCGCCCCCGCACCTTTACCTATGGCAATATGGGCGCGCTCGCTGTTGCGGAGCCTGTGCGGCGCTGTCAGAGCTGTCTGCGATGATTCGACAAGAACCCCAAAATCCGTTCCTGCCCACTGATGGTATCCACAATTTGCGCGATTATGGCGGTTATGCCGCTGCGGACGGCGCGCGGGTCAAAAGCGGCCTGCTGTTCCGCTCTGGACAGCATATGGAGGCGAGTGATGCGGATCTCGCGCTGATCGACAGCCTTGATATTCGCACGATCATCGATCTGCGCGGCACCAGCGAGCGGATGAGCTTCCCTTGCCGTCGTCATGCCGATTTTGATGCGCACGTGATCGCTTTTGATGGTGAGACCAGCAACTCTCCCCCGCATGAAGGCGGGGGCGGTGCCATCGAAATGACCGCCGAAAAGGCGCGTAATCGGATGTTGGCGGTCTATACCCGCATGCCAGTGAATCCAGCGATGATCGATATGTTTTCGCGTTATTTCAACGCTTTGGATAGCCGTGACGGAGGCAGTCTAGTCCATTGCTTTGCCGGCAAAGATCGCACGGGCATCGCGGCGAGCCTGTTGCTGCATGTGCTGGGCGTGCACCGCGATGACGCGGTGGCAGAGTTCCTACGCACCAATGATGCACCCACTCGCGAAATACTTGAGCGCCAGTCTTTGCCTCGGATGGAGGCGCATTACGGCGCCATCGAGCCTGAGGCTTTGCGTAACCTGATGGGCGTGCTTCCAGAATACATCGCGACCTATTTTGCAGAGATTGAGCGCGATCACGGATCAATCGATGCTTATCTCGCACAAACTTTAGGTGTGGATGAAGCAAGGAAAGCTCGTCTGAGGGCGCGGTTCCTGACGTGACAAGCGCGCTTGGTAATCCCATATCAACCGCACAATTACAGACGCATTGAAGAGACACACTATGGCAACCCATCGCACCAAAATGCTCATCATCGGCTCCGGCCCCGCAGGTTACAGCGCCGCAATCTATGCCGCGCGCGCGATGCTGGAGCCGATTGTGGTGCAGGGCCTCCAACCCGGCGGTCAGTTGACGATCACCACTGATGTTGAAAACTATCCCGGATATCGCGACGTGGTCCAAGGCCCGTGGCTGATGGAGGAAATGCAGGCCCAGGCAGAACATGTCGGCACACGCATGATGTGGGATACGATTGTCTCCGTGGACCTCGAAAATGGCGCTCCGTTCAGGGCAATCGGCGATAGCGGTGATGAGTATATCGGCGATACTCTGGTGATCTGCACGGGTGCACAGGCGAAATGGCTGGGCGTACCGGGCGAGCAAGAGTTGGGCGGTAAGGGCGTTTCTGCTTGTGCAACATGTGATGGATTTTTCTATCGCGGCAAGAAAGTCGCGGTTATCGGCGGCGGCAATACGGCGGTTGAAGAGGCATTGTACCTCACCAACCATTCCGATGATGTGACCCTGATCCACCGCCGTGATGAGCTTCGTTCTGAAAAGATACTCGAAGAGCGTTTGATGAAGAATCCAAAGATTTCAGTTCTCTGGAATAAGACTGTCGAAAGTTTCGAGGCCAATAAATGCGGCGCTTTAGGGCATCTTTCGCTTAAAGATACGCAAACCGGTGAGACGTCGACCCTGGCGGTTGACGGTGCCTTTGTTGCTATTGGCCATGCCCCTGCGACCGAACTCTTCAAAGGCAAGCTGGCGATGGATGGTGGGGGCTATCTCGACACGGAGCCGGGTACGCCCAAAACTGCTATCCCCGGTGTCTTTGCGGCAGGCGACGTGACCGATCATGTCTATCGCCAAGCGGTAACCGCGGCGGGCATGGGCTGTATGGCGGCGCTCGATGGTGAGCGTTACCTCGCAGCGCTTGAGGATGCTGAGGAAACCGCCGAGGCGGCGGAATAAGCGGCAGGCCTAAACGGCGAAGACCAGCAAAGCCGCCTTCCCGATCAGAACGATCAGAACAACGCTCGACAAGGCGAACAACACAAAGCGCACAATCACTTTGTTCGCGGTCACTTGGATAAGGCTGTGCGCGATGCGCAGACCTGTATAAATCCATGCGAGGAAGGCGTTCATCCCGTCGCCCTGACCCAAGATTGCGAGGATAATCGCCACTGCATAAAACACCGTAGGTGCTTCGTGTAAGTGATTGTAATTATCAGCTTTCCAATTGACGCTGTCGGGGAGTTCTTGCCGTAAACTAGCGCCAGTTGTACCCACCAATTTAGTTGGCTTCTCGATCCCCGGTGCCTTTGACATGGCGGGAATGCGGGTGGCGTACATCCACGCCCACATGATCATGGTCCAAATCATCAGCGCGATCGCCGGTTGCAGGATGTCCATTCCGATCATTGTCTCAAAGACCTTTTTCTAAAGCAATTATTGGGGGGCGAGGCTGGGATCAGCAAAAACAGTCGCCATCACCGCGCGCAGCGCCAAGATGATCAGTGTGATCGAACTGATCATGAAAAGCAAAAATCGGACTGGCACGCCGTTGAAAAGGATCTGCCATAATGAATGGACAATCCGCCCGCCGACATAGATCCATGCCAGCAGAATATCGAACGCCGACGGTCCCACAATCGCGAGGATCGCGGCGACTGCGTAGAACAAGGTTGGCTGTTCGTGCAGGTGCGTGTGGTTGTGGGCTAGCCAGTTCGCTTTGTCGGGAATTATGCCTTCGAGATCACCGCCGCGCACGCCCGCTTTGTTGGGTAAGGTGGACTTGTCCTCTATCTTTGCGACCGCGCCAAAGCGGGATGGAATGATCCACAACAGTACGATGAGTGTCCAGACCACGAGAACTGCGGCAGGTGCCAGCATTTGTGCTTGCATGGAAAAGCGGATCCCTCTGTTTCTTGGTGCTAGCCCTGCGAGAGCGGCGATGAATTGTCAAATGCAACCTAAGTTGTGGCTCGGCCTAAGCTGGCTGTTGCGGTGCTTTCAACACATGCAATTGGAAGTAGCCCAGCTTTCCCCGTTGCGAGGTCAGTATCTTGCCCTTGCCCTCAGCAATCCGCGCCGCAACCTCTGGTAAGGCGCTGCGGGTTTGGACATGGAACTTGGCGAGCCAGTGGTGCAGCATCCTCTGTAGCGGGCCGGGCATGCCCGTGAGGTCGCCAAAGTCGACTATATGCAGCTCTCCGCCCGGCGCCAGCTGCGAGGCGGCATGGGCCAAGGCTCCCTCCCAATCGGGGATCATGGAGAGTGAGTAGGACAGCACGATCCGGTCAAACCCCGCATCACTTAACGCATCCTCACCAAACACGGTATCGGGATCGAACGCGCAGGCATCGCCTTCGCCCAGCTGAGCGTCTGCGCCCAGTGCTTTGCGCGCATTCTTCAGCATTTCTGCCGAAATATCCAAGCCATAGAGCCGCACTCCGGGCCATGCCTTGCCCACTTTGGCAAGGTTACGTCCGGTTCCGCAAGCGACCTCCAATACGCGCATTCCTGGCCCCGCGTTCAGGCCATCGATCAAGGTGTCACGCCCGAACAGGTAGTATTTGCGCGTCAGGTCATAGATGTGCCGCTGACCCTTATAGACATTGTCCATCAGGGCCCCATGGCCACCTTCTGCGCCGGAGCCAGTGGTTGCCATCAGGCCAGCTCATACAGATGGACACCGCCATAGATCGATGATCGATCACGCTGCGTCAGGTCAGTCGACGTTTCCTCAAGATACCGCCATTTCGACAGAATCGCATCGTCCAATCGCCCAGGCAGCATGGTGGGTTCAGCGGCTGTGCGGAACAGCACGCGTGCACCAGGGCGCGACGCCGTGGTGATCCTGCCCCAAAGTTCATCAAGCTGCGCGTCGTTCATCCAATCCTGCGCATCCAGCAATACAAAGCGGTCCATCGATGCCGCATCCCGGTCGCCGATCCATTGCACCATATTCGCACGTTCCACGCTGATCCGGTCGATCCGCTCACGCATCGCGTCCCAATTGGCGCGTTGCAGATAGGGCGGCATAGGCGCGTCCTCACCCCGGTCATACCCGCGCCCAAAGGCCTGCCATGCGAAGTAGTTGTCCTTTATCTCAAAGTCGCAGGCCAACTTCTCCAGCCGCCGTCGCAGCACCTCTGCCATGCGCTCATCGCCTGCCAACTCGTCAAACTGTGCTGGCGGAATGCCAAGGCCGAACAGCGAAGCGGGTTGGTCGGTCAGCCAGCGCACGAATTTCTTGTCGAACACGGGCGAAAGCTGTGTTTCAAACACTTCGCGCTGCTCCTCGACGCTTTCCGCCTCCAGCAGCTTATTCAGGTCCACTTTATACAGTTTCGCAAAAAGATGAGCTAAGCCAATGAAATTACCGAGCAAACCTTTGCGATAAAGCCCTTTGGTGAAGTAGGAAATGCGTTTGCGACCCTTGATGTCGCGCTTCTCCCAATATTTGCGGCTTTCCGCGTCCAGATGCGGAGCGATCATCTCTTTGTAGACCGCTTTGTTTTCCTTGTGATCGGCATGACCGAAGAAGCGGTGAAAGCGCTCATAATTGGGCAGATGTTTGATCGCAGTGATCTTGAGATGGCCCAATGCAACATGCGCACGGTTGAGGTCGACTGCGGTAACCTGTGCAGGGTTCGCGGTGAGGTAGCTGAGTGCGTTACAGCTACCGCTGGCGATGCACATGACGCGGCTGTCAGGCTCAATCGCAAGGCCTTCCATATCAACCACCGGGTCTTCCCATATTTGGGCATAGACCAGACCGCCAAAGGCGAGAGCGAAGGCCTTGTCGAGCAGCTTGTCCTTCGCTTTTGCGTCCTTGCGCACCACCGCATTCTCGATGATCCGTTTGGGTTGAGCAGTCATGATCGCATTTGCCTCCTAAGGGATGACGCTAGGGCATTGGGGATTTGCGTCAATCCATAGCGCTATCCGCGCCGCGTGTCGTTAGTGTGACTGTATCCACAGATGTGCAGCGTCACATGCCCTCTTTGATCGTGTCTGCAAAGCGAGCAGGGTCCGCATTGCCGCCGGTTACCATGATCACCGTATCTTCATCCAACGGCACCTTGCCCGCCAGCGCCGCGGCGAGGGCGGCGGCACCGCCTGGCTCGGTCACGATGCGTAAGTTCGCAAAGGCCCAGCGCTGAGCATGGCGGACTTCTTCGTCCGTCACCGCAACACCCGGCTCTGCGCGGCCGCTCAGAACCTCGAGGTTGAGTTGCTTCGTCGCGTTGGGTTGCAGCGCGTCGCAGATGGTGGCGGGCGCATCGGGCGCGACTTGCACGATCTCACCGGTGGAAAGCGCCTGTCCGACCATGTCCCATCCAACCGGCTCCACCACGTGCACCGCCGCATCAGGGCAGGCGAGGCTCAATCCTGCGGCAAGCCCCCCTCCGCCGCAACATACGATCAGACGCGATGGCTCTCGACCCATCTGTTGGGCGGCCTCGATCCCGGCGCTGCCTTGCCCTTCGATTACCCATGGATCGCCGAATGCATGGACCAGCACGCCGCCGTGCTCCTCGATCAGCTTTGCCGCGACCGCATCGCGATCTTCACCCGGGCGCTCATACAGCACCACATCCGCGCCAAGGGCCCTCGTGTTCGCCAACTTCACGTCTGGCGCATCGCGCGGCATCACTATGGTCGCTTTGACGCCTAACCGCTTTGCTGCCCACGCGACCCCCTGCGCATGGTTGCCCGATGACACTGCGACCACTCCGACGGCTCGCTCAGCCTCGTTCAGGTTCGACAGCCGCCACCAGCCGCCTCTAATCTTGAACGCTCCGATAGGTTGCAGATTCTCCGCCTTCACATGGCAGCGTACCCCGCCAATATCGACCGGAAGCAGCGGCGTTGGCGGCAGAATTGCAGCGATGCTTTTTGCAGCGGCGACGACGCCTTTTTGACTGGGTGTTCGGATCATTTGTCGGCCATAGCGCATTGCATTAGAGGCATGGCAAGATTCGATTTTGAAAGGCGAATTGTGATGACAAAGGTTCTGGTGATCGGGGCAGGGGGCGTCAGCTCCGTTTGTGTCCACAAAATGGCCCAAAATGCTGATATTTTCCCCAAAATTTACTTGGCGAGCCGAACACAATCAAAATGCGACGCGATCTCTGCCAGCGTGAAAACGCGAACCGGTGTGGATGTGCCAACTTATGAGATCGACGCGGAAGAGGTGCCAGCCATGGTCAACCTCATCCGCACGGTGGGCGCGACATTGGTCGTGAACCTCGCGCTGCCGTATCAGGATTTGCCGATTATGGACGCGTGTCTGGAGGCGGGGGTGCACTATCTCGACACGGCAAATTACGAGCCAAAGGACGAGGCGAAGTTCGAATATCACTGGCAATGGGCCTATCACGACCGGTTCAAAGAGGCTGGATTGATGGCGTTATTGGGCAGCGGATTTGATCCCGGCGTAACATCTGTTTTCACGATGTGGCTGAAGAAGCATAAGCTCAAAACCATCCGCCAGCTTGATATCCTCGACTGCAATGGCGGTGATCATGGTCAAGCGTTTGCGACCAACTTTAACCCAGAGATCAACATCCGCGAAGTCACTGCACCCGCGCGGCATTGGGAAAACGGAGCATGGGTGGAGACCCCCGCAATGCAGGTCTCAACCCCGTTTGACTTCGAAGCAGTCGGCACACGCCAAGCCTATCTGATGTATCACGAGGAACTGGAAAGCCTCTCCAAATTCAACCCAGAGATTGAGCGTGCGCGGTTCTGGATGACGTTTGGCGATGAGTATATCAAACACCTCACCGTGCTCCAAAATGTGGGCATGACCGGGATCGACCCAATCAAGTATCAGGGCAAAGAAATCATCCCCCTCCAATTCCTCGCCGCCGTTCTGCCAAAGCCAGAAAGCTTAGGCGAAACGACCAAGGGCAATACCAATATCGGCTGCATTGCTACGGGAGAAGCTTTGGACGGTTCGGGTGAGAAGACATTCTATATCAACAATATTTGCTCTCATGAGGCAGCGTTCGAAGAGACCGGCAATCAAGCGGTTTCCTACACCACAGGCGTGCCCGCGATGATTGGCAGTGCGATGATGGCAACGGGCACATGGAGCGGCAACGGCGTCTTCAACATGGAAGAAATGGACCCAGATCCCTTTATGGAGATGCTCAATGCGCATGGGTTGCCATGGCAGGTGAAAGAGCTTGATGGGCCGGTGGCGTTTTGATGACCCGCAGCTTAGCGCTCCCCGCTCTGCTTGTCGTATCGCTCTTGCTCACGCCGCAATCGGCGCTCGCGCAGGATGTGCCGACGGAGGCAACTGAAGAAGCGTCAGCCTTTGATGCGCAGACTTCTTGGGATGAGTTCGAAGGGCTTTTGCGCCGCGGCTATGCCTATATTGACCGCGATGACATTGATGTTGATGCGCAATTGGAGCGGTCAAAGGCAATTGCTGTTGCGGCGACCGATGCGGATGCGTTCCGCCGCATCATCCACCAAACCGCGCTGACATTTATGGACCCGCATTTGATTGTTGGTCCGTTCACCGACGATGATTACGCGATCATCATGAGCGCGGCGGATATGGATGTTGGCTTTGATGGAGACCGCGCGATTGTGCGCGATGTTCGCCGGGGATCACCGGCCTTTGATGCAGGGATCAGGCCGGGTGATGAGGTTGTTGCCATCGATGGTAACGCCGCGATGGCTGCGGCGCAGCTACCCTTTGGCGACGTGCTGCCCGAACCCACACCGGCACAGCTCGATTATGGCCTGACCCTTGCCGCCAACGGAAAACGCGGGTCTGACCGATTGATCGGGGTGCGCGGTGCAGATGGCGAAGTGCGGACAATCGAGCTGACGTCGACGTTGACCTTTGCTCGCTCGCTTTCCGATAGAGCACCGGTTTCGGTTGAATTTGTGGGTGAGGACAAGGCTGTTGCCGTGCTGCGCGTGCTCAATTCCCTGGGCAACAACGCGACGATTGCCGCCTTCGATGAAGCGATGGTTGAGGCGCAAAATGCACGAGCCATAATTCTCGACATGCGCGAAACGCCAAGCGGCGGAAACACCGAGGTCGCCCGTTCCATCATCGGTCACTTTGTCACCGAAGTTCGTCCATACCAAATGCACCGTATTCCCGCCCTTGAGCGGGAGTTTTCCGTGCCTCGCCAATTCGTTGAATATGTCCACCCGCGCGCGCCATATTTCGGCGGGCCAGTGTTTGTGCTGCATGGCCGATGGACCGGCAGCATGGGCGAGGGCATCGTGATCGGCATGGATGCAGCGAGTGACGCGGTCACGATCGGATCAAACATGGGCGATCTGCTGGGCGGATTGTGGAACCGCGACCTGCCAACAAGCGGCGCGCGCGTCGACTTTGCCGGGGAATCCCTGTTCCATGTCGACGGAACTCCGCGAGAAGACTACACCGCGCAAATCCCCCTCAGTCCGATTGATACGGCCCCAGATGGCACAGATCCCGGCATTGCAGCGGTGTTGGATGCGCTAGGAAAAACGCAATAATGCAAACCCAAGCAGGCAATCCCGGCGCATTTGCGCAATTTGACCTCTCCCGCGTCGACAGCCCAGCTTTTGTGGTGGATGCGGCGAAGATACGGGCGAATTGCCAAATTCTCGCTGAAATCCGGGATGAGGCGGCGAGTGATGGCGCCAGCATCAAGATGTTTGCCGCTCTCAAGGCGTTCTCCATGTGGTCGGTGGCGCCGATCTTGGGTGAATATCTCGACGGCGTTTCGACCAGTGGCTTGTGGGAAGCGCGGCTAGCCTCGGAGTTTTACGATGGCGAGATTGCGACCTATTCCGCTGCGTTTAAGCCTGAAGAATTGGAGGAGATATGTCGCCTGTCCGAGCATGCGATCTTTAACTCACCAGCTCAGATGAAGCGTGCCGCGCTGATCCTCGACCATGCCGCCACCACGGGCGGCGATGTATCGCCCGGACTGCGGATAAACCCCATGATCGCGACGGGCGAAGTGCCCAAATATGACCCCAGCGCGCCCGGGTCGCGACTGGGCTTTCCCATCGATCAGCTCACCGAAGAGGCGATGGAGGGCGTTGAAGGCATCCATTTCCACAATCTGTGTGAGCAGACATTCGAACCGCTGCAACGGACATGGGACCGGGTGTTTGACGCGATTGAACCGTGGTTTGGCCAGCTCAAATGGATCAATATGGGCGGTGGGCACCACATCACCCGTGCCGATTATGAGCGCGAAGAATTGATCGAATTCTTGAAAGACGCCGCTGGTGATACAGGCGCGGAGATCATTCTGGAACCGGGCGAAGCCGTCGCGCTGGATGCGGGCATTTTGGTGGGTACGTTGCTGGATACTGGCTTCAACGAAGTGCCGATCGGGATCACCGACGTCTCAGCAACTTGCCATATGCCCGATGTATTGGAGGCTCCCTATCGCCCGGCAATGCTTGGCGAATTGAGCGATGAGGGCAGCGTACCGATCCGTTTGGGCGGGCCGTCATGTCTCGCAGGCGATGTGATCGGTGACTACCGCTTGCCGGTCGCCGCCGAAGCGGGCGCGCGGTTCGCGTTTCTCGATCAGGCGCATTATTCGATGGTGAAGACCAACACGTTCAACGGCGTGCAATTGCCCAGCATCTGGTTGTGGGACAGCGAAACCGACGGTTTGGAATGCGTCAAACGCTTCGAATATGAGGATTTTCGCGACCGGCTTAGTTAGGTCTCGGCCTAGACTTCGCCGCTCGCCCGTCCGCGCTCATTCTGGTTGATCGCCAGCGCCAACCGCGCCATCGCGCCAAATTGTTCTGCCGCCTCGGCAACGCGTGCTTCGTCTTCGGCGGCGTTCATCGATCCGCTTTCAAACAGATTGCCGCTTTCCACCGCTAGCACGACTTCGCCCCGGCTGAACAAAGCGCGCACCGCGTCGCCGTTAAACGCGCGTTCCAGCGCGACCAGATGCTCGATATAAGAGGGATGGATCAGCACGCGTGCTTCGACCTGATCGTCGCTCCAGACCTCGAATACGTCTTCGAAATCGGGATGCACTTGATCGACATAGGCCAAGCGGTGCCCGTCAAAATTCGCCGCATCCTTACGTCCGCCTAGGCCAAACCATTTCTTATGCTTGCCCTTTCGCTGCAACAGGGTGGTGGAATGGAAATCGCGACCAAACTCCATATGCAGGATGGCGCCGCGAAACACCGTCACCCAGCGGCGATTTTTGCCAGAGCCGCGGCGTTCCTCCAAATGTGCTTCGTAGAGGTTAAAGCCGTGGCCCTCCAATGTGCCGAACCAGCGATCTTCGAAATCGCTGCGGTCGCAGCTGGGGACGAGGCCATAAGTCTTGGCCGCCTCATATTCTGCGCCCGGTTCCACATCATGTTCGTAGGAAATGCCAAAGTTCTGCGCGATGGCGGAGTTGATCCCGACCTTGATCGCCTTTTTCGCCTCACCAATCGGGCCATATCCCCAAGCACCGACCCCGCAGAATACAATAAAGGTCAAGGCGATCCCAAACATGCCGAGCGACCACGGCCCAAACCAAATCATGGCCAAAACGGGCAATGCGGCAATTCCGCCATAGAACCAGCGGTGGTGCGCCTTCTGCTTGGCCGCATCGCGCATGCTCTGTTGGTCGGCGAGCCAGCTTCCCAATTCTCCACCCATCAAACTTTGGATATCTGCGCGCATGTTTTCGCCTGCCCCTTTCCCTTAACCTCTTAGTGCTAGTATATGTTAGCTCGGTAAAGGAGGGGTGGATAAAATGGGAATGTTTGGTTGGATTGGTCTCGGCATTGCGGTGTTGCTCGCGATTGTCGTCATTGGAATTTACAACAATCTGGTGGGGCTGCGGCAGAATGTCCGTCAGGGCACCGCCGATATTGATGCCCAACTGCGCCAACGCCACGATCTCATCCCCAATTTGGTCGAAACCGTGAAAGGCTATGCCGGACACGAGGCAAACACCCTCGAAGCCGTTATTCAAGCGCGCAACACCGCTGCCAAAGGCAATCCCGATAGCGGCAGCGAGCAGGGTCTGAAGATCGCTCTCGACAATCTGCTGGCGCTCGGAGAAGCCTATCCCGACCTTAAAGCGTCGGCCAATTTTCAAGAATTGCAGCGCGAACTGGCTGATGTCGAAGACAAGCTGGCTGCTGCTCGCCGCGCTTTGAATGCCGCTGTGGCGCAGTTCAACACAGCGCGGGAGAATTTCCCTGCGGTGCTGTTTGCAGGCGCGCTGGGCTTCCAGAATGCCGATTTCAACGAGCTTGATGATAGCGAGCGCGGCACCGTCGATCAGGCACCCAAGGTCGGCTTCTAAAAACCCGTTTCACGCTCGGTAAGGAACTTTATCGTGTGTGTTCGATTTTGATTGCGAAAGCGCGGCGGATCAGTATAGCCGCGCTCTCGCTGCCCCAAGGGACAAATACCGCAAGGCAGCCCATAACCGCTTCGGCGGACAGAAACTAAACCTTCTGGGGGTCCCTTGAGTTGCACACCTATCCCAACGCCAAGACCGTAGCGCAGGCGATAGAGCCTGATGAGCCGGTGATCCTGAACCGCCCGCATGCGGCGCGGCGGGCGGCTGCGTTCTTTACAGAGAAGTTTCCGGGCAAGGTACTCTATGCGGTGAAGGCCAATCCTGCGCCGGATCTGATCCAGATCCTGTGGGATGCGGGCGTCACCCATTACGACGTCGCGTCTATCGCAGAGGTTCGGTTGGTACGCGGTATCCTGCCTGATGCTGAGCTGTGCTTTATGCACCCGATCAAGACGCGTGGCGCGATCAAAGAGGCATATTTCACGCATGGCGTGAAGACGTTCACGCTGGATTCGATCGAGGAGTTGGAGAAGATCGTTGAGGTCTGCTCCGATCCCGAAACTGGTGAACCGGCAAGTGACCTGCGGCTGTTGGTGCGCTTGCGCGTGTCATCGGAGTATTCCGAGCTGTCACTGGCTAGCAAGTTTGGCTGTGACCTCACTGATCTGCCGGAATTGCTGCACCTGACCCGCCAGCATTGCGATTGGCTCGGCATTTGTTTTCATGTGGGAAGCCAAGCAATGTCGCCGTTTGCCTTTGTGCAAGCGCTAGACCGGACCCGCGCTGCGATTGCTCAGGCAAGCGTGGTGATTGACATGATCGATGTGGGCGGCGGGTTCCCCAGCATCTATCCCGATATGGAGCCGCCTCCGCTCGAGGATTACTTCGCCATCATCCACCAGCATTTCGAAGCGCTTCCGATCGCCTACAATGCCGAGTTGTGGTGTGAACCGGGCAGGGCGCTAGCCGCGGAATATTCGAGCATGATCGTAAAGGTCGAAAAGCGGCGCGGGGCAGAGCTCTATATCAATGATGGCGCATACGGCGCGCTGTATGATGCGGCCCATGTCGCATGGCGTTTCCCCGTGGCGGCGTTGGAAGATGATCTGCGTGATCCTCTTGAGGATTTCGCGTTCTATGGCCCTACGTGCGATGATGCCGACTATATGGCTGGCCCATTCCCGTTACCCGGCGATATTCAAGCGGGCGATTACATCGAGATCGGTATGCTGGGCGCATATGGCGCGGCGATGAAGACCGGCTTTAACGGATTTGGCGATGCCGAAGTGCTGGTGGTCGAAGACGAGCCCATGATGAGCCTATTCGATGGTTCACGCCGCCGCGAGGCGAGCGATAACGTTGTGTCGTTGCGATAGGGCTATTGCGGCCGCAGGTCCTCGATCACTTGCGCATCGACCCAAAAAATATCGACATTGCCTTCACTCACGGTGCGGTGAAAGAACAAGTACTTTCCATCTGGCGTCACGCTGGCAGAGGCTTCCCATGCGGCCGTATTGATCGCCTCGCCCAGATTGATCGCTTCGCCCCAGTCGCCACCTGGCTGGCGGAAGCTGATATAGATATCAGAACTACCATATCCGCCGTCTTTCCGGCCGTCCCATAGAAGGTAAGACTCGTCAGGTGCTATAAAGGGATGGGCGAGCATTTCACCGGTGTTGACCGCATCGCTAACCAGTTGCGGCTCTTCACGCGTGCCATCGACCAATCGCGAATATCGAATCCGGCCATCTCCACCGGGCATTCCGACTTCGTCAAAGAAGTAAGTGCCGCTCAAAGACGAAGTCATGCGCATTATTCGAAAGTCTTCGAATGCGCCGCTGTGGCTTTCGATCTCGGACCACCCGGCCTCAGTGCGGGTCATAAATCGGCTTCCCAGATGCATCATCTTGCCGTCGGGAGAGACGTAGGGTTGGCCCACCCGCTCAGAGATGTACCTCTCTCGCCATGTGTCGCCGTGTTGTTCAAAGACGACGAAACTGGTTTCGCCTTCCTCATCGTCTTTGAGCAGGTAGAACTCAGTCATATCGGGCGAAAAAACGCCGCCATATTCCCATCGATCTGAAGTAACGGTGCCGGGGGCGAAAGGTTCGGGGGTATTGCCCGGCGGCGTCTGGCCGAGATACGGCCCAGCGAGCTCGGGCGCCTCTTTGTCGGTAGAGTGTTGCGCGTGGCCGCTTACCCCGACGGCCAATGATGCGAGCAATGCTGTAAGGGCTGCTGATGCGCGTTTCATCCGATATCACCTCATGGGATTCGCCTGGCGCAGGAACTGCGAGGGCGTGGGTGAACGATTTGTGATTGGGGCATCTGAATAGTCAATCGGGCACTCCACCATGCCCCGATGGTCGTCGTCTAAAAGGCGATCTAAGACGACCAACTGCAAGTCGCTCAGCGGAACCAGCAACCAACTCATCGATCAACCCGACTACGCATTGACTAGCGGCGGTTCCTCGCGCAACGTTGGCCCATTGTAAAACCTCCGCTTTTGTCCCTGTAATTCCCATGCGAGACCCCTGTGCCGCCACTCCAAGACGCGCGTGAAATTCCTGAGCCGGGATCGCATAGCGACCAACCTGATCCGCGAAAGCTGGCAAGGGAATTCAACGCTTTTACGAAGCCGAAGAGTGTGCGTAGCTTTATTGAGCTGGCGATCACATTCGTTCCGTATTGCGCCCTTTTTGGGCTGACCCTTTGGGCCGTCGATGCCGGATATTATTTCGCGCTAGCCCTGATTCCGCTGGCCGCTCTGTTCCTGCTGCGGCTGTTTATAGTTCAGCATGATTGCGGGCATGGATCTTTCCTCAAAAGCAGTGCCACCAGTGATTGGGTGGGGCGCATCATCGGCGTGCTGACTTTGACGCCCTATGCTTGCTGGCGGCGCAATCACGCGTTGCACCATGCAGGCACCGGCAACCTGGATGCGCGCGGGCATGGTGATGTCGACACTTTGACCGTACGCGAATTCCGCGAATTGAGCCCTTTTCGCCGGTTCTTCTACCGCTTGTATCGTCATCCTGCGCTTTTGATGATTATCGGTCCCGCTTACCTGTTCTTGGTCCAGCACCGTCTGCCCATCGGGTTGATGGATCAGGGGCGTTCCTATTGGGTGAGTGCGATGGCGACTACATTGATCGCAGTTGCGATCCTTGCCGGATTGTCAGCACTAACATCGCCGATGGCGGTCGCCTTGGTGTATCTGCCTACGCTTATACTCGCCGCGAGCCTTGGCGTGTGGCTGTTCTATGTGCAGCATCAGTTTGAGGATGCCTATTGGCAGAATAAGCCCGACTGGCAGTTCCACGATGCAGCGATGGGCGGAAGTACGTTTCTCGATCTGCCTGCGCCCATGGCCTGGTTTACCGGCAATATCGGCATCCACCACATCCACCATCTGGCAAGCCGGGTTCCGTTTTACCGCTTGCCAGAAGTGCTCAAGGCTCACCCGGAGATGCAGAGGTTTAACCGGATCACCGCGCTTCAATCCTTGCGCGCGCTGAACCTAGCATTGTGGGACGAGGACAGCGGCCGGATGATGACATTCCGCGAAGCCGCAGCCGTATCCTAACGCTTAGTTGAAGCCGACAAACCGCGCGGCTTCTGACACTTCGCGGCGAGTGATCTTTACCGGGTTCGCTGGGAACTCTTCATCTGGCCAGCCCATGGCGATGGCTTTCATGATCACCTGATCGTCCGGAATGCTGGCGTGTTCTCGCACAACCGGGCTTTGCATGATCCCTTGGCTGTTGATCACACAACCCAGCCCGCGTGACCACGCCGCGTTGACCATTGCAGTCGTGACCGCTCCGCAATCAAACACAGTGTCATCTGCATCGCTCAACTCTTTGTCATAGGTGATGATCACACAAACGGGTGCGTCGAACTGGCGAAATCCGCGCAGCACCCAGTCTTGGCGTTTCTCCTTGTCATCGCGGCCAATGCCCATCGCTTCGAATAGCTGGATTGCGCAGCCAACCTGGCGGTCACGGTGGACACCTTGGAAGGGGTGGCCTTTGCGGAACTCGCGGCTGTCAGGCTCGCCTGCAAGAATGCGTTCGGTGTTGCCCTTACGGATGCGATCCAGCGGTTCACCAGTGATCACATGAAAGTGATAAGGCTGAGTGTTCATGGAAGAGGGCGAGCGCATAGCCATCTCCAAAACTTCCTCGATCAGCTCTTGTGGAACAGGTTTGTCTAGATAGCCACGGACCGACCGGCGCCCCAGCACCACTTCATCATATTTCTGGTCAGGGTTGCCGTACACTTACTCGTCTCCCGAATCTGTTTCGACAAGAGAGCTAGCGGAAGGTGGGCAGGGCGCAAAGTACGCTACGGCAATGGTGCCAGCTTATGCCTCGAAATACGGCTTATCGCCGGCGATCGTTACCCGCTCCATTACGCGGCGCGCGGGGAAGTAGTCTGAGACAGCCAAATGCTGGCTGACCCGATTGTCCCAAAAGGCGATTGATCCCGCTTTCCAGCGGAACCGGCATTGCACCTCTGTATCCATCGCGGTTTCGTAGAGATGCGCGAGCAGCCAGCGGCTTTCCTCTGCCGATAACCCCTCAATATGTGAGGTGAAGGCGGTGTTGACGTAGATAACCCGCTCGCCCGTTTCGGGATGGGTGCGGATCACCGGATGGCGCATGGGCGGATATTTCTCGTGCAAATCCTCAGGCGCTTTGCCCAGACGCTTGGCAAATACACGGGAAATATCGTGCACCGCGGTCAGGCCCTCGCAAAAGCGCTTCATCTGCTCGGACAGGCGCTCATAAGCGAGGTGCATGTTGGCAAAGCAGGTATCCCCGCCAACATCGGGCACTTCGCGGGCCAGCAGGATGGAGCCAAGCGAGGGTTCCGCGCGCCATGTGACATCGGAGTGCCAGTAATTTTCTTGCCCGCGGCTCTTTGGCCCGTGGGCGATGCGCAGAACCTCTGGGTTCGCCTGATCCTGGGGCGTTGCGGGGTGCACTTCCAGATCGCCAAAATGGCGCGCAAAGGCGATATGCTGTTCCTGCGTCAATTCCTGATCGCGGAAGAATATCACGCCATGTTTGAGCAGCGCCGCGCGGATATCATTGATCTGATCACCGATGTCAGGCGCTGCAAGATCAATGTTAAGGATCTCTGCGCCGACGGCGGGCGCCATGGGCCGAATATCAAGTGTGCCGATGTTCAGCTTCGCACGATCAAATGTGGTCGCCATAATCCCTCTCCCAAGGTGTTTGAGAGGGGTTGTGCGCAATCAGACGCGAAACTTCAAGCCGATGCGTTTACGCCGCCTCAGCCAGTTCAATATCTAGACGGTCCCAAATCTCCACCAGAGCCTCTGTCAGTTCGCTCATCATCTCCGCCGAGTGATGCGGGCCGGGGGTGAAGCGCAGACGCTCTGTGCCGCGCGGCACGGTTGGGTAATTGATCGGCTGCACATAGACGCCGTATTCAGCGAGCAAGATGTCGCTGATCTTCTTGGCTCGGGCCGGATCGCCGACCATCAACGGCACGATATGCGTGGTGCTGTCCATGACGGGCAGGCCCGCTTCTGCAAATTTCAGTTTCAGCGTCGCGGCAGCTTGTTGCTGCGCGTTGCGCTCCACATTGGACGATTTGAGGTGTTTGACCGATGCCAGAACGCCCGCGACCAGCACGGGCGAAAGCGAAGTGGTGAAGATGAAGCCGGGCGCATAGGAGCGGATGCAGTCGACCACTTTGGTGCTCGCTGCAATATAGCCGCCCATCACGCCAAACGCCTTGCCCAGCGTCCCCTCGATAATGTCGATCCGGTGCGCGGCGTTGTCGCGTTCGGAGATACCGCCGCCGCGTTCGCCATACATGCCAACTGCGTGCACTTCGTCGATGTAAGTGAGCGCGTTGTACTTTTCCGCTAGGTCGCAAATTGCATGGATTGGTGCGACGTCGCCATCCATCGAATAGACGCTCTCAAACGCTATCAACTTTGGCGTCGCGGGGTCTTCGGCTGCCAACAGCTCTTCGAGGTGAGCGAGATCATTGTGCCGGAAAACGCGTTTCTCACAGCCCGAATTGCGGATGCCCGCGATCATGCTCGCATGGTTTAACTCATCGGAGAAAATCACACAGCCGGGCAGTAATTTGGCGAGCGTCGACAATGTCGCATCGTTTGAGACATAGCCTGACGTGAACAGAAGGGCGGTGTCCTTGCCATGCAGATCGGCGAGCTCGCGTTCCAGCTCAACGTGGAGATGCGTGTTGCCGCCGATATTGCGTGTGCCGCCGGACCCTGCGCCCACATCGTGCAGCGCCTCTTCCATCGCGCCGATCACAACATCGTGTTGGCCCATTGCGAGGTAGTCGTTTGAGCACCACACAGTGATCGGCTTTGGCCCATTGTGGCCGTGGAAACAGCGAGCATTGGGATATGCGCCTTTGTTGCGCATAATGTCGATAAAGACGCGGTAACGGCCTTCCTCATGCAGCCGGTCTATCGCCTGATCAAAGATATGGTCGTAATTCACTGGCTCTCACGCTCTTTTTAAGAGGACGGCCTATTCGCGCAGGCTCTTGACGTCCAAATCCAAAGTTTCACAGACCATACAACCCCTGATGGCCGATAAGTATCCGCGAGCTTCTAATCAGGCTGAACGCGATTGAAAACAGCGATCTTTGCGAACGAATTGCAGCTTTAGAATGGCTCAGGAGGGCCAAAGCCGCGTTCTGAGAGGGTTGCTTCAAGCCCGCTGACGACCTCTTTGACACCAGTGAAGACGAACCGATTGGGTGCGCTTCGTTCAAATTCCTTACCATCCAGCCGGTCCGCAATGCGCCGCGCTATTCCTTTTGATCCGTCGACAAATCGAAGATCGGGCGAAAGTCCCATGTCGAACACTGCGACATCCATCAGGTCATCTTTCAGCAGCGGAAAGTGCGTGCAGCCAAGCACGATGGAATCGAGCCAGAGCCCTTTTTCCTGATTCTCCAACCCTTCCAATGCCGCTTTCAGCACATCGCGATTGACCGCTTTGCCGCGCAACTTGTTCTCCGCCTCGTCCACCAAGTCGGGGGCTGCGTGGCGCAACAGGGTTTTCCCGTTTGCAAAATCTCGCTCGAGATCGTCGACATATTTTTGGCGGATGGTTGCCTGCGTGCCAAGCAATCCGATGACTTTTGACTGAGCGTCCATCGCCGCTGGCTTAATCGCGGGGACGGTGCCGACAATCGGTATTTCAAGAACCTCGCGCACCATGCCCAGCGCAATTGTGCTGGCCGTATTGCAGGCAATGCAGGCGAGGCGCGGCTGATACCGTTCACACATCCGGCCCAACAACCCAGCGACCCGGGCGGCGACCTCAGCCTCGGTTTTTTTGCCATAGGGCATGCCTGCATAATCGGCGGCAAAGATCACCGGTGCATTTGGCAGGACCTCGCGCACAGCGTCGTAAACGGTCAGCCCGCCAACGCCGGTATCGAACAACAGAATGGGGGCAGATGCGTCGGAAATGACTGTTTTCGCTTACATGTGAACTTGTGGTGGCGCGGTCTATTACTTAGGCACGCAGAAAAGGAAAGCCGAGTGTCCCAGCGAAAAGGGGCCAAGGAGCCTAAGGAGACCCGATGGAATCGATTCTTGCTGCAATATTGGTCGGCTATTTGTGCGGCTCAATCCCCTTTGGTCTGCTTTTGACAAAGGCTGCGGGGATTGGCGATGTGCGCAATATTGGCAGCGGCAATATCGGCGCGACCAATGTTCTGCGGACGGGCAACAAGGGGCTGGCGGCGGGCACATTATTGCTCGACCTGCTCAAAGGGTTTGTGGCCGTTTTTCTCGCCGGTTTCCTGTCCTTCGCGTTCTATGATGACCTTGGAATACAGACTAATATCCCAACTGACCCCGACGTGTTGAAGGCCTTTGCAGCCGGCGGTGCGGTGATTGGGCATTGCTATCCGGTCTGGCTCAAATTCAAGGGTGGTAAGGGCGTTGCTACCAATGCTGGCGTTGCGTTTGGTCTCGCATGGCCGGTCGGGCTGGCCTATGCGGCGGTCTGGATCGGAATGTTGGCGATTTTCCGCATCTCATCGCTTGCTGGCATGGCCTCGGTGGTTGCTGCAGCTGCCGCTGCGCCTTTGTTCGGATATCCGCAGTTTTTCCCCGTTCTGGCCGCAATTGCACTGCTCATCATCTATCTTCACCGGGAGAATATTGGGCGGTTGATGAAGGGTGAGGAACCCAAGATCGGCGGCAAGAAATGACGGGCAGCATCTCGTAATGGAGGCACAGGGGTCGCAACCGGTGCTTTCCCAAGAGGAAGCCTTTGCACGCATTCGTCTGCTGCGCTCACCCAATATTGGGCCGGTCAGTTATGCGCAATTGATCGCCCGGTTCGGCAATGCTCGGGCCGCGATAGAGGCGCTGCCTGACTTGGGATCGCGCGGAAAGACACCTTATCGACCAGCACCCCTGGACCGGATTGAGCGTGAGATTGAGGGCGTCATCGCCGCCGATGCGCGTTACCTTTTCCACGATCAGGCCGATTATCCAGCCTTATTGAGCGCCATTGAAAGCGCACCGCCGATCATCACCTGCCGGGGTCGCTTGGAGCTGGTAAACACACCCTGTGTCGCGATGGTTGGTGCCCGCAATGCGTCGGCAGCCGCGTGCAAATTGGCGCGCGATTTTGCTGAGGAATTGGCGCAGGCGGGCTTTACCGTGGTGTCAGGACTGGCACGCGGGATCGATGGGGCTGCGCATCAAGGCTCTCTGCCGCAGACCATTGGCGTGATCGCAAGTGGCATCGATATCGCCTACCCGCCACAGCACACTGACTTGCAAGAACGCATCGCTAAAGAGGGGTTGCTTATTGCGGAACAACCGCCGGGCACAGAGCCGCGTGGCCGTCACTTCCCCAGCCGCAACCGCATTATTGCAGGGCTAGCGAGCGGCACTTTGGTCGTTGAAGCTGCGCCCAAATCCGGCTCACTTATCACTGCGCGGCTAGCAGGAGAGGCCGGGCGCGAAGTTATGGCGATCCCTGGCTCCCCGCTCGACACGCGCTCCCACGGTTGCAACCAATTGATCCGCGACGGCGCCGTTCTGGTCAGCGACCCTGCCGAAGTGGTTGAATTGCTCGAAAGCTTCACTGGTGCACCGCGCTCGCAATTCCGTGTCACAGAGGAGCGGACGGTGTTCGATTACGAAGAGTTGAGCCTGTTAGAATGGGGCGAGGGCAAAGCAAAAGGTGATGAAAGCGACGCGGTCGCAAGGCTGCTAACCACAGCGCCCATTGCAGTCGATGAACTTATCCGCCAATCGGGCAGCGATGCTGCGACGGTGCATATGGCATTGCTGGAGCGAGAATTGGCGGGCAATCTTGAGCGGCATTCGGGCGGCGCGGTGAGCCTTTCGGGATAAATAAGGGGTACGGACAAGCGCATGGCTTATGTCCAGACGCGGCAAGTGAGTGCCGGGCAATTACTTTCGGGAACTTTTGAAGAGTTGGTTGCGATAAAGCGCGAGCTCGCAATCTATTTCGCATTGTTCATCGCGGCCGGGGTTATGTCAGACTTCCTCGGTGTCCTCGCGCTGCCTATCACCTTGGCGACCACTGTCGGCTATTTCGTCGGCCAATACTGGCTTTTTCGCGCAGCGCTCGGCCAACAAGGGCTAGGCGACAACGCCGCTCAGCAAACGGTCTTGTTGTTCTGCATGGCCTTGCTGCTTGGCTTTGGGCTCTACATTGGGTTTTCGATTTTTGTGATCCCCGGCATCTTGCTCGGGGCGAAATGGATTATGGCGCCGGCCTATCTGGTCGATGAGGAGAACAAGCTGTTCGACGCGATCGGCGCGAGCTGGCGGGCGAGCGACCAGAATCTGTTGCCTTTGTCGATCGCGTACGGTGTCATCTGGCTCATATGGGTTGGGCTGTTCTTTCTGATCACCGCATTGTCAGGGGGGATTGCGAGTGCGCTCTACAGCACGGGACTGGGCGGTGTTTCGAATGGGTTGACCGCATTCACCTGGATCATCTTCCACCTTTTGCCGGTGATGCTATTGGGCCTTTCGGTTACTGCCTATCGGGCGTTGGGCGATTCTGAAGACGCGTTGGTGGCAGTTTTCGAATAGTTACTTGACGCCTTTCCGATTCCGGCCCCACTCTCGCGCGTACGTACACGTGTAAGGAAATCAGACCTCTACCATGCAGCTTGTCATCGTTGAATCGCCCGCCAAGGCGAAGACTATCGAGAAATATCTGGGCGCCGACTTTAAGGTTCTCGCCTCATACGGTCACGTCCGCGATCTGCCGCCTAAGGATGGCAGTGTCCGACCGGATGAGGATTTCGCGATGGATTGGGAATTGTATCGCGACAAGCAGAGCCGCTTTAAAGAGATTGCGGACGCGGCCAAGGATGCGAGCCGCCTTGTGCTCGCGACCGACCCTGACCGTGAAGGGGAGGCGATTAGCTGGCATGTTCAAGAGCTTTTGAGAAAGCGCAAGCGCCTACCGACCAAGGTTGACCGAGTGACTTTCAACTCGATCACGAAGAAGGCCGTGACAGAGGCTATGGCCGCTCCGCGTGAGCTGGATCAGCCCTTGATCGATGCTTATCTGGGCCGCCGCGCGCTTGATTATCTGTTTGGGTTTACCCTGTCGCCGGTACTTTGGCGCAAGCTGCCGGGTGCAAAGTCCGCGGGCCGGGTGCAGTCGGTGGCCTTGCGGCTGATCGTTGATCGGGAACGTGAGATCGAAGCGTTCAAGCCCGACGAATATTGGTCAGTGCTCGCGAAGATGGAGCATGATGGCACCGCGTTCGACGCGCGATTGGTTCGGTTCAAGGGAGAGAAGCTGGACAAGCTCTCGCTCGGCAAGGAAGGCATTGCGATGGAGGCAAAAGCCGCCGTTGAAGGGGGCCGCTTTACGGTCGAGGGCGTTGAGACAAAGCCGCTCAAACGCAATCCGTCACCGCCTTTCACAACATCGACCATGCAACAGGAGGCCGCTCGTAAGCTTGGTTTCTCTGCCAGCCACACTATGCGATGCGCGCAGTCGCTCTATGAAGCAGGCGCGATCACTTACATGCGGACCGACGGCGTGCAGATGGACATGAGCGCGATTATGGCCGCGCGAGATGCGATTGAAGAGCGCTTTGCAACCGAATACCGCCCTGAAAAACCGCGCTTTTATAGTACGAAAGCCAAGAACGCGCAGGAAGCGCACGAAGCGATCCGCCCGACCAATTTCAAACAGGATGGGGCAGGCTCTGGCGATGAGGCAAAACTCTATTCGCTGATCTTCAAGCGCGCCATGGCGAGCCAAATGGCCGCTGCGCAATTGGAGCGGACCACGGTGACGATGCTTGATGCGACAGGCCAGCATGAGTTGCGGGCGACGGGCCAGGTTATCAAGTTCCCCGGCTTTTTTGCGGTGTATCAGGAAGGATTTGATGACAAATCCGACGATGATGACGATGGCCTGCTGCCCTCCATGAACAAAGGCGATGCGCCTGCGAAGAAGGGCGTAGAGGCGACGCAGCACTTCACTCAGCCACCGCCGCGTTTCTCCGAAGCTTCGCTAGTCAAACGGCTCGAAGAGCTCGGTATTGGCCGCCCTTCGACATATGCCTCGACAATTCAGACATTGCGCGACCGTGACTATGTGCGGATGGAGAAAAATCGTTTCTTCGCAGAGGAATCGGGTCGACTTCTTACAGCGTTCCTTGAACGCTTCTTTCCCACCTATGTCGCCTATGACTTCACCGCAGGGATGGAGGATGAACTTGATACCGTGTCCGATGGGCGCGAGGATTACAAAGCTTTGCTGGCGAAATTCTGGAAGGATTTCAAACCCAAGACCGAAGAGGTAATGGAGAAGTTGCCGTCCGAGGTCACTGAGGTTCTGGACGAATACCTTTCCGACTATCTCTTCCCAGACCGCGAAGATGGCAAGGATCCGCGCCACTGTCCCCTATGCGAAACCGAAGGACGCGAAGGTGGCCGAATTTCGCTGCGCGGGGGACGCTTTGGTGCCTTTATCGCCTGTCAGAATTATCCTGAATGCAAATACACCCGCCGCTTTGCCCAACCGGGCGGCGAAGGGGATGATGGCAGCGCCGATGGCGTGATGGGCCAGCATCCCGAAACGGGCGAGGACATCCATCGCAAATCGGGCCGCTTTGGCCCATATGTTGAGATGGAGCACGAGGATAAGAAAAAGCGCGCCTCCATCCCCAAAGACCTTGACGATTTCGACTTGGAATGGGCGGTTAAGCTGCTCGATCTGCCCCGCATTATCGGTGCGCACCCGGAAACCGGCAATGAGATTGAAGCGGCGATTGGTCGCTATGGTCCGTATCTGCGCCACGATGGCAAATATGCCAAGCTGACCAGCACGCGCGACGTGTTCGAGACAGGCATGAACGCAGCGGTGACGCTGCTCGCAGAGGCCGCAAACCGCAAAGGTGGTAGCCGCGGCAAGGCAGAACCGATTAAGACGCTGGGCGAGCACCCAACCAGCGGCGGCGAGATCAAGGTAATGCCGGGTCGTTACGGCCCCTATGTCACTGACGGCACCACCAACGCGACCATCCCAAAAGATGTGAAGCCGGAGGACGTCGAGGCGGCGCAAGCCATCGAATTGATTGATGCGCGTGCGGCAAAGGGGCCGGCGAAGAAAAAGCGCAAAAAGGCAGCGCCAAAGAAAAAGGCGACTCCCAAGAAAGCAGCGGCGAAGAAGAAAGCGCCAGCGAAAAAGGCGCCTGCTAAGAGCTAGTTCGTAGGGCAATTTTCGCGAAGCGTTCGCGCGTTGGCAATTCGTTTATCATTGTCGATTATCTCAGGTGTGAGCCAGGGATAAAACACCGTGATCGAAATCGAAGTCCAAAACGAGACTCACCAAACGCAAGAGCGGGTCCGCTTTGCCGCAGTTCCGCGCATTGGCGAAGGGCTGCGACTGCGCGAACCCGACGGGATCTGGGCCAGTTATGATGTCCTAGATGTGTGGTATCAAAAGGCAGAATATGGCGACATCTGGATGCCATACCTGCATGTTTGCATGACCCCGGACGAGTCAGCGAGTGCCAGATCGGATGATCCCATCTTTCAATCTGCCACCACCCCATCCGACGGCCTCACCGATCATGGGCAAGAGCATGATGATGGGCTGCAATATGAAGGCGCCTTTGCCTCGCTCGCAGGGGAGTCCGAACCATTCAAAATCTAATCAAACGCAATGTCGGTCCGCACCGCAAAGCGGGACCACTTGAGGGCAAGACACTGGCCGAACGGCTCGCCGATGCGCAAAGCTTAGGCGAACGCGAACCGCATGTTCCGGAAGGCACCGAAGTGGATACTCCGGAGGATGTGGAGCAGACAATTGCTCTACAAGCCGACGCCAGCGACACTGACGAGACCGATACCGACGCCATCGTGCGTGCAGCCAAAGCCATGCGCGACGGCGAAAAGGTGGCGGAAGCGCGTCAGGCAGTAGCAAATGTTTGCCTCATCGTGGATGACAGCCGCGTGATACGCAAAGTTTCCTCCAAAATCGTGCGCAGTCTCGGCTATGTTCCGATTGAGGCACAAGACGGCCAAGAGGCGCTCGCCCGGTGCAAACGCGCCATGCCGCGCCTTATCCTGACCGATTGGAACATGCCGGAGATGGACGGGCTGGAATTTGTGACGCAATTGCGCGCAATTCCCACGCCCAAGCCGCCAACGGTGGTGTTCTGTACCTCCAAAGGCACCGCAGCCGATGTGAACAAAGGCATTCGCGCAGGCGCAGATGACTACATCGTCAAACCCTTCGATGAGGCGGCATTGCGTGCGAAACTGGAACGGATCGCCAAGAAATAGCGCACTCGCCAAGGCTGATCGCCTGCGCTAGGCCCATGCTCCATGGGCAAAGAACATTTTGAACGTCACAAACAACCGTGGAACGCCGAAGAAGCGGGCCGCTTGCGCTTGCTCGCGTCCAAAGGGCAGGGTCTGAAGCAGATCGCCAAGGCTCTGGGGCGAAGCGAGGATTCGACCAAGACGTTCGCGAAACAGCAAAAGATCAAGATTGCTAAGAAGCGGTAAGAGCGACGTCTGCAAAGACGACCGAAGCTTCGGGTCAAATGAATGGAAATTGCTGCAAATCTAAGCCCAGCGCGCGATAGTACGCGCACTGGGCTTTGGAGTTTGGATTATACGCTTTACTCGGGGAAGGGGGGCTCGGTTGCTTCGCAAAGCAAGAATGCTAAGCCAGCATCGCCGACGCAACTGGTGTCATCGCCGCAAGCTTCGACAGCATTTATATAATCGATAAGGCAGCTTGAAGGATTAGCATTGGCGGGCGTGCTATTGATGGTTGCAGCCGCCAACAATCCTGCGAAAACTATACTTAGTTTTTTCATGACTTACTCCACTCTACGAAGCCCCTGTCGCCGCGTTTGATGGGCCTATTAAAAGTGATTCGTCAATTATGGACGGGGTGAAATCGATAGAATGGTTCTTTTAGAAGTTTGATTGAATGATCTAGTCCAATCGAAGTACTTGCGAACCAGTCTTTTAGTTCACTTAACCCAATCTAGCCCCATTTCCTCAAACACTTCTTTGTCGTCGCTCCACCCTTCGGAGTGTTTGACGTGCAGGAACAGATGCACTTTCACACCCAAAATCTCTGACAGTTCGGCGCGGGCTGCTGCGCCTATGGCTTTGATTTTCTGACCGCCTTTGCCCAACACGATCGGTTTTTGACTGTCGCGGGTGACGACGATTTGCTGGTGGATTTCTAAACTGCCATCGGGCCGCGTCTTGTACTGCTCTGGGCGTACGGCGGTGTCGTAGGGCAGTTCCTCGTGCAGCTGTGAATAGAGTTGTTCGCGGGTGATCTCTGCCGCAAGCAGGCGTTCAGAGGCGTCGGAAACCTGATCCTCTGGGTACATCCACACTCCCTTCGGCATCAGACCAGAGAGCGCATCTTTCATCTCTGCCACACCGTCGCCGGTCAGAGCAGAGATGAAGTAGATTTCCTCAAATGACAGCCGCTCACCCAATTCCTGCGCGAGCGCCAAAAGCGGTTCTTTCTTCGCGCGGTCGACTTTGTTGAGAACGAGGATCTTCTTTTCTGGCCGCTTTTCCAACGCCTCCAACAACGGGATCAATTCGTGCCGTCGCTGTTTGATCGGGTCCACAATGAGCAGGATCGCATCGGCCGCCTCTGCGCCTTCCCACGCCGCGCTGACCATGGCCCGATCGAGCCGTCTGCGCGGGGCAAAGATGCCAGGTGTGTCGACCAGGATCATTTGCACCGGGCCATTGAGCGCGATGCCCAGCATTTTGGCCCGCGTTGTTTGCGCCTTGGCGCTGGTGATGGCGACCTTTTGGCCCACCAACTGGTTGACCAAGGTCGATTTGCCGGCATTCGGCGCGCCAATAACGGCGACTACGCCGCATTGTGTAGGCGCTTCACTTTCACTCACCCAAATTCCTCCAAAAACGCATGTGCTGCGAGCTTTTCAGCCTCGCTTTTGCTCGATGCCGTAGCCTCTGCGGACCCGACATTTTTGATGCTGACCTCGACGGTAAAGCGCGATGCATGGTCGGGCCCCGATCGGCCTTTTACCGAATACTCCGGCATGGCGCGCCTGTTGCCGGCGGCCCATTCTTGCAAGGCGCTTTTGGGGTGTTTTGCTTTGCCAGCGTCCCCGCCAAGCTCGCCTTCCCAAAGCCGGTAAATGCAATCGCGCGCGCTGTCATAGCCATTGTCGATGAAGTGCGCGCCAATAACGGCCTCCATCACATCACCGAGGATATTGTCGCTATCCGCTCCGCCATCTTCGCGCGCCTGTTTGCCAAGCAGGATGTGATCCGACAGACCGATTTGGCGGGCGATCCGCGCGCAAGTCGCGCCGCTGACTAGGGCGTTGAGGCGCTGGGAAAGCTGCCCCTCGTGGCTGTTGCTTGCGCTGTAGAGCCAGCTTGCCACCGACAGACCCAGCACTCGGTCGCCTAGGAATTCAAGGCGTTGGTAATCCTTAGGGTCATCAGCGTCACTTGCCGTGGTGTGCGAGGAATTGAAGCTGCCATGGGTCAGCGCCTCCAGCCACACCGCTTCATTCCTGACCGCAAAGCCGGTTTCGATGAGCCATTGGCGGGTGTCGGGGCTCAGAGCGCTCACAATGTGCCGCCTATCCGGTCCCAGCGTGCAGCGGTGAACCAGCTAATCGGGTTGATCCATTCCGCGCTGCCATCGGTCGACCACATGATAATTGCGGCCTCGCCGACCAAGAGGTCTTGGGAAACGATCCCGACCGCGTCGCCGCTGCGCGCTTCAAAGCGGCTGTCGCGCGAATTGTCGCGGTTATCGCCTAAGACAAACATTTCGCCTTCTGCGATGATCTTGGGCGCAAAGCTGTCCGATGGAACATTGCCGAAATCGAGCACGTCATAGGTCACACCATTGGGCAGGGTTTCGCGGAACCGAGTGTAGCGGCAAGCGGGATCACCTGCCGCATTGGTGGTCTCTTCGCCGCCCCATGCGCATGATGTGTTGACCGACATCGGTACCAAAAGATCATCAATAGGCACGCGCTCGACCAATTCGCCATTCAGCATAATTTGCCCATCGACCATCGCCACGCTGTCGCCGGGCAGGCCGATCACACGCTTAATATAGTCGGTCTTGTCGATGGGGTGTTTGAAGATGGCAATATCGCCATGCTCAGGCTCACTCGCCAAAATCCGCCCCGGGATCAAAGGCGCGTTGAAGGGCAGAGAGTATTTTGACGCACCATATGGCCACTTTGCCGCCAGCAGATAATCGCCATTCATCAACCGGGGCAGCATACTCTCCGACGGGATTGAGAAGGGCGAGAACACGAAGCTGCGGAAAATTAGCACCGCGATCAGCAATTTGGCGAGGAACCATAGGAAACTGCCAAAGCTTTCCTTCTCCTCTACCGAGGCTTCGGGAGCAGTTGCAGCGGGGGCAGCAATATCGGGGGACGCGGCTGCGGCGCTTTCAGTTTGGGTCTTAACATCCATCACCGCTCCCCTTACTCGCGCAATAGCTGAGCGCAAAGGGGTTTGCCCAATGACTAAGACTGCAACGATCACCGCCATTTGGGAGCGCCTGAAGGGCCTGCCGCAACCAAGTCTTGCCGAACTGTTCGCAAGCGACGAGGAGAGGGTAGCAAAACTCAGTCAGCGGCTGGAGTTTGATCTGGGCGAATTTGGTCCGATGGGTATGCTGCTCGATTGGTCAAAGACGCATTTAGACGATCCGGCGCTCGATGCATTTGAGGAACTGTGCGAAGCGACGGGCTTTGCGGGTGCACGCGCGGCGTTGTTCGACGGGGGTATCGTCAACCCGACCGAGGGACGCGCGGCGACCCATGGCGCGATGCGAGGCAGCGGGACAGAGGCCGATGTCGAAGAGGGTGAGGCGCTGCTTGCCCGGATGGGAATGCTGGTCGAGGCCATCCACGAAGGCGCTCTGGGCCCGGTTAAGCACCTGATCCATATTGGCATTGGCGGATCGGCCTTGGGTCCGCAATTGGCGGTCGATGCTCTAACTCGCGACCTCAAATTGGTTGATGTGCATGTCGTCTCCAACATTGATGGCCTCGCGTTGGAGCAAGCCTTTGCGGCCTGCGATCCGGCGACAACTATGATCGCGATTGCCTCGAAGACGTTCACCACCACAGAGACGATGACCAACGCGACAAGCGCGCTGAAATGGCTCGGTGAGAATAGTGTTGATGATCCGGGCGGCCGGGTTGTCGCTTTGACCGCCAATCCAGAGGGTGCGGTCGAATGGGGCGTGGATGAAACGCGCATCCTGCCCTTTCCCGAAAGCGTAGGTGGGCGATATTCGTTGTGGTCCAGCATCGGTTTTCCGCTCGCCTTGGCGGTGGGGATGGAGGATTTTCGCGCATTCCTGACAGGTGCGCTAGCGATCGACACCCATTTTCGTGAGGCTGATGGGCGTGCCAATGCGCCTCTGCTCGCGGCCTTTGGCGATCTCTACTACGCGCGGGTCCGCGGTTGTCAGACGCGCGCTGTGTTCGCCTATGACGAACGGCTGGCTCTGCTGCCCGACTATCTGCAACAGCTGGAAATGGAGTCCAACGGCAAGAGCGCGACCGCCGATGGCAAACCCGTCGATCAGCCAACTGCCGCTATTACATGGGGCGGGGTGGGGACCGACGCGCAACACGCGGTGTTCCAGCTTTTGCATCAGGGCACGCATCTTGTACCGGTCGACTTTATTGCAAGTATTGCGCCCGGCGATGATCTTGCGCCTGCACACCACAAAAGCTTGTTGATGAACTGCCTCGCGCAAGGGGCGGCGCTAATGGCGGGCAAGGCGTCTGATGATTTGGCACGGCATTATCCCGGCGACCGGCCATCGGCGATGTTCCTGCTTGATGACTGCGATGCGGCGACATTGGGTGCGCTGATAGCGTTCCACGAGCACCGCACCTTTGCTGGAGCGGTGCTGATGGGCATCAATCCCTTCGACCAATTCGGTGTCGAACTAGGTAAGGCTATGGCAAAATCCATCGATAGTGGTGAGGGTGATTTCGACCCAAGTACGATGGCGTTGATGGAAGCTGCGGGTTTGCAAAGTTGAACTGTCCGTACACTCAAGGCAGTTATCGTTGAGCTTGCGGCATTCCGCTAATTTTCTTGTTTATATTGCTAGATATTGGTAATACCAATGATCTTAAGTTGGGCTTCGATTAAAAGGTTGAAGAAGATGAAATCAACATTTTTTCTAGTTCTAGGTTTTGCTTGCCTAAACATGATTGATAGTAGCCCACTTTATGCTCAATCGGAGACTAGGGGGCACTCCGCGCTCCAGACCGACTCTTGCGCTGTCGCATACGGTACCGCACCTCAAGGGCCTGCGTCGGCAAATCCTCAGAATTCCGAAGGCTATTCGCTGCACGGTGTGATCGAGGGGTGCTCCGAGACCTTCAGCACATCCAGCAGTGCGCGCGCTCCGGTGTTGATTTCTTTCGATGGTGTGGATCAACTCGCCCAAGAAGCTTTGCGTCAAAGGATGATTACGCGAACGCTCGGATTTACGCTCACGATTGATGCTGAGGGCAATCCCGCGGGCTGCGAGTTGTCGTATCGGTTTCGGCTAAAAGCGACACGGATCGCCATGTGTCGGCCGCTCTTAAATTACATGCGGTTCGAGCCTGCCGTTGATTCAAACGGCGCTCCAACCACGGGAACCTATTCGAGCGAGTTTGATCTCTACATGGGAATCCAGCCCAGGCGTCGACGCTGAGCGCTTCGTTGCAATTGACTTTCGGCGGCGTTGGCCCCATTTGGCGCTCACACGAGACGTCACAGCCAGCGTGAAGCGGCGGCAATCATTGAACCGCCCCGGCTACGTTTCGTATTACCCCGAACAGCTTCCCTTTTCACGCGGGCGGTTTAAAACCCCGCGGTTCGCACGCCTATTTTTGCGCGTGCGCTTCGCACATATTGCGAGTTTGCATGACACAACATTCTGACGATCTTCATTTCGAAGATTTGGGGCTTTCACAGCCCGTTCTCCAAGCGCTTGACCTCAAGGGCTATTCTAAACCAACCCCGATTCAGGAACAGGCCATTCCGCCCGTGCTGGATGGCCGCGACCTTTTGGGTATTGCACAAACCGGCACCGGTAAAACGGCCGCCTTTATGTTGCCCAGTATCGACCGGCTGCGCGCATCGGACAACCGCATTCCATTCAAGTCCTGCCGCATGCTGGTTCTGGCTCCGACCCGCGAATTGGCTATGCAGATCGCTGCGAGTGCCAAGGATTATGGTGCGCTTGCCGGTCTCAAAGTGCAGGCCATCGTTGGCGGAACTTCCGTCAATAAAGATCGCAACAAACTGCATCGCGGCACCGATATTCTGATCGCGACACCAGGACGATTGCTCGACCTGATTGATCAAAAAGCGTTCAACCTATCAGGTGTCGAAGTGCTGGTGCTCGATGAAGCCGATCAAATGCTCGATCTTGGCTTTATCCATGCTTTGCGCACTATCAACAAACTGGTTCCGCCAGAGCGGCAGACGCTGTTTTTCAGCGCCACGATGCCCAAAGCGATCAAGGAACTGGTAAGCGGATATTGCAAGAACCCGGTGCAAGTCTCGGTCACCCCTGAAAGCACGACGGCGGAGCGGATCGAACAATATTTGTTCATGGTGCAACAGGATGAGAAGCAGGCTCTGCTTGAGATGATCTTGTCCGGTAACCACGACGTTCCGGGTGACCTGGAGCGCATTTTGATCTTCTCGCGCACCAAACATGGCGCGGACCGTGTAGTCAAAAAGCTGCGCCAGCGCGGGATTGAAAGCAATGCGATCCACGGCAACAAATCGCAACCACAGCGCCAGCGTGCGCTGGATGAGTTTCGCCGGGGTACGACGCGTATCCTGATCGCGACCGATGTGGCCGCGCGCGGGATTGATATTCCGGGCGTCAGCCATGTCATCAATTATGAGCTGCCCAATGTGCCCGAGCAATATGTCCACCGTATCGGACGCACCGCGCGCGCTGGCAAAGACGGTGTCGCTATCGCCTTTTGTGCAGAGGATGAACGCGCATATCTGAAAGATATTCGCAAGGTCACAGGCGCAGAGATGGATCGTCTGGCCCTGCCCGACAATTTCCGCGCCGTGGTCGAAGGTGTTGGCCCCACCAAACCCCCACCGCGCGGACAGAACCGCGTTTCAAGCAAGAAAATCCGCCCCAAACCTGCGGGCGGCGGTAAACCACGCGGCGATGGTCCGGGTAAACCGAGCAACAAGCATTCCTCACGCAAGGGCCGTCCCGGCGGTGGTGGCGGCAGGCCCGGCGGACGCCCCGGAGGCGGCGGTGGTCAGCGACGCAGCGGCAGAGGTCGCGGCGGTGGTGGCGGCGGCGGGGGCGGTCGCCCTCAGTAAAATGCAATTCGATGTGGTTCGAATATAAAACGTTGCGTTAACACAACGAATCATTTATCAAGAGTGCATGTCGAGACTTGTACATAACAGAATCGCTATATTTCGCGCCGACGCTGGCTTGAGTCGGCGCGAACTTGCTGAAGTTGTTGGAGTGAATCCTCAAACAATCGGCTTTCTCGAGCGCGGCGATTACAAGCCGAGCCTCGAACTGGCGCTCGCGATTGCCGAGCATTTTGGCGTTGCGGTTGAGCAGATTTTCTCTTTCGAGGTTTTCCCCTCGCTTTCCCAACAATTGAACATGAGGTCGTAGGAATGGCGTATCAGACCAGTCGCGGTGTTGCGTGGATTGACCGAGCAACGAAAAAGCTGACCGAAACACCTGATGGAGCCGACCGGCTATCGCGGTGGCTTGTGTTCGGCTTCACGACACTGATGCTGTCGCTTGCTCTGATGGGTTTGGTGATGGCCGTCTATGGGTCTGACAGAGGCTCTCTTGTCGCATTTATTGGCATGATGGGTGGGCTTGTAGTCCGGCTCGCTTTCCAAGGTCGCATTCACTTCGGCGGCGGCACCGACGAACGCGAGAGACTGCTCGCTTGGAAATCAGTGGCCGTGGCCGGTGGGATGGTCTGTTGTCTGCTTATATTTTGGATGTTGGCCAATGGAGCCTATGACGGCGTTCAATTGTGGGTGCCCGAAACAGCAAAGCAATGGCACGCGCTGGCTTTTGCTAGCCTGGCATCTGTTCAAGGGTTGGCCTCAATGGTGGTTGCATGGTTGCAGCCTCCCTATTTGCCCGACGCCGACGAAGAATTCGGGATGTAAGACCTTGTCTAGGCTTTCCTAATCGAAAATTAAGCATACGCAGCCTAACTGGCGCTCTAATTTTCGAACATCTTTCGAACGGGGTCCGTGCATCATGATCAGAACTGACACCACGCTCATTATCGGCGCGGGCGCTAATCGTGAAATTGAGATGCCTGACGGTGCGGAGCTGCTCAACAAAATAGCATCGGGTTTTGAGTTTGAGCGCCTCAATTCAGAGGTGAAGTCGCGCGATCTCATCAATCTGGCGCATTTGTTCGAACAGATCGCACCCTCACTTGGCATGACCTATGACGATCTGGTCGCAGGTGGAAATGCAATCCGCGAGGCAACCTTGGTCAGCTCCTCGATAGATGCCGTGCTTGAACAATATGGACATGATCAAAGGGTCGTGACCGCAGGTAAGTTGGCGATCATTTACTACACGCTTCAGGCGGAATCGAAATCGACATTGGCCGTTGAACCGCGTTCGGCGGACGAATTGCCGCTGCGGGGAACGGAAAACTGGCTGTACCAGCTGGGCCAGATAATCGTAAAAGGCGTGCCGCGTGCCAAGGCGGAGGAGTGCTTCGAAAAGCTTTCCATCGTGTGTTTCAACTATGACCGTGCGATTGAGCACTACCTGCCGTGGGTCGTGATGCGTGCATTCGGCATGACCTATGACGAAGCGTGCGAGTTGGTCGCGGGACGATTGCGGATCGTTCACCCCTATGGCGTCGCAGGACGACTGCCATGGCAGGGGGATGAGGAAAACGGCGCGACTTGGGGTCAGGAAGACCCGGAGAATATCGTCGCGTTATCTAAGCGTATATTCACTGCCAGCCAGCGCGCCGGATCGCGCCAGTTTCAATCCTATCTGCGTGCCGAAATGTCGCGCGGCAAACGGCTTGCATTCCTTGGTTTTGGCTTTGACCCGATGAATGTCGCGATGCTGTTTGACCAGTTGGAACACGACAATCCTGATATGTTGATCAGCCTGGTGGATATCAGCGAGACGCAGCAAAAGGCGATTTTGCGCCTCATCTACCGCCTGACGGGCATCACCGATGAAAGCCTGATCACGCTGGAAAACATGAAAGCGTTTGAACTGCTGCGCGATTACGGGCGCTTCCTCGAAAGCTAAGCTTCACCCGCGCAAATTAGGTCTGCGTTAAAGCCAGTAACCGCGTTGCCGATATGGACGAATACGCCCATAGAAAGCGCTGCAACGGAGGAATACATGGCCGCGACGGAATATGACTACGACCTTTTTACAATTGGAATAGGCTCGGGCGGAGTGCGCGCGAGCAGGGTCGCCGCAGCGCATGGTGCGCGGGTCGCAGCTGCAGAGGAATACCGCGTGGGCGGCACCTGCGTCATTCGCGGCTGCGTACCCAAAAAGATGCTGGTCTACGGCGCCCATTTTGCTGAAGACTTGGAAGACGCAAAGCAGTTTGGCTGGAACATCGAAGGCAAAAGTTTCGATTGGGTGCGTCTGCGCGACCACGTGCAAAGCGACATTGATCGGCTCGAAGGGCTGTATGGTGAAACGCTCGAAAACCACAATGTTACCGTTTTCCGCGAACGAGCTGAGATTACAGGCGACCATGAAATCACGCTGGCAAGCGGCAAGGTTATCACTGCGAAATATATCCTCGTTGCGACTGGCGCGAAGCCTCACATGCCCGAGTTCAAGGGCAACGAGCACACGATTACATCAAACGAAGCATTCCATTTGGACGCGATTCCCGACCGGGTATTGATCGCAGGCGGCGGCTATATTGCGAACGAATTTGCGGGCATCTTCAATGAATTTGGTAGCAAGGTCACAATCGCCAATCGCTCCGATGTGATCCTGCGTTCCTATGACCCATCGTTGCGCGATCGGCTGCTCCAAATCTCGCTCGGCAAGGGGATTGAATTCTGTTTCAATGTTGAGTTTGAATGGGTCGAGAAACAGGAAGACGGCACCCTGCTGGTCAAAATGACAGGCCACGAACCGCGCGTCTTTGACCAAGTGATGATCGCCACAGGCCGTTCACCCAACACCGAAGGGCTTGGCCTTGATAAGGTCGGCGTGGAATTGGGCAAAAAGGGCGAGATCAAGGTCGACGCCTTTTCCAAAACCAATGTCGATTACATCTACGCCGTGGGCGATGTGACTGACCGCGTGCAGCTGACCCCGGTTGCTATCCGCGAGGGCCAGGCCTTTGCTGACAGCACCTTTGGCGGCGTTGAGCCCTATGCGGTCGACCATTCCTGCATTCCAAGCGCAGTCTTCAGCCATCCACCGATTGCCTCTGTTGGCCTGACCGAGGGCGAGGCGCGCAATTCGCTTGGCTCAATCAAGGTCTTCCAGTCCGACTTCCGTCCGATGAAGAATGTGGTTGCGGGCCGGAATGAGCGTGGGCTCTACAAAATGATTGTTGATGCCGCGAATGACAAGATCGTCGGCATTCACATGATCGCACCTGAAGCGCCTGAGATTATGCAGGCGGCAGCAGTTGCGGTGAAAGCGGGCCTAACCAAGGCAGATTTTGACGACACCGTTGCAATTCACCCGACTATGGCGGAGGAATTGGTTCTGCTGAAATAAGCCACAACCAACCGGAGCGATGCAATGGAGCTCAAAGGCAAGACTGTTCTTCTAACCGGAGGCACTGCTGGGATAGGGCGCGAAATGGCGCTCCAGCTTAAGGCGAAAGGCGCCCAAGTCGTGGTCACAGGACGCAATCCAGAACGCATTGCAGTGATGCAGGCCGACGGCATTGAGGTAATTGAGGCCAGTCTTTCCGACGCAGCCGGTGTTGATGCTCTGATTGCTCATTGGGGTGAGCGACATCTCGACGTGCTCATCAACAATGCGGGCCAATTGGTCGACCATGATTTCCGTAAGAGCCCCCCTGATCCGGATGCTGCGGACGATTGTATATACACCAATCTCAATGCGCCCATCCGCCTGATCGAGGGGCTTTTGATAAGGCTACAGGGTTGTGCTTCGGCTGCGATTGTCAATGTGACTTCGGGACTTGCGATTGCACCTGCCGCGCGCCAGCCGATCTATTGCGCGACAAAAACTGGTCTGCGCTTCTATACGCTCGCTTTGCGCGAACAGCTCAAAGACACGCGCATCAGAGTCATCGAGGCGTTGCCCCCGGTAGTCGATACTCAGATGAATGAGGGTCGAGACGCTAAGAAGATGCCTCCTGCCGAGTGCGCCCGGCAAATCCTCGAAGCCATTGAGAAGGGCCGCGACGAAGCCAATATCGGTATGACGAAGGCCTTGCGAGTAATGGAATCGATCTCCCCCTCACTCGCCAAGCGGATAACTCTGCCTTTTTGAACGATTGACCCTGCGGCGAGGGTACGGCAACGAACCCTCGCAATATCAAACAGGGGCCCTCAACGAATGTCCGCCAATATCGCCGAACTCGAACGCCGCCGCGAAGCCGCCAAATTGGGCGGAGGGCAAAAACGCATCGACGCGCAGCATGCAAAAGGCAAATTGACCGCGCGGGAACGGCTTGATGTGTTGCTTGACGAAGGAAGCTTTGAAGAGCTCGACACTTATGTCGAACATGATTGCGTCGACTTCGGCATGGAAACGCAGAAGATCACTGGCGACGGAGTTGTCACCGGTTCTGGCACAATCAACGGTCGGTTGGTCTATGTCTTCGCGCAGGATTTCACCGTGTTCGGCGGATCCCTGTCAAAACGCCATGCTGAGAAAATCTGTAAGGTGATGGATACCGCCATGAAGCTTGGCGCACCCGTCATCGGCCTCAACGACAGTGGCGGCGCGCGTATTCAAGAGGGTGTTGCCTCGCTCGGCGGATATGCTGAAGTGTTTCAGCGCAATGTTCTGGCCAGCGGCGTTGTCCCTCAGATCAGCCTTATCATGGGGCCATGCGCGGGCGGGGCGGTCTATTCGCCTGCCATGACCGATTTCATCTTTATGGTGAAGGATTCGTCGTACATGTTTGTCACCGGACCAGAAGTGGTGAAAACCGTTACGAACGAAGAGGTTACGCAAGAGGAATTGGGCGGCGCGATCACCCATACGACCAAAACCTCTGTCGCAGATATCGCCTATGAGAATGATATCGAGACATTGCTCGCCACGCGTCGGTTCTATGATTACCTGCCATTGTCGAATCGCGAGGACCCTCCGGTGGTCCCGACTAATGACCCTTGGGATCGGCTAGAGCCATCGCTCGATACGATCATCCCCGACAATGCGAACCAGCCCTATGACATGCATGAGGTGATCGCGAAGACTCTGGACGAAGGGGACTTTTTTGAAATTCAGCCGGCACACGCCGCGAACATCATCTGCGGATTTGGCCGGGTCGAAGGGCGCACTGTGGGTGTTGTCGCAAACCAGCCCATGGTGCTTGCCGGAGTTTTGGACATCAACTCTTCGAAGAAAGCTGCGCGCTTTGTTCGGTTCTGCGATGCGTTTGACATTCCGATTGTGACCTTTGTCGATGTCCCGGGTTTCCTTCCCGGAACCGCTCAGGAAATGGGCGGCATCATCAAACACGGCGCGAAATTGCTCTTCGCCTATGCCGAGGCAACTGTGCCCAAAATCACGATTATCACGCGAAAAGCCTATGGCGGCGCCTACGACGTGATGGCGTCCAAGCACCTTCGCGGAGACCTAAACTACGCGTGGCCCACCGCAGAGATCGCGGTGATGGGCGCAAAAGGCGCGGTGGAGATCATCTTCCGCCAAGATCGCGGTGATGCGGAAAAGATCGCGGAGAAAACTGCCGAATATGAAGACCGCTTCGCCAACCCGTTCGTGGCGGCGCAGCGCGGCTATATTGACGAGGTGATCTATCCACACTCAACCCGTCGGCGGGTTGCGCTGGGTTTGAGGAAGCTGCGGACCAAGCAGCTGGAGAACCCTTGGAAGAAGCACGATAATATTCCGCTGTGAGCGAGAATAACATTCAAGACGCGCGTTATATTCTCTTCGTCAGCCTAGTGTTGATTGTGAGCATGTTGGCAGTCGCGGACCCCTTCGACACTGCTTCGCCATCGTTTCGTACTTTTGGGGGTCTGCTTCTTGGCCCGATGGCCGTGTCTTATGGATTGCGCGGCCTTCGAAGAGGTACATTTCCAGAGCTGTCTTGATCAAGCAAGGATGATAGCTCATTCCAATTTTGGTTCTGCGCCTTCGTGTTCATAGTCGCCGGATTACCAATCACGTTGCTGGGTATAAGGGCCTTCGGTGAGCTGTAACATGAAATTAGGCAGTTAGCATTTTCAATGACGGCACAGGTCCGCCAATTCCTCTCAAGCGATGCCTTTGTTGCACTCTTGGGTTTCGCCACTCTCCTCTGCCTACTCGCAATCTGGCGGGTCTGGCGTAGTCCCGGTTCATGGCATGTCGATGGCGATACCAAGGGCCTGCGCTTTCATGGCTGGCCGTCGCTTCTTATGGCAGCGTCTGGCGCTAGCGTTTTCGCTATTCTAACAATCGTCACCCTTTAACTCAGACTGACTCGTCTTGACGGCAATCGCGTATCTAATCGTCACCAGTACCGCATTGCATCTCCTAAGAAATCTTTAGGCAGAAGCGGCTACCATGTTGCCAATGACCTATAGACGCGACCCAAATCTTGCATGGTATGTCAGGGACTCCAACCATCCCGCGACCAAAGCCAGTGGTTTGTTGTTCGCCTTTATAGTGATGCCGGTGCTGATCGTATTGGCATGGATCAAAGCGTCAGATTTCGATCCCTATACCACGACATTTTTCACCAAAGCGTATGTTGAGCCGACGGCCTCTATGCCCGATGAACTGCGGATCGTAGGAGGCTTGCTTTTTGTGATTGGCGTGGGCTTGATGCTGATATGCACACACGGCCTCGTAAAAGCGCGCGTCACCTTTCGCGACATATGGATTGTGATGTGGGTTTCTGTTTCGATCGCCGCTTTCGCAGGTGCATTTTTTGTTGCCGCTGATAGTGCTGCTGTGAAGATTGAACAGGAGACGCGCTTTGAAACTCGGCAGACTTAATCATGTGGGTGTCGCTACCCCCTCCATCGTCGATTCCATCGCGCATTACCGCGACATCATGGGCGCGACTTCGATCAGCGACGAGATCATCCTCGAAGATCGCGGGCTTAAGGTCGTCTTTGTCGATACGCCCACGCACTCAGGCATGAATGGCACGCAAATTGAGCTTATCGAAGAGCTGCGGCCCGGTGAAACTGCGATCGCCGCTTTCCTCGCCAAGAACCCTGCGGGCGGGCAGCATCATGTTTGCTTTGAAGTTGAGGATATTGAGGAGGCGCGGCGCTGGTTTGAAGGGAAGGGCAAGCGCATCCTTGGCCCGACCATACCCGGCGCGCATGGCACGCCCGTATTCTTCCTGCATCCCAAAGACATGCAGGGCATGCTCACCGAGATTATGGAAACTCCGAAGGGTGGCGAACACTAGTTCTGATAGGGCGCATGTCTTTCGCTTGCCTGGTGATTGTGCTTAGAGGCTCGGCATGACCGACACCAACAATTCGGGGCCAACCCCTCAAGACTGGCAGGCGCTTGCTGACAAAGAGAGCAAGGGCCGCGACCTCACCCGCGACATGCCTGAGGGCTTCACGGTTAAACCGCTTTATACCTCGGAAGATCACGAAGGGTTCGATGCAGGTCTCCCCGGCTTCGCGCCTTTCACGCGTGGGGTAAAGGCCAGCATGTATGCAGGCCGCCCCTGGACGATCCGACAATATGCGGGTTTCTCAACGGCTGAGGAATCCAACGCATTCTACCGCCGCAATCTGGCTGCTGGGCAAAAAGGGCTTTCCGTAGCCTTCGACCTTGCCACGCACCGCGGTTACGATTCCGATCACCCACGGGTCACCGGCGATGTCGGCAAAGCGGGTGTCGCTATCGACACCGTGGCGGATATGGAGATCCTGTTCGACCAGATCCCGCTCGACACCATGTCTGTCTCTATGACGATGAACGGTGCGGTGATCCCCATCCTAGCCTTTTACATCGTCGCGGGTGAACGTCAGGGTGTGCAAACCGAGAAGCTATCGGGCACGATCCAGAACGACATTCTCAAAGAGTTCATGGTCCGCAACACCTATATCTATCCGCCTGAGCCAAGCATGCGGATTGTTTCGGATATTATTGCCTACACTTCGGCGAATATGCCCAAGTTCAACTCCATCTCGATCAGCGGCTATCACATGCATGAGGCCGGTGCGACGGCGGTGCAGGAGCTCGCTTTCACCATTGCTGATGGCAAGGAATATGTGACGCGGGCTTGTGCAACGGGGTTGGATATTGATGCCTTTGCGGGGCGTTTGAGCTTCTTTTTCGGCATCGGCATGAACTTCTTCATGGAGATCGCTAAGCTGCGCGCCGCGCGCACGCTGTGGTATCGCACGATGGACGGGCTGGGGGCGAAGTCCGACCGCTCCAAAATGTTGCGCACCCATTGCCAAACCTCGGGTGTGAGCTTGC
This sequence comes from uncultured Erythrobacter sp., assembly GCA_947503275.1. GTDB lineage: Bacteria > Pseudomonadota > Alphaproteobacteria > Sphingomonadales > Sphingomonadaceae > Erythrobacter. The sequence goes on along the minus strand of CANNCZ010000001.1, from coordinate 1,204,238 downwards.
AGGAGCAGGACCCCTATAACAACGTCATGCGCACCACGATTGAGGCGCTGGCGGCAACGCTTGGCGGGACGCAATCGTTGCACACCAACGCCTTGGACGAGGCCATCGCGCTTCCAACCGACTTCTCCGCCCGCATCGCGCGCAACACGCAGCTTGTCTTGCAAGAGGAAAGCGGGATCACCGACGTGGTCGATCCCCTAGGCGGCTCGCACTATATCGAAGCGCTCACCGCGACACTCGTCGAGGAAGCCGAAAAGCTGATTGCGGAGGTCGATGAAGCGGGCGGGATGACAGCCTATGTCGCAACCGGCGCTCCCAAGGCCGCGATTGAGCGGGCCGCTGCAGAAAAGCAGACCGGCATCGACAAGGGCGAGACGGTGATTGTCGGCGTCAACAAATACCAGCTTTCCGAAGAAGAGCCGCTCGAGACTCTCGACATCGACAATGCTGCGGTTCGCAAGGGTCAGATCAAGCGGCTCGCTGATGTGCGCGCGGGACGTGACGAGGCGGCATGTCAGGCTGCGCTTAAGGCTTTGGCCGATGCTGCGGCGGCAAACCCAGCCACCCACAGAGAGGCGATTGCGACAGGCCGCGATGAAAACGGCATTCCACTACCTCCCAAAAAGATCGCTGAGCTTGAGAAGCAGGCGGATGTGAACCTGCTCGCTCGCGCAGTGGAGGCAGCACGTCACGATGCGACTTTGGGCGAAATCTCTGCCGCAATGGAAGGTGTGTTTGGTCGCCACGATGCAACGCCAAAGCCCGTCAGCGGCGTCTATGCGAGCGCCTATGAGTTCGACCAACGCTGGGCGCAGGTGACCGACGGTGTGGATGCCGTCGAGCGTCGCTTGGGCCGTAAACCCCGCATCATGGTCGCGAAAATGGGCCAAGACGGCCATGATCGCGGCGCCAATGTGATCGCCAGTGCCTTTGCCGATATGGGTTTCGAAGTGGTCTCAGGCCCGTTGTTCCAAACGCCCGAAGAGACCTGTAAAATGGCTCTGGCCAAGGATGTCGACGTGATCGGCGCGTCCAGTCTTGCGGCAGGGCACAAGACGCTGATTCCCGAACTCATCCGCATGCTGAAAGAGGCCGGCCGCCCTGACATTAAAGTCACCGCAGGTGGCGTGATCCCCCCGCAAGATTACGACTTCTTGCGCGATGCAGGGGTGCAGGGGATTTATGGGCCAGGCTCAAATGTGGTCGAATGCGCGGCGGATATTCTCACGCTGCTGGGCCACAATATGCCTCCGTTGGGTGAAGGGCTTGAGGAGGCTGCGGAGTGAGTATCGCGCTCGCTTTCATGCTTTTAATCACCCCCTCCGAAGCTGTGGTAGTCGATTGTTCTGCATTGAATGATGAGCAAGAAGCGCGCCGGTGTGAGTATCTGGAAAATCTCCAGAAGTTTGAAATCCAATCAGTTGAAAGCGTGGGTGTTGGAACAGAAGAGCAAATGCGGACACTGCGAGCACAGGCAAGAGCCTGTGGTCTTTCCAATCGTATCGACTATGTAGCGCCGTCAGTTAGCGTTTTTGACATCATCAACGCCGACGCTGATCAAAAGCTCTGCATCGTGAATTGGATCGACGCGACAGCACCTGACCTAGTCTTCACCGAAGCCAAGCTCGGAAATCTGATACGAAACTCCCAAGAAACGACGGAGAACAATGACCAATCCCCGCAATGACTGGACCCGCGAAGAGATCGCGGACCTTTTCAACCTCCCCTTTACTGAGCTGCTTTTTCAAGCGGCGAGCGCGCACCGCGAAAACCATCCGCCTGAGCAAATTCAGCTTTGCACATTGCTGTCGATAAAGACGGGCGGTTGCCCCGAGGATTGCGGCTATTGCTCGCAATCAGTGAAGGCCGATAGCGGCGTTGAGGCGACCAAGCTAATGGATGTGCAGGCCGTTCTGCAACGCGCGGCTCAAGCAAAGGATCAGGGAAGCCAGCGTTTCTGCATGGGCGCAGCGTGGCGCAATCCCAAAGACCGTGACATGCCCGCGATTGTTGAGATCGTGAAGGGCGTGCGCGATATGGGGCTGGAGACCTGCATGACATTGGGCATGTTGGAGCCGCATCAGGCCGACATGCTGGCCGAAGCGGGCCTCGACTATTACAACCACAATATCGACAGTTCGCCTGAATATTATGAGCGGGTTATCTCGACGCGCGACTTCCAAAGCCGCCTTGATACGCTGGATCATGTGCGCAATTCGGGCATCAATGTGTGCAGCGGCGGGATCGTCGGCATGGGCGAAACGCGAGAGGACCGGGTGGGCTTTGTTCACACGTTGGCCACGCTTGAGGCGCATCCTGAAAGTGTGCCGGTCAATGCGTTGGTGCCAGTAAAGGGCACGGTGCTGGGTGATATGCTGGCCGATACACCGATGGCGAAGATCGACGATATTGAATTTGCGCGCACCGTCGCGGTGGCGCGGATCACGATGCCGATGAGCATGGTGCGCCTGTCTGCAGGGCGTGAGAGCATGAGCGAGGCGACGCAGGCTTTGTGTTTTCTTGCTGGTGCAAACTCGATCTTCACCGGCGACAAATTGCTGACGGCGCCAAATGCTGGCGATGACAGCGACGGAGCTTTGTTTGCGAAATTGGGCTTGACGGCGCTGCAACAACAAGAGCCAGCGCGGGCCTGCAAGGTTAGCGAGCCAGCGGAGTGACTGCAGCGATTGTCTCCTCGCTATTATTGCTTCAGCCCGCCGCTGTCGCAGAGCCGGAATTCGAACCGCTAACGATTGGCGAGACGATAACTTTGACCGTGCTGGACGAGGCGCGAGAGATCAATGTTGTGCTTCCTCCCGGCTATCACGACGACCCGGATCGCACTTGGCCGGTGGTTTACATGCTGGATGGAGCGCGCGAGCAGGACCTGCTGCTGGGCGCAGGGATTGCGGGTTGGAACCGGTTGTGGGGTCGCAGTCAGGCAGTGATCTGGGTCGGGATCGAGACCAAAGACCGCCAGCGTGAATTGCTCAACCAGACCAGCGATAAAGAGGAGCAGGCCCGCTATCCGACCGCTGGTGAAAGCGAGGTATTTGGCGAATGGCTGATCAACGAGGTCGCCAGCACAATTGAAGCCCGTTACCGGGTGAACGGCACAGATTACCTCGTTGGTGAAAGCGCTGCTGGGCACTTTGTGATGGAAGCGTGGATAGAAGCGCCGTCGGCCTTTGACGGATACGCGGCGATCTCGCCAAGTTTGCAATGGAATAACGAAGCGCTTTCCATGCGGCTGGCGGCGGAGCGGGAGTTGCGCCCACCGCTCTACATATCCTTGGCCGATGAAGGTGGGGCAACCGAGAGCGGTATCCTGCGCGTCTTGGGAGCTATGGATGAGGCACAGCAATGGTGCTTTTCCGATCGCCGTGCGGATTTGCGGCATGCGACAAGTTTGCATGGATTGCTGCCTGAGGCGCTCCAGTATCTGATGCCCACCGAGGCCGATTGGCTCGATGAATATGGTTTTTCACTGAGATGTGATCAACAGGGGCCGAGCACTGAATAGCTTTTCAATCAAACCTCCCGCGCTCGGCTTTTCCGTCAACGCACTGCTTCCCAAGGCGCGCGGGGGAGGGCAACTCAAGATGGGGCTGGTGAGGCTTGATGAAGAGGAATGGCTTCAACCCGCACCAGACTTGGAGGCGCGTGCAGCAGCTTTTGTGGATTGGCCCGAGGGCATTCAGCTAACCGATGACGCGCAAGCTCCGGGTCAGGAGCTTGCCGAGATGCTCGGTCTTAACGGCGCTCTGCCCGAGGCGGCGTGCAGTGCGCATGAGGATATGTGCTTGCTAAGGCGCGCGCCGCATGAGGACGTGTATCGTTTGATCGGCGCAACGGTTGCATGGCCCTCTGACTGGTATCCCAAAGACAAGATCGGGCTGTCATTGCGCGCGCTTCATGCGCCGATTGCGGGCTATGAAGAGCAGCTTGCGACCGGGGTGGACCGCTTTATGGAAACACTAAAGCCCGGCGCGATCTATGGACGGTGCAATTGGTTTATTGCTGCGACTGGAGAGCGGCGTTGGCTAGAGACACGCACTTATGCCAAGGCCTTCGCTCACGTGACGCCGGGCAATGCGGGCGACACTCTATTTGTACGCTCTGAACGGCAAACACTGCGCCGCTTGCCGCGAACAGGCGCGATCCTTTTTACCATCGGCATCTATGTCGAGCCACTAGCTCAGCTCAATCAAGCGAGTGTCGCGCGCTTGGCCAACGCGGTTCGTGACCTGGTCAAAGGAGAAGGTGACCGCCGCGGCGCGCCCGCCTATGCTGCAAGCCTGATAGAATTTGCGGATCGAGGAAATGCCTGATGATCGCCAGCTTGCTTATGCTGATGTTGCAGCCCGAAGGATTGCCTACCTGTGATCAGGAGAAGGTGGACCAAGGGATTCAGCAAGAGATGAACATTTGTGCTGCCAATGACTTCTACGAGGCGGATGCCGAATTGAACGCGGTGTGGCCGATTGTGCGTGATCGGATGAAACTGCGTGATGAGGCTGCCAACTCCACAGGATTACCCGATTGGGACGAGCGACCGGGCTACTTTGACACTGTGCTAGCGGCACAACGCGCGTGGCTGACATATCGTGACGCGCATTGCCGGTCAGAGGGGTATTTCGCGCGTGGCGGCACATTAGAGCCATTGCTTGTGTCGGTTTGCAAAACTCATCTGACAAAACTGCGAACTCAAGAATTACGCGAACTTGCGGAGACCCGATAATGACTGACCTGCCACCTGAAACTCGGCCCGAAACACTAAGCGTCCATGCTGGTTGTGCACCTGATCCGACCACAAATGCGCGGATCACTCCGATTTATCAGACCAGTTCCTATGTCTTTGATAGCCCGGAACACGCGGCCAATCTGTTCTCGCTCGCCGAATTTGGGAACATCTATTCGCGTATTATGAACCCCACCAATGATGCGTTAGAAAAGAAGGTCGCTGCCCTTGAAGGAGGCGTGGGTGCCCTTGGCGTGGCATCGGGTCATGCTGCGCAATTGCTGGCGTTTCACACATTGATGGAGCCGGGTTGCAACATCGTTGCGGCGAAGAAATTGTATGGCGGATCGCTCAACCAATTGGGCGAGGCTTTCAAGAAGTTCGGCTGGGAAACACGATTTGTTGATGCCGATGATCCGGAAAATGTGCGTGCGGCGATGGATGACAAGACGCGCGTCGTCTTTGTCGAAAGCCTCGCCAATCCCGGTGGTGTCGTCACCGACATAAAGCCCATCGCGGACATCGCGCATGAGGGCGGCGTACCACTGATGGTAGACAACACTATGGCCAGCCCCGCATTGTGCCGCCCGTTTGAACACGGCGCGGATATTGTCGTTCACTCCACCACCAAATTCCTGAACGGCCATGGCAATGCGATTGGCGGGATCATAGTCGATAGCGGCAATTTCGACTGGAAGGCGCAAGGGGACAAGTATCCCTCGCTCACCGCACCCAATGGCTCGTATCATGGCGCGGTGTTGGTCGATGCTTTGGAGCCGATTGGACCAATCGCCTTTATCATTGCCTGCCGCGTCTTGGGCTTGCGCGATCTTGGACCCGCCATGGCTCCGATGAACGCGTTTCTCGCGCTGACCGGTATGGAGACGCTTTACCTCCGGATGGAGCGGCATTGTGCCAATGCTATGGCTTTGGCTGAGTGGCTTGAGGGGCATGAAAAGGTCGCTTGGGTCAGCTATGCGGGGCTTCCTTCCAGCGAATACCATTCGCATGCGCAAACCTATCTGGGCGGGCGTGGTGGAGCTGTGTTCACGTTTGGCCTAAAAGGCGGATTTGAGGCGGGCAAGGCTCTCGTTTCGGGCGTTAAACTGTTCAGCCATCTCGCCAATATCGGTGACACGCGCTCACTGATCATCCATCCGGCATCGACAACCCACAGTCAGCTCGACGAAGAAGGTCTGATCGCAGCAGGCGCAGGCCCCGATGTTGTTCGCGTGTCGGTGGGGATTGAACATATTGAGGATATCAAGGCCGATCTCGCCCAGGCACTGGGCGCGCTCTGATCGCACGTGATCAACCGCAATTCCGATAGCTTGCCCCGCAGCGGGCAAGGCTGCATAGGCTGCACCAAACCATTTTGCCTTTCTGGAGGGCCCCTTTGTTTTCCAAAATCCTGATTGCCAATCGCGGTGAGATCGCTTGCCGGGTCATTCAAACGGCACAGAAAATGGGGATCGCATGCGTAGCGGTCTATTCCGATGCGGATCGCAATGCGCCGTTTGTGCGGATGGCGGATGAGGCGGTGCATATCGGTGCCTCTCCTGCGGCGGAAAGCTATCTGATCCCGGAAAAGATCATCGCGGCGTGCAAAGAAACTGGCGCTGAAGCGGTGCATCCAGGCTATGGTTTTCTGTCTGAGCGCGCCAGTTTTGTTGAGGCTCTGGCGGCAGAAAACATCGCCTTCATTGGCCCGCCAGCAGGCGCAATCGCGGCGATGGGCGATAAGATCGAATCGAAGAAACTGGCCAAGGCGGCTGGCGTCAATGTCGTCCCCGGCTTTGTCGGTGAAATTCGCGACACTGACCACGCGGTCGAAATCTCGGACGACATTGGTTATCCGGTGATGATGAAGGCCAGCGCCGGTGGCGGGGGTAAAGGCATGCGCCTCGCATGGTCAGAGGCCGATGTGCGTGAGGGCTTTGAGGCGACCAAACGCGAAGGGCTCAATTCGTTTGGTGATGATCGCGTTTTCATTGAGAAATTCATTGAAAACCCACGCCACATCGAGATTCAGATTCTTGGCGATAAGCACGGCAATATCCTCTATTTGAATGAGCGCGAATGCTCGATCCAACGCCGTCATCAAAAGGTGGTCGAAGAAGCGCCTTCACCATTCGTCACGCCCAAAATGCGCAAAGCGATGGGTGAGCAATCGGTGGCTCTGTCACGGGCGGTGGATTACCATTCGGCCGGCACGGTTGAGCTGATTGTGAGTGGCGCGGACCCAACCGGCGAAAGCTTCTACTTTCTCGAAATGAACACGCGTTTGCAGGTGGAACACCCTGTGACAGAGGCGATCACCGGCATTGATTTGGTCGAACAGATGATCCGTGTCGCTGCGGGTGAAGAACTGTCGATGACGCAGGACGATATCGGCATCGATGGATGGTCGATCGAAAACCGCGTCTATGCCGAAGACCCCTATCGCGGATTCCTGCCCTCAACCGGCCGTTTGGTCGAATATTCGCCTTCGATCCCCGGTTGGACAGATGACGGTGAAGTCTCAGGCAAAGCTCGCCGCGGTGTCGCGCATGGAGAAGGCAGCATCCGCGTCGACGATGGCGTGTTTGAGGGCGGCGAGGTCTCAATGTTCTACGACCCGATGATCGCGAAACTGATCACGTGGGCACCTACCCGCGATCAGGCTGCTGACCTTCAGATAGAGGCTCTGGACCGGTTCCGGATCAAGGGACTGGGACACAATGTCGATTTTCTCAGCGCTATTATGCAGCACGAGCGGTTCCGTTCTGGTGAGCTGACCACGGGCTTTATCGCAGAGGAATATCCGGATGGTTTTGCGGGGGCTCCCGCTGATGATCCATGGTTGCGTCAGCTTGCTGCCTTGTTCGCAGGAGCAGAATTCACCCAATCCGTCCGCGCGCGCCAGATTACGGGTCAGCTGAACGGTGCGGACAATCCGCCATCGGGCTGGATGGTGAAAATCGGTGAACGCCGCTTTGATGTACTTTTGGAAGTCGGCGGCGCAACCGTTGACGGTCACCGGATCGACGGGACATGGGACTGGGAGGTTGGCGAAACCTTCGCTGATGTGACCGGCGAGAATGAAATGACCGTTCAGATAGAGCGCATTGGCGTGCGCTGGCGGATCACCACGCGCGGTGCATCACATGAGGCAATCGTGCTGCCTTCTTCGATCGCCGCGCTTGATGGACATATGATCGAAAAGATCCCGCCTGACCTGTCCAAGATGCTAATCTGCCCGATGCCTGGAATGCTGATGAAACTGCATGTGGCGACAGGCGATGTGGTTCAGCCCGGTCAGCCACTTGCGACGGTTGAGGCGATGAAGATGGAAAACATTCTTCGCGCTGAGAAGGAGGGCACAATTGCCGCGATCAACGCGATTGAGGGTGAAAGTTTGGCAGTGGATGCGGTGATCCTTGAGCTGGAGTGATCGCCTCCCTTCATAGATCGCTCACATTCTGTCCCTGCTCTGCACACATCCTGCTAAGCGCATTGCACTTGCGCCTATCGCTTGTAACAAAACGAAAAATTGAGCCGTCCGGCTCGCTATTGTCCACAATTGGACTAGCGCACACGGCTCAATTGCGAGATCATCCAACTGCATGATTCGGCTATACGCCACAGGGTCGCACCTGAGGTGATGTGCCAAAGGGGGTAAGAACGTGGCTAAAAAGGGAACCGGTTACTTCGATCGGAAGGGCCAATTTTTCAAGAGCGCGCGCGATGCGACGGCCAGTGATTTGGCCGCATTGCTTGGGCAAATCGGTGATGGCGAAAGCCTTGCACCCGGCATAGCGCAAATGATGCTGGAACGGCGCGCTGAAATTGAGCGCCTTTTTGCAGACCATGACGCGATGATGGCCGAAGATCAGGTTGAAGGCGGTGATTTGGGTGAAAAAGTCACTCAGTTGCCACGGCCGACAGGCTCAAAACCGGTTATTTAGTCCTCGACGATTGCCACCGCGCGGATCCATCCGGCGCTTGCGCGTTCGATCTTTACCGGAAAACAGCTCAGCATGAAGCCGTGCGCTGGTAGCGCTTCAAGGTTAGTGAGCTTTTCGATCTGGTAATATGGGCGGATGCGGCCGGCCTTGTGCCCCTCCCAAATGATGGCTGGATCGCGCTTTTCGGCCCACCGTTTTGCCGTGTGGCTAAACGGCGCATCCCAGCTCCATGCATCGGTGCCGACCACTTCGATACCTCGCTCGGTAAGCCACAAGGTGGCCTCTGCACCGAGGCCCACGCCCTGATCGATGAAATTGTCGGTGCCGTAGATTGCGCCTGACTGGATCAAGACAATGTCGAGCGGCTCTAGCTTGTACTGAATGGCGGCGAACGCCTGCTCCAACTCAGCCGCGCTGATGACATGGCCGTGTGGTAGAGCGGAGAAATCGAGCTTTACTCCCGGGCGCAAGAACCGGTCGAGTGGGGCTTCGTCAATGCTTGGCGCGGGCACAGTGCCTGTATCGGTGGTAGAATGGTAGTGCCACGGTGCATCCATGTGGGTGCCGTTATGCGTCGACAATTCCAGCATCTCGACCGCCCAACCTTCACCATCCGGCAAGTCGTCCTTTTCCAGTCCGGGAAAGAACATCGCAATCTGCGCCCAAGTGTCTTCATGCGTCATATAGGTGACTTTGGGCCGCATCACCTCGGGATCGGATATTACATTGTTGGTGATCGGGATCGACAGGTCGACGAAACGGGTCATGCACTGGTCAATTCTGTATCGAGGAAGGCGGCGACATCGCTCAATTTAACGTCGCGCGCCATATAGGCTTCGCCGATACCTTGCAGCAGAAGGAAGGGCAGGGTGGAGCCCTCCATCTTCTTGTCATGGCGCATATGATCGGCGAGTCGTGCTCCGTCACAGGTAAGACCAAGTTCTGCAATTTCCGATGGCAGCCCCGCCGCTGCGATTATGCGCGCCGCTCGTTCCGCATCATTAATGGCCAATTCCCCGCGCCGACCCGAGTATCGCGCGGCTAGAACCATGCCGAGCGCCACGGCCTCCCCGTGCAGCAATCGGTCGGAAAAGCCTGTCTCTGCTTCCAAAGCATGTCCGAAAGTGTGCCCCAGGTTGAGTAAAGCGCGCACGTCGTTCGTCTCACGCTCATCCTCGGCGACGATCTGCGCCTTGGCGCGGATGCTGGTGGCGATGGCATGGGCGAGCGGTTCGGGCTCGCGGGCCAACACTCGGGCGCCATTCTCATCAAGCCAATCAAAAAACTCTGCATCGCCGAGCAAGCCGTATTTGACGACTTCGGCATAGCCTGCGCGCATTTCGCGGTCGGGCAATGTGTCCAGAACCAGCGGGTCGATCAAGACGGCGGAGGGTTGATGAAATGCCCCGATCAAGTTCTTGCCAGCCCGTGTGTTGATCGCAGTCTTACCGCCAACCGAACTGTCGACTTGAGCAAGCAACGTGGTGGGTATTTGGACGAAACCGCACCCCCGCTTGGTTACAGCGCAAGCAAACCCTGTGAGGTCACCAACAACCCCTCCGCCGAGCGCGAACACGTGATCAGACCGCGTGACCCCCAGTGCGAGCAGCCAATTGGTCAGTTCTTCTAAGACGCTCCATGATTTCGCACCTTCGCCCGGCTCGGTGATGAACCATTCCGCGTCATAACCTTCAGTTCCGAGCGCCGACGCTACTTGCTCAGAAAATTGGCGATACGTGTTTTTGTCGGCAACAAACGGCACCTTTCGGCGTCCAGATTCTGGTGGTGGAAGATATGGAATCGCGACCGTATCGAGCCGATCAAGCAACCCTGCCTCAATCGTTACGTCATATGCGCGCCCGGCCAGTTCAACTGGAATTACAACCATTTATTAATTGCCTCGATTATCGAATACGCAGTGTGTGCATGCGGGCCGTCTTCGCTCACCACACGCAGCTGCGCCTGAGCGTAGAATTCTTCACGCGTGGTTTTGAGGTTCGTGAGGATTTCGCGCGGATTGCCATCTCTCAGCAATGGCCGAGTGTTTCTGCGCGATGTCCGCTCGACCAGAGTGTCGACATCGGCATCAATCCAGACACCGATTGCGCGCTCTATTATCAAAGCGCGTGTTTCAGGATCGACAAAAGCGCCGCCGCCGGTCGCAATCACACCGGTGCTTTCTTCAATCAAGCGTGCGATCACGCGGCGTTCGCCATCGCGGAAATACGGCTCGCCAAATTCTTCGAAGATTTCGGGGATTGAGCGTTGTGCGGCCTCCACAATGGCATCATCAGCATCGACAAAGTCGCGGTCCAGCATTTCGGCCAATCGGCGTCCAACGGTGGACTTGCCCACGCCCATCAATCCGACCAGCACAATTGGGCGGTCGATGGCGGTGGCAATCTTTGCAATATCGCTTTGGCTTAAAGTCGCATCAGCAGTCATTGCCCCACGGCCTATAGATGGGTTAAAGCCCGCGCAATATGTCTAGCCAACGCTCCGCGACCCATTCACAGATCAAATTGACCCCTTCTGAAAAGCCGGGGCTGATGCGCTGGCCGTTTTACGTTGCTGGGGCGGTTGTAGTGCTGCTTGGCTTGGCTTGGTTCGATGCTGGGGAGAAACCCATTCGTCCGATAGTACAATCTGTCGCCGTGCCTGTGGCCAGCGGGGGGAGCGAATGATGCGGAATGTGGCACGTCAATCGGTATGGATGGCAGGCGTAGGCGCGTTAGCGCTGGCGGGGGCAGTTGGCGGTGGGGTCGCAAGCACTCTCGCGATCGCGCAAGAGGCTCCCGAATCGCTTCTGCCGCCGGGTTTTGATGATCCAGCGCCCGCGCCTAGCCCGACACCGGCACCCGCGCCGCCGCCCACCGTGGCCCCTGCTGCACCATCGGGTCCAGCGCCGCGTGGGGGTGGGGCGACGGTGCAGCCCATACCATCAGGCCCGCAGCCTTCATTACCAGACGCACCGCGCGTTTCGAGCGAGGAGTTTTCGCGGCTACCCAGTGTTGAGGAGCTGGAAAACCTCTCCACCGATCAACTCGATGATCTTTTGGGTCTAAAGCCCAGGTTCGACATGCCACCCGCCGCGCGCCGTTCCTTGGCGCAGGTCGGTATATTGGCCCCTGAGGAAGGGGGATTGCCAACCGCGTCGCTCTCAAAACAACCCGAAGTTCTGATCCGTGCGGTCCTTGGCGGGACCAAAGGACCACTGGTTTCGCGCTGGGGTCACATCGTGTTGCGCCGTGCTTTGGCAAGCCGTTTGGCCGCGCCCGAGAGTATGAATCCGGTCGAGTTTGCCGCTTTGCGTGCAGGTGTCCTGAATTCCATGGGTGAGTTTGCGGTTGCTCGCGGGCTTGCTCAGGATGTCGACACCGGCAATTGGGATCGGGCAATGACCAGCCAAGCGCTCACTGCCTATATCGCATCCTCTGATCTTGTTGGTGCGTGTCCTGCGGTAGAGTTCCAAGGGTCCGAGCGTGAAGATCCGCAATGGGTCATGATGCAAGCGATCTGCAACGCTTATGCGGGCGAGGGTGCGCTTGCAGGATCACAACTGAACGCTGCGCAAAATGATGAAATTGCACCCGAAATCGACGTTCTTCTGGCTCAGCGTTATGCCGGCGCAGCCGGTCGCGGGCGCGGGGGGACTACGGTTTCGTGGGACGGTGTCGAGGAGCTAACACCATGGCGCTTTGCGATTGCAAATGCGGTGGGTGAGGATATTCCCGACGCCCTGATTAACGCCGCTCTTGAGGGGCCACGCGGCAATTATTACCCGCTTTCCGCTGCTTCTGTACCGATGCTGCCTTTGGGCAAACGCGCGCTTTATGCAGGCGTTGCTGCGGATCGCGGCGTTCTGTCGTCGGCGGCTTTGGTTGAGATCTACAGTCAGGTTTACGCCGACAGATCCATCGGCGGTGATGCAGCCTCGCGCGCAGGGCGTTTGAGAGAGGCCTATGTTGGGGCAAACCCTGCGATCCGCATTGATGCAATGCGCGCGCTTTGGGGTGGGGAGAGCGCGAGCTTTCCGGGCCAAGTGCTCACCGCCTATGCCGCCGCGCGTATTCCGGCATCGGCGGAACAGGCCGATGCTGCGGGAGATCTGATCGCTTCAATGCTCACGGCAGGATTGGATCGTGATGCGGCGAGTTGGGCGAATGTGGTGGAGCCGGGTTCTATGGGCTGGGCGCTGTTGGCGCTTTCCAGCCCCACTGGCGGCGCCGCCGATCTTGATGCTCTGTCGACGTTTTATAGCGACGATGGCAGCGAAGAGAGCCGCAAATCGGCGTTTCTGGTCGCAGGCCTTGCCGGATTGGGCCGCGTTCCGGTTAGCACTGGGGATGAATACAGCGTTGATCTTACCCGCGAAACCCGCTGGACTCGTATGATTGACCGTGCTGCTGAGGTGGAGAATCCGGCGATGGTTGTCTTGCTAGCAGGATTGGGCATGCAGGGAGAGGATTGGTCGCAAATGACGCCGCTTCACCTCTATCATGTCACTTCCGCCTTGCGCGCTGTTGGGTTGGAGGCTGAGGCCCGGATGATCGCCGCAGAGGCGGTCGCGCGCGGATAAGAGAGCGCTGAATGTCGGCGGCCACTCAAGCGTTCTTGGACATGCTTGCCGCTGAACGCGGGGCGGCGGTCAACACGCTTGTCGCCTATCGCCGGGACCTTGCAGGCGCAGAAGAGGCGTTGGGCGATCTGGCCAAGGCTCCGCGCGCAAATATTGCGAAATTGGCGGGTGAATGGGCCACGCTTGCTCCATCAACCGTGGCGCGCAAGGCATCAGCCCTGCGCCAATTCTTTGGGTTTGCGGTGGATGAAGGATGGCGGGAGGATGATCCCTCGGGCGCGTTGCCCAATCCGCAAAGCCGCCGCCCGCTGCCCAAAGTGCTCTCACATGATGCAGTCGAAGCGCTGCTCGGTCGCGCCGAACTGGAAGCGACCAGCGGCAAGCCGACATCGGTGCGCCAGCTGGCTTTGCTCGAAATGCTCTATGGATCAGGCCTGCGTGCGACCGAATTGGTGAGCCTGCCTCTATCCGCAGTGCCGCGCGATGCTCCGCTGATCACGGTGATGGGCAAAGGCGGGCAAGCGCGCATGGTTCCGGTCAGCGATCGCGCGCGAACCGCTTTGGCTGATTGGATCGCAATTCGGCCCAAAGAGCCACAGTCACGCCACCTATTCCCATCGCGCGGGGGCAAGCACTTGTCGCGTGTACGGCTGTTCCAGATGCTCAAAGAACTGGCAGTGCGCGCCGATCTCGACCCGGCCGGGATCAGTCCCCACGTTCTTCGCCATGCCTTTGCGACGCATCTGTTGGAGGGTGGGGCGGATCTGCGGGTGCTGCAAACACTGCTCGGCCATGCCGATATCGCTACCACTCAGATTTACACTCATGTCGATGCTGCGCGGCTTGTCCAGTTGGTCAATTCGCGTCACCCGCTTGCCACGCGCGGCGCATCGGACTAGCGCAGACCCCATGATTTCCTATCTCGAATTCGAGAAGCCCGTCGCCAGCCTCGAAGAACGCATTGGCGAATTGCGCGGTCTCGACACCAATCATGAAGTTGACGTTGCCGCTGAGATTGAGCGATTGGAGGCGAAAAGCGCTGACTTGCTCGCTAGCACCTATGCTTCACTAACCCCGTGGCAAAAGACGCAAGTCGCACGCCACCCACAGCGCCCGCATTTCCGCGACTATGTGGCGCAGGCCTTTACCGATTTCATGCCTTTGGGCGGGGATCGCTATTACGGTGATGATATAGCGATCATGGGCGGTTTTGCCAAGCTTGATGGCCGGCGCGTGATGTTGATTGGCCATGAAAAGGGCCACGATACGCAGAGCCGCATCGCACACAATTTCGGTATGGGGAAACCGGAGGGCTATCGCAAAGCGATCCGCCTGATGGAGCTGGCTGGACGATTTGGTCTGCCAGTGGTGACGCTGGTAGATACATCTGGCGCATTTCCGGGGATTGAGGCTGAGGAGCGCGGTCAGGCCGAAGCCATTGCCCGTTCGACTGAAGCCTGTCTCGCTTTGCCTGTACCAATGGTCGCCGTTGTCGTCGGTGAGGGTGGTTCCGGAGGGGCTGTAGCGCTTGCCAGTGCAGAGCGTGTTTTGATGCTTGAGCATTCGGTTTACTCGGTGATTTCGCCAGAAGGGTGCGCATCGATCTTGTGGCGTACTGCGGAGAAAGCGTCCGAAGCAGCGCAAGCGATGAAGATCACCGCACAGCATCTTAAGCGGCTCAATGTGATCGACAGAATTGTAAAAGAACCTGTCGGTGGGGCCCATCGCGATAGTCAAGCAATGGCCAGAACTCTTGCGAAGGTTCTGGGCGAAGAGATTGATACTTTGAGCGAATTGGACAGCGGCGCACTGCTCCGAATGCGCGAGGAACGGTTCCTGCAGCTTGGTGGATGATACGCGCAGGGCTTGCCCTGACCTCCGCTTTTCCCGATACTCGCCTGATTAAACGGGTAAACTGGCCAAACGCGGCTGAACGCGTGGTCACGCATTAAGGCGGGAGAAATTCGATGGCTATCAACGCACGCAAAGTTTGGATGGCGGGGGCAGCACCGCTCGCGCTTGCATTGACTGGATGCATGGGCGGTGGCGGTTCTATCCCGTCAGCATCGGCGCCGATTACCACAACCGAAGCGCAACAGGGGGCTGAGTTCCACCCGCAATTGCTCAATCAATTTGGCGGCGCAATGAGCGGGGCTCAGGCGCAATATGTCGAACAAGTGGGCAAGAATATCGCCGTGCAATCCGGTCTTGGCAATGCGCGTGAGAGCTTCACGGTCAGCTTGCTCAATTCGCCCGTGAACAACGCTTTTGCGGTGCCCGGCGGATATATTTACACAACGCGCCAGCTGGTGACGTTGATGAATAATGAAGCGGAATTGGCCGGTGTGCTGGGCCACGAGGTCGGCCACGTTGCTGCACGGCACTCACAGCGGCGGCAACAACGCGCACAGCGTAATTCTATCCTGGGCGTCTTGGGAGCAATTGGCAGTTCGGTCCTGTTGGGCGACAGCTCGATCGGTAACACTGTATCGCGCGGATTTATGCAGGGATCACAGCTTCTTACGCTGAGTTTTTCGCGCTCTCAGGAGATTGAAGCAGACGATCTTGGTATCCAATATCTCACCAAAGCAGGCTATGATCCAAAGGCGATGGGCACCGTCCTTGCCAGTTTGGCCGCGCAAAACAGCTTGGATGCGCAGCTTCAGGGGCGGGGCAATGCGACCGTTCCGGCATGGGCATCGACTCACCCCGATCCGGCCAGCCGCGTTCAACGCGCTCTTTCCGCATCACAAGGGCTGCCGGGCAGTGTTACGAATCGCGACACATTCCTGAACCGGATCGACGGGTTGCTTTACGGCGATGATCCCGAACAGGGCGTGATCGAAGGTAGCCAGTTTATTCATCCCGAGTTGCGGCTGTCTTTCACCGCGCCGCAAGGGTTCTACATGGTCAATTCGACCCGCGCCGTCAGCGTGAATGGGCAAGGTGGGCAGGCGCAATTGACGTTGGCACCGTACAATGGCGATCTGGATAGCTATATTCGAACGCAGTTTTCTGCGCTTGGCGGGGAGAACAATACTGTCGCCCCTCAATCGATTCAGCGCACGACCGTTAACGGAATTCGTGCTGCCTATGGTCAGGCGCGAGTGAACAACGGCCAAAGTCAGGTTGATGTGACGATCTTTGCGTACGAATTTGCCAATGATCGCGCCTATCATTTTGCCGCGATCACGCCCGCAGGCAATGCAAATACCTTTTCAGCGATGTTCCAATCGATGCGCCGAATCAGTGCGTCGGAAGCGGCGCAAGTGATTCCGCGCCGTTTGCAGGTTGTGACAGTACAACGTGGGGATAGCGTCGCGGCGCTTGCACGGCGGATGGCTTATGACACCGGACAGGTTCAGCGGTTCCGGGTGCTCAATGCACTGGGCCCGAATGACGGGTTGATCGCCGGGCAGAAGGTGAAATTGGTCGTTCGCGGGCGCTGATTTCCCTAAGCGCTAACCTCTCACCTTCGTCGTGGGAGATTGGAACGCTGAAAAAAGGCACAAAAAAAGCGGCGGGGAAATCCCCGCCGCTTTCTCTTTGAAAAAGTCTTTCGACTTATTCCATTTCGGTCTGAACTTCAGAGAACGTGTCGCTCAGGGTGTTACCCAGCGAACCCATTGCAGTGATAGCTGCAACAGCGATCAAAGCAGCAATAAGGCCGTACTCAATTGCAGTCGCGCCTTGCTCGTCACGAGCCAGTTTGTTGAAAAAAGTCATTTTAAGTCTCCTGGTTGGTCTTTCGGTACCCGTGCCCACCCAAATCAATGAATGAACGAATATGGATTTAATCGGCAGTTCTTGAGAAGTTGCTAACTCGCAGCCTTTCAAAAGTCTTAACCGCCCATTGCCTCCACAGACGCGGTCTCAACATCACTCCATGTATCGGTGGTCGCCTCGGCTACGCCTTGGAGAGCACCGATCATTGCAATAACGATCAGACTCACGATCAGTCCGTATTCAACGGCGGTTGCACCTGAATTGTCGTTTCCAATGTGCTTAAGGAATGTCGTCAATTTCATGAGATCACCCGTCCCTACGTTCCTGATGAAGACTGAAATCGCGGTTTCGCGTTAAGAAAAGGTTGAGATGGCAGGCATGGATGGAAAAAAATCCGACATAGGGGCGGGTCCGATCTGGGTTGTTGCAGGGGCACTGAGCGTTTCAGAAGACAGCTGGCTTATGCAGCGCAGACCTTTTGAAAAACATCACGGGGGCCTATGGGAATTCCCCGGTGGAAAGGTCGAAGATACTGAAATTCCAGTAAAAGCTTTGATACGGGAACTGCGCGAGGAATTGGGCATCACCGTGCGCGCAGGCGATTGTGAGCCCGTTGGTTTCGCAGAAGAACGCGTTGAAGACGGCGGATCACCGATTGTAATCCTGCTTTACAATGTGAGGCATTGGCAGGGTGACCCACAGGCGTTGGAGGGCGGGCGAATCGGTTGGCTCACGCGCAAAGAGATCGAAGAATTGGAAAAACCGCCGCTTGATTGTGAACTTGCAACGCGGCTTTTTGCGAAACCGATATAAAACGCAGCCAAAAGGCAGCTAAAGGGATTGCCAAGCGGTCCAACCACCCGTAAGTGCCCCACTTCACGCGCGCCAGTAGCTCAGCTGGATAGAGTACCTGACTACGAATCAGGCGGCCGGAGGTTCGAATCCTTCCTGGCGCGCCAAAAAAGGGACTACCCACCGGGTGGTCCCTTTTTTGGTTTTGAGCTCCGGAAATCGTCTAGTTTCTCGCCTCACGCGAAGAAATTGCCCAGATCGCCAATATATAGAGGCATAGGGGCGAACCGAGAGTTGCTTGTAACGCATCGCGTCGCGCATGTTGCAAATTACGCACGGAACTCTTTGAAGCGTCACGCTTTTTCTCTTTGGGATCAAGTTAAAGAGAGGGCGGGCCACGCACCGGGTCCATCAGCTTGCCAGAAATAGGCCCGTGACGGGCCGCAGAAAGGTATGCCATGAACTATATGAATGTTCAGACCCAAGATGAATTCGACGCGGAGAACCCATTGAACAAGCCCGATGTACCCGAAGACGTACAAGATGCGATCCGCACACTCCTGCGTTGGGCGGGCGATGATCCGACCCGCGAAGGGCTGCTCGACACTCCAAAGCGAGTGGGCCGGGCATGGTTGGAATATTGTCAGGGCAATCAAAGCGACCCCGCCATCCATCTCAGCCGGATATTCGAAGAGGTCGGCGGTTATGACGAGATCGTGCTGTTGAAAGGCATTCCGTTTCATTCGCATTGCGAACACCACATGGCCCCGATCACCGGAAAAGCGCATATCGCTTACCTGCCTGACAAGAAAATCGTCGGCATCTCGAAGCTCGCTCGCGTGCTGCATGGCTATGCGAACCGCCTACAAGTTCAGGAGCGCCTGACCGCTGAGGTCGCCGAGTGCATCTGGGACAATCTTGAACCGCGCGGCGTCGCTGTTGTGATCGAGGCCGAGCACGGCTGTATGACTGGGCGCGGGGTGAAGGTTCACGAGGTTGAGATGCTGACCAGCCGCATGATGGGCTGTTTCCTCGAAGACCATCGCAGTCGCAAGGAAGTGATGAGCCTGATGGGCTATTGATGGCGTATCATCACCTGACCAACAAAAAAGGGCGCCGCAACGGGCGCCCTTTTTCGTATCAGATAAGCTGCGATCAAAGCTGATCGAGCATGTGCTCTGCACTAGAAACTTTGAAATCACCGGGTGCCTCGACATTCAGTTGTTCGACCACACCGTCATTCACGACCATCGAGAAACGCTGACCGCGCTTGCCCATGCCAAAGCCCGAACCGTCCATCGTCAGGCCAACGCCGTCAGCAAAATCGCCATTGCCGTCTGCGAGCATGGTGATGTCATCGCTGCCTGCCGCGGAATTCCACGCGCCCATAACAAACGCGTCGTTGACAGCCGTGCCGACAATCTCGTCGACGCCCTTGGCTTTCAGCTCGGAAGCCTTTTCAACAAATCCGGGAAGGTGCTTGGCCGAGCAAGTTGGGGTGAATGCACCGGGGACAGAGAATAGCGCGACCTTCTTGCCAGCGAAGTAATCCGAGGCCTGAACCTGCTCTGGCCCTTCGGCAGTGGCTTTTACCAGCGTCACGTTGGGGAGTTTGTCGCCTACTGAAATCGTCATCGCGTAATATCCTTATGCTGAAAGAAGCGTCTGCATTGCGATATAGTCGGCATTGGCTCTGGAGCAACAATTACAGATATAAAGATAACTTTATATTTGATTGTGAGCGGGCGCACGGCTAGGGCGCAGGACAAGACAGATTTACCTCAGGAGACATTGTCATGGCCACCGCTGCGCCAACTCAGGAACACATCATCAAAGACATCTCGCTGGCTCAATACGGCCGCGACGAAATTGCGATCGCAGAGATCGAAATGCCGGGCCTGATGGCTCTGCGCGAAGAATATGGCGCTGCGCAGCCACTGAAAGGTGCGCGCATCACCGGTTCGCTGCACATGACGATCCAGACCGCTGTGCTGATCGAAACGCTTGTTGCTCTGGGTGCCGAAGTGCGCTGGGCAACTTGCAACATCTTTTCGACGCAAGATCACGCGGCGGCTGCGATTGCCGACCAAGGTATTCCGGTGTTCGCGATTAAGGGCGAAACGCTGGCGGAATATTGGGATTATGTAGGCCGCATCTTCGATTGGTCCACAGACAGCGATCCCGATCTCACCACCAACATCATTTTGGATGATGGCGGCGATGCGACAATGTTCGCGCTTTGGGGTGCACGCATTGAAGCTGGCGAAGAAATGCCAGCGCCTGCGAATGCCGAGGAAATCGAATTCCAACGCGCGCTTAAGGCCTATGTTGCGGCAAAGCCCGGCTACCTCACTAAGAGCGTCCAGAACATCAAGGGCGTTTCCGAAGAGACCACAACCGGCGTTATGCGCCTTTATCAGATCGCAAAGCAGGGCAAGCTGCCTTTCCCAGCGATCAACGTGAACGATTCGGTCACCAAGTCGAAGTTCGACAACCTGTACGGCTGTAAGGAATCGCTGGTCGATGCGATCCGCCGCGCCACTGACGTGATGCTGGCCGGTAAGGTCGCATGCGTCGCTGGTTATGGCGATGTGGGCAAAGGCTCTGCAGCTTCGCTGCGTGATGGCGGTGCCCGCGTTATGGTCACAGAGATCGATCCGATCTGCGCATTGCAGGCCGCGATGGACGGTTTTGAAGTGGTTACGATGGAAGAAGGCGCCAAACGTGCCGACATCTTCGTGACCGCAACCGGCAACGAAGACGTCATCACCGGCGAGCACATGAAGGTGATGAAGAACATGGCCATCGTGTGCAATATCGGCCACTTCGACAGCGAAATCCAGATTTCCTCGCTCGACAATTACGAGTGGAAGGAAATCAAAGAAGGCACCGACATGGTGACCATGCCCGACGGCAAATCGTTGTTGATCCTTGCCAAGGGCCGCTTGGTCAATCTGGGTTGCGCCACCGGGCACCCTAGCTTTGTGATGAGCGCGAGCTTCACGAACCAAACATTGGCGCAGATCGAATTGTTCACCAAGTCGGATGAATATGAGAACGACGTTTACGTTCTTCCAAAGCATCTCGATGAGAAGGTTGCGGCATTGCACCTTGAGAAACTCGGCGTGCAATTGTCGAAACTGAGCCAAGTCCAGGCAGACTATATCGGTGTGCCTGCAGAGGGTCCGTTTAAACCCGATCATTACCGCTATTAATCGCGTCAGACCGTCGGCCTGTCATAAAATAACGAAAGCCCTCGTAAATGGAGACATTCGCGGGGGCTTTTCTATGGCTGGACAGTTGCAAGCATCGCCTTCCCGGCATAGCTCATCTGGATGGAATTTTCCCCGCTCGCCCTGATTGGAATCGCGCTGCTTTTGGCAGGCTGGACGATCGCGGCTGCGGTGATGGTGCTGCGTGCGGGTGCAAAGACGCGGCGCAGCACGGCGATCAAAACCTCTCTGAAGCGCATGCAGACGATGCTGGATGCCGCGCCAGCAATTCCCTTGCTGGTCCGCGTCGATGGCCGGATCGAAGCGCCAGAGCGGCTCGCCCGGTGGCTTGGTCATTCGGCCATGCCTCAATTTTTGAGCGAGTTGGCGGGCGATGATGGTGAGGGGCTGTCGGTTGCGCAGGTTGAGGAGTTGGATGAGAAGGTCCG
The DNA here is from genome assembly GCA_947503275.1 of uncultured Erythrobacter sp. GTDB lineage: Bacteria > Pseudomonadota > Alphaproteobacteria > Sphingomonadales > Sphingomonadaceae > Erythrobacter. Next base: position 1,182,792 of record CANNCZ010000001.1, on the reverse strand, counting down.
CCTGACTCAGAAAAGCGCCGCACCGTTTCAAATGGTGCTGACCCCGCCTGGATCGCGCCGCAGTTTGGCGCTGCAAGGTGCGCTGGCTGATCCGCAAGTTTCGCCTGGTGGGGCAGCGATTGTGTGGGTGTTCGACTTCACGGCGAGCGAGGATGAACTGGTGCAGCTGCGCTCCACCGCAGAGCGCGCCGAGACCGATTTTTCCGCTCTGATTGGCCTGATCGAAGCCGCGCCTATGCCGATGTGGTTCCGCGATGCGGAAATGCGGCTGCGGCTGGTGAATAAGGCCTATGTTGAGGCGGTGGGCGCAGTCAGCCTTGCAGCCGTCGTCGAAGGGCAGATCGAACTGCTCGAACCCGAAGGCGGCAAAAGCCCCGCCGATATTGCCCGTGAAAGTCTGTCTACCCAGACAGAAATGCAGCGCATTGATGCGGTAACGATTGATGGCGAGCGGCGCAGTGTACGGGTCACCGACTTACCTTTGAGCAATGACGGCGTTGCAGGATATGCCTTCGACATCGAAGAGCAACAACAGGTGGCACGCGAATTTAAAGCGTTTCGAGATGCGCAGCGTGCGATGCTGGATCAGCTGTCAGTTGGCGTTGCGCAGTTCAACGCACAGGAAAAGCTAACCTTTGCAAACCGTCCATTCCGCCGCCAATTCGGCCTTTCACCAGGCGTAGTCGAGGGCGCGATCCCGTTTGAGCGGTTTCTATCCGACGCGCGTGACCAAGGGAGCACACCAGAAGTTCGCGACTTTCCCGAATGGCGGCATGAGAAACGCGCATGGTTCGATGGCGCGCAAACGCAGGAAGAGAACTGGCCTCTATCTGGCGGAACGCACCTCCGCATTGTCGCGCAACCAATGCCCGATGGCGGGTTGGTGATGATCGCAGAGGATCGGACTGAGCAGCTCGCTTTGTCGGCGACCCGAGACACATTGCTGCGAACGCGAACAGCCACGCTCGACAGTTTGATCGAGGCGCTCGCGATCTTCGCGCCCGATGGATCGGTTCAGCTGTGGAACCGCAGCTTTGCGGGCACTTGGGGCCTAACCCCCGAATTCCTCGATACCCATCCCAGCGCGGAGGGGTTGCTCACAGCGATTGGCGAGAACCTCGCAAGGCCTGCGCAAGCTGAGCAAATCGGCGCGGTTGTGCGCGCAGCGACTCTCGACCGGCGAGAGAAAGAGGGTCAAGTCACCCTTACGGATGGACGCACATTGCGCTTTGCCGGGGTGCCGCTGCCTGATGGCAATGGGCTTTTGACTGTCCTCGACATCACCGATTCTCAAAAGGCGGAGAAAGCTCTGCGCGAACGGGCGGTGGCACTGGAGGAGGCTGATGCGGTGAAGGCGCGTTTCCTCGCAAACATGTCCTACGAATTCCGCACGCCGCTGACCACGATTGGTGGGTTTGCAGAGCTGCTGAAAAGCGGCGCTGCGGGTGATGTGAGCGAACAGGCGAACGAATATGTCGATGCGATCCTGACTTCGGTCGCGCGCTTGACTGAGCAGGTCGAAAACGTCCTTGACCTATCGCAGAGTGAAGCTGGGTTACTCCCGATTGAGAAGGAGGAGATTGACCTTCTGGTGCTCCTTACCGGGCTGGTGCGAGAGCGCGAGCAGGCGATTATCGGTGCGGGGCTAGGCCTTGATCTGAAAGGGCGTCGCGGGCGCGTGGTTGACGCCGACCCACGGCAATTGGGCAGGGCGCTGGGCAATCTGCTCGACAATGCGATTGAGCATACGCCCAAAGCGGGGCAAATCGTGATCGAAATTCCTAAGCCCGGCGATGATGACGAATGGCGCGCAATGGTGATCATCAGCGATAATGGTCCGGGGATGACAGCCGAAGAATTGGCGCGCGCTGAGGGTTCAGAGGCGCACGAGGCAACCGGGCTTGGCATACGTCTGGCGCGGCAACTGGTTGAGGCCCATGGCGGCTCGCTGGAGCTAGCGAGTGAAAAGGGCCGGGGCACGGTGGCTGCGATCACTCTGCCGTGAGCAAGTCCGAACCCCGCCGTCTTCCTGACTTGGCCGCGATGGCTGAATTCGGCGCCGCGATTGCCGCGCAAATTCGCCCCGGCGATGTGGTTGCTCTTGAGGGGGGATTAGGCGCGGGCAAGACCACGTTGGCTCGTGCGATCATCGCGGCGCTTGGGTTCGACGGGGAAGTTCCCTCGCCGACCTTTACGATAATTGAGACATACGACGCGCCGCCTTTACGCCTACCGATCGTGCACGCAGACTTTTACCGTCTCAACGATCCATCTGAACTGCAAGAGTTAGGGCTTGACGATTACCGCGACGGCGCAGCGCTTATCGCGGAGTGGCCTGATCACGCGGGCGGCTTTTCGCATGAGGCGGCGTGCCTGACGATTGCGCTCGAAACTGAGGATCATGGGCGGATAGCGATTGTGCAACCGGGCGCGGATTGGCAAAGGCGGTTGCCATGAGTGAACTGCCCGATGGTTTGAACGAATTTGTGGCCAGCGCCGGTTGGGGCGATGCGGGGATCGAACCGATCCCGGGCGATGCCTCTTTCCGTCGATATTTCCGTCTACGCCGCGCTGACGGCATGGAACAGCAAACCGCGATGCTGATGCATGCTCCTCCGCCAGAGGAAGACCCGACAGAATTCCTGCGCGTCGGCCAATGGCTGCGTGAACAGGGGATGCGAGCACCCGAAATCTATGCGCATCAACCAGACGGTGGTTGGGTGCTGCTCGAAGATTTTGGCGATGATCGGATGCGCGATTGGCTTGATGTGCACCCCGGTGCAGAGACACATGCCTACGAAGGCGCAATTGATGCGCTGGTCGAGCTGCATCAACGCCCTGCCGGTCCGTTCTCTCCCTATGACATTCCAACCTACTTGCGCGAGACTGCTCTGTTGACGGAGTGGTATTGCCCGGCGCTTGGGTTGAAGGTGGATGAGTCTGGCTATGAAGCGGCGTGGGAGGAAGCGCTAGGCAAGCTGATTGCGCGGCAATCCCGCCCGGTCACGGTTCTGCGTGATTATCATGCGGAAAACATCATGCTACTGGGCGATCCGGCGACGCGTGCACCACAAGGTCTGATCGATTTTCAGGACGCTCTGGTCGGGCACCCGGCCTATGATCTCGTTTCACTACTCCAAGATGCTCGGCGCGATGTCGGTCCCGAATTGGAGGCCACAATGCTGGCGCGCTATATGGAGCGCGCGCGGGCGGACGGCGATTTTCTCGCGGATTATGCGCTTCTAGGCGCTCAGCGTAATGCCAAGATCGTCGGCATTTTCACCCGCCTGTACAAACGCGATGGCAAGCCACGTTATCTTGATATGATCCCGCGCGTTTGGTCCGCGATGGAGCGTGATTTAGAGCATCCGGCGCTAGCCCCTGTGGCAAAGTGGTTCGCGGCCAATATTCCCGCTGAGCTGCGCCAATCAGGCGGGGGGACCATCGCATGAGCGATGCTGCGGACTTGGTCAGCGACACCGCGATGGTCATGGCCGCGGGCCTTGGCAAACGCATGCGCCCGCTGACCGCGACCATGCCCAAGCCGATGGTTAGGGTCGCAGGCAAACCACTGATCGACCACGCATTGGATCGCTTGGGCGAAGCGGGCGTCGCGCGTGCGGTCGTTAATGTTCACTACCTTGCTGACGCGCTTGAGGCGCATGTCGGCAATCGCGAAGCGCCACGTGTCATCGTCTCAGATGAGCGCGACGCGCTGCTCGAAACAGGCGGTGGCATGATCAAAGCGCAGGAACATCTGCCAGATCCGTTCTTTTGCCTTAACGCGGACAATATCTGGCTCGACGGTCCGCGCAACGCCTTCAGCGACCTTTCTGCGCGGTGGGACCCGGATGAGATGGATGCGCTCTTGCTGGTGGTCGGCCATGCGCGCGCAGTCAATTTTTCGGGGCAAGGTGACTTTCACATGGATGCGCATGGGAAGCTATCGCGCCGCCTACCCGGTCGGATTGCACCGTTTATTTATACCGGCATCCAGTTGGTGTCACAGCGCCTGTTGCGCGATGCGCCGGAGGGCAAATTCTCGACCAACATCCTATGGAACCGCGCGATAGAGGAGGGACGACTTTTCGGCGTTTCCTTCACCGGCCAATGGTTCGAAGTTGGGACCCCGCAGGCGATTGCTCCTACCGAAGACGCGCTCCGGCGTGGGTGAGAAGGGCGCTCCGCAGGTCTATTCCATCGCCGCCCATCGCGGCTTTGCTGATGCGCTGGTGGCCGGGTTGGTGCCGCGCTATTCGCAAGAAGATCTAGGATTAGCCCGCCTGACATTGCTGGTGCCCAGTAGCCGCGCGGCGCGCACTATCTCTGAGGCATTTGTGCGCCATACCGGCGAGGCTGGCGCGGCGGGTATGCTGATGCCGCGCATGGTCACCGTGGGTGACATTAATCTGGATGAAGCACTGGGCGCGCTGCTCGATCCCCTCGGCGCGAGCGATGTTCCGCCTGCGGTCGAGCCGACCCGGCGTTGGCTGGAATTGGCGCAGCTGATCGCGCTTGAACGCGCTGAACAGGGCGATCCGGTTCTGCCGGGAGCCGCGTTGCTTCGGCTGGCGCGCGAGACAGCGCGGACTATGGATCGGATGCTGGTCGAGGAGAAATCGCCAGAGGACCTGTTGAGCGAGCCCGTGCTCGATATGTTGGGGGATTTGTCGGAGCATTGGAAGCGGTCTTTGCGCCTGTTTGCGCGTGTTCAGGAGCGTTGGCGGGCACGGTTGGGTGAGCGCGGCGAAGTCGATGCCGCGACCCGGCGCAATCTGTTGTTCGCTCGCGCCGCGTTGAAATGGCGTGATGACGCGCCACCCACTCCGATTGTCGCTGCTGGTGTGACTAGTGCCTCGCCCGCATTGGCGCGGATGCTGCGGGTGATTGCTGGATTGCCTCAAGGGGCCGTGGTGCTACCCGATCTCGACCTGACGCTGTCAGACGAGGCGTGGGATGAGCTGGGCCAAGCGGGGGCTACGCCTGAGCCAGATGGGGAAATATTTGGGGCCAAGGATGCGCTGACCCATCCGCAGTATCACCTCAAATTGCTGCTCGAACGCATGGGTATTGCGCGCGCCGAGGTGCGCGGCTGGCATCGTAAGGGCGCGACTGCATCTGACCCTGCTCGCAGCCACGCGATCAGTTCGCTGTTCCTACCACCCAATGCGAGCCGTTCATGGATCACATTGGGTCAGGATAAGCGTCGTCTGTCCGGTGTGCGATTGATGACCAATGCGACTTCTGAGGAAGAGGCACAGGCTATCGCTATGCTCGCGCGAGAGGCGTTGGAGGAGCCGGGCAAGCGCGTTGCTGTGATCACCGCCGACCGCAGCTTAGCGCGCCGCGTGGCGCAGCATCTGGCGCGTTGGAACATCGAGGCCGACGACACCGCAGGACGTGCTCTGTCGCTGACGCCAGCGGGCCGGTTGCTAGGCTTGCTGGCTGAGCTTGCGTCGCATGGTGCTGCTCCGGCAGAATTGATCGGAATGTTAGCACACCCCTTGGTGCGCTCTGAGGATGGGGAGGCGCGTCGCAAATGGCTCCAAGCCCTGCGCGCATTTGACCGCGAATTGCGCGGACCAAGTCCTGCGCCGGGTCTTGCCCCGCTGCGTGCAATTGCGGCCAAAGCAGGCGTTAGCGAATGGTGGGATGAGGCAGAGGCCATCATCGCGCCGCTGCTTGATCTTGCGGAGACCACGCCTTTTGCCGATGCGCTAGATACACTGGCGCGCGCGGCTGAGGCACTGGCTGGTGAGGCTGTTTGGTCGCGCGAGGATGGCCGCGCTTTGGCGGGGATGGTTGAGGATTTGCGTCTGCATGCGCGTGCTTTGGATACCCGTATCGACCCACCCGATCTTGCACCGACCTTGCGCGATGCGATGGATGAGATTGCGGTTCGTCCTCCCTATGGTGGGCACCCTCGGATTGCGATCTACGGCCTGCTTGAGTCGCGTGGAAGCCGAGCTGATCTGGTGATTTGCGGCGGCTTAAATGAGGGCACATGGCCGCAAGCGCCGGGTGCCGACGCGCTGCTCGCACCCGGCGTGCTGCGCGCTCTGGGTGTGCCGGGGGCGGAGTTCCGTATTGGCCTTGCCGCGCATGATATGGCCGGAGCGATGGGTGCGCCTGAAGTGGTGTTGAGCCGCGCGCAAAGGGATGCGGATGGCCCTACTTTACCCTCGCGTTTCCTACTAAGGGTAGAGGCTTTGCTAGGCGACCTGGTAGACGAACATCGCGAGCAACGCATTGGACAACTGCTCCCCAAATTGGGTCGCGCGCCCCAGCCTGCTCCCGAATATCCGCGCCCTATACCCCGACCCACTGCGGATCAACGCCGAGTTGATATCAAAGTCACCGCGCTGGACCGGCTACTGGGCGATCCGTACCAATTTTATGCTGGCGAAATTTTGCACCTACGCTCGCTCGATCCGCTTGCGGCTGACCCGTTCAGCGATCCGGCTTTGCGCGGGACATTGGTGCACGATATTCTGGACGCGTGGCACAAAGCGCGTGTGGTCGATCCCGCACTCGCGATAGTCCCGTTCGCGCGGGAAAAGTTTGCAGAGGCACAGGTACACCCGCTGTTCAAGGGCTTGTGGCAGCCTCGCATTTTGGCGGCGTTGGAACGGTTTGAGGAGTGGGTGAACACCGCCGCTCAAGAGGGCCGCGCAGTCATCGCGACGGAAGCCAAAGGTTCGATGGTGGTTGATGGCGTAAAAGTCAGAGGCCGCGCGGACCGGATCGACCGGATGCCCGACGGCGACCTTGCTATTGTTGACTACAAAACAGGAGGCCCGCCCAGTGCCGCACAAGTCGAAGCGGGATACGCTCTTCAGATGGGCCTACTTGGCCTGATCGCACGCGATGGCGGATTCGATGCCGACGAGCAGGTCATCACGGGCGACACAAGCGGCTACGAATATTGGTCGCTTGCCAAGAAGAAGGGCGAGTTTGGTTACGTCGATGAACCCTTGAAAACCGGCAGGAAAACCAAGGGACTGACACCTGAGGAGTTTCTGCCCGCGCATGAAAGATATCTCGCCATGGCGATTGGCAAATATCTGTTGGGTGATGCGCCATTCACGGCCAAGGAAAATCCGGATTACCCCAGTTATTCAGACTATGATCAGCTGATGCGGCTTGAGGAATGGGTGATCAATCTGAGCGCACTTGACGAGGATAGGAGCGAATGAGCGGCTCCGTATTTCCCCTTCAGGACAATCAGTTGGACGCCGCCAATCCGCGCGACAATGTGTGGCTGTCAGCGTCTGCCGGTACGGGTAAGACACAGGTTCTATCCGCACGAGTTCTGCGCCTGCTGCTGACCCCCGGCGTGGACCCGGCACAGATATTGTGTCTGACATTCACGAAAGCGGGCGCGGCCGAAATGGCGAACCGCATCAACGCCGTGCTGGCGCGGTGGGTGCGGTTGGAGCCGGGCAAGTTGGCGCGGGAGTTATCGCATCTTGGAGCCGATTTCGGCCCCGAGATACAAGACCGCGCGCGCACTCTGTTTGCGAGCGTTATTGATTGCCCAGGTGGCGGACTCAGGATCGACACGATCCATGCCTTCTCGCAATGGCTGCTCGCCAATTTCCCTGAGGAAGCTGACCTAGCCCCCGGCGCTCGCCCGATGGAGGATCGTGAGCGTGAATTGCTAGCGCGCGATGTTTTGACTGAATTGTTGCAAGAAGAGGGTGAGGGATCGAATTTTGCCAGCGCGGTCGCGAGTTATTCCCGCACCAAGGACCCTGATGCCTTACGTCATTGGTTGATGCGATGTGCAGGGGCTGCGGAATTGTGGGAAGGCCCGGCAGCTTGGAAAGCGCCCATGCGTGATCGGGTGATGCGACTGCTCGATATGCCCGCCAATGCTGATGCAGCATGGCCAGTTGAGGGCTTGCATCCCGATCTCTTCCCCGATGATCACCTCCGCGCTATGGTCCCGATGCTCAATGAATGGGGCACGAAAACCGCTGATAAATGCACGGCGTTCTTGGGTGAATGGTTGGGGCTGGAACATGAGGCGCGGATTGAGGCAGTTTCGGGGTTTCACGGCACTTTGCTGAAAGCGGATGGTAATCCTGCATTAAACCTCAAAAAACCGCGAGAAACCTATCCGTCCTTTGTCGAGAGTCAGGAACTGGTGGCGAAAGCGGTTGCAATGGTCGCTGAGCGAGAAGCGCTGTTGCGCCTCGCAGATTTCCTCTCCTCAGCCCTCGAAATGGGCCGCGAATTTGCGCTGCGTTGGGAGCAAGTGAAAGCGCGCGAAGGGTTGCTCGATTTTGATGACCTCATCCGCAAAGCTGCGCGCCTTTTGGGCAAAAGTGATGCCGCATCGTGGATTCGATATAAACTTGATCGCAACTTTGACCACATTCTGATTGATGAAGCACAGGATACGAACGAAGCGCAATGGGACATCGTGTTTGCGCTAATCGATGACTTTTTTAGCGGGGAGGGCGCGCGCGGGGATGTGATCCGCACCATCTTCACAGTGGGCGATTACAAACAGGCGATCTTCGGGTTTCAGGGGACCAGTCCGGAGAACTTTGAGCGCGCCAAGCGCAAGGTAGAGGCGCGCATCAACGATGCACGCGCCCATGCCCATGAGCTGCGCGATAGTCGCCGTTTGCCGACTTGGAATGACCTGGATCTGGGGCGCTCTTACCGCACCGCTCTGCCTGTGCTCGATTTCGTCAATCATGCGATTGAGGGGATTGGGCATGATGCATTTGGCCTCGCCAAGGCACCGGCGCCGCATGAGGGCGATGATCGGGCAGGGCTGGTCGCGATGTGGAACCCGGTCACTAGCTCCTCTGATCTGGATGATGACGACGATGAGCGCGATTGGCTGCCTGCGCATGACACGTTGCTGGCGGACAAGATCGCAGAGCAAGTGCGGCGTTGGGTGTCAGGTGATGAGCCATATGTCCTTGAGAAGGGTGAGCGGCGTCATGCAGGGCCAGGCGACATCATGGTGTTGGTGCGAAAGCGTAAGGACCTCGCGGCGCAGATAGTTGCGAAATTGCATGCCAAGGGTGTTGCGGTTGCCGGTGTCGACCGATTGCGTTTGGGCGCGCCATTGGCGGTAAAGGATTTGGTGGCGGCTTTGCGTTTTGCTGCGCAGCCGCTTGATGATCTCAGTCTGGCTAACTTGCTTGTCTCCCCTTTGATCGGGTGGAGCCAAGATGACCTGCAGGAGCACGTCCCACGCCCGCCGAAACTGCGTCTTTGGCAGCATTTGCGCGGCTCCGATGCGCCTCTTGTTACTGAGACCATCGCGAAATTGCGCGACCTGTTGGCGCGGGCTGATTTTGAGACACCGCAAGCTTTGCTCGCCTGGTTGCTCAACGGTCCATGGCAGGCGCGTGGTGCTCTGGTTGCGCGATTGGGGCGCGAGTCGAACGATCCGATTGATGAGTTGGTGAACGCCGCTTTTGCTTATCAAAGCGCGCATACGCCCAGCCTTGCAGGTTTTATCGAGTGGTTTGATGCCGGACAGGGTGAGCTGAAACGCGACGCGGATGAGGCGACGGGTCAGGTGCGGGTGATGACGGTGCATGGTTCAAAAGGGTTGCAGGCACCTATCGTGATCCTTGCTGATGCGACTGGTGACGCGGGAGCAGGTGGTGCGCTGACGCTGGCCGATGATCCGGCGGCGGCAGAAGGAGGCAATGCCCGCCAAGTCCCGCTGCCTTCGCTTTCGAAGGAGGAGAGGGTTGGACCGGTTGGTGCTGCCGAAGAAATTGCGAGCGTCGCTGCGATGCAGGAACACTGGCGATTGCTTTACGTCGCAATGACACGGGCGGAGGAGGCGCTGTTTATAGGCGGTTCGCTGGGGCCAAGATTTGCCAAGAAGGGTGTGCCTGAGGACAGTTGGTACGCACATTTGGAGCCAATTTTTGACAGCCCGCTGCTCGAAGACCCGATCTGGGGAGCGCGGCGCGAATGGGGTTTGCGCGCCGATCCAATGGTGCCGGGTGACGCTGCGCACGAGGCGGATGCGAACATCGCCACAGATATTCCCGCATGGCTGACCACGCCGGTCGGGGCAGAGCCGCGTCCACCCAAACCGCTCGCCCCGAGTAGTGCCGGTGAAGAGCAAGGAGCAGCTCCGCCCATGGAGAACGCGGCAGATGCGAGCGAGTCGATTGACAATGCAGCGCGGCGTGGGATCGTGATCCACCGACTGCTCGAACGGCTGCCGGACCTGCCGCGCGATGAACGCAGGGGGACAGCGAGTGCTTGGCTAGAACGGCAGGCGAGTGATTTCGATGCAGATGCCCGCGCGCAGATTCTGGAAAGCGCGCTGAACGTACTCGATACACCTGAGTTTGCGGACCTATTCTCTGATCGCGCGCTCGCTGAAGTACCATTGGCCGCCACCATTGGTGGAGTGGTCGTCGCAGGAACCGCTGACCGGTTGCTGGTGACGGATGAGGCTGTAACCGTGGTGGACTTCAAGACCACGCGTCGCCCGCCCACATCGGCAGAAGCGGTGCCGCGCGCGACTTTGCGCCAGATGGCAGCTTACTCGGCTGCACTCGAAGCAATCTACCCCGGACGCTCTGTTCGCGCTGCCGTGCTCTACACTCACGCCCCGCAACTCTTCGAAATTCCCGCGACTCTACTCGCCCCGCACAAGGATCGTTTGGGGGAGACGCAGGAAAGCTATGCCCCGCTGCCACTTGAGTGAAGCGTGTTGCCCCCCTAGATCAAACCCAACACAAATTAGGAGAAGCCGATATGGCCACCGTCAATGTAACCGATGACAGCTTTAAAACCGACGTTCTCGAAAGCGACAAGCCTGTATTGGTCGACTTTTGGGCGGATTGGTGCGGGCCATGCAAGATGATTGCACCGGCGCTTGAAGAAATCAGCGAAGAGCTGGGCGAGAGCGTCACTATTGCTAAGATGGACATCATGGAAAACACCGGCGTACCTGCCGATATGGGCGTTCAGTCGATCCCGCTAATGGTTCTGTTCAAGAACGGCGAACCGGTTGCGCGTAAAGTGGGCGCTGCTCCCAAAGGCCAACTTAAAGAGTGGCTCGAAGGCGAAATTTGAATTTTGTAGCGCGGGTTGGGCCTAAGCCAGAACCCGCGCCACAAATTCATCCCATATTGCGGGACTGGATGCGCCCACTAGTCCCGGCTTGCCGTGTTCGTCCACGCGATAGTCGCTACCATCGAGCCGTGCAGCTTTCCCGCCTGTCTCGTTCAACCACAATATTCCCGCTGCGTGATCCCATGCGAGTGTGCGTTTGAAGCTCGACACATCGTTCTGACCCAAGGCGAGCCGCGGATATTGTTCGGCAGCGCAGCGTGGAATGTCGACCAGAGTATAGTGCGGAGCGAGCTTTTCATCGACCATTGCGGCTTGCTCTTCGGTTAGGAAAATTCGGCTGATTGCGGCCACGGGATGTTCTTGGTCCGTGGTACGCGCAGTGATCTTCTCGCCATTCACAAACGCGCCTTCGCCCACCTTCGCATGGCAGAACCGGTCGCTGTTTGGGTCATAGATCCAGCCTGCAACCGCCTTTCCTGCATCGGCCAACGCGACGATGATGCCAAATGGCTCCTTGCCTTCGGTGAAGTTTGCGGTGCCGTCTAGCGGGTCGATGATCCAGCATTGCCCAGAAAGATGTTCGAGCACGCTTTCATCTTCGGCAACCGCTTCCTCACCCACGACCGCGACGCCGGGCGCCAGCTTGGTGAGAGCTTCCGTTAGGAACGTTTCCACTTCGCGGTCGACTATGGTGACGGGATCATCCTCACCCTTCATCTCAATCTCATTGTCGGCAAGCGCGCGAAAGCGCGGCAGGATCGAACGCTCCGCCGCAAAGCGCATCAAGTCGCGGATTTCCTCGTCCAGCGGACTCATGAGCGGTAATCCGCATTGATTGAGATATAGCCGTGGGTGAGGTCACATGTCCAAACTCGCGCAGAGCCTTCGCCCATGCCCAGTTCCACCGCGAGGTCGATTTCTTCGCCTTTTAGATGCTCCGCAACAGGTGCCTCGTCATAGTCATCCACCGGCAGGCCATCACGCGCAGCCCAAACACCGCCAAATGCAATCGAGAGCTTGTCGCGGTCTGCAGGTTGGCCTGCTTTGCCAACAGCCATCACTACGCGGCCCCAATTTGCATCTTCGCCTGCAATCGCAGTTTTGACGAGCGGGGAGTTCGCAATGCTGAGCCCAACGCACCGCGCGCTTTCATCGCTCACTGCGCCAGAGACGCGGATGGTGATGAACTTCGTCGCCCCCTCGCCATCGCGCACCACCAATTGGGCGAGTTGGTCGCACATATCGGAGAGAGCGGCAGCAAATGCGTAGGCGCCAGGGCTGTCCCACCCGGTGACTTGTGCATGGTCCGCTTTGCCTGTGGCGAAGGCCAAGACAGTGTCGCTGGTTGAGGTGTCGCCATCGACAGTGATGCAGCTGAAACTTTTCAAGTTCGCAGCGGTCAATAATTCTTGCAGGAATGCCGGCGCAATGTTCGCATCGGTGAACATATATCCGAGCATCGTCGCCATATCCGGCGCTATCATACCAGAGCCTTTGATAATCCCGGCCAACGCAACGCGCGTCTCGCCGACGATCGCGGAATTGTGCACCCCCTTCGCAAATGTGTCGGTGGTGGTGATTGCCAAAGCTGCATCCTCCCATCCGCATGGAGCTGCCGTTACAGCCGCCGTAACGCCCTCGCGCGCTTTGTCTTGGGGTAAGGGGACGCCGATCACGCCGGTTGAAGACACCAGGATATCGCCGGGTTCGCAGCCAAGCGCTTCGCTAACCTGCGCCTGAATAGCCTCCACGGCCTCACGCCCGCGATACCCGGTAAAGGCGTTGGAATTGCCCGCATTCACGATCAGCGCGCGCGCGGTTCCGGTCGCGACTTGTTCGCGGCCAAGCTCAACTTCGGATGATGCGCAGGCGCTTTGGGTGAAAACGCCCGCGACCGCAGTGCCTTCATCCAACTCTATGAATGTCAGATCGGCGCGATCCCAATCTTTATATTGTGCACGCGACACGCGCAGCGTCACACCGGAAATTTCGGGCATTTCGGGAAAGGGGCGGGCCAGTGGTGAGCGTGTCAGTTCCATTGCACTGCGCCGTAATAGGGTTGGCCGCGCGCTGCAATTGGCCAAAGCGGGTTGCGATACATTAAGGTGTTTGCGGTTAAGGGGGCGACCATGAACAAAACACTGAACACATTTGGAATTGTTGCGTTGTGCATAGCTGGGCCGCTCTCTGCTCAAGATGCCGCCGCCGACGCTGTCGAAGCTGCTATTGAGGCTGCGGATGCCGCTGCAAATCAGACATCACCACCGGACGTTCAAATTCAACTACCTGCTGAGGAACTGGTCTATTCTCCAAAACCAGAATTGATCGAGTTCAGCTCTCTTCAGATGATGCCAGGTGACTACCCGCCCGAAGCGTGGGTCGCAGATGAAGAGGGCTCGGTCTATTACAGCCTAGCTGTCGACGCCGAAGGCGGCGTGACCGATTGTACGATTTTGGAGAGCTCTGGCTCCGAGCTGCTCGACGCAAAGACATGCGAAATCGCGTTGGAGCGCGCGCAATTCCGGCCAGCAACTGATAGAGATGGTAGCCGCATCGCGGGTGAACATCGCGATCATCAGGTCTGGAGTAAGCGAGAGCCGGAATTTCCCGGGACTGCCACGATCAATGTTGAATACACACTCACGGCAATGGGAAAAGCGACCGATTGTGAAGTTATCGAAGTGTCAGGTGAGATTAGTCGAGGGATGCGTCGAACCATGGAGGAAGAGCCATGTCCGGGTATAAATCGCCCTGCTCAGGCACCATTTCGTGATGAGAACGGCCATCCGGTAGACAAGCGAGTGAACGTCGCGATCGTTGTCGTAGTCAGCGATTTGGAGGAATAGGCGGGGAACATGGGGCCACTTTGCGTCTATATCCGTGGCTGCACGGTAGACGTGGAGACGCTTTGCCACTATTTGACACAATATGACGCGTAAATTGTTTGCTCTTTTGGCCCTGCTTTCGGGCCTCGCTGCTCTCAGCGCTCCGGCAAATGCGTCATTTGCTGCGCCTTCGTCCTCCGTTGATGCAAGCCAATCGGCGAGCGATGGTTGCGGCGTAGAAACGCGTGAGTACCGGGCCAAAAGGCTCGCGAAATCAAAAGCTCGCAGCAACGATACGCGCAGTCAGCGGAATGCTGTTTCTGCGCCGAGATCGCTTCGTGCACCACTGATCATGGGTGTTGAGCGCGCGCACGAGTAGCGCGGCCCAAAAACTCCTTCTCCCTTGTTACGCGCAGGCGGTCTGCCGCGCGGACATCCCCACATTGTTAGCCATTCATACGAGCCCGCACGAAATGCGAGCCCGCATCGACAAGACCATCCAAAGGCCGCTTCTTCCATGTTCGATAAACTCGTCAAATCCGTCTTCGGTTCATCCAATGACCGCTATGTCAAAACGCTCGGCAAGCAGGTTGATAAAATCAACGCGCTAGAGCCGATGATGCAAGGCTTGTCTGATGAAGCGTTGAAAGCGCAAACTGACAAATTCCGCGAACAGTTGGATGGCGGTGCGACTCTCGATGATATCATGCCCGAAGCTTTCGCCACTGTGCGAGAAGCGTCGATGCGCGTGTTCGGGATGCGTCATTTCGACGTTCAGTTGATCGGCGGCATCGTCCTGCATCGTGGTGAGATCGCAGAGATGCGCACGGGCGAGGGTAAGACGCTGATGGCGACGCTCGCGGTTTATCTCAACGGGATTGAGGGCAAGGGCGTGCACGTCGTGACCGTCAATGACTACCTCGCACGGCGCGATGCTGAGTGGATGGGGCAGCTTTATACATGGCTGGGTTTGAGCGTCGGCGTGATCGTCCCCAATATGGAAGAATTGGATAAGCGCGACGCGTATAATGCCGACATTACTTACGGCACCAATAACGAATTTGGCTTCGACTATCTTCGCGACAATATGAAGCATGATCGCGGCGCCATGGTGCAACGTCCTTTCAACTTCTCCATCGTTGATGAGGTTGACTCGATCCTGATCGACGAGGCTCGCACGCCGTTGATCATTTCTGGTCCGACCGAAGATAAATCGGACCTGTATGCCAAGCTTGACGAGGTCGCCAAAGAGATCCCTGAAGACTGGTATGATAAGGATGAGAAGACCAAGAACATCCAGCTCAACGAAGATGGATTGGACAAGGTCGAAGCGATCCTGATCGAGAAAGGCTTACTGGAGACAGAGAACCTTTACGACGTTGAAAACACGCAGGTGGTCCATCACCTCGATCAGGCGCTCAAAGCGGTGCATATGTTCAAGCGCGACGATCATTACATCGTCAAAGACGACAAGATCGTGATCATTGATGAGTTTACTGGACGGATGATGGACGGGCGGCGCTGGTCCAACGGTCTTCATCAGGCGGTAGAGGCCAAGGAAGGCGTCAAAATTGAGCCTGAGAACCAGACGATGGCCTCGATCACGTTCCAGAACTATTTCCGCATGTATCCAAAACTTTCGGGCATGACCGGGACCGCGGCGACGGAAGCGTCCGAATTCTGGGACATTTACAAGGTCAATGTCGTTGAAATTCCTACCAATCTGCCCGTCAGTCGGGTCGATGAGGAAGACGAATTTTACAAAAACACGATGGACAAATTCCAAGCCATTGCAAAGGCGATTGGCGAAAAGAATGAGATCGGTCAGCCTATTTTGGTCGGCACAGTCTCCATCGAAAAGTCCGAGTTGCTCAGCCAGTTCCTCGATAAAGAGGGTGTGAAGCACGAAGTTCTCAACGCGCGTCAACACGAACGTGAGGCACATATTGTGGCGCAGGCCGGGCGCATTGGCGCGGTGACTATTGCCACCAATATGGCGGGTCGCGGGACCGATATTCAACTGGGCGGCAACCTTGAGTTCCGCATCGAAGATGAATGCGGCGCGATGGAGGAAGGCCCTGCGAAAGAGGCCGCGATTGCCAAGATCAAAGAAGAGACCGCAGCGGAGAAGGCAAAAGTTCTGGAAGCGGGCGGCCTGTTCGTTTTGGGCACTGAACGCCACGAATCGCGCCGGATCGATAACCAGTTGCGCGGGCGCTCTGGCCGTCAGGGTGATCCGGGTCTTTCGCGGTTCTATCTGTGCCTTGAAGATGACCTGTTGCGTATCTTTGGTCCCGACACTTTGTTCTCCAAGATGATGAACTCAAACCTTGAAGATGGCGAGGCGATCGGGTCCAAGTGGCTGTCCAAAGCCATTGAAACAGCTCAGAAAAAAGTGGAATCGCGCAATTACGATACGCGTAAACAGGTCGTGCAATACGACGATGTAATGAATGATCAGCGCAAAGTGATCTACGAACAGCGCGCTGAAATTATGGACAGCGAGGCGGTCGATGATGTGACCGTCGATATGCGCCATGACACGATCAATTCGATCATCGCCACCAACTGCCCTCCCGGTTCGTACCCTGAACAATGGGATATTGAGGGGCTCAAGGAAAAGCTCGATACAGTCTTTGGCATTGCGCCGCCAATCGATGACTGGTTGGAAGAGGACGAGGTCGACCAGGAAATCTTTGAAGAGCGCATTCGTGCGCAAACCGATGAGATGATGGATGCCAAAATGGCGAAGAACGATCCGGGCATCTGGCGTCTCGTTGAAAAAGACATTCTGCTGCGTCAGCTCGACTTCCATTGGAAAGAGCATTTGGCGACGCTCGATGCGCTGCGTCAGGTGATCTGGATGCGCGGGATCGCTCAGAAACAGCCGATTAACGAGTATAAGCAAGAGGCGTTTGGCCTGTTTGAATCGATGCTCGACACTTTGCGCGAAGAGGTGACCAAGCTCTTGTTCAAATCCGAATTGCGCATTGCTCAGCCGGAAACGGAGGCGCTGCCTGATTTGCCCGATTTCCTGACCGGTCATATCGATCCGCTGACAGGGCTCGACAACTCGGCGGATGGTGATGGATCGGCAGAGCGGCCCGAATTGTTCGGCTCGCTCGCCGGCTCTCCGCGTGCTGCATCGGGACCGGGCGGTGCGAACACCGACAACCCCTATGCCAACCTCGAAGTCAGCCGCAACGCCCCGTGCCCATGCGGTTCAGGCAACAAGTACAAGCATTGCCACGGAGCAGCAGGCGCGCGCCAACCGGCGTGATGTCGGCTGATCTGCGAGAGGGGGCGGGCGTAAAATGCCGCTGATCGCGGTGCTTGCATTCGGATTCTTCGCCGCTGCGCTGCTTTATGCCAGCGTCGGTTTTGGCGGCGGGTCGACCTATGCAGCGCTGCTGGCGATTTCAGGGCTCGATTACCGAGTCCTGCCAATGGTCGCGCTCGCTTGCAATATTGTCGTAGTGGCTGGAGCGACAGTGCGGTTTGCCCGCGCTGGCGTGACCCCATGGCGTAGCGCTCTCGTGCTGACCGCGCTCGCAGCGCCTGCGGCCTTTGTCGGCGGACTGATCACGATTGACCGTGACGCCTTCATGCTGCTTTTGGGTGCCAGTCTTGTCCTGACCGGCATCACCATGCTGATCCCTGTGGCTGAGGCGGTTCAGGAGAAGCCCGCTGCTTGGGCCAAAGCGATGCCTTTCGTCGCAGCGCCGATAGGCTTTCTTGCAGGGCTCGTTGGCATAGGCGGGGGTATCTTTCTTGCCCCGCTTTTACATCTGACACGCTGGCGCGATGCGCGCGCGATTGCTGCCACTGCGAGCCTGTTTATCCTCATCAATTCGGCATTCGGTCTAGCGGGACAGCTGTTAAAGCATGGCCCAGCTATGTTCGGCGGCGCCATGGTCGATGCGCTGCCATTGCTTGTTGCGGTCGCTGTCGGCGGCCAGATTGGCAGCTTGATGGCAGTGCGTTTCCTGCCGCTCATATGGATCAGATGGTTGACCGCTGCATTGGTCAGCATGGTCGGATTGCGGTTGCTGTCTGGCGTTTGAATTGCCCGGTGGTTAAGCGACGGCGCGTTCCGCTTCATCGGACCCAAGTTCGACGGACTCACTTGGCCGGCCAAAGAGATACCCTTGTAGGCATGAACAACCCAGCGCATCCATCGCATCGGCCTGTTCTTGTTCTTCGATACCCTCTGCCGCGACATCGATATTGAGTGACTGCGCGAGTGCGACGATGGCCGTCACAACCGCTTTGCTGCGCGGTGAACCGGCAGCGGCGGATTGGACGAATTTGCGTTCGATCTTGATCATCGAGAAATCCATTTTCTCAATGTAGTTAAGCGAGGAATAGCCGCAGCCAAAATCATCAAGCGCGAAGGTGACGCCCAGTTGCTTGAGGCTCACTACCATCCGCTCCAACTCAGGAGTCATTTCCAGAACCAGGCTTTCGGTCATTTCAAGGATCAGGCGATTTGCGGCAAGCCCGCTGGTCGCGAGCGCCTTTGTCACCGTGCCTAGGAATGCCGGATCGGACATTTGCAAGGTCGAGATATTGACGTTGAGTTTGATATCATCGGGCCAACGCACCGCTTCATTGCAGGCACTTTGCAGCATCCATGCGCCCAGTGGTTCGATCAACCTCGTCTCTTCGGCGAGAGGGATAAAGACGCTTGGCGGGACAATGCCGCGTTCCGAATGGGTCCAGCGCATCAGCGCCTCGTAAGCCATCACACCGCGCTGCTCGCCTTTGACGATAGGCTGATACGAAATTGACATCTCGCCGCGTTCAAGCGCTTCTTCGAGGTCTCTTTCAAGATCAGAACGGTCTTCAAGCTGTTTGCGCATGGCAGGTTCGTAAACAACACAGGTTCCACGGCCGCGATCTTTGGCGGCGTAAAGCGCTAGATCCGCATTGGTCATGTGCAAGCTGACAGAGGCCGCTTCGGTGATTTCGGTAAGACCGATTGAAGCGCCGATCAGAATCTCGTCATCGTCGATAGTATAGGGCTCACCCACCGCATCGATAAGGCAAAGCGACATTTTGACCGCCTCATCAATACTCATGGATGGCGGCATCAAAATCGCAAATTCATCACCGCCAAGACGGCCAATGACGGCGTCTTCGCCAGCAGCTCTTTTGAAACGCTCGGCAAACTGCACCAGCAGTTTATCGCCTGCGGCATGGCCATACATGTCGTTGACCTGCTTGAAGCGGTCGAGATCGACAAAGCCAAGGATTGCTGATTGGCCTGATTGCAAGCCTTGCTCGCTTGCCTCTTCGAGCAAGGTGCGGAAATGGTCGCGCGCGAATAGCTGTGTCAGCGCATCATGTTTGATCACATGGGTCAGCTTCGCATTCGCATCTGCGATTTCTTTACGAGAGCGATTGGCTGTTCGCAGGGTCAACATCGCTGCGAAGAACGCGAGTATGGCCAGTGCGACGGTCAAACTGAGCAAAATCACCTGATTGTTGGCCGCATCCAGACGCGTTTCATTCGCCTCTTTTTCGACCGACAATTTGGCGATTTGCAGGTCTCGGTTCTCGGCATCAAAGCGCGCAGAAAGCAGCGCATTGTTTGCAGCCGATGACAGGTTTTGCGCCTGTGTCTCAATCCGGTGGAACGCGGTTAGGTGGCGGTTGGCTTGTTCAAAGTCGCCAGATTGCGAATACACCTGATAGGCGGTGTCATGAAAATCGCGGAAGAACGGCGAGGTTTCGCTGAGTTCTTCATCGCGGAATGTCCGGCGCAAATAGTTTTCAGCAAGACCAACACGGCCCTGCGCCACAGCGACCTGTGCTCTCACACCATAGAGAAACGGCTGCCATTCCGACGCGCTCGAATCGGTGATGGCTAGGCCTTTGCGCACTGTTGCATCTGCCGATGCCAATTCACCAGCCAGATATTGTGTGGAGGCGATATTGGTCAAAATACGCGCTTCGAGCAGTGGGCTTTCCATCTGCTCTGCCACGACAAGTGCATTGCGGAACTCAGCTTCGGCTTCGGTGAACCGCCCCAGTTCCTTTAGTGCGTTGCCTTTATTGTTGTGCGCCGACAGCGCGAGCGAGGCATCCTCGGGATAGGCTTCGTTCGCTTGGCGATAATAGTTGAGCACGCGTTCGTAATCGCGTGCATCGGAATAGAGCGAGCCAATATTCTGCAATACAATCGCGCGGCTGCGATCTTCGCCTAGCGCTTCGTAGAGCTCATGCGCTTGAAGGAATGCAGACAGTGCGCCGCCAAATTCGCTTTGACTGACATACAGGCTGGCCTGTGATCGCATGAGGTCCGCGTGCAGCTTTGACCCTGAAAAGTTGGTTTGGATTTCGGCGAGGGCAGCCTCGATAATCCCGCCTGCTTCATCGGCGCGGTTGAGACGCATCAACGCTTCGGCTTCGAGCCATTGAGCGGTCAGGCGAGATTGTTTGGCTTCATCAGTGTCGCCCGCAACTTGGCCATGCGCATCACGAGCATGTTCAAGCGCCGCGGCTGAATCCGCCATCATCAGCGATTTGGCTTGACCGATCGCTTCTTCATAACCGGAATTTTGCACAGCGGGGCTGGCATATGTGGGAGCAGCGATTGCGACAAGCACAGGAGCGGCGAGCATCAAAAGATGCCGATGTGTCGTGTTCATCATGCTGCCTCCCCTTTCTTGCCCTAACCACCGGGTCCTCTCTTTAGTCTCGTCAATTGACGTTCACTAAAGTTCAGAACCGGATGCTGAAGTTGCCGCCCATGATAACGCCCGCTTCGTTGAATGTGTCACCTGCGCTGACGTAGCGACTAAACACTCCGAACTCAGAAGATCTGGTTAATGGCATCGCATAAACTGCCTCCACAGTGATCCTCCGTTCGGTTTCAATGCTGAAGTCTTGCGTGACCGGAGCGCGTTCGCCAGTCAGACGATCGACAACCTGTTCGCTGGTTAACTGCAGTGATCCATTTTCGACCTGAAGCGGCTGAGCAATGGAGAGGCGAAGCGTGTCATTCTCACCAAAGATGCGGTTCTTGGTCGCGGTGAATTGCGCCGAAGTACTCCAAATCGCAGAGCCGCTGGTGAACAGCTGTTCTTGCGAAGTGTGAGTGCGTGCGCCCGTTGCAGAAACATCGAATGTGAAGCCGCTGCCTGCATCAAGGCTCGCTGACAAGGTCATCGCCTCGGTCTGCGAACCACCGCCCAGAAGAGCCGCCGTTGCAGTTTGCGTGCCGAGCAGCGCATTGACTTCGTTCAGGCGCGTATATTGCGCATTGATCGAGAAATCATCGCTGACCTGTTGATCGATGTCGAGCGTGAAGGCTTGCGCAGGGCGATCACCGAGTGCTTGGCGAATGGCCAGCTCTTGCGGATCGACATTGGCAATTTCGTCCCATTCATCGCGGTTCTCAGAATAACCAACGCTGACCTTAGTGCCGGGCGTGATCATGTAGCCTGCTTGCAGGAACGTCTCACCCGAAGCGAAGCCCAAAACTGGGTTTACACCGCCGGTGAACGGGTCGTGGTCGCTTATCACGCCAAAGCGGTTGCCAGATAGCGCCATAGAGCCTTGACCGTGGCCCAGGGTGAATGATGCGCGGCCCGAAGGTTCTGTCAGTGTCGCAGCACCGTGAACCATGCGCAATTCGCCCTGTTGGGTGTATCGCGGTGCCATGGCGTCATAACGAAGCGACCACTCTCCAGCGATTTCGTTTCCGCTGGAACGCAGCTCGGTAAAGCCGGGAAGGCCATCACCGTTGGAGTCGCTGCCGCCGCTGTTGATCCAAGTCGCAAAGCGTCCGTTTACAAAATCCTGCAAGCGCTCAAACCCGCGGCCCAGAGCGTTGGTGCTCTTGCCAAAAGTGAAGCTGGATGCAGGGATCGAGAAATCACGATACGTATCGCCAACGGTCTCAAAGCCGGTAAGGAAGACGTCGTTGGTCTCCCACCATTCGGGCAGGCCCAAACCGACCAACGATGCAGCGTCAAACCCGGTGCCGCGCCAGTAGCTTCCGTTGCGCTGATACAGAGTGAACTGCATTTCATTGAAATTCAGCGGCGATTGCGAGGCCGCGACGTCGAGCAGTCCATGTCCATAGACCTCATCCGGTCCCGGTGCGCCCAAATCGCGGGCAGAGCGGAAGATGATCTCGGTTGTCGCGTCGGGATGATCTGTCAGCCATTGCCAGCGATCATGCAGCAGCGAAATCGCGCCAGACACCAGCGGTGCGGCAAATGAAGTGCCCGACCGGCGAACGACGCCGCCTTGACCGTCAGATACCAATAGCATTTCACCCGGTGCAACAATTGTGCGTAGGTACAGTTCGTTGCCTGAGTTACAAACGCCATTATCGAGCAAGCAAGCAGAGCCAGCACGGTTGGAGAAGGACGAAATCTCGCTAGCTGGATTGATTGATCCGACCAGAATGATCGAAGCGTCCGAGCTGAAATCCCACTCAATATCTGTGGTTTGCGTGATGCCGTCATTCCCGGCTGCGATCACGAACACGGTGTCGTCATGCATGGGCGCGATTTCAGTACGCGCCAAAACGTCAGCCATGCCTTGCGAGAGCGCGTAGCCGGATTCGCCGAGCGAGAGGTTGATGATGCTGGCTAGGCCATAACTGTTTAGGCCGACAAGTCTGTTCGTTTGGAAAGAGAGAATGCCATCTGCCACGTCGTCCCAAGTCGCAGTGCCGTCAGCGCTGAACGGGTTGTAAGCGACGATGTTGACGTCGGGCGCAATGCCCATGACGCCATGGCCATCATGTGCGCCTGCGATCAGGCTGGCAACGCCTGCACCGTGCCCACCGACTTCGCCTTTGTGGCCGCCGGAGAACACAACGTTGTTGCCCAGATCGGCGTCTGCAGAAAAGCTGCCATCGACAATGCCGATGATTGTGTCGCGACCATTGCCCTGAATCTGAGTGATTGCAGGCGTCCAGTTGATCGCTGGCATCCAATGATCGACTGCATCAACGCCTGAATACAGGTTCAATGTGTCGTGCCAATCGAGGTAAAGCGCAGCACGCTGTGTCGCGGTCAAAGTTTCGATCGACGCCTTATGATTTGGATTAGCGCCATGGCGAGCGAAGATCTCATCCACCAGCGTATCGAACGATTGCCCGGTGCGGCTGGTGTAGGCTTGACCAAATTGGACTTCACCCTGCGCGATCAATTCCCGCAGGGAAGCCATAACTTTGTCAGGCGTACCGTCGCGCACGATTGCACCAGTTGACGTGAATGAGATTGAATTGAACAACTCTTCGGTCGCATCGATTTGCGAACGGTGCTGTTGCCAGAAATCACCCAGCGCTTTCAGGTTCTCGGCATCAAAGGCGACGATGTCGCGATAGAATGGATTGATGTCGCCCCAGAACGCATCGATATCGCCATAGAAGGGGCTGATGTCGCGATAGAACGCGTCAATATCGCCATAGAAGGGATTGATGTGACCCCAGAACGCATCAATGTCGCCGTAGAATGGGTTGATGTCGCCATAGAAGGGATTGATGTCGCGGTAGAACGGATCAATTGCACGTGGTGTCACGATGCCGCGTGGGGTGACCACGGCATGTGTTGTTGACGTTGCGGTAAGATCGGTTGTGATGTCGATAGGGGCCTGACTGAAAGACAGTTCCGAATTCGTGCCGTCAATCGCAGCATGCGCGTCGAGCAGACCGGCAGGCACAGTCGCTGCCTCGCTGTCATTGGCGATCACTGCCGTGCTCGCAATCGGTGCGGGCGTATTCTCATCGGCTGCGTCGACATGTGTCTGCGCATGAGCGGTGCCCATGAGCGAAACCATAAGGGCAACGCTTGCGGTGCCGTGTGCTAAAACTGACTTCATAAGTCTTACTCAATTTCCCCAATTGGCGAGATTCGTCGCCGATCCGCGTATTGAACTAGAAGGAGAAAATGGGTCTTGGGTTCATGCGGTTGGTTAAGATTTTAAGAAGTTGCGACGGCCTCAATATGGTAAACATCCTCCTGATTTTTCGGTAGGAGCACGTATTGCGGGCAGGGCGGTACTTAACTATCGGTAAACAGCGGAAAGCGCGGCCCGAAACGTCCGAAATTAATTTGTGAAGATGTGAATTTTTTTGGAAGAGTTCGTGCAGTTTTCTGCAGCTCTTGAGCCATCAAGCGCATCGCAAAATGCAACATTGACGTCACGCGGTCATTGCAGAGCGCCCACACGCCCAGAACCGGAGCAAATCCGGCGGCGTGAAAGTCAGGTCTGAAAGAAAATGGCTCCCCGAGTTGGATTCGAACCAACGACCAAGTGATTAACAGTCACCTACTCTACCGCTGAGCTATCGGGGAACACTGTTTGATTTGTCTGCCGAACGTGAGACGCGCCTATATGATTCGAGCGCGTGCATTGCAAGAGGATATAGCGCTCAACCTGTTAATCGACCGCAAACTGCTCACTCACAATGCGCTCTGCTAGCGATTGGCCGGGGTCAAACAACAGTTCCAGCTCCGATTCACGCGCGATGCGAACAGAGACCTCTGCGATATCGCGCAGCTCTTTTTGATCCGCCACTGCAGCAATTGGACGCTTTTCCGGCTCTAAAACTCTGAACTTAATCGGCATTTCATCTGGCAATATCGCACCGCGCCACCGCCGTGGGCGAAACGGGCTGATCGGGGTGAGGGCCAGCATACCGCTATCCAAGGGCAGGATCGGGCCATTGGCGGAAAGGTTGTATGCGGTCGATCCGGCGGGGGTGGAAACCAGCACTCCGTCCCCGACCAGCTCCTTAATCCGCACACGGCTGCCCACAGTGACTTCGATCTTCGCAGTCTGACGGGTTTCGCGCAGCAGCGACAATTCGTTGATCGCCCGCATTGTGCGGGTTTCGCCGTCTTGCGTGGTCGCAGTGATATGCAACGACACAATATTCTTACCGCGTGCCTGCGCCAAACGCTCCATCACGTCGGCGTTTTTGTTATAGCGGTTCATCAAGAAGCCAACCGTGCCCCGGTTCATCCCATAGGCGGGGATTACCCGCTCACAATCGAGCATGGCGTGTAACGTTTGCAGCATAAAGCCATCGCCGCCCAGCACGACTACGGCATCGGCTTCCTCCAAAGGCGCCCAATCCCGCTGTGCCCAGAGCATTGTGAACGCCTCTTGCGCACGCGGAGATTCCGATGCGACCAAGGCGACCTTGCGAAACCCGTCATTGGCGGGGCCGCATAGGCCATCGTCGGTATTGGCATCGCCATCGCTCTTGCTCATTGCAGCCGTTTCCATTCACGCCCTTTCGCGCTCAATCACACCTCACCAGCCTAATTGCATGCAGGCCGGCACGCCCCCCAAAGGCGCCCATCACAGCGATAGTCACTTATCCTGATGTTCCAAATCTGGGCGGATTGCAATTCTTGGGCGAATTGCGTGTAATGTGTGCCTAGAGGATACATGTATGAATCATGGCACATCATCTCAGGGAAAAGCCCGAACAGGCGCGCTCGATGCGACGCTTAGCCCGTCTCTACGGGGCCCCGTGCGTGGAAATTTCCCGGGTGTGAAGGCGTCGGCGTTGGAAACTGACCTGCTGCGCGCGTTGGACCGGCGTGAGATTGAAGTGCTGTTCCAACCGCAGTTCTCCTGCGAGACCGGCGCCGTTGTCGGGGCAGAGGCGCTTGCCCGCTGGCAACATCCCAGCCTGGGCGAAATTGGTGCGCGCGATCTGTTTGCGATTGCGGAGCGAGCGGCTTTGGTTGCGCCTCTCTCGCGGCATGTGGTTGCACGGGCATTGGAAGACGCAGCGAGCTGGCCCGGTGACCTCACACTATCTCTGAACATAACGCCAGAAGAGCTTGGTGATCCACGCTTTGCTGCTGATTTTGCAGAGTTGATTGCCAAAAGTAGCATCGCGCCAGAGCGGTTGATGCTGGAGATTACAGAGGACCTGCTGCTCCGCAATCTGGAGCAGGCAGCGGCCGCTTTAAGCGCATTGCGCGGGCTGGGCTTTCGCACGGCGCTGGATGATTTCGGCGCGGGGTTCTGCAATTTCCGCTATTTGCGCGAATTGCCGTTGGACGCGATTAAGCTGGATAAGATCATGGTCGATGGTGTCCCCGGTGATGCTAAGGCGCTGGCGGTTCTACGTGCAATCATGGCACTAGCGAAAGCGCTGGAGCTCGATATCTACGCCGAAGGTGTCGAAAGCGATGTTCAACGTGCGGCGATCATCAGCGAAGGGTGCGATTATTGGCAGGGCTTCCTGCGCGCGCAACCAATGAAAAGCGCAGATGTGCTGGCCCTATCCCGAACCGCGCGCGGGGCAGGGCATGGTTAGCAGGCACTGATAGCCAGCAGACTGGTAAATCGCTGCATAGAATTGAAAGGCGTAAGGCCCACACCTCCCCCCGAAGGTGTGGGCCGCGTCGTCGGAGGGGGTCGCATCCTCCGCTCGGGTCGCCGGGTCGTCTTGTGCCCCCTGAAAGTGGTCTTAGCCTCAACTCTTCAACCGATCTGTGATGGCTGTCACACAAACAGCGCAAATTTGCGGTCGGTTGCGGGCAATGCAGCGAACGGGTAGCGATTCTTTCAAGGAGCGGGTTAGTGGACACACAGGATGAAGTGATTGCGAAGCTTTCGCCTGACAGCCTGCTTCATGCGCTCGAACCCAAACAGCTTGAGCAATTGCTTGGCAAGGCAAGCCGCCGCGAGTTGCAGGCCGGTGATGTCATCATCAATCAGGGGGATGAGAACGGCGATTTTGCGGTCTATTTGTTGTCAGGCGGGCTTAAGATCAGCTTTGTCAGCGCCGGTGGCCGGGAGATCATTCTGTCTTATTGTGCACCGGGGGAACTGGTGGGTGAGATAGCGCTGCTTGATAGCGGCCCACGCACGGCCACTGTGACCGCCGCCATTCCTTCGACCGTCTTGATCATACCGACGCTTACGTTCCTCGATATTGTATCAGTCAATCCAGCATCTGTGGTCGGTGTGATGCGCGAACTCGCACAGCGGGTCCGGCAGCAAAACCTTGTTATTGAGAGCGACCGGACATTTTCGATGGGACCGCGATTGGCGCGTGCGCTGGTGCGATTGATCGACAGTGATCGCGCCGATGGGAGGCTCCTTTACAGTCCCAGTCAAAGCGACCTTGGCGCATTTGCGGGTTTGGCGCGAGAGAATGTGAGCCGTCTATTGTCGGAATGGGAGGACCAACAGATCATCGCGCGTGATGGTCGGATGCTGGTGGTGAAGGACACCGAGTACCTTCAACTTTTGGCTGAGTTCGGTGACGAAGCGTAATCACCTTAGTTGGCGCGGTTGGCTTTCTCGTATTTGCGTACGATCCCGGACAAGCCTTTGGTAAGCTGGAACAATCCATTGAGGCGGCTTTGTGGATCGACCCAAGCCCGGTTGATCACCAGTTTCATATCGGGGCGCAGTTTGGCGGTGCCTTGCAGCTTGTCGACATATGCGATCAGGCCAGGCCCATCGGGGAAATCATCATTGTGGAACGTCACCAATGTGCCGCGCGCGCCAACATCGATCTTGGCGATGTTCGCTTCGATCGCTTGATGTTTGATCTCAATAAGGCGAACCAAGTTCTTGGTTGGTTGAGGTAAATCACCGAATCGATCAATCATTTCGGCGGCCATACTTTCAATCTCGGCCTTGTCCGCGGCTTGATTGAGGCGACGGTACAACGCCATACGCACGGCAAGGTCGGGCACGTATTCTTCTGGAATCATGATCGGCGCATCGACGGTGATTTGCGGTGAGATCGCATCGCGCGCTTTCTCCAGCCCCATCTCGCCTGCCTTGGCGGCAAGGATCGCGTCCTCGAGCATACTCTGGTAAAGCTCAAAGCCAACTTCGCGGATATGGCCCGATTGCTCATCGCCCAGCAGATTGCCTGCCCCGCGAATGTCGAGATCGTGGCTTGCCAGTTGGAAACCGGCGCCAAGTGAGTCCAAATCACCGAGCACTTTCAAGCGTTTCTCTGCCACTTCGGAAAGCTGCACGTCCTTCTCATAGGTCAGATAAGCATAGGCGCGAAGTTTGGATCGACCCACGCGTCCGCGCAATTGGTAGAGTTGTGCAAGGCCGAACCGGTCGGCGCGGTGGATGATGATGGTGTTGGCGCTCGGCAGATCGAGCCCGCTTTCCACGATGGTGGTGGAGAGCAGCACTTCGTACTTGCCATCGTAGAACGCGCTCATGCGCTCTTCGATTTCGCCAGCGCCCATTTGCCCGTGTGCGGAGATGGATTTCACCTCTGGCACATTTTCGCGCAACCATTCTTCGACCTCGGCCATATCGGAGATGCGCGGCACGACGATAAAGCTCTGCCCACCGCGGTGATGTTCGCGCAGCAGAGCCTCGCGCATCACCATGTCATCCCACTCCATCACGTATGTTCGCACCGCAAGCCGGTCGACAGGAGGGGTCTGAATGGTAGAAAGCTCTCGCAAGCCCGTCATTGCCATTTGCAAAGTGCGCGGGATCGGTGTGGCAGTCAGCGTGAGCATATGCACATCCGAGCGCAGCTGCTTCAGCTTTTCCTTGTGCGTCACACCAAAACGCTGTTCCTCATCGACGATCACAAGCCCGAGATTTTTGAACTCGGTGGATTTGGACAGGATCGCATGGGTGCCGATCACCAGGTCTATGGTGCCGTCTGCCAACCCTTCGCGTGTTTCGGTTGTTTCCTTGGAAGAGACGAGCCGCGACAGCCGCCCGACCTTTAAGGGAAAGCCTGCGAAACGCTCCGCAAAGTTCTGATAATGCTGGCGTGCTAGCAATGTGGTGGGTGCGACGATGGCAACTTGCTGCCCGCTCATAGCAGCGACAAAAGCGGCGCGCAGGGCGACCTCGGTTTTGCCAAAACCCACATCGCCGCAGACCAAACGGTCCATCGGTTTGCCACTTTCCAAATCGCGCAGAACATCGGCGATGGCGGTGTCTTGATCGTCGGTTTCCTCCCACGGGAAACGATCGACGAATTGGTTGAAGCTTGCCTCTTCCGCTTGGAACACTGGCGCTTTTTTGAGCGCGCGTTCTGCGGCAATCTTCATCAACTCACCAGCGATGGCGGTGATGCGTTCTTTGAGCTTGGAGCGGCGCTTTTGCCATGCCTCGCCGCCCAACCGGTCAAGCTGCACCGCGTCCTCGGACGATCCATAGCGCGTGAGCACATCGATATTTTCGACCGGGATGAAGAGTTTGTCTCCGCCGCGATATTCGAGCGCAACGCAATCATGCTGGCTCTTGCCTACAGGGACGGGATCAAGGCCGAGATATTTGCCGATGCCGTGTTCGACATGAACAACCAGATCACCGCGCGCCAACGCTTGAAGTTCAGCGAGGAATGCGTCGGAATCCTTGCGCTTTTTCTTTCGCCGGACCAGACGATCACCCAGCACATCCTGCTCTGTTAGGATCTCCAGCGCGTCGTTCGAAAAACCTGTTTCCAGCGGCAGAACCATCGCCGCAGTCTTACCCTTGGCGGACAGCCCGAGCGCCTCCTGCCAACTATCGGCCAGTGCGCAAGGTGAGCCTGCTTCGTCCAGAATTGATGCGATCCGAGAGCGGCTGCCGGTGGAATAGGCCGCGAGCAATGGCTTGCGTCCAGCCTTTCCGATGCCCGCCAGATGTTTGGCGGCGGCCTCGTAAACATTGTCCCCGCGGGCACGTTCAGGCGCGAAATCACGTGCGGCTTTGAAGCCGAAATCGAGTGTCGTGTCGCTTTCCGGGGAGGCAAAGACGCTTGTGCGATGGGCGGTGGCTGCGCTCAACGCGGGCTGGAACTCCTCATCGCTCAGATAGAGCGCGTCTTTCGCCAGTGGACGGTAACTGCCCGTCTTCTCGCTGGCGACCCGGCCGCGTTGTTCGTGGTAATCGGCGATGTCCGACAGGCGCTCTTCGGCGGCTCCGACGGCGGATTGATCTATCACCACCACATCTTCTGCGTCGATATGGTCGAACAATGTGGTGAGCTTTTCCTCAAACAGAGGCAGCCAGTGTTCCATACCAGCGAGCCGCCGTCCGTCACTCACAGCCTCATAAAGCGGGTCCTGCGTAGCGCTCGCCCCGAACATTTCGCGATAGCGCGAGCGAAAGCGCTTGATGCTGCCTTCGTCCAACAGCGCCTCGGATGCGGGCAGCAACAGGTGCGAATCCAGCCGCCCTGTCGAACGCTGTGTCGATGTGTCGAACAGGCGCAAGCTCTCCAGCTCATCGCCGAAGAAATCGAGCCGCAGCCCTTCATCGAGTGAGGAAGGGAAAATGTCGACAATCGACCCGCGCACCGCGAATTCGCCATGATCGATCACCGTGTCCGTGCGCGAATATCCCTGACGGGTGAGTAAAGCAGCAAGGCTGTCATGGCCGATAGTGGTGCCGGGTTTGAATTCGCGCACGCTCTCACGAATGCGGAATGGGGTGAGAACCCTTTGCAAAGCGGCATTGATCGTTGTGACCAGCAATTGCGAGGCCGAGCCGGGGCGTTGCAACCGGAACAGAGCCGACAAACGCGCCGCGCTGACCGTTAAAGCGGGGCTGGCGCGGTCATAGGGGAGGCAATCCCATGCGGGCAGCTCAATTACGTCGACCTCTGGCGCAAAGAACCGCGCGGCCTCTGCCACACTGCGCATCGCGGCATCGTCGGCGGCAATATAGACCGCACGCGACTTCGCAGCGCGCGCGAGATCGCTCATCACCAGCGGCACAGCGCCGCGTGGCAGAGAGGACAGCGTCAGCGGCGCGTCCGCGTTCAGGATGCGGTTAAGATCGGGCATAACAATTCAAAGGCAGGGAGCGGGCAGTTGTTCCCACATGGCAACGGCGAAGCGCGGCCCTAGCTTGGGATGTCGACGTAGTCGAGCTTCTGCATCAACTCGATCATTTTGCCCTGAAACCGGTCCGGCACATCGGCAGTTTGTAGGCCCCATGCCATGACATCCACGTCATCTTCCGCCAACAGATCTTCGAACCAGTCCATCTCCGCCGGCCCCCAGGTCGCATGGTAGCGATCAAAGAACCCGCCGATCATATAATCCGCCTCACGCGTCCCACGATGCCAAGCGCGAAACTTGGCACGGGCCAGACGATTATCGAATGTGGGCATATCGGTCATGCCGGGCGGAGTAAGGCACTCGCAGAACCGGCGCAAGCGGCTATAAGCGGTGCGCTATGCGTCCTGATATTCTCAACCCGATCTTTGCTGAAAGCCAGACGCTGGATGGTGTCGGGCCGAAAATGGCCAAGCCGCTAGAGAAGCTGGGCCTGACGCGGATCAAGGATATCGCCTATCACCTGCCTGAACGCTTCGTCTCGCGCCGGGCGATTGCGGACTTGGGTGAAGGGGCAGAGGGGGAGCAGGTCATCATCGCCCTGACCGCTACAGAGCATCGTGCGCCTTACAATCCGGGGCGCGGGCCGTACCGGGTTATGGCTCAGGATGATGCGGGCAATATCTGCGCGCTCACATACTTTGGGCGCGCCTCTTACACGGCCAAGAAACAGCTGCCTGTGGGAGAGAAGCGCTGGGTTGCCGGGCGCCTCGACCGGTATGGCGATATGCTCCAGATCGTGCATCCCGATCATGTTGAGGAGACCTCCGCCGCGCATCTGGGACGCATGAATGAGCCGGTGTATGCTCTGTCAGAGGGGCTGACGCAGCAGCGCATCGGGGCGTTGGTTGCGCAATCGATTGAGCGTCTGCCTGATTTGCCTGAGTGGATCGAGCCGGGACAATTTGATGCGGTGAACTGGCCGAATTGGCGCGATGCGATGCATCTGGCGCATAAGGACATGCATAAGGAAGCGCGCGACCGGCTGGCCTACGATGAGCTGCTCGCCAATTCGTTGGCGTTGCTGATGGTTAAAGCTGAAGGGCGGCGGCGCAAGGGGCAGGCTCTCAAAGGCGATGGAGCATTGCGCGCGAAGCTTTCCCTGCCGTTTGAGATGACGGGAGCGCAGAAACGATCGGTCAGCGAGATTGAAGGTGACCTTCAGCAAGAGGCGCCGATGCTTAGGCTGCTGCAAGGGGATGTTGGCGCAGGAAAAACGGTGGTGGCGCTGGAGGCGATGCTGATTGCGAATGAAGCGGGCAAACAGGCCGCGCTGCTGGCTCCCACCGAAATCCTCG
The DNA here is from genome assembly GCA_947503275.1 of uncultured Erythrobacter sp. Taxonomy (GTDB): domain Bacteria; phylum Pseudomonadota; class Alphaproteobacteria; order Sphingomonadales; family Sphingomonadaceae; genus Erythrobacter. Next base: position 1,150,779 of record CANNCZ010000001.1, on the reverse strand, counting down.
CGCGGCAACATTTTGAGACCTTGCGCACGATGGCTGCGCCCACCGGTGTTGAGGTTGCGCTGCTGACAGGCCGGGCGAAGGGTAAAGAGCGCGAGGGGCTGTTGATGGGTTTGCTCCAAGGGACAATCGACATTCTGGTCGGCACTCATGCGATTTTTCAGGACAGCGTTGCTTACAAGGATCTTGGCCTTGTGGTGATTGATGAACAACACCGCTTTGGCGTTGCACAACGCCTCGCACTGGCGGGGAAGGGTAAGCGCGCGCCACATACGCTGGCGATGACCGCTACACCTATCCCACGCAGCCTGACCCTTGCGCAATATGGCGAGATGGATGTGAGCCGCCTGGATGAACTGCCGCCGGGTAGGCAGGCGATTGATACGCTGGTCGTCTCCCAAGACCGCGCCGAAGACGTTATCGCGGGGGTTCAGCGGCATTTGGCCACCGGACAACAGGCCTATTGGGTGTGCCCTATGGTGCGAGAGGCCAATGGCTCATTCCAAGCGTCAGACATTGCTGCCGCAGAGGCGCGCTATGCCGAACTGGCTGAGCGGTTTGGCGATGATGTCGTGATGGTCCACGGCCAACTAAAACCGGAAGTCAAGGACGCGAATATGGAGCGCTTTGCCAGTGGTCAGGCGAAACTGCTTGTGGCGACTACGGTGATTGAGGTGGGTGTTGATGTGCCATCCTCCACTCTGATGGTCATCGAACAGGCGGAGCGCTTTGGTCTGGCACAGCTTCACCAATTGCGCGGTCGTGTGGGGCGAGGGAGTGAAAAGAGCCGCTGCCTTTTGCTGCGCGGCAGTGAATTGAGCGAAACCGCACAAAAACGCCTCGCTTTGATGCGAGAGACTCAGGATGGTTTTCGCATCGCAGAAGAAGACCTTGAACTGCGCGGTGGCGGCGAAGTGCTGGGTACGCGGCAATCGGGAGATGCGGCGTTTCGGATCGCGGATCTCGATCAAGTGCAACAGATGCTGCCCATCGCCCATGCGGATGCGCGATTGTTGATCGAGCGTGATGGTGGACTGACCTCAGAGCGCGGCGAGGCGGCGCGGATATTGCTGTATTTGTTTGAGCGGGATTGGGGCGTGCAATTGTTGCGCGGCGGTTAAAAGCGCATGACGCGTTGTTAGAAGCGCGCGTCGACACCTTTGTTCGCGAATTCCACTACCATCGCATCGATTGCGCCGCGTAGGGATTGCCAGCATTCCTCGAATCCGGCCTCATCCCCGTAATAGGGATCATCAACGCCATGACCGTGGCTTCCTGCCACTGCATCCAGCACCAATGAGAGGCTCGCAGTTGCATGGCGCGGCGCGCGCGCCTTGATCCCTGCCATATTGGCTTTATCCAAGGCAAAGATATGGGTGAATGCGTGAAAATCTTCGTCAGCCAACCTGCGGCCACGCGCGCCGGATATGTCGACGCCATGCGCGCGGGCAGTGGCGATGGCGCGGGGATCAGGCGGATCGTTCACATGATAATCGGCGGTGCCAGCCGAATCGACGGTGATATCCAGACCCGCTTTGGCCGCCGCTTCACGCAGCATTCCTTCGGCCATTGGCGAACGACAAATATTGCCGAGGCACACAAAAAGGATAGTGGGTTTGGAAGACGCAGCACCGTTCATCACGGTCACTTAGTGTAAAGCATTCCGACATTGCAAGAATAACAATCTGAAAAAGGGGCTAAAAATTGTATCATAATCTCCTCTCTGGCCTGATCTTGGCCGCTTTGCCCTTTACCCCCGCATTGGCTGGTCCAACGGAGGATTATGAGAGTTTGCGTGAGGAGGTTTGGCAGGTCACGCTGAATGACGCGCCGCTTTTGGCGACCAGTGTTGGTGACCAGCGCGGGGATGGGCAGTTGGGCGATTTGTCGCTCGCCAAATATGAGCAACAAGTTGCGGGAGCGCGCGCGCATTTGGCCGCTTTGGAGGCGATTGACCCAGAAGCCTTGAGTGTAGAGCTTCAGGTTGATTACGATGTGCTCAAAACCAGTCTGGAGGATTTTATCGCCGCCAGCGCGCACGATCACAGTCGTTATATCCTGTTCACCAATCGTGGCGGCTGGTTCTATGGTCTGGACTCGCTCCCCTACCGCACGCCCCTGTTTACTGGTGCAGATTTTGAAAGCTATGTCAGTCGGTTAGAGCGCTTTGAGGCCTACAACGAAGCTGGGATTGCGCGCAGCCGTGAGGCGGTTGCCCGTGGACTGACTCAGCCGTGCGAACCGATGGAGGGCTTTGGGGCGCGCTTTGCAACGCGCATTGTCGATGATCACACGCAATCGACATTATGGCAGCCATTTGCTGGCGAAAAACCGGCCTCAATAGGTGATACAGAATGGGAGGAGTTAAAGACCCGCGCTGAGGCTGCGATCACCGGATCAGTGCTGACAGGGTATACTGAGTTTTACGAATTCTACACCGAGGAATACGAGCCCAATTGCCGTGAGGGGACGCCCGGCGTGCTCGCAACACCGGGAGGCGACGATTACTATGCCTATCGCGTGCGCAGCTTCACAACGACCGATATGACGCCGGATGAGGTGCACCAGCTGGGCCTGTCCGAAGTCGCACGCATCCGGGCCGAGATGGAGGAAGTCGCCGCCGAGGCTGGGTTCGATACTCGCGAGGCTTTTATCGAGCACCTGCGCACTGACCCGCAATATTACATGACCGACGAAGGCGAATATCTGCGCTACACACAGGCTCTCGCCAAGCACATCGACGGGTTCCTGCCCCAATTGTTCGGTACCCTCCCGCGTCAGCCATACACCGTGCAAGCCATGCCAGCAGCGGTCGCGCCGGGGAACACCACCGCCTATTACGAACCGGGCGCTTTGGAGAATGGGCAAGCGGGGATATACCGGTTGAACCTGACTGAGCTTGACCAACGCCCCTTGTGGGAATTGCCCGCATTGGGAGTGCACGAGGCGATGCCGGGACACCACTTGCAGATCGCATTGCAGCAAGAGCTAGACATCCATCCCCTGCGTGCAAATGGAACATTTTTTACCGCATTTGTGGAAGGTTGGGGGCTCTATTCAGAGCGGCTCGGAATTGAGATGGGCATTTACGATACGCCCGCCAAGGAAATGGGGCGGCTCTCCTACGAGATGTGGCGCGCGACCCGGTTGGTGGTCGACACCGGCCTGCATTCGAAGGGTTGGCCCAAGAGCCAAGCGGTCACCTATATGCTCGACAACACTGCACTTTCGCCCGCTAATATCGATGCCGAGGTCAACCGCTACATGACGTGGCCGGGTCAAGCGCTGGCTTACAAAGTCGGCGAGCTGAAAATCCGCGAATTGCGTGAGCGGGCTGAAGAAGCGTTGGGCGCGGGTTTCGATCTACGGGCGTTCCATGACACGGTGCTCGAGAACGGAGCGATTCCGCTTTCCGTGCTGGAGGCGCATGTGGATCGCTGGATCGCGGCGGAGTTGGCTGAGAACGCCGGTTAAGCTGCTCTTGCGGGCAGAGGTTTGGTGCTTGCTATCACCTCCTCTGTCATGCGGCGGATATTGACCTTTGCTTTGAGCCGTGCGCCCAGCAGCGCAGTGCCGCTAACCTTGCGTTGGACGAAGAGCGTTTCGATGGGTGGAAAGGCCCACGTGTCTTTATCTTTGGCGATCTCCATGCCCTCGTCGCGCAGCAGCGGAACGAATGCGCGGTCACCGAAATCGAAGGGTTTGTCTTCGCGCATTTCATTGATGACGATGTCGATCATCTTGCCGACGCGCTCGGGGTGTTTCTCGGCAACGATCGGCATCATGAAACCGGACTCGATAGTCGCGGCGAGGACCTGTTCGCGGTCGCCTTTTAGCCCTGCGATCAACATCTTGCGATAGCCATTGGCTACATCGGGGTCGACCGAACGGCACGCGCCAAAGTCGAGCAGGATGATTTCACCTGTCTCTTTGCGAAAGCGGAAATTGGCAAAGTTCGGGTCGGTCTGCATTACGCCAAAATCGAACAATTCGCGCGCGACTAACTGCATCAAGCGCTCCATCGTGGAATCGCGGCGCTCAGGCGTCTCATTCTCCAGTTCTTCGATGCTGACGCCTTCTTCAAAACTCATCGCAAGGATCGTTCCGCGCGTGAGCCCCTCGTGCAACGTCGGCACCACAAAGCCCTCAGTGCCCGCGAGTTGCTCACGATACAGCGCCATTTGTGCGCCTTCGCGCTGGTAATCGGCTTCCTCGTGCAGCTGCTGTTTCGCCGCCGCTAGCAATCGGTCGATCTCCAATTCGGGCGGCGCAAAGCCGGCGACTTTGAGCAGTGTCATCACATTGTCGACATCGCTGTCGATGCTTTTGGCAACGCCGGGATATTGCACTTTGATCGCGAGCAGTTCGCCGTCTCGGGTCAGTGCCTTGTGCACCTGGCCGATGCTCGCCGCCGCAATCGGGCGTGGGTTGAACCATTTGAACTGACGCCGCCAATCCGGCCCCCATTCCGACCGGAGCACGGTATCAAGCTGTTTTGTCGGCATAAAGTTCGCCTGATCGCGCAGGGTCGCTAGGATTTTGGCCAGTTCTGGCGGAAGGAAATCGCCGGAATCAAGGCTGATCATTTGCCCCATCTTCATCGCTGCACCGCGAAGGTGGGCAAGCCGGTCAGTCATCCGTTGAACATTGCCGGGGGTCAGGATCAGGTCGCGTGGGGAGAGACTTTCACCACTGGTCAACCGCCGCGCACCCTCCGCTGCCATCCCGCCTGCAACGCCGCCGACAAGCCGCCCGAATGTGCCGAAACGCGAAAGGCGTCCCGAGGGTACGGCGCGCTCTCTCGCTTTATCAGCGCGTGATCGCTCTGCGCCCGGTTCTTCGAATGTGTCGTCGTCCATTGAATGAGCCTTTATCACGATCCTGGATACAAAACGACGCGGGCCCAGGAAATATCCCAGGCCCGCGCCGCTCGACTGCAAAAAACGATGAAAATCGCGAAAAATCGAAGAAAATTTATGGCGCCGCGTTACGCGATTCGGCTTGTGCCGCCTGCGATGTAATTGACATAAACGGCGTGGATCAAGCCAGGGACGAAGAACAACAGCGTCAGGATTAGGTTGATCCAGAAATCAGTGCTCAGACCCTTTTTCAGCGCAACGCCCAATGGTGGGATAAGGATAGTGGCGATAAGGGTAATAAGTTCGAGCAAGAGTGCCTCCGTTAGAATGTCGTTTGCGATACGTTGATCGCGTCGCTGTATGACCAATCAACGGACGGTCTGGCCAAATTGTTCCAGAAAAGTATTGGGAACCAATTGCTTAGTTGTGCGTTTAGCCGCCATTGATCAACTGATGCAAAGCCCGCCATCCACTGGCAGGCATTGGCCGGTGATATAGTCGCTATGCGGAGAGGCATAGAACACGGCCAGCCCTTCAAGCCCCTCATGATCGCCCGCTCTGCCAAGCGGTACGCGTGCTTTTATCCATTGCGCGAATTTGGGATTGGCGTTGGCGGTTATCTCGGTTTCGTAATAGCCAAAGAGCAGCGCATTCGCTGTGATCTGATACCGTGCCAGTTCGAATGCTGCGCCGCGGGTCAGGCCGTTTACGGCGGCTTTCGAGGCGGCGTAGTCGCTGCTTTTGTTGACGCCCATGATCGATTGGCCGGATGACGTGACGATCAATTTTCCGCCCGCATCGCCATTTTCCGCACGCTCAATCATATGTCGCGATGCGTGTTTATAGACGAGTGCAGGGCCGCGTGCATTGACGGCCATTGTTTGGTCCCAGCCTTCGGAGGTCATGTCCGGGATTCGCGAACCAGCGCCCGAAACGCCCGCATTGGCAAAGGCGCTATCGACCCGGCCAAACCGCTCCAGCGTTGCCGCCATCGCTCCCTCAACCTGAGCATCATCCACCACATCGCAGGTCAGCGCGATGGCTTCTCCTGCGCCGAATGCGCTGAGTTCTTCCAAAGCGGCGGCATTCTTCGCCTCATTGCGTGCCCAGATCGCGACATTCGCGCCTGCCTTCACCAAACCGCGCGCCATGCTCAGCCCGATACCGCCATTGCCGCCAGTGATAATGGCCACATGGCCCGAAAGATCGAAAATATTCATGGGCGAGGGGTGGCGCAATTCTCGCTATGCCGCAAGGTTCGCGGGAACCGGCAGCGCCACCGCGCGGTTTCACGCATCATGGACACGCAAACTTCGCTCACGCCCTCTCTTACTCCTGCATCCCGTTGGCTCGGCTATGCCGGGCTGTTGCCGCAGATCATCTGTGTCGCATTGTCGGCCAGTGGGCACGAATACGCCTACACCGCGCTAGCGGGTGGCTTTGGTTATGCGGCGGCGATTTTCAGCTTCCTTGGCGGAGTGTGGTGGGGGCAGGCGATTGCCAACGGCTCACGAAATGGAGGCGCGGGGGCGGGCGCGTATCTGGTCGCGGTCATGCCCAGCTTGTTAGCGGTCGCGCTGTTTCTGCCTTGGACGTTTGGGTGGGATTGGCCGGGGCCTGCGCTGTTGTATCTGGGCGCGTTGATCGCATTGTCGCCGCTGGTGGACCGGGCTTTGGGCTTTGCGGCCCCCGATTTTATCCGCCTGCGTTGGCAATTGTCGGTGGGGTTGGGCGCTCTGACGATTGCGCTTGGCTTTGTAGCGGACGCTATCGTTTGATCAGTGCGTAGGTGTGGATGGCCGGGTGGAAAGCGCGGCTGTGCGGCTCTATAGTTTGCCTCATGGTAAGCGTTTCACTTCACACCACCACTCATCCAGAACAACAATATCTCGATCTGATGCGACAGATTTGGGAGAGCGGCAGCGAACGCGCTGATCGCACCGGGATCGGCACGCGGTCGATTTGCGGGGCGCAGCTTCGTTATGATCTGGGCGATGGCGCGATGCCGCTGCTCACGACGAAGAGGGTCTATTGGAAGACCGCGACGCGCGAGATGCTATGGTTTCTGACCGGCGAGACCAACATCCGCCCGCTGGTGTTGCAAGGCGTCAAGATTTGGAACGAGTGGCCGCATGCGCGATACGTCAAAGAGACGGGCGAGGAACTGGCGCTTGAAGCCTTTGTCGAACGGATCGCCGATGATGAGGCGTTTGCCGCGCGCTGGGGTGATTTGGGACCGGTCTATGGGAAGCAATGGGTCGATTGGCCGACCTATCGCTATCGCAAAGATGGCTTGTTTGAACGCGGCGAGGGGATCAATCAGGTCGCCCAAGTAGTGGAGAGCCTCAAAACCAATCCCAGCAGCCGCCGCCACATCATCGAGGGGTGGAATGTGGCCGAACTCGATCAGATGGCACTGCCGCCGTGCCACAAGACCTATCAATTCCACGTTGCGGGTGACCGCCTCAATTGCGTCCTCTATCAACGCAGCTGTGATGTCGCGCTCGGCCTGCCGTTCAACCTTTGGTCGGCCGCTTTGTTGACTCGGATGATGGCGCAGCAGACGGGGCTGGAGCCGGGTGAGTTGGTGTGGATGGGTGGCGATGTTCACCTCTACCTGAACCATGCGCATTTGATCGAGGAACAGCTAACGCGTGAGCCGCAGGGCAACCCTACATTTGAAATCACGCGAAAGCCCGAAACAATTTTCGACTACCAAATCGAGGATTTCGTAGTGCATGATTACGCGCCGCTGCCCCCGATCAAGGCTCCTGTTGCGGTGTGATTTCGTGTCCTTGACCGGGCGAATTTGCTGACATACGCGCTCTTTCAACAACCTCTTTTGGGAGAGCAGATCTATGGCCGACCAGGCCGATCCAAACCCGCCCGGTGACAATCGCCCCGCGCTCGCGCTGCACGTGCCAGAGCCACGATCCCGTCCCGGCGATCCGGTCAACTTCGCCGATGTCGAGGTTAGCCAGGCTGGCGCGCAACCGCGTCCCGACGAAGGCTGCGCGCCCGGCGATATGAAAGACCTCGCCTATGATCTCGTCCGCGTGTTGGGCGATGATGATAAGGCACATGGGCCATGGGATCCGAAGCTTGATCCCGATACTTTGCGCACAATGCTCGGTCATATGGCGATGGTCCGCGCGTTTGATGAGCGCATGTTTCGCGGACAGCGTCAGGGTAAAACCAGCTTCTACATGAAATGCACCGGCGAAGAGGCAACCAGCGTTGCTTCCTCCATGGCGCTCGCGTCAGATGACATGGTGTTCCCCAGCTATCGCCAGCAGGGCATTCTGATTGCGCGCGGTTACCCGCTGATCGAGATGATCAATCAGATTTACTCGAACAAGGGCGACAAGCTGAAAGGTCGCCAGCTGCCGATCATGTATTCGAGCCGCGAGCACAGTTTTTTCTCAATCTCAGGCAACCTCGCCACGCAAACCCCGCAAGCGGTTGGCTGGGCCATGGCGAGTGCGATCAAGGGCGACAGCCGGATCGCGGCGACTTGGGTGGGCGAAGGCAGCACGGCAGAGGGTGACTTCCACTCTGCCTGCACATTCGCAACCGTTTACAACGCGCCGGTGATCCTGAATGTGATCAACAACCAATGGGCGATCTCCAGCTTCTCCGGATTTGCCGGGTCTGAGCGCACCACCTTTGCTGCGCGCGCTTTGGGTTATGGCCTTGCGGGTCTGAGGGTCGATGGAAACGACGCGCTTGCATGTTACGCCGCTCAGCAATGGGCCGCGAACCGCGCACGGGCGAACCAAGGGCCGACCCTGATCGAATACTTCACATATCGCGCAGAGGGGCACTCCACATCGGATGACCCGAGCGGGTATCGCAGCGCGCAAGAGCGCGAGGAATGGCCACTCGGTGATCCCGTCATGCGCCTCAAAAATCACCTGATCGCGATTGGCGAATGGGATGAGGATCGTCAGGCCGCGATGGACAAAGCGTGCGCCGAGGAAGTGAGGGCGACCACCAAAGAAGCCGAGAAGAACGGCATCCTTGGCCATGGTTTGCACCATCCCTTCCACACCATGTTCGAAGACGTATTCGAAGAACTGCCATGGCATCTGAAAGAGCAAGCCGCGCAAGCGACCAAAGAGCGCAAGATCAAATGGCCCGACCAGCATCCTATGGACGGAGCCGGCAAATGAGCGCTGACGTCAAAACAACCACCGAAGAAACTCCTGCGGTAACCGGCAGGCGGATTAATATGATTGAGGCGATCAACGAAGCGCTCGACGTGATGTTGGCGCGCGATCCCGACGTGGTCGTAATGGGTGAGGATGTCGGCTATTTCGGCGGCGTGTTCCGCTGCACGGCTGGGCTTCAGGAGAAACACGGCAAGACCCGCGTTTTCGACACCCCAATCAATGAGTGCGGCATCATCGGTGTCGCTGTGGGGATGGGGGCTTACGGCCTGCGCCCGGTGCCCGAAATTCAGTTTGCGGACTATATCTATCCCGGCCTTGATCAGTTGATCTCAGAGGCTGCGCGGCTGCGTTATCGGTCGGCCACAGAGTTCATCGCTCCGATGACCGTGCGCTCGCCCTTTGGCGGCGGGATTTTCGGTGGTCAGACTCACAGCCAATCGCCTGAGGCTATGTTCACTCATGTCTCTGGCCTGAAAACGGTGATCCCGGCAACGCCCTATGATGCAAAGGGCCTTTTGATCTCTTGTATCGAAGACAATGATCCCACGATCTTTTTCGAGCCAAAGCGGATTTATAACGGCCCCTTCACAGGATTCTATGACAAGCCGGTTGAGCCATGGAAGAAGCATCCCGATAGCGAGGTTCCAGAAGGGTATTACAAAATCCCACTGGGCAAGGCGCGCCATGTGCAATCGGGCGAAGCGCTGACCGTGCTGACCTATGGCACGATGGTCCATGTGGCCGAGGCGGTGTGTCGCGAGAAAGGCATTGATGCCGATATCCTTGATCTTCGCACACTCGTGCCGCTGGATATCGAAGCGATTGAGGCATCGGTTGAGAAAACTGGCCGCTGCTTGATCGTGCATGAGGCAACCCGGACGAGCGGCTTTGGCGCAGAGCTATCAGCGCTCGTAACGGAACGCTGTTTCTACCATCTCGAAGCGCCGGTTGAGCGCGTGACCGGCTTTGACACACCCTATCCGCACAGCCTCGAATGGGCGTATTTCCCTGGCCCGGTCCGCATCGGCGAGGCCATCGACAAAATCCTGAAGGACTAGACGCAATGGCGACTTTCACTTTCAACATGCCCGATGTGGGCGAGGGCGTGGCCGAGGCGGAGATCGTCGAATGGCAGGTCAAAGTTGGTGACACGGTTGAAGAGGATCAGCACCTCGTCGACGTGATGACGGACAAGGCGACGATCGACATTGAGAGTCCGGTAACCGGTACTGTGACTGCGGTGGCCGGAGAAGTCGGCGATGTGATTGCGGTTGGCGCCATGCTGGTGGTGGTCGAAGTTGAGGGGAAGGGTGCTGACGAAGTCGCGGCGGAAGCACCAGCACCAGCGCCTGCTCCGACACCGGCTCCTACGCCTGCACCTGAGCCAACGCCTGAACCAACGCCTGAGCCGATCGCGGCAGCGAACCCGGAACCGGCCAAGGGCGGCGCAGAAGCGGAAAAGACTGAACGCGCTAAAGTTCTCGCCAGCCCCGCCGTGCGTCAACGTGCGCGCGACCTGAGTGTAGACTTGGCGGAGGTCAAACCCGCTGACGGCAGCCGTGTACGCCACGGCGATCTCGACCAATTCCTTGCTTACAACAGTGGTGGTGGCTTTGCTCCCGCGGGTCAGGCGCGGGACGATGAGGCGATCAAGGTTATCGGCCTGCGCAAACGGATCGCGCAAAATATGGCCGCGGCAAAGCGCAACATTCCGCATTTCACCTATGTCGAGGAATGCGATGTCACCGCGCTTGAAGCGATGCGCGCAGACCTGAACAGCGCGCGTGGGCAAAAGCCTAAGCTGACAATGCTCCCGCTTTTGATCACCGCGTTCTGCAAAATGATCCCGAACTATCCAATGATCAATGCGCGTTACGATGATGAAGCAGGCATCGTGACCCGCCATGGCAGCGTGCATTTGGGCATGGCGACTCAAACCGATGGCGGTCTGATGGTGCCAGTGATCCGCGATGCACAGGCCCGCAATCTGTGGCAGCTGGCGGTGGAAATCGGACGCTTGGCTCAGGCTGCGCGCGATGGTTCGGCCAAATCGGGTGAGCTTTCTGGGTCAACATTGACTGTCACATCGCTTGGCCCATTGGGCGGGGTTGCGACCACGCCGGTGATCAATCGGCCAGAGGTTGCGATCATCGGGCCCAACCGGATTATTGAACGGCCTATGTTTGTCACCGGCCCTGACGGCAATGAGCGGATTGAGAAGCGCAAGTTGATGAATATCTCGATTTCCTGCGATCACAGGGTCGTGGATGGCTTTGATGCGGCAAGCTTTATTCAGGACGTGAAAAAGCTGATTGAGACGCCTGTTTTGCTGTTGAGCGAATAATGTTTTTCAAAATGATGCGAAATGGTGGTCAGGGGCGTTGACAGCCAATCGCACGGGGCCTAATGGCCCTGCTCCCAAGCGGTTTTTAGCTGCTTTATGCGGGTGTAGCTCAGTTGGTTAGAGCGCCGGCCTGTCACGCCGGAGGTCGCGAGTTCAAGTCTCGTCACTCGCGCCATTTACTTTGTAAATTGGCGTTGCGGATCCCTCACTTATCGGAATGCTCTGCTCCAATTGCGGCTTGCTTGATTGGTCGGGCAGCATCCGCATGAACCGCCGCAACGCGACCAGATAATCATATTGGCGCAAAGCTGGCGAGCAAAGCGGCTGCGGCTCTCCATCCACCAACGCAAGCCCGAACGCAGGCGCGTTTTTTTGCGTCGCCACCAGCGCAATCATTGCGGGCACATTGCGCCCGGTCGCCCGCGCTAAAGCCGTGCCAAGCAACAATGTGCCGCGTTCTTGTCCGACGTCCTCAGGTGCGAGCAGGAACAACGTCTTGCCGGTGTATCTCCGCGCAGCGATATGGCCGATTTCCCACTCCACGCCCTCTGTCTGGTCCAGCACAAGGACGATGGCTGCACTCCGTTCACACAAGCCCATCACAGCATCTTTCCAGCTGTCATGGTCGAAATACCCCCGCGCTACACCATAGGGCGGTGCAGGGTCGTCAGGATTGCCCAGCGCCACTGTCGGTCCTGTCCGCGTCCCTTCGTCCAAGATCATCATATCGAGCGATGACAGCGCACCAGCTCCATCCAGCATCCACTTGGCAGGGGTCAGACGTCCTTCCGGCAAGGGCACAGTGTCATTGATGAATGAGCGTAGGAACAGGATCGGTGCGCGATCATCAAGATGCTGGATTTCTTCGAGGGACGTCCGCATCTGCCGTTCCGCCTGTCGCACACACGCACGTGATAACACGCCGACGCCATAGGGAATGACCATGATTACCGTGAGATAGAATGCGAGGAAGATCGCGACGATGGTGAGGTCAATTGCAACCTGTCCAAGATTGCGACCTTCGACCAGCGCTCGCACCACCACGCCGATATTGGGAAAGAGATAGGTCGCAACCACGGGAATCAGGCATACAAAAATGAAGACAATCGCCGCGCGCCAGAAATTCGTGAAGTTGGCGACCCCTGCAACCGCCATCAAAAAGCCGGTCCATATGTGCCGCTTTGCATAAAGATGGGCTTGCGGGATATTGAACAGGCTCTTGATCGTATCGACCCATTTGCGCGCTGTGTCTGCTCCGTCAAATTCGCGCAAACGCATGCGCTCAACATCTGACAATCGGTGCACCGCGCGCTGCCCCGAGAATGCCAACCACGCAAAGTAAATATGCAGCACAACTAGGCCGGACATATAGAGGATCGGGACGAGCGACCGCGCCGCGCTCATATCCGCGCCGGTGTCATCAACCCATTGGTAGTCGTAGTCCAGCGTCCCAAAATACGCTGTCGCAAGGTTAATCGTGAGGCCCATCGCTGCGAGCCCAAGCACCCACCATGCCCGTTGAAGCTGAGCGAACACGGCGAAGGTTACCGCTGCCAATGCGACGCAGGTGATGTCCCAAAGGCTCAAAACGTCAGCAAATGCGTCAAACGTAACGGGTGATGGCCAAGCCTGCGATCCTTGCGAGATTGCGTAGGCCGATGCTCCGATAACCCAGATGAACAGGTCAGCGGCAAAATTGAATGCGCTGACGAAGAATATGAAGACGAGGAGGAAACAGAACAGCTGGCAAACCCGCCGCGCATAATAGGCGGCGGCGTAATTCTTGGTCAGCTGCGAGATGTCGAGGTTTGTGGTCCGATCTTGACCGTAAATGGCAGCGTCACTCTCCACGCTCATTCATTCCCCAATTGCCGGACTCGGTGCGCTCTAGTGCGGTTGCCACGAAGGTGCAAAAAGATGGCTTGATTGCGACTGAACAGGATGGAGTTATCCTGATACAGGCGGACGTCTCAATTCTTAAATTCGGGCGAAATTGCTACACTTGTCCTGTATTAAGTCGACCCCGCTTGCGGCTTCGATAGAGCCGGGCTCATCACTCGACCCGTATAAATGACCGTGAGAATAGCGCTTACTAATGGACCGCCCCGAATTTTTAGTCATGAGCTGGCGCAGTGTCGCGATGGTGGTCATGGTGATTTGCGCGCTGATCCCACAGATCTATTTATGGACGAAGGGCATAGAGCGAAAAGCTTGTTTCTGGCTTGCCGCATTTGTGATGGCGTTTGCGATTGATGTGACGCCAATGATCATCGGTTTCGCAGGTGCCTATGATATCTGGCCAGGGCTCACATTTTTGCCGGTCGGCCTTGCTCCTTTGTTCGGCCCACTGCTTTATTTTCATGCACGTCAATTGATGCTCGGCTCCATCCCGATGAGCCATTACTGGCTGCTTGCACCGGGGGTGATCTACTGGCTTTATCAGGTTTGGGCATTTGTGGGGCTGGGTGATTATCGCGCAAAATGGCGGTTTAACGATGCCGTCCATGAACCCGTGGTTCTGCCGATACTGGCGTTTGTCACAATCGCACTTGCAGCATGGTCGTTTGCTCGGGTCAGTCGTATGCGGGCGCGATATAACGATTGGTTGAACGAGAACCGATCGGACGGCGATTCCTATCATCCTACATGGATCGCGCACTTTCTGATCCTTGCGCTGGCTGCCGCAGTGGCCTGGTTGATCGAACTGGCGCTCTATTTTGCTTTGGGCATCGATTATTTCGAACAGTTTTGGTGGGATCTGGCCACGCTCTTTTTCATCATGCTGTTGTCGATGGAGGCGCTTGCCCGGCTGATGCATCCATACACCAAGATGCTGGAACCCGATGCTCAAGCGGTCGATGCTTTGATGGAGGCTGCGGCACAGGAGCGAGATTGGGTCGCGGAAGGGGAAAGGTTGAAAGCAATGGTCATCGATAAAGGCTGGCACCTTGAAACATCGCTGACCTTGCAAACTCTGTCGCGCCGGTTTGGTATGAATCAAGCCTATGTCTCGCGTGCGCTCAACCAAGGGCTCAATCTCAGCTTTAGCAGCTTTATCAATGGGCTGAGGGTTGAACATGCCAAGGTGATCGCTCGTGAAGAGGGGATAAATTTGCTGGATGTGGCGCTGGCATCGGGCTTTGGATCAAAGGCGAGTTTTAACCGCGCTTTCAAACTGCACACTGGCATCAGTCCGAGTGAGTTCAGGCGTCTCAATCCTTAAAATCTTGATGCGGCGCGGTGATTTGCGCCGACAGAAGCCGCACGAATTGCTTGAGGCTGGCGTGAAGCTAAAAAAGGTCTCAGCCAATGAAACTGTTTACAAACCTCCTTGCCGCAGCCTGTCTGATGGTGGGCGCATGCAGCGACAAGCCAGACGCCATGCCAACAATGCCTCCGCCGCTTTCAGCGCAGGACCGGTTGAGCGTTGAACAGGTGCGCGCCGATGTCGCTCTGGCAAAGGAAGCATTCGAGCGGGTCCATCCCGGCTATACTCGTTATGCGACGAAGCAGGAGATGGACGCGGAGTGGCAGTCTATTGTTGATATAGCGCAAGCGGGCAACGGCATGAGCTTGTCCGAATTCTACCTTGCGTCTGAATTGGCGTTGGTGGCGATCCGCTGTGATCATACGAAAGCAGAGTTACCAGCCTCTTTGCGGAGCGCGCGTGAGGGCCAACCATTGTATATTCCAGCCCGCTGGAGCCTGATTGAGGGACGCGCAATTGTCGAAGTTTCGGGCGAAGGCACAGGTCTGGCCTTTGGCGATGAAATCCTGGCTGTTGATGGTCGACCTATCGAAGATGTCATTGCGGATGTGCGGCCATTTGTTCCGGTCGACGGCTTTACCGAATGGACGCGTGATGGAGGGATTGGCCAGTCGCTTGAATTTATGGGCGGGGCGGTTGATCATTTCGGTGCACTGATGTGGGATGTCCCGCCGGTTGCCACCCTGAGTGTCCGTTCCGACGATGGGCTAGAGAGAACTGTTGAAGTGGCACGCGTCGATTTCTCGACGTGGCGTGCATTGGGCAATCCATCACAGACCAACTTCAAAGACGCGGTTCAGTTTGAACGGATCGGTGATGACGTCGCATATGTGCGGATCGACACTTTTGTGAACTACCGCGACCCGGTTGAGCCAAAAGACCTGCTAGATCCTGTCTTCAAAGCGATCCAAGACGAAGGGCGCAGGACGCTGATCATTGATTTGCGCAGCAATGGCGGGGGTTCGTCAGAACCTGCTTACGAACTGCTTTCCAATGTTCTCGACCGTCCGTTCGCACCTTTGCGAGAGATGCGGGCTAAGACGCTCGATCTTGATGGTATTCGCCCGCATTTGCAGACTTGGGATAGCCGCGCGCTCAATCCCAATCCGATGGGCTTTTCGCGAAACGATGATGGCACTTATGCTTTGCGCGGTTTTGTCAGCGATGACCTGACGACGCTTCGCCCTGCGCGTTATCCATTCGATGGAAAAGTGATTGCATTAACGAGCACAAATAACTCCTCTGGCAGTACAAATTTCATCGCCTGGCTGACAGAGTTAGGCCGCGCGACCACGGTGGGTGAGCGAACCGGCGGTAGTGCCGAGGGACCAACCGCTGGGCTGCAATTCACGCTGACCTTGCCCAACAGTGGTGTCCGCATGCGACTGCCGTTTTTCCACGTGCTCAATAACATCTCAGAGTTTGAAAACGGTTTGGGCTTTTCGCCCGATGTCTACGCACCCATGACCGTTGAAGCGTTTCATCAAGGACGCGATCCGGCTTTGGAAGCGGCTTTGGAATTGGCGCGGCAATCGACGAGTTAATCGTTAGAGGTGCTTTCTGCTTTGGGGCGCGACCACTTTCCGGTCTCCATCCAGATCAGAAAGCGCCCCAAGGGCAACAGCCAGATCAGACCCAGCACCAGATAGACCAAAGTCTGCGCAAGTCCCGGCCAACTGCCGATGATATCAGGTGCGTATCGAGCGATGAGAATGGCATAGACCATCAACCCGACAAACAGGCCGATAATGCCAATCGGAATTCGCCAGGTTGGTGTCTCGCGCATTATCCTAATCCGTAAATTCGTGTCGGAGTGACCACCGCATCAAGGGCGATATCGTGCGGCTCGGTAGGAAGCGCCTCCACAGCTTGCGCATCCCATGCAAGTCCAATCGCCATGCGGCCCGGATGTTCCGCAAGCCAACGATCATAATGCCCGCCGCCCTGACCCAGCCGGTCAAGATCAGCGGTAAATCCAATGAGCGGCACAAACAGGACGTCAGGAGCGAGTTCCGGCGCATCGGATGCGGGTTGGCGCAGGTTAAATGGGCCAGCTTCAAGGTCACTTTCCCCATGCGGATCGTCATGCGTGCGAAATGTCATCGGGGCATCGGGCGCGGAAAAGTACGGGAGAACAATCCTGTGCCCCGCCTCCTGAAAAAAGCGCGCGTAGTTTGCTGCCGGAGCCTCTTCGGCATTGGCGTGATAGAGCCCGATCACGGCCTCAGGACCTATCTTTGCCAACAACGGCGCAGGCGGACGATGAAACAGCAAAGCGCGGGTTGAATCTGGCTGAGCGGCCACATGTTCGCGCCGCGCGGTGCGCAACCTTTTGCGCAGGGCTTGCTTATCAAATGGATGAGTGTCGGCCATCTCTTGCAAGTAATGCTCGGCCTGCATGGTCGCAAGGCCGACCGCTTGTGAATTGCGGGTATGACGGGACCACTATGGGTCGTTGCCGGGAAATCCTCTGACGCCGAAAGTGTCAGGTGGGCGCCGTTTACTCTAGTCCCACAGCCGAACTGGTGGACCAAAGCAGGGACAGCTCCCTTGGATTGCTTATAGCCTCAGGGATATTCGATGGCTCGTGCCGAGCAGCCCCGCCAATGCTCAACTTAGGGGGTGCGTGCACTTCCTTCAAGCTCGCTTGCAGTGGCTTCGGCGCGCGCAGCAATCGCTTCAAGCTTTTCGGCCATCGCTTCGGAGAGTGCAGCGTCTTCCGCGGGACCACCAAACAGGTCATGCTGATGGCGCGCGCGTTCCTGCAATTCGGCAATGTCCGCTTTTAGCGCCGCGTTTTCGCTGCGGGCGCGCTCTTCGGCTTTGCGCAGAGTTTCGATCTCGGTTCGCAATTCGGCTTTCTTGCCGCCGGACTTTTCTTTGTCCTGATCAAGTTGTGACTTTGCCTCACGCACCGCATTGGCGGCGTCATCTTTTGCACGCTGTGCCTCTTGCCGGGCTTCAGACAATTCAGCCTTGGCATCAGTGATCGCTTGGCGAGCTTCGTCCAGCTCATCGGCCATAAACAGAGCGGCAAACACGAGATTATCCGATTCCTGCGGCGCGCGCGCGCTACCGAGCTTCTCGTAATTCGCATCAATCAATGCACCGAATTTGAGGACTTTCTCCTCATCACCCGGACCGCAATTGATCGTGTAATGGCGTGGGCCAACTTTGATTTTGACCTGATTCACGCCTCCAGCTCCTCTATCAGAGCATCGAGTTCACCAATCGTATCAGCGACTTCTTCACGCAATTTCTCATGCGCATTGACCAAAGCCATGACGCGCGCAGAATTTTGCGGCTCAGCCTCTCTGGCGGGTTCTGCGGAGGTGGGAGCGGTGTCTTCGACACGTGCCCCTTCAGCATGGGCGGTATCAATCCGCGCCATTGCGGCGTTTATTCGGGCCATAGCCTGTTCTATTCGGGCAGCGCTCATGCGGGCACGAAATAACAATATTGCGCGCATTCGCAAAGCTTTGCGTGCTCCTGTTGATAAGTGCTCTGCAAAAGCGCGTTAGGGCGGCATGTAAGCAAGGTGTGCTGGGGAGGTGTGCGGGGTGAGTGTTGACCTCGTGCAGGCGCTCGGCAATGGCGTTGCGTGTCGGTCCGCAGGGGCCGAATCGACCGCTTGGGTGCAATTCCACAAATGTGCTCCCACGCACTCGTGAAAAAAGCGCGGCATCGACACGCGCAAGCAGGAGCCGCCGCGCGCCATGACAAACGATCCAGCCCGCCTTCAAAATATGGCCAACGCCATCCGCGCGCTTTCAATGGACGCGGTGCAAGCGGCCAATTCCGGGCATCCGGGAATGCCGATGGGCATGGCCGATGTTGCCAGCGTGCTGTTTTCAAACCATCTGAAATTTGACCCATCGCGCCCCGACTGGGCCGATCGCGACCGGTTTGTGCTGTCAGCAGGTCACGGCTCAATGCTGATTTATTCGCTGCTGCATCTCACCGGATATGCGCGCCCAACCATGGACGACATCCGCAACTTCCGCGCGCTGGGTAGCCCATGTGCTGGCCACCCTGAGAACTTCCTGCTCGAGGGGGTGGAATGCACCACTGGGCCTTTGGGACAGGGTGTTGCGATGGCTGTCGGCATGGCGATGGCAGAGCGGCACTTGAACGCAATATTTGGCGATGATCTGGTTGATCACCACACTTGGGTAATCGCGGGCGATGGTTGCCTGATGGAAGGGATCAACCACGAAGCCATCGGGCTTGCTGGACACCTAAAACTGGGCCGGATGATTGTTCTGTGGGATGACAACAACATCACCATCGACGGCACCGTGGACATGTCGACCAGTGAGGACATTAAGGCTCGCTATGCCGCGACCGGTTGGCATGTCGCCGAGTGTGACGGGCATGATTTCGCTGATATCGAACGCGCGATTGAGGAAGCCAAAGCGGATGGTCGCCCCTCGCTCGTCGCATGCAAGACTGTGATCGGCAAAGGCGCACCGACCAAACAAGGCACCAGTGCAACCCACGGTGCTCCCTTGGGACCAGAAGAGATCGCAGGTGCCCGCGAAGCACTTGGCTGGTCGCATGAGCCATTTGTGGTGCCTGCTGATGTGCTGAGCGATTGGCGCGCTGCGGGTGATCAGGGTCGCGAGGCACATGGCGCTTGGGAAACGCGGCTTGCATCTAGCGAACATCGCGCAGAATTTGAGCGCCGTATGGCGGGCGACCTGCCAGAGGGTGATGGCGCGGATGAACATATTGCGAGCGTGATCGCAGAACCCAGCAATGTCGCCACGCGCAAGGCCAGCGAGATGGCGCTCGCCGCGATCAATCCGCGTCTGCCCGATATGATTGGCGGCAGCGCCGATTTGACCGGATCAAACAACACCAAAGCGGGCGGGATCGAAGCGTTTACGGCTGACGATTACACGGGCCGCTATGTCTATTACGGCATTCGCGAATTTGGCATGGCCGCCGCGATGAATGGGATGGCCTTGCATGGCGGCGTGATCCCCTATGGCGGCACATTCTTGGTCTTCACCGACTATGCACGCGGCGCGATCCGCTTGTCGGCGCTGCAACAGGCGCGGGTCATTTATGTGATGACGCATGATAGTATTGGCCTTGGCGAAGATGGCCCCACGCACCAACCGATTGAGCACCTCGCTTCGCTGCGAGCGATGCCCAACGTGTTGGTGATGCGACCGTGTGATGCGGTCGAGACTGCGGAATGCTGGGCCAATGCAATCAAGCAACCTGACCGCCCCACCATCCTCGCTCTATCGCGTCAGGGTATGCCGCAGGTCCGCTTGACCGATGCGGGAGAGAACCTGTCGGCGCGCGGGGGGTATCGGGTCAAAACGGCCGATGCGGCTCGGAAAGTGGTGTTGATGGCGACCGGTTCGGAAATCGGCCTTGCGATGGAATGCGCCGCCGCTTTGGAAGAGCAAGGACTGGGCGCGGACGTCGTCTCCATGGTCTGTACCGAATTGTTCGACGAACAAACGGATGAGTATCGCGCTGACATCCTTCCCGCTGATTGTGTGAAGGTTTCGATCGAGGCCGCCAGCACATTCGGCTGGCAGCGTTACACCGGCACTGGCGGATTGAATATCGGGATCGACACATTCGGAGCCTCTGCTCCGGCGAGTGACCTGTTCCCCCATTTCGGCTTCACAGCGGACGCTATCGTCCCGCAAATTCTTAATCAATTGAATAACTAAGCAGGAGCTTACTCTTATGGCTACCAAAGTCGCCATCAATGGTTTTGGCCGTATTGGCCGCCTTGTTGCCCGCGCAATTCTTGAGCGCGCCGATCACGATCTGGAACTGGTTTCGATCAACGATCTGGCCGACACCAAATCGAACGCGTTGTTGTTCCAATATGACAGCACGCATGGCCGTTTTCCCGGCACAGTCGAAGTCGCTGATGGCGCAATCGTAGTGAATGGCAAAAGCATCGCCGTCACATCAGAGCGTGATCCCGGCAATCTGCCGCACGCGGCTCAAGGCGTCGATATTGTGCTGGAATGCACTGGATTCTTCCAAAGCGACGAAGCATGTCGTCCGCATCTGGCCGCTGGTGCAAAGCGCGTGCTGATCTCGGCTCCTGCCAAGAACGTGACCGCGACCATCGTTTACGGTGTGAACCACGATGTGTTGACCGGCGATGATGTGATCGTCTCCAACGCCAGCTGCACGACCAATTGCCTGTCGCCCGTCGCCAAAGTGTTGAACGACACTGTGGGGATTGAGCGCGGCTTTATGACCACGATCCACTCCTATACCAACGATCAGCGGATGCTGGACCAGATGCACGGCGATATGCGCCGGGCACGCGGCGGGGCTCAGAACATGATCCCAACCACCACTGGCGCCGCGCGCGCAGTCGGGCTGGTGTTGCCAGAACTGGCGGGCAAGCTGGACGGATCATCGGTGCGCGTGCCAACGCCCAATGTCAGCCTCGTCGACCTCACATTCCAGCCGGGCCGTGATACGACCGCAGAGGAATTGAATGCGGCGTTGAAAGCGGCATCGCAGAGCGGCCCAATGGCCGGTGTGCTTGATTACACCGATCAACCGCTCGTCAGCTCGGATTTCAACCACTACCCGGCAAGCTCAACCATCGACAGTCTCGAAACGTCTGTGATGGACGGCAAGCTGGCGCGCGTGGTCAGCTGGTATGACAATGAATGGGGCTTCTCAAACCGCATGATCGATACCGCCGGTGTGATGGCGTCGTTCCTCTAAAAGGAAATTGGGCAAATGGCCGCTTTCAAAACGCTTGATGATCTGGGCGATGTGACCGGAAAGGTTGCATTGGTTCGGGTTGATCTTAACCTGCCGATGAAGGGGGGCTCTGCCTCCGATGTGACGCGGGTGGAGGCGGTTAAGCCGACCATTCTGGAATTGAGCGAGAAGGGTGCAAAAGTGCTTCTTCTCGCGCATTTCGGGCGTCCGGGGGGGAAACGTTCCAGCGTGCTCTCCACCAGCATGGTGATCGGCGATGTCGAAGAGGTTCTTGGCAAAGAGCTGATGTTCATTCCAGAGGTCGCTGGCCCTGTTGTGGAGCAGAGCATCGGCATTCTTGCAAACGGCGATATCGGCTTGCTCGACAACACGCGGTTTTGGCCAGGTGAAGAAGCGAACGATCCGAATTTCGCTCAGGCTATCGCGGCCCATAGCGATTTCTTCGTCAATGACGCCTTCAGCGCCGCCCATCGTGCGCACGCAACCACGGAGGGAATAACCCATTACCTCCCATCATACGCTGGCCGTTCGATGGAAGCTGAGCTGAAAGCGCTCGATGCGGCATTGGGCACGCCTCGGCCGCCAGTTGCTGCGGTTGTAGGCGGGGCGAAGGTTTCGACTAAGCTTGCCGTGCTCGAAAATCTGGTGGGCCGGGTCCAACATCTGATCATTGGCGGCGGCATGGCCAACACGTTCCTTGCCGCGCGCGGGGTCGATGTGGGCAAATCGCTGGCCGAACATGACCTGACCGAGACCGCGTCGAAGATTATGGATGAGGCCGACCATGCGGGCTGCACGGTGCATCTCCCTTATGATGTGGTTGTCTCGAAAGAATTCGCTGCAAATCCTGCATCCTTGCGCACGTGCAACGTCCACGAAGTCGCTAGTGACGAAATGATCCTCGACATTGGCCCCAGCGCGACTGAGGCTTTGGCTGATGTACTTAAGACTTGCGGCACGCTGGTATGGAACGGCCCACTCGGCGCGTTTGAAACGGAGCCATTTGATGTGGCCACCATGGCGCTGGCCCGGCATGTCGCCGCGCTGACGCAAGAAGGGTCGCTTACCAGTGTGGCGGGAGGTGGCGACACGGTCGCGGCACTTGCACAGGCGGGCGTCGCCGACGAAATCACCTATATCTCAACCGCAGGCGGTGCGTTTCTGGAATGGATGGAAGGCAAAGAGTTGCCCGGCGTGGCAGCGCTTTCGGCCTGATGGATAACAATCGTAACTACTTCGCTTGGAGTTATCCTGCCCAAAAGTACGATGCCGCTATCGATACTTTGGTAACACACTTTGGGCCCTCTTGGGAGCGTATGACGTTCTCTCTCATGAACCTGACGCATCTCAAGCCAGATCATTTTCCTGATAGAGACTTGTTTGAGAGAACGGCTGCGGTGATTAGTCGAGCTACGAAATTTGGGCCGCTTGAGATGAACGGACAGCTAGATCGTGGTTCGCTCGAAAACACGCTTCGCCGCAGCAAGCGTAGTACTTTTGAAAAGCTAGCTCATCAGATTTTGGACATTCATGGCGAGATAAACCGGCGCCGCGGAAGTTACGAAGAGGTATGAATGGCTGAAACCCGCCACCTTTTTTCCACGCCCTTTGTAATCGACAGGCTGCAAAGTCCTGAGGGCATTGCGGTGCTGCGTCAGGCCATCATGACTCAGCGGGAGCGCGATCAAGCGGGCGTCCAAATCTCCAACATTGGCGGCTGGCATTCGGACACGAAGATGGTCGAATGGGGCGGTGAGGCAGCACGCGCCTTGGCGTTCAAAGCGATGACAATGGCGGATGAGGCTCAGGTCAATCTGGGCGCAGATCACGGCCACGAATATGGCTGGGTCCCTGAAATGTGGGCGAATGTCTCGACCAAGGGCAACGCCAATCAATACCACACGCATCCCGGCAGTTTCTGGTCCGTGGTCGCTTACATCGACGACGGCTATGCCGGGTCAGGCGACGCGACGCTGGGCGGAGAGTTGCAATTGCAAGATCCGCGCATGCCGATGATCCGCATGACAGCGCCTGATTTGCGGTTGAAAGACGCCAATGGCGAAGCGCAAAACAGCGAACCGATGATCCGTCCGCAAACCGGCATGATTGTGATGTTCCCAAGCTGGCTGCAACACGCCGTTCGCCCATTTCATGGAGAGGGTACGCGCATCTCTATCGCAATCAATCTGGTGGCCGCGCGCAAAGACCCTGCTGGAGTTAGCGCATGACCGAACAGACGACCGAATACGGATACGGCAATGCGGTGGAATGCCGCGAAGGTGAATTTGCAGGCTGGTATCACTGGAACCATGACCCGTTTGAAACCCGCTCTGGTCCGTTCTTTATGCGGCGCGAGGATGACGGCACTTATCTTAGCGCATTTCGAGCCGAAGACCGTCATATGAATGGCGGCGGGTTCCTACATGGCGGGTGCCTGATGACCTTTGCCGATTTCGCTCTGTTTGCAATCGCGACTGACGAATTGGAAGGCGCCAATGCGGTGACTATGAACCTGTCGAGCGACTTTTTGGGCACTGCGGGTCCCGGCGCATTGGTTGAAGCGCGCGGCGAAGTTACACGCGGCGGGGGAAAGACGATCTTCGTGCGCGGAATGATCACCGCCGATGGCGCGCCTGCATTGAGCTTTACCGGCATCATCCGCAAATTCTCTCCCAAGGCGTAAGCGGCGCGCAGTTCGCGCTTTTTGTTGTTCACTCTTGGGACCACCTTGCACAGCCGGTGTTGCGGGGTGCGCGTGCGCTGGCTAAAGCGCGCAGCAATCGTTCCCTCAAACGACAATGAAAGGCGAAATCACCGCCATGAATACCGAACAAATGACCGCCAAGATTGCCGATGGACAAGGCTTTATTGCTGCATTGGACCAGTCCGGCGGCTCCACGCCTAAGGCCCTGCGCGGATATGGTGTCGAGGACGGTGAATGGTCCGGCGATGATCAGATGTTTGGTGCAATCCACGACATGCGCAGCCGGGTGATCACATCGCCATGTTTCGGCAGCGGAAAGATCCTTGGCGCAATTTTGTTCGAGCGCACCATGGACAGCGAAGTTGATGGCAAATCGACCGCTGATGCTTTGAAAGCGCGCGGTATCGTGCCGTTTATCAAGGTTGATCAGGGTCTCGCCGATGAAGCGGACGGCGTGCAACTGATGAAGCCGCTCGATAAATTGCCCGCTTTGCTCGAAAAATCGGTCAAAAATGGCATGTTCGGCACCAAAATGCGCTCTGTTATCAAGTCCGCCAACGCCGCAGGGATCGCGGCGATTGTCGCGCAGCAATTCGAAGTCGGCAACCAAATCGCGGACGCTGGCCTGATGCCGATGCTTGAACCTGAGTTTGACATCCATGCAGCCGACCGTGAGGCGGGAGAGGAGATCTTGCTCGCCGAGATTATGAAGGGTCTCGATGCTTTGCCTGAAGGCCGCAAAGTGATGCTTAAACTGTCGCTTCCGGCCAAGGCTGGCCATTACACCCCGGCGATCAATCATCCCGCCGTTTTGCGCGTGGTTGCTTTATCGGGTGGCTATTCAACCGATGATGCTTGCGACCACCTTGCGAAGAACCCCGGCATGATCGCCAGCTTCTCTCGCGGATTGTTGCAGGATTTGCGCAAAGGCCAATCGGATGCGGAATTCGACGGCACCTTGGGTACAGCAATCGACCAAATCGCCGCAGCCAGCATCGCGGGATAGGGCGCACAATGTCCGACCTCGCGACTCAACTTTATCTGATCTCCCCACTCGAAACCGGCGGAGATTTCCCTGCGCGGCTTGAGAGAGCTTTGGTGGCGGGTAAAGGCGTGGTGACGGCGTTCCAATTCCGGGTCAAAGAGCTCGACCAACACGAGGCGGCGGAGCTTGCCGAGCCGCTCCAAGCGATCTGCGCAGCGCACGAAGTCGCCTTTATAGTCAATGACGACGTTGCGCTGGCTAAACGGCTTGGCGCGGATGGTGTGCATCTGGGGCAGGGCGACGGCGACCCGCGTGAAGCGCGTGAGGAGCTGGGCCATGAGGCGCAGATTGGTGTCACCTGCCACGCGTCACGCCACCTCGCGATGGAAGCGGGCGAAGCGGGCGCGGATTACGTTGCGTTTGGCGCGTTCTTCGAAAGCACCACCAAAGACAAAGGCGATGCAGAACGACCGACGACCAAGTTGATCGAGTTCTGGGCCAAATTGTTTGAGATTCCGATGGTTGCCATTGGCGGCATCACACCGGACAATTGTGCGCCTCTCGTCGAAGCAGGCGCAGACTTCATCGCGGTGTCGGGCTCAGTATGGAACGGCGATGAAGTTACCGCGATAGAGGCTTTCGCTAAAAAGCTCGCCTGATCAACGCGAACCCAGCCGCGTGCAAAGCAGATCGCCGCTAACTCCATCGGCTTCTACCTTGCGCAATTGGTTCTCGCCAACGCGGCGGAATTGCTCGCCCTTTTTGGGGCCGCGCGTAAAGGTCAGCTCGGTTCCGCGCAGGATATACGCGCCTGCCCCTTCGTCATTTTCGTAGCGTGATGCGGTGAAGATGCGGAAGCTTGCCTGATCTTGCACTCGAAACGCCGCACTGCCTGCATCACCGGGCAAAGCGCATTGATATGTACCGTGCGGCATCGTGTCGAGCGATCCGCCGGGTGGCAGGTCGGGATTGATGCGCTCTTCCTGACTAATCGCGGGCACAGCGGCGAGTGCGGCGGCGGCAACGGTGAGAACAATTACGTGACGGGTTTTCATTGGGGAGGGTGCACCTTTCGCGTGCGCTTGTATCATTGTGCAGTTGCGACAGCCAATCGGTTAACTATCATTCGCGCCTCGCGATACACCATTTTGCATTCATCACGATGCGCCAGTTTTTGACTGCGGTCCTTGCGCGTCCAACCGCGCGCCTTGCCGTGTGAGAGCCAAGCGGCTATTGGCGCGCTTTGATTTTTCGCCGTGCGCCATCATGCCCACGCGCGCCATCACCAGCAAAGAGAATTGTCCCATGAAGATCAGCGGCGTCGACATTCGTCCCGGCAACATCATCGAATATGAAAAAGGCATCTGGAAAGTTGCCAAGATTCAGCACACTCAGCCGGGCAAAGGCGGAGCGTACATGCAGGTAGAGATGAAGAATCTACAAGATGGCCGCAAAACCAATGTCCGTTTCCGCAGCGCCGATACGGTCGAAAAAGTGCGCTTGGACACCAATGATTATCAGTTCCTCTATGAAGATGGCGACATGCTCGTTTTCATGGATCAGGTGAATTACGAACAAATCATGCTGCCGAACGATTTGCTGGGTGATGCGCGTCCGTTCTTGCAAGACGGTATGCAGGTCATGCTGGAATTGTGGGAAGAGAAACCGATCAGCGTGCAATTGCCCACTCAGATCGAAGCTGAAATCGTCGAAGCGGATGCAGTGGTTAAGGGGCAGACGGCTTCGTCCAGCTACAAACCTGCCGTGCTCGACAATGGTGTGCGCATCATGGTCCCGCCGCATATTGGTGCAGGCACGCGGATTATCGTCGATGTGTATGAGCAGACTTATGTCGGCAAAGCAGGCTGATCCACAATGAGCATGTTTTCAGGTTTGGTGCGCGTGATGGAGCGCGCCGCGCGTAAGGCGGGCAATCGCCTGCGCCGTGATTTTGGCGAAGTTGAACATCTTCAGGTGAGCCGAAAAGGCCCTGCGGATTTCGTGTCCAAGGCCGATATGCGCGCTGAGCGTATCCTCTATGACGAACTGCTTCATGCGCGTCCCGATTGGGGTTTTGTGCTGGAGGAAGCGGGTATTATTGAGGGCTCGCCCGATATGCCGCGCTGGATCGTCGATCCGCTGGATGGAACGTCCAATTTTCTCCACGGCATCCCGCATTTTGCGATCTCGATTGCCGTTCAGGAACCGCGTCCGGACCGGAAAGGTTGGGGCGATGTGACCGCTGCGCTGATCTATCATCCGATTAATGACGAAACCTATTGGGCAGAGAAAACGCGCGGCGCTTGGTTAAGTGATGCCCGTTTGCGTGTGTCAGCGCGCTCTCATCTCAGCGATGCTTTGATCGCGACCGGCATCCCATTTCAGGGACACGGTGATTTCGCCGAATGGAGCCGCATTTTCGGCGCTATCGGACCCGAGGTTGCTGGCATCCGTCGTTTTGGCGCAGCCTCGCTCGACATGGCATATGTTGCTCAAGGGCGCTTTGATGGGTTCTGGGAAAGCGGCCTGAATGACTGGGATACAGCGGCAGGATGCTTGCTGATCCGTGAAGCCGGCGGCTTTGTCAGCGATTATCGTGGGCGTTCCAACCCGATCCATTCGGCGCAGGTTCTTGCCGCAAATGACAAGCTGCATTCGAAGATGCACAAGCTTTTGGCAGGTTCACTGCGATAGAGGGCTTGAAGCGCGCGCGTGGCCCCGCTAACAGCGCGTGCTCACGCAGGGTGCCCCTGTGGTGGAATTGGTAGACGCGTTCGACTCAAAATCGAATTCCTGACGGAGTGCCCGTTCGAGTCGGGCCAGGGGCACCATTTTTTTTGCGTAGGTTCGCAAGGAGCATTCGCTTGCAAACTCCCTTCGAAACCGGACCCACCCGATATCAGCCACCGCGCGATTATGTGTATGCGCGCGATCCCAAATTGCGCTTTGATCAGCGGCGATTGGCGCGGTTTGTTGGCATGGTTGCGCTGGGAATGCCTGTGGTGACGGGGTTAGGCGGGTTGGCGCTTGGTCGGTTTCGCGATGCTCTGTCGGGATATTATTATGAGCCGATTGCGCTGGGCGATTTCTTTGTCGGATGCCTGATCGCGATTGGCGCGCTCTTGATGGCCTATCGCGGGTGGACGCCCAAAGTGGCGCAGCTTGCCACCATTGCGGGATTCGCAGCCTTTGTGGTTGCGTTTGTGCCAATGGATGGTTGGATGCTCGATGGTGAGGCGCTCTACCCTCGGGTTGGGTATTGGGTGCATGCGGGCGCTGCGGGCGTGTTGTTTGCCATCCTCGCCTTTTTCTGCCTCTTCGTCTTCACCAAAGTGCCGGTGGATGAGGGCGGCGTTGAAGCAATTCCCACGCCAGCAAAGCGCCGCCGCAATGCGGTTTACATCACGTCAGGCATTACGATCGCGGTGAGCGCCATTGCGATTGCCATCGGCGATTTGCTGTTCGGCGATCTGTGGAATGCGCGCAATCTCACATTCTGGGCAGAGGCGTTGATCCTCTCCGCATTCGGTATCTCATGGCTTACACAGGGGCGCGTTGTTGCGCCTTTGTCGGACCCTCAGGATCACGCCGACGCAAAGCTGGCGCGTGATTAGCTCACATCGATCCGCAGTTTGATCACGCCATCTTCGCGCGCATCAAACACACGGTAGGCTTCTGCTCCGTCTTTGAGGTCGAAATTGTGGCTGAACAGGCCGTCGGCTTTCACCCGGCCACTTTGCACTAATGGTACGAGGTGCTGCCACATATTCTGCACATCGCAAATGCCGCCGCGCACGGTCACATTCTTGAACATGATCAGCGGCAAAGGCAGCGCATCGTCGGGCTCAGGAATGCCGATGAAACTCGCCGAGCCACGCCGTGCGACCAGCGGCAGGACCGAATTGATCGCGCCTTTGGCTCCCGATGCCTCAAACACCGATTGCACGCCTGCGCCGTCCGTTGCTTCCATGATTTGAGCGTAAAGGTCGGGGCCGGGGGCAAACACCTCTGCACCCAATCCCGCAGCCATATCGCGCCGGGATTGCACAGGATCGATGGCAAAGACGCGAGATGCGCCAAGTACGAAGGCTAGCTCCACCCCGATAATCCCAATTGGGCCAAGGCCGACAACAGCGACTGTGCCGCCCGGTTTTGGGTCGGCGCGGGTAAGGCCGAAATAGGCGGTTGCCATGCCATCTGTTAGCAGCAAGGATTGTTCGGTGGTTAGGCCATCGGTGGAATACAGCGTAGCATCGGCATTGGGCACATTCACAAATTGCGCTTGTCCGCCCTCAAGGCTTTTACCCAAACCAAAGGCCGTTGATTGCCGGCACAGTTCCGCTTGTCCGGTCAGGCATTTGGGGCATGTTCCGCATCCCGTGCCGCCTGCGGCGAGCACTTTGTCGCCGACTTTGAAGCCGTGCACATCATTGCCCGCTTCGACCACTTCGCCGATAAATTCGTGGCCTACGCAAAAGTGCGGCGTGTCCTCGCCATATTGCGTGTTTCCGATATGCGCACCGTGATACATATGCAGGTCACTGCCGCAGATCGAGCAGCTTTCTACCTTTAGGATTGCGCTGTTGGCGCTGCGCAATTCAGGGTCGGGATAGCTTTCATAGCGAATGTCGCGTGGCCCGTTGAATACCAGTGCCTGCATGGCTGCTTTCTCCCTGTAGCGCTTGTCTTTTGTGCCGCCCCCTTGCGCGAGCGAGCCGGCAAGAGCAACCCGGACATCGAAAACTCCTTGCCAATCGGGCGCGGCTTTGAGAGATCAGGTTGTGACGCAAATATGCTAGAGCTCCCCTCCTATCACGCCATAGCGGCCATGCTGCTTACGATCGCGATGTTCGTCGGATTTGTCCGTGGGCGGATGTCGATTGAGATCGTGTCGTTGCTCACCATCGCAGTGATCGCGGTGGGGCTCTATTTCTTCCCGCTTAAAACAATTGATCCGGTGACGGGCCTCCAAGTCGAAGCAAGTCCGACAGACGGTCTCGCGCTCGCATTTGGAGGGTTTGGACACTATGCGCTGATCACGATTTGCGCGCTGATGATCATGGGCAGGGGGCTGGTGGTGACCGGCGCTTTGGAGCCATCGGCGCGGATATTGGAGCGGGTGTTTAAGTTTAACTTGCAGCTAGGCCTGTTGGTTTCGCTGCTTATCGCGCTGATCCTGTCGATGTTCGTCAACAACACGCCGGTTTTGGTGTTGATGATCCCCATATTCGCAGCGCTCGCACAACGTGGGGCAATGGCAACGTCTAAGACTTTGATGCCGCTCAACGCTGCCTCTCTGATCGGCGGTTTGGCAACGACGATTGGCACATCGACCAATATCCTTGTGGTCTCCATCGCGGTTGATCTGGGCATGCGCAATATCGGCGTGTTCGACTTTACGCCCATTGTGCTTCTCGCGGCGTTGGTGGCGCTGCCATATATGTGGCTCGTTATGCCGCGCCTATTGGGTGACAATCGCACCGAGGCGGCGGCGAATGAACGCCATTTCCACACGCGTTTCCGGGTCGGTAATCAATCCGTTCTTGCAGGCGCAGAGCTTTCCATGATTGAGGAAAAGCTGCCCAAGGGCATCACTCTTCACAACCCTCCCACTGGCCCGCTGCAACCGCAGCAGCGCCTGCATATCTCTGGCAGTCATGAGGCTTTGGAGGATGCAACGCGTGAGCTGAAAGGTGAGCTTGCGCCAAGCTGGGTGCTCGACCGCATTAAGCGGATGTCGTCTTCACAAGGCGCAGATGTGATGGTGGTTGAGATGACGGTGACGGCGGACTCGCGCCTCATCACCCGTACGCTCACCAGCTCCGGGATCGCTGACCTTTATTCGGTCGCAGTGCTGGGCATTCACCGCCCGGACCGCTTGCTGGGAGAGCGCAACCAATACTCTGACGGCGGCGATCTGCGTATTTCAGAGGGCGATGTGTTGCTTGTGATGGGTCTGGAAGACGACCTGCAAGCCTTTGCCCGCGCAGATGCGCTCTTAATGCTCGAAGGGGCACGCGAACTGCCGCGCCGTTCGAAAGCATTGTTAGCGGCCGCCATCATGGGCTTTTCCGTGGTCACTGCAGCCGTTGGTATCTTCCCCATCGCGATTAGCGCGCTTGCCGGGGCGATCCTGATGTTCGTGACCGGGTGCGTGAAGTTTGACCGGGTGGGCAGGGCGCTTTCTGGCCAAGTTATCGTGCTGGTTGCGGCCAGTATCGCCATCGGGCGTGTCATCGATGAAAGCGGCGCTGCAGAGTGGTTGGGTCAGGCGTTGTCTTTGGGCTTGGTCTATTTGCCGCCTGCATTGGTTCTGGCGGCGGTCATGGCGTTTGTGACCTTCATCACCAATTTCGCCTCCAATGCGACAGCGGCGACAGTGGGTACGCCGATTGCGTTCAGCATCGCGGCGTCGCTGGGCATTCCGGCAGAGCCGCTGGTCCTGGCCGTGCTGTTCGGCTGCAACCTGTGTTACGCGACGCCGATTGCCTATCAGACGAACATGCTGATCATGGCAGAGGGTAAGTACGAATTTTCGGATTACATCCGCACTGGTGTGCCGCTCGTGGTGTTGATGGTGACGACTTTGTCGATCCTGCTGGTGCTTTTTTACGATCTTTAACGCGCGTATAAATAGAATTGAAACGGGGAGAATTGGGCATGATCAAGCAGCTAATGGCAGGCGCCGCCCTCGCAATGGTATGGGTATCTCCCGTGCTGGCAGAGGCTCACACGGATGCTAGTGATGGCCTGCGCGCGGCGGTGATGGAAGACATGCCGGGCCTGGTTGAGCTGTATCAGGACCTGCATGCAAACCCTGAACTGAGCTTTCAAGAACACGAGACCGCAGCCAAACTGGCGGAACGCGCGCGGGCATTGGGCTTCACTGTGACAGAGGGCGTCGGGCGCACCGGCGTTGTCGCGGTGATGGAGAACGGCGAAGGCCCCACGGTCATGCTACGCGCGGACATGGATGGACTGCCCGTGATCGAGCAGACCGGCCTGCCATTTGCCTCCACCCGCACAGCGGTGCCTGCGAGCGGCGTTGAGACGGGCGTGATGCATGCCTGCGGACACGATACGCATATGGCGGCGTGGATCGGCGCGGCGCAGCTGCTCGCTGAACGCAAGGATCAATGGTCGGGCACTCTCGTGATGATCCTGCAACCGGCAGAGGAGACGGGCGAGGGCGCGCTTGCAATGCTGGAGGATGGGCTGTTTGAGCGGTTTCCAAAGCCTGACTATGTGCTCGCCTTCCATGACGCGGCGGGCGCACCTGCGGGCTTTATCGGCTATTCGAAGGGCTTTGCGCTGGCCAATGTCGACAGCGTCGATGTGGTGGTCCCCGGCATTGGCGGACATGGCGCGTACCCGCATACTACGATCGACCCAGTGGTGATCGGCTCTGCGATCGTTATGCGCTTGCAAACGCTGGTCAGCCGCGAGATCAGCCCGCTTGACCCTGCGGTGGTCACAGTGGGCAGCTTCCGCGCGGGATCGAAGCACAACATTATCAGTGACGAAGCGCGCCTGCAGATTACCGTGCGCAGCTACACCGACGAGGTGCGCGCAAGCCTGCTCGAAGGGATTGAACGGATAGCACGCGGAGAGGCGATTGCTGCTGGTATGCCCGATGACAAACTGCCGACAATGACGGTGCAGGACCCTTACACACCATCGACCTACAACAGCCCTGAGTTTACCGAACAGGTGATGGCTGGACTGTCAGAACGGTTTGAAGAGCGCGTTATGGAGACGCCCAGCGTTATGGGCGGTGAGGATTTCGGCCAATTCTACCGCGCGGACCCAGAGAATGTGCAATCGCTGATCTTTTGGGTCGGCGGCGTTCCGCAAGAGCAGTTCGAAGCCTCAGAACGCGGCGAGGTTGAGTTGCCAAGCCTGCACTCACCTTTTTGGGCGCCTGATGCTCCGGTCGTGATTGCAACAGCGACAGAAGCGCTAACAGCGGCGACATTGGACCTGATGCCCAAGAGCGGGGGCTGAAACGATAACGGCCGCCGGGTACAGGCGAACCTGTATCCGACGGCCGTATTCTCCTCCCCAGGAGAACTGGTCGGCACTCTATTCTGAGTGCCTTAAAACGTGGTCTTACGTCGCATCCGGCACATAGGTGCCCAAACGGTGATGCAGCGCGTTGATCTTGGCGAGTTCATCGCGATCCTCAGTTCCACGTGCGTGGCTTTCCAATGCACGGCGCAACAATTTCATGTCTGCGGTTGAAAGCAGCGCACGGGCGCGTGAAGGTTCGCTTTTGGGAGTGTCAGTGTCGCTCATTGTTTCTCTCTTGCCGAAAGTCCGCATTTGGACCGGGTGATGAGTTAAGCTCATGGAGAATTGGGTCAGTTCCCGCAAGACCACATTATATGTGTGCCCTGCGGGAACCCCTCTCCGACTGCTTATGCAGCAGCGAACTGGTTCATCGTGTTGTCCTTGCCGCCCGCTTTCAAGGCAGCTTCACCGGCGAAGTATTCCTTGTGATCATCACCAATGTCGCTGCCGGCCATGTTCTGGTGCTTCACGCAAGCGATACCTTGACGGATCTCTTCGCGTTGGACGTTCTTGACATAGCCGAGCATTGCTTGGTCACCGAAGTACTCTTTAGCGAGGTTATCGGTGCTGAGCGCCGCAGTGTGATAGGTCGGCAAGGTGATGAGGTGGTGGAAGATGCCAGCGCGTTTCGCAGCATCGGCCTGGAACGTACGAATACGCTCATCAGCTTCGACAGCCAAATCGGTGGTGTCATAATCAATGCTCATAAGACCGGCACGGTCATAGGAAGACACGTCCTTGCCAGCCGCTTCCCATGCGTCAAACACTTGCTGACGGAAATTAAGCGTCCAATTAAAGCTAGGCGAGTTGTTGTAGACCAGCTTGGCATTGGGGACGACTTCGCGGATGCGGTCGACCATACCAGCGATCTGCTCAACATGCGGCTTCTCAGTCTCGATCCAAAGCAGGTCAGCGCCCGCCTGAAGCGATGTGATCCCGTCGAGAACGCATCGGTCCTCGCCGGTGCCAGCGCGGAACTGGAACAGGTTGGATGGAAGGCGTTTAGGTGCCATCAGTTTGCCATCGCGGCTGATGAAGACCTGACCGTTGGTGATGTTCGCTGGGTCGACCTCATCGCAATCGAGGAACGCGTTGTACTGGTCGCCCAGATCGCCTGGCTCTTTGGTGAAAGCAATTTGCTTCGTCAGGCCAGCGCCGAGCGAGTCAGTGCGAGCAACGATAACGCCGTCTTCAACGCCCATTTCTAGGAAGGCGTGGCGGCAGGCGCGGATCTTCTGTGCAAAGTCTTCGTGCGGCACGGTAACTTTGCCGTCCTGGTGACCACATTGCTTTTCGTCCGAAACCTGATTTTCGATTTGCAGGGCGCATGCGCCCGCTTCAATCATTTTTTTGGCAAGCAAATATGTCGCCTCGGCATTACCAAAGCCCGCATCGATGTCTGCGATAATCGGCACGACATGGGTTTCGTAATTGTCGATCTGGTTCTGAATGTCCTTCGCTTTGACCTCATCCCCTGCATCACGCGCTGCGTCGAGTTCACGGAAGAGACCGCCAAGTTCGCGTGCGTCCGCTTGCTTGAGGAAGGTGTAAAGCTCTTCGATCAGCGCCGGAACGCTCGTCTTTTCGTGCATGGATTGATCAGGCAGCGGGCCAAACTCACTGCGCAAAGCAGCAACCATCCAGCCTGACAAGTAGAGGTAGCGTTGCTTGGTTGAACCGAAGTGCTTTTTGATCGAAATCATTTTCTGTTGCGCGATGAACCCATGCCAGCAACCCAGCGACTGTGTATAATCAGCAGGATTGGCGTCGTAGGCGTCCATATCAGCGCGCATGATCTTGGCGGTGTATTTGGCAATGTCGAGGCCAGTTGGGAAGCGATTTTGGATCGCCATACGAGCGGTTGCTTCGGCGTCGATAGCGCCCCAGCTTGGGCCGTTGGCTTCGATGAGGCCCTGCATTTGGGTGATTGTGTTCTGATATGTCATGGCGAGCTCCTGGATTCGAGAGGTTGGGGAGGTGATGAGTTTCTCATGCCATGTTGCGGTGCAGCGTGACAGAAAAAGTTACTGAATTTCGTGTCTGTATGGTGCGATCTTGGGTAATTCTTGTGTAATGATGTAAAGATAGTTACAAGCGGTCGAATGACAGACAGCGCACTCCTCGCCGGTCCCTCCTTGCGCCGTTTGCGCAAACGCGAAGGGCTAACCCAAGCTGCTATGGCTGCCTCTCTCGGCATCTCGCCAAGCTACCTAAACCTGATTGAGCGAAATCAGCGCCCGCTTTCCGCACGGGTGCTGGTGCAGGTTATTGAACGATACGACTTTGACCCGCGTTCTTTGCGAGAGGACGAGGCAATCGGCGGTGTTGATGGCCTGATCCGGCGGATGGCGGATAAGCGCTTTGCCGATCTCGGGATTGATCGCGAGGAAGTGCAGGAGTTCCTCTCCGCAGCGCCGCAAGCAGCCGCTGCCTTTGCAAGGCTTTATGACAATTCACAGCCGGGTTCTGCGCGCGGCGAAGACCCCGCCAATGAAGCGCGCGAGGCAGTTGAGCGGTGGCAGAACCATTTTGCGGACCTTGACCATGCAGCGGAGGATTTGGCGGACGAGCTGCGATTGTCGCGCGGTGATATCAGCATCGCTTTGACGGAGCGCTTGCGGGAAAAACACCGCCTCTCGGTTAGAGTCATGCCTGCCGAGGTCATTCCGGGTCTTGTCCAACGGCTCGACCTGCACGCGCGCCAATTGCAATTGTCGGAGATGCTGGGCGGGGCTGCGCGGCGGTTCCAGATTGCCAGGCAAATCGCCAGTATCGAACAGCGCGAGGATATCGATACGCTGGTTGCAGGTGCAAAGCTCTCGTCTCCCGAGGCGCGTGATCGATTCCGCGAACATGTGACGGATTACATCGCGGCTGCTTTGTTGATGCCCTATCGCCGTCTGCTGCGCGCTTGTGAACAAACGGGATATGATCTGGCCGTGTTACAGCGCCGGTTCGCGGTCAGCTTTGACCAATTGGCAGAGCGGCTGACAACTCTTCAACGTGTCGGAGAGCGCGGTTTGCCATTCTTCTGCGCACGCTTTGGTCGCACAGGTCGGATGGTGCATTTCAGCGCAGGGGCGAGTGGGGCGATTTACCCCTTGGACGGCGCACGCTGGCCTGCATGGGCGCCTTATGCTGCGTTCGAAAGCCGAGGCACGATGTTCATGCAGGCGGTGACCTTTGGCGAGGGCGAGGCCGCATCGCGCCATTGGTTCACTATCGCCCGCACAATCGAAGTTGACGGTGCAGCCTGTTCAGCGCGGCGATCGGTTGTGCTGGGGTTGGAGGCGCGTTTCGCTGGAGAGCTTGCTCATGCGCGCGGCATCTCTCTCGACCGGCAAGACGCCGTGCCGCTGGGCGTGGGCTGCCCGCGTTGTGGGAGAGCGGATTGTTTGACGCCTGCACCACCGCGCCTTGCTGGTGCACCGCGCAATTGACGGTAGGAACCGGTTACCTGCGCATTAACCGATGAAATCCCCGGAAATGCAGGCATAAATCATCCGGTGTAAAGTTTACCGACACTTAAGCACTCGGTCCTAAAGAGGGTTTCACTGAAATCCTCGATCAAGGCTGTGCCACCACAATGATCCGCTTGTTCAAGCATTATATCCCTCACGCCGTGCTGCTGCTCGGCTTGCTTGATTTCGCGCTGTTGATGGTCGCGAGCGAGTTGGCCTGGCAATTGCGCGCGATGCAGATTGGGATCGATCCGGGACTGCTCGAAGACCGTTGGATCCCGCTCGTAGGATCGGCCTGTGTGGTTTGGCTCGCGATGATTTCGGTCGGAGTTTACGGCCCATACGCGCTGCGCTCTTTGCGTTTTGCGGGTGCGCGGCTGCTGGTTGCGATCAGCCTAGGCATCATTGTGCTTGCAGCGATTGACTGGGTTTTGCCCGGCGAAACATTCTGGCGTTCGACATTGCTATACTCGATGGGATTTGCGGTGCTCGTGCTGGTCGCGGACCGCTTGCTGCTCACCAGCTTTCTGGGCTCATCCTCGTTCCGGCGCCGAGTTATGGTGCTGGGTGCAGGCGACCGAGCGCAGCGGTTGCGCGAATTGGGCGACAAGCCCGAAGCCGGTTTCGCCATCGTCTCTTACATTGCGATGGGAGAGCCCGAGCGGGCCGTTGAAGAAGCGATTGCGCGTGATGCGATCCATGATCTTGGGAGATTTGTCGAAAATCTCGGCGTCAGCGAAGTGGTCCTTGCATTGCAAGAGCGCCGCAATGCGCTGCCGCTGAATGACTTGCTGCGGATCAAAACTAAAGGCGTGCACGTCAATGATTTCTCTAGTTTTCTGGAACGTGAGACCGGCCGGGTGGACCTTGATACGGTCAATCCCAGTTGGTTGATCTTCTCCGATGGCTTTTCCAGCGGGCGGGTTTTTTCGAGCGCGGTGAAACGCATCTTCGATATTTTTGCCAGCTTGGTCCTGCTTCTACTGACATTCCCGATCATCGGCATCTTTGCGATCATCGTGAAGCTGGACAGCAAGGGACCTGCATTCTTCAAACAGGAACGCGTGGGTTTGTATGGAGAGAAGTTCTATCTCATCAAACTGCGTTCCATGCGCACTGACGCCGAAAAGGACGGTGCGAAATGGGCAGAGAAAAACGACAGTCGCATCACCCGTGTCGGCAGCTTTATTCGCAAGGTTCGCATTGATGAATTGCCGCAAACGTGGAGCGTTCTGAAAGGCGAAATGAGCTTTGTCGGACCGCGTCCAGAGGTCCCTCAATTTGTCGACGATCTGCAAGAACAGATCCCGTTTTTCGGCGAACGACACATGGTGAAACCCGGCATCACCGGATGGGCGCAGATCAATTACCCCTATGGCGCGTCGACTGATGATAGCCGCAAAAAGCTCGAATATGACCTCTATTACGCAAAGAACTACACGCCGTTTCTGGATCTGGTGATCCTGTTGCAAACGGTGCGGGTGGTGCTGTGGCCGGAGGGGGCGCGATGATTGCGGGGTCGCCAGATATCGCCGCTTACGCAGCGCTGCTGCTTCATACCGGCGGCGCGGTTTTGAGCGCAGGCGCGGGCCTGTGGATCGCGCGCTTCGGTGATCGCGAACGCCCGGACCGCACAGCTGTCTTGGCCGCCTGTGTGACTATGGTGATCTGGTGCGTTGCGTCGGTTACCTATGCGCCAGGCGCAGCCGCGATTGAGCTGGCAACCACTGCGCGCAATCTCGCGTTGATTGCAGTAATCTTTCGCCTGTTCGCTGCAGACGGTCGCCACGAGAGCCTAAAACCGATTAGGCCGGTGATCATTGCGCTGGGATTGGTGCAATTGTTCCAACCTGTGCTCTTGATCGTGGCTGCTCAAGCAGGGACCATCCCTCAGATTGCGCAAGTCATCTTCGAAGTCGGCACTCTGCTCAATATGCTCGTGGCGATCGGTGCGCTGATGCTGTTGCACAATCTCTACGCCGGTGCCGCCGCATCATCGCGTCGGATCATCCGGTGGAGCGGCATCGGGCTGGCGGGTATCTTTGCCTATGATCTCAACCTCTATACCATCGCATATCTCAGCGGCGAGTATCCAGCATTGTTGGTGACAGCGCGTGGTGGGGTTGCAGGGATGATGGCGGCGCTGCTCGCTATTGGCGCCAATGCAGCGAGTGCCGGGCTACAATTCCGCCCATCGCGCGCGGTAACGTTCCAGACGCTCTCATTGCTCGTCATCGGCCTTTATCTGCTTGTTATGGTGCTAATCACGCGCAGCCTCGCTCTGATCGGCGGGGACATGGCGCGCGCAAGCCAGATCGTATTTCTGGTGCTGGCCTGCGTGGCAGCGCTGGCTTGGCTACCGTCGGAGCGGCTGCGCGGTTGGTTGCGCGTGACGGCGATCAAACATCTGTTCCAGCACCGCTATGATTATCGTGAAGAATGGCTGCGGTTCACACGCACAATCGGCCACGGATCAAGCGCCAATGCCAGCTTTCACGAACGCGCGGTCAAGGCGGTCGCGGATATCACAGACAGTCCAGCGGGCCTGCTGCTGATCCCCAATGAAGAGGCGCAATTGGAGCTCACCTCGCGCTGGAACTGGGCAACGATTGAAGTGCCGGCGCCTGCGGGCGACTATGCGCTGTCGGGCCTCTTGGAACAGCACAGCCATATCCTTGATCTCGACGAAGTGCGCTCAGGGGTCGACCGCCATGGTGAATTGAAACATGTGCCCCAATGGCTGTGTGAGGCTGAGGATGCATGGGCGCTTGTGCCCCTTATCCACTTTGACCGCCTTGTCGGTGCCATCGTGCTGGCACGCCCTAGAATTGAACGTCGGCTCGATTGGGAAGACTTTGACCTCTTGCGCGTGGTGGGTCAGCAATTGGCCAGCTACCTTGCCGAACAAGCGGGGCAACAGGCGCTGATGGATGCCAGTCGGTTTGACGAATTCAACCGCCGGATGGCGTTTGTCATGCACGATATTAAAAACCTCGCCAGCCAGTTGTCGCTGCTATCAGGCAATGCGCAAAAGCACGCAGACAACCCGGAATTTCGCGCTGATATGCTGGTGACGTTGCGCAATTCATCGGACAAATTGAATGCACTGCTTGCCCGGCTTAGTCGGTATGGCTCAGGTCAGACACAGAACCTGCGCACCCTTGATTTGGCTGGCTTGGCGCAATCCATCTCTCAGCGGTTCAAGACCGTGCATCCAGTCCAGGTCACACGCTCTGATCCTGTGAAGATTTTGGCTGATCATGAAAGCCTTGAGCAGGCGCTGATCCACCTCATCCAAAATGCTATCGATGCGAGCGATCCAGACAGCACCGTTTTCCTCAGCGTCGTGAGCGATGGCCTGTCGGGGCAAATCGAAGTTATCGATTCCGGTCACGGCATGTCGCCCGAATTCGTGCGCAGCGGCCTGTTCAAACCATTCGTTTCATCAAAACAGGGCGGTTTTGGCATCGGCGCATTCGAAGCGCGCGAAATGATCAAGGCGATGGGGGGGCGCGTCGCGGTCGAGTCCCGCGAAGATGTCGGCACACGTTTTACAATAACTCTTCCCGTTCCAGAGGCGACAAAGTTGCTTGAGAAACGGGATCAATCACAGTCGGAAGAGGTCGCATAATGGCTGACAAGAAACCCACCTTGCTTGTCATCGAGGATGATGAGGGCCTGCAAGCGCAACTCAAATGGGCCTATGACGATTTCGAAGTCGTGATCGCAGGCGACCGTGACAGCGCGGTTGCGGCTCTGCGCAGTGAAATGCCATCGGTGGTGACGCTTGATCTCGGTCTACCACCTGATCCCGATGGGACCACAGAGGGCTTTGCCGTCCTTGATGCGATCATGGAATTGAAGCCGGATACTAAGGTCATCGTTGCCAGCGGCCACGGCGCGCGTGAAAGTGCACTGCAAGCGATTGAGCACGGGGCTTACGACTTCTATCAAAAGCCGGTTGATATTGATGCGCTTGGGCTGATTGTGCGCCGGGCGTTCAACCTGCACCAGATAGAGGATGAAAATCGCCGCCTTGTCGCTCATGCAAGCGAAGACAAGACGGTCCTTGGTCGCCTGATCACGGGCGCGCCGGAGATGGTGAAGGTTGCGCGAACGATAGAACGCGTCGCTTCGACCAGTGTTTCTGTGATGCTTTTGGGCGCAAGTGGAACGGGCAAGGAACTGCTTGCACAAGGGCTGCACGATGCCAGCAATCGTTCCGACAAACCCTTTGTCGCGATTAACTGCGCGGCGATCCCTGAAAACCTACTCGAAAGTGAATTGTTCGGGCACGAAAAGGGCGCGTTTACGGGCGCTGTCAAAACCACCGAAGGCAAGATCGAAAGCGCCAATGGCGGTACGCTGTTCCTTGATGAGGTTGGCGACATTCCGTTGCCGCTTCAGGTTAAATTGCTGCGGTTCTTGCAAGAACGCACGATTGAACGGATCGGCGGACGCAAGACAATCGCAGTCGACACTCGCATTGTTTGCGCAACGCATCAGGACCTTGAATCCATGATCGGCGCAGGTACGTTCCGCGAAGATTTATTCTACCGCTTGGCCGAAATCGTGGTGCGCATTCCCAGTCTCGCAGAGCGTCACGGTGACGCGGTTCTCTTGGGCAAGGCATTCCTCAAACGCTTCTCAACCGAGATGAACCCGACGGTCACTGGCTTTGCGCCCGATGCGTTGGCGGCGATTGATGCGCATGATTGGCCGGGCAATGTCCGCGAGTTGGAGAACCGGGTCAAACGTGCGGTTATCATGGCGGATGGCAAATTGGTGAATGCTGCCGATCTTGACTTTGATGATGGCGAGGAAGAGTCAGCCGAAGTGCTGAACCTGAAAGCCGCACGTGAAGCAGCGGATCGACGGGTTATTCGTCATGCGCTCGCGCGTAGTGAAGGCAATATTTCCAGCACTGCCAAGTTGCTGGGGATCAGCAGGCCGACGCTTTATGATCTTCTGAAACAATACGATCTTCATGCGTAAGATCTCGATCCTTGTCGCCGCTATTGCGGTCTACGGGACGCTGAGTGCCTGCTCGAGCGAAGAAAGCGTGAGCAGCAATTCTGCGATCCAAGGTGAACCGGCCTTCCTAGAGTTGGTCGATGATGCGCGCTTGGCGATGCGTGATGGTAATTTGGCCGACGCTGGCAGGATGTATGATCAGGCCCGCGAAATCGACCCTGAGAACCCCGGGCTGTGGGTCGATATTTCACGGCTGCGGTTTCGCGGTGGTGAACATCTGACGGCTATCGAAGCGGCGGATTACGCGCTGCTCCTCAACCCTGAATATGCGCCTGCATTGTTGTTGCGCGCCCAATTGGTGCGCGATGCGAATGGGCTTGCAGAATCGCTCGTCTGGTTCGAAGCCGCAGCCACTGCAGACCCGCGTAATCCAGAGGTTTTGGCCGAATATGCGGCGACTTTGGGCGATCTTGGGCGGTATTCTGACATGCTCACCGTGGTGCGCGAATTGGCGGAATTTGCCCCCGACTTTGGACAGGTTCATTACCTCCAAGCCGTCCTTGCTGCGCGTGGCGGAGATCCTGTGCTGGCCAGCAATTTGTTGGCGCGCAGCGGGCAGAGTGCTGATGGTGTCCCGGCGGCCATGATGTTGGCTGCGATTGTCGAGATGCAGCAGGGCAATTTCGATACGGCGGTGGAAACGCTCGACGAACTCGCTCAGCGGCAACCGAGCAATATGCGCGTCAATGAACTGCTTGCCCGTGCCTTGTGGCTGGGCGGACGCGACAGAGAGTTGGTAGACCACTTTTCTGCACGCGCTTCGCGGCCAGAGGCTTCGGCTTATCTGGTTATGCTTGTGGGGCGTAGTTTAGAGCGTTTGGGTGAGAGAAACCGCGCCATTCCGTTCATAGAACGTGCTTTGACGACCTCCGCGCAAACCCCTTCTGATGAGCGGATTGTGCTCGAAACTGGCGGTTCACTGCCTGCCGCGACTGCACAACTTCGCGATCTTGTAAGGTCCGGCAATGCCGCGGGCGCACAGCGCGCCGCGCGTGCGTCATTGGATCGTGTGCCGGGTTCAGGCGATTTCTATTCGCTTGCAGGCGATGCGGCGTTGGCTGGCGGTGATTCACGTCGAGCGTTAGAGCTCTACGAAGTCGCAGCACGGGTGCGCCGGTCATGGCCGCTGACCCGCAAAATCATCGTCGCCTATCGCGGTATCGGTGATGATGTTGCGGCTGACGTTGTATTGTCGCGCTATGTTGCCGGTGATCCGCACAACACCGATGCATTGTTGTTGCTGGCTCAAAACAGCGCGGAGCGAGAGGATTGGTTGCGGGTTGCTGTGCTACTCGACAATGCGATCGAGCTTGGTGTGGGCAATGATCTGGAAGTGCTGGCTTTGCGCGCTGATGCGGCGCGGGGTCTCGAACGAGACGATGAAGCGGCCCGGTTCGATGGAATGCGCGGCGAGCTGATTCCGGGTAACTTTGTCGCGCAATAGCGGCTGATCACTCGACTTTTCTCAGATGAACGGGCAGGGGCGCGCTCCATGCTCTCACGTCTCTCATTGTTGGGTGATCCCATGATCGCGGTGCTGTTGATCGCGACCGCTCTGGCGATGGTGATACCGGCGGGAGGTGAAGCGCGCGAGACCGCTCAGATCATTTCGAACGGAGCGATATTTGTGTTGTTTCTGGTGAACGGAATGCGGATTGCGCGCGGTGAGATTGCGCGTGGGGTTACCAATTGGCGCTTCTTTTTGCCGCTGTTCCTATGGGTGTTTGGGGCGATGCCTTTGATTGGGCTGGGCCTGTCACACATTGCCAGCATGATGCTGCCCGCGATGGTCGCGCTTGGCTTCCTCTATCTCGGCACGCTGCCGTCAACGGTGCAATCAGCGACCTCTTACACCAGCCTTGCAGGCGGCAATGTCGCGCTTTCGGTGGTGGGCGCAGCTTTGATTAACATTGCAGGTGTCTTCGTCACCGCGCCGCTATTCGCTGTCCTTGCAGGCAGCGATGCGGCGGAGATTGGCGGAGAGACGATCATGCGCATCGGCCTGATCCTGATCCTGCCTTTCGTCATCGGACAGGTGGTGCAGGGTTGGACGATTGACTGGCTGAAAGAGCGTAAGTCTCAGGTTGCTTGGCTCGACCGGGCAGTTATCGGGATCGCAGTGTTTGTCGCATTCTCTGGCGCTGTGGAGCAGGGTTTGGGCACCATGTTTGGCGCGCTTGGTTGGGCCGCTTTGATCGCGATTGTGATCGTCTATCTGATCGCGGCTTCGGGCGGCGCATGGATTTCTGGCGGTTTGCTGCGATTGCCGCACGCCGACCGCACCGCGTTCCTATTTGCGGGTGCGCAAAAGAGCGTTGCCATCGGCGCGCCGCTTGCCGCGATTATGTTTCCTGCCGAGGTTGCAGGTTTCGTTATCGCGCCGCTCTTGCTCTACCACCTGCTGCAATTGATGATCGCAGCGCCGCTGGCAGGAATCTTGGCACGCGATTAGTCCTTGGGCTGGTAGGTCTGTTCTTCGCCCGGAAAACTGCGATCTCGCACTTCCTCGGCATAGGTCGCGACCGTTTTGTCGATCATGCTGGCGATATCGTCATAGCGTTTCACAAAGCGGGGCACGCGTTCAAACATGCCGAGCATGTCTTCAGTCACCAACACTTGCCCGTCGCATTGTGCAGAGGCTCCGATGCCGATTGTGGGGCAGGACACCGCTTTGGTCGCAGCGA
This sequence comes from uncultured Erythrobacter sp., assembly GCA_947503275.1. Taxonomy (GTDB): domain Bacteria; phylum Pseudomonadota; class Alphaproteobacteria; order Sphingomonadales; family Sphingomonadaceae; genus Erythrobacter. The sequence continues at coordinate 1,106,478 of CANNCZ010000001.1, read as the reverse complement.
TTGCGATAGGCTCCACAACCCCTTCGATCACGATGGCAAACGCACCCGCTTTATCGAGTGAGACGGAATCGCTGACAATCTTATCAGCCTCCGTATCTGAGCGCCCACGTGCAGCATAGCCGCCAAGCACATTGACCGCCTGCGGAGTCAGTCCGACATGCCCCATTACCGGAATTCCGCGTGAATTGAGGAACTCGACTGTCTCGGCCATTGCCTCTCCACCTTCAAGCTTCACCGCTGCCGCGCCCGTTTGCTTGAGCAAATAGGACGCGCTTTCAAATGCTTGCTCTTTGGAAGCTTCGTATGACCCAAATGGCATATCGACGACGACTACGGAATGGTAGCTGCCGCGCACAACTGCTGCGCCGTGATTGGCCATCATCTCCAACGTAACGGGAATGGTGGAGGGTAAGCCATAGATCACTTGGCCCAGCGAATCTCCGACCAGCAACAGATCACAATGCGCATCCAGCAATTGGGCCTGACGCGCCGTATAGGCGGTCAGCATCACCAAGGGCTTTTCGGTCACCCCATCCTTCTTTCGCGCACGAACACGCGGCACGGTCAGCCGCCGCATGGGTTTTGGTGTGGGATTGGCTCTGCTGGTGCTCGTATCGAGCTGAAATGTTGTCGACATGGATGCAGCATTTAGCGCTCCGCCGTGCAAACGCAAAGCATCACCGCAATTGGCCCCTTGGCGCGCGGGCGGTTTCGTTGCACATAGGCTTTATAACAGACCGCGCGAACAGGCGGGTCGCCAGGGGAATTTTCGAACATCATGGTTACATCCACCGGTTCATCCACGCGCGAGGGCTGGTCCTCACGCTCGGCGTTTATTCTGGCCGCAGTCGGTTCAGCGGTTGGCCTTGGAAATATGTGGCGTTTCCCTGCCGAAGCAGGTGAGAACGGCGGCGGCGCTTTTGTGTTGTTCTATATTTTCTGCGTGCTGTTGATTGGTTTGCCGGTCTTGTTGTCCGAAGTTTTGATTGGGCGACATGGGCAAGCCTCTGCCCCTGAAAGTGTCCGCCGCGTGGCGCGCGATTCTAATGCGTCTGGAGGTTGGAGCATTTTGGGCTCTATGGGCGCGTTCGCCGCCTTCCTAATCCTCAGCTTTTACTGCGTAGTGGGTGGCTGGGTTGTCTATTATATCGGCGTTTTTGCTCAGGATCTGTTTCAAACCGGACTAACCGGCGGCGCATTTGAAGGGCGCGAGGCGGGCGATATTGAGAACTTGCTGCCGGGGCTGTTTGGCAATGGCGGCCTAATGGTTGGCCTCAATCTCGGTTTTTTAGCAGTGACGGTGTTCTTCGTCGCACGCGGTATTTCGAGCGGGATTGAATGGGTCGCGGTTTATCTGATGCCGATGTTCTTTGTGCTGTTTTTGGCGATCACGATTTACGGCGCATTCACAGGCAATTTCAGCGAAGCGGTTGCGTATCTCTTCACCTTTGATTTCTCCAAGCTCACCGGCGAGGTGATGCTTGCGGCTGTGGGTCAGGCCTTCTTCTCGCTGTCTTTAGGCGTCGCAGGGATGATGACCTACGGCGCCTATGCCAGCCGCGAGACCAATTTGGGGGAAACCTCTGGTATTATCGCGGGTGCGGATACCGGGGTGGCCTTGCTGGCCGGACTGGCGATTTTCCCGATTGTTTTTGCAGCGGGTCTTTCAGCCAGCGCAGGGCCGGGCTTGATGTTCCAGTCATTGCCGATTGCGTTTCAAGCGATGCCTTTTGGTTCGTTGATCGGGCTGCTGTTTTTCATGATGGTGTTTTTTGCAGCTCTGACCAGTTCGGTTTCGCTGCTGGAGGCACCGACAGCCACTGTGCTTGAGAAATTCAAGCTGCCGCGCCCAGTCGCGACAATTATCGTGGGAATTGGGGCGGCGATCTTGGGTGTGCTGTCTGCTTTGTCGTTCAACGAATTGCCGGAATTCTATCCGTTGAGCTTCATCCCGATCTTTGCAGAGGCGAACTTCTTTGACGCGCTCGATGGGGTGACGGCGAAACTGTTCATGCCAATTGGTGCAATCCTAACCTGTATCTTTGTCGGCTGGATCGCGGATGCACGTTTGATTGATGATGAGAATGGCCTTGATGGCGCTCTCCACCAGACATGGCGCGCATTGGTGCGCTATGTTTGCCCGATTGTGCTGACGGTGATTTTGGCTTTTGGGTTGTTCACCTAACAAAAAGGGAGTGATACGCGGCATTGCAATCGCTCTCTGAGTATGGAACATAGTGGGAACAAATGAGACTCGGGTGAGTCTTTATGAGTTCCTATGACCAAACCTCTGCTTCCCCCCAGCGCCAAAGCGCTCGATCATTTTCCTGTGTCCTCCTGTTCTAAAGGGGGTGGGGCAGTGCCGTGCCTATCGGCCAAGGATATAACCGCACTTTCTAAAGCGCGTGAGGGGCGTTGGCGGCCGGGGCTTTCTGATCAACCATTGCATAGCGAGATTTTTGCAGGTGAGCGCGATGCCAGCGGGGCAGGGGTGGCGCTGGCTTTGGCGCGCGATGCTTTGAGGGTTGCCGGACGCGTTGCAGGTGAGGGGCATGACCCGCTTGCCGAAGCCGAAGACCGCCGACAGGTTCTGTGGGTACAGGACAAGCGCGCGGTCCAACGCAGTGGACGGCCATATCTTCATGGTCTGCCGGATGAACTGCGGCATAGATTGATCCATGTTGAGGCTGCGACCCCTGAGGATGCTCTGTTCGCGCTTGAGGAAGGGTTGCGATGCCGTGATCTCGCTTGTGTGATCGGAGAGATTGTGGGCAATCCGCGCGCGCTCGATTTCACTGCATCACGCCGCCTCAGCCTGACCGCGGAGCAGCATGGGGTGGCGTTATGGTTGGTGCGGTTGGAGGCGCAGGCTGATCTTTCCTCGGCCCGGATGCGCTGGCGGGTGGAGGCCGCGCCTTCTGAGGCTGACCGCTGGAATGCGGATGCGCCCGGTGCCCCTGCATGGAAAGTTGAGTTGTTCCGTGCTCGCAGCCATGCGCCTGGACAATGGAAATTGAGCGATGAAGACAGACAATTGCGCGCATGGCGGCCCGGAGTCGCGCCCAACACCCACACACCCACATATACAGGCCCAAAACCCGCCAACACGCCGGATATTGGCCATTTGGTGCGCCCGACTGTCGGTCGATCGCTGGCGGCTGTCGCAAGAGCTTAAACTGGGCGAAGGCGCTGATGCTGAACCCACTGCTTTGATCACAGAAACTGCGCATGGTCCGCGTATTGATGCGATCAACGATGCGGCGCGTTTGGCGGGCGCTCAGGTCAGCATGATGTTGGCCGATGCGCGCACGCTTTGCCCTCAGATACAGACCGCCCCGGCTGACCCGGCGGGCGATCTTGCCTTGTTGGAGAAACTGGCTGTTTGGGCACAGCGTTGGGGGCCATGGAGTGCGCTTGATCCGCCCGATGGGTTGCTGGTTGATACCACCGCAGCGGCGCATTTGTTCGGTGGGGAACAGCGGCTACTGGCTGATGTCACAGCGGCCTTTGCAAAACGCAAAATTGCGGTGCGCGCTGCGATTGCACCGACGGCAGGGGCGGCATGGGCACTTTCTCATTTTGGGCCCTCAGATTCACAGCCAGCGATCATCAATGGGCACGATGCGACCATGCGCGCGCTTACCGATCTGCCGGTGGCTGCCTTGCGGCTTGATAGCGATGTGCTCACTGTTTTGCGCCGGCTTGGGTTAAAGCGCTTGGGTGACCTTGCCGATATCACTTCGGGTGCGGTCAATCGTTCTGAGGCGGCAGCCCGTGATGCGCTGCACCGCCGGTTTCGCAATCGCAAATCCCCCTCTGCCAATCCGCTGGTCCGGCTTGATCAATTGCTGGGCCGCGTGCCTGAGCCACTCTTGCCAGTGGTTGCACCGGATATGCCGCTGGTTCAGCGCCGTTTGATGGAGCCGCTTCGTCACCGCGCGTTGCTCGATCAAGTGCTGTCTGATCTTGCCGAAGATATGGCGCGCAGCTTGGAGGCGCGTGGGGAGGGCGCGCGGCGGCTTGAACTGGGATTATGGCGGGTCGATGGAGAGGTAATTGTACGGCGGCTTGAGCTAGCAGCGGCTACGCGTGATCCTGCGCATATCACGCGATTGTTTGCAGAAAAGCTGGAAGGGATTGATGCAGGTTTCGGGATTGAGACCGTGCGGCTGCGCGCAAGCTGGGTCGAGTCACTTTCCCATAGGCAGGGCGATGTTGAGGCCGCAGCGGAGCGCCATGGCACTTCGCTGTCTGCCTGTATCGACCGATTGACCGTGCGCCTTGGTTCACAAGCTGTGCGCAGACCCGTGCTTGGTGCGAGCCATCTGCCCGAACGCGCACAAAACTGGCAGCCTGCGCTGGAGCAGGAGCCCGTGTCGCAAAACGGCTTTGCCTTTCATCAAAGGCCATTGAAACTGTTGGACAAACCTGAACGGATTGCGGTGCTTTATGCATCGCCCGATGGCTATCCCCAGCGGTTCCGATGGCGCGGGAATGTGCATGATGTCGTGCGGGTAGAGGGGCCGGAGCGTATTGCGCCTGAATGGTGGCGGCAGAGATCAACCGCTCGGCTGCGCGATTATTACCAGATCGAGGATGAACACGGGCGGCGTTATTGGATTTATCGCCATGGCGTTGCAGGCGATGGGCGTGGAGGGGCGCCTGATTGGTTTTTGCAGGGCCTTTGTGCGTGATGACTAAGAACCCCTTAACCACTCGCTTAATCTTCGTTTACAAATTTGTGCAATATCAATCGCATGGTTACGCAAGAAGTATCCCGCGCAAGAAAACGCCGCCCTCTAAGCCTGATGGTGAAGAGCCGTGTGCAGTCGCGCGTCGTCTATGTTGATTTGATCGACATTTCGGAAAGCGGCTGCAAGATCAAGGCAAGTCGAGGATTCGCCACTGTCGGTGATCGCGTCACCATGAAGGTGGGCGGCATTCACGCCCCGCTTGGTATTATCGCATGGATCGATGGCCGGTTTGCCGGAGTGTCATTCAAAGGTGAAATGCATCCTGCTGTGCTGGATCATCTTTGCTCAATGGATGGCGCCGATATCAGCTTGCAAAAGCAAAAACTTCAAAGAATTTGATCGCAGCGGTGGCCACAAAAAAGGGGCTAGAGCAACGCTCCAGCCCCTTTGTTTGTCAGCGTGCCAATTAGCTTGCGCTGAAAGGCAGCGAGCTGTGGTGTAGAACGATTTTCAGTTCGCCATTTTCGTCTTTTTCGTAAGCGAACGAATACTCGACTTTAGTTTCAGCACCGTCTGTACCGGTGAAGAAATAATTACCCATGGCCACTGCCATGTCGCCGCTGTCAGAAATGACTGTCCCGTTGTTTTCCCAGCGAACGGCTGTGTAAGGGGCAATGGCAAAACCGCCATCTTCGGTGCCCTCAGTGCCTACGAAATAGCTCAGCGCTTCTTCGGTGGTCTCGCGGAATTGATCTTCGGCTGCCAGGGTTGGCTTGAAGAGGATCGTCGCATCTTCGCCATAGGCGTAATGCGTTGCAATATGTTCGCTTGCACGTGCGCTGAAATCGCCTTCTTCGGTAAACGTTGCGCCGATCGCAACGATGCCATCGCCCCAAGCTGATTGGGCAGCTTCGACTTCGGCCATGGTGATTGGATCTGCGTCTGCTGCACCAGCAGAGGCCGCTTCATCAGAACCGCAAGCGGCGAGTGCGAGCGAGCCGGCACCAAGAATTGAAGCGTATACGAACTTGTTCATTAGATACTCCCTTAAGGGAGCACGGTGCCCCCTTTCTAAGAAAAGCGGCAACCGCCGCGATTACGTCCGACATCACGAGCAGGATTGCTCGCCAGAGGGGCCCGGTCCGTTGCAATTATACGCACCATAAGCCGGTGGGTTCCCGTTCAAGTGCAACATTTGCACTGGTGAAATGATTGAGAGAACATATAAGGAACATCTCTGTGATCCTATGACCCATTCTCAACTCTCTTTGCGCAAACGCCTCGAAATCCTCGCTGATGCTGCGAAGTATGATGCGTCGTGCGCGTCATCGGGAACGGCGAAGAAGAATTCGATTGGCGGCAAAGGCGTGGGCTCAACCGAGGGGATGGGGATTTGCCATGCCTATGCCCCCGATGGCCGGTGCATTTCGCTGCTCAAAATCCTGCTGACCAATCACTGCATTTTCGATTGCCACTACTGCATCAACCGCAAAAGCTCGAATGTGCGCCGCGCACGTTTTACGCCTCAAGAAGTCGCGGACCTCACGATCAACTTCTACAAGCGCAATTATATAGAGGGGTTGTTCCTGTCCTCAGGGATCATCAAAAGCTCAAACCATACGATGGAGCAGATGGTCGAATGCGCGCGGATATTGCGCGAAGAGCACGATTTTCGCGGCTATATCCATCTGAAAACGATCCCAGAGGCAGACCCTGAGCTGATCCATCAGGCAGGGCTGTATGCGGACCGCGTATCGATCAATGTCGAACTGCCCACGCGCGAAGGGTTGACCCGGCTTGCCCCGGATAAGGATGAACGCCAGATCGAAGGGGCGCTGGCTAAGACCAAGTCGCGGATCATTCAGGCGAAGGATGAGAGGAAGCGTTTCAAACACGCGCCGCGCTTTGCTCCGGCGGGCCAATCGACACAGATGATTGTGGGGGCGGATGCGGCCAATGATGCTGATATCGTCGGTCGGGCAAGCGCGCTTTATGGCAATTTTGGCCTGCGCCGCGTGTATTATAGCGCCTTTTCCCCAATCCCCGATGCGAGCGCGGTTCTGCCGCTTAAACGCCCACCTTTGATGCGCGAACACCGTTTGTATCAGTCGGACTGGCTGATGCGGTTTTATGGTTATGCGCCGGGAGAGGTCGCGCAGGCGACGGATCGTAATGGCAATCTGCCGCTGGATATTGATCCGAAGCTGGCATGGGCATTGAAGTTTCGCGGACAATTCCCGGTCGATGTGAACCGCGCATCAAAGGAGCAATTGTTGCGTGTGCCGGGATTGGGCACAACGGCGGTGGGTCGTATCTTAACTGCTCGGCGCCACCGAACGCTCCGGTTGGATGATGTGGCGAAACTGACCCAATCCATCGCTAAAGTCCGCCCGTTTTTGGTAGCGCTGGATTGGCGACCCACCACATTGACGGACCGCGCGGATCTGCGCGCAATGCTGGCCCCGCGTCAGGAACAATTGGAGTTGTTTTGATGGCTGCGCGCGCGCCATCGATGCAGAATGCGGCGCTGGGCTCGCACTATGTTGTGCATCTGCCTGCGCCCGATGACTTCGCTTTTTGGAGGGAGCGGGCGCGCGCCTTGATCCAATGCGATGTGCCGCCCGATAGAGTAAGTTGGGTTGAGCCGGGTGGAACAGACGATCTGTTCGCGGTCGGCGGGCCCTCTCGCATACCCGTGGCGGATGGAGGTGCCGCACCTGTCCGTGTGAGTAAGCGCTTTATGAAGCTCGCTCGGAATGCCGCGTTGCATTCTGATCCAGAGCGGTTTGCGCTGCTCTATCGAATGTTGTGGCAGCTCCAATCCAATTCGCGCGCGATGGAGGATAAGGCTGATGCCGATGTCCGCCGGATCGAGGAACTCGATAAATCGGTGCGCCGTGACAGCCACAAAATGCACGCCTTTGTCCGCTTTCGCGAAGTCGAAACGGATGACGGCGAATATTACGTCGCCTGGTTTGAGCCTGATCATCACATTGTGCGCGCCAATGCCGGGTTCTTCATGCGCCGTTTTGCCAATATGAAATGGTCGATCCTGACCCCGCGAGGATGCATTCACTGGGATGGCGAGGTTATGCGCGAAAGCGGCCCAGCGGACCGCAGCGATGCCCCGCAAGACGACCCGGTCGAGGAGCTGTGGAAGTCCTATTACGCTTCAATCTTCAACCCCGCGCGATTGAAGGTCGGGGCGATGATGGCCGAGATGCCCAAGAAATATTGGAAGAATATGCCAGAGGCGGAGCTGATCCCTGAACTTATCGCGGGTGCACAGGCGCGCGAGGCAGGGATGGTTGCGGCAGGTGAACGTGAAGCGCGTGAACTGCCTGCGACGTTGGAGGCCATCGGCAGCGCCATCCACACATGCCGCGATTGCGCGATTGCCGATTGCGGCACACGCGCGGTTATGGGGAAGGGCGCGTCCGGTGCAGCTTTGATGATTGTGGGCGAACAACCGGGTGATCAGGAGGATGTGCAGGGCCTCCCATTTGTGGGGCCAGCGGGGCAATTGCTCGACCAATATCTTGCGCAAGCCGGGATCGACCGCAGCGCCGCCTATGTCACAAATGCGGTCAAACATTTCAAATTTCGCGCAAAGGGAAGACGCCGCATTCACCACTCGCCCACGGCTAAAGAGATCGACACTTGCCGTTGGTGGCTTGAAGCAGAACGAGCGGTGGTCAAACCGCGCGTGGTGCTGGCACTGGGTGCATCGGCGGCTCGGGGGCTGTTAGGCAAAACGGTCAGCATTTCTAAAGCGCGTGGGGCAGCTATTGCGCTGGAAGATGGCGCCGAATTGTGGGTCACCGCGCATCCATCCTACCTACTGCGGTTAGAAGGCGCCGCGCGCGATGAACAGGCGGCGTTGTTCGTGCGTGATCTGTCGGCGGTAAAGGCGCGTTTATCGCAGATGGGGGCGTGAATGCCCGACGCACCGCTTACTCCTGATAAACGCACGTTGGCGATTGATCCGGACTTGATCGAGCCGCCACCGCGCGCGCCCTTTGTTGAATTGGGACTTGTCAGTTGTTTTAGTTTTTTGCGCGGGGCCTCCGATGCGGTTGACCTTGCGATGACGGCACACGCGCTCGGCTATGACGCGATTGGGATTGCCGATACGAACAGCTTTGCAGGCGTGGTGCGCGTGCACACAGAGGCAGCGACGCTGAAACTGCGCCCGGTGATCGGCACTCGGATCGAAACGGTCGAAGGGCTTACCTTCCTCGCCTATCCCAAAAATCGCGTTGGCTATGGTCATCTGTGCCGTTTGATCAGCGCAGGGCGGATGCAGACACTCACCGGCGGATGGCAGGAAAAGGGTGTTTGCGAGATCAGCCTTGAGATGCTCGCAGCGCATAGTGACGATGTACAGTTGATCCTGATCCCGCCGGATGACCTCAAGGCGACTTTCACGATCCCGTCTTGGGCAAACAATGTTGTCGCGCTGGATGGTAGCGATTGGAATGGCGAAGTGTCAGGCGCATTGCCTGATCTTTTGCCGCATCTTGTGTGCGGTCTTCCGACACTGCGACATCTGGCAGTGAGTTATCTCTATCGCGGGGATGATATTGCCCGGATAGACCAGTTGGATGCGTGGGCACACGCCAATGGATTGGGCCTGCTGGCGACCAATGATGTGCATTACCACGCGCCAGAGCGGCGCCCTTTGCATGATGTGATGACGGCGATTGCGAATAAGGTGACCGTCGCGCAGGCCGGGCATTTGCTCCACCCCAATTCCGAACGGCACCTCAAATCGCCGGCTGAAATGTGCCGTCTATTCGAACGCTGGCCGCGTGCGATTGAGGCCGCGCGCGCGGTGGCTGACGCTTGTGATTTTAGCCTCGATGAACTGCGCTATGAATATCCGGAGGAAATCTACCCCGATGATATGGCCCCGCAGGAATATCTGGAGGTTGAGACATGGCGCGGGGCAGAGCGGCGCTATCCCAGCGGTGTGCCCGATAGCGTCCATGACACGTTGGAGCGCGAACTTGCCTTGATCGCAAAGCTGGATCTTGCGCGCTATTTCCTCACAATCAAAGACATCGTCGATTTCGCTCGGAGTGTGGAGCCGCCAATCCTTTGCCAAGGTCGCGGCAGTGCGGCCAATTCGGCGGTTTGCTATTGCCTCGAAATCACCAGCGTCGATCCGGCTAAACACCAGCTTCTATTCGACCGTTTCATCTCTGAAGAACGCAAAGAACCGCCCGATATCGATGTCGATTTTGAGCACGAACGGCGTGAGGAAGTGATCCAGTATATTTATGAGAAGTATGGCCGTCACCGGGCGGGGTTGACCGCAACCGTCATTCATTATCGCCCGCGCATGGCGATCCGTGAGGTCGGCAAAGTGATGGGGCTATCCGAGGATGTTACCAGTTCGCTCGCGCGCACGGTCTGGGGCGGAATGGGCCGCTCTATCGGGGAGGCGCATGTCGAGGATATCGGCATGGATCTTAGCGATCCGCACTTGCGCCGTGTCCTAAAGCTAACCGAGCAGATGATCGGAATGCCCCGTCATCTGTCGCAGCACGTGGGTGGCTTTATTCTGACGCAAGGCGCGCTGACTGAGACGGTGCCGATTGGTAATGGTGCGATGCCGGATCGCTCTTTTATCGAGTGGGATAAGGACGATATTGAGGCGCTTGGCATCCTGAAAGTCGACGTGCTCGCTTTGGGAATGTTGACCTGTATCAAGAAATGCCTCGATCTGTTGGATGCGCATCACGACCGTACGCTGACATTAGCGAGCGTCCCGCGTGAGGATTCGGAAACTTATGCGATGCTGCGCAAGGGGGATTCGCTGGGCGTGTTTCAGGTGGAAAGCCGCGCGCAGATGAACATGCTGCCGCGCCTGCGCCCGCGCGAATTTTATGACCTTGTAATTCAGGTCGCGATTGTGCGGCCTGGCCCGATCCAAGGCGATATGGTGCACCCTTACCTGAAACGTCGCCGGGGTGCAGAGCCTGTACAAATTCCTGCGCCGTGCGGTGCTCACGGCCCGCCTGATGAGCTGTCGTCAATTCTTGCGCGGACGCTGGGCGTGCCGATTTTCCAAGAGCAGGCCATGAAGATCGCACTTGATGCCGCCAAATTCTCTCCGATCGAAGCAAATCGCCTGCGCAAGGCGATGGCGACTTTTCGGTCGCGGGGGATGGTGCATGAATTGGAGGATATGATGGTCGGGCGGATGGTAGAGCGCGGCTATGATGCGGAGTTTGCACAAAGGTGCTTCAACCAGATCAAGGGCTTTGGCGAATACGGTTTTCCCGAAAGCCACGCGGCGAGTTTCGCGCATCTAGTTTACGTATCTAGCTGGCTGAAATGCCATTTCCCGGCAGCCTTTGCCGCCGCGCTTTTGAACTCGCAGCCAATGGGTTTTTATGCGCCTGCACAGATTGTCCGTGATGCGCGCGAGCATGGGGTCGTGGTGCTGCCCGCCGATGTGAATGGCAGCGCGTGGGATTGTACATTGGAGCAGGTCGGAGAGGCTGGCGGAACACAGGAAGGTCGGATGGACCGCCATATCGCGCTGCGGCTTGGTCTGAGGCAGGTTGATGGCTTGCCTGAACATGTTGCAGCGGATCTGATTGCTGCCCGAGAGGATGAGGGCCTTTACCGCGATGTTGCAGAACTGCAGGAGCGTGCTGGGCTTTCGCCGTCGCATGTTGAACTGCTTGCGAGCGCAGACTGCTTTACCTCTCTGAACCTTCCGCGCCGTCAAGCGCTTTGGGATGCGCGCAGTTTAATTACTGCGCCAGACTTGCCTCTGTTCAAAGCCGCAGCGCAGCGTGATGAAGGTGCCGAACGCGCGCTCACGCAGCTCCCTTCTATGGCGATGTCAGAGGAGGTCGTGGCGGATTACCAGACCACGCGCTTATCTCTTAAAGCACATCCATTGGCGTTTTTGCGTCCGTCTTTGGCAGAGCGGGGTTTTGTGCGTGCATGCGATCTCAGAGATCGCAAATATCGCAGCATGGTCCGTGTCGCAGGTGTCGTGTTGATCCGGCAACGGCCAGGCAGTGCCAAGGGTGTGTGCTTTATCACGTTGGAGGATGAAACGGGGGTCGTGAACCTTGTCGTGTGGCCTGATCTGAAAGAGAAACAGCGCCGGGTGGTGATGGGCGCGCGGTTGATGGAAGTGCGTGGCCGGGTCGAATATGATGACGAGGTGATCCATGTCATCGCTCAACACATGCACGATGCGAGCGACCAACTTTATGCCCTATCCGATGATATGCTCAATTCCCCTGTCGCGCGTGCGGATCATGTTAATTCGCCGTTGATTGGGCGTAAGACGCCGCTTGTTAAGGAACGCGATTTGATCGATCCGCTACCGGGCCCAAGAGGGCATCCGCGCAATCATCGAATTATTCCGAAGTCACGCGATTTCCACTGAGTTAAATGAGGGCGAAATGGCGCGCAAAGCACGAACAAAGCGCAAGAGAGCAGGGCGCATTATGCCGCGCGTGCTGTTGCTTGCCGCAATTGGCATTGCAGGGCTTGCAGGGTGGAATTGGCTTAGCGCGCACCCTGAACACAATCCGATTGCGCCGCTCGATTTGCGCGACCCAATCGGATGGGCAACCGCGACAAAGCTAACTGCACTCAAAGCTGATACACCTGAATGCCGCGCCGTACTGGATCGCAGTGAGGTCGCCTATGCTGCCTTGCCTGCGACCGGAGAGGGGGCCTGTGCACGCCCTGACCGCACACAGCTTGAAGCATTTCCTCTTGCGCCCAACAGCCCCGCCGTGACTTGCCCCGTTGCAACTGGCCTTGCGCTATGGCGTGCTAAAAGCGTCGAACTGGCTGCGCGTGAATATCTGGGCAGCGAAGTGGTGCGGATCGAACATATGGGAGCGTTCAATTGCCGCCGGATGCGAGGCAGTGGCTCTGGCGGCGGGTGGAGCGAACACGCAACCTCCAATGCGATTGACATCTCAGCCTTTGTGCTCGCTGATGGCAGACGGGTCAGCGTCCTTGATGATTGGGACGGAGACGCTGACGCTGCGGCATTCCTGCGCTTTATCCGCGATGATGCATGCGGTGTCTTTGCCACCGTTCTCTCACCTGATTTCAACGCGGCCCATGCGGACCACTTCCACCTCGACCAAAGCACGCGCTGGGTTGGAGTGTGTCGCTAAAGTGAGCTAGGTCGCCTCTAAGGCGTAGCCTGCGGAGCGCACCGTGCGGATCGGGTCTTTGACGCCTTCAACACCGATGGCTTTGCGCAACCGGCGGATATGCACATCGACGGTGCGCAATTCGATGTCCGAGCCTGTGCCCCATACGCCATCGAGCAATTGCCCACGGCTGAAAACTCGCCCTGGGCTCTCCATAAAGAATTTGAGCAGCCGGTATTCGGTTGGGCCTAGTTGAAGCGAACGACCGCGTCGCTGAACTTTATGAGCCACCGGATCAAGCTTGATATCGCCGACTTCAATCGTCTCCCCTGCAAGAGCAGGACGAATGCGACGCATCACCGCGGCAACGCGCGCCAGCAACTCGCGCGGGCTGAACGGTTTGGTCAGATAATCGTCCGCACCCGTCTCCAACCCGCGCACTCTGTCGTCCTCAGCTTCTCTCGCGGTGAGCATGATGATCGGCACATGCGCTGTTTCTTTATCGCGGCGCAGGCGGCGGCACACCTCAATCCCGCTGGTCCCCTCAATCATCCAATCCAGGATGATGAGATCGGGCACATCCTCGCTCGCCAAAACCAAAGCTTCATCGCCATCGCCGGTGCAGCGGACGTTATAGCCTTCGTTTTGAAAGCGATATTCGAGCAATTCGGAAAGCGCCGGATCATCTTCGACCAACAGCAATTTGGCGGCGGACATCGTACTGTCTCCTCGCGATCCGTTCTACCATACAAGCGGCGAGCGGTCAGCTATGGCGATGTTTCACTTTGGCTACAATTTGATGAAACTGAGTGCCCCTAGTTTTCCACATGCAGTCAATACAGCGGCTTACCGTTCCTCTTCGGGGGGATAGGTGCCAGTCGCGGCAAAGTGAACCATTTCAGCAACATTGGTCGCATGGTCGCCAATCCGCTCAAGGTTTCGGGCGACAAACAGCAATTGTGCGGCGCTGGAAATGGTTGCAGGGTTTTCGACCATATGGCTGACAAGATTGCGGAAAATGCTGTTGTAGAACGCGTCAACTTTCGCATCCGTCGCGATTACTTCACGTGCCAAGCCGGGGTCGCGGGCAGAATATGCGGTGAGGACATCGTGCACCATCTCGCCCGCCAATTCGCCCATTGCAGGCAGCAGAGTGAGTGGTTCAAACCGATCGCGCCCTTCAATCATACCGACGCGTTTTGCGATATTTTTTGAGTAGTCACCGATCCGCTCAACCACGCCAGCGATCTTCAGAGCGGCAATCACTTCGCGCAAATCGTCGGCCATCGGGGCGCGCAATGCGATGATGCGCACCGCCAGCTTGTCGACTTCGGTTTCCAGCGCATCGATTTTCTTGTCGCGCGCAACGACGCTGTCGCCCAACTCCTCATCTCCGCGAATCATCGCATCGAGGGCTTCTTGAATCGCAACCTCGGCTAGACCACCCATCTCCGCGATTAGGCCGCGAAGCCGGGTAATATCTTCATCGAAAGCTTTGACTGTATGGTCGGCCATTATCCGTACCGCCCAGTGATATAGTCTTTGGTGCGCTCTTCGATGGGGTTGGTGAAGATATCGGAGGTTGGGCCATATTCGACCATTTTCCCGAGGTGGAAAAAGGCCGTCCGCTGACTAACGCGAGCCGCCTGTTGCATGGAGTGAGTGACGATTACGATCGCATAGCGGCCGGACAGTTCGTCGATCAGTTCTTCGATCTTGGCTGTGGCGATGGGGTCCAATGCCGAGGCTGGCTCATCCATCAAGATCACTTCGGGATCGACAGCAATTGCGCGGGCTATGCACAGGCGCTGTTGCTGACCACCCGACAAAGCGGTGCCGGAATCTTCAAGGCGGTCTTTCACCTCATCCCAAAGGCCCGCACGGGTGAGTGAGCGTTCGACGATTACGTCGAGGTCAGCCTTTTTCTCACCAAGTCCGTGAATCCGCGGACCGTAAGCGATGTTTTCGTAGATCGTTTTGGGAAATGGATTGGGCTTTTGAAACACCATCCCAACGCGAGCGCGCAATTGCACGACATCCATCGCATCACCGTGAATGTCTTCGCCTTCCAACTCGATCAGGCCACTGACGCGTGCGACAGGGATAGTGTCATTCATACGGTTGAAACAGCGTAAGAATGTCGACTTTCCGCAGCCGGATGGCCCAATAAAGGCGGTGACATATTCCGGTGAGATATCGATCGACACTTCGTCGATAGCCTTCTTGTCGCCGTAATAGACGGAAACATCACGCGCGACCATCATCGCGGTTTTGTTCTGCTGGATCTTTTCGTGGATCAAGGTCACCAGGTTTTCTCAAACTTGTTGCGCAGATAAATGGCGAGGCCGTTCATCAGCAGGAGGAACAGCAATAGCACAATGATAGCCGCGCTTGTCCGCTCGACAAAGCCGCGGTCAATTTCATCGGACCACAGGTAAATTTGCATCGGCAAGACAGTCGCAGGAGAAGTCACTGCGTCAGGCGGGGTCGCAACGAATGCACGCATCCCGATCAGGATCAGTGGCGCGGTCTCTCCCAATGCGCGGGCCATGCCGATGATGGTACCGGTCAGCATTCCGGGCAAAGCGAGCGGCAAGACATGGTGGAACACAACCTGCACAGGCGATGCGCCCACTGCGAGAGCACCATCGCGTATGGACGGGGGCACCGCTTTGATCGCGTTGCGGCCTGAGATCACGATCACTGGCATCGTCATGAGAGCCAGAGTGATACCGGCGATCAATGGCGTAGAACGCAAATTGGGCATGAATTCGATCAACAAAAACAGCCCGAGCAGCCCGAAAATGATCGACGGAACGGCGGCCAGATTGTTGATCGAAACTTCAATCACATCGGTCCAGCGGTTCTTTGGCGCATATTCCTCAAGGTAAAGTGCCGCCAAAATGCCCGTGGGAAATGCCAATGAGAATGTGATGAGCATTGTCAGGATCGAACCAACCAGTGCGCCCCAGATACCGGCCTGTTGTGGGCTAGTTGCATCGGAACGGCCAAGGAAGCCAAAATCCCAGTTTTCCGCCAGTTTTCCTTCACTCACAAGCTGCTGAGCAAGAGCGCGCATCTCTGGCGAACCGTCGCCGTCCAGACCCGCTGAAAGGTCGGAAGAGGCCGGCAAGTGGAATGTTTCAGATCGAGTGATCAGCGATGGATCGGATTGCAACGCGGCGGCCACATCGCGCCATGCATCGCGGCTTAATTGTGCCGCGCCCTCTTCGCCCAATGCTTCTTCTGCATAGAATGCCACGACTTCGGACATACCCTGCATTTCCAGAACTTGGATTGCGCTGGGCGCGCTTAGGGAAACCTCATCGCCTGTGACGCCGCTTTCGGGGAAATCGATTGCCACGGCCAATTCAGCGCGCTGGAATCCGCCGATGCCGTTTGACAGCATGCTGCCGAGCAGGAAGACCAATGCCAAAAGCGAAAACACAATAGCGACCATTCCGAGCGCCCGAAAACGGCGTTCGGCGCGGTAACGCTGGTCCAGCCGTTTAGCGAAGGATGCAGTGCGGGTTGGTCCGCCCGCCGGTGATGTTTGGGTATCACTCATAAGCTTCACGGAACCGTTTAACGACGCGCAGTGCGATGATGTTCAGCACAAGCGTCACAAGGAACAGGACAAAACCAAGCGCAAAAGCGCTCAAAGTGGCGGGGTGGTCAAAGCTGCCTTCGCCAGTGAGCATGGCGACGATCTGATAGGTTACCGTGGTCATCGTATCGAGCGGATTTGCTGTCAGGTTGGACGACGCGCCCGCTGCCATCACCACAATCATCGTCTCACCAATCGCACGGCTAACGGCGAGCATGATCCCAGCGACAATGCCGGGCAGGGCGGCGGGGAACAGTACCCGCTTGATCGTCTCTGACTGAGTGGCGCCCATAGCAAGACTGCCATCGCGCATCGCGCTGGGCACAGCAGCCATGGAATCGTCGGCCATGGAGGATACGAACGGGATAATCATTACGCCCATCACGACACCTGCGGCCAAGGCGCTCTCGCTCGATGCGCTGGTGATCCCGACAGACACTGCCAGATCGCGCACAGCAGGAGCGATCGTCAGTGCCGCGAAGTAGCCATAAACAACGGTCGGAATGCCCGCGAGGATCTCCAGCGCAGGTTTGACCCACTGGCGCAGTTTGGGATCGGCATATTGGGTTAGATAAATCGCACTCATCAAACCCAGTGGAATGGCCACAATCATCGCGATAATCGCGCCGATAAACAAAGTGCCCCAGAATAACGGTATCGCGCCGAAACGCGATCCGTCTGGATTGTCCGGATTGCTCATTGGGTCGGGACCCCAGAACGTTCCGAACAGGAAATCGGCAGGCGAAACCATTCCGAAGAAACGGATCGTCTCGAACACAAGGCTCGCGACGATGCCAAACGTGGTCAGGATCGCGACGAGCGATGCGAGCAAGAGCACGATCATCACTGTGCGCTCCACTCGGGTGCGAGCGCGGAAATCGGGACGGACACGCAGGAACGCGAATGCGCCGCCGCCAAATCCGATCAAGACAGTCAGAGCAAAGCCAATCAGGCTGTAATGCGAGATCGCCTGACGAAACGGCTCAACCAGAGCCTCTGCCCCTTCGTTAAAGACGCCTGGTGCGTTGCCGTTCGCTACCGCGCGCGCTTCGGCAAGCCATGCTTCGCGCTCAAACCCGAATGTTGGAAGGTTGGCTGCACCCGGCGATGCAAGAACGCTTTGTGTGACCAATTGCGGGGCGATAAATGACCAAAGTGCCACAAAAGCAAGTAGTGGCAGCAACACCCATACGGCAACATACCACGCGTGATAGATCGGCCGTGCAACGGGGCGCACGGCGGGATCGGCTTTTTGAAAGCTCCATGCCTTCGCCCGGCCAGCCAGCCACCCGGCAAGGCCTAGCCCAATGGCAATCAAGATGAGCGTAATCGGCGACATGTAGTAAGCCCGTATTCCCCTGTTTGCTCGCATTCGCCTGTCGGCGAGAAGTGGCTTGATCTCTTGCTATCCCGTGGTCAAGCCAGTGCGGGCACAATCCAACAGCCCATGTTGAAAGAATAAGACATAGCTAAGACAGAAGCTGTGATTCATCCTGCCGATTGTCGTTTTTCTCATCTTTTTGTCCGATTTTTTGCGTTTTTTCATCGGGGCCTCTATCAGGCTCGGCGAGCGGCAGCCGGACAACGACCCGCGTTCCCTTGCCCAAATCGCTGTCGATATTTAGCCGTCCGCGGTGGCGTTCTACGATGTGTTTTACGATAGCTAGGCCCAGGCCGGTGCCACCCGAGGCTCGGCTGCGACCCGGATCGGTGCGGTAAAATCTGCGGGTCAGATGAGGCAATTGTTCGGGTGCGATGCCTTCACCCTGATCTGCCACAGATATGCGCGCCATACCATCACGGGCAAAATCCAACTCAACCGCGACCGGCGTCTCATCGGCGCCGTATTTGAGGGCATTGTCGACAAGATTGCGGACGACTTGTTCAAGCTGTTGGCGATCCCCTTTCACACAAGGATTAGCCTTCAGCGAAAGTTCGATCCTGTCCTCACGCTGCGATCCTGCCGCATCAAACACTGCGCGCTCTGTTAAGTCGCTCAGCTCGATCAATTGTTGAGGAAGATCATGTTTTTCTGCCTCGACCCGCGATAGGCTCATCAAATCGCTGATCAGGCTTTGGAGGCGCAACGCCTCGCGCTCGATTGTGCCAAGAAATTTCTGCGACGTTGGCGAATCGAGACTGTCACCGCTTTCGCTCAGTGTCTCGACATAGCCAATGATCGCGGAGAGCGGTGTGCGCAGTTCATGGCTGGCGTTGGCGACGAAGTCGGTATGCGCACGGCTGATATCGGCCTCTGCCGTCTGATTGATTAGCTCAATCACCGCGAGATTTTCATCGACCGCCTGACGGTTGATTTGCCAAATGTCCTGCCGCCGCACGAGGCCGCGAACGATTGCTTGCCCATTGCGGTTTTTGCCAAGCAGCGAAATCGCCTCAGGCTGGCGAAAGGCGACGCGCGCGTCTTGTCCAATAATATGCTGACCCAGCATCCGGCGAGCTGCACGGTTGGCGATGGCGATGTTGTTTTTTTCTGTGACCAAAAGCGGGGTCGAAGAATTCTCGATCAAGTTGCCCATCGAATCGCGATTGAAGGTCTGTTTGACGACGACAGGCGCTGGCTCAGGTGGACGGCCAGCAGCAAGCAAAAGCGAGCCAACCCACAAGATCAACGCGGATGTCGCAATGATTGGGTCAATGTCGAGCAACAGCATGGCGACAAAGGTCACCAGCGCTAGCAAGATACCGACAAGGGGGATGGACTGGCGCGTACCCATGGATCAACGCTCTAGCTTGCACAGCAGCGAGGTCAAACTTTCCGTCTATCGGACGTGTGTAGGGGAGCTTGCGCGTGGAGGAGGTGGTGACCCCTACGGGAATCGAACCCGTGTTTCAGCCGTGAAAGGGCCGCGTCCTAACCGCTAGACGAAGGGGCCACGCTCATTTGCGAGAGCGCGCATCTAGGGGGGCAGGCTAAGCGGGTCAAGCCCCGTGTGCTTCGGTTTTAAGAATTTCTGCACACACGGCGCAAAACCTACCCGATCAATCGGCGAATGCAGCATCTTCTAGGTGCAGTTCAGCCGCCGGGCGATGGCCCCAATCATCGATCTTAACTCGGCCAGCAAGGTGAAACCGCCGACCCCTGCTACGATGGAGCAGAGTTTGCGCCATTTCGGTCTCAGCCGCGCGAAACGCGATCGCTTTGAATGATCGTCCATCGCCGCCACTGGCGATGATCCGCAGGTGGTCTTTACCCACGATGTCGGCTTTGACAATTTGCACAGGCCCCACAGCAACACGCGGGGCAGGCCAACCCACGCCATAAGGACCGGCGGCATCTAAGGTCGCAACCAATTCCGGTGTCAAACCTCCCGGAGCAAGCGAGAGATCGAGTTGCATGACCTGAGCATGTCGCGCTTTTTCAACATCGCGGGCCAACCGTGTGTCGAGGAATTCGGTGAAGTCTGCGAGTTTGTCACTCGGTATCGTCAATCCCGCGGCCATTGCATGCCCACCACCAGCCAGCAGCAAACCCTGTTCGCGCGCCGCGATGATCGCGGCGCCAATGTCCACGCCGCTTATTGAACGGCCTGATCCTTTGCCTGTGCCTTCGGCTTCGTCGAGGGCGATGATGATCGAGGGTTTGCCGGTCTTTTCCTTGATCCGACCGGCGACAATGCCGATCACGCCGGGGTGCCAGCCTGTGCCGGACAGAACCTGCACCGCCATATTGTGCTGGCCCTCCAATTGCTCTTCAGCAGCCTCTTGCACCTCAGCTTCGATAGCGCGGCGTTCTTCGTTAAGTGCGGAGAGTTGCTCGGAAATCGCGCGTGCTTCTTCGGGATCGCGCGTGGTCAGCAAACGCACTCCCAATGTCGATTCGCCGATCCTGCCGCCGGCATTGATTCGAGGACCCAGCGCAAAGCCAAGATCAGAGGCTATCGGCGCACGCTTCAATCGGCTCGCATCCATCAGAGCGGCCATTCCGATCCGTTCGCGCCGGGCGAGCACTTTGAGCCCTTGGGAGACGAATGCACGGTTCAGCCCATGCAGAGCTGCTACATCCGCCACAGTCCCCAAAGCCACCAAATCGAGTAAGCTCATCAAATCAGGTTCAGCGCGATCCTTGAAATAGTCCTTGGCCCGCAAATTTCGCACCAACGCAATCGCAAGCAGAAACGCGACGCCGACAGCGGCAAGATGGCCATGGCTGGCCGCAAGGTCGTTTTCATCGAGCCGGTTGGGATTGACCAAAGCGGCGGTGGGTGGAAGCTCTGCTGAACATTTGTGATGATCGACCACAATCACGTCAACGCCCACATCGCGTGCCATGCCCAGCGCCTCGTGTGCCATTGCGCCGCAATCGACCGTTACGATCAGGTCCGAGCCATCCTTGGCCAGTTGGACGAGCGCTTCGCCAGTAGGGCCATACCCCTCCAACAGACGGTCGGGGATGTAGTACCCTGCCTCGACACCCAGAGCGCGCAACAGCTCAACCAAAAGAGCCGCGCTGGTTGCGCCATCGACGTCGTAGTCGCCGTAAATCGTGATGCTCTCGCCGCTCAAAACGGCGCTCGCGATCCGCTCTGCCGCGCGATCCATATCGCGGAACTCGGATGGATCGGGCAGGAATTCGCGCATGGTCGGCTTGGCATGCTTGGTGACCTCATCGGCTGCGACACCGCGCGTCATCATCAATTGCGACAATATGTCGGTGCCCAATGACGCCGCTCCATCGCCGAGCTCCATATTGCCGCCGCGCCAATGCCATGATTGACCGGCGAGCGACTGCGAAACGCCCAGAACATGCGAGAGAGAAGGTGAGACCATGCGCGCATGCCTAACCGATTGGCGGTACAGGTAACAGTGCGCGAGCATTGACAATCGACAGGCAGAGCAGCGAAGCAATCCGCATGAACGACAATCCGACCCTGTTGGTAATCTGGCACAGCCGTACTGGCGCAAGCGAGGCAATGGCGCAGGCTGCGGCTGGACACGATGTAGCGCGTTTGATCCGGGCGCAGGATGTGAAGACGGCGGACATCTTGTCATCGCAAGGCTATTTGTTTGTTTGCCCAGAGAATTTGGCCAGCATGAGTGGGGCGATGAAGGAGATGTTCGACACACAATACTACCCCGTGCTTGGCGAGATAGAGGGCCGTCCTTTTGCCAGCATCATCGCAGCGGGTTCAGATGGGGAGGGCGCGCATCGGCAGATTGATCGGATCGCCAAAGGATGGCGGCTCAAACGCGTGGCGGATCCGATGATCATCAATTTCGCTGCGCAAACTCCGCAAGAAATTCTCAGCCGAAAAACACCCAGTGAAAAAGTCCTCCAACAATGCTGCGAACTTGGTGAAGCGTTGGCGGAAGGACTAGTCTTGGGCGTGTACTGAACTTTTCGGGACAATTTTGTGATTTACTGGTATTCAGGACTCGACGCTGGGTTGAAATCAATTCAGGTATCGATCTGCATACCGCGTTAGCCTGTGACACAGAGAGGTCTGGCACAATAACTGAACAGGCAAATATTGAAGCCAACGGGCTCTATCTGCTGTTTGCGGCTGGCAAACGGCCTGACCGTTCTGGCATCCGCGATTTCATTGCGAGCCAACGCGCGGTTACTGTGACACACGACCCAGCAGAAGATAGCCCGCTGCAATTGGTTGCGGCCAATGGTCAGCCGGTTGGTGGCGATACTTTGGCAAGTCCGGTTGCGACCGATCTCGTCTGGTTGGAATTGTTGCGTGACGGACTGGCTTTTGATTTGCGCGGGCTTCAGCCTCGTGACGCCGTTGCCTTCCCGTCAGTTGAGCATCGTTTTGATTTACCTGACATGCCTGGCCCCGCGCGGTTCGAGGCGATGCAATTGCTGCCTGGACATCATCTTGCCGGTGGTGAGCGGACATTGCCGGTCGCAAAGGCGCTGATGGCGCTCGCACGCGATCTTGTGCATCATTTTGAAGAGTTAGAGGCTGTCGTATGGCCTCCATCCGGCAGCGCAATTGGCAGGCGCTTTTTTGAATCTGTTTCAACCGCTTGGTTGGATGGCGGTGCGTTTCCAGCGCTTGGCCTCACTGCATTTCGCGAGACAGTAGACGGCGCATTGCAAAGCGTAGGTCTTGAGTTTTGGATTGATCAAGAATTGCGTATCGAGCCGCCGCTCTCTTCTGACAAAGTCGCGGCGACGCGGTTGGGTGTGCGGTTGATCAATCAGATGGTGATCGTGGGCGGGATTGAGCAAAGCGAGCGCATTATCGCGCCCGATGGCAGCCGTCTCTTGCTAAGCGTGTCGCGCAATGGAAAGTTTATCAGGGTGTCACGAGAATAGCTTGGCGGACAGGGGCGTACCAACGAATGGGGGATTGCAAAGGCACAGTTTAGCCTCCCATTCGCGCACCACAATTTCATTTCGATCAGTCAATCGTCGCGGACAGCCTGGGCATGATCCAGGTATGCAGCGACATCACCTGCTCCCTCGTCAATTGCTTGGATACAAATGCTTTGGGACGATGTTTGATGCCATGGCAGAGGTCCTTTGGGAGGCGACCTGAGCGCCTCCTACTCTGCAGCTTCCGCCATTTTAGCCCATGATGTGTAGTCGGAATTCGCTAGCATCTGAGCCTTGGCTGCGTGGTATTCGCGTTCCATCCGCGCCACTAGATCTTCAACCGAACCGACAGACTTGATCGCGCCAACGCCTTGGCCCGAACCCCAGATGTCCTTCCAAGCCTTGGCTTTGGTGTTGCCGCCTGATCCAAAGTTCATCTTTGACGGATCGCTTGTGGGCAGATCGTCTGGGTCCAATCCCGCTTTTTCAATCGAGGAGCGCAAGTAATTGCCGTGCACGCCCGTAAAGAGGTTCGAATAGACGATCCCTTCCGCAGAGCCATCGACGATGCCGTCCTTGTATCCCTGATCAGCATTGGCTTCTTCGGTGGCGATAAAGGCGCTGCCCGCATAGCCGAAGTCTGCGCCCATTGCTTGCGCGGCGAGCACCGATGCGCCGTTGGCGATGGAGCCAGACAGGGCCACTAGTCCGTCAAACCATTCGCGGATTTCCTGCATCAGAGCGAAAGGCGATTGTGTGCCTGCGTGCCCGCCGGCGCCCGCTGCAACAGGGATCAGGCCATCTGCGCCTTTCTCAATCGCCTTGTTCGCGAAGCGGTTGTTGATCACGTCGTGCATTGTCACGCCGCCCCATCCGCGCACTGCATCGAAGATTTCCGTACGCGCACCAAGTGAGGTGATGACCATCGGCACCTGCCATTTCTCGCATGTCGCCATATCCGCCATCACGCGGTCGTTCGACTTGTGCACGATCTGGTTCACAGCATACGGGGCGGCCGGACGATCGGGGTTCTCACGATTGTGTTTGGCGAGTTCCTCGGTGATTTGATGCAGCCATTCATCCAGCATCGTTTGCGGACGCGCATTGAGCGCGGGGAAGCTGCCAATGATCCCTGCCTTGCATTGTGCGATCACCAGCTCTGGTCCCGATACGATGAACAGCGGTGAGCCGATCAGCGGGATACGAAGGCGATCAAACGGGGCGGGAAGGGGCATTGAGGTCTCTCCTAGAAGGCTTTTGACGTGCGGTAGGTTGCGTATCGCAACTACGCAAGTGTCACCTTTTACAGTCCTTCAAGCGCATAGAAGCGGCTTGCGTTCCCGGCATAGAGCGCCGCTTTCTCATCAGCGCTCGCATCCGCCGTGATCCGCTTGAACGCGTTCCACAAGACCGGGTAGCTCGAGCCCCAGCGATCAACGGGATAGTTCGATTCGAACATTGCGCGCTTTGTTCCGAATGCCTCAATGCAGGTCTCGATATATGGCTTCCAAAGCCGCGCCAGTTCCTCTGATCCGACGCCCGCTGCCGGACCTTCCTCGGGCAAAGCGCAATTGTGCATCGCGAGCCCGCCCAGTTTCACCATCACATTCTCGCATTTGCCCAACTCAATGATCGCATCACGCCAGGTGCCAAAGCGCTCCTCCAGCTTGCCTGCATAGCTCGCCATGCCCAATGGTGTGCCGCAGTGGTCAAGGCAGATGGGTGTATCGGGGAAGGCGCGGGCGAGGTCGATCACATCGCCGATCTGAGGTTCCAATATCCATGCATCAAAGCTCATGCCGCGTTTGCCAATCTCGGCGAAGCCTTCGCGAAAGGTCGTATCGCGATAGAGCTGTGGTGGGGCATGGAAGGGAGGGCCTAGTACGTCGGGGTCGGCATCCCATGCGCCTTGATGCCGAATGCCCTTAAAGCGCTTTGGAGCCGCCGCTTTGAGCGCATCGAGCACTTCGCCTGCCGCCGCGCCGCGGGTGAGGTCTGCATGGCCCACAATCCCCGCGCAGGCCCGTGCAGCGCCATACATGCCGCTCGCCGATTGGGCCGCAACGCCGTTTACGAACTCAACCTCACCAACGGTCTTCAACGCCTCACCATAGGCGGCATTGTAGAACGCGCCGCATTCCATAAAGACGGTGGCGATAATGTTGTGGCCGCTTTGCGCGATCTCATCGTTGAACTGATCAAATGTGTAATGCGCAACTGGCACTAGCGCATCAATGAAGCGGTGCCGGGGTTCCGGAAACATTGGCATCATCGCCCGCAGGTCCCAAAGGTGATGATGCGGGTCGATGATCGGCAGGTCGGGCTCAAGGATGGGTTCAACCGGGGTGATGCTCATTGTCGTGCTCTCTCCTGTTTATTCGGTCTCATCCACGCTCTCAGTTCATGGTTACTGAGATGCACTCCGACTGCATGTCACACGCTCTTGTACGGAAAAATATTGCACATGCATAACGGCCCGATGGCGCGGCGAATGCAAGCGAATTGTGAGTGGGGATGTGGGTGCGAGCGGGACCGGAGGCGGCAGACGTTAGGTACTGTTGTAAGGCTAAGAAAGCGCGCAAGCCGGTCAATCTACCAAAACCAATTATTGAAAAGTGTCTGAATTATAATGTATTGTAGGAAAAAATACTTGTGTTCTTCGCAATAAAAAAATTCTTCTGCGATTAAGATACAACTTTGTTAGGAACCAAGTCTAACTCCTGGGAATTGTAATTCCGGTTGATGCAACAAGAATCACATAATACGTAAAAATCCGTATTGATTCCGTTGCTTCCAATCAAACGACTGGTGGGGCGATCATTTATAGTGATTGGCCAGATGTTTGATGCAACTATCGGGAAGTGCTGCAATGAGGCGTTGCTTGGCGGCACTGGATTTAGGGTCCTGTTGGTTGAACTGTGAATCATTTCGCGGTGCAAACGAATGAATGACGCTGTTTATCAGTGTCCAACAGGGGGCATGGAATTTCTATGCAAGACGACGATTTGCCAATGGGCAACGGGCAGACACTATTGGTGGTGGAGGATGAAGTCCTCCTGCGCATGATGATGACTGACGTGATGGAAAGCCTAAATTACAAAGTGTTACTGGCACAATCAGGGGCAGAGGCTGTCGCTTTGATCAAAGAAGGCGCGCAGTTTGACCTGCTGCTGACCGACATTGTTCTGCCCGGTGAAATTTGCGGCTTTGAACTTGCCCAGATTGTCCGCGACCATTTTCCTGGAATTCCGGTGATCTACAGCTCCGGTTATAACGGATACTGCGAAGGGCAGATAGGCTCGATTAAGGCTCCCATGCTGAACAAACCGGCGGGGCCACGTGAAATGGCGCAATTGGTGCATCAGTGCTTTGCTGACGCACAGCTCAAAGCAGCTTAGCAGCGCCACCTACTCGGAAATTCGCGTAACCTCGCCTTGCTGCGCTGCTGATATCTCTTCGAGAGTAAACGGCAGGCGGTGCCATTCCTTACGTGAATAGAGCCGTGTTTGATCGGCATAATGGGGTGAGGCCGGATCGGTCGATTGCGAATAGCTAAGGATCGCATCGGCCACCGGCCCATCCTCATCGAAAGTGACAATCTGCATATAGCTTGACCCGTGGCGCGGGGTCAGCCCGCCTTCGACTTCACGCCCGATTTGCATGTTGAGAACGCCAGCAGTGCCCGGACCGCCATGGATTGCAATTGCCTCGCCATCTGGGGTGCTGCGGGTTTGCACATCGCCCCATTGCGCATCCAATGCGATGTCGGCCTCCGTGAGTTTTGCGGCGGCATCGGTGAGCGCGGTTAGCAGAGCCTCTGCGGCAGCTTCGTCGGTCGCCAAGCCATGAGGCGTTTTGATCGGATTTTCGGCGTCAAATGGCTCCCGCCAAAGATTATTCCTGCCGCGCGCCGTTTCCCAAAATTCTGCGAAGAGATAGGCCCCGCGACTGTCTGTATCAAAACGGCGATCCCACGCGGAAAGCGCCTCACAAGCAGGGGCCAGTTCAGGGCGCTGTGGGCATAGTGCAAGCACCGGTTCCACCACCATATCTGCGGCCAAACTGCGATTGGCGAACACCAGCGCTTTCGCGTCATCGCGGTCAAATGGACCGTCTGCAATTGCTGCTTCGGTCTCGATAAAGTTGGACCGGGTGCGCAGGCTCAATTCGCTCTCAAAATCACCAAGGATCGGGGAGAGCTGGCGATGGGGAGTGCTCGGGTTACTGATCCAGTAACTGTCATTGGAATTGGTCACATAGTCGCGCCGAGTGCGCGTCGCCTGATCGCTGGCGGGCAGCAATCCGGCAAGTGGCCCCTCGGATGTAGAGCGCCAATCGCACTCAGCCCGCGTCCCGTCGAGTAGCGTGACCATTCCTGCGACAAGGCCGGAAAATGGTGTGGAGCAGGCCGCTATAAACTCAGGCGAAACGCCGGGCACCGCGGTGATATCGGCATGCAGCGCGTTGCCTTGTCGATCCGCCGCAATCGTGTTGACCCATGGAATGCCCAGCGTCTCACTCACCACGCTTTCAATCTCGGCGACGTTGGAAGCCTGTCCAATGCGCAGCCACGTATCAATCGCGCGTTGATTGCCGCTATTGGCATCTTGGATCGCGAAGGCGGTATTATCGCTCCACCCAATCGGCGTGCCGGGCATGGTCACCACCGCACCAAAGCGGGTGGAATAGAGCGTGCGTTCGACTGCTGGCGCTCCGTCTGGCATCGGGATTGTGACTTGGCGCGTGGTCATAGCCACCGGCTCTCCATCGACCATATATGTGGTGGGATCATCGGGTGAGAGGGTGAGGGCGTAGAGGGTGAAATGGCGCGCGGCGGTCACCGTATGCGTCCAAGCGACATCCTTATTGAAGCCAAGTGTGACGAAGGGCGTGCCCGCTAGCCCGACGCCCATTGCGTCATATTCGCCGGGCTTAGTCACATGCAATTGCCAGAACCGTGAAGGACCCTCCCATGGGAAATGGGGGTTGCCGATCAACAGGCCTCCCTCGGTCCCCGTCGCATCGCTGCCAAACGCCCAGCCATTGCTGCCAAAACGCAAGTCTTCATTGTCTGGCAGGACGATATGCGCGCTCTCAGCGGGTTGCTCTGAGCCGGGAGGCGCAGCGGTTGCGATTCCTGGTGCAAGCGCCAGTGAGCTTGCCAGTAACATCTGCTTTTCATTGAGTCGCAGCATGTCATCGCGCGTAATCCGCCGCACCCAACTGGCGTTGCGACACGCCTCGGGCAGAGCGTCGGGGCCAGTGTCGGCGAGGTAGCGATTGTAGCCCACGACATAGCCATCGACGATTTGCTGTGCCTCGGTGCTCTGATCAGACCAACCGTCGCGCAATGCGGACAGGTCGATTCGTCCGCGATAGAATGTGTCGGAGGTGATATTGTCGATCTCAGCAAAGCCAAGCACTGCTGTGGCTTCAGGCCCGAAATGCAGCGAGCGTTCGCCAGCAACGGTCGCAAATTCCTCTGCCAGCATGCAGAAATTGTCCTGCGCATAGGCATAGGCGACCCCGTATCCGACACCGCCCCACGTTTCAGAGGTGATGTGTGGGATGTTGTAATCGGTGCGCGTGATGGTCGCGTCATAGGTGGGCTGTGCGGCAAGTTGCGCACCGCCAAAAAGTGTCGCTGTGGCCGCAAAAGCGCCTGTCCAAATCCGCATAGTCTCTCACCTCAAATCGCGTTTTCAATCGAAGTGTAGGAACATCGCCGGGGTGGGGCAAGCTAAGCCGTGCTTGCGCAACCACCACATGTGTCTACACACGTAATCGAGGAGGCGTAGATGCGTGGCAGTATTGTGAGGGGAATGGGCGTGGGAGCTCTCGCGACGCTCCTAACAATGAGCGCCAGCGCGACCGGGGGCACTGGCAGCATGGACTCCTTCATTGGGGAGCGCGCAACCCAATCGCAGCGCGCCCATGCGGCCCTGCAGATTGAGCTAGCTCTAATGAATGCGGGTTTGGAGAGTGAACAACGCGCCTATCGCGTGCCCAATATCCACTGGGCATTGGACCTGATTATGCCCCCGCAAACCGGAATCAATGTCGTGGCACAATTGCCGGCGAGCACACCAAGCGAGCGTAACATCATTATCGGCGCGCATTATGACACGGTTCCGGGCAGTCCCGGTGCGGATGACAATGCAAGCGGCACCTACGCTGCCATCGAATTGGCTGAGCGTCTTTCCGAGCTGCCGGTCCGGAATACGAACATCACCTTTGTCCTATTCGACGCAGAGGAAGATGGCGCGGTGGGCAGCAATGTTTTCGCCGCTGAATGGTTGGCTTCAGGGCGCCCAATGCACTCGATGCACAATATCGATATGCTAGGGTATGACGGCAACGGCGATGGGGTGTTCGATTTGGATGCACCCAATGGCCCGGTGGCGGATGCCTATCTTGCGGCGGCTGATGAGCGCGGTATCCGCTTGGTGCGCGCCAACTTTAGCAGCTCCGACCATGTCAGCTTTCGTAAGCGCGGTTTTACCGCCGTGTTTTTGAGCGAAAACCTGACCGATGGAGACTTCAACAAAGCCTATCACTCGCCAAAGGATACTGTGATCGATCGCGCCTACATGGAGCGTGGCATCGACCTGGCCGCAGGCGCGATAGAGGCGCTGGTCGCCCCATGAGTGGCGGTGGCATCCTGCTGTTGCTTACCCTCGCATTATGGGCGTGGCGAGCGGTTGATTACGCGCTGATTGGCAGCTTAGCGCCGCTTGGTATCCTTGCGTTCGGGGCGGTCACATTGGGACTGGGTGCATTAGCGAAGGGGCGATGGTGGCGCTCAGCCGTGCGCATATGGGGCACGATGATGCTGCTCGCTGGTCTCGCTCGCGCTGGGCTCAGCATAGCTCTAGCGTTCGATCCCAGTGTATCCATTCACGCCTCTGAAGCACAAACCGCGTTCTATCACGCAGCTACCGCGCTGCATCTCGTAGCAGGCATCTGGCTGATTGTAAGGCCACCGGAACGGCCAGCAATCACGCGTATCTAGGGGCGGGCAGCATTTCGGCAGGGGCCATTGTTTTCGCGATAGGCGGGATAGGCGGCTTAGCACTATCTTTGAGAGCGCGCGTGAATACCTTGTAGAAAACGAACCGTCACACGGATGGTTTGGCGCTAGTCGTTCAGCTTTTCTGGGCGGTCAATCATCGCCGTAGCGATAGCTCTATTGAGATACGCTGAGGTTGCGGTGTTCGATGTGACCACAACCACGCGGCGCGGTGTTTGGGTGGTGGCGGGCCGCGCGATGAAGATTGTTCGGTATCCGGCGTTTGCCCCAGTATGCCAGACCTCGTTGGCGCTTCCGTCATCCTCGAGCGATAGAACCACACCCAGACCGTAATGCATCCCCGGTGCGAAATCGGTTTCAGCCTCGGGCGTGATCATGGCTTTGGCTATGTCGCTGCTGATCGCGTTTTGCGCACCCGCCGCGGAGTCCAACAGCACGGCGACGAAGCGGGCGTAGTCATCTGAGGTTGACCAAAGGCCCGCCGCCGCCTTTTCAGGATAGATGTGCCAGCTGTTCTGAAGAGAGCTGAAAATCGCCTGTGTCGGCGTTATGCCGCTGTCTGCGCCGACTATGCCATATGGATGGAAATCGCCGACATCACTGGGTTGAGCAAAGGTGCTTCGTTCCATGCCGATTGGGCCCAGAAGCGTTTCTTGGGCGATCATTTCAAATCTTTTGCCGGTGACGTCCTCTGCCCACAATTGCGCGATCGTGTATCCGCCGCCTGAATAACTAAATTCGCCGGGCGTGCCATCAAACTCCAGCTGAAATTCGAAAATGCGCGGCGGCGATTGGATCACGTCTGCCGTGATAGGAATGCTGCCGCTGCGCGGATAGCCGGGATAACCGGATTGCGATGCCCCAGAGGTGTGAGACAGAAGCTGCCGCAGGGTTAAGGGCCTATCCCCACCATCCAACGATGCGATGTCGATGGAGATAATTTGGTCGCGAATGTCATCGTCCAGGCCAACATCACGCTCTTCTGCCACCATCAAGATGATCGCTGCGGAAACAGCTTTTGACAGGCTGGCCAGCTGCATCATTCCATTGTCGTGGGCTCGCCCGAAATAATGGGATTGCAGATCGTCATCGCCTTCGAGGATGCTCAAACCCATGGCCGTAACGCCGAGCTTGTCTGCTTCTGCGGAGATTAGGCTTTCAACGTTCTCGCTCGCGGCTTGAGTAAGGTTTTCCTGAAATTGGGGATCAACGGACGGTTCCAAAATGCCGGCGATAACAAAGCCTGCCGCAATGATCCCGACCGTCGCCAATCCGCCAAGAATGCACCCCTTCGCCTTCGACATGTTATCCAACCGCCGAGTTCGCCGCGCTCAAGACCGCCCGGACGCTGGCCGTGGCGACATCTTCGTCAATGCCGCAACCCCAGATGACACGCCCGCCACTCTCACATTTCAGATAGGCGGCAGCGCGAGCATCGCGCCCTGAACCCAGCGCGTGTTCGGTGTAGTCGAGCACTTTGATATCAAGGTCGAACGCCTCCTCGAGCGTGCTGACGACGCTGGAAATGAGGCCATTGCCGCGGCCTGAAACACTCTGTTCGCCACCTGCGACCGCTATCTTGCCTGCGAACATGCGGGTGCCATCCGAAGCGCGGCTTTCCTCGTAGTCGACCAGTCGGAAGTGCTTGTCAGTGGTTTGCACATGATAGGCGGCTTTGAACGCGTCCCAGATATCGGTCGCGTTCAATTCGCGGCCCAGTTCATCAGCGAGATGTTGGACGTGCGCAGAGAAATCGGCCTGCATTGCCTTTGGCAGTTTTAGCCCCTGATCCTGTTCCAGAACCCAGGCAAAACCGCCTTTGCCGCTTTGCGAGTTAACGCGGATGACGGCTTCGTAATTGCGGCCCAGGTCGGCGGGGTCGATGGGAAGATAGGGAACGCGCCATGTTTCATCATTCTGCGTGCCGCGCGCTTCGAAACCCTTCTTGATGGCGTCCTGATGGCTGCCGGAAAATGCGGTGTAGACCAGCTCACCGCCATAGGGGTGGCGTTGATGCACGGGCAGGTCGTTGCAATATTCAACCGTCTCGATCACCCGATCAATGTCAGAGAAATCGAGGCCGGGATCGACCCCTTGGGTGTAGAGGTTGAGACCCATTGTCACGAGGCAGCAATTGCCTGTGCGCTCTCCATTGCCAAACAGGCATCCCTCAACCCGGTCTGCGCCAGCCATCAATCCCAGCTCAGCCGCCGCGACGCCTGTGCCGCGATCATTGTGGGTGTGCAGTGAGATGACCGCGCTGTCGCGGTTTGGCAAATTGCGGCAGAAATACTCAATCTGATCCGCGTAAATGTTGGGAGTTGCTGCCTCAACCGTCGCGGGCAGATTCAAGATGATGGGCTTTTCGGGGGAGGGCTCCAGCACCTCCATCACTGCCGCGCACACCTCAATGCTGAAATCAATCTCTGCGGTGGAGAATGTTTCGGGGCTGTATTGGAAATGCCAGTCCGTCTCCGGACGCTTAGCCGCTTCATCGCGCATCACTTTGGCGCCCTTGGCCGCAATTTCGCGCACCTCATCTTTGCTCATGCGGAACACGATGTCACGCCATGCCGGACTGACTGCGTTATACAGGTGCACGATGGCTGAGCGTGCGCCTTCGAGGCTTTCGAAGGACGTGCGGATTAAGTCTTCGCGGGACTGTGTGAGGACTTGGACGGTCACATCATCGGGGATCGCGCCCGATTTTACGAGGCCGGAGATAAAGTCGAACTCTGTAGCACCCGCGCTGGGGAAGCCGACCTCGATCTCCTTCACGCCAATTTCGATAAGCAGGTCGAAAAACCGGCGTTTCTTCACCGCATCCATTGGGTCAATGATCGACTGGTTGCCATCGCGTAGATCGGTCGAAAGCCAGCGCGGTGCCTTATCGATCATGCGGCCCGGCCATTGGCGATCGGGCAGATTGATAACGGGAAAAGGGCGATATTTGGTCGAAGGATGCTTCAACATGGCTTTGCTGGTCGCTTTACAGTTGGGATGCTTGTCAGTGGTATCGGCGGAACCCTTGAACGGTGGTCCACGCCGCGATCACGCACGCTGACCTATGCCGCCCAAGGGCGCGTAAGTCGTAGTAGGAGCGCAGTGTGCAAAGTCATGGTGTAGTCTTTGCCGAAAACACGCAGGCTTGCAAGCGGGGGAGACCACTGGATCGGACAAAATCGAATAAAATCTCACTCTTCGCAAAAAAAGCTGTAACTTGTGAGCGCGCGCTGGCGAACTGCTTCATGTCACCGGCACTCAGGCCGCTGGTGAGAATGTTTTACTTAAGGAGGATACCCCTATGAAAAAGTCTATTTTTGCACCCCTAACTGCAATCGCTCTTGTCGCCACTCTCGCTGCTTGCGGAACCCCAGCTGAAACCGCTCCAGAAGGTGACAGCATGGTCGCAGCCGAGCAGGTTGAAGGCACCGCATTGTTTGCCGATCTTGGTGGCGAGGCAACTGGCCCGGTTCATACAGCAAGCAAAGGCGAAACACTGGCCGTTTCGGGTTTTGACGTGGTGAGCTATTTCACTGGCGATGGTGTTCCGGTTGAAGGCGCAGAAGAGTTCACCGTGCGCTATGCTGGTTTCGACTACCGTTTTGCTAGCGAAGAAAACGCCAACACCTTTATTGAAGATCCAGCGAAATATGCACCAGCTTACGGTGGTTATTGCGCATGGGCTATCGGTGCGAATGACGCTTTGGCACCAGGCGATCCGCAAGTTTACGAAATTGTCGACGGCACGCTCTATCTGAACTTCAGCGAAGCGGTTCAGGAAAACTGGGAGAAAGACATCCCGGGCTTCATCGCCAGCGGTGATACCAATTACCCAACCCACTCACCTGATGAGCATTTTCAGGACTGATCGGTTTTGAAACCCAATTCGAACCCCGCTGCCAGCAATGGCAGCGGGGTTTGTTGCGTTTACCCGCAGCGTGCGTCGCGAATGATCCCTTGCGCATCCAGCATCAGGTTTAGGCGCGGATTGGTGGGATCGGGGCGGACATAGTCGCTGCCTGTGGTTATAAACCGCACATCGGCGGCCCCTGCTGCCGCGCTGATTACCGCCAGACGCGTCGCGTCATCCGCTGGTCGACCGATAAATGGCCCCATCTTGTTCGCATTGCATGGCGCAGATCGCGGATCGGTCGCAGTGCCAGGTGAGTACGCTCCTTGCGCAGCGTTTTCGCGCGGCGGAACTACCGTTGGCGTTGCCGATCCCGCAGGTGTTGTGTTGTTGCC
The DNA here is from genome assembly GCA_947503275.1 of uncultured Erythrobacter sp. Taxonomy (GTDB): domain Bacteria; phylum Pseudomonadota; class Alphaproteobacteria; order Sphingomonadales; family Sphingomonadaceae; genus Erythrobacter. The sequence goes on along the minus strand of CANNCZ010000001.1, from coordinate 1,072,466 downwards.
GTTGATGCGCGCGGCGAAATCATCGATCTCGCTTGTCGCATCCGGCGCTTCAGCTGTGCCGCATGCGGTGATCGCCAGAATGACTGGTGCAAATGTTAAGATCGAACCTGTTTTCATACTCGCCTAAAGGCGCTCATATGTTGCCGTTTGATGAAGCGAAACTGGTAATTTCATCTATCGCAATAAATACTACCGATAATGTCGGTGTCACTCAAATGCACATTCATCCGACCATACCAAAGATCGGCAGTCACCGGCTCTCCCGGACGAATGTAGCGTATTGCGCCAAGCGCAATCTCAGACAGGGCTTCTCGCACATCCGCGTTTGCCTCCGTGCCAATATAACCCTGCGCTGCACCGGCATTGCACTGGTCATCTTTGGTCATCATGGTTGCACATCCGGTAAGTAAGATGGCAGTTATTGAAGCGACCAAAAACTTGGTCAAAATGCCCTCCTGCGGATCCTGCTCTCATTGAGTTCCTCCACACGAGTTACGCCCATCAATCGAAACCCCCTATGAATTTCATCCTTAAGAACTTCCAGCGCGCGCTCGACACCCTCCTGACCCGCTGCGGCCAAAGCATACAGATAAAGCCGCCCGCCAGAGGCCGCTGTTGCGCCACTGCAAATGGCCTTTAACGCATGGGTTCCACGCCGCACGCCGCCATCGCAGATGATCTCAACCTCTCCGCCAACCGCATCGACAATCTCTGACAATTGATCAAAGGGTGCGCGGCTGCCGTCCAATTGGCGACCGCCATGGTTTGAGATCATGATCGCGTCTGCGCCGATCTCCACCGCGCGGCGCGCATCATTCGCGCTCATCACGCCTTTCAGCACAAATTTCCCGCCCCATTGCTGGCGGATTGCGGCGGCGGTTTCCCAATCCATTGAGGTGTCGAGCATTGTGTTGAAATATTCGGCAATGCTCACCGCTTGGCTCGATCCTTCGGCAACATGGGTGTCGAGATTGGGTAGGCTGAATTTGTCGCGCAACAGATAGTCGAGCGTCCAACGCGGGCGAGTGGCATAGCTCCACATGCTGGCCGGTGTAAAACGGGGAGGGGTGGTGAAGCCCGATCGCAAGCAGCGTTCGCGCTTACCCGAAACAATGGTGTCGACTGTAAGCGCCAACGCGTCAAAGCCCGATGCCTGACACCGTTCAATCATGCTGGTGTTCAGGCCCTTATCCTTGTGCACATAGAGCTGGAACAGTTTGGGTCCCTTGGTAAGCGCGGCGATCTCTTCGATGCTGCGTGTTGCAAGGCTGGAGATGCCAAACCACAGTCCGAACTTTTCTGCCGCTTTGGCCACCGCCGTCTCTCCCTGCCAATGAAACGCGCGCTGCACGGCGGTCGGCGAGAGCATCAGAGGAAGAGCACTTTTGCGGCCAAGGATCACGCGGGATGTGTCGATATCCTCAACCCCGGCCAAGACGTCGGGCACCAGATCAACGGTATCATATGCGGATGTGTTGCGTGCTTTGGTCAGCTCATCATCGGCAGCGCCATCGATGTAATCGAACACGGGGAAGGGAAGGCGCGCTTTTGCCAGCCTGCGGAAATCGTCGATATTGTGACAATTGGAAAGCCGCATATGCCCCTGCCTTATTACGCCAAATGTCTCTGACCGATTGCGCCTAAAGTGTCGAGAGCGCGGCCTTCACAAGGGCGGCGTGAAACTTTTTTTCACATTATTTTGGCCGACCTGTCACCAATCCGGTCATCTCTGCGAACTGACAGATGTGCGCGGCCACTCGGCGGCTCTCAAGGACCCCCAATCGAATTCCCCTGTTCGGTTGGTTACCCCCTTACCCCTCCTTTGAGAGGGTCGGGTGGCCCGCCGCACGAAACAGAATTGATCAGGCAAGAGTGCTTAGGAGACCCCCGATGAAACTCAAATATTTCCTCATTGCAGCCGCCGCATTTGCAGCGCCACTGGCGATGACTTCACCCGCTTTGGCCGACGGCGGCGTCTATGTTGGCGTGAACCAAGGCAATGTGGCTCTCGGCGGATATGACAGCGTCAGCTACTTTCGCGGCGACGGTGTTCCGGTAATGGGCAGCGCGCGTTTTACAGTCGAACATGACGGCGCAGAATTCCATTTCGCAAGCCAAGAAAATGCCGATGCGTTTCAGGCCGATCCCGATGCGTATGCCCCGCAATATGGTGGCCATTGCGCCTGGGCGATGAGCCGCGGCTCGCTCGCACCGGGAGATCCCCAAGTTTACAAGATTGTGGACGGCAAACTCTACCTAAACGTGAACCGTCAGGTTCAACGCATGTGGTTCGAAGACATCCCCGGCTTCATTGAAAAGGCAAACGCCGCCTGGACCCAAATCCCCGATGGCAAACGTTTCGGCGATTAAGACCCGACCCCCGAATTGGCACCCTGGTCGTCCCCCTGACCCCCCTTATGACTGGGGTGCCAATACCCCAAATCACTATCCCCCTAACTGACGATACTTTTGAGAGAGGATTACCCAATGACTCAGACTTCAAAGACCCCGATGAACCTTGCAAAGATGCTTATGGTTGTAGGCGGCCTTGCCGCGGCAAGCGCCGGTGCACCAGCTTTGGCAGACGCACCATGCGGCCCAAGTGGTTTCTCCAGCAGCAGCCGCACCAGCGGTGCGAGCACAACATCCGCGGCAGAACGCCGTGCCGCTCGTGATGCTCGCCGTCAGGCGCGCGCTGAACGTCAAGCGGCTGCGTGTGCAGCAGCGGCCTGTGCGGCGTCTGCTTGTGCTGCCAGCGCATGTGCTGCGTCGGCTTGTGCAGCATCTGCTTGTGCCGCCGCCTGTGACGCATCGGCATGCTCTGCATCAGCATGTGCCGCTGTGTGCTGCGCCGCAAGTGATTGTTCAGCTTCAGCTTGTGCGCCCGCTGCCTGACGGGTGTGCATTTTGGGTGTGGCCGGGGACCGTTCCTCCTAGTGCCCTCGGTCACGCCCATTTTTTTCGCGGGTCAGCTGTTCCCCTTGCAGCGTTCGCGAACAGGCAAATTTGCTGATCACTCTCCCCCTGATGATCACTATTTCATAGACTTGCCCGTAAGGAGAGAGGACCTCCTTGCGGGCAATTTTTTGCGTTCAGCAAAAAGCCGCATCACCAGCAAAGCGCTGGCGCAGTTCGGCAATTGTGTAGCTTTGAGCAATCGTCTCATCATTGCAGGGTTTATAATTCGGGTCCTGCGTGATGCAGCCGGGTCCGCACACCAGGCGCGCAGAGGCGTTTTCATGGTCGATGTGCCAGAACCGCCCACCCGGTGTTGCGACGTATCCATCCATGCCGGTCGCAATGTCGCTTTGAATATCGACTAATGAGGGAACTTCGCCGTCATATTGCACCGAATGTTTGCCGTGTGTGTGAAAGCTGGCAACGGGCACCATGCCGGGTTCATCAAAGAAACTGATGTCGCAGCTCGCTTCGTCGCCGCTAGTGGGTCGGGAGACGCCCAGCTCGCCTTCGCTGGTTTCAAAGATGATCCCGCACAGCTCTTTATCGCCGCTAAAGCTTGGGTTTTGGAGCCCATCGAGCTCGCTGCGGGCGAAGGCCTGAACCTCTGATTGCGGCACGACCGCGACAAGCGCATCGGTGCCTTTCACATTCATGTAAGCACGCGCGACGATAACCATCCATGCGATGGCGATAATGGCAAAGATGATCTTGGTTGAGCCTAGCGGGCCGGAACCGAAAGGGCCTGAACCATTGGGGGTTGTGGACTTTTTCATGGTCCACAACCCTTTGGATTTAGTTCTTCGCTTTGTCGACCAGCTTGTTGGCACTGATCCATGGCATCATCGCACGTAGCTCGGCGCCCGTTTTCTCAATCGGATGCGCTTCGGCCGCTTTGCGGCTTGCTTTCAGCTCTGGTTGGCCAGCACGATTGTCCAGCACAAAGTCCTTCACGAAACGCCCGGCCTGAATGTCGGCCAGCACACGTTTCATTTCCGCTTTTGTTTCATCAGTGATGATGCGCGGGCCGGTTTTGATGTCGCCATATTCAGCGGTGTTGCTGATCGAATAGCGCATATTCGCAATCCCGCCTTCATAGAGCAGATCAACGATTAGCTTTGTCTCGTGCAGGCATTCAAAATACGCCATCTCAGGTGCGTAGCCAGCTTCGGTAAGGGTTTCAAAACCAGCCTGAATCAGATGCGTAATCCCACCGCACAGGACCGCTTGTTCGCCGAACAGATCGGTTTCGCATTCCTCCCGGAAGTTTGTCTCAATAATGCCGGACCGGCCACCACCAACGCCGCTGGCATAGGCGAGGGCGACGTCATGGGCTGAGCCGCTGGCGTCCTGATGGATCGCGATCAGGCATGGCACGCCGCCACCGCGCGAATATTCGCTGCGGACCGTGTGGCCCGGACCCTTTGGCGCGATCATGATAACGTCGATATCGTCTTGCGGCTCAATCAGGCCGAAATGGACGTTGAGGCCGTGCGCGAAAGCCAGCGCGCTGCCCGGTTTCATATGACCTTTGATGTCGTCTTCCCAGATGCCCGCTTGATGCTCATCAGGCGCAAGGATCATCAGAATATCGGCCCATTTGGCCGCTTCAGTGTTTGTGAGAACCTTGAAGCCTGCCTCTTCGGCCTTCTTGGCGGTCGCAGACCCTTCACGCAGAGCAATCGCCACTTCGCCAACGCCGCTATCGCGCAGGTTTTGCGCATGGGCGTGACCTTGTGAACCATAGCCAAGGATGGCGATTTTCTTGGAGGTGACGAGGCTGAGGTCAGCGTCGGCGTCGTAGTAAACCTTCATGTGTATTCCTTTATCTATCTGAATTCGTTCGAGGGTCTGCACCCTGAAATCACTTAAGCGCCATCTGCACCGCGCATCATGCCAACCACGCCAGAGCGGCCAACTGACACGAGGCCAAGCTCGCGCATCAAAGCGATAAAGCTGTCGATCTTGTCCGGCGCGCCCGTCAGTTCAAACACAAAGCTTGAGGTGGTGGTGTCAACCACATTGGCGCGAAAATGCTGTGCGATACGCAGGGCCTCGACCCGCGCTTCGCCTTTGCCTGCGACCTTGATCAGCGCAAGTTCGCGTTCAACGTGCGGGCCCGCGGCTGTGAGGTCGGTGACTTTGTGCACGGGCACAAGCCGCTCCAACTGGGATTCAATCTGATCGATCACCTCTGGCGGGCCTTTGGTGACGATGGTGATGCGGCTGATCGCGTGATCATCGGAGATATCGGCCACGGTTAAGCTGTCGATATTATAGCCGCGCGCGGTGAAGAGGCCAGTGATCTTGGCTAGAATGCCGGGCTCATTATCGACGGTGACGGTGAGGACATGCCGTTCACTGGCGGCGGATTGGATTTTCATGGGATCGGTGTTCCTTCGCAGCCGGGCTTAAACCAGCGCCTTCGCTTCGTCATCCATCGTGCCGTCGACCTCATCGCCATACAGCATCATTTCAGTATGCGCCGCACCTGATGGGATCATCGGCAGGCAATTGGCATCCTTGGCCACGCAGCAATCGACGATGACAGGGCCGTCATGTTCGATCATTGCCATGATGCCAGCGTCCAAGTCTTCCTCTGCCTGAATGCGAATACCCTTCCATCCATATGCTTCTCCCAAAGCGACAAAGTCGGGCAGGCTGTCAGAGTAGGAATTGGAGTAGCGGCTTTCGTAGGTCAGTTCCTGCCATTGGCGGACCATGCCCATATATTCATTGTTGAGGATGAAGATTTTGACCGGCAACCGGTATTGGCTGGCTGTTCCAAGCTCCTGAATATTCATCTGAATTGACGCTTCGCCAGCAATATCGATGACCAGCGCATCGGGGTGGCCCAATTGTGCGCCAATCGCGGCAGGTAGGCCGTAGCCCATTGTGCCAAGCCCACCAGAGGTAAGCCATTTGTTGGGATCTTCGAAACCGAAATATTGCGCCGCCCACATTTGGTGCTGGCCAACTTCCGTGGTGATAATCGGCTTTTGGCGGTGGGTGAGGGCGTGCAGCCGCTCCACCGCCTTTTGGGGCATGATCGCTGACGGGTCTTTCTTGGAGCGTTCTGGGTAGGCAAGGCATTCGCGCGCACGCCAACCGGCAATGCGGGCCTTCCATTCGCCCAAATCTTGGGGTTTGCGAGTGCCCCAGCCTTCGATCAATTGCTCCAGAACAGTCCCGCAATCGCCGACAATACCCAGATCGACGTGCACGGTTTTGTTGATGGAGCTGCGGTCGATATCGATGTGGATTTTCTTTGAATCAGGAGAAAACGCATCGAGGCGTCCGGTCACCCGGTCATCAAAGCGCGCGCCGATACACACCATCACATCGGCGCGGTTCATCGCCATGTTGGCCTCAAACGTGCCATGCATGCCCAACATGCCGAGCCAATCGGGATGCTCGCTGGGAAACGCGCCAAGGCCCATAAGTGTTGAGGTCAGGGGCGCGCCGGTCAGATCTTGAAACTGACGAAGCAGTTCGCTTGCTCGCGGCCCCGAATTGATGATGCCGCCGCCAGTGTAGAGGATCGGGCGCTCTGCATTCGCGATCATCTCGATCGCTTCGGCTACCGCTTCGGGCGGGGCAGCCATTTGCGGGGAATAGCGATGCGGCGCTGTTAACTTGGACGCACGGCTTTTCGAGGGAACCGCGATCTGCACATCTTTGGGAATGTCGATCACAACCGGGCCGGGACGACCCGTGGTGGCAATGCGGAACGCCTCTTCGACTGTTGCGACCAGATCGGCGGGGTCTTTGACCAGATAATTGTGTTTGGTGCAGTGGCGCGTGATGCCGACCGTGTCAGCCTCTTGAAACGCATCAGTTCCGATAAGCCCTGTGGGAACCTGCCCAGTGATCACCACCAGAGGGATCGAATCGAGAAATGCGTCGGCAATGCCGGTCACTGCGTTGGTTGCGCCGGGACCGGATGTAACGAGCACCACGCCGGGCTTACCGGTTGCTCGCGCATACCCTTCAGCAGCGTGTGCCGCGCCGGCTTCGTGGCGGACGAGGATGTGGCGAATGCGCTCATCACCGAACAATTCGTCGTAAATCGGCAGAACCGCGCCGCCGGGATAGCCGAAGACATAATCGACGCCTTGGTCGATCAGACATTCCATTAACAAGGCGGCTCCAGAACGCTTCGCCACTTTACCTTCTCCAAAAATAGACGCGCCACCCAATTGACCCATAAAAAAAGCCCGAAGCGGATATTCGCGTCGGGCCGGTCAGGATGTTCGCCAAAAGAACTCCAGATCAGCCGGTTTTGCCTAGAATAACCACAACCGTCATGACCTGCCTGTCCTTCACCTGCTTAATACGAGGCCGGATATACCGGCATTGAGTGGCAAAACCAAGAGCGCGCTAACGTGTACTGACGCGCGACTTGACTTGTCCGCTAGTGGTTTGAATCTAACGCGTCAACCATTAATCTTGTAATAATAATGCAAAAACACTCTCGATGTCGATATTTTCAGATTCAATCCGAGGCCAATCGACTGGGGATTGGTTGCGCAGCCATGTAAATTGGCGCTTTGCATATTGCCGAGTGGACTGACTGCCCGCAGCAATGGCGTCTTCTTTTGAGCTATCCCCACGCACCAAAGCGGCGATTTCTGGCACACCTATTGCGCGCATTACGGGTAGGTCGAGGGATAGGTCACGGGCGATCAACGCCTCAACCTCTGCAATCGCGCCGCCATCCACCATCCCAGCAAAGCGGGTATCGCACCGATCATAAACCCACTGACGCGGCGGCATCAGCACGGCTGCGTGCAGCGCAACCTCATCGCCAATCCCGCCCGTTTTGGCCTGTTGCCAATCGCCCAGAGTGACCCCTGTCGACCGCTTCACTTCCAGCGCGCGGGCAATGCGTTGTGTGTCGCCCGGCTCCAAACTGGCAGCGCGCACCGGGTCCTCTATTTGAAGCGAGGCGTAAGCGGTTTCAGTCGTCATGGCGCGCACAACTTCCCGGATTTCGGGGTCGATGGCGGGAATGGGCGCGATCCCTTCGATTAGGACCTTGAGATACATGCCCGTTCCACCGACTAAGATCGGCACAGCGCTGTTCGTATGGCACTCCTCGATCTCGACCTTGGCCCGCGCGGCCCAATCGGCGGCAGAGCACGCGTCTGCTGCATCCCATGCGCCATAGAGCCGGTGTTCACATGTTCCGCGCTCATCCTCGCTCGGTGCAGCGGAGAGCACGGGGATATCTGCATAGACCTGCATCGAATCAGCGTTGATGATGACAGGTGTTTTGCCTGCTTTTTCCAGCGCCTTTGCAAGGTCCAATGCAGCAGCGCTCTTGCCGCTGGCGGTTGGCCCTGCAATGAGCGCCACTGGCCGCGCGACAGCGGGTGAATTTGGAGATGATTTGGTGCTCATTGCCCGCCTGATAGCAGACAATATGGATTGGGAAACACGCGTTGCGGAAATGCGTAGTGCAATGCTTGGTCCTACGGGACCAGTAACAATGCTTAGTCGCCGCGATCTCGAGCCTCAGGTCTGGCCAATCACTGTTGGCTCATCGACCATAATTGAGTTGCGATTTCCCATAGACGAACGTGTCTTCGCCTGGAACGTGCTCAACAAGCATTTCACTGATTGTGATTTGCTAGTCAGTGAAAAGCCAATCGAGCCCCCGACTCTCTTCGTGTCGGATATGGACTCTACCATGATCGGGCAGGAGTGCATCGATGAGCTCGCCGATTTTGCGGGATTAAAGGCGCAGATTTCCGAGATAACGGAACGCGCTATGCAGGGTGAATTGGACTTTGAGAGCGCGCTGCTTGAACGCGTTTCACAACTCAAAGGGTTGGACGAGAGCGCGATTGATCTATGTCTGACTGAGCGTATTTCGCCAACCCCCGGCGCAAAGGTGCTGACCCAAACGCTTAAGGCCAAAGGCGCATGCACTGTGCTGGTCACAGGCGGATTTCACCATTTTGCCGATGAAGTGGCGCGCTGGTTGGGGTTTGAGCGCGTGGTGGGCAATCGTCTCGCAGTGGCTGATGGTAAGCTCACTGGGACCCTCGACGGGCCAATCACCGATGCGAGCACCAAGGAAGCCGTGTTGCGCGAAGAGGCTGCGAAATTGGGGCAAGGTGCTGTTCTCGCTACGGGCGATGGCGCAAACGATATTCCAATGCTGCAAGCGGCAACTTATGGTTTTGCGTATCGGGCCAAGCCCAAGGCGCGCGAGGCTGCGAATGGGCGGATCGAAAGCGGTGATCTCACATCAATTCTGACACTGCTGGGCATACCCCGATCAGAATGGGTTCACGACTAACGCGCAAAACAGGTTTTGATTTCGAACCCAAATATGCTATTTACACAAATGTAAGTAACGGGTGCTACGACGCCATCCATAGACACATTCACTTCGAGACCGACCATGACCAACCCTTCCGAACTCTTTGCCAAAGATGGCACTGTCCTGCGCCACCCCGATCGCCCAGCGCCGCGTTATTCCATGCCGCGCGCGATCAAGAATTTCCGGCTGTTGATGAAGGATAAGGAAGACACCTCGCTGGTTTTCAAGATCTACGAATCGCTTCCATCGAAAGCGTTCATGCCCCGCGTCGAAGCGCTCACCTTGTCAGACCATGGCGAGTATCTGCGCCGCACAGAACCGAGCCTTCCTGAGATACTCGACGATCATGCCGCTTTGCGCCGTACACCAAAGGGCAGCCTCGCGCATGCCTATTGCGACTTTATGGAAAGCGAAGGGCTGACCGCTGCTGGTCTGGTGGCAGAGGCAGAGAGCCTTGGTCGCCCAAAATACAATGATCTGGTGCAGTGGTTCGGCGACCGTTCACGCGACACGCATGATCTGTTTCACGTCCTGACTGGATATGGCCGCGATGCTTTGGGCGAGCAGTGCGTGCTGCTTTTCACCTATGGCCAATCGCCAAGTCAGGGCCACTTGCTGATTGGATATGCCGGTTCTGCCAATATCAAGATGATGGTTCGCGGTAGCGACGCGCCTGTTATGAGCGCAGCTCAGCAAGCAAAACGCACGGGCAAAGGTGCACGCAGATTGATTGAGCAGCCGATCCGCGAGCTTTTGAAACAGCCATTTGAGACGGTGCGCGATGCGCTCAATATCCCTGAGCCAACGCAATATCGCGAATGCCACCGGGTTTGGGCCAATGAGGGGATTGATCCTTACAACTTGCTGGCGAACGGCACGGATACGGGCGACATGGTTTCGGCCTGACACACCCTGCGGCCCTTTACCTATGAGTGCCACAACGCCCTGAGAACCAAGCCTGTTTACCCCCGTGGCACCGCGCAATCACGCGTCGGAGCCGGTCGCAAAGGGGCACAGTTCTATGGGGCAATTCATTCAGCCTGATCCATCGCTTGAAACACTCGATGAGCCGCATACGGCGCTGAACATACCAATATTCTCTGGGCACAAAGCGATCCAATCGATGCGCCAGTTTTGCGGTCCGTTTCGAGTCTTTGACGAGATTGTCGAGCGGGTTGCGACGTTTGATGTGCCGTATGAGGATCAGTGTTCGGCCGAATACTACTTCGACCTTGTGCGCACATTGCGCGATTTAAACGGCGAATATGACCGCGTGGTCGAGGTCAGCGTCTATATGGGTGGTGCCTCGGTTATGCTGGCTGGGTGCGCCGAACAGTTCGATTTCGACCTCGATCTGGTTGATCTCAATGCAGGCTATTTGCGACTTAGCTATGAACGCATCCGCCGCACCTTTCCCGAGGCGACCGGACGAGTGCGTCTGTACCAGGGCGAAGTGGCCGATTACGTGCGCGACGCGATGTTGCCGGTTGAGAGCGAGGGGGCAGACACCTCTGCAAAACGCATCAGCAAAGCGATCATCCAGCATGACGGCGCTCACAGTTTCAACCAAGTGGTGCGCGATCTGACCGCATTGTCCTTTGCGCGCGATCAAATTCACTCGATCATCGCTCAAGACACTCATCTGCGAGGCGCGCTCAAATATATGAACTTTGTCGATCTGGCGCTAAACGCGGTGTTCGGCAAAGAGATGAACTATGCGCCGATTGGAAAGGTCCTTCCCGAAAACCATCCCAACACCAATCCCGACCGCTATTATGGCAATTACTTCACTGCCAATGTGGCAGAGGGAGTGGTGATCCCGCTATCGGCCAACGCCTTTCACTACCCGCATCCCGATGCGACCTTCTCGGAAATTTTCGACGCGGGCGAAGCGGATGAGGCCACCGTCCAAGTAAAGCAGAAAGCTGCTTAGCCGGGGCGCTACAACCAGCTTGCAATCTGACTCAGTGGCTTTTTGTTCAGCGCATGGGCGGGGACGGTGGCGTCCTCGCTTGGCCGGCCAACCACCACGATCATCAGCGGCTTTTCCCATTCGGGCCGCTCGCACGCCTCACGCAGGAAACCCATGGGCGAGGGTGTGTGTGTCAATGTCGCGAGCCCTGCTTCATGCAGGCACGCAATCAGCATCCCACAAGCGATGCCGACGCTTTCATTCACGTAGTAATTCTGTGTCTTGCCATCCTCTTCGATCCCACCTTTGCGCTGAGCAAAAACGACGATCAGGTAAGGCGCGGTTTCAAGAAATGGTTTATCCGCATCGGTGCCCAATTCTTTTAGCGCGCCGAGCCATTCCTCGCTCGCTTTGGGATTGTCGCCATCTTCGCCATAGAAACGGCGTTCCTCAGCCTCTGCAGCCTCGCGAATAGCGCGCTTTTTCTTAGGAGAGGCAACCACGGCGAAGTGCCATGGTTGGTGGTTCGCGCCGTTGGGCGCGGTGCCCGCTGCTTCGATCGCTGCTTCGATCACCTCGCGCGGGACATCCGCATCGCTAAAATAGCGGCACGTGCGGCGTTGTTGCAGAGTGTCGCGCAGAGCGCGGGCACGGGCGATGCTTTCTTCGTCGGGAAGTGCCTTAAGCGCATAGGGAATGGTGTCGTGTTCTTGCATGCAATCCTCTTCGCATATCGGACGCCAAGGGCAAGGGTGCCGTTACGTCAAACGGTATTGACGCCTTATTGACACCAATGTAGGTTGCGAATCATGAACTGAAATTATTCGCTCGAATTGGATTGCAATATGTCGACCCTTGATCTTCCCCTTGTTGCCGAGAACCGCGACATCACCGGGTTTCGCCCGATCAAGGCGCTGCGGCATTTCCGCAATCTCGTTGCCGATAAAGAGGACACCAAGCAGGTGTTCTTCATCATTGAAGCATTGAAGGGCCGCAAGATTCAGCGGCAAATCGACGCGTTCCTATCCACTGAGACGGCGCGCGACTTTATCCGCCGCGAAGACCAGCTCGGCATCGCCGATATGCTGGATGACCATGCTCGTTGGGCTGATTGCGGTCCCGATAGTGTCGCGCAGAATTACATCCGTTTTATGAAGCGCGAAGGCCTGACAGCAAACGGTTTGGTCGAAGAAAGCTATGCTTGGCGTCCGCGCGAAGAACGTCCCGTTGATCAGGCGGAATGGTATCTCAATCGCCTGCGCGACACGCATGATCTATTTCACGTGCTGACCGGATATGGCCGCGACGCTTTGGGGGAAGCGGCTTTGCTCGGTTTTTCCTATGAGCAAAACCACAATCTGGGTGTGAAATTCATCGCCTATGCTGCGGCGCGCCAGATCAAGAAAGTGACCGGCACTTCCGCTCCGCTCTATCTAGCGATCAAAGAGGGTAGGGCGCTTGGCAAAGCAGCTGACACCTTGGCTCATATGGATGTTGAAGCTGTGATGCGCGAAGACATTGATGCAGTGCGCGCTCGCTTAAGCATTGGAAAACCGGTGATTTATCGTCAGTGCCTTGATCAGTTGAAAGCTGAAGGTTTCGCTGAGCAGGACTTGGCGATCAATGAAGGTGCGGCTCAAGCAGCCTAATTGATGGCCGTACCGACGCTAAGCGGTTGAACCCGCTTGAGTGTGCGGAAAAGCAATCCGATCCCGACCACCAACAATCCAGCGGCGAGCAAGTAGGGCGCACCGGGCAGGAATAGGCCCTGATCATCGGTGAAGGCTCCGAAGGTCGCCGTCATCATTACCGGTCCGATGATTGATGTGATGCTGATTGTGCTCGCAATCGCGCCCTGCAATTCGCCCTGTGCATCTTCGGAAATCCGCTCGCTCATGATTTGTTGCATGGCGGGGAAGGTCAGCCCGGTCAGGCTGCCCACTACAATCCCTGTGATCATCCATCCACTAGAGGGTGCGAACGCGAACATGAAGTAAGCGGGAAGGCCAAAGAATGCGCCGATCATGCAAGTGCGCTTTGGTCCAAATTTGCCGATTACTCTGCCTGTGACCAACCCCTGGGTCAGCGCGAGAAGAATGCCGAAAAGCGCGACGCTCAATCCAATCGCCAGCTCATCCCAACCAAACACTAGTGTCGTGTGATAGGCCCAGACCGCGATCTGGCTTTGCGCTGCTAGCTGAGTCATGAAAATGACGCCTAAGAAACCAATGACGACCGGTGTCTTGACCATCTGAATGATCGTGCCCAGCGGGTTGGCGCGGGCCAATGTAAAAGCGCGGCGGCGTTCCGGGGGAAGTGTTTCACGGAGCATGAAGTAGCCGACAACCACTCCGATCAATGCGATGGCGGCCGCGGCTATAAATGGGAGGCGCACATCCACGGTTCCCAACACTCCGCCAAGCCCCGGCCCAATGACAAACCCGCTTGCACCAGCGCCACCCAATATGCCGAAATATTTGCCGCGATCTTCAGGCTTTGCGACGTCGGCAACGCAGGAATTGGCGGCTGACCAACTTGCTCCCATAATGCCCGATAGGATGCGCCCAAGGAACAACCACCACAGGTCAGGCGCGAGAGCCATGACGATGTAATCAATGCCCAGAAAGAACAGAGTGATCAGCAGCACAGGACGTCTGCCAAAGCGATCCGAAAGCCCGCCAATCACGGGTGCAAAAAGGAACTGCATCACAGCATAGGCGAACAACAACCACCCACCGATTAAGGCAGTTTGATCAACACTGTCGCCAGTCAGTTCTTCCAATAGCGACGGCATCACCGGGATGATCAGACCGATCCCAACCATGTCGATGAAAACGATGAACGCGACAAATCCAAGTGTGGCCGTGCTCGCCTTAGCTTCGGTTGTGGATTGTGTCATAGCAAGCTGCCAGTCATCGCGAAGCAATCGCCAGCATCAACCAAAAGGTGCCACAGTCCGCCAAGGCCAAGCGCCCTGACCCACCAACGCGGTATAATGAGCATAAGCACATAAATCAGCCCAGCCTCCCAACCATGCAGCAGGTGAAAACCGACACTGCAACGGCCAGGATCAAAGATCGGCGTGGCGAGCAGGTGGTCGAGGTCGATCAGGTTCGCAGCCGCTATAACAAGCCCCGCGCGCACCCAGTTATCGCGCCACAACAGCCAAGCAATCGCAAAGGGCACCAGCCAATGCCCGCCATAATGCAGGATTGGCTGGAGGAGTTCTATTCGCTCATCCAATCGGCAAAGAAGCTTTCATGAGCCGTGCGCAGATCGGCAAGGGAAACACCCAGCAGGCTATCCCCGCCAACTGTTCCGATGCGGTGGAAACCAACCATTTCGGCCTCTGGAATGTCGGGCCCTGCAGCAACGATGCGATTGAAGGCTTCGGCATTTTCTGGCGATACGGTGATCACATAGCGCGCCTGATCCTCGCCAAACCACCATTGCGCGGCCGTGTAGGCGTCGTTTGCGGAAACCTCTGCGCCAATCCCGCCAGACATTGCCATCTCGGCGAGTGCCACGGCGAGACCACCATCGGAGAGATCGTGCACTGCGCTCAGCAAGCCTTTACCTATGAGTGTGCGCACAATTTGCCCCGCGCCGCGTTCTGCGGCGAGATCGACCGGCGGTGCGCGGCCCTCATCGCGGCCTTTGACCACATCAAGCCAAAGCGATTTGCCAAGGTGCGAGCGTGTCGGGTCAGGTTTTGCCCAAAACTCCGGCGCGATGAGGTAGATCGCATCGCCTTCCGCTTTGAAAGCGCTGGTGACCATGGTGCTGGCATCGTCGAGAATGCCTACGCCCCCAATCGCAGGGGTAGGCAGGATCGCGCTGCCCCCGCCAGTCGCCTTGCTCTCGTTATAGAGCGACACATTGCCGCTAACGATTGGGAAATCGAGCGCGCGGCAAGCGTCACCCATTCCATCAAGCGCATGAACAAATTGCGCCATAATTTCGGGCCGTTGAGGGTTTGCGAAGTTCAGGCAATTCGTCACCGCCAATGGCCGCGCTCCAACCGCGCATAGGTTGCGATACGCCTCTGCGATGGCTTGTTTGCCGCCCTCATATGGGTCTGCATGGACATAACGGGGGGTGCAATCGGTGCTGATCGCGAGTGCCTTGTCGGTGCCATGCACGCGCACAACCCCGGCATCGCCGCCGGTTTGCAAAGTGTCGGCCATGACCTGACTGTCATACTGCTCCGCGATCCATCCGCGAGAGGCAAGGGCAGGGCTGGCTAACATCGTGAGCAAGTCCGCGCCTGGATCATCGCAAGTCGGCGTATTGGCCATTGGCTTAATCCCGGCCCATTCGGCATATTCTGTTTTCGACAGATACGGCCGATCATATTCCGGCGCATCCGCGGCAAGCGGTCCAAGCGGGATGTCGCATACGACCTCTCCATCGAATTCCAGCACCATGTGCCGCGTATCGGTAACTTCGCCAATAACCGCGAAATCCAGCTCCCACTTCTCGAAAATCGCAGCTGCCATGGCCTCTTTTCCGGGTTTTAGGACCATGAGCATCCGCTCTTGGCTCTCTGACAGCATCATCTCATACGGGGTCATGCCCTCTTCACGGCAGGGGACGGCGTTCATGTCGAGCCGGATGCCCGCTTTGCCATTGGTTGCCATCTCCACGCTGGAGGAGGTCAGACCGGCTGCGCCCATATCCTGAATCGCGACGATCGCATCTGTCGCCATCAGTTCGAGGCATGCCTCAATCAACAACTTCTCAGTGAAGGGATCGCCAACCTGAACGGTGGGCCGCTTGGCCTCGGCGTCCTCTTCGAAATCCGCGCTCGCCATGGTCGCGCCGTGAATGCCGTCGCGCCCGGTTTTGGAGCCGACATAGACGATGGGGTTACCCACGCCGGTGGCGGCAGAGTAAAAAATGTTGTCCGCATCCGCGATGCCAACGGTCATGGCGTTGACCAGGATATTGCCATCATAGGCCGGGTGGAAGTTTGTCTCCCCGCCAATGGTCGGCACGCCGACACAATTACCATAGCCGCCAATGCCTGCGACCACGCCCTGCACCAGATGCTTCATCTTGGGGTGGTCCGGCCGGCCAAAACGCAGAGCGTTCATATTAGCCACGGGCCGCGCGCCCATGGTGAACACATCGCGCAAAATCCCGCCAACGCCGGTTGCGGCACCCTGATACGGTTCGATGTAGGATGGGTGGTTGTGACTCTCCATCTTAAAGATAGCCGCTTGACCATCTCCGATATCGATCACTCCGGCATTCTCACCGGGTCCGCAAATCACCCAAGGCGCCTCTGTCGGCAGCTTCTTCAAATGGAGGCGCGATGATTTATAGCTGCAATGCTCTGACCACATGACAGAAAAGATGCCCAGCTCGACCAAGTTCGGCTCTCGGCCAAGTCCTTTGAGTACGCGGTCATACTCCTCTGTTGAGAGGCCATGCTGTTCGACGATGTCTGGGGTAATTTCGCTCATGCGAGCACCCCTTAAATTACAGGCTCGCTGCCGCCAACCCGCCTCGCTGAGTGAAATAGCGGTTCTCCCCGACCCACACAGCAATTGCGGTCACAATTCCGAACGCGAACAAGGCCTGACCGTACATAAACATGTTTGCCTCTTCCGGTTCTGGTCCAAACCAGTTGAGCATTTGGAAGGCCATGAGCACGGTGATCAGGATCATCGGCTGGATCGCCGGACCGCGCGACCGGGTGACGTAGTAAACGAATGCGCCAATTGTGATCCCAATCTCCAACGGCATGGCAATCTCAGGATAATTCCACAGGCCAAGGCCATAGGTCCGCTCACCACCAGCCATCGTTAAGTCGGGCTTATGGGTCAGCCAATCGAGCGCCCAATGCGACACCACAACCAAACCCGCCAAAAACCCGCCCATTTTGTCACGGTGCCAGACAGCAACGATTATCCCCATCAACACCGCCCAAACGGCGGCGCCTGCCAAAGAATGGGTATAGGGCATGAAATAGAGGTCGAGCGGCACCATAGCGGTCGCATTCGGATCAACCCGCACCTTTTCAACCCCCACCATGGCGAGTGTGAAGAACGCCCAATCGACCAATTGTGCGGCGATGAAATAAGTGCCCAGTTTCGGTCCGCGCGAATAGGCGGCTGCGGCTATGAAGGCCGGTGCAAAGTGACCAATAAACATGAACGCGAACCCCTGTTTTCGCTCAGTTGGAAAAGCGCAAAGTGGCCCACGTCGCCACCGCGCTAGTCAAGCCAGTGGCAAATGCACCCCAAGCTATATCAAAGACGGTGACATGGGTTGCCCACACCTTGAACACCGCCTGGCTGGTTAAATCGAATGTGGCATAGCAAAGGCCACCCAGCAGCGCGCCATTGATCAGCGCGACCTTGGCAGAACCCGCCTCCAATCCGGGACGGACCGCAAACCACATCATCCCGGCGATGTAGAGCAGGTAAAATACGCCCGCCGCGCCAAGGTTGATGTCCTCTGCCATGATCGCGCCAATATTGGGTTCATAAAGGTTGGGGCCGGCCCATTGCAGCCAAATCGCATCCAGCGCGCCAAAGGTGACAGCTGCGCAAAGCGCCGCAATTGTCCACTTCATCTCGTTATGCTCCTCGCAACGATTGGCCCCACACCGAGCACGGTTAGGCGCTATCGGCGCTTGCGTGAAGCGGAATTATCGAGCTGTGCACGGTTCAATGCAGAGTGTTGAATATCTTGCATTTCATACCGGTTTTTACACGTGTTTAACGCATGGCCTTTATCCGCCCGCTTGAAGTACGGGAGGGTTGAATGGCGGAATATCACGGTAATCTGATGTATCGGGTCGGTAATGTCTATCAACGACAGGATGACCGTAACTACCCGATTGCGCTCATTCTGCTGTTTTTCTTCGGATTTATCGGGTTGCACCGGTTCTTCCTGAATGATCTCAAGGCCGGTTTCGCCTATATGGCGACGTTCACAATCACCATCCTTCTGGGGATTGTGACGTTCGATTTTACTTTGCTGCTCTGGTATCTCGGCATCGCGTCAGTGGCGCTTTTGGTAGAGTTTTTCTACTTCATCTATTGCTGGTCCAAACAGTAGGCGAACGGCTTTTCCCGGTCGGACTTTGGGGGAGAGCCTTGACCGGGCAGATGCGGCTCGCCAATGCTTTGCGGCATGGATGAGACAAACACTTCTCAAGACGACAAACAGGCAATCGCGCAAATGACCTTTGAACAGGCGCTCGTCGCGCTTGAGGAGATTGTGCAGCAATTGGAGCGCGGCGATGTACCGCTCGACCAATCGATCACCTTGTATGAACGCGGTGAGACATTGCGCGCCGCGTGTCAGGAGCGGCTGGATACAGCGCAGGCGAAGATCGAAAAGATCGTTGCAGGCGCTGATGGCAGACCTTCGGGCACGTCTCCCCTTGATGGGGCAAACTGAGTGGGCGTTGTCGGGATAGATGGCGACGCGCTTGGCCCTGCGTTGAAACGGGTGCAGGGCGAAATTGACTCTGTCTTTGATGCGTTTCTGCCTGTGCCAAGCGACACGCGCGCTCGGCTGGTTGAGGCGATGCGTTACGCTGCGATTGGTGGGGGCAAACGGGTGCGGCCTTTGTTGGTGGCAAGCACGGCCGAATTGTTCAGCGTTGATCGCACCTCCGCGTTGCGCGCGGGCGCTGCGGTGGAGGCGATCCATGTCTATTCGCTGATCCATGACGACCTGCCCTGTATGGATGACGATGATCTTCGCCATGGCAAGCCGACCCTGCACCATAAGTTTGATGAAGCGACCGCGGTGTTGGCAGGCGATGCTTTGCATGCGCTGGCTTTTGAGATTCTCGCCGATCATGGGACCAGCTCCGATCCCTTTGTGCGCAGCGAATTAATCGCGACCCTTGGCATGGCCAGCGGCATGCACGGCATGGCGGGCGGTCAGATGATGGACATGGTCGCGGATGAGGAGGGCGTGCATTACGACCTGCCGACGATCACCCGGCTGCAACAATTGAAGACTGGCGCATTGCTCGCTGCCAGTGTTGAAATGGGTGCAATTCTGGGCAAGATTCCGCCAGAGGGGCGCAATCACTTGCGGGCCTATGCGCGCGACATTGGCCTCGCATTCCAGATTGCCGACGACTTGCTTGATGTGGAGGGTGATGCGGCGTTAGCCGGCAAAGCGCTGCGTAAGGATGAAGAGCAGGGCAAACAGACATTCGTGACCCTGATGGGTGTCGACAAGGCCCGCGAGCAGGCCCGAGCACTGGTCGATCAAGCGGTCGCCCATTTGGGCAGCCACGGCGCAGAAGCGGACACATTGCGAGCGCTCGCCCAGTTTATTGTTGAGCGGGACCGATAATCGGCCAAATTCGGACAAAATTTGCCAAATCCGGACAAAAGAAGCCGGATATTGCGAGAGGAATGCAGTCAATGACACGCCGCATCGGGATTTACCCCGGAACTTTTGACCCCATCACTTTGGGCCATGCCGACATTATTCGGCGCGGGTCCAAGCTGGTTGATCACCTTATCATTGGGGTGACCACTAACCCTTCGAAAAACCCGATGTTCTCTACCGAAGAACGCTTTGCCATGGTGGAGCGTGAGGTGGAGCAACTGGGCCTCAGCAATGTCGAGGTCGTCGGGTTCAACGCGCTCCTCGTCAAATTCGCTCAGAAACAGGGCGCGAACGTGATCATCCGCGGACTGCGCGCGGTCGCGGACTTTGAATACGAATATCAGATGGCGGGCATGAACCAACAGCTCGATGAATTGATTGAGACCGTGTTCCTCATGGCAGATGTCTCATTGCAGCCCATCGCCTCCAAACTGGTTAAGGAAATCGCTCTGTATGGCGGCGACATAACCCCGTTCGTCAGCGCGCCTGTGCGCGACGAAGTGAACGCGCGGGTTGAAGAGATCGGCCGCAAGGGCGATTATTGAACCGGTGACGAGTGCGCACTCATTCATTGAAGTGTCAGGCACGCGCCGTTAAACGCTGACCCCGATATGCAAAACCACATGAAGACCCCCATGCTCAAACACACTTTCGGCGCGCTTGCTGCGCTTGCAATGTTGTCCGTTCCTACCGCCGCATTCGCGCAAACGGATGAAGGCGATCAGGATAGCTCTGGCGATGCAGAGCTTGCGCCTGAGCCGGTTGATACGCGCACCTATCCCAACATTGAATTTGACCAGAGTGTCGAGCCAGAGAACATCTGGGTACTCGATCTCTCGACGGGTGAGCGGGTGAAGATTCGCCTAATGAATGAATGGGCGCCAACCCATGTTGAGCGTGTCAAAACACTGACTGCGCAAGGGTTCTATGACGGTGTTATTTTCCACCGGGTGATTGATGGCTTTATGGCGCAAAGCGGTGATCCAACAGGCACTGGGCAGGGCGGATCAGAGTTCCCTGACCTTTCCGAAGAATTCAATCCGATGCCCCATGTCCGCGGGTCAGTCTCTATGGCGCGCGCCACCGAAGAAGACAGCGCCAACAGCCAATTCTTTATCGTGTTTTATCCGCGGTTTAACTTGGACAAACGCTATACCAATTTCGGCCGTGTGATCGAGAATATGGCGGCGGTCGATGAGATCAATCGCGGTGAGCCACCTCAGGATCCAACTCGCATTTTGCAGGCATCGCTGGCTAGCGACAATCGCCCAGCGCCGGTTCCGGGTGCTGCTGCACCTGAGCCGGAGATCGATATCACCGCAGACCTGCTCAACGCGCCGCTTCAGTAAGTTTCGCGCTTTTCGGCGGTCACTTTACCGGTTAGGCGCTGCTCATGCGCGTTGACCTGTTTGATTTCGACCTTCCGCAATCCCGGATAGCCCTGCGCCCTGCGCGGCCACGCGATGCTGCGCGCCTATTGGTGGTGCGCGGCGAGGGCCCTTTCGAGGATCGCGGCGTGCTCGACCTGCCTGATCTGCTGCAGCCCGGCGATATGCTGGTCTTCAACGATACACGCGTGATCCCTGCGCAATTGGAGGGGCGGCGAGCAGGCGGTGAAGCAAGGATCGGCGCGACCCTGCACAAACGGATCGATCTGAGACGCTGGCAGGCCTTTATCCGCAACGCGAAACGCGTGAAAGAAGGCGACCAGTTGATCTTTGGTGGGGGCGTTACCGCTGTTGCAGAGACACGCCACGCGGATGGCTCGATCACATTGCAGTTCGAAGGTACTGAGCCTGTCGAGGTGTTGCTCGACCGTGCAGGCACAATGCCATTACCGCCCTATATCGCGCAAAGACGCGGCGTGGATGAGCAGGATCTGGCCGATTACCAAACCATGTTCGCAAGCGAGCCGGGTGCAGTCGCTGCGCCCACTGCCTCGCTGCACTTTACGACAAAGCTGATCGCGGCGCTCGATATGCGCGGAGTAAAACGCGAAATGCTCACTCTGCATGTGGGAGCGGGGACGTTTCTGCCGGTGAAGGCGGATGACACTGACGACCACGTCATGCACTCCGAATTCGGGCGCATTGATGCAGGGACTGCTGCGCGGATCAACGCTGCAAAGGCGGCCGGTGGGCGGATCATCGCGGTGGGCACAACCTCGCTGCGACTGCTCGAAAGCGCGACTGACGAAAGCGGGCGAGTGCGCGAATTCGCCGCCGACACCGATATCTTCATCACGCCGGGATATCAATTTGGCGTGGTCGATGGCTTGATGACCAACTTCCACTTGCCCAAATCGACGCTGATGATGCTGGTCAGCGCGATCATGGGGCGCGATCGGATGATGGCGGCCTACGCCCATGCGATCGACAATGACTACCGTTTCTATTCCTACGGCGATTCCTCGCTGCTCTTGCCCTGAGTTTCGCCGCTGGGTGCTTGTAATCGCGCCGCGCTGTGCCACATCCGGTGTGTGAACGAGACAATCCTTGAAATCGAAGGCCTCACAAAGGTCTATTCCGGCGGTGTAAAGGCGCTGGACGGCGTTGATCTGACCATTCGCAAAGGTGAGATTTTCGCACTGCTCGGCCCCAACGGCGCGGGTAAGACAACCCTGATTGGTGCGGTGTGCGGGTTGGTACGCCCCACTGGCGGCAGCATCACCGCATTCGGCCATGATCTTGCGCACAATTGGCGCGCGGCGAGAGCGCGGATTGGGCTGGTTCCTCAAGAGCTTAGCACTGATATGTTCGAGACGGTCGAGAGGGCCGTATCCTATTCGCGCGGCCTATTTGGTCACCCCCCAGACAAAGCTCGAATTGAGGAAATTCTTAAAAGTCTCTCGCTCTATGAAAAGCGTTCCAGTCAAATTCGGGAACTATCGGGCGGGATGAAGCGGCGGGTGCTCATCGCGAAGGCGCTGGCACATGAGCCTGAGCTGCTGTTCCTCGACGAACCAACCGCGGGTGTCGATGTTGAGTTGCGCAAGGGCATGTGGGAGCAGATCGCTGCTTTGCGCGAACGCGGCACCACGATCATCCTCACCACGCATTATATTGAAGAGGCCGAATTGATGGCGGACCGCGTCGGAATCATTCGCGCCGGACGCATCCTGATGGTGGATAATAAGGACGCGATGATGCAGCGTATGGGCACAACAGAAGCGGTCATCACTTTAAGCGAACCCCTGCCACAATTGCCCGAAACCATCACTCAGTTTCCTGTCACGCTCAGCGAAGATGGCCGCGAACTGTGCTATCGCGGCGGGGACGGATCAGGCAGCGGCAGCGAAGAAGTGGCTGTATTGACTAAGGCTTTGATCGCCGCAGGAATCGATTATCGCGGTATAGATGTGCACGATTCCTCATTGGAGGATATTTTCGTCGATCTTTTGAGCGCAGAGGAGGCCGCGTAATGGGCTTTAACGCACGCGGCGCTTGGTCGATCTACACCCGTGAATTGATGCGTGCGATGCGCACCGCGTTCCAATCGATCCTGTCGCCAGTCCTCACGACATCGCTCTATTTCGTGGTGTTCGGAACAGTGATCGGCGCTCGGATGGAGCCGGTGGACGGGGTGCCCTATGGCGCCTTTATCATTCCCGGCCTGTTGATGCTGACATTGTTGGGAGAGACGACGAGCAATTCGAGTTTCGGCATCTATATGCCGCGCTTTACCGGCACGATTTATGAGCTGCTTTCAGCGCCTGTCGGGGTTGCCGAAACTTTGATTGGATTTGTCGGTGCAGCCGCGACGAAGGGATTGATCCTCGCGGCGATTATCCTTGGCACAGCGACCCTGTTTGTCGATTATGAGATCAAATATCCGTTATTCGCGGTCGGCTATATCATGCTGGTCACGGCGAGTTTTTCGCTGTTTGGATTTATCCTTGGTATTTGGGCAGATAGTTTTGAAAAGCTTGGAATTATTCCGCTCTTGATCCTGACCCCGCTGACATTTCTGGGCGGCACATTCTATTCGATTGACCAACTGCCAGAGCCATGGAGCACCATTGCGCTCGCCAATCCAATCGCGTTTCTCGTGAGCGGTCTTCGATGGACATTTTACGGTACATCGGACGTGTCGATCTGGGTCTCGCTTGGCCTGACATTGGGCTTTTTGGCGCTTTGCACTGCAGTGATTGCTTATATCTTCAAGACCGGATGGCGGTTGAGAGAGTGACATCTCCCACCACGTAACCGGGTAAGTCCTCGCCTATCGCGCATTTCCTCGCTAGTCGCTGCGGCGATGGCTGAACGATTCACTTTTTCCCTTGCCGCGACCGATGGACGTGCGCGCACTGGCCGTATTCAAATGCAGCGCGGCGACATTCGCACGCCCGCATTCATGCCTGTTGGAACTGCTGCGACGGTCAAGGCGATGAAACCTGAAAGCGTGCGGGCGACTGGCGCTGACATCATCCTTGGTAACACTTATCACCTGATGCTGCGCCCCGGTGCAGAGCGGGTCGCACGGCTTGGCGGGTTGCACAAATTCATGAATTGGGATCGCCCGATCCTGACCGATTCCGGCGGCTATCAAGTGATGAGCCTATCGGATTTGCGCAAATTGACCGAAGAAGGCGTGGAGTTCCGCAGTCATCTTGATGGTTCTAAGCATATGCTGACCCCGGAACGCTCAATGGAAATTCAGCGGCTACTTGGATCAGACATTGTGATGGCGTTTGATGAGTGCCCGCGCGCAGACAGACCGCGTGAAGAGATTGCGCAAAGTATGGAGCTTTCCATGCGCTGGGCAAAACGCAGCCGTGATGGGTTCGATAGTGGCGTCGAACATGCGGCCCGCTCGGCCCTGTTCGGTATTCAACAGGGCGCTCTCGATCAGGAGTTGCGCAGCATCAGCGCGCAGAAACTCATCGATATTGGCTTTGATGGCTATGCAGTTGGCGGTTTGGCCGTAGGCGAGGGGCAAGAGGCGATGTTCGGCGTGCTCGACTATGCGCCTGAAATGCTGCCCGCTGACCGTCCTCGATACCTTATGGGTGTGGGTAAACCCGATGACCTTGTGGGCGCGGTGGAGCGCGGCATTGATATGTTCGATTGCGTATTGCCCACTCGCTCTGGTCGAAATGGTCAGGCGTTCACCTGGAATGGCCCTCTAAACCTGCGCAATGCGCGCCATGCAGAGGATACCGGGCCGCTGGATGACCGCTGCAAATGTCCGACCTGTGCAACATACTCACGCGCTTACTTGCACCATCTGCAAAAGAGCGGGGAGATCCTTGGCGCGATGTTGGTGACGGAGCACAATTTGGCGTTCTACCAAGCCTTGATGCAGGCCATGCGGGATGCCATTGGAGATGCGCGTTTCGCACAATTTGCCGCTGAATTCCGGCGCGATTACCTTGGAAGTTCCGAATAGATGCCCAAAGCTCCAGAAGACTGTACGGATATGTTGCAAGTGCGCGAAGGGGTCGATGCAACTGACCGAGAATTGGTTGCGCTGTTAGAGACCCGGTTTGGCTATATGCGCGCAGCCGCTCGAATAAAGGGCACGCGCGATGCAGTGCGGGATGAGCCACGCAAAGCTGCGGTGATCAACGCGGCGGTGACCGACGCAGAGGCGCGCGGTATTCCCGGTGATGTCATTGCGGACATGTGGGAGCGTCTTGTCGAAGGCTCAATCGCATATGAATTTGAAAAATGGGATCAAATTCGCAAGTAGCGCGTATTTGTTTCATCTCAACTATGAGGCGCACATAGAGGGCGGTCCATTCGGGGCCGCCCTTTTTTGTGCGTGGGCTGTTTTGAGAGCGCCCAAAAGAAAAGGGCGGTCCCGCAGGACCGCCCCAACTCTTGCCATCGGCACTTCGCGGATTAACGCGAGTAGAACTCGACCACGAGGTTCGGTTCCATGGTGACCGGGTAAGGCACTTCGTCAAGCTTTGGTACGCGGCTGAAAGCGACCTTGTCGTTGCCTTCTGGTACGACATAGTCGGGAATTTCACGCTCTGGCAGACTTTGTGCTTCGATCACCAGCGCCATTTCCTTAGCTTTCGAGCCGAGGCTGATGACATCGCCGAGATCGATGCGACGGCTTGCGATGTTGCACTTTACTCCGTTCACATAAATGTGTCCGTGGCTAACGATCTGACGCGCTGCGAAGATCGTGGGTGCGAATTTCGCGCGATAAACAATCATGTCCAAGCGACGCTCGAGCAGACCAATCAGGTTCTGACCAGTGTCACCCTTCATCCGGGTCGCATCTTTATAGGTCGAACGGAACTGTTTTTCCGTGACGTCGCCGTAATAGCCTTTGAGCTTTTGCTTGGCGCGCAGTTGCAGGCCGAAATCGCTCATTTTGCTCTTGCGACGCTGACCGTGCTGGCCGGGGCCGTAGGAACGCTTGTTCACCGGGGAATTGGGACGACCCCAGATGTTTTCACCCATCCGACGGTCGAGTTTATGCTTCGAGCTGGTACGCTTCGTCATACGAATATCCTTCAAATTTGCAGGACCGCCCAAATGGCGATCATTGAACCCGGCATCACACCATATGAGCTGTTTCTCATACGCGGCTGCCGCTTCACCGGGGTGCGGAGCCAAATTGCGAATGGCGCACATAGCTGTACGCCCATGGAAGTCAAGTATCTCGGCCACCAATTACGTAAGGTGCTTAGGTTAAAGCCCTGCGTAGAATTGAGCGCGATCAATGAGTCTCTGACGTTGAGTGCCAGCAGCCTGAGTTTGGGCATGCTCAATGGCGTCGCGCCATTCTTGTTCTGTCAAACAAATATGCGAAATGCCATTGAGCCGTGAACGCTCCAGACAAAGCACATGTGTGCCGTTCTCGCTGGCTGCATTTTGCGCCTCCGCCGACACAAATGTGCGATGGCTGGACAACAGCGCATCGTCAGGGCTCACTGCAAAAAGCGGCAAGGCAACGGAAATCAACACAAGGCTCATAACATCTCTCCCAACAAATCAGAGAAATTTGGCGACAGTCCATTTAGCGCAACTGAATAATGCACTCGTCCGCACACTAGCGCCGCTGGTTAAGGTCGCGCCAGCCTTCTTCGGTTAGGCAAACGCGCGATTTGCGGCGGCTTGATGCGTCAAGCCGGATGCTGCGACAGATGACGCGTTCTTCTTGCGGTTCTTCTTCGACAGTAGGAGCCTCGGGTGCGGGAGCAGCCGGAGCGTCAACAGGAGTTTCCGCCGGTTGAGCCGGTTGTACAGGCTGTTCAGGAGCAGGTTCGGCGCCTTCCACAACGGTCTGGCTTTCAGCGCCTTCGCCCGGCTCGTCTGCCAAAGCGGATACGGTAAGAAGAGGGGCGGCAAACACAAAGGTGGCCACAGCTGCGACGCGCGCAAAAGTCGATTTCATCTGTATTCTCGCAAATAAGGGGCAAATTAGAGGACCACGTTGCTATCGAGCGGCACTGGCAATGTCCACGGTCAAGGCGCTTACCGGCGCGGTGGCTTCTCCAATGTGCTCAAAACGCCACGTAATGTGCGCACTTCGAGGTGATTCCAAGCGGGTTTTGTCAGGACGGTGCGCAAAGTGCGTGCGGTGGCTTCGCGCCTTGCCTCGGGCAGGAAATAGCCGCGCAGATCGAGCAGTTTTTCAAAATGGGCGATCAAACCTTCGAGCTCGTCCTGCGCGGCGGGAGGGAGGATATCTTCTTCGTTCGTGGGCTGAACGAGCTCAGTTTCGGAACCCGCCAACTCGCTGCCAATTCGCGACCATTCATACGCGACGAGGATCACCGCCTGCGCCAAGTTAAGCGAGCCGAATTCCGGGTTGATCGGGACGGTCAGAATATGTCGGGCAAGCGCCACATCCTCGGTCTCCAAACCCGACGCCTCGCGCCCGAACAATACAGCATGACGACCGGGCTCTTTATGCACCAGCCGTGCAGCTCCATCGGGCCCGACCACCGGTTTCGTAACGCCGCGCTTGCGCACTGTGGTGGCATAGACATGTTCGCAATCGGCTACCGCTTCGGCTGTGGAGGTGTAGACCTTAGCTTGATCCAGCACGATATCCGCGCCTGATGCGGCCGGGCCAGCAGAGGGGTTGGGCCAGCCATCGCGGGGATTGACGATGCGCATTTCGGTCAGACCAAAATTGAGCATTGCGCGGGCGGCCTTGCCGATATTCTCGCCCAGTTGCGGGCGGACCAGCACGATGATGGGTTTGCCTGCCACCTTAATCTTTTGCAGCTTCGGCGACTGTGCTGGCGAACTCTTCGAAGTCCTTAGCTTCGGAGAAATCGCGATAGACGCTGGCGAAGCGGATATAGGCAACGCTGTCGATTTGCTTAAGGCCGTCCATAACCATCTCGCCAATGCGGTGCGATGGCACTTCGGGTTCGCCCGCGGTTTCAACTTGGCGTTGAATACCAGAGATCAACTGGTCGATGCGTTCCTCGCTTACGCCGCGTTTTCGGCATGCGAGGGAGACGGATTGCTCAATCTTTGACCGGTCAAACGCTTCGCGACGGTCGCCGGATTTCACAATCGTGACCTCGCGCAGTTGCACGCGCTCAAAGGTGGTAAAGCGCGCGCCGCATGACCCGCATTGCCGCCGCCGCCGGATTGCATTCGCGTCCTCCGTTGGGCGCGAATCCTTTACCTGCGTGTCGTCATTGGCACAAAACGGACAGCGCATTATGCGTCAGGATAAACAGGGAAAGACGCGCATAGATCGGCAACGCGCGAACGAACGCTTTCCTCAACCTGAGCATCGCCTTCTGGGCCATTCTTGGACAGACCATCGATCACTTCAGCGATCAGCTTGCCCACGACCCGGAATTCTGCCGGGCCAAAGCCGCGCGTTGTGCCGGCCGGTGTGCCGAGGCGGATGCCGCTGGTCACAAAAGGAGAGCGCGTGTCGAAGGGGATGCCATTCTTGTTGCAGGTCAGCCAAGCGCGATCGAGCCCCGCCTCTGCAGCTTTACCGGTCACATCTTTTGCGGTGAGATCGACCAGCATCGAATGGTTATCCGTTCCGCCCGAAACAATCCGCAAACCGTTCTCTTCAAGGCTAGCCGCCAATGCGCGCGCATTTTCAACGATGCGGTGCGCATAGGTTTTGAACTCTGGCTGCAACGCCTCAAGAAACGCAACGGCCTTGGCTGCGACGACATGCATCAAAGGACCGCCTTGAAGACCGGGGAAAACCGCCATGTTCAAAGGCTTGGTGAACTTCTCATCGTTCCAAAGCATGATCCCCGAACGCGGACCGCGCAGACTCTTGTGCGTGGTCGAGGTCACAATATCGCAATGCGGGAAGGGCGAAGGGTGCGCGCCGCCTGCGACCAATCCGGAGATGTGGCTCATATCGCAGAGCAGGACCGCGCCCACTTCATCGGCAATCTTGCGGAACGCGGCAAAGTCCCAGATCCGCGAATAGGCGGTGCCGCCACAGATGATGATCTTGGGCTTATGCTCGCGCGCCGTAACGGCGACCGCATCCATATCGATCAGCTCATCACCTTCAGTCACGCCATAGCTGACAGGGTTGAACCATTTGCCTGACATATTGACCGGTGAACCGTGCGTCAGGTGCCCACCTGAATTGAGATCAAGCCCCATGAATGTGTCGCCCGGCTGCAAGAGCGCAAGGAACACCGCTTGGTTCATTTGACTGCCGCTGTTTGGTTGAACATTGGCAAAATTGCATCCAAACAATTGCTTGGCGCGTTCTATGGCTAAGGTTTCGACCACGTCCGCATAGTCACAGCCGCCATAGTACCGCTTGCCCGGATAGCCTTCTGCATATTTGTTGGTGAACACGCTGCCGGTCGCTTCAAGCACCGCTTTGGACGCAATATTCTCGCTCGCGATCAGCTCGATCTTGTCCTGTTGACGTTTCAGCTCATTGCCGATGGCAGCCGCGATTTCCGGATCTGCGGTGGCGAGGTCATCATTCCAGAAACCGTGCATTGGGTTCACTACGTCGTTGGGCTGGGTGCTCATTGATGGGTCTCAATATGGTCAGGCAAAATGGGAGGAATGCCAAGTTTGGCGACGCGGCGCTGGTGACGGCCAGCCGGGTCATCCGCATCGGCAAACTCGGTGCTTAGGAAAGTAGCTACGCAAGACTTGGCCATTTCGATGCCAGTTAATCGCGCGCCCAGGGCGATACAGTTCGCATTGTTATGTTCGCGTGCGAGAGCAGCGGACAATGGCTCGGATACTAACGCACAACGCAGGGCTGGGTGGCGATTGACGCTGATGGAGATGCCGACGCCGGACCCGCACAGCGCGATGCCATATTCCGCTGTGCCATCGGCGATGACCTCGGCGAGTTTATACCCGTAATCGGGATAATCGACACTTTCGCCCTCATTCGGGCCAAGGTCGGCGACTTCGTGGCCTTCATCCATCAACCATTCGGCAATCTCTGCCTTCATGTCGGTGGCGGCGTGATCGGAGGCTATAGCAATGCGCATGGACGGCTACATAGTGCGCGTGCGAGCTGGACTCCACCCCAAGTCTTGCGCTTTTCCTCGTGTTAGAGCGAAATTCGTTGTGGCGCGTGCGATTGGCCCCTTGTGCTGAACGGGCGCATGTTTCATTTCGGGGCTTCACCCAACGCAAAAACACTCAAGGTCTGTCCGCAATGCGTACCGTTCTTTCTGCTTTTTTCCTCGCCATCATTGCGCTTCCGGGATGGAGCGTAGCTTTCGCTGAACCGGGGACCGAGGCGGAGCGTGTGTCGCGTGGTTCGGCAGTGGAGGGCGGCCACGGTGCCGTGGTGATCTCAATCCGCAGTGAATTGTATCTCGACGATCCGTTACAAGTGTATTTCCTGCGTGAAGGCGGAAGCATCACCAATGATGCCGATGTTGTTCGGTTTGAGCGCCGGCAAGGTTTTTTTGCATTCGGCAATGACACGGTCGAATACAAGGTTCGCACCTTCCAATTGCGTCCCGGCACATACCGGCTTGTCGCACATGGGATGAACTGCCCTAAAATTCCTGCGGAGGACGAGCGGTGCTTGATCGACGTCTCGGGCCTTGGCGGTGGTGAGCAATTGTCACGTCCCAGCCGTGGGTATGGTGAGATCGCGCCCAAATTCGATGTTGAGGCAGGCGCGATCACCTATGTGGGTGATTTTGCGCTAACGGCGCGCAACACCCTCGAATGGTCGGAGTTGCCCTATAGTGAGCTTGACCGCATTCGGTCACGATTTGCTCGTCTGCCGCGCGCGCAAGATCCGATTATTCCCGGTGAGTACCGGTTGCAGTTCGGGCTAAACCCGCGTTCTTTCGAAGATGATCGTAACCGCCGATATTGATTTTAAGTCAATCACTTAAATCCAGAAAGTGCGCGGGCGAGGCATAGGCTTTTTGCGTGCAGAATTCAGCATCGAGAACACCGTTCGCACAGCAGTGACAACAAACAATCCGAGCATGCTCAGCAAGCCAAGGGCAAGGCCGATAACCTCAAATTCAAGCGCCGTTAGCGTAAGCCCAATAGCAACACATAACAGACAGCCCACAACGAGAAGCCAAAAAGTGCGAATGAGATAGGTGTAGTGGCTCTGTTCCCAATCCTCTGCCTGAGCATCTGCAAAGACATAGGCCAGCACCACCCCGACAAAACATGAGATGCCGGTGAAATAGGTGCATATGTAGAGCGCACTGATGATGAAGGGGCGGTTAGAAAACAGGTCACCTATGCCCCAAGAGTGGTCCGCTGGCCGACCGCGAGATGGCGGTTTTTCGCTCATTTCTTCGACTTTTTGACGGTTTTCTTCACCCATTTCCACAAGGCTTCGATCTCGTTGGCCGCTTTGCTCTCTGGAGCCATCTCTGCCGCCGTTTCCCCTTTAGCACTGGACCGGTGGAAGGCAGCGCGGTCGCCCAATTCAATCGGGCAGATATCAAGGCCCATGTCGCTCGCGGCTTTGCGCGCTTCCTCAGCCAGTTTGGTAGCGCCCGATGGCACAGCGTTAAGCACCACGAAAGCGGGTGTTTTCGCAAAGCTGACAAGGTCCGCAATAGGCTCCAGCGCGGCGAGATCGAATGCGCGCGGCTTGGTTGGGACCAGCACGATATCCGCCGCCTTGATCGCTTCACGCGCGGCGGCATCGGCATGGGGAGGGGTGTCGATCACGATGAAATCGACGCCATTCTTTTGCGCACTGGCGATGGTGCGACCAAGCCGGGCCGGGGGCGCAGTCACAACAACAGGCAGGAAATCGCCCCGCCAATCGCTCCATGCGGCTGCGGTCGCTTGCGGATCGGTGTCGATCACACAGCTTTCATGCTTAGCCTGAGCCGCGCGCGTCGCAAGGTTCACGGCAAGCGTGGTTTTGCCCGAGCCGCCCTTTTGGCTGACGATGGCGATGATGGTGGGATCAGGTTTGGCCATCACTGATGCTTTCTCAAATTGTCCAACTGTTCGGATTGGGCATCGGCTGTCGAATGTTTGACTTCATCATGGACATTATTGTTCGCACCATTGAATGGACAAAGGCAGCGATGATCACCGGAAAGACTAGCAACCCCCAAATCGCGTTGTTTGTGAGCAAGAACAGCGAAATGAAGCTCACATAGGCGATCACTAACGGGACAAAGGCGAGCCAAAACGTTGCGATCAGATAGCGAAAGTGGCTCGCTTCCCAAGCCTCATGCTCACGCCCACGAAACACATATGCAAGAACGACGCCCACGATGTTCGTAAAACCTAAAACGACTGTCGCCGCAAACAACAGGCCAATCACGAAAGGTCGGTTGGAGAGCAGGGATTCGTTTGAACCACCTGCTCTCACCGATTTCTCTTCATCCGCCATCCGCGTTTACTGATCCAGGAATGACCGCATTTTGCGCGAGCGGCTTGGATGCTTCAGCTTGCGAAGCGCCTTAGCCTCAATTTGACGGATGCGTTCGCGGGTCACGCTGAATTGCTGACCGACTTCTTCCAAAGTGTGGTCAGTGTTCATGCCGATGCCGAAACGCATACGCAGCACGCGCTCTTCACGCGGAGTTAGCGATGCAAGGACGCGGGTGACGGTTTCTTTGAGGTTCGCCTGGATCGCGGCATCGACCGGGATCACGGCGTTTTTGTCCTCAATGAAGTCACCCAGATGCGAATCTTCCTCATCACCAATTGGTGTTTCGAGGCTGATTGGCTCTTTGGCGATTTTCATCACCTTACGCACTTTTTCGAGCGGCATGGACAGACGCGCTGCCATTTCCTCAGGAGTCGGCTCGCGGCCTTCTTCGTGCAGGAATTGGCGCGATGTGCGCACCAGCTTGTTGATCGTCTCGATCATGTGGACCGGAATACGGATCGTGCGCGCTTGGTCTGCGATAGACCGCGTGATCGCCTGCCTGATCCACCACGTCGCATAGGTCGAGAATTTGTAGCCGCGGCGATACTCAAACTTATCGACCGCCTTCATAAGGCCGATATTGCCCTCTTGAATCAGATCAAGGAATTGCAGTCCGCGATTGGTGTATTTCTTCGCGATGGAAATCACGAGGCGCAAATTCGCCTCAACCATTTCCTTCTTCGCTATGCGCGCTTCACGTTCGCCTTTTTGCACCATGTTGACGATGCGGCGGAATTCGGGGAGCGCCATGCCGGTATTTGCGGCAATGTCGGTGATTTCGGTGCGGATGCGATCAATCGCGCCCTCTTCCTTGTCAGCGAAAGCAGCCCACTTTTTATCTTTCTTTGCGTTCGCCGCTATCCAGCCATCGTCAAGCTCATTGCCGACGTAGCTTTTCAGGAAATCGATCCGCTTGATCTTATGACGCTCTGCCAAACGGAGCATCTGTCCGCCCAATGCGGTCAACCGGCGGTTAAACGCATAAAGGTTGTCGACCAGAAATTCGATCTTGGTCGCGTGGAACTGCATGCTTTCCACCTCGGCGGTCAGTTCATCGCCAAGCGACTCGTACTTCTTCTCTTTCGCCTTGGGGAACTCGCCACCAGCAGCCAGCGTCTCAACGCGCTCGGCCTGCAATTTCTCAAAGGTTTTGAAAAGTTTAGTGATGCGAGCGAAACGCTCAATCGCGTCAGGCTTAAGCGCAGCTTCCATCTGGGCGAGGGAGAGGGTGTTGTCCTCCTCTTCCTCCTCTTCCTTTTTGGTTTCGCCTTCTTCGCCGTCTTCGCCTTCGCCCTCTTCCTTGTGGTCCTCGACTTCATCTTCGTCGCGGATCGTCGGGCCAGCGGTCTCTTCGGAGATTTCGCCGTCGTCTTCTTCGTTCTCTTCCTCCATCTTGTCAGGTGGAGGCTCCTTTGAAAGCATCGCATCAAGATCAAGGATCTCACGCAGCTGCATGTCTTCGGAGTTTAGTGCTTCGGACCATTGGATGATCGCGTGGAACGTGATCGGGCTTTGGCACAGGCCCATGATCATCATGTCGCGGCCGGATTCGATCCGTTTCGCGATTGCAATTTCGCCTTCGCGGCTGAGCAATTCGACCGCGCCCATTTCGCGCAGATACATGCGCACAGGGTCATCGGTGCGATCACCCGCACCGGTCTTTTTGGCAGCAGCAGCCTTGGTCTCTTTTTTCGCCGCCGGTTTTTTGCCATCGTCATCGACGGCCATTTCTTCGACTTCGGCATCCACTTCCGCTTCCGCTTCGGCCTCTTCGTCGTTTTCGACGATTTGGACGCCCATTTCGGAAAGACCGGTTTGAATGTCTTCGATCTGGTCGGGGCTCATTTCACCCGAAGGCAGCGCGGCATTGAGCTCATCATAGGTGATGTAGCCCTTTTTCTTGCCCTTGCTTATCAGCTTTTTGACCGATGCTTCATTGAGATCGATCAGCGGTGCGTCGTCTTTATCTTGTGTTTTTGCGGTCGAGGCCATGGTTGTCGGTCGTTCCGTTTCTCGTGACTTTCTCATCCAAACGCTGCGTCCAGCGCCCTTGATAGAGCCACCAATGTTAATCCCGTCGCGCTGCTATCATGCAGCTTCGTCATCAGCCGGCGGACCGGCTTTCTTTCGCCCGAATGCTTTCAGACGTTCATCCACTTCGGTGAGCTGTGCGCGTAAGCGAGCCTGTTCGGCAAAGGATCCCTCAGGATCTTCGTCAAAACGAGCGATCGTCGCCGCCATAGCGGTCTCGAGCGCTGGTTTTTGGGCCAGCAACGACACAGCTTCAGCCAATTCCTCGCGCGCTTCACCGGGGGATGTGCCTTCTCTGAGGAAGGCGTAACGTTGGTCTTCCGGTGGGGCGGGATAGCCTTGCCTATGCGATATGGCGTTTGTGGGCTGCGAATCAAGCGTTTCTGACAGTTCAATCAACGATTCAATTTCAGGCGCGACATTCGGGTTGAGCTGGGCAAGGCGGCTGAGCGCTTCGGAATGGCGTGCGATCTCTGCTGGATGACGCACCAATCCGGCGATTACTGCCGACAGAAATGTTGCGCGTTGACCACCCGACATGGCGCGACTGAGCACATCGCGCGCGCCCTGTGACAAGCCTGGCGGGGTAGGGGCTGATCCGCGCCACGGCCCGCTTTTCGTCATGGGACGCTGCACACGGGGAGCGCGGGGCGGATAAGCAAAGGCGGAGAACCGGTCGAGCAATTCGCGGCGGTAAAGCGCGCGGATATCGCTGTCCTGAATCGTATCGACATGCTCCATCAACCGCGCTTTCAATCCGGCTTTGGCCTCTGGGCTGGCGAGCGGTTTGGCGTCACGTTCAAATTCCCACAAAGTGTCGAGCAGGCTTTTGGGTTCAGCCAAGAGTTTTTCCATCGCTCCCGGACCGTGCTCTTTGATAAGGTCGTCGGGATCGAGCCCGGTGGGAAGCCGCACAATATTGAGCGAGCGCATCGGCGCCAGCATCGGTAACGCACGCGTGATCGCCCGCATGGCAGCACGCCGACCCGCCGTGTCTCCGTCAAAGCAAAGCACCGGCAGTTCAACCATGCGCCACAGCATCTCTAACTGCATTTCGGTGAGTGCAGTGCCGAGCGGCGCGACTGCATCATCAAATCCGGCCTGAGCCAGCGCGATCACATCCATATAGCCTTCGACCACGACAACTCGGCCCGATTGACGCGATGCCGGGGCGGCGCGGTGGAGGTTGTAGAGCGTGCGGCCTTTGTCAAACAGCGGCGTGTCGGGTGAATTCAGATATTTCGCGACACCATCGCGTTTATCCATAATCCGCCCACCAAAAGCGATCACGCGCCCGCGAGCATCCTGGATGGGCAACATGATGCGCTCTCGAAAGCGGTCATATGTGGTGCCATCATCGGTCTTGATCCGCATGCCGGTCTCAACCAGCATCGCATCCTCATATCGGGCCAGCGCGCGGTTCAAGGCCTGCTTGCTCGGCGGGGCATAGCCAAAGCCAAACTCGCGCAAGATTTCCGGCTTTAATCCGCGCCCAGTCAGATATTGCATCGCTCTGCGCCCGTCGGCGCTGCGCAAATTGTCGACGAACCATTCCTGAGCCTCAGTGGTGACATCCACCAACTCAGCGCGTTTCTCGGCTTTCTTCGCCGCAATCGGATCGGGGGCGGGAACTTCC
Source organism: uncultured Erythrobacter sp. (assembly GCA_947503275.1). Lineage (GTDB taxonomy): Bacteria > Pseudomonadota > Alphaproteobacteria > Sphingomonadales > Sphingomonadaceae > Erythrobacter. Next base: position 1,036,412 of record CANNCZ010000001.1, on the reverse strand, counting down.
ATCCCGGCCTCTGCCGCTAATTCCTTCACTGCGTCGATAAAGGATAGCCCGCGCTGTTCCGTCATCCAACTGATGACATCGCCATGCGCGCCGCAGCCAAAGCAATGGTAGAACTGCTTTTGATCATTGACGTAGAAGCTCGGCGTCTTCTCGTCATGGAACGGACAGCACCCTTTCCATTCGCGCCCCGCACGCGTCAGCTTATCTGTGCGAAGGATCACCGTCGACAGCGTGATACGCGCGCGCAGTTCGTCCTTCCATTGCGGGGTGATAGCCATCGTCGTAAAATGCGCGCGAACGCATTCCGGTTCAACCTTGTTGCGAAACGAGTGTGTGGACTAGCCTGTGCGAAAGCCGAAAATTAACTCAGTGCCGCTTTCACCAGTCCACTGGCCATTTTGCCGTCGAGCACTGCTCCATGCCGCGCTTTCAATTCGCCCATGACTTTGCCCATATCCTGCATGCCAGATGCTCCCGTCTCTTCCTTGATCGCAGCGATTGCAGCGGCGGTTTCTGCCTCGCTCATCATTTGCGGTAGGAATTCATCGATTACGGCAAGCTCGGCTTCTTCTTTCGCAGCCAACTCCTCGCGCCCACCATCGCGGTACATGGTGATCGATTCGCGGCGCTGCTTCGCCATTTTCTGCAATACGCTGGTGACCAGAACATCATCGTCGATTTCCTTGGACGATGTGCGCTCTTCAATATCGCGGTCCTTGATCTTGGCCGAAATCTGGCGGAGCGTCGCAGTGCGCTCTTTTTCCTTGGCTTTCATCGCTGTGATGGTGGCGGCCTTGATATCGTCTCTGATCATGTGATTTGAACTTTGCTGTGGATGGAATGGATCGGTGCGTCCTCTAACGCATACAGACCGCCTCGCCTAGGTTGACGCGGGGGCAGGGTCTGTCTAGCCGATGAGACTTAGCGACATTGCTGGAAATTTGAACGAAACGGAGCGCCCCCATGGCCCCATCCGCGAATACCCCTGCGCAACCCAAAGATGCGACCGGTTGCTGTGTTCTTGCCGATGGAACGGTGATCTGGGGCATGGGCTTTGGTCATGCCGGATCGGCCGTGGGTGAAGTGTGCTTCAACACATCGATGACCGGCTATCAGGAGGTGATGACTGATCCTTCCTATGCTGCGCAAATCGTAACATTCACATTCCCCCATATTGGTAATGTCGGCGCGAACGACGAAGATATTGAGTCTGTGGTCGAAGGCGCAGTTGGTTGCATCGTTCGCGAAGACGTAACGGTGCCGTCCAATTTCCGCAGTCTGGAGAACTTCACGGCATGGATGGAGCGGCACAACAAGATCGGCCTGTCGGGTGTGGACACTCGCGCTTTGACCCGCCGCATCCGCATGTCGGGCGCGCCCAATGCAGTGATCGCCCATGCGCCAGATGGAAAGTTCGACGTGCCAGCACTTGTCGCACGCGCTCAGGAGTGGGCCGGGCTCGAAGGGATGGATCTCGCCAAGCGCGTTACCCGAGAGGCTCAGCAAAGCTGGGAAGGCGGCTTTTGGCAGCTCGGCCACGGCTATGGCGGAGGCGCGGGCGATGGTGCTCCGCATGTGGTGGCAATTGACTACGGCGCAAAGGACAACATCTTCCGAAATTTGGTGCGTGCGGGCGCCAAGGTTACCGTAGTCCCCGCAAAGACCGACTTCGACACGATCATGGCACTAAGGCCCGATGGCGTTTTTCTCTCCAACGGCCCCGGTGATCCGGCGGCGACTGGGGAGTATGCGGTGCCAGTGATCAAAGCGTTGCTGGACGCGGACATGCCCTTGTTCGGCATATGCTTGGGTCACCAGATGCTGGCGCTCGCCGCAGGTGCCAAAACGGTGAAGATGCACCAAGGTCACCGAGGCGCAAACCACCCGGTTCAGCGTGTTGGTGAGCATTGGGGCGACACCAGTGGCTTGGTCGAGATCACCAGCATGAACCACGGCTTTGCAGTGGATGGCGACACATTGCCAGACACGCTTGAGCAAACTCATGTAAGCCTGTTCGACGGTTCCAATTGCGGGATTGCGGTTAAGGGCAAGCGGGCATTTGGTGTACAATATCACCCCGAGGCATCACCGGGTCCGCAGGATAGCTTTTACCTGTTTGAGAAGTTTGTTGGAGGACTGGTATGAAGACGCTCATCGCACTGATTTCATTGGCGGGCCTTGCCGCATGTTCGGGCGGCGTATTTGGCGGTGAGCCGGGCCCAATCACCGACGAGCAATTCGCAGAACTGCAAGAGGAATGCGGCCTCGACGATGCAAGTTTGGCGACGGGCAACCGGACTTCCAGCTTCACCACCGATGATGGTGTCCCGGTCACGGTCACCAATGAAGCCGAGAGCGAGGGTGAGAAAACAGTGGTGCTAGGCCGACAGCGTTCAGAGCGCGAGATGGTCGGCGTGATCCTGTGCTTGGCCGAATTTCAGGATCGGACGGGCGCGGAATTTACAACTGATGCGGGCGCTGCGGGGCTTGGCTTTTGATGCGCGGCCTGGCTCCGTCTCTGTTGCTCCGAGGCACGATTGTTATTGCGACGCTCGTGTCTCTGTCGGCGTGTTCCCTCCTATATCCCGAAGACCCGCGGGAGGGTGTAGAGGCAGCCGAAACCTGCATTCTGCGTGTCACCAACACCCTAAGCGATGATCTTGAGGCGCAGCTTGACGCTGGGGCGGGACGGCTGGTGCCGACTTACACCTACGACATAACCAAGCTGGGGTTAGAGGGGCTGCAAACGCTGACAGTACCGGGCAGTGATGAGACGGCTGGTGCGCGGTTGATTGCGTCTACCAATGAAATGTCTACCGCGGTCACCCGCTTCAAAACTCAGTCTGTTGATGAGAAGGGTGCGTTCTTTTTGGCGACGGACCCTGCGCTTTACCGTGTGCGAGGACCGGGGATGAACACGGAGCAAGTCATCGCGAATGGCTGCGAACGGCAATTGGCTGGAATGCGCCTGATTGACGTTTCAGTGGACCTTCCCGCGCCCGCACGCGCGCAGGAAAGTGTGGAGGCTGCAGAATGAACTCATTTCTCTCCTGCTCCCTCGCTCTCGTCTTGTGCGCATCGCCCGCGACGGCCTGCGCAACCGACGGCGCTCCGACCAGCGTGCCAATCGCTGACTATGACCCGCAAACTGATGAGGATGTGATGAGGAACGCTCGGTTCCAAATCACCATCCACTCTGGCGCAGGCATACCCGGAACGCCGGGCGCAGGTGAGTATTACCGTCAGCCAAAGCGTGTGCTGCAATCCATCGTCGACACATGCGAACTTGGCGCGACCATCTACATTGTTGCCACAGACGGCGTCTCTGTCCTGAAGATCGTCAATGACGCGCTCAGCGATACGCAAGTCGCCTGCATCCGCTCTGCCGAAGCCAATGGCCTCTACCTCACGGATAGAGGCGCGAGCCAATGATCCTGCACTTCTCCTCCCACCAAGGTTCCCGCCCGAATGCCTAAACGCACCGACATATCCTCCATCCTCGTTATTGGCGCCGGTCCGATCATTATCGGTCAGGCGTGTGAGTTCGACTATTCGGGCACGCAGGCGATCAAGGCGTTGAAGGAGGAGGGCTACCGCGTCATTCTCGTCAATTCGAACCCCGCGACGATTATGACTGATCCGGATTTCGCGGACAGCACCTATGTCGAACCGATCACGCCGGAAATCGTGGCCAAGATTATTGCCAAGGAAAAGCCAGACGCGTTGCTCCCGACGATGGGCGGGCAGACAGCCTTGAATTGTGCGCTTGCATTGGATGCCGATGGCACACTGGAAAAACACGGCGTCGAGATGATCGGGGCGAAGGCAGACGCGATTGACAAGGCGGAGAACCGCCAGCGTTTCCGCGATGCAATGGACTCCATCGGGCTGGAAAGCGCGCGTTCGGGCGTCGCAAACACAGTCGATGAAGCGCGCGAAGTGTTGGAGCGCACAGGCCTTCCCGCGATCATCCGTCCCAGCTTCACCCTTGGCGGCACGGGTGGCGGCATTGCCTACAACAAGGCGGAGTTTGAAAAGATCGTGCGTGAGGGGCTCGATGCCTCTCCCACTACCGAAGTTCTAATCGAGGAATCGCTGCTCGGCTGGAAAGAATATGAGATGGAGGTTGTGCGTGATCGCGCGGACAATTGCATCATCATCTGCTCCATCGAAAATGTCGATCCGATGGGCGTACACACCGGCGATTCGATCACTGTTGCCCCAGCGCTGACACTGACTGATAAAGAATATCAGATCATGCGCACCGCCAGTATTAATGTGCTGCGCGAGATTGGCGTTGAGACCGGCGGCTCAAATGTTCAATTCGCTGTGAACCCTGCCGATGGCCGCTTGATCGTGATTGAGATGAACCCCCGCGTCTCGCGTTCCTCTGCTCTCGCCTCCAAAGCCACCGGGTTTCCCATTGCACGCGTCGCGGCGAAATTGGCTGTGGGATACACTCTGGATGAGATTACGAATGAGATCACCGGAGCGACACCTGCGAGCTTTGAGCCGACCATTGACTATCTAGTGACCAAGATTCCGCGCTTTGCTTTTGAGAAATTCAAGGGCGCGCAACCGGCGCTTTCCACGGCGATGAAGTCCGTGGGCGAAGTGATGGCGATTGGCCGCAATTTCGCAGAATCGATGCAAAAGGCATTGCGCGGGCTGGAGACCGGCCTCGATGGATTTAACCGCGTGCCCGCCTTGGAAGGTGTGTCGCGCGATGTGATCAACGCTGCGATCTCTCGCCGGACACCGGACCGATTGCTGCAAGTGGGACAGGCGTTTCGCGAAGGGCTGGCCCTTGAAGATATTCAGGCTGTGACCGGATACGACCCGTGGTTCCTGCGCCAAATTGAAGCGATCATTGATGCAGAGCGTGAGGTTTCCACCGAAGGTCTTCCCCAAGACGCAGCGGGCTTGCGGCGACTGAAATCGATGGGCTTTTCCGACAAGCGATTGGCGACCTTAGCGGTGCGTTCTGTCGGTGTTGCAGGCGGGATGGCAGAGACTCAGGCACGGCGCTCTGGGCTGTTGCATGACGCCTTGCAAGCGATGGCCGGGGCCACCAGCGAGGAGGAAGTGCGGGCGCTGCGCCAGAAGCTTGGCGTGTTGCCGGTGTTCAAACGGATCGACAGCTGCGCGGCCGAGTTCGAGGCGATTACGCCTTACATGTACTCAACCTACGAAGCGCCGACTTTTGGTGAAGCGGAATGCGAAGCCGCGCCCAGTGAGCGCAAGAAGATCGTCATACTCGGCGGCGGACCCAACCGGATCGGCCAGGGGATCGAGTTTGACTATTGCTGTGTCCATGCCTGCTTTGCACTTGGTGAGGAGTGGAATGGCCCGGCCTATGAAACCATCATGGTCAATTGCAATCCAGAGACTGTTTCGACCGATTACGACACATCCGACCGCCTCTATTTTGAACCACTGACAGCTGAAGATGTGCTCGAAATCTTGCGCGTTGAACAGCAATCGGGCGAATTGGTCGGCGTAATCGTGCAGTTCGGTGGTCAGACCCCGCTGAAGCTGGCCCAAGCGCTTGAGGATGCGGGTATCCCTATCCTTGGCACGTCGCCCGATGCCATTGATCACGCCGAGGACCGTGAGCGGTTTGCGAAGTTGGTCGATAAGCTTGGCCTGAAACAGCCGGACAATGGCATCGCATACACCCGCGATGAGGCTGCGGCTGTAGCTGCACGCATCGGATATCCCGTTCTTCTGCGGCCATCATTCGTGTTGGGCGGTCGGGCGATGGAGATTGTCGATTCCGAAGCGCAGCTGGACGACTACATCAAAACCGCTGTGAATGTGTCAGGCGACAGTCCGGTGCTGGTCGATCAATATCTGCGCGATGCGATTGAGTGTGATGTCGATGCACTTTGCGATGGCGACGAGGTCCGAATTGCTGGGGTAATGCAGCATATCGAAGAGGCGGGCGTTCACTCCGGTGACAGTGCCTGCACATTGCCAGCCTACTCACTCGACGCTGAAATTGTCGCCGAGATGGAGCGTCAGGCAGAGGCGCTGGCCATGGCCTTGGGTGTGCGCGGGCTGATGAATGTCCAGTTCGCGGTCAAAAATGGCGAGGTCTATCTGATCGAAGTCAATCCGCGTGCGAGCCGCACCGTTCCCTTCGTCGCCAAAGCCATCGGACAGCCTGTGGCCAAGATCGCCGCGCGCGTGATGGCAGGCGAGAAACTCTCAACATTCGAACCGTTTAAGCGCGAGTTCGATTATATGGCGATCAAAGAGGCGGTGTTCCCTTTTGCCCGCTTCCCCGGCGCCGACCCGGTGCTGACCCCCGAAATGAAATCAACGGGTGAGGTTATGGGCATCGACAGCAATTTCGAAGCGGCCTTCTTCAAATCGCAATTGGGCGCAGGCATGATTTTGCCGCGAGAGGGCACCGTGTTCGTGTCGGTCAAGAATTCGGACAAGTCGGTGATCGTCCCTGCGGTCAAAAACCTGATCGATGCCGGTTTCACGATCATAGCCACATCGGGCACGCAAAGCTATCTTGCAGAGCAAGGCTTGCCGGTCGAACGGGTCAATAAGGTCGCCGAAGGGCAGCCCCACATCGTCGACCGGATCATCGATGGAGAGGTCGCACTGATCTTTAACTCGACCGAAGGTTGGCAGTCGCTTTTGGACTCCAAATCGATCCGCGCAACGGCTCTTGAAAAGAAGGTTCCGTATTACACAACGGCGGCTGCATCATGCGCCGCAGCGGCTGCAATTGCGGCGATAAAACCCTCACAGCTTGAAGTCCGGTCATTGCAGGACTATTATACCTAAGCATTCACACCGTCTTTCCCGACATTTCGATGGTTAGAGGCTGCTTTTCTACGGAGCGGTCACAGTCGAAATTTCGTCAAAATAGCGGCGGGGGCACGGTTTAGACAACGAAAGAAACGGGAATGGCGACGATGGATAAGGTTCCGATGCTGGCGGAGGGGTATGAGCTGCTCATGACCGACCTCAAAGCTCTGCGCGAGGAACGCCCAATTATTGTCGATGCGATCGAAGAAGCGCGCGCGCACGGCGATCTGTCGGAAAATGCTGAATATCACGCGGCTAAAGAACGTCAGGGTCAGGTCGAGGCGTATATCTCTGATCTGGAAGACAAGGTTAGCCGCGCACAGATCATCGATCCGACAACATTGTCCGGTGACAAGGTCGTGTTCGGCGCAACGGTCACTTTGCTCGATGAAGACGACAAGCCGATCAAATACCAGATCGTCGGTCAGACAGAGGCTGATGCTTCCAAGGGCCGCATCTCTTATTCATCGCCGCTGGCGCGTGCTATGATCGGCAAAGAGGTCGAGGAAGAGATTGAGGTAACTGTGCCGTCGGGCGATAAGTTCTATCTCGTCCAAAAGATCGAATTTATCTGAATTATGGCGAGTAAAGTGCCTAATTAAGGCATTTTTCCATCGCATGATTGTGGATCGCAACGCCTTCGATTTCGAAGTCTCTGCGGTGCTGGGTGCTATACCCTGCGCGCTCAAAAGCAGGGCGGGCGAGTTCGCTTGCTTCGGTAAAGAGGCGTGTGATCGCGTCTTTGCGAGCTGAAACTTCCGCAGCGGCCAACAACTGGTCAGCCAACCCTTTGCCGCTGTGGTTGGGGTGACAATAGAGCATATCGAGATGCCCGCTCGCGTCATCGCACAGTTCCAAAAGGGAATAGGCGACAGGGCTGTCGGTGGTGTCGACGGCCACGTAAATCCGGTCACCCTTGGCCGCACGGGCGATGAATCGCTCCGGTCCCGGATGCCTTGCCGCCCACGCATCAATCTGCACCTGCGAATAGCGCAGGGCGCCGATAGCGCGAATTGCACTCAGCGTTAGGGCTGCCAGAGCTTCTGCATCGCTCTCTACAAAAGGACGGATTGTGTAGGGCATAATGCCCGGCCGGGTTCCTTATTCGCCGGGGGTCAGCAGCTGGTGAATATGCACAATCACATATTTCATCTCAGCATCATCAACGGTGCGCTGTGCCTGACCGCGCCAAGCTGACTCTGCGGCTTCGTAGGAGCTGAACACGCCGACGACATGCAAGCTTTCCGGATCGGCAAATTCGTGCCCACGCGGATCAGTGACGCGTCCGCCCATTACAAGGTGGAGACGCTGGGATGGGGTGGTTTCTTCCATTTGCTCGGATCCTGAAAAAGTGCCTGTTAGCGCCCCTTTACCGTGCTCGGCGGCCATAGCAAGCGAGCACGGTAAAGGGGTGCTTTCACCTAACTGCTAATCCTGTCGGTTAGGTCGCGAACCGCGCGTGTTGCGCGCCTGCGAGTGCGTTTGGTGACGGCTCGCCCTTTATCGGCTGCGGTGCCAGCGGCATATCCTGCGTCGCGTCGCAATTCGCGCGCTTTGGCGGTTGCGCTATCGCCGATATCTTGGGCGGCATCTTTACCAATGCGCGCGCCGTCCATCGCTTCATCGATCAGCTTTACGCCATAAGCGATCAGGGCATCGGCCAGTAATCCGCCAAACGCTCTGCCGCGTTTCTTCGCTGCCGTGCCAACGTTGCTCGCGGCGCTCGATGCCGCACCGCCAACGGCATCGCTGACTGTGGTTGCTGCGCCAGTTGCCGCAGTTTTGACAGCTCGCCGTCCCGGCTTTGACATCGCGCCCAGCAACAGGCCAATCGCGACCGCCCCGCCCAGAACCGTGAGCGGATTTTTCTTTACATAGTCTGTCGCCGCTCCCGCCGCTTCCTGCGCGCTATCGGCAAGCGTGCGTTCGGCCATCCGGCGCTCGCTGGCTTCGATTTTAGCGCGCAGCTCGTCGCGTTGGTCTTCAGTGCTCATCATCATCTCCGGTGGTGAGGGGGACTTCGGGGATTGTTTCGGTAGTATCGCCACTTAGCGCTTCTTCGACTTCGCTCGCAGCTTCGTCGAGCGCCTCTTCCAGCACCTCTTCGACCATGCCCAGCGCTTCCAAAATCGGTTCGCGGCCAAGCCAAACCAGCAAAGCGCCGATGACAATCGCGATAATCCCACGATTGTCATTGGTGTGGATCTTAGCGACCTCGTAAACATCTTTTGCGCCGTCGCCGACGCGCCCGCCGATGCGATCAGCGATGCCCTTTGCGCTGAAATCGGTGCGGGCGCTCTCGATATCGGCCAACAGCACTTTGCGTGCCTTGTCGCGCAAGGCGCGGTCTTCTTCGAAACGGGTCTCAAGCTTGCTCATGCGCCGCTCTCATCCTCCGCAGAGGAGAAAATACGCCCGAGTTTCTTGGCGTTCTTAAGTGCGATCCAGCCTAGCCAGCCGACCAGTACCAACAACCCGCCGAACACAATGCCGATCGCGCCCCAGATTGTAACCAGTGGAGCCAGCGCGATGACCAATCCGACAGCCAGCGCCAAAAAGGCGATGTGCAACAGGATGATCGCAACAACCGCGCAGGCGGCAGCAATTCCAATCGACCGACCAGCAAGCGCTGCTCGGGTTTTCTGAAAGGCGAGTTCGGCCGCCGCGTAATTGCGACCATTGTCGACTAACGCACCGAGTTCATCAACTAGCGATTCGTCTTCGGTAGAAGTGGGGGCGGCCTCTGGGGCAGAGGGACTGGCTCCCTCTGCGCCCGACTGCCGGCTCATATCATTCATGCACTGCCCCCGAAAACGTGCGTTCGATTAGTCGCGAGAACCGCGGAACAATCGTGCGAGCAGAAAGCCTGCTACCGCAGCAATACCAACGGCAACCGCTGGGCTCTTGCGAACCGCCTCGCGTGCGTCTTCGCCCAATTCCTCGACGCTTTTTGCTTCGAGTTTTGCGGATGTTTCGGCCAAAGTGCGCGATGCGGAGCGGGCATAATCGCCATACTGCTCGCCAAAGCGGTCATCGATTTGCTCTGCAGTGTCGCCGACGACTTTGCCGATTGACGAAATTGCGTCGCTGGCCGCTGTCTTGCCATCGGTTGCCAATGCGCCGGCACGCACGCGCGCTTTTTCGCCATATTCTTTGGCGTCAGTCATCAACTCATCTCCTCGGCTCTTCGCGTGTTCGCGATATTCGCCTGCACGGCTTCCTGCTTCTGCGCGCAGTGCGTTGGCACCCGCTTTTGCTTCTTCCAATGCGGCGTTAAACCGGCTTTTCGCTTCAACCGAGCCGGTTTCAGCTGGTTTCGCTGCTGGCTTGGCCGTGGCGCCAGTTTTCTTAGGCGCAGCGCGCTTTTTTGGCGCTGCCCGTTTGGTTGTGGTTGTTTTCGTTGTTTTTGCGTCTGCCATGTTTTCTCTTTGCCCTTACTTGTCGCGCTTTGCCAGTGGGAAAGCACGCGCATGTGATATGATAATCCAACCCCGCTTGCGCCGCTTAGTTCCGGAGCATAGGGATGCGCGAAAGAGCAGGGGCGGGGGAGCCGGAATCGGTCCTGACCCCGGTGTCTTACTGACATACCACACTTTGTGCCTGGAGACAAATATGACCGCGATTATCGACATTCATGGACGCGAAATTCTCGACAGCCGGGGCAATCCGACGGTTGAGGTTGATGTGCTGCTTGATGATGGGAGTTTTGGCCGGGCGGCGGTGCCATCAGGAGCATCGACGGGCGCGCATGAAGCGGTTGAACTGCGCGATGGCGATGCTGCTCGGTACAAAGGTAAAGGCGTTCTAAAAGCGGTCGAGGCGGTGAATTCTGAGATCCGCGATCTGTTGGTTGGGACTTTTGATGCTGAAGATCAGCGCGACGTCGATCTATCGCTGATCGCGCTGGACGGGACGCCTAACAAGGCACGACTTGGCGCCAACGCGATTTTGGGTGTTAGCCTCGCGGTGGGCAAAGCGGCGGCGAATGCGCGTGGCCTACCTCTTTACTCTTACCTCGGCGGAGTGGGTGCGCATGTACTGCCCGTGCCGATGATGAACATCATCAACGGTGGTGAACACGCCGACAATCCCATCGATATTCAAGAGTTTATGGTGATGCCAATCGGCGCTCCCAACATCGCTGAGGCCGTGCGGTGGGGATCTGAGATATTCCACACGCTCAAGAAAGGCCTGTCCGACAAGGGACTTGCGACAAGCGTCGGCGATGAAGGTGGCTTTGCACCTGACCTTGCGAGCACGCGCGCGGCGCTCGATTTCATCATGGCTTCGGTTGAACAGGCTGGGTTTAAGCCGGGCCAAGATATCGTTCTCGCGCTCGATTGCGCGGCAACCGAATTCTATCGCGACGGCAAGTATGAGATTTCGGGTGAAGGGCTGAGCCTCGATGGCGCAGGCATGGCCGACTACCTTGCCAAGTTGTGCGATGATTATCCGATCCGCTCGATTGAGGACGGCATGGATGAGGATGATTTCGAGGGCTGGGCCGCCGTTACACAGGCAATTGGCGACCGAGTGCAATTGGTTGGCGACGATCTGTTTGTGACAAACCCGACCCGCTTATCCGATGGGATTGATCGTGGGTTGGCTAATTCACTGCTGGTGAAGGTCAATCAAATCGGGACGCTGACAGAGACATTGGCGGCCGTTGATATGGCCACCCGCGCGCGTTACACCTCTGTGATGAGCCACCGTTCGGGTGAGACTGAGGATGCGACGATTGCCGATCTGGCGGTTGCGACGAACTGCGGGCAGATCAAGACCGGCTCACTTGCGCGTTCGGACCGTTTGGCGAAATACAATCAGTTGATCCGCATTGAAGAAGAGCTGGGTGATAGCGCTGCTTATGCCGGACGCGGATGCTTCGGCGGGCTTTCCGACTAAGGCAGAATGGGCGCGGTCAAGCTGCCGCGCCCGCTCTGGCGAAATACTCGTCCATCGCGGCCAGCCCCGTTTCGGTGAGGCGCACCAAAACCCGGCGCTGATCCTCCGGGTCATGTTCGCGCAAGACCAAATCGTTTTCTGCCAGCACGCCGAGCCAGCGCAGCCCGGTTGTGGGCGGCGCTGCTGAGCCGATGCACGCACTTGAAACAGACACGGGCTTATCCTCTACAAAGGCAATGTAGAGGTCGAGCAAGATGTCCCAAGCGGGCTCTCCAAATAACTCCGGATTGCCAAAAACAGAAGTGCGGGTGCGGCGGTTGGAATAGGCTGTTTTGGCCCAGTCTAAGTGGCTTTGACGCCGATTGCCCGCGTCCGAGAACCCACTTGAGCCATCCTCACGCTTCCTCAATTGGGCGAGACGGTCAGCGCGCGGGGCAAGCTCCATAGGGCCATTAGAGGCGCACGCTTTATCCGTTCCTGCCTCCTCATTCCGGCGCAATTCCCCGGCAATGGCCAGCAATTGATCTGCGAGCATCGCAAGGTCCATCTCTGTTTGTTGAGACGGGGTGGTGTCGTGAATGGTGATGTCGGTCAGCAGCCGTTCGCTTTTCATCTGACTCATCCGCGGAGCCCCCGATTTGAGGGATGCGAAGCTGCCAAAAAGCAATTGACCAACAGGGATCTGGAATGCGCCAAAATGGTCTCCGATCAGAGGGCACGCCAGAACGGCAGATCAAACGACCATTTGTGCCCCGCTCGAAGTATTAGGCGAGAATTTAATGTCTGCACATTACGGGAAAGCCCCTAAGGTGGACGAAAAACGCTGTATCACACTGATTTAGAATGAAATAAAATTCACTTAGTGCGTGATCCGCGGCGCGTCTGATGCACCGATCAAGACAGACTCAAAGTCGCTTTCGGCGCAATCTTTGATTGTCGCAATATTGGTTTTGATTTGTTCGATTGCGGCATTCACATGTATCGCGGCAATGCCAGCTCCCACTTGATCAAGCTGGCGCAAGGCATGTTCCAAAATGCGCTGGCACTCTTGCAGTTCCAGCGTCTCAGTTACTTTAAAATCTGTCACGCGAATTTCCCGTTCGGTGCGACCCGGTGCGGTTGCGGGCGCTGCGATCCCCCTGCTTGACCGTGTTAGCCTGCGCTTATGAATAACTGTATCCGTAGAAACACGTAATTCGCGCGATTGGAGGTTAACGTGTCACTCAGCGACCGAAGCGATCTGCCAGTTCCATCAACGCCAAAGCCGCCTTTGCGGCCTCGCCGCCTTTGTCCTTTTGTGCAGGGTCTGCGCGCACCAATGCCTGCGCATCGTTCTCAACCGTCAGAATGCCATTGCCAATCGCAATCGCATCCATCGTCAACGCCATGATCGCCCGCGCACTCTCACCAGCGACGATTTCGAAGTGATAGGTTTCACCGCGGATGACGACGCCAATGGCGACAAAGCCAGCATATTCGTCGCTCTCCACCGCCAGCGCGATCGCTCCTGGAATTTCGAGCGCACCGGGCACGGTCAGCACCTCTGCTTCATGCCCCGCAGCCTCAATCGCGGCTTTCGCACCTGCGATCAGCATGTCGTTCAACTCGGCGTAAAAGCGCGCCTCAACAATAAGAATTTTGGCCATGGGAACGGTTACTCCGGGATCGAATGAAAATCGGTGATGGTGATGCCATATCCTTCAAGCGCGACGAGATCGGGCCGTGAATTGGAAAGTAAGACCATATCGTGCACGCCCAGATCGGCGAGGATTTGGCTGCCAATGCCGATATTGCGGATCTCTTCGTCTTGGCTCCATTCGCCACTTGATCCAACGCGTTGGGTGAGGATGACGATGACGCCTGAGCCATGATCGCCAATCGCGCCCATCGCCCGTTGCAAAGTGCGCTTGCGCGGGCCGGGTGCGCCCAGAACATCGTCGAAGACGGAGATCGGGTGAACGCGGGCGAGGGTGGGTTGACCGGCGGTCACATGCCCTTTTTGCAGGACATAGGCCTCACTATTGGCGATCCGGTCGCGATAGGTGATGAGGCGCCAGTCACCGCCATAATCACTTTCGAAACTGCGCTCGCTTAAGCGTTCAACCAGATGGTCATTGCGCATTCGGTAGGCAATGAGATCGCGGATAGTGCCAATTTTGAGGCTGTGCTTGCGGGCGAACGCGACGAGGTCGTCGAGTCGAGCCATCGTGCCGTCCTCGTTCATGATCTCGCAGATTACACCCGATGGATTAAGTCCAGCAAGACGTGAGATATCAACCGCAGCCTCTGTATGACCAGCGCGCACCAAAGTGCCGCCTTCGCGTGCTGTAAGGGGGAAAACATGGCCCGGTGTTACGATGTCATCGGCGCCCTTTGTCGCATCAATTGCGACCGAAATTGTGCGCGCGCGGTCTGCGGCTGAGATGCCGGTGGTCACACCCTCCTTCGCCTCGATAGAGATCGTGAAAGCGGTTTGCATGCTCTCTTTGTTGTTGCGGCTCATCGGCTCTAGGCCGAGTGCATCGACTCGGGCTTTATCGAGCGCCAGACAGATCAATCCGCGGCCATGCGTTGCCATAAAATTGACTGCCGCAGGGGTCGCCATTTGCGCAGGGATGATAAGGTCGCCCTCATTCTCGCGGTCTTCATCATCGACCAAGATATACATCCGGCCATTGCGCGCCTCGTCGATAATCTCTTCGGCCCCGACAAGAACCGGGCGATCGTCATTGGCATTGAGGAAGGTCTCAAGCTTTGCCAGCGTATCAGCAGTTGGGTTCCAGTCCGGTTCTGCCGCATCGCGTAGAGTGTTGGCATGAAGACCAGCAGCGCGGGCGAGGCCGGCCTTTGTCATGTCTCCGCTTTCGACGAGATCGCGGACGCGTGTGATGGTTGATGTGCTCATTCAGACTAAATATCACATTGCAGTGTGATAGCAACCTGTCAAATGTGATACCACAATGTGAGTGCATAATTTTCGACCCATGCACTCGTCCCTGTCACATTGCGCGACAAATTTTCGCTTGCACGGCTCAGTCCCCCCTTTACCGGTTTCATTGTGAGACTGACACCGGGCACCTTCAAACGAGACGGCACCACCACCTTGCGTATGATGGGCGCTCTTGGAGCATTGTGCCTGTTGCCAGCCTGTGTTTCGCTCGCTCCAGAGGCTGCCGAACCTCAAATTGTCACCGAGCTGCCAACAACATTTGGAAGCAATGTTCAGTCCGGCGAATACAGCCCGCAAAAGTGGTGGTTGGCGTTTGAGGACCCGGTGCTTGATGGCTTTGTTGAACAAGCGCTCGCTAACAATCTCGACATAACAGAGGCGGCGGGGCGGTTGGAACAGGCTCGTGCGCAAGCGCGGGTTGCGCGCTCAGCTCTGCTGCCTTCGGTCAATGCCAGCGCGGATGCCAGTTCTACAAGCTCTCCGGTGGACGGCTTACCCTTTGGTGACATTGCGGGCGGTGCTATCGACCGGATCGAGAATGAGAATTACGCCGCCAGCCTAGGCGCATCCTATGAGCTCGATCTGTTCGGAAGAGTGCGCGGCGATGCGGGTGCGGCAAGCCAGGATGCAGTCGCCAGCGCATATGACCTGCGCACTGTTCAGCTCAGCTCGGCAGCCGAAACGATCTCGGCCTATTTCGATATCGTCGATGCGCGCCGCCAGATTGAGCTGGCGAAACTGACAAGTGAGGTGCTTGAAGACCGCGTAGGCCGCAGCGAAGAGCGTTTTTCGCGTGGATTGATTGAGAGTTTTGAACTCTATCAAGTGCGACAGGATTTGCGCGCGACGCAGGTTTCTCTGGTGCAGTTGGAAACGAGCTTAGGTGGTTTGCGAGCGCGGCTTGCGCTGTTGCTTGGTGTGTATCCGGACGAGTTGACCGAGACACTGTCGGGCGAGTTGCAACCGCGCCTCGTCTTCGAAGATGTGCCGAGTGGCCTGCCTATCGAACTGCTGGAACAGCGACCCGATGTGGCGGCCGCAGCCGTTCGCATGGAGGCGGCGCGCTTGCGCATCGGGGCACGGCGGGCAGAGCGTTTCCCCACCATTAACCTCAGCGGATCAATCGGCACACAAGGCGGCAGTCCCGGCGCAGTGTTCGACATTGGCAACAATTGGGCGTCCTCGCTCGCCTCCTCCATTGTCGCGCCGATCTTTGATGCAGGGCGCATATCCGCCAATATTCGCAGCGCGCGTGCCGTCTATGACCAACGCGCCGCCGCCTATGCTCGCGAAGTTTTGGGTGCCTATGGCGAGGTGCAAAGCGCCATTGGCAATTACAGCCAAGAGCGGCTGCGTTATCGTTTGGTGATCGCTCAGCGTCAGAATGCACAGGCCTCGCTTGACCTGCAAAGGCGCCGATTTGCCGCCGGTGTTGGCGAATACACCACTTATCTCGATGCTTTGCGCACGTTGTATCAGGTTGAGGGAAGCCTCTCATCGGCTGCTCGTGATACCGCCTTGGCGAGGCTTGGCGTGCACCGCGCATTGGGCGGCGATTGGGCATCGGACATGCCCGAACAGGCAATAGGAGAAACGCCTTGAACCGACAGCTTATCTGGTCTGCCGGATTGTTGGGAGGGGCGGTGCTGATTGCCGTGCTGATGGTGTGGTTGCGTCCCGCACCCGCCGAAGAGGAGCGCGTTGTCGAGGCTCCGCTCGTGGAGGTTGTCGCCTTTGAAGCGGCGTCGGGACCGATCCCGGTGCTTGGTTCGGGTACGGTGCAAGCGCGCGACGAAGTGACCGTTGGAGTTCAGGTCGCCGGGCGGCTCACATACGTCAATCCGGCCTTTCGTGAAGGTGGTGTTGTGCCTGCTGGTGCAACGTTGCTCAGGATCGATCCTGTGGAGTTCCGCAACGATGTGCGCATCGCGCGCGCAGATGTGGCGGCGCAGGATGTGGCGGTGTTGCAGGCCCAGCAAGAAGTCGCGATTGCCAGCGATGAATTGCGCCGGTTCGCTGAGCGTGAGAGCTCGGGTGCCGGCGCAGTGAGCGAGGCCGAAATTCTTGCGCCGCGCGGTTTGGATGCTGGTGATGCAATCCCGAGCGAACCCGCTTCGTCAGGGCTAGCCACGCGAGAGCCGCAATTGCGCTCCGCTCAAGCCGCACGTGAACGAGCCGCCGCCGGACTGGCCGATGCGCAATTGGCGTTGAGCCGCACGCGGGTCACCGCGCCATTTGGCGGCTTGGTTCGCTCAGAGGACGCTGCGCTCGGATCACTGGTGCAACCGGGACAAGCGCTTGGCTCTATCGTTTCAACTGCCTCATACGAAGTGCGCTTGTCCTTCACCGCTGACGAAGCGGCCTTGATCCCCGGCTTGCTCGAAGGGGCACGCTCCCGCATCCCCGCCAGCGTCACCTATGAATACGGCGGAAAGCTGTATCGCTGGGATGGCTATGTCGACCGCGCCAACGCAATCCTCGATGCCGCAACGCGCAATGTCGAAGTGTTCGTGCGCGTCCCCGCACCGATCTCCGGCGGACGTGCGGTTGATGAAGGCGACACCGGGAACGCGCCACCTCTATTGTTGGGCGCGTTCGTCAATGCTGAGATCACCGGGGCAAGCCTTGATAGCTATGCCGCGGTCCCCGCCATCGCGGTCCGTCCGGGCAATGAGATATGGGTCGTGCGCGATGGAAAGCTGAATGTGCTGCCTGTGCGGGTGATTCAGCGGACCGATGAGCTTGCCTATATCAGCACACCTTCGCTTGCGGAGGGTGGGCAATTGATCGTCAGCGCATTGCGCGCGCCGATCAATCGCATGGCCGTGCGCGTTGGTGCGGCGGATAGCGAATGAGCGAGGCTGCTGCCTCTCCACCGGAAGATCCAAGTTCGGCCCCTGCGCGCGACCGCAAAGGCGTCATCGCGTTCATGGCGCGCAATGGGGTCGCGGCCAATCTGCTGATGATCTTCCTCTTTGCGTCCGGCCTCTTCGCCTACGAACGCATCGTGCAGGAGGTGTTTGCCGAAAGCAGCCTCGACACAATCTCCGTTAGCGTTTCCTACCCCGGCGCCACCCCGAGCGAGATTGAAGAGGGCATTGTCCAGCGCATTGAGGAAGCCGTCGAAGCGGTCGAAGGGGTCAAGAAAATCACTTCCACTGCGCGCGAGGGGCAGGGCACGGTCAATGTGGAACTGGAAAGCAGCGCTGACATTTCCACCGCCCTTGATGAGGTGAAATCCGAGGTCGACCAGATTCAGACCTTCCCCGCAGAAGCGGATGAGCCATCGATCCGCGAACTCACCAACAGGCAGGTTGTCCTCCGGGTCGCGGTGTTCGGCGATGTCGGGGAGCGCTCGCTAAAGGAAACGGCGCAGGCGTTGGAGGACAGGATCGCGGACTTGGATGAGGTGAGCTACGTCCAAACCAGCTCCGTTCGCGATTATCAGATATTTATCGACGTGCCTCAGGAGCGGTTGCGCGCCCTGGGCCTGTCATTGCCCCAAGTGTCGCAGATCGTTGCCGCAAGCAGCCTTGATAGCTCTGCCGGATCGGTCGACACGGCATCCGAAGAAGTGCGCGTGCGCACCGTCGGGCAGAACTACACACAGAGCGACTTTGAAGACATCATTCTCGTCTCCGGCGGGAATGGTGACCTGCTGCGACTGGGCGATGTGGCCACGGTCAGTGACGGTTTCCAAGACGCCGATTTGATCGCGAGATTCAACGATCAACCGGTTGCTTTTGTCGATGTTTATCGCACCAGCGACGAGCGTGTTCTCGACGTTGCCGAAGCAGTAAAAACGTTGCTGGAGGAGGATTACACTCCGCCGCAGGGGATCGGATATGCCGTTTGGAACGACAATTCGGAGTTTCTCGAAGACCGGCTCAGCCTGCTTTTACGGAATGCTGCAATTGGCCTGGTTTTGGTGTTGGTCTCACTGACTCTGTTCCTCGACTTACGCCTTGCATTTTGGACTGCGGCCGGGATTGGTGCGACCTTTACTGGTGCAATTTTCCTGCTCGACCTTGTGGGTTCGAGCATCAATATGTTCTCGCTGTTTGGCTTCATTCTCGCGCTAGGCCTTGTGGTCGATGACGCGGTGGTTGTGGGCGAGAATGTCTATGCCGAACGCGAGAGCGGGCGCAGCGGGCTTGGCGCGTCTATTGCGGGCACTCAGCGGGTGACGATCCCCGTGATCTTCGCTGTGCTGACAACATTGGCCTCGGTAATGCCGCTGTTTTCCGTTGGTGGCACCATCGGCAATGTTGTGCGCGATATTCCGATTGTGATGGTGGCGGTTTTAGCGCTTTCCTTGGTGGAAGCGTTGCTTGTCCTTCCGCACCACCTCTCCAGTCTTCCCGCCGCTGGCACAGTAGCGACCAATGCGGTTACGCGCTTCTTTGAGCGGGTGCAGAACGCTGTGGATCGTCGGTTCCGAGCCTTCGTCGATGGGCCGCTTGACCGTGCGCTGCGGTTCTCTGTCACATTTCCATTCATCCTGCTGTCGGGTGCGGTAGCCTTGCTGATTGTTATGGTCGCTTTGCTGCCCGCTGGGATTATCAAGTTTAGCTTCTTCCCCGATATCGAAGGCGATGTGGTAACAGCCTCGGTCGAGCTGCCAGCTGGCGCCAATATCGAAAGCACCGCCGAAGTCACCCAACGCATCGAGGATGCCGGCAACCGCGTGCTTGCGCGCTATATTCCTGCGGGCTCTGATCAAACGCGACCCGATTTTGTCGAAGCAATCTTCACCACCATTGGCACCCGTCCCGTTGATCAGGGGCCGGGTGGCCAGCGTGAACAGCTGGGTTCGAACATTGCCTCGGTGCAGATCGCGTTGACCGCCAGCGGTGATCGCGATGTCGGTGCGTTTGAGATTGAGCAGGCATGGCGCGAGGAGCTGGGCGAGCTTCCCAATGCACGATCTTTCTCAATCACATCGGATGAGCTTTCGTTCGGCGCAGCGGTCAACATCAGCATCTTCGATAGCGATCCCAAAGTGCTCGATGCGGCTCGCCAAAGGATCATGGCCGAACTCGCCCCGATCAGCGGCGTGTTTGACATTGAAAGCGACCAAGACGCCGGGATGCGCGAGATTGAGCTGCGCCTCAAACCCTCGGCCCGCACCTTGGGTGTGACATTACAGGATGTCGCGGCGCAGGTGCGGTCGGGCTTTTTCGGATCAGAAGCGGTACGGGTTCAACGCGGCAGCGAAGACGTGCGCGTCTATGTCCGATTGCCAGAGGACGAGCGCAATTCGGTCGCCGACATAGAGAGTTTCCGCGTCGCGGTGCCCGGAGGCTTTACCTCGCTAGGGGCAATTGCGGATGCGTCTTTCACCCAAGCCCCTGCACAAATCCGGCGCGAAGATGGCCGACGCAAAGTAACGATATCTGCCGATGTGAACGAGGATGTCGTCACCGGCCAAGAGGTCACCGATCTGGTTGAGGGCGAGATCCTGCCCGATATCCTCGCCGATTTCCCAACCCTGCAATACAAGTTCGGCGGGCAGCAAGAGCAGCAACTTGAGAGCTTCGGCGACCTAGGTTCGGCATTCATGCTCGCGCTGGTGGTGATCTACGCGTTGCTGGCGATCCCGTTTAAGTCTTACACACAACCTATGGTGATCATGGCCGCAATTCCGTTTGGGTTAGTCGGCGCGCTGTTTGGGCATGTCATGCTCGGCATATCGCTCGGGCTGTTGTCGATCTTTGGGATTGTCGCTTTGTCGGGCGTGATCATCAATGGATCGCTGGTGATGATCGATTTCTACAACGAGAAAGTCGCTCGCGGCATGAAGCCAAAAGAAGCCGTGGTGGAGGCCGCCAAATCGCGCTTTCGTCCAATCATGCTGACCGCAGTGACGACGTTCCTCGGCGTGGCACCGATCACATTTGAGACCAGCACACAGGCACAATTCCTGATCCCGATGTCCGCCAGCTTGGGCTTTGGAGTGCTGATCGGCACGGCATTGCTGATGCTGGTGATCCCGGCACTGGTCGTTTTGCACGCCCGCGCCATTGCGCGGTTTGGCGGAATGGTGCCTGACAAACACGAGGATTGAAAATGGTGGACGCACCAGGGTTCGAACCTGGGACCCGCTGATTAAGAGTCAGCTGCTCTACCAACTGAGCTATGCGTCCATACCGATCATGATCGGAGCGAGTTTCCGGTCGGTGTTTAACGGCTTCCGAACATCGCGAGGCGCTGCATATAGCGCGCCTTTTTCAGATGAAAAGGCTTTTGCGTCTACGCCTCAGGCTGCTGCGCGCTCGACCACTTGAGCCAGTCGCCGCGATGCGTCTTCGTTTACGACGACAAGTGATTCGAATTCATCGACCATATTCTGCTCTACTGAAACAAGCTCAGCATTGCGCAATTGCGCCAGCACGGACAGCGCCTCTGACTGGTCCAAGTTACAAATCTTGTGCAGTTGTCGCAGCGATGTGGTCTGACCGCCAAGCTGGCGTTGGTGGATCGCGGACGTCACCTGTGTCATGCGCGCAATGTCGCCCTCTAATGGAGGCAGGGGCGCCGGCTTGCCAAATGGCAATCGGCGATAAACGCCTGAAAACACTGCTCGTAAACGAAGCATGACGAGACCTCTGAACAACAAAAAACTGAGTGCCTGACGACAGAAGGCACAATTGGGGGGCGCACCCCTGCCGTCAGGACTTAAGCGTTCAACTAGTGCCACGCGTGTTGTTGGCTGCGACCCGAACGCTAGGCTCTTTCAAGCCTTGGGTGTTATCGCGTATGTTGACGTTTACGGAAAGTCGCCCAGTTGGGTTACATCTGGTAACAACATGTATCATGCAGCGGCAGTTTGATATTATTGACTCGTTCAACGATGTTGGGGCTTTGCTCAGAAACGCGCGTGAGCGCTGCCTTTCACAAGGCATTATCCGCATGAGCTATCATGTCACTCCCGCATTCGATGATCCTGTTTCAAAAACGACAACGGTCTATGCAGCAGGTTTCAGCGAGAAGTGGCTCGATCAGTATTTGCAGAGAGAGTTTCGTGCGGCTGATCCCATTCCCAAGCGAGTTTTACAGCACGGGTCGATGATGACTTGGGCTGACGCGATGACGGCGGCACCCAACACTCCTGAGAACGAGGCTTATTTTGAAGCGATGCGAGAAGAAGGGCTGATCCATGGCTTTGGCATTCCTCTTTTCGGTCCAAATGGGCGAGATGGCTATGCGGGGATCGATTTCGGCTTCCCCATTTCGGAAGTTCAACCGCAATTGCTGGGAACGGTTAGGACCCTTGCACAGGCCGAACATCAAAGGGTGTGCGTTCTCCTTGCGCCTCTGGAAGCAGCACCAGCGCTTTCAGACCGCGAGGTGGAAGTGCTCACCTGGACGGCACGCGGCAAATCGGTCGCGACAATTGCGACGATACTCGAACTGTCTCCCGATACGGTAAAGACCTATTCGAAACGGATATATGCCAAGCTTGATGTGACTGATCGGGTGGGAGCGGTGGTAAAGGCGCTTCAGATGGGATTGGTGCGGGTTTAGCTGATCCCGCCGGAGAGCCCGCCGCGCGGTGCTTTACGGTTCCATTGATTGACCATCATCAAGGCCCCGATACAAATCATATTAGTGAGCATCGATGATCCACCATGACTCATAAAGGGTAAGGGAATACCGACCACTGGTGCCATGCCCATGACCATCAACAAGTTGACCGCAATGTAGAAGAAGATGGTCGCTGCCATGCCTGCTGCGAGTAGACTGGAAAAGCGATCTTTGCTGGTGCGCGCAACGCCAAGACCCCAACGCAGAATGATGCTAAACACTGCGA
This sequence comes from uncultured Erythrobacter sp., assembly GCA_947503275.1. Classification (GTDB taxonomy): domain Bacteria; phylum Pseudomonadota; class Alphaproteobacteria; order Sphingomonadales; family Sphingomonadaceae; genus Erythrobacter. Next base: position 1,013,919 of record CANNCZ010000001.1, on the reverse strand, counting down.
GCACGAATAGGCCGCCGACCAGTCCCCATTCCTCTGCCATCGTTGCAAAGACGAAATCGGTGTGCGGTTCAGGCAAATATTGCAGGTGACTTTGCGAGCCATTGTTAAAGCCCTTGCCGAAAATCCCACCTGATCCGATGGCGATTTTGGATTGGGCTATGTGATAACCCGCGCCCAACGCGTCCGCCTCTGGATCGAACATCGTTAGGATGCGACGCTGTTGGTAGTCCTGTAGACCAAAGTAGAAGATCAGCGGCGCAGCAGCAGCCGCAGCGACGCCCGCTCCAATAAACCAGCGCAGCGGCAGACCTGCGAGCAGTAAAACCACTCCCCCGCCAAAGACAATCGCGAGCGATGTGCCAAGGTCAGGCTGTAGTAGAACCAGCCCCACCGGCATCCCAATCATCGCGCCCGGCACGACCAATGCGCGCCAACTGGAGATCATGCCCACTGGGAGCGAGGATAGGTAATGCGCGAGCGTCACCACAATCACGGGTTTCATCAGCTCAGAGGGTTGCAGGACCATAAAGCCAAGGTCGAGCCAACGCTGGCTACCGCCATCGACCCGCCCGATAATCTCCACCGCCAGCAGCAACAAGAGCACCACAATATAGGCGGGATAAGTCAGGAATCGCACCAGCTCTCTTGGTAGCGAAGCGATGATGGAGGCCATGACCAGAAAGACGCTGAACCGGATAAGGTGCGATGAAGCATAAGGTGACATTGATCCACCGGCGGCCGAATAGAGCACGGCTGCGCCAAACAGCACCAACAGGAACAGCGGGATCAGCATCCCCCATGGTTGTCGCGCGATGGGGTAGGGGATGACGCTGCGGCGGGCGGTTTGCATCAATTGGCCCCGCTTGCTTGAGGGCCTGATGGAGTAGTCGTCGGCGCGGCTGCGGGGTTGCTCGATTGAATGCCGGTCGAAGGCGTCACCGCATCGGGTGGCGGGGTGCCGGATGGATTGGCAGTTGGCCGGGGAGCGACAAAGGTTTCGCCGATTTCTTGGGTTTGTTCGGCGGCAACGCGGGCTTCCGCTTCGACTTGATCGAAAATGTCCTCATCACGACGGGGAGGAGGGCGCACTTCTGCGCCGCGTTCGGCGGCATAGGCGGCATAGCGCTGGTCAAGGCGTTGTTGGGCCGTCCCACCCCATTGCCGCTCTAATGATGTGAGGGCGTCCATCCCCTTTTGCGGATCGAACATGAACGTCATCACATCGCGTGCGATTGGGTAGGCCGCGCCTGAACCGCCGCCGTGTTCAATTACCACAGCGCCAGCATAGCGCGGGTTTTCGGTGGGTGCGAAGAAGGTGAACAAGCCGTGGTCGCGATATTTCCACGGGCCACTGCGACCGTCAGAAACGCTGAGCGAGACAACCTGCGCGGTCCCGGTCTTGCCCGCCATTTTGACGTCGTCCAGCGGCAAACGCCCACGACCCGCAGTTCCGGGCCCGTTCACCACATCGCTCATCGCTTTGCGGATATAGGTGATCTCGTCCGCGTCGAAATTGTAGTCAGGCGGGGAGGGTGCCTCGCTGTTCAGGATAAGGCGCGGATTAAGGCGTTTACCGGTTGCAAGACGGGCGCTCATGACCGCCAATTGCAAGGGACTGGCGAGGTAATAGCCCTGACCAATGGAAGCGTTGACTGTATCGAACGGCTCCCATTCACGGTCAAACTTATTGAGCTTCCAATCGGGGTCCGGCACCGTGCCGTAAAACTGGCTGGTGACAGGCAGTTCAAACTCCTGCCCCATGCCCAGATCCTTGGCCATTTCGGCGACCTTGTCGAAGCCGATTTGCTGGGCATAATGGTAGAAATAGCTGTCGCAGCTTTGATAGATGGCTTTGGCCATGTCGACCGTGCCGTGATTGCTCCAACAATTGAAGAACCGGTTGCCGATGCGCCGTCCACCCGCGCAACTGATCGTTTCTTGCGGGCTGATCCCGGCCTTCAGAAAGGCCATGCAATGCATCGGCTTTACGGTAGAGCCTGGCGGATAGAGGCCTTTGAGAACCTTATTGCGCAGTGGCACGCGTTGATCCTCGCGCAGCATCGCATATTCCGCGCTGCCGATACCGTCGGAAAAACTGTTGGGATCAAAACTGGGCATGCTGGCCATGCACAACAGATCACCCGTTTGGCAGTCCATCACGACAACAGAGCCGCTTTCCAAACCGATCCGGCGGGCAGCGTAATCCTGCAATGGCCCATCGATTGTGAGCTTTACTGGATCGCCTTGAATGTCCTCGCGGCTTTCCAGATCACGCAAAACTCGGCCACCGGCAGTGACTTCGACCCGGCGCGCACCCGGCGTGCCGCGCAACCGCTGTTCGAATTGCTTCTCCAGCCCATCTTTACCGATCTTGTGACCCGGCGTGATCAGGATCGGGTTGCGATCAAGCTCATACTCCTCTGCGGAAGCAGGGCCGACATAACCGATCAGATGACCGACACTCGATGCGGTGGGATAGTAGCGAGAGAATCCCCGTTGCGGCAGCACCCCCTGCATATCGGGCAGGCGCACGCTTAGCGCAGCGAATTGCTCGTAATTCAACCCGCTGGCCACCTCGACCGCAGCAAAACCGCGCGCGCCCTCAAGCTTGGACTTGATGTCAGCAATACGGGTCGGCTCAAGCGCGAGAAGAGCTCCGATCTCATCAATCGTCTTTTCCGGGTCGGCAAGTCGCTCAGGGATCACATCGACGCGGAAATCAGCGCGGTTAGAGGCCAGTGGCGCTCCGTTGCGGTCCATGATCCACCCGCGACGCGGCGGAATCAGTGTGAGGTTGACGCGGTTGCTTTCGGACGCGAGTCGGTATTTCTCATTCTCCGCAATAGCGAGATAAGCCATGCGGCCCGCAAGCAGAATGCCAACGCCATATTGCATGCCGCCAATGACAAAAGCGCGGCGATCAAATGCGTGGCGCAATGTCGATGCGTTGACGACCGGACCTCTGCGACTGGGGCGCCTTTTTGCTGACGAATTGAGAGAGAAGAACCGCTTCACCCGATCCTCCGCGAGCGCGACAGGCGGAACCGGTCAAGCCACGCCACCATCCGCGCGAACAGTGGGTAAATCAGCACCGCGATGAGGAGCTGTGGAACAGTGGCAATGATCATATACGGGGTGATGGTCGCGCCGGAGGTGAACATGGAGGCAAAGATATACACGATGATGATTAGACCAGCGGTGAACCAGTCTTGCCAAAATCCGCGCCAGGGAAAGCGCGTTTCAACCAATTCAATGCCAATCATGGTGATCGACCATAGCAGAATTGCGCTGCCAAAGGGCTGTCCGCTGAACAGATCGTCAAACGCGCCGAGTGGCACTCCAACCCAAAGCGGCAAAAGGCCGGGTCGCATCAACCGCCAGCTAAGAAAAATTATGAAGCCAATTGGCGGGGCGAGCGGCATCACATCGGTCATCACCCAAAACGGGATCAGCGACCCGATCAGGATTGATGCATAGGGCACGATGTTCGCTCGCCATGGCGATGTGACGCGGTTGATCCCACCGCTGCCATAGGCGCGGCGTTGGGAGGGCGGGGCGAGCCGGTCGATCAATCGCCTGAGCTTCCGTCTGAACTGGCGTCTTCCGGCGTGTTGACGGGCCCCTCACCCAAACCAGCATCCGAGAGCGCAGCGCCATCGCGCACACCGCTGGCTTCGACGGCTAGAGTCTCGTGCACCGGTTCGACCACGACGTAGTTGGTAGCTGATGGCTCAGCGATCAATTGCGCGATGCCGCCATCGGATGTGATCTCACTCAGCACGGCGACCGCTACGCCCGGACGGTAATATCCGCCAGCGCCGCTGGTCACAAAGACATCGCCGATCTCCAACGGGTTCAGGCCCAGATTGATCAGTCGAATGCGAAGCAACCCATCACCGCGTCCTTCGGCAAAGGCGACTGTTTGATCCGAGGCACGGCGCACCGGCAACACGCTTTCACTATCAGTGAGCAGCAAAACACGTGATGATGCCCGCGATGTCTCAAGCACTCGGCCAATAACGCCGCGCTCTGAATGAACAGGCATTCCGATCCCGACGCCGGCATTCGTCCCGACACCCAGATAGGCGAACCGGCGCGCGGACGATGCGCTCGATCCGACCAGGCGCGAATAGACGATGGGTTCGACATTCTCTTCGGCAAGTCCAAGCAGCGCCTTTAAGCGGCGGTTCTCAGCCTCAACCGCTTGCGCTTCGGCTAACCGGATGCGAGCGACTTCAACCTCGCGGCGCAGATCGGCATTCTGGCTGCCAGCTTGCCAATAAGCGCTGATCGTGTCCCAGGTGTTGTTGCCGCCTGCGCGCGCTGTCGCGGGGGCCTCGCCAATGGTTGCAGAGACGTCATTGGCCCCGCCGCGCAAAGGTTGCAGCGCGGCCGGTTGCCATAGCGACAGGGCCAACAGCGCTAAACCCAATACGGCACCCAGCGTCGCCAACAAATACCCGGTGAACACCGAGTACTGCTGCTTTTTCGAAAAGCCCGATCGACGCGATGATGGCTGCGCCATGACCTTGCCCTAATCCCTTGTCTTGTGTCTCCCGCGCGCCCTTCGCGTGGATCGTCGTTGAACTCTGTTACGCGGTCATCAAGACGCCGCGATAAATCGGATCTTCCATAGCCCGTCCGGTGCCCACAGCCACGCAGGTAAGCGGGTCTTCGGCGATGGAAACGGGAAGCCCGGTTTCCTCACGCAGGTGCTCATCCAAGCGGCGGATCAATGCGCCGCCGCCTGTGAGAACGATCCCTTGATCCACAATATCTGCGGCGAGTTCTGGCGCGGTGTTCTCCAGAGCAATGCGAACGCCTTCGACGATGGCGCCGATGGGTTCTGACAATGCTTCTGCGACATGCGCTTGATTGATGGTGATTTCTTTGGGCACGCCGTTCACCAAATCGCGCCCTTTCAATGTGATGGACTCGCCTGCGCCATCTTCGGGGATGACAGCGATGCCGTAATCCTTCTTGATCCGCTCAGCCGTCGCATCGCCGATCAACAGATTGTGGTGTCGGCGCACATAAGAGACGATAGCTTCGTCCATCTTGTCGCCGCCGGTGCGGACCGATGTGGTGTATGCCAATCCGCGCAGGGAAAGAACGGCAACCTCTGTCGTGCCGCCGCCAATATCGACGACCATGCTGCCAACCGGCTCTGTCACGGGCATATCCGCACCAATCGCAGCGGCCATCGGCTCGAGGATAAGGTGCACTTCGGATGCGCCCGCATTCGATGCCGCATCGCGGATCGCGCGCTTTTCAACCGAGGTTGAGCCCGATGGAACGCAGATTACGATTTCGGGATAGCGGAACAGATTGCGCTTGCCATGGACCTTGCGGATAAAGTGCTTGATCATCTCCTCGGCAATTTCGATGTCGGCGATCACGCCGTCGCGCAGAGGGCGGATTGCTTCAATGGAATCGGGTGTTTTGCCCATCATCATCTTCGCATCATCGCCAACCGCCTTGACCCGCTTAATGCCGTTGATTGTTTCGATGGCAACCACGGATGGTTCGTTAAGGACGATCCCCTGATCCTGAACATAAACCAGCGTATTCGCGGTTCCCAGATCGATGGCCATGTTCTGAGACCCGAATTTGAACAGATTGGCAAAGAAGCTCATTTTTTATCTTTTTCCGTAAGCAGACCGGATTTTTCGCGTTTCCTGAGGTGAACTGTTGTTCTGTCCACAGGATGTCCGCAATCGATCCCAAAATTGACGAGACCCATGTCGCCTAGCGAAAGCTTGCCAAAAAGGCTAAAATTATTGTTGACGCAGGGCGGTATTTTCCCCGGTAGCCCTCGAAATTGCGGCGTGTGACGGCTAGCCTGCGACAAATGCCCCTAATCCGACGCCTTCCCAACGCTCTAGTGAACCGAATCGCCGCAGGTGAAGTGGTCGAAAGGCCTGCTGCTGCGCTCAAAGAGCTGGTTGAGAACGCCGTCGATGCTGGCGCGCGGCGAATCGGTGTGGCCTTGGTGGATGGCGGTCTGACCCGTTTAGAGGTGACTGATGATGGTTGCGGCATGACCAGCGACGACATGGCGCTGGCTTTGGAACGGCATGCGACATCAAAATTGCCTGATGAGGCGATTGAGATGGTCACGACATTGGGTTTTCGCGGGGAGGCGCTGCCTTCGATTGCGAGTGTCGCGCGACTAACGCTCGAAAGCCGTGTTGCTGGCGCCGATGACGGATGGCGCCGGGTGGTCGATCACGGCGAACTGGTCGAGGACGGCCCGGCGGCTCTGCCAGTGGGAACGCGCGTTCGGGTCGAGCAGATTTTCGCCAAAGTGCCAGCGCGACGCAAATTCCTGCGCACACCGCGCAGCGAGTATATCGCGTGCCTTGATATTGTCCGCCGTTTGGCGATGGCGCGGCCTGACATTGCCTTCACAATGGAGAATGGTTCAGAGGGCAAGTCTCGAAAGGCGCTGTCAACACAGGCGGATGAGGAGCTCTCCACTCGTGTCGCACAGATCATTGCGCGCGAGTTGAAAGACAATGCGGTTGCTATCGAGCTTGAGCGGGAGACCCCGCATGGCTTGATGCGCCTGACCGGGATTGCCGGCCTGCCGACATACAATCGCGGCGTTGCTGATCATCAATACCTCTTCGTGAATGGTCGCCCGGTAAAGGACAAACTGCTGACCGGAGCCGTGCGCGGGGCCTATTCCGATATGCTCGCGCGGGATCGCCATGCGGTGCTCGCGCTATTTCTCGAAGTGCCACCGCAAGATGTCGATGTGAACGTCCATCCGGCGAAAACCGAGGTACGGTTCCGCGATGCGGCCCATGTGCGCGGCTTTATCGTGTCCGGTTTGCGCAGAGCCTTGGATACAGGCGATAGGCGTTCCGCTCAGGGGCCAGACCGCGCGGCGATGGAGAATTGGCAGCAGGAGCCGGAGCAAGCGCCAGCTCTGCGTTCCATGTTTCAGGGCCGCGATTGGAGCGCACCTTCCCAAGGTCGCGTCGCCGAAGCGCGCCCTGGATGGACTCCGCAATCGAGCAACGCTCGGGATGCGGCGCTGCCCACGGGCCGCGCCGAAGAAGCCGCGCCTTTGCCTGAGGATGCGGCGGAGTATCCGTTGGGGATTGCGCGGGGGCAAGTCGCGAAGACCTATATTGTCGCGGAAAGCGCCGATGGGCTGGTGCTGGTCGATCAACACGCTGCGCATGAGCGGCTTGTGCTCGAACGGTTGAAGCGCGCGGGCGCTCACGATGCGGTGACTCGCAGTCAGGCTCTCCTGGTCCCCGATGTGGTCGAAATGGACGAAGCAGATTGCGACCGGTTGGAGGATGCTGCTGAAGGGCTGGCGCGATTTGGGCTTGCAGTCGAACGCTTTGGTCCCGCCGCTATGCTGGTGCGCGCAGTGCCCTCTGCCATTGCCAAGGCGGATACGAGCAAACTGCTCCAAGACCTCGCCGACGACATCGCCAAACACGGCAAGCAGGATGATAGCGGATCGTTGTTGTTGGCCGAACGCCTCGAATATGTGCTGGCGACCATGGCGTGCCACGGATCGGTGCGGGCAGGGCGCGTGCTGAGCGTTGCGGAGATGAATGCGCTACTGCGCGAGATGGAAGCAACCCCGCGATCCGGGCAATGCAATCATGGGCGGCCCACATGGGTGAAACTGGGCATGGACGATGTCGAAAAGCTGTTCGGGCGACATTGATAGGAGCGCTTGGGTGACCCCATAATTGCGCGGTTTTGTCCGATTGTGACAGCACTCGTGAATTAATCGTTTGTATGCTTTGCTAAAATGCTGGTATCAGAGGATCGCAGACGTTGAAATTTGCAACGGGCTTCGAATTTTGACGACCGCCGCTTGCCTTTACCGGCCCCGGCGTAAACCAGACTACGACTTCCTTTCATTTGACGATTTGACGCGCGACCGCTCTGCACAATGCAGTGCGGCAACACCATGAGTTCTTGAAAGGAACGATCATGAGCAAGACCGGAACAGTAAAATTCTTCAACACCGACAAAGGCTATGGCTTCATTCAGCCTGACGACGGCTCGAACGATAGCTTCGTGCACATCAGCGCCGTACAGGCAGCTGGCATGCAGACGCTCGACAAAGAGCAGCGCCTGAACTTCGAAGTTGAAATTGGCCGCAACGGTAAAGAAAGCGCGATCAACCTATCCGCTGCTGACTAACCAAATTGCTTTGCTCCCTCCTGTGCGCCTGCTTGTTCAGGTGTGCAGGAGGGGCATCGGCGCTCCAGATAGAACAACACTATGTTTGAGTTGATCTTGGCCGTTTCTGTGCTCGCACAGGTTAGCGCCGAACCCGAATACCCTTCCGATATCGTTGTGACCGCAGCCAGCGCTTTGGAGCGCGGCGACGTGAGCACGTTGGATGATATGCGATTTAGGGCGTATGGTTTGGATAACAAACCCATGCCAACGGCCGAGTTGGCGGTGTTGTTGTCCGGGTGCGATGCACTGGCGACTGACGCCTCAACAACCAGACCAGTCCGATTGCGGTATCGGTGCGAAAGCCTCAATGCTCCTATGGGTCCTTGTGACAGCGACGTTTTGATTGTCGATGTTAACCGAGCAACTTCACCGGATGTGTACGGCACTCTTTATTTTGAGCGTTCAAATAGGCCGGAATGCAAGCTGCCAATGGTGCCAGCACCGCAATAGCGTTGGGCTGCAAGAGCGCTGATAGCGCCCAAATTTGCCTCAAACGTTGAATTTGAACAGCATCACATCGCCGTCTTGCACGTCGTAATCCTTGCCTTCTTGACGCATTTTGCCGGCGTCTTTCGCCCCGGCTTCCCCGTTCAGCTCGATATAATCGGCATAGGCAATTGTCTCTGCACGGATGAAGCCCTTCTCAAAATCTGTGTGAATTTCGCCTGCAGCCTGCGGAGCCTTTGCGCCTGCGGGGAACGTCCATGCACGCGATTCTTTGGGGCCGGCGGTGAAGAAGGTTTGCAGGCCCAGCAAAGTGTATCCAGCGCGGATCACACGGGCGAGGCCGCTTTCCTCTAGGCCCAATTCGGTCAGATATTCCGCGCGATCTTCCAACGGCATCTCTACCAGCTCGGATTCGATCGCAGCGGAAACGACGACGGCTTGCGCGCCTTCAGCCTCGGCCTTTGCAAACACCTTTGCTGATAGTTCATTGCCATCTGCGGCATCCTCTTCAGCGACATTGCACACATACAAAACCGGTTTTGCGGTGAGCAGCTGTGCTTGCGCGAAAAGGCGTTCCTCTTCTTCCCCTTCGGGCACGGTCAAGCGCGCTGGCTTGCCTTCTTTTAAAAGATCCAACGCTTGGCCAAGCACGCTGGCGAGCGCTTTTGCTTCTTTATCGCCACTTTTGCCGCGTTTTTCCGCATTTGGGACACGCTTTTCTAGGCTCTCAAGATCTGACAGCATCAGCTCCGTCTCAACCACTTCGGCATCGGTCAAAGGATCGACGGTGTTAGAGACGTGCTGAATGTCGTCATCTTCGAAGCACCGCAGCACATGCACAATCGCATCAACTTCGCGGATATTACCGAGGAATTGGTTGCCCAGACCCTCACCAGCGCTCGCCCCTTTGACGAGGCCCGCAATATCAACAAAACCAAGCTGTGTTGGGATGATCTTCGCGCTGCTCGCAATCGCGGCAATTTTGTCCAGACGCTCATCAGGCACCGCGACTTGGCCGACATTCGGTTCAATTGTGCAGAACGGATAATTCGCAGCCTGTGCGGCCTGCGTTTCGGTGAGTGCATTGAAAAGGGTGGACTTGCCGACATTGGGCAGGCCCACGATCCCGCAACGGAAACCCATGGGAAGCTCGCTTTGTTACGCTTGAGAAAGGGCGCGCTTTAACGAGGCGACTGTGACTTGACCAGAGGCTGCGTTGCGATTGCGTCCAAAGGCATGAAGTAAGGCACACAAAAAGAGGCGCGCCTTCGAACCGCTAGGAAGGCGCGCCTCTATCAGGCAAAACTGCCGTGCTTGTTTTATGCGTCGGTTTTGCGGCGGCGTTTTGTCAGCATGAATGCCGCTGCGCCTGCACCGAAAAGGATCAGGCTGGATGGCTCTGGCACAGGCGTGCCGCCACCCGACGAGCTGCTGACCGGTGGATCTTTGGGAGGAGGTTTGAGCGCGTGCACAGGCTGGGCGGCGATGCCGAGTGCGGTGATCACAATCAAAGCGTGGAAGATGTTGAATGAGCGCATCGGTTCGAAGATCCCTGTTCGAAGGAGAATTGGTTAAGCAATCGCTTACCATCCTGCTCCAAACGCGTCTGTTCGAACGATCCGCTTGTCCCACTATGGGCCACGCGAATTGGGGGGTGTAACCTGATCAGATGTTGTGCACATCCTTGATCCACGGACCATACGGGCTCTCACCCAGCCAACCGACTTGCACCTCGGCGGTGAGGGCATTGATCGGCATTTGCGGCTTTCCACCCGGATGCACGGCCACGCGCAGGGGGCGCACGCCGGGTGCTTGAGCGATCACATTGGCCATGGCGCGGGGCACGTCCATTGGGTCGGTCGATCCGCCGCCGGTGCGCTTCCCCAGTCTGTCTACCAACGCGGGATAGCCCGATGTATGCGTGTCATCGGAGCGTTCGAGCAGGGCGACGCTGTTCGTGTTCGAATTCGACCAGATCATCGTCGGATAGCCGCCGGGCTCAATAATAGTCACGTCGATATTGTGCGGGACCAGCTCATAGGCGAGGCCTTCACTAAGCGCCTCAAGCGCGAATTTGCTGGGTGAGTACATGCCGTAACTGGGCGCTATAACCCGGCCCAATTGGGATGTGATGTTGAGGATCAAACCACGGCGAGCCTCACGCATGCTGGGCAGAACCGCGCGGATCATCCGCTGAGCACCAAAGACATTCGTGTCAAACGTCAGCTGGGTTGCTTCCATGTCCTGAATTTCGATGGGGCCGCCGAACGAGATCCCGGCATTGTTGATCAAAACATCAATCGGGCCGCCATTCAATTCGATAGCTTTGGCGACGCCAGTCGCGACTTGATCATCAGACAGAACGTCAATTTCGATCACATGCAAGTCGAGCCCTTCGTCGGAGGCGAGGGTGCGCAATTCGTCCGCCTCGGTGCGGGGGAGGTTGCGCATCGTCGCGAACACGCGAGCGCCTTCGCGGGCGTAGTGTTCTGCGGCGAGGCGGCCAAATCCGGTCGAACACCCGGTGATTAGGATGCTTTTGCCGCGAATGTTGGGCTGCGTTCGGATAACCGGCTGTGCTGCGGTGTTAGCAGCTGCGGTCAGAGCGGTTGTTGCAGCGGCACCTGCAAGCAGCGTGCGGCGGTTGATCTGTGGCATTTGGGGGCTCCTTTGGGGGTAGTGTTTAGCCGTCTTGTTGGCGCAGCGCTATCTCGCTCATAAATCGTGGGTCATTGTGCTCCGCGAGCCAGTCCGCCGATGCGCTGATCGCGCCCAGCATTGCAGCGAGCGGGTCTTGTTCGACCTTTGCATAATTGCCGAGCACATAGCCGTGCACGCGGTCTTTATGTCCCGGATGGCCAATGCCGATGCGCACTCGTCGGAAATCTGCGCCCAGATGCTGGTCAATTGAGCGCAGGCCATTGTGACCGGCATGACCGCCGCCTTGTTTCACTTTGATCTTGAACGGCGCGAGGTCTAGCTCGTCGTGAAACACCGTAAGCGCGTCCAGTTCCAGCTTATAGAACCGCATCGCCTCACCCACACTGCGCCCGCTTTCATTCATATAGGTCGCGGGTTTGAGCAGCAGGATTTTCTCGGTGCCGATGCGCCCTTCCTGAACCCAGCCTTGGAACTTCTTTTGCACCGGGCCAAAGCGGTGCATGTCGGCAATGACGTCCATCGCCATAAAGCCGACATTGTGCCGTTGCAGCGCGTGCTGTGGTCCGGGATTTCCTAGGCCTGTCCAGATTTGCATGAGGGTTAGATAGCGAGCGTGCGACAGGGGGCAAGCGGGGAGTTCTTTGTTTTGCGCGTTGCATGCGCGACGCGACCCTTAGGTCGCTCGAGCGAGGAAAGAGCCCCCGAATGGGGAGCACAAACAAAAAAAAACGCGGAGTTGGTTGCCCAACTCCGCGCCTTGGTGATTTGTTGTAAAAGGGTCAGTGGCTTATTCGCCGCCTTCCTCTTCTTCCGCTTTCTGCGAAGTCGCTTCGACAGCATCTGCTGCAATCTCTTCGACCTCTTCGTCCTCTTCTTCGCTCTTCTTGAGAGCGGATGGAGCGACGAGCGTTGCAATGGTGAAGTCGCGATCGGTGATCGCGCTTTCGCTGCCTGCTGGCAGGTTCACTTCGCTGATATGGATCGAATCGCCAACTTCCTTACCGGTGACATCGATTTCGATCTCGCCAGGAATTTTGTCGTTTTCGCAGACCAGTTCCAGATCGTGACGGACCACGTTGAGAACGCCGCCCTTCTTAAGGCCGGGCGATTCTTCTTCGTTGGTGAAGACCACCGGCACGCTGACTTCAATCTTGCCGCCTTTTGCGAGGCGGAAGAAATCGGCGTGGGTTGGGCGGTCTGTGACCGGGTGCAAGGCGACGTCTTTGGGAATGGCGCGGATTGTGTCTTTGCCAAGCTCGATCTGCACGATGGAGTTCATGAACTGGCCGGTCATCAACTGACGGACGAGTTCCTTTTCCTCAACGTGGATCGTAATGGGTTCTTCCTTGCCGCCGTAAACAACAGCGGGGATCCGACCTTCGCGGCGAAGTGCACGGGAGGCTCCCTTGCCTGCCCGTTCGCGCGTTTCAGCCGGCAGTGTGAGAGCGTCGCTCATAACAAAAGCCTTTCGAATACATATTACAGTGTTTTTCCAGCGCGCCGCCTCCAGGGATGACCAGAACGCCGAAGCGCGGGCAACTAGCGGTTACGGGCCGAAAAGCAACTGAAAAGTGATAGAAGTTGGAGGCTCACTCCATGCGGCGCACGGTGTATCCGCGCGCCTCAAGCATCGCAGCAAGGCCGTCCGGACCCACAAGGTGAGCAGCGCCAACAGCTATCAAAGGTCGAGGCTGAAGAGCGAGATCGGTCTCCAACTGGGCGACCCAGTTGCGATTGCGACCAACCAGCAATGCCTCGCGCAAGCCAGCATCTGCCAATATCCCGGTGCTGGTCGCTTCTTCCAAAACGGTCTCGTCACCCGTCGCCCATGCTTGGATTAACCAGCCGGGATTATCGCGTGACGCGGTCCATTCGCGCACTGTGCCTTCCAACAAGTCACGTTGGTCATCGCTCGACAAATCATCAAAGATTGCGAGCTGCGATGCCGTGGTTTCAAGCCCGCGCACTTCTCTATCTTGAAACTCCCCGATTACCGCACGATCAACGCCATTTTGCGGAGACCCGAGCGCATCCGCTCGCGATAACATAATCGCCGCCGCCCAATCTTCGATGGAACGGAACCTTTCAGGCGGTATCTCTGAGAGATTGACGAGAGTATCGAGCGGGCGACGCAATTCTGGATCAACCCGCATCCAAAGTGGGTCTAGCCCTTGAGTAGTGGCAAGCCTTTGGAATGTTTCCGCATTGGAGTTGCGGTCCGTCACATCGGCGATTTCGACAAGCAGGAGGTCAGCAGTCAGCACCACCTCCTCCAAGGCAGGAGTGCGCCATTCCACACCATCAGGTAATGCGTGAATGGTGCCCAGCAACCATCCTTCGACTCCACCATCGGCGCTGCTGATTTCGTAGATCAGAGGATTAGCAGTGGTCCCTATCTGATTGGCATTTGGTTCAGACGAAGCATCGCCCCCGCTGCATGCTGCCAAAAACAGCGCGCAGGCGAGGGCGAGCGTGCGAAAGGGATGCCGCATAAGCGCGGTGATCTCCATCGATGCTTCTTACTGGACCCGCGTGACCACAATCTCGCGCTGAGCGAGATAGTCTTGCACGCTCAAATCGCCAGCAAGATGCCCTGCGCCAACCGCGATAAAGACGGTGCCCGGTGTGCTGTCGAGACGCGCATCGATCCACTCGGCCCAATTGGCGTTACGATCATACAGCAGCGCTTTGGCCAGATCTCCGTCTTCCATATTCTCATTCATTATCGCAGCCAACGCATCGGCATCGCCTTTGAGCCATTCTGCAACCATGGAGTCGAGCGTTGCCCCAACTTCGTCCATTCCTTCGACCGCAGCCATCAGGAATTCGACCTGATCGTCTTGAGGCAAAGTGTCGAAAATGCTGAGTTGAAATTCGGCAGTTTCAAGAGCCTCCTGTTCTGCTTCACCAGCTTTCGACAGGATCACCTTGTCGACGCCAGATTCCAGATCATAGCCTTGCTGCAACAGCGGCAAAACGCTGAGTGTCAGTCCCGCCATCCATGGTTCCAGCGGATCGAAAGCCGCCGCCGGAATGCCCAATTGCGTCAGCGCACCCTCATAGGCCGCGGTTTGCTCCTCATCGAGCAGTGAGCGCAATGTGGTGCCGTCGGTGAACATGCTCTTTTGCATGCCGATCTGTTGCAGCTCAGCCTGGCTCGCGGGGTCCATGCGGATTTCAGTGACGACGGTGTCTGATGACGCCAAAGCCGCATCAATTTCCGCATCATACCACATCACATCCGGCGACAGAGCGTGGACGGTGCCGAACAGATAGATTGTGGTGTCTTCATCCGACACTTTCCAAAGCGCAGGACCTTCTGGACCGCTAGGCAGTTCAGTCTGAGCAGCGGGAGCCGCCTCCGTGTGCGCATCGGCCAGAGCGGGAGTGGTCGCCAAGAGAGCGATAGATGCAGCAGAAACGCAAATCAGTGAGCGCAGTTTCATAAGAAGTTCCTTTCGAGGGTGCTTATATAGTGGCAAAATATGAGAGTGGGTTGAACGAGGCTTTCCTCACGGATGGGCCGCGCCAATTAGGTGCCGCGTTTGTAGGTCCAGATTGCAGCAAATAAGGTGAGAACAAGGGTGTACATAATCATGGGGTCTTGATCGGGGACCAGTGATGCGCGCTCAAGAATCCACCACGCCGGAGCAAGGATTCCGTAGATCAAGAACGCACCATACAAGCCCGCATTGATGGATGCGCGCTCATGCTCATCAATGTTTTTGGCCCAGCCCAAGCAGCTGTAGATCATTCCCACGACATAGATCACGGCCAAGACGATCGCGAGCGAGGCAGGAATTGGCCCATTGCTCATCATGTCGATGCTCGCCCAATCGTCCCCCGGCCATAGGTAGAATATTACCGAGATAGCAGCGCCAAGAACGCAAGACCAAACAAGGACGTTTCTTGCTCTTCTGGTACGCGGTGCAACGGGTTCATCGCTGCTTGATGTGATATCAAGCGCACTGAGCCAAAGCGTTGAAATGATGATAACCATGATCGCCGCGACCAGCATGAGCCCAAGTGTCCATCCTTGGTGCATGTCTTTTAGTACATCGTTTTGCACGGCGATTATCAGCCATAGCGAGGCAAGATAGATGGCCGATGCAACGCCAATCTTCACCATCCGTACTGTGTCAGACTGAGTGTCGCAGAAGTCGTCGATCATATCAGGCTTCGTCATCGAAAATGTCCTCGATATTGGCTTCAAACAGGCGCGCTATGCGAAACGCGAGGGGAAGGGAGGGGTCGTGTTTGCCGGTCTCAATTGCATTCACAGCCTGACGCGACACATCGAGCTGCATCGCCAGTTCAGCTTGGCTCCAATCGCGCTCTGCACGCAGGACTTTAAGGCGGTTCTTCATGGGTGCTACCTGTCCCGCCAGCGGCTGATCGCCAAGGCGGTATGAAAGACGGTAACGATGATCGCGAGACCCAATGTGAGGTCGAGAGCCGAGAGCAATTCAAGATCTTTCAACCCCGGAAAGACGCTCACCAACATCATCAATCCAACACCGGACATGGCCCAGCGCGATGCTGTCCATAGATGGGCCTGAAAGAACTCATCATAGCTGTAAGCGAACGCCATCATCGCAGCTGTTGTGGCGGCAAAGACCCCGAATATATTGACGATTGCTGGGCTATCAGGAGCAAAGATGATAAACGGCAAAGCAAGCCACGAGGCGGGAAGTCCCCACCACATGATTTTGAGTTGATGAGAGCGGCTTTGCTCATCGGGTGCACTTGGGTCGTAAGCCATCAAATATCTCCGCGCAGGCGTTTGAAGTGAAACCCTGCAAAGAGTTTGGCGGGAATCATACCGAGGGCCCAGCCCGCGATAGTGGCGCGCGATGCGTTGCCTGCTTCGATGTCCTTGCTCATGCTTAAACTCCCCAAAACCGCTTGTAGAACAGACCGATGTAAAAGCCTGCGATAGCGGCAGCGATTGTGAGAATGGCAGAGACATCTCGCTCCGCATCGTCGGTGCCGTTGCGGGCATCGTTAAACCCATCATAGACTCCTTCGAGGAAGGGGATTGCTAGAAACAGAATGAGCATGATCGCAAACGCTGTGCTTGCACCAGATGTCCAGAGCCCGCGTGTGTATTCGTCGGCGTTGCGTGTGAACAGCATCACCCAGCAGGCAGCCACGGACACCAATCCTGCCGCTATAGAAACCGAAGCAGGAATGGCATCCAATGCGCTGAATAGAACAACGCCGATGCTGGCAAATCCGACTGAGCTCGATGCCATAAAGACACTTGCCTTGTTCATCTCAAAAGGTGCTCCGGTGGTGTGTTGAATGTGAGGACGGGAGGGGCGGTGCCGCCCTCGCTTGTCCCGGCCGTTGGGGTTTGGCCAAGAGGCGAGAGCGGCGATCAGCATCATGCACCGGGAGTGTCGGTGTCTGATGCTGCGGAGTTGTTTGCAAAGCGAACGCGATCCGCATTGGCTTCGGCAACGGCGAGACGGATCTCGCTTTTGGCTGATGCGAAGGCGGTTGCGCGGCATTCGCGCTCAAGCCGAACGGATGCGCCATCACGGCCACCATTGGCGCATGCACGGCGAATTTCGGTGCGCACACGATCATCAAGCCGAGCAATGCCGCGTTGTGTGGTGAGGTCGAGGTTGTCGTGCTCAACCGTCTCATTAAACTCGGTTTCATTGACCGGTGACGCGTGAGCGATGGCAGGTGCGGCGATGGCGGTTGCAGCAGCGGTGATGGTGAGGATTGTCTTGCGCATTGTGTGATCTCCTGGGGAGGAAGAGTGGTTGTTTTGTCGTATCAACCTTCCGTTATGTCAGGTTTCCATTACTTTATGTAGCGAGTCGCTGACAATGTCAACATGACCTGACATTTGGTCATGAGGGCGCGACAATTGGCTCTGCGAAGTCACGCAAATCCACGTCCAATCTTAATTTGAAATCAGTGGTTTATTGGATTCTCTCAGCGGAAATTCCGCTCTGCTCCAACAGCACGACCAGCGAGTGATCGCCTTCCATGTGAGCGGCTCCAACCGCCAGCAAAAGGTCGCCAGGGCGCTCGAGTCGCGACTCGACCCAGTCCCGCCAAGCCGTGTTTCGATCCACGATCAGCACATCGTAAAATGCGCGGCCAAAAGGGTCCTCGGTCATCTGTTCTGTGAGGTCGTCGTCCAGATCACCCCTGGCCCAATTGTGCTGCGACGACCAATCGCTGTCGGTCAAACCTGTCAGACCATCTTCGTCGCAGCCACCCCATTCATCCAAGCTTTTATCAAGATCTCGGATCAGTTGGCTGTCATCAATACCAATCAAGTTTTCAAAGACTTGCATCGCGTCTTCGACCCCTGAAATCGGACGCTCGCTGCTTTCAAACTCAGCTTTGAGGATCGTTTCGACACCGAATGTGCGCTGTGAGCCTTGCGCGCGGCTCATTGTCATCGCGATCCCGAACATGGCCATCAAAGGCGGCGCCATTTCGATCCGCTCGCGCATTATACCAAGGGCATCGAGCAGGCTTATAAACTTGGTGCGGTTGTGTTTAGACAGACGCTGAGACAGGGGCACATCGGGCCGGTTTTCTGAAAACAGCTGCCTGATCTGGGATCTGTCTATCCCGGCGCCTGTTTCGACATCGGGGCTATCGTGGGATTCGATCACCAGCTCATCGACATCGTCGACAACCTGATCGAACAACTCTGTCCGCCAAGCAAACCCCTCTGGCAGAGCGTGATACGTGCCGAACAGATAGATTGTCGTATCCTCATCCGCGATTTTCCACATCGCGGGCGAGGGCGCGTAATCCTGCACCGGTGCCTCGAATTCGAGAGCAGCGATCGGCGTAAGTGCGCCAATCTCACAGACCTGATCGGGCATGGCGGGCGGTGTTTTGAGGCCGCTCGCGTGCAGCGGGCTGGCAATAATGCCCAGTATTACGGGTATCGATACAAGCCGTCTTATCATTCGTCGCCGCCCTAGCGAATAAATCACATTTCAACGGTTTAGCCACGTACTGAGCCGTGTGCAATTGCCCAATTGCCCGTTTGATATCGGGCCCATACCGGGGATGCAAAGCGCACTTGCTGCGCTGCACCATTGACGGGTCACAGGGGGCAGGGCAAAGCGCAGCCGCATGGACACTCAGCTGCAAGCCACGCCGACCCTCGCGCGCGATCCTGCCCGTTCTTTTCAGGACATGATCCTGACGCTGCACGATTTTTGGGCGGCGGCGGGCTGTGTGATCCTGCAACCTTATGACATGCGGATGGGCGCGGGCACATTTCACACCGCAACGACCCTGCGTGCACTTGGTCCTGAGCCGTGGAATGCCGCCTTTGTGCAGCCCTGCCGCAGGCCGACCGATGGGCGTTATGGTGAAAACCCCAATCGCCTCCAACACTATTACCAATATCAGGTAATCCTGAAACCATCACCGTCCGATATTCAGGAGCTTTATCTCAAGAGCCTCGCTGCGATTGGGGTTGATCCGCTGAAACACGACATCCGCTTTGTGGAGGATGATTGGGAATCGCCGACGCTCGGCGCGTGGGGACTGGGCTGGGAGGTCTGGTGCGATGGGATGGAAGTCACCCAGTTCACTTATTTCCAGCAGATGGGCGGCTTTGATTGCAAACCTGTTGCGGGCGAGCTGACCTACGGCCTCGAACGGCTCGCCATGTATATTCAAGGCGTCGATAGCGTCTACGACCTCGCGTTCAACCAACACGGCGTGAGCTACGGCGACGTGTTCCTTGAGAATGAGCGCCAGATGTCGAAGTGGAACTTTGAAGTCGCGGATACTGACGCTCTGTTTGACCTATTCGTGAAGGCCGAGGCGGAGTGCCAAAACGCGCTTTCGCATAACGTGCCCATCGCCGCCTACGAGCAAGCGATCGAGGCCAGCCATATCTTCAACCTCCTTCAGGCGCGCGGCGTGATCAGCGTACAGGAACGCGCGAGCTACATGGGCCGGGTGCGCGATCTGGCGCGGGGATCTTGTGAGACATACGCCAAGCTCAATGAAGAAAAATGGGCAAAAGACTACCCGGAATGGAGCCTCGTATAATGGCCGATTTCCTCCTAGAATTGCGCAGTGAAGAGATACCGGCGCGGATGCAAAAGGGCGCGCGCGCAGAGCTGGAAAAGCTGCTGCGCCGTGAGATGGATGCCGCTGGAGTGTCGGTTAGCGATCTGACGGTGTGGTCCACTCCGCGCCGTTTGGCTTTGATAGCCGGTGGGCTTCCGTTGGAAACAGACGCTGTGCATGATGAGGCAAAGGGGCCTCCTGTGGGTGCCCCTGATCAGGCGGTCGACGGGTTCTGCCGCAAGAATGGCGTCTCACGCGACCAGTTAGAAGTGCGCGAGGTTAAAGGGCGCGAGACCTATTTTGCGGTGATTGAACGGCCGGGTCAGGCCGTTGCCGACCTGCTCGCCGCCGCAATCCCGGTGATCATTCGCGATTTCTCTTGGCCTAAATCTATGCGTTGGGGCGATGCCTCGATCAGCAGCGAAAGCACCAAGTGGGTGCGGCCTTTGTCAGGCATTATCGCGCTGCTCGATGGCGAAGTTGTTCCGTGTGTGACCGATGGCCTTGCAAGCGGCCGTGATACGATGGGGCACCGTTTCCACTCAACCGGCCCGATCACCATTGCTGGCGCGGATGACTATGCGGAGACGCTGCGCGCGGCATCCGTGCTGGTCGACCATGAAGAACGCGCGGGGATTATCCGCGAGGGCGCTCGCAAGGCTGCCAAGGCCGTGGGACTTACTGTGGTGGAAGACGAGGGTCTGGTGGTCGAGAACGCTGGTCTGACCGAATGGCCGGTGCCTTTGCTGGGGCGGTTTGAGGATGATTTCCTCGACGTTCCGCCAGAGACGATCCAGCTGACTGCGCGGGTCAACCAAAAGTATTTTGTGTGCGAACAACGCGCGCCCGATGGCACGACGAGCCTCGCCAACGCATTCATCTGCACCGCCAATATCGCGGCGGACGATCCCGCCGTTGTGGTCGATGGCAACCGCAAGGTTCTGGCGGCGCGGTTAGCGGATGCGCGGTTCTTCTGGGAATTGGACCAGAAGAAAACGCTGGCCGAGCACGCAAAGGGCCTAGAGCGGATTACGTTTCATGAGAAGCTTGGCACGGTGGCCGATAAGGTTGACCGGGTGGCGAAACTGGCGCGTTGGCTGTGCGAAGAGGGTATTGTCAAAGGCGATCCTGACTTGGCCGAACAAGCTGCGCGTTTGTGCAAGGCCGATTTGGTCACCGAAATGGTCGGCGAGTTTCCGGAGCTTCAAGGCCTGATGGGCGGCTACTACGCCGCGAAAGAGGGGCTTCCGGTGGAGGTCTCGAACGCGATCCGCGATCACTACAAGCCGGTGGGGCAGGGCGATGACGTGCCGACTGCTCCTGTGACCGTGGCTGTTTCGTTGGCAGATAAATTGGATACACTCGCGTCTTTCTTTGTTATTGATGAGAAACCCACCGGGTCGAAAGACCCATTTGCATTGCGGCGAGCAGTCATCGCTGTTCTGCGTCAAATTGAAGATACTGATCTAAGGGTGCGTTGGTCTGCGCTTTTCGAGATAGCCACCGAAAAGACCTATCAGCCATATTTAGCCTATCTTCTTACAAGCATCGGACCGGGAGCAGACGGTTTAGAGGTTTATCGTTGGCCTGAGTTTCCAGATCAAGATGAAGAGTATGGTGTTACTGCTGACGTGGTCTTTGCTTTTCGTAGTGACGCCAAGTTTGTTTCAGACGCGATTGCCAGGGCGAATGTTGATCTCGCAGTGTTTTTGATCGACCGCCTTAAAGTTCAACAACGCGAAGCAGGAGTTCGTCACTACCTCATCGACGCGGTGTTCGCCCTCGGGGGAGAGGACGACCTTGTCCGTCTCCTCGCCAGAGTGAAAGCCCTCCAAAGCTTCATCGAAACCGATAACGGCAAAAACCTCCTCGCAGGTTACAAACGCGCCGCAAATATCCTCAAGAAAGAGGAATGGACCGCGTCGGACCAAGGCGATGCGTCACTTAACTACGTCCCTGAAAATGCCGAACAAGCTCTGATCGATGCGCTGGCCGCTGCAGCTCCAAAAGCCGCCTCTGCCGTAACCGAAGAGCGGTTTGAGGATGCGATGGCCGCGCTTGCGACTTTACGTGCGCCTATCGATGCGTTTTTTGAAGATGTGACGGTCAATGATAGCGATCCTGCCAAACGCGAAGCACGACTTAACCTGCTCGCCCGCTTCACAAAAGCGGTTGGCAATGTTGCCGATTTCAGCCGGATCGAAGGCTAAGATGGCGCGTCCAGCACACCACGAAATTTCCTCGCACATAACCCCAAAAAGGGCTTATCCATGAGCAATACGGTCTACACCTTTGGCGGCAACGCACCCCATTCTGACGCCCGGCAAAAGGACAAGACGATCACCGGCGGCAAGGGTGCTAACCTGGCCGAGATGGCCAGTATTGGATTGCCGGTGCCTCCGGGCTTCACCATCACGACCGAGGAAAGCGTTCGATATCTGCGCGAAGGGGCGGACTTCTCGGATGCCCTGCGCGCCGATGTGACAACTGCTCTGGCTCATATTGAGGAAGCGGTCGGCAAGAAACTTGGCGATGCGGCTGATCCGTTACTGGTGTCGGTGCGATCTGGCGCGCGCGTGTCGATGCCGGGGATGATGGACACGGTGCTGAACCTTGGCCTGAACGATGCAACGGTTGAGGGACTGGCTGCGACAAGCGGGGATGAACGCTTCGCATGGGACAGCTATCGCCGCTTCATCCAGATGTACTCCGATGTTGTGCTTGGTCTCGACCACGGCCTGTTCGAAGAGGCGCTGGAGATCACCAAGGAAGACAATGGCTTCTACGCTGATACAGAGCTGTCGGCGGACGATTGGAAGGTGCTGGTTGGCGAGTTCAAAGGCATCGTCGAAGCCGAATGGGGCAAGCCGTTCCCGCAGAATGTAACAGAGCAGCTATGGGGCGCAATCGCTGCTGTGTTCGACAGCTGGGACAGCGACCGTGCGAAGGTGTATCGTCGCCTCAACGACATCCCCGCAGACTGGGGCACGGCGGTCAACGTACAGGCGATGGTGTTCGGCAATATGGGTGAGACAAGCGCGACTGGCGTCGCCTTCACCCGCGATCCAGCAACTGGTGAGCGCGCCTATTACGGTGAGTACCTCATCAACGCTCAGGGCGAAGACGTCGTCGCAGGCATCCGCACGCCGCAATACCTGACCCTCGCCGCTCGTGAAGCGGCGGGCGCAAAACCGCTCTCGATGGAAGAGGCGATGCCGGAGGCCTACCGTGAACTGGCGCGGGTTTTCGACCTGCTGGAAGCGCATTACCGCGACATGCAGGACATCGAATTCACTGTCGAGCGAGGCACTTTGTGGATGCTGCAAACGCGTTCCGGAAAGCGGACAGCGAAGGCTGCGCTGAAAATGGCAGTGGAGATGGTGGACGAAGGGCTGATCGACAAACGCGAAGCGGTGGGCCGGATTGACCCGATGGCGCTTGACCAGTTGCTGCACCCGACATTGGACCCAGACGCGGCGCGCAATGTGTTGACCACGGGCCTGCCCGCATCGCCGGGAGCGGCGGCGGGTAAAATTGTGCTTGATGCGGACACGGCAGAGCAATGGTCTGGGCGCGGTGATAAGGTGATCTTGGTACGCGTAGAGACCAGCCCAGAGGACATCCATGGCATGCACGCAGCGCAAGGCATCCTGACCGCGCGCGGCGGTATGACCAGCCACGCGGCAGTGGTCGCGCGCGGCATGGGCCGCCCATGCGTCTCAGGCGCGAACGGCGTGTCGATTGACCGCGACGGGCGCACGCTGCGAATTGGCGATGCGGAATTGAAAGAGGGCGACGAGATCACTCTGGATGGCGCAAATGGTCAGGTGATGCTAGGCATTGTGCCGACGGTAGAGCCTGAGCTGGTGGGCGACTTTGGCACTCTAATGGTGTGGGCAGACGAGCTGCGCCGCATGCGGGTGCGGACCAATGCGGAGACACCGGCGGACTGCAAAATGGCGCGTCAGTTTGGCGCCGAAGGTATCGGGCTGTGCCGGACAGAGCATATGTTCTTCGATGCCTCCCGCATCAGCGCCGTGCGTCAGATGATCCTAGCCGAAGATGAAGCGGGGCGTCGCCGCGCATTGGAACAATTGTTGCCAGAACAACGCGCGGACTTCACCGCGATCTTCGAAGTGATGACGGGTCTGCCATGCACGATCCGGCTGCTTGATCCGCCCCTGCATGAGTTCCTGCCGACGCGTGAAGAGGAGTTTGCAGACCTCGCTGATGCGACGGGCCTGGGCGTGGACCACTTACGTCGGCGAGCCGATGAACTGCATGAGTTCAACCCGATGCTGGGCCATCGTGGCTGCCGTCTCGGGATCACTTACCCTGAGATATACGAGATGCAGGCGCGCGCAATATTTGAGGCGGCATGCGATGTGCAGGCTGCATCGGGCGATGCGCCATTGCCAGAGGTGATGGTACCGTTGGTGGCGACGCGCAAAGAGCTGGCAATCCTGCGCACTTTGGTGGAACGGGTTGCCGAAGAGGTCTTCGCCGAGAAGGGTGCACGCGTCGAGTATCTCGTGGGCACAATGATCGAACTGCCCCGAGCGGCCTTGATGGCGGGCGAGATCGCGCATGAGGGCGCATTCTTTAGCTTTGGCACGAACGATTTGACGCAGACAACATTGGGTGTCAGTCGCGATGATTCTGCAAGGTTTTTAGCTCCTTACGTCGATAAAGGCATATTCGCTCGAGATCCTTTTGTAAGTCTCGACGTCGAAGGCGTCGGGCAACTGGTCGAACTTGCAGCAGAGCGAGGCAGGGCAACCCGTGCCGACATCAAGCTTGGCATTTGCGGCGAACATGGCGGCGATCCGGCGAGCATCGCGTTCTGCGAGGCGGTTGGTTTGGACTATGTCAGTGCCTCTCCATACCGCGTGCCGATCGCACGGTTGGCGGCGGCGCAGGCAGGACTTAAAGCCTAACGCCAACCGGTGAGGACGAGGATTTCGAAGGTCTCGGTGACCTTGCCATCCTGATCCCGTAACGCGTCGAACGCGCTGCGCGCGCGCTCCAGACCGGCTCTCGTGATCGGCGGCGTAGGACTGGTGAGCGAGCCGGTAATGCCATGATCGCGCAGGTCGCCGAGCATGCGTTCGAGGCTCGGAAAACGGACGCGCAAGGGATAGCTGTCGACCACTTGCCGCGCAAAGCCGGCACGTTCGAGCAGGCCAGTGGCGGCGCGATTGTCAACTTGCGGATGGATACGCGCCGCTGGGCGGTCACCATCGGCAGCAAGCATCACCTCGCGCAACACAGGCAAACTGCCCGCACCTGGAAAGGCAGCGACGAACAGACCTCCCTCGGCAAGTGCATTGCGGGCATGGATCAGAGCGCCGGGTAAGTCATTGACCATGCCAAGGCCTAGCAAGTGGACGATGAGGTCGAACATAGCAGGTGGGCCGGGTTGCTCTTCATCGAATTCGCCCAGCAGGCCGATTGTGCCATCCACGCCGCGCTCAGCAAGCGGGTCTCCAAGGCGGCCAGAAGCGTCACCAATGATCAGCGCACGGCCAGGCTCGAACCGCATGAAGTCGATCCGCTCCAGTATATCCTCAGCCATCGTATCCGCGAGATAGCTCGCACCACCGCCCCTCTGACGAGCGCGCGCGCGGGCCCATTTGGCAGAGGCCTGTCGGCGGTCGAATATGCGGGGAGGGGCGCGGTTCATAATGCGGGCCTCACTGCCGCGCTTGCTTACACAGTGCAAGCTATGCGAAGCCTCAACATATGAGGCTAGGGTCGCATCTTGCCGAAGGTTTGAGGCCAGTCATTGATCTGGTCTATCCGCCACGTTGTCCGCTTTGCGGAGACGCGATTGCGGCGCAGGGTGGGCTATGCGTCGACTGCTGGGGCGATCTGGAAGTGCCCGGCGATCCCTCTTGCAAAACCTGCCAACGTCCCATGGGAAGCGCGGCGGCGGCGAAGTCCCAGACTTGTTATGAGTGTGCGACCGCACCGCCGCTGCATTCGGGTATCATCGCAGCGAGCATTTACAACGACGCCTCGCGCAAGCTCATCCTGTCATACAAACACGGCGGCAAAATCGCGCTCGCTCCGCTGTTGGGGCAGTTGATGGCCTCGCGCATCCCGCTGGCGAGCGGTGAGCAATTGCCGCTGCTCGTGCCAGTACCTTTGCACCGTTGGCGGTTGTGGCGGCGTGGGTTCAATCAAGCAGCGATGCTTGCGCGCGACATTGCGAAGCGAGGCAAGGGCGAGTTGATCGTTGATGCCCTGATTCGCCGAAAGCAGACACCCAGCCTTGGCGGATTAGGCGGCGATGAGCGCAAGAAGGCACTATCGGGTGCGATCGCCATCAGGCCTAGTCGAGGTGAGCAGGTCGTCGGGCGCGATGTCATCTTGGTCGACGACGTGTTGACCAGCGGCGCGACCAGTGATGCATGTGTAACCGCGCTTTTAGACGCAGGGGCGCAATCGGTCCAGATCGCATGTTTTGCGCGGGTTGTTGATGGGCAGGGTATGGGATCAAGCGGGCGAAACCGGATCCAGAAAAGCGAAACGCCCGAGGCCGTTACAGCCCCGGGCGCCACGTGACGAAATGGTACGGAACCGCTCAAAAGAGCTCAGACAGCGACCCCCTAACTTCGCTATCAGGATCCAATCCCTCATCGTTCAACGACCATGCTAGCCCCCCGCGGCTAGCTCTGATCGACCACCCCCTGAACCTGGCGTCGTATGACACCGGATAATTGGTGGATGAATGTTTACACACTCAATGGTGGCCTTCTTCCATTCATCTTACCGATGGTGAAGGGTTGAGGCGTGAATACGCAAATTTTCGAGTGCGTCTGTTGTTATCGTGCAACAAATCGTCGCATAAGACCCACTGTCTGCCGCGCTAAGCTGCGTCAATGTTCCATTTGGAGACTCTGCCTTGCCCCCTTCCGCACCGCTCACATCGCAAGAACGCGAGACCGGATCGCACTTTGCGCCCAAATTCGATTCGAACGGATTGCTCACAAGTGTCGTGGTCGATGCGGTGACCAAAGAAGTGTTGGTCGTCGCATTTATGAATGAGCAATCGCTGGCTTTGACCAGATCGACGGGCAATGTTCATTTCTGGTCCCGCTCTCGCAACGCGCTTTGGATGAAGGGGCAGACGTCCGGAAACGTGTTGAAGGTGGAAGAGATCCGCGTCGACTGTGATCAGGATGCGCTGGTCATTGCTGCAACTCCGGCGGGTCCGACCTGCCATACCGGGGAGGCGAGCTGTTTTTACCGCGCACTTGATTTGAAGGCTGAAGATGCGAACGCTCTCGTAAGGGTCAAGACTTGACGCTCACGTAAAGGTAAGGTAGTCAACGGGTCATGGCTACAGCACCCAATCACAAGACCACCGCGTCCGAAGGCCCTATCGGCAACGGCGCGCATCTCGACCGCCCCGATAAACTCAGCCGCGAGCAATTCTCTATTTCCGACCTGACTTCGGAATTTGGCTGCACCGCGCGCGCTTTGCGCTTTTATGAGGATGAAGGATTGATCAATCCCGCGCGCGTCGGATTGACCCGCGTGTATTCAAAGCGGGACCGTGCGCGCCTTGCGTGGATCATGCGGGCGAAAAATGTTGGGTTTAGCCTCACCGAAATTCGCGAGATGATTGACCTGTATGACCTTGGCGATGGCCGGGTTGAGCAGCGCCGTGTCACGATTGAGCGATGCAAGGCGCACATTGCGAAGCTCAAATCACAGCGCGCTGATATCGATTCGTCGATTAAGGAACTCACCGGATTTGTCACCGAGATCGAAACGCTCGATCTGGGTTAACACGCCACCAATTCACATTTGCTTATCCAGCTCAGAAGGGGATCTCCTGATGCCAACATATACCGCTCCGACCCGTGACATGCGTTTCGTCGTCAACGAAATGCTCGACCTCGCAAGTTATGGAAATCTGCCCGGCTTCGAAAACGCGACGCCAGATATGATCGACACAGTCATCAACGAATCTGGTAAGTTTTGCGCAGAAGTTCTCGCGCCTCTGAACCAATCGGGCGACGAGGAAGGCTGTACTCGGCACGAAGACGGCTCTGTTACAACGCCCAAAGGGTTCAAGGAAGCTTATGCCTCCTATGTCGAGAGCGGTTGGGGCACGATTGCTAAGCCAGAGGAATTTGGCGGGCAGGGGATGCCGCATGTTTTGGGTTTTGCTGTCGAAGAGTTCATGGGCACTGCGAACCAGGCTTTTGGTATGTATCCAGGGCTCACCAACGGAGCATCATCCGCGATTGAAGTGGCTGCATCGCAAGAGCTGAAAGAGACTTACTTGCCCAAGATGATCTCAGGAGAATGGTCCGGCACAATGAACCTGACAGAGCCACATTGCGGCACTGATCTGGGCATGATCCGGACAAAGGCTGAACCACAGGCGGATGGCAGCTATGCGATCACCGGCACAAAGATATTCATCTCCGCAGGTGAGCATGACCTGACCACCAACATTATCCACCTTGTTCTGGCCAAGACACCCGGCGCACCGGACAGTTCCAAAGGTATCTCTTTGTTCATCGTGCCCAAATTCATCCTTGATGAAAATGGTGATGCCGGCGAGCGTAACGCGGTTTCTTGCGGTTCCATCGAGAAGAAGATGGGCATTCATGGCAACGCGACTTGTGTGCTGAATTATGACGGCGCGACCGGATATATGGTCGGTGAAGAGAATAAGGGCCTCGCCGCGATGTTCGTAATGATGAACGCCGCGCGCTTGGGCGTCGGTATGCAGGGATATGCGCAGGCCGAAGTTTCATATCAAAACGCCGTCACCTACGCTCTCGACCGTCGTCAGGGTCGCGCGCTTACCGGTCCGAGCGAGCCTGATAAGCAAGCTGATCCGATCTTTGTGCACCCTGATGTGCGCCGCATGTTGATGGACGCGAAAGTGTTCAACGAAGGCATGCGTGCATTGTGCATGTGGGGCGCCTTGCAAGTCGACCTCACGCACAAGGCTCAAACGGAAGAAGAGCGCCAGTTGGCGGACGATCTGATCGGTCTGATGACTCCAGTGATCAAAGGCTATGGCACCGACAAGGGCTACGACATCGCGAACAACATGCAACAGGTCTATGGCGGACATGGCTACGTCAAAGAATGGGGTATGGAGCAATTCGTGCGCGATAGCCGTATCGCCATGATCTACGAAGGCACTAATGGCGTGCAGGCGATGGATCTTTGCGGACGCAAACTGGCCAGCAAAGGCGGGCGCGCGATCCAAGCATTCTTCGCGATGATTGATGAGGAAATCGCCTCTGCCAAACTGAATGACGCCACCGCTGAAATGGCCGAGAAGCTTGAGAAAGCGCTAGGCGAGCAGAAGGCTGCGACCATGTGGTTCATGAACAACGCCATGGCTAATCCGAACCATCTGGGTGCGGGCGCGCATCATTACATGCACATTATGGGCGTTGTGACGCTGGGTCTGTTCTGGCTGAAAATGGCCAAGACGGCGAGCGCGGCCCTAGAAGGCGCGCCTGTGGATGCAGCGTTCTATCAAGCAAAGTTGACGGCTGCGTCCTATTACATGGAGCGGTTTTTGCCCGATGCAGGGGCTCTGAGGCGCAAACTGGAAGCGGGAAGTGAGCACATGATGGCTCTGCCCGAAGAAGCTTTCGCCACTGCAGCCTGACGAAATACCCGTATCGTCACGTGAGAGAGGTCCGGTTCTGGGGGGAGCCGGACCTCTTTTCGTATCCGCTTGCATGATATGCAAGTTGATGAAGTGCATGCTGGCGAGAGTATCTGCAGATCTCCGTCTGGGTGCACAGATGCACGAAACCCCGCTGGTCAGGCGGGGTTTTAAAGGCGAGTGGGATTCGGTTTTCAAAGAGCGTGGGTTGGCGTGCCGGATACCAAAGCCGCGCCGTGTAGGAAAATGCGACCTGTCACCATCGCACACGGATTACAGTCTATTTCAGGTCATCACTAAGCAGCGACGGTATCGTTCCAAAAACTCGCCAATGAGCCTCTTCTCTTGATGTCACTGCGAACGCACGTGGGTCGGAATTGATGAAAATGTAAGGCCGCCCTTCTTGTGAAAAGGCGGTCTGAATAAACCGACCGTCATCGAGAGGGTGATAGACGTAGCAGTACGTATTTTGATCATCTCGAGTACCGCGAATAGCAGAAAAGGCTGACAGCCGAATTTCGTCAGACCACTGTTCCCAAGCAGTCGACGACAGCACATCTATCCCAGTGGTTTGATGACATTCTGCATTGCCAATTTTTGTCACGGTTCCGCGAAAATGAAGGACAATATGGTCCGTCAACGAATGCAATCGATAATAGCTGTGATAATCGCTTGAGCCTTCATGCGGAATGATTGAGTAGCGCTGCATCGGACCGGGTATGTCAAACGGAAGGTCGCCGCTCACTTTTGCGCTGTGACCGCCAATTTCCCATTCGCCCAGCACATGAGTTTGCGGCGTACCGTCACCGGTCGCAATAGCGGACGCCACCGCCAAGCCCTGATCTGACCATGAAAGATCAACCGGCCCTAGCTCATTGATCTCTTTGTTAGCCGCATCAAGCGCAGTTCTAATCTCTGGAATCGCGGCCTCATACTCCTCCATCACCTTGTCGACGGGGAGGGTAGCGGCAGCGCCACCACTAAGCAGCGCTGTCAGAGCTGCGATAGACTTGAACACGCGCGCTCACTCCACTGGCAGGAAGTCCGGGACCGACAGATAGCGTTCGCCGGTGTCGTAATTGAAGCCCATCACACGGGCACCCGCGTCCAGCTCAGGCAGTTTCTTCGCAATGGCCGCCAATGTTGCGCCAGAAGAGATACCGATCAGCATGCCTTCTTCGGCAGCTGCGCGGCGGGCCATTTCTTTCGCGGCGTCGGCGTTTACCGCGACAGCGCCATCGATGGCATCGGTGTGCAGGTTCGTGGGAATGAAGCCTGCGCCGATACCTTGAATGGGGTGCGGGCCGGGTTCACCGCCATTGATAACGGGGGAGGCTTCGGGCTCGACGGCGTAAGCCTTGAAACCGCTCCAGTGCTTCTTCAGCTCCTCCGCACAGCCGGTTAGATGCCCACCGGTGCCAACGCCGGTGATCATCACATCGATGGGTGTGTCGGCAAAGTCTGCTAGGATTTCTTGCGCGGTGGTGCGCGCGTGGACGGCAGGGTTTGCGCCGTTTTCAAACTGGCTCGGCATCCATGCACCATCGGTGCTTTCGACTATCTCTGTCGCGCGCTCAATCGCGCCCTTCATGCCCTTTTCCTTCGGCGTAAGATCAAACGTCGCACCATAGGCGAGCATCAAGCGGCGACGTTCGACCGACATCGATTCGGGCATGACCAGCACCAACGAATACCCTTTGACCGCAGCGACCATCGCCAGCCCAATGCCGGTATTGCCGCTGGTCGGTTCAACGATAGTGCCACCGGGTTTCAATTGCCCACTTGCCTCGGCATCCTCAACCATAGCGAGGGCGATGCGATCCTTGATCGATCCGCCGGGATTGGCGCGCTCTGATTTCAGCCACACTTCGTGATTGGGAAACAGCCGCGACAATCGAATGTGCGGAGTGTTGCCAATCGTCTCAAGGATGTTTGCAGCTTTCATTTCAGGCCTCCTGGGGATGTTTTGTTGGTTTGTCTTCTAACAGATCATCGGGCGGATCGAAGGTTTTTGTCGTCCGCAACACTGGGAATATACGGCTCCACAGGGCAACGGTTACAATCGCGCCCACGCCGCCGGCGATTAAGGCGGCAACGGGACCGATCAGAAAGGCGAGGGTGCCAGAGAATGCATCGCCGCCTTCGTTTGAAGCGCTGATCGTCATCATGCTGACCGAAGAAACCCGCCCACGTTTATCGTCGGGTGTATGAAGTTGGATCAGGGATTGGCGGATATAGACGCTGAACATGTCGGCCGCCCCGATGATGAAGAGCATCGCTAGGCTGAGCGCCATTGATCGCGACAGGGCAAAGGCGATTGTCGCAAGGCCAAAGACCAGAACCGACCACAGCATCTTTGGTCCGACATTGGTTTTGAGGGGGCGAAATGAGAAATAGGCCGCCGTCAGCGCGGCACCGATGCCCGGAGCCATGGCAAGTTGAGCCAAGCCATCTGCGCCGACTTCCAAAATGTCGCGGGCAAAGACGGGAAGCAGCGCGTTTGCCCCCGCCAGAAAGACCGCAAAAAGATCGAGCGTGATCGCACCCAGCACCATCTTGTTGCGCACAACATAGCGCATCCCGTCGACAATCTGCCCGATGGGGCGGCGGTCCTTGCGCATTACCGGCTGTGGCACTTTGCTAACCAGCGCAAGCATCACAAAACCGAATGTGAACAGCGCGCCAGCCACGGCATAGGTCAGGGCGGGCGTCAGTGAGTATAGATAGCCGCCCATCGCCGCGCCCAGAATTGAACCGAGCTGCCAAGCGACGGTTGAAACTGCGATGGCCGTGGGCAGCAATGTCTTTGGCACAAGGTTGGGGGCGAGCGCGGATAGAGCAGGTCCGGCAAATCCGCGCGCAATGCCCAAAACCACGGCGACCGCGAACAAGATCGGTAGAGAAATCTGTTCGGTGTAGGTGAACCAGCCCAGCACGCTGGCACAGCCCAATTGCAGGAATATGGTGAGCAGACCGATTGTGCGCCGATCAAACCGATCAGCCGCCAGCCCGGTAAATGGGGTCAGCACAAATAGCGGCAGGAATTGGAGCAGCCCGATCAGAGCCAATTGCCCCGATGCCTCTGCAATACTCATGCCCCCATCGCGCGCCAGATTATACGCCTGCCATCCGATGATCAGGATCATCGCATATTGCCCCAACGTCATTGCAAAGCGGGACGTCAGATAGGCGCGGTAATTGTGGACCTGTAACGGGTGGGTGGGGGCAGGTGTGCTCACGCGAAAGGCCATGGCACCCACACGGCGTGCTGCCAAGCGGAGGCTTGCTAATTGTCAGCGAAGCTTAGGTTTCAACGCCCTTGCGGGCCGTTGTCTCAGCGCCCTTTGCGCAGACGCGGATTGGGTTGCAGCGTATCAATGATCGCCACAAAATCATCCAGACGGATAATCCGTTCGAACTGGAAACCGGCGCGCTTATCACGCGTCCAGATCACATAGGCTTCAATCCGCCCAACGATTGGCAAGCGAATTATGACCCGATCACCGCGGTTCAGCTCACCCGCATCATCGACCATAAAGCCGTGCGCGGAGAGGTTTGAGATGTGCAGATTGAGATCGCCACGGGTAAAATGTTCGACGATTACCGGGAAATCCACGGGGTGACGCGCCGCGCGGCGCAGGTCGGTAACACTAAGATTTGCTCCGGCAGTCACAGACTACGCCTCCATCATTGACCCGCCCGAGTTACCCCGGTGCATGTCCCTAATGTCTGACAAAGCCTGACAATTGGTAAAAAGCCGTGAGCTTACGCCGCATTATTGGCTCGCCCTATCGCGTGACGAGGCCGTGCTTCTTTTTACCAAGGCTGAGTTTGAGCGTCTCATCAGCGTGCGCGATGACCACAAAACCGGGGTCGAGAACGACCTCGTCATTGAGCTTCACTGCCCCTTCGGCGATCTTGCGCTTGGCCTCTTTATTAGAGGCGGTGAAGCCGATTTCGGTGAGCACTTGGCCAAGTCGCATGCCGGACGCGCCGACGCCGATTGTCGGCAAATCTTCGCCCGCGCCACCGCCCGCAAATGTCTCCTGCGCGGTCGCCTCCGCAGCTTTCGCTGCATCACGCCCGCGCACCAAGGCGGTCACTTCGTTAGCCAGCACGACCTTTGCATCATTAATCGCCGCACCTTCCAGCGCCTCTAGCCGAGTGATCTCATCCAGCGGCAAATCGGTGAACAGGCGCAGGAAGCGGCCCACATCGCGGTCATCTGAGTTGCGCCAATATTGCCAGAAATCATAGGCGGGCAGTTGCTCTTCATTAAGCCACACGGCGCCCGCCGCGGTCTTGCCCATCTTTGCGCCATCAGCTGTGGTCAGCAAAGGCGTGGTCAGCCCGAACAGATCGCGCCCCTCCATCCGCCTACCCAATTCCATGCCGTTGACGATATTGCCCCACTGATCCGATCCG
This sequence comes from uncultured Erythrobacter sp., assembly GCA_947503275.1. Classification (GTDB taxonomy): domain Bacteria; phylum Pseudomonadota; class Alphaproteobacteria; order Sphingomonadales; family Sphingomonadaceae; genus Erythrobacter. The sequence continues at coordinate 980,444 of CANNCZ010000001.1, read as the reverse complement.
CCCATTTGCAAACGGCAATCATAGCGCCGCGCGAGTTCGACAAAGTCATAGGCTTGCAGGATCATGTAATTGAATTCGATAAAGGTCAGCGGCTGTTCGCGGTCGAGACGCAGCTTTACCGAATCGAATGTCATCATCCGGTTGATGGTGAAATGCGGCCCGACATCGCGCAGCAGCTCAACATAGCCCAGCGCAGACAGCCATTCGTCATTGTTGACCATCACCGCATCGGTTGGCCCGTCGCCAAATGTCAGCAGCTTTTCAAAGACCGTGCGAATGCTGGCAATGTTTGCATCAATCAGCTCAGGCGTCAGCATCTGACGGCTTTCATCCTTGCCCGATGGATCGCCAATCTTGGTCGTACCGCCGCCCATCACGACGATGGGTTTGTGCCCCGCCTGCTGCAACCGGCGCAGCATCATGATCTGCACCAGACTGCCGACGTGCAAAGACGGTGCAGTCGCATCAAAACCGATATATCCGGGCACGACCTGTTTTGCAGCGAGCTGATCCAGCGCGCCGGGGTCGGTAACCTGATGGATATAGCCGCGGCTTTCCAGCAAACGCAGCAATTCGGATTCGTAAGTCATATGCGCCGCTTAACAGTGTGCGGCACACGCATCTAGTGGCTTGCCGAGTGCATTCCGCTCCGCGATAGAGACGCGATGCAACCACTTATGCTCCATCAGACCTGTGACCTTGGCCCGATAAGGGCTGTGACTGCCGCAATCAAAGCCACCGCGACCGGGTGTGAGGCGGAATTTCGCCTTGATGGCGCGGTCGATGCGATCATCTTGCCGGAGACGGGGCCATCGGTGCGCACCGATGATCTGTGGAAGACAACGTGTTTCGAAATCTTCTGGCAACCAATTGGCGGGACTTACTACCGCGAATTCAACCTGTCGCCCTCGGGCCGATGGGCCGCGTATGATTTCGATGCATTTCGCGAAGGCATGCGGGATGCGCCGGTGGATGCCATCTCACTGGGGTCATCGCACGCATCGGCAAATGGCGGCGGGGAATTGGTCTTAAAGGCCAGCATTGCCGCCGATCTTCCCGCGCCTGCGCAAGTCGCCCTCAATGCGGTTGTTGAGCACAAAGATGGCGGATTGCAGTTCTGGGCACTCGCGTTCGGTCCCGGCAAAGCGGAGTTTCACTCCGAGGCATGTCGCCAGATTATTGTCGAGCGCGATTAAGCGGCGGCCTTCCGAAACGGACCGTTCAACTGCACGATTTTCCAGTTGAGAAACACCGCGAATGTAACCCATGCGAGATACGGTGTGTTCAACCACCTTGCGGTCGTCGAATAATCGCCAAAAAACACAAACAGCGACAGAACCGAGCACCACAAAAATACGTTTTCAAACAAAGCCCAATCGGGGCGCTTGATCTTGAAGAACAGTGGCGACCACAAAAGATGCAGGACGAAGTTCGCTGCGAACAGTGCTGCGATAAATACGTAATCGCCCAAATTCGTGGCCGATGTCCAAGCGAGGTAAAAACTCCAACCGGACATGGCCAAAATCAACGTCCATGCTGGACCAAACAGCCAATCGGGCGGTTGCCAGCTGGGCTTCTTTAGCTCGCGGTACCACGGGCCAATCTCGGTCAGTAATCCGCCAGCGCCGCCCAGTATAATCGCCCATGCGGCGGCGATCAGGGCAGGGGTCCATTCAATGTCCATGCCCCTTGCGATAGGCCCCACGCGCGCAAAAGCAATTGCCTTTATCCCACAGCTGTTCCAACCGGACCGACATGACATCTGTGAAATTTGGCATCGACCGGCTGCTCGCTGACCCTGTTCTCCTTAAGGAATTGGAGGGCCGCCGTGTCGCGCTAATCGCGCATCCGGCCAGTGTGACAGCGGATCTAACGCACAGCCTCGATGCGCTGATCGCCGCCGGAGTGAATGTGACCAGCGCGTTTGGCCCGCAACACGGGCTGAAAGGCGATAAGCAGGACAATATGGTCGAGACTGCGGACGAAACTGATCCGCATTACGGCATCCCAATCTTCTCTCTCTATGGCGAAGTGCGCCGTCCGACCGGGCAAATGATGTCGAGCGCCGATGTGTTCTTGTTTGACCTGCAAGACCTTGGCTGCCGCATCTACACCTTTGTCACAACCTTACTCTATCTGCTTGAAGAGGCTCAGAAAGCTGGCAAGGAAGTTTGGGTGCTCGACCGCCCAAACCCGGCGGGTCGGCCAGTTGAAGGCACGCTGTTGGTGCCCGGAAATGAGAGCTTTGTCGGGGCCGCTCCGATGCCGATGCGCCACGGCCTGACGATGGGTGAAATGGGCCATTGGTTCGTTGACCACTTTGGCTTGGATGTCGCTTACAAGGTTGTCGCGATGGAGGGATGGCAGCCTGACGTCGGAAGTGATGCGGTGGCTTCCGGATATGGATGGCCCGCTGACCGCATCTGGATCAACCCGTCACCCAATGCGGCCAGCGTCAATATGGCACGGTGCTATGCTGGCACGGTGATGATTGAAGGCGCCACCGTGTCAGAGGGTCGCGGGACCACGCGGCCATTGGAGGTCCTGTTCGGCGCACCCGACATCGACGCCAAGGCTGTAATGGCGGAGATGCTGAGCATTGCGCCCGATTGGTGCACAGGCGTCACAATGCGCGATTGCTGGTTCGAACCGACCTTCCACAAACACTCAGGAAAGTTGTGCAATGCATTGATGTTGCACGCAGAAGGTCCTGATTACGATCACGAGGCGTTCAAACCTTGGCGTATGCAAGCCTTGGCTTTCAAAGCGATCCGCAATCTCTATCCTGACTATGATCTGTGGCGGGGCACTGACTTCAAATATGAATACACCAATGATGTGCTGGCGATTGATGTGATCAATGGCGGGCCGTCACTGCGCGAATGGGTCGATAATGCGCGGGCAGGGCCGGATGCGTTGGACGCGCTGGCGTCAGCGGATGAGGCCGCCTGGGTACAGACCGTGCGCGGGCACTTGCTGTATTAAGCCACCGGACGGCGGGCGACCCGCTTTTCAGTAAGCGTGAGCGAATGGGCCAAAGAAATGGGGGCGCAAGCTTTCACTTGCGCCCCCATTTCAATTCACTTGGCTGATATCCGTGAGTTAGTTCACGGCGACACGTTCTGGGAAACAACCGCGTTGTTGCCCATTCCGGTCTGTGTGATGGTCGATACGTTCATTGAGCCACCTTGATTGACTGTCGCACCGTTTGAGCTGCCGTCTTGTGTCAGGAAGCTCTGGTTGAACATGCCAGCTTGGTTGAGCGCGGCATCGTTTTCATCACCTGACTGGGTAATTTCAGAGATACCGTTGCTGCCCGTTTGTCTTGAATTGACGACATTCGAAAATCCGCCGGCATTCTGCAACACTGTCGAGCGATTGGTGTCCCCAATCTGACTGACAAAGGCAACGTCACCTGCGCCCGATTGACTGAGATTCGATATGTTCGAATTCCCGGTCTGTGTGACCCCAGCCTGAGTGAGCCCACTTGCCGAATCTGACGTACCGTCTTGCGTGGTGACCGAGCTGTTGAAGTTGCCAGTTTGAGTGTTGGTTAGCACGGTGAAAGTGCGGTCAGCTGAAACAGCATTTTGGGTCACGCTGATGCTGTTATTGTCGCCGGTTTGGAAGTTGTTGTGGAACTGGTTCGCGCCATCTTGTGTGACGAGAATGTCGTTGGTGTTGCCGGCCTGAAAGTTGAAGCTTCCCTCGCTCAAACCGGACTGAGTGACCGTAGCGGTGTTAAACGTACCGTTCTGATCCACCCGAGCGGACGGAACATTGCTAGTGAGTATGCCTCCGGTGAAGAACGAAAACTCGTCTGAGCCGCCGGTTTGAGTGATGGTCGACGTATTGTCAGCTCCTGCCTGCGCAACTTCTGCGCCCGCAGGTGCAATGCCCGCATCCGATGGAGACTGTGTGATGATTGAACGGTGACGGTCACCCGCCTGGCTGACCAGCGCAACGGTTGAATCGTTCGACTGAGTTATCATTGAATTATTGATATTGCCGTTTTGGTCCACATCGACAAAGCCTCTTGAGCCTGTCTGGATCGTCGATGAGAAGTTGCTATCGCCATCTTGAAACGTATCGGCTGCGTTATCAGTCCCACTTTGGGTTGTAGTCGCAGAGTTCAAAAGACCGCTATTCTGCTCAATCACTGCAGTGCTATTGCTGGCCGGATCGCCAGAAGTCGCATCGCCACTTTGGGAAATAGTGGCGGAGTTTGATATCGTGCCTGATTGCTGAAGAATTCGGGCAGTGTCGCCGCGTGAGTTAAGAGATTGCTGGATGGTGCCCATGTTCGCCAAACCGAGCTGCGTTATCGATGCGAAGTCCGCTGCAGGAGGAAGCAGCCCACCCGCAGCATCGCCTGTCTGCAAAATGTCGGCTGTGTTGTCATCGCCGCTCTGATTAACCTCGGCACCCAAATCAAGGCCTGGATTAAGCTGCTGAACGGTCGATGTGTTGCGACTACCCGTCTGAGTCACATCAATGGCGATCCGGTTAAGTTGCGAATCGATTGTGCTGTTCTGAAGGACGGTTGAGGTGTTGTTAGACTCCTCTTGGATAACAGTCGCGCGGACATTCTTGCCGTTATTATCGCCGCCTTGGGTGATGGACGATCGGTTGTTTCCGCCGACACTGTTGAGGTTCTGCTCGACAAAAGCTCGCGCCGCGAACGGGCCGTCCTGAATGATCGAGGAAGCGTTACTATCGCCTGCTTGGTCGAGCCGCGCGGTCAGGCTGAAACGGTCTTGCAGGATTGTCGACGTGCCGTTTGTTCCGGTCTGATTTACGATGGCAGTGCCGCCTAAGCCCATCTGATCGATGTCCGAGGTGTTATCAGAGCCTTCTTGGCTTACAAATGCACTCGTATTTCGCCCGGTATTTGCCTGCAAAATGTCGGAGGAATGGCCGTCGCCCGTCTGCATAACGGTCGCCTCGGCATTGGCGTCGCCATTGTCGAGCGTCTGCGTGATCAGCGATTGGCTGGCACCATCTTGGGTAACCATCGCGGAGGCGTTGTAATTGTTCGCCCCGTTGACAGTCTGAGCGATGTTAGAGGTCGCACCATTCGATTGAACCACGTCGGCGTCTACCGAACCCGCTGTGGCAGCCGTAGAAGTCTGCACAAGATCAGAGCGATTACCATCAAAGTTTTGAGTGACATTGGCCATCATTGTGCCGCCGACATTGCCGGTCGAACTTTGGGTGATGTTTGATACGTTTGTGTTGCCTTGCTGGATCACAACCGCGGATGGATCGAGCAGATCAACATCATCATCGGTTTGGATAATGCTCGAAAGGTTGGTGTCGCCGTTTTGGGTCACATCGGCGCTGGCGCCGGTCCCGTCCTGATCAATATCAGAATTGTTGCCCGATCCTGCTTGGACGACAGCCGCGACCAGATTGTCACCGTTCTGATCAACTGTTGATACGCTCTGTGCAAGTGCCGGAGCGGTGGTTGCGAGCGCAAGCGCTGAGCAAGCGATATAATAGTGAATTTTCAAAGCATTTCCCCCATACGAGGGACGATCTGCGCCAAGGTGCTATGAACAATTTCGTAAAACACGCGAGGCAGCGGCCGCCCTGTATACCCTTAAGCGTGCTGCCACTTTGGTGGTCTTGCACGCACAACTTGCGACCCGCATGTGTGACAACGTGCTAACGAGATAGCTAACAAACGCAACCTGCTTAACCATCTTACTCAGAATTTTGTTAGGTGCTGTCCGGCCCGATCAGACGAGCGCGCGATTGGGTCAACGCAGCTTTCGGCTGCGCAACCGGAATTGAACCAATCAATCGCGAATGTTTGAGGGCGAAATTGCTGTCGCCTTTAATGCCCCTGCTTGCGGCTAAGCTCCCGCATCGCTTCGTCCAAACCATCGAGCGTCAGACCATACATGCGGTCATTCACCAGCTCTTTCATCATCTTGGTCGATTGCGAATAGCCCCATTGCTTTTCAGGTGTGGGGTTTAGCCATACGGTCGCGGGATAGGTGTCGGTGACACGCTTCATCCACGTGACGCCTGCTTCCTCATTCATGTGTTCCACGCTGCCGCCGGCATGAGTGATTTCATAGGGGCTCATCGCCGCATCTCCGACAAATATCACTTTGTAATCATGACCATATTTGTGGAGCACGTCCCATGTTTTGGTGCGCTCTTGCCAGCGACGCTTGTTGTCTTTCCACACCCCTTCGTAAAGGCAATTGTGGAAGTAGAAGAATTCAAGATTCTTAAACTCTGCCGTTGCGGCGCTGAACAATTCTTCGACCAATTTGATGAAGGGGTCCATTGACCCGCCGACATCAAGGAACAGGAGCAGTTTGACCGCATTGCGCCGTTCTGCGCGCATGTGAATGTCGAGCCAGCCCTGTTTCGCTGTGCCATCAATGGTCGCGTCCAGATCAAGCTGATCCTGCGCGCCCTCACGCGCAAACCGGCGCAACCGGCGCAGGGCCATCTTGATATTGCGAGTGCCCAATTCCTTGGTGTTATCGAGGTTCTTAAACTCGCGCTTTTCCCAAACCTTGATCGCGCGCTTATGCTTGCTCTCGCCACCAATTCGCACACCTTCGGGGTTGTATCCCGAATTGCCAAAGGGTGATTTGCCCCCGGTGCCGATCCACTTGTTGCCGCCCTCATGGCGTTCTTCCTGCTCGGCCAGACGCTCTTTCAGCGTCTCCATGATCTTGTCCCAATCGCCCAGACTTTCAATCTCGGCCATTTCCTCTTCGGTGAGGAATTTTTCAGCGACGGCTTTCAGCCAATCTTCGGGGATGTCGACGGGGTTCTGGCCGTAATCGGACATGATCCCTTTGAACACTTTCTGGAACACCTGATCGAACGTATCCAGCATCCCTTCGTCTTTCACGAAAGTCGCGCGGCTGAGGTAGTAAAATGCCTCAGGCGTCTGTTCGATAACATCCTTGTCGAGCGCTTCGAGCAAGGTGAGATGTTCTTTGAAACTTGCGCCAATGCCAGATGCGCGCAGCTCGTCCATGAAGTTGAAAAACATGGGCACTCTTTACCTACGAAAATACGCTCTTACCAGCCCTTCGCATCTCGCATCGGCAATCCTCCTTAAGAGTTCGCTAACTATATCTATCTTAGTGATGGTCCAAACACGGGACCGAGCCAAAACATGAAGCAAATTGCCATAGATACTGCCGACGCATCGGCGCTGGATCAAATTCCGGAAAAGTGTGGCGCTGTTACCGTCGGCTGTTCTGATGTCGCGGGTGTGGTTGAGGCGGTTATTCGCTCATCGGAGGCGCTGCGCGAAGAGCATGAAGCGCTGCGCGGAACAGTGACCGCACTCGAAGCGGATCAAGCCAAGGTTTCTGAAGCGAGCGATGAAGCGCGCTTGCTGTCTGAGCGTGCGATTGAGCGTCTTGGCGAAGGCACATCATTAATCCAATCATCGCTTGGTCAAATTGGATCGCTGCTCGAACTGGTTGATTCATTGGAACAGCACGTCACGAGTTTCTCGGCTGCGATGGAGCAGGTCCGGCGCAGTGCCAAAGACATCGAAGACATTGCTGAGACAACCAATATCCTCGCTCTCAATGCCACAATCGAGGCGATGCGAGCAGGCGAGACGGGGCGCACATTTGCGGTGGTCGCCAGCGAGGTGAAAAGCCTCGCTAATGACACGCGCAAAGCCACCGATGAAATCGCGTCCACCATCGATGCCCTTGGCGAGGAAGCCGGGACAATGATTGGCCGGATAGAAAATGGTTCAAAGGCTAGCGCCGAAGCCAAAGCATCGGTTGCACGGATCGACAGCACCATCGCCAGTGTTGGTGAATTGGTTGAGGAAGTCGATAAGCAGAACGATGTGATCGCCCGGTCAACCGGTACGATTAGCGGACACGTCTCGAAAGTTCAGACTGTTCTGGAAGGGTATCGCAGCTCAAGCCGGAGCAACGAAGAAGAGTTGCAAGTCGCACAGACGCGAATGAGCGATCTGGAAAGCACAGCGAACGACATGTTTGACGGCCTGGTGAAATCTGGGCTTTCACCTGCTGACAGTGTCATGGTGGATCACGCGCAGACGACCGCGCGCCAAGCGGTTGAAATCGTCGAGGATGCGATAGCGAAAGGCGCACTGACTACAGCCGACGTGTTTGATCGGGATTATCAATCCATTCCGGGGTCAAATCCGGAACGTTTCACCAATAGGTTTACGAAATTTGCCGACGAATTTTGGCAGCCTTTGACAACCAACATTACGAACGAAATCGAAGACTGCGTCGCGACCGTCTGCGCGAACACCGATGGTTTCATGCCTACGCATGTCGAACAATTTGCACAAAGACCCACAGGCGATATCGCGCATGACACACGGTTTTGTCGCAATGGCCGCATTGTCATGGATGAAGCCGACAAAGCGGCCCTGAAAAGCACCGCGCCGTACCGCATGTCTGTGTTCCGCCAAGAGGGTGACGGAAGCCAGTATTACATCGTGCGCAGCGTCTATGTTCCCCTGTTTATCGGTGGGCAGCGCTGGGGCGATCTAAAGTTCGCGTATATGTTGGGCGGGTACAAACACCTACTTGATGCATAGGCACCCATCGCGAGCTTTTAGGTCGGGTTGCGGCGGGCCATGAATGCGAGGCGTTCAAACAGCATCACGTCCTGCTCGTTTTTGAGCAATGCACCGTGCAGAGGCGGGATCGCGCTGTTTGGATTGGCGTCTTGTAACACTTCCAATGGCATATCTTCGCTAAGCAACAGCTTCAGCCAATCGAGCAGTTCGCTGGTTGATGGCTTCTTCTTCAGACCGGGCACTTCGCGCAGCTCATAAAAGATATCCATCGCCTTTTTCACGAGCGCCTTTTGGATACCCGGATAGTGCACGTCGATGATTGACTGCATCGTGTCGCGGTCTGGGAACTTGATGTAGTGGAAGAAACAACGGCGCAAAAATGCGTCGGGCAATTCCTTTTCATTGTTCGATGTGATGACCACAATCGGGCGCTCTTTCGCTTCGATCCGCTCCTGCGTCTCGTAAACGTCGAAGCTCATCCGGTCGAGTTCCTGCAACAGATCGTTCGGGAATTCGATGTCGGCCTTATCGATCTCATCAATCAACAAAACGGGGAGCTGTTCGGAGGTGAAGGCCTCCCACAATTTGCCCTTTTTGATGTAATTGCGGATGTCATGGACGCGCTCTTCGCCCAGTTGACCATCGCGAAGACGCGCAACCGCATCATATTCGTAGAGGCCCTGTTGCGCTTTCGTGGTGGACTTGATGTTCCATTCGATCAGCGGGGCGCCGATGGCTTTAGAAATCTCATGCGCAAGGACGGTTTTACCGGTTCCAGGCTCCCCTTTGACGAGCAGTGGGCGGCGCAAGGTAACGGCGGCATTGACCGCAACTTTCAGATCATCTGTCGCGATGTAGTCGCTAGTGCCGTCAAAACGCTGTTCGTCGCTCATGAGTTTCCCTTCAAAACGGATATTTGTGTGGCGCGATAAGGGGCTGGGCGCTCAGGCGCAAGAGGGCAGGACCCTATTCGAATTGGCAGCGTCTTATTGTGGGAGGCGCAGAATGCGCTGTGCGATGGCCTCCATCGCGTCTTGATCCAAATTGGCGTCTTCATTGCGCCAGCTCAGGATGAGCGCGTGATCGACACCGGCTTTGCTGGTGAGGAACCAAGTCAAGTTGAGCACGCCGGGCTCCGAGCCGCCTTTATAGCCCACATAGTTCCACAATTGCTCGGTAGCGTCGCTGGTCTGGGGGTTGATCGCCATGATTTCAAACGCGCGGAGATCGGCATTTTCGAGCATGAATTGGTAGAGCGCCGCCAGATCGGCCGCATTGCCAAACCATTCCACATCCAACGCAATCGGCCCGCCCGAAAACGCCGCCTGTATCCGGCTTTGTTCAACCGGCTGCGCCTCCAACCCATCGAGGATTTGCGCGCGCACGCCGGCATCGCCCGCCGCATAGGTGCCAAGACGACCGGCGGGGCCGCCTTTGAGCATAAACATCTCACGCGTGGTCAGGAACGGATCGTTGAGTTCAGGCTGGCTGTGCCCGCTATCGATCAGGGTTTCCATCACAACATCGCGTCCCAATACCCGGATAAGAGCATCGGTTGCGGTGTTGTCGCTGATGGAGATCATCAAGCTGGCGAGCGTCTCCAACGTAACCGGCGCATCACTGGGCCAATCTTGCATCATCCCACTGGGAAAGCTGCGCAAATCGCCCAGTGTGACGACATCGTCCCAGCTGCGCTTGCCGTCTGCCACTTCACGAGCCAGCGCGGCGAGTACGTAAATCTTGAACGTGGAGCCGAGCGGCATCTGATCACCCGGCGCATTGGCGATGATCGGGTCCGATCCATTAAGCGCGCCAAACCACCAAGTGACTTTGCCCGGTAGCGCAGCGAGATCGGCCTCAATCTCTGCCGGACTGCTTTCAATCGGGTCAAAGTTTTGGAAGAGCAATTCGCTCACTCGGTTGTCGTCGTTGGGATCAATTGCAATCCCGCCTCGGGTGATTGCCCGCTCCAACCGGATGGCCAAACTTGCGCGCGTGCCGTCGGGGGGATCAAGCGCTTCGACTGCAATCGCGGGGCCGAATTCTCCGGTCAGTTGCTCAGATAGCGCGTCAATCTGTTCAGGCGGCACCGCGGCCAGAAATCCATCTGTAAAAACCTCCTGCGGCTCAATCTCGCGATTGAGCAATGCCACAATCTGATCGGCGCGCATTTGGAGCGCGGATTGTTCGGCGGTTCGCTCAGCAGTGGCTTCGCTATCCTGCGCAAGCGCAGATGAACCCATCGCACAGATCGAGCTTGTGAATAGGGCGGCAAAAACAATGGACTTCATTGGGGGCTCCCAAAGGCAATTGCTCCTTCTAAGCCCCCATTCACTCCATAGCCAAGGCTAAATCCGGGCGCTTGCCCCAAGGCAAATGAAGGCGAGTTGGACCACCAGCATTGCGATCGTTGTGACTTTCCACCCGGTGCCAGCATCACGCATTCCCCGGTCCCACGTCCACATTCCAATCGCGCCGGTTACGAGGCTGGACAATGCAATGGTGATCCAGCCACTTTGATTTACCAGAACTATGAATATCCCAAACAGAACCACCATTTGCAGCAGGAACGCCCCTGCGAACCAAGCGATGGGAATGGGGCGATAGGCCGCATCGGGCATTTCCCAATCCGGTAAGGACGAATCCGGGCGCGATAGCCGGCGGTCGCCCGCCATAATGTCCTCTTCGCGCGGGTCGGGGTACTTCCCGCCTTTAGGCATCAATCATATCGCGATCCATCTCACCTGCACGGTTTTGGATGAAGTTGAAGCGGTGTTCTGGGTTGCGGCCCATGAGTTGGTCGACCAATTCCTTCACACTTGCGCGCTTTTCAAATTCTGCGGGCAGGGTGATGCGGATGAGGGATCGTGTGTCCGGGTTCATGGTGGTTTCGCGCAGCTGCCCTGGGTTCATCTCACCGAGCCCCTTAAACCGACCAACTTCGACCTTTTTGCCTTTGAAGACGGTCGCCTCCAACTCGGCACGGTGTGCGTCATCGCGGGCGTAGCGGCTCTCTTTGCCAGCGGTGAGCTTATAAAGCGGGGGCTGCGCCAGATAGAGCCGCCCATCGCGCACAATCGCGGACATTTCCTGAAAGAAGAACGTCATCAACAGGGTTGCGATATGCGCGCCATCGACATCCGCGTCGGTCATGATGATGATGCGGTCATAGCGCAGATCGTTCGCATCGCATTCCTTGCGCGTGCCACAACCCATGGCGAGCGTCAGGTCGGCAATCTCGGAATTGGCGCGGATTTTGTCAGCGGTGGCGCTGGCGACATTCAGGATTTTACCGCGAATTGGCAGGATCGCTTGGCTTTTGCGGTCGCGCGCTTGTTTCGCGCTGCCTCCCGCTGAATCCCCCTCCACGATAAACAATTCGGTCTCACGCTCGCCTTCGCCGCTGCAATCGGTGAGCTTGCCGGGCAAACGTAGCTTCTTCGCATTGGTGGCGGTCTTGCGCTTGATCTCGCGCTCTTGCTTGCGGCGCAGGCGTTCGTCCATGCGCTCCATCACTTCACCGAGCAGCGCCTTGCCGCGATCCATATTGTCGGTGAGGAAATGGTCAAAGTGATCGCGCACAGCGGCCTCAACCAAACGCGCGGCCTCTGGCGATGTCAGGCGGTCTTTTGTCTGCGACTGGAATTGCGGATCGCGGATAAAGACGCTGAGCATGACTTCCCCACCGGTCATCACATCATCGGCGGAAATGTCCTTGGCTTTCTTCGTGCCCGTCAATTCGCCAAATGCGCGCAGAGCCTTGGTCAATGCGCCGCGGACGCCTTGTTCGTGGGTGCCGCCATCGGGGGTGGGCACGGTGTTGCAGTACCAGCTTGTCGAGCCGTCGGAATACAGCGGCCAAGCGATGGCCCATTCCACGCGGCCTTGGCTGTCTGCGAAATCCTGACGCCCGGTGAACGGTTCAGCGGTCACGCATTCGCGCGTGCCGACTTGTTCGGCCAAATGATCCGCCAATCCGCCCGGAAATTTGAACACTGCCTCTGCGGGCACGTCATCGCTGACAAGGCTCTCTGCGCATTTCCATCGGATCTCGACCCCTGCAAACAGGTACGCCTTAGACCGGGCGAGTTTGAACAAGCGATGCGGTTTGAATGCGCGGTCGCCGAATATCTCCGTATCGGGAGTAAAGGTGACAGTGGTCCCGCGGCGATTGGGAGCAGAGCCAACGGTTTCGATGGGGCCCAGTGTTTGCCCCTTGGAGAATTCCTGCGCGTAAAGCTGTTTGTCGCGGGCGACTTCGACTCGTGTCAGTGATGATAGCGCGTTGACCACGCTAACCCCGACGCCGTGCAGACCGCCGCTGGTTGCATAGGCCTTACCAGAGAACTTACCGCCCGAGTGCAGGGTGGAAAGGATCACCTCCAGTGTTGATTTACCGGGGAACTTCGGATGCTCATCCACCGGAATGCCGCGCCCATTGTCCGTGATTGATAGGACGTTGCCTTCTTCAAGGCGCATCTCGATGCGGTTCGCATGGCCCGCGACCGCCTCATCCATGGCGTTGTCGAGCACTTCAGCAGCCAGATGATGCAGCGCGCGATCATCGGTCCCGCCAATATACATGCCGGGGCGGCGGCGAACGGGTTCTAATCCCTCAAGCACCTCAATGGAGGAGGAATCATAATCGCCGCTGGATGTGGGCGTGTTTTCAAACAGATCATCGGACATACCCTTGATATAGGCAGTCCGTGCCACCCCTCACAAGGAGGGGTTGATCCGTTTTGCGCCGATATCAGCGACCAAAGGTGGTTGGAGCCGCATCAACCTCGACAATTTGGTTGCCGCGCACTTCGCGCACTTCAAGAGCACGCTCTGCCACACCGTTGCGATCAAAGCGGAAAGGGCCATCAACGCCCAAGAATCCGCCGCGATCATAAAGCATGTTCACAGGGAAGCGGCTGCCCACACGCCAATCACGCGCAACGCGCAATGTCAGCAGGACCGAATCGTAACCAAGCGTCGCGATCCGATGCGGGCGATTACCAAAGCGCGCCTCGTAACTCTCCGAGAACCGGCGGAACCGGCCATCTGAGACGGCAGAGAACAACGCGCCATTCACCGCAGAAGAGCGGGTGAGGGTGGATTCGCCGCTCCACAGTTCCGTACCAAGGATGCGCGCGCCGGTTGCTCCATCAGAGCGCAATTCGCCCGCTGCCTGGACTGCGAGCCGTGCGCCATCAGCGATCAGAACGGTGTCGTATCCGCCGCGTGTGCGCAGCCGCTGAGCCGCCCCGACAATCGACGTGTTTCCGCGTGAATACCGCTCAAACGCAACCAAGCTGCCGCCATATTCGCGCAGGGAATTTTGAAGCGCATTGTATGAGCGCTGCCCGTAGTCACCCTCTGGCAAAAGAGCGCTGAAATTGGCCGAGCCGTTATTGCGGGCATATTGGATGGAGCGCTCGATTGATTGCTCTGGAATGTGCCCCATCACAAACACATCGGCGCTGGCGACGCTCGAATCGTTGCTGAATGCGATGGCGGGGACGTTCGCTGGCCGGGCGGCTGCTTGAACCGAGGGAACATTGTCCGCAAGCAAGGGGCCGAGGATCAGTTTGTTGCCATCGGCAATCGCCTGACGCGCGGCCGCCGAAGCGCCGCGTCCGGTGTCATATGTCGTGATGCGAAGGTTTTCCGCATTGGTATCGAGCAGGGCCATCGTGGTCGCATTGGCTAGCGCTTGACCAACCTCTGCCGTGGTGCCCGATAGTGGAACAAGCAGCGCAACCCGGTGGCGGGTTGTGTCGCTGGGCAGGGCGGTTGCACTGGGTTGCGGCGTCGGCGTCGGCGCAGGGCCGGTGGAGACGGTTTCAGTCTTGGGAATGACCGAACAGCCACCCAAAAGCGCAGCCGTCCCTGCGAGCGCGAGATTGCGCTTATTCAATCCTGACAGAAACGCGCGAAACGTGTTCGCTACGAAATCCGGTTTTACCGTAAGCTTCATTCTTGCCGACCCCTGATCGCTGCTTCATTAAGCCTCACGTGGATACGCAAGACATTGAATCAGTCCCTTTTGAACCTCTTGAACCGGGTCTCTATATTGTCGCGACGCCGATTGGCAATCTTGGCGATGTAACGATGCGTGCTGTCGACGTATTGCGCCGGGTCAATGTGATCGCATGCGAAGACACGCGGGTGACAGGCAAATTGCTGAAGGCGGTGAGCGCGACCACGCGAATGCAGCGTTATGATGACCATGCGTCGGCTGACGTAAGAACGCGATTGATTGAGCGTGCTGCGAGCGAAGCGGTCGCTTTGGTCAGTGATGCAGGCACGCCTTTGATCTCTGATCCCGGCTATCGCTTGGTTCGAGAGGCGCGCGCGGCAGGCGTTGCAGTGACCACGATACCGGGGGCCTGCGCAGCAGTTGCGGGATTGACGCTCTCCGGCCTGCCCAATGATCGGTTCCTGTTTGCTGGCTTCCTGCCGGTGAAGGACAAAGCGCGGCGCGACACCCTTGACGAATTGGGCGCGATTGAAACGACGTTGGTTTTCTACGAGACAGGGCCGCGATTGGAGCGGACTTTGCGAATGCTTGCCGAGATATGGCCGCAGCGTGAAATTGCGGTCGCACGCGAACTGACCAAATTGCATGAGGAATGCCGCACCGGTTTTGCCGGAGACTTGGCAGAACACTACGCTGCGCATCCGCCCAAGGGGGAGATTGTGCTTCTGATCGGTCCGCCAGTTGCAGCCACCAACACCGCAGATCCCGACGAGCTACTGCGCGATGCGTTGCAAGAGGCCAGCCCCAGCAAGGCCGCTGGCAAAGTCGCCAAGCTCACCGGATTGGACCGCCAGACGCTCTATACCCGCGCGGTTGAGATCAAAGGCGAATGAGCGCCAAACGCGAAATCGCGGAACGCAAAGGGCGCGAGGCCGAGGCGCAAGCGGCGCAATGGTTGATGCAGCAGGGGTGGCACATTGTCGCGCAGCGCGTGAAGACCAAAGTCGGCGAGATTGACCTGATCGCTCGCAAACCCGGCATCGTCGCCTTTATCGAGGTGAAGTGGCGCAAACGTTCCGCTGACCTTGCCACCGCCATTGACGAACGCCGCCTTGCTCGTGTTGCCGCAGCAGTGGAAATGGTCGCGCACGAATATGTGCAGGACGGCGAAGACATAACAATCGACGTGCTGCTGCTTGCACCCGGCAGCCCGCCACGCCACATCCCCAACGCTTGGATGCCATAGGAACACACAATGCCGCTGAAAATCGCTGTCCAAATGGACCCTATCGAAGACATCAATATCGCTGGCGACAGCTCATTCGCGCTGATGCTGGCCGCGCAGGAGCGGGGGCATGAGGTGTTTGAGTACCACGTTGAGAGCCTGACGCTCGACGCGAATGATCGCCTATTTGCGCAAGGGTATCCGGTGAAGCTCCGCCGCGTAGAGGGCGATCACTTTGAGAAAGGGGAGGCCGTGCGCCTCGACCTTGGCAAAGACATTGACGTGATCCTGATGCGCCAAGACCCGCCGTTCCACATGGGCTATATCACTGCGACGCACCTGCTGGAGCGGATCAAGCACGAGACTTTGGTGGTCAACGACCCCGCCAATGTCCGCAATGCCCCTGAAAAGGTGATGGTGCTCGATTATCGCCAATATATGCCGCCGACCCTCGTGACGCGCAGCGTGGACGAAGTGCGCACATTCATGGCGGAGCACGGCGCAGTGGTGGTCAAACCCATCCATGGCAATGGCGGCAAGGCGATCTTCCGCGTGCCCGCCGATGGCGACAACCTGACCGCTTTATTCGAAGTGTTCAATCAGATGTGGCCCGAGCCGCATATGGTCCAACCCTTCCTTCCCGAAGTGGCGGAGGGCGACAAACGCATCGTCCTGATCGACGGCGAAGTCGCAGGCGCGATCAACCGCATTCCGGGCGAGGGCGAGTTCCGCAGCAACCTAGCCATGGGTGGCAGCGCAGAGGCGACTGGCCTCACAGAGCGCGAACAAGAAATCTGCGACGCGATGGGGCCTGAGTTGAAGCGCCTAGGCCTGACCTTTGTGGGTATCGACGTCATCGGCGGCAAATGGCTGACCGAGATCAACGTGACTTCGCCGACGGGGATTGTGGCGATTGATAAGTTCAACGGCACCGATACGGCAGGGATGATCTGGGATGCTATTGAGGCGCGGTTGGGGTGAGCATTCCGCGAAAACTCTTCATCGCCGAGCCATCACTGATGATCAATCCTTCTGACTTTGAGTTCTACGAAGAGAAACGCCTTTTCCAAGAGGCCGACCAGTCCCAAATGCCAGGATACAAACGGCGTGGCATCGTCCATCCGATACGGCATGGCTTACCGCGCTTCAAAGAAATTCCAAGGGTCAAGGTTGCGGTAAAGAACAAGCCAGCTGACTTTTACGGCTTTAGGCGCTGGGTGCTGTCGACACGCGCAAAAGAGCTTCTAGAAAGCATGGATCCGGAGGCTTTCGACTTCGTGCGATGCGAAACGACTACGTCGACCCGCAACACGGTGGACGATTACTGGTTAGGTTCGGTTCGCCGCATAATCACTGATTTTGATAAAGCCGCTTCAAAATTCGAATTTTACGGACGCGAACAGGACGTCGTGACTGACGAATGGATATTCAACTACGCCATTCGTGATTTGTACGAGCTTACCTTGCATCCGGGCGATGAGGGAAAGCTTGCCTTCTATTTGCGTGATTACGACACTTACCCGATTTTCGATGGTCAACTTGTCGATGCGATCCGAAAGAAGAAACTGCGCGGACTGGCTTTCTCTCCCTTGCAATGGCCGGACAAAGGCGATGTGCGGACCGTCTACATCAGCAACCATTCTTACTGGAAAGAGCGAGGCGCGCTTTAGCAACTGTCCTTCTTCGCCCTCGGATGCGCACCTCGGTACGTCTCCAGCAAGCTCGCCGCGTCAACCTTCGTATAAATCTGCGTCGAACCCAGCGACGCATGCCCCAGCAGCTCTTGCAAACTCCGCAAATCTGCGCCTGCGCCCAGCAAATGCGTAGCGAAGCTGTGCCTCAACGCATGCGGCGTCGCGGTGTCGGGCAGGCCCAAAGCTCGCCTTGCGCGGGCCATCGCTTTTTGCACCATGCCCGGCGATAGCGACCCGCCTTTGGCTCCGCGAAACAATGCGTTTTCTTTGGCGAGCGGGTAGGGGCAGGCATCAACATAGGCGGCCACGGCATCGCGCGTAATCGGCAGGATGGGCACGAGGCGTTGTTTGCCGCCTTTGCCGGTCACCATCAGCGTTTCGGAAAGCGGTGCATCACCTCCAGTGAGAGACAGCGCCTCCGCTATGCGAAGGCCTGATCCATACATCAGCAACAGCACCGCACGGTCACGCGCGCCGATCCAATCCTCGGCTGCGTTGTCATCAATCAGATCCGCGATGTTTACTGCATCATCCGGTGTGACGGGGCGAGGCAGGCCTTTCTTCAAACGCGGGCCTCTGACCCGCGGAGCAGATGGGTCAGGATCGCCGCTTTGGCCCCTTGCGAAAGCGATAAAGGCTTTGAGTGCGGAGAGTTCACGCGCGGCACTCGAATTCGCCAGCCCTTCTGCCCGACGCTCGGCCAGATGCGCGCGCAGATCATGCGCTTCCAAACCGGCAATGTCGTCGAAACTTGTAAGGCCGCGCGCATGAATTACGCGCTGAGCCGCCGCAACATAGGCGCGCACCGTATGCGGGCTGCGGCGGCGCGCGTCGGTCAGATGCGCCCGCCATGCGCCGATGACATCGATGGCGCTCACACTTGCACCAATTCATCATCGACCAAAGCCGCGATCAATGTGTTGAGCACCGCGAGCCCTTTCCCCTCAACCCCGATGCGATCCTCGCGCTGCCAGACAAATCCGAGGTCGCTGTAAGTTTCCACCGCATCCTTGCTGAGCATGGACCAACGCGGAATGTCGAAACGCGCTTCTAACGCGGCAAGGTCCAACCCTTCCGCGAGCCGCAATCCCATCAAGATCGCTTCGGCTGCGCAATCACGTGGCGACAGATGGCTTTGCTCTGCAATGCCATGCCCGCGCGCGTCGACGGCTTTGAGGAAGTTCTCCGGTTTCTTGTGCCGGGTGGTCGCAAAGCCACCTCTGCGGCCATGCGCCCCGGGGCCAATCCCGGCGTAATCCTGATAGCGCCAATAGGTGAGGTTGTGGCGGCTTTCCTGGCCTGCGCGGGCATGGTTGCTAACCTCATAGGCGGGCAACCCTGCGGCGGCGGTCATGGCGCGCGTTTGGTCGTAAAGCTGTGCTGCCTCCTCATCGCCAAGCGGTTGAAACCGTCCCTGTCTCACATCGGTCTCAAACCGCGTTCCGGGCTCAATTGTCAGCTGATAAAGCGACAGATGCGACGTGCCGAAACCCAGTGCGCGGGTTAGCTGCGCCTCCCATTGATCGGCGGTCTGACCGGGAAGGGCATAGATCAAGTCAAAGCTCACTCGACTAAACGCCGATTGCGCGACTTCCAACGCCGCCAAAGCCTCGATGCTCGAATGCAGCCGACCGAGCCAATGCAGGGTTTCATCTTCAAGCGATTGCACGCCCAGCGACACGCGGTTGATCCCAGCCGATGCAAGGTCAGCAAAATTGGCGGCTTCGACAGAGGAGGGGTTTGCCTCAAGTGTAATCTCTAGCCCCGCGGAAAAGCCCCAAAGCCGCTCTGCTTCATCCAACAGCGCCGCAACCAAAGACGGCGGCATCAGCGAAGGCGTGCCCCCGCCAAAGAATATCGAGGTAAGCGTCTCTCCGCCCGCGACCTTAGCCTCGGCGCGCATATCGGCGATCAGTGCAGTCTGCCATGCGTCCACATCCACGCGCTCGCGGACATGCGAATTGAAATCGCAATAGGGGCATTTTTTGGCGCAAAATGGCCAGTGAATATAGAGCGCGCGGGCCATGGTGTTGACCCTATGCGCTTGAATGTAGCGCGACAATGCAAAAGTCGATGATGCCCCCGTCAATTCGGCTCGCCGTGTTTTTTGCCCCCACCATGCACCACCGGTTTTGTCCTTGGGCTAAGTGGTTTTGACTAGTGAGATTAACCCTGTTTCGACGCGTGATCTTAAACATGCGCGGGTGATGCCAAAATGATGAACAGGGAATTCAATCTGCACACTATGTCGAGCGTCTTGGTCTTATCATCTGCACTCGTTTTGGCCGCCTGTGGAGGCGAGGATGCTAGCGCACCTAGCGGCTCCGTGGCTGTAGCGCCGACACCGTCTCCTTCGCCCAGTCCTTCTCCAAGTCCATCTCCTTCGCCGACCCCGTCACCCACTCCGCCACCAACTGGCAGCGGTGCTTCAACACAGCAGCAGCAAATGCTCGCGGTGATGTTGATGGCCCACAACGAAGCGCGCGCCGAAGTTGGTGTGCCGAACCTGGTGCTTGATGATGATTTAAGCGAAGACGCGCTCGAATACGCTGAAGAGTTGGCGCGTACCGGCCGGTTTGAGCACAGTTCGCAAAATTCGCGTCAGGGGCAGGGCGAGAACCTTTGGGCAGGCACTCCGAGCGCGTTCAGTTTCGAAGACATGGCGGCGGGATGGATCAATGAGAAGCAATTCTACATCCACGACCGCTTTCCCTATGTCAGCACCACCGGGCGCTGGCAGGATGTGGGGCACTACACCCAAATCATTTGGAGAGATACACAGCGATTGGGTTGTGGATTGGCAACCGGAAGCGGGCGCGATTACTTGGTCTGCCGCTATTCGCCACAAGGCAATATTGTCGGCCAGATCGCGTATTAAGCTGCGGCGTTAAGCGCCGAATTGATCGGCCACGAGTTTCGCGAATGCGTCGGCGCGGTGGCTGATCGCGTGTTTTTGTGCGGGGTCGATTTCCGCGAAGGTTGCGTCACCTTCAAGAGCGCTCGGCACAAACACGGGGTCATAGCCAAAACCCATTTCCCCGCGCGGCGGCCATGTTAGCGTGCCGGGGCACCGACCGTCATAAATTGCGTGTTCCCCGCCGGGCCAGCTGACCGCCAGCACGCAATGGAACGCAGCTGCTCGGTCCGTCTTTGCGCCAAGCTGGGAGAGCATCCCTTCGACCTTACCCATGGCCATATACCAATCGCGGCCCGGCTCACCTTCGAACCATTGCCGTTCGGCCCAATCGGCGGTGTAGACACCCGGACGCCCGCCAAGAGCATCGACGCTCAACCCACTATCATCGGCCAGCGCCGCCAATCCCGAAGCCTCTGACGCAGCGCGTGCTTTGATCAGTGCGTTTTCGGCGAAGGTTTTTCCCGTTTCGGCAGGCTCTGGCAGACCCAGCGATCCGGCAGAAAGGCACTTTAGGCCATAGGGCTCAAGCAGCGCAGCAATCTCTTTCAGCTTGCCCGCATTGTGTGTCGCAATAACCAGCGATCCGCCGCCCAATTTCGTCATTTCCGGCGTTTCCTTTTCTTGACCAGACCGCTTTCGATCAGACGCTCTCGCGCAAAATCAATATGCGAGGCCGGGATTTGTTGTTTGGGCAAGATATACGCCTGTTGCTGGGTGATGTAGATCGCAAAGACATGCTCGCTCTCATTCCATACGATCATATCGTCCCATTTTGCCGTCACCTCAGCAGAGGGTTGCACCATGGAAAAGCCTTCTTGAGAAAGGGTCAGTTCCACCGGCTCTCGCAAAAGAGCGAAATCGCGCCACGATTTCTTTGCATGGCGCGGCACCGTTACGAACCGGGTCAGCACAAACATCACCGCCATGCCAACCGCGCCGCCGATGATGACAGAATAGGCGGACGTCCATTCAAACAGAGCAAGCAGCACGGCTGTAACGGCAACAACAACGAGGCCCATCACCAGCACAAACTGGGCGAACGAGCCATAGAAATGCATCACCGAAAACGCCACGTGGTCCTCTTGCGAGATGGAGTAAGTGGCGGGTTCCATGATCTTAGCCCTTGGTCGCGTCCAATTGCGCCTTGAAGATCGCATCACAGCCAATGTTTGCGAGACGCAGCAGGCGCAGCAGGCCTTCCTCGTCATAGGTCGCGCCTTCGGCAGTGGCCTGCACTTCGGCAATTTGACCGCCTTCGATCAGGACAAAGTTCGCGTCAGCATCCGCATCGCTATCTTCGGGATAGTCGAGGTCGAGCACGGGTGTGCCTTTGTAAATCCCGCAAGAGATCGCTGCGACCTGAGCGGTGATCGGGTCTTCCTTGATCGCGCCTGATGCCATTAGGCTGTTCACTGCCAAGCGGAGCGCCACCCATGCGCCAGAGATTGACGCGGTGCGGGTGCCGCCATCGGCTTGGATCACGTCGCAATCGAGAGTGATTTGACGCTCGCCAAGTTTCTCCAGATCAACGACAGCGCGCAAAGAGCGCCCGATAAGTCGTTGAATTTCTTGTGTCCGACCCGATTGTTTGCCACGAGCTGCTTCACGAGAACCGCGTGTGTGGGTCGCGCGGGGCAGCATCGAATATTCGCCTGTCACCCAACCTTCTCCTTTACCGCGCAGCCAAGGCGGAATGCGTTCTTCAACGCTGGCTGTGCACAGCACGCGGGTATCGCCAAAACTGATCAGGCAAGACCCCTCTGCATGTTTGGTGAAGCCGGTTTCGATTGAGATGGCGCGCATTTCATCGGGCGCGCGTCCTGAAGGGCGCATATTCGTGTTCCTTAATCAGCGATTCGTGTCTTGGCAGGCGGTTTGGCTGGGAACAGATGGCGGGGCAAGGCTTGGCGAATGGATATCGCTTGCTAAATTGCATGTCATGGCTTCACCTCCGATCACAGAATTGACCGAACGCGCGCGCGACATCTTTCGCCGCGTTGTTGAGGGGTATATCGATAACGGTCAGCCTGTCGGTTCAAAGACGCTGGCGAATGATGCGGGTTTGAACCTGTCATCGGCCTCTATCCGGTCGGTTCTGGCGGAGTTGGAAGGGCTGGGCTTGCTTGCTGCGCCTCATACCAGCGCGGGTCGGATGCCGACTGATGCGGGGCTGCGTATCTTTGTAGATGGCATGATGCGGGTCGCACAGCCTACGGCAGAGGAGCGCGCACAGATCGCCGCCCGGCTTTCCGAAGATGGTCCCGTGGAGCAAGCGCTTCGGGAAACCAGCGCGCTTTTATCGGAGCTTTCCGGCGCTGCGGGCATGGTGATGGTGCCGCCGCGTGAACAGACGCTTTCACAATTCAGTCTCGTCGATCTGGGTGAGGGCAGGGCACTTGCCGTCTTGGTTGGCGAAGATGGCGGCATCGAAAACCGTGTCGTTGATCTGGGCGGAGGGCCGATGGGATCGCTTGAGGCAGCAAGCAATTATATCTCATCGCGGCTTGCTGGGCGAACCCTGTCGGAAGCATCGCGAACGATGCGGGCCGAAATTAGCACGGGCCAAAGCCAGCTTGATGATGCTAGCCGCAATTTGGTCGAGCGGGGCCTTGCCGTGTGGAGCGAGGATGCGGGGCAGCGTCCGGTCTTGATTGTGCGCGGCGCTGCGAACCTGCTCGATGAAACTGCGATGGAGGATATCGAGCGGGTCCGGTCGCTGCTGGATGATTTGGAGAACAAGCAATCCATCGCGCATTTGCTCGAAAGTGCCGGCGAGGCAGAAGCAACTCGCATTTTCATCGGCAGTGAGAACCGATTGTTCGGACTTTCCGGTTCTTCCGTCATTGCGTCACCCTATCGCGATGCCGAGGGCCGCGTTGTGGGAGTGTTGGGTGTGATCGGCCCCACACGCTTGAATTACGCGCGCGTGGTCCCCATGGTTGATCTCACAGCTCAATCTTTGGGTCGATCCTTGGACCGAACCAGAGCCAAACGCATTTCTTAAATGGACTATCATTCACCATGAACCACGATAACAAGCCGCAGGCCGATGCGGCAGCTGAAGAAGAATTGAAGGGCGTGCCAGAGGAATTTCTGGATGACGCAGAGGATGCCGAAACGGACGATGATCCCATTGCCGAGGCGATGGAGAACCTGCGCAACGATCTGGATACGGCAAAGCAAGACGTGCTTTATGCCAAGGCCGAGGC
Organism: uncultured Erythrobacter sp.; assembly: GCA_947503275.1. GTDB lineage: Bacteria > Pseudomonadota > Alphaproteobacteria > Sphingomonadales > Sphingomonadaceae > Erythrobacter. The sequence goes on along the minus strand of CANNCZ010000001.1, from coordinate 956,874 downwards.
GCAGAATGTGCGCCGCCGGGCAGAAAAGGACGTCGCAGATGCCCGCAACTACGCCTCCACCGGCTTTGCCCGCGACGTGTTGAGCGTGTGGGACAATCTGTCTCGTGCGGTCGACGCGATCCCCGATAGCCTGCGCGAAGATGACAAGATGAAAGGTCTCGTCACCGGCATTGAGGCAACCCAGCGTGAGTTGGAGAAGGTTTTCAAACAGCACGGCATCACCCGCGTTGCGTCCGTAGATATGCCGCTTGATCCCAATCAGCATCAGGCGATGATGGAAGTGCCAAGTGACAGCCATGAACCCGGCACGATCATCCAGGAAATGCAATCAGGCTGGATGATCAAAGACCGCCTGTTACGCCCTGCTATGGTGGGCGTCGCGAAAAAGCCGGACTGATTTGCACACTGTTTTGGGTTGGTCTCGATCAGAACTTGGGTCAATCTTGCTCACAGGCGAATTTGTGATAATCTCAAGGCTCGGAAACCGGAACACCGGTTCAGGGGCGCACATAACTTTTGGACAGAGAGTGGTGCGAGGGGGAATTTCATGAATATTTGGAAGATTTTAGGCGGAGGCTGCCTTGGCCTTATCGTGTTTGTCGGTTTGATCGTCGGCGTGGTATTTTGGGCCACGAGCGGGATTACGGACACTGCGGATGACTTCTTTGCCGCGGCCAATGACGGCGATTATGAACAAGCCTACAGCCTCACATCACAGCAATTGCAGGGCCAAATCGATGCTGACGGGCTTGAAGCTTACCTGATTGAAAACAGCCTTAATCAGGTCACCGATACCAGTTGGTCTTCACGTTCGATGGAAAACAACACCGGCGAACTCAGCGGGAGCGTTACGACCGCAACTGGCGGTGAGATTCCGGTCACGATGGAGCTGATCAAAGAGGGCGATGATTGGCGGATCAAGTTCATTGATGTTGGCAATGCAGGCTTAGAATCCGGCGGAGGGGGCAGCGCTATGACGGTGCCTTCGCCAGAGGGTCAAATGGAGTTAGTGCAGTCGACGACAATGGCATTTGCGGACTCGCTGAACGAGGGAAACTTCACGTCATTTGAAGAACGATGGGTCGATGAAATCACCGTCGAGCAGTTAGAGGAAAACCTTGCGAGTTTCCGTGAGTTCCGCGAGGAAATATCAGCAGCGACCAGCACAAAGCCGGCATTCACCGCCGCGCGCGGATTGAGCAACGCAGGTAATCTTGAGGTGAATGGCAGTTACTCGACCGTCGAAGGGGAGCTCTATTTCGAGTATGTCTTCACTGGCGATGGCAATGGTCCGGTTCAAATTGCCGGCATGGATGTTGAGTGGAAGTAACCCGAGCGCTCCGGCCTAACCAAAGTCCGGCAATGGGCTCGCTTCAATATCGGCGATAAGTTGCTTGTTCATCGCCGATTTGTTGGCGTGGAAAGCTCCGGGGTTCAGGCCTTTCAGCTCGCCTACAACTTCTTCGACCAACGTATCGAGTGCATCAGGCGCGGCGAGATGGTCGAAGTAGCCGACCTCGCGCGCTTCATCGGGCGTGAACATTTGCGACGTCGCCACCGCTTTGCGACCAGTTGAATTGAGCCGCGCTGCGCCCAAAATCATCGGATAAATCGGCAGAGCCATACCAATCGCGCTTTCATTCATGCCGGTCACAAATTCGCCTTGCGTGCCAATCGCACGGTCAGAGGCCAGCATCAGGAACGCACCCATCGGATAGGCATGGCCCTCGCACACGGTCACAATCGGGGCGGGATGATTGAGGATTGCAAGGATCGCGTCCTTGCCAGCTTGCAATTGCGCAGTCGCCGTCTCTGGCCCTGCGGCAAAGCCTTTCAGATCAAAACCGGCTGACCAAATCCCTTTGCGCCCGCGGATCACAACCGGCGCGAAATCCCCCGCACACCCCGCCAATGTAGAGACCAATGCGTCGAGCTTTTCTTTGTTCAGTGCATTCACCTTACCATCGTCCATGGTGATGCGGTGCGCGCCGTCTGTTTTGTCGATCGTGATCAAAGCAATGTCCTCTGTGAATCTTTTCTATGCCGTTTGGAATGTCAGCATCATTTGCAAATTGCACCTATCATAAGGCGTCGCCCATGCATCAGCTGGGGATAGTCGGACAAACCCTTTCCGCTCATAAAGCGCTGTCGCTGCCTCGAGACGGTCATTGGTTTCCAGCCATATCCCAGACGCATTGTGAGCGCGAGCGAATGCGATGAGCCGATCAAGGATCGCTGCACCAATGCCTTTGCCCTGAGCAGCGGGGGCGGTTGCCATTTTGACGACTTCCATCACCATGTCGCCAGCATCGCTACTATGACTGGAAGGCAAGATCGCGCCTGTTCCGATCACCGTTTCATTCATCTCAGCAATGGCAATGAACCCGCCCGGCTCAATGATTGTGCGCATTGGTTGTTCGAGCTGGCGGAGGTCTTCGTCTTCAACCCCGAATAGCTCATCAATCCATCGACGATTGAGCGCCGCAAAATCGGGCGCGTCATCCGGCGTGAAGTCGCGAATGATCCAGTCATGCGCCAAGGGTCGCGCCCCTAAATCGCACCAAGCCATCATAGGCCGCTTTGTCCGCGATGCCGGATACTGGCACACCGTGCCGCAGCCAGAATGCGTGTTTTACAATCTCTGCCTGTTGCTCAATCCCATAGGCGCGAAATGGCTGTCCGGGTTTGAGCGCATAATCATATCTGCAAAATGGATGGCGGTTGAGGATCAGATACCAATCGCCGCGCTCTTGTGTTTGCCAAACATGGGTTAGCTCATGGATCAAAAGGCCTTGGCGCAGGATGTGCTCTTGCGAGAAATCATCGCAATAGGCGCTGCCTTGCGGGTGAAAGTGCAGGTGCCCGCGTGGGGCCATCGTGATGCGTTTGGGTTGGAAGGGAAACCATTTGCGCCGCCTGATCTGGACGCCGCTATAATCAATCGCATCGCCAAATACGGTGCGCGCAATTTCCACTTCGCCCGGTGTCAGGAAACGCTCGCCGCCCACCGGACAGGCGGGCAGCGGCGTTTTTCCTGTAATCGTTGCACCCGGTTCGTTCAGCGTTCTTCCCCAGCCGCGCGAACTTCTGCGTCGAATTTATGGCGCTTACCGCCGGAGATTTTGAGTGTGACCTCGGTGCTGGTGCCCTCGGTAACGGATTCATCCAATTCAAAGGCCATGATGTGCTTGCCGCCGGGTTCAAATGTTTCGGAGGAACCGCTGGTCAGGGCAAGAGGGCCTGCCTCATTCATGGTCGTCTCAAAATTGTATTCAAACGTATTGTGTACCTCCGCATTGGCTGCGCCAGCCACTTCGGCGCCGCTGATCGCGATCCCGCCGCTGCCATTATACGCGACGTCGAAATAAACCGCTGCTGGATTGCCCGAAACAGGAGCCAGCACCAGACGTGCATTGGTCACTTCGAGGCCATCGACCACACCTTCAACAGGAGCCTCGGCCACCTCAGCCTCTTCGCAACCGCTCAACATCACGCTGCTCGCCAATGCGAAAGCGGCAAAACCTTTTGCTATTCGTGTGCCCATAATCCCGTTTCCCGTCCTGTTTTTTGTCATTTGTGAATTCTTACCCGTTCGGCCCCAACTGGGGACGGTTCAAAAACTAGGGGCTGTGAGTTCTTGTGCCAAGCGAAACCGCACCTATATCGCCAGACATATTCGAGCCGCCGAGCCGCTTTGCCATTTAGGGAAGCGCACGGCGCGGTGTCCAACGATGTTCCAATGGATGGGAAAATAATGGGTAAAGTAATCGGTATTGACCTTGGCACGACCAACAGCTGCGTTGCAGTCATGGATGGCGGTAAGCCGAAAGTTATCGAAAATTCCGAAGGCGCGCGCACGACTCCGTCGATCGTCGCCTTTACTAAAGACAGCGAGCGTTTGATCGGCCAGCCGGCAAAGCGTCAGGCCGTCACCAACCCCGACAACACTCTGTTCGCGATTAAGCGTTTGATCGGTCGCCGGTTCGATGATCCGTTGACCAAGAAAGATATGGGCCTTGTTCCCTACAACATCGTCAAAGGCAAAAATGGCGATGCGTGGGTCGAAGCGGGCGATGATCAATATTCGCCAAGCCAAGTTTCCGCATTCATCCTGCAAAAGATGAAAGAGACAGCTGAAGGCTATCTCGGTGAGACAGTTGACCAAGCGGTTATCACGGTCCCCGCATACTTTAACGATGCACAGCGTCAGGCGACCAAGGATGCAGGCCAAATCGCTGGTCTCGAAGTCCTTCGCATTATCAACGAGCCGACAGCTGCGGCGCTCGCCTATGGGATGGACAAAGACGATGGCAAAACCATCGCCGTCTATGACCTTGGCGGCGGTACGTTTGACGTTTCCGTTCTGGAAATCGGTGACGGCGTTTTCGAAGTGAAATCGACGAATGGCGACACGTTCTTGGGCGGTGAAGATTTTGACAACACGATTGTCGAATTCCTCGCCGAACAGTTCCAGAAAAAAGAGAATATGGACCTGAAGGCGGATAAGCTCGCGCTTCAGCGTCTGAAGGAAGCGGCTGAGAAGGCCAAGATTGAGCTTTCCAGCTCTGCTACGACCGAAGTCAACCTGCCGTTTATCACGGCCCGGATGGAAGGCGGCGCATCGACCCCGCTTCACTTGGTCGAAACGATTAGCCGTTCGGACCTCGAAAAGCTGGTGGGTGATCTAATCAACCGCACTTTGGAACCTTGCAAAAAGGCGCTGGCCGATGCGGGTGTGACCAAGAACGAGATCGACGAAGTGATTCTGGTCGGCGGCATGACCCGCATGCCCAAGGTTCGCGAAGTGGTTGAGAAGTTCTTCGAAGCTAAGCCACACACGGGTGTGAACCCTGATGAAGTGGTCGCCATGGGCGCTGCTATCCAAGCGGGCGTTCTGCAGGGCGACGTTAAAGACGTTCTGTTGCTTGACGTGACCCCATTGTCACTGGGCATTGAAACGCTGGGTGGTGTCTTCACTCGCATGATTGATCGCAACACAACGATCCCAACGAAGAAGACGCAAACCTACTCGACCGCCGAAGACAATCAGAACGCCGTGACGATTAAAGTCTTCCAAGGCGAACGCGAGATGGCGTCTGACAACAAGCTGTTGGGTAACTTCGACCTTGTTGGCATTCCGCCTGCACCGCGCGGTGTTCCGCAAATCGAAGTGACCTTTGACATCGACGCCAACGGCATCGTGTCGGTCGCAGCAAAGGACAAAGGCACCGGCAAAGAGCAGGTCATCAAGATCCAGGCATCTGGCGGTCTGTCCGATGGCGACATCGATCAGATGGTTCAGGATGCGGAGAAATTCGCGGAAGAGGACAAGAAACGCCGCGAGGGCGCCGAAGCGCGCAATCAGGCCGATAGCCTTGTCCATGCGACTGAAAAGCAGTTGGAAGAAAATGGCGACAAGATCGACGCTGAAACCAAAGCTGAAGTTGAAGAGGCACTTGCTGCAACCAAGACCGCGCTTGAAGGCGACGATGCCGATGAGATCAACACCCGTGCACAAGCGTTGACGCAAGTCGCGATGAAGATGGGCGAGCAGATCTATAAGCAGGATCAAGAAAACGCAGCGCCAGAGGGTGATCCGGCTGATGCCGGCGCAGAAGCGGCGGAGGACGACACCGATGAAGACGTTGTCGACGCCGAATTCTCCGAAGTCGACGAAGACAAAAAGGGCTAAAGTCCTATTGAAGGCACAGCTCACCACCCGCGCGGATCGTTGCGGGTGGTGAGCGGTTTTTGGGACGGGACCAATGGCAGCTACCCAAACCGACTATTATGAAACGCTCGAAGTCGCCCGCGACGTTGACGCTGGCGCGCTTAAGAGTGCCTATCGCAAGCTTGCGATGAAGTTTCACCCTGACCGCAATCCGGGCGACGCGGCAGCTGAGGCTAAGTTCAAGGCGTTGGGTGAGGCGTATGAATGCCTCAAAGACCCACAAAAACGCGCCGCCTATGACCGGTTCGGCCATGAGGCCTTCACTCAGGGCATGAATGGCGGCGGTGGAAGCGGCGGCTTTGGCGGTCGCGGTGGTCAGGGTGACTTCGGCGATATTGGCGACATTTTTGAGACCATTTTCGGCAGCGCATTTGGCGGTGCAGGCGGAATGGGCGGCGGGCGTCAGCAACAACAGCGGCGCGGCGCGGATTTGCGTTATGATATGCAAGTCACGCTTGATGAAGCCTTTGAAGGCAAATCAACCGAGATTGAGATTGAAGTCTCACAAAGCTGTGAGACCTGCGATGGCTCCGGCGCTACACCGGGCACATCCGAACGCACATGCAACTTGTGCCACGGCCATGGAGCTGTGCGCGCGAAGCAAGGCCTGTTTGTGGTCGAACGGCCATGCCCAACCTGTGGCGGTCGCGGTCAAGTGATCGAAGACCCATGCGGTGATTGCCGGGGCGAAGGACGCGTGGACCGTCCACAAGCGCTGGCTGTCGATATTCCTCCCGGCGTTGATACCGGAACGCGCATCCGTCTGTCTGGTAAGGGCGAGGCAGGAGCGCGCGGTGCGCCTCCCGGTGATCTCTACATCTTTATCCATGTTAAGCCGCACAGCCTGTTTGAACGCGAAGGCACCACTTTGGCGACCCGCGTTCCAGTCAGCTTTACCCAAGCGGCCTTGGGCGGCAGCATTGATATTCCCGACCTTGATGGCAGCACCAACACGGTCGACATTCCTGCAGGCATCCAGTCGGGTAAGCAGTTGCGTGTGCGCGGCGCGGGTATGCCGGTTCTGCAAGGGCGCGGGCGCGGTGATCTGGTGGTAGAGATTGCGGTCGAAACCCCGACCAAACTCAGCCGCAAACAAAAAGAAATCCTGGAACAATTCCGTGAGACGGAGACGGGCGATGAATGCCCGGAAAGCCGTAGCTTCTTCTCTAAGATCAAGGATGCCTTCGGAACCTGAGCGGGTCGACAGGTGACATATGCAGGGCTACTCTCTTTTCAAAAGGAGCACCCCGATATGAACCGTTTCGCCATTCTTGCTGCCAGCGCCGCTTTGATTGCCACAACCGCTACGCCAGCATTTGCTCAGCGTAACTTCGACGATGTGGAAGTCACGACCGAGGAAATCGCGCCCGGTGTAGCGGTGCTGTTTGGCGCAGGCGGCAATATCGGGGTCAGCCATGGCGAAGACGCGACGCTGATTATCGACGATCAGTTCGCGCCGCTCTCCATGAAGATTGAACGCGCCATCGCCAATCTGGGCGCAACGCCGGTGAAATACGTGGTGAACACGCACTGGCACTTTGATCACACTGGCGGGAATGAACATTTCGGCGGGACAGGTGCGACCATCTTTGCGCATGACAATGTGCGCGTGCGCATGGCGGCGGGCGGCAACGTTGGCGGCAATGAAACGCCACCTGCGCCGCACGAGGCTCTGCCGGTTGTCACTTATGCGCAAGGGACGCGCATCCACTTGAACGGCGACACGATCAGCCTGATGTTTTTTGGCGGCGGCCACACAGATGGAGATAGTGTCGCGATCTGGGAAGAAGCCAATGTCGTCCATATGGGCGACCTCTATTTCAACATTCCCGGTTATCCCTTCATCGATGTGAGTTCCGGCGGCAGCGTCTATGATGCGATGCGTTCGCTCGATATCGTGATCGCGATGATAGATGATGAGACGAAAGTGATCCCCGGACACGGCCCCATGTCGAACAAGGCAGAGCTAACCGCATTTCGCGCCGTTATTGGCGAAGCGGTCAGCCGGGTGGATGCTTTGCGAGAGGCTGGCATGACATTGGAAGAAGCGGTCGCCTCTGCGCCGCTGGCCGATATCGACCGGGGCGAGGGCGGATTTATCAGCGCCGATTCATTCGTCACCGCGATCTGGAACAGCGAGACCTAAGCCACAGTGGCGGGCGCGAGCCGTTCTTCAACCTCGGCGCGCAATTTATCGAGCAATTTGTTCTGGCACCGGCCCGCGGCCACTTCCTCGTCTAATATGGCGAGGAAGGCCGCTCGTTTGGCGGCGCGCACCATGTCGCCGTCCAGCCCCCCTTCGACGGTGGAAGCGATCAAATCGACCATCCGTTCTGCTCCGTGCAAGCGGCCCCATAGATAGTCGTTCTCACGGTAAGTGCGGCTGAAAAACGCGCCGAAATTGTAAAACTCAATACCACGCAAAGTCGCTTGCGTGCCGCCCGCGCGGATCGATAGGGCGTCATCAGGTGATATGCGGTCAATCTTGACCGGATTGTATTCACCCAAATTCTCCACCTGAGTAAGCGGCAGAGTGGCGACGTCGTAAAACGGAAAGCCCAAATAGGTGAGCAGCATCCGCCGCTTCAAATTCTTGGGCATCACGCCGAGTGCTTCGGTGAGCATCTCTTCGGCTTTCAAGTCAGTGTCCGGCAACAGCCGTTTTTCTGCCAGGAAGTCCAAAACTGCACCCGGATTCGCCAGCGCATCCCTCGCCAAAGTACGGAACCCTTTGCCGAGCGACGTTGCCAGGATCGAATTGTCATCCGCGCGGCGATAGAGGGCGAGGATCTCATAGATTTTCTCCCGCGCCAGATCGAGCGCATCGTCGGGAATATCGGGATCGACCTCCCAATCGCGCGACAATCGCCGAGCGAGCAATTGCATCCGCCGCATGCGAAATGCGATGTCATGTGTGCGGAAGAAATTGATCGCGGCCTCATTCGCACCGCCACTTTCCTCAGTCAGCGTCTCCAGCCCGCGCGCCTCCATCTCTTGGCGAAACGCGGCGGCTATCGGCCCTGCATCGCTCAATGCGAGTTCAGGTGCGGCGGCATGGGTAAGGGCGGCGAGCCGCTCAACAATCGCGCTGTATTTGGTCTGCGCATATGCGCCAAACGTGTAACCGGCCCGTTCAGCTGCGGCTTGCTGCGCGCGGTTGCGCCAATTGGCGAGCCGTTTTGGCGTGGGACTATCCATGAAAAAGGTGCGACCGAACAGTTTTTCAACCGCGCGATCTATCTCAGGCCGCAATGCCAACACGATCCGGCGCAGACGTTCTGCATCTTTGGACTGTCGCTCAATCCGCTCCAGATCATCGCGGATTGGCTGTTCGCGCGGGATCGTTGAGATCGCTCCAAATATTGCGCCGAACCAGCCTATGTCGCGCACCTCATCCGCACTTTCTGCGCCAACGTCTGAGCGATCAGGGCGCGGGTCAATATAGACAAATCGGCGATCAACTTCGCGCTGAGAGGTGCGGCCCTGCATTGCTTCCAACGCGGCTCCGAAAGGAGCGTTCACCAGCACGGACCCGTCAATCAGCGCGACATTGTGAGCGGTCCCATCGCGCATGTGGACCGGCATGATCCGCGAGAGGAAGCTGGCCCGTGAGGTCCATTCATGCCGCTCGTTGGCCGCCAATTCGTCAATCTCGCTCAACTTGAGCGGAGGAAACGCACCGGGAAAACTTGCAGTAGACCGCGCAGCCAGCACCAGTTCGAGCGGGTCGGCAATCGCTTCGCCGGGATTGTCCGGTGTGACACCCCTGAAATTGATTGGCATACGATGCTCGGTTTCCTGCACAACCGCAGGGGAATGCAACCGCAGCATCTCGGCATGACCGTGAAAATCGGTCGCAGTCACGAACAGGTCAATCGGGTGGCGCGGCGGTAACAAAGGGGGACTGGCCTGCGTCTCGGCCATGGTCGACAACGCCTCAAACAACATTGCGGAAAAACGTGATCCCGAAAACGGCTCACTAAACCAGCGGCCGCGCACCAATTGCGAAACCTTTGTCCGGACCTCAGCGCGCGTTTCGGGAGAGACACTTTCGCTCACTGCATTACCGGGGCGGCGCAGGAACCAATCCGCAATCGGCTGTGCCCAAAACTTCGCATAGCGCCAAACGGGCTGCGCATTGGGATCGGTCAACTCGCTGACATCGGCGTTTTCCAGCCAAAGATCAGTCAGTGGCTCAAGCGATTGGCCCGAATGCAGCGCCTGAGCGAGGAACACCGCGTTAATCCCGCCCGCACTTGCCCCTGTCAAAATGTCGGGCAGTACGCGCAGACGCAGCTGTTTTTCGTTTTGGATATCGGCGAGCAAGTCGCGATAGACCGCCGCAACGCCCGTAAGAGTGCTGTCCTCACCTGAATGCACACAGCGGCTTGCCCGTGCGAGGTGCCAGACCTCCTTCGTCACGCCGTGCATATACACAGCGAGGCTAACCCCGCCATAGCAGACAAGCGCTAGTCTGAGTTCCTTTTGACGCATTGCGTCACCGATGGCGTGGATAGAAACGAAAGGCAATTGCGTTCCGCAAATGTTCTGTTTACGGCGTGGCCTATGGCCAAGGCGAAAAAGCGATTTGTATGCGCCAATTGCGGCAGTGTTACTCCGCGTTGGCAGGGGCAGTGCGATGAATGCAAAGAATGGAACACGCTGACCGAAGACGCGCCGGCAACAGTGTTTTCGCAGAAGCATGATTTGTCGAGCGGCGGTCGCGGGATTCAATTTGTTCCGCTCAATCAACATGTCGAATTGCCGGTGCGTAAATCCACGGGTGCGGCCGAATTTGATCGGGCGCTGGGTGGGGGAATTGTTCCGGGTTCGGCGATCTTGATGGGCGGCGATCCGGGAATTGGTAAGTCGACGTTGCTGCTGCAGACGGCTGCAACTGTGGCTCGCGGCGGTAACGATGTCGTTTATGTCAGCGGGGAAGAGGCTGCGGGACAAGTTCGGCTTCGCGCCAAGAGGTTGGGCGTTGCCGATGCGCCTATCCGGCTCGCGTCGGACACATCGGTGCGCGATATTCTCACGACATTGGGGCAGGGTGAACCACCCGCTTTACTGGTGATCGATTCAATCCAGACGATGCATTCCGACACAATCGAAGGCGCGCCCGGCACAGTTAGCCAAGTGCGCGGCTGTGCGCTGGAATTGATCCGTTATGCGAAATCGAGCGGTTGTGCGTTGGTGCTGGTTGGCCATGTGACCAAAGACGGCAGTATCGCAGGGCCACGCGTGCTGGAACACATGGTCGATGTGGTGATGAGTTTTGAAGGAGAACGCAGCCACCAATACCGCATCCTTCGCGCGCTCAAGAATCGTTTTGGCGCGGTTGATGAAATCGGTGTCTTTTCAATGGAGACCGAAGGGTTGGAGGAGGTTTCGAACCCTTCCATGTTGTTCCTGTCAGGCCGCGATCATCCCTTGGCCGGCAGCTCGGTTTTTCCAGCGCTTGAAGGAACGCGGCCTGTCTTGGTCGAGATTCAGGCGCTGATCGTGCGCTTGCAATCGGGCGCGACCCCGCGCCGTGCGGTTGTGGGATGGGACAATGGCAGACTGGCGATGTTGCTAGCGGTGCTCGAATCGCGCTGCGGGCTAAATTTTTCTTCGGCTGAGGTCTATCTCAATATCGCTGGCGGCTATCGATTGTCCGACCCTGCGGCTGATCTTGCAGTGGCCGCTGCTTTGGTCTCCGCACTGGCGGATAAGCCGCTGCCGGACAAATCTGCGTGGTTCGGTGAAGTCTCGCTAGCCGGAGAAATCCGCCCTGTTTCGCACGGTGAATTGCGGTTGAGAGAGGCGGCAAAGCTGGGCTTTGCGCGCGGTTATGGGCCGCCGGACACGAAGACCGGCTCATCCAAGTTGGACTACAGGCCGGTGAATGGTCTTGCGAACCTCGTTGACCAAGTGATGGGCACGCAATAACCCCTGCAAATTATGACTGGTTTTGACATCATTGTGCTGGTGATCGTTGCGGTAGCGGCGATCGGGGGGTTCTTGCGCGGGTTGGTGCAAGAGGTTTTGAGCCTTGCTGCGTGGATATTGGCTGCGTTCTCGGTTTATTATTTGCATGGGACGCTGACAGAGTTTCTGCGTGAATATTACGATGCTGACCCCGCGACAGCGATCCTGTCTTTCGCAATCCTGCTGCTTATCCCCTACGCTGCGATGAAGGTGATTGCGGGCAATGTAGGAGAGGCGTCACGCGGATCTATCCTTGGTCCGATTGACCGGGTCTTGGGTTTTGGCTTTGGCGCGGTGAAAGGCACGCTAATCGTGGTTTTCGCGTTCTCTGTCTTGGTGCTTGGCTTCGATACGGTGTGGGGCTCAAAGGGCCGACCTGACTGGATCACGCAGTCACGCACTTACCCGGCAGCCGATGCATTTTCGCGCGAATTGGTTTCGATGATCTCGGAACGCCGCGCCGTGTTGATGGGTGACGAAGAGGCAGCCGAAGACCCGGTAGAAGGCGGCTGATGACGCAGCCTGAGCGCGGCGGCGCAGCCAAACTCTACACCCCGCGGCTTTTGGCTCTGTCGGCGGGTCTTGCCAATTACCCGCTGAGTGTTGACTTGCCTCACACATCCGAGATGCGCGCACGCACCTGTGGCAGCACCATCACGATGGCATTGGATACAGATGATGCAGGCGCGGTGACACAGGTGGGCATGCAGGTTTCGGCCTGCGCAGTGGGACAGAGCTCCGCTGCGATCTTGGCTCAATCGATCAGTGGCAAATCGCACGCTGATCTAGACGATGTTTGCACAGCTATTGAGCGGTGGCTCGCGGAGGATACTCCACCTCCCCATTGGCACGGTTTCGATGCTTTAATTCCGGCGCGCGCGCATGCCGGGCGGCACGAGGCTTTGCTCTTGCCGTGGAGAGCCGCGCTCAAGGCGCTTTCCATGGTCCCGAGCAACGGTTAGACCTTTTTGAATATTCAGCCTCGGATAACGCGGGGCGCATCGGAAGCTTTACGGGGAACGGGGACAGATGGCACAGATAGAGGCAGGGGCAGGCAGCGAAGCGGACGCACTTGCGGAGCGTGAACCCACCGCCAGCGAAATCCGTCTTGTCGTGGGTGCATCGTCTGCGGGGACCATTTTCGAATGGTACGATTTCTTTATCTACGGCACGCTCGCCTACATCTTGAAAGATGCGTTTTACGACGTTGATGACCCGACGCTGGGGCTGTTGTTGGTCTGGTCGACCTTTGCTGTTGGCTTTGCATTCCGTCCGATTGGCGCGATCCTGTTCGGATATTTGGGTGATAAGCTGGGGCGCAAATACACGTTCCTAGTCACCGTCACCTTGATGGGCATCGCCACAGCAGGGGTCGGCTTTATTCCGACCGTCGATCAAGTTGGCATCGTTGCACCCATCATCGTCATTGTACTCCGCGTGCTCCAAGGCCTCGCGCTTGGTGGTGAATATGGCGGCGCTGCGATCTATGTCGCGGAACATGCGCCGCCGGATAAGCGCGGATATTACACCAGCTTTATTCAAGCCAGTGTTGCAGGCGGATTCGTGCTGTCGATCATCGTCGTTCTCGCCTGCCGCGCGATCATTCCGGAGGACGATTTCAACGCTTGGGGTTGGCGCGTGCCGTTCCTGTTGTCGATCGCTTTGCTCGCCATTTCGTTGTGGATGCGGTTCAAACTGTCGGAAAGCCCGGTGTTCAAAGCGATGAAGGAAGCGGGCGAAACATCCGGCAATCCCTTCATCGAAAGCTTTACCTATCCCGGCAATCCCAAGCGTATCTTTGTCGCTCTGTTTGGCGTCGCTGCGATCCTGACGACGATCTGGTACACTGCGTTTTTCTCCAGCCTGTCGTTCCTTAAAGGCACGATGCGATTGGATGAATTCACGGTTGAGGTGATCCTGCTGATCGCAGGGACGCTTTCGCTGGGCATGTATCTGGTGGTCGGCAAATGGTCCGATCGGGTGGGCCGTAAGAAACCGATCATTATCGGCGCGCTTGCAACGCTCGTGCTGCTGTTTCCGATTTTCTGGTTTATGGGCAGCCTCGCCAATCCGGGCCTTGCTGAATCCGCTGAACGGAACCCGGTTGTCGTATCGGGGCAGGAATGCGTCACCGATCCATTTGCTGAGCTGTTTGACCGGGAACAGACAGATTGCGGAAAAGTGCTCGGGACGCTGATCGCGAACGGGGTGACTTACACGTTGGAGCCGGGTGACACCTTGGCCATGAGCGTAGGCGGTACACCTGTTGCGATTGATGATGCTTGGTTGTCTGACAACAAAGCGCTGACCGATGGCCTTCAATCTGCCCTGAGCGAAAACGGTTTCGATTTCTCTCGCCAGATTCCGCCGCTCACCAGTATTCTCGGCATCATCGCCGCATTGCTCGCCCTAGGTGCTCTGTCGGCGCTGACTTACGGCTCTGTCGCTGCGCTGCTTTCAGAGATGTTCCCACCACGTATCCGCTATTCATCTATGTCGATCCCTTACCATATTGGCGCGGGCTATCTGGGTGGGTTCCTACCGCTGATATCCAGTGTGATCGTCGCCAGCACGGGCAACATCTATTCGGGCCTCTGGTACACATGGGGCGTGGTAGCTTTCGGTGTGGTGGTAGCATGGTGGGGCCTCGCAGGCGGACCGCCGAAAGACTTCGAAGACGATGTCACCTGAGCCAACTCTAAGGCTTCGCATTGACACCCAAGCGCTGGCCAACAATTGGCGCGAACTTGACCGTATGTCGGGCGTCGCAAGCGCCGGTGCGGCGGTCAAAGCGGATTGCTATGGCCTTGGTGTAGATCAATGCGTGCCGACCTTGCGCGATGCGGGGGCACGGTGCTTTTTTGTCGCACATTGGAGCGAGGTCGCTGCGCTGCGTGCCTATGTTGATGGCGCTCAAATAGCGGTCCTACATGGTCCTATCCGCGATAGCGACGTTGCTTATGCGTTGGAAACGGGCGCAGTGCCGGTGATTAATTCGCTCGATCAGGCGCGGCGTTGGACAGAGGGCACCTATGGCACGAATGCAAAGTGCCATTTGATGATCGATACCGGGATCAACCGCTTGGGTGTTGCTCCTGAGGAGCTTTCCGATCCCGCCATCGCGGCCCTCAATATCGACATTGTGATGAGCCACTTAGCGAGTGCCGATGAGGACAGCGCGATGAATACGCGCCAATCCGCTGCATTTCGCGATTGCTTGGCTCGGGTGTCGCACAATCGCGCGAGCCTCGCGAACAGCGCCGGTATTGGCTTAGGCACAGATTACGCGTTCGACCTCACACGCCCTGGGCTGTCGCTTTATGGTGGAGTGCCGCGCACCGAGCTTTCTGAGGTGATCAAACAAGTCGCTCATGTGCAAGCGGCGATCATCCAAACGCGCGTTCTCAAAGCGGGCGATGCGGTTGGATACAACGGCGAGTTTACCGCTAAAAGACCCATGCGAGTGGGTACCGTTTCGCTGGGCTACGCTGATGGTTTCCTGCGTGTTCGGGGACCGGGCACAAGTTTGATGGCGGATGATCGGGCGCTCCCGCTGCTCGGCAAAGTGTCGATGGATATGGTGGTTGTTGACCTGACTGGAGCTGATGATTTGGGCGAGGGGGATTGGCTGGAACTGCCGTTTCATTTGCCCGATGCTGCGCAGCAAAGCACTGTATCGCAATATGAATTGCTGACCACGTTGGGACAGCGCTTTGCGCGTTAGTTGGCTCAGCTAAAGATAGTGCTCGAACCATGTTGCGCTGCACATTGTGCAGATGCTAAGATACATACTTACACATCTGAGGGTCGAGCAGAATGGCAAACAAATCGAGCGGCAATACGCCTGAGGTGCCCGAGGGCACAATTGTTATCAAGAAATACGCGAACAGGCGCCTCTACAACACCGCTTCATCGAGCTACATAACGCTTGAGGACCTTGCCAAGATGGTGCGCGAGAACGTCGAATTTGTAGTGTTTGATGCGAAGTCTGGCGACGATATTACCCATTCGATCCTGACTCAGATTATCATGGATGAAGAGGCAAATGGCGGGCAGATGTTGCCTGTCAGTTTCCTGCGCCAATTGATCGGCATGTATGGCAATTCGATGCAGGCGGTGATGCCGTCTTACCTCGAAGCGAGTATGACCAATTTCCGACAGAACCAGAGCAATATTCGTGAGGCCTTTGACAAAGGCATGAGCGCAGGGCCGCTGGCGGCGATCCATGAGACCAACATGGCGTTGATGCGGGCTGCGGCGCAGACCTTTATTCCGGGTGCTGGTGGCGCTAAACCGGCGAAGGCCGAAGCCCCTGTCGCTGACTCTTCAAATGATGATATCGCTGCGTTGCGTGATCAGATGGCGATAATGCAAAAGAAACTGGACGAACTGAGCAAATAACCCCACCGCTCGCGTTCAAAACAACCACAAAACACCGCAGGAAAAACCCGTGTCCAACAACGCGCCCAACATCAGGCACGCGCTCAATGTGAAGCGCGAAGATGACTTTGCCAAATGGTATCAGGAGGTCATCACCGCTGCTGATATGGCCGAGGAATCGGGTGTGCGCGGCTGCATGGTGATTAAGCCGTGGGGTTACGGCATTTGGGAGCGGATACAGCGATTGCTGGATGACCGGATCAAAGAAGCAGGGGTTCAAAACACCTATTTCCCACTCTTCATCCCGCTCAAGAACTTCGAACGCGAAGCGGACCATGTGGACGGCTTTGCTAAAGAGATGGCGGTGGTTACTCATCACCGGTTGATCGGTGATGGGAAGGGCGGGTTGATCCCTGACCCAGAAGCCAAGCTCGAAGAGCCCTTGGTGGTTCGACCAACTTCAGAAACGATCATCGGAGATGCGATGGCGCGCTGGGTCCAGAGCTGGCGCAATTTGCCGCTTATGCTCAACCAATGGGCCAATGTTGTGCGCTGGGAAATGCGCACACGGATGTTCCTGCGCACCAGCGAATTTCTTTGGCAAGAAGGGCACACGGCCCATGCCACACGCGAGGAAGCGGTTGCGGAGACTCACCGCGCGCTGGAAATGTATAGAGCGTGTGCCGAGGAAGATTTGGCGCTGCCTGTAATCGCGGGTGAGAAGCCAGAGAATGAGCGTTTTCCCGGCGCGGATGAGACATGGTCGATTGAGGCGATGATGCAGGATGGCAAGGCTTTGCAAGCGGGCACTTCGCATTATCTCGGCACCAGTTTCGCGACCGCGGCGGGCATTCAATTTCAGGACCGCGAAGGGGTGCAGCAATATGCTCACACCACCAGCTGGGGCGTTTCGACCCGGATGATTGGCGGAGTGATCATGGCGCATGGCGATGACGATGGATTGCGCGTTCCGCCACGGATTGCCCCGCATCAAATCGTGATCCTGCCCATGCTGCGCGACAAGCCTGAGGATGAGGCAGTGCTTGCCTATTGCGAGGAATTGTACGCGTCACTGCAAGGCAATGCGCTGGGCGAGAAGATGCGCATTCTGTTGGATAAGACACCGGGTAAGGCCACCGCGAAACGCTGGGATTGGGTGCGTAAGGGTGCTCCGATTATCGTCGAAGTTGGCCCGCGCGATATGGAAGATGGCAAGGTAGCTATGCTGCGCCGCGATGCCCTTTGGAATGCCGACAATGGAAAACCTGCGATGAGCTTCGTCACACGCGAAGAGTTTGCAGCGGATGCGGCGCAATTGCTCGAAGATATCCAATCGAGCCTATTCGAAGAGGCTCGCACTCGCCGCGATGCAAACATCACGCGCGGGCTGACTGATTGGCACGATGTCGTCAATTTCTTCCGCAAAGGCGGGAAGTATCCGGGCTGGGTCGAGGTGCAATGGTCTAAGCCAAGCGGCGCTGCGCTGGAAAATGTGGTTGAGCGTTTGAAAGACGAAAAGCTGACTTTCCGCAATGTCCCGCGCGATGCGGAAGCGGCGGGCGGTGTGTGTGTCTTTACCGGTGAACCCGCTGTGGAGCGCATATTGGTTGCGCGCGCATACTAAGTTTTAAACAGGGGAGAGAATGACATGGGTGACGGCATCAAGCATTGCTTGGCAAACCTGACCAATCTTCAGGGGCGCGATACGCGAACAACATTCTGGTCATGGATGCTTGTGATCGTCGTCGTGACTGTGATTATCAGCATGATCTCCGGGGTCGTTTTTGCAGCGTCGTCTCTTACCGGCGCTATTCAGGCGGGCGCCGACAGTGTCGATCAAGCGGAAATGCAAGCCGAGATGATGCGCAACATGGCTGGAGGGTTAAAGACCCAGGCATGGATTGGCGTTATCATGTCCTTGGTGGGGCTTGCGCTGTTGTTCGCGACTTTTGTGCGCCGTTTGCGTGATGCGGGTTTGCCCACTTTGATCGCGGCTGTCCCTGTCGCAACCGTAATTTACAGCTCTTATGTCAGCCTTTCTCTCGTCGACAAAACCGCGGAAGTTTTTGCTAGTGGTGACCTTGATGCAATCAATGCGTTGGCCGCATCCAACGGTTGGTCAGGTGCCATCGGTTGGATCGGGTATCTGGTTGTGATCGTCTGTGGTTGTATCCCCGGTGGTCAGGGGCACGCTGACTAACTCAGCGTTCTGAAATTGATGGCGTGCGTGGTTGATTTGCCTCGCAGTTCAGGCAACATGCGCGCCATGATCAAACGCCTCGCTCTTATCGCCGCTTTCATCGCTTCGCCTCTATCGGCGGATGCGCATACCGAAACCTCTGATGATCCGGGCACCGAAGTCTCCGAAGAGCGCCTGCGGGCAGATATGGACACGATTGTCGGCTTTGGCACGCGGCATACTTTATCTTCCCAAACCGATCCCGAACGCGGTGTCGGCGCGGCGGTGGATTGGGCACTCGCAGAATTTGGGCGGATCGGCGCGGCTTGTGACAATTGTCTGGACGTGATGCCGGTTGGCCGAGTGGTGGAGCCCGATGGCCGGCGCATTCCCACGCCAACCCTGATCCGCAATGCTGTTGCGATCCAGCGCGGAACGGAACGCCCCGACGAAGTGATCATCGTACAGGCGCATTATGACAACCGCGTCACCGATCCTCTGAACGGGACAGACGATGCACCCGGTGCGAATGATGATGGCTCGGGCAGCGTTATGGTGCTGGAGGCTGCGCGCATCCTTTCGCAACGCGAATATCCTTCGACCATCATCTATGCGCTTTTAACCGGCGAGGAGCAGGGGCTGTTTGGTGCAGGTATTCTGGCCGATTGGGTGACTGAGCAGGGCATGACGGTCAAAGCGGTTCTGAACAATGATATGATCGGCGGCGCATGCGGTTCGGATGGATATTGCGAGCCGGATTATGTGCGGGTTTTCTCCGAAGGGTTGCGCGCCGACTCCACACAGCGCCTGCGTGCGCAACAGCGAAGGTTCGGCGGCGAGAACGATTCTCCCGGACGTAATATTTCGCGCTGGCTTGCGGGCCTTGCAGCGGAATACCCTGATGGCATGCAAGTAAAGCAGGTGTGGCGCACCGATCGAATGGGTCGGGGCGGTGATCAAATTCCATTCCTTGATCGAGGATATCCGGCCGTACGCGTCACTGTTTCGGTTGAGGACTATGATCATCAGCATCAAGATCTGCGCGTCGAAGACGGCGTTACCTATGGTGACACGGTGGATGAGTTGGACTTCGACTATCTCACCCGCGCCAGCGTCTTGAATGTGCGCGCTCTTGAGCGATTGGCCAGCACTCCGATGCCGCCGCAAGTTAATGCAGATGGGATTGTGAAGACGTTTACCGAACTCAGCTGGGCGCCGGTTTCAGGGGCGCATCATTACCTCATCCATATGCGCGGAACTGATCAGAGTTACTGGCCCGAACAGCCAGTGGTGCTGGTTACGGATATGTTGAAAGACCCACGACAAGGCTCGCAAACTTACCGCGTAGAGAATGGCGCTGTGTTTGATCAAATTGTATCAGAGTTTGATGGCGAGGTGTTTCGATCACGTCTTGATCGGGTTCGCGGCGATGATTGGATGTTCGGCGTTTCATCATGCAATGCCGACTGGCAATGCTCTCCCATCTCCAGCGCAGTTCCCGGCGGTGCGTTTGAGCCGGTGGCGCAACCTGAGGCGGCAACAGAGGAATAGCTTCCAACCCTTCGCCGCAACGCGTAGGGGCCTCGGATGGCAAAACGCTCCCCGCATCACCAACAAGGCATGCCTTCTAAAAAGCAGGTCCTTGAATTCATCCAAACTGCCGATGGCCCCGCGGGTAAGCGTGAGATTGCCAAGGCTTTCGGCCTTAAGGGCCAAGAGAAAATCGCGCTCAAACGCTTGCTTAAAGACATGGCCGAAGAAGGCCTGATCGATGGCAAGAAGACCGCTTATCACCGCATGGGTGGAGTACCCAAAGTCACTGTGCTGCGCGTCATTGAGATCGAGGATGGCGAGGCAATCGCGATCCCTGATAATTGGTCTCCCGACGCGCCGGACAAGCCTCCTCGCCTGGTCGTGCGCGAGATGAAGGGACGGGGCGGGAAGCGCACTGCTGCTCTCAAGCGGGGTGATCGGGTGTTGAGCCGTACCGAGGAAACAGAACGCGGATGGATTGCTGACCCGATCAAGAAGCTGCCTGCACGCACCGAGGGATTGATGGGCGTGGTGGAGATCGACGGGTCTGGCAAAGCGTGGCTCGCCCCGGTCGACAAACGCATCCGCCGCTCCACCCCGATCAGCGATGTGGGTGAGGCAGAGGAAGGCCAGTTGGTCATCGCTGAGCGTACCGGACGATCCGAGCGCGCCGGCGTCAAAGTCATCGAAGTTATTGGTGACCCGCTCGCGCCCAAAAGTTTCAGCCTGATCGCGATTGCTAAACACGGTATCCCGCATGTCTTCCAAGATGGCGTGCACGAAGAGGCACAGCGCGCCGCCGAGTTGCGACTGTCTGAGGATAAGCGCGAGGACCTGCGCGCGCTGCCTATCGTCGCCATCGATCCCGCCGATGCGCGCGATCATGATGATGCGATTTGGGCAGAGCCTGATGGGAAGGGCGGCTTCAACGCCTTGGTCGCGATTGCCGATGTGAGCTTTTATGTGCGGCCCGGTTCGGCGCTGGATAAAGAAGCGCGCAAGCGAGGCAATTCGGTCTATTTCCCCGACCGCGTGGTGCCGATGCTGCCCGAGATCCTGTCAGCGGATGTGTGTTCACTGCGTCAGGATGAAGACCGCGCTGCGATGGCGTGTCATTTGCACATTGATGCAAAGGGCAAAATCACCAAGCACCGCTTCACCCGCGCGCTGGTCCGCATTCATCACAACATCCCCTATGAAGATGCGCAGGCCTCGGTCGATACGGGCAAGCCGCCCGAATATCTCGCCAATTTGTGGGATGCATGGCGTGCGTTGGCCGCTGCGCGAAAGGCGCGTGAGCCGCTGAACCTTGAACTGCCCGAACGCCGCGTGATGCTCAATGACGAAGGGCAGATCGCAGAGATTGCTGTCAAAGAGCGGCTCGATGCGCATCGCGTTGTCGAGGACTTTATGATCGCGGCCAATGTCGCTGCGGCCAAAGCATTAGAGGCCAAGAATGCGCCGGTGGTGTACCGGGTTCATGAAGTGCCAAGCCGTGAAAAGCTGATCGCCCTGCGCGATTACATGGCGACTTTGGGCAAAAAACTCGCTCTGGGCCAAGTGATCAAACCTGTTTTGTTCAACGATATGTTGGCCGACATCACTGAGGACGCTGACAAAGCACAAGTGATGGAAGCGGTGCTGGGGACGCAGATGCAGGCCTATTATGGCCCGGCCAATTCTGGGCACTTTGGGTTGGCGCTGGGATCATACGCGCATTTCACATCGCCCATCCGCCGCTATGCCGATTTGCTGGTGCATCGCGCGCTGGTTGAGGCATACAAACTGGAACAGCCTGCGCCACCGGGATCGCTGCCTGATACGACTGGCCTATCGGATAAAGACCGTGCGAGTTTGCAGGAAATCTCTGATCAGATCAGTCAGACCGAACGGCGCGCGATGGAAGCAGAACGCGACACTGTCGACCGCTATGTCGCAGCATGGCTGTCTGGCCGCGTCGGTGAGACATTCGATACGCGCATTACCGGGGTTCAGGGTTTTGGCTTCTTCGCCACAATCGTCGGCCTTGGCGGAGACGGATTGGTGCCGATCTCAACATTGGGGGATGAATATTTCCGCCATGATGAGGCCGCGCAGACGTTGATTGGGGAGAAGTCGGGCAAGACTTACTCCTCAGGCGACCGGCTGAAGCTGAAACTGGGTGAGGCCAATGCGCTGACTGGCGCGCTAAAATTTGTGCCGGTTGATGCGGATGGCAATGCGATTGAGACACGCGGTAATCGCCCGGATGATCGGTATCGCAGGCCGGGTGGCGGGCAAAAACGTGCTGGAAAATTCACCGCAGGAAAGCGCGGGCGTCCGGGCAATATTCGCCATCAGGGCCGCCGCAAAAAGTAAGCGAGTTAGAAGTTAGACCTCGTGGTCGCTGTCTTTCTCGTCATAATCATGCGGGATTACATAAAGCGGGCAGGGCAGTGTGCCTGCAGCCCCGCCGAAATGGGTGACCAGCGGGCCGGGATTACCACCCTTTGCTGCGCCTAGAATCAGGGCTGCGACCTCAGAATGCGCTTCGAGGAATTCGCTGACGATCTTTTGCCCATTGCCGATTTTCACCGAAATGGTCGGCATAATGCCGCTTTCTGCAAGCAAATTGCCTGCGACACCATGCGCTAGGATTTCGGCCCGGTCGCGCGCTTCTTGTTCGATGGTGGCCTGCACTCCGCCAAACGCGCTGAAGTTCTGTTGGGCTACTAACGCCAGCAAATGAACCGCTCCGCTCGCCTGAACCGCGCGCCGAGCGGCATAGCGCATAGCTGCGCGCGCTTCGTCGCTTTCATCGATAATGACCAGAAATGTGCGCATCCACCCGCCCTTAGTTTCTGAGCCATTGTCTGACCCTTATTAACGCGAATATCCCGCTAAAACCGTCGCAATGCAAGCATAGGCACATTTGACCCTTGCACATGGACGCTTAAACCGTCAGCGAACGTTACGGATTTCGACAAAGCGAGGAGTTTTTCGCACGCCATGGCAATCGAACTTAAGATGCCCGCCCTTTCCCCGACGATGGAGGAGGGCACCCTCGCCAAATGGTTGGTCAAAGTGGGCGATACGATCAGTTCCGGCGATATCATGGCCGAGATAGAGACTGACAAGGCGACGATGGAATTCGAAGCGGTTGATGAAGGTGTCTTGGCCGCGATCGTGGTTGATGAAGGCGCAGAGAATGTCGCTGTCGGTGCTGTAATCGCAATGCTCGCCGAAGAGGGTGAAGATGTGGACAGTGTGAGCGCCCCTTCAGGCGATGCCGCTCCTGCACCAGCCCCAACAGCAGAGCCTACTCCGGCACCAACTCCGACGCCTGCACCCACTCCAGCAGCTGCGGATGGCCCTGCGGCGTCTCCTACCGCGAAACGGCTTGCTGAGGCCAATGGCATTGACCTTGCGCAAATCACCGGCACGGGGCCCAAGGGTAAGATTACCAAAGGCGATGTTGAGGCGGCCATGGGCGGTGGCGGTGCTGCTTCTGTGACGGGCGCTAGTCCCGCTCCAGCACCCGCTGCGGCTACCACCAGCACAGGTGGGCGGGTTGTTGCATCTCCTCTTGCGAAACGTATCGCTGCGCAAAAGGGCATCGATCTTTCCGCAGTTCAGGGCAGCGGCCCCGGTGGCCGGATTGTGAAGGCGGATGTCGAGAACTTCGATCCCGCTTCCGCGCCAGCACCGGCTCCAACCGCTAGCGCTGTGGCTCCGACTCCCACAGCTGCGCCGCAACCGGCCAACGAATTTGACGCGCCGTTTGAGGTGCAAAAGCTCGGCAATGTGCGCAAGGTTATCGCGCGCCGTCTGACCGAAGCGAAGCAGACCGTACCGCATATCTACCTTACAGTGGATGTGCGCCTCGATGCGCTGCTCGCTTTGCGTAAGCAGCTAAACGCCTCACTCGAAGCGGATGGGGTCAAACTGTCCGTCAACGACCTGATTATCAAAGCGCTCGCACGCGCTCTGCAACGTGAACCGCAATGCAATGTGTCTTTCCAAGGCGATGTGATGCACCAATATTCGCGCCAAGACGTGTCGGTTGCGGTGGCAGCTCCAACTGGGCTGATCACGCCGATTATCCGCGATGCGGGTCGCAAGGGATTGGCCGAAATCAGCCAAGAGATGAAAGAGCTCGCAGGCAAAGCGCGCGATGGCAAATTGGTCCCGCACGAATATCAAGGCGGCACCGTTTCGCTCTCCAATCTGGGTATGTTCGGCACCAAGCAATTCGACGCGGTGATCAATCCTCCACAGGGCATGATCCTAGCCGTGGGCGCAGGTGAACAACGGCCGCATGTTGTTGACGGTGCGCTTGCCGTGGCGACCGTCATGAGCGTTACCGGCAGCTTCGACCACCGCGCGATTGACGGGGTGGACGGGGCGAAACTCTTGGCTCAATTCCAAAGCCTGATCGAGAACCCGATGGGTCTGGTGGTGTAGCTTTGTTTGGGCGGAGTATGATTTTTCGTTTTGCAGTCACCGGGTAGGGCATCAATGGCGGGTTGGCTTGCTTTGATTGCGAAATTTGTGCTGATAGCCCTTGTCGCAGGCGTTGCGGCTTGGGTGCCAGCGGGCCTGCATTTCGCCTCAATTGGCGCGGACCTGTCTAAGTCAGCAGGCACCGGAGATATTCAGCTATTCTGGCTCCAAATCTCTTTGCTTGGCAGTTTCGCAGTCGGGCTGCCAGTGGCTTTGCTGGTGTACTATTTAGCAGCCCCACAATTGGCTCAGCGGCCCGCAACAATATTCCTGCTCGCATCGCTAGCAGGGGTCATGATGATCCTGACCTGCGCGGTGTTTGGTGATGCCTCATCGATGGTGCTGTTCGGCATCCCGAGCTTTATTGCTGCCAACACCTATGCGGTTTTGGGCTATTTTTTGATTATCCGGCCAATGCGGCAGACTGCCGATGTTTGAGGATGATATGGCCGACCAACCGAAACACACTTTTCCTCCCCAGAATCGCGTAAGATGCGGTTCAAACCATAGCTCTGTTACAGGATACAATAATGGCTAATCCTACTTACGACGTCATCGTGCTCGGCTCTGGTCCCGGCGGCTATGTCGCGGCGATCCGGTGTGCGCAATTGGGTCTAAAGACCGCGATTGTGGAGCGCGAGAACCTTGGTGGCATCTGCCTCAACTGGGGCTGTATCCCGACCAAGGCGATGCTGCGTTCTGCCGAAATCAAACACTATATTGACAATGCTGCGAGCTATGGTTTGAAGGTCGCAGGCGCGATTGAGGCTGATCTGGACGCGATCGTAAAGCGCAGTCGCGGGGTCGCCAAACAGCTTAATCAGGGGATCGGCCACCTGATGAAGAAGCACAAGATCACCGTCCATATGGGCGAGGGGACGCTGACCGGCCCGACGTCGATGGTGGTGAAGGGCGATAAGGGCGAAGAGCAACTGAGCGCCAAGCACGTCATCGTTGCCACTGGAGCGCGTGCACGCGATCTGCCGTTTGCACCTGCGGATGGTAAACGCGTTTGGACCTATCGTCACGCAATGGTTCCGCCCGAAATGCCGAGCAAGCTGTTGGTGATCGGATCGGGCGCGATTGGGATCGAGTTTGCAAGCTTCTACAACGATATGGGCGTCGATGTGACGGTCGTAGAGATGCTGGACCGGGTGGTCCCGGTTGAGGATGCCGATGTGTCCACCTTCCTTGAGAAGTCGCTGAAAAAACAAGGGATCAGCATCATGACCGGTGCAGGTGTCGAGGACATCAAGGTTGGCGCCAAAGGGGTCACTGCAACGATCAAGGATGCCAAGGGCAAAGTCGCGACGACCGAGTTCAGCCACGTCATCACCGCGATTGGGATCGTGCCCAACACTGAGAATGTGGGGCTTGAAGCACTCGCAGAGATGGATCGGGGCTTTATCCAGATTGACCCCTATGGCCGGACAAAGAGTGGCGGTTTGTGGGCGATTGGCGACTGCACACCCGGCCCGTGGCTCGCGCATAAGGCCAGCCATGAGGGCGTAACCTGTGCCGAAGCCATCGCGCAGGAGCTGGGCAATAAAGAGGTGCACCCGCACCCACTTGACCGCGATTCGATACCGGGCTGCACTTATTGCCACCCACAAATCGCCAGCGTCGGTAAAACAGAAGCAGCGGCTCGCGAGGCGGGTTATGAGGTGAAGGTCGGCAACTTCCCCTTCATTGGCAACGGCAAAGCGATTGCTCTCGGCGAAGCAGAGGGCTTCATCAAAACGGTATTCGATGCGGCGACCGGCGAGCTGCTGGGCGCGCATATGGTTGGAGCAGAGGTCACTGAGCTGATCCAAGGTTATACGGTGGGCAAGGTGCTGGAGACGACCGAAGCTGAGCTGATGCAAACGGTCTTCCCGCATCCGACTCTGTCAGAGATGATGCATGAAAGCGTGCTCGACGCCTATGGCCGCGCGATTCACTTCTGATGCGTGAGGATCCGTCCAAACCGGACAATCCCTTCCTCACCAAAGAAGAGCTTGTCGCGCATCTCAAGGGACAGATGTTCCCCAAGGATAAACAGTTCGCACCGTCTCTCGTGATGTGGGGTGATCCGCATGGGGAGGAGGCGGATATCGACCATCTCGACCATATGGCCCCGCCCGATGATGGGCCTGGTGATGGAAATACCGACAAAGGGTGAGGTGGCGGACAGTCAGGGATTCGAACCCTGGAAGGGCTTACACCCTTGCCGGTTTTCAAGACCGGTGCATTCGACCACTCTGCCAACTGTCCGCGCTGAAACGCTCGCTAGCGAGGTCCGCGGCGCTTGTCACTATCGGATGAAGGCTTAAACACGAAGAATGGCAAAAGGCACCCACGATTTCGCTCCCGATCCGCGCAATGAAGGCGTTTTGATCAACATCAATGGCGCATTGGTTCCTCGCGTTGAGGCCAGCATTTCGGTGTTCGATAGCGGATTTATGCTTGGCGATGGCGTGTGGGAGGGGTTGAGGCTGCACCAAGGACAGATCGCCTTTCTCGAAGCGCATCTCGACCGGCTGTATGAAGGCGCCAAGGCAATCGCGATGGATATCGGCCTGACGCGTGATGAGCTGACGCAGCGGATTGATGAGACCGTCGATGGTAATGCGATGCGCGACAAAGAGGGCGTGCATATCCGATTGATGGTGACGCGCGGAATTCGCTCCACCCCCTATCAAGACCCGCGCGTTGTGATTTCCCCCGCCACAATCGTGATGATCCCCGAATACAAGGCGCCGTTGCCGTCGACGATTGAGAGCGGAATTCGCCTGTTCACGGTCCACGTTCGGCGCGGCGATCCGGCGGTGCAGGACCAGAAACTGAATTCGCATTCCAAATTGAACTGCATCACTGCCTGCATTCAAGCAACGCAGGCAGGGGCGGATGAGGCGTTGATGCTGGACCCGCATGGGTTTGTGGCGACGTGCAATTCAACGCACTTCTTCATTGTGCGCAAAGGGGAAGTGT
This sequence comes from uncultured Erythrobacter sp., assembly GCA_947503275.1. Taxonomy (GTDB): domain Bacteria; phylum Pseudomonadota; class Alphaproteobacteria; order Sphingomonadales; family Sphingomonadaceae; genus Erythrobacter. Next base: position 929,626 of record CANNCZ010000001.1, on the reverse strand, counting down.
GGACGTCGAGCGGTGACTATTGCCTTGGTGGGATCACCCGGTCGAATGTGATCCAAGTGTGCCGCGAGGCTGGCATTCCGGTGTTTGAGAAGAACTTCTCGCTAACCGACGCCTACGGCGCGGATGAGGCATTTGTGACCGGTACTTTCGCAGGCGTCGTGCCTGTGACTGAGGTGGATGGCCGCGAGTTAACAGTGGGTCGAGGGGCGATGGTGGAGCGTTTGCAAGGTCTCTATCGTGACTTGATGGACAAGGATTGCGCGCGTTGACCATCCGGATTGCCATGTGGAGCGGCCCGCGCAACCTCTCAACCGCGATGATGCGGAGCTTTTCGAGCCGCGCGGACACATTCGTGAGCGATGAGCCATTCTATGGGGCATATCTGCGCAAGACCCGCGACCCTCAACCGATGGCAGAGGAAGTGATCGCGGATATGGACTGTGATTGGCACGCGGTCGCATCGGCGCAAAATGGCGATGCACCCGATGGCAGCTCGATCTGGTATCAAAAACACATGCCGCACCATATGGAAGGCCCGGTCAGCATTCTTGACTTTCCAAATTCGCGCCATGCGTTCCTGATCCGCGATCCCATCCGTGTTGCGGCGAGTTACGCGAATAAGCGCACCGCGGTCCGGCCAGACCATCTGGGCACTGCTCGCCAACGCCAATATTTCGAGATGGAGGCTGACCGGCTCGGCCATGCCCCGCCGGTTGTGGATAGCGCGCTGATCCTGACCGATCCGGAGATAGTGTTGCGCGCACTCTGCAACGCGCTGAATATTGCTTGGGACCCTACCATGCTCAACTGGAAAAAGGGCTCTCATGCGCAAGACGGCATTTGGGGCGCGCACTGGTATGACAAGGTGAACGCCTCCACCGGCTTTGGCGGTGCACCGGGCCCTCTGCCTGAGTTGGATGACGAATACAGGAAAACCGCCGAAGCGTGCCGTGAAGACTATGAGTTCATGTGCAAATACGTGATCCGACCATAGCAATCGGCGCGCCATCGCGCTTATGGTCACATTCAATTCAGATCGATTGAGAGATATTCCCCTACATGCCTATCAAACGCCTCACATCGCTCGCCCTTATCGCCGTTGCTGCCGTCGGATTGGGCAGTGTCGCCGCGCCTTCACCTGCTCAAGCTCAGGTTGCCGCGCGCGATGGAATTGCTTTCGATGCCTATATGGAATTGCTTAAAGCTCGTGCGCGCAGCGAAGGCGTGAGCGAGGGGACTTTGCAGCGCATGACTGCGGGCCTCACGCCCAATGCGCGGGTCATCCGGCTCGATCAGGGCCAACCGGGAAGTCCGACGCGGCGCGGTTATCCGGCCATGGCCCCCTATATCCGCACCCATGTGAATTCTCAGCGTATCGCAGGTGGGCGCAACGTCTTCCGTGCCAATTCGGGGCAATTGCGCGCGGTCGAACAGGCCTATGGCGTGCCCGGCGAAATCATCGTCGCGATCTTTGGGCACGAAACAAGTTACGGCAATATTCGCGGCAACTTCGACCTCTCACGCAGCCTTGCGACACTTGCATGGGAAGGGCGCAGGCGGGAGCTGTTCGCGGGCGAATGGGTTGCCTTAATGAAGGTCGCGGATCGCGGCTATTCGCGTCAGCAATTGGTTGGCAGCTATGCCGGGGCATTCGGCAATCCGCAGTTCCTTCCCTCGGTCTATTTGCGCCTTGCCGCGGATGGTGACGGTGATGGACGCGCAAACATCTTCAACAACCGCGCAGATACGTTTGCTTCTATTGCGAACTATTTCAAAGACGCCGGATGGCGCACGGGCCAGCCATGGGGTGTGCGCGCTTCTGTGCCCAGCGGTTTCAACGTCGATGCCTATCGCACCACGCTGGTCTCGCCGGTCTGTTCGCGCGTGCATGAACGGCATAGCCAATGGAAAACGGTCGCAGAATGGCGCGCGCTCGGCGTCCGGCCACAGCGCAATTTGCCCGATGACACGCTGACCTCGCTGTTCCAGCCCGATGGGCCGGGTGCACCTGCTTGGTTGCTGACGGGCAATTACCGCGTGATCCTCGAATACAATTGTTCAAACTATTACGCGATGAGCGTCGGTTTGCTGGCGGATGAAATCGTGAACTAAACGCGCAGCCACTCTCGCATCTTTGCGCGCGGCTGCGTATATCACTCTGGTGATTGCACGATCTTCAAGACTGCTTTTGGGGCTGGCCGCATTGGGCCTATCTGCGCCCATTGCTGCGCAGTCCGTTGGGACCGTTCCTGCCGAAGACGATATCCCTATTGCTTTGCTGATCGACATCACGAGCGGACAGGTCCTCTATGAGCGCGGCGCCAACCGCCGCTTTGTCCCTGCATCAATCACCAAAGTGATGACGCTCTATCATGCGTTTGAGTTGATCGAAGAAGGCGCTCTGGACCCGCGCCAAACCATGACCATGAGCGATGAGGCATGGGAAGAGTGGAACGGCGAAGGCACCACAATGTGGATCAAGCCGGGTGAGCCGGTCTTAGTTGATGATTTGATGACCGGCATCGCCAATATCTCGGCCAATGATGCCTCAGTTATTCTGGCAGAAGGGCAAGCGGGAACTGTTGCGGATTGGACGCGAGCTATGACTGCGCGTGCTCGCGAATTGGGCATGACCTCCAGTCATTTTGGAACGCCGAACGGATGGCCAGACGAGGGATACACCTTCACAACTGCGCATGATCTGGCGGTTTTGGCAGAGGCAATGTTGCGCCGCCATCCTCAGAAATATTCACGCTATATCGGACGTCGCAGCTTCGCCTATAATGGTGTCGAGCAATACAATTATGACCCGTTGATCGGCCGAACTGAAGGCGCTGACGGGATCAAAACTGGCTACACCAACGAAGCGGGTTTCGGCTATCTGGGCACGGCAGAGCGCGACGGGCAACGCCTCGTCATGGTTCTGGCCGGCGGATACAGCCAAGGGGCACGAGCAAGGGCAGCGCGAGGATTCATCGAATGGGGCTTTAACGCGTTTGATCGGGAGCGATTGTTTGCGCGCGATGCGATTGTCGGCTCGGCTAAAGTGCAAGGTGGCAGCGCGCGCGAGGTTGCCTTGCAAACGGAGCGGGCGGTGTTCGTGAATGTCCCCAGCGGGCGCACCGCTGACCTGCAAATGTCGATAACTTATGACGGCCCCCTGCGCGCGCCTTTCGAAGCAGGGGAGCAGGTGGCGATGCTAGAGATTGATGTACCCGGAATGGAGCCTGCGCGGATTCCTCTGGTCGCGGCAGAAGCCGTCGAAGAAGCAGGCTTTTTCGGACGGATTTCCAATGCAATCGTGGGATTGTTTGAATGAGCAGCGATGCAAAAAGGGGGCGTTTCATCGCGTTTGAGGGCGGGGAGGGGACCGGCAAATCCACTCAAAGCGCTCTGTTGGCGAAGGCCCTGCAAGATCGCCGACTTGAAGTCGAAACCACGCGCGAACCCGGTGGAACCGCGGGCGCAGAGGCCATTCGCAAACTGTTACTCCACCCACCAGGCAAGGGATGGAATGCACAATCCGAAGCTCTCTTATTCGCCGCAGCTCGCGCAGATCATGTCGCACGACTGATTGTGCCAGCCTTAGACGCAGGGCGCTGGGTTGTGTGCGACCGTTTTGTCGATTCAAGCCGGGCCTATCAGGGCGGGGCAGGGGGGCTGGGCGACGATGCGATACAGGCACTGCACGCCTTTGGCAGTCACGGTATGCGCCCCGACCTAACCATCCTGCTCGAAGTGGACGAGGCGCGCCTTGCCGAGCGTTTGAGCGCGCGCGATGGCGGTCAAAGCGATGCGATTGGGGGACGCTCTGCCGCTTATCATCGCAAGGTTGCCGAGAGTTTCCGCTCGCTGGCCGATGCTGACCCGAAGCATTTCGCCATCGTGGATGGCATGGGTGATCCTGCAGAAGTGCACGCCCGTATCATGACTGCGATCACCCCGTTGATCGAGGGCACTGACGCGTGACCGATTGGCCCAATCATGATGAGGCTTGGCGCGAATGGCGCAATGCAAGCGCGGGCGCGCGGATGCATCATGGCTGGATCCTTGCGGGCAAAAGCGGCCTTGGCAAAGATGATTTTGCCCTTGCGGCCGCGCGTGAATTGGTCGCGCAAGATGGCATCCCGCAACCGCCCGGCAATCACCCCGATATCATCACGCTGACCTATGGCGCAAAAAACGACAAAGAGGCCAAGGCGCAGGCCGAGGGCAAGAAGTTCGAAATCGCCCGCTCCATCCGTGTTGACCAAGTGCGCGCGATGCAGAAGCGGCTGACGACGCGGCCAACAATGGGCGACCGGCGCGTGATCATCATCAATCCGGCTGATGATATGGAGGTGAGCGCGGCCAACGCGCTGCTCAAGAGCCTTGAAGAACCGCCGGTCGGCACATTCTTTGTGTTGGTTACCCATCGACCTGCGCGATTGCTTCCCACAATCCGTTCGCGTTGCCGCCTATTGCGTTTCCCGACCCTTTCCGATGCGCAATTGAAAGGGATGCTCGATGCCTCTGGTGCCGCGGGTGGGAGCGAGGCGATAGCAGCCGCAATTGAGGCAAGCGAGGGGTCCTATGGCGCTGCCTTGCGGTTTGCCGAGCAGGATTTGGGACCTATTGCGAGCCTGATTAATCGGATGCTGACAGACAATGACAGCGACCCATCGGCCTCTGCCACTCTAGCGCAAATGATCGGACCGCGGGCTGATCGCGCCCGTTTGCAGTCTGTGCTGGAACTTGCCCAAGCCATCGTCGCAGACACCGCCCGGCGCACCGATAATAGCGGATTGCGCGCGCGCTTGATTGAGGCGCATGGTGAATTGGTGACCCTTGCCGCCCAAGCGCCCAACTACAATTTCGACACCGGATTGCTAACGCTGGAAATCGGCGGCTTGCTCATGCGCGCCGGTCAAGCTAGCGACCACGCCCATGGCTGAAACCGATACATCCCCTTTCTACATCACCACTGCGATCAATTACCCCAATGGCCGCCCGCATATCGGGCACGCCTATGAAGGGATTGCCGCCGATGTGATTGCCCGTTTCCAGCGCCTTCGCGGGCGGCAAGTGCGGTTTCAAACCGGAACCGACGAACACGGCCTAAAAATGGCTCGCAAAGCCGAAGAGCAAGGACGCAGCCCGCGAGAGTTGGCGGATGAAATGTCGGGCTATTTCCGTGAGATGGACGAGAAGCTTAACATCAGCTTTGACCGTTTCATCCGCACGGTCGAACCAGAGCATCACCGCGCCAGCCAGGCTATCTGGGAGCGCATGGCGGACGCTGGAGATCTTTATCTCGACCGGTATGAAGGTTGGTACTCGGTCCGGGACGAGGCGTATTACGACGAGAGCGAGCTGAAAGAGGGTGAGGGCGGCGCAAAGCTCTCTCCGCAAGATACACCCGTTGAATGGACGGTCGAGGAAAGCTGGTTCTTTCGCCTGTCAAAATATCAGGAACCGCTGCTTGAGTTGCTGAAAACACCGGGGTTTCTTGAACCGGCAAGTCGACGCAATGAGATGATCGCCTTTGTCGAACAAGGCCTGCGCGATCTTTCCGTAAGCCGCACTAGCTTCGATTGGGGTGTGAAGGTTCCAGGCAGCGAAGACCATGTCATGTATGTGTGGGTCGATGCGCTGACCAACTATCTAACGGGATTGGGTTTTCCCGATGAAACGCCGGAAATGGCTGAGTTCTGGCCCGCCAGTCTGCACTTAATCGGCAAGGACATTGTGCGTTTCCATACCGTCTATTGGCCCGCTTTCCTGATGAGTGCCAAACTGCCTGTGCCAAAGGCTGTGTTCGGTCACGGCTTCTTGCTCAATCGCGGGCAAAAGGAATCAAAGTCTCTCGGCAATGTCACCGATCCTCTTGGTTTAGCAGACAAATTTGGCGTTGATGCCTTGCGCTATTTCCTGATGCGCGAAGTCGCATTCGGCAAAGATGGCAGCTATTCTGCCGAGGCAATTGTCGAGCGCGCCAACGCGGAACTTGCCAATAGTTTTGGCAATTTGGCTCAGCGAACCTTGTCTATGATAGCCAAGAATATGGACGGTGTCCTAGAAGCCTTTGATAGCGAGGAAGTCGACGTCGATCTGCAAGGCACCGTGAACGATGCCTGCAAGGTTCAGCTTCCGAGAGAGTTTGAAGCAATGCGCTTTTCAATCGGAATCGAGGAATGGATAAGAGCCGTATATGCTTGCAACCAATACGTTGATGAGCAGGCTCCTTGGGCCCTCAAAAAAACTGATCCAGATCGGATGAAGGTCGTTTTACAAACCATTTTTGTTGCTTTGCGCGATCTCGCTATCGCCATACAACCGGTGGTGCCGGACAAGGCTGCCGCGTTGCTAGATCAACTCGGAATACCTGAGGACGAGCGCTCATATGCCGCATTGGAAGATCGAAATTGGTTTATTCGTCACGTCGAAAATGGCTTTGTTGTGTCAAAGCCCACGCCAATCTTCCCACGCCTTGAATTGCCAGAAGAGGATGCGGGCTGATGTTGATCGATAGCCATTGCCACCTTGAATATAAGGGGCTGGTAGAGGACCAGGCAGGGGTCCTCACCCGCGCGCGCGATGCAGGGGTAGGGGCCTTTCTCAACATTTCGACCAAACAGAGCGAGTGGGAACAAGTTGTCGCGACCGCCACGCGCGAATTGGACGTGTTTGCCAGTGTCGGCATCCATCCGCATGAGGCCGATAGCCACGAAGACCTTGGGCGCGGCGTGTTGCTGGCCGCGACGGAGAACCCGTGCGTTATTGGCATTGGTGAGACGGGGCTCGACTATTTCTACGAACATTCCGACCGCGTGACGCAGGCCAAGCTGTTCCGCATGCATATCGATGTGGCGCGCGAAACGGGTTTGCCGGTCATTATTCACACACGCGATGCGGAGGAAGATACCCTCCAAATCCTGAGCGAAGAGCTGGAGAAGGGCGCATTTCCGGCGCTGATCCATTGTTTCACTGCCTCTGCGGAATTTGGGCGGAAGGTTTTGGACCTGGGGCTAACTATCTCTCTATCCGGCATTGTTACGTTCAAAAACGCCAAGGATTTACAGGAGACCGCTAAAGAAGTACCCGCCGATCGCCTGCTGGTGGAGACGGACAGCCCATTCCTCGCGCCGGTTCCACATCGCGGGCGCCCATGTGAGCCCGCCTTTGTTGCGGATACCGCGCGTTTTGTGGCGGCTCTGCGCGGGGTTGAAGCGGAGGAGCTCGCCGAACAGACCACCGCCAATTTCACGCAATTGTTTTCGAAAGCGATGCTGTGAAGTTCATCATGCTCGGCTCAGGAACGTCGACCGGCGTGCCGCGGATTGGGGGTGAAGATGGCACGGGAGACTGGGGCGATTGTGACCCCGATGAACCGCGCAATCGCCGAACGCGCGTATCAATTCTGGTCGAAAGCGACGAGGGTAAGCGCCTCCTGATCGACACTTCGTCGGATTGCCGCGCGCAATTATTAGCCAATCGTATCAATCGGATAGACGGCGTGTTTTGGACGCATGATCACGCTGATCATTGCCACGGAATCGATGATTTGCGCGTTATGCGATACGGCCGCGGCGGGCCGATATCCGCCTATGCCTCGACCGAGACGGTGCGGCGATTGCGCCAGCGTTTTGGATATGTCTTCGCGGGACAAGACGGTTATCCGACGATATGTGCACTCGATACTTTGGATCGGCTCAAGATGTTTGCCGGGTTCGGAATTGAATGGTGTCAGATGGAACACGGCCCGGGAGAGACAACCGGATATCGCTTTGAAGCCGATGGTAAGTCAATTGCATATGCGACTGACTTTAGTGCAATTTCCCATGAGATGATCGATCTGTATTACGGCGTCGATATCTTGGTGAGTGACTGTTTGCGTCGGGATCCTCATCCAACTCATGCGCATTTGGCGATGGCGATTGAGCTTGCCGAACGCACCAAGGCAAAGCAACTTGTGCTAAGCCACCTGGACAAAAGTATGGACTATCGCGCTCTGTGTGATGAGGTCCCGGACTTTGTGACCGTTGGCTATGATGGTTTGGAGATGATGGCATGAGTGATGGCGCGCTGATTTCAATTGTGGCGATGCTTGGTTGGCTGGTTTTGGCTGGCAGCGCGATGGCGAGTTATCGATTGGGTTGGAGCAAGATCGCGCAGCTTGCCTTGGTTTGGCTGGCGATCTTTGCTGGATTATTCGTGGTGGCGGATCTGTTGGGCGCCAGGTTGCCGACATGACCGCCGTTCACACCACCATCACCAATTTAACATAATATATATTATCAATCTGGTATTATGAGCCTATCAACCAAGCCTCAAATCACTCGCCTCCTTAAAATTATGGCGCGTTTGCGTGATCCTGAGCATGGCTGTGAATGGGATGTCGCGCAGAACTTTGACACCATCGCACCTTACACAATCGAAGAGGCCTACGAAGTTGCTGACGCCATTGAGCGCAAAGATATGGCCGAACTTCGATCAGAACTCGGTGACTTGCTGCTTCAGGTCGTGTTTCATTCACGCATGGCCGAAGAAGCTGGCGATTTCGCATTCGAAGACGTCGCGCGAGCCATTAGCGACAAGATGGAAGCGCGCCACCCACATATCTTCGGCGATGAAACCGGCATAATGGACGGCAAGCGTTGGGAAGACTTGAAAGCCGCTGAACGCGAGAATTCAGGCTCCGACAGCGCCATGGACGGCGTGGCAAATGCTTTACCGGCATTGATGCGTTCCGAAAAACTCCAGAAGCGCGCCGCGCGTGTGGGTTTCGAATGGGATGATCTCAAAGGTCCCAAGGATAAACTCGCGGAAGAACTCGAAGAACTCGACAGCGCCAGTGATGAGGAGCGACTAGTTGAAGCTGGCGATGTGCTGTTCGTGGCAGTGAACATCGTTCGGCGTTATGGGATTGATGCGGAGCAAGCACTCAAAGCATCAAACAGCAAGTTTGAGCGCCGGTTTCGAGAGATGGAACGGTTGGCAAAAGAGGATGGACGTTTGTTCTCGGACCTATCCCTCGATGAACAGGAACGCTATTGGCAAGCGGTCAAAAGACTAGAGAAAACGCAATAGTTAAAGCGCTATAGACTGGAATATTGCCCCAGTTCCTTAGGGTTCAATCGCACCGTCAGTCGCCGGAGAGGCCCGTCTGCCCCCTCGCCCGCTTCGGCATCGTCCAACACATCACCATGCGCGTGCAACCATGCGATCCGACGCCCATCGGAAGCTGGGATCGTAACCGTTACCTCTTTGGCTTTGGAGGTCAGCATATCGGCGATTACGTCTGAGAAATCGTCCATTCCCGCGCCGCTAACCGCTGATAACAGAACCGCTTCGTGCCCTTCGGCGGCCTCGCGCAACTCGTCCAGACGCGCTTCATCAAGCAAATCGGCCTTGTTCCAAACCTCAAGGATCGGGATGTCACCGACGCCGGTTTCACGGTCTACCACTTCGAGGTCAGCAAGGACCTCCATCACTTGTTTCTTTTGCGCAGCATGGGCCGGGTTTGCCATATCGCGAACGTGGCAGATTATGTCCGCCCCGGTGACCTCTTCCAAAGTCGCACGGAATGCCGCGACCAACTGTGTCGGCAAATCCGAAATGAAACCCACAGTGTCTGACAAAATGGCTTTTTCAACACCCGGCAGGCTGATCGCACGCATGGTTGGATCTAGCGTTGCGAAGAGCAAATCTTCGGCCATAACTTCCGCGCCTGTCAGACGGTTGAAAAGCGTTGATTTGCCTGCATTGGTGTATCCAACCAAAGCGATAACGGGCCAAGGTGCCCTACCCCTCCGATCCCGATGCAAAGCGCGCGTTTTGCGCACTTGTTCCAGCTCGCGGCGCAGTCTGCTCATCCGTTGGCGGATCATCCGACGGTCGGCCTCAATCTGCGTTTCGCCCGGACCGCCCAAGAAACCGAAGCCCCCTCGTTGACGTTCCAAGTGGGTCCAGCTGCGCACCAACCGGCTCTGTTGATAGTCCAGATGCGCCAGTTCGACCTGCAAACGCCCTTCAGCCGTCGCCGCGCGCTCACCAAAAATCTCGAGGATCAGCCCGGTCCGGTCGATGACCTTACGCTTCAGCTTGTCTTCCAGATTGCGCTGCTGGATCGGCGATAGAGCGCCATCAACAATCACGAGTTCGCACTCATATTGCTCACACCAAACTGCGATATTCTCAACCTGCCCGGATCCAAACAAAGTGTTCGGTTGCATTTGGCGGATGGGCATGATGGCAGTGTGTTCAATCACCACACCAATGGCCAGCGCGAGCCCCTCCGCCTCCGCCAGACGTTCGGCCGCATCCAGATCGTAGGAGAAGCGCCTGATATCCGGGCACAGCACCAGCGCCCGCGCACCGCGGGTCACTTCGTCCATTAGGTCATCATCGAAACTCAGTAGTCGGTCCCAGCATCATCAAGGATTTCGGGATCGTCTGCCCCATCATCCTCGTCTTCATCATCGGAAAGACTGACGGGGCTAGCAGGTTGAATGGTCGATACTGCGTGTTTGTAAGCGAGTTGCACAGCGCCATCGCGCTCCAGCAACATGCAGAAAAGATCGTAGGCAGCAATGCGCCCCTGAAGCATAACTCCATTCACAAGGAACATGGTCACCTGAACACCGGCATCACTGACGCGGCTCAGAAACACGTCCTGCAAAAGACGCTGTTTGCGAGTGCCGCCGCGATTGCTGAATTGTTCGGCATCAACCGGCCCGCCGGGCATGATTGTGGAGATTGCGTGCTTATAGACCAGCTGCGACTGACCATCGCGCCGCAACAGGATCGAGAAATTGTCGAACCATGTGACGATGCCTTGTAGCTTTACACCTTTGACAAGGAACATCGTGACCGGGGTCTTGTTCTTGCGCAAAAGGTTGAGAAAGGCGTCTTGCAGATTGCCTTGTTTGGTGCCGCCTTCGCCTTGACGCGGGGCTGGATCGTTGGTTTCGCTTTCGCTGGCCGTTGATCTGGGGCGAGGAGTGAGAGTTCTCCCGCTGGACATATTCATGCTCCTATTTTTGGCGGCCGTCTTTACGGTCCGCATTATCACGGCACCCACCGGAGCCGCTCAACGCCATCATGACGGTTGCAGGGCCCGCCTGCAACGTTTGTCTTTGCAGTTAGTTGTCCAAATCTGCGTGGCACACGAAGATTACTCTTTGCGGTCAGCATCCTTGCGATCCGCCATACCGAGCAGTTTTAGCTTTCGGTGCAGCGCAGACCGCTCCATCCCAATAAAGGTCGCGGTTTTTGAGATATTGCCCGAAAAGCGCCTGATCTGAATGGTGAGATATTCACGCTCAAAGCTTTCCCGCGCCTCCCGCAAAGGAACGCCCATCATGGCCGAAAACCCCTGCCCCGACGCGGCTAGACGCCCGCCGGTGATCTCTGCTGGCAGCATGTCGGTCTCGACCACGGTCAGCCGCTCGCGCGAGGTCATGATGATGGTCCGTTCCACTACGTTGCGCAATTGGCGGACATTGCCGGGCCAATCATAGGCTTGCAAAGCGGCCATCGCCTCTTCGGATATTTGCGGCGGCGGAATCCCTTGATCGGTCGAATAGCGGGTGAAAAAGTGCTCAGCCAGCGCCGGGATATCGTCGCGGCGTGCGGCCAATGAAGGGATTGCAACCGGCACGACGTTAAGGCGGTAAAACAGGTCTTCGCGGAACCGTTTCTCCTCCATCTCAACCGCAAGGTCGCGGGTGGTTGAAGACACAACGCGCACATCGACACCGATCTGGCGCGTGCCACCAACCCGAACAAAGCTCTGTTCCGTCAAAACGCGCAGAATGCGTGCTTGTGTCGACAATGGCATGTCAGCGACTTCATCGAGATAGAGAGTACCCCCATCGGCCATCTCCAAAAGTCCGGGCCGGACCTGTTTGCCATCATCCTCTTCGCCAAACAGTTCCTGCTCAAACCGTTCCGGCGTAATGCGCGCAGAATTGACGAGTACAAATGCGCTGTCCGACCGGTTGCTCCAAGCGTGCAGCATGCGCGCAGCAACCTCTTTACCAGCACCGGCCGGTCCCGAAATGAGGACACGACTGCCGGTGTTGGCCACGCGTTTCAATGTCGCGCGTACAGTGTTGATCGCCGCCGAATTACCGGTGAAATCAGTGCCGCCCCAACTTGAATCCCGCAAATTGGTGTTTTCACGGCGCAGGCGCTCAGTCTCAGTCGCACGTTCTACTAGAAGCAACAGGCGTTCGGCTTCGAATGGCTTTTCGATAAAGTCCATCGCGCCCCGCCCAACGGCGGAAACGGCGGTATCGATATTGCCATGCCCGGAAAAGATGATGACAGGTAGATCCGGTTCACGCGTTTTGATTGCATCAAGCGTTTCCAAGCCATCCATCTCGCTGCCATGCAGCCACACATCAAGCAGCACGAGGCTCGGTCTGCGTTCGTCTATTGCGGCAAGCGCGCTGGTGCTGTCTGCAGCGGTGCGGCATTCATAGCCTTCATCGCCCAGCACTCCGGCAACTAATTCGCGGATGTCACGTTCATCATCGACAACCAGGATTTCAAGCGACATGCGCTTCTCCTTGAGGGGGGTATTGTTCGGGGGTTTTGCGGGGGATGGCGATTGGCATCACAAAGTGCCCTCGCCTTCGGTTAACTGCGGCGCACGGGCGAAGCGAAGGGTTACTCGGGTGCCTGTTGGCTCTGCATCGCTGTCGGCGTCAGGTTGAATGCTAGAAAAGCTCATATCGCCGCCATGCTCATCAACGATCTTGTTGACGATAGCGAGGCCGAGGCCGGTGCCCTTTTCACGGGTGGTGACATAGGGTTCGACGATGCGATCACGGTCGGCGGGAAGGCCGATGCCGTTATCCTCGACGATGATCGCGATCCGTTCGCCGTGATCCTCCATAGTGACACCGATCCGGCCTGGGTAATCGTCGTCCGTTTCGGCAGCCTGCGCTTCGACTGCTTCGACAGCATTTTTGAGCACATTCGTCATAGCTTGGCCAAGCTGATGCCGATCGCATTGGATATGGCGTTCCTTTAGACCATCGGTCGACACGCCAAACGCAATACCGGGATGCGCAACCTCTTGCAGGAACACCGCCTGACGAACCAGGTCGAGCGCATCTTCGCTGCGGAACACTGGTTTTGGCAGGCGGGCAAAGGACGAAAATTCATCGACCATTTTGCGTAAGTCACCCACCTGACGAACGATGGTGCTCGTCAGTTCATCAAAGAGCTCGCCGTCTTCATCCGCGACCTGTTTACGATAGCGCCGCTTAAGTCGCTCTGTCGCAAGCTGGATGGGCGTGAGCGGATTTTTTATCTCATGCGCGATCCTACGTGCGACATCTGACCACGCTGCCTGACGCTGATCAATCAGCTGCCTTGTGATGTCTTCAAAGGTGATCACGTAACCGCTGCTGCCCGGGGCGACCTTAACCGCTAGTGTCAGCAGTTCTCCGCCGGTTGCGTGGGTTACAATCGCGCGCTCCGTACCCTCGCTCAACATAGCGCAGATTTCCGGCGATAGCGTGTCGAGCGATTGTCCGGTTAGCGCTTCCTCGCCGCCCAGCAAGGTCTGCGCAGAGCTGTTCATCAACAGCACGCGGCTTTCCTGATCGACGGAGATAACTCCGGCGGTCACCGATTCCAGCACCGCTTCCATAAAGGCGCGTCGATCATCAATCTGGCGGTTGGCGCTCACCAAGGCATCAGTTTGCTTTTCGAGCTGCGCGGTCATGCGATTGAACGCGCGGTTCAGCAGGCCAATCTCATCCGCCCCCGTGCGCCCTTCGACGCGAAGGGCAAAGTTCCCCTGCCCCACTTTGCGCGCGGCCCCGACAAGATCGGTGAGTGGTTCCACTTGGCGGTCTGCAAATCTCAGCGCAAACCAAACAGCGATGCCGACAAGCAATAAGCTCATCGCAACAAGGGCTATATTGAACCGCAATTGCAAACTGCGCGCCTCGCTCGTCAGCGTTTCATAAGCGGTGGAGATTGCCTGCGCGCTCTCCCACTGGTCGAACATCGATTCTTCAGTGGTCCGCGCGTTGTAGAGGTAGATCCCAGCGTCCCGATCAATTGGAGCAATCCCGGCAATACGATCGGAGCTGGCCTTGACTACAAATAGCTCTCCATCATCGAGACGCTGAAGCGCGCTTTGGCTGAACAAGATTGGATCATTGCCCTCACTCAGGTTGAGAGCGACGGCCGTGCGCAATGTGCCGTCTTCTACCCTTTGAAGAATGACGCTCTCAGTGATCTCGCGCGCCTGAAGTTGGTAAAGATAAATATCAAGAAAGTCGTCATCTACGATTGAAACACGCTGGAGAATATCGCGCATATCGCTCGCCATGGTGATTGTTTCCTGTTCGACCTGGCGCTGGTTCTCATCATAGTAACTCTGAGCTAACTCGTTGGCATTCTCCATCAATCCGCGCGATTCATCCGAGAACCAGAAATCGACGCCGGTCTGGAACAGGAAAGCGGCAAAGCCTGCGACTAATAGAGTTGGGATAGCGGCGACCATAGAGAAGAAGAATACGAGCCGAACGTGCAACCGTGCGGTGCTGCCAGCTGCGCGACTCAAAGCCATGCGTCTGCCGATAAGGACGAGGATCGCCATCGCCGGGACAAGCACTGCGACGAGCAATAATGAGGCCTGTAGTGTGGGTAGGACTTCCCCAGTTTTGGGCGCCTCGGAATAGGTCATGTAGCTGGCGACGAATGCCGCCAACAGCGCGATCACTGCGAGAAATTCGATCCAGCCAAAGATATTGGCCCGACGCGAGGCGACGATAAATTGCCGCCACCAGCGCGGCGAGTGGCGCGGAAGGTTCCGGTCTTGTTTTTGGGCTTTAGCATGCACAGCATCGACCGCTGGTTCAGCGGACGATTGATTGACTGTGTTTGCAGGAGCACCTTCCATCGTTGCGAACTTACAACGCTAGTGTGGCATTGTTGCAAGGGAAAAGTGGTATTTTAGCCGCAACCCTGCGTCAGACCGGTCTAGCGAAGCGATCAGGCTCAATTCTCAGCTCAGTTATGCGTTTGCGCAAAGTGTTGCGATTGATCCCAAGGAGCTTGGCTGCACGCAGTTGGTTGCCGTTGGTTTGACCCAAAGCGTGCTCAATCAGCGGCTTTTCAAACGCGGCAAGAGCGCTCGCATAGACCGTCCCGGAGGCAGGCTCTTCCCGCATCAACCAAATATCGAGAGCGGCGCCAATCCCGCCTTTGCCGTCGTCTTCAGCATCGGCAGCAAAACTTGGTTCTTCACCCAGAATGTCGAGGAGGCTGGACGCATCAATCGCATCTTCGCGCGACATCAGCGCCAGGCGATAGATCACATTGCGCAGCTCACGCACATTGCCGCGCCAATTGCGTGCCTCAAGTGCCTCCACCGCCTCACGAGTCAGCATGCGACGAGGTAGTCCGTCCTCGGCGGCCTGGGAAAGGAAGTGCTGAGAGAGCACCTCAACATCTTCGCGCCGTTCACGCAAAGGAGGTAATTCAATGGGCACGACGTTGAGGCGGTAGAATAGATCTTCACGGAACGCGCCAGCCTCTATCATCGGAGCAAGGTCGCGGTTGGTCGCCGCTATGATGCGCACGTCCACCGCGATTTCCTGACGCCCACCGACCCGCCGAATGCTGCCCGATTGAAGAGCGCGCAAAAGCCGAGTTTGCGCCTCAGAGGGCATGTCGCCGATTTCATCAAGAAACAGAGTCCCACCGTTCGCTTGTTCGAATTTGCCGATGGCCTGGGCAACAGCACCAGTGAACGCGCCCTTTTCGTGTCCGAAGAGCTCGCTTTCCACCAGATCTTGGGGGATCGCTGCAGTGTTCACAGCCACAAAGGGTCCGGTGCGGCGGCTGCCCAATTGGTGGATTGCCTCTGCCACGAGCTCTTTGCCTGTGCCGCTTTCTCCGGTGACAAGCACAGTCAGATCATTGCGCAAAACCCTCGTGATCATGCGATATACGCCCTGCATGGCCGGACTCCGACCGACCATGGGCATCCCATCGCCATCGCTTATTGGGGTCAGCTCAGGTGTCTCTTCGCGATTGCCTGCGGCTTGGCATACAGCGCGGACCAGTTCATCCAGATCGAAGGGCTTTGGAAAGTACTCGAACGCGTCGCTATCGCTGGCGCGCACGGCTGTATCGAGGGTGTTTTGGGCCGACAGGACAATTACGGGCATCAATGGAGCACTTTCCCGCACTGCATTGAGGCTCGCCAAGCCATCCCCATCTTCGAGCATGACATCGGTGACCATCACATCGAATGCGCCCTCGTCGAGCTTCTTGTTGCGTTCACGGATCGATGCACAATGGGCGATTTCAAAGCCCTCATCTTCAAGAGCCGCGGTGATGACGGTGGCGATGGCGCTGTCGTCTTCGACCAGCAAGAGTGTGCCTGACATGACTAAAGCGTCCCTATTCCTGGCCCGGTTTTGCCATCGGCAAATGCAATCGAAAATGGGTGAGGCCAGCGCGTGTGTCGCGTTCATGGCTAATCGAGCCGTTCATGTCGCGGACCAGTTTGCGAACGAGCGCAAGACCCAATCCCTGCCCCGATTTCTTCGTCGAAACAAAGGGTTCGAACACCCTTTCACGCATGGCGGGATCTATGCCAGGGCCATTATCACTGACGGTGATCTCAATCGGAAGACGAACTGCGCGGCCCAATCGGATCGCGCTGAATGCGAGCCCGCTCACGAACCGCGTTTGTACGGTTATCTCTCCCCTCGCCCCGGCGTCCGCAGCATCGCGAGCGTTTGAAACAAGGTTGATGAGCACTTGCTCGAGCGCGTCGCGATTGGCGAGAACCGGGGGCAATGACGGATCAAATTCTTCGATAATCGTGACGCCGCCCGCTCCTGCTGCGCGAACGGTTGCGACGGCGGAGCGGATGGCCTCATGCGGGTTGCAGGGGGCAGCGACTTCCGTGCTGCGCGAACCCAATTGCTGCATGCGATCAATCAACCGGGCGATCCGGTCGACCTCGTCGGTGATCATCCGGGCGAGCTTTTTGTCTTTCAAGGGCAGCTTGCGCGCCGCCAATTGCCCTGCGCCGCGAATGGCAGCGAGGGGGTTCTTTATCTCATGCGCTAGGATCGATGGAGCACCCAATGAGGATGCCAATTCTTCCTCATTACCCGATTCCTCGTGCCCGATCTGCGACAATGTGACCACGCGCCATCCGGGAAAGCCCCCTAAAGGCGATACGGTCAAATTGACGCGGGTTTCGCTTGTCGCGGCGTGGATGCCCACATCGCGAGCTACCAACGCGGCATCGCAATCCGAAAGGCGCGCTTCGACGCGCGGATCAACCGGGCCGATCACCTCTAGTAATGGTTTGCTAATCAAGCGCTTCGCACTGCAACCTAACAGGTTTTCGGCTGCATGATTGGCCTCGGCAATATGTCCGTTCTGGTCGATCAAAATCAGAGCAAATAGAAGACCGGCAATCTGCGCCTGTGAATCAGGGCGTGAGGGATCAAAATCAGAGATATTTGAGCCGCCACTCACGCGTGTCGCCGCCACGATCAGGCCGCTTTGGCTGTTTGGCTCGGGGCCGTGCGGTTGAGGAATGGCGCATAAAAACGCTCAATCGCTTCGAGCACGTCATCCGGGTTGTCGATCATATTGGCTTTGTTCCTGAACTCAGCCGATCCATGCATCCCCTTGGTATACCAACCCAGATGTTTGCGCGCGATCTTGGTTCCGACATCCCGGCCGTAATGGTCGAGCATGCGGTCATAATGCTCGGTGAGCACCGAATATTGCTCATCAAAGCTGGGCGTCGCGATGGTCTCACCAGTGCGCAACCAATGCATCACCTGACCCAACAACCATGGCTTGCCATAGGCGCCGCGACCGATCATCAACCCATCTGCGCCTGATTGTTCGAGCGCGGTGGCAGCGTCTTGGATCGTGCAGATATCGCCATTGACGATGACTGGAATGGACACCGCATCCTTCACCTTGCGGACGAAGGACCAGTCAGCGCTGCCTTTATACATCTGATTGCGTGTGCG
The DNA here is from genome assembly GCA_947503275.1 of uncultured Erythrobacter sp. Taxonomy (GTDB): domain Bacteria; phylum Pseudomonadota; class Alphaproteobacteria; order Sphingomonadales; family Sphingomonadaceae; genus Erythrobacter. Next base: position 911,606 of record CANNCZ010000001.1, on the reverse strand, counting down.
CCCGTGGACGGTGATCATTTTGACGCCCAAGTCTTCGGCAATGCGGGCCATTTCTGGGGCATTGAGGCTTTGGTGGTCCCACCCCATACGCATTTTTACGGTTACCGGCACATCGACCGCCTTGACCGTTTCTTCCATCAACTTGGTCGCAAGCGGTACCTCGCGCATGAGAGCGGAACCCGCAAACTGACCGACAACTTTACGCACCGGGCACCCGAAATTAATGTCGATGATCGCCGCGCCATTGCCCTCCTGCAGTTTCGCCGCCTCTCCCATCGAACGCGGATCACATCCGACAAGCTGCATCGAAACAGGCTCTTCGCTCTCATCCCATGCAGTTTTTTGAAGCGATTGACGCGTCTCACGGATGGCAGCCTCACTGGCGACCATCTCGGTTACATTGAGGCCCGAGCCATAGCGCCGCACCAATGTGCGAAACGGCATATCGGTAACGCCGGTCATCGGCGCGAGCAGCACAGGCTCGTTAATGGTCACGGGACCAATTTGGATGGGCTTCAAGGCCGGGGGTGAAGGAAAAGCTGTCATTGTCTGAGGGGAAATGCCTAAATTATGGGCAGCGCATAGTGGATTGCGCAAAATCCGTCCAGACCCTAAGCGCTCTCACCCATGAATAGCCCTGCCCCCCTTCCCCCATTTGCCGCGATCATTGTGGCCGCTGGCAAGGGGTTGCGTGTGGGTGGTGATACTCCGAAACAGTTTCGCAAATGGCGTGGCCGCTCGCTCTTGGCGCATTCGGTGGAGACACTTCGCGAGGCGGGGGCTGAGCCGCTGCTTGTGGTGATTGCGACGGGTGCAGAGGCCGATGCGCGCGAGGCGCTTGACGGGATCGACGGTTTCGCACTGGTCACAGGCGGCGCGACGCGACAGGAATCGGTGCGCGCTGGTCTTGAGGCGCTCACACCATCCTCACCAACCAATGTCCTCATCCACGATGCGGCACGACCCGAATTGCCCAATGCGGTTATTGAACGGTTGTTGATGGCGTTGGAAACCCTTCCGGGCGCAATCCCAACCCTGCCCGTAGTCGATAGCCTCGCGCTCGCAAGCGACGTGGATACTATGGCGGGCAAGGCGGATCGCGAGAGCCTGCGCCGGGTCCAGACACCGCAGGCGTTTCGTTACACAGACATTCTGGCGGCGCATCGCGCATGGATGGGTTCACCCGATGCCGGTGACGATGCGCAGGTGCTTTCAGCAAGCGGCGGTTCAGTTGGTCTGGTTCAAGGTGACGAACGATTGAAGAAAGTGACCTTTGCGGAAGATTTGATGGATCAGACAAAAACGCCCGCATTCCGCATCGGCCAAGGCTTTGACGTGCACCGGCTTGTGGAAGGCGAAGAGCTTTGGTTGTGCGGTATCAAGTTGGACCATACGCATGGGCTTGCCGGGCATTCCGATGCAGATGTCGCACTGCATGCGATCACTGATGCGGTGCTGGGCGCGATTGGTGATGGCGATATCGGCACACATTTCCCACCCAGCGATCCGCAATGGTCTGGCGCGCGTTCTGGGCAGTTTTTGGAGCATGCCGTCAAGTTGGTGAGCGAAGCTGGCTATTCCCTTGGTAATATCGATCTCACGATCATCTGTGAGGCCCCAAAGATTGGCCCGCACCGCCCTGCCATGCGCTCCGAAGTTGCTCGGCTAACCGGGCTGGATGAGAGCGCGGTTAGTATAAAGGCTACCACTACCGAAAGGCTCGGCTTTACCGGGCGCGGCGAAGGTATCGCGGCGCAAGCGATTGTCGGACTACAAGGCGCGGCATGATCCGCACCCCTTTTTCTGCAAAGGAACCAACCATGAAACGCACTTCATTCGCTGCCAAAATTGGCATCGCCGCGAGCGTCGCTTTGACGATGTTTGCGGCCCCCGCCTCGGCACAAACCGATGATGTGAACCCCGAAGAGGTAGAGGCCGCTGTTCGTTATGCGCTGCCCTATGCATTCGACGGGTATCTTACGAAATGCGCTGCGGGATTGGACGCCGATGGCTATTCCTTTTCCAATGCGGAACAATTGCGCGCGAAGTTCTCCGATGGGTCTGACGCATATTGGCCCGATGCCAAAGCGTTCTTGCTGGAGATGGCAAGCAGCGAAGCAGACGGTATGGGCAGCGTGCTTGGGATGCTGGGCGATGATGAGCTTAAACCGTTTGTGAACGGAGTTGTGGCGGCGCTGACAGCAGAGGAATTAAAGGTTGAAAGCTGCTCTGTCATCGAGCGTGCGCTGGAGATTATTGACCCATTGCCCGCCGACAACGTCGCGGCATTGTTTGGCTTTTTTGCTGAATTCGGCTTGGCCAGTTCTGACCAATCAACACTCCCGATTGGAGACGTTGCGCAGTGACCGTTTCCTTGCTTTCAAATGATATTGCGGACCTAGCCGCGCGCGTGGTCGCTGAGAACCGCGAGGCGGGCCGCATGGTCGCCACTGCAGAAAGCTGTACGGGCGGTTTGGTGGCAGGTGCGCTGACAGAGATCGCTGGATCGTCATCAGTGCTTGATCGCGGCTTTGTGACCTACTCGAACGAAGCCAAAATGGAGATGCTCGGCGTCTCCCAAGATATTATCGAGACATTCGGTGCCGTCAGCATCGCCTGTGTCTGGGCCATGGCGCAAGGCGCGCTGGAGCGTTCGAACGCCGATGTGGCTGTCGCAATTAGCGGGGTAGCCGGGCCAGGCGGCGGTACTCAGCTAAAGCCGGTTGGTACTGTGGTATTCGCCCGTGCAACGCGCAATGCAGATGGCAAACCCGAGGGGGAGCTCAAACATTTCGATGGCGGCGATGGCCCCGACGGACGCGCAGCAATCCGGCGTCAAGCGACGATTTGCGCGCTTGAGTTGCTGTTGCCGTAAAGCTCAAAAGCGCGCTGTTCAAAAGCGGCGACCATTTTGCGGAATGCGCGGTCGAAATATTGTCCGGCCATCGCTTGAAACACGCGGTTCTTAAATTGAAAATCGACCGCAAAGTGAATTTCGCAATTGTCGTCATCCAGCGCGTGAAATGTCCACACATTGCTAAGATCGGATAGCGGCCCATCGACATAGTGCACCGCGATCTCGCGCGGTCGATCTTTTGAAACGCGTGAGGTGAAGCTTTCGCGCAGGCTCTTAAACCCAACGACCATATCCGCGACCATTTCTGTATCACTATCGGAACGCACACGCGTCGCGATCACCCAAGGCAGAAACTCGCCATAACGCCGCACATCGGCGACAAGGTCGAACATTTGCTGTGCACTGTAAGGCAGCGACCGGGTTTCGCGAATACCTACCATCAGGTGTTCAGACGATCCTTTTTGCGCAGTTTTTCCTCTCGCGCAGCCTTCATCACAGCAAAGTCATCACCCGCGTGATAGCTTGACCGTGTTAGCGGGCTTGAGGCGACTTGAAGGAAACCCTTGGCCCGCGCGATGGAGCCGTAAGCGCTAAACGCTTTGGGCGTCACAAACTCTTCGACTATGGCATGTTTGGGTGTGGGTTGCAGATATTGGCCCATGGTGATGAAATCGACCTCGGCCGAACGCATATCATCCATCACCTGATGCACTTCGAGCCGCTGCTCACCCAGCCCCAGCATGATGCCAGACTTGGTGAAGATCATCGGGTTGTGCGCCTTCACCTCCTCAAGCAGCCGCAACGATGCATAATAGCGCGCACCGGGACGGATCATGGGATAAAGCCGCGGCACGGTCTCCAGATTGTGGTTGTAAACATCCGGCCCCGCCTCGCAGATTGCCTCCACCGCAGGCCGCATTTTGTTACGGAAGTCTGGGGTCAGGATCTCAATCGTCGTCTCTGGCGTATTGCGGCGCAGAGCCTCGATCACCTTTACGAATTGCGACGCGCCGCCATCGGGCAAATCATCGCGATCAACGCTGGTTATGACGATATGTTTGAGGCCCATTTGCGCCGCAGCAATCGCAGTGTTCTCCGGCTCCATTGGATCAACGGCGCGCGGCATACCGGTCTTCACATTACAAAACGCACAGGCGCGCGTGCAAACATCACCAAGGATCATGACCGTTGCGTGTTTCTTGTCCCAGCATTCGCCGATATTGGGACACGCAGCCTCTTCGCAAACTGTGTTGAGGTTAAGGTCGCGCATCAATTTGCGCGTCTCATGATACCCCTTGCTCACCGGCGCGCGCACTCGGATCCAGTCCGGCTTGCGCTGACGCGGCGGGCGATCGGGGTCAGGTGCAGGCTTAGGCGTATTGGTGAGATCGTTCATGCTCGCCCATTTAGGCTGCCGCAGCGTCAATCGCAAGGCGCGCAAAACTATCGAAACTTGCAAGTTGGGAACAGAATAGTTCTCCACGGTGTTGCTTAGTTTGCAACCGATGCTTCATTAACGGATCCGCATGTTCGATACCGCAATCCAAACCTTCACATCCCCTGTTGTGCTGTTCTTCGTGCTTGGTCTCGCCGCTGCCTTTGCGCGCAGCGACCTCACGATCCCGGAACCCATCGCAAAGGCGATGTCGCTGTACCTGATGGCGGCAATCGGGATCAAAGGTGGCGTGGCGGTTTCCAAATCGGGGATCGATGCAACTGTGATTTCGGCATTGGGAGCAGGCATCGCTGCAGGCTTTATCCTACCGTTCTTCGCCTATGCAGTGTTGAAAACGTTCGGCAAATTGGACCGGATCAATTCCGGTGCGGTGGCCGCGCATTATGGCTCGATCAGCGTTGTGACCTTTGTCACCGCGGTCGAAATCCTGACAGGACAATCGCGTGAGCCGGGCGGCTATATGGTGGCTGTGATGGCCGCGATGGAAGCACCTGCGATCCTGAGTGGCCTGCTCTTGGCGCGCGGCATGGGCAGCGCTGGCGGCACGCAATCCACCGGCGATATGCTGCATGAGGTGTTCACCAATTCCTCCATCGTGCTGTTGCTCGGAGCGTTTGCTATCGGAATGGTTGCAGGCCCTGCGGGCTTTGAAGAGGTCTCGCCCTTTTTCGAAGTGGGCTTCAAAGGGGTATTGTGCCTCTTCCTGCTCGATATGGGCCTGATCGCGGCGCGGCGAATGATGGAATCGCGCGCTATCACATGGCGGTTGACCGCGATTGCGATCTTCCTGCCCATTGTGAACGGAGCAGTTGGCACTGGGTTGGGTGTCTTGATAGGGCTCGACGCAGGCTCGGCAGCGGTCCTCGGTGTGCTCTGCGCCAGTGCCAGCTACATCGCGGTCCCCGCGGCCATGCGACTTGCCCTGCCAGAGGCTGATCCCGGCATTTACCTCACCATGTCGCTCAGCATAACATTCCCCTTTAACGTGCTCATCAATATCGGCCTGATCAGCGCCCTTGCGAGCATCCTGACCGGCACCAGTGGAGCGATGCCATGATCGAAACAGTCACCCGCAAACGGATTGAGATCCTCGCCGACAAAGCGCTGCAAAAGCGTGTTACCGATGCGATTGATGAGGCCGGGATCACTGGGTGGACTGTCGTACCCGTAACCAGCGGCAAGGGACGCGATGGCAGTTGGCGTCAGGAAAGCGTCATGGGCACAGACAAAGTCTTTGTCCTCACCATAGCTGCGGAAGATAGAGCGGATGCGCTTGCCAAAACCCTTGCCCCCATGCTTACCAGTTTTGGCTTCATCTTGAGCATGTGGGATGTGCAGGTGATCCGGGGAGAGCGGTTTTAGGCCAACCCTTCTCCCTGACTATGGGAGAGGAATGTGCCGGAATTTGCCGAATTGCTGCAAGGCTATCGCCGTTTTCGCGAAGACACCTATCCGCGCCAACGCGCACGCTTTGAACAAACTATCGCCGAGGGTCAGCATCCCAAGCTGATGATAATTGCGTGCTCGGATAGCCGCGTTGATCCTGCGCAAATTTTTGATGTTGATCCCGGCGATATTTTTGTCGTTCGCAATGTTGCCGCTCTTGTCCCGCCCTATGAAACCAGCCCTGGCTATCACGGCGTATCCGCCGCTGTGGAATTCGCCGTGCAGATGCTCGAGGTGCGTCAGATCGTGGTGATGGGCCATGGACGTTGCGGGGGTTGTCAGGCAGCTCTTACCCAAAGTTTTGAGACCAAGCCGCATGGCGAAGGCGCATTCATCGCCAATTGGATCGGGCTGCTCGATGAAGCGCGCGAGCCGGTCGCGCGCAAACATGGAACAAGCGGGCGCAAAGCGGAATTGGCGATGGAGTTTGCCGCGATCCGCCAAAGCCTTCGCAATTTGCGTAGTTTTCCGTGGCTTGAGGAAAAGGAGCAAGCTGGGTCCCTCAAACTGCGCGGCGCGCATTTCTCAATCAGCGAAGGCGTTCTCTATTCCCTCGATGAGGATACGGGTGAGTTCTTACCTGAGGATTGATCGCTTGCCCCTCCCCCCATGCATCGCCATGTAGTGCCCATGGGAAATTCCGAGCTCAAAAACATCGCACTGCTGATTGATGCAGACAACACCACACCGCAGGGGATCGTCCCTGTCTTGACTGTTATGGCGGAACTGGGACAGGTCAATATTCGCCGCGCTTATGGCAATTTTGCCAAGGACAATCTGGCCCGCTGGGACACGATCACCAACAAATTCGGCATTCGCCCGCAACAGCAATTTGACGTGTCAAAGGGCAAGAATGCCACCGACATGGCGATGACCATCGATGCCATTGATCTGTTGTATCAGGGTAAAGTCGATGGTTTTGGCATTATGACATCGGACAGCGACTTTACCCCGCTTGTTACTCGGCTGAGGCAAGACGGGATCATCGTCTATGGTTTTGGGGAGCAGAAGACGCCGCAAGCGTTCAAATCGGTGTGCACCCGGTTTATCGACATCAAACAGCTGATTGCCAGCTATGCCGACGATAAACCCGGCAACAAGGGCGATAGAAAAGCCGAAGCAAGCGGTGAGGTCGATGACGATCTGCTCGAGCTGATCACCGACGCTTATTCAGAGGCAAAGCGCGACGACAAAGGCTATGCGAAGCTGCAACAGGTCGGCCAGATTGCTGGCAACCGATCCAGTTTTGATGTGCGCAATTACGGGTTCAAAAGCTTGTCGGACATGTTCGACGCCCTGCCCAACTTTGCTGTGGATCGGCGTAACGACAACCAAGTTTATGTAAAGCGCCTGCGCTAAGCTCACTCAAACGGACAAAAGAAAGGGCGCGGCGGAGTGATCCGGCGCGCCCTTTTTTGTTCATGCAGCGAGCGTGATTACATCGTCGCTGGTGCTTCTGGCGCTGGTGCAGCGGGAGCAGGAGCAGGAGCTGCTGCCGCTTCACGCTCGTTCGCATAGGCAATCCACAACTTGGCAATCGGCATCCGGTTGCCCTGGACTTGCGAAAGAACCTCACGAGCCCCTGCAAAATCACCCATCTCAAGCTTCGCAATACCAAGACGCGTGTGCACCAAATTGGTGTCCGCGCCGGGCATACCGGCCGCGCGCTCAAAGAATGACGCGGACTTGGCAAAGTCATCGTAGCTCAGGAACGCATCACCTGCGGCAACCACAGTCCGCACTCCGGCGCCCGATGCACTCGCATCACGCTCCAAAGCGGGCAGATCACGGCGGTCGGCGGCGATCCGGCCATTGGCAGTGCTAAGCGCTTCGGTAATGAACAGATTGTCGCTGCTAACAACACCAGCGGCCATTCCTTGGTCGATCACGTCCTTCACTTCTTTAGGAAGGCGACGGGCATCGGCTGCTTCGACGTAATAGTCGTAATCCGAGGCATCCTGAAGCGCACCAACTCGGCGGCTGAGGCGGAACAGGTCGAGGATCTCGGGGCCTTGGAATTCGTTAAGATTGCGGGTCAGATTGACCGCATCGCGCCAATTATCAGCCGATGGAAATGCGCTGAGCCACATCGTCGTGAAATCATAGACCTGCGGCACGCTCTCATTTTCATAGGCGACGGTCACGCCGCGGCGATACCATTGTTCCTCAACCGGAAGGTTTTGCGCTTCACGGTTGGCAATCGCGCCGGCGAGAAACTCATAGCCCGCTGACAATTCGTTCGCGGCAAAGAAGTTCTCAGCCATCGCGATCTGAAGGTCCGCTGCGGAAATGGTATCCGTCGTGAAATTGTACTGGATTGCACCTTGCAAATAGCGACGCGCTTTCACGTAATCGTTCGCTTCATTCGCCAATTGATAGGCGATGAAGTTATAACGTCCAGTCTGCTCAACCGGCACCTTACCGCTTGCCAGCATCAATTCCATGCCCTGCAATTGCAGCGCGCGATCGGACGACGAAATCCCCGCGTTGAAGATCAAGCCGCCACCAGCGATTTTTTCATCATTGGTGTTGAGCAATGGCATCAGAGCGTCGATCTGCGGACGCAAAGCAGCAACGTTCGCACCCTCTGCTTTGAGGGCCTCATCAAGCGGTACATAGACGGCGCGGAATTCGTCGCCATAGCCGCCGCCATCATCATCCTGTGCGCTTGCAGCGGCAGGGATCAACGCGGTCGCGGTAAGCGCGGTTCCGGTCGCCAATGCAAAGGCCAATGCCATCGATGATGCGCGCTTGCGCGAAAAAAGGGCTTTCATTCAATAGTCCTCCAAAGGGTGTTCGTATTGCGCGGGATCATTGCCGTTCGCGCACTGGTTGGATGTCTGGTCGCTCATTTGAACGAGTGGTCCGACATTTGCAATTCGTTGTAGATGAGGCGTGCTGAACGGCGATTGAATGGCTCGCATCATTGGTTCACCTGCGCGCAATAAATGCAAAGCGAGACAGTGGCATCGGTTGCCTGACCTCGCACCAACGCCCAGATGTGGAAAAAGCGGTCATATCGGTGCGTTCTCAGCTCGAATGAGTGGCCAATCTGGGCGCGAACACCTACATTAGAGCCACTCGAAAAGCACTCATAAACACAATCAGAAACGGCCCACGCTTTGAGCGACGACAGCGACATTCTCGAACCAACTGCACCCGTTCCATCGGACGAATACGAACGCATCGATATCGTCGATGAAATGAAGACGAGCTATCTCGATTACGCGATGAGCGTGATCGTCAGCCGCGCTCTTCCCGATGTGCGCGACGGATTGAAGCCGGTCCACCGCCGGATCCTCTATGCCAGCAAAATTGGCAATTTCGTCGCTGGTCGCCCTTATGTGAAGAGCGCAAAGATCGTCGGCGATGTGATGGGTGATTTCCACCCGCACGGCGACAGTGCGATTTATGATGCTCTCGCTCGCCTGACACAGCCGTGGTCGATGCGTGTGCCTTTGATCGATGGTCAGGGGAACTTTGGGTCGATGGACCCCGACCCACCCGCTTCTATGCGATATACAGAGGCTCGTTTGGCGCGCGTGGCGGATACGCTGCTCGATGATCTCGACAAAGACACGATTGATTTCGTGCCCAATTACGATGAGCGTAAGCGAGAACCTTCGGTGCTCCCCGCCCGCTTCCCCAATCTGCTCGTCAATGGCGCAGGCGGCATCGCGGTTGGCATGGCGACCAATGTGCCGCCGCATAATCTGGGCGAAGTCATCGACGGATGCTTTGCGTTCATGGACAATCCGGCGATCACATCGGAAGAGTTGATCGAATACATCCCCGGTCCCGATTTCCCGACAGCTCCCCTCATCCTTGGGACGAGCGGCTCAAAGTCCGCTTACACGACCGGGCGCGGCTCTATCCTGATGCGGTGCCGGCATGAGATTGAGACCCGGCGCGGCGATCGCGAAAGCATCGTTTTCACCTCTATTCCCTATCAAGTGGGTAAGGCTGGTCTGGTCGAGAAAATTGCCGATGCGGCCAAGGAAAAACGGATTGAGGGCATTTCCGATATCCGTGATGAAAGCTCTCGCATTGGCGTGAGGGTCGTCATCGATCTCAAACGCGATGCGACCGCAGAGGTCGTGTTGAACCAGATTTGGCGTCATACACCTGCACAATCTAGCTTCCCTGCGAACATGCTCGCCATTCGTGGTGGTCGGCCAGAGACGTTGATGCTGCGCGACTTTATTCAGGCCTTCATCCAATTCCGCGAAGAGGTCATCACTCGACGCACCAAGTTTGAGCTCGCCAAAGCACGCGATCGCGCGCACATTTTGCTGGGTCTGGTGGTCGCGGTCTCCAATCTGGATGAGATCGTTGCGATTATTCGTGGTGCCCCGAATCCAGCGACTGCGCGTGAACGATTGCTCGCCAAAGAATGGCCGATTGGCGATATTGCGCAATATATCCAACTAGTCGAAGCGATTGAGCCGACCTCCGATCAGGATGGTGGCAGCTATCGCCTGTCCGAACGGCAGGTCAAAGCGATCCTCGATCTGCGTCTCCATCGTCTGACAGCATTGGGCCGCGATGAAATTGGCGATGAGCTGAAAGAGTTGGCCGACAAGATTGAGGAATTCCTCGCCATCCTTGCCGACCGTGTGAAGCTTTATGCTGTTATGCGCGAAGAGTTGGAGGAAATCCGCGCGACTTATGCCACTCCGCGTGTTTCGGAAATCGCGCCGGCTTGGGATGGGCTTGAAGATGAAGACCTGATTGAGCGCGACGAGATGGTCGTGACGGTCACTTTGGACGGCTATATCAAACGCACACCGCTCTCCACTTTCCGCGCGCAAAATCGCGGCGGCAAAGGGCGCGCAGGGATGTCGACCAAGGATGAGGACGCCATTGCGGAAATGTTCGTCACATCGACGCACAACCCGGTGTTGTTCTTCTCCACCGCGGGCAAAGTCTATCGTCTAAAGGTCTGGAAACTACCTGAAGGCGGTCCGGCCACGCGCGGGCGTCCAATTGTGAACTTGCTGCCATCGCTCGATGATGGCGAGACGATCCGAACTGTGCTGCCTCTGCCCGAAGATGAAGCGGAATGGGGCGCATTGTCAGTCGTATTCGCGACGGCAAAAGGCAGCGTCCGGCGCAATTCAATGGACAGCTTCACCAACATCCCGTCGAACGGCAAGTTCGCCATGAAGTTCGATGAGGAAAGCGCGGATAAGCTGATCGGTGTGCGCCTTGTCTCCGCGGGGGACGATGTCATGCTGTCCACGCAATTGGGCAAAGCCATCCGCTTCGCAGCCGAAGATGTGCGTGAATTCACTTCGCGGACCTCAACCGGTGTGCGCGGCATGAAGCTGGCCGAAGGGGACGAGGTTGTCTCGCTCTCCACTCTGGGCGCGACCGGCACCACACCAGAAGAACGCGAGCAATACCTCAAATTCGCACCGTATAAGGCGGAACGCGAGGGCGAGCCTGATATGGCAGCAGAACGCTTTGCTGAACTTGGTGAGCGAGAGCAGTTCATCCTTACCGTATGCTCCAATGGGTACGGTAAGGTTTCTAGCTCCTACGAGTATCGCCGCACGGGGCGCGGTGGTCAGGGTGTCGTGAATATCGACAATATCGAGCGCAACGGATCAGTCGTAGCAAGCTTCCCGGTTGAAAAAGGGGAGCAATTAATGCTGGTCACCGATCAGGCGAAATTGATCCGCATCGGGCTGGAATCTTTGCGCGTGATGGGCCGCAACACCGCGGGTGTCCGCCTGTTCACTGTCGCGAAGAACGAGACGATCGTCAGCGCGGTAAAGATCGACGAGGATGAAACGCCAGAGGACGAGGCGGAAGAAGCCGTCGTCGAGGAAATGGTCGAACGGCGTGGCGGCGGGGATGAGACCACTCCTGAAACCACGCCGCAGTCGGACAAGGATATCGGCCAAGAGCCGCCGGAATGAGTGTAGGCATCGAGCCAAGCGGCCAAGCATGTGGCGCCCGGATCACCGGATGCGATCTTGCCGGTGACCTCGATCCTGCACTCATCCAATCGATCCGCGCAGCATGGTTAGAACACCGGGTCGTTGTCTTTCCCTGCCAGCGGATGGATGACGACGCGCTTGAGCGTTTTACCGCTGTCATGGGTGATTTCGGCGATGATCCGTTTTTCGACCCCATCCCCGGTCGCAAGAATGTCGCATCGATTGTGCGAGAGGCCGATGAAACCTCATCGCTCTTTGCAGAAAACTGGCATTCGGATTGGAGCTTTTTGGCGAAGCCCCCCTCTGGCACATGCTTGCTGGCAATAGAGATACCGCCTGTTGGTGGGGACACTGTCTTCACCAATCAGATTGCCGCCTTTGCTGCGCTTCCCGAGGCTCGCAAAGACGAATTGCGCAAACTCACCGCCGTGCATTCGGCGCGTCGGGGTTATGCACCTGATGGTGCCTATGGGGAAAAGGATGAAGGGCGATCCATGTCCATCCGACCCAGCGAAGCCGCCCTCGCGACGCAGACGCACCCGCTGATAAAGCGTCACCCAGAGACCGGGGAAGAGGCGCTATTCTGCTCAATCAGCTATACAATTGGGATTGAGGGGATGGATGAGGCCGAAGCGATGGGCTTGATCATGGAACTGCACCAATGGTGCGAACAGGGGCAGTTTCAGTATCGCCACAAATGGGAGCCTGACATGCTGCTGCTCTGGGACAATCGCAGCGTCAATCACAAGGCGACCGGTGGTTATGAAGGGCACAGGCGCGAACTGCATCGCACCACAATCGCAGCGGTGTGAGACCTATTTGGTAGGCCGCTCACCCTGCCCCGCGTCCCATAGCAAGGTCTGCACGACACCCGTCGCGATCATAAGTTGCCCGGCGAAATAGAGCGGCCAAACCAGTGCATCTGGCAACAAGCCAAGATCGAACGCACCAAAACCACTGAAGATCAGCCAGTCGCTCAACACGTACAACACCGCCCCAATACCAACACGGTAGCGAGGGAAACGGCTCATCCATGCCGCTGCTGCCATCAAGCCAAGTGTGCATCCATAAAGCGCAATGTCCATGCGGCCAGACAACAGATACGAAATCGCCGGTGTTCCGATCAACAGCGCAAGTGCAAGCATACGCTGGCTCCACACGGTCCGTTCACGCCTATTGCGCAGATAGAGAACCACAGCGACCAGATGCGAAAGAGCAAAGATCGCTCCGCCCACCTCTATCGAAAGCTCAAGAGCCATGTCGGCCAACGCAGATACCGCCAGAACAACGCCAAGGATAATCGCATCCGGCCCGCTCGCGCGTCGCCAAGCATAGAGCGCAAGAAACCCAACGCCCGCGCCTTTAAGCAAAATCAGCCAAACTCCTCCGATGGGATTGTTCCAAAGGAAGTAATAGGCAATCGCAGCCGCTAGGCCCGCCAGCAAATAGGGACGATGTTCGATTAAGGCGCGCTGCGGAATGGACCCTCTCCCTACTGAAAAACCTCACGGGGTTGCAGCGCGGCTAGCACGCAACTACTTCGCCCACCATGACGAACACAGTTCAAGCGTATGATGTCCACATTATCGGCGGCGGTTTAGCCGGGTCAGAGGCGGCGTGGCAGCTTGCCCGGCGCGGCGTAAAAGTGCGGTTATCCGAAATGCGCGGGTCGGGTGAGATGACCCCTGCCCATCAAACCGATGGGTTGGCTGAACTTGTGTGTTCGAACTCATTTCGGTCCGATGATGATACGAAGAACGCGGTCGGCCTGCTCCACCATGAAATGCGCGAGCTGGACTCTATCATCATGCGCGGGGGCGAAGTCGCCCGCGTTCCCGCGGGAAGCGCGATGGCAGTGGATCGCGATGTGTTCTCAGCCGAAGTGCAAAAGGAGCTGGACGCGCATCCCAACATCACTGTGGTGCGCGAACGGGTTGATGCGCTTCCAGAAGCGGGTCTGACTATCGTTTCAACTGGGCCGCTGACCGCGCAAAATTTGGCTCAGAGCATTGTTGCGGCGACTGGCGAAGAGCGGCTGGCGTTCTTCGATGCGATTGCACCAATCATTCACCGCGACAGCATCGACATGTCGAAATGCTGGATCCAATCGCGATGGGACAAGCGTACCGCGGCTTCCAATGAAGAGGGCGATTACATCAATTGCCCGATGACAAAGGAGCAATATATCGCGTTCCACACCGGCCTTGTCGAAGGGGATAAGACCGAGTTCAAGGAGTGGGAGAAAGACACGCCCTACTTCGATGGATGCATGCCGATCGAGGTGATGGCGGCGCGTGGGGTGGAGACATTACGCTATGGCCCCATGAAGGGTGTGGGCCTCGATAATCCCTTCGACACCAATGAAGAGTTCCCACAAGGCCGCTGGCCCTATGCGGTGGTGCAGCTGCGTCAGGATAACAAGCTGGGCACGCTGTGGAATATGGTCGGGTTCCAGACGAAGCTGAAATATGGCGCGCAGGTCGAATTGTTCCGCACGATACCGGGGCTGGAGAATGCTGAATTCGCGCGCTTGGGCGGATTGCATCGCAACACGTTTTTGAACTCTCCCCAGGTGCTCGACCGGCAATTGCGGCTAAAGGCCGCCCCACATGTCCGCTTCGCAGGCCAAGTGACAGGGTGTGAGGGCTATGTTGAAAGCGCGGCAATCGGCTTGGTTGCAGGAATGATGACGGCTGGCGAATTGGCTGGCCGTAAATGGACTGCCCCGCCCGCATCGACAGCTTTGGGGGCATTGTTGAGCCACATTACTGGTGATGCCGAGGCAGCCACTTTCCAGCCTATGAACGTCAATTTCGGGCTGTTTCCACCGTTGCATGAGGTGAAAAAGAAACAGCGCAAAGAGGCATACACCTCGCGCGCGAAGGCCGATCTTCAGGACTGGCTAACCTCGAGTGAAGAGCGCGTTCCCGCCTAACAGCGACAGGCGGGTGTTCTACGGGGTTTGGGCGCGGAAGTCGCAAACTCGGACGCGTTTAGCCGCGAATTGCCATCAGAATCCATCTCTTCGAAGCGTTCCGTGGTGCGCACCGCCCATTCCTCGAATGTCAGCAAATTGTTGCCATCCACATCGAGTTTCCGAAACGCATCGCTGCGGGTGGATAGCATTTCATTGCGTGTAATGATCCGGTCGCGGTTGCGATCATAACGAAAAAAGCGTCGTTCTTCGCGGGTTAGCTCGCTCGCTTCTGGCGGCGCGGGGCCAACCAATTCACCGGGATCCACCTCGGGCAGCACATCCTCGGAAGGCTCAGTAACGTCTTCGACTTCGGGCGGTGGTGGAGCGTTGGTTTCCACTTGGGCGCGCCCCTGCCACCAGAACACACCGACCCCGGACAGGATCAAACCAACAAAGACACCCAGTATTGTCTGACGCATAACTTCCCTCACAGCCCAATAGAATAGGGGATTACACGTGTTTATCGCCCGAAGATAGCGGCTCTTATTGCGACAATCGACGCACCCCGCCCCTCCATTAGTGGCCTACCACCGTGTTTTAGAGAGCGGCGGGACAGCGCGTCCAAGACTGCAAGTCCTCTGAGTGATTTGGGCAGACGCGGCGATGTCTCGATGTTGCCCGCCAATGCGCATAACATGTCGCGTTCTGCACCTTCGGAGATGTGGGTGGCGGCATCGACCAGCGCCCAGCGCGTCGCAGGGCTTTCGCATTCCGTCCCGCCAAGTCCCGAAAACGCTGCGCCCCGTCCTTTTGCAAATGCAAGGGCGCTTTCCTCACTAAGGGTTTCGTCCAGCATATGCTCCCACCCATCGACCAACGCGACTAGCAACGCCTCCTGCCCCGCCCAATGCTCGCTAATGCCATCGAGCACCGCGTCGCCACTTGGCCGTTCAGCCAACGGTTTGCCCAACATATCGCGCCACCAGGCCAGCCGCATTTGCCCAAGCATCGGTTCCGATGTGGCCGCAACAATTCTTGCCAAACGCAGGTCTAATTCCAGATATATCCTTAACGCATTGCGCATCGCAGGCGGGGTATGGGCCAGCGCAATCTGAGCCTCTGGTGGCAAATTTTCGGCAGTGTTTGCAGGCGTCAACGTCGCTTCAACCTTTGTAAATCAGTGTAACTCAGAACTTGGCCTCGGTCCCTATAGCGCCCGGTGATCGGCGTTAAGGGTTCGCTGTCAGGTTTACCTCTTGTTTACCAAGCTGCTTGGGAAACCCCTTACAATTGATGGGCTATTGCTACCCCGTGAATTGAGGATTCCGCCCTATGTCTGGACGGATTCGATCTGAGGAAGAGCTATTATGGCCCATCAAAACCGCGGCAGCCAATCGTTCCTGCGCAATATCGCTAAGGACAAGACTGCGAACACTATAGCGATCTCTGCAGCATCGCTTGTGCCGTTGATGGCAATGGTCGGCGGCGGTGTCGATGCCAGCCGGTATTACATGGCGGACGCGCGGATGCAGGCGGCTTGCGATGCGGGCGCTCTGGCTGCTCGGCGGTCGATGGACGATGACGATTTCAGCAGTGAGCATCGTCAGATTGGCGAAAACTTCTTCGATCAAAACTATGCCGACGGAATTTTTGGAACTGAGGATTTGTCGCGCAGCTACACTTCAACTTCAGATGGTGAAGTAAACGGGACGGCTACAGGTACGCTCCCGACCAGCATCATGGGCGCGTTTGGATATGAAGAATTCGACCTAGACGTAACCTGCACAGCTGACATCAACATCTCAAACACCGACATCATGTTTGTGCTCGACGTCACCGGCTCGATGAACCGTCGCCCAGACGGCACCAGCTGTTCTGGCGGGTGTGGTTCGTCGTCGCGTTTGCAAGGCCTACGCGATGCGGTGCTGACATTTTACGACACCGTTGACACGGCAACGTCGTCTGGTGCTCAGGTGCGTTACGGCGTGGTCCCTTATGCGGCGAACGTGAATGTCGGTAAGGCTATCATGCGACAAAACGCATCGTTCATGGCGACCGAAGCAGACTATCAGTCACGCGAGCCTGACATCACCTTTGGCCCGTGGGAGCCAACTGGTTATCTGTATGAGCGCACCGGCGACGGTGACAATTACAACTATAATCGGCAGATCAACAACCAGACTTATCACGGCAGTTTTGACGCCTGCGTGGCGCATTACAATGCTTACCAAATATCAGACATCTTCGTTTCATCCAGCGAATCTGGTTGGACACAAGTGTCGGCGAGTGGCGGCAATCCGCGTACCGTAGAGTACAACGGATCGGTAACTTATGAAGAGCGGCGCGGCGCTGGCGGCACCTACTATGGCGGGAGCGGCCTTTGTGATGTCGACTTCGACATTTACCGTTATCAAGCGGACTCAACGATCACCGTTACAGAAGAACGCGAAGAGATCTTCACGTGGAATTACACGCAGGTCACGCATTCGCTGACCGATCTTTACACCGGCTTCAATGCGTCATCCACTAATGCGCTAAGCTTGAACGTCGATCTGCCGCTTGGTTCGAATGGTTCAGACCGCTCGATCAGCTGGACCGGCTGTGTCGAGGAATCCGCGACGCAAAACGTCGCAGGCTTTGATCCCGTTCCCAATGATGCGTTCGACCTCGACATCAATCTTACCCCATCAAATAATCAGGAGCGGTGGAAGCCGGTTCTCCCGGGTGCAGTGTTCCTGCGCGAAGATAGCTCGGGTAACTTCACTCGCAACGACATCTTGAGCAATGACAATTTCGACCGTATCCAAGATACCGGAGATTGGACTTGCCCAGCCGAAGCCATCACGCTTGACGACGTTTCTCGTGGTGATCTCAGTGCATACTTGAATGCGTTGCGGGGCAATGGCTTTACCTACCATGACATTGGTATGATCTGGGGCGCGCGGCTCCTTTCACCGAACGGCATCTATTCGGCTTCGAACACGACTGCTCCCAATGGCGATTCAATCTCGCGTCACATCGTCTTCATGACCGATGGTACGCTCGATGTTGAGCCGGATTGGTACACGCCATACGGAGTGGAGTGGTGGGATCGCCGGGTAACCGATGACACCGACATGAACTTCAATGAAGTCGAAAACATGCAGTGGAGCCGTCACTCTGAACGTTTCCAAGCGGCATGCCGTGCGGCCCGTCAGGAAAACATCTCTGTTTGGGTGGTCGCTTTCGGCACCAGTCTCACGCAGAACTTGATCGATTGCGCGACGCCAGGTCGAGCATTCTCAGCCAGCGATTCCGCTGAGTTGGACGAACAGTTCCGCAATATCGCACAGCAAATTGCTGCACTGAGGCTCACACAATGATCGGCACAGGCTTCCTCAAACGCATTCGCCGCGACGAGAACGGGGCGACACTGACCGAATTTGGTTTCGTCGCTCCGGTTCTGATCCTGATGGTGATGGGCATTTTCGATATGGCGCATTCGCAATACACGTCCGCTTTGGTGAACGGTGCGATGCAGAAATCAGGCCGCGACCTGACGCTGGAAAGCGCGGGTAGCAGGCAGGATGACATCGATCAGGCGGTTATCGATCAGGTGCAGAATGTTGTACCTGATTCAGCGACTGTAACGCTCGAGAAACTTTCGCACTTTGACTTTAGCGACATCGGCGAAGCAGAAGAGTGGACGGACGAAGGCACATTGGACGGCATTTGCAACAACAACGAAGTGTATGTTGATGCAAACGGTAATGGCCAGTGGGATTCCAATCGCGGTACTTCCGGCATCGGCGGCGCTCGTGATGCGGTGCTCTATACCGCCGTTGTGACATACCCCCGCCTCTTCCCAATGGCGGGTTTGGCCGGCTTGCCAGAGAACGTCGAAGTGCGCGCTTCGACTGTGCTTCGCAACCAACCATTTGATGAGCAGGATCGCTCTACCGAAACAGGAAACTGTACATGATGAACCCCCGCCCTCGCTTTTCGCGTGCTCGGCGCGCGCTCGCCGGCCTTAAATCCAACACTTCCGGTGTTGCGATGGTCGAATTCGCCTTTTCTGCCCCGATCGTGCTTGCTTTGGGCCTGCTTGGAACGGAAACTGCAAACTTCACGATCACGCACATGCAGATGAGTCAGCTTGCCATGCAGGTGGCGGATAATGCTAGCCGTGTGGGCGAAACCGATGTGTTGACCGCACGTAAGGTATATGAGGGCGACATCAACGAATCGCTGATTGGTGGTGAGAAACTGGGCGATCCGTTCGACATTTACGGTCAAGGCCGCGTCGTCATTTCCAGCCTTCAGCAGAATGCCGATGGCGGACAGTGGATCGCGTGGCAGCGGTGTCGCGGGGCCAAGAATTATACCGGCAAATACGGCACCGAAGGCACAGGCTCTAGCGGCACATCATTTGCTGGAATGGGCGAGCCCGGCAACATCATCACGTCCAGCGCGGGCACTGCGGTGATCTTTGTCGAAGTGTCCTACACCTATGAGCCGATCACGCCGGTTGATTTTTTTGGCGATACAGAGATTGAGTATACCGCCGCATTTAACATTCGCGATGCTCGCGATTTGACAGGGCTCTACAACAAAACCCCGCCTGACCCGGTTTCAGCTTGCGATGTGTTCCAAAAAGACCGCGCGACCTAAGTAAGGGCGAAGAGGGCGCCGTTGCAGCGCCCTCCCCTTCCATTTCTTAAACGTAGCAGACCTTTTTGACCGCTTCGACAATGCGCGGAGCATCAATCAGAGCAAGCTTTTCTAAGTTTGCTGCATAAGGTAGTGGTACGTCCTCGTTGCAGACCCGCATGACCGGCGCATCGAGGTCGTCAAAGCCCTCTTCCATACAGATTGAGATGATCTCACTGGCGATGGAGCATGTGGGCCAGCCTTCTTCGGCAACAACCAGTCGGTTCGTTTTGGCTAGGCTCTTGAGCACCGTCTCTTTGTCCAGGGGACGCAGAGTGCGAAGGTCGATCACTTCGGCATCGATTCCGTCTTGTGCTAAGGCTTCCGCTGCCTCCAGTGCCAGACCAACGCCTATGGAATAGGTAACTATGGTTGCATCATTACCTTCCCGCACAATGCGTGCCTTGCCTATGGGCAGAACATGATCGTTGACATCAGGCACATCGAAGCTGCGGCCATAGACCAGCTCATTTTCGAGGAACACAACCGGATCTTGTGATCGGATCGCGGCCTTCATCAGGCCTTTGGCATCGGAACTGTCATAGGGTGCGATGACGATCAGACCGGGGACGCTGGCATACCATGGGCCGTAATTTTGGCTGTGTTGTGCGCCGACACGGCTCGCCGCGCCATTGGGTCCGCGAAAGACGATAGGACAGCGCATTTGGCCGCCACTCATATAATTGGTCTTCGCAGCCGAATTGATAATGTGATCAATGGCCTGCATGGCGAAGTTAAAAGTCATAAACTCAACAATCGGGCGCAACCCACCCATCGCTGCGCCACTCCCGATTCCGGCAAAACCATACTCTGTGATCGGCGTATCGATCACACGTTTTGGACCGAATTCGTCGAGCAAACCTTGAGTGACTTTGTAGGCGCCCTGATATTCAGCGACCTCCTCGCCCATTACGAAGACACGCGGGTCAGCGCGCATCTCCTCAGCCATCGCATCGCGCAATGCTTCGCGCACGGTGACTTGGGTGAGGCTGGTTCCAGCGGGGATTTCAGGATCGCTGGCGGGTGAAGATGCAGCAGGCTTTTCCGCAACTGGCGCGGGCGCGGGTGATGCTTCTGCCGCAGGCTCAGGAGCAGGGGTCGGAGCAGGAGCGCTCTCCTCCCCTTCCCCTTCGAGTTGCGCAATCACGGTGCCAACCGCGACATTCTCCGAACCTTCTGCGACGAGGATTTTTGTGAGCACACCTTCGTCAATGGCTTCGAATTCCATTGTCGCCTTGTCGGTTTCGATCTCAGCGATGATATCGCCCGGTTCAATCGTATCGCCCTCGGATTTCAGCCACTTGGCGAGTGTGCCCTCTTCCATTGTTGGGGAAAGGGCGGGCATTTTCAGTTCAATTGCCATGGCTCAATACTCCTCCACCAAAACTTCGGTGTAGAGTTCACTTGGGCCCGGTTCAGGAGAGCTTTCGGCAAAGTCTGCCGCTTCGGCCACGACCTTGCGAATGTCTTTATCGATGGCTTTCAAATCCGCTTCATCATGGCCTGCCTCTATCAGCACCGCTTTCATCCGTTCAATCGGATCATGATTGTCGCGTTGTTCCTGCACCTCATCACGAGTGCGGTATTTCGCGGGGTCGGACATTGAATGCCCGCGATAGCGATAGGTGTTGAGCTCCATCAGAACAGGCCCCTTGCCATCGCGCACATGTTTGAAGGCAACCTCTGCCGCGGCGCGCACCTCGAGCACGTCCATGCCGTTCACTTCCATACCCGGAATGCGGAACGCAGTGCCACGGCGGTAAAAGCGGGTTTCCGCCGACGACCGCGCGCTGGCGGTGCCCATGGCGTATTGGTTGTCCTCCACCACAAAGACGATGGGAAGGTTCCACAATGCGGCCATATTGAAGGTCTCATAGACCTGTCCCTGGTTCGCTGCACCGTCGCCGAAATAGGCGAGGCATAATCCTCCATCATCGTTGTATTGATGAGCCAGAGCCAGTCCTCCGCCCAAAGCAACCTGCGCACCCACAATGCCGTGGCCACCATAAAATTTATGCTCAGTGCTGAACATATGCATCGAGCCGCCCTTGCCCTTTGAAATCCCCGCTTCGCGACCGGTTAATTCAGCCATGATAACTTTGGGATCAATACCATAGGCGAGCATGTGGCCGTGATCGCGATAGCCGGTGATCACGCTGTCTTTATCGTTATCGAGCGCGGATTGCAGGCCAATCGCAACCGCTTCCTGACCGATATACAGGTGGCAGAAACCGCCAATCAGGCCGAGGCCATAAAGCTGGCCCGCTTTCTCTTCAAAACGCCGGATGAGCAGCATTTGACGGTAAAACTCCATCAATTGCTCATCGCTAGCAGCAAAGCTCTTTGCTGCTTCAAACTCTTCCTGAAGCGAGTGTAGGATGAAATCGGGATCGTCAGAAGGTGCTGCCGTGTGAGGCGATTTCGCCTTCGTTCGTGAACGCGCCGTGCTCTTCGCAGGCGCTTTACTGGCCGCAGGTTTCTTCGCCAAAATAGGGTCCTTCTCTTACATGTGTGCGCTGGCCGGGGAGGAGGGAACGCACGACCTTTCGCGCACCCCCTATAGGCGTGCAATTACGCGTTACGCAACGTCAACCAACGTTGTTCAAGTGGAATTACCAAATAGGAGAATTTTGCAGCAATGCAGGCCGCTAGCGGTTACTCGTCTTCGAGTGTAATCACGATTTCGTCAGGGTGGAGCACACCCAAATCTTCACGAACCAGCTCGCTCACCAAATCGGGATCGGCGCCGGTGGGATCGAGCAGTTCCACTCGGTTTTTCAATGCGTCACGTTCTTCGGTCAACACGGCAATGCGCGCTTCGCGTTGTTCAAGCGCTTCGCCATTCTCTGCCCATGCAAGCAAACCGGTTGGGCCAGCAATCGACGCAATCGTCAGGACGACGAGCAGCGTTAGCGCAAGCGCCTGCTTCATATGATCCCGAGGTGGCTTATGCATTATCGAATTCCCTATCCCACCGTCACAGAATCATAGTTAACCATGCGACGCAAGGAAAATGCGGTCAAACCGCTGAATTTCGGTCAAATAGCGGCAAAAATGAGTGTTCTTACCTAATAAGAGCGGGGTAACCCGAGAACATGCTCAGCCAGATAGGACAGGATCAAATTGGTTGAGATTGGCGCGACGGTATAAAGGCGTGCTTCGCGGAATTTGCGCTCGACATCGTATTCCTCTGCAAAGCCAAAGCCGCCAAACGTTTGGACACACATATCCGCTGCTGCCCAGCTTGCCTCGGATGCTAGCAGTTTGGCCATGTTCGCTTCTGCCCCTGGATTGCCGCCTTCATCGTAAACATGCGCGGCGTGGTGCACCATCAACTCGGCTGCGCACATTTGGGCATAGGACCTTGCGATGGGGAACTGGACACCTTGGTTTTGTCCAATGGGGCGTGCGAAGACGTTGCGATCGCTGGCATAGGTCCGCGCCTGTTCGATGAACCACTTCGCATCGCCGATGCACTCTGCCGCGATCAGGATACGCTCTGCATTCATGCCCGAGAGGATGTAGCGAAAGCCCTTCCCCTCCTCGCCAACCAATGCGCTGGCCGGGATACGTAGATCATCGAAGAACACCTCGCATGAGGAATGATTCATCATCGTGCGAATGGGCTTGACGCTCATGCCGTTCTTCAGTGCCGCCTGCATATCGACGAGGAAGATCGACAGCCCCTCTGTCTTCTTCTGGACTTCTTCACGAGGAGTTGTCCGCGCGAGCAGCAACATGAGGTCGGAATGCTCCGCCCGACTTGTCCAGATTTTCTGGCCGCTGATGACATATTCATCACCGTCTTTGACCGCGCGCGTTTTCAGGCTGAGCGTATCGGTCCCGCTGGTGGGTTCAGAGACGCCAAAGGCTTGAAGCCGCAAAGTGCCATCGGCAATTTTGGGAAGATATTCTGCCCTTTGCGCGTCCGACCCATAGCGGAGCAGAGTGTTCATGATATACATTTGCGCATGGGCGGAGCTGCCATTGCAGCCGCTTGCCTGGATTTCCTCCATGATCACACAGGCCGCATCCAGGCTCAGCCCGCTACCGCCAAACTCTGGCGGGATCAGCGCGGCGAGGAATCCCGCTTTTGTCAGTGCATCGACAAATTCGCCCGGATATTCACGTACGGCGTCTTTTGCTCGCCAATATTCACCGGGGAAATCATCGCATAATGCCCGCACTGCGCGCCGGATTTCGTCAAGTTCTTCATTCTCTTGGCTGCTCAAGTTTCGTGTCCCCCTAGTTAGCCGGTTGATTGCCCTGTCCGTGGGGCCAAGTCTACCTGCCTGATTGGATAATCCGCGTCGGGTGATCCCAAGTTTCTCGGAACAATTGGGTGGCCACGTTCATTGGGCAACAAAAGAAGGAAACCGCAAAACAATTATGCTTCAAACTCTATTCGACCAAATCAACGCCATGGCTGAAAGCGCTGTTGCCGCTGTGCCGGGTATCGTTATCGCAACCGTCATTCTGACCATCACTTGGCTCCTTGCTAAGGGTGCGACCAGCATCAGTGCCCGCATTATCGGCAAGACTGAGCTTCGACCATCTCTGCGCAACCTGATTGAAACGGTCGTGCGCTTGGGAATCTGGGTCACAGGCTTCATGGTCGCCGCTATCGTCGTATTCCCGAACTTCAGCCCGTCAGGTCTGATCGCGGGATTGGGCATCGGTGCAGTGGCTGTTGGTCTTGCCTTTCAGGAGTTTTTTGAAAACTTCCTTGCTGGCGTGATGATCATGCTGCGCGATACGATGCAGATCGGCGACGTCATTCGCACTGACGACATCCACGGCAAAGTCGAATTTATTAGCCTGCGCGAAACGCATGTCCGTGCATTCTCGGGCGAGCTGCACGTCGTACCCAATGCGCAATTGTTCAAAAATCCGGTCAAGGTGTACACCGACCAGCCCGAGCGGCGTTTCGAAGTGGTCATCGGCGTTTCCTATGACACCGATTTGGATGAAGCCGATGCGGTGATCAGAGGCGCTGTTGAAAGCGTAGAACTCGTTTCGAAAGAAAAGGACATTCAAGTCCTCGCCGACACATTCAACTCCAGCTCGGTTGATTTCGTAGTGCGCTGGTGGGCAGCCTCGTCGGGCACAGATGCAATAATGAACCGCGACCACGTTGTGAGAGCGATTAAACGGGCATTGGATGATGCGGGCGTCGAAATTCCGTTCCCATATGTCACCCACACATTCAAAGAGGACGTGCCGGTCGGCAAGCCAGCCTAGGTTAGATGAATACATAGGGGGCTTTGGTTTGAGTTTTTCTATGCTACCTATTCATCGAGAGATGATTGGAGCCCCCTATGAAAGTCCTGAAAGCCGACCTCACCCGATTTGCCGATATCCCCGACTATCCCTTTGCTGAAAATTGGGTCGATATTGATCTTGGCGAAGGGCAAACGGGACGCATGCACTATGTTGATGAGGGGCCAAAGGACGCACCGCCCGTCCTGCTCTTTCACGGTGAGCCAAGCTGGAGTTTCCTTTATCGCAAAATGATCCCGACTCTGGTTGAAGCGGGATTTCGATGCCTAGCACCCGACCTGATCGGGTTCGGTAAGAGCGACAAACCCGATGACATCGAATTCTATACTTATGACCGGCATGTGAAGTGGCTCAAGCAATGGCGCGACACCGTAATCTCTGAGCCTGCGGGATTGTTCTGTCAGGATTGGGGAGGTTTGCTTGGCCTACGCATGGTGGGCGAAGAACCTGAGAAATTCGCATTTGTCGTCGCTAGCAACACCTTCTTGCCAGAGGGTGGCGGCAAAGCATCACCCGCTTTCATGGCTTGGCGCGAATTCGCCAAAAGCTCTCCAGAATTCAAGATTGGGAATATATTGCAGGGCGCGACCGCGACCGAGCTTTCCGACGACGTGGTCGCGGCATACGATGCGCCCTTCCCCGATGAGCCGAATAAGGCAGGTGCACGCGCTTTCCCGCAACTGGTGCCTGTCGAGGATGACAAGCCAGGCGTGGACGAAAACAAAGCGGCGTGGAAGTCATTGGCGACCTTTGAAAAGCCATTTCTGACGATCATTGGTGAAGATGACAAAGTGTTGGGCGCAGCGACGGGCACCATGGCTGCGCGTGTTGCAGGCGCAAAGGGTCTGCCGCACAGTTCGCTCAGCGCTTGTGGGCATTTCTGCCAGGAAGACCGTCCTGTTGAGCTCGCGCAAGGCGTGATTGATACCGCGAAGACGGCGGGCTTTCTCTGAGCGAGACAACACCTGATAAAACCCCCGCTTTTTTGAGCCGGGGGCAGGAATACGCATTGGCGGTGACGGTCGCAATCGTCACCGCCAACGCATATTACATCCACCCCATAATCGGCGAAGTAGCGGCGAGTTTCGGTGTCAGCGATGCGCGGATCGGGATCGTCCCAGCACTCAATCAATTGGCGTTGGCGCTGGGCATATTGCTGCTGCTGCCACTCGGTGATCGATATTCGAACCGGACATTGTGCATCGCCTTTGTTTGCGCGCAGTGTGTTTTCATGCTGGGCATGGCGCTGGCAAAGGGGTTCGTGCTTTTCACGCTGGCGTCGACACTGCTCGGCTTTGTCACCATCGCGCCCTATTTGATCCCCGCCTTTGCCTCGAAACGGGTTGCGCCAGAACGCCTGGGTCAGGTCACAGCATTGCTTACCGCCGGCGTGATCTTCGGCATATTGGTCGCGCGTGTCGGAGCGGGCGTGGTGGCGGAGAACTTTGGCTGGCGAGCGGTCTATTGGTGGGCATTTGCATTTATGGCGAGTGTGACGGTGGCGCTTCCCATGGTTATGCGCAGCGAAAGGACGGCGCCGAAACGGCCTGAGGGAAACTATCTCGCCCTGCTCGCCTCAGTCTTCACCCTCGCCCGCGCGCATCGCGACATGCTGGTTTCCGCGGTGATACAGGGCCTCAACTTTGCCTCTTTCACAGCCACATGGCTGGCGCTGGCATTGCATTTGACCAGTGATGCAATGGGATATGGTGTCGATGCGGTCGGGTACTTGGCAGGGATCTCTGCGATAAGCATTCTGTCCACGCCGCGCATTGGTCGCTGGGCTGACCTCGTCGGAGCGCGGCGTGCGCGTGTGATTGCTGCTACCGTGCAATTATGCGGCGTTATGCTGTTTTATCCTTTGGGGTGGAGCATTTGGCTCGTTCTTATACCGCTTTTAATCGTGAACTTTGTCGGCCCTAGCGTTGATGTGACCGGTCGTATGACTTTCCTTGCGTTAGAGCCAGCAATCCGCACGCGCCTTACCACAACTTACATCGTAATCATGTTTCTAGGCGGTGCGATTGGCAGCTTATTGGGCACGGCAGTCTATGATTGGAGCGGATGGGCGGGCACATGCGCATTGTTGCTAGGGGTGTCTTTAAGCACTGTAATCCTGTCAGTTTGGGCGGGACGCAGTTGGGCGTCGCGCGGTGCTTGATTGACGGAAAAACGTGTTCCCGACAGGATTCGAACCTGTGGCCTTTGGATTAGGAATCCAACGCTCTATCCACCTGAGCTACGGGAACATGTCAGCCCCAATAGCACCGGTGCGTTCCGAATCAATTGAGTTCGTCAGGCGGGGTCAGCGGGAACGGCAGCGGCGCGACCGCCACGCCTTCATCAATCAGCGATTGTGCCTCTTCAACGCTCGCCTGACCGTGGATCGCGGTCTCATCCCGCTCACCATAATGCATCTCGCGCGATTGCGCGGCGAAATCCTTACCGACCCATGTGCTGTTTTTGAGCGCCTTTTCTTGCGCCTGCGCTAGCTTTTGCAAGGCCTGCTGCATCTCGGCGGGCATTGGCGTGTTGGACACTTGTTGAGCATCGGCTGAGGCAGGAACAGGTCCGCGAGATGGTGGTAAGGCAACTTGCTGATTGCCTTTGGCTGAGACCGCTGGCGCCATCGGGGCTTTGCTTACCTCATCCGATCCGCATTGCGGACATGTGACAAGGCCACGTTCTTGCTGATCGGAAAAGTCCGCGCCAGAGCCGAACCACCCCTCAAAGCGGTGACCCGCGCGGCAATGCAAATCGAATACAATCATGCTGGCCGCCTATTCGGGAATTTTGCGTGCATTGGCAAGGCTGGGGACCTGCGCGCGCACTTCGTCGATGCGGGACAGGTCGATGTCGCAAAAGCCAAGACCCGGCTCTTCGCCGCCCATATCCAAGAGCACTTCGCCCCATGGATCAACCACAAGCGAGTGCCCATAGGTCGCGCGGCCATCCTCATGCTCGCCAACTTGAGCAGCGGCGATCACAAAGGCGCTTGCCTCAATCGCACGCGCGCGCAGAAGGATTTGCCAATGCGCTGCGCCAGTGGAGCGGGTAAAGGCAGCAGGCACCGCTATGGCGTCACATGGTTCTTGTTTCAGCCGGTCGAAAAGAGCCGGGAAACGGAGGTCGTAGCAGATCGTAAAACCCAGCTTGCCCAGCGGTGTTTCGTGATCGATGAGGACCTTCTCACCGGGAGTGTAGGCCGCACTTTCGCGCCAAGTCTCGCCCGTGGACAGTTCAACATCAAACATGTGAATCTTGTCGTAATAGGCCGGATCGGCACCATCGGCTCGGAAATAGAACGATCGGTTTGCGAGCTTACCGCCAGT
The DNA here is from genome assembly GCA_947503275.1 of uncultured Erythrobacter sp. Classification (GTDB taxonomy): domain Bacteria; phylum Pseudomonadota; class Alphaproteobacteria; order Sphingomonadales; family Sphingomonadaceae; genus Erythrobacter. Next base: position 883,684 of record CANNCZ010000001.1, on the reverse strand, counting down.
CAGAGGGACAGGCATTGATCCCAACGCAATGTCGATTCCCACGTTCTCTGCCAGTTCGCAGAACCGATCATGATATCCAACATAGGTTCGGGTCCCCATAACCTTGGCCGCGCGTCTCCGGTCGCGATCCAGTAATAGTGCCATCTCAGGGGTGAACAGGACCTCTGCCCCGCCCGCCTTCGCATCGCTCACACCTTTCACAATGGTCGCAAAGCTCGCTTCCGGGTTGATGCCCGAATTCATCTGAAGGACGGCGATCTTGGGCATGAAATATGCTTACGCGGCTAGCAATGTGTCGAGCTCGCCCGAAGCCTCCAACGCGGCCAGTTCGTCAGAGCCGCCCACATGGGTATCGCCAATGAAGATTTGCGGGACCGTGCGCGCTTCTGGGGCACGGGCAAGCATTTCTGCGCGTTTCGGTCCGCCCATTGAGATATCGAATTCGTTGAATTCTGCGCCCTTTTGGCTGAGCAAACGCTTCGCCCGCACGCAGAATGGGCAGGTAAACTTGGTGTAGATATCGATTGTTGGCATAGTCGTTTCAAAGTCCCGTTGGGGCGCATCGCGCGGCCCTTGAAAGTGATTTTGTGACACTTAACTAATGTGTGTCGCCGCGTTCCGCCAGTCTTGGGGAACAATCCGGTGGCGAATGTGTGGGCGCTGCATGAGGCAGGCCTGCTGAACAACAAATTGCTCAAGCAAAGAGGATTTGCAGATATGTCACGACTTGATTTTACCCCCTATCGCCGCAGCACCGTTGGTTTTGACCGGCTTTTCGACATGCTCGAAGGGCAGGCGCGAGCGAATTCGGGCGATAACTACCCCCCTTTCAACATCGCGCGCAGTGGTGAGGATAACTACCGTATCACGCTCGCCGTGGCCGGTTTCCGCACTGAGGATATCGAGATCACTGCGCAAGCGAACTTGCTAACTGTGCAAGGCGCAAAACGTGATGACAGCGATGACGGCGCAGAATTACTGCATGTTGGCATTGCCAATCGCGGATTTGAGCGCCGGTTCGAACTGGCCGATTATGTCCGGGTCGACAACGCTCAGCTGGCCGATGGCCTGTTGGTGATCGACCTCGTGCGCGAAGTGCCAGAGGCGATGAAGCCGAAAAAGATCGCTGTGAATGGCGCGGCCACGGCCACGTTGACTGCGGTTCCCAATGAAAATGATGGGGATGCAGACGCCGCAAACGCGGCTTAAGCTGACCAATGTTGGATGATTAAGGTGGGGGCGGGTCCTTGCGGACCTGCCCCCGCGACTTTGAGTCGCCTCGTCCAGCCCTGACCGTCCGGGTCGCAGAAGACGGTCAATTCCAGCGCGAGCTCTTTACAGCAAGGCCATGATTGCAAACGCAATTCTGGCAGGCTGCTAAACCTCAAATGGTCTCAATTTTACCCCCAACACATTTTCATAAAAGGGACAGGCAAGCCCGTCAGACCCCTTACGAAAACCTGTAGGGCATTCGGTAGGCCGCATATCCCCCAAGACGCAAGGGATAATCGTCAGGTTTGTAAAAACCCGACAAAACTATCTGATGAAAGACAGCATCCGCTATCCTACGCAGGCCGCGTATTGGATGGTTTTGAGAACTGATGCGGTGCTTCATCGGCCTATTAATCGGCCCGAACAGAGCTTGCCTAAACCAGGCGCGATTGCGCCAAAGCCGCTTCGATAAAACCAGCGAACAGTGGATGCGGATCGAAGGGTCTTGATTTGAGCTCCGGATGGAACTGAACACCGACAAACCATGGGTGATCAGGCCGCTCGACAATCTCAGGCAGCAGGCCATCGGGCGACATGCCGGCAAACACCAGACCCTGTGCCTCCAATGGTTCGATATAGGCGCTGTTGACCTCGTATCTGTGACGGTGTCGTTCTGAAATTGCGGTGGCTCCGCCGTAGATTCGCGATGTGTGGCTGTTGCTGCCAAGCTTGGCTTCGTAGGCGCCAAGCCGCATTGTTCCGCCCAAATCACCGCCCTCTTCGCGTTGCTCCAAACCCTCTTCACTCATCCATTCACTGATGATGCCAACAACGGGTTCAGCTGTATCACCGAACTCAGTTGAGGATGCTGCAGCAATCCCCGCAGATCGAGCGCCCTCGACACAGGCCATTTGCATGCCCAAACAGATGCCAAAGAACGGCACACCGCGTTCACGAGCAAAGCGCACGCTCGCGATCTTGCCCTCGGAACCACGCTCTCCAAAACCGCCGGGCACGAGAATGCCGTGCATCGGCTCCAAAGCGGCGACAATTTCGCTTTCATCCTTCTCTTCGAAGATTTCCGCGTCGATCCATTTGATGTTGACCTTAACCCGGTTCGCCAATCCGCCATGGACCAATGCTTCGTTCAGGCTCTTATACGCGTCAGGCAGGCCGACATATTTGCCAACGACGCCGATCGTCACTTCACCTTCGGGATTGAAGTAGCGGTCGGTCACATCGTTCCAAGAGGTGAGATCGGGTGCTGGCGCATCAGTAATGCCAAACCCTCGTAAGACTTCCTCGTCCAGCCCCTCACGATGATATTGCAGCGGCACCGAATAAATCGACGGCGCATCGAGCGCCGGGATCACAGCCTCTTTGCGCACATTGCAGAAATTGGCGATTTTCTGGCGCTCAGAATCTGGAATGGGATGTTCTGCACGGCACAGCAACACGTCGGGTTTGATCCCAAGGCTGGCGAGTTCGCGCACGGAATGTTGCGTCGGCTTGGTCTTCAGTTCACCGGCCGCCGCAATATAGGGCACCAGTGTTACATGCACGCTAAGCGTTTGCATCGGCTCCAGATCGTTCCGCAGCTGACGGATCGCCTCCATGAAGGGCAGCGATTCGATGTCGCCCACCGTGCCGCCAATTTCACACAGGATGAAGTCGAGGTCATCTTGATCATCCAACGCGAATTGTTTGATCGCATCGGTCACATGCGGGATCACTTGGACGGTCGCGCCGAGATAATCGCCGCGACGTTCTTTCGCGATAATGTCGCGATAGACGCGGCCGCTGGTGATGTTGTCGCTTTGACGCGCGGACACGCCAGTGAACCGCTCGTAATGGCCAAGATCGAGATCGGTCTCCGCCCCGTCGTCGGTGACGTAAACCTCGCCATGCTGATACGGGCTCATCGTGCCCGGATCGACATTGAGATAGGGGTCGAACTTGCGGATGCGTACCTTGTACCCGCGTGCTTGTAGGAGGGCAGCAAGACTTGCTGCCATGAGACCTTTGCCGAGCGAGGAGACCACGCCGCCGGTTATGAAAATGTACCGCGCCATGGGAGGCAAGCCTTAAGGGTGCGTTTGGATTCGAGGCAAGCAAATTGCGGCGCAAATCATGCGCCATCCACAAGCGTGACCAAATTGTCGCGATTATTCGGCGAGTGGATCTTCGCCAGCAGCAGGTTCAGCAGGCGCAGCGCCCGGCTCAGCCAACAGATCATCGGTAGAAGCAGCGCCGCCATCAGATGGTGCAGAGCTTTCACCTAGAAGATCATCGGCGGTTGGCGCACCGACATCGCGATCGAGGTCCGTGCTGATATCGACACTCGATTCGCTAACCGCCATCGCAGCCAGCAGAATGGACAAGGCCACAAACGCCACCGCCAGCCATTTGGTCGAACGGGTCAGAAAATCCGCTGCACCGCGGGCTCCCAAAGCGCCCGATGGATTGCCGCCGATACCAAGGCCTCCGCCCTCAGACCGCTGCATCAGCACAACGCCGACTAGCGAGGCCGCGACCAGGGCCTGAATAATAGTGAGGATAATGAACAGCGACATGCAAATTTCTTCTATTGGCAAACTTTAGGTGGAGCGCACTTAGTGATGCGAAGCCCTATCGGCAAGCTTGGAGAGGGATAACCTAGGCTTCGACTGCGTCACCGGCAGCCATTGCAATGCCCATAAAGCTGTCTGCGGTAAGGCTTGCCCCGCCTACAAGTGCACCGCCGACTTCGGCCAGGCCAAGGATTTCGCCAGCGTTTTCAGGCTTTACCGAACCGCCATAGAGGATGCGTATGTCGGGCCCTGTCTCATCACCGAAACGATCGACCAACAATTTGCGGATTTCGCCGTGCATCTCGGCAATATCATCCAATCCCGCCGTTTTCCCCGTACCAATCGCCCAGATCGGCTCATAGGCCACGGTCAAACGCTCGGCTGCATTCTCGATATTGTCGGGAAGCGACGCGTTGAGCTGTTTCTTCACATGAGCGACCGCGCGGCCAGCATCGCGCACTGCTTCACTTTCGCCGCAGCACAGGATGATCCGCAAACCCGCATCCAAAGCGGCATCCGCTTTCGCGCAGACTTTGGCGTCTTTCTCGTTATGCGCATCTCGGCGTTCGCTATGGCCAAGGATGACGAATTTTCCACCAGCATCCGCGATCATCGCTGCAGAAATGTCGCCGGTGTAGGCGCCGCTTTCCTGGTCATGGCAATCTTGTGCGCCAACAGCGATCTGCTCCGCTTCGCGATGGACGGGGTGGATCAGAGTGTATGGTGGTGCAATCGCAACCTCGACCTTCATATGGCGCTGTGCAGCGCGGTCGATTGTGCGGGCTTCGGATAGCATGGCGCGAGTGCCGTGCATCTTCCAGTTTCCAACGATGTAGGGCCGCTGGGCCATCGGGTTATCCAGTATAGTGAGTGTCGAATCTGTCGAGCCAAGTTTAAGGTCGAGAGCGCGCGTCCGCTACCCGAGGTGCATAGTTTAGTCAAAACGTGGTCGAACCTGTTGCCGCGAGGTCGCAGGCTGGGTAAAGCGCGTGCGGGCACCGAGACTTACGGGAAAAACCTTTTAAACCCGCAGGTTTCGGCCAAAATACTGATCAAACACTCGCGTCTGAATGGTTCTAACCATGATCAGCGCGCACAGAAAATACCCGGGAAAAGTACCAAATGATCTCGATGTTTCGCAATTTCTTTCAATCCAAGATTGGTCTCCCGATCTTTATTGGCTTTCTGATCATTGTCGCGCTTGCCTTTGCAGCCAGCGACATTTCAGGGTCTTCGACATTTGGCGGACTGACTGGCGATGACAAACTGGCCGTCGTCGGTGACGACACGATCAGCGCTACTGAAATGAACGGCGCGATGACCAATGCTCTGGACCGGGCTCGCGATCAGAATCCGACGATCACGATGCCGCAATTCGTTGCAGGCGGCGGGCTTGAGGGTGAGCTTGACCTATTGATTGAACGTTATGGCGTGGGTCAGTTTGCGCAATTGTATGGCCTACGTGCGGGTGACAATCTGGTGAACAGCGAGATTTTGAAAATCGGCGCATTTCGCGGGCCAACGGGTGAGTTCGACCAGGCCGTTTATCAAAACGCGTTGCGCCGCCAGGGAATTACTGACGCAATTTTGCGCCGGGACATCGGGGATGGTTTGCTCGCGCAACAAATACTGCGTCCTGCTTTTGCCGCACCTCAAATGCCAGAGGCCGCAGCGCGTCAATATGCCGCTCTGGTGCTAGAGCGGCGTCAGGGACAAATCGGCTTGATCCCCAGCCTCGATTTTGCGCCTGATGGCGATCCGAGCGACGAGCAGCTCAATACTTTCTACAGCGACACACAATCTGACTATATCCTGCCCGAACGCCGCACTGTTCGTTTTGCCGCATTCGGCGCGGACAGTGTGAGCGCAAACGTTACGCCGACATCGGAACAGATCGCGGCGCGGTTTGAACGCGATGCGGAAGTTTATGGTGAAAGCGAACGTCGTGCGATTTCGTCGTTCGTCGTTCCAACCGAGGCCGCCGCGCAGGCGCTGGTCAGGCGTATTCGCGGCGGTGTTTCGTTAGAAGCCGCGGCCGCCGAAGCGGGCTTTCAGGTTTCGGCAGGTGGACTTCGAGATGCAGAAAGTATGGCCTCCAGCCTAAGCTTTGATGTGTCAGAGGCTGCGTTTGCGGCCTCCGAAGGCGATATCCTGGCTCCGGCGCAATCCACGCTGGGTTGGTATGTGGCTCGGCTCGACGATATCGAGGTGACCCCTGCCCGCACATTGGCGCAGGCCAGTGATGAGATCACTCAGCAATTGCAGAGCGAGGCGCTCGCTGCCGCTTTGGAAGAGTTGAGCACTGAGATTGAGGAAAAGGTCGATACCGGCACTTCGCTCGCCGATGTTGCAGAGGAATTTTCGCTGGAGATCAATGTCGTCCCCGGCCTGACCGCCGATGGTCAGATATTCGGCGTGCCCGGCCAAGGCGTCAGTCCGGCCCTGCGCCCGATCCTAGATACAGCGTTCCAGATGGATGAAAGCGAGCCACAACTCGCCGAATTGGTTCCCGGTGCACAATTCCTGATCTTCGACGTTGAAGATATCGTTGAAAGCGCCGCGCCTCCCCTCGCCGAAGTGCGGGAGCAGGTTCAGGCCCGCTGGCGTCTTGCAGAGGGCAACAAGCTTGCCGCAGAGGCCGCCAATCGCATTCTCGAAGCGGTGCGCGGCGGAGCGTCTTTGACCGAAGCGATGCGTGCCGAAGATACCGGTCTAACACAGATTGAGGACGTTAATCTGCGCCGGACCGAATTGCTCGCTGCGCAAGATCGCAACATTCCGCCTGCGCTCGTGCTGTTATTCTCAATGGCGCAAGGGTCGACCAAAGTCTTAGAAGATGGTCAGGATCTGGGCTGGTATGTCGTTGATCTCGATACGATTGAGACGGATTCGCTCGAAGGCAATGAAGAGCTTTTGGCGCAAACTCGCGAACAACTCGCACCGGCATTGGTCAATGAATACAATGCCCAGCTGGCGCGTGCGATCCGTGAAGAAATCGGTGTCGAGCGCAACGAAGAAGCGATCGAAGCCCTGCGCAAAACCCTCGCCGGCGAAAGCTGAGCGACGGTTTTCCGATTGGCGAGTTCGTGACGTCTTCCACTCAGCTTGAAAATGCGGTTGAGGCTGAGCAGGCCTTGTCCAATGGCGCACCCGCGCTTGTATGGCGCAAGGTGGTGGCTGATTGTGACACGCCGGTTGGCGCTGCGAGGCGCTTAATTGAGCCGGGCCGCGGCGACTTTCTGCTCGAATCGGTCGAAGGTGGCGAAGTACGCGGGCGTTACAGCTTGCTGGGCCTAGACCCTGATCTGGTGTTCCGAGCCACCGAGGGTTCCGCCGCCATCAACCGTAAATGGCGGCGCGACCGGGATGCGTTTGAGCCGTGTGAGAGCGATGCGCTCGCAGAATTGCGCAAGCTCGCCGATAGCTGCCGGATTGATACACCAGAGGCTCTGCCGCCTGCTCTTGCCTGTCTGGTGGGGTATTTCGGCTATGAGACTATCGGTCTGGTGGAAACATTGCCGCGGGCTAAGCCCGGCGAACTCGCCCTGCCCGATATGCTGTTTGTGCGGCCAACAATCATTCTGGTCTTCGACGGCCTATCAGATGAACTGTTCTGCATTGCGCCGATCTGGAGCGCTGCCGAGCCCAAGAAGGCGATCGAAAAGGCAACTGAAGACATAGACGAAACTCTGCGCGCTCTAATTCAGCCTCGCCCCGTCGAGGCACGCGTACCTATCGACCTTGCCGAGCCCGAATTGTCGCCGGTGATGGCGGATACGGAGTACAAGGCGCTCGTCGCTCGGGCTAAGGACTACATCCTCGCAGGCGATATCTTTCAGGTGGTGCTGGCGCAGCGTTTCACTTGCCCGTTCGATCTGCCTCCGCTGGCGTTGTATCGTTCGCTACGGCGGGTGAACCCTTCCCCGTTTCTCTATTTCCTAGATCTGCCCGGCTTTGCCATTGTTGGCTCAAGCCCTGAGATCCTTGTCCGCGTCCGTGATGGAGAGGTCACGGTTCGCCCCATAGCTGGCACTCGACCACGTGGGGAAACGCCTGCGCAGGATCGCGAGAATGAGGTGAGCCTGCTCGCCGATCCGAAGGAGCTTGCCGAGCATCTCATGCTGCTCGACCTTGGCCGCAATGATGTTGGCCGCGTCGCAGAGCGCGGCAGCGTCGAAGTCACCGCCAGTTTCACGATTGAGCGATACAGCCACGTCATGCACATCGTCAGCAATGTGATTGGCGCGCTCGCCTCAGATAGCGACGCGCTCGATGCGCTGTTCGCCGGGTTTCCGGCAGGGACCGTCTCAGGCGCTCCCAAAATCCGCGCATGTGAGATTATCGCTGAATTGGAACCCGAAACGCGCGGGGCCTATGCGGGTGGGGTAGGATACTTTGCACCCGATGGATCAGTGGACTCGTGCATCGTATTACGGACCGCCGTGGTGAAGGACGGGATGATGCATGTGCAAGCAGGCGCGGGAATTGTTGCCGATAGCGACCCCGACTATGAGCTCGCCGAATGCCGCGCCAAAGCGGGAGCGCTTATAGCCGCTGCGCGCGAGGCGGTGCGGGTCGCAAAAGATGTGGGATTTGGACAGTGATGGGAATGGTAAGACAATTGGGTCAAACAGGTCGCCACGCCTTTGCTGTCATTTTTACGCTGGCGATTGCGCTGCCCTTGTCTCCGCTAAAGGCTGAGGACTGGATTGCGATGGCCCAAGAGCACGAGATCGTGCTTGAGGAATTTTCCTTTGATACCGGGGAAACGCTTCCTGCGATCACCATGCATGCGCTCACTCTGGGTGAGCCGCGACGTGATAGCGATGGCGAGATAGAAAACGCGGTGATGTTGCTGCATGGCACGGGAGGGGACGCAACTTCTCTACTTCGACCACGCTTTGGCGATCGCATGTTTGGCCCAGGCCAACCGCTCGACATCACAGAGCACTTCGTTATCTCGCCAAGCAACCTTGGCCACGGAGACAGCAGCAAGCCGAGCGATGGGCTCCGCACTGATTTTCCGCGCTATGATTATGATGACATGGTGCGCGCACAACATCGGATGCTGACAGAGGGTTTCGGTATCAATCGCCTAGAGATGATACTCGGCACTTCGATGGGGTGCATGCACTCGTTTGTATGGGGACCGACATATCCCGATTTTGTGAAGAGATACGTACCACTGGCGTGCAATGCGGTTGAAATTGCCGGGCGCAACCGTCTCTTTCGGCAAATCATGATTGACGGGTTTCGCAATGACCCGGCCTATAATGATGGCAACTATTCCGACCCGGCTGACCTGACGACGGGGCAAGCGATACGCCGCGACATCCTATTGACAGCGGGCAGCAATCCTTACCGCCTCGCAGCCGAGTTGCCGACGCGCGGCTCAGTCGAGGAGTATTATGCAAACGCGGCCCGTAACTTCGCAAACAATCCCGTCGATGCCAACGATACGATTTACCAATTCGATGCATCGCGAAACTACAATCCGGCGTCTCGCCTGCATGAGATTTCTGCGCCGGTTTTGTGGATCAACTCGGCCGATGATTTCATCAACCCGCCTGGTCTCGGCAACCCTGCTGCGCTCGCTTCAACCATGCCCAATGCGCGTTTTGTGCTAATCCCACCAAGTGCGCAGTCTTACGGTCACGGCACGCACAGCCGGCCTGAGTTTTGGATGGATGAACTGCTTCGCTTTCTCGAAAAGAACCCATGAGAACAATTTTTCCCTTTATCCTAGCCAGTCTCGCTCTTGCGGCATGTGATCCGCAACCCGCAGGTGAGCCGGTGGTGCGCACGTCTTTGGACGGCTCTGATCCGGTTGAAGAGGTCGCCGCTGTGCCTGAAGAGGTGGAGACTGCCCCCACACCAGATGCCAATTCGGCGTGCCGCGCGGCGACATTTGAAGGGGTCTCCCTGACCCACTGCATCGCTGATCCCGCAACCCACCGCATCCGCACTGGGCTTGCTCCATCGAGCGGCAACAATTTCGGCACGATCGAAGGTTGGGCTGCTGGTCGCAACGAAGGTGCGATTGCCTTTGTGATGAATGGCGGGATGTACGGCGATGATCTCAAAGCCATCGGCTATTTCGTTCAGGATGAGGAGCGCTTGGTCGAATTGAACCGCGCGGATGGGAACGGGAATTTCTTCCTCAAGCCCAATGGCGTGTTCTTTGGCAGCAATGGCCGCTGGCGCATTCTGGATACGGACACATTCCTACGCACAGTCGGCACACGGCCCAAATTTGGCACTCAATCGGGACCGATGCTGGTGATCAATGGCGATCTGCACCCGGAAATCTCCGATGATGGCCCGTCCAAGGCAATCCGTAACGGCGTTGGCATCACCGCCGATGGCAAAGCGCATTTTGTAATATCCAACGCGCCGCTCAGTTTCGGTCAGCTCGCCCGGTTTTTCCGCGATGAGTTGGAAACGCCCAATGCCCTTTTCCTCGATGGCAATATCTCGTCGCTTTGGGACAGGGCTAGCGGGCGCATGGATAGTCGACGCGTTGGCCCTCTAATCGTAGTGGAGAATAAGTGATGGCGGCGGGCAATATGCGCACTTACGATACCGGCCTATATCCCGAGATTGAGCCCTATGAGACCGGCATGCTTGATGTCGGCGAAGGGCACCAGCTGTATTATGAGCGCGTCGGCACTCCGGGCGCAAAGCCGGCGGTGTTTCTCCATGGCGGACCGGGAGGCGGCATGGCACCGTCGCATCGCCGCCAATGGGACCCGACGAAATATGACGTGTTGCTGTTTGACCAGCGCGGTTGTGGGCGATCGCTCCCCTTTGCTGAGATAGAGCATAATGACACCTGGCGGATTGTTGCTGACATTGAGGCTCTGCGCGAAATGTGCGGGCATGATGCGTGGCAGGTGTTTGGCGGCAGCTGGGGCGCGACGTTGGCGCTCGCCTATGCACAGGCGCATCCTGAGCGTACGACAGAGATCATTTTACGCGGCGTCTTCCTTGCGCGGCAGAAGGAAAAGGGCTGGCTTTACTGCTTTGGCGCAAGCGAGATCATGGCGGAGCAATGGGACGAGTTTAGCGGCCTTATCCCAGAGGATGAGCGCGGCGATCTGGTCAAAGCATACTATGCCCGCCTGACAAGTGACGACGAAACAACCCGTTTGGACGCCGCAAAGCAATGGTCTTTGTGGGAGGGGACGGTTGCAACCTTGCTGCCCAATGAAGGGCTATTAGAAGAGTTCGCCGACCCTAGCAAAGCGGTGCCATTCGCCCGGATTTGCGCGCGGTTTTTCCTTGAGGATTTTTTCTTGGAAGAGGGGCAGTTGCTGCGCGATATGGACAAAATCAGGCATATTCCCGGCATTATCGTTCAGGGACGCCACGACATCTGCACCCCGCCCCGTTCTGCTTGGGAGGTCAAGAAAGCATGGCCAGAGGCAGAATTGTGGATTGTCGACGATGCAGGCCATTCCGCGAGCGAGCCGGGGATTGTTGACGGGCTAGTGCGCGCGACGGACAAGTTTGCTGTTCAATAAGGTGAGGCTGCACCGCGCCTATGCGCTGGCCGCTGCGGCTCTCTTTGCGGTCGAAGTTGTCATTGCCCTTTTCGTCCGGGACAGTTTCATTCGCCCTGTCCTTGGCGATGTGCTGGCAGTTATGTTGGTCTATTGCGCCTTACTCAGCGTGATTGAAATGCGCCGTTCGTTAGCTGCCCTGATCGCCTTTCTCGTCGGAGTTCTGATCGAGATTATGCAGTATATGGATGCGCTCACTTTGTTCGGTTTACAGGACAATCGACTGGCGCGGATCGTTCTGGGAACAACATTCACATGGGAAGACATTGTCGCCTATGCGGTGGGCGCCATCGCAGCGCTGGTTGCAGACGCCGCGTTGAATGCGCGCACCTTACCTTGAACACCGCAGCCAATTGCGCGAAAGCCGTCCGATGATTCTCGTCATCGACAACTACGACAGCTTCACCTTCAACCTTGTCCATTATCTGATGGAATTGGGCACAGAAGTGCGGGTGGAGCGCAATGATGCGATATCTGCGTCAGAGGCGATGGCGACAGGCGCGAGTGGGTTTCTGATTTCGCCCGGCCCTTGCACTCCCAATGAAGCAGGGGTCAGCCTTGATTTGGTCGCGGCTTGTGCAGATGCGGCAATGCCTTTGTTGGGGGTGTGTCTTGGTCACCAATCCATCGGTCAGCATTTCGGCGGGACGGTTACCCGCGGCGGATTGATGCACGGCAAAACTTCGCCTGTTACCAATGATGGTACGGGCGTCTTTGCAGGCTTGCCCAGCCCCTTCACCGCGACGCGTTATCACAGCCTTGAAGTGGTTGATGTGCCCGCTTCATTGCTCTCCAACGCCCATGCCGAAACGCCCGGTGGTGATCATCCCAGCGTCATGGGCTTCCGGCATGAAAGCCTGCCCATTCACGGCGTTCAATTCCATCCTGAGAGCATTGCGACCGAACACGGCCATGCGCTCCTGGCGAACTTCCTCAAAATCTGCGGCGTCGATGCGCGGCTGCCCGAAAGGCTCTCCGCATGAGCGCGCTTCCTGATCTCACAAACCCGCTTACCGAAACCGAGGCCGAGACTGCGTTTGGCACGTTGCTCGATGGCGGCACCAGCGAGGATGAGATCGAGACATTTCTGGTTGCTCTGTCTGAGCGCGGCGAAACCTCTGATGAAATTGCAGGTGCAGCGCAAGCACTGCGCGCCCGGTTGATCCCAATTGATGCGCCCGAGGGCTCGATCGATGTGTGCGGCACCGGCGGCGATGGGCATCACACGCTCAATGTCTCCACTGCGGTTAGCTTAGTGGTTGCGGCCTGCGGCATTCCTGTGGCGAAACACGGCAACCGGGCCGCATCCTCCAAAGCGGGCGCTGCGGACACATTGGAGGCGCTGGGCCTCGACATGGATGCAGCGGGTGCGACGGCGGAAAAGACGCTGGCAGAAATCGGTATCTGTTTCCTGTTTGCCAAAAACCACCACCCGGCAATGGGCCGCATCCAACCGATCCGCAAAAGAATTGGCAAGCGCACTATCTTCAACCTCATGGGACCGCTCTCCAATCCCGCCAGTGTGACAAGCCAGCTGATCGGCATTGCGCGCCCTGCTTATGTGCCAATCTATGCGGGCGCGATGGCGAAATTGGGTACTGGACGCTCGTTGATCGTCTCAGGAGACGAGGGGTTAGACGAATTGAGCCTCGCAGGCGGCAATGAAGTCGCCGTTGTGACTGGCAATGCGTTTGAAATGAACCGCTTGCATCCGGATGAGGCTGGCCTGCCGCTTGCCCCGATCGAGGCTATTCGCGGCGATGATGCGGTGCATAATGCGGCCGCCTTGAAAGCGTTGCTCGAAGGCACTCCGGGGCCTTATCGCGATGCGGTTTTGCTCAATGCGGCGGGCGCTCTCATTGTTGCTGACAAAGCTGCCGAATGGCCTGATGGCGTCGCTCAGGGGGCCGAGGCACTCGATTCCGGGCGAGCCAAGGCGTTGCTCGAAAACTGGATCGCATTGGCGAAGTAGGTTCGATGAACAAGCTCGAAGAAATTTGCCTCAACACAGCCCGCGAGGTTGCTCGGCGTAAAGCGGCGACCTCCATCGCTGACCTAGAAGCACGCGCGGCTGCACAAAGCGAAGTGCGCGGGTTCGAAGATGCATTACGCGACGCCAGCAAAACCGGCTTTGGATTGATCGCAGAAGTCAAGAAAGCCAGTCCCTCCAAAGGCGTAATTCGCGAAGACTTCCGGCCAGCGCAGCACGCCGCGGCATACCAAGCTGGCGGAGCGACCTGCCTGTCGGTCCTGACTGATACAGACTATTTTCAAGGGCACGAAGACTACCTTATCGCCGCCCGAGCCGCATGCGACCTACCCGTCTTGCGGAAGGATTTTATGGTTGATCCGTGGCAGTGCGTGGAGGCGCGCGCGATGGGGGCAGATGCGATTTTGATCATCGTCGCCGCTCTTGAAACCAGCGCGATGAAAGAGATCGAAAACGCTGCCTCGACACTTGAAATGGATGTTCTCGTCGAGGTGCATGACGAAGCAGAATTGGATCGCGCTCTTGGTAATCTGAAGTCTGCGATGATCGGGATCAACAATCGCAATCTAAAGACGTTCAAAACCGACATTGCTACGACCGAGCGCTTGGCAGGGTTGATCGGTGAAGGTCATCACTTCGCAATCGGCGAAAGCGGCATTGCGAGGCATGATGATTGCCAGCGTCTCGCGAAAAGCGGTGTGCGCAGTTTCCTTGTCGGGGAAAGCCTGATGCGGTGCAATGATATCGAAGCGGCAACGCGCACGCTGCTCAACGGGTAAATTGAACGCCGTGCTAGCCGCCGCGATGAATTCTGCCCAAGCGTGTTATACCCTTGTCCGACTCTCGTGTTTCGTCAGCTAAGGCTCTGAAAATGAACGACCTCACCCATATTGGCGAAGATGGCGCAGCTCACATGGTGGATGTGGGCGCAAAGACAGCAACGCACCGTGTCGCGATAGCCTCTGGCCGAATTACGATGTCCGCGAAAGCGCTAAGCGCGATCCGCGCAGGCGATGCGCCAAAAGGCGACGTGTTGGGCACCGCGCGCATTGCGGCCATCATGGCAGCGAAACGGGCCGGTGAATTGATTCCGCTGTGCCATCCGCTCGGGCTGGAAGCGGTGAACATCGACTTCGCCTTTGAAGAGGCCGCGATCCAGGCCACCGCAACTGCCTCGCTGACCGGCAAGACAGGCGTGGAGATGGAGGCAATGGTAGCGGTGTCGACCGCGCTGCTAACCATCTACGACATGGCCAAGGCGATCGACAAAAGCATGGTTATCGATGCGGTCCGCCTGATTGAGAAGCGCGGCGGGAAATCAGGGACTTGGAGAGTCCCGGAATGAGTGCTCTGCTGCCGCTGGAAGAAGCGCAGAAGCGGTTGCTCGCTCTGGCACCAAAGGTGGGATCCGAAGCGGTCGCTATTGAGCACGCATCGGGTCGCGTCCTCGCAAGTGACCTAGCCGCACAGCGGACTCAGCCGCCCGCTGATCTCTCCGCTATGGATGGCTACGCGATTGCAGGCGAAGGACCATGGGAACTGGTCGGAGAGAGCCGCGCTGGAGCGCCCTACGCTGGCGCACTGACCGCTGGACAGGCCACACGCATCTCAACCGGCGCGCACATGCCAATAGGCAGCGACAGGGTGCTGATCCAAGAAAACGCGCAAGTTGCTAATGGGCAGGTAGCGGCTAGTGACAGCCCTCCCCCGGCGCGTCACGTGCGAAAGCAAGGCTTCGACTTCGGCGATGGCGATCAATTGCTCGCCAAAGGCACGCTGATAGGCCCCGCTCAGATCGCGCTTGCCATGGCGGCGGGGCATGGCGCGTTGCCTGTCAGCTACCGTCCTAAGATTGTCATTCTCGATAGCGGAGACGAGCTATCGCCCGATCCTACAAATTGCGGACCTGGTCAGATCCCGGCCAGCAACGGCGCTATGATCGCTGCGATGCTGGCACCGCTGGTTGGTGTGACCGAGCGGTTAGGTCCGGTGCCCGATGATCGTGGTGCATTGGCGGATGCCTTGTCACGCGCGGAAGGGGCAGACATCCTCATCACATCCGGAGGAGCCTCGGTAGGTGATCACGATCTCATACAGCAGGCGCTGATCGACTGGGGTGCGGAACTCGCCTTTTGGAAGGTGGCAATCAAGCCGGGCAAACCCCTCATGGTAGCTACATGCGGCGCGCAAGTGGTGCTCGGCTTGCCCGGTAATCCGGTATCGAGCTTCGTGACAGCTTTTCTGTTCGCACTGCCCCTTGTGCGGGCTACAATGGGAGTGCGCGAAGCGTTCCCGAGAGCACAAACACGGACCGCTTCCGTTGCATTGCCCGCCACAGGCTCAAGGCGCGAGTTCCTGAGAGGGTTAAGCGATGGTGACACGGTGCGCCCGGTCGCATCGCAGGACTCAAGTGCATTGCGAGCATTGGCGAGTGCGAACTGCTTGATCGACCGGCCTCTTAATGCGCCTGCGGTGCAAGAAGGCGAGCGCGTCACTGTGTACAACCTCCAGAATGGCTGAATTGCGGGAGTTTGGGTGGCTTGAGCGCTTGACTTGCCGAATCAAGTTGCCTACTTGTTCCGCATTCGTTCACCATATTGGTGCACGATGAGCGTTGGCCATGCACCCCACTTTCGCAAAGTTTGGTGCCTCTGAAAACGCGTGAGAACTGGCACTGCTCGAGACCTTTTTGGCGTTCGGGCTATAGTGCGGCTTTATGGAAGGTTGCCCATGTTGACGGCAAAACAGCATGAACTGATCCGCTTCATTCAACAGCGGCTTGAAGACACCGGCGTCTCGCCAAGTTTCGAAGAGATGAAAGAAGCGCTCGATTTAAAGAGCAAGTCCGGCGTCCACCGCCTGATTTCAGCCTTGGAAGAGCGCGGCTTCATCCGCCGCCTACCCAACCGCGCCCGCGCACTGGAAGTAATCCGGCAACCGGAGGATGCAACACCCGCCCCGCGCGCCAGTGCAGCGCCTACGCCTATCGTACCGCCAGCAGCGAATGCGAACACGCCAGAGCCTGCCAATGACGTGATCGCGATCCCGCTTCATGGCCGCATCGCGGCAGGTGCTCCGATTGAGGCACTAGAAGGACAAAGCTCTCTACCAGTTCCAGCAGCGCTGCTTGGCCCTGGTGAGCACTACGCCCTTGAAGTTTCCGGCGATTCGATGGTTGAGGCCGGCATCTTCGATGGTGACTTCGCCCTCGTTCGCCGCACCAATACCGCACGCGATGGAGAGATCGTTGTGGCATTGGTGAAAGGCGAAGAGGCCACGCTCAAGTACCTGCACAAAGATGGCTCACTGGTCCGGCTCGATCCGGCCAATGCATCTTATGACCCGCAGGTCTATGGTGCTGGTGACGTTGAGGTTCAGGGAAAACTTGCGGGACTGCTGCGCCGCTATCACTGATCGTCTGGCATGCGGGGCGCGTAGGACGTCACTCCTGGGTCCCGCGCCACCAGCCATGCTGGCCTTGCCCAGTTGAGACACTGATGATTCGCTCGCCCTCAAGGTCGAGTGCAAGCCCACCGGTTTGTTGTAGCAATCGGCGATCCGCCTTGAGCCAACGCGGCAAGCAAGAACGCGGCAAATAACGGTCGGCGACAACGATATCGACTTGCTCACAAGCAGCGGCCAAAGAGCGCTCCTCGATTAAGTCGCGGTTACGAGCGAGCAACAGTGTCCAGTCACGATCACCTCTGGTAATAACGAGGGTGCAAAACTCAGTCGAACAGCGCGCGCCTTCCGACTCGCTTAAGGGTACGGGATTGCTGGTCACACTGGAGAGCTCAAGTAGGTTATCTCGGGAATAAGATGACCGACTATCGCGTAAGGACAGCAGACTGCGACTACCATCGGTCGCGGTCATGGTGATACCAACATGGCGGCCCTCTCGCCCAATCAGAACATCGGGAATGGGCGTCGCGAGCAGCATAGCAGTCGCCGCCGCCGCAGGAAGGAACCCCAGCAGTCGCGCCCGACCACTCCACAATGCGAGCCACAAGCCTCCAAGAACAAACAGACCGATGGTCAACCCACTCATCTGCGGCATCAGTTTGACCGCTCCGGGTTGACTGGATGTGAAATGGGCAATGCCGAGCAATAGGTTCAGCGATTGCTCTGCTAACCACCAGAACGGCGCGCCTAGCCCAACGATGTCGAAGAACAAGGCTACTGCAATCAACGGCATGGAAACGAAAGTGACAAGCGGAATGGCGATGACGTTGGCAAAGGCTCCATAAAGCCCCGCCCTGTGAAAGTGAAATAGGACGATGGGCATCAGCGCGATCTCAATCACCAACCCAGTGATGAAAAGTATGACTACTCCGCGCCCGGTTCGCTTGAACCACGGCTCTTCGCGCGGGGCCATAAAGGCTCTTGCTGGACCGCTGCTGCTGAGCGCTACGATGGCGAGAACCGCGGAAAAGCTCATTTGGAAACTAGGGCCGATAACGCTCTCGGGCCAAAGCAAAAGGACGAAAATCGCTGCCACGGCAACCATCCGCAAAGACAATGCGTCGCGCCCCATCGCCAGCGCGATCAACACCAACATCGCTGCAACACAGCTCCGGACGGTGGGCACCTGAGCTCCGGTTAACAGGGTGTATGAAACTCCCGCCAGCGCTCCAACCAACGCAGCCATAATCGGTAGTCGCACGCGCAAAGCCAATGCGGGAAACAGTGCGAACAGCTTGATCGCCAGCAGATAGGCGGCCGCGATCACTGCGCTCACATGCAGTCCGCTGATAGCGAGCAAATGGGTGAGGCCCGCATCGCGCATCGCGTCTTCGTCTGCCTCTAGGATTGCGCCGCGATCTCCGCTGGCAAAGGCGGCTGCGATAGTGCCAGCTGATCCATCCATTCGAGAACGTACATGAGCAGATAGAGCGCGTTGGAAGTACGGTATTCCGAAGTCAGCCTCAGGCAATTCGACCACTTCGATCTCACCGATGAGACTGCCGGTGGCGGCTAACCCTTTGAACCAAGCGGCGCGGGCAAAGTCGTAGGCACCCGGTAACATCGGGCTTGCAGGAGGCATCAACCGCACCCGCAACCGCACAATTGCCCCCTCTTTCAACGCTCCCGCGTCATAGGGAAGGTCGAACTCCGCCTCGACCCGCTCAACCTCTTCCAAAGGCACATTGATGCGGATTTTACGGCTTTCCGCGGTCTCAGCATCGCGCACCGCTAGTGTCAGGCGAATGCGATCTTGCGAGGGTTGATCGGTGCGCTCCAGCACAAAGCCTTGCACCCGCTCTACCACAGGGCGTTCAATGGCCTCGGCCCCGACCATCTCCGACCGGACCCAGATCACCGCTATTCCCATCGCAAAGATCAGGGAACATGCGATCACCGCACGCCGCAGTTGGTCGCGTTCTGTCACATCGCGCCATAGGGCGAGCGCAAACAGCGCGATTAGCAAAGCGACACCAATAGCAGCCGCCCATTGCCACGGTGTCTTAAGTGCGAACCACGTTAGAATGCCGCTGGCAAAAACCACGGCCAACCACGGTGCTCGGTCAAACCCAGCATGGCTCAAAAATCCCTCACCGCCGGAGCCAATGGCGCTCGCAATGCTGGACAATCCGCCGCCCCTTTGCCACAGGCGCGCAGTGGGCACTCGCGGCCCGGACGGCGCGGTTCCGTCGGCAGAAACGCTGTTTTCAGGATCGCCCGCAATCGGTATCATCGGCGCATCAGCCATCAGCCATGTCCCCCAGCGGCTTTTGGCTCGGTTTGCATCGCTGCGAATGAATAGGAATTAAGCGCTTATGGCAAGCGACATCGTCACCCGATTTGCGCCCTCGCCCACCGGCTTTCTTCATATTGGTGGGGCGCGCACCGCGTTGTTCAATTGGCTTTATGCGCGCCATCATGGCGGGCGGGCTCTGTTGCGGATCGAGGATACGGACAAGAAGCGTTCCTCGCAGGAGGCGATTGACGCAATTCTTGACGGGCTCGATTGGCTGGGGCTGGACTACGACGACTCGCCAGTGTTCCAATCGAAGCAGGCCGATCGGCATGCCCAGGTCGCGCACCAACTGCTTGAACCGGGCCATGCCTATAAGTGTTTTGCTACACCCGAAGAGCTTAGCGCCATGCGTGAAGAGCAGCGCGCAAATAAGCAGCCGATGCTATATGATCGACGTTGGCGCGATCGTGATCCGTCAGAGGCTCCACAAGGCGCGCCCTTTACCGTTCGTCTGAAGACGCCACTTGATGGCGAAACCACGATCCAGGACAAGGTTCAGGGCACAGTTTCCGTCCAGAACGCGGAGCTAGATGACTACATCATCTTGCGCGCTGATGGCACGCCAACCTATATGCTCGCCGTTGTTGTCGATGATCACGATATGGGAGTGACCCATGTCATTCGCGGCGATGATCACTTGAACAATGCGTTTCGCCAATTGCCGATTTACGACGCGATGGGCTGGGACCGCCCCACTTATGCGCATATCCCATTGATCCACGGTTCAGACGGAGCGAAATTGTCCAAGCGTCATGGGGCATTGGGCGTTGAAGCATATCGCGATGAGATGGGCATCCTTCCTGATGCCCTTTTCAACTATCTGCTGCGGCTTGGTTGGGGGCATGGTGACCGCGAAGAAATCACACGGGCAGAAGCAATTGAGCTGTTTGACTTAGCCGGTGTCGGCAAAAGCCCATCGCGGTTTGACATCAAAAAGCTGGAGAACCTGAACGGGCACTATATTCGTGAAAGCGATGACGCGGTGCTTGCGCCTCTCGTGGCCGACCGGATCGAAGGGGATGCTGACCTGGCGCTGTTGACCAAGGCGATGCCAGTGCTCAAGCCGCGTGCGAAGAACCTCGATGAACTGGCTGATGGTGCTGGATTTTTGTTCACATCACAGCCGATGGCGATGACAGAGAAGGCGGCAAAATTCCTGGATGATGACGCCCGCGTGCGGCTTGTCTCCATTTCAGCAGCACTTGCAGCGACAAATAGCTGGACAATCGAGGCTCTCGAAGCCACTACCAAAGCGCTTGCTGAGGAACAGGAATTGGGCTTTGGCAAGCTGGCGCAGCCGATGCGCGCAGCACTCACCGGGACGACAACCTCGCCCGGTATTTTCGATGTTCTGGTCCTTTTAGGACGGGAAGAATCCCTGGCACGGCTCAACGCGCAAGCTGCGTAGAGCCGCGAGGGCAAAGATAGATTTAGGGCAGGAGACCAACCTTGGCAGACAAGCAGGCGAAACTCGAACTGGGCGGCGAAACCTATGATTTTCCCGTGCTCGAAGGCAGCACCGGACCTGATGTAGTCGATATTCGCAAGCTTTACGGTCAAACTGGCGCGTTCACTTTCGACCCCGGTTACAAATCGACCGCAAGTTGCGAGAGCGCCCTGACTTATATCGATGGTCAGGAGGGCATCCTGCTCCATCGCGGATATCCAATCGGCCAATTGGCAGAGCATTCCAGCTTTATGGAGGTCTCGTACCTGCTGCTCAATGGCGAACTGCCCAATCAGGCGGAGCATGATGATTTCGTACACACGATCACGCGTCATACGATGCTGCATGATCAGTTGAACACGTTCTACACCGGTTTCCGCCGCGACGCGCACCCGATGGCGATCATGTGCGGCGTTGTGGGCGCTCTTTCAGCTTTCTACCATGACAGCACTGATATCTCGGACCCAGAACACCGCAAGATCAGCTCGCATCGTTTGATCGCCAAAATGCCAACTATTGCGGCGATGGCGTATAAATATGCAGTGGGTCAGCCATTTATGCAGCCACAGAATGATCTGAGCTACACTGGCAATTTCCTGCGCATGACCTTTGGCGTTCCGGCTGAAGAATATGAGGTTCATCCTGCCATTGAAAAAGCGATGGATCGGATTTTCATCCTCCACGCTGATCACGAACAGAATGCGTCAACATCAACCGTGCGGCTTGCCGGTTCGTCGGGCGCGAACCCATTTGCCTGTGTAGCAGCTGGCATTGCATGTCTGTGGGGACCTGCGCATGGTGGTGCGAACGAAGCGGCGCTTAACATGTTGCAAGAGATCGGTTCGCCTGATCGCATTCCCCACTATATCGAGCGGGCGAAGGATAAGAGCGATCCGTTCCGCCTAATGGGCTTTGGCCACCGGGTGTATAAAAACTACGACCCGCGCGCGACGGTTATGCAGCAAACTCTCAAAGAGGTGTTTGAAGCGCTAAAGGTCGATGACCCCGTGTTTGAGACCGCGCTGCGGCTTGAAGAGCTCGCGCTTAACGATGATTACTTCAAAGAAAAGAAGCTGTTTCCGAATGTGGACTTCTATTCCGGCATCATCCTGAGCTCGATAGGCTTCCCAACCACAATGTTCACCGCGCTGTTTGCGCTAGCCCGCACTGTGGGTTGGGTTGCACAGTGGAACGAGATGATCTCCGATCCGGGTCAGGTTATCGGTCGTCCGCGTCAGCTTTACACTGGCCCGACTGCGCGCGATTACGTGCCCATGGGCAATCGCTAAACACCTGCTATTCGGCGGGTAATGTAAGCCTGAATTCAGCGCCGGTCGTATGATCGGCGCTGTCAGGCGTGACGACTTCCAAATCTCCGCCCATCGCCAAAGCCAATTTGCGCGAGATATAGAGGCCTAGCCCTGATCCGCTGTCATTGCCGCCGTCACTGTCACGGCCGAGGCGCTCGAATTTCTCAAAGATTTTCGCGGTTTGAGCTGCGTCAATGCCCGGCCCCTCATCGCGCACGCTAACGGTAACGGTGCCATCGGTGGAAGCGGAGCTGGTGACCCATATGCGACTGCTCTCTGGCGAGTAAGCGATGGCGTTGCCGATCAAATTGATCAGGATTTGCAGGACGCGGCGAAATTCCCCTTTGCCGGTAACAGGCGCGCCGGGGTCGGAAAGCTCAACAGTGATTGCTCGGTCCTGGGCGCGCACTCCCAAAATTCCCGCAGCACGGCTCGCGGCATCGGCGAGATCGACGGGTTCGCTGGCGATTTCAAAATCAGCGGCTTCGACCACTTCGAGATCGGCGAGATCATCCAACATGCCAGAAAGGTGCTGACCGGCGGCAGCAATGTGACCTGCATATTCGCTGTATTCTGCGCGCAGTGGTCCGGCGAGACGGGTGCGGATGGTTTCAGCATTGGCGATGATCCGCGCGATGGGTTGGCGAAGGACTGGTGTTAAAGCGCTCCCGACGAGGCGTGAATGCTCACCTTCTCCATCAATGTTCTCTAGTAAATCACTCGAAACAAACGGCTCGTCTGCGATCAACAGCAACTCAAATCCACGCGGTGATGCTGTGGCTGGACCTATCGGCAGCAGGCGCGCGCGCCATTCGCGCTCCGATCCGGCTAGTGTACAACGTGTCCCATCGAGCAACCGCCAATGCAGCGGTTGGTGATGAGCGACTTCGTGAAGTTCGACATAGTCGCTCCACACCTTGCCCGGCTGTTTCGATATCGCTGATTGAAACTCAGCGGCGTCGGCAACGCTCGCGGACACGATCTGCACCTGCTGCCGTGCATCAAGGCGTGCGGTGATCTCTGCGGCGGCGCGATCAATCGCATCCATCCGCTCGCCTAGTTCCTGAGAGTTGGTTTGCGGCAATGGTGTTCTTTGCCAGTTCTCAACCAGCAATTCGCAGCCGCCGCCTTCTTCATCGCTCAATGGATGAATGCGCACGAAGCCTGTGACCATTTCCTCGCCATCGAAGGCGTTGAATTCGCGCGCAATGCGTAAGCCCATCCGGCGGCCTTGTTGCACCAGATCAAGCAATTCCGGCACTGCCAATGTGCCCGGCAGCGCTCCGCCACATGCCTCATGCAGGTCCGCTAGAGGTTCATCCGCCGTGATCAAGCGATCGCGATCGTCGGTTAGCCCGCGCGCGGCCAAGAGGGATTGCTGACGGTTCACGCAGCGATCCCATCCAACAGCGCCTGCGCACGATCCGTTGGCAAAGCGGCAAGGTCCTCTGGCAGCATTTGCGAAGGATTGATGAGCATGAATTGACGCTCAACCCCAGCGGCGCTCATCCCACCTGCCCGCAAGCTCAAAGCAAGCCGTGCAGCCTGATTTTCATGGCAAGCAAGCACGGCGAAATCGCGTTTCTGTCGGGTCAACGCGGCCATTGAACTGGTAAACAGAGCCAGACCCGCATGCTCTAGCTCAAGCGCCGCAACCGCACCGCCACGCATTGAAGATGTTAAGCGAGCAAGTAGGCCAAGGCGCCCTGCCCCTTCGTCATAATTCGCCCGCAGCGACGCCAAAGCAGACTCAATTTCGCCCGCAGCCAGCCCCAGATCCGCTGATTGAAACTTCGCGAGCACCCGAGCAAACAGCTCAGACGGTAGCTCACCCAGAGGCAAATCCATCCGTCGCTGGCTCTGCATAAAGCGCGACTGGGCCGCCAGCGTGCCCATCGCAAGTTCAGCAATTGAGGGCTGGTCCGATGCGATAAGCTCCTGCAACAAGACTGAGAGCACAGGATCAAGCGAGGCACGTTGCTCAAGCCGAGCGGTCAAATGCCCCTCAATCGCGAGCGCATACAAATGCTCCAACAGCGCCGTGTCGCGCGCGATATCTTCTGCCAAAGCATCAATGACGGCGGGGTCACTGGGTTCGCTGGGCGGCGATGTTTGACATGCATAGAGCAATTGCTGCGCCAGATCGTTGAGCATTCCGCGCAATCGCGCGACAATCGCATCGGTTACGAGCGCCTGTCCCGGACTGTCCAGCATATGCGAAATAACAGGCGCAACGCCGCTTAACGCGCGGGACTCGCGCGCCAATGCACCCTTAAGGATGGCTTCCACAGACGTGGTTTCAGTACGGTCCAATGCCATATTGCCCATTGGGTAGCCCTTACGCTGCCTATGGTTAAGCCCCGGTTAGCTTTCCGACTTAGCTGATGGGAGCGCCTCGCGCAGTAGTAAAATCAGCCAGTGCCGCAAGGCTGAACACCGCTAACGCGATGCCCAAATGGCCAGTCGCAGCCAAAATTGCAAAGAGAGCGAGGTGTAACGCCCGATCATGCCAGAACGCGGAGAGCGGTGTTTTGACGTGCTTTCCCGCCAGGTGAAGCAGCCCGACGGTGAGGATTGGCAAGGCGATTTGGACCTCTAATCCAGCTTGTGCAGTCTGCACATAGGCAAGAATAAGAACCGCCGCCGCCACAACTTCGACACCAATTTCCAGTGCCGAAACGAGCCTGCCGGTGTTTCTTTGCGACCACAGGTTTTCGCGCAAGGATATCAGCGCCTCAGTGAAATTGCCTGCAAGTGCACCGAAACCCGCAAGAGCTAAGCCAGCGACACCAAATCCGAAGCCAGCAAGTGTGAGTCCAGCCAACATCGCGACACCCGCAATTCCCGCGCTGACTTCCGCCCCGTTCTCGATCCCGCGCGGCGCCAGTGAGCGTATAGTCAAGGCTGCAACTGCCCTACCCGGCCCCAAGGCCGAGGGAACTGTCACCGCCGCTTCGATCAAATTCGCTTCACGCGCTCCCAAAATCTGATCGTCGACGGCAAGCAACCAATTCTGTGACTGCTCCAAGGCAGCGCCGATATCCCGACACTCCGTGCGGGCCTGCAACCCAAGCCGCAATAACAGCGACATAGGATCACCATCTGGCGGCATATCGGCAAGATGCTGCACCTGCCCCGCGCGCATAATCGCAAAGCCGCTCCAATGCCGCTCCCGATCAATCCGCTCAAAATCATCCGGATGGGTCTGGGCGAGGATGTCGTTCTCTGAAAGCGTCGCGATCCCCGTGTCCCCATCATGGGCAAAGTCGAGAGCCGTCTGGCGATCAATCATCAAACCATCTCGGATCATCACCAGCTCATGATCGGCTCTTACGAGGCTCGTGAGTTGAATATTGCCGCGGATGGCGTGGAATTCTCTCCCTGCGCTCTCAACCTCGCGTTGCAAAGCCAGAACCAAATCGCCCGGAGCATCGCAGATGCAGATGATCCGCTCACACCCAAGCGCCCGAACCAGATCGGCCTGCCATTCCAGCACACTGCGCCCGCCCAGCATTAACGCTGCGCGTAATTCTCCACCTTTGGTGCGTTTAACAGCGGAGATCAGAGCGATGCGCAAGCGGCGGTTCCCGTGGTACTGCCTCACATTTGAGCCAGAACCTTTCCGCTACGCCGCAATCATGCCGCGCATCAAGCATGCGGCGACGATAAACCCCGTGATTTTGCGATGGTTGGTTGTGCGGGTAGCCTTAAGCGTTGCCAGCAAACCGCGCGAGCACGGTTTCAATGTCGCGTACAGCCGCCGGTTCACCCGGTGCCGATGCCAGCGCGTTCTCCGCAGCAACCAGCAGCTCTTCGGCATGAAAGCTAGCCGCCAGCCCCTTAAGCCGCATCGCGGCAACGTTCCAATTGCCATCACAACGCGATCGTTTCAGCAGGTCGAGTTGTTTCGCCGCGCTTTCTACAAACGCACTGCGCAACTCGCCCAACAGAGCCGGATCATCTCCAGCAGCCGCAGCAAGTGTCGCATCCAGAGCTCCGCTTTCATATGCCATACGGAACGGGATAACGCGTATTAGGTTAAAGCGGGGTTTATCCTGAACCTGTGTGTGGTATTAGACATTTATGTCGGTTGGTAACCATATTCGGGCCGTGGGCCAGGACGCCGCGCAGGATGCGCAATCAGAAATCACGTCAGAAGAAGGCGATGCGCCGGAAACTGAGACGAGCGAAGCGGGCGAAGACCTCGACCTGAGCGATTATATCGAGGATGATCCTTACGAGGATGCCGAGGAACCTGCGAACGCACGATTTGGCTGGATTGCTCCAGCTATTGCGGGCGCTTTGATAGTGGGTTGGACCGGGCTGTATCTATGGGCGATGCAGGGGCAATTGCTCAATGCGGCCAGCGCTGCGCCTAGTGAATGGGTCCGCTGGATCATCGATTGGTCGGTTCCAGTGCTCTTGGTTGGCGTTGGTTGGCTTTTGACGATGCGTCACTCTCATGCAGAGGCGAACCGCTTTGCTCAGACCGCTTCGTTGCTTTCGCGGGAGAGCAGCGAGCTTGAAACACGCCTTACGGTGATCAATCGCGAATTGAGCCTTGCGCGTGAATTCCTTGGCGCCCAGTCGCTCGAACTGGAATCTTTGGGCCGGGTCGCGAGTGAGCGGATTTCGACCCATGCAAGCGAATTGCAGCAGCTTATCAAAGACAACGGTGCTCAGGTCGATGCGATTGGCAGCGCCAGCGAAACAGCCTTGGGTAACATGACGAGCCTTCGCGATGATCTGCCTGTGGTCGCGAATTCTGCGCGGGATGTATCCAATCAGGTAGGAAATGCTGGGCGCAATGCACAAGAGCAGCTTGAGAAACTGATCAGCGGGTTTGAACGACTCAATCAGTTTGGCAAAGCCAGCGAAACACAGGTCACCGCCCTTGATAGTAGGGTGACGGAGACGCTGAGCGGGTTTGAGGCCCAGATGGAGCGGATTGACGAAGTGATCAGCGCCCGCTTTGGCGCGGTTCAGGAACAGGCTGGCAATTACCGCTCCGAAGTGGATGCAGCCGAGGGCAAGGCTCTGGCAGCTCTAAATGAGCGGATGGAGATGCTTCAATCCGAGACCAAGGCGATTGCAGGCACATTGCGTGAGGCGGAAGTCGGCGCAATGGAGCAGCTGAAACAATCGCGTGAACGGTTTGAAGCCGACGTTACGAAGACTGTGGAATCGCTCGACAGGCTCGATGCACATGCATTGGGCGCATCGCAGAACCGGATCAAGGAGCTGCACGCAGAGGCGGCGCGCTTCGATGAGAAACTGGGTGCACGGGACCGTAATTTCCAAGAGCAAATGGCAAAGCGTCAGGAAGAATTTGACACACGCGAGGCTCAGGCAAGCGAGGTTCTGGCACAGCGCCTAGCCAATCTCGATGATGCCTTGTCCGAACGCCGCGAAGCGCAGACAGCTCAAACCGAGAAGCTTGTTGAGCAAAGCACTGCGATGACCGAACAGCTGGATGCCCTCTCCAAGCTAGTCAGCGACATCGACACCCAAGGCGAAGCCACACGCGCCGGGCTAACATCTGGGCTGGAAGAATTCAGCGCTACGGTTGCGGACAAACAGGCCGCGCTTGGTGAGACCGAGGCGAAGTTGAACGAGCTGACGGAAGCGGGCATTCGGTTGCTGGAAATCATCCAGTCAGGCGCTCAACACAGCCGCGAAGATTTGCCGGAGGCTATCGAAGTAGCATCGAGTTCATTGGGCGCGGTTGAAGAGCGCGCGGCGAAATTGTCGGGCATGATGTTCGCGACCAATCAACAAGCGCAAGGGATCGGCAATTATCTGATCGAGACGCAATCGAAGATTGAGGACACGGATAGCTCAATCGATGCTTTGCAGACAAAATTGACCGAACAATCGGAAGATGCGCTGGCTAAGTTGCAGGGCCTTCGCGGAGGTTTCACGCGGCTTACCAAACAGAGCGAGAATTTCGCGGAGGACACTCAAGGCAAGCTACGAGACGCTCTTGCGAAACTGGAGGAGGCTACGACCACGGTGTTTGCAACACTGGAAGATGGAGCCCGCGAAAAGGTCACTTCACTCGCTGGGACTATATCGCAAGATGCGGTTTCAGAGATTGAGCGTGCCCTGCGCAGCGATACCGCTGAAGCGGTTAGCAAGCTCGAAGAAGCGGCCACTCAGGCGTCTGGCGCTGGACGCGAAGCGACAGTTCAGTTGCGCGACCAGTTGGCCAAGGTCAACGAACTCACCATCAATCTGGAGCAACGCATCGCAAGGTCGCGCGAACTGGCCGAGGAACAAGTCGGCAATGACTTTGCCCGGCGGATGGCGTTGATCACAGATAGCCTCAATTCGAGCGCCATCGACATTGCCGGGGCGCTTTCAACCGAAGTCACCGACACCGCATGGGATGCCTATCTCAAAGGGGATCGCGGCATCTTCACGCGGCGCGCCGTCCGTTTACTCGACAGTGGCGACGCCAAGGAAATCGCGGAGCTCTATCAAAGCGACGACGCGTTCAAAGGCAATGTTAGCCGCTACATCCACGATTTCGAAGCGATGCTACGTTCCATGCTCTCCACTCGTGATGGCAACGCACTGGGCGTGACCATCTTGGGCTCGGATATGGGTAAGCTTTACGTGGTGCTCGCTCAGTCTATCGAGCGGCTGCGGAACTAGGCCTTAGCGCTCAGTGCCAAGATTGGATGGGGGATCGGGGAAGACATTGATGTCGTCCGCGCTGATCCAGCCAAATTCAAAGTTGAGCACGAAAAGCGTCGTAAGCAGCGCGGCCACGAGGGTCGCGCGGATCACCAGCTTGCCGGGACGGAAATTCACTGGAGCGCTGTCCGCCTGACCGGGGACCTTTTCGACGCCGGCTTCGTCAGCCGTCCGCACACCAAATGGCAGCATGACAAAGGCGGTCATCACAAAAAATAGGAAGTAGACTGCGATGATTGATGTGATCTTCATCGCGATGCATTCCCACCATCCAGCCCGGGCATAATCACGCGCACCTGCGGATTCTTACCCGACCAACGTCGCGCAGCACGCCGTGCAGCAAGCCGCGTGGCCTCATGGACAGCCACCGGATCAGTTGCATCGCGGCCCTTCAGCTTACCAATAGCCTTCAGGATATCACCCTGCGTCTCCTCGATAAACTCTGGCACGTCCTCATCCAGTGGCAGGCCAATTGCCTCAATCGCTGGACTTTCACCACGAGCCAGCACCACAAAGACCAACCCCTCATGCGCAACCCGGCGGCGCGTAGCGACCGCCTCGCCATCGGCAGGCGCAATGATGTCGCCATCCAGTACAAGCCGGCCATTGCGGACCTCCGCAACCTTACCCGGATCACCCGGAGAAAGTCGCACAATGTCGCCATTGGATTGGACGATATTGCAAGGAATACCGTGCTCCTTGCCGACCTTGGCTTGCTCGCGCATGTGACGCATTTCGCCATGGACCGGCACCAATATTTCCGGACGCAACCAGTCATAGAGCGATTCGAGTTCAGGCCGTCCGGGATGACCGGACACATGG
This sequence comes from uncultured Erythrobacter sp., assembly GCA_947503275.1. Lineage (GTDB taxonomy): Bacteria > Pseudomonadota > Alphaproteobacteria > Sphingomonadales > Sphingomonadaceae > Erythrobacter. The sequence continues at coordinate 854,314 of CANNCZ010000001.1, read as the reverse complement.
ATCAAACTCTGCCTGTCCGTAACCATCGTAATGCCGCGCCGGGAAAGCTGGTTCTGCATCTTACCAATTGCAATCTCATTGCCCGGTATCTGACGTGAGGAAAACAACACCACATCGCCGCTTACCAATTCAAGCGGATGGTTATCATCAGCAATACGAGAGAGCGCAGCGCGTGGTTCGCCCTGTCCTCCGGTCGCGATGATTAGCACCTCGCCGCGCGGCAATTGCATGGCGGTGCTGAAATCGACCGGTTTGGGGAAATCCTGGAGGTATCCGTTGCTCTGCGCGACTTCGATAATGCGGTCGAGCGAGCGGCCCGCCACGCAAATCTGGCGGCCATTTTCGCGCGCCACTTCGCCCAAAGTTTGCAGCCTTGCGACATTGCTGGCGAAGGTCGTGACTAACACCCGCTTGCCCGAATGCAGCGCGATCTCTTCCATCAAACCCTTGTGCACAGCTCCTTCGGAACCGGATGGATTGGGATTAAAAACATTGGTGCTGTCACAGACCAGGACATCAACGCCCTCATCACCGATGGCGCGTAGCTCTTCTTCGGTGGTCGGTTCACCAATAATCGGATCTTCGTCCAGCTTCCAATCGCCAGTGTGAAAGACGCGGCCATAGGGCGTGTCGATCAACAGCGCATTGCCCTCTGCAATCGAGTGCGCGAGCGGCAAATACTTGATGTTGAAGGGTCCGATATCAAAGTCACCGTGGTCATCGGTGATGACATTCAACTCAACCTTACCCAGCAAACCGGCCTCTTGCAGCTTGCGCGCGACCAGATCGGCCGTGAACGGTGTGGCGTAAAGCGGAACGCCCAGTTCACCTGCAAAGTAGGGCACTGCCCCAATATGATCTTCATGCGCATGCGTCAGGACTATCCCGAGCAGATCCTTGGTGCGCTCTTCGATAAAGTCGAGATCCGCAAATACGAGGTCAACGCCGGGATACTCGCCTCCGGAAAACGTCATGCCCAGATCGACCATTAGCCACTTGCCATCGCACCCATACAGGTTGACGTTCATGCCAATTTCGCCGGATCCGCCAAGCGCCAGAAACAGCAGCTCTTTTTCAGGAGAATAGTTCTTTTTCACACAGTCTCGAATTCAAATTGAAATGTCAGAAATTGGCTTAGGCCGGGGCTTGTCCGGCAAGGATCGCCAGACCTTGTATCGTCAGATCTGCATCGACCTCGTCAAAGATGTCGGTTGCGTCGTCAAAAAGGATGGCCAGCCCGCCGGTCGCGACCACCTTGGCAGGGCGCCCGATCTCTGACTTCATGCGTTCAACGATGCCCTCCATCATTGCCACATAGCCCCAGAATACTCCAATGAGCATTTGGTCTTCGGTGTTGCGCCCGATGACGCTGGCGCTTTCCGGCGCGCGGATGGCGATGCGGGGTAACTTTGCAGTTTTGCCGACCAGCGCATCGAGTGAGAGGTTGATGCCCGGTGCGATAGAGCCGCCTTTGTAAGCGCCGTTGAAATCAACCGCTTCAAATTTGGTCGCCGTGCCGAAGTCGATGACGATCAAGTCACCGCCATATTTGTGATGCGCGGCAAGAATGTTCAGCGCTCTGTCTGCACCCAAGGAACTGGGCTGATCCACATCAATTTCAAAGCGCCAAGCTGCCTCGCCTGATCCTGCCTTGAGAGGGGTGATGCCGAAGTATTTTTGCGCCAGCACGGTGAGGTTGTGATCGGCGCGCGGGACGACGGAGGCGAAGATGATCTTCTTGATGTCTTCGCGCGCAACACCTTCAATCGCAAGCAATTGAAGGAGCCACACAGCGTATTCATCACCCGTCCGGCGTGGATCGGTGGCGATGCGCCAGCGCGCACGGGGGGTTTGCGTGTCATCACCCTCGGCATCGAACAGCGCAAAAACGACATTGGTGTTTCCGACATCAGCTGCCAGCAGCATAGCCTCACTCCTTACGAGATATCGCCTGCCCGAATGACACGTTCAGCGCCATCCGCCAAGCGCAGACGCAGCGCGCCATCGTCCTGCTCCAGCCCATAGAATGTGCCTTCGATTGAACTGCCATCGGTATCGTGGACCGTGATCGGAGCGCCCGTGTAGTGATCCGAATTGTGTAAGAAGCCTTTGAGGACGGGCGCTAGTCCTTCTGAACGCCATGCATTGAGGTATCTGGCAAAGACGTCTGCCAGCGTTTCAGCAAAGGCTTTGGGATCAGGCGCACGCCGATGATCGGATAGCGCCGCGGTTTGCCGATGAACCAATTGCGGTGCGCTTGCTAAGTTTACACCAATTCCGACGACAACATGACCGCCGACCATCTCCAGCAATATCCCAGAGACTTTTCGACCATCGAGCAAAACGTCATTGGGCCATTTAAGCTTTGGTCGGCAAGCACCTTCCAATGTCATGTCGATCGCTTGACCGACGGCCAGCGCGGCGACGAAGCTAAGCGATGGAGGGACCGGATCGCCCTTGCGGATTGCAACCACGGTTGAACCCATAAAGTTGCCTAAGCCATCGTGCCATTCGCGTCCTTGGCGTCCCTTACCCGCAGACTGCCGACGGGCGACATGCCATGCGCCCTCCGTGGCCGTTTCTCCCGCCCTTATCGACGCGACCATATCGGCATTGGTAGAGCCAGTCTCCTCAACCCAGTTGATGGCAGTAAGAGCGTTCAAACCGCAACGAACAACGATTGGGCCGCCTTGTCAGCAAGGTCGGTGAGCGATTGAGTCATCAAGTAACCCAGCGGCGAAACGATCAATGCCGTCAATATCAACAAAGCCCAATGTGCATTGCCGCTTTTGCCCTTCACCACATCGACCGCGTCATCGAAGAACATCACTTTCACGAATTTGATGTAGTAGAACGCACCAATCACGCTCGCGGCAATGGCAATGGCAGCGAAAGCGACTAGGCCCGCTTCAACCGTCGCCTTGAAGATCACGAACTTGCTGAAGAAACCGAGCAATGGCGGAATGCCTGCGAGGCTGAACATTAAGACGAGCAGTGACCATGCGATCACAGGGCGCGTTGTCGCGAGGCCGCGAATGTCCGCGAATGTCTCGTAGAGATGACCATCCTCGCTACGGAGCATTAGCAGAGCGACAAAGCTGCCAAGGCTCATCACAACATAGATGAATAGGTACACCAGCATTGCGCTGGCGCCGTCAGCATTGGCAACCGCCAGACCAAGCAGGATAAAACCGACATTGTTGATCGAAGAATAGGCGAGCAGACGCTTCAAGTTCTCCTGCCCAATCGCTCCCAACGCCCCGAACACAATCGAAGCGAGTGCAGCGAACATAACGATCTGCTGCCAAGCAAGCACTTGTCCGCCGAACACTTCGAACACTACGCGCGCGGTCAGCGCGACAGCGGCCACCTTAGGAGCCGTTGAGAAGAACGCGGTGACCGGTGTCGGAGCCCCCTCATATACGTCAGGTGTCCACATATGGAATGGAACAGCCGCGATTTTGAACGCAAGGCCCGCCATCACAAAGATCAGCCCGAACAATTGTCCCGTGCTCAGATCGCCCTCTAGCCCGGTGCGGACGCTGACAAAGTCGGTGCCACCGGTGAAGCCATAGAGCAGACTGATACCGTACAGCAGAATACCCGAAGCCAGCGCACCCAGGACGAAATACTTCAACCCAGCTTCTGCGGATCGTTGGTCCTGACGAAGGATCGATGCGAGCACATAAGCGGCCAGCGAGTTCAGCTCCAACCCTAGATAAAGTGTTATGAAATCGGCAGCAGAGACCATGATGCTCATGCCCAAAACCGCGAACAGCACCAATACCGAATACTCGGCGCGCAGGCCCTTCTCGCTTCCCGCAGCTTCACTGTTGAAGAAGGCTGGCGCGATCATCAAACAGCCAATCGCGGCGAGATAGATCAATGCTTTGGCAAACAGTGCAAAGCTGTCGACCTTTATCAATGTGCCAAAGGCGTAAGTGTCGGGCCCAGTGCCGAAGTGCAGGCCCGGTACAAGCATAAAGCCGGCCCCAAACAGAGCGGCAGCCGCAAGAATAGCGACAGGACGCGCCATTTTGTCACCGCCCCATGCACATACCAACAGCAGGAGAAGACCGGATGCGGTCAGGATCAATTCGGGCGCAATCAGCGCGAAGGAAGCTGGGAAGTCCATCAGTGTGCCCCCTCGGCTTCATGCTCAATCGCATTGGCCATTCCGTCACGCGGAGTGCCAGCATCAAGCTCCGCATCGCTTGCCGGAGCAGCATCTGCGATTTGTGCATTCAGCACTCTGATATCTTCGCGCATTGGAGCTAGGAAACTCTCTGGGTAAACACCCATCCACAGCACCACGGCCGCAATCGGCACCATCATCGCCCATTCGCGCGGACGGATATCTGACATTGCTGCGGCGTCTTCGTTCTTCTGAGCGCCAAAGGCAACGCGGCGATAGAGGTAGAGCATATAAGCAGCGCCAAGGATGATCCCAGTGGTGCAGATCAGCGCCACGAGGCTTGAGGTTTGATAAATGCCTGCAAGCGATAGGAACTCACCGACGAAGCCGCTGGTGCCGGGAAGTCCGATAGAGGCCATGGTGAACAGCAGGAAGAAGATCGCATAATACGGCATGTTGATGCTGAGCCCGCCATATCTCTCAATCTCGCGAGTGTGCAGGCGGTCGTAGATGACGCCGACGCACAGGAACAACGCACCTGAAACAAGGCCATGGCTGAGCATGATGAGCATTGCGCCTTCCAACCCTTGCACGTTGAATGCGAACAATCCGACCGTCACAATCGCCATGTGCGCGACTGAGGAATAGGCGATCAGCTTTTTCATATCCGCCTGAACCAGCGCGACGAGCGAGGTGTAGATCACCGCAATCATCGAGAGGATGAATACCAACCATGCAAAGTCCGCGCTTGCTTCGGGGAACATCGGCAGGCTGAACCGGATAAACCCGTAACCGCCCAATTTCAGCAGCACACCCGCCAAAATCACTGAACCTGCAGTCGGCGCCTGAACGTGCGCATCGGGCAGCCATGTGTGAAACGGCCACATCGGAACCTTCACCGCGAAACTCGCAAAGAAGGCCAGCCACAGCCATGTCTGCGCCCCTTCTGGGAAAGGGTATTCCATCAATGTGGGGATGTCCGATGTGCCAGCGGTAGCCGTCATCCAGAACATCGCGACCAGCATCAGCACCGATCCAAGCAGCGTGTAGAGGAAGAACTTGTAGCTCGCATAGATGCGGTTATCGCCGCCCCATACGCCGATGATGAGATACATCGGGATCAGGCCTGCTTCGAAGAAGATGTAGAACAGGAACAAATCTTGCGCCGCAAAGGTGCCGATCATCAACACCTCCATAAACAGGAATGCGGCCATATATTCGCCAACGCGCTTTGTAATCGCTTCCCAGCTGGCAAGAACACAGATCGGCATCAGGAACACGCTGAGCATGATCAGCATCAAGGAAATGCCGTCGATACCTAGGGCGTAGGAGAACCCTGCGAACAGGTCATAACTCTCCTGAAACTGCCATTGCGCGCCGCCAATATCGTAATTGACCCACAGCAGGATGCCGAGCGCGAAAGTCGCCAGAGTGCTGGCCAAAGCGATACCGCGCGCGGCTGCTCCGTCCCCCTGATTACCGACAAACAGGCACAGGATCGCGCCTGCGAGCGGCACCAGCATCATGGTGGTGAGGATGGGAAAGTCCATTGCTCGTCAACGCCCCTAGAGCAGCACGTAAGTGACAGCGGCGATCAGGCCCAAAAGCATGATCAACGCATAGGTGTAGAGATAGCCCGACTGAATCGACTTGGCTGCGATAGAGCCACGCTCAACCGCCCAAGCGACGCCGTTAGGTCCAAAGCGGTCAATCGTGCCGATATCGCCCAGCTTCCAGAACTGCCGGCCAAACCAGAAGGCAGGTTTGACGAAGATCGCATCATACAATTCGTCGAAATACCATTTGCGGAACACGAAATTGTGCAGCCAGCCAAAGCTCGCAACGAACTTCGCCGGAATGTCGGGCCTTGCCATGTAGGCAAGATATGCACCTACAAAGCCGATGATCATGACGATGAGAGCGGAGTATTTCACCCAATATGGCACCGCGTGCATCGCGTGGATCAGGTTCTCATTATAGACAATCGATCCAGCCCAAAACGCCGCATCATCCAAGAAACTCGGTGCAAAAAGCTGACCCGCCGCCACTGCGCCAAGTGTCAGGACACCCAAGGGGATCAACATCGAGACGGGGCTTTCATGCGGATGGTATCCGCCGGTCGTGTCTTCGCCCGCTTCTTCCGGAGTCTTATGGACGGAGTGCTGAATATGCTCGCTCTCGATCCAGCGCGGCTTGCCCCAGAATGTGAGGAACATAAGCCGCCAGCTGTAAAAGCTTGTGAGCAAAGCTGCCGTCACACCCAACCAGAACGCCATCGTCCCCGTCCCGGTGCCGCGCGCGAAGGCTACCTCAAGGATCGCATCTTTCGACCAGAAACCAGCGAAGCCAAAGCCGAGATGATAAACCCCCAGACCTGTGATGGCGAGTGTCCCCATCAACATGGCAAAGAATGTCAGAGGTATCGCTTTGCGAAGGCCACCATAATAGCGCATGTCTTGCTCATGGTGCATCGAGTGGATGACCGAGCCAGCACCGAGGAACAGCAACGCCTTAAAGAATGCGTGCGTGAACAGATGGAACATCGCGACCCCATACGCGCCAACGCCCACGGCGAAGAACATATAGCCCAGCTGTGAGCAGGTCGAATAAGCGATGACCCGCTTGATGTCCCACTGCGTGGTCCCGATGGTCGCGGCAAAGAAACATGTCGCTGCGCCCACAACAGTCACCAACATCAACGCGGTCGGCGCGGTCTCGAACATGGGGGACAGGCGGCAAACCATAAAAACACCGGCGGTCACCATGGTCGCTGCGTGGATCAGAGCGCTAACCGGAGTAGGCCCCTCCATCGCATCAGGAAGCCATGTGTGCAGGCCCAATTGAGCCGATTTGCCCATCGCTCCGATGAACAACAGAATACATAGGATATCCATGGTGTAGAGGCGCATACCAAGAAAGGTGATCGTCGACCCGCTCATCGCAGGCGCCGCTTCGAGGATCTCGGGAATGGAGGTCGTCTGGAACACCACGAAGGTACCAAAGATGCCGAGCATAAAGCCAAGATCGCCAACCCGGTTGACGACGAAGGCCTTGATCGCGGCTGCACCGGCGCTCGGCTTCTTAAACCAGAAACCGATCAGTAGGTAGGACGCTAGCCCAACCCCTTCCCAGCCAAAAAACATTTGGACCAGATTATCGGCAGTCACCAGCATCAGCATGGCGAATGTGAACAGCGAGAGATAGGCGAAGAAGCGCGGCTGATCCGGGTCTTCGTCCATATAACCCCATGAATAGAGGTGGACCAGCGCAGAGACCGTGTTGATCACCACCAGCATCACAGCGGTCAGCGCATCGACCCGCAGCGCCCAGTCGAAGCTCATCGTGCCCGATTGCACCCATTTGAGCACCGGCACGACTTGCGCAGTCTCGCTGCCGTTCAAAAACCCGATAAAGATCGGCCAGCTGAGCGCAGCAGACAGGAACAAGGCTCCTGTTGTGATCGACTTTGTGACCACATTGCCCAGCATCCGGTTGCCCAACCCTGCGATGATCGCAGCGAGCAAAGGTGCAAAGACGATGATAAGGATTGGATCCACCGGTGCTTATCCCTTCATCCGGTTGACATCATCGACCGCGATTGTCCCGCGCCCGCGATAATAGATGACGAGAATTGCAAGCCCGATGGCTGCCTCTGCCGCAGCGACGGTGAGCACCATCATAGCGAATATCTGTCCGACCAGGTCACCCTTAGCCGCGCTGAATGCGACCAAGTTGATGTTCACTGCCAGCAAGATCAGCTCCACCGACATGAGGATAACGATCACATTCTTGCGATTGATAAAGATGCCCAGCACCCCCAGCACAAACAGAATTGCGCCCACGACAAGGTAATGTTCGATGCCGACAGCTTCGGTCATAGCTCAATCCCCTTGCCATACTCTGGGTTTTTGAGGACCGTTGCCTCTTCCGGGCGGCGCGAAATTTGCTTGCCGATATCCTGACGACCGCGCGCACCCGGCTTAGGTTCGCGATAAGTCAGCACGATGGCTCCAATCATAGCAACCAGCAGGATGATCCCGGCCACTTCAAACAAGATGATATAATCGTCGTAGAGCAGCGCACCGATGGACGCGATATTGCTAACGTCGTCTCGCACGGGCGCCATTTCATCACTTGCGCCCAATTCCAGCCCGCCTGCTCCATAGGCTCCAATGCCAAGGCCCAGTTCCGCAAGCAGGATCAGCGCGACCACGATCCCCAATGGGAAATTCTTCACGAACCCTGCGCGCATCGCGGCAAAGTCGATGTCGAGCATCATGACAACGAACAGGAACAGCACCGCAACCGCCCCCACATAGACGATCACCAGAAGCATCGCGATAAACTCTGCGCCGACCAAAACCATCAGGCCCGCCGCGTTAAAGAACGCGAGGATGAGCCAGAGCACAGAGTGCACCGGGTTGCGCGACAGGATAACCATCACCGCGCTTGCGATGACCAGCCCTGCGAACAGGTAAAAGGCTAGTGTCTGAATCATGATCCCTGTTTTTCCATCCCGCGCAGGCCCCTAGCGGTAGGGTGCATCCGCTTCAAGATTGGCCGCGATGGCCCGTTCCCACTTGTCACCATTTGCGAGCAGTTTTGCCTTGTCATAAAGCAGTTCTTCCCGCGTTTCGGTGGCGTACTCGAAGTTCGGCCCCTCCACCACGGCGTCAACCGGGCAAGCCTCCTGACAAAATCCGCAATAGATGCATTTGGTCATGTCGATGTCGTATCGGGTGGTGCGGCGGCTGCCGTCTTCGCGCGGCTCGCTCTCAATCGTGATGGCCTGCGCAGGGCAAACAGCCTCGCACAGTTTACAAGCGATGCAACGTTCTTCGCCATTGGGATAACGCCGCAAAGCATGCTCACCGCGAAAACGCGGGCTGAGCGGCGATTTCTCAAACGGATAGTTGATCGTCACCTTAGGCTTGAAGAAATACTTCAAGGTCAGCGCATGCGCCTTGAGAAATTCCCAGAGCGTGAATGATTTGAGGAGCTGGGCTGCGGTGGTCATTTTGCAAAATGTCCTGTGGCCATAAGATAGCCAGAAATAAGGGCAACAAAGATCAGGCTCATCGGCAGGAACACTTTCCAGCCAAGCCGCATCAATTGGTCATAGCGATAGCGTGGCACAGTTGCCCAGATCCAGCTGAACACGAGGAAGAACCCGAAGGTCTTGAGCAAGAACCAGACAATCCCCGGCACATAATAGAGCGGCGCCCATTCAATCGGTGGCAACCAACCGCCCACAAACAGCAGCGTGCACAGCGAACACATCAGCAGGATGTTTGCATACTCACCCAGCCAGAACAGCGCGAAACTCATGGAGGAATATTCGGTTTGATAACCGGCGACGAGCTCACTCTCCGCCTCCGTCAGATCGAACGGAGCCCGTGCGGTTTCGGCCAGCGCGCAGATGAAAAACACAACGAAGATCGGGAACAGCAGCGGGTTAAAGAAGAACCCGTTGACGATGCCTAGCCCATGCCCCTTCTGAGCCATGACAATATCGGTCATGTTGAATGACCCCGCCCACAGCACGACACAAACCAGAATAAAGCCGATCGAGACTTCGTAAGAGATCATTTGCGCCGCCGCACGCATGGCGGAGAAAAACGGGTATTTGGAGTTTGACGCCCATCCGCTCATCACCACGCCGTAAACGCCAAGTGAGCTGATCGCGAGGATATAAAGCAAGCCAACATTGATATCGGCCAGCACCACGCCATCGGCAAACGGGATCACCGCCCACGCGGCCAATGCGACGGTAAAGGTGATGATCGGCGCGAGCAGGAAGATGCCTTTGTTCGCAGCCGAGGGAATAATTGTCTCTTGCAGGAAGACCTTCAACCCATCTGCAAAGCTTTGCAGCAAGCCGAACGGGCCCACCACATTAGGCCCGCGCCGCAGCATAATCGCGCCCAACACCTTGCGATCAACATAGATCACCATGGCGACCGAGAACATCACGATCAACGAGATCGCCAGAATGCCCACCAATGTGGCAACGGTCCACGCCCATTCATAGGACATGCCAAGGCCTTCGAAGAACTCGGTCATTCCGCTGCCTCCTTAATCTCATCCGCGTGGAGCAGTTCTGCCGAACATTGCTGCATGACAGCGCTTGCCCGTGCGATCGGGTTGGTGAGGTAGAAATCGGCAATCGGGTAAGCGGCAATCATGCCCTCGCCCTTGGCGCTGCTGTCAGCCTTGGGCAGCGCGCCATAATCGGCGAGGCCTCCTTCGCCCAATGCAGGGACCGCTGCGATCATCTTAGCTTGCAATTCGGCGAAGCTGTCGAACCCGACGTTCACACCCAACGCATCTGCAAGCGCCCGCAGGATCGTCCAATCCTCACGCGCGTCACCGGGTGCGAAGACTGCCTTTTCTGCGAACTGCACGCGGCCTTCGGTGTTCACATGGGTGCCATCTTTTTCCGCATAGCTCGCCGCAGGCAAGATCACGTCCGCCATATGCGCGCCCTTGTCGCCATGGTGGCCAATATAGACTTTGAGACTGTCCGCGAACGGCTCGTGATTCATCTCATCCGCACCAAGGCTCAAGAGCACTTTGGGAGCAGCCTTCGCGATGTCGGCCATGCCGCCTGGCACGGTAAAGTCGAGCATCAGCGAACCCATGCGCGCCGCACTCATATGCAATACGTTGAAGCCGTTCCAACCGTCTTTCACGAGGCCAAATTTGTCGACGAGTTTCAAAGCCGGAGCCAATGCCCCATTCGCCAACGCCGCCCCGCCAAGGATCACCGCGGGCCGCTCTGCCGCCTTCATCGCATCACCCAAAGCCTTGGGCGCGCGGTTCAAAACTTTGAGGTCTTCGCCAAGGAAGGTCGTGGGGTAAGTGGTTTCCCATTCCGGCCCAACCACAAACACCTTCGCGCCCGCTTTGACAGCCTTGCGAATGCGCGCATTCACCAAGGCGGCTTCCCAGCGGATGTGGCTGCCAATAATCAAGATCGCATCGGCGGTTTCAATACCTGCCAATGTGGAGTTGAAATTGACCGCGGCAATGTTCGACACATCATAGGTCATGCCCGTTTGACGAGCCTCAACCTTAGTCGACCCACAAGCGGCCAACAACGTCTTGGCCGCAAACATTGTCTCGCAATCGACCATATCGCCTGCAACCGCAGCGATGCTCGATTTGTCATCGCCCAAATGCGTCGCGATCACGTCGAACGCCTCGCTCCAACTCGAAGCGGTCAGCTTGCCAGCCTTGCGCACGAAAACCTTGTCTAAGCGGCGCTTCATCAGGCCATCGACTTGATAGCGGCCTTTATCCGAAAGCCATTCCTCATTCACATCGTCATTGATGCGAGGAAGCGCGCGCATAACTTCGCGGCCCTTTGAATGGAGCGAAATGTTCGCGCCCACCGCGTCGGACACATCGATGCTGAGCGTGCGCTTCAATTCCCAAGGCCGCGCTTCAAACGCATAAGGCCGCGATGTCAGTGCACCCACTGGGCACAGGTCAATAACGTTGGCGGACAATTCGTGAGACGCAGCCTGTTCCAGATATGTCGTGATCTGCATATCTTCGCCGCGGTACAGTGCGCCAATCTCATCAACGCCCGCAATTTCCTCGGAAAAACGAACACAGCGAGTGCAATGAATGCAGCGGGTCATGATCGTCTTGATCAATGGCCCCATATTCTTTTCGGTAACCGCACGCTTATTTTCTTGGGTGCGGGAATATCCACGACCATACGCGACCGCCTGGTCTTGCAGATCGCACTCACCGCCCTGATCGCAAATCGGGCAATCGAGCGGGTGGTTGATGAGCAAAAACTCCATCACCCCTTCGCGCGCCTTTTTGACCATCGGCGTGTCGGTGCGGATTTCTTGTCCCTCACCAGCAGGCAAAGCACATGATGCTTGAGGCTTTGGCGGCCCCGGTTTCACTTCGACCAGACACATGCGGCAATTTCCCGCGATGGACAGCCGTTCGTGATAGCAGAAACGCGGGATTTCCTTGCCCGCTTGCTCGCACGCCTGGAGGACAGTCGCGCCCGTAGGGACTTCGATTTCTTGGCCGTCTACGGTGACTTTAGGCATTATTGCACTCCCCTAAACGCGGCTTGACCGCTCGGAGCACGCATCGTGCGAAAAAGAGCCTCTGCAATAGCAAGGCGAACCGCTGTTGGTTCGATCCGGACCGCTGACCCCTGTGGCAAGCAAGAGCCAAACCCCCCGGCCAACTCCTGAACGTATTGCAACTCACCCTCAGACGAAATGCGGGTTTGAGTGATGAGCATCTTCGCGTCTGCGAAATTGCTCGCCACATAACAGTCGGCAAAATCATGGATATTGCTCACAATTTCAGGTTCGTGGAAGACCGGTTCCATTCGTTCTTCACTATCGTCAAACGCCCGACTAACTATCGCTTGTGCAATGGAACCACGTACATGCGCGCGAAGCATAGTTGCGCTAGAAAATCGGCGCATACACGGGTTGCGACGACGATGCCTGAACAGGCTGTCCCATGCCTCACCTTCTGCCTGAGAGCCCGGTTCAGTCGCCAAAAACTCAAAAGACTCATCAGCTTTTGAACTGGATAGGCAGTACCCAAGCTGGCGAATTAGATGCCAATAATCGCGATCACTGCCGTCACGTGGTGCACTGCTATAACCCGAATGTCCCGGACTTAGCTGTGCTGAAGCATGCGTCGCCGAGAACATCACTGAGGACGTCAGCAGAAAAATGAAAGCTAGGCGTTTCACTCTGCAGCCTCCGCGAATTGCGCGTTGTGCTCGTGAATGCGCTTTTCCAACTCGGGGCGGAAATGGCGGATCAAGCCTTGAATCGGCCACGCCGCTGCATCGCCGAGCGCGCAGATTGTGTGGCCTTCGACCTGTTTAGTGACCTCGTGCAACATATCGATTTCCTCGATCGCCGCATCGCCGGTGCGCAGACGCTCCATCATGCGCCACATCCACCCGGTGCCCTCACGGCATGGGGTGCATTGGCCGCAGCTTTCATGCTTGTAGAAATAGCTTAAGCGGCTGATTGCGCGGACAATATCGGTGGACTTATCCATGACGATTACCGCAGCTGTACCAAGGCCTGAACCCAGTTCTTTCAGGCCGTCAAAATCCATATGCGCATGACGGATTTGATCTGCCGGGACGAGAGGGACGGAAGATCCACCGGGGATTACCGCCAGCAAATTGTCCCAACCGCCACGAATGCCGCCGCAATGTTTCTCAATAAGTTCCTCAAACGGGATGCTCATCTCTTCTTCGACGACGCATGGGTTTTCGACATGCCCGCTGATCTGGAACAGTTTAGTGCCGGCATTGCCCTCGCGACCAAAGCTGGAGAACCACGCCGCGCCGCGTCGTAGGATCGTCGGGACCACGGCGATGCTTTCGACATTGTTGACCGTTGTTGGGCACCCATAAAGGCCTGCACCTGCTGGAAAGGGCGGCTTCAGTCGAGGCTGGCCCTTTTTACCCTCTAGGCTCTCGATCATCGCGGTCTCTTCACCGCAGATATAGGCACCCGCACCGCGATGCATGAACACGTCGAAGTCGTAACCCGACCCGCTCGCGTTCTTGCCGATCAGACCCGCGTCATAGGCCTCATCAATAGCGGCCTGAAGCGTTTCAGCCTCGCGAATATACTCACCACGAATGTAGATATAGGCCGCACGCGCACGCATCGCAAAGCCTGCGACAAGCGCACCTTCGATCAATTTATGCGGGTCATGGCGCAGGATTTCCCGGTCTTTGCATGAACCCGGCTCAGACTCGTCCGCGTTAATGACGAGGAAGCTGGGCCGACCATCGGCAGAAGATTTGGGCATGAAGGACCATTTGAGGCCAGTCGGAAAACCCGCACCGCCACGACCACGCAGGCCCGATGCTTTCATCTCTTCGATGATCGCGTCATTGCCGCGCTCAATCAGAGCCTTCGTGCCATCCCAATCGCCGCGCTTTTGCGCCGCCTTAAGGCCCCAGTCCTGGAACCCATAGACATTGGTGAAGATGCGGTCCTTATCAGCCAGCATCGCCTGCATCCTTCTGCTTCGCCAGTTTCATTTGGCGCAAAGTCAAAACTTGAAAAATCAATCCGTTCGCCATCAAAACGATGCCCAAAGTTCGGTCACCGGCAGACGCGAGATATGCGCCCGCGCCAAAACTGAGAAAGCCTGCAATCATCAAGGCAAGCACGCTGCCGTTCATCAATACTCACCCCGATAATCGTGGTTCGCATCGACCATTTCTTTGAGCGAAGTGACCCCACCGCGCGGTTCCGAAGTGTGCCGCCCTGGTTCTTGTGTGCCGGTTTTGGGTTGCTCACCCGCAGCCAGCGCATCAAGCACGGCATCGAGCCGTTCGACAGTCAGGTCTTCGTAATTGTCATCATTGATCTGAACCATGGGCGCTGTCGCGCAATTACCCATGCATTCCACTTCGGTGAGGGTCCAAAGACCGTCTTCAGAAACAGCGCCCTTGGCCATGCCGCGCTTTTGACAAGCGGATATAATGTCATCCGAGCCGCGCAACATGCACGGAGTTGTGCCGCAAACCTGGACGTGGAATTTGCCGACCGGCTTCATGTTGTACATGAAATAGAAGGTCGCGACCTCGAGCACGCGGATCACTGGCACATCGATATATTTCGCAACATATTCGATCACGGGAAGCGGCAGCCACCCTTGCGTATCGGTCTCTTCGCCCACCTGACGCTGAGCCAAATCAAGCAGCGGCATGGTAGCCGATTTCTGGCGACCATCGGGGTATTTGGCGATGTGATAATCAGCCTTCTTTTTGTTCGCCGGAGACCATTTAAAGTCCCCCCAGCGCGCGCGAAGCTCAGGCGTATCGGGTGCAGGTGTACGATCAGCCATTAGCTTTCACCTTGGCCATCCTAGAGTAACTTATGAAGTTCGAAAATATGAAAAAGCACAAGACACCAGAATAGAGCTTCCAGTTCAAAGCCCAAGCCTCAGAATAGCTCTGGCCTGAGTAGGCTGTAGATAAGAGCACACCAATCAGAATAGCGACAAATATTACCAGACTACTTAGTACAAACTTCCAAATTGAAGAGTTCACCGGTCACACTCCCCAAACACCACATCAATCGCGCCCAAAATGGCGGTCGCATCGGGCAACATGTGGCCTTTGCTCATCATATCCATCGCTTGAAGGTGGCTGAATGCCGTCGGGCGGATTTTGCAGCGGTATGGTTTATTTGATCCATCGCTTACCAGGTAGACGCCAAATTCACCCTTGGGGCTCTCGGTGGCCACGTAAACCTCACCTTCGGGCACGTGGAAGCCTTCGGTGTAGAGCTTGAAGTGGTGGATCAGGCTTTCCATCGATTGCTTCATCTCGCCACGCTTTGGCGGGGAGACTTTGCCATCGGTGCTGGCGATGGGGCCTTGCGGCATATCGCGGATGCACTGCTTGATGATCTTGGCGCTCTCACGCACTTCAGCAAGGCGGACCATGAAACGGTCATAGCAATCTGAATTGGTGCCGACCGGAATGTCAAACTCCATCCGGTCGTAGACGTCATACGGTTGTGATTTACGCAGATCCCATGGAATGCCAGCAGCGCGGATCATTGGGCCAGAAAAGCCCCATGCAATTGCGTCATCGCGCCCCACAACAGCGATATCGACGTTGCGTTGTTTAAAGATGCGGTTGTCGACCACCAGGCTCATTGCATCGTCGAACAATTGGAAGAACCGGTTGTCGAGCCAATCGCCAATATCGACGAGCAGTTTCTCCGGCACATCCTGATGCACACCGCCGGGGCGGAACCATGCGGAGTGCATGCGCGCACCCGATGCGCGTTCGAAGAAGTTGAGGCAATCCTCGCGCAGCTCGAACACCCAAAGGTTGGGCGTCATCGCGCCCACATCCATCACATGCGCGCCAATGTTGAGCATGTGGTTGCAAATGCGGGTCAGCTCGGCGAACAGCACCCGCAGATATTGCGCGCGCTCTGGCACTTCGATGTTGAGCAGCTTTTCAATCGCCAGCACATAGGAATGCTCCTGACAAAGGGGCGAGCAGTAATCGAGCCGATCAAAGTATGGCAAAGCCTGCAAATAGGTCTTTTGCTCGATCAATTTCTCAGTGCCGCGATGGAGCAAGCCAACATGCGGATCGACCCGCTCAATGACTTCGCCATCCAACTCCATAATCATCCGCAAGACGCCGTGCGCCGCGGGGTGCTGAGGCCCGAAATTGATCGTATAGTTGGTAATGACATCGCCGTCTGTGGTGGGCGATTCTTCGATTTGGACGCTCATGTGTCGTCCCCCTCTTCAATGTCGAACTCTACGCCATCAACTGGCGGCTTTTCCTCGACCTCTTCGGCCTCTGGTTCAGGTTCTGGTTCGCCAGCCTTCTCGTCACCGGGCAGCACGTAATCCGAGCCTTCCCATGGAGAGAGAAAGTCGAATGTGCGCATATCCTGCGGCAGCTCAACCGGCTCATAGACAACGCGCTTTTCTTCCTCAGAATAACGCAGTTCTGTGTAGCCGGTCATCGGGAAATCCTTACGGAAAGGATGCCCTTCGAACCCGTAATCAGTGAGAATGCGGCGCAGGTCTGAATTGCCGGAGAAGACAACGCCATACATGTCGAAAACCTCGCGCTCCAACCAACCGGCGTTGGGCCACAACCCCGTAATCGATGGGACTGGCGTCGCTTCATCGGTCGAGCATTTGACCATAATGCGGTGGTTTTTCGTTAGCGAAAGCAGCATGTAAACGACTTCAAACCGCTCGGCCCGCTCAGGGTAATCCGCGCCAGCGATCTCCATCATTTGCTGATAAGAATGCTCATCGCGCAGAATTTGGAGCACATCGGCAATCGCGTCGCGTTTTACCGTGAGAATAATCTCGCCATGCGCATCTTCAGCATGATCGAGCCAAACACTTATCGCTTCGCACAAGGCGTCCATCACACCTTCGTTCGAGGCGTATTTTGGAGCGGAATGTAGAACTGCGCTCATGGCGTAATCTCCAGCGACTCCACGAACATACGCATCGCCGCTTTATCCTCTTGCGATAGTGGCTCAGTCATGCCGGGACGCGACATCGCAATCGTATAAACAACCGCATCTTCGCGCAGCTCAATGGCTTGCATGAAGCCGAAGTCCGGATCTGGGCCACGGGTCGCCTGCATAGTGCGACGACCGCCAACTTCTGCTTGTTCGATGCTAACCGTGTCGGGTGATGTCTCAATTTCGACATAAGCGGCGTCGAAGTCAGATATCATCGGTCCGCCTCCGCTTCCATCAGCCGCAATCGCGAATACGAACATGCGGTCGCCGACAATGCAGACACTACTTTGAAACCCGTCGCCACCACTTGGACCCGCAGCAGGTTCCGCACATGGCATCGCGATCGAAGCGGTCGCACCATCAACGGCAAAATCAGTCTGGCTGACGTCAGGATCTGCTGCCTGCTCGGCGTGCTCATCCATCGCCAGCACGACGCCGTGATGCGAAACCAGCACACAAGCGAGAGCAAAAGCCCCAGCGCGAAGATTGGAGAATGCGGTCATGACTTAACGCTCAATCGTGCCGGAACGGCGGATTTTGCGCTGCAACTGCATCACACCATAGAGCAACGCCTCAGCAGTCGGAGGACAGCCGGGAACATAGATATCGACAGGTACAATCCGGTCGCAACCGCGAACCACACTGTAAGAATAGTGATAATAGCCGCCGCCATTAGCGCAGCTGCCCATGCTGATCACATATTTGGGATCGGACATCTGATCATAGACCTTGCGCAGCGCAGGAGCCATCTTGTTGCACAGGGTGCCCGCCACAATCATCACATCCGATTGACGCGGTGACGCCCGCGGCGCCACGCCAAACCGCTCCATATCATAGCGCGGCATGTTCACATGGATCATCTCCACCGCGCAGCAGGCGAGGCCGAACGTCATCCACCACAGCGAGCCAGTGCGCGCCCATTGGAACAGATCCTCAGTCGAAGTGACAAGAAACCCCTTGTCATTCACTTCGGTTTGCATCGCTTCGAAATAGTCTGCGTCAGGCGCACGAACTTCGCCGCCTTTTGCCGTTTCGAGCGCGGATACGTCAGGGAGCCCCTGTGGAGGAGTGATCAGAGTGCTCATTCCCAGTCCAGAGCCCCCTTCTTCCATTCATAGGCAAGGCCGATCGCCAGAATGCCTAGGAATGTCATCATGCCAATCCAACCTACCCAGCCCGTCTCACCCAGGCTCACAGCCCACGGAAACAGGAAGGCGGCTTCGAGGTCGAAGATGATGAAGCTGATTGCGACCAAATAGAACCGCACATCAAACTGACTGCGCGCATCCTCAAACGCGGGAAAGCCGCATTCATACTCAGACAATTTCTCCGCATCGGGATTGTGTGCACCGGTCAGGCGCGAGACGCCCATCGGTAGGAACACAAACAGGACCGACAGTCCAAACGCGATACCAATAAACAGCAGTATCGGCAGATACTGACTCAAGTCGACAGAGGGGTCGATCACTGCAATGTCCAAACGTAATTAATCCCAATGCGCAGCCTCTAGGCCCCTCCCCGCCCTCACGCAAGGGGTCGACTCGGGCAAAGCTGCGCATATCTGTTGCGCAAAACCGAACGGACTATTGCACCCGCGTCAATCCCGGGGAAATGCGTGGCCGACCACACGATTGACAGGTTACTTCATCATGTTGTCCGCAGCCTTTTCGGTCGCTTTGCCATAGGGTGGTTTGAAGCCGCCCAATTTTGCGATGTCGATCTTTGGCTGGTGATAGACGGCGCGTGCATGGCTAAACTCGCGGAAACCCTCAACCGCGTGATAGCTGCCAATCCCGGATGGCCCAACGCCGCCAAATGGCAGGTCCTCCATCGAGACGTGGAAAATCACGTCATTAGTGGTCACACCGCCTGATATCGTGCGGGTGAGGACGCGCTCTTGCTCATCCTTGTCATCGCCAAAGTAATACAGGCCCAGCGGACGGTCATGCTCGTTCACATAATCGACCGCTTGATCGATTGCTTTGTAAGTTTTGACCGGAAGTACCGGACCAAAAATTTCCTCCTGCATCGCCTCCATCTCCTCGGTGACGTTTTTGAGGATGGTGAGCGGCATTTTGCGGTTGTTGGTGTTGCCGAAATCTTCGTTGCCGGGATTGACCTCGATCACCTCGGCCCCTTTTTCGCGGGCATCTTCGACGAGACCTTGCAGGCGTTCAAAGTGGCGATCGGAGACGATTGAGGCGTAATCGTCATTTTCCAACAAAGTCGGATACATAGCAGTCACTCCGTCAGAGACACCTGCGACAGCCTCGTCCTGCTTATCCTCAGGCACATACATATAATCCGGCGCGAGGCAGATTTGCCCGGCATTCATCATCTTACCCAGCGCAATGCGCTCACCCGCTTTAGCAAAATCAGCGCTTCGCCCCATGATGACAGGCGATTTTCCGCCAAGCTCCAATGTGACCGGGACAAGGTTCTTGGCTGCAGCCTCCATCACCCGGCGACCCGTTGCGGTCGATCCGGTGAATACAAGGTGATCGAATGGAAGCGATGAGAATGCAGAGGCGACTTCTGGAGAGCCAGTTACGACGGCGACCTCATCGCGCGTGAAGTATTCGTCCACCAGTTCCGCCATCAATTGGCTCGTACGCTCGGTAAATTCGGATGGCTTGATCATCGCCCGATTGCCCGCTGCAAGAACCTGCATCAGTGGTCCGAATGCGAGCTGCAGCGGAAAATTCCACGGCGACAGAATGCCGATCACGCCTTTGGGTTCATAGCGAACCTCTGCCTTTGCACCGAGCAGGCCCAGCGGGAACTGCACGCCGCGCTTCTCGGTCTTGGCCCATTTGTCCATGTTTTTGAGCGCGTGTTTGCCCGCACCCACCGTTGCGGCGACGTCGGTCAGCATCGATTGCTCCACGGCCCGGCTGCCGAAATCGGCGCTCATCGCTTTGCAGAACGCATCCGAATGCTCTTTGACCAAAGCCATCGCGCGCTTGATCCGGTCCTTGCGCATGGCCATGCTTTCGGGCCGGGATGCGGTGAAGGCGTCGCGCTGTAGTTTCAGCAGGGTTTCGAGCTCGTCGCGCTTATCATCAGCCATTTTTGGTCTCTTTCGAATGCAATTGGTTTCAATTTGCGATCAATTGTCGCGCAAACCATCGCCGCTGGCAAGCTAGCGCGAGCGCAGCCGAACGCGATTGCCAATTGCGCAGTGCAGCATTACATCCTCGGGTAACACTCTTACTACCCTTCCAAGGAACACCCCATGACCCAGTTTTCCGCATCCGACCCCGTCGTCATCCTTTCCTACGCACGCACTCCGATGGGCGGAATGCAAGGCGCATTGAGCGATGTTTCAGCAACCGACCTGGGCGCGACGGCGGTCAAAGCTGCGGTTGAACGGTCCGGCGTTGCCGTCGATCAATTCGACCGCACCTATATGGGATGCGTGCTCCCAGCAGGCCTTGGTCAGGCACCTGCACGCCAAGCCTCCATCAAAGCAGGTCTGCCGAAATCGGTCGAAGCGACCACTGTGAACAAGGTCTGCGGATCGGGCATGCAAACGGTGATCATGGGTGCTGAGGCTTTGGCCAGCGGCACCGTCGACTATGTGGTTGCGGGCGGAATGGAGAGCATGACCAATGCTCCTTATCTGCTCAAAAAGCACCGTTCCGGCGCACGGATTGGGCATGACACGACCTATGACCATATGTTTCTCGATGGTCTCGAAGATGCCTATGAGGAAGGCCGCGCCATGGGAACTTTCGCGCAGGATACAGCCAACGAGTACCAACTCACCCGCGAGGAGCAGGACGCCTATTCCATCGAGTCGCTAGCCCGCGCAAACGCAGCGATAGAAAGCGGTGCGTTTGCTGACGAGGTTGTCCCGGTGACCTTTGCCACTCGCAAGGGCGACGTAACTGTCGATGTTGACGAACAACCAGGAAAAGGTCGTCCGGACAAGATCCCAACTCTGCGCGCTGCCTTTGCAAAGGACGGAACGATCACGGCCGCAACATCGAGCTCCATCTCTGACGGAGCCGCCGCAATGGTGCTGACCCGTGAGAGCGTCGCCAACGAGAGTGGTCAAAAGCCGGTAGCCAAGATCGTGGCAATGGCCGCCCATGCGCGCGAGCCAAAGGACTTCACCGTCGCACCAGTTGGCGCGATTGAGAAAGTGCTTAAAGGCGCCGGCTGGGCCATCGACGATGTCGAGCTTTGGGAAGTGAACGAAGCATTTGCATGTGTTGCCATGTTCGCCATGCGCGACATCGGGATCGACCACGCGAAGATTAACGTAAATGGCGGCGCCACCGCTCTGGGTCACCCGATCGGCGCATCGGGCACGCGGATCATTGTGACTTTGATCAATGCCCTGAAACGGCAGGGTAAGACCAAGGGCATCGCAAGCCTGTGCATCGGCGGCGGCGAAGCAACAGCATTGGCGGTGGAGTTGGTTTAACCAGCCCCGCTTATTGCTCCGGGACAACCTCGGGTGTGGGTGATGGTTCACCATCGCCCACGCCCCAGAGCCGGCTTTCCGGAACCCAGCCTGAGCGGCCCGCAACGTCGATCTCGCAGAAACTCTCACGGCAGCTTAGCAGATCGGCGACGACGCCCGGTTCTGCTCGCCAGCGCAAATCACTGCTGGCGTCGGGGCCTGCGCGCAGGTCGACCAGTCCATCGCCAATTACCATCGCACCCAATTTGGGATTGAGCTGGCTTGATGCGACCCACCCTTGCGTGCCTTCATGGTCTTGAACCAGACGCCACCCCTCGCGCATGCGAACCACGCGCACGGGCAGGCCTTTGCGTTTGTAGACCCATTCAATGGGGTATTCTTGGCTCGGCCCAACGCGCATCCGCACTTCATCAAAGCGAAGTGTCGCCCAATAGGGAACTTCGCGATCTTGCGCGCTAAGATCGGTGGTGAGTGTCGCCAACAGGATTATGGCGCTGCCCAAGAGAGCAATTAAACGTGTGGTAACCATGTTCCGCCTGTAGCGCTGCGCAGCTTGGACTTTCAAGTCGCTTTGCCGGGTCGCGATGACACTTGTACCCATCAGGGAACAGCTCGCTTGACCCATACCGGCCAAACCCCTTAGCGCATGTGGCATGTCGAAATCACCCAACGCACCGCAATTCTCCTCTGGCAAACCCAAAGTGGTGGTCACCCGTCACCTGATGCCCAGCGTCGAGGCGCGGATGAGCGAATTGTTCGATGCGACTTTAAACCCACAAGATGACCCGATGAGCCGCGATGCTTTGATCGAGGCGATGCGCGACTGCGATGTGCTGGTCCCGACAGTCACCGACCGCATTGATGCGGAGATGATTGCGGGTGCGGGGGACCAACTCCGCCTAATCGCGAATTTTGGCGCTGGGACGGAGCATATTGATTTAGCGGCTGCCGCTGCTCGCAAAATCCCTGTGACCAACACGCCGGGCGTGTTCACGGACGACACCGCTGACATTGCGATGGCAGGTATTATCGGCGTTCCCCGCCGTGTTCGCGAGGGTACGCAATTGGTGCGGCGTGGTGAGTGGACCGGGTGGGCGCCATCGGGAATGCTCGGGCGGAAACTAGGCGGCAAAGTGCTCGGCATTGTCGGCATGGGCCGAATTGGTCAGGCGGTTGCCCACCGTGCTCGCGCCTTTGGTCTCGAGGTCGCTTACTACAATCGCAAAGCCCTGCCCGCTGCGGTCGAAAGCATGCTCGGCGTGCGCTATGTCGACAGCCTCGATGCGCTGATGGTGGAAGCAGATATCCTGACGCTGCACTGCCCTCTGACCGAAGACACGCGGCAGTGTATTGATGCGCGCCGGATCGCTTTGATGAAGCCAGGGTCAAGCATCATCAACACGGCGCGTGGCGAGTTGATCGACCAAGAGGCGCTGATCGAAGCTTTGCATTCGGGTCATCTCGTGGGTGCGGGACTGGACGTGTATCCCGACGAACCGCGCGTTGATCGCCGTTTGCTCGACCATCCCAACGTCATGACCCTGCCCCATATTGGCAGCGCGACAGCGGAGGGGCGCGAGGCTTCTGGCGAGAAAGTAATCGCCAATATTCGCTTCTGGGCCGACGGTCACCGCCCGCCCGATCAGGTTTTGACCGCTCTGGTCGGCTGAGCCACGCTGAGCAATAAACCGCTACTCACAGCCCTATACACAGGCACGTAGTGTCCGCCCCTTGCCCACAGATCAGCGCAATCTATCACTGCGCGCAAATGACGCGGTGGCAGACTGCGCGGTAAAGGGGAATGCGCGGATATGAGGGACATGGCGAACGCAAAATTCGTGAAAACTGGACTTGTTTCAGCTGCATTTGCCACGGCATCGCCAGCGCTCGCGGCGCCTGCCCCAATCCCTGTTGCGGATAGTGGCGACACCGGTTGGATTCTCGCTGCATCCGCTCTCGTCCTGTTGATGACATTGCCGGGCCTTGCGCTGTTTTACGGCGGATTGGTGCGGGTTAAGAACGTCCTGTCCGTCATCCTCCAATGCGCCAGTGTTGCCGCCGTGGCCTCTCTCTTGTGGGTGCTGGTGGGCTATACCCTCGCCTTTGGCCCGGTCAGCGATGGCTGGATCGGCGGAAGCAGCGCCTTGATGCTGAACAATCTGGGCACCGTGCGCGAAGGGACCGCGATCCCGGAAAGCGCCTTTGCCCTGTTCCAAATGACCTTTGCCGTCATCACGCCCGCTCTGATGGTGGGCGCGTGGGTCGAGCGTGCACGCTTTGCCTGGGTGTTGGGCTTTTGTGCGCTGTGGTTGTTGGTGGTTTACGCGCCGGTTGCGCATTGGATCTGGGGCGGCGGATGGCTTGCCAGCCAGTTTGGAACGCTCGATTTCGCAGGCGGGCTAGTGGTTCATACGACCGCCGGTGTATCGGCAGTGGTGATCGCCGTGCTGCTCGGACCCCGCGATGGCTTTCCTCAAAAGCCTATGCTGCCCCATGCACCCACGCTGACGATTATTGGCGCGGCGCTGCTTTGGGTCGGATGGTTCGGCTTTAACGGTGGGTCGGCTTTGGGCGCGAATGACAACGCGGCCTCTGCGATTTTGTCCACCCACATTGCAGCCTGTGCTGCGGCCCTGACTTGGTTGCTGGCGGAACGAATTGCGCTTGGAAAGCCGACCAGTGTTGGTTGGGCAACCGGCGCGATTGCGGGGCTTGCAGCTATCACCCCTGCGGCGGTGTTTGTCTCTCCTGCGGCGGCGATACTGTTTGGCGCATTGTCCGCCCTCGTTTGTTACGGCGCAATTCAGCAGATGAAACAACGCTTTAAGATCGACGATTCGCTTGATGTCTTCGCTGTTCACGGGGTCGGAGGATTGCTGGGTACATTGCTTTTGGGCGTGTTTATTTCAACGAAGCTCGGCGGGACCGGCTATTTCGGCGAGGCAACCATGGCGAGCCAGCTAACCGCACAAGCCGTCGGTATTGGCGCGGTAGTCGTGTGGAGCGCGGTTGGCACAGCAGTGATCGCGTTGATGGTCTCGATTGTTTTCCCGATGCGCGTACCATCCGAAGATGAGATAGAGGGTCTGGACATGGCCAGCCATGGCGAGCGCGCCTGGGATATGGATTAGCTTGCCCGGCTAAGCTGTTCGCCGATAATCTGGATCACCCCGTCTATCGAGCGCCGATCCGCGCCAAAGGCAAAGTGGCGGGTTGCAACCTCAATCTCCACATCTCGTTCACCGGCAATGCCGCGCGCGCATTCCGGAGCAATCACGCCATCATTGGGCGACCACACTGCGACCGTATGAACCGGCGGTTTAACGCTCGGATCATCAGTGAGCTTTGGCGCATCGACCGTGTGATCATTGACGGCATTGTAAAGACGCCACGCATTGTTCGCCCGCCGACTGCCCGAGAATGGAGATCCCAGCGTCACCACCATCGCGACCTTGTCTGGATGCCTCTGGGCCAGCACCCGCGAATAGAGCCCGCCGAGGCTCCAGCCCAACAAAACCAGCTTGCGTCCTTCATTGGCTGCGACCTCGGACACACGCGCCTCCGCTTTGGCAAAGGCCTCTGGTGTGACCCCTTTGATAAAGCCAAGCTGCGATGGATGGGCATGATAGCCGGCCGCATCCAAACTGCGGCGCAAGAGTGAGGTTGAACTGTCGCTCGACATTATGCCGGGAAAGACCAGAATCGGCTGACCATCGGCAAGAGTTTGATCAGGTGCCGCTCTTACACGGCGCAGAGGACTGGCCATGATCTGCGCGGTGTGCGGCAATTCGCGCAACCAGAGGGACAGTGGCGGGGCTTTGGCTTCGCTCATCCGATATCGAGCGAGTAGAGCTTGTTAAACTCGCCCGGAACATAACCAGCAAAGGGTGCGCAGGGTTCGAAGCCAAAACTGCGGTACAATCCGACTGCGTCCTCGAAGACAGGGCCAGAACCGGTCTCTAACTTGATTGTGGGTACGTCGAGTGACCGTCCGTGTGCAATCAAATGGGTCAGCATCGCCTTCCCAGCGCCAGTTCCGCGTGCGTCGGGGTGGGCGCGCATGGACTTAATCTCGGCGAATCCATCATGCTGTTTCAAAGCCCCAATCGCCAGTAACCGGTCGCCGTCCCATGCGGCAAACACATCGATCTCAGGCTCTTTCAACCCGCTCAAGTCAAGCACGTGGCAGGTTCCCGGTGGTGAGAATTGCTGCATCTCACCATGATGCAATTCTAAGAGCGCAATGACTTCGGCTTCCGAAAGATCAGTGCTGCGGATGTCCATCAATCACCTTCCTGGAACGCTTAGAGGTTGTCGTATTGCGGCATGCCCAAAACGTGGAAACCGCCATCCACATGGATAACCTCCCCTGTAGTGAACGCGCCGGCGTCAGAGCACAAATAAACCGCTGTGCCTCCGACAGCCTCCAACGTAGCATTGCTGCGCATCGGAGCGTTCGCATCGGTGTGCTTATAGGTCGTCCGTGCGCCTCCAATGGCGGACATGGCCAGCGTCTTCATCGGACCGGGACTGATGGCGTTAACGCGTATTCCCTCCGGCCCAACATCGTTCGCCAAGTAACGCACAGTCCCCTCAAGCGCGGCCTTTGCCACACCCATCACGTTGTAATTCGGCGTGACACGGGTCGAACCAAGATAACTCAATGTCAGGATAGTACCGCCATTTTCCACCATCATTGGATGGGCTCGGCGCGACACTTCGATGAGGCTGTAGGCCGAGATATCCATGCACGTTTTAAAGTTGTCGCGCGACGTGTCGAGGATCCGGCCGGACAGTTCGGATTTGTCGGCATAGGCAACGGCGTGGACGACAAAGTCCAGCGTGTCCCAGCGCTCCTGCAACGCACCAAAGGCAGCATCGAGTGAGGCATCGTCAGTAACGTCCACATCGAGCATAACGTCCGACCCGACGCTCTGCGCCAGTGGCTCCAACCGTTTGCCAAAGGCTTCGCCTTGATAGGTGAAGGCGAGTTCGGCTCCTGCCTCAGCGCAGGCCTTGGCGATGCCCCATGCGATTGAGCGATCATTCGCCACTCCCATCACAAGGCCGCGTTTTCCTGCAAGAACGCCCATCGGTTACCTCTCAGTTATCGGTGTGAATACTCACCCGTGAAACTTCGACATCAGCATCGAACCATTGGTGCCGCCAAAGCCGAAACTGTTGGTCATCACCGTATCAAGACCTGCATTTTCAACGAGCGAGGTTGCGATCTCTTCCGGTTTCAATGCCGGATCAAGCGTTTCAACATTGATCGACGGGATGATGAAGTCGTTCTCCAGCGCGAGCAGGCAATAAACCGCTTCTTGTGCGCCGGTTGCGCCTTGGCTGTGACCGGTCATCGACTTGGTGGAGCTAACCGGCGGGGTTGAACCTTCGCCGAACACTCGGCGAACCGCCTCAATCTCGCCCACATCACCGACCGGGGTCGATGTGCCGTGCGCGTTGATGTAGCTGACCTTGCGATCTTCGCCGAGCGTCTTGACCGCCCCGCGCATCGCGCGTTCACCGCCCTCACCCGAGGGTGCGACCATATCAGCACCGTCAGAGGTGGCGCAGAACCCGGTGACTTCGGCGTAAATCTTCGCGCCGCGTGCTTGTGCATGTTCAAGGCTTTCCAGAACCACTATCGCGCCGCCGCCGCCGATTACAAAGCCATCGCGGTCTGCGTCAAAGGCTCGGGAGGCGCGCTCGGGCGTGTCGTTATACTTGCTCGACATGGCGCCCATCGCGTCGAACAGGCATGACAACGTCCAATCCAGCTCTTCGCCGCCGCCGCCAAACATTACGTCCTGTTGGCCAAGCGCAATCTGCTGCGCCGCCATGCCGATGCAATGCAACGACGTGGAACACGCAGACGTGATTGAGAAGTTCATTCCCTTAATCTGATAAGCTGTCGCAAGGTTTGCGCTGACCGTGGAAGACATAGTCTTGGGCACCGCAAACGGACCAATACGCTTTGTCGCGCCGGTGCTCAGTACCGTTTGATGCGCAGCCAGCATGGCCGAAGTCGAAGGGCCACCGGAACCCGCAATCACGCCTGTCATGGGGTTGATGACGTCGCTTTCCTCAAGCCCCGCATCGGCAATCGCCTGACCCATCGCAATATGCGCATAGGCCGCGCCGGGGCCCATAAAGCGCAATGTCCGCTTGTCGACATGCTCTTTCAGATCGAGGTCAATTGCGCCCGCGATCTGAGAGCGGAAGCCATGCTCGGCCATCGCTTCATTGAATGTGATGCCCGATTTGCCAGCCTTCAACGAGGACAGCACTTCTTCCTGATTATTGCCGATCGAGGAAACGATCCCCAATCCGGTTACGACAACGCGACGCATGTTTTTCCCCTAAGCTCTCTGGCCTATTATCGCTTCCGAGCCGTTTAGGCCTCAGACAAAGCGACTTTCATATCTTTGACCTGATAGATCACCTCGCCATCGGCCTCTACCCGGCCATCGGCGACGCCCATCGTCAAACGCCGGGTCTGAACCGCTTTGGTAAAGTCGACATAATAGGTCAGCATCTTACGATCAGGGCGCACCATTCCGGTCAGCTTTACCTCGCCAACACCCAGAGCATAACCGCGACCCTTCCAGCCACGCCAGCCAAGGTTGAATCCAGTAAGCTGCCACAATCCATCTAGTCCCAAACAGCCGGGCATAATCGGGTTTCCGGGGAAATGGCAGTCAAAGAACCAAGCATCCGGCTTGATATGGAACTCCGCCACAACGTGCCCTTTTTCACTCGGGCCACCATCGCCGGAGATATCGGTAATCCGATCCATCATCAGCATTGGCGGTTCGGGCAATTGCGCGTTGCCGGGGCCAAATAATTCGCCCTTCGCACACTTTAACAGCTCATCACGGTCAAAGCTGGTTGGAAAATCTGTCATCCCCGGCGGTACTCCCTGCCTCATAGTATTTCTGGTCAACGCGCTGACCTGCCCCCACAGCGATGCGCGTTCATCTGAGCGTCACATAGGGAGCAGCACGGCGCTAGGCAACGGGGCCTGCGGTAAAGCGGAGCAGATTTGCCCCGTTCTTAAGCACCCTCACCCACCATTACTGCAGGCGGCAATCGCTCCGGGTTCGGGCCGCGTTTCGGCACGTTCGAACCGCGCAAAATAGCTTTTCAGATCGGGCCGTTCAACAAATTCAACAAGGTTGTAGCCAACAGCCTTAAATTCGCAGAATAGCAAAGAAGGCGCGATGCCATGTTGATTGGTAGGGCGATCGACATCGACAACGATGATCTGGCCACCTTCGGCAAGCGCTGGCCACATGCGCCAAAGAAACGCGTATGGCTCGGTCACTTCGTGGTACATATGGACCAGAAAGATGCGGTCAAAGCTGTCCACGGGCAGCTGCGGATTGTCCTCTTCGCCCAGCTTGATCGAGATGTTTTCAAGCCGCTCGCGCTCAACCCGCTGACCAAGCCGCTGCAGTGCATCGCGCGATATATCCTGTGCCAAAACGCGGCCATCACTGCCGACACGTTCAGCCAAGCGGACGGTGTAATATCCCTCACCTGCGCCAATATCGGCGACGGTCATGCCGGGTGTGATGTTGGCCAAATCCATAACCGCAACCGCTTCACCGCGTTCGTCCCGCGCGTTTTCAGTCGAAAACTCGTTGGAGACGATTTCGGAAACCGGGCGATCCGGCTCTGGGAAATCCAATGCGCTGGCGGGCCGATCTGCCGCCGGGGTGAGCCCGTCGCAACCGCTTAAGATGAAAGCGAGCGCGGCCAGTGTGAGAGACGTGCGAAAAACCATAGTGCCCAGCGCTCTAGCGCCAAGCAGAGCGTGTGGCAAAAGGGGATTTTTCGCGCTTACCAAACAGCCTATTTTGCTGCTTTGGTCCCGGGCACAGGTGCGGTTAGATCAACGCGGCGACGTTCGGTGACTTGGCCGTCGACCATATCCGCCTCAACCAATTCGGTCGCCATCAAGCCATAGACACGCCCGCCCAGGAATATCGGGCGCGCATTGCCGTACCAATCGATGCACGAAATATCGCATTCATAACCAGCACCCGTTTGAACCTGATTTTCAGGAGTCGCGGCTATAACCCCCGCGTCGGCGAGGATGCCCTCCCCTGTGAAGTTGATGAAGGACAGGTCGGACACATCCGAATACCACCAATAGCCGCCAGACTGTTCGGTGCGCTGGACTGTTGGCACGCCCAACGTCCCATCCCCTCCCAATGTGTATGTCGCGTTGAAAGCATGGCTGCGGCTTTCGCTTTCATAGCGTCCGGGCAAAAAGGCGGAACTGCGCACGCCGGTCGAGTTCTCATGATCGCCCAGCCCAACATAGCTAACCCGCAGACCGCTCCGGTCGACATAGCCATTGGCGATAAAGGCGGCGTCTCCCATCCGCTCCAACCGCACGAGTGTATGGCCGATCGCAATCGCCTGAGCATTGTCAGGATCATCGATAGGCACCGCATGGACGACATTGCTAAGCGCCCTCTTACTCGCCTCCTCATTGCGCGGCGGACGGCGCGAATACCGATCACGTCCACCATAAACCACCCAATCGCCAACAAAGCGATTTTCCACAGACGACGTCATCATGGACGGCAGGTTTGCGAATTCGCGCTCTCGCGCCGGGATGTAACGATCCCGGAACTGCCCCTGCGATGCATTCAGCAAGGCAAAGCTTTTGGGCAATTCATCGTCGGAGCACGCATGGTGAAAGAAATTCGAAAGTGCGCGAAAACGATTGCCCTGCGCATCCATGCTGAATTGATCGATTGGTAGACCGCGAGCGCCCAGCACTTCGACTTCGCCGCTTCCGATCGGAAGGCGATAAATCGCAGCGGGCGGTACCTCACCAAAATCAGGGGAAGGAGTGCCGATCGTACAATCGGTCCAACTCTGTTCATCCGCACCAAGCGCGGAGTGCCACAGATAGATTGCGTCGCCCGCGACATACATTTCGGCCAGTTCTGTGCCGATAAAACCAGTGGTTTCACATCGCAGACCGCGCTCGATCACATCGCTTAATGGGCAAACGGAGATGGAGTGGATCCACGGCTCGCTAACGCCGAAGACCGGGCGGTAAATGTCCTGCGCCCGCAAAACCTGCCGCCCTTCCCCCTCATTGTCGTAGAAGTCCTCCGCGTTGGTCCAGCGCCGTATCACCGGGCGATTGCGGCGGCTGACAAGATCATCTGCCTCATAGGGTGTGTGGATAATCAGCTTATCGCCAACGATCCGCGTCGCATAATTGTCGACGTCGTAATAATCGTCAGACGAGATTAGAAACACGCCGCGCGGCTCAACTTTCCCTGTTTCCTGATCAAGGCGCAGGACGGTAATCTCGCTCGCATCATCTTCGTAAGAATAGGCGGTAACGATAATCTGATCGCCTTGAACCAGCATCTCGTCATACCAATCCGCACCGATCGGATCGCCATCCTCATCCTTGCGATAAACATCCTGTCGGTCGGTGAGTGTCATGGTGGGATAATGCACAGCGAAGATGCGGCCATCTTGAAGCACAAGCAGATATTCGCCGATCAATTTGACGATATCGCCTTCATCGACGCTGGCGACCTGCGTATTGGTGATGTTGGAGCCGTCGACTGCGGTTACGGCCACTGGCATGGATTGCGCTTGAGTCACGATCCGAGAACCGGTGACTGTGATTGTTTCGTCCAATGCCTCCTCCGGGCAATCCTCTGGCACTGCGCATTCCGGCTCAATATCTTGGGTCATCGCAATGACGATCTCGTTGCTGTCCGCATTGCTCAACCGGCGGCGTTCTGATCGCCTCAGCCGTTCAACAGAGCGCATGAAACGGCGGAATTCGAGTTCGCTTTCAAAGGTCTCAAATTCGGGTGTCGCCAACCTGCGATAGCGTGAATTTTGATACGCTGGTCGGCTCTCGGCCTCTGGTCTGGCAAGTTCAGGATTGGTTTGCGGTAAAGGCGCAGGGGCGCGAGTTTGGATGTCGGCGGGTAAAAGGATCTGCACTTCGTCTGGGGCGGGATTTTCGGGTTTGTCTTGAGCCGAGGCTGACACTCCGAAAAACGCTGTTGCAAGCAATGTTGTACTTATGCGGACGAAAGCTGCTTTCACCATAAATCGCTCCCCTTACGTAACGGAAGCTATGCTAATGTGTAGCAATTACAACACGTTTCGTCTGGCAACTGATATTGATACTTCAGCGGTTGGACCTTGTGCAGACGGTCGAAAGGCGCGATAGATCGTGCTTGTATCAGAGAGAAGACGCCATGATCCGCTCCCTATTCATCACCCTATTGTGCTTTGCCATTTCGGGATGCTGGATGTCGCAAGAACAGCTTTTCACTCCAGACGATTATGCCGAACTGGAAGTGGGCGGCCGGTATATCGATAAGATGGGCACGATGAGCCAAGACGGAGTGGTCACACACGAATTCAATCGTGCCCCCGATAATCGCATTCGATGGACAGTCACATCATTGGTCGAAGCCGGAAACCCCAATCAGCCTCCAGTCGAAACGACGGAAACAGATTGGCTTGCATTGATCGAAATTCCTGATGCACCGACTGGATGGTATCTCGCAATGGCCTTCAAAGCGAGCGGTGAGCCAGAACCGTTTTACTATCTTGTTTCGCACGATGAAGAAGGAGCATTCAGGTGGCACAACCCCAGTTGCATGGGCACCGAGACACGCGAGGGGATGGCGGTTTTATCCGAAAATACGGGCACCCAATCCAGTTTTTGCGACTTTACTTCGCGAGAAGCGCTCTTTTCCGCCGCAAGAGAGGCGGTCGATTTCCTGACCGACTCACACCCCGTTCAAATCGTGCCTGTCGCGTATTTCATACCAGCACCGACCTATTGATAGGCGAGCAGCGCGTTACTCGACATCTTCAACATCGACCGTCTCACCGGTAACCCGCTGTGCAAGTGCGGCCGAGATGTAGCCGTCAATCTCTCCGTCGAGCACCTTGTCGGGTGAGCTGGAGGTGAAGCCGGTGCGCAAGTCTTTGACCATTTGATAGGGCTGAAGAACATAAGAGCGGATCTGGTGACCCCAGCCAATGTCGCTCTTTTCCTGATACTCCCCGCTCGCCGCCGCCTCACGCTCGGCCATTTCGCGTTCAAACAGCCGCGCTTTGAGCATATTCATCGCAGTTGCCCGGTTCTTGTGCTGGCTGCGGTCGTTTTGACTGGCGACGACAATGCCGGTGGGTTGGTGGGTGATGCGGACCGCACTGTCGGTGGTGTTGACGTGCTGCCCACCTGCACCCGATGCACGGTACGTGTCGATTTTGAGATCGCTTGGATTGATCTCAATATCGATATCATCATCGATTACTGGATAGACCCACACACTGGAAAAGCTGGTGTGCCGTTTGGCAGCGCTGTCATAGGGGCTGATGCGGACAAGGCGGTGGACGCCGCTTTCCGTCTTGGCATAGCCGTATGCGTTCTCGCCCTTGATATGCAGAGTTGCGGTCTTGATCCCGGCTTGATCTCCTGACTGATACTCAACCGTCTCGACCTTGAACCCACGCCGTTCGGCCCAGCGGCCATACATGCGAAACAGCATCTCGGCCCAATCCTGTGATTCCGTGCCGCCTGCGCCCGCATGGATTTCGAGATAAGTGTCGTTGCCGTCCGCCTCACCCGACAACAGCGCCTGCACTTTATCCGCATCTGCGCGATCAGCGAGCTTGGCGAGGCTTTTGAGGCCGTCACTGACGATGTCCTCTTCGCCCTCTGCCTCTCCCATTTCGATGAATTCCATCGCATCGCCCATTTCGGCGGAGATTTCGTTCACTGTGTTGACCGCATTTTCGAGCAATTTCTGCTCGCGGCTGACCGCTTGCGCCTCTTTGGGATTATCCCACAGAGTAGGGTCTTGAACGCGCGCATTCAGCTCATCCAAGCGCCGCAAAGCGCGCTCCCAATCAAGCGATTGTCGCACCAGATCAAGCGCAGCTTCGATCCGGTCGATATGTGCCTGGCCTTCGGCCCGCATACTCAAATCCTTCAATACAATATGGCCACCCCGCTTAGCGGTAAGGCGGCGATTGTAAAGCGAGAGCGATCAGTTCGAGAGTGCGCGCACCGCGGCAAGTGTGCGGCGAACATGACCGCGATAATCGCTGTCGGAATGGACAAAGGCGACCCGGCCATCTGCAGCGATGACATAGGAGGTGCGGCTCGATAGGCCCGATGCGCCCAGCGACACGTCATAGGCATTGATCAAGCGCTGACTGGCCACCGCCACGGGGAACGCATCGCGGCATTCTTCGCGGCTGAACCGTTGAAGGGTGGCGATATCATCGTTCGACATGCCAATGACGCTGGCCCCGGCAGCCCGGAAGTCCGGCATTGCCTCTGCAAAGGCATTCGCCTCAAGCGTGCAACCCTGAGTGAAAGCCTTTGGGTAGAAATACAAAACCACCGGCCCGCGCCGCAAAGCGAGCTGCAATGAGAAGCCCATCTCGCGCCCGGCCAATGCGGCCTGTGTTGAGAATGTTGGGGCCTCTGCCCCAACCTCCAATTGTGCAGCGGCAGGGGCATTAAACCCAAAGGTCAAAGCCAATGCGGCGGCGAGTGTGCGGATGAGTTGGGTCATGCCTCTTCTAACGCACAGACCCAATCAATAGATCCCGCCCTGATCCTCAACAAAGTCATCCGGTTCCTCACTCGATTGTTGCTGTCCCTGATTCGTGGGAGCAGCACGGCGTGAGGTGCGGATCAGCTCAAGGATCTCATCGCGTTTCGATGCGATCTCGTCCTGACGCGTGGAGCGATCTGGCTCAGTGTCAGGCTTAAACGCCTCCCAAATAATGTCGGCTCTGTCATCACCCGTTGGCCAGCCATCCAGCACACGTTTACCCGTGCGCCGGTCGACGCGGATCATACGAATCCCCGCTGGTGCGACCGGCGGAAGATCGGACCAGCGGTCACGCGAATTCTCGATCAAATCGCGAATAATCGGCGCAACGATTGTTCCACCTTGCGCATAGCCGCCCATATTGCGCGGCGTATCAAAGCCCATATAGGCACCCGCGATCAGACGCTGCGTACCGCCAATAAACCAAACGTCTTTTGGCCCCGTTGTCGTACCCGTTTTGCCGAAGAGTGGCAGGTCGAGGCCGTTCAAAACAGTCGCAGTTCCGCGCGTTACAACGCCTTCCAGCATGTGCATTGTCTGGAATGCAGTGCGCGCATCCATGGCTTGCTCACCTTTGATCCCGAAACGCGGCATCGCCTCGCCATCATACTCGGCCATATTGCAGCCATTGCATGACCGCATATCGGCGCGCCAAATCACCTTGCCGTTGCGATCCTGCACGTAGTCGATAACGGTCGGATCGTTCAGTCGGCCATGATTGGCGAGCGCGGAATAGGCGGAGACCATGCGCAAAACGGTGCTTTCCTCGGCGCCCAGCGACGTTGCCGCATAGGGATCGGGATCATCGGAAATGCCAAGGTCTTGGATCGTCTCAACGACATTATCCATGCCAGCCTGCATACCGATTTGGACGGTCATAATATTCTGAGATTGCTCGAGACCATAACGCATCGGGAATTGACCCGCGCGGCCACCCCGAATGCACTTTTGACCCAATCGACGACCCTGATAATAGCAGTAGCGCGTGTTATCGATCTGGGTCGACGGGGTCATGCCATTGTCGAGGCCGGTGGCATAAACAAAGGGCTTGATAGTCGATCCCGGTTGGCGGAACGCCTGTGTCGCCCGGTTAAAGTCGGACAGGCGGTGATCGAACCCGCCCTGCATCGCAAGCACCCGGCCACTCTGAGCGTTCTGGACAACAAGGCCGCCCTGCGCATCAGGAATAGTGGCAACACTAAAGCCACTGCCACTAGGCCGCACAACGATTACATCGCCCGCTTTTAGGGAGTTGGGCAAGCCTGACAGCGGAGCCTCTTCACCATTGGAGAAACCGATAGTGGCCGATGATCCGCTGCGCTGTGTGACGACACCGACGCGCCAGTCTTTGTAATTGATGCCAAGGTTTGAACTGGCGAGCTGACTTGACCAGCTGCCATCATCGAAGTTGATATTAGCAACCGGCCCGCTCCATCCGCGGCGGCCATGATATTTCTCAAGGCCGGTACGCAAAGCGTCGCGCGCAGCCTCCTGCATTTCCATATCGAGCGATGTGCGAACCCATAGGCCACCTGCATATACGCTGTTGTCTCCGTCGTCCGCGCTCTCACCGAAATCGGCAATCAGCTGACGGCGCACCTCTTCGAGGAAATAGCCTGCATCGGCGCTCCGCGTGGTGCGTTGGCGGGCCAGGCCCAGTGGCTCTGCCGCTGCTGCCGAGCGTTCGGATGCGGAGATAAAGCCATTCGCTTCCATTTGAGCGAGGACAAAATCGCGCCGCTCCATCGCGGCCTCTTCCTGACCTGAACGACCATAACGCTCAGGCGCTTTGGGAAGTATCGCGAGGAAGGCAAATTCGTGCAGATCAAGATCGCCGACGTCTTTATCAAAGTAAGCGCGCGCGGCGGCTTGCACTCCGAAAGAACGGCGCCCGAGTGGAATTTCGTTGAGATACAGCTCAAGGATTTCCTCCTTGCTCAGCACGCCTTCAATGCGGCTCGCAAGGATCATCTCTTTTAGCTTGCGCGTGACCGAATATTCATCGCCCAGCAGCAGGATTTTCGCGAGCTGCTGTGTAATCGTAGAACCACCAACCGCGCGTTCGCCCGATCCATATTTCGTCGCATAATCGAACACCGCGTTGGCTGTGCCCGGGAAATCGACGCCGCCATGGCTAAAAAACGTTTTGTCTTCTGCGGAGATGTAGGCGTTGACCAATTGTTCGGGGAAATCGCGATATTGTAGCTGAACCCGGCGTTCACGCGCATAAGAATGCACAATTTCGCCATCAATCCCGCGCACCACGGTAGGCAGCGGCGTTTGATATTCGATCAGACCGTCTGCCTCTGGAAGGTCGCTGGCGAGCCAAAACCACAGAATCACCCAGAACGCGAAAAACGCGATGATGCCGAATGCGAACAGCTTGAAAAGCCAGCTTGAGCGCCATTTTTCAGCGAACCACGAAAGCGCGCCTGATGTGTCGCGCGACAGGCGGAACCGGGCGTATTCGGCAAAGGATGCGGTGGATTCTTCTGTCATCGTTTGAGCGATTTATCGTGATTTTGCAGCAATGGCTAGCGCGGGTTCGCGCGCCCCGGTTTAAGGCTCCGCACGCCGTGCAAAATAGACACGGATCGCACGGGCAAGAACCGCGGCGTACTCTCCCCGCCCCTCCTCTGTCATCAGGCGCGCGCGGTCGGCATCATTGGTGACAAAGCCGCTTTCGAAAAGCACGCCGGGAACATCGGGCGCGCGCAACACGGCGAGTTCGGCAGAACGTCGGGCCTGTGGGTGGAAGACGATGCGCCCTTCCCCTTCACGCTCTATCAAAGCGGCAAATTCGGTCGCTTCGTCCTGCGTGCGTTGCTGCGAAAGCTCCACAAGGATCGCGCTGACTTCTTCGCTCTGTCCATCAATGGTGATCCCATTGAGTTCATCAGCCGCGTTCTCGCGTTCGGCGAAGCGTGCCGCGGCCTCTGAGGATGCTTCGGTGGAGAGCGTGTAAATGCTGGCTCCGGCGACATTGCTGTTTTCCCCAGCTGAATCCGCGTGGATGGAGATAAACAAGTCAGCGCCCAGCTGACGTGCAATCTCCGGGCGGTCGGCAAGGACAACAATTGCATCCTCTTCTCGGGTAAGCGCGACGCGAATGCCGCCTTCCTCCACCAAGATATCGCGCAGAGCGAGCGCCAGTTGCAGCACCAGCTCCTTTTCCAGAACCTCCGCGCCTGAGCCAAGCCGCGCGACCGAACCCGGATCGCGCCCACCATGCCCAGCATCGATGACGACTAAAGGCCGCATGGGATCATCCGGACCCGCAATGTCGGGCAAGACCAAGGGTTCATCTGCGGGATTGAGGAGAAACCGCAGCACATAGTCCCTGCCCCATTCCGGCACGGGAATCTTTGCCCCTGTTACATAGGCCGCGCCCAACAAAATCGCTGGAACGGCAAGGATCACCAAAAGGAGCACACGCACACTCATACGGGTAACGGCTTAGAATGTTGCGCATGATCAGCGCAATAGAGTTGCGGCGCGAAACCCACGGTGCTAGCGTTTATGACGAAACGGGGAATGCATGAACTTTATGTTCAATATTCGCGATTAGGCACCGCGACCAGGCAAAGCCTCCTTGATTTCATTCACATTGGCTGGTGGTGCTCTTTCGCGCTTTCATTGGCCATTCGACAGGTTGATGCAGTGACGAGATGCTTCTCTTCGCATGAAACATACCAGCGCCTCTCAGGCGCTCGGATCCATGCGGGGCTCTTTATGAACAAGCCAGCGGAAGCTTTCCGCAGTCTCGCCGTAGCAGACACGAACATTGCGCGCCGCTCGAACGATCGAGCCTGCGCAAATAGACAGACCGGACCTGCAAACCTGCGGGCCGGTTTCCCACACAAAATACGCCGTACCCACCATTTATTGGTAGGGAGATCAGGCGTTTGGAGAATATTTAATGGCAACGCGCATGCTAATCGATGCGCGCCACTCGGAAGAAACCCGGGTGGCGGTGCTCAAAGGCAATCGAATTGAGGAATTTGATTTCGAATCTGCCGAACACAAGCAGATCAAAGGCAATATCTACCTCGCCAAGGTAACCCGTGTAGAACCATCGCTTCAGGCGGCGTTTGTCGACTTTGGCGGCAACCGGCACGGCTTTCTCGCATTCAGCGAAATCCACCCGGATTACTACCAAATCCCACAGGATGACCGCGAACGCCTGCTCGCCGAAGAAGCTGAGGCCGCCGAGGAAGAAGCGCGCCTACGTGCTGAAGATGAAGAAGACGGCCACACACCCGGCGACGAATATGACGCCGAGGATGAAAGCGCAGAGGCGCTGGCCGAAGATTTGGCCGAAGACGGCCTAGAAGAAATCGACACTTCGGAAAAAGACAAAGTCGCCACTATCGAAGACGGTACGTCGGATGATGACGGTGATGATGCGGACGAAGATGGGGATGAGGACGGTTCGGACGACGAATCATCTGACGAAGATTCTTCCGACGACAGCGAAGAAGACACCGACGAAGACAAGCCTCGCCGCGGTCGTCGTGGTCGCGGACGTCGCCGCCAAGGTGGTCGTGACGGCAAGAAAGGCGGCGGCAAAGGTCGCAGCCGTGCCAAAGAAGTCGACGAAGTCCGCGCCAAGCGCATGGCTCTGCGTCGCCGTTACAAAATTCAGGACGTTATCCAGCGCCGTCAGGTTCTGCTCGTCCAGGTTGTGAAAGAGGAGCGCGGCAATAAAGGCGCAGCCCTCACCACCTATCTCAGCCTTGCTGGCCGTTACACCGTGTTGATGCCCAACAGCTCACATGGCGGGGGGATCAGCCGTAAAATCAACTCATCATCTGACCGTAAGCGTCTGAAGCAGGTCGTGTCTGACCTTTCCCTGCCAAAGAGCATGGGTTTGATCGTTCGGACCGCCGGGATCACTCGGACCAAGACCGAGATTAAGCGTGACTTCGATTACCTCGCCCGATTGTGGGATGAGATTCGAAAGACGACTTTGGGATCAACCGCGCCCAGCTTGGTCCATTCGGACAGTGACCTCATAAAACGCGCGATCCGCGATATCTATAACCGCGAAATCGAAGAAGTGATCGTCGAGGGTGAGGTTGGCTACAAATCCGCCAAAGCCTTTATGAAAATGCTGATGCCCAGCCATGCGCGCCGGGTAAAAGCCTATTCCGATCCAGTGCCCTTGTTCCAGCGCTACGGCGCAGAGGATCAATTGCGCGCGATGTATGATCCGATGGTTCAGCTGAAATCAGGCGGCTATCTGATTATCAACCCGACAGAGGCGCTTGTCTCGATCGATATCAACTCGGGACGGTCGACCAAAGAACACGGCATCGAACAGACCGCGCTGCACACCAATCTCGAAGCCGCGCGAGAGATCGCCCGGCAGTTGCGCCTGCGAGATATGGCCGGTTTGGTCGTGATCGATTTCATCGACATGGAATACAATTCCAACGTCCGCAAAGTCGAAAAGGCGATGAAAGACGCGCTAAAAACCGACCGTGCGCGCATTCAAGTTGGCCGCATCTCTGGCTTTGGCCTGATGGAAATGAGCCGCCAGCGTTTGCGCACCGGCGTACTCGAAGCGACCACGCGCGAATGTCCGCATTGCGATGGGTCTGGCCTTGTCCGCACCGCATCATCGGCTGGCCTCTCGGCTCTCCGTCTGATCGAAGACGAAGCAGCCAAAGGCAAGGGCACTGTGATCCGTCTCGCCGCCAGCACTGAAGCGGCGATCTATATGCTCAACGAAAAACGCGGTGAGTTGGTCGAGATCGAGGATCGTTACGGCGTCACTGTCGAAGTCTCTCCAGAGGGCGAAGATGAAGGCGCAAAGATGGTCGTCTCCAGCGCCGGCCCTCGCCCTACTGAGGCTCCCAAGTTTGAACCGATCGTCGATGATGACGACGATGATGATGACTTGCCCGAGGAAGATTTCGGCGGCGAAGAGGAGGACGATGATGATCGTCCGCGCAAGAAACGCCGTCGCCGTCGTGGTGGCCGTGGACGCAACAAAAAGCGCTCCGAAGACGGTGCAGAGGGTGAAGAAGGCTCCGAAGGCGAAAGCTCTGATGAGCAAGCCCAAGGTGACGAAAGCGATACGAGCGACGGTGAAAACGGCGATGCAGACGGCGAAGACAAGCCCAAGCGCCGCCGCCGCCGTGGTGGCCGTGGCCGTCGTCGCAAAACAGAAGTAGCTGACGAGGGTTCAGAGGAGACTTCGGAAGAAGAGTCTGACGAGGTATCTGAAGAGGCACCTGCTGAAGCCGCCGCAGAAGAGGCTCCGGCTGAGGAAGCACCTGCTGAAAAGCCCAAGCGCAAGCGTGCCCCGCGCAAGAAGAAAGCGGAAGTCGATTCCGAGAAATCTGACGCTGAAGTTGAGGCTCCGGCGGACGCTGATGCAGAGGAAAAGTCTGCTGAGAAACCGAAGCGCAAACGTGCTCCGCGTAAGAAAAAAGCGGATGTTGCGGAAGAGGCTACAGCGGAAAGCGCTGAGGCTCCTGCGGTAAAGAAAGCACCGGCTGCAAAGAAAGCGCCTGCAGCCAAGGCAGATGATGCGCCCAAGGCCGATGATGCTGGCGAAACCGGCTCCAAAAAGCGCGGTTGGTGGCAGCGGACCTTTGGCGAATAAGCCAGCGGAAAAACAACTGAATTGAGAGAGGGAGGCAGCGCTTAGGCGGTGTCTCCCTTTTCCATCTTATAGACCGGGTCGGCGCGCGACGCCCCATTCGTTCCACATCGCAAATTTGGGCGCTTTGGGCAGATAGCCCTGCCCCAATGGCTCAACCTCAAACCCCGCCCCGCGGAAAGCTGACCCGATAGGGCGGGTCAAATGACAGCCCCCCGCAAGCCGTTTCCAAACAGGCTCAATCCGGTCCTGCCACTTGGCGATGTCGGTGTCGGGTGCGCGACCATGTTCAAGGAACAGCGCCTGACCACCGGGCCGCAAGATACGCCGCATCTCGGACAGGACCTGTTTGGGATCATCAACCGAGCACAAGGTAAATGTGCACACGACGGTATCAAAGAAGCTGTCAGGGAACGGGATATCCTCACCCGATGCCTGTCTCATATCGGCGGGCCAGCCTTTGACCTTGGCCGCTTCGCGAGCGCTGTCGAGCAACGGGCCATGCGGGTCGATCCCGGCATAGGATTTGACCGCGTCAGTATCGTAAAATTCGTGATTGATGCCGCCGCCGCAGCCCAGTTCAAACACATCGCCGCGCGCCAGTGGCACGATGGCAGAACGGCGCTTCATCACCTGCCCCGTCCCGCATGCACAGCGGATAAGGCGCGGCATCACATGCGCATCATACCAATCACCCAAACCCATTGCCGCCTCTCCCTTACCGTGCGGTCGAAGAGCATCCTAACCGATTGTGACAAAAAGCAAACGGTTTAATGACAATGCGTTGCGCTAACCGGTCTGAAGAGCGAGTATTTCTTGCAAAACGTCCGTGATTTGTCGCATGTCCGCCTCGATCAAAGCTTGCACTTCGGAGATGGGAAGCGTCGCCCATTCGCTAAGCTGGGGCATCGAAAAGCCGATGCGCAAGGTTCCACCCCACCCGCTTTCCCGCGCCACACATTTAACCGGTTGGCCAAGGCGAATGCCGTTAAGCGCCAAACGCCGGTGCACTTCTTGCGCCTCATCAAACGTCGCAAGGCCAGGCAAGCCGCTAACATTCAAAGTCGCCAAAGTGCGCATTTCGATGGGCAACGCTTGCTCGACAAAATCGTCAATATCGCCTGCATTGACCCGCGACACGCCCAGCGGCTTTATAAGACCGGTCCACAGCGCGGTTTCAAAGGCGGCAATGATCGCTTCAACCTGATCCATTGGGATGCGCTGAAACCGGTCCAGTTCGAACATTGCCGCTTCTAATCGCAGTGCAAGCGAAGGGTTTGCAG
This sequence comes from uncultured Erythrobacter sp., assembly GCA_947503275.1. Lineage (GTDB taxonomy): Bacteria > Pseudomonadota > Alphaproteobacteria > Sphingomonadales > Sphingomonadaceae > Erythrobacter. The sequence continues at coordinate 812,170 of CANNCZ010000001.1, read as the reverse complement.
TGTCTGGCAAAATATCCTGTCCTGCCCAACCCATCGGCCATTCTGCGCGGCGGAAGATTGTGCGAAAGCCCTTTGGCAAAGGGGCGGCCTGCACGACCAAATCGCGCGGCACCATCGCCCAACCATTGAAGGGCGGCGCGCCGATAAACTTGGACCCGGTCATCAACACAATCGCCCCACGCGACAGATATTCCTCAATCGCCTCGCTGGTGATGCGCGCCTGGCAGGCGTCGATAACGAAAGTCACAGCACCACCAAATTGAGCCTGCAACGCATCGATCTCAGACAGTCCGGGCAGCACCAGTCCGGTTTTCGAGCCATGCACACCATGGACAAGGCAATGCTTACCCGCTGCCACTGCCGCCTCAATCTCTTGGCCCATCGCGGCCACGATCGCGGTGCCGTCCTTTGCCATGCCTGCCCCGCATCGCACTGGAACATCAACCATGGTGACAGGGCCTAGTCCCTCAACGTCCGTGCCGGGCACGGTCTTGCGCCCCAATGCCGTCTCACCGGCAAAATAGCGACCGACCGCCGAGTGCACACAGCCACTACCGATCTCATCTGCGCCCAATAGGATATTGTGCACACCGCACACACCCTTCCCCAAAACCGCCGCCAACGCGACATATTCAAGGTCTGTTCCAGAGGGGGCAAAAACCAGATCAGCGTCTTCGCCTACGGAGTAAGCTGAGCGAATCCGGTTCGATAAGGACGCTAACCAATCGCCGTAATCCTGAGCGCAATCAATGCCCCCCACATGCGCAAAAGCCTTTGCCGAAATGTCGCTCACGGTCGAAGACGAATAGGCGATCACATCGCGCGGATAGGGGGCGGAGAGGTATTTGTTGAGGCCGGTATCCGCATTCAGCGTGATCCGTGCATCACCGCCACCGGTCAGCAATGTGACAAGGTGATCCTCACGCGGACCGATCTCGCATGCTGGTCGATTAAAAGGGTTTTGAGTGATTGCCTGATCCCAAAGCCAAAGTGAGCCATGCGCGTTCAACTTTGCGTGCCAACGCGCTCCACTGCCCCCTGTATCCGCCCTTAGACAAAGAGCACCGCGAAGAGAACCCTGTAAAAATGAACTGGCGCCCAGACGCCCTTCCCCCTAGAGCGCCCGGCAAAACATGTCGCACAGATCAGGTAAAGACACATGGCGAACGCGCTTACTCCATTGAAGATACCCGAAGAGGCCAAGGGTAAGCTGAACATTTTGTTTCTGGCTAAGAATGCCCTTTGGGAAGGCGATATTCACCCAATCGACGGCAATCACGCACGCTATCACCGCGAAATGCGAGAGATGCTTGAGGGAATGGGCCTGAACCTCACGATCAGCGAAACGCATGATATTCTTTTCGACCCTCCTGAGGGAATCGACTTTGTGTTCCCGCTGCTCAATCGCGCCGGGTTCTTTAACTCGGAGATGCTGGTGCCGTTGCTGTGTGAGCGTGCGGGCCTGCCCTATCTGGGCGCAAACCCGATCCTGCGCGGGCTTTCCGATGATAAGCACCTTGCGAAAATGGCAGCGAGAGACGCGGGGATACCGACCGCTCCATGGGCGGTTTACCGCAAAGGTGCTCCGATTACGCGTGACAAACTGCCCCAAGGGACGCGCTACGTGGTCAAGCCGAACAATTCCTCGGCGAGTTGGGGCGTCGAAGATGCATGCGATTGGGATGGTGTTGCGGCAGCGGTAAAGCGCATTCACGACGACCCTGCCAATGGCGGCCAAGATGCGATTGTTGAACCCTTTTTGGATGGCAGCGACGTTGAAGTGCCCGTGGTCACGATCAATGGGCAGCCGCAAATCCTGCCCATGTTGATATTCCGTCAGGCTGATCCGTCACATCTGCGTACCTATTACGAGAAACGTGATTTGGTCGACCGCAGTCAGAAATACTCGCTCGATCCCTTTACCGAGGGACCGCTGGTCGACGTGATCGCCGATCTAACCGCTAAATGCTGGGAGGAGTATCTCCCGTTTGATTATGGACGATTTGAGTTCCGCGTGAATGAGGAAACCGGCGAGGTCACCTTCCTAGAACTCAATCTCAACTGCAATCTGTGGTCAGAAAAGGTGTTCGGGCGCGCCGCAACTATGGCCGGGTGGACTCAGGAGCAGTTGATCGAGACGCTGCTGGCTGAGGGGCTGCAGAGGCATGGGTTGATCTAGGCGGGCACTTCGACGCCCGCGAAATCGAATACTTTCCCGCTATCTGCAGGGTTAAGCGCGGCCAAGACACCAAGCAAATTTACCGCCGCATCTGCTGGCTTTGTCAGTTGCCCATCAGGCAGGCCCTTTTGAAACGGCTCAGACAATGCGCTGTCCACTGTGCCCGGATGCAGGCCCGCAATGACACCGTCAGGATGGGAGCGCGCCATCTCCACGGCGAAATTCTTAAGCAGCATATTGAGCGCGGCTTTCGATGCGCGATAGGAATGCCATCCACCCAGACCATTGTCGGAAATCGACCCGACCCGCGCGCTCAAAGCGGCGAAAACGAACCGGCGGTCGCGCGGCATCATAGGCAGCATATGTTTGGCGATCATCGCGGGGCCAATTGTGTTGATCGCGAGCACCTTTGCCATGGCAGCGGGATCAATCCGTTTCAGCGTCCTCTCTGGTCCGGTCCCATCAGCTAAAGTCAGCGCGCCCGTTGCGACAATCACAAGCTGAGGAGGGTCCGCCTTCATCAAGCCGGCAGCGGCGGCGATGCTGTCTTCGTCTAAAAGGTCAAAAACGAAGGGTTGGATCGATGGCCCCGATGCCGCGCCCGTGCGTGACCCGGCATAAATTTGCTCGCATCCGCCCTGTGCCAATTGTGTGCACAGCGCCTGCCCGATCCCGCCCGTGCTGCCAAAGATCGCAGCGGTTCTAGGCCATTTTCCTGCTTCGTTCATGCGCAGTAGAGCGCAAGAGCCCTTGGTAAGTTCCCTTGTGATCGCAAAATGGTGCTTGGAGGGCCGGTGGCTGAATGCTGAAAAACGGAGGTTTTTTGGAAGTTGACACCAAAATTGGCAAAAAAACCGGAAAAGCGAGAAATTTTGCAAGGTTGCGCAGCATGGCAGTATCACGAACGCGCACCCTTGTGTGTAACACGACCCCCGAACATAGACGCGCGATTGACTGCAATGCATCGCTTCGCACAAACACCGCAACACTCAAGGGCACAAGGCACCTTGCCTCAGATAGCGAGAACGCTAAGTAGGTTACAGGGGCAATCAGGGATCACGATGTAATGGCGACTTTCACCCTTCCGAAGAATTCAACCATCCGCAAAGACGGCAAGAAGCATAAAGCCGACGGCGCAAAGCGTGTGAAGTCGTTCAAAGTCTATCGCTATGATCCCGATAGCGGCAAGAATCCCAGCTATGACACGTTCGAGCTCGACTTGGACGAATGTGGCCCGATGGTTCTGGACGCGTTGTTCAAGATTAAGAACGAAATCGACCCGACGCTGACGTTTCGCAGGTCTTGCCGTGAGGGCATCTGCGGTTCTTGCTCGATGAACCTGAACGGCAAAAACGGCCTTGCCTGCACCACCGCGATTGAGGACCTCAAAGGCGAGATCCGCATCACTCCACTGCCCCATATGGATGTGATCAAGGATCTGGTGCCGGACTTCACGCATTTCTACGCGCAATACGCGTCGATCCGCCCATGGCTGCAAACGGTCAGCCCCACGCCAAGTGGCAAAGAACGCCTGCAAACGCCCGAGCAACGCGAGAAACTGGACGGTCTTTATGAGTGCATTCTGTGCGCGTGCTGCTCGACATCGTGCCCATCATACTGGTGGAACTCGGACAAATTCTTGGGCCCCGCAATCCTGTTGCAAGCCTATCGCTGGCTGGCAGACAGCCGGGATGAGATGACGGGTGAGCGGCTGAACGAATTGGAAGACCCCTTCCGCCTCTATCGCTGCCACACCATCATGAACTGCGCGAATGTGTGCCCCAAGGGTCTCTCGCCCGCAAAGGCTATCGCAGAGACCAAGAAGATGATGGCCGAACGCGCGATCTAAGGGCGCTGTCATGGCGCTTTCAGAAGACGTATTCGAACATGGTCCCGATCCGGAGAACCCGGGTTGGCGACATTGGAACCTCAAAGACGAAACGCTGTTCAACGGCGCGGTTATGGGGCGGTTGATCACGCGGCTCGATCACGATGGGAAAGCGCGATTGCGCATGTTCCCGGAGCGTCGACATGAAAACCTGCAAGGCATCATCCATGGCGCGGTGACGCTGGCTCTCATCGACATTTCGATGTTTACAACGATGCATACAATCGGCAGCGGGAATGCTGGCCCTTCAGTGACGCTTGAGATGTCAACGCAGTTCGTGGGCGGCGGTGATCCAACAAAGCCACTGGATGCGGTGAACGAGATCGTGCGCGAAACCGGAAAGCTGGTCTTCATCCGAGGGCAAGCCCTGCAAGATGATGAGGTGGTTGCGAGCTATTCGGGGATCGTGCGCAAGATGAAACCGCGAGCGGCTTAGGCGATGCTTGCGCGCTACGAAAAGCTAATCGCTCGCGGAGAGCTGCGCGCAGACCCCGATCAGAGACGCGCAGCTGTACGGTTAGATGTGCTGCAAAAAGAGTTGGAAGCGGAGCAGCCCGGCGGTTTGCTAGCCCAGCTCTTCGCCCGCAAACAGACGCGGCCTCAAGGGGTGTATATGTGGGGCGGCGTCGGGCGCGGGAAGTCGATGCTGATGGACCTGTTCCACGAGCGGCTGAGCATCCCGGAGAAACGCCGGGTCCACTTCCATGCATTTATGCAAGAGGTGCATGAGGAAATGCGCCTGGCTCGTCAGACGCATGAAGGCGATCCGATCCCTCCGGTCGCAGCCAAGCTTGCGCACAATCTGCGCGTGCTCGCCTTTGATGAGATGGTGGTGAACAACTCCGCCGATGCAATGATCATGAGCCGTCTGTTCACGCATCTGATCCGCGAGCAGGACGTGACGATCGTCACAACGTCAAACAGACCGCCCAGTGACCTCTACAAAGACGGATTAAACCGAGAGCATTTTCTACCCTTTATCGATTTGATATCTGAGGAACTTGAAGTCGTAGGGTTGAATGGCCCCACGGACTATCGGCTCGACAGAATTGGTGACATGCCCAGCTGGCACACGCCGATTGGCGATGAAGCGACGGCGAAAGTGCGCGAGGTGTTCTTCAGGCTTACCGACTTTGACCCGGAGGATGCCGCCAATGTGCCTTCGGGTGAGCTGGCGATTGGGGCGAAACGGTCGATGCATGTGCCTAAGTCGTTGAAGGGTGTGGGCGTATTCAGCTTTAAACGGCTGTGTGGAGAGGCGCGCGGTGCACCAGATTACCTTGCGATTGCGCGCGCATTCCACACAGTGATCATCGTCGGGATCCCGCAGATGGGACCGGATCAGCGCAACGAGGCGGCGCGGTTCGTGACGCTGATTGATGCGCTGTACGAGCACCGGGTGAAGCTGTTCGCGACCGCCAATGCGACGCCCGATGCGCTCTACAATGCAGGCGATGGGAGTTTTGAGTTCGAACGCACGGCAAGCCGCCTCAACGAAATGCAGAGCGATGAGTATATGGCGATGGGCCACGGAGCCGAGCACTAGCCCGGCAACGGATCAGGCCGCGGCAATCCGGTCAGCAACACGCTCTTGCGCCGAAACGAGCCGGTTCATGACACGCAAGTCCTGCTCTCGCAGTTCCAAAGCGGTATCCGCCCACAGTTCCGTAATGCGGTTCAGCTCTGCCAATTCAAGCTTCCAAACCTGTTTGATCGCGCGACGCGACCCAACAAGCCCCGCATGCCGCCGGTCAGATTTCTTGATGAAGTCACGCACAGCACTGACCCCTTCACCGGGCTCCGCCAGCGCGTGAACAAGGCCAAGGTCATACATCTGTTCTGCGGTAAAGGTTTCGTTCGAAACGATAATCCGGTCTGCCATCGCGCTACCCAACTTACGCGAGAGGAACGCATGCGCACCCATTCCGGGGAACAGTCCGAACATGATTTCAGGCAGACCAAAAGTCGATTGGCGTTCTGCGATGATGTAATCGAACGACAACAGCGCCTCAAACCCGCCGCCAAGCGCCGCACCCTGAACCAGGCCGACAGTAAGCATCGGGATATCAAGCGTGCGGACATTGCGATCAAGGATCGCACAACAGCGGTGTCCATAGTCGACCAGCCCAGCACGGTCGCGCTCACGGATCAGCCGCTGAAACAGCTCCAGATCGCCGCCGTAACAAAACACATTTGGAGCACGGCTGCCTAGAACCAGATAGCGCAAAGGCACTTTGTCAGGGCCAAACCCTGCCGAGATCAACCGTTGCCAACTCTCGAAATCATCGAGCATGGCTGGAGTAAAACTCGGCCGGTCACCCGGGCTCATGTAAGACCAAAGTGTAGCGGTTCGATCTTCATAAAGAACATCAAGACCTTGCAAAGAATACAACTCAGACGGAATAGATGAATGCAATGCACTTTCGGCGAGCAATTCGTCATCGCCTATCAAAGGCACCGCTTTCGCCGCGCTGCTGTCCATTGCCACAATCTCCAATCCGACCCAGTCCCGCCTGATCGGTGTGCGACCTAGACGTGTATGCTGCCTTTTCGGCTTGCTACAAAGGAATACTAGTCGACCAATTGGAAATCTGGCAATCGTTTAATTATGGTTACTCGACGAGCTGAGTCTCATATCGGGGCATATCCAATCAATTCATCCACTTGGCCGATTGCCCAAGGCAGCCGTGAGACAGATTTTTACATCTAATCGGTCACTCCAAGGCCAGTCAGTGACTTTTCAAGCATTAGTAATTGCCAAAGGACTCGCGAATTGTCGGATCGACCGGCGATGTGTTCTTCGGCCAGTTCGGACAATGCGCACGGATCAAACCAACCGGATTGCCCTAGGACAACGCTTGACGCGATGGCCCTCGCCTCGCCGCTCAAGGGGCCGCGCAGCCAGCTTGCGATTGGCGTGACAAAGCCCTGCTTGGAGCGGTAGAGGATGTCGTGCGGCAGATATCGCTCCATGCATTTCTTGAGCAGATATTTTCCAGTGCCGCCGCGAACCCGCATTTTTTCGGGAAGAGTTGCAGCAAATTCTACCAAGCGATGGTCGAGCAAAGGCTCACGCGCTTCCAGGCTTACAGCCATGCTGGTGCGGTCGACTTTGGTCAGGATATCGCCGGGTAGCCAGAAAGTGAGATCTGCATATTGCGCCCGGTCGAGACCGCTGCGAGCCGGCGCATTTTGCATCAACCGGACCAGCTCATCTTCCCCGCGAAAGCCGCCGAGTGTCGCTCTAAACTCAGGTGAATACAGCGCCGAACGTTCCAGCGCATTGGTCACCGACAATCCGCGCGCATATCCCTCCTCACCGCTCTCGGCGAGAGCCAGCAGGGTCGCTTTTGCGCGCAGGGGACGCGGTGCCCAATCGGCCTTTGGCCATGCCCTGCCCAGTGCTCCAAACAGCCCGCTGCGCAGGCCCTGTGGGAGAAGCGAACGAACGCGTTCTTCGTTGTGATGAAAGACCTGACGTCGGTACCCGGCAAAGGCCTCGTCCGCGCCATCGCCAGACAGAGCAACCGTCACTTTCTCCCGAGCAAGCTGGCACACCCGCCATGTCGGCAGGGCTGATGCATCGGCAAAGGGTTCATCAAACATCGCCGCGAGCCGGTCTATCGCGCCGAAATCATCCTGTCCGACAGTGCGCGCATCGTGATCTGTGCCAAATTTCTCCGCGATCTGCTGTGCGTAGCTGGTCTCATCCAGGGCAGCGACATCAAAGCCTATGGAGCAGGTGCGCACAGGTTCAGCGCTGGCCTCGCTCATCAGAGCAACCACACTAGAGGAATCCACCCCTCCCGATAGAAACGCACCCAATGGGACATCCGCAACCATGCGCGATTGCACCGCCTCGCGCATCAGATGGACCAACTCTGCGGATAGGTCCGCCTCGCTACCCTTGGCGCGCTCAGCGAAGCTAATGTCGTACCAGCGGCGTGGTGCTGGTGCGGGCTTGCCTTGTTCCAGCAACAGGAAATGCCCCGCAGGCAATTTCTCCACGCCGGAGAGTATCGAATGGCTATCGGGCACATAGCCCCAAGTGAGATACGCATCGATGGCTTGAGGATTGACCCGGCGGCGCAGCAGCGGATGGGCGAGCAAGCCCTTCATCTCAGAGGCAAATGTGATGCTTCCGTCAGAAAGCCGCGCCATAAATAGCGGCTTTACCCCGAACCGGTCACGCGCCAGCAGCAATTGACGTTTGTCCAGATCATAGAGCGCGAATGCGAACATGCCGTGGAGCTTATCGAGGCAATCCACGCCCCAACGCTGCCACGCTGCCAAGATAACCTCGGTATCGCCAGTTGTACGAAACTGCGCGCCCCCTTGCTCCAACTCACGGCGCAGCTCGCGGAAATTGTAGATCTCACCATTGAACGCAATAACCGCGCGGCCATCGGCGGAGTGCATCGGTTGCGGCGACCCTTCGAGGTCGATGATCGACAGGCGGCGATGGCCTAGCCCTACACCAAGGTCAGTCCAAACCCCTGCCCCATCTGGCCCGCGATGGACAAGCGCATCGCACATCCGCTCAACCCGCACAGGATCGACCGGCTTTGGCGTTTCAGCATGAAAGATTCCGGCGATCCCGCACATAGTCGAATGCGGGTTAGCCTAAGGTCGCTGGGCCGACAATCGTTGCTGCGATACCGCCAACAATTGCGAGTGCTGCAAAGCCGGCAATGGCGACAATCGGGGCAGTGGAACCCGCCTCAAACGGTTTGAGCCATGCGAACTCGCTGACCTGACTGTGAGTCCAGCCATAGTCTTCTGGTTCGCATTGGAAGAAGCGCCATGCAGCGGCAAGGACCACTGCAACCACGATAGCAAAGAATATCCAGCCATAGACGATGTGATCAAACCCTGCGGCGAATTCGACGCCTTGGCTTTGTGCAATGTAGATCGTCCCCCATGCGCGGATGCCGTTCGCGATAATTGGCACGATGATCGACGCAGCCATGAAAAGCGCTCGACGCGACCAGCTTTGAAACCGAGTGAAGCACACCAGCACGGCCAAGGTGACCATCGCCACCAGGAATCGCACGCCTGAACACGCCTCTGCGACGATAAACAGACCGACCGGCGTATCAATATAGATACCATCGATGACTGCCGGGATACCGCTCCATAAGGTGAGCGCCACTGCAATATCTGCGGTTATGGATTGGAGCGGCCCGATAAACTCGTCGCCTACCGGGACCAAGAACACTCCAAACGCAATGGGTAGCGCTAGGATAAGCGACACGCGCGGGCCCAATGCAGTAACCACCACCCCCTGCAATGCGCCAACTGCGCCAGCATGTGCGATAATGTTGATCTCACTCGCTCGGCCAATGATCCACAAGGCAAGCCCTGCTGCAACGATGAGCAGTCCGGGGAGCCAAGCTTTGGGTGCAGATTTCGCCAGTTCGGAGAGCTTGAGCGCGACCAACCAACCGATGATGATCGGCACCAACAGGATATGGGTGTAAGTGTCGATGTTCCACCATTGGTGGAGCATTTCACCCCATTCACGCGCAGCAATGGCAACACTGGCAAGCGCGCCAAAAGCGAGGACGAACAGGCTTTCGCGCCATGCCTTTGGAAGGCGTGATAGGACGCTTTGTGTGCGCCAGTTTTGGGCGGCAACCTCAGGCGGCATCTCTCGCCTCCGCAGCATTACCCAAAACTAGGTTTTCCAGAGGAGCAAGCATTGCGCCCCAAGCATGGTGATTGAGCACAAACTGCCGTGCGGCCTTGCCTAGATTGACGGCCGCTTCGGGGTCAGTGACCAGAGCCGAAAGGCTTGCGCACATCGTCTCGGCATTGGCCTCAGAAACCAACCAGTGCTCGCCATCTTTCGCTGCGATCCCGGTGGCCGCTTGCGGTGTCAGCACGACAGGACGAGCCATCGCCATCGCTTCCAACACTTTGTTCTGAACGCCGCGAGCGATCAATAGTGGCGCGATCACGCAGGTGGCAGCCGCGATAAAGGGCCGCACATCAGGAACCTCGCCCCAGATAGTGAGACCCGGTGTGCCCTCATGCGCCAAAAGAGCCTTAGTCGGATTGCGGCCCACAATATGCAGCTCAGCATCGGTGAACTGCTCGCGCAGACGCGGCAGGCACTCATTGATCACCCACAAGACTGCCTGCTCGTTCGGAGAGTAGTCCATCTGCCCTGTGAAGACGAGTTGCGGCCCTGATTTTGCCGAAAGCTGTTCATGCGGAACGACCGTCTCGGGATCAAAGGCAGCGGCATCAATACCATTCCCGATCACCTGCACGTTGGTCATAGAAGGAAACTGCAGTCGCGACGTGAACAGCTCCGCCTCGTTGTCACTGATCAAGATGGTTGCGTCCGCACGTCGGGCAAGCCGCTCTTCCTCGCACGCTAGCAACCGCCCTTCGCGCGAATTGAGCCAGACGCGCTGGCCCGCATTTGCGTAGCCTTCAAACTTGGCGCTATCCACATCGCACAGGTCGATGACAACGCGTCCAGCAAAGTCATCGGGCACATACTGCCCCATCTGCCCTGAGAATATGACGATAGTGCTGATGTCATGCGACGCCAGTGTCTCTTGCACCCATTCGACAAGCTGCGAGCTGTGGAATGCGGTTAGGCTCACCGGCTTATTCTTCAACACAGCCTCTGCTCCGGCTAAAACAAGCGGTTTGGTGCGGTTGATGACACGATGGCTGGCGGCGAGATGTTCGAGAGTTGCTGCCCCTGCGCGGTCCTCGTCGTTTTCGGCGAAGCAGCCAACATGAACCGGTGCAATTTCGGCAAGCTTTTTCAGCAGATTTGCGCTGCGAATTTTGTCACCGCGATTGGGCGGGAATGGCACACGATGCGCTAGGAAAAGGATGTCAGCCATGGGTCCGAAGCCTTAGGCGAGATCGCGCGCGATGAATGGACCGATAGCGTTTGCGACTGGCAGCGGTAGTTTCTGCCACAGGGCAATCTTGCGCGAATACACATCGCTGGTCGGGTCAATATCACGAGCGCTTTCGCCGGGCGCTGTCCATTCGGAATAGGTCAACGGGCGCGGCTCAAAGCCCCAGTTCTTCTTAAAGTTGAACGGACCACTGCCAGTCTTTGAACGGCCAAAATCGAAACGCTCCATTCCTTGGCGACGAGCGTGAAGCATCAGTTCGTAATACATCAACTCATTCGCACGCGCGCCGCGAGCTGCAAAGCTGCCGCCGCCCCAAAATGGCAGCACTGCGCCGTTATGATAGAAGGACAGAACGCTGGCGATGGGCGCATTATCTTTGAACACGGTTAGGATGTCGCTGGTATCTGGGAAGGCCCGAAGCATTTCGGCGAACAAGCGTTTCGGAAACACCGGCGTACCCAAATTGCGTACGCTTTCGCTATAGACGGCGTAATGCGCGGCAAGATCATTGGCCTCGCGCCCAACGCGCACCGTCAAACCATTCTTGAGACCCTTGCGCACTTCGGCGCGGGCCTTTCGCGGGATGGCCAGCAATTCGGCCTCATCATCAGCAGCCAACGCGCGTTCAAATCCGCAGTGTTTATCCGACCGTGATTGCCAATCCGCCGGGACCTGACCGCCGCGCAATTCAACGCTCGTAAAGCCATATCTTTGCGCGTGATCCTGAGCCGAATGCGCCAGTTCACGAGCAACATTCGGGCAATCGGCAAGAATACCACCGCCCACGCCAAAGCCGCTTGAAACCAAAGTCTTGCCGAACACAAGCGACCGCACCTCGGTCAAAGGGAGCCAGCCTGTGACCACGCCCAATTGCTCCGCAACCAATCCGCATCCGCGCTGACCTGTGCCAGCATCAACCGCTTTCAGCCAAGCAGGGCGATGGAACACGCTGCCGCTCTGTTCGCGGACAAACCCCTCAACCCGGCCGCACATGGCCGTATCATCGAGCGAGACAAGGCTCACGCGCTGGTTCATGTTGACCGGCGCGTTCATGCAAGGGTGTCCGCCTGCTTTCCAGACTCGCCCAATTCCGCGCCCAACACGCTGGCTCGCTTAGCCTCACGATGCGCCAGCAAGTCCATCCGACCCCAGCGAAATTCGTGCACAAGATCACCCAACTTACCCGCCATTTTCTGAAGGCCAGTGTAGTGTCGCAGCTTTGAGCGCAGCGGCGCATTGGGGACACGCGGTTGCTCCGGATCAATCTCCCAAGGGTGGAAATAGAACACAGCTGGGCGCTCCTCGCGCCGGTTCACCTGACGAATGGCCCACCGCGAAAACGCATAGGGTAGAACGCGGAAAAAGCCCCCTCCCCCGGCGGCAACGCGGCGTCCGCCAAGTATTGCGGTCGTGACAGGAATTTCGACCAACTGCGACCATGGCAGCGGGCGAAATGCGAAACGCGGAGCCTCTGGCCAACCATAGTGGTCGTGCGCAATCGGTGCGACGCTAGATGAGTAGTCGTAGCCCTGCTCCGCTAGCTCCATAAACGCCCAAGGGGTGCGTTGATCTATGGAGAAGCTGGGTGCCCGGTATCCCGTTACCCTCTGCCCGGAACAATCCTGCAAGATATCGCGCGCTAGCTTGATGTCCTCGCCAAAGCTCTTGCGATCAAAGTTGAACACGCGCGCGTGGTCATAGCCATGGCTCGCCACTTCGTGGCCCGCATCGGCGATCCGGCGAATGATCTTCGGGTGACGTTTTGCCACCCAACCGAGGGTGAAGAATGTCGCAGAGACTTCGGCCTCAGCAAACAAATCGAGGATGCGGGCGACATTGTCTTCGACCCGCGTTCCGATCCCGTCCCATTCGCCGCGTTCAATGACATTCTCAAACGCGCCAACCTGAAACCAATCCTCAACATCAACCGACAGTCCGTTGACTATTCGACTGTCGAGGCGGCTGTCAGTGCTGGCAAATCCGACTTCGGCGTTCATCGTTAGGCCGCCTCACGCGACGGATTGTCCTCAAGCCATTCGATCAGCATGGTGAGAACGTGGCGGAACGACCGCTCTTGCTCTTCCAAACGCTGCTCAATGCGGATCAGCGCTTCGTCCAACTCCGGATCAGCATCAGCGGGTGCAACCATTTGCACTGGCTGAGCACCCGCAGCCTGCAATTCGCTGATGGCTGCTTCTAGTTCAGCGGTCCGCTGGTCACGTTGCGCCAACAATGCGGCCACTTCGGTGGCAGGCACAGCGTCGAGATCAGCCGCGCTCGCCGGTTCTGCGGCCTGTGGTGGCTCGATGCTGAGTGGATTGGGTCGGTCATGCGAACCGCGCGTTTGATCCGATTGCATTTCAGCCATCACGGCGTCGAGCATTTCGAGGCCGATCGCATCTTTCTCTTCAATCGCACCCAGAAGCAGCAAGCGGTTCATCACTTGGTTCACACGGCGAGGAATGCCATCGGTTGCGCCATAAACCGCGGGAAGCAAAGCGTCATCGAACAGCGGACGTCCATCCCATTCAACATGGGACAAGCGGTGCTGAATGTAATGCTCAACCTCCTGCTCATCCAAAGCCTCAAGGTGATGCGAGGCGATGATACGCTGACGCAATTGCTCAAGGTCTGGGTGGTGCGCCAATGTACGGCGGAATTGCGGCTGTCCGAGCAACAGGCTCTGCAGCAAAGGATGCGAGCCCAACTGAAAGTTGGACAACATCCGCAGCTCTTCCAGAGCGGTGAAATCGAGGTTCTGGCACTCATCGACGACTAACAGGCAACGACGGCCTGCCCGTGCTTCATCTTGAAAGAAGCTCTCAATCGCGCCTAATGCGCCCGCCTTATCGCGCCCTTCGACCGCCAGACCGAACGCTTGTGCGACGACATGGATCAACTCTTCGCCATCAAGCGCGCTTGTCACCACTTGCGCCACTGTCAGCGCTGCGGGATCAATCTTTTCCATCAGATGCGCGACCAGTGTCGACTTACCTGCACCGACTTCGCCAGTGATGACGATAAAGCCCTCACCTTGGTTGAGGCCATAGCCAAGGTAGCTCATCGCTTTCTTGTGGCTTGCGCTCTCAAAATAGAAGTCGGGATCAGGGGTGAGCTGAAAAGGTCGTCCGCTGAAGCCGTAATATTGATCGTACATGGGTCTAGGCTTTCATCGATCAGAAGTTGTAGCGCAGGCCGAGCAGCGCGGTTGCGGTGGCGAAATCCTCTGCGGAGAAATCGCTGTCGAAGTAATCAACCGCCAATGCCGCACGGGCCGAAAGACGGCTTGTGAGCGATTGGTTGTACGCTGCGGATGCACCGAATGCGGTCAGGTCGCCATTTGCCTCGCCAGACTGGAACCAGTTGACATAGGCATTGGTTTGCAAGCTCGCATTGCGCCCGATTGTGCGGCTCAAACCGCCAGTCACGTAATAGCTTTCATCGGTAAGGCCATCGGCCGCCTCAAGCGCGGTGCCAGCAGCAGCGATGAATGTGCGGCGGTCATACCCCGCTCCAAAAGCAGCGGTGAGGCGGCCAATCTGGCGTTGATAGCTGGCCGATACGCCCCGACTGCGGAATGCGGCAGAACGCACCGAGCCAAGCGAGTTGACGAGGCCCGGCCCTTCGCCACCAGATACCAACCCGCCAAAGTCACCCGTGACCGGATTGCGCAGAGCGCTAAAGTCGCTCGAAACACCGGCCAACGCACTGCCCAAAGCTCCGCCAAAGCCGGTGAGATCGTCATAGACCGAGATGCTCAGTGCGCTGCGCTCACTCGGCACATAGGTGAAATTGCCGTAATAGGTGGTGCTGTCATAGCGTTCACCCACACGCGCGGTCAGCGACGTGCGCGAGCTTGGCCGCCACATCACACCAACATCCCACAACAGGCCATCGACATCGAATGCGACGATGCGCGGTGAGGCGTCATCGGTAACAAGTCGTCCGTCATTGCCAACCACAGGATTGCCGTCGATGTCGCGAACTGCATCGCGGCTCGACACCTCAACATCTTCATATCCGACACCGCCGACCAGCGCCAAAGAATCGCTAACCGGAACAGTCACATCACCGCGCACAAACACATTGCGCACGCGTTGGTCGAGGTTTGAGATATCTTCCTGATATGCGCCGCCAGTAACAGCAACGCCAATCGGCAACGGATCACCAGCACGGGTGCCTGCGGTCAATTGGCCAGAGTAGGCGACACTGTCGTCAAAGACGTCGATTGGATTGCCATTGGCATCGACCACGGCGTTTTCTGTTTCGAACCGGTTGTATCCAACGCGAGCCTGACCGGTGATGTCGACCGCTCCGGCACGTGTTGCGATCGTTGGTCCTGCATAGACGCTGTAAATCTGGCTTGTCGCATCGGCGCTCACCAATGGGTTGGGCGATACTGCGCCTCCACCATCAACGCGTGTGCGGCTGGCCAAGGCGCCCGCTTCCAAGTTTACTGCATTGGGAACGACCGCCAGATAGCCGCGGGCAATCCCGCTAATTGTGTCTGTATCAACCGCGTCGCCATATCCAATATTGCGTTCATAGCGCACAGAGACCGACGCCCCGCTATTGCGACTTTGTGCATTCAGATCGACGCCAGCTGCAATCTGAGTGAAGGTCACAACTTCATCGCCCGGCGTGATTTCCGCTGAGAGAATCTGGCTGACCTCAATATAAGGCTGAACCGTGGTGACACGGTCATCGCTGCGATCTTGTGCATAGGCGGGGGCCGCAACTGAGACAGCTGCGACACCGGCGATGAGCGTTCCTGTGAAGAACCGCATTAGTATTGCTCCCTTTCGCCATAATCACCAAAGCGGCGACCTGACGGGCTGAATTGTGCTGCATTGAGCAGCAGTTTGATGTCTGGACACGCCGATAAGAGTTGGCGCGCATCGTCGAGCGCAGCGCGCCCGGTTTGATCGGCACGAACCACCAGCAAAGCTTGACCCACATAGGCGGCCAATTCGGCAGCAGGTGATGCGGCCAATGCTGGCGGTGTGTCGAAGATGATAAAACGATTGGGTGCGCCTTCGGTCAGGCGGTCGAGCACCTGAGCGGTGCGCGCACTGGTCAGGTGCTCCGCATCACGCGCAGTGCTGGTGCCTGCGGGCATGATGAACAGCCCTTCGATATCTGTCGGTGAGACGAGTGTTTCGGGCTTAAGCGTCTTGTCGACCAAGGCGTCCATCAATCCCTCGCCCGCTTCAACGCCAAGCCTGCGTGTGACCGATGGATTGATCACATCGGCATCCACAAGAATGACTTCGATATCGCGTTCAGCGGCAAGCGCGATGGCGAGATTGGTGGCGCAATACGTTTTCCCCTCACCCGGATGCGGTGAGCACACAAGGATCCGGCGCGCAGCTTCGTCACCACTTGCACGCGCATCAGCGAGCAGTTCGCGCTTCACGATGCGAAACTCTTCGAGCAGGCCGGTTACCGGATCCTCCGGTACAATGAGGCCAGCATCGTCGAGCAAATCGCGGTCTATTTCCATGCGTGGGCCGCACAGCATAACTGCGCGTTTGGGTTTTGGTGGAGGCTCGGGTGCGACCACTGGTGCGGGAGCAGGCTCGAACGGTTCGGGAACGCGCGGCGCTGGCGCGGCGGCTTGCGGCGGCGATTGAACCTGTGTTTGAACCTGTGGTTGCACTTCGGCTTCGGGCGTTGGACGGGGCGCAGGGTTCTTACCCGCAGGCAGGTCCTTTGGCACCGTCACCGGACCAAGGTTATCGAGCCCAAAAACGGCGTCTGCCCGCTCAAAGAGTGAGCCGCGCTTTGGAACCTCACGGTTGATTTTGGTGTGCTCTGTCATCGCCGCCCCCTCACGCAATCGTTCCGACGGAGACGATCTCAATCGCCAATAGGATCACCAGCACCCCAAACAGGCCAGCTGTTGCGCCAGCAAATTGCTTGAAACGCTTGCGCCGAAACGCTCTGGCAGTTTCAGATACGGTCAGCGAGATTGAGCCGATCACCGGCAAGCCCATGGATTTTTCCAGCTTGTTAGGTGTCGCGTAGCTCGATCGCAGCTGGCTCAGCACATATGCGACCCCTGCCCCGGCAGCGATCCCGGCAAATAGCACGCCGATCAAAAGCAACGGCCGATTGGGCGCTGCGGGCTTTTGAGGGACCACTGGTGGATCGACGAGGTCGAATTTGAACTGGCTTGTCTCATCAACCACATCGCCGCGCGTGCGCAGCTTTTCGCGATCTTCGAGCAGTCTTTCATAATTGGTCCGCAACACATCGTAATCGCGGCTAATCCGATTGGCCTCGGCTGCAACGGCAGGCTCAGAAGCCTGACTTGCTACCAACGAAGCCAGTGTGGACTGGATCGCGGCACGGCGCGCTTGAAGTGACTCCACACCGGCCTGACGGTCTGCACGCAGACCCAAGAGCGATGTGTATGCAGGGTTTTGTGTACCTTGCCGTTCTTGCGGGCCAGCGGCGGCAACCTGCCGAGTGAGAATGTCGACCTGACGTGTGGTCGCAACCACATCGGGATGCTCTGAAGTCAGTCCACGTCCACGCAGTTCAGCCAATTGTGATTGCGCGCGCAGCAACGCGGCTTGCGGGCCAACTGCATCGGCTGCGCTAAAGATTGTGCGCGGTGTGTTGGAAATCTGGCTGCTTATTGCGGCCAATGCGCTTTGTGCGGCGGCCAGATCAGCGTCGATATCACGCAGCTCTGTGCGCGATTGTTGTACTTTTGAGGACAGCGTTTCCGATCCACCGATCAGCTCGGGGTATTGCGTTTCAAACGCTAGACGTCGCTCTTCGGCGGACTCCAGCTCAATCTTGCGCTCTTCGAGTTGTTCGTTGAGATCAGCGATAGCGGTGCTCACCTCGGCGCGACTTCCCGAAATGTGCTCTTCGCGGAAAATATCGAGCAGCTTTTGCACCACATTGCGCACGAGCACGGCGTTCTGAGAATCGCTCAGGCTGCTTTTGCCGACTTCGGCGGTGATGGAGAACAGGTTGTCCTGTTCGCTCTCAACCCGCACTTGTTCGGAAAGTTCAGCAATCGCAGCGTTCATTTCAGTGCGTCCGCTGATTCCTTCGCCCAACTTGGTTGAAGTGATGACCTTTTCGAGGTTTTCCGAACTCAGCAGCGTTTGGCGAACCTTCGTGATTTCATCACGCCCATCGCCCGCAATCCCCAATTGTTCGGACAGGACATCTTCCTCGTCGACATAGATGCGGGCCTTGGACTCGTACGTGTTAGGGATCATGGCGACCACCAACCAACCCAAAAGGCAAACGCCCCAAGCAACCGCCAGCGCGATCCAGCGACGATGCCAGACCGAATAGAGCGCTGTGCGCAGTTCTTCGAAAATCTCGTTCATTCCATGCGCGCCTTAGAACCGGCTCTCGGGGATGGAGATTGTGTCACCCGGTTTCAGCGCAACATTGGCGCTCGCATCACCACGATTGAGTAGGTCTTTCAGGCGCAAGCGATACTCTTCGCTGCTGCTTGTCTCGACATTGTAGCGGGTCAGGGTCGCACGGTTGCCGGCGGCAAACTCACCCAGACCGCCAACTGCGATCATCGCATCCAATGCGGTCATACCAGCGCGATATGGCAGCGCAGCAGGCTGTGCACCCGCGCCGGTGATCCGGATTTGCTGAGGCAGTGCACCGTTGAATTCATTCACGATGACAGAGACAATTGGCTGCTCGATGTATTGTGACAGCCGCTCTGTGATGTCGGTTTCAAGCTCCGATGGCGTTTTGCCAACGGCAACCAAATCGCGAACCAGCGGGATCGTGATACGACCATCAGGGCGAACCTGAATATCCTCAGCACTCAGTTCAGGGTTGCGCCAAACATGGATGGTAATCTGGTCGAGTGGACCGAGAACATAGTCATCGACTGGTGCCTCAGACGTGGTGCTAACCGTGGCAGGCGGCAATTGCGCGCTGGGCCCGCCACTACACGCGGCAAGGGTGACGGTTGCAAGAGCAATCCCCGCAATGCGGGAAAGAGACAGCGAGAAAGGCATCGATACGTATCCTTGGCCAAATGGGCGGACCAGGATGGGTGATGCAGGAGCGACCTGCACATCCGGATCCGCGAATTACCCGGAACTTCTCGCTGATAATGGTGAACATAATGTTAGTGATAGCACGCCAAATCGGCCCCTATCCCGTTTCGGGACAGTGCTTTAGCGAACTCTAAACGAGCAATTCTGCCGCTGGCCCATGGCCAAGGAATGCCGCCGGGGATGCACTGGCGCCGTAAGCACCGGCGCAAAACACCGCGACCAGGTCGCCGACATCGGCTTTGGGCAAGAGTGCGGCGTCTGCGAGGCGATCGAGCGGGGTGCAGAGGCACCCAACAACATTAACCACCTCATCGGCTTCGGCGGCATATCGAGATGCAATCGCAACGGGATAATTGCGCCGCACGACGGTGCCAAAGTTGCCCGATGCAGCGAGCTGGTGGTGCAATCCGCCATCGGTAACGAGGTAAGTTGTCCCGTGGCTAACCTTTTTATCGATGATCCGGCACAGATAGACCCCGGCTTCTCCAACCAAATACCGGCCCAGTTCAACACAAAGGTCAGTCTCAACCAATTCGACAGGGCAATCCGCCACATATCGGTGCAGCGCCTCACCCACTGCCGCCAAATCAAGCGCTGTATCATTGGGGAAATACGGTATTCCAAACCCGCCCCCCATGTTGAGCTTTGGTAGAGGGGTGCCGATCTCGACTGAGAGTTTTGCCGCCAAATTCAACACATTGCCCTGCGCTTCGATGATAGCATCCGCGCTCAGCGCTTGGCTGCCAGTGAAGATATGCAATCCGCGCCATTCTGCGCCTTGTGCAATGAGCGTGCGGGCAAGATCAGGCACGCGATCGGCATCAACACCAAAGGGTTTTGCCCCTCCGCCCATCTTCATCCCTGAGCCTTTAAGCTCAAAATCGGGATTGACCCGGATCGCCATGCGAGGCGCTTTGCCAATCCGTTGACCAATCGCGAGGGAGCGCTGCGCCTCCCCCTCTGACTCGCAATTCAGCGTCACTCCAGCGGCAATCGCGGCCTCAAGCTCATCGTCGCGCTTACCCGGCCCTGCGAAGCTGACGCGAGCCGCATCAATCCCGGCCCGTTCGAGCATCGCAAGTTCACCCGAGGACGCAATATCGAACCCATCCACCAGCGGTGCCATGTGGGCAATTACGTCTGCGTGAGGGTTCGCCTTCACCGCATAGTTGATGCCGATGCGTTCAGGCAAAGCGGCGCGCAATTCTTCACAACGCCGGTCAAGATGCGCTCGGGAATAGACGAAAAGGGGTGTGCGACCTGCGGATTGGACTAGGTCACTCGCTGTGCGCCCGCCAATCGCCAATTCGCCATCCATAACCTCATAACCGCCGGGTATTGGGCCTGTGGGTTTCGTTTTCATCTCTATTTTTCCCCGGCAATCGCACGATACAGCGCGGTTCGGTCGATTTTACCATTCGGGTTAAGGGGCATTGCATCGCGCCAGTGGATCTCGCGAGGCTGCATAAAGTTGGGAAGTTCTTGCCGCAACACTTTGGGAAGATTGGCTCGTTCAGATGGATCATCGGTTCCGCGCACAAACAGATGCACAGCATGGCCCAACCGCTCATCAGGTATGCCAAGCGCTACCGCTTCCAGCACGAGATCAGACGCAATCGCTGCTTCCTCAATTTCTTGCGGGCTAATCCGGTTACCCGCACTCTTAATCATCGCATCGCGCCGACCAACGAAATAGAGCAAGCCATTGGCATCCCGCTTGACCCGATCACCAGACCAAACGGCCGTTCCGCCATATCGTGATTGTGCAGGCGCCGGTCTAAATCGTTCAGCAGTGCGCGACGGGTCTTGCCAATAGCCATGTGCGACCAAGGGGCCGCAATGCACCAATTCGCCTTCGACCTCAGGTCCGGCCACTTCACCATCATCACCAATGACAAGAATCTCTGCGAAAGGTATCGCCTGACCCATTGATTTAGGATGTTTTTTGACGAGTTCAGGGTCGAGAAAAGTCGACCGAAATGCCTCGGTCAACCCATACATGGGATAGAGGTCAGCGGTGAAAAAAATCCGCTGCAAATCGCTGACCAACTCGGTCGTTAATGCACCGCCACTATTGGTCAATCGCCGCAAAGGCGCAGTGGCCTCTTCGGGCCAGTCCAGCTCAGTCAATTGCACCCATAAAGGCGGAACCGCGGCAAGTGTCGTGACGCCGTGCTTCGCACATGCCTTGGCGACATCGCGCGGGAACAGGAAATCGAGCGGCGCCACACTGCCGCCAGCGAACCAAGTCGAAAGCAACTGGTTCTGACCATAGTCAAACGACAACGGAAGCACTGCCAGCGTGACGTCGTCGGAGGCAAGTTTCAGGTAATGCGCCACACTGACCGCACCCAGCCAGAGGTTTGCATGGCTTAGCATGACCCCCTTGGGCCGTCCGGTTGAACCGCTGGTGTAAAGGATCGCGGCGAGATCGTCCGTATCCGCGCTTGATGGACCGTGCGAAAGTTGAGCCTTGAACGCCGTGTCGAGCGCCGCCTTCTCCTCCAGCTGCGTGCATTCCGCCGGGCAATCGCCCTCGTCGAGAGACTTGAGCCGCGAGGCTGTTGCGATCAACATCACTGCGCCGCTGTCGGCCAGAATATGCGCCGCTTGCGCCCTTTTCAGCAGCGGATTGATAGGCACATGCACCAGACCCGCCCTTGCCGCCGCCAGTGGCAACAAACAGGTCAACTCACCCTTTGCTGCCCAGCTCGCGACGCGCGCACCCTTTTCGGGCACTTCGCGCGCTAGCCACCCGGCCAACCAATCGACACGCTGTTTTAACGCATCGTGGTTAAGTACCTCATCCCGAAGGACCAAAGCCGGCTCCTCACCTGCCCCGCGTGCGGCTGCCAATTCGACCAATTGGTCGAGCGGGTGCGGCGTGGGATCAGGCCAAGTTTTAGGCTGGGGATCGGACATCAGGTTCCTAATGGAGCAAATTCGCAAGTGATCGAAGCGCGGTATCACGACAGGGTTAACGTCTTGCAAGACCTGTTTGCAAGCGGATCTGCCGCGCCTGCCGCATCGCCGTTTGATCGCGCGGATTGGTATGCACTGGTGGCAGAGACAGGCCTTACGCCCTTGATCGCCATTGCCAGTGACGATGATGCCAACGCAGCTCTCGCACTAACGCAAACGGGTGGCGCAATCGTCCCTCTGCGCAATTGGTACAGCTTCACATGGCGTCAGCTTGCCCCGGAGGGGACGCAAGGCGACCGTTTGCTGATAGAAATCGCACGCCAACTGAAATCGCGTGGAACTCGTGTCACACTTGAGCCTGTACCCGATGAGGATGGTTCCGCGACCCGTTTATCGGATGCGTTTGCCAAAGCCGGTTGGCGGGTCGAGGTCACACAATGCGACACCAACCACGTTCTGTATGTTCGTGGTTCGACCTTTGCAGAATATTGGGAGGCGCGCCCTGGTCCTCTGCGAACAACCCTAAAGCGTAAAGCGAAGAAGGTTGAGGCACAGGTTCTCACCCGCTTTGATGACGCTCTGTGGGACGATTACGAGGCCATCTACAACGCCAGCTGGAAACCGCAGGAGGATCATCCCGCGATGCTGCGAGCATTTGCTCGTGCCGAGGGGGATGCAGGACGTCTGCGATTCGGTATGGCATGGCACGATGGGAAGCCGGTTGCCGCCCAATGTTGGACTGTAGAGAACGGCACCGCATTCATTCACAAGCTCGCCTATCTCGAAAGCGCAAGCCGCCTGTCAGCCGGCACCACGCTTTCGGCGGCGCTTTTTGAACACGTAATCGACAAAGACCACGTCGAGCTGGTCGATTTTGGCACCGGCGATCAATCGTACAAGGCCGACTGGATGAATGCCGTTCGCCCCCGCTATCGCATCGACTGCATCGATATGTCGTCACCGCGCGGATGGGCCAATTTGGCACGTCTCACACTGGGTCGATTGCGGGAGCCATCGGTTCCCGAACTTGCACCAACCCCTCCACGCCGGTAAGGGCGCGCGTCTAACAGATTTGCCGTAAGAGGGATCTTTGTGAAATGAGCACCCAACCGAGCGCGGAATCCGCCCCTCAGGGGACCGGGGATGATGCGGCCACCACAGAAGACGGCCCTGGCCTGCCAATGAGCCGCGCTGCGCTCGATGCCGAGCTCAAGTCGATTATCGCCGATGTGCTCGGCATTGATGCTGATCAAGCTGATGCGCTGGACGATGATAGCGGGTTGTTCGGGCATTTGCCTGAGCTCGATTCCATGGCCGTTGCAGGCCTGCTTACTGAGATGGAAGACCGTCTCGATATCGTGATCGAAGATGATGACGTCGATGGCGAAATGCTTGAAACTTATGGTGGTTTACTCACTTTTGCAGAAAGCAAGCTCAGCGAAATCTGAGTGGGAACGCTGAGCGTATGATCGCAACATGGCAGGCGCCTTTGAGCGAAGGCAAGAGCAGTGAGGAGCTGCTCGTCTCGTTCGATGAAGGGCGCGATCTGCGGGTGTTGGTCCTGCCTGCCCTATTTGATGAAGCGAACAAGCTGCGACGCCTGACGATACAGATGATGCGCCAGCTGGACGGTGCCGGGGTTGATTGTTTTCTGCCGGATTTGCCGGGATGCAATGAGAGCCTCGCACCTCTTAACGATCAGACCCTTGGAAGATGGAGAGCAGCCGTCGTGGCAGCGGCGGACCACGTCAAGGCAACCCATGTCTTCGCCGTGCGCGCGGGCGTTTTGCTCGCTCCATCTCACATTTCAGGTTGGTCATATGCGGCGCAATCGGGTGCAAAGTTGCTACGCGGTATGATCCGTGCGCGCACCATCGCCTCACGCGAAGCCGGGCGGGAGGAACGGTCTGAGCAATTGATGGAGATCGGCCGCAGCGAGGGATTGACGCTGGCCGGTTGGACAATTGGCGCAGCGATGTTTCGGGAGTTTGAGGCGGCGGAATCAATCACGGCCTCTTCCCTGACGCCGATCGCTCAGAACGATATTGCCGGTGCCGGATTGTGGTTGCGCGCGGAACCTGATCACGACGCAGCGCAAGCCGAAGCGCTCGCTTCAATCATTACCGCTGGTGCAGTTGGGCAGGCCGAATGAGCCGCCTCCATCTCGAATTCGGCTGCGGTAGTCTGAAACTTGCGGGCACACTCGATACAGCGCCGGGCGTGACCGGATTGTTGCTGGTCAGTGGTGGCAATGAAGTGCGTTCGGGCGCGTTTTCAGGTCAATCGCATTTGGCCGAAAAGATCGCGAAAGCGGGCTTTCCTGTCTTTCGCTTTGACCGGCGCGGCATCGGCGACAGCCAAGGCGAAAATCGCGGTTTTAGATCAAGCGCGGGCGATATTCGCGCCAGCCTTGAGGCATTTCGCGCGATGGCTCCACAGGTTGAGCGCGTCTTTGGCTTTGGAAATTGCGACGCGGCCTCCGCGTTGATGCTGCAAAAGGGCACTGGTTTTGAAGGGTTGATCCTATCGAACCCATGGACCCTGGATCAGGATGAGAGTGAGAACGAAAGCCAGCCAGCTCACGATCCGGGATCGGTGCGCGCACGCTATGCCGAAAAACTCAAGAACCCGAGCGAGATAGCGCGATTGATGCGTGGCGGGGTTGATCTCAGGAAGCTGGCTCAAGGTATCGCTTCCTCGTTTCGCCATTCGCCATCCGCATCAAACCTCGCGCAAGAAATGCGCGAAGGGCTTGATGCATTCGAAGGGAAAGTCCGCATCCTACTGGCCAGCAAAGACCGAACCGCGCAGCTTTTCGCCAGCGCTTGGGACGCAAAAGATGGCAGGATCAATCACTGCGAGGGTGCGGGACATGCCTATGTCGAACCCGATCACCGACAATGGCTTGAAGCGCAGATCCTCGCGGCTTTGCGCGCTTAGCGCTCAAACAAACTCACCAACTCCACGTGGTTTGACCAGCGGAATTGCCCGACGGGCCTCACCGTCGAGAGTTTGAAGCCCCCCTCACTCAGCATTGCCGCATCGCGAGCCCAGCTTGATGGATTGCAGCTGACATAAACGCAGCGCGCCAGTTCACTTTCGGCGATTTGCGCGACTTGAGAGCGGGCACCGGCCCTTGGCGGGTCGAGCAAGACAGCATCGAAACGGCTCAATTCAACCGCCGTAAGCGGGTTGCGAAAAAGATCTCGGTGCATGGCCAGAACACGACCACCGGTGAAAGACGCAGCGGACTTGCACGCCAAATGCGCCGCCTGATCTGCTTCCGCTGCCAGCACCTTTCGCCCATGCGGACCGTCTGTAGACAGCCCAAAAGCAAAGGTCCCTAATCCAGAGAAGAGATCGGCTATCAATCGCGCTTCGCCAAGCCACTCTTTCGCATCACCGACCAACCGCTCCTGAGCATCGCTGGTGGCTTGCAAGAATGCACCGGCTGGCATCGCGACAGGCTGTCCTGAAAGCGTGATCGTTGCAGGTTCAGGCTCCCACACCGTCTCAGCGCCATAACCTTGATCGATAGAGAGCCGCGCCAGTGCATATTCTCGCGCGAAATCCAGTGCCGCTTCTGTTGGCTCCAACCCTTCGAGCGGGAAATTGGTCAGGCCCAGATCAACCCCCTGATCGCACAACGATAGAGCGATATCGACATTCGCCCGCGGGCCATATTTTGCAACGAAGGCGCGCAATGGAGCGATGAGTTGAGTCAGTTGGGGAACCAGCACGGGGCATTCGGCAAGGTCGACGACGCGGTGTGATCCAGCCTCCCGATAACCCAACACAGCGCCGCCTCGCATACGCATTGCGTGAAGCGTGGCCCGGCGGCGTGACTTCGGCGGTGAGAGATGCTGATCGAGCACTTCACCAATCTCAATTCCCTGCCCCTTGGCCGCGTTCACGACCCTGTCCCGGACGAAGTCTGCGAGCACCGTATCGTCTGCGTGTTGCAGCTGACATCCACCGCACTTGTCAAAGTGCTGGCATGCAGGGTCCATATGATGCGGCCCGCGTATGATTTCGCCATCTGGTGATACTCGGTCACCAGGAACACTGCGCCGTACGTGTTTGCCGTCTGCGGCAATCCCGTCGCCTTTGGCTGCGAGGCCGACGATCTCCGATGTGTCACTCACAGGCACCGCCCTATTGCCGGTGTTACGGCATGTGCCAGATCGCTCGGCGTGAAGGCTGGCCCGCAAATCCGCGCAGCCTCGCCATGCAGCCAAACTGCTTCGCAAGCCGCCTCAAACGGATCGCATCCGGTCGCCATTCTGCTAACCGCGATGCCAGCAAGGACATCGCCGCTGCCAGCGACTGACAACCAGCTTGACGCTGGCGGAGCTATCGCAAGGCGACCATCGGGAGCAGCGATCATTGTATCTGGGCCCTTTGCGCAGATCACCATGCCGCTAACCGAGGCGAGTGTTTGCGCCCGTGCCAAGCGGCCTTCAGCAACAATCGAGAAACTGCGGCATAGGTGCTCCAATTCCCCGCCATGCGGCGTGGCAAGGATCGCATTCTCGTTCAGCATATGCGGCTTTAAGACGACCAGCGCATCAGCATCGAGGACCAGACGGTGTCCTTGGCTCAGAACCGTCTCCAGCGCCTTTATTGCGCCATCGTGCCGCCCCAACCCCGGTCCAATCAACATAGCGCGTATACGCTCATCAGCCCCCGCTACCTTGAGAGGCGACGGATCGATCACCAAATCTGCAGGCGCGCCTTCGCATTCGTGCCTGATGAGTTTCACATAACCGGCGCCCGACCGAGCCGCAGCCTGAGCGGCTAGCAATGCAGCGCCCGGCATATCTCCGCCCACAATCGCCGCGAGACCGCGCGTGTATTTGTGAGCATCGGCAGGAGGCGCGCTGAGCTCAGGCCGTGTGACCAATTGCGCCGCACCCTCAACCGCGGGCACCCCAATCGGCACAAGCCGCCTCGCGCCCATGTGCAAGCGGCCCGGTACGGCCCAATGCGCAAACTTCCACGCTCCCAATGCCAGTGTTGCGTCAAAGCTGGGCAGGCGGTCGTTCAGCGCTGTACCGCTGTCGCTGGCAATGCCAGAGGGAACATCAATCGCAATCGTCAAGCTGTGGCGCGCGGCAAGATCGCGCAGCAGCAAGGCGTGTTCACCGCTTAGCGGACGCGACAAACCTGAACCGAACAGGCAATCGACCAACACCTCACCTGTGACCTCGCCACCTGATGTCAGGATTTCTGATGCCCATAGCTCACATGCTTGCTGAGCCGTTTCAGTTTTTGGTGGGATAGGAGCAACGAGCTGAACCGGATTGCCGGCCTGCTGCAAAAGATGCGCGATCACATATCCATCGCCGCCATTATTGCCCGGCCCGCACAGCACCGTGACAGAACGCCCAGCAGCAATGCGCCGGATCCACTCCGCAGCCCCTCTCGCAGCGGTCTGCATCAGCTCAAATTGACTGATCCCCGTGTCAAACAGCGCCTGCTCCGCAGCGCGCATCTGGTCGGCTGTCAGGATTTGTGCGCTATTCATCCGAGGCGGGCGTAACAAGCCCCATATCAAGGCGATAGCGGTCGACTTCGAGGTCGAATTCAATGATCTGCGTGCCCTCGTCAAACGTCTCGCTGACAATGGGTTCTGCTCCATCCGCTACAGAAAGCGTGGCCGTCTCGTCTTCGCTGAGAACAAAGCGGCGGAAACCGCCATCGGGATGGTGGATTACGAATGCGCCGGGTGCAGTCACTTCAAGCGTGCACACGTTGGAGAAGTCCGACCCCGGTCCGATCGCGCAGTCTACGCTGTCACCCTCTGGCTCTGGCGTGGCTGTTTCGCCACCACAGCTGATGAGTGTGGCCGCGAGCAGTCCAGTGCTAAATATCCGCAAAAACATGTGTTTCCGCCTTTGCTCCGGGATGCGTAAGCGCACCTTTGCGAGCTGAACCAACCGTCTGTGAATACCGCCACAAAGCGCCCGATTGGTAGTCATTGGTGCGCGCAGTCCAAGCTTTGCGGCGGTCTGCCAGAACGGCCTCGTCAACGTCCAGATCAATGGTTCCGACCTCCGCGTCGATGCTGATGATATCACCGTCCTCGACGAGAGCAATTGGGCCGCATTCAGCTGCCTCAGGCCCCACATGGCCGATACAGAAACCCCGCGTTGCACCCGAGAACCGGCCATCAGTGATAAGAGCGACTTTTTCGCCCATACCCTGACCATACAGCGCAGCCGTTGTTGAAAGCATCTCGCGCATACCGGGGCCACCCTTTGGCCCTTCGTATCGGATGACGACAACGCTGCCTTCTTTGATCTCGCGCGCTTCAACCGCAGCAAAGGCGTCTTCTTCACATTCGAAAACCTGTGCGGGGCCAGAGAATTGCAGGCGCTCCATCCCGGCAACTTTCACAATTGCCCCTTCAGGCGCGAGCGAGCCCTTTAGGCCCACAACGCCGCCAGTGGGAGTGATCGGCGTTTTGACGTCATAAAAGACCTTTTGATCGGGGTTCCACGTGATCTCTTCGATGTTTTCACCCAGCGTTTTGCCCGTAACGGTGATAGGATTGGGATCGAGGAAACCGCCATCCAGCAGCGCCCTCATGCCCATATAGACGCCGCCAGCCTCGTGCATGTCCTTCGCCACGTACTTCCCGCCGGGCTTCAGGTCGGCGATATAAGGCGTGGATTTGAAGATTTCGGCGACATCGAACAGATCAAATTCAATTCCGCACTCGCTCGCCATAGCTGGCAGGTGGAGCGCCGCATTGGTCGATCCTCCGGTCGCTGCAACCACTCGTGCCGCATTCTCAAACGCCGCGCGGGTGCAGATGTCACGCGGACGCAAATTGCGCTCCAAAAGGACCATAACCTGCTCGCCAGCGGCACGCGCAATCTCTTCACGTGATGTGTAAGGAGCCGGTGCCATATTGCTGTTTGGAAGCGACAATCCAATCGCCTCACCCACGCATGCCATGGTGTTCGCTGTAAACTGACCACCGCATGCACCGTGGCCGGGACAGGCGACTTTTTCGAGCGCAATGAGCTCTTGCAGTGGACAATTGCCCGCCGCGTGCTGACCGACGGCCTCGAACACATCGACGACGGTTACGTCCTTGCCGTGATGCGTACCTGGCAGGATCGAACCACCATAAACAAAGATACTGGGCACATTCAGCCGCAGCATCGCCATCATCATACCCGGCAGGCTCTTATCGCACCCGGCGAACCCAACCAGCGCATCGTAACAATGACCACGTACGGACAGTTCAACACTGTCAGCGATCACTTCGCGGCTGACCAGAGAGCTTTTCATGCCCTGATGCCCCATTGCGATGCCATCGGTGACGGTGATTGTGTTAAAACGGCGCGGGGTCCCTCCCCCAGCGATCACGCCTTCGCGGCAAATGTTCGCTTGCGGGTCGAGTGTCGTGTTGCACGGCGCACTGTCATTACCCGCGCTGGCGACCGCTACGAATGGACGCGCGATCTCTTCTTCATCCATGCCCATGGCGTAGTAATAGGAGCGGTGCGGTGCGCGCTCTGGTCCGACAGAGACATGGCGGCTGGGCAGTTTAGACTTGTCGAAAGCCATAATGTTTCCTGATGCTTCGTATTTACGAAACAGGCACTGCCTCTAGTCGAGCGCCAGCGCAACCCTTCCAGCGACATCAGCAACCATAGCGGCCCAGCGCGATTGCTGTGCCCGCGTGGTGATCAGGTCCTGCCGTATCTCAATCGCGCAATAATACCGCCCCTGCGCCTCTGCATGGCGGTTCATGGTCGCGTTGAGTTGCTTGCCCGAATACGGCTCATTCTCGCCCACATTCAGGCGCAGCTCGCTGAACAGACGGATCGCATGGCGCGCCGCGCGGTCATCTTGATTGTAGAGCAGCGCAACATCCCAAGGGCGCGCCTCATCACTTGTCGCGAGTTTGGGCGTAAAGCTGTGCAAGGACAGGATCAATTTGGGCGCCGCTGCATCGAGCCAAGCCGCCATTGCATCGTGATAGGGTCGATAGAAACGGGAAAGCCGCTCTTCGGTGTCCGCGCCAATATTGCCGGGGACTAGGTGCCCATCGCTTTCCATCGGAACAACCGCTGGATGATCCTCTTCGCGGTGGAGGTCGACCACCAAACGGCTGATCTGTGCCAAATGTGCCGGGATGCCGTATTCGCGCGCCATCCGCGCGGCGACGCCATTCACGCCGATATCGATTGCGACGTGCTGCTCCAAAAGGCTCGGCGCGATGCCCAAAGTGATGTCGTCTGGCACAAAGTTCGACGCGTGATCGGCCACGCAAACGATACCGCCGCGTGACGGTTCGCCAAGTTGTTTAAATGGTTGTCCGTCAATCATCGCTGCACCCTAGCGCAAAGCACCGGAAAGCATCCACCAATTCGGATGATTGGCGCCAATATTGTTTTGAGCATTGTTTCGAGCCTCTGCGGTCTCGTAGAGGGCAAAACACGTTGCGCCTGATCCTGACATTCGGGTCAGCCAGGCATCCGTGGTATCAAGTTGCGCCAGCACTTCGCCAATCTCAGGGCAAAGCTGCAATGCGGGATCGGTTAAGTCGTTGCGCCCTTCAAGCGCAATGGCGCGCGCTGTGCCGGTTGGCACAGGCCCGTGATCCACCGCATCCCACGCCTTAAACACCGGTCCTGTCGAGAGCGGCATGCGCGGATTGACCAAGAGCACAGGCGTGCCCGCAAGATCATTGTCCACCGGCTCCAGTTGAGTCCCAGTGCCGCGTCCAATCGCCATTTCACTGCGAACACAAGACGGCACATCTGCACCGAGCCGCGCGGCACGCTCCGACCAATCATCGGGCAGGCCATGTGTGCGCTCAATCAAGCGGAAGACTGCACCAGCATCCGCCGACCCTCCCCCAAGACCAGCGGCGACAGGAAGGTTCTTCTCCAGCGTGATGTCGAAGCCTTGCGGATGTGGGAGTGCGGAAAGCGCCCGTGCTACAAGGTTATCGAGCGGATTGTCGATCCCGCCCGCAAACTCACCGACGGTCGTTACCCGATCCTCATCAGAGGGTTTCGCGCTAAGCTCATCACCTGCATCGACGAAGGCGAACAGCGTCTCAAGCTCGTGATAGCCATCGTCCCGCCGCGCACGAACGTGCAAAGCGAGGTTGATCTTGGCGTAGGCGGTTTGAGTGAGCATTCTTGCCAATTTAGCGCCGTTTACGCGCAAAGAGATCAGCAGCGATCCAAATAGCAGAGGAAAGAGCGAGGACATTTACCGCCATGCTCATCCATGGCAGCAACATCAAATGCTCAGGGAATGCGGACCCTTCAACAAAGCTAAGATACGCCTCATTCAAGATAAAAGCATAAACTCCCAAGAGCGAAAGCACCACCAAGATGTAGGCGCTGAGCGCCGGCAATCCGTATTGCCTTTTGATCAGACGACCCAATTTGATGGCACCAGCACAGCACAGCAGCCACGCAAAAAGGGTGACCCATGTGCCTGGATGACCCAAGAGCCATAGGAGGTGATGAGCTATTATCGGTTCATTCCCAGGATTATCCGTATTCACATATTCGGATAGTTAGGCCCGCCGCCGCCTTCTGGCGTGACCCAGTTGATGTTCTGGTTCGGATCCTTGATATCGCAGGTTTTGCAGTGGACGCAGTTTTGCGAATTGATCTGGAATTTGGGCTCTTTGCCCTCTTCCTCAATCCACTCATAGACGCCCGCGGGGCAATAGCGTGAGGATGGGCCTGCGAAGATCTTTAGTTCGCTGTCGCGCTGCAATTCAGCGTCGCCCAATTGCAGGTGGACCGGCTGATCCTCGGCGTGGTTGGTGTAGCTGTAGGCTACGTTGGTTAGGCGGTCGAAGCTGATGACGCCATCGGGTTTGGGATATTCGATCTTCGTATGAAGGTCCGCGCGATCCGTCATGGTGTAGTCTGCGTGGTGCTTCATTGTGATCGGCAGGCCGATTTTCAGCGTGCGCATCCACATATCGACGCCGGCCAGAACCGCGCCAATATCCTCGCCATATTTCGCAACCGCAGGTTCGGCGTTCTTCACCTTTTTCAGCTCATCCGCGATCCAGCTTGACCGGACAGACGCTTCGTAATCGGGAAGTTCGGTTTTCTCATGGCCAGCCGCAATTGCTGAAGCGACGCTTTCGGCTGCCAACATGCCGCTCTTCATCGCGGTGTGGCTGCCTTTGATCCGGGGCACGTTCACAAACCCAGCTGAGCACCCAATCAATGCGCCGCCGGGGAATGCGAGCTTCGGCACAGACTGCCAGCCGCCTTCATTGATAACCCGCGCTCCATAAGAGACGCGCTTACCCCCTTCGAGATACTCGCGGATTTTGGGGTGCTGTTTCCAGCGTTGGAACTCTTGGTACGGCGAGACCCATGGGTTGGCGTAATCAAGCGCGGTGACAAAGCCGAGTGCGACCTGGCCGTTTGCCTGATGGTAGAAGAAGCCCCCGCCCCATGTTCCGCTTTCGCTAAGGGGCCATCCTTGGGTGTGGATCACACGGCCCGGCACGTGCTTCTTGGGATCAATGTCCCACAATTCCTTGATGCCCAAGCCATAGACCTGCGGCTCACAATTGGCCTCCAGATCAAACATCGACTTCATCAATTTGGTCAGGCTACCGCGAGCGCCCTCTGCGAACAGAGTGTATTTCGCGTGGATTTCCATGCCCGGTTGGAAGTCCGGCTT
The DNA here is from genome assembly GCA_947503275.1 of uncultured Erythrobacter sp. Classification (GTDB taxonomy): domain Bacteria; phylum Pseudomonadota; class Alphaproteobacteria; order Sphingomonadales; family Sphingomonadaceae; genus Erythrobacter. Next base: position 779,551 of record CANNCZ010000001.1, on the reverse strand, counting down.
TTGCGAACCATCCTCCGCGATGCCCATATCTTGTGTGATGACACCGGATACATTGCCATCATCATCCAGCATGACCTCAGCAGCAGGGAAGCCGGGAAACACCATCACGCCAAGCTCTTCGGCCTGTTCACCCAGCCAGCGGCACATATTGCCAAGCGAGCCAGTGTAGCAGCCATTGTTGCTCATCAAGGGTGGCATGAAAATATGCGGGATCGAGGTCTTGCCGTTCTTGGACAAGACCCAGTGCCAGTTGTCGGTCACAGGCGTCTCACCCATCGGACACCCTTTATCGCGCCAGTCAGGGATCAATTCATTGAGAGCTTTGGGATCGACCACCGCACCTGAGAGGATATGCGCGCCGATTTCTGACCCTTTTTCAAGGACAACCACCTCAAGCTCTTCATTGATTTGTTTGAGCCGGATCGCTGCAGACAGGCCCGCTGGGCCGCCGCCAACAATCACAACATCACATGGCATTGATTCCCGTTCGCTCATGCGCTCTTTTTCATCCCTGAGTTTGCGGCGAATTTCTTCGCAAATTTGTGTCTATGTGCACTTGCTAACTGGGCTCCGGACAGTCAAGGCCTGCTATCAATAGGATGAACGCTCCGAACCCCTCCCTTTCCGCCGAATTGGGCGCGATGTTGCGCTGGTGGCAGTTGGCGGGTGTTGACCACGATTACACTGATGACGCTACGGATTGGCTGCAAGATGTTGCGGTGGCGGATGCCGGTACGAACCCAGCAAAGCGCGATGGTCCTGCAAAGACGAATGCGCCGCGCACTCCCGAAGTGAAATCGGAAAAAGTGGTCAAGCGCGCTGATTTGCTGGGTGATTCGCCGCCTGCCACTCTCGAAGAATTCCGGGCTTGGTGGCTGGAGACGCCGGGCCTTGATACGATTGGGCCGCGTGGCCGCGTGGCCCCGAGAGGTCCGGCATCGCCTGAACTCATGGTCCTTACAATCGACCCCGAACAATCCGACACCGACCAATTGCTCGGCGGAGTGCAGGGCAGGCTGCTCTCTCAAATGCTCCGAGCGATGGGTATTGCCGAGGATGCTACCTACTTTGCCTCTGCCCTGCCCCGGCACACTCCCATGGCCGATACGCAATCGCTGGCGAGTGGCGGGCTGGATGCTGTCACTCTGCATCATATCAAGCTCGTGTCGCCGCAAAAGCTGGTGGTGTTTGGCAGCTCCATCTTGCCGCTGATTGGCAAAGATGTATCGAACCCTGACAAATCTTTACGTGAAATCAACCAAGACCCGCGAAACGTGCCTCTCTTGATGAGTGAGGGATTGGACAGCCTGATGGCTATGCCACGCCTTAAAGCCCGTTTTTGGCGGAGATGGATCGAATGGTCGGCCGAGTGACTATGAAGAATTGCGTTCGTCCGATCTTTACCGGACTTGGTTTGATCTCTCTCTTGGGCACAGCTCCTGTTGCAATGGCACAGTCGAGTGATGTTTCGGGCAGCATGGCCGCGCATTATGATCGCGGTGCCAGCATTAGCGATGCCATCCCGGGCGTCCTCTCCAATGATGAGCGCGACCACTACCGCAACCTCTTCGCCGCCATTGACCGCCAGCAATGGGACCGCGTCACCGCGATGCTCAATCAGCGCGATGGCAGCATTCTGCATCAGGTCGCCCTTGCCGAGTACTACACCCACGCCAACAGCCCGCGCGTCAGTGCCGATCAGATTGCACAGTGGTTCTCTGCCGGTGTCCATTTGCCTCAGTCAGAGCAGCTTGGCCGACTGGGCGAACGCCGTGGTCTCAGCAATCTGCCAGCATTCCCGACCGCACAGCGTTTCTCGCGCCAGCCATCCTCCTCCAAACGCATCCGGCCTCGCTCGGTCAGCGATGATACGATGCCATCCAGCACGCGCGCCAGTATTCTTGACCGCATCCGGAACGACGATCCGTATGGCGCCTACACCATACTGCAAGAGGTCGAACCTCAACTCAGCTCCGCTGCCCGTGCCGAATGGCGTCAGAAGGTCGCATGGAGCTTCTACATTGAGAATGACGACCAGAACGCGCTCGCTCTTGCCGAGACCGTTTCCCAGGGCTCTGGCGCTTGGGTGGCCGAGGGCGAATGGGTCGCAGGGCTTGCCGCATGGCGACTTGGCTATTGCTCGCTCGCCGGTGAGGCCTTTGCCCGCGCCGCTGACCAATCGACCAATGTTGAACTGACATCGGCTGCGCATTACTGGGCGCATCGCTCCCTCGTTCGCTGTCGTGAGCCGGGTCAGGCGCAGCAACATCTCTCCGCCGCCTCTCAATATGATGAGACGCTCTATGGCATGCTCGCGATTGACCAGCTGGGTGTGGAACTTCCATCTGCTGCGCCCGCACAGCCATTCACCAGCACCGATTGGAACTCTGTCAGCGATCGCTCCAACGTACTGATCGCTACCGCTTTGGTTGAGATCAACCGCCCGGCTCTTGCTGATGAGGTGCTCCGTCACGAGGCTCGCATTGGCCGTTCTCAGGACTACCCCGTCATCGCCCGCCTTGCCCGTGAGCTTGGCTTGCCATCGACCCAGCTCTTTATGGCGCACAACGCGCCATATGGAATGCGCAGCGACAGCGCCTTGCGCTTTCCCGTCGCCCGTTGGCAACCCGCCACCGGATGGCGCGTCGACCCGGCACTTGCCTTTGCCCATGCCTTGCAAGAATCGAACTTCCGCGCCGGCGCCGTCAGCCCCGCCAATGCGCGCGGCCTCATGCAGATCATGCCGAGCACTGCGCGTGACCACAATCGCCGCCTCAACCTTGGCGCAAGTTACGCCGACCTCAACGACCCTGAGGTCAACCTTGCCTATGGCCAGCAACACCTTGAGATGCTGCGCGATAGCGGCGCAACGCAAGGGCTGCTCCCTAAGATCATGGCTGCCTATAACGCTGGCCTCACACCCGTTAGCCGCTGGAACACCGAGATCAACGATCAGGGTGACGCGCTGCTTTGGATCGAGTCCATCCCCTATTGGGAAACGCGCGGTTATGTCGCCATCGTGATGCGCAATTACTGGATGTATGAGCGCGCTGCTGGCGTCCCCTCACCATCCCGCCGTGCGCTGGCGCAAGGGCAGTGGCCACAATTCCCGCTTCCCGCTAGGACCCGCACAGCGAGCAACCGCTGATAAGGGAACGAACAGAATGGCGATTGACGAAGCGAAGCAATTCACCCCGATCAACATCGCCATCCTGACGGTCTCTGACACCCGCACCGAAGAGAACGACACATCCGGCGACATCCTCGCAGCACGGGTCCAAGGCGCGGGTCATTCATTGCAGGCCCGCATGATCGTCAAAGACGACGCCGCCCTGCTCGCAGCCCAGATCGACGCGTGGATCGACGACCCGCAAATCGACGCCATCGTTACCACCGGAGGCACTGGTCTGACCGGACGTGATGTGACGCCAGAGGCGCTGTCCCGCATCGCCGATGGACGCGACATTCCCGGCTTTGGAGAGCTGTTCCGCTGGCTCAGTTTTAAGACCATCGGCACCTCCACCGTCCAATCGCGCGCCTGCGCCATTGTCGCTCGCGGCACCTATATCTTTGCTCTGCCGGGATCGAACGGCGCGGTGAAGGATGGTTGGGACGGTATCCTCGCTGAGCAGCTTGATAGCCGCAATCGCCCCTGCAACTTTGTCGAATTGATGCCCCGTTTGCGAGAGAGATAAGGCGGGTGACATCACCGGCTTTGTTCTTTATATGTTCTCTTTATGGGAACAACCGAGCATCCTGACTTTGAGAGCGGCAGAGGCGCAGCATCCGGATCTGTGCCTACCCGCTTTGGTCTTGCTACACGGGAGGTCGATGGCGATTGGCGCGATCATGTCAGGACCCTAGATGGTCCGCCCGTAAAACTGCGCACTCATGTGATCGAGGAATGGCCCAAAACCATCCTCAGCTTCAACAAATCCCCCGACATTCCCTTCGACCGATCCATCAACGCCTATCGCGGGTGTGAGCATGGCTGCATCTATTGCTTTGCTCGCCCCACCCACGCCTATCACGACCTCTCACCCGGCCTGGATTTCGAGACGCAATTGTTCGCAAAGCCCAACGCGCCGGACTTGCTGCGCGCGACTCTGGCAAAGCCGCGATACCGCCCCAAGCCGATTGCGATGGGCACCAACACCGATCCCTATCAACCGATAGAGCGCGACTATGCGATCACCCGAGATCTGCTGGAAGTGTGTCTGGAGGCGCGCCATCCGGTGACGATCACCACCAAGTCCGACCGCGTGATGCGCGATGCCGATTTGCTGGAGGAGATGGCGCGAGAAAAGCTGGTGGCGGTAGCGATATCGGTGACCACCAAGGACCCGGTCCTTTCCGCTAAGCTAGAGCCGCGCTGCGCCGCCCCTGCCAAACGCATCGCCGCGCTGGGACAGCTCGCGGCCTTGGGAGTGCCCGTTCATTGCTCAATCTCTCCAATTATCCCCGCGATCACCGATGAATTTATGGAAGAGATTATCGAGACAGTGGCCGCTCTGGGCGTGCGCAGCGCCGGGTGGATACCCCTGCGCCTGCCGCATGAGGTCGCACCCCTGTTCCGCGAATGGCTGGACGTCCACTTTCCCGATCGCGCGGGCAAAGTGATGAACATCGTGCGAAGCATCCGAAACGGCCGCGACAACGACCCCGATTTCTTCACTCGAATGCGCCCCAGCGGCGTGTGGGCAGACCTGCTGCGCACCCGGTTTAGAGTAGCGTGTCGACGCGCCGGGATTGGCGGAGACGCACAGGGAGAAATGTTTGAGCTGGATTGCTCAGCGTTCAGGCCGCCAGAAGTGGGCGGGCAGATGCGGTTGTTTTGAATGTCCAGAATTGGGGTGGAAACGGTCATAACTTGACTTTCATATTTTCCTACTTAGGAAATTATCTATGGAAAAGGCGTTCAAGGCATTGGCCTCAACTCCGAGGCGCAGAATGTTGAACCATCTGGCTAGTGGTCCGATGACCGTCGGCGAGGTTGCATCAAAGTTCGATATGGCAATGCCTTCGATTTCGAAGCACATTTCCGTTCTACACGACGCTGGTCTTTTGCATCGTCAAAAGCGCGGACAAGAAGTTATTTACTCGATTGCGGCTGATAACCTCGCCAACAGCCTCTACGCATTCCTGACCCCCTTTTGCCCTGAGGCCCGCGCTCTTGCTGCAGAGCGAAAGCTTGCAGCCCCACACATGGAGGATGAAGAATGAGCGCGACGCAAGGCGAGGCTGCGGAGGGGGCCTTTAAGGTGAACTCCCTGTCTGGTTTGGAAGAAGCTGACCCTAGTAGCGGTAGGTTGGTGTGGGATTGGCCGCGTTCGCTTTGGAACATGGGCTTCCTTGTTGGCGCGTTGATCCTCGGTCCGATGTTCTTCGCTTGGGATGCCATTCTTGTCTTTCTAGTTTTGTCTGGCTTTACACTCTGCGTCGGTCACTCGGTTGGATTTCACCGTCGCCTTATTCATCACACATTCGACTGTCCGAAGTGGCTTGAAAGGGTGATGGTCTATGTCGGCGTCCTCGTTGGCATGGGAGGGCCGCTTTGGACAGTGGGCCTCCACGACATTCGAGACTGGGCGCAACGTCAAGAGAATTGCCATTGGTTCTTGTGTCACAAGAAGTCGGTCCTTGTTGACGGATTTTACTATCTCAATTTCCGTTTGATCTTCGACAAGCCGCCGAAATTTGATGCGGGGCCTGGCGTGAGCGACGATCCATTCTATATCTTCCTCCAACGCACATGGATGCTCCACCAAATCCCAGTGGCCTTGCTTCTATATTCGCTAGGAGGGTGGCCGTGGGTTGTTTGGGGCGTTGTTGTTCGTGTGGCCACTTGCTTCACCATGCACTGGTATATTGCGCACGTGGCACACAGGCGCGGACATCAAGATTGGTTTGTCGAAGACGCGGCGGTGCAGGGCTACAATATCGGTTGGTTAGCCATTCCGACAATGGGCGAGAGTTGGCATTGCAACCACCACGCATTCCCAGCTTCCGCTCGACATGGCCTTTATCAAGGCCAAATTGATTGGGGCTACGACTTCATTCGCTTGTTGGCATTGCTCGGCCTGGCAAAGAACATTCAACTCCCAGAAAATCTTCCGGCCCGCTCATCGCTCACTCCACTCACTGAAAGAGCAATGAGCATCGCAGCGCCAGATCAGGCGGAGGCTTCGAAGCGATAGTCGGCAACGTCCACAGATGGGTCGTAAGCAGACCTAGCCAAAGCCCCCGCCAACCTCGCTCGGCGCAAACCGCATTAGGCGGCTGTCGACCAGCGCCGCAGTGCGGTTCACCACCGCTAGCTGGTATTCGGCATCCTTGATCATCTCAAAAAATGCGCCAGAATTGGGGTATTGTGCGACAAAGCCATCATGCCAAACTTTCTCATCAGGTTCTGGTCCTGTCACCATTGTTTGGAACGCGCCGCGCCATACGATTTCGCCGCCGACACGTTTGAAGATCGGGCCTGAGGTCTTGCCATATTCCTCATAAGCGCGCCGCCCGCTCCAGCCATTGCCATGATGCTCATGCCCTTGCGAATACTCCGCCAAATCGCGGTATCTCAGCAGGTTGAGCATCTGGATTGGCTCATCGCGCGGCAGGGCTTTGAACGCCGCAAAATTGGCGGGTGATGGGTCGATATAGGTTTTGGTCACGGCGTAGGCTCCCAGTAACGGCGTTTGAGGAACAAAACGATGTCAGCGATCAAGACCACTGGACCGCCCAAAACCAGTGGCCATCCAATCGGTGAAAGGAAAAAGACGATCGCTCCTGCGATTTCCAACGGTTCTTCATTGGTGCCTTTGAGCGACCATCCGGAGTTCTCCAGAAACCAGGCGCTGAAAGCAACCATCGCGACCATGCTGAGGTAAGCAAGGACAATCCCGACAAGCTTGTGTCCAAACCGGAATACAAAGCGCGGCAGGAAATAGCGCCAACCCCATGCTGACAGGATGCCCCAAGCACCAATCAGCAGCAGGATGGCAAATAGAGACGGGTCCTCTAACAGAGTTACCCGTCCAGCTTATAGTCAGAGAACCGCTCGCGCAGGTCTTTCTTGCTGATTTTACCTGTGGCGGTATGCGGAATGTCATCCACAAACTCGACCGCATCAGGCAGCCACCATTTCGCGATGAGCGGCTTGAGGTGTTCAATAATGTCCTCGCCCGTGACGTTTGCGCCTTCATTCTTGATCACAAACAGCACGGGGCGCTCATCCCATTTTGGGTGATACATGCCCACACACGCCGCCTCAGCGACATCGGGGTGACCGACGGCTGCGTTTTCCAGCTCAACCGAGCTGATCCATTCGCCGCCTGACTTGATGACATCCTTGGTCCGGTCAGTCAGTTGCAACGTGCCATCGGGATGGATGATGCCAACGTCGCCAGTGTCGAACCAGCCTTCATTGTTGACCGCATCTTGCTCAGCCTTGAAGTAGCGTTTGATGATCCACGGCCCGCGGATTTGCAGCGCCCCGCTCGCCACGCCATCGCGCGGCAATTCGGTTGCCATATCGTCAAGGTCGACTGTGCGCAGTTCCACGCCAAAAACCGGGCGGCCTTGCATCGCGGTCTTGTCGACTTTTTCCTCAAACGAAAGCTCGTCCCAATCCCAGCTTGGCCCGCCGACCGTGCCGATGGGCGAAGTCTCGGTCATGCCCCAGGCGTGTTGAACGCGGGTGCCGTTCTTCATCAACCGCTCAATCATAAAGCGCGGGCAGGCAGAACCGCCAATGGTTGCGGCTTTCAATGGTGGCAGGTCCAGCCCTTCCTTGTCACAGTATTGGAAATGGGCGAGCCACACGGTCGGCACTCCGGCGCTGTCCGTGACTTTCTCTCGCAGCATCAATTCGTGCAGGACAGCGGGGTCGTTGACGGCGGAAAAGACGAACTTAATCCCCGCCATCGCACCGGCATAGGGCAGCCCCCAGCTCGCCGCATGGAACATCGGCACAACCGGCAGCATGACCGATGACCCAGAGAAATTGAACGCGGCCGGTTGCAGTCCGCCGATCGCGTGCATCACGGTCGAACGGTGCTCGTATTGCACGCCTTTGGGATTGCCGGTCGTGCCTGAGGTGTAGCAAATCATGCAAGGGTCGCGCTCATCGCCCGCGAACCATTCATACTCGCCGTCTTGTGCACCGATCCAGTCTTCGAAAGCGGGGCTGTGTTCACCCGAATCGTAGCAGATATAATGCTCCACCGTCGTCCAGCGGTCGCGCATTTTATCGACGATAGGCTGGAACGCGGCGTCGTAAAGCAGCACGCGGTCCTCTGCATGGCCGACGATATATTCCAACTGATCTTCGAACAGGCGCGGGTTCACTGTGTGCAGCACCCCGCCCATCCCTGCGACACCGTACCAGCTGACCAAATGGCGCGAATGGTTCATCGCAAGGCTCGCGACACGCTCACCCGGTTTAATCCCCAGAGCCTCTAACGCTTGTGCCATTTTCAGCGCATCGCGGCGCACGCCTGCCCAATCGGTGCGCGTCTCGCTGCCATCGGCCCAGTGCGTTACGATCTCACGCGATCCGGCTTCACGCGCGGCGTGGTCAATCACATGAGTGATACGCATCGACCATTCCTGCATCGCGCCAAGGTTCTGTGTCAGCATAATTGTAAAGTCTCCCATTTCCCGCCCCTTATAGGGGTTCTTGGATCGGATCATGGCGAGGCGAAGCGCCCTTGGCAATCGGGCAAATGTGCCAATTGGCGCTGTCTTACAATCACTGTGCGCGCCGCGCGTGCCATTAGATGCGTAGCCGGAGTCAATGACTTCGACACGAATACGTTAGGGGGAACTATGAAAAAGACAGCAATCCTGCTCGCCGGGACCGCAATGGTCATCGCCGCGCCAGCAAGCGCACGTGATGGACAATTCTACATTGGCCTTGATGGCGGCATTAGCATCGAAAGCGAAGCGGAAGCCGATCTGGCGGTCGTTGACCCACCTGTACCGGGCGTCATTGCTCCGACAGAGAACGGTTACGATATCGGCGCGGTTTTCGGCTATGATTTCGGCGCTTTCCGACTGGAAGCGGAAGGCACCTATAAGAGCAACGAATATGACGAGATCACGGTTGCGAACCCCGCACTGATCCCCGGCGTGCCCGCAGGCACCGTTGTACCCAGCGAGGACAACATCAACATCCTTGCCGGCATGGTCAACGGATTGGTCGAATTTGGTGATGACGACGGATTTCAGGTGTTCGGCGGCGGCGGTATTGGCATCGCCCGGATCAGCGGCGACATCTCGCTTCCCGGCGTTGGTGTGCTTGTGAATGAAAGCTCATCCGACTTCGCCTATCAATTGATTGCTGGTGCGCGTTATGGCGTGTCTGAGAACATCGATATTGGTGTGAAGTACCGGTATTTCGTGGCCGATGGCTTTGACATTGATACGGTCAATGGAACGCCGTTTATCTTTGATTATCAAACACATTCTGTTGTGGCGAGTTTGCTCTACAACTTCGGTGGTCAGTCGGCTCCGCCACCACCGCCACCACCTATTCAAACCGCGCCGCTTCCACCGCGGCCCGCGCCACCTCCACCGGCCGCACCGCCAGCCCCGCCAGTCGTATCGTGCAACACCGGGCCATATATCGTGTTCTTTGACTTTGATCAGTCGATGATTACAGCGGATGCAGCAGCGATCCTCGACGGAGCGGTCACCGCATACGGCAATTGCGGCTCTGCCCGAGTTATGCTCGCTGGCCACACCGACAGTTCGGGCAGCATGACATACAACGCCGCACTTGCGGAGCGCCGCAATGCCAGCGTCCAACAATATCTGTCAGGTCGCGGCATCCCCGGATCACGGATCATGGCAGAAGCATTTGGCGAAGCGCAACCGCGCGTTCCCACTGCCGACGGTGTGCGCGAACTGCAGAATCGCCGTGTCGAGGTGAGCTATGGACCCGGTTCGGGCATGTAACTTACCGACACAATGGAAATCGTAAAAAGGGGGCGGAGTGTGATCCGCCCCTTTTTTGTCTGATCAAACTCTCTGTCGTGAGAGCAAATCTGTTAGCGGATGAAGTATCCTGCCACGTTGAATGATGATCCGTTGCGGATCATGATTACAGTCTCGATCGATAGTCCTTCAACCTCGGCATATTTGGTCTCAAACCGCAAAACCTCGTATTCACCATCTGGTGCGCCTGGCAGCGTCGTCAGTTGCTGAACCGAAGCAAGCTTGCGTTCTTCAACCGCGCCAAGTGGGCTTCGGACCGGGTCAACAGCCGCGCTCCATTCCGCCGCGGTTGTCTGGGTTTGGAAAAACTCCCCAGCATCACGCCAGCTTTGCTGCCAATCACCAGCATCGACCGACGCCAGAAACGTCTCAGCAACATCATAGGATTCCGCGTCTTCGCGATTTGATGCGGCCGTGGTTGCGGCGGTCGAAGCGGCGGGGGCTGCGGAACTCGCAGCAGCGGTGTCGCCCGCATCCTCTGAGGTTGAAACAACGGCAAGGACAGCGACCGCGATAAAGATAGACATAATCAGCATTCCTCCTGCGAGCCAAGTGAACCGGAATGGCTCTGCTCGCTTGGTTTGAGTGAGGATTGCAGTATCCGGCGTGTCGCCAGCGGGCTCTATCCCGAAAGATGTGTGCGCATCATTTTGGGGTGCCCCATTGGGTTCCTCACCCTCGGCGTCCCGCAAAATTCTTGCGGCCTCGCGGCTGCTCGACACACCCAATTTGCGGCGTGCATTGCGCAGGCGATCATTGATTGTGTGGACTGATAGGCCAAGCTGCGAGGCGCTCGACTTGGTATCATGCCCCTCTAACAAAAGTTGGAGCGCCTCTTTCTCCTTATCGGTCAATTCTTCGATTGGGTTTGGCATCACGCGACCAGTTTGAGGTTCGCCCGGCTGCGTTGCGGTTCAAGGGCGACGTTCTCAATCCCTTCAACACTGGCCAATCGCTCCGCCAGATCGCCGTCGAGGATGAAGCGCGTGCCAAGCCGCATGGGCACCGCTTCATCGGCGCCCAGCACCAATTGCACCAACACTTCGCCCGGTGCCTTGTCGCCAACGGCCAATTCAAGCTTGAGTTGCTGCAGCGCCTCAATGCTGAGGATGTCCGCTTTCAGGATCATCGGCATGGAACCGCTCACCGCCGATAGCGGCCTTCCCCCGCGCACAGTCAGGCGCGGTGGCTCACCCGGATTGGGGCTGTCGAGTTCGACGTTAAGCAACACGCATTCGCCACTTTCTGCCCACTTTTGGAATTGCTCCACCATGCCCTCTTCAAAACAAGCGGCGGAGAACTGCCCCGACGTGTCTGAGAAATCGGCGCGAATGAATTCAGCGCCGCGTTTGGTGCGGCCCTTATTGGCGGCCTCCACCATGGCTGCGATCACCGCTGTTCCGCGCCCGCCGGGAGGAGCACCGGCCTCCATCAAGCTTTGATAAGTCCGCGCCCCTTGAGCCGAGGCAACATCGCGGAATTGCTGGACCGGATGGGCGGAGAAATAGAAGCCGAAATTCTCACGCTCTTTCGCCATTTGCTCGGCGCGCGACCATGGATCGGTGGGTTGCAGACGCAGCCCCTCTTGTGGTGCGTTGTCACCGCCAAACAAGCCGCCCTGCCCGCTGGTCCGCTCTCGCATTGCGGCATCGGCGACAGCCAGCAACAGATCAGCATTCTCAAACAACGCCGCCCGGTTTGGCTCCAATCCATCAAGAGCACCCGCACAAGCAAGCCCCTCCAACTGACGCCGGTTCATCGACCCTTGCGGTAGCCGCTCAAAGAAGTCCTGAAGGCTTTCAAATGGGCCATTGGCTTCACGTTCGGCGACAATGTTCTCCATCGCCTTTTCACCGACATTGCGAATTCCGGCGAGCGCATATCGCACCGCATAGCCGGTATCGGTTTGTTCGACGGTAAAGCGGGCTTCAGACGAATTGATATCGGGCGGGCGCACTTCGACGCCGGTGCCATCGGCGCGCTCTGTCGGGTAACGGCGCGCATCATCGACAAAGATGTTGAGCTTTTCCGATTGATGCAGATCGAAACACATTGATGCGGCGAAGAATTCTTCGGGATAATGCGCTTTCAGCCATGCGGTTTGATAGGCAAGCAATGCGTAAGCGGCAGCGTGCGATTTGTTAAAACCATAGCCTGCAAATTTGTCGATCAAATCGAACAATTCGTTGGCTTGCTTAGCCTCGATCTGCGAGTTTTCCTTGCACCCTTCGACAAAGCGGCCGCGCTGCTTGTCCATCTCCGCCTGGACTTTTTTACCCATCGCGCGGCGCAGCAAATCAGCATCGCCCAGCGAGTACCCCGCAAGGATCTGCGCGGCCTGCATCACCTGTTCCTGATAGACGAAAATGCCGTAGGTTTCCGCCAAAATCCCTTCGAGTTTCGGGTGCGGATATTCAATCTCCACTTCGCCAGCCTTACGCTGACCAAACAGCGGGATATTGTCCATCGGACCGGGGCGATAGAGCGACACGAGCGCGATAATATCGCCAAAATTCGACGGCTTTACCGCTTTCAGCGTCCGCCGCATCCCTTCGGATTCCAACTGAAACACGCCAACCGTATTACCCGCCTGCATGAGGTCATAAACAGCAGTGTCATCCAGCGGCAGCAGGCCGAGATCAATCGTGATCCCGCGCAATTCCAGCAGGTCTGTCGCCTTGCGCAGCACAGACAGTGTCTTCAGCCCGAGGAAGTCGAATTTGACCAGTCCCGACGATTCAACATGCTTCATATCGAACTGCGTCACCGGCATGTCCGAACGCGGATCGCGATAGAGCGGCACCAATTGTGCGAGCGGCCTATCGCCGATCACGACGCCTGCGGCATGGGTCGATGAATTGCGCGGAAACCCCTCCAATTGCATGGCGAGGTCAATGAGCCGTTTCACCTCGTTATCATTGGTGTATTCGCGCTTGAAATCCGCTGCTCCGTTAAGGGCGCGCGGCAGAGTCCACGGGTCGGTTGGATGGTTCGGCACCATTTTGCAAAGCCGGTCCACCTGACCATAACTCATCTGTAAAATCCGCCCGCAATCGCGCAGAACCGCGCGCGCTTTCAGCTTACCAAAGGTGATGATCTGCGCGACGTGATCGGCGCCATATTTCTCCTGAACATAGCGGATAACCTCGCCGCGCCGGGTCTCACAGAAGTCGATGTCGAAGTCGGGCATGGATACACGTTCGGGGTTCAAGAACCGTTCGAACAGAAGGCCAAGTTGAATCGGGTCCAAATCGGTAATCGTCAGCGCCCAAGCGACAATAGAGCCCGCACCAGAACCCCGGCCCGGCCCCACAGGAATGCCCTGATCCTTGGCCCATTGGATGAAGTCGGCAACGATCAGGAAATAGCCGGGAAAGCCCATATTGACGATGATGTTGATCTCATAGTCAAGCCGATCGAGATAGACCTTGCGCTCCTCCTCAGTCATCTCACCATAGGGTTCAAGCCGCGCTTCCAATCCTTTGCGCGAAAGGTCCGCGAGCATCTTCGCCTCGCCCTCCAGATCACCTGCAAGGCTAGGCAGGATTGGATCGCGATATGGCGGCGCATAGGCACACCGTTGCGCGACGACGAGGGTGTTCGCGGTGGCCTCTGGTAGGTCAGCGAACAGCTCCTCCATCATCGGCGCGGATTTGACGAAACTTTGCGCATTGGAGCGGGGGCGGTCGTCATTCTCGATATAAGTTGAGTTGGCGATGCACAGCATGGCGTCATGCGCTTTATGCATATGCGGCTCTGCAAAGTTTGCCGGATTGCTGGCGACCAACGGGATGTCGCGGGCATAGGCCATGTCGATCAGCGCACCCTCCGCCCGAGCGCAAACCGGATCGTCATTGCGGGACAGCTCAATGTAGAGCCTGTCGGGAAACAGAGCCTGCAATTGATCGGCCAGTTTCTCCGCCGCCCGTGTCTGCGCCTCGGCCAGCAACCGGGTCAAAGCGCCCTCACCCGCCCCGGTTAGCGCAATCAAACCGTCTGTGCGCCCTTCGAGAGCACTTGAAGGAACATGCGGCTCCAACTCCAACGGACGGTCGAGATGCGCCAAAGAGACGAGGTGGCACAGATTGTCGTAGCCAGCCTCATCCTGAGCAAACAAAGCGAGGTAATCGACCTGCTTTCCCTCAGACCCCTCACGCGCCACGCCCAACAATGTGCCGATAATGGGCTGCACGCCTTCGGATTTGCATGCCCCTGCGAACATCACCGCGCCATACAGGCCATTGCGATCACAGATAGCGATGGCGGGATAGCCGCGTTCTTTAGCTAGTTTCGCAATCGCCTTGGGCTCAATCGCCCCTTCGAGCATCGAATAAGACGACAAAACACGCAGCGGAATGAAGGGAGCAAAAGCCATTGCACCAAGTTACGCCTCACAGGTGCGCATTCAAGCGGCAGGCACCCACACTTGGGGAAAAGCTGGGGGCAAGTTATGTTGGCCGGCAGGAGGGACAAATGGCTGAGATGATCGAAGTTGAGAACGTCAACACACCGGGCAGAACAAGCCGGGTCAATGCCGCCAAATATTCCGATATGAAATCAGCGTTTGAGAAAGCTCTTCCCCGCGCATCACCCGGCCTGACACAGGACGAGGTGCGCGAAGCGGTCAAACCGCATTTGGATGAGGCCCTGTTCCCGCAAGGCAAGACTTGCGGTTGGTGGGCAAAAACCGTTCAACTTGACCTAGAGGCCAAGGGACAATTGGTGCGAGAGGCGACGAAGCCGCTGCGGTGGCATTGGAAATAACCGCCTGATTCAGAGCAGTTTTTCGATGTCTTTCGCGATCATCTTTGGCGTGTCTTGCGGGCCATAGCGTTTCACGACATTGCCATCCCGGTCGATCAGGAATTTCGTGAAGTTCCATTTGATCGAAGTCGAGCCCATCAGGCCCTTCTTCTCACTCTTCATCCAATCGAACAGCGGAGAAGCGTCAGGACCGTTCACGTCGACTTTCTGCATCAATGGGAAGGTCACACCAAAATTGATCTTGCAAAACTCGGCGATCTCATCGGCATTGCCCGGTTCCTGAGCGCCGAATTGGTTGCAGGGAAAGCCGAGCACTTCGAACCCGCGATCCTTGTACTGCTGAAAAACCTCCTCGAGCCCGTCATATTGCGGGGTAAAACCGCATTTGCTCGCGGTGTTGACGACCAACAGAACGTTGCCCTTTTTGGTTGCAAGATCGAGCGTCTCGCCGCGATTGGTGGTGACGGTGAAATCGGCAATGGTGGTCATTGTTCGTCGTCCCTTATGGAGCGATATGTGATGTCGAGTGTGAGGCGCCAGTTTTGGCCTTCATCCGCTGATACAAAACCCTGATGGCGAAAGCCACCCTCTGGCAGCGCGGTATAGATCAGACGCAGTTGGCGGTTGTTCGCGGAATCGCTGAGATTGTAGGCAGTCCCCTCGAACGCGATGGTGCCATCTGCCTCCACCTCTTGAGTACTCACATGGGTCGGAGCCATGCCAAACAAGACTTGGGTGTGCGCACCAATTTCGGTATCAAAGCGCGAAATAATCTCAACCGGGCGAGACGATCGCTCTGGCAAAAGCTCTTCTTTGACTGCGCAGTTATTGGCGGGTTCGCGCGTGATGCTGCTGAACCCAAAAAGGCGTTCGGAATTGGTATAGACCACCTCCCACTCGCCCGGCATAAAAGCGAGGGTTGTGTGCGGTTCTTGGCTGCAATCAGGGAGCGTTGGATTTGCCTGCGATGCGGTAAGCGGCGCGCTTAAAGAGGCCAGAATCAGCGGTAGTGCGATTCTCACTCAAGCACCCCTTCATGCAACCGCACAACCCGGTCCATGCGTGCCGCGAGACGCTCATTATGCGTCGCGACCAGAGCTGCGCTGCCCTCACCCCGCACAAGCTCCAGAAATTGGCCAAGCACGGTGTCGGCAGTTGCCTCATCAAGGTTGCCGGTGGGCTCATCGGCCAACACCAATGTCGGTTGATTGGCGAGTGCGCGAGCAACCGCGACACGCTGTTGCTCCCCGCCCGAAAGCTGGCTGGGTCGATGGGTCAGCCGGTGGCCAAGGCCAAGGCTCGACAACAGACCCTCGGCGCGTTCATGGGCCTCAGAGCGACCAGTCCCCGCAACCATTTGCGGCATCACCACATTCTCCGTCGCGTTGAAGTCGGGCAGCAAATGGTGGAATTGATAGACAAAACCCAGATGTTCACGCCGAATGCGAGTGCGCCCGTCGGAAGCAAGCTTCTCCGCGCTTTCGCCCGCAATCGTGATTGAACCTTCAAAGCCCCCTTCGAGCAATCCGACCGCTTGCAGCATCGTCGATTTGCCCGAACCCGACGGGCCAAGCAGCGCGACAATCTCACCCGGCATAACGTCCAGATTGACGCCGCGCAGCACATCAATGCGTTGCCCGCCTTGTTCAAAGCTGCGGCGCAAGTCGCGCAGGGCGGCGATTGGCTGTGCACTATTCATAGCGCAGCACCTGCACTGGATCCGTGTTGGATGCTTTGAATGCGGGGTAGAGCGTCGCGAGGAAGCTCATGCCCAAAGCGAGCGCCGTAATTCCCACAATCTCCCACGGATCAACCCGGACCGGCAGGCTGGTGAGAAAACGGACCTGAGGATCCCAGATTTGCACTCCGGTCAAATAGGCGATCCCATCGACAATGGGGTTGCGGAAATAGAGCAGGACAAATCCGAGGATCAATCCCGCGACCGTACCCAACGTGCCCACAGTGGTCCCCGTCGTCACAAATATCTTCAGCAAAGACCGCCGCGTCGCGCCCATTGTGCGCATGATCGCGATGTCGCGGGTCTTGGCACGGACCATCATCACGAGGCTCGAAAGGATATTAAAAGACGCCACCAACACCATGAAACTGAGCACGAAGAACATTGCGACACGTTCAACCTCCAAAGCTTCAAACAGGGTCGAGTTGATGGTCTTCCAATCCGCGATCACCGCGCGCCCCGTGAGCGCTTGTTCAACCCCGCCAAGGATCTCACCGACATTATCGGGATCGGTCACGGTTACCTCGATCAGCCCAATCGTATCGCCTTGCAGCAGCAACGTCTGAGCATCCGCAATCGGCATAATCACGAATGTCTCATCAAAATCATACAGGCCAACTTCGAATATCGCGCCGACCTCATAAGGAAGCTGGCGAATGCTGGTGCCAAAAGGAGTTGTGCGGCCCTGTGGGTTGATGATCGTGATCGTATCGCCGACCCGCGCGCCCATACTGGCCGCGAGCCGTGAACCAATCGCCACCCGGCTTGCACCCGGTTGAATGCTCGCGATGTCGCCAAACAGGACATTTTCGCCAAGGCTGGCGATATCCTCATCTGTGTTGCCCCGCGCCAAAATCGCGGTGCCGCGCCCGTTGAAACTGGCGAGCAGTGGTTGTTCGATTAAAGGCGAGGCGTTTGTCACACCCTCGGTCGCGCGCACTTGTTCAAGCACGCCCTCCCAATTGTCGAGCTGACCGCCATAGGCTTGAACCATTGCGTGGCCGTTCAGCCCAGAGAACTTGTCGAGCATCTCAGAGCGGAATCCGCCCATGACACTCATCACAAGGACCAGCATGGCGACCGACAACATGACAACGCCGACCGAAATCCCGGCGACAAGCGCGATAAACGCTTCGCCTTTGCCCGGCCATAAATACCGTTTGGCGATCATTCTTTCAAAAGGAGTGAGCATGGGTGGAAATGCCGCTGGATGATTGCGTCTTAACGCAGCCTGTAAGCCGCACGGCGGCGGCGCACAATGCGTGGGTGTCGCCAGATTGTGTGTAAGCTCAGCCCGGCGGAGTGCGCTGGCCCAGATTGGGGCATAAAAAGACGGGGCAGAGCGCGCATCGCCTCTTGTAATTGAACCGTAACACCGTCATTGACGCCCGCATATTCCCGGGTCCTGGCACCAGCAGCGCAGCGGAACTTTGACGAGCTATGGCAAACACGCCTTCTCCCTCGCTTTTGGGCAATCTCACACATCCATTTATGGACGCTGACGGCGATAAGCTGCGCGAAGAATGCGGCGTATTTGGCGCGATCAACGCGGACAAAGCCTCTGCCGCCACCGCCTTGGGCCTGCACGCTTTGCAGCATCGTGGGCAAGAAGCGGCCGGCATCACCAGTTTTGATGGCAAGGACTTCATTTCGCGGCGGGGCAATGGGCACGTTGCAGAGAATTTCTCATCGCAAGAAGCGATTGACGAGCTGCCCGGCAATATGGCGGCGGGTCATGTGCGCTATTCCACCACAGGCGGCGCAGGGCTTCGCAATGTGCAGCCACTCTATGCTGAGCTGGCCAGTGGCGGGTTCGCCATCGCGCATAATGGTAATATTTCCAACGCGAAGGCGCTGCGTAAGGATCTGGTGAATAAGGGCTCGATCTTCCAATCGACCTCCGACACCGAAGTTATCATCCACCTCGTTGCGACATCGCGCTATCCCACGGTTGCCGACCGCCTGATTGATGCTTTGCGTCTGGTTGAGGGTGCCTATTCGCTGATCGTGATGACGCCTACGGGCATGATTGCCTGCCGCGACCCATTGGGTATTCGCCCGCTGGTCATGGGCAAGATGGGTGATGCGGTCATGTTCGCCAGCGAAAGCGTCGCATTCGATGTGGTCGGCGCGCAGATGATCCGCGAAGTTGAGCCGGGCGAGATGGTTCAGGTCGATTTTGATGGCCAGATCAAGAGTATCCGCCCGTTTGGCGATCACCGCCCTCGCCCTTGCATCTTCGAACATGTGTATTTCAGCCGCCCGGACAGCTTTTTCGCAGGGCAAAGCGTCTATGAAGCGCGCAAGGCGATTGGCAGCGAGCTCGCACGCGAAGCGCCGATTGATGTCGATCTGGTCGTGCCCGTTCCCGATAGCGGCGTGCCCGCAGCGATTGGCTATGCGCAACAATCAGGCGTCCCGTTCGAATTGGGCATTATCCGCTCGCATTATGTCGGGCGGACCTTCATCCAACCATCGGACAGCGCGCGGCACGCGGGTGTCAAGCGCAAACACAACGCCAATCGCAATCTGGTCGAAGGCAAGCGAATTGTCCTTATCGACGACTCCATTGTACGCGGCACCACCAGCCTCTCCATCGTTGAGATGATGCGCGAAGCAGGTGCGAGTGAGGTGCATTTCCGCGTCGCCAGCCCACCAACCGCGCATTCTTGCTTCTATGGTGTCGACACGCCCGAACGCTCCAAATTGCTGGCCGCGCGCATGGATTTGGAGCCGATGCGCGAATTTATCAAAGCCGATAGCCTCGCCTTTATCTCAATCGACGGACTTTACCGCGCTGTGGGCGCAAAGGGCCGCGACAAGGCCTGCCCGCAATTCTGCGATGCGTGTTTTACCGGCGATTATCCGACCCCGCTTACCGACCTCGCCGTTTCTGAAGAGAAGACGGGCGAGCTTCCTTTCGCTGATCCCAAGGCAGCCTGATCCATGACCGATACCAAACCACTTGAAGGGCGCACTGCCCTTGTCACCGGCGCGAGCCGGGGCATTGGCGCTGCAACCGCACTCGCTTTGGCGGAGGCTGGTGCGCATGTAATTCTGGTCGCGCGTAAGGTTAAGGCGTTGGAGGCGATTGAGGATCAGATCCACGCGATTGGCGGTACATCAACCATCGCGCCGGTTGATTTGACCGAGCAAGACGGCGTTGCACGGCTTGCAAGCGCGATTGCTGGACGTTGGGAAACGCTCGATATCCTCGTGCTTTCCGCAGCTTACTTGCCAGAGCTAACACCACTTTCGCAAATGGATGCGAAGCAATTTCATCAGGCGATCATGACCAATGTCGTCGCCACACAGGCGCTGCTCGCCGGTTTTGATCCGCTTCTGCGCAAGGCAAAGGCGGGACGCATTATCGGCCTGACCAGCAGCGTGGGCGCATCGCCCCGCCCGTTCTGGTCAGCCTATGGATCGAGCAAAGCGGCATTTGACAATCTACTTGAAAGTTACGGCGCAGAGGTCGAAAAACTCAGTGAATTGCGCGTCGCCATCATCGATCCGGGCGCGACCCGCACACAAATGCGAGCCCGCGCCTATCCGGGCGAAAAGCCAGAGACCGTAAAGCCACCCGAGGACGTGGCCACGCGTATCCTTGCCTTGCTGCAAGAGGACTTTGAGACCGGCCACCGCGAACGGATCGACTAAAACGCAAATTCCCTCGTTTCGTCGCAAATATTCGTAGTTACCGCGCCGTTAACTATACAATGCAAGCTTTCTGCAACGCCCAATAGCCGAAGACCCTCCTCGCTGTTCCACCAGCTAAGAGACCACAGGCTGCTTGGAGAAGGTTGCGAGGCTATGCCAAACAACAACAATACATACAAAGTCGCGGCGCAAGAAGATCGCTGCTCCCCGCGCACGCGGTTGACCATCCCCGCCACGTTGCGGGCATCGGGCGGTCGCGCGTTTCAAACGGTTGTCCATGATCTATCGATCTCGGGCTTTTCCTGCGCGTCGATCAACCGAATGCACGAAGGCCAGATGTGCTGGCTCACCCTGCCCGGCCTTGAATCGCTTCAGGGTCAGGTCGTTTGGTGGGACAATTGCATCGTCGGCTGTGCATTTGAGGAGCTGTTGAGCCCCATCGTGCACGACAACATCCTGCAACGTTACAGCAATACCGGCGTCTCACGCTTGATGTGATTGGTGATGTGCGGGGCTGTTTGACGCCCCGCCCCACCTTAATCCAGCGCTGAGAGTTGCACTGCAATCCGCAGCCAAGCCTCGCCATAATCGCTGTTTGTTGCCTCTGGCCAATTGCTGACCACTGCTATGACCATCTCTTCATCCGGGATGATCGCAATCGATTGGCCAAAGATGCCCTGCGCGCCGTATCCCACGGGATAGGTCCACCATTGGTAGCCATAGCCAAACCCGTTGCCGCCAAAGTCGACCTTTGGACTGCCAGCCTCTGCAAACCATCCCTCGGGCACGGTGTCGCCGCCGCCTTCGAGTGCAAAGACGCCCATGCGCGTGTAATCCGCCAGCGATATGGACAGACAGCATCCGCCGATATTGCCACCGCGCGGGTCAGTCATCCAGAACAGACCGTTCTCAAAACCGGCAGGCTCAACGATCTTTTCCTGCGCGTATTCGGCAAGGGGCAGACCAACCGCATTCTCGACTAGCAATCCAATCAGATTGGTCTCACCGGTTTTGTAAACCCACTTTTCGCCCGGTTCCGCCTCGCGTTCCAGTTCGCGCATTTGGGCGACGATCGCATCCGGGCCGTATTCGACGACAAAGCGGTTCAACTGCGCCACATCGCTGTTCGGGTCGGTGTAATCCTCGTTCCACGCGACCCCGCTCGTCATGGTGGCGAGCTGCTCGACCGTAACCCCGTCATAGGCGGAGCCTACAAGGCCAGGCACATATTGCGTGACCGGATCATCAAGGCTGGTGATGAAACCATCCTGCAGAGCTGCGCCTAACAGGGTGGAGGTGAAGCTCTTGGCAACAGAGAAGCTGGTCCAGCGCTGATCCGGCCCAAAGCCGCGCGCGTAATCCTCAAAACGAACCGTGCCCCCTTTGTAAACCATCACGCCCACTGCATTGGTTTCCGCCATGGTCGCACGAATGCGTGTGGAAAGCGCCGTAGGCAGCGGCTCGCCCTGTGTCAGAATGCGCGGGGTCGTGGCGGCGGGCACTTCGTGCCCTGCAAACCAGTTTTCCATATCGCGAAACCGAGCGTTGCGCTGTTCATTGTCCCAGAAAAGCACTTGCAGTTCAGAAGGGTCGCGCGTCGGCGGCGTAGTCATCTCAATGGGTGCCAGCGCAACCGGAGGCGGTCCAAGCCCCTCAGCCGCGCCATAGCTGCACCCGCTCAGCGTCATCGCGATCAGCGAAATGGCTGTCCCCAGCTTCACGTAAGTGCGTCCCATAATATCGAGCCTCTCGGTTTTATTTTTTGACCAGTGTGACCTGGTGAACATCGATATTGCCCGCTCGGAAGCCGCCTTCGCAATAGGAAAGATAGAATTTCCATAGCCGGACGAACCGATCATCGAAGCCTTGGGGCAGCCGGCCATCCGCAACCGCCCTGTCAAAGTCGACATGCCACGCTTTCAACGTCTCAGCATAATCGAGGCCAAAATCCTCTTGATCCTGCCATTCGAGGCCGTTTTCTTCGGCCAAGGCGCGGAATTCGCTCGATTTGATCAACATCCCGCCGGGGAATACATAGGCTTGGATAAAGTCGACCGTGTTGGCGTAGCTTTCAAACACCTCGTCAACCATCGAAATATATTGGATAGCCGCGCGCCCTCCGGGTTTGAGACTCCGCGCGACGCATTGCATGAACGTATCCCAATATTCGCGGCCCAGCGCCTCGACCATCTCAACGCTCATCACGGCATCGAAAGTGCCGGTAACATCGCGATAATCCTGCGCACGATATTCGATGTCATCTGCAGTGTGTTCGCGCGCCCATGCAAGTTGCTCTTCGGACAGGCTGATTGCTGTCACTTTGGCACCGGTCTCGGAGATATGCTGTGCCAAAGCGCCCCATCCGCAACCGATCTCAAGCACCGTCTCCGGACTGCCCAACCGCTCTGCAATCCGGTTCAGCTTGCGTTTTTGCGCGACGCCAAGGCCATCCTCAATGCCATTGCCGGGCGTAAACCCAAGCGCGCTGGAATAGGTCATGCTTTCATCAAGCCACGCGCGGTAAAAATCATTGCCGAGGTCGTAATGCGCAGAGATATTGCGCGCAGATCCCTGTTTGTCGTTGCGGTTCAGCCAATGCGCGATCCTCGCCGCCCATCTGAAAGCACCCGAGCTGCGCGCGGTGTCGCCCATGGTGCGCACATTGGCGCCCATCAATGCGAACAGGATGGCGTGGTCGCTGGCCTCCCATTCGCCCGCTTCATAGGCCTGATACCACCCGATTGAGCCATGGGTCGCAAGCCGCAAAAGCGCGCGCCAATCCTTAAGGTGAACCTCAACATTGAACCCCGGTGTGCGTCCGCCCAACATGCGCGTGGTGCCATCTGGCAGATGGGCAAGCATCGACCCGCTCTCCAACCCAGCGTCCACATGATCCAGAATTTTCTGAAAGCCCGGCGCCATCATACGCATGAAGAAACCCGGCTGAACGGCAAACCGCTGGCCAGAGTTCAGCAATTGCTCCGCTCTTAATCCCTGATGTGTCATAAAACCCCCCTTAGGTGCTCTACTGACACTCCTGCAAGCAAGGCGCTTGTATTAGCGCGTCAATTTCCCTTCATGGCCTTGTAGGCCGAAAGCGCGCGTTCGCGGGCTTCGCGGTGGCCAATGATTTTCGCTGGATAGGCTTTGGGAAGTTGTCCAAATTCCTCGGGATCGTGGAGCGCAGGCTCATCCAAACCGCTGAGTTCGGGGACATATTCGCGGATGTAATCGGCGCAGTTGAACTTCTCCGATTGCGATAACGGGGCCATGATGCGGACGAACATGTTGGAGTCCACACCGGTGCCCGCCGTCCATTGCCAATTGGTCGCGTTCGACCCGTAATCGGCATCAACCAGAGTGTCCCAGAACCACTTTTCCCCCTCGCGCCAATCAATCAGCAGATGCTTGATCAGAAAGCTCGCCGTGATCATCCGCACCCGGTTGTGCATCCATCCCGTCTGCCACAACTGGCGCATACCTGCATCGACGATAGGGTAGCCGGTCTTGCCACGCTGCCATGCTTTGAGATCACGCGCGGCGGCTTTGTCGTTCTTCGGATCACGCCAGGCGATCTTGTCGAAGTCTTCACGGTAATTGTCGCGCGCATAAAGCGGGAATTGCGCAATCGTGTTTTGCGCATAGTCACGCCAGATCAGCTCGCTTTCGTAGGTTTTCCAACCATCGGAGCGTTTTTGTTTGAAGTGGTGCCAGATTTGGACCGGACTGATCTCGCCAAAGTGCAGATGCGGGGACAGGCGCGATACGCCGTCGGTTGAGGGGAGATTGCGCTGATCGTTATAGCCATCGACATGGTCGCTCCACCAATCGAGCTGAGCATGGGCGGCATCCTCACCAACCTGCCAGAACTGATCAATGCCACCGGACCAATCGGGCCGGGTCGGGAGCAAATTCCAATCGGAAAGCGCATCGCTATCAGGCCATGTATCGGGTGAAGAAAGGGTCTCAGGCTCGGGCACAAGATCGCGCGGCGGAAAGGTCTTGCGCACAGCCCGACTGAAAGGGGTGTAAATCTTATACTGCCCGCCCGAGCCGGTCTTCACCGATCCCATCGGGTGCAAATAATTGCCCTCATAAAGCTTGAGCTCGCATTGCTCGCCCAAGGCTCTTTCGGCATTCCGCCACCATGGTTCGTAATGCCGATTAGCGTGGATCGTAGACGCGCCGGTTGCCTCCGCGATCTTGAGCAATTCCTCCACGGCATCCCCGCGCCTAAGGACGATTTTCGCATGCCGTTTCGCAAAACTGGTGCCGAGACTCTCCAAAGAATGGTGCAACCACCAACGCGACGCACCGCCATACGCATGAGATTTCGCCCGTTCATCATCGAGCACATAGACGGCAATGACGGGGCCAAGTTTGGAGGCTTCGAACAAAGCTGGATTATCAGCCATGCGCAGATCACGCCGCAGCCAGACGATTTGAGGTTTGGTCATATCAGATGAAGCGCCCTACCCGGCTTAGGGTTCCGGACAATCGGCATGCGGTATCTTAATCGAGAAGCGGTCGACGGCGCGCGGGTCCATAAATCGCTGATCCTGCATCAATTCCGGCTCGTCGCAGTAATTCATACGAAGGACGGGCATTCGTGACCAAAACAAGAAGGCTGCGATCTGACTGTCATTTTCCGCCGCTGCTTGCACCGTCTCCAGGTTGCGGCCCGAGTAACTGGGCAGGTCCGCCCATCCAAGTCCGGGGTTCGCGGTGTCCAGTGCCATTCTTTCCCCGCCACCTACGCGGCCTTGCGGTGAATAGAACGAAGGGCCGCTAACGACGTCATAATCACCGGATCCGAAAAGCGCCCCTCCGCCCTCTTCTTCCGTGGCATCATAGCGAAACAGAATTTCGCGCTCCCAAAATGCCAAGACCACTGGGCTGCCTACAACTTCCGTTGGTTTCACGGCATAGACGCGCTCAACCAGTTGATGCCCCTTGCTTTCGGCATGAAGAGTAATTCCCCAATTCGCCCCAATATAGGCCACCATTACGGCGATCCCCACCCAAGCTGGCCGCGTCCAATTGGCTCCACGCTTTTCCTTGCGCAGCGACCACCAGACCGCACCCGCAAGCAGCGCCCACAGCCATACGTCGATAATAAAAAGTGTATCGCCATAGAACCATTGCGAGGAAAACGGCTCCAGAAACCGAATGCCATAGACGTTGAACCAATCGAATAACGGATGACTAAGACAGCCGATAAAACTCAGCAGATAGAGCCACTTAAAGTTCACCGGCAACCGCCCCTCTGGCCGCTTACCGCGCATTGTCTGCCACCGGTCAAACGCCCAAAGCAGCCCTGCAAGCACCAGAGGTAATAGAACCCATGCAGGCGGGCCGTGGGTGATCCCGCGTCGGAAACCCAGATGCTCTGTCCCCTCCAACCAGAAGAAACACGCCGCATCCACATCGGGCAAATTCGCGCCAATAATCAGCGCAGGCATCGCAAGGCCGGTCTTTTTCTTCAATCCCGTCTGACCCATAATCGCGCCGACGAGGCTGTGTGTTAGGTTATCCATTTGCAACCGATACCCCTTGGTGCATAGCTGCGTCAAAGCCGCCATGCGGCAAAGATTGGGAAGAGAACGATTATGACCGATACGCCCTTTATCCGTCCCGATATGAAGGCGTTTCTCGATGCGCTGGCAGCCGTTGATGGCCCCGCCATTGCCGATATGACACTGGCAGAGGCACGCGCGTCCTATGTGGCGCTGCACGGGATGGCGGACCGCCCGGCGCGTGCTCTGCCTGTGATCCGCGATCTGTCTTGCGCTGGCCCCGGTGGCGACATTCCCTTGCGGCTTTACGATGCGCGCGAGACGCGTGAGGCCAGTCCAGTCATCATGTTCTACCATGGCGGCGGGTTTGTGATTGGCGATCTGGAGACGCACCACAATCTGTGCACCGAGATCGCGGCGTTGATGGACCTGCCTGTGGTCGCGGTTGATTATCGCCGCGCGCCCGAGCACCCCTTCCCCGCCGCGATTGAGGACTGTGAAGCCGCGACGCGATGGGTCGCTTCCTCGCCTGAAGGTTTGGAGCGCGAGGTCACTGGCATCATCACTATCGGCGATAGCGCCGGGGGAACCGCCACCATCGCGGTAGGACAATTGCTCGCGGCCAATCCAGCGGCGTCTCCAGTTGTGTTGCAGGTGCCGATCTTCCCGCTCGCCAGCGATGCCATGGAATCGGAGAGCCTCAAGCAGTTTTCCGATGGCTTTGTCCTAACGCGAGGAGCCATTGAGTTCTTCGATCAAGCCTATGGTGCAGACCGCAATGATCCGCGCGGCTTCCCGATCCTTGGCGATCATGCGAGCGCGCCGCCGACCGTCGTGGTCACAGCCAGCCTAGATCCGATTCGAGATTCCGGGCGTGATTATGCAAAGTCTTTGGCCGATGCAGGTGCGGATTTCACCTTCCTTGAAATGGACGGCGTCACCCACAGCTTCACCAATCTGCGCCAAGCTGTGCCCAGCACTCAAGATGATCTGGAGCGCGTAATTGCTGCGATGAAAGCGACACTGGAACGCGCAGCATGAGCGATCTGCCCTACCGCCCATGCGCTGGGTTCATGCTGGTGAATGCAGACGGCAAGGTCTTTGTCGGACAGCGGATAGACAAACGCGCGCATGGTTTCTGGCAAATGCCACAAGGGGGCATCGATCCGGGCGAAGACCCGCGCGATGCGGCTTTGCGCGAGCTGCAAGAGGAAACCGGGATTGGGGGCGATCTGGTCGAAGTGATTGCCGGGGCACGCGAGCCGGTGCGGTATGACCTACCGCCTGAATTGCAGGGCCGCGTCTGGAAGGGCAAATATCGCGGTCAGGAACAGCATTGGTTTCTTGGCCGATTTCTGGGCAGCGATGCGGATGTCGATTTACAGGCGCACGACCCGGCGGAGTTCAACGAGTTCCGGTGGGTTGACCCGGCGCAATTGGTCGAGCTGATCGTGCCGTTCAAACGCGATGTCTATGCGGCATTGGTTGCGGAGTTCGGTCCGCAAATCTGATCAATTGGTCGCGGGGCCTTCTTCGGCAGTCTCTGCGGCAAGACGCGCAGGCGGACCAGCGGTGATCGTCGTTTGCAGCGCCATCGTCTCTGGGCATTCCGACCCGCAAAGACTCTCGAGCCGCGCCAGATTTCGCTGCGCTTTTTCAACTGCGCCCTTCTCGACCAAGGCGGCACCCTCACCTGAAATCGCGGCCAGATTGCCCGGATCGCGCGATAAAGCCTCTCGGTAATATCGGATTGCTTTGCCTTGTAGTCCTTCGACGCGGGATGCCTCTGCCAACTCGATCAACAGCGGTGTAAAACCCGGATCAACCGCCATCGCGGCTTCGAACGCATCAATCGCCGCCTGTGTCTCACCCGCTTCCAAGGCTGCGCGCCCTTCTGCGATCAGCATTGCGGCGCGCGGCGCGGGGTCGCGGTCATTGGCGCTTGTCACGCTCGCAGTGGTCGCCAGAAACAGCGAAAGGGCAGCGGCAGCGGGTGCGAAACGCATCAAGAGCTCCTTGGTATCAGCAAGCTGGAAAGATTGAGGTCCAACCATATGCGGGCGGGGCTAACACGCAGATTGCAGTGTGGCGACAAAAAATCCATCGGTCCCATCATGGAACGGCGTGAAGCGCGTCCCGCTCCCGCGCGGATTGCCCACTGGGAGGGTGGTGGGAAGCGCCTGATACTCATCATGCCTTTCAAGGAATGCGGTGATGCGGTCTGCGCCTTCATCATCGAACAAAGAGCAAGTGACATAGACGATCACCCCGCCCGGCTTCACCAGTTTGGCAGCGAGTTCCAGAACGTGATCCTGCAAGTTCGTTAGGCGCTCCAGCTCGGTCTTATCAAGCCGCCAGCGACCCTCTGGATTGCGCCGCCACGTGCCACTGCCCGAACATGGCGCATCGACCAGCACTCGGTCCGCTTTGCCAGCCCACGGGGCCAGCGCCTCCATCTCACGACCCGGATCGAGCAGCACGGTGTGATCAATCTCTGCGCCCGCCTTCGCTGCGCGCGGGGCAAGATTGCCGAGACGCCGTTTGTCGGTGTCCGCCGCAATCAAAGTCGCAGCATTTTCAACCTTCGCGGCGAGCGAGAGCGTCTTGCCCCCGGCCCCTGCGCATAGGTCGATGATGGTTTCACCGTCTTGCGGATCAACCGCTTCGCAAACCCATTGGCTGCCGTGATCCTGTATCTCGATCAGGCCTTCGCGAAAGGCGGGCCATTGCTCGATCTGAGTGCCCGATGGAAAGCGCAGGCCATGCGGCGATGACAGGGTCTCGCCCTCTTCCGGTAACTCAATCGTGTCGCGCTGCGCCTTTAAAGCGTTGACGCGGATGTCCAGCGGGGCGCGTTCGAGGAGCGAATAGGCCACCTCTTTCTCAATCCCCGAAGCCGCCAATTTGGCCGCCATCCAGCTAACCGCAATGCCGGTCTTCGCCGGCTTCTCGTCTGCGCCAATCGCAGGAGGTCCGTGGGTCGAACCGTCAAACAATGGCGCGAGTTGCGCGTCCTGTTTCGCCAATGCCAGCATCGCCGCGCGACCACTCGCCGGGCGCGGACCGCATAGACGGATGGCGCTATAAACCAGCTCACGAACCGCACGTCGGTCCTTGGACCCGGCATAGCGGCGCGCTTTGAAATATTCCGAGATCAAACGATCAGCGGGTGCTGCTTTGGCTGTTGCAGCTTCAACAATCGCGTCAAGCAATTCAATCGCGGCTTGAACGCGTGCTGAGGGGGTCATTTTTGGATCCTAACGCGTCGGGTAATTCGGCGCTTCGCGGGTGATAGCAACGTCGTGAACGTGGCTTTCGGAGAGGCCTGCATTGGTGATCCGCACGAATTGCGCGCGGGATTGCAGGTCGGCAATGGTGGCAGAGCCGGTATAGCCCATCGCCGCTTTAACGCCGCCAACAAGCTGGTGAATGACATCAGCGGCGGCGCCTTTGAATGGCACTTGGCCCTCAATTCCCTCGGGCACAAGCTTCATCGCGGACACGTCTTGCTGGAAGTACCGGTCGGCACTGCCGCGCGCCATCGCACCGACGCTGCCCATGCCGCGATAGCTTTTGTAGCTGCGCCCTTGGTACAGAAACACTTCGCCGGGGCTTTCCGCGGTTCCGGCCAGCATTGATCCCACCATGACCGTCGATGCGCCTGCGGCCAAAGCTTTTGCTGCATCACCCGAAGTCCGCAGACCGCCATCAGCAATCACGGGAACGCCGGATTTCTTGGCTTCAGCAGCGCTTTCCATAACCGCGGTGAGCTGCGGCACGCCAACACCAGCGACCACGCGCGTTGTGCAAATCGAGCCCGGACCGATCCCCACCTTCACCGCATCCGCGCCTGCGTCAATAAGAGCGCGCGTGGCTTCGGGAGTGGCGACATTGCCTGCGACAACTTGCACCGTGCTGGAGAGAGCCTTTGCCCGTTCTACCGCGCGGCTCACTTCTTGGTTGTGGCCATGCGCGGTGTCGATGATCACGACATCGCACTCTGCCTCAATCAAAGCCTGCGTGCGCTCAAAGCCGGCCTCGCCGACTGTTGTAGCAGCCGCTACGCGCAGCCGTCCGGCGCTGTCTTTGGTTGCGTGCGGGTAATTCACCGCTTTTTCGATATCTTTGACCGTGATCAGACCGATGCATTTGTAGTCATCGTCGACCACCAACAGTTTCTCAATCCGCCGTTGGTGCAGCAACCGGCGCGCATCCTCTTGGCCTGTGCCCAAAGGGACAGTCGCAAGGTTATCCGTCGTCATCAATTCGCGCACGGGTTGTGCAGGATTTTCCGCAAAACGCACATCGCGATTGGTGACGATGCCGACGAGTTTGCCGTCTTTGTCTGTTACCGGAATACCGCTGATCCGGTGTTGATCCATCAAGGCCTGCGCATCGCCCAGCACCGCGTCGGGACCGATCGTGATCGGGTTGACCACCATGCCGCTCTCAAACCGTTTAACCGCACGCACGGCGGCGCTTTGCTGTTCCACGGTCAGATTGCGGTGCAACACGCCGATGCCGCCCAATTGCGCCATAACAATGGCCATATCCGCCTCTGTCACCGTATCCATCGCAGAGGATAGAACGGGGATATTGAGAGCAATATCGCGCGTCAGCTGTGTCTGAGTGTTCGCCATGCTCGGCAGCACATTGCTCTCTGCTGGACGCAGCAGAACATCATCAAAGGTAAGGCCGAGAGGGATTTCCATGTGCACGCAGCTTTCATATATTGCCGTTGGGGCGACCCGTCGGGAACGGATCGAATCGTGCAGGTCCCTTTAGGGCGGCTTGGCGCGCGGCGCTAGGGTCGCCGATGCGACTATCGACGCCCTATTGCGATGATTGGGGCGCAGACGGGGTGTAAAGCGCCGTGTTCGCGACCCGTTCGATCAACACTTCGTGTAGCAACAGGTCATCGATTGCCCCGCCCAATTCGATGCCTTCGATCTCGTCCGAGGAGCTGTGATAATCCTCCGACAAGTAAGGTCCGAGCACGATCTCTGAGCTGAACGCGGTTGAGATAAAGACCGCCGGGACGCCCTTTTCAAGCAATGCCCAACCGTCTTGGCGGCGGACAAATTGCTCGGCAAATTCGCGGCTGCCCAATTCGCGCCGAGCATCGCCCATCACTTCGAGCACAATGTCATCGAGCGGTGTGCGCCCTTCCCCAACGAACCCGACCGCACTGCCCGCAGGGGCGACGGCGACGGTATCAAAGTTGAAGGCGGCGGTGATCGTATCGAGCGGAACAGGCGGCGTTTCGGCGAATGCGCGCGCACCGAACAGGCCCGATTCCTCAGCCGTGGTCGCAAGGAAATATATGTCGCGATCATGCGGACCGCTTGCCGAAAGGCGGCGCGCGAGTTCAAGCATCACAGCGATCCCGCTCGCATTGTCGACCGCACCGTTGCAGATAGCATTGCCATCATCACCGCAGGCACCAAGGTGGTCCCAATGCGCGAGCAAAAGCACTGAGCCGGAGTTCGGCACCGCACCCGGGAGCTGTCCGATAACATTGGAACTGGTGAATTCACGTCGCACAGAGAGCGCATCGATAGACGCTTTGACCTCAAGCGGTCCCGGCGAGAAATCATCGGTTCCGGCAAACTCAACCAAAGTGCCCCAATATTCTGTACCCAGCGCTCTACCCATTGCCGCTTGCGTTACAAAACTGGTGAGCCGCGGTGTGTCTTCG
This sequence comes from uncultured Erythrobacter sp., assembly GCA_947503275.1. Classification (GTDB taxonomy): domain Bacteria; phylum Pseudomonadota; class Alphaproteobacteria; order Sphingomonadales; family Sphingomonadaceae; genus Erythrobacter. The sequence goes on along the minus strand of CANNCZ010000001.1, from coordinate 748,179 downwards.
CTCGCCAATACAACGCGCTCGCGGCCAAAGGCGCTGTTCACGTTGGCGATCGCGTCTTCATCCTCAACAACAGTGATGATCGCGGACGGGTTTGCTTCGAACAAGGTCGCGCGGCGCGCTGGACTGACACCGGGTTCGCCCAACATGACGACAACTTTGCCCGCGATGGCCTCCGGATCAACGCTGTCTGCTTCGAAGCCGACAAAGATCATTTGGCCGTTATCGACCAGCAGTCGGCTGCCGGTGGTAAAGGCTGCGCCAGCCTCAGCCTCGACAGTAACGTTGTCATCACCATTGCCAAACGCAATGCGGCTTTCTTGTGGTGCGGTGCTGACCAGTTCGACCGGTGCGCGCCATGCGCTGCCCGGATCGTTGGTGCCAGAGGAAAGCCCGGCGTTCTGCATCCGGTCGATCAGGAAAGCGACCGTGCGGTCCTCGCCATCGGTGCCCGGCTTGCGCCCGCCAAATTCGTCGCTAGCCAGCACAGAAATGTCGCGCATCAGCGAAGCTTCGATTGCTGCCCGCTCGGGAGCAGACGCCGTCGCCAACCGCCCGCCTGAACACGCAGCCAAAGCCAGGCACGACAGTGCAATCACGAAAAGCCGTGTCCGCCCGCCCAACGATTTGCCCCTGTTATTCAGCCGTCCAGCCCCCATCAATGCTCCAATTGGCACCCGTCACATTGCCCGCCTCTTCCCGGCACAGGAATACAGCGAGCGCACCCACTTCATCAGGTTGCACAAATTTCTTTGTCGGTTGTTTCGCCAGAAGGACATCGTTGATGACCTCATCTCGCGACAGCCCTCGTGCCTCCATGGTGTCCGGGATCTGCCCCTCAATCAGAGGTGTCCAGACGTAGCCGGGGCTGATGCAATTCGCGGTCACGCCGGTTTGCGCCAGCTCCAAAGCGACAGTTTTGGTAAAGCCCGCAATCCCATGCTTACTAGCATTGTATGCGCTCTTGAATGGTGAGGCAGTCAGTGAGTGTGCAGAAGCGGTGTTGATTATACGCCCCCACCCCTTTTCCTTCATCGCAGGCACCGCAAGCCGCGTCGTGTGAAACGGTGCGGTCAAATTCAGCGCGATGATCGCATTCCATTTGTCGGTGGGAAATTCATCCACCGGCGCAACATGCTGCATACCGGCATTGTTGACGAGAATATCGAGCGGGCCGACTTCCGCCATCATCGCTTCAATCGCTGCGGGATCAAGCAGGTCTGCACCATTGTGAGTCGCGCCCAGTTCGGTAGTTAGCGCGGCAATCTCATCTGCATCACCAAATCCGTTGAGCACAATCTCTGCACCCTCTGCCCGCATTGCTCTTGCAATCGCCAGACCGATCCCGGAGGTTGATCCGGTAATCAGCGCCCGCTTTCCTGTCAGAACGCTACTCTGCGTCAAAACGTAGCCCCTTGAGCATTTCAACCAACTCCTGCACGTATGGTGTTCGGGCAATCTTTTGCGGCGCTTAGCGCCTGTGTCCAGCAAATTGCGTAAGAGCGGCGGCTAACCCATGCAAATTGGGAGCGGCGACAGAGGGGAAATTCATTGCGGCTCAATCCATTCGACACTTCGAAAATCAAAGTGCGGTCCAGCAGTGGCGGCGGCGGAGGAATGCGCCGCGCGGGCGGCGTCGGTTGCGGGACCATTGTTATCGCTCTGATCGGCGCGGTCGTGTTTGGGGTTGATCCGGGTCAGACTATCGCGGTTCTTGGCGGGGCGGATCAACAGCAAAGCGCGCCGCAATCGGGCGGTGGTAATATGACCGAACAGCAAGTCTGCACCATGGGCCCCTACGCAACAGAGGCGTGCGAAGCGCTGACCAGTCTCAATGAAACGTGGGAACCAGAATTTCGCCGCGCAGGCATCCCCTTCGAGCAACCCTTCCTTGACCTTTATCGCGATGGACGTGTTGCCACACAGGGTTGCGGCAGCGCATCATCCGCCGCTGGCCCATTCTACTGCCCCGCCGATATGGGCATTTACATTGATACAAGCTTCTATGACCAACTCGCGCAGATGAGCGGCACGGGCGGCGATTTCGCGCGCCTTTATGTGATCGCGCACGAATATGGACATCACATTCAGAACATCACCGGTCTCGCAGCACAGGTTCGCTCTCAACAACAGCGCAATCCGCGTCAATCGAACCGATTGCAGGTTCTGATGGAGCTGCAAGCGGATTGCTATGCTGGGGTATGGGCAGGCAAAAACCGCAACCGGATTGAACCGGGCGATATGCAAGAGGGCCTGCGCGCCGCCAGTGCGATTGGCGATGACACGCTGCAACGCAACGCTGGGCAGCGCATCAACCCCGAAGGATTTACCCACGGAACCAGCCAACAACGCATGGACGCGTTGCGGCTTGGATTGGAGAGTGCCGATGACACAGCATGCGACAGCTATTTTGACTTCCGCTAAAGCCCTGATTGCAGGCGCGGCCTTGGCGTTACTCGCGCCCTCCCCGCTGATGGCTCAGTTGATCGAGGAAGAACCCGATGTGCGCGACGTGGCGCGCACCCCGTTGGAAGATTTCAACATCGATAGTGACGACATCCCAGAGGTTTTGGTGACCGCCGCGCGCGATCCGTACGCTTCACAGGGGATCGCCAGCTGCAACGCGCTGGTCGGAGAGATCGCCGCGCTGGATCAGGTCTTGGGCGCGGATTTCGACATTGCCGGAGAAGATGAAGGCGGAGGGATTAGCCGCGGGCGCGTTGCGCAAAGCGTCGTCGGATCGTTCATCCCATTCCGTGGCATCGTTCGCGAAGTATCAGGGGCCAGAGCGCGGGAGCGCGAAGTCAACATGGCGGTGACATCGGGCATGGTCCGGCGCAGCTTCCTCAAAGGATTGGGGCAAGAGCGCGGATGCGACTATCCTGCACGGCCCAGTGCTGAGCGGCAAATTCGCGACGTCAGCGAGTAAACGAAAAAGCCGGCACCGGGGTAATCCCCAGCGCCGGCTTTTTCAGTCTGCAAACGCTCAGCTTTGCGCGTTTTCCCAGCGGAGAATTTGCTGGTCCAGCTCACGCACAATCTGTTCACGCATCTGCGATGACATTTCGCGGCTGCGTTCAATCTGTGTCCGCGCCTCGCGCAGACCTTCGATTGCGTGCGCCATCACGCGGGTCTGGCAGAGCATCACTATCCGCGATCCGTCGTCAAGCTCACGTGTGGTGGCGACCTCATCGCTGCTGTTATCGCATGTCATGCTCACCACGGTGCGGCCTTCGACCGCTTCTGCGCTGGCCATTGCTGCTTCGACGATTTGAGGGATCTCTTCGAGCGTGCGATTGGCTTCTTCCAGCCCTTGGCGCAATTCGGCCATCACTTCTTGCATCTCGGCCTCACTCATCTCGGAATCGGTGCGTACGGTGAAGCTGCTCGTCGTGCTGTGAGTGCGTCTTTCGCGCCCGTCTTCGTCGTGTGTCCGGATAACGCGCACTTCGCGCTCACGCTCGGTATCGCCAGAAACCTCAACGTCGCCGTCAGGATCAATCGTGATAATTGTCGGATCAACCAATGGCGCAGGCGGTGCTGGCGGCGCAGGGGGTGCCGGTGGCAGAGGCGCAGTGATGCTCAACTCAGGCGGCGCAGGGGGAGCAGGCGGCGCGGGAATTTCGCTAGCGGCGTAGCTGATCGTGGCCGTCATCGGCAAAGCAATAACCGCACCGCCCAGAAGCAATCGACCTGCCATTCGGCGGCGCAAAGAGGTGTCGTTCATTTTCAAACTCCTTAGACGGTGAATTATCGATTTCTCGCCCAGGACCGGGCAAGCCATGGGTGCGGCAAGCGCGTGGTTCGGCGTTGAATTGGGGCCAGCGGCAAAGCGGACGATGAGATTGGCATAGGCCTCTCGCGTCTCAGCCGGTTTGGCCGCGATCACACGAGCGTCGCAGGCCGCCTCTTGATCGCGGCGCAAGGCCAGCCAGCCATAGCGACCCAGCGGGTTCCACCAATGCATCGCAAATAGAGGCTGGACGAGGACATTGATCAACAGATCGCCCCCTTTATGGTGCGCCATTTCGTGCGCCAAAGCGAGATCGCGCACGGTCCGGTCGGGCTGAGCCAGAAAGCCGATGGGCAGCGCAACAACTTTGTCGATCACACCAAATGCCAATGGCGCTTGGGTGCCCGGCGTTTCGACCAAGCGAACTTTGCCATCGCGGCCGACTTCGTGCGCCTCTTCGAGCAATTCTGCCCGTAGCTTGAAATAGGCGGAGAACCGCATCGTAAGGAAGATGGCGGCGCCGATAAGCCACACCGCAATGCCCGTCTCAAGAATGGGTCCCATCGAGAGTTCGGTAATTGGGGTAACCGGCATTGACGCACCGGACGCCGCCGCCTCAATTCCCACAGGTCCATTCGTTGTCGCAACTGGAATGTCGGGATTGAGGAAAGTGATTTCAGTCTCGCCAACGGGGGTCGGCGCAGTCTGTTCCCAGTTCATCCACGCAGGCAGTTCAAGCGGGGGCAATAACAGGCGTAAGGCCGGGATCGCCCACAATGCATAGGCAACCTGAGGCCCGAACCAGCGCGCAACCGGACGGCGCAGGAACAGGACAGCAGTGATCAAAATCGCGGTCCAAATCAGTGTTTCGAAAAGGTAATCCTGGAAAGGCAAGCCAGTCATCGCTTCAGCTCCTTCAACAGATCCTCGATTTCAGAAAGGTCATTGTCGCTCAGCGCCTCTGTTTCGGCCAGATGGGCGACTAGAGAGGCTGCTTTGCCGCCAAACAAGCGGTCGACCAAACGCCGCGATTCGCCGCCGACATAGTCAGCGCGCTCAATCATCGGGGTGTAGATAAAACGGCGACCATCCGGGCGGGTTGCAATCGCCTGCTTTTGAACGAGCCGGGAGAGAAGCGTTTTGACGGTAGCAAGGCTCCAATCGCGCTTCTCACAAACCACTTCGCACACCTCAGCAGCGGTGGCGGTGCCGCGGTCCCAAATGACCTCCATCACCGCATGCTCTGCGTCGCTGATACGTTCCGGCTTTTCCGATGACTGGCTCAAGTCGCTCTCCATTCGCTTGATTACGTCTGTAGTCATACCGACTACGCTTGTAAACATTTCTCTTAGATGAACGAAGCCTTTGCCCGCTTGCACTTCGGCAAACGGGCGATATCACCGGACGAATGACATGGATGCTCACTCCCCTCGCCCTTCTGATCCCTGCACCGCAGGCCGATACGCTTGACCCGGTGGCCACGCCGGACGCCGAGACCATCGTCGCCGACGAACCTGAGTTCGAAACAACCTCAGTGGTGCTCGAAACGTCACTCGGCGACATCACCATCGCGCTGGAAACAGAGCGCGCACCGATCACAGCGGCCAATTTCCTGCGATATGTCGAAGAGGACCGGTTTGACGGGATCGTGTTCTACCGGGCGATGCAGACCGATTGGGGCGATCAACCCAACGGATTGATCCAAGGCGGCGCACAGTGGGACCCGGATCGCATCCTGCCCAATATTGCCCATGAGCCGACCAACATCACCGGCCTAACCCACACGCGCGGTGCGATTTCCATGGCGATGGGGGAACCGGGCACAGCCAATGGCGATTTCTCAATCATGGTGGGTGATCAAACGGGCCTCGATGCAAACCCGGCCTCTAACAACCCGGTTTGGAACAACGGCTATGCGGTGTTTGGCTATGTCACCGATGGCATGGATGTGGTCGAAGCAATCCACACCGCGCCGGTCGATCCTGACGCTGGCGAAGGGTGGATGAAGGGTCAGATGCTGGCAGATCCCGTGGTCGTTATCGATGCGCGCTTAGCCGAAGGCAGCGCCCTTGCGCCTTAATTCACTCGGCGACAGCAGGTCGTCCGACGCTTTGCGATGCGGTCTGCGGCATGCGCGCTTCCAATTCTGGCAGCCACTCGCTGACCCCTGATCCAATCGAGATTTGCGGCAAGGATGCGAGCAGGCGCTGGCGGGTCTCCCACCCGGCAACGGTGCGATTGGCGGTTTGCGCTGCTTCGTCCAAGGGCACGGGTTGACGCATCGCCCGATTAATCAGTGCATCGCCGTAAAACGTCCAATCATTCTCTGCCTGACACCCAAACGAGCTGCGCTCTGACGAAGCGGCAGTGAGTACCGCACTATCCGCGCTCGCCAATTCGGGGACAAACACGCCGGAGAAACACGCGCTCAGGATCAAGATGCGGCGTTTGATGCCCAACTGCTCCAACGCCTCACTCAACCGAGCTGGCGACAAGAAGCCATAACCATAATCGCCGTAGTGATAGGCCAGCCCCAGCTTGGTCCCATGGCTGGTCGTATAGAGCACCAGCACGTCTTCTTCGCCGTCCATCAGCTGAGCGATATGGGCGAGCGACACCAGCAGTGTTTCAATCGAGCCATGCGCCAAATCATCTTGTGTGCCGTCTGCTCCGGCGAGGCTAAGGACGCGCCCTTCCCCATCATACCGGCTTGCGAGCACACGTCCCGCCTCGCGCGCTTCGCGAGCAAACACCGGATCGCTGTCCAGCGCGATGGTGACCACATAGGCATCGACAGTACCGGGGCGCTGTGGCTCCAATTCGCCGAGCGCACGCGTCAAACGCTGACGCTGTTCCAGCAATTCGCTGGCCGGAACGCCGCGCCGCAATTGCGGGGCTAGCTCAAAGCTTTCGATCACCTCTTCGCGGCTCTGCCCGATGCCCAGATTGGGAATCGGTTGCGTATGCGCGGGCGGTTGATTGGGATTGTCTGTGCTCGGTTGAGCAAGAACAGGAGAGCCAATAAGTGCCGCCAAAGCGACCGCGGTAGTTGCCAGTTTTCTCATCGCGCAACGCTGGCGGTCAGGCGCTCACGGGTCAAGCCCATCACGCACAATCACGCATCAAGGATCACGCGATACACCTTAGTATCGCCAATGCCTTTCAGCGTGATCAGCTCAGCCTCACTGAACGCGGTCGTCGTTGCCAGCGCGAAATAGGTGCTCTCTGACACAGCAATTCCGCCGGGATGCGCAGCGTTTTGCAAACGCGCGGCGGTGTTGAGCGTGTCGCCCCAATAATCGTAGATCATCCGCTGATGCCCGATCACACCGCCGACCGCAGCGCCCGTGTGAATGCCCACCCGCACCTGAACATCAAGCCGCGTTTCGGCGGCGTATTCGGCAACGTTGGCGATCACCGCCTTGGCAAAGCGCATCGCGTCTTCGGCATCGGTGCCGGGCGAAGCGCGTCCGCCCGAGACTGCGAGATAGGCGTCGCCAATGGTCTTCACCTTCTCGACGTTGAATTCCTTCGCGGCCTCGTCGGCAAAGCCGAATACCGTATTGAGCAACTTCACCAGATGGCCCGGCGACAATTTGCGCGACAGTTTTGAGAAGCCGACAATATCGACAAACACAACCGACACGTCGGAGAAACTGTCCGCAATCACCTCATCCCGGCGCAGCCTATCAGCGACATCTGCGGGAAGGACATTGTGCAGCATTTCCTCGGTCTTGGCGCGCTCTTCTTCTAAGGCTTCCTGCGCGGCAAAGGTCTTTCGCGCGCGGCGATCAATGTCGAGATTTACGAAACATGCAAAAGTGAAATAGGTCGCGAAATTGGTGAAGGTGTAAACCTTGTTCACCAGCGTCCGGTCCGCCTGCATCAGAAACGCAATGTAGAGCACGAGCAGCAGAGCGGCCCATGCGACGTAATACCGACTGGTGGCGACAAAGCCGACGCTGGCAAAGACAAGCAATATGCCCAGATTGATGACCGCCATACCAAATCGGGTGATGCCGGTAATCTCTGACTGCGCGCCCAATGCCTCAATCAACAGCACCATAATCACCGCCATGATCGTAAAAATCACGACGTCGATCCATGGTTGATCGATGTAAAACTCGGTAAAGGTCAGCGCGAAAAGGCCGACCAGCAGCATCACAAATGGCCCGGCGGCGTAATTGTATTGCAGCACACCTTCGATCGGGAAATGCATCGGGTTAAACCCGATGTAAGAGATCAGCGTAACAATCCCCACACCCGCCAAAAAACGCGTGCCGGGGACGCGGGCCAAACGTTCATGCGTGACGTAGGATTTTTCAACTTCAGGGTCGTCGAAGCGGGGGAGCATGCGCACCTCTTGCGATCAAATGGCCCTCATGCGCGCTGTGCAACATCGGCCCATGCCCGGCAAGCTGCCTGACATACTTATCCTGTGATACGGATTAGCTCCCGCAAATGTTCAATCAGTAAACGAGAGTACCCGTCAGGTTGTTCTACACTGAGTAAACGTAACTCTGTATCTAGGAGGCAGAATGCCTGCGATTGGTAGCCCATGACAGATGCCCTGCTCATTGCTCCGGCAGATCGGTTCGGCTGCTCGGTTGGATATGAGCTCTAACTCTCTGGAAGTGCAACACCAGCTTCAGAGATTATATAATACTCCACTTCATCATCGTTCCCTTTAGGCTCCGCAACGTCATCTTCTCTGAGCATCTGAGCCCAAAGGATGCACGAAGCTCCAATAGCCATCCGCGTGGTGCGGCTCACAGCCGTCTCGCACTTTCGTCGGATCAAAGCGAACCGCGAATAGTCTTGCGCGACCACCATTTCGGTCACCTTGTCAAAGGCGGGTGGAAAGAGGACTTCGAAAGATGCTTGTCCCGATTCGTAGGTCGCTACCCGGATCTGTCCATCATCCTTATAATCAGCGGACACCACGCCGGACGTTGGAACGCCCATCGCATTCGTGACTAGGCCGGCACATTGCGGCAAAGTCAGTATGCATAGCGCTAGCAGCGCATATCTGGCCTTGAGTAACTTCAAGTCAGTAAACGCGCGCCTTCGGCTCGATATAGGTGGAGTCTTCGGTCAGCGTGTATTCGTGCACGGGGCGATAATCGATTTTCATATCGCCTTTGCCGCTGCCCTGTGCGTTGCCGCCCCACCCGTCGAACCAAGTGACGGTGTGCTTCATCCACTCTTTATCGTTGCGATCGGGGAAATCCTCATGCGCGTGTGCGCCGCGGCTTTCCTTGCGGTTCGCAGCAGACGCGATGGTGACGTTCGCTTGGCTCATCAGATTGTCGAGCTCCAGCGTCTCAATCAGGTCTGAGTTCCAGATCAACGATTGGTCGGTGACGTGAATGTCCGACATACGCTCATTCTGAGCGGCAAGTTTGGTGACGCCTTCGTCCATCAAAGCGGTATCGCGGAACACGGCAGCGTGTTGTTGCATCGCTTTTTGCATGTCCGCACGAATGGCCGCAGTGGGCGAACCGCCCTGCGCATAGCGGAAGTGGTCGACCCGGCCCAAAGACAGATCGGTGCTGTCGGCGGGAAGCTCAGGCTGAGCAACGCCCGGTGTGAGGTTGGCTTTGAGGTGCAAGCCGGTTGCACGGCCAAACACCACCAAATCGATCAGCGAGTTTGAACCCAAACGGTTCGCCCCATGCACCGACACACAGGCGGCTTCGCCCACAGCATAGAGGCCCGGCACAACGGTGTCGGGACCGTCTTTGCCAAGAGTCACGACTTGCCCGTGATAATTGCACGGAATTCCGCCCATATTGTAATGGACCGTCGGTGTGACAGGCAAAGCTTCGCGGGTCAGATCGACGCCAGCGAAAATCTTGCCGCTTTCAGTAATGCCCGGCAGGCGCTGAGCCAAGACGTCGGGTGCAATGTGGTCGAGGTGCAGGTGAATGTGATCGCCATCTGCCCCGTGCCCGCGCCCTTCGCGCATCTCCAGCGCCATAGAACGGCTGACCACATCGCGTGATGCAAGGTCTTTGGCCGATGGAGCATAGCGCTCCATAAAGCGTTCGCCTTCGGAATTGGTGAGGTATCCACCCTCGCCCCGCGCGCCCTCTGTGATGAGAACGCCCGCGCCGTAAATGCCGGTCGGGTGGAATTGCACGAACTCCATATCCTGCAACGGCAATCCAGCGCGCAGCACCATGCCGCCGCCATCGCCTGTGCACGTGTGGGCGGAGGTCGCAGTGTAATAGCAGCGGCCATAACCGCCGGTCGCCAACACGACGCTTTGCGAGCGGAAACGGTGGATGGTGCCATCGTCTAGGCACATTGCGATCACGCCGACGCATTGGTTCACGCCGTCGACTTCGGACATAATCAGGTCGAGCGCGAAGTACTCAATGAAGAAATCCGCATCATGCTTCAGGCTCTGCTGATACAGCGCGTGCAGCATCGCGTGACCCGTACGGTCAGCCGCGGCGCAGGTGCGCTGGACCGGAGGGCCCTCGCCCATATTCTGCATATGACCGCCAAAGGGGCGCTGATAAATGGTGCCGTCTTCGTTGCGGCTGAACGGAACACCAGCGTGCTCCAGCTCGTAAACCGCCTGCGGCGCTTCGCGAACGAGATACTCAATCGCATCCTGATCGCCCAGCCAGTCTGACCCCTTTACGGTGTCATACATGTGCCAGGTCCAGTGATCGGGCGTGTTGTTGCCAAGGCTTGCCGCGATACCGCCTTGCGCCGCAACCGTGTGTGAGCGGGTGGGGAAAACCTTGGAAATGTTCGCTGTGCGCAGGCCCGCTTCGGCTGCGCCAGTGGTCGCACGCAGGCCAGAGCCACCTGCGCCGACAACAACCACGTCATAGACATGGTCAATAATCTTGTAGGCACCCCTAAGTGTGGGGCCGGTATCATTAGCGGAAGAGGTTGCCATCAGGCGGCTCCTGTAAGGGCTAGGCTGGCGACACTGAATACGGCGAAGCCGCCCGCGCCAAAGGCAAGAAGATTAAGCAGCGAAAGCACGCCGAATTTGGTTCCGGCATCATGGACATAATCCTCGGTAAGGACCTGAAGGCCAAGTTTCGCGTGCCAGAATAGGCTGATGATCAAAAGGATCATGGGAACCGCTGCGATTGGCTGCGCGAGCCAAGTCGTCACGGTCCCGTAACTAAAATCGGACAGCATGAGGAAGCTGATCAAAAGCCAGCTCATCAAAATCAGATTGCCGATAGCGGTGGTCCGCGCGGTCAACCAATGATGCGCGCCGTGATGCGACGAGCCAAGCCCGCGCACTTTACCGATGGAAGTTCCGTTACCCATTAGCTGAGCCCTCCATCACGAAGAAAGACGAACGCCCAAAGCGCCGAAGTCAGCACAATCGCAATGATCGGCGATGCGATGGACCAGAATCGGTTGGTATCCAGCTCATATCCAGCGCCTATATCGAGGACGAAGTGGCGCAGCCCGCTCATCATATGCGTAAAGAATGCCCAACTCAGCCCGATCAGCACAACATAGCCAACCCACGACGTGGCCACTGACATGAATGTCTCATAGGCCGCAGGACCGCTCGCAAGCGCGCCAACCCACCAAACCAGCACGCCAAGGCCAACAATGGCCATGCCATCGCCGGTCGCACGGTGCAGGATCGACACCAGCATATGCGGACCCCACCGCCATATCTGGAGGTGCGGAGAAAGCGGTCTGTTGCTCATGAATGTCCCATTTGTCTGAATTGCCCCCATGCACACTTAGCGCACCCAGCGAATGAGGCAAGCGTGAGCCGCTCGACTTCGCTTGCAAAGTTTAGGATAGGTCTTCGCATGAGCACCATACTTATCACCGGATCGAGCCGCGGGATTGGCGCGGCGGCGTTGGATATGCTGGCCCAGCGCGGGGTCAATGTCATCGGACACCGGAGCCGCCAGAGCAGCGACCCAAGCGACCGAACGCTAATCGCCGCCGACTTCTCCGATCCCCTTGCAGCGCAAAACCTATGGGAAGAAGCGTTGGATCGCAGCGGCGGAGAGATCACGGCGGTGGTGAACAATGCAGGACTGTTCGATCCCAACCCGATTGATTCGTCGGATATTGAATGGCTTGATGGGTGGGAAGAAACCTTGCGCATCAACCTCACAGCCTCCGCTCAACTGTCCCGTTTTGCGGTACGCCATTGGCAGAAGCGCGCGCCGGGCGATGATGGAGTGCGAGGCCGTCTGGTCCATGTCGCAAGCCGCGCTGCCTATCGCGGCGATTCGCCCGCTCATTGGCACTATGCGGCGGCAAAAGGCGGAATGGTGGCGATGCACAAGACGATCGCCCGCTCCTATGCCAGCGAAGGAATTTTGAGCTTTGCCATTACCCCCGGTTTTACCGACACGGGTATGGCAGGTGATTATCTGCAAAGTCGCGGCGGCGCGGGTTTGCTCGCTGATATTCCGTTGGGCCGAGTCGCTACCCCCGAAGAGATCGCACGCATCATCGTCTTTTGCGCCGTTGATGCTCCCGCGAGCATGACGGGCGCGGTGATTGATGCCAATGGAGCAAGCTATGTTCGCTAAAACGCTCCCCCTGTCGTTCCTGATCCTCTCCGCTTGCATCCAAAGCGTGGCCCAATCGCCTGCAATCCAAGAAGTCGATCAAGCGCAGAACTTATCGGACATCGTTCGCTTCTCTGAAGAATGCGAAAAGTGGGATGATTGGGACAAGCCCGCCGAACCGTTTAAGATCCACGGCAACACTTACTATGTCGGCACATGCGGGATTGCCGCGATCCTGATCTTGAATAATGACAGTCACGTCTTGATAGACACCGGCACAAATACAGGCGCTGACGTTGTGCTCGCCAATATCGCCAAACTTGGCTTTGACCTCAGAGACGTCAGCATCCTGTTGAGCAGCCATGAACATTTCGACCACGTGGGCGGCGTGGCCAAAGTGCAAGAGGCAACTGGCGCGATCCCGGTATCATCGGAGATTGCCATTGCGGTGATGAGCAGCGGCATCACCCACCCCGATGACCCACAGGCGGATATGCACGAGCCGATGGAGCCAATCGCGCAAGGCACACCTTACCAAAGCCCGGCGATTCAAGAGTTTCTGGAAGCATTGGGGATTGTCCCAATCGAAACCCCCGGCCATTCCCCCGGCGCGATGTCGTGGCAGTGGGAAAGCTGCGATGGCGAAACCTGCAAAACTATTGCTTATGCAGACAGCATGTCTCCAGTAAGTCGAGATGATTACAAATTCTCCGATCACCCTGACTATGTCGCAGCCTATCGCGCAGGCATCGCCCGTGTGAGAGCGCTCGACTGCGACATTCTCCTCACCCCGCACCCTTCGCACAGTCGTATGATTGAGCGCGCAGCCACGGGTACGCTTGAAGGCGGCGTAACCTGCGAAGAATATGCAGACGGCAAAACGCGCGATCTCAATGCTCGCCTCGAACGCGAAGCTGGTGCAACCCAGTGAGCACGAGCTGGAAACTCACCGCCCTTGCACCAAAACCCGATGTGCAGGCGGCCCTACTCGCGCATGACGATCTGGAGGAATGGGATTATGACCTCGTCATTTCAGGCCGCGAGATCAGCGAAGATAAGCCAGAGGATTGGGTGCTTGAAGGGTGGTATCCGCGTAAGCCCAATGCGGAGCAGAAACGCGCATTGGGCGCGCTCTTTTCCGGTTCAGCCCCTTCGATCAAAGTTGAAAAGCTGCCGGACGAAGACTGGGTCACATTAAGCCAGCAAGGAACGCCGCCAATCCGCGCAGGACAGTTCTACGTCCATATCCCTGAGTTTCCGCCCGCGGACGACGCGATAAACTTCGCGATCCCTGCCTCACAAGCCTTCGGCACAGGACAGCATCAAACCACCGCAGGGTGCCTTGAAATGCTCGGCGAAATGAAGGCGAGCGGCCTTCACAATCGCAACATCGCGGATATTGGAACCGGCACTGGCTTGCTGGGCTTTGCGGCGATGGCGTTGTGGCCGCGTGCACATGTCACAGCATCCGATATCGACCCCGTTTGCGGCGAAGTAGTGGAAGACAACGCGGCGCTCAATAACATAGCTCTCGGCAGCGGGGCCGGCGCAATGACGATGGTGATTGCGCCGGGAATGGATGATCCGCTGCTGCGGATACGCGGGCCCTATGACCTCTTGATCGCCAATATCTTGGCCGGACCCCTGATCGAATTGGCTGACGACTTCGCCGCATCGGTTTCGCCTTCGGGCAGTGTGTTGCTCGCAGGGTTATTGGCGGGCGAGCAAGAGGCCGCTGTGCGCCGGGCCTATCGCCGCGCGGGCTTTCGCTTGGTGTCTTCGATCCAGCGCGGGGATTGGGCGATCCTCTGGCTGAAACGTCGTCTTGCGCGGTAAGAAGCCTTTGGCATTGCGCCTCACCAAATGGGTCGCGGCTTCGCTGTTCGCGCCTATTGCCCTGTTTGCGCTGTTCGGATGGATTGGCTCGGCGATACCGCGCAATGGTGATTGGGTTGAGCCTCTCCCCAACGAGCGAAGCATCGAAATTCTGGTGGGATCAAACGGCATTCACACTGAGATCGTGATGCCGCTGGTCACACCGGAAATGGACTGGCAAGCAATCTTTCCTTCGAGCGATCTCGTCGCACCCACGCGCCCCTATACCCACGTCGCAGTGAGTTGGGGGGAGCGCGCATTCTTCCTCGAAACGCCCACTTGGTTGGACCTAAAACCATCGACCGCCATCAACGCGCTCACCGGCGGCGAGGCGGTGCTGCACGTTGCGCATTATGTGCGCCCTGCTCCAGACGAAGATATGCGCGTGCTCCGTCTGCGTCCTTCGGAATACCGTGCATTGACCCAAGCTATCGCCGGCCACCTTGCACCGACCGGCAAACGGGAGACCCTGCCTGGATATGCGCGCCATGACGTGTTCTACACTGCGCTCGGCACCTATCACTTTGCAAACACCTGCAATCAATGGACCAGCGATCAGCTCGCCGCATCAGGCGTAGAGGTCGGACAGTGGACCCCATTTCCCGGCGGAGTGATGAAGTGGGTGCCCGACCTGCAAGATCGCTAATCCTCCGCGAACAGAGCGGACTTTTTGCGTTCCAAGAACAACCGTTCTGCGCGAGGCGGATCAAGCTTGATCGCCATATCCAGCGCTGATGCCGCCTCGGCGCTCCGCCCAGCCTGCGTCAACAATTCAGCCCGCGCGGCGTAATAAGGTCGCGCGTTTTTGAGCTGCTCGGCATCCATTGACTCCAGCTCTTCAAGCCCGCGCTCAGCACCCTGAACCTTGCTCAGCGCCATCGCCCGATTGATCACAACCATCGGCCCCGGCCGCATTGCGAACAGAGCATCATAAAGTGTCGTGATCACAGCATAATCGGTCTGCCTGTCAAAGGCTCTGCGCACATGAGTAAGCTGGATCGCTGCCATCACCTGATACGGGCCGGTGCGCTGATCCTGCGCCGCCAGATCGAGCCATAGCCGCGCCTGCTCAATCGCCTCAAAATCCCACGCGGTTACGTCCTGCTGCGACAACGGCACCATCACGCCGTCATCATCCACACGCGCATTCTCACGCGCATTTGCAAGCAACACCAAAGCGGCCAGCCCCAATGCCTCAGGCTCTTTGGGCAGCAATTCCGCGACCATCATCGCAAGCCGCGCGACCTCGCCTGACAGCTCTCCGTCACGCTCACCGCCGGCATCCTGATAGCCGGCGGTGTATGCTAGTTCCAACGTCAACAGCACCGCGTCAAGACGCTCTGCCCATGCCTTTCTCGCGGGCAATTCAAACGCAATTCCAGCGTCGCGAACCTTGCGTTTTGCTCGGGTAATCCGTTGAAACATCGTCTGCTCACTGGTCAGGAACAGCCGCGCAATCTCGGCAACGGGCAGCCCACAAATCACCTTCAACGCCAAAGCAACCCGCGCCTCTATCGCCAATGCAGGATGGCAGCAGATAAAGATGAGGCGCAGCCGTTCATCCGCAATCGGTTCAGGCAAGGTGAGAATATCGGCCATTTCCGTGGTCTGCGCAGCGCCCTCAATTGCCCTTGCTTCCGCTCTCTGGCGGCGGATCGTATCAACGACTTTGCGCTTTGCCGCCGTCATCAACCACGCCGCTATGCTCCGGGGCGGATCGACTTGCTCAAGGCATTTGGCAGCAGCGTCAGCAAAAGCATCTTCGGCCAGATCAAGGTCGCGGCAATGCACGGCCAAGGCGGCAACCACCCGTGGCCGTGCATTGGCAATCGCATATGCGACCTCGCTCATCCGCGGACTATTGCTCTTCGACCCACACCGGACGGACTTCGACTGCGCCGTCACCGGGGACAGGGATCTTGCGCGCCCACTCGATCGCCGTGTCGAGATCGGGCGCATCGACGATGTAGAACCCGCCCAGCTCCTCATGCGTTTCCGCATAGGGACCATCATGCAATGCGCTCTCGCCTGCCTTATATCTAATCGTGGTCGCGGTCTCATTGCCCTGCAAACGCTCACCCGACCACGCCAACCCGCTCGCGCTAAGCTCTTCGATCAGCTTCATATGCCCTGCAATCGTGGCTTCCATTTTCTGCGCGGCATCGTCGCCGGCGTAATATGTCTCATCCTCGTGGATCAGCATCATATATTGCATATCAAGTTCCCTTCCATTCTCGCCGCGCCGGTTTGGCTAGGCTCTGATAGGGAGACGTATGGCGCAAGGCGGATTCGACAACGGCGCCGAAATTTATTGCGAAAGCGCATCCTCAAGCAGGCCAAGCGCGTTGCGGGTGAAGGCGTTCATATTGGCGATCCGGTCATCGCTGTCTGTGCTTAGCGCACGGGTGAATTGGGTGTCCGGCGTCGCGACCGCTGCAATGCTGCGGCCTGATGTGACGCCCATCGGGTGCTTGCTTGATCCCGCCGAACCGCTTTCCGCAATGCCCCAGTTTGCGCCCATCCGGTCTCGGATAGCTGTCGCCTGAAGTCCCGCATATTCCTCAGTGACGGAGCGCATGCCCGCATAGGCCTCACGCGGCAGATCAAACAACACGTCGCGGGCTTTGAAGGAATAGACGACCCCGCCGCCCACGTAGAAATCGAGCGCACCCGGCACCGTCAGCAAGCTCGCCGCAATCAACCCGCCAGTCGCGCCATCGGCCACTGCGATGGTCTCTCCCCTTTCGCGCAGCAGCCCTGCGATGCGCAGCGCTTGGGGATGCAGTGCCTCAAGTGTCATTGGTTTTCTTTCCCGTCCGCGTCCAAGGGTAGAGGAATTGGCCAAAGTAATTGCGCGGCACATCCTCGGGAATGCCGTAATCCTTGGGCCAGCGATCCTTTGGCAGGTGGAAAGTGCCAAACAGCTTATCAATCCACGGGAAGTGAATGGCGAAATTCACATCAAAGGCTTCATCCTCCAACCCATGGTGCCAATGGTGGAAACGTGGTGTCGCAAGCCAGTGCCCCACCCCATTCAAATTGCCGCCAATGTTGGCATGCAACAGCGAAGACCAAACATACACAAAGCCGAGATAAGCTTGCATCACAGACGGGCTGAAACCCAGGGTAAAGAGCGGCAGCGACGTGATCGCGCGCAGCATAATGATCTCGATAAAGTGCATCCGGCTTCCCGCCAGCCAATCCATCGATTGCGCGCTGTGGTGGATCGCGTGAAAGCCCCACAGGAACGGCACCTTATGGAACATCCGGTGATACCAATATTGCGCCACATCCGATGCGACCAGCACAATGATGAACTGCACAATCCACGGCAGGCTGGCGACACTCGCGCGAAACGCATCAAAGCTGCTCGTATTCTCATTGATCACCGTCGATGGGGCGAGCGCCAAAAAGCCGAGCAATTGCACAAACATCGAACTGATCAGGAAGTAGAACAGATCCTCGCGCCATTCGGTTCGGAACAGCCTTTGTTCGCGCCTATGCGGCTTGAAACGCTCAATTGGCGCGAACATAAATCCCGTCACCAGCAGGTTCACCACAAAGAAATCAAGGCCGAAAAACACGCCCCATGACCGCGTTTCCTCCGGCTGCACATTCGCCCCGCCCAGCAAAGCCGCGCCAAGGCCGATCATCAGAGCAAAGAACCCCAGCGCCTTTCGCGGGCGCAGCAACAGGCTGAGCAATGACAGCGCGTAGCTGGCGAGAAGGATGACATGCACCGCCGCTCTAAACCCGGTCCAGCCCGTAACCACCGCCAATTCCGGGGTCGCAAACCAGTCGGGAAAGCGCAGCGCAATCACCATCAACAGACCGGCTATTGCGAGCAACATTGCAAAGAAGCCGGAAAACCACCCGGTCCCAAATCCGCGCACCTGACGCGGCGCTTCCAGATCACGCATCAGCGATTTGAAAAAGCCCGGAATGCGCGCGTTCATTTCGTCTTCGAGCTTCATCTCAACCCGCCGCCTTCACAATGTCCGCCCATCCCGCTTCGTCAATCACTTCGATGCCGAGCGTCTCAGCTTTCTTCAATTTTGATCCTGCACCCGGACCTGCGACCAACAAGTCGGTCTTTGCGCTGACCGTGCCCGCTGCCTTTGCGCCCAAGCGTTCGGCCTGTGCTTTGGCTTCATCGCGGCTCATCGTTTCCAGCTTGCCGGTGAAGACCACGGTTTTACCCGCAACGGGGCTGTCGAGAGTCTCAACCTCATATCGGGGAGGCGTGACCTCGCTCAGCAAGTCCTCCCAAACTGTGACGTTATGCGGTTCGTGGAAGAAGTCGCCCAGCGCCGCAATCACGCTTGGCCCGATGCCGTCGATCGCCGTCAACTCGCTCGCGGCATCCTCATCGCCGCCACGCACCTTATCGGCGATCACGCGCAGCGCGGGGAGTTCGTGAACATGTTTGAGCAAATCCCGCGCCGTCACCTCACCCACGTGCCGAATGCCCAGCCCGAACAGCAGCCGCGCCGCATCGGGCGAACGCTTGTTTTCCACAGCTTCCAACAGGTTATCGACAGACTTATCCTGCCACCCTTCGAGCGCGAGAATGTCCTCGCGCCGCTGGCGTAGGCGGAAAATGTCGGCGGGGCTTTCCAGCCATCCCAAGGCAAAGAACTGCGCAATCGTCTTTGATCCAAAACCATCAATGTCGAGCGCTTTGCGGCTGACGAAGTGCTCCAATCGTTGCGTACGCTGTGCCGGGCAGATCAGACCGCCTGTGCATCGGACATCGACCTCGCCTTCTTCGGCCACCGCTTCGCTATCGCATTCGGGGCATTTGTCGGGGAACGCATAGGCATCGCGCGGATCGTTGCGCGTTAAGTTCTCAACCACTTGCGGGATCACATCACCGGCGCGCTGGATTACCACACGATCACCCGGCCTCACGCCGAGCCGCTCGATCTCATCGCGATTGTGCAAAGTCACATTGGTGACCGTCACTCCGCCAACCAGCACTGGGGAAAGCCGTCCCACAGGCGTCAATTTGCCCGTGCGCCCAACCTGAATATCAATGGCCTCAAGGGTCGTTTCGGCCCGCTCTGCCGGAAATTTGTGCGCCAATGCCCAGCGCGGGGCCTTTGCCACAAAGCCAAGCCGCCGCTGATAATCGAGCCGGTCAACTTTATAGACCACCCCATCAATATCGTAGTCGAGGCGGGGCCGCTGACGCCCGATCTCCTCATAATGCGCGATCATTGCATCGACGCTGTCGGTGAGCTTGAGAAAGGGTGAAAGCGGAAAACCCCAGCCTTCAATCACGCGCATCATGCCGTGCTGGGTCGCGCCCTCCCGCTCATTGGGATCCTCGCTTGCCGCACCCCAGCCATAGGCCCAAAATTTGAGTGGGCGCTTGGCAGTGACGCTCGCATCTTTTTGGCGAAAAGAACCAGCAGCTGCATTGCGCGGATTGGCGAAGAGCTTCGCGCCCGCTTCTTCCTGAGCGGCGTTCAACGCGGCAAAGTCAGCCTTCGACATATAGACCTCGCCGCGCACTTCGAACACGTCAGGGACATTGTCGGGCAGTTCTTGAGGGATATCGGCAATGTGTCGCGCATTGGCGGTCACATCCTCACCCACCTGCCCATCCCCGCGCGTGGCGGCACGGACCAGTTTGCCCTTTTCATAGCGCAATGAGCAGGAAAGACCGTCAATCTTGTCCTCGGCAGTAATGGCGATAGGCGTGTCTGTATCAAGGTTCAGATAGCGCCTGATCCTTTGGGTCCACTCCTCAACTTCCTCACGGTTAAACGCATTGTCGAGGCTCATCATGCGAACCTCATGCGTGACTTTGGACAAGGGTGAAGCGGCGACTTCGTGTCCGACTTTGCGCGATGGACTGTCAGGCCGGATCAAATGCGGAAACGCCTCCTCCAACTCGCGATTGCGGCGGGTGAGAGCGTCATATTCCTGATCGGTGATCTCAGGGTTGTCCTGCGCATGATACAGCTTGTCATGCTTCGCGATTTGGCGAGCAAGACGCATGAGCTCATTGGCGGCTTCGGCTTCGGAAGGGACTTCAGGCATGATGCCGTATCAGCTACGCAGGATTGGTTTTGTTTCGACCCGTGTTCCAAACCCGGAGATATGGGGGCGTGCCTTGCCTATCGCGTCCTGAACGCTCGGCAATTGCAAACTGTTCGCGTGATCGGTCTTTGTCTGCCAGACTTCCGTAATCCAGATCGAATTCGGGTCATCCAGATCCTCAGCGATCATGTAGGCTATGTTCCCCGGCATGTTTTGCGTGCCCTCAAAAAGTGCCGCGATCACCATATCACGCATTCCATCGGCGACCTTCATTTGGCCGATCAAACCGTATCCTTCTTCCATATTTTCAATCTTTCCCAATGCCGGATGTCCGCAGGCAGAAAGCAGTGTCAGCGCAGAGGCACCAACGAATGCACGCCTGTTCATCATACCAACTCCAACACCCAATCCACTCAACTCGTAAACAGGATCAAAACCGCCAACCCAACAATGGCGACCATACACATTCCTGCGAACCAGAACGTCGGCGCCATGTTAGTTGGGCCGATGGCGCGTTTCAGCCGGGTGATCGCCCAGATCGAAAATCCGCAGAACCCCAGCCACAGCGCTGGAGGCACCACAAATCCCCACCACGTGTCTGCATTGAATTCCATATATGCCGACTGCACGACCATAATCATCAACAACATGATGCTGGCCACGACCATCAGGCATAGGATGATGACAATGCTGACCTTGGCGACCAATTCATATTTGGGATTGTCGTCCATCATTCACTCTCCGGCAATGGCTCCGGCAACGCTTCAGTCGGCGGCAAATCCTGCGTTTCGGCTTCGGGGCCTTCCAGTTCAATCCGCGAACCACGACGTTCTTGGATCAGCTCCTCCAGCTGTCTTTCGAACTCGTCAGCCGTGATCGTGCCATCGCTCAATTGCTCACGAAGTTCGCGAATTCTCGGGAGCGCTTCAAGCACCTCATCTGAGCCGGATATTGCTTCGGTCACATCGGCGAGAATTTCGCGCTGAACACGCTCATCGCCGAGTGTCGAGGACACCCATAGGCCGAGCAGTATCGGAGCCAGCAATCCCACGCCAAAGGACGTGAAAAAGATCCGTTTAAAGCTCATCTCGGTCACCAGACCCAGAAACGCCATGGACGCAAATGCCAATGCGGTCACAGAGCCCAACAAGGTGAGTAAAATGATCGCTAGCAGCGCCCCGCCCAAGATTTCCATCACACTCCCTCCAACAACCGGTCGGCTTGCGCGCGCGCCTCTGGCGTGACTTCCGCGCCCGATAGCATCCGCGCGATTTCTTCCTGACGCCCGGTATCGTCCAACAGCACCACGCTTGTTTTGGTCACCGTACCGCTTGATGCTTTGGCGATCAGATAATGTTGGCCACCGCGCGCGGCGACTTGGGGGCTGTGCGTTACCGCCAGCAATTGCCCTTCGGCACTTGCAAGCCTTGAAAGCCGGTCGCCGATTGCGCTTGCCACTGCGCCGCCAACGCCGCGGTCGATCTCGTCAAAGATAATGGTGGCCGCCCCACCCTTTTCCGCCAGCGCCACTTTCAGCGCGAGGATAAAGCGCGACAGCTCACCGCCTGATGCGATCTTGGCGAGCGGAGCAAAGTCTGCGCCGGGGTTGGTGGCGATCAGGAACTCAGCGGAATCCATGCCATGCGCGCCCCATTTCTCCTCTGGCAGTTTGCCGATGGCGGTTAGGAAACGCGCGGCATCCAGCTTGAGCGGGGCGAGTTCCGCTGCAACCGCTTTGTCGAGTTGCTTGGCGGCTTTGATGCGTGCGGTCTGCGCTTTCTCCGCTGCGGTCAAATAGGCCGCGCGCGCCTCTTTCGCCGCCGCTTCCAACGCATCGAGCTGAGCGTCACCACCCTCAATCGCGTCCAGTTTGCTGCGCATATCGCGCATCACATCGGGCAGCGCATCGACCTCACAGCGATGCTTTCGAGCAAGCGCGCGCAGTTCGAACAGACGGGTCTCCGCCGCATCAAGCGCCTGCGGGTCGTGCACCAACGCCAAAGCTGCGTCCTGCAACCTGTCCTCTGCCTCGCTCGCTTCAATCACCGCACGGTCAAGCGATGCCAGCGCCTCAGTGAGCAACGGGTGCTCCTCCGCGATCCGGTCAAGCTTGCGCGCCGCCACCCTTAGCGAGGCGAGTGGGGCGTCTGATCCCTCCCAAATATGGCGCAATTCCTCGAGGTCGCCCGAGAGTTTCTCACCCTTTTGCATATCCGCACGTGTCGCCGCGAGCCGGGATTCCTCACCCGCTTGTGGTTCCAAAGTGGTCAATTCGGTCAGATGCGCGATCAGCAGATCTTGATCGAGCTTCGCCTGCTCTTGTGCACGCTGCGCCTCCGACAGCTGAGCCTCGGCCTTTGCCCAGCTTGCCCAGCGCCGACCTAGCAATCCCAGATCAATCCCAGCATAGCGGTCGAGCAGCTCGCGATGGCCGCGTGGGTTCACAAGGCCGCGATCATCATGCTGGCCGTGCAGCTCAACCAAAGCCGGCGCGAGTTCGCGCAGCAACGCCACACTGGTCGGCTGGTCATTGACGAAGGCTTTGGAGCCGCCATCCGCCTTTACCTGACGGCGGATCAACAGAGGCTCGCCCGGTTCAAGATCAATATCTGCCTCGTCCAGCGCGTTTACGATCAATGCTGGAAGCGTTGCGAACTCGAAACTCGCCGTGACGCTCGCCTTGGCCTCGCCTGCGCGCACCAGAGCCGTCTCTGCCCGGTCGCCCAATATCAGGCCCAACGCATCAAGCAGGATCGACTTACCCGCGCCCGTTTCCCCGGTGAGCACGCCCAAACCACGCGCGAAATCGAGGTCGAGCGCTTCGATCAGGACGATATTGCGGATGGAAAGCCGGGTCAGCATTGTGCGCCGGTTCTAACCGAGCCTCGCAGCCCCGTCACCTGTCCAAAGGCACTTGCGAACAGGCTAGCTTGGGTCATTGCCTCCCGCGGGAGAACCTCTGTTAAGAAGGCGTCACGTCCGAAGCATGGTCATCGACCAGCTCATACGCTTTCTCATACCACTCGGTTCCGGGATAGTTCGCGCCCAGAACAGCTGTGTACTTCACCGCTTCTTCGCGGATGCCCAGCGCCAGGCTGCTTTCCGTCAACCGGTACAGCGCCTCTGGTGTGTGGCTCGTTGTCTCAAACTCCTCCACCACATTGCGGAACCGCAATGCCGCCGCCAGCCACCGGCCAGAGCGTTGATAGAACCGTCCGATCTCCATCTCCTTGCCCGCCAAGTGATCAGAGACCAGGTCCAGCTTCAACCGCGCATCGGCGGCATATTCCGTCTGCGGGAACCGCCGGTTCACCTCACGCAGCGCAATCTGCGCCTGCTCAGTAATCGACTGATCGCGGTTCACATCGCTGATCTGCTCGTAATAGGATAGCGCGATCAGGTAATACGCATAGGGCGCATCCTTGTTGCCCGGGTGGATCGACAGGAAACGCTGCGAGTTGGCGATCGCTTTGTTATAATCGCGCGCAATGTAATAGCTGAACGCGCTCATCAACTGCGCGCGCCGTGCCCATGGCGAATAAGGGTGCTGACGCTCCACCTCATCAAACAGGCCCGCCGCCAGCAACGTGTTCCCGCGATCAAGCCGCCGCTGCGCCTCGCCATAGAGCGATTCGACGTCGCGCGCGACATAGGCCACGTCTTCATTGGCAGAGCCGCTCGAACAAGCAGCGGTTGCGGTGAGCGCCGCGCCCATAAGGGCAGCGCGGGTGAGACGAGTGCGAAGTGTCTTGGTCATGAGGCGCGGTATAACCTGCGCAAGCGTGAACGCCAAGTGAAGCTTACCCCGATATGCCCACCGATTGCGCACCCCGTCGTATCAGCAGCTCCGAACGTCCTCCCACGGCCAGTCAAAGGCGCACATTTTCCTACTGCTCCGTTTTCTGATCTACGCGCCGCCATGACCCGCATATCCGATCCCCAGTCCACCCGCCTCCCCGTCCCCGAAGTTTTGGAGCAAGGGGGCCAAATCCCCACCTTCACGCCCGTCCCGCGCCAATGTGAGCGCCATGATGGCTGGACGCCTGCCCGCCAATCCCGCTTTATCGAGGCGCTGGCCGATACCGGATCGGTTGCCGCCGCATGCAAAGCGGTCGATATGAGCACGGTCGGCGCCTATTATTTGCGCCGACAGCCGGGTGCAGAGGAATTTCGCGAGGCGTGGCAAAAGGCGCTCGACCTTGGCGTGCAGCGGATTGAGGATGTGGCGATGGACCGCGCGCTGAATGGCGTGGATGAGCCGCTCTATTCCTATGGCAAACTGATCGGTTCGCGCAAACGCTACAACGACCGCCTGCTCATGTTCATGCTCCGCAACCGATCACCCGAGCGCTTTGCCGAAGGTAAGGCCAAGGGTCTGGGCGCGATTGGCGAGATGGAGAAGACGCGGCTTAAGAAACAATGGCGAGAGGAATGGGAAGCAGAGCGCGCAAATGTGTCACCCGAAGAGGTGCGCGCGAGCATCGACCGCAAAATCGCAGGTGTCCGCGCACAGGTCGAAGCGGAGCGCGAGCGCGAATGGGCAGCTTTATCGGAAGAGACGAAGGAGGCTTGGGAACGGTTTCAGCGGTTGAAGGCTCGGGACTTGGAGGCTGTTCAGCCCGAGAAACCGTGAAATTCGCGGTGCCAGCCAAGAAACTTAGGATGTGGTCGGTCCGATGCACGCTCGGGCGTAATCAGTTTGCCCGAGGAATTTATAATCGCCTCCACTCCGGGCCGGTCGTTGACTTTTCGATGGATCAGAATGTCATGTTGGTCAGTCACGCCGATCAGTCCTCTGTCAAACATCCAGTGCGCTGTCCCTGAAAGCGCCAACCCGTTACGAACCGAGTCCGGACCGCTGTGCTCTACGGGGCGGATATGTGCCGCTTCAGCCTCAAGCCTCCCTCCCCCGTTGACAAGCTTCCAACCCGTAACCGCACAGCGGCCATCATAGGCGCTAAGCACTGCGCGGCGGAACGCTTTGTCTCGAAATGGACGCGAAACAAGCGTTTGCACAATTGGACGCTCAATCTTCCAGGGCGTTTGTTCTTCGCGCACCCGGTCACCAGCTTCGGGGTCGCTAACACGCGGAAGCGTTTCATCGTCGGGCAAACCTAAATCGATTATTCGAGCAAAGTCAGAGTTCGAGAGCGGGCGAACAGCAGCCTGCGCGTTTGCAAGGTCCCGTTCTACTGACTGGCCGTCCACTTTGTGAGGCACGGTTGGTTCGAACGGAAGATAGCTTCCCGGGACAATTAGGGCGCGGTAGCGATCCGACATGTCGGGATCAGGGATGATCTGTTGCACCCTTGCTACCGCGAAGAAGCCCTTAGACTGGGGTAGTTTGACTGGCTCGCGATAGATGATCCAGTCGCCGACCATTTGCATGGCGCGGCTCAGATAGATTTTCGGAAACTGGTAGTGCACTTCTGGGATGTCGTCGTAGATCGACCCATCCTTGTGCATGAAAACGCCATAGGTCATGGCCGCGACATCACCTTTTTTCTCAGATCTTTAGCCTGGCTTGCGAAGAACTCGGGGTGTACCGTCTGACAAATACTCCAAGCTAAAATCGCCTACCGTTGATGGCGCCTCTGATCTCAATAGATCAAAAATTTTTTCGGAGACGAGTCTCATTTCGAGATCGCCGTCAAGATTGCCTCGGACTGACAAAAAATGACGAAGGGCGCGAGCATTTGCCGAAACACAAATAATGGTCCGCGTAGAATTTGGGAGCAAAGACCGGGCCAAAGATCGAGCGTATCGAATTCGCTCTCGCTCGGACATATCTTGCTCAGGCGCGCCTGAACTTATCGCCGCCTCGTAAAATTCATTTACGCTTTTCTGCGCATCCCTCCACTTTGACTTCAAGTCTTCTCTGGATTCTATTTCAAACGGTTGGATGAGTTCAGCTTCGCTCTCATCGTGATATTGCTGTGAGAGCTGGCTGAAAGCAAATCCGACGCGATGCCGAACCAACTGGTGCGAGAAGCCTCTTGTCACACCACTGAGCTGGAACGTCCATTGAGCATGCTCCAGCACACTCTCATGGCCGCTTGAAACAAGCTTAGCGACGTACGCTCTGGTTGCGACCCTTGTCCGCGGCTTCGGGTCGAATGAGAGATAACAAGTTCGTCCGGCGAATTCGATAAGGGCTTCTGCTTCAGTACACTCCCCGACAGGTTTCCATCGAAGACCCTTAAGCTTCAGAAATTCAGCATGGTCGCCGGTCAACACAGGCCGACTTAAAATCGTTAGTTCGGGCCTCATTCTTCAAGCTTTTCTTCAACAAGCTCTAAACGAGATTCTACGCTGTCAAGGTTCACATCAGCGCCAAGGCTACCAAGGCGGCCTTCCAATCGATCTAAACGTGACGCAACAGCATCGATTCTATCATCTGCTTCATTATTGACGATCACCGATGAAAAATAGGTTCCTGCCGCCGCTAAGACAGCAGCGAGCAATGGAACGCCATAGCTTTGAAAAAGCTGACTCCGGGTCACGGCTGCACTGGCTGCAGACGCAGCCCGCTGCTTTATATCCAGAAAGTCGTGCGAAAGTCCCTCAAGCAACTCCTCTGTAATCGGGCTGGCCCCGGAGGCTACGTACGGTTCTGCAGCGTCGCCAGACATCCTGTAAAATAAGACTCGAACGATCCGGCCGCCCTTTTTCAGTGAGATAGCTTCCCGCCCCATATTTATCAGCGTCAGGTGAAGAGGACCTTCATACCCTGGGTCTAGATGACCAGGGTTGGTAGTCAGCAAGCCCGTGAGCGACAAACTTGCCGGAGGAAAGGCTATACCACCGATATCGCTGGGCAACGCCACAGACTCCGCCGTCCTCACAATCGCGGTTTCGCCCTGTTGAAGTGAAAATTGAGTACGCGGCTTATCGTGAGCTCCTGGCCTACCACTAGCCTTGCCCGGAATGTAAATATCACCGATCGTCAGGTCGAGTGATGCGGCTTTAATTCTTTCATCTCGTGTTTTCCCCGGTGAGCCATCCGCCTCCTCGCAATCCTTTCCCTTACAAGCTGGCACAAGTGATGGTTCGCGATTGATGAGCTCCTTGAGGTCGTTATCGGACAAAAACGGCATCTATTCTTCCCCCATCCGCAAGGCAGCAATAAACGCCTCCTGCGGAATACTCACATTCCCATACTCCCGCATCTTCGCCTTGCCCTTTTTCTGCTTTTCCAGCAGCTTTTTCTTGCGCGAGATATCGCCGCCATAACACTTCGCCGTCACGTCCTTGCGCATCGCTGCAATTGTCTCACGGGCGATGATTTTGCCGCCGATGGCGGCTTGGACGGGGATTTTGAAGAGGTGGCGCGGGATGAGGTCCTTTAGACGCTCACACATGCCCCGCCCGCGCTCTTCGGCGACGCCAGCATGCACGATCAGCGACAGCGCATCGACGGGTTCTGCGTTCACAAGGATGTTCATTTTGACCAAATCGCCTTCGCGCAGGCCAATCTGTTCGTAGTCAAAGCTCGCATAGCCTCGCGAGATGGATTTCAGCCGGTCGTAGAAATCGAATACGACTTCGTTGAGCGGCAATTCATATGTCACCTGCGCGCGTCCGCCGACATAGGTCAGGTCGGTTTGAATGCCGCGGCGGTCTTGGCACAATTTCAGGATCGCACCGAGATATTCGTCGGGGGTGTAAATCACCGCCTTGATCCAAGGTTCCTCAATCATGTCGATCCGGTTGATATCAGGCCAATCGGCCGGATTGTGGATCATGATCTCTTTGGCGTCTTCGGTCTTCGACTTTGACAATTGCAGGCGATAGACGACGCTCGGCGCGGTGGTGATCAGGTCGAGATCGTATTCGCGGGAAAGGCGCTCTTGAATAATCTCAAGGTGCAACAGGCCCAAGAACCCGGCGCGGAAACCAAAGCCCAAGGCGGCCGAGGACTCCATCTCAAACGAGAAGCTGGCATCGTTGAGCCGCAGCTTGCCAATGCTCTCACGCAGTTTCTCAAAGTCAGCGGCGTCGACCGGGAAAAGACCGCAGAACACCACCGGCTGCACTTCCTTATAGCCCGCCAATGCTTCGGTCGCCCCGCCCTTCACCGTGGTGATCGTGTCACCGACGCGGGCTTGCTCCACCTCTTTGATTTGCGCTGTGATAAAGCCGATTTCGCCCGGTCCGAGTTCCGGCAAATCGGTGCGCTTGGGGGTGAAGCAGCCAACGCGGTCGACAAGGTGCTGTGTGCCGCCCTGCATGAATTTGATGTTGAGGCCTTTGTTGAGGACCCCTTCGATCACGCGGACAAGAATGACGACGCCCAGATACGGATCGTACCATGAGTCCACGAGGCTCGCCTTGAGCGGAACGTCGCGGTCGCCCGATGGAGGCGGGATTTTGGCGACAACCGCTTCGAGCACGTCTTCGATGCCGATGCCGGTTTTGGCGGAGGTCATGACGGCCTCGGATGCGTCGAGGCCGATGACCTCTTCGATTTCCGCCTGCACGCGCTCCGGTTCGGCGGCGGGCAAGTCGACTTTGTTGATGACGGGCACGATTTCGTGGTCATGCTCAATCGACTGGTAAACATTGGCGAGGGTCTGAGCCTCAACCCCTTGCGCGGCGTCCACAACCAGCAAAGCGCCTTCGCACGCGGCGAGTGAGCGGGAGACCTCATAGGCGAAGTCAACGTGGCCGGGCGTGTCCATCAGGTTGAGCTGATAAGTTTCGCCATCCTTGGCGGTGTAATTGAGGCGCACGGTTTGCGCCTTGATGGTGATGCCGCGCTCTTTCTCAATGTCCATGTTATCAAGGACTTGCTCGGACATTTCGCGCGCGGTCAGGCCGCCTGTGAACTGGATCAGCCGGTCGGCGAGCGTGGATTTTCCATGATCGATATGCGCGATGATCGAAAAATTGCGAATTTTAGAAAGGTCAGTCATTTCGCAACGCATTTAGCGAGCGAGTAAGCCTATGTCATTCGACAAAATTGCAACTGTCCCAAACGGGCTTGTAAAGGTCAGGCCGCTTCGTGCCGTTCTGTGCTGGCATAGCCGAATTGTGGCACGCTGGCATTTTGGTCCAAGCCGCCGCCTTGCATGGTTTTATAGCTGCCTTGCGAGAGTGCCGCCAGAGGTGCTCCGGCGGACGCCAGAGCGTAGGGGCTAACCCGGTTGCGGGTGCACAGGCCGCCCGACCCGTCATCGACCAGTGGCTGTTCAAATTCCAACCCCTGTGTGTCCTGATTGCTGCGGATCACTGTTGTCACCGCCAATTGTCCACCGCCCAGATCGACTACGAATTGTGTCCCCTTAGGCACATCGGCCAAGCCTTGGATCAGCGCACCACTGCGCGACAAATTGCGCAAGGTCACTTCGTAGGAATGGTCGTCATGAATGACTTGGATTTTGCGGAAGACCGTGCGGCGCTTGGCGCGTTTCAGGCGGTCGCTGCTGGGAGTGATTTCCCAAGCATCTCCGATTAGCTCAGTTTCTACCGCCTCACGGCTGATTGGGTCAGAGAAGATCGGGCCTTGCATGCATTGAACACCGCACGCTTTCAACTGCGCGAACAATGCATTGCTCTCGATCCCATTGGCGATGGTGTCCATTTCCAGTGCGCCAGCAAGGGCGACAATCGCTTTGATCAGGCCCAGATCGTTGGTGTCATTCGCCTCCGCTTCGGCGACCAGTTCCTCATCAATCTTAATCGCGTCAAACGGTGCGCGGCGAAGATAAGCGAGCGAGGAATAGCCGCTGCCAAATTCATCCAGAGTCAGGCGCACGCCCAATTTGAACAATTGCGCCAATGTGCGGTCAACGGCGTTGGTATCGCCAAAGAAGACCGCTTCGCTGATCTCCAGCTCAAGCCGGTTCGCAGGTAGCCTAGCATCCGCCAGGGCCTCTGAAACCGTGTCCACAAATCCGCTGGCCGCGAACAATTGCACTGGCACATTCACGGCGACGCGCACCGTATCGGGCCAGTTTGCACCATGGCCGCAGGCCTCGCGGATGGCCCAAGTGCCGACTTCGATGACTTGACTCGACCCTTCGAGGATGGAGGCAAACTCCTCCTCATCAATCTCGCCGCGCTGATCATGCATCCAGCAAATATGCGCTTCCAGTGCGCCAACCGTTTCGTTGCCCGCGCTGACGATGGGTTCGTATTTCAGGAACAATTGTTCCTCAGCGACAGCATTACCGAGGTTCTCTTCGAGCCGACGGCGGAAAATCGCCTCATTTTCGAGATCACCGGAAAAGAAGCGATATTGCCCGCGCCCGCTATTCTTCGCAGCATAAAGTGCAAGGTCAGCGGAACGTTCAACCTCATCGGCGCTCACGCCATCATGCGGCGCAATCGCGATGCCGACGGAACAGCCGATGACACAGCGCCCCTCGTCCAGCGAAAATGGCTGTTTGAGCATCGTGATGATCTTCATCGCAATCTCACCCAGCTCGCCGCGATCATCAATGTCTGGGATCATCACTTGAAACTCATCGCCGCCCAAACGACCGATCTCGCATTCCACCTCAATCGAACGGTTCAAACGGTCTGCGACCTGTTTCAACAACTCATCGCCAGCCGCATGGCCCAGCGTGTCGTTAACCTGTTTGAATTTATCGAGGTCAAGCATCATGACTGCGCAGTTGCGCTTTGCCGATTTAAACGCAGTCAGCGTCGTCTCGATCAGATGTTTCATCCGGTGACGGTTTGAAAGCCCGGTTAGCGAATCGAATTTGGCCAGCCGCGCGGTTTCTTCCTCGCGGTGATATTCATCTGAGATATCGGCGCCTGTGCCCCGGAACCCTGTGAATTTCTTGCCATTAAAGGCCGGTTGTCCGGATAGCCGCAGCACCGGACCATCAGGGCGTTTTTCCGCGCGAACGGCAAAGCCCGAAAACGCCTTATGCGCACCCAACATCAGCGGGAGCGATTTGGTCCTTCCGTCGCGATCCGCAGAGATGAACACGCTGGACAGCGGTTGGCCCAGGATCTCGTCCAAAGGCACATCAATCCTGTCAGCGATTGCAGGGCTGAGATAGGTGAGATTGCCCGACTTATCGCTCGCCCAAAACCAGCCGAGGCCGGATTGTTCAAGCTCATCAAGCATAGCCAGTTTTTCGGTGTCAGACAGCGCGCTGGCAGAGTGCGCGCCGTATCCCCGGCCCGCTCTCGATCCATTCTTAGACAAGAAACCCTTCAGGGGCACTCGCGCTTATCCTCTTCACCATTCTAAACCCATCGGACGCAGTGCGTCCTTGATCATGTGTAAAGCCAGTTGGTTATTATTTGCCTAAGATCTCCGCGCAGGTGTCAAAAATCCTGACAACGCGCATTGCCCGCAGCTCGGTTCAACAGTGTGACGGAAGGCTTAGTGGCGAGCGATTTCGACTTCGATGAACGCTTTGGTCGTCGAACTGAGATTGCCCGTGATTGCGGCGACGGCTTCGTCATTGAGGGAGCGTAGCGGCTTACCTGCGGCCTCAATCTGATAGGGTGAGACCCGGTGGCGTGTGCATAGACCATCGGACCCGTCGCTGATCAGTGACGTTTCGAACTCCACGCCCTGACTAAAGCCTTCGGAGCGTCTGACGGTGGCAACTGCCAGCTGTCCCCCGCCAAGATCAAGCACGAAGTCAGTGCCTATCGGCACTTCGAGCAACCCTTCGATCTTCGCACCGGTCTTTGACAGATTGCGCAGGAAGACATTGTAGCGATCATTGCCGTGGATCAGACCGATCTTGCGGAATTCGGTGCGCCGTTCGGGACGGTATTTCTCGGGACCGCGTGGCTCAAAGACCAATTCGCCTGCTTCAAGCCTGGCGAGGATTTCTGCACTTGGGATCGCGCGTGAGAACAGCATCCCTTGAAGATGCGTTACGCCCTCTGCGGTGACAGCGGCTAACTCGTCCTTGGTCTCAACACCCTCTGCAACCGTATCCATGCCCAACGCCCGTGATAGGGAGACAACCGCAGCGATAATCGCATCGTTCTTGCTGTCTTCCGCAGTGCAGCCGCGCACAAAGCTCTGGTCGATTTTGATCTTGTCAAAAGGCGCATCGCGCAGATAGCCGAGCGAGGAATAGCCGGTCCCGAAATCATCAAGCGAGAGGCGCACGCCCAGTGCTTTGAGATCGGTGAAGACCTGCTGTGCGCGGTCCATATCGCCGACAAACACGGATTCGGTGATTTCCAGCTCAACCCGTCCCGGCTCGATGCCCGTGGAGTTGAGCACACGTTGGACGATGCTCACAAAGTCCTCTGACGCAAACTGCACAGCCGACACATTGACCGCGCCGATGATGTCACCGGGCCACGATTGGAGGGTCTTGCAAACATCCTCCAACGCCCAAGCGCCAAGCTCGCGGATAATGCCGACTTCTTCAGCCACCGGGATGAAGTCCGCAGGCGAGATCATGCCGCGATCTGAGTGGTTCCAGCGCATCAACGCCTCAACACATTTTACCCGGTGCGTATTCACATCAACGATGGGTTGGTAATGCATCTCCAACTCATCGCGAGCGATCGCATCGCGTAGGTCGGATTCGATTTGATGGCGATAGCTTGCACGGTCACGCAGGTCGCTGGAGTAGAACCGGAATTGACCGCGCCCTCCCCCTTTGGCGGCGTAGAGCGCAAGGTCGGCCGCTTTGACGAGTTCTTCTTCGTCAATGCCGTCAAACGGTGCAACAGCAACCCCGACAGAAGCGCCGATCACCGCGCGCATTCCGTTGATGGAGTAAGGCTGCGAAACCATCTGGATAACGCGTTTAGCATAATCGCCCAGAACGCCGCGATCCTCTTGATCGGGCATGATGACCTGAAATTCGTCGCCGCCAATCCGGCCCAGCTCAACCTCTTCACCAAGGATGCGTTTGAGCCTTGCGGATACCTGCTTGAGCAGTTCATCGCCCGCAGGATGCCCCATCGTGTCATTGACTTGCTTAAACCGATCAAGGTCGATCAGCATGATCGCACACGAACGCTTGGACACCTTAAACGCGGTCAAAGTCGCCGCGAGTTTTTGTGTCATGCGGTGGCGGTTGGCGAGACCTGTTAGAGAATCGTAGCGCGACATCTTTTCCGCATCACGCTTGCTCTCGTAAGTGTCAGACACGTCGCGGGCGATGCCGTGATAACCTGTGAAATTGCCCTCTGCATCCGTCTGCGGGACACCAGCGATCTCCCACCACGACTTGGTTTTACCCATGTCGAGGAGGACGGTCACAGGCTTGATCGAGTTGCGGGCAGCCAGTTGGAATTTGAACGGGCGTTCATGCCCGGAATCCTCACCACCTTCGATGGGCAGGAATACCTGTGTGATTGCCCTCCCGGTGATCTCTTCTGCGGGCTTACCGATACGCTGTGCTGCAGGTTGCGAGATATAAACCAGCCGTCCAGTGGCATCACTGGCCCAGAACCAACCGAGATTGGAATTCTCAAGGCTCTCCAACAAACGCGCGCGGCTTGCATGGTCAAATGATGGCACAGGCGTCGGCGCAGGCGCGGAACCTGCGTCCTGATCGCCCGCTTCCTTCGTCTGCCCACCAGTCAAACGCGATAGAAAGCCACTCATTTGTGCCATTGCTCCAAACTCAATGCGTATCGGTTAGGGTCGAAGGGTGAAAGAATGGCTAATTTTGCTTTACCAACACACTACGATCAGGAGCATGACAAGCGCGTCTGGGAACTGGAGGCGCACGTAAGCGTCACCTTGCCATAAATGCAATTGCAGGCCATCTGTTGATCAGCGCAGATAGGTGATGTGAATTGGCTGCGCACAAGGGGAGAACGTTTGATGCCAAATGGCGGTGTAAAGCTCGAAAACGAAGCGGCACAATCAACCAATGCACTGGGTCCGTTGATCGGTGTAGCGCGTGAGGATTTTGTAAGCGCGGTTGCGCTGCTTTTGCGCGAAACGGCATCTGACCCGCAACGCATCATGCGCCATGCGCAGACCATGGGCGAAGACATGGTCAAGATCGTTACCGGCAAAAGCGACCTCGCCCCTCACCCCAAAGACAAACGCTTTCATGACCCCGCATGGCAGTTCAACCCGTTCTTCAAAGCCGGTGCGCAGTACTACCTTGCCGTGCAAAAGGGGATGCGCAATTGGATCGAGGAGCTGGAGCTGGATGATCTGGAGCGTAACCGCGCCAATTTCATCTCCAACATCATCATCGACAGTATCGCGCCAACCAACACACTGGCTGGCAATCCCATTGCGCAAAAACAGATCATCAATTCCGGCGGCCTATCCCTGATCAAAGGATTGCAGAACGCTTATAATGACATCGTCCATAACAAGGGCATGGTAAGCCAAGTCGACAAGCGCCCGTTCAAACTGGGTGAGAATGTCGCGACGTCCAAGGGCAATGTGGTCTTGCGCACAGAGATGATGGAGCTGATCCATTATGCGCCGACCACGGATGAGGTGTATGCGATCCCTCAACTGACCATCCCACCACAGATCAACAAGATGTACATCAATGATCTGTCGCCGGAAAAATCGATCATCAAATGGCAGGTCGATAATGGTCTGCAGACCTTCGTGATCTCTTGGCGCAACCCTTCCAAGGAACAGGGCCATTGGGATATGGCCGACTACATCGCGTCATGCGAAGAGGCTCTAGCGGCGGTTTCTGCGATTTCGGGATCAAAGAAGGTAAATGTTTCGGCTGGCTGTTCAGGCGGGCAAACCGCATCGGTGCTGGCATCAAAGCTGGCTGCGACAAACAACAATGTTCTCGGCACACTCACATTGATGGTGTGCGTGCTGCATCCCAAGCAAACCGATATCGAGGCCGGTTCGCTGATTAGCGAGAATGGCATGCAGCTTGCGCGTCAGCGCGCGGCGAAAAAGGGCATTATCAAAGCCGATGATCTGGCGCGCGGCTTTGCGTGGCTGCGGCCCAATGACCTCATCTGGAATTATGTCATCAATAATTACCTGCTGGGCATGGACCCGCCGGCGTTTGATGTGCTGTTCTGGAATTCGGATGCGACCAATTTGTCCGCCAGTCTGATGGGCGATTTCCTGACGCTTTATGAAGAGCTTGCCTTTTCCACGCCTGGCACAGTCGAGATGGCGGATCACAAGGTTGACCTGTCCAAAGTCACCGCGGACCTCTTCATCCTTGGCGGGGTCACAGACCACATCACTCCTTGGAAGGCGACCTATCGCTCTACGCAGCTGTTCGGATCAAAGAACGTCACCTATGTGCTCAGCCAATCAGGTCATATGCAGGCGATCCTGAACCCGCCTACCAATCCTAAAGCGAAGTATTTCGTTCAGTCTAAAAAGGGCAAACTGCCTGACACGGCCGACAAGTGGCTGGAAGGCACTGAAGAGGTAAAGGGCAGCTGGTGGCCGTATTGGATGGAGTGGATCCAAGCCCGCTCTGGCAAGAAACAGCCGGCGCCCGAAGCATTGGGCAATGCGGAATTTCCCCCGCAAGAGAAGGCCCCGGGACTCTACGTCGTCGAAGAAGTCTGATACATACCGACCGGTAATCGTAAGTTTACAGCTTATGGGAGGCAGGTGTCGCAAGGGATCTGCGATATGTGCCTCCCACCCAGCGCGCAGCGACAAAACAAACAAATGCGCGCCGCGAAAGGACGGGTTTTACGTGACGGATGTGATGGACGGCGCTGTCGTCAGCATGGAAGAAGTGGGCGGTCGGACGCTACGGACTGCTACATGGAGGCTGGATGAGCCTTCGGACCATTTGCCCGTGTTGTTCTTCAACGGGATCGGCGCAAATATCGAAGCGGTCGCGCCTCTCGCGCAAACGCTGACAGAGCGCCCCTTTATCATGTTCGATATGCCCGGTGTGGGCGAATCGCCTGAGCCGCTGGTGCCGTATAACCCCTTCACGATGAGCTGGACTGCATCGCAATTGCTCAACAAATTGGGCGTTGGTGATGTCGATGTCATGGGCATCAGCTGGGGCGGCGGGATCGCGCAACACTTTGCCATGCAGCACGCCGCGCGCGTCCGCCGTGTGGTGCTGATCGCGACCAGTGCAGGCATGTTGATGATGCCGGGCAGCCCCAAAGCGCTTACCAAAATGGCCAATCCGCGCCGTTATATTGATCCCGAATTCATGATGAAGAATTTTGAGACGCTCTATGGCGAAGGCCTAGGTAAATCACAGGGTAAAGGCGGGCACATGTCGCGCCTCAAACCACCCTCCCCGCGTGGATATATGTATCAACTGATCGCGATGCTCGGCTGGACCAGCGCGCCTGCTTTGCCGTTCCTGTTAAAGCAGGACACGCTGATCATGATGGGCGATGACGATGCAATTGTGCCGCTGGCCAATGGTAAGTTCCTCGACATGCTGATCCCCAATAGTGAACTTGTGGTGATGAAAGGCGGCGGGCACCTCTTCTTGCTCAGCCACAAAGATGAAAGCGTCGATGCAATGCGTGGGTTTCTTGATCGCCCTGCGACGCAGGATGAAGAATTAGCGGCCTAAGAATGACCAGCCATCCGCCCGTTTGAGGCGGAGGCTTTGGGAGAGATGCGATAGCAACAGCCGCACCACAGGCGGAATCCGCCGCTAAACCGCCTCACACCCGTGCCCATCACGGCACTGGCGGAGCAATGGGCAAAACAGGCTTTGCATGGGCAGTATTCGAATGGGCACGCAACCCGTATTACATCCTGATCGTCATCTATATTTTCGCGCCCTATTTCGCACGCGACATTATCGGCGCAGACTTGCTTGCAAGCGGCGACTTGGACGCACTGGAACCTGACGAAGCGCTCAGGACCGCCAATGCCCAAGGTCAGGCGACAATCGCCTCTGTGACCAAATGGGCCGGATTGATTGCTGCTCTTTCAGCGCCATTCTTGGGCGCCGCACTGGATCGCGGCGGCCGGTTAAAACCGCTACTGGCGGTCTTCCTCGGCGCGATTGCCGCGTGTTCAGCGATGCTATGGTTTGCGCAGCCCGGCGGTGAAGGATTGCCGGTCTGGGCAATCATGTCGCTGCTCGTGGTCGCTTATGTCAGCTACACCTATTCCGAGGTCACGCACAACGCGATGCTGTCGGTCTCGGGCGAACCAGAGCGGCTTTCGATGATTTCGGGGCTTGGACTGGGTCTAGGCAATCTGGCCGCCGTGTTGATCTTTGTCGCGATTGCGCTTTTGCTCATTTTACCCGGTGCGATCCAATGGCCTTTTGCAGAGCCGCAATTCGGACTGGACCTTTCCACATTCGACCATGCCCGGATCGCGGGCCCAATTTGTGCGGTTTGGTTGGTCACTTTCTCCATCCCCTTCTTCCTCAATGCCAAAGACCCCGGCGTGCCCGGCGCAAGCTGGCGCGCTGCCATTGTCAGCGGATTTCAGACTGTTCTCAAAACACTGCGTGAGGCGACCAAGTACCCTGATCTGATGAAGTTCCTGATCGCGCGGATGTTCTATCAAGATGGTATGGCAGCCTTGCTCGCCCTTAGCGCAGTCTATGTCGCGCTGTTCCTTGATTGGGGTTTCCTCGAAATGCTGTGTTTCGCGATATTCGGTTCTGCCTGGGCCTTTGCTGGCGGCATTTTTGGAGGCTGGCTCGATGGCAAGGTCGGCGTCAAAAATGCTCTCATCATTGAGATAGTGGTGATGGTGCTGG
The DNA here is from genome assembly GCA_947503275.1 of uncultured Erythrobacter sp. Classification (GTDB taxonomy): domain Bacteria; phylum Pseudomonadota; class Alphaproteobacteria; order Sphingomonadales; family Sphingomonadaceae; genus Erythrobacter. Next base: position 710,398 of record CANNCZ010000001.1, on the reverse strand, counting down.
CGTTCTCAACACAGCTTTCACTTACTCAAGACACATTGCTGTTCGGCATGGTCGACAACTATCAGGTGTGGGATGGACTGGTGTTCAAGACCCTGTCCGACCTAACCTATCTGGGCCTCGTAAGCATCGTCGCCGTTACCGTCACAGCAAGCATATCATCAAGCCGCGCGATGTTGGTCACGCTTGCACCAGCAGGTCGGAGTGGAGAGTTCTTTGGGCTTTATGCGATCGCTGGAACGATCACCGTGTGGATGGGGCCATTGCTTGTGGAATGGTTCACCACCGCATTCAATGATCAGCGCATCGGCATGGCCTCAATCTGCCTCTTGTTCGGTATTGGCCTGTTGGTGCTGATATTCGTCAGGATGCCGCAGCGGGCCTGATTCACTCGGCTTGAGGCAACCACTCAGACAGGATCGCATTCACTTCATCGGGCGCATCTTGCTGCACCCAATGCGATATTCCGCGCAGACGTTTCAGGGTCAGGTTACGAACCCATTCCTCCGTCCCTTCGGTGCAGTGAATGCCGAGCGCGATATCATCCTCGCCCCAAATCAACAGCGCCGGAATATCAACCATCCCATCGCCCAGCGCATCGGCCTTCGAATATCGCAAAGCGCGGTAATAATTGACCATCGCTGTTAGAGCACCGGGCCGCGCGGATGCCTCGTTGTAGATACGCTGCACCTCGGGACCAAAGCGCTCTGGCCGCGAGGAGGTCTTTTCGAACAGACCGCCAATTGCCGTTCCGTTCTTGCGCCCCAGCAGCATCTCTGGAAGCCGGGGGAGCTGAAAGAAATAGATGTACCAGCTGCGTTTGAGCTGCCGCCATTTCTTTGCCTCGCGCTGAAACACTTTGGGATGAGGCAGGTTCATCACGATCAGCCGTTCGAGTGGGCGCAGTTTCTGGATTGCGAACATCCACGCAATCGCCCCGCCCCAATCATGCGCGATCAAAGTGACCTTGCTCGCCCCGCTGGCGTCGATCAGGTCAGCGACGTCTTGGGTCAGCCTATTGAGTGCATATTCGCGCATATCTCCGGGCCGGTCGGTCGCTCCATAGCCGCGCAGATTGGGTGCCCAAACACGGTACCCCTTCGCTACTAAAGACGCGATTTGATGCCGCCAGGAATAGTTCAGCTCTGGAAAGCCGTGGAGGCATAGCGCAAGATGATTACCCGAGCTCTCTTTGGCACCCGCCTCAGCAACCTCGAACGTCAGGCCGTTTGTCTCAATAAAGCGAACACTAATCCCGCTATCGGCAGGCGGGTTCCAGCTAACATTTCTATCCATAGCGGTCGCTTATCACCGCTTGAAGCAAGCCACCATACTATGACCCGCGCGAGACACCGCACTCACCGGCGACCGGCAAGCGCCCCGTTTCCGCCAGCGCAGCAGCGGCCTCTCTCGGGCGGTCGGTGGCGATGATGTCAACGCCGCCGCTGCCGAGTTCGGAATAGCGTTCGCCTGTCCCAAACCGTTCAATCACATTGTCGATGGAATTGGGTGAACGGCCCAGCGTGCCAAAGATTACCTCAATGTCCTCGCTATCCAACTCCGAATACAGATCAGGGCGCGGCAGACGTGTCCCCGTGAAAGCGACGATTCGATCCTTGGGAATGCCCGCAGTGGAGTATGCGATCATATCGCTCAAATCACCGATAGAGGCAGATATCAGCATTTCCGGAGCCAGCTCGTTCAAGCGCGACGCCGCGCCAATCGTATAGGCGATCAGAATCACATTGTCCGCATTGCCGGTCTCCCGGATCATATCGATCACGACCTCGAAATCGGCCGTCCGCTTAAAATCGATCTGGAGCACGGTGCGCCCCTTTGCCCATTCCAATGCAGCGCGAAGGGTCGGGACGCGATAAGGCGTCACCCAGCCCGCTTCATCGACCAGACTGAGTTTCTCCACCTCTGACCATGGCACTTCCGTCACCGCGCCCTCACCCGTGGTGGTGCGATCCAATGTGCGATCATGCATCAGGTAATGGACGCCATCGGGGCTTTGCGCGACATCAACCTCCATCACCGCCGGGATCGCGGCCAGCACCGCGTCCATGGTCTCAATCGCATTTTCCGGCAGACCGGGCGTCGGTCCACCGCGATGGGCAGAAATCAGAGTGCGCCCCGATTCCTCATGACAATCAAGCAGCGCGGACAGATCAGGATCAGCACGCATTTCCCATGGACCGCTGTCAATTTGCGATGCCGCCGGTGTAGCGATCATCGCGGTTGCGGCCACGCCCAAGGCAAGTGCTCTCATCGTCATTCAAAAGTCTCCTTAAGAGCCTTCGCTAAGCTCGCTTGAATGCAATTCCAAGACATTGCTGGACACAATTGAGCCTTTGCGACATCTTTCTTTTCAAGAGGAGAGACAACCATGGCGATGTACGACCTGATCATAAAAGGCGGCACGATTGTAGACGGTACCGGTGCAGATCGATTTACGGGCGATGTGGCGGTAAAAGACGGCGTAATCGCCGCTGTGGGTCGCGTCTCTGGCGATGCCACCCGCGAAATTGATGCGAGCGGCAAAGTCGTGGCACCGGGATTTGTCGACATTCACACGCATTATGATGGTCAGGCGACATGGGATCAGGAGATGGCTCCGTCGAGCTGGCACGGCGTCACCACCGTCGTGATGGGCAATTGCGGCGTCGGCTTTGCCCCTGCCAAGCCCGACCGCCACGAATGGTTGATCAGTCTAATGGAAGGCGTCGAGGACATTCCCGGCACCGCTTTGGCAGAGGGTATGACGTGGGATTGGGAAACCTTCCCCGAATATCTTGACGCGCTGGAGAAAATGCCGCGCAGCGTCGATGTGGCCACTCATGTGCCGCATGGAGCAGTGCGAGCCTATGTGCTAGGCGACCGCGAACAACCGGGCGCTGTACCAACCGAAGCAGACATCAAAGCAATGTCGGACATTGTTGAGGAAGGGGTGCGCGCAGGGGCCTTGGGCTTTTCCACGTCGCGCACGGTCCTGCACAAATCGGTCGACGGCGAACTGGTGCCCGGCACCACCGCAACACCTGAGGAACTGGTCGCCATCGGCCACGCGATGGGCCGCGCAAAGGGTGCAGGTGGGCACGCCGTGTTTGAAATGGCGAGCGATTTGCAACGCGACTGGAACGAATTTGAATGGATGGGCCGTTTGAGCCGCGAGGCCGGCGTGCCCGTCACCTTTGCCGCGTTGGAGTCAATCCAAAAGGATATGCCGCTCAAAGAGCAGATCGCAACGATGCGCGCCGAAAATGACAACGGAGCCAACATTGTCGCTCAGATCGCCTTGCGCGGAAACGGGATCATTATGGCATGGCAGGGGACAGTGAACCCCTTCGCATTCCGCCCGAGTTGGAAGACAATCGCGGACCTTCCATGGGAAGAGCAAAAGGCGAAGCTGCTCGATCCTGCGTTCAAAGCGCAATTGCTGTCTGAATCGAACGATTATTCAGAGGCACCGATGGACATTATCGGCGTCGTGATGGTGATCACCCAAGGGTGGGCGCTACAATATGAGATGGATCCCGATTTCGATTACGAGCCGGATGAAAGCGCCAGTGTGAATGCCCGCGCAAATGCAGCCGGGGTTGATCCGCAGGAATACGCCTATGACATGCTGTGTGCGGATGATGGGACCGGATTTATCTATCTGCCGATCCTGAATTATGCGGACGGCAATCTCGACTTCCTCCACCCGCTGCAACATGCCGATGACACGGTAAACTCGCTATCCGATGGCGGCGCGCATTGCGGCACAATCTGCGATGCGGCCTCGCCGACCTTTATGCTGGAGCATTGGGTGCGCGACCGGAAGCGCGGGGACCGGATCACGCTGGAGAACGCGATTAAGCGCCAATGCCGCGACACAGCCGTGCTGTATGGCCTTGAAGATCGCGGGGTGATTGCGCCGGGCTTTCTCGCCGATATCAATGTGATCGATATGGAGCGGTTGAAGCTGGGCCGCCCATGGCTCGCATTTGACCTGCCTGCTGGTGGTAAGCGCCTGCTACAAAAAGCGGATGGCTATGCCTGCACGATCAAAGGCGGCGTTGTGACCTTCGAAGAGGGCAAATGGACGGGCGCGACCCCCGGCGGTTTGATCCGGGGGCCGCAACGCGCTGAATTAGCAGAGGCGGCCGAGTAGACCGCCTGGGCCTTAAGGCTCGATCACAATGCCCTGCGCAGGGTTGATGCCGCCGCCGAGCATTTCGAGATAGGTTGTGCGTGCGGCTTCAAGTCCGGACAGCGTTATTATCTCGACGGTGCCTTCAACCGCATCCAAGAATGCGTGCCATGTCTTAGCGATCATTTTGCCGCCTTCCATCGGGCCGTGCTCTTTGAAGAATGCGACAAAGTGGTCCGGGGCGAAGAGCAAGACTGGCTTGGGTCCGGGCAATTCTGACCCGCCTCCAAACGTGCCGCGCTCCTCGATATGGGTTGCGCCGACGAGGCATGAATATTTGAGCGCATCGCCGAAATGTTGATGGATGTTTGCCAAAAGAGACGAATTACCTGCAAAATCAACGCTAACGGTCGCATCCTTCGCAATATCGCCAAGGTCGTCATACGCGACCACTTCGTCATACAATCCTGTCGATTTCACAAAATCAATGTTGCCCGGCGATGTCAGACCAATGCGTTTCACATTGGGCGAGTTCTGCTTGGCGACGCTGGCCAATCCCATCGCGGTTTTGGACGATGCGCTGGTCAAGACCATCTGCGCGGCGCCGAACCATTGCTCAGAACGCATGAAATAATCGATGATAAAGCCCGTTTTGAACAGCGGGCCATAGATCATCCGCTCCTTCTCACGCGCGGCATCATGCTCAGGGTCCGCTGCAAGCCGGGTGTAATTGTTGTAAACAGGGCTCATCGGTTGGCGATAATCGGTCGTGTCGGAAAAGCTCATCGCGGTGATATTGCCCGGAACCACGTCAAGCTGGCTGCCCATCGGCAGATAGCCATAAACCCGCTCACCCACGGCAATATCCGCATGGTTGCTCTCGGTGACAATCGCGTGCCCCCACATTGGCACAATGCCAAGGCCGTCTTGGTCAGTCTTCGGCGGGAAAAAGTTCCAATAGCCAAAGCCATCGCCCACCACGGCATAGGTGATGTTGTTTGCGGTGACCGAGAAACTCTCAACCTTTAACCGCACGGCGCCATCGGCCAGCGCCCCAGCATCCGCTTCGACGAGATCTGCATGGGTGAGTTCGTCTTTGCGAACATGGACTTGTGACAGGGTCATAATGACGTTCTCCTCTTTGATGGAGGCTCTAGCCGATCATGGCTCAGTTTCCCACCGGGTTGCGCGAATAGACGGACGTTTTTCGGCTGCGGTGAGCCAAGCGGAGAGCCGCTCGCATTGCGCGATGCCAACTTCGCCTTGCGGAGTGAGTTGTAACGAGCGGATGATGGGATAAAGGAACACATCAGCGAGCGTAAACCCAAGCGTCGTCCAAGCGCCGTCGCTGTCCAATTCTGCCTCGAGAAAGCCGAGCGAGCGGCTGATCTGCGGGAGCGCCCGATTGATGCGCTCGGGATCAAGCGGATAGCCCGCAACCCGATGCATGATCCACGGCATGACCAGCCCGCTTTCAAACTGAGGGAAGAGGTAATTGTTGGCGATGGCGATCCACTTATCCATTGTCGCCCGCGCAGCCGGATTGCTAGGTTGGAGCGCGGCGCGCCCATGCGCGTTATCAATGTACTGCGCGATGGCGACGCTTTCGATCAACTCCAGACCATCAACCTTCACCACCGGGACTTTGCCATAGGGGTGACGGTTGCCCGGAGACTGGGCAGCAGTTGCTATTGTTTCGTGAGTTACATGCAATTCTTCACACGTGATCTCAACAATGCGTGTGTACGTCGAGATGACTGTGCCGAATATCCGAACCTGTGCATCCGGACCATCCGCCATGCGTATTACTCAGACGTCTCGGGTTCAGCGGCCTCACCTTCGCGCGGCGGTTGCAAGCGTGAAAGGGCCCGCCCCACGCCTTGCAACCGGACGCTGAATGCGCGCATCCGCACAGAGCATGTCTGCTGAATTTCTGCCGGGTTGCGTTCTTGATAGATCGGATAGCGTTCGGCGAATGCTTGCGTGATGTCCAATCCACGCTGCGCTTCATAACGCCCTGTAAAATAGGTCAAAGCTGATGTCAGACCAGTGCGGTTATCAGGCGTCATCTCGGCTTCGGTTTCCGCCATCAGTGCACCGACAAAGATCGCGCAATCAAGATCATCCTCTGCGGTGAATGCTGGCACGAACGGTTCAGCCTCTTGTGCCGCCGCCGGAGCGCCAATCAAAAGCGCCGCAATCATGATCGCCCCCCGACGCATCATCACACGCGCATCGGCATCAGGACATAAAGCGCCGGACTCTCATCATTCTCGCGGATCAGCGTCGGAGCGCCCGCATCGGCCAGATGCAGCTCGATCTCATCAGAATCGAACTGCCCCAATATGTCTTTGAGATAATTGGCATTAAAGCCAATCTCAAATCCGTCCGAGCTGTAAGAAGCGGCCAATTCCTCAGCTGCATTGCCATTGTCTGGCGACGTTACCGACAATGTCACCCGATCCTTTTCAAGGCCCATTTTGACCGCGCGGGTTTTCTCGGTGGCAATGGTCGCAACGCGGTCCACACCGGAGAAGAACAGTTTGGGGTCAACCTTCAGGATCTTGTCATTGCCGGTCGGAATAACGCGGCTGTAATCGGGGAATGTGCCATCAATCAGCTTACTGGTCAGGACAACTCCGCCCTCACCCGAAAGCGTGAAGCGCACCTTGCTCGCCGAAAGGTCGACCAGAACGGACCCGTCCATCGCCTCTTCGAGCAGCTTGCGCAGCTCCGCCACTGCCTTACGCGGCACGATCACATCGGGCATGCCCTGTGCGCCATCGGGACGCGCAAGGGTGAAGCGCGCAAGACGGTGACCATCGGTGGCTGCGGCCTTCAAAACGGGTTCATCCTCATCGGTCACATGCAGGAATATGCCGTTGAGGTAATAGCGGGTTTCCTCGGTCGAGATCGCAAACCGTGTCGCGTCGATCATCTGCGCCAAAGTGCGCGCAGGGATTTCAAACGAAGTTGGCAGATCGCCTTCGACAATTACCGGGAAATCATCGCGCGGCAGGGTCGGCAGTTTAAACCGGCTGCGCCCTGCCTTAACTTCCATTCGATTGTCGGCCGTCTCAAGGCTGACTTGACTGCCATCCGGCAATTTACGGGCAATATCGAACAACAGATGCGCCGATACGGTGATCGCGCCGGGCGTTTCGACCGAAGCCGCAGCCATCGTCTCGACAACTTGCAGGTCGAGGTCGGTCGCCATCACCTTTACATTGCCGCCATCAGAGGCGTCGATCAGGACGTTGGAGAGGATCGGAATGGTGTTGCGGCGTTCAACCACCGATTGAACATGGGAGAGACACCGCAAGAGCGTCGCGCGTTCGATCGTAGCCTTCATCAGCGTAGCCTATCGTCAAATTGTTTTACTATGGCGCGACAGGCCGGAATCGCCCCACCAGCGCCGCTTTGGTAGAAAAACCTTAGCGGCCCGGACAATACGGGCAAGTTTGTGAAGGCGCGACAAGGGATTCCACTGGGGATAAGCCGCTGGAGATTTGGACGCGCAAGCGCCATTCCTACCCCAACATCGCCATGCCGCCATTCACGTGCAGCGTTTCGCCGGTGACATAGCCAGCCTCGCGGCTCGCAAGATATCCCACAGCCGCGCCAATATCGTCGCCCTCACCCATTTTGCCCGCCGGAATACGGGCGTTGAGCGCATCTTTTTGCGCATCAGGCAATTCGTCAGTCATGGCGGTGCGGATGAAGCCCGGAGCGACGCAGTTGGCGGTGATACCACGCGACGCGACCTCTTGGGCAAAGCTTTTGGTCATACCGGTCACTCCGGCTTTAGCGGCGGCATAGTTCATCTGGCCGGGATTACCGGTGCTGCCAACGACGCTGGTGATGTTGATGATCCGGCCAAAACGCGCCTTCATCATGGGCCGAGCACTGGCGCGCATCAGGCGAAAGATCGCTTCGAGATTGACGGAGATCACCTGATCCCACTCATCATCCTTCATCCGCATCGCCAGATTGTCGCGCGTGATTCCCGCATTGTTGACGAGAATATCAATCCCGCCCAGCGTATCGACCGTTGCCGGGATCAGCTCGTCGACTTGTTTGCTGTCAGACAGGTTGCACGTGATTTCCACATGATCGCCATGTTCGGGTGAACCAACTTCGGAAATCAGCTGTTCGCGAAAGGCGCGCAATTTGTCTCCGTTGGAGCCGGATAAGGCTACCCGTGCGCCTTGTTTCGCCAGTGCAATCGCAATTGCAGAGCCAATCCCGCCGCTTGCGCCAGTGACCAGCGCGTTCATTCCGTTCAGTTGAAACATCTTTGGCTCCTTACCAGTCGAGGTAGTAGATCAGAGCTTCCTCGCCCCTGATCCCGAAACTCTCATACAGGCCTCTTGCAGGCATGTTGTCGGGTTCGGTCCCCAACCATATCTCGTCAATATCCAAGTCATCGGCGCGCTCAAACACTTTGAGCATCAAAGCGCGCGCGGTCCCCTGACGCCGCCAATCGTCGCCTGTGCCGATCTCGTCAAGGTATAGCTCGGTTGGTTTGTCAGGGTGATCGTGGATGACGCACATGCACATACCGACGGCTTGCCCCTGATGCAGGGCAATCACCATCATATTGGCGGGGCCTGCAAGGTACTTTGCAAGCCGCGCCGGATCGATGTCGTGGTCAAAGACACCGTCTGCCACATTGGTCAGCAAATGCGCGTTGGCGACGGTGATCCAGTGCAGATCTAACTTAAGGGGCGAAGCTGACCCTTCGGTCTTCTGTGATCCGGCCACCTGCCATGCTCCCTTCAACGATCTCGTACCCCATTAGAGCAAAGATACGGTCGCTCATAAAGATTGGGCGGGCATTGCCGTACCAATCGACGCAGGAAGCTTTGCAATTGTCATCGCTGGCATCCTCAGTGCGGGCGGCCAACTCACCCACGCGGGTAAGCGAGCGGTCATCGCGGCGCAGGAATGCGATCGCAGAACCACTGCCGAGGAATTCTGCGCCATTGCGGTTAAGCTGGCGGCTGACGGGCAGGCCCAAAGTGCCAGAGCGTCCATCGGAGCTGCCCCGGTCAGGTTTGAAGAAGAACGCCTGACTGCGGGTTTCACCCTCGCTTGCAGCAGCGAGCATGTAGGTGTCTTCAACCGAAGCCTGCGTGTCCAAGGATAGCGAGGAAAAGCCCAGTGCGCCGTCCTTACCCGGTCCCACAACCACGCCATCGCGGCCCATCCGGTCAAAGCGCGTGACGCCGTGTTTCAAGGGGACTTCTTGAACTGCGCGCCCATCTAGAGGGACGGCATAGACCATCGAGCTTGCCTCCTCATTGCCGTAATTACCCGCGGCATAGAGCAAGTAATCACCAACAAAGCGGTTGTGGAAACGCCAGCCTTCAGGTTCAGGCAGTTTGCGATAATTCCCGCGAACCAAGGCGGTGTTGCCCCGGTCAAACGCGTCGAAAGGCACCGTGGCCATCGACACACCACCGACGGAATATTCGCTCGCCCACATCCCTTCGCCGTTACCGACAGCGCGCAGCAGGATGCGCAAGACACCGTCTGATGCATCCTCGGCGAAAGAGAACTGGTCGACAGGAGCCCCTGCGACCTGAACTGCTCCTGGGCGTGCACCATCGAGGGGAATGCGATAGAGCTGACCGGGTGTTTTAACCGCGTCGTCATCCCATCCGCTCTGAGCAGTGCCGGTCCATGTATAGACCGCCTCTCGCGAGACATAGAATGCGCGGCTCGATGTGCCTGCAATTGCCGTGGCGCTGCATTCCAGCTCTGCCGTGGTCAGGTCACAGCGCGTGACGGTGTGCAACATCTGGAGCGGAAAGCGCCCGCTGCGATAAGGCTGCGCGACGAGGAAATCTTCGGGTGCGACCAACACCTCTGCTTCCTCTTCATCAAAGGAACGCATGGCGGGCAAAGACGCATCCAGATCACCCCAATTGGCATAGACCGGCGTGTACAAGATCAACTCATCCCCAATCAGGCGCGAGGCATAATTAGACGAGGAATAATAATCGCCAGACCGCATATAATGCGTGTCGCGATAGGTAAGTTCGCCGCTGTCGGAGATGTCGAAACGGTTCAGCTCTGTTCCGAATGCGCCATAGGAATAGCCGATGACGATGACCTGATTGCCGCGGATGAGCATCTCGTCATACCAAGTGTCACCGGGGTTCTTTTTCTTTGGAGGGAACGCGTCGATTGTGTCGACCGGGTCCAACGCTCCGTCGCCCGTGCGCACAGTGAACAACCGCCCGCGCCGCAACACAACTAGGAAATCGCCCGCATTCTTGACGATCCCGCCTTCATCAACGCCCGCTTCTTGCGTGTTGGTGATGCTTTCGCCCTCTGATCGCGCAGATGCATCGGACACTTCGGCAGGTGCAGATACCGTCATTGCCATGACAGAGCCATCTTCAAATTCAACGCCACGATATCGGCTCTGTTGAAGCGAAGCCATTTTTTCGGCGAATTCTTCGAGCCGCTGCTCGCTAGAAAAGCCGCTGAGGCCGGGGCCATCGTCGACAATGCCTGGCGATGGCGACGTTGCAGCTAAGCTAACCGCACCCAGCGCAACCGCGCCAATAGTGCCTGTGGTAAGAACGAAAGACGTAAATGAAGCAGATTTCAGCATCGGACCTCTCCTTAATCCGATTGGGGAGCACAAAAAATGCGCATCCCAAGCTGAATGCCACCTTATCAAAGAGTTTTCGCGAATTCCTCTATGTTTTCCATAGTGATAAGACTGACTGTTTCAGCCTCGCCCGCGATCTTCTTGATCATGGGGGTGAGCACTTTGCCGCCCAATTCGACGAAATGAGTGACGCCGTCAGCATGCATCGCGGCAACCCCTTCGCGCCAGCGCACGCGGCCTGTGACTTGCTGGACGAGCAGGTCACGCTCTTCTTCGCCCGAAGTAACTTTGGCAGCAGTGACATTGGCGAATAACGGCAATGCGGGATCACCCGGAGGGGTCTGTGCAAGAGCCTCTGCCATGCGATCAGCCGCTGGCTGCATCAGTGAACAATGGAACGGAGCGGAGACTGGCAACAATACGCCGCGTTTAATGCCGTGATCCTTGACCATCGCGGCAGCGCGCTCGATCGCGCCTTTGTGACCCGAGATAACGACTTGGCCGGGATCATTGTCGTTCGCGATCTCACACACCTCGCCTTCAGCGGCGGCCGCTGCCAAGGCGGTCGCTTTCTCAATATCCGCGCCGAGCAAAGCCGCCATCGCGCCCTCCCCCACAGGAACCGCCGCCTGCATCGCTTGCCCGCGCAATTTGAGCAGCCGCGCCGTTGTCGCGAGATCAAAAGCACCAACCGCGCACAACGCCGTGTATTCACCAAGCGAATGACCGGCGACGCATGAGCCTTGCTCTGTCAGCTTCACACCAAACTCAGTCTCCAAGACGCGCAATGTTGCCATCGCATTGGCCATGATTGCCGGTTGTGCGTTTTCGGTGAGGGTTAGTTGATCCTCTGGCCCCTCGGTCATGATCGCAGAGAGTTTGAGGCCCAGCGCATCGTCAACTTCTTCGAACACAGCGCGAGCCGCGGCGCTAGCGGCAGCAAGCTCGCTGCCCATGCCGACTTTTTGACTGCCCTGACCCGGAAAAACGAATGCCCGCATTTTGAATTCTCCTGTTGGGCCGAGCGATTAAGCGGAGCGTGCAGGCCCGGCAAGACCGAAGGGCACAACTCTGTTGGTAGATGTGTGCCCGATCTCGGCGCGCCCCAGATAGGGAATGCCCGCCCGATCACACCAATAGCGCGCAATATCTTCCTCGCTCTGGCCGAATTCGACGTAGTTTTCTGGCACCGCCGTGATCGCGCCCAAGCGCAATCCGGCGAGACGCGGCATGCTCCCTGCGAGCGCGAAGAACATGCGGTCAATGGCGTAAAGGTGCTCACTCACCTCTTCGACCATGAGAACGTGGCCCGAAAGGTCCGGCATCATTGGCGTCTTGGCCAACATCGCGAGCGTAATGAGGTTGAACGCAGCCGCAGGCGTGACGCCATCGAGGCTCGGCTCCAACCCTGAATTATCGCCGCCAAACCAGCGCAGCACTCGCCGCACCGCCTCTCGCCCTGTTTCCGAGCATGCGCTGACCGGCATCGATCCATGAGCGCATTGGCCGATGCCTGCACGATAGAGTGCCGCCAACAAATACCCGCAATCGGAAAAACCAACATAGGTCTTGGCCCGCGCGGAGGTGTTCATCTGCGCGACCGCCGCCTCTGCAATCCGGTTGGAGCCATAGCCGCCCTTCGCAAACCAAACCGCGTCAAAGGCCGGATCATTGGCGCATTCGAGCAGCGCCGTCAGCCGCCGCAAATCATCGCCCGCAAAATGGCCGCGCCGTTCAAAGCACTGTTCATGAAAGGTGACGCTGTGCTGAGGAAACTCTTGTCCCACCAATGCCTCAAGCGCGGCGGCGTGTTCGCGCGAAATTGGGGTAGCCGGGGCACAAATTGCAATTTTTGACATGTTCCAAGACTATGGCGCTTGTCAGTCACCATGCAAGCCAATAACCATAATCACCATGGTTGGGGTCAATGATCAGGCGCTCTCGATGCGTCCTTTCTTTTTTTGCGGCATTGGCGGGTCGGGCATGCTCCCCCTCGCCCAGATTGCGCATGGTCTGGGGCATGAGGTCGCTGGGTCTGATCGGTCCAATGATCAGGGGCACACACCTAAGAAATTTGCGTGGTTGGCGCAGAATGGCTTTGCCTTGTCCCCGCAAGATGGCAGCGGGATAACGTCTGCCGATCAGGTACTGATCGCGTCTGCTGCGGTAGAGGACGCAGTGCCTGATGCGGCTCGAGCCAAAGAGCTTGGGCTAACGCGAATGACGCGCGCGGAATTACTCTCGTCCTTCTTTAACGAAGCGGGTTACTCGGTCGCGATTGGTGGCACGTCGGGCAAATCGACAGTCACGGGCATGATCGCATGGATATTGTCAGAAGCGAAGTATGATCCGACCGTGATGAACGGCGCGGTTATGAAGAATTTCGTGGATGCGGATAACCCCTTCGCGAGCGCGCGGGTCGGGTCACCGCGTATCTTTGTCAGCGAAGTGGACGAGAGCGACGGCTCCATCGCGCTGTACAAGCCGACAATCGGCGTATTGCTCAACGTCAGTCTCGATCATAAATCCATCGAGGAATTGCGCGCATTGTTCGGCAATTATATCGCCGAGGCGGGCTGTGCCGTCATAAATTTCGACAATGAAGAGGCCCGGAACCTTGCCTCGCGCGCTGATCAGATGGTCAGCTTTGCCGTGCGTGAGCCGTCTGCTGATATTGCGGTGGAACCGGGTTCGATTGAACAGAGCGCCTTTGGCATCAGCGCCGCCGTGCTCGACAATCGCAGCCGCGAAGTCTTTCCCTTGATCCTGCCTATGCCAGGTGTGCACAATCTCTCCAATGCGCTTGCGGCGATTGCCGCGGTGAGTGCAGCGGGGATCGAGGTGCGAACTGCGGTGATGGCCCTTCGAAACTTTGCAGGATTGGCGCGGCGGTTCGATGTGGTGGGCACTTCGCCCGGTGACATCACAGTGATTGATGACTTTGGTCACAACCCGGAGAAATGCGCAGCCACCCTGCGCACGTTGAAAGCAACACCGGGGCGCGTCATCGCCTTTTTCCAGCCGCACGGATACGGACCATTGAAACAAATGGGCGACGAGTTGGCCGAAACCTTCGCGCGGGAATTGGACGGTGATGACATCACCATCATGTGTGACCCCGTCTATTTCGGCGGCACGGTCGATCGCAGCGAAGGCACTGAGAGGATAACCACCCTCATCAATGGCCACGGTGGCCACGCCGAACACATCCCAGAACGAACTGCTTGCGGGGATGCCATTGTTGAGATGGCCAAACCCGGTGACCGCATTGTCATCATGGGCGCGCGTGACGACACACTCAGCAGCTTTGCCCGCGGAGTGTTCGAGCGGCTCGAATGAGCGTCTATGACAGAGCGCGGCGGCACGCCTGGTTTATGGCCGGCGCTCTCGTCATTGCAATTCTGTTCGTGCTCGTGGTGGAGCGGTTCTTTGGCCACTCAACCATAGCATTCGGTATTGCCATCGTCGGATTGGTGGCTGGCAACACGCGTATGTCGACCTTTAATTGCCCAAAATGTGGCAAAAACCTCTTTTTTCGCGGAATATTCGTGGTCCCATGGCCCAACCGGACATGTGGCAAATGCGGGACGGAACTGGCCCCACCCAGCGATTAATGCGCGCCCTCATATCCGATCACGTTGTGCAGGACGAATGCGATGATTGCGCCCAATGCCAGTCCGATCACACCTGAAATCGCCGCATAGGTGACCCACCCGGCAATTCCCGACAGCGCTCCAGTGACACCCGCAACCCAGCTTTCTGCACCATGCGCAATGTCATAGAGCAGATGAAAGCCAACCTCATGCGTGCCGTGGACGATAATGCCGCCGCCGACCCACAGCATTGCGACCGTTCCGATGACAGACAACGCGACTAGCAATTTGGGAACGGAGTTTACCAGCAATTGGCCGAGTCTTTGGCTGGTGCTGCTGTCCTGTTTGGTCATATGCAGGCCGACATCATCCATCTTCACGATGATCGCGACTGCGCCATAGACGACCACCGTCACCACAATCGCGACCAGAGCCAAGGCCAAGCCCCGCTCCCACCATGTGGGCAGATCAAGCTCGCTCAAAGTGATCGCCATGATTTCTGCGGATAGGATTAAGTCGGTTCGCACTGCCCCTGCAATCCGCTGTTTCTCAAACGCCTCCGGATCAGAGATATCATCCTCAACCGTCTTGCCGTGTTTCGCACCACCCAGCTTTTCGAGAACTTTCTCAGCGCCTTCATAACAGAGGAACGCCCCGCCCAGCATCAATATCCAGATGATCAGCCACGGAAGAAACTCCGACAACAGAATTGCGCCGGGTAAAAGGATGACAAGTTTGTTGAAAAAGCTGCCCTTGGTAATCGCCCAGATGATCGGCAATTCGCGCGCAGGAGAAAGTCCGGTGACATAGCTTGGCGTGACCGCTGCATCATCAATCACCACGCCTGCTGTCTTTGTCCCTGCCCGGCTTGCAGCCACAGCAATATCGTCGACCGACGCCGCCGCTGTGCGCGCAATCACCGCGACATCATCCAATAGTGCGACCAGACCTGATGGCATGAACAGTTCCCTTATTATGTGCTCGGCCTCAATCGCGCCCTCACCGCCCTTTGGCAAGCATCACAAGACTTGCAAACCCCAGCAAAACCGGTATGTGCGCGCATCCGCTCTTTGATGAGTGGGACAAAGAAAGCCGGAGGGGCCCCGTCATTCGGATGGACCAGCCAACGATCGGCATTAATGTGAAAGGAATCAAGATGGCTCTGTATGAGCATATCTTCCTTGCGCGTCAGGATTTGAGCCAAGCTCAAGTTGACACGCTGGCGGCCACGGCGACCGAAATCGTCGAAGCGAACAAAGGTAAAGTCACAAAGACCGAAACCTGGGGCCTTAAATCCCTCGCCTACAAAATTGACCGCAACCGCAAGGCGCATTTTGTCATGCTCAATATCGATGCCCCCGGCACCGTTGTTGAAGAGTTGGAGCGTCAAACCCGCATCAACGAAGATGTCATTCGTTATATGACCATCCGTGTCGAAGAGCACGAAGATGGTCCAAGCGTAATGATGCGTAAGAACGAACGCGACCGTAAGCGCCGCGAAACCCGTGAGGAGCGCGACTGATGGCACGCCCGTTTTTCCGCCGCCGCAAATCTTGCCCGTTCAGCGGCAAGGATGCCCCCGTAATTGATTACAAAGACGTGCGCCTGCTTCAGGGCTTCATGTCTGAGCGTGGCAAGATCGTGCCTTCGCGCATCACCGCCGTTTCCGCAAAGAAGCAGCGTGAACTCGCCAAGGCAATCAAGCGTTCGCGTCACATCGGCCTTTTGCCGTATATCGTGAAGTAAGGGAGAAGAAGACATGGATATCATTCTCCTTGAACGGATCGAAAAACTCGGCACGATCGGCGATGTTGTCACTGTGAAGGACGGCTATGCCCGTAACTTCCTGCTGCCACAGAAAAAAGCCCTTCGCGCCAACAATGCGAACAAAGCTGTTTTCGAAGCGAACCGTGAGCGGCTCGAAAAAGAGAACGCTGAAAAGCGCACCGTGGCAGAGGCCGCTGGTGGCAAGGTCGAAGGCGCAGAGGTCGTATTGATCCGCGCGGCTTCGAATGCTGGCCAGCTGTATGGTTCGGTTAGTGTCCGCGACATGGTCGCAGGGCTGATTGAACAGGGTCACGAAGTTGACAAGAAACAGGTCATCATGGGCGCACCGATCAAGACGATCGGTATGCACGACGTGACCGTTGCTTTGCACCCAGAGGTGCATGTGATTGTCAAAGCCAACGTGGCGCGTTCGGACGACGAAGCCGAGCTGCAATCACAAGGCGTCGACGTTCTTGCACAAATGTTCGCAGATGAGCAGCGTGAGATTGAGGAAGCGGCTGGTGCCAATCGCATCGACCCCAACCTTGAGCCGGGCGAAATCCCCGCAGAACTGCTCGACGAAGGCGCTGCGCCTGAAGCCGATGCTTCTGATGACGCCGAAGGCGAAACCGCTGAAGGTGCTGATGCTGATGCTGGCGAAGATAAGGCAGAAGACGACGCATAATCGCGCGTTCTTCTCCATGCAAAATGGGCGCGGTGGTCAAAACGACCCCCGCGCCCTTTTTGTAAGAGGCCCCCGCATCACCTGCGTGCGTATCTTTGAAACGAACCCATTATTGACCTAAGGAAACTGCATGACCCCAATCGCCACCATCCTCGAACAATTGCAAAGCCACTTTGACGACGCGATCAACGCCTTGCGCGCTGATGTGATCGCTTATGGAAAGTCAGGCACAATCCCGCCTGCACGAAAACGTCAGGACGGCAGCTATGCCTATCCGCAACTGACATTGCATTATTCGGGACGCGGCGATCCAAAGGACCGCAGCCGCGCCTTTGGCCGGTTGGAGATGCAGGGGACCTACACCACCACAATCACCCGGCCCGATCTTTTCTCACGGTATCTGTCTGAGCAGCTTCAACTGATCTTGGACGAATATGAGGTTGAGATAACCGTTGGCCGGTCGCGGCAAGAGATCCCCTACCCCTATGTCTTGGACGGAGAAACCGGTGCAGCAATGCAAGGTACGCCGCCGTCCGAAATCGCGCTGCATTTCCCATCAACCGATCTTGCTCTGATCGGAGATGAATTGGCCGATGGGATAGAATTTGATGAAAATGCGGACATGCCCTTGTCGCTCTTTGACGGATTGCGCACCGATTACTCGCTTGCCCGACTGGCGCATTATACGGGCACAAAGGTCGAGGACTTTCAGGACTTTATCCTGTTCACCAACTATCACCGATATGTCGATGAATTCGTCAATTGGGGCGCACAGCAAATCGGCCCGAATGATCGCGGGACAGGCTACACTGGTCTAAGCGGTGCTGGCGGATTGGACATTAACGGCTCTGTCGACAACGCTCAGGAGCAGCTTTCCGATACCGCTTGGCGCAAGCATCAGATGCCCGCTTATCACCTCAAACGCGCGGACAATCGCGGGATCACTTTGGTCAATATCGGGGTCGGCCCCTCCAATGCGAAGACGATTTGCGATCACCTCGCGGTGCTGCGCCCGCACGCATGGATGATGATTGGGCACTGTGGGGGCGTTCGCTCTAGCCAGCGGATCGGCGATTTCGTCCTCGCTCACGCATATTTGCGCGATGACCATGTGCTGGACAATGTCCTCCCACCAGAGATTCCCATCCCCCCCATTGCCGAGGTGCAACAGGCTTTGGCGGTCGCGGCTGAACAAGTTTCCGGCGTTCAGGGAGCCAATTTGAAACAGCGCATGCGCACTGGCACCGTTGTCACCACCGACGATCGCAATTGGGAGCTGCACTACTCCTCCAGCGCCCGCCGTTTCTCTCAAAGCCGCGCCATTGCGGTTGAGATGGAAAGCGCCACCATCGCCGCGCAAGGATACCGGTTCCGCGTTCCCTATGGCACGCTGCTGTGTGTGTCGGACAAGCCGCTACATGGTGAGATCAAGCTGCCGGGTCAGGCGAACAAGTTTTATGAAGAGGCAATCGCCGCCCATCTACAGATCGGGTTGGAGGCAGTCGCGCATCTTCGTGATGAGGGCGACCGCCTGCACAGCCGCAAATTGCGCGCCTTTAACGAGCCGCCCTTTCGGTAAATACACGGCGGTAAAGTCCCGTAGGATCATGCTTCACAAGCGCTAACCAAATTCGCCGATAGCTTTCCCATGGCAATGGGTCCTAGCAACAAGTCAGCGAAATTCGCTACTGCCGCATTTGCGGCGCAATCGGTGCTGTCCGTGCTGGTCGGAGCGGTCTTGATCTTCGCACCACGCGGCGAAAATGCGCCTGCGATGCTTTATCCAATGACGGCCGAGGCACAGCGAGCCTTGCCCGCACTCTTGTCACGGCCCGGCACTTTAATCGTCTCGCGAGCAAAGCGGGATGGCGCCTATATCATTCGCGGCGAACGTCCCGGCTTTCTCAACGCTTTGATGGAACGCGGCGTCCTCGTCCTGAACGCCTCTGCACCGGGATGCGGGCCTGTTTTGCGAGGGACCATCCGATGATCGCGCATATCGATGAATTGCGGCGCAGGGGCGTCGTCACTGTCACAATGGGCGGATGGCTTGTTGTTGTCGCGCAAGGTGTGATCGCCATTTCGCACGGTGCCAATGCACTCGTCGCGCTGGCTTTGAGCGCGCTGCTCAACCTGATCCCGACATGGTGCGCCATGAGGGGCCGAACCGATCTCCATGCACGGCTTGCAATAGGGGTGATGGCGGCGCTTCAACCTGCGCTCATCCTCTACGCGATGGAGGGGTCCCTTTGGCAGATCGACACGCACCTCTATTTCTTCGTCGCTCTGGCCGCGTTGACATTGATGTGGGACATTCGCCCGATCATCCTCGCTTGCGCGCTCATCGCACTTCACCACGTGGCGCTGTCCTTTCTTGCACCCGATTGGCTGTTCTGGGGTGGCGGCGGGGTTGTCCGAGTCATGATCCACGCTGTGGCGACCGTTATGATCGGGGCGCTGTTATGCTGGACCACCTTGTGCCTGGCGAGAATGATGCGAAACATCGAAAAGGCGCGGGAGCACAGCGAGAACCAAGCTCAAAAATTGAAAGAAGCCGGGGTTTCGCTTCAAAGAGCTTTGACCAAACTCAAGAAAGAACAAGCGGTCAGCGCCCGAACTCGTGCCGAAATCAGCAAGGTTCGCAAAATCGAGTATCAAAAAGTCGCTGCGCAATTCGAAAGCTCGATCAGCGACGTTACACATGCCGTAGCCGCCACAGCGAACATGTTGGAACGCTCCGCAAGCGAGCTGAAAAAGATCGCAACCGAGGCCGGGAATGAAGCGCGCGATGTCGCCCAATGCGCAGGTGCCGCAAGCCGCTCGGCCAGCAATGTCGCTGCTGGGGTCGCCGAAATGTCGTCTTCCATCGCCAATATCGCGGTCAATGTCAGCCAGCAAAGCGAACTGACCGCGCAAGCAACCGACCGATCAGGCGGCGGCGGACAGGCCATTGGATCGCTTTCCCAACAATCGCAAACCATCGGCGAAGCAACGCGTGCAATCGTGCGGATTGCCCAACGCACCGACCTGCTGTCACTAAACGCCGCGATTGAGGCGGCCTCGGCTGGCGCGGCGGGACGCGGTTTCACGATAGTCGCGCATGAGGTGAAAGCCCTGGCCGGACAAGCCGCCGAAGCGGCCACCGAAATCGACGAGATATTGAGCGGCGTGCACGAAGGCACATTAGAGGCAGAACGCAGTTTTGCCGGGATTGACGCGGTTATTGCCGAACTCAACCAAGCCGCTCTGTCGATCCGCAGCGACGTCGAAACTCAGCGCCAGTCCGCCGACACAATAGAGGAACATGCACGCGAGGCCGCAGTCGAAGTGGACACTATGGCAGAGCGGACCGAGGCTTTGTCCCAACGCGCAGCGGCTGCGCGCAAGCTTTCCGACGAGCTGGAACACGCGGCAACTGCTCTTGCGCAAAATGTGCGCAATCTCGAACAGTCGACCGAAAACTTTATGGGCAATTTACAGGCGGCTTAAGGGAGGATCGCCAATCCATCCCCCCCCTCACCTGTTGGCAATCGGCGGACCACTTCGCCGCTTTCATAGTCGACCTCAGCCACAGTATTGCTGGCGGTTTCCGCGACATAGATCTTTGAACCATCGTCCGACCAAAGGATCGTCACCTGAAACCGGTCCTGCGCCTCCTCGGGAGAGGATACAGCAATCGAGCGGGTAACTTCCGCGCTATCCAAATCAATCACCGTCAACCCGCCATCCATCAGGTCCGATGTAACCGCCACGTCCCCCTGAGGGCGGATCGCAAGCCGCAATGGAAAGCGGCCAGTCTCAACGGTTTCGCGAACTTCCATGGTGTCAGGATCAAGAGCGAATGCTTGATTTGAACCACGCGCAGAGACCCACAATGTTTTGCCATCGGGCGAGAGCGCAATGCCCTCAGGTTCTTCGCCGACGGTGACCGACAGGGGCGCGGCATCGCCAGTAAGGTCAATCCGAGTAACAGTCTTTGAGCTGAGATCGGTGGTCCATGCCGCGCTTTCATCAGGCGCGACGGCAATCATGTGGCTGCCTTCCTTGCCGGTCGCAAACTCGTCCATATCAGGGATTGAGCCCAGCGGATTACGCACCGCAAAAATTGACTGCCGACCCTCAGCGGTCACGTAGAGGGTGCCGCTAGGATGCCAGACTATGCCGTGGGGTCGCGCATTTGCTCCCAATGCCACGCGCGCCTGACGCAGCAACCGATCAGTACCGAAAATCGAGATGTGTGTTCCGCCATAACAGGCGACGGCAACCGACTTTCCATCAGGCGATGTTGCCAGTTCGTGAGGGGTCCGACAGGCTTCCACCTGCCACTGGGTTTCGCCACTTTCGAGGTCGATCTTCGAAAGCGTGTCGCCACGCTTGTTCGCGACAAACAGTGCTGGACGTTCAGCGGATGCGGCACTTCCCGCGCTCATCGCCTCCTCGCCCGGTGCACAAGCCCCGAGCGAAATTGCGGCAAGACCAATCAAGCCAAAGCGAGTGATCACCAGCCCGCTTCCTGGCCTTCATTCTGCTCTTCCAACCACGCCATCAGTGGTGAGAAGTATTCCACCATCGCGGTGCCGTTCATTTGTCGCTCGCCAGTGAAAGCCTCCAGCGCATCAGGCCATGGAACCGACGCACCCAGCGCCAGCATATCGTTCAGCTTCTCGCCGACTTCTTCGTTTCCATAGAACGAACAGCGGTGCAGCGGCCCCTCCCAACCGGCTTGATCACAGGCGGCCTTGTAGAATTGGAATTGGAGCAGGCGCGCGAGGAAATAGCGCGTATAGCTGACATTGCCCGGCACGTGATATTTGGCTCCGGGATCAAACGCATCAGCAGGCCGTTCGACCGGAGGAACAATGCCCTGATATTCGGTGCGCAGATCGGTCCAGGCGGTGTTGTAATCCTCCGGCGCGACGGAGCCGTCAAACAGGCTCCAACGATAGCGGTCGACCAACAGGCCGAATGGAAGGAACGCAACCTTATCCATCGCCTGACGCAACAACAGGCCGATATCCTTGTCCGCGCTTGGCACTTGATCGGCTTCGAGCATTTCGATCTGGACCAGATATTCCGGCGTAATCGACAGCGCGATCATATCGCCAATCGCCTCGTGAAACCCGTCATTCGCGCCGGTCAGATAGAGGAAATCTTCGCTGTTATAGGCGCGCTGATAGTAGTTGTGGCCAAGCTCATGATGGATAGTGATAAAGTCATCGGCGTTCGGCCTGATGCACATCTTGATCCGCAAATCATCAACATTGTCGACGTTCCACGCGCTTGCATGGCACACAACTTCGCGGTCTGCAGGCTTCACGAATTGCGAGCGCTCCCAAAATGTCTCGGGTAGCGGTTCAAAGCCCAGCGAGCTGAAGAACTGTTCACCCACGCGGGTCATTTCGACGGCATCAAGGTCGCGCTCTTGGATCAGATCGGTCAGGTCATAGCCGATATCGCCGGCGCCTTCGGGTGCGACAAGCGGGTAGATATTGCCCCATTCCTGCGCCCACATATTGCCGAGCAAATCAGCGCGAATCGGGCCGGTCGCGGGCTGCACATCATCGCCGTGATGCTCATTCAATTTGCGCCGGACATAGGTGTGAAGCGCCACGTAAAGCGGCTTCACCTCTTGCCACATCCGCTCCGTTTCCTCGGCGAATTGTTCGGGCGACATGTCGTAACCCGACCGCCACATCGTTCCCAGATTATCGAAGCCGAGCTCGCTCGCGCCTTCATTGGCGAGCGCAACATATTGGCCATATTCATCGCGCATTGGCGCACCAACATTGTCGTGCCAACTGGCCCACATTTCGGAGAGTTCCTCGGGGGTCCGCTCCAGATTGCCCATCTCCGCCTCGATATCAGAGCCGTTGATTTCTTCGCCATTCAGAGTGCCGCGACCCTGTCCATATTGCGATCCCAGCGAGGTCGCGATCTCGGACAGTTCTTCTGCAGCACCATCACGCGCAGGGGCTGGCAGACCAATGCCATAACGCAGCATCCCAAGCTTGCGCTCGACGCCGGGGTCCAACCCTTCAACCGCCGCGTATTTCGCCGCTTCGGTGGCGAAACCGACGCTCATCGTGGTCAGTTCAGCGCCATATTGTGATGCGAGCGTGTTGGAATCGTGATTGATATTGGTCGCCTGCAACCATGAAATATGGGCGTAGGTTTTGGAGAAATCAGCAAACTCCGCTTCGACCATGGCGACAAATTCGGCCGCACCTTCGGGTGTCAGCGGGAATTGGGTCGTGTTTTCTTCTGCAATGTCGGCTTCGATATGCGCGTCAGCAAACGCCGGGACAGATGTTGCGGCCAGCGATACGGCGAGCGCTGCTGCCGATGCCTTCAATGTGAGATTGGCAAATTTCATGCGGATCAGTCCTCTTGGTTTTGCGAATTATGAGGGGATTTTGGACCGACGTGCGGTTGTAATCAAGCGGCTCTCGACGAAATGCGATCCACGATCAGCGCGATCAACACGGTCAGGAACCCGACAATCCAGCTGGCCATCTTGATTGGGCGCAAAGTCGATGCGAGTCCGGCCAAATCATCATCGCCTGCAAAGCGCATAAGCTGGATGAACTGCGCAATCGTCTCACCATAATCGGTGATGAGGAACACCACTCCCGATGCGAGCGCTGCCCAACCCAATAGGCGCAGAATGGAGGATGGGCGCGCGCGGTAATACAGTCCCGCCAGAACGCATCCGACGCCATAGATGCCGATAAAGATCAGGTCAGTGACCATCGCGATCACAGGCTCATTGACCAAGCCATCGGACCGCCATGATTGCTGGATCGCGTCCACCGTCGCTGCATCAGGCGCGCTTTGGTGTTCGCCGATCCCACCCGGCACGCCATCAGTGATAAGAGGTATGTGGAAATAGAGCGTGATGCCGAATGCGATCAATCCGCCAATCCACCAGGCAATGGCAGTGCGCTTGGAGACGATCATTCAGCCACCAGAAACCGCAAGATCGCCTCGCCCAATTCAGGCTTCGTCACGCTGTTCAGGTGGTTGCCGGGGACTTCGGTGAAAGTCGCATTGGGGATAGCCGCTGCCAATTCCTGTCCAGAGCCATTGTCGCCATCATCCACGCCGCAGATGACGTTGGTCGGCATAGTGATGTTGGCAAGGCTCGCGAGGTCGAACGGGTCCATCCCATCCAACAACAGCCGCGCAGCAACTCGGTCCACCCCTTGCGATTTCAGGAATGTGCGGGCGACATAGGCAGGGTCGCCGGGCTTGATCGTGTCAAATTCGTCAATGACGCGCTTGAAATGCGCCGCCCGCCGCTCCCAATCGGCAAGTCCCGAAACACCCATCCCGCATGCAATCAATTTGCGCGGGGCGAGCACTCCGTTGGCGCAAGCGTCGATCACCGTGCGCGCGCCGAGAGAAAAGCCCACAAGGTCATATTCCCCCGGTGCAAGGCCGATATGATCGACCAACGCGGCCGCATCGCGCACCAACGCTCCGCCGGGATATGCGGCCGGGTCATGCGGGGCCTCGCTGTCACCATGGACCCGGAAATCGAGCATGATCGCCTCAAAACCCGCATCAGCGAGCAGAGCGTCATGCCCCCATTTGATCCAATTCATAAAAGCGGAGGAAAACAGTCCATGAAGCAGGATAACTGGCTTGCCCGAACCCGTGCGATGCACGGCTAGCTGCGTACCATCAAAACTGGCGAAGCGTTCACCCGCCACGTTTCGTCAGCCCCTTTTGCTCCATGCGCCATTGCGACAGCGCAATCCGGTCCTGTCCAAAAAACGGCTCACCATCAAACACTAAAGTCGGCACACCCCAATGGCCCGCTGCTTCCAAGGCGCTTTGATTGGCGGCGACCTCAGCATCGAGCGCTTCGGCATCGCTTATCGCTTCGGCATCAAGCTCTGCCAAATCAAGTCCCGCGCATGCAGCGGCTTGAGCGAGGTGGTCGCCTTCGTTCCAGCCATCGACTTCGCCTGAAAAGATGATGTGCGAAACCTGATAGGCGAATTCCAACCCCTTGCCTCGCCGCGAAGCCGTCTGTCCCAATCGCACAAGCCGACGAATGATCGGCTGATCTGCAGCAATCTCTCGCGTCATGAGGTTTTGCACCACCGGATCAGGGCGTGGCCAACGGTATGGGATGTTGTGCATTTCAGCGACCCGCATCGAATCCATCAGGATGTAGCGCGGCGCAGCGGGGTTTCCGGTGAACAGCAGGTCAGGATCGCGGATCGCAATCGGCCAGACCGGACGCAATGCGATGTCCAGATCAAACTCCGCCATCATCGCCCGGTATCGCCCAATCGCAAGGTACGAATAAGGCGAACGGTAGGAGAAAAACAGATCAGCTTTAAGCGTCATGCAGCAACCTCAAATCAGCGAAAGAAGCATTGGACACCGGCATACAAGGTGCTCACGCCCTCTTCGCCCATAAACCCTGCGACATTGCCGGAGATGATGAACTCCTCACCCAAAGTGCTGTCGGTGATCGGGGAATAGCCCTGCACCGCCTCAACATCCTCACGCGCCATACCGAGAGACACATCGCCAGATATTCGAATGGCGTCGGAGCCCTCTTCGATGAACCATCCGACCAGATTGCCGTTCTGGAAATTCACGGTCAGCCCGCCGGGGTAACTCGCGGTTTGCATCGGTCCTGCGCCGCATTCCTCATTCGTGGCCTGCTGGCTCGCGTTCCCGAGCGTTTTAGTCAAAGCGGTGTTCACCTCTGTTTGCCCAGCGGCAAAAAAGAAACTCTCCGAACCCGCAGTCAGCCCATCTTTGCGCAAGGACACAAGGTTCGGATCAACCTCGGTGATGACAACTTCCTCGCCATTCATCCGATCCGCTGGCGATGGCACATCGCTATCGCACGCAGTCAAAGTTCCCAAGGAGAGCGCCGCCATTCCAATCAACCAAGCTCGCATGATATCAACCTTTCTTCAAATGCCGCCGCCCCAGCAATTCTGCGATTTGCACCGCGTTCAACGCAGCGCCTTTGCGCAGATTATCGGAAACGCACCACAGTGTTAGTCCATTCTCGACAGTGGGATCCTCGCGCACGCGGCTGATATAGGTTGCGCTGTCACCGGCGGCTTCGACCGGGGTGACGTAACCTTCATCCTCACGCTTATCGACCAGCATGATTCCGGGTGCCTCGCGCAGGATTTCTTGTGCAGCCTCAGCGGAAAGCTCGTTCTCAAACTCGATATTCACGGCCTCTGCATGGCCCACAAAAACGGGCACGCGGACACAGGTTGCGTTGAGCTTTATCTTGGGATCGAGGATTTTCTTGGTCTCGACCATCATCTTCCACTCTTCTTTGGTCGATCCATCGTCGAGGAAGACATCGATATGCGGAATGACGTTGAAGGCGATTTGCTTGGTGAACTTAGTCGGCTCTACCGGATCACCGACAAAGATCGCACGGCTTTGTTCGAACAATTCGTCCATGCCAGCTTTGCCTGAGCCCGAAACGGACTGATAGGTTGAGACAACCACCCGCTTGATCGTCGCGGCATCGTGCAATGGCTTCAAGGCCACCACCAATTGCGCGGTCGAGCAGTTCGGGTTGGCGATAATGTTGCGCTTTTTGTAGCCGTCGATCGCATCCGGGTTCACTTCGGGCACGATCAACGGCACATCTGGCTCCATCCGATAGAGCGAGGAATTGTCGATTACCACACACCCGGCGGCGGCGGCTTTGGGAGCGTACTCCTTGGCCGGCCCGCTTCCTGCGGCGAACAAAGCAATGTCCCATCCGGCCCAGTCAAAATGCTCAATGTTCTTGCATTTGAGCATTTTACCTGTGTCGCCAAATTCAACCTCTGACCCGTGAGAGCGCGAGGATGCGACCGCAGCCACCTCGTCACAAGGAAACTCACGCTCGGCCAAAACCTGCATCACTTCGCGTCCGACATTGCCGGTCGCACCGACAACAGCCACCCGATAGCCCAATTCACATACTCCAGTTCAAATGCTTGCGTGCCTCGCTGACCGCACTAGCGTGCCATTGCAAGGGGAAAGACGTGAGCGCAGATACACAAGAATGGCGAGACAGCGCCAAGCATTTTGCCTTTAACGGGCACCAGATTGCCTATTGGACTGGTGGGGATGCCAATGCGCGGCCATTGCTGCTAGTCCACGGCTTCCCAACCTGTGCTTGGGATTGGGTTCCTGTTTGGGAGACAATGGGCGCAAAGCACTACCTGATTGCTTGCGATATGCTGGGCTTTGGCCTCTCTGACAAACCGCGCGGCGGATATTCGATACATCTTCAGACCGATCTTCAGCAGGCACTTCTTGCGCATTTGGGTATCAACGATTTTGATGCACTGGTGCATGATTACGGCGTGTCCGTGGGGCAAGAATTGCTCGCACGTCAGCAAGAAGGCTCAGGCGCCCAAGGCCTTGGCAAGATGGTCTTCCTCAATGGCGGCATCTTCCCCGAACAACACCGCCCCCGCCCGATGCAGAAATTGGGCGTATCACCAATCGGCTTTCTGCTTGGCCTGCTGTTTAGCCGCAAGGGATTTGGGAAAAGCTTCTCTGAGGTGTTTGGCCCTAACACTCAGCCGAGCGAGGCAGAGCTAGATCAGTTCTGGGAATTCATCAGCCACAATCGCGGAAACCGGATCACGCACAAGCTGCTGCACTATATCGCCGACCGCGTGACTCACAAGCAGCGCTGGGAAGCCGCTCTGGTGGGCGCAGAGGACAAGATCGGCCTTATCAATGGCGCGCTCGACCCGGTTTCCGGAAAGCACGCCTATGACAAATGGCGCGAGGTGGTGCCGAATGCGCGACATCACCTGATTGAGACCGTAGGCCATTACCCTCAGGTCGAAGCGCCTGAAGAGGTGGCCGCTAAAGCGCTGGAGTGGCTTACTTGGGAGGCGTAACCCCATGGCTTTCGAGGAAGCGGAACATCGTGTTCCATAGATGCGGACTGATCTGCTCGCCTGACACGCGGTGCGTGTATCCGGGATAAAGCATCATCTCGAACGGCACATTGTTCGCTTGCAGCACCGAAATCAGCTCTGACGAGTTCTCAAACACCACATTGTCATCCGCCATGCCGTGGATCAGCAACAGCGGATCCGCAATCTTGGTCGCCTCTGGGATAGCGCTCGCAGCTTCGTAAGCCTCAGGAACTTCGCGCGGGTCGCCCATGAAGCGCTCGGTATAGTGGGTGTCATACAGCTCCCACCGCGTGACCGGTGCACCGGCGATACCGGCTGCATAAAGGCCCGGATCGGCCTCCAGCTGCTTCAGCGTCATGTATCCGCCATAGGACCAGCCATAGATCGCGATCTTGTCCGCATCGACGAAATCGAGCGTCTTGAGGAATTCTGCGCCACTGCGCTGATCATCAACCTCAACCCCGCCCATCGCGCGATAGAGCGGTTGCTCGAAGTCCACTCCGCGATTGGCAGTGCCGCGATTGTCGAGTTCAAACCAGATATAACCGCGGTCAACGACCGCCTGGGCAAGCGCCCCTTCCCATCCCTTATCCACCAGCTGCGGACCGGGGCCGGAATAGTGGTAATAGAACACAGGATATTGCTTGCCCGGCTCCATTTCGGGTTTGAGCATGGAATAATGCAGCTCCGTTCCGTCTTCGGCCGCAATCGTGCCGAATTCAGGCGCAACATGGCTCGCGAGAAACGGCGTATAGGGGTGATCGGCGTCGAGCGTGTTTTCTTCGACCCATGTGATGCGGTTGCCCGAAGCGTCCGAAAGATAGCTTTGCGTCGGCTGACCCGTGGCAGAGCGGCTGATCAGGAGCGTTTGGCCCGTCCCATCCATGCTGGCAGAGTTGGTGAATGCGGGATCGGTCACGCGCTCGGTACCAGCATTGCCTGACAGGCTTCCGCTAAAGACTTGCTGCGTCAGCACTCCGTCCGCTGCACGGAAGAAGAACTGGTTCTCATCCTCATTCACTCCGACAAGTGCGGTTGCGGGTTCGATAAGGCTAGTGAGCTGGTTCCATTCCGAGCCATCGAAACGGTAGAAATTCCCGTACCCATCACGCTCTGACCACCAAAGCAGGCTGCCATCGGCGAGGAAGCGGTAATTGTCGCTGAGGTTGATCCAATATTCTTCGCGAGCGGCCGTTTCGGTGAACCACACGGCGCTCTCACCCGTCGCCGGATCGACGCGCAGCATATCGAGCACGGTCTGCTCGCGGTTCTGACGCTGGACATAGATCATCCCATCCGTGCCCCAATCGACGCGCGCAATGTAGATGTCGGTCTCATCGCCAATATCGATCTTCACCTGGTTTCCGCCATCCGGGTCCATCACGAACAGCTCAACAATCGCGTTATCAGAGCCAGCCACGGGATATCGCTGGTCGAAAACCTGAGTGCCGGTTGCGCCGATGGCCGCGCGGGTGACGATGCCCACGGGGCTTTCATCGGTGCGTTGCACAACAAGCCGCGCGTCATCAGGCGACCACCAATATCCGGTCAGGCGGCCCATCTCTTCTTGCGCGACAAACTCCGCCTCACCCCAGCGGATCGCGTCGTGCTCTTTGGGAGTGATCGGTGCCGCCGCTGCGCCAACCGGTCCAACCCACAGCTGACGATCCCGCACAAAGGAGACATAGGCCGAGGTGTTGGACAGTTTCGGATTTAACTCGCTTTCCTCAGTGTCCGTCAGGCGCGTCACATCGCCGTCTAGACGCGCGAAATAAAGGTCACCATCAATCGGCACTAAGACACCCGAAGCATCGCTCGCCCATTGATAGCTAATGATGCCGGACAGATTGCCAACTCGAGCGCGTTCGCGCTGCATCTTTTCATCTTCGGACAGTTCACGCCCGGACCCAATCGCCTCGCTATCGACCAGCATTCGCCATTCGCGCGTCTCCAGATCAAAGCCCCACAAATCATAGCGCGTGCTGTCATCGGCCCGATTGCGCAGCAAAGTGAG
Source organism: uncultured Erythrobacter sp. (assembly GCA_947503275.1). Classification (GTDB taxonomy): domain Bacteria; phylum Pseudomonadota; class Alphaproteobacteria; order Sphingomonadales; family Sphingomonadaceae; genus Erythrobacter. The sequence continues at coordinate 680,663 of CANNCZ010000001.1, read as the reverse complement.
GTAGCGGCCATCCGGCGAAAACTTCGCCTGGCGCGGTGTGGGCCCGTTCAAGGAAGGCGAGGCGAAGACGCGCTCAAATGTGAGTTCGGGTGAGCCTTCGGTCATATGGGCATCCGCATTGGCTTGAGTTGGGGCTTGGGTGAGCAGAACAATGCCAGCAGCAGCGGCGAGAATGGGTAAGCGCATGGGTGACAGCACCTTGTTGTTGGTTGACGCATCCCTCGCAATCACGTGCGTCCTTGGCAAGGGCACATACGAAAAAGGGCGACTCTTCGCAGAGCCGCCCTTTCGAATTTCGCTTGTGTGCGAGAGTTACGCCTTAGGCGCGTTGTCCCGGCGTTCGGCGATACGCGCACGCTTACCGGTGCGGCCACGCAGATAGTACAGCTTAGCACGACGCACGACACCGCGGCGGACCACGGTGATGCTGTCGACGATTGGCGCGTAGAGTGGGAACACACGTTCCACACCTTCGCCAAAGCTGATTTTGCGCACAGTGAAATTGCTGCCCATGCCACGGTTCGAACGCGCGATGCACACGCCTTCGAAGTTCTGGACACGCTCGCGGCTGCCTTCTGTCACCTTAACGCCAACGCGGACGGTGTCGCCTGCGCGGAATTCTGGAATCTCTTTTTCAACCTTGCCGATTTCTTCGGCTTCGATTTGCTGGATCAGGTTCACTGGTCCGTTTCCTTATCTTTTCGCCGCGCGCCAGAGGCAGACTGGTCCCGAACGTCCTTATAACGTTCCCAAAGGTCCGGCCTGCGTAACCTAGTATCAGTTTCCGCTTGTGCTTTACGCCAAGCCTCCACCTTCGCATGATCCCCAGATCGCAGCACTTCGGGAATCGTGCGCCCTTCCCATTCTTGTGGTCGGGTATATTGCGGGTACTCAAGAAGGCCGTCCTCAAACGACTCTTCAGTCCCACTAGAAGCCGCGCCCATTACGCCGGGAAGCAGCCGAATGCAAGCATCAAGTATGGCAAGCGCGGCGGGTTCTCCGCCCGAAAGAACGATGTCGGCAAGGCTGATTTCTTCGATCTGAGGACGCGCTTCGAACAGCCGCTCGTCAAAGCCTTCAAACCGGCCACATAGGATGGTGACACCGGGGCCGCTGGCGATCTCTCTGATGCGGCCTTGCGTGATCGGCGTCCCGCGCGGTGTCATGGCAAGGATTGGTATGTTCGGCTGACGCTCAATCGCGTGATCGACCGCTTTGCCAAGGATATCAGCCTTGAGCACCAACCCCGCGCCGCCACCCGCAGGCGTATCATCAACCTTCCGATGCTTGTCCGTCGCAAAATCGCGCGGGTTCACAGTGTCACAAGACCAGTCCCCCCGCTCAAGCGCCTTGCCCGCCAGCGATTGACCGAGCGAGCCGGGGAACATCTCTGGATAGAGGGTGAGGATTTGGGCTGCGAAGGTCATTACTCAGGACCTTCGGTAACAACGGGCTTCTGGAGCGCGAAGAACGACCAAGTCGCCATCGCAAAACAAGCAAACGCCCAAGCGTGCCCCATGACCAATGCAAGACGAGTTACATTATGCCAGTCAGCGAAGAGCAACGAGATCTTCGAATCGGAGCACGGAGGCGGTACAAACCATGGGTAAGCAATGTCATAAGATGTGAAAAGCACAACGATGCCGACGGTCAGAAACACTGCGCAAAGGAAAGAAACACGGATCAAAGATGGCGTTGCGCGGTATCGTGTCCTGACAATCACAGATGCCAAGATCAGAAGCGCGAAAAGAACGCTGACCCAAAGAAATCCCGACGAATAGAAGTGTTCGATGATCTCAGTCAGCCCAACTTCGAAGCCAACTCCCGGCGGCGGAGGAGGCGAAGATTCACAAGGTTGAAGAGGGTCACTCATCCCAATTCACCCCATCCTTCGCCCGTGTATCGACGTTCAGATCGAACACATCGGGCCGCGAGTAATGGCCATCGGTGTCGAGACTCGCCAGACCCTGCCCGATCTCGCTCAGGTCCAATTCGGCGTGGAGGATTTCTTCGCCCTCGCCTGCCTGCGCGATCACCCGCGCGTCCGGGGCGATGATCATTGATCGACCTCGGTTCAGTTCCTCGCTTTCAATCGCGTTGAACAATTCCAGCGCCTCCGATGAGCCGCCCACCCGCTCCAACCCGTCAAACAGGTCATCGCGGTGCTGCACCAGGCCTGCGGCCAGCACAAAGCATCGCCCCTCCATCGCGTAATGCCTCGAAGCAATCGCATATTCCTCGCGCACGGTCGGCCATGCGGCGACATGCACCGCCTCACCCAGATTGTGCATCGCCGCGCGCGCGAGCGGCATCCAGTGCTCCCAACAGATCAGGTTACCCGCCCGGCCCCATTCCGCCTGATGCACGCCAATGGTCGAGCCATCGCCGCGCATCCAGATCAGGCGCTCACCATGGGTGGGCACCAGCTTGCGGTGGTCTAGCGGAGCCTCTCCAGGACGGAACAGCAATTGGTTGTTGTAAAGGCTCTGACGCACACGCTCATGCGCGCCCAACGAGATGCAGGCGCCGGTTTGATCACACAATTCCTGTAAGCCCAGCAGGCGCTCGTCATTCGGCACAATCGCGTGCTCCAGCATGATCGCGTGAAGCGCTTTGCTACCCGGATGATCCCAAAGGGCCGCCCCCGGAGCCTCATCCAGCCACAATGGATAGCCGCCCAGAAACGTCTCGCCGAAAGCCACAAACCGCGCACCGCCTTCGATGGCCTCGCGCGCTAGACGGGTCGCTTTTTCGATCCCTCCAGTAAAGTCGAGCGGGATCGGAGCGGCTTGGCAAATTGCGACGTTGAGTTTGGTCATGCCCGCCGCTTACTCCGGGATTTCAGCCCCCGCAACCGCCGCATCCACCGCCGCCGCAGCCACTGTCACCGCCGCTGTCACTGTGATCACCGGTATCGCCGCCTGCCCCGCCATAGGCCGCCTGCCGGGTGGCGTGGACGGGCTCCCATGGAGTGCCGACCAGAACTCCGGTGCCAAAGATCGCCACGGCATAGCCTGCTTCGGCCGCTTGAGGAGCGCGTTTGAGTCGGCTCGATCCCTCTTCAAGGTCGCGCATCGCAACATTGCCCATCATCGTGCGAGCATTCAGCCTGACTGCCCGGATCAATCCAGCAAGGGCGGTGAGGCACAAGAGGATAATAAGAAAACCGGTCGACTCGCCAATCGCGGCCCCTGCTTGTTGACGATAAAAGCCAATCGCAAACAGCACGATATAGGGCAGCGTAGAAAGCACCCGTAATTGCAATCGCTGCCCCTGATCCATCAGCAATCCGCGCTTGATGAGCCCCGCCTCCACCCTAAGGGCCTCGGCATGCAGTGTCTTTTTGATATGCGACAGTTTGAGCGCGCCCAATTCGCGCAGAATAGAGCGCTCCGCTTCGCTCACATCCAGATCCGTTTGAGCAACACGCAGGCGTTTATTCTCCGCCTCAGCGAGGCCGCCTTGCGCATAAAGCTGGGCCATCAATGCAGTCGCATGACGCTCTTTCCCGCCTGATAGCAGCGCAATGTCCTGCACCTCGGTCAAATCGGCGCGGGTGCCTTCGGGTCGCAGGTTGGCTGGTATCCAAAGCCCTACAAAGACGCATGTTATCAGCATCATGAAATAGAAAACCAGAAAGTCGAACCCCGAATAGGAGGCAAATATCTCCATCAGAAAATCACTCCCACTAAAACCGCGATCACAACGCCAAGCGCGATCCACCCGAACGCGCCGAGGATCGCAAATTGCTTATCAAGGATCATAACATCCGCCGGGTTAACGCGCTGGCCCATCGGGTCTTTGCCAAAACGCCGTTTGACATCGGGCCAGATATCGATGGGCGGCGGTTCGTCAAAAGTCGCTTCGTATGAGGCGAGCGTTGCGGCGTATTGGTCGTAATACCGGTCGCGTTCGTGCCCACCCCCGGCGGTGGGGCCGTGATGGAGGTCTTTGCCCAGCACTTGTGGACAAAATTCGCGCCAGTAATCGCGGCTATAGGTGAGGTGCAGGTGCCATGCCTGATCAACCGCATCGGATGGCGTCACTTCGTGTTCAGCGGTGCAGGCGAGATAGCAGAAGCGCTTGTATTCATGGATCACACGGGTCGCGTGCGCATCATCCCAGCGATTTTCGCGGGCGAGACGTGCGACAAAGCTTAGCTTGGCATCACCGGGGCCGATCTCATAGGCGGCGAGGCGTTGCCATAGTTCGGTTGATGTGTGGGGTGCCTTGGCGCTCATGGCGCTAATCGTCGGCGAAATCCTGCGCAATCACAAGCCGCGTTGTATCCCAGTCCAAAACCGCGTCCTTGGTCATGGGGACCATGAAGGTCTTCATACCCTTTGCCGGCACAGGCTCGCGGGTGATCTCCACCACGTCGGTTGCGCCGAAATTTTCGACTGTTGTCACTTGGCCAACCACGGTGCCGTTATCGGTTTCCACAACAAGGCCGATTAGGTCCGCGTGGTAATATTCCCCCTCACCTAAAGCGGGCAGAGCGGCTTTAGGAACGCTCAGCACAGTGCCCCGAAGCTTTTCCGCTGCACCGCGCCCTTGCACTTCAGACAGCCGCGCAATTGCGCCGCCTTTGTTGTCCGAGCGCACTTTTTTGAGGGTCAGCGACCCATTATTAAAGCTCTTATGCTGGCGGAGCGCGTCCAAGCCCTCCCCCAGCAATTTCAGACGAACCTCGCCCGCGACGCCATGCGCGCCGGTGATGGCGGCCAATTCCACCATCCCGGCGCCTGGATCATTTGTCGGCGTGTCCGCCACAGCGCTGAGTTAGCCCTCAGCCTTATCTTCGGCTGGCGCCTCTTCAGCAGCAGCTTCTTCTGCCACGTCATCACCGGCAGCAGGGCCGTCTTCTGCGGCAGCTTCTTCAGCTTGTGTTGCTTCTTCAGCTGGCGCTTCCTCAGCAGGAGCCTCTTCGGCAGGAGCTTCAGCAGCAGCCTTAGCTTCTTCCTCAGCGGCCTTCTTCGCCTCTTCAGCTTCTTTGGCCTTTTCAGCTTTTTCTTCAGCGCGCTCAGTCGCTTTTTCGCCCGGCTTCGCTTTGTTCGGGTTGTTGCGCGCGGTGCGCTCCAGAATACCAGCAGCATCCAAAAAACGCAGAACACGGTCCGAAGGCTGTGCGCCAACGCCGAGCCAGTAACGCACGCGATCTTCGATCAGCTTTACGCGGTTTTCGTCGTCCTTGGCGAGAAGCGGGTTGTAGGTGCCGATCTGCTCCAAATACTTACCATCGCGTGGTGAGCGGCTGTCAGCAGCCACGATGCGGTAATAAGGACGCTTCTTTGCGCCACCGCGCGAAAGTCTAAGTGCAATTGCCATAATGTGTTACCTTTCAAATCCAAATATCTAAAATACTTACAAATTCTATTTCTTATCCTTGGGTCCGCCGATCCCCGGAAGACCCGGAGGAGTTCCGCCCATTTGACCGCCCGGCCCGCCCAATCCGGGGAGACCGCCACCAGCAGGTCCGCCCATACCGGGAGGCATTCCACCGGGGGCACCGCCACCACCGCCGCCAAACATCGCGGCGAGGCTTTTTAGGCCGCCCATCTTCTTAAGCTGCTTCATCGCGCGGCCCATTTCCTGATGCATTTTCAGCAGTTTGTTGACCCGCTGCACATCGGTGCCGCTGCCCGCTGCCACGCGCTTTTTGCGCTTGGCATTCATCAAATTGGGGTTGGCGCGTTCTTTGGCCGTCATAGATCCAATAATTGCGTCCATATGGACCAGAACTTTGTCGTCCATGTTGGACGCGGCCATCGCCTGTTTGGCCTTTTTCATGCCCGGCATCATGCCCGCCAGCATCCCAAGGCCGCCCATATTCTGCATTTGCTTCAATTGCATACGCAGATCATTGAGGTCGAATTTGCCTTTTTCGAAATTCTCGGCAAGCTTGGCTGCCTCGTCTTCCTTGATCGTCGCAGCGGCTTTCTCGACCAAGCTGACAACGTCGCCCATGCCAAGGATGCGATCTGCGACAGAGCCAGGGCGGAACACTTCAATCGCATCGAGTTTCTCGCCGGTACCGGCAAACTTGATCGGTTTGCCCGTCACTGCGCGCATCGAAAGCGCCGCACCGCCGCGCGCATCGCCATCCATCCGGGTCAGAACCACGCCGGTAAGCGGGACTTCGCCAGAGAAGCTTTGCGCGACATTCACCGCGTCTTGGCCTGTCAGAGCATCGACCACCAACAACACTTCGGTTGGGGCAGACACGCTGGACACGGCCTTCATTTCGGCCATCAGTGCTTCATCGACATGCAGACGGCCCGCAGTATCGAGCAACAGCACATCAAAATTCTGCAACCGCGCTGATTCCATCGCGCGGCGAGCAATATCAACCGGCTGTTGACCCGTTACGATCGGCAGCGTCGCAATATCAACCTGCTCACCCAGAACCGCCAGCTGCTCTTGCGCTGCCGGGCGATTGACATCGAGCGAGGCCATCATGGCCTTCTTCCCGTGCTTTTCGCGGATCAGCTTGCCCAATTTGGCGGTCGTTGTAGTTTTACCAGAGCCTTGCAGGCCCACCATCATGACGACGACCGGCGGTTTCGCTTCGAGGTTCAGGCCCTCGCTTGCTTCATCGCCTTCATCGCCCGAGAGCATCGCGACCAACTCGTCATGGACGATCTTGACCACTTGCTGACCCGGAGTGACCGATTTGAGGACTTCCGACCCCACGGCCTTTTCGGTGACAGCATCAATGAACCGGCGCGCAACAGGCAGCGCCACGTCTGCTTCGAGCAAAGCCACGCGGACTTCGCGCATGGCATCGCGCACATCTTGTTCTTTAAGCGCGCCGCGGCCTTTCAGCCGGTCAAAGACGCCACCTAAGCGGTCGGACAGATTGTCAAACATCGTCTTCAACTCCTAAAACCGAGCTCGAATGAACCGAGGCCCGATAAACGCGAAAAACGCCGGCGAACGAAACCTCGTTGGCCAGCGTTGCGGATATCCGTGGGACGATCCGACTTAAAAATGTTTCGATGGTGGAGCCTAGCGGGATCGAACCGCTGACCTCAACACTGCCAGTGTTGCGCTCTCCCAGCTGAGCTAAGGCCCCATTTCATCGATTTTGCGACCTTTTTCGAAATTAAGCCGCCGTCTCGCTTTCGCAAGAGCCGCGCCGATTACGGCGCACCCCTGCGAAAGGCAAGTCCTATTTAGCTGTCGACATCGTCATCGTCGCCTTTGCCCTTGGTCACACCAAGGTCATCGTCGCCGCCAAGATCAACATCGTTATCGGGCGAATCTTCTGCGTCGTCGATGTTTTCGATGTCTTTCAATTCATCATCTTCATCGTCGGTGCCGCCAAGGTCACTATCGGCTTCGGCGTCTTTCTTCTTCTTGGCATCCGGTTCAAACGGGATCGGCTGCTTCGATTTCAGAACGGGTTCTGGATCCCATTCTTCGCCGCATTCGATGCAGGTGACAGGGTCATCCTTGCCCAGATCATAGAAACGTTCCCCGCATTTGGGGCAGGAACGCTTTGTGCCCCATTCTGGCTTAGCCATTCGATAAATCCTTGGTCACTCCGCATGGTCGCGGAAAAAACATGTGTGTTCGTTGCAGTTAGTGGGACCAGGACCGTTGCAATTCAAGGCGTGATTGCGCGCGTCCCATCCAAAGTGGAGCGCGCCTTGCCATAGGGTCAGGGCGCTGTCAAAGACCGCCCTCGAAATGTCCAAATATACCTTCACCTCCGATGGCCCCTTAACAGGCCGCCTGCGCGTGCCCGGCGATAAGTCGATCAGCCACCGCTCACTTATGTTTGCAGGGCTTGCCGTGGGTGAAAGCCGCATCACGGGCCTGCTCGAAGGGGAGGATGTGCTCGCCACAGCGGCAGCTATGCGCCAGCTGGGTGCGGATATTGAACGTGAGGGCGAAGGTGCCTGGCGTGTGCATGGCGCGGGGCTTGGCAGTCTGCTTGAGCCGCGCGGCGCGCTGGAGATGGGCAATTCTGGGACTTCGACCCGGTTGATGATGGGATTGCTGGCAAGCCATCCCATCACCGCCACCTTTACCGGCGATGCAAGTCTGTCGGGCCGCCCGATGAACCGCGTGATCGACCCACTGAGCCAAATGGGCGCAAGTTTTGAAGCGAGCAGCGGAGGCACCCTGCCCTGCATGCTGCGCGGTGCAGCGCCCGCGGTGCCGATAAACTACCGCCTGCCTGTGGCGAGCGCTCAGGTAAAAAGTGCCGTTCTGCTCGCAGGCCTCAACACACCGGGCATTACCCGCGTGATCGAGCCCGTCGTCACCCGCGATCATACAGAGCGCATGCTCACCGGCTTCGGAGCAATATTGGAAGTTGGTGAGGACAATGGGGAGCGGGTTATCGGTATCCATGGTGAGGCCGACTTAAGACCATGCGATGTGATCGTCCCCGGTGACCCATCTTCTGCTGCATTTTTCATCGTCGCTGCTTTGTTAGTGCCGGGTAGTGACCTTGTGATTGAGAATGTTGGCCTAAACCCAACCCGCGCCGGGATCATCACCGTATTGCGCCACATGGGCGGTTCCATCGAAGAGCTTGATCCCCGCGAAGTTGGAGGTGAGCCTGTCGCGGACCTGCGCGTGCGGCATTCTGCCCTCACGGGCATTGACGTTGATCCAGCGATTGTGCCCAGCATGGTTGACGAATTCCCTGTCCTTTTCGTCGCGGCGGCCTTCGCAAAGGGGACAACGCGCACAACGGCCCTTGAAGAGCTGCGCGTGAAAGAAAGCGACCGGATCGCGGTTATGGCCGCTGCCCTCACTGGGGCAGGCGCGCGGGTGACGGAGAACGAAGATGGGCTTGAGATCGAAGGGACAGGCGGCGAGCCACTGCGCGGAACAGGCAACGCACCCGTCGCCACCCATCTCGACCATCGCATAGCCATGAGCATGGCTATTGCCGGTCTTGTCAGTGCGAATGGCGTACAGATTGACGACACCGCCCCGATAGCGACCAGTTTTCCGACGTTTATGGAACTGCTTTCGGGAGCCGCCGTATGACCACCCCGCTCGACATTTACAGCATCGTCGGCTTCTTCGGCACCGCCTGCATCATCGCGGCCTATGCCTATCTGACCTATGTCGACAAACCCAACCCATACATTCTGCACGGCACCAATTTGGTCGGCGCGTCGCTGCTGACCATATCACTGATCGTGCACACCAATTGGCCCAGCCTCGTGCTCGAAGGGTTCTGGGCCGCCATTGCGATATTCGGGCTTGTGAAGGCTTTGCGGGCAGGCGCAAGCGACAAGCGCGAGGCGTGATCCGCTCTTCCGCCTTTCGGCGCCGCCTGTTTGCCGCGATCATCCTCTATGGCTTTGCGATTGGGTCAGCTCTGTTTTGGAATGATGGCGTGATTGAATGGAAGTATCTGGGGGCAAACTTGATTGCGGCAAGCGTCGGGCTTGCCTACCTCCACTCACGGTGGCGCATGAAAGAGGATAGTGCCATGACCCCGCAAAAGGTGAAGGACATTTTCTCATGATCATCGCCGTCGACGGCCCCACCGCAAGCGGCAAAGGCACCATCGCCAAACGGCTCGCCGCGCATTTGGGTATCCCCTATCTCGACACCGGCTTGCTCTATCGCGCGGTCGGGCGGCAAGTGGCGTTGAATGAGGGTGATCCTGATGATCCGGGCGACGCATCGGCTGCCTGCGGATTTCCCGATGCTTTGTTGGAAGATGACAATCTGCGCACCGAGGCCACGGGCGGACTTGCAAGCCGTGTCTCGGTCCATCCTGAGGTGCGTCAGGCCCTATTTGAACGCCAGCGCGCCTTTGCTGAACAACCGGGCGGAGCCGTGCTGGATGGTCGCGATATTGGGACGGTGATTGCGCCCGACGCCGACGTTAAACTCTTCATCACCGCCAGTGTTCAGGCACGCGCGCGCCGTCGCTGGCTCGAAATGATCGAGAAAGGGCTCGGCACAGAAGACGAAGTTCCTTTGATCGAGATTGAAAAAGACGTCGTGCAACGCGACGCGCGCGACATCAATCGCAAGGATGCTCCCCTAAAGGCAGCACCCGATGCGATGATTATCGATACAACAGAATTTGACCGAGAGGCCGCGTTTGAGATGGTTGTGGAAGCGGTGCAGCAAGCGCTGGGTAAAGCTTAGTTCCCCCAGCCACTCCCGGAATTGTCAGACTGCCAACCGGCATCGCGGGATCCGGTATTCGCGGCTTCCATTTCACGAGCAGTCGCAGCAACTTCGCGCCGCATTTCCCCCATATTGTCAATCGCGACGGCGCCCATACGTTTACGGATCATGGCAGAATCAATCTCGCGATTGTACAAAACGGCGATCACGAATTCATCGACATGCTTTTCATAAATCTCGCTGACGGTGTCGCCAATCGCGGTTTCAGCTTCGGGGCACGACGGAGTGACGCGGGTCCAGTCCTCATCAATGGCCTCGACACGGGCTTCGCACACAGGCGGTGTCATACCGCCACCGTTGGATGAAATGCGCACTTTGATCGTGTCGCCGCTTTTGCTGACAGACGTGATCGATTGGGTTGAGCTGCCGCCATAACTAAATTCTTTTTTGGCGCCGGTGAGCTTCGCCACGACCGCATCTTTGGGCATCATGTAGCTGTTCGCTCCATGCCCGCCGCATGCACTGGTCAACATTGCGCCAACCCCAATTGCGATCATACCCGCCGAACTCTTTGTGAAAACTCGCATGTCTGCCCCTATGCCCCGTGTTCTATCCAATCTGTGAAGTTGTCAGACGGATTAAGCTCGGTTGGTTAGGAAACCCTTATCGTCCCGCCGCTCTCCGGGCCCAATTCCCTTGCTTTGTTGGGCATTCTCGACTAGGCGCGCCCCCGTTCCAACCCAATCAAATTCAGATTGAGTGAACCTTCGCAGCAGCATTCGGCTTTGCGGAGACTGACGGCCTCTTGCCCTGCTAGCCCGCGCAATGGTGCGAGGGAGGCAGTTTAAGACCCCGGACAACCGGTGGCCGGTAGCAAACGATACAGGATACGCCTTACCTTATGGCAACTGCACCTAACCCAACGCGCGACGATTTCGAAGCGCTCCTTAATGAACAACTCGGCGGCGCCGGCGAAGATGGCTTTGAAGGCCGCGTCGTCATGGGCACGATCACCGCAATCGAAGCGGGTCACGCCGTTATTGATGTGGGCCTCAAAAGCGAAGGCCGCGTCAACCTCAAAGAATTTGCACGCGGCGATGACGACCACGGTTTGACCGTCGGTGACGAAGTCGAAGTTTATGTCGACCGCGTCGAAAACGCAGACGGCGAAGCAATGCTCAGCCGCGACCGCGCCCGCCGCGAAGCCGCATGGGACAAACTCGAAAACGAATTTGGCGAAAGCGCCCGCGTCGAAGGCCGCATCTTTGGCCGCGTCAAAGGTGGCTTTACTGTCGACCTCGACGGCGCTGTTGCGTTCCTTCCCGGCTCACAAGTCGATATCCGCCCAGTGCGCGATGTCACTCCGCTGATGGAAGTGCCTCAGCCGTTTCAAATCCTCAAAATGGACCGTCGCCGCGGCAACATCGTTGTCTCGCGCCGTGCCGTTCTCGAAGAGACGCGCGCAGAACAGCGCAGCGAGCTGATCGACAAGCTGGCCGAGGGTCAGGTTATCGAAGGTGTCGTCAAGAACATCACCGATTACGGTGCGTTTGTTGATCTGGGCGGTATTGATGGCCTGCTCCACGTCACCGACATGAGCTACAAGCGGGTCAACCACCCCAGCGAGATCATCGAAATCGGTCAGACTGTCACAGTCCAGATCGTTCGTATCAACGCCGAAACACAGCGTATTTCGCTGGGCATGAAGCAGCTGGAAAGCGATCCATGGGATGGCGTTGCTGCGAAATACCCTGTCGATATGAAGCTGACCGGCCATGTCACGAACATCACCGAATATGGTGCGTTTGTGGAACTCGAAGCAGGTATCGAAGGCCTCGTCCACGTATCCGAAATGAGCTGGACCAAGAAAAACGTCCATCCGGGCAAGATCGTTTCGACCTCGCAAGAAGTCGAAGTCATGGTCCTCGAAGTCGATAGCGAAAAGCGTCGTATTTCGCTTGGTCTCAAGCAAGCTCAACGCAATCCATGGGACGAGTTCGCAGAGAAGTTCCCTGTGGGTGCGGAAGTCGCTGGCGAAGTCAAGAATGCGACCGAGTTCGGTCTGTTCATCGGCCTCGATGGCGACGTCGACGGCATGGTCCACATGTCGGATATCGCTTGGGGCATCTCAGGCGAGGACGCATTGGCGCTTCACCGCAAGGGCGAAGAAGTCAAAGCCGTTGTTCTTGACGTGGACGTCGAGAAAGAACGCATCAGCCTTGGCATGAAGCAGCTTGAAAAAGGCGCTCCAACCGAAGCAGGCGCAGCCGCAGCTGGCTCACTCCGCAAGAACCAAACGGTTACCGTTACGGTTCTCGAAGTGCGCGATGGCGGGCTCGAAGTGCAAGTTGGCGAAGACGGCGCGACCGGCTTCATCAAGCGCTCTGACCTTGGCCGCGACCGCGACGAGCAACGCCCTGACCGTTTCCAAGTCGGCAGCAAGCTCGACGCAATGGTCACCGGCTTCGACCGTTCGAAGAAACCAAACTTCTCGATCAAGGCGCGTCAAATCGCCGAAGAGAAAGAAGCAGTGCAGCAGTTCGGTTCGTCCGACAGCGGCGCATCGCTTGGCGATATCTTGGGCGAAGCGCTCAAGAAATCGGACGATTAAGCAAATCGCCTTTTTGGCAATTGAGAAAGGCCCGTCTGCACATGTTGCAGGCGGGCCTTTTCTCTTGTGGCGGACGTGGTAGAATGCCCCATGCTTACAGTTCATCAGTTCCCCTGCCTGTCCGACAATTACGGATTCTTGCTCCACAATTCGGTTACCGACGAAACCGCCGCGATCGATACGCCTGATGCGAAAGAATATCTGAGGCAGGCCGAAGCCAAGGGGTGGAAAATCACCCATATCTGGAACACGCATTGGCACCCTGACCACGCCGGTGGGAATGCTGAGATTGTCGAGGCAACCGGTGCTCGGGTGCTAGCTCCAAAGGAAGTGGAAAAGCTCTCCAAGATCGACCGCGTTGTGGAACATGGCGACACTGTAAATCTTGGCGAACACCGCGCCGATGTGATCGACGTTTCGGGTCACACAAACGGCCATATCGCCTTTCACGTGGTCGAAGACGGCATCGCTTTCGTGGGCGATTCTGTGTTCGCACTGGGCTGTGGCCGTATGTTCGAAGGGGAGCCTGAGCAGTTCTGGCGCAGTCTCGAGCGGATCAAGCGGCTATCGACTGCCACGGTCCTGTATTGCGCGCATGAATACACGCAGGCGAATGCGAAGTTTGCGCTCCACGCCGATCCCGACAATGCGGATCTGCAAGACTATTGCGCAGAGATCGACGCAAAGCGCGCGCGGGGGGAATGGACGGTGCCCACTGTCCTGAAACGCGAATTGGCGACCAACCCCTTCCTGCGCGCCGATGACCCGGCGATGCAGGCGAAATGGGGTGGAAACGCACCACATGAAACCTTTGCCGCACTTAGAGCAGCCAAGGACAATTTCTAAAGCAATGCAGGCTCTGCGTGTTGAGCAGTTGAGCGGCGATCTTTCGGGCGTCACTCTCACCGACATGCCTGCGCCCGTGCGCGGCGAAGGCGAGGTTCTGGTCCGGATCCACGCCGCATCGCTTAATTTCCCCGACCTGCTGATGACGCGTGGGGAATATCAATTCAAACCTGACGTGCCTTTCACCAGCGGCCTTGAATGCGCCGGCGAAGTGGTCGAGGCGGTCCCGGAAAGCGGCTTTGCACCCGGTGACTGGGTTATGGGAGGCAACAAGACTGGCGCGTTCGCCGAGATCGCCAGCCTGCCAGTGCGCGGCCTCTCACGCATTCCTGAGGGCTTTAGCTATGCTCAAGGCGCGGCGATGGGTGCCGCCTACTCCACCGCCTATACCGGGCTGGATGAGTTGTGCGCGATTAAGCCGGAGCAATGGGTGCTGGTCCATGGTGCCAGTGGAGGCGTCGGTCTTGCGGCAGTAGACTTGGCAAAGGCTCTCGGCGCGCATGTTATCGCTGCAACCGGCGTTGCGAGTAAATGCGCAGCAATTGAGGCACTCGCTTCTCCCGACGCCGTAATCGTCGCTGAGGGAAGGTTCCGTGAGGCCGTGGCAGAGATCACCGACGGCGCGCTGTGCGACATCGTCTTCGATCCGGTTGGCGGGGATGTTTTCGACGAATCGACCCGGTGCGTTGCGTTTGGCGGCAAGCTCGTCGTCGTCGGCTTCACGAGCGGCCGCATTGCCGAGGTCGCAACCAACATTCCTCTGATCAAGGGCTTCTCCATCATCGGCCTGCGAGCGGGAGAATACGCACGGCGATTCCCCGAACGCGGCGCGGCGATCAATGCCGCCATCGCTGCGCTAGCCGAAGGGGGAAGGATCACGCCAGCGATAGACCGCACCTTGCCGCTGTCGTGCTGGCGCGAGGGGTTTGAGGCGATGCAAAACCGCGAACTGGTGGGCAAGGTGGTGTTTGAGCCAGGCTCCTAGGCGTTCGGCACAAAAGAAAGGGCGGCCCGCAAAGACCGCCCTTCCCTTAAAATCTTGGTGATGCGCCTTAAAGCGAAGCAATCACTTCGTCGGCGAGCACCTTATCCGCTGCGCTGTCATGCTTGCTCGCGATGATCGTGCGCGCGGCGCTTGCAGCGGCGTTGGCCGCGCTTGCACGCACGCCATCGACAGCTTCGCGTTCGGCTGCTGCGATCTTATCTTCCGCCATTTGCTTACGGCGAGCGACCATGGCTTCGCTGTCGGCTTCGGCTTTGGCGAGGATGGCGTCAGCTTCGCGCTGGGCGCCTTCCATCATCGCTTCGGCGTCTTTTTCAGCGCCCGCGATTTTGGATGCGTATTCGTCGCGCAAAGCCTCTGCTTCGGAGCGAAGCGTTTTGGCTTCATCCAACTGCGACTTGATCTCGGCAATCTTGGCATCAAGGCCGCCTGTGATCAGACCCGGCACTTTCTTCCAGACAAACACGCCCAGCAGAACGAGCATCGCAATCGACACCCACTGATAGGAATCAAGCCCCAAAGCCGATGGACCATCAGCAATGATCAAGGTGGTGATATTACCCATTGGCGAGCACTTTCTTCACCGCGGTCCGCGCGGTCCGCTTGTCGACTTTTGCGCCAGCAAGGCGAGAGACGATGTCTTGAGTGGCCTCAGCGGCGACATCTTCAATTTCGCCCATCGCAGTCGTCCGCGCTTCTTCAATCGCGGCCTCAGCTTTGGCCAGTTTGGTATCGAGCCGTTTTTGCGCAGCGGCCAGCTTCTTCTCGGAAGCAGCGGCGGCTTTAGCCTTCGCTTCTCCGATCAAACCTTGCGCATTGGCACGGTTCTCATTCTCGCGCGCACGCCACGCTTCTTCTTGGTCATCGGCAGCATCGCGTGCACCCTGCGCAGCAGCAAGGTCATCAGCAATCTGCTTATCACGTAGCGCCACCGTGCTCATCACCTTGGGCACCATGCCCCGGCCAATGAGAAAGAAAGTGATGCCAAAGAACACGAGCAGCCAGAAAACCTGACTGGACCATGTTTCTAGTAATTGATCAATTTGAGGCATGGACCGGTGTCCGTTTGAGAGAACTCAAAAAATAGAAACGTGCATCGGGCCGAGCGGAGTTGCCCCCGCCCGGCCCGAACGCAAATCTCTTAGGCGACGAAGATAAGGATCATCGCGACGACGAACGCCAACAGGCCGAGAAGCTCGGCAGCGGCGAAGCCGATGAACAGACGGCCCTGTTGGCCATCAGCCGCGCCAGGATTGCGCAATGCGCTCTCGAGGAACGAACCAAAGACGTTACCCACGCCGGTTGCGGCAAGGCCGGCACCGATTGCTGCGAGGCCTGCACCGATGAGCTTGGCTGCTTCAGGTTCCATTTGAAAAACTCCTTAAAAATCAGATACGTTGGAAAGGGAAAGTGAGAAATTTAGTGAAGGTGCTCTGCATCATTGATGTAGAGCGAGGTTAGCAGAGCAAATACATAAGCCTGAATGCCCGCAACCAGAATTTCCAGAGCGCTAATCGCGATCATCAGCAACATGCTTGGCACGCCGATAAAGGCACCGAACACCGCGCCACCATTGACGCTGTCGATGACAAAGCTCGACAGCACTTTAAGCAGGACGTGACCCGCCATCATCGCCACGAAGAGACGCAAAGCGAGGCTGAATGGACGCACAAGGAATGAGATCAGTTCGATCACAGGGATCAGCCACATCAGCCACAATGGCGTTCCATGGGGTACGAACAGGCTGAAGAATTTGAAGCCATGCTTCCAAAAGCCGACCGCCAGAACGATCGAGAAACTGATCACGGCAAGGACGCCTGTGACAGTGAAGTGGCTGGTGAAGGTGAAAGCGTGCACACCCGGGATCAGGCCAATCGGCACCAGACCAAGCAGGTTTGCAAACAAGATGAACATGAACAGGCTGAAGATATAAGGCACATATTTGCGCCCTTCTTTGCCGACATTCGCTTCAAGCATATCGTCGATAAAGCCGGTGAATGACTCGACCGCCATTTGCCAGCGACCGGGCACAAGCTCACGCTTCATGCCGCCGGCGACGAACACCCACAACAGCACGACCGTAATGGCCATCCACAAAGCGGAATTGGTGAATGCGATGTTGAAGCCTGCAATATCCCAGTTGGAGCCAAACAAAGGCTCAATTTGGAACTGCTTCATCGGATCGACTTTGCCTTCTTCGGCTGCCACGATCTCTTCTATCCCTAAAACCTGTGAAAACGCGCCCCTTGTAGACCTATTCCGGGTCTTTGGGAGGCGTGCTTGCGCTTCGAATGATGCTCCTGAAGGCAACGATTATTCCAAGGAACAATCCCACCAACAGACCCCAGGGCAACGTGTCGAAGAACCAATCAAAGGCCCATCCGATCACACTGCCCCCCAGAATACCGCCAAGCAAATCAGCAAGGGCCCGGTTTCCGGCGCGATAATTCGCATCGGTCCCCTGCACCTGAGATTTGGTGCGCTCTTCTTCACGCTCGCGTGCGGCATTAAGCCGCTCTTCGAGCGCGTCGATCCGCGCATCCTCAGCGATGGTTTCTCGGGCAGGTTTCTCGTCGCTCATGACAGCTTCCTTGAGGGGTAAGCGAGGCACGCAGCATAAAGGTGCCCGCCGAGGGCGCCTGCCCCCTAGAAGGTGGCAAAAGGCAAGTCAATGGCGGGGTGTGGAGGTTTTACCTTAAGGGCAGATCGCCAGACGCTCTGGCGCTGCATCGGTGCGAGTTTTCCACGATCCGTCAGGCGCCTGATACTTTTCGCCTGGCACAGTACGAGCGATAGCCTGGCAGCCGACAGTGGTCGCATATTCTTCGACCGTCGCGCCGTTTTCGTTCGCACGCTGTGTGTAAACTGCTCTGCGACGAATATTGATATCGTTGACCAAATCCTGAAGTTGCGGAGTCGCGCTCCCTGTGATGCCGAGGTAACCATCAGTTTTCTCACCCACACTGCCATTGGCACGCGCGGCGGCATAGGCCGGGTCGCGCTGCGCATTGGCAGGCGCAACAAACACTGTGACCGCGAGCGAGGCCGCCATAGCGCCCAGCAATGTGTTTCGGATCATGCTCATTTCTTGTTCCTCAAATCCCTATCAGCTGCCTCGCCGCTCTATCACGCGTCAAAACAAGCCATCATTGTCATCAATCGTATTGCTGGCATCTTCAGCCAGTCGATAAAGCACCTCAGCGCGGATATTAATGTCGAGCTGGATCACAATCGGGTCTTCAGGGGCCGTTATGTTGATACATCCGCCAAGCAAAGCGGTAGCCGCCATCGCCAATCCTATCCGTACACCCATCTTGCGCCCCTCGCCCTTGTTACCATTCCTTGTGGCAAGACCGTGCAAAGTGGTCAATTTCAGCTCTTTCATGGCAGTTCATCGCTTTCTGAAGGTTGAACGAGGGATTCATCTCGCCGGGTGGCATCGTCGTGCGCCGATGGATCGGGTTCGGGCTCTGGATCAACGGGAACCCGCCCAATGGCTTCGATCCCGAGCAATTCGCGGTCGAAATCATCGGCAAAAATGGTCGGATCGAAGAAACCGCGCACGATCTTTGCCAGTGTGAAGAAATTGTCTGAGCGCACATTGATCTTAAACCGGATCGGCAGCTTGGCGAGTTCGCGGGTGACGATATTCTGGCTGGCACCTTCTCCCTGACGCACGCCATCGATCTGGAAATTGGTGACGATCTCGCCTGCAAGTGACCCGTTCAGCTCCACGCTCATCTGGTTGTAGTCGAGTGAGCGCAAGGTCTGGAACGCGTAATTGCCCATTACGCCTAGATCCTCATAGGTCAGTTCACCGACATACGCGACATTGCCGCCCGGTGCGCGCGAGATTAAAAGGCCGCCTTGGATAAAGCCATTGCCTTCCGGATCGAAGTAAATCGGGATGGTGCCATCAAACGTGCCCGTCGCGCCCAGATTGGTCAGTTCCATCTGCGCGACAAAGCTTGCCGCATCGAGGGCGATGAGTTCGAACACATAGCTTTGTCCGCCATCGCTGCCATAGGTGAACGTGGTCGGTCGCAGGATGAGCTCGCCGCCCATAAAGGGCCAGCTCCCACCCTTGATATCGACCGTCGTGGCGTTGACCATGGTGAAGATAACTTCGCCGCCCAACGCCTCTATCCCCGGATTGACTGATCCAATTTGGACGACTTGATCAGGCGCGGTTGTCAGGTTGAGAAGGTCGGTGAAGACGATCTCTCCGCTTACATTATCCACCGGCCCGAACGCAGCGGCGAAATCAAAGTCATCCGTGCGGAAAACACCCGAGCTTTGAATGTCTTCGGCTGTCCATGCGATCTGTCCTACACCTGTTATGAGACCATCGGCAAAGGCGACCACACCCTTGGTCAGCGGTGTGAGATTTTCGGGCTGAAAACTATCGGTGAAACGAATGCCCGGCACTTCGAGATCCGCGCGTCCCGTGCCAGTGGAGAGGTCATGCATGATCGCAACCGAGGTGATGAGCTGCGCAAACCCGTCACGGCGCAGCGGCGCTCGTGCCTCAATCACGTTATCCGCCAGCACCAACGTCGCTGAATTGGTCGAGAGCGGCTCAAACCGCGCTTCTGCCGACAATCCAGGCCCCGTCCGCTCTGTCAGGGTCAAGGCGCCATCGACAATGGTGAGAGCGTCGTCGCGATAACTCCAATTTCCTGACAATCCGCCAAGATCGAGCGGCACCGCGTCAATAGCGGCGGAACCATCGGCAAAAGTCCCGCTGATGTCTTCGCCCAGACTGCCTTCGAGGCTTTTCGCTGCCAGTCGGACTGCATTGCCTTCTTCTCCGATTACTGCGTTCATTCCGTCGATGTTGAAGGGGCCGGGATATCGCAGCACCGCACGCCCCGCTTTGATCTTCGTTGGAGTGCCTGACATCTGTCCGTTCAGCTCCAACGCCCCGGTCTGTGCCGCAAGTTCGAACCGATCACGATAGCTTGCAATGGCGCGGCCATCGACGGGGCAGAATATCATGGTGCGCGCAGTCAGATTGAGGTCATAAGCGCTCAGTCCCGAGAGCTTCACTGGCGTACAGCGCGTTCCTATCGCGAGGCCCGATGCGGGATCGAACGCGCCCTCTATCGGTAGCTCCAACCCGGTGATCGAGCCGCCCGGGATCGCGCCTTGTGCCTGAACCAGACCATCAAATGAGTACCGCCCGCCCGCATCTTGGCGCGCTTGCAGGCGCGGGATTGCGATCCGGTCGCTGCCCGCGCGGTATTCCTCCATCGCAAGTCGCAAAGCGAGGTCGCCGCCGACCACCTGCTCCATCCGGCCAGTGATACGCGGCAGATCGGCGCCTGCGGTGAGGATATTGCCGACAATACGATTGCCGACGCTGGAATAGCTCACTCGGCTAAGCGCGAGCACAGTTTCTCCGCTGCCAGACCGCAATCGCGCCTCTGGGATAATGACGTTCGTAATACCTTCATCAATTCGGATGCTCGCATCGGCGGCCAGTTGCCCGCCTTGGAGGGCGTTTGTGAGGCCGCGTTCAAACTTGGCGAGTAGACTTTCGAACAGCGTCCCTTCCACACCAGCACGTGCGGCAGCAAAAGTGCTTTCATCCCCCAATGCGATTTCAGTCTGGGCCCCACGCGTCTCAAGCTCCCAATCGAGCCGCTCAAAGCTGTCGCCTGCTCGCAATGTCCCACCAAAGGCGAATGTGCCTATGGTGACACCGGGACCGGATACCTCGCCGCCCTCCAGATCATGCCGCAGCGTCAGATCGCCAATCTGGCTATCATCAGACGCGGCAAGACGGACGGCAAGATCGCTTGGTCCGGTCAGTGTGGCGACGGAGAACTCACCGTAGGACAGCCCCTCACCCTCAGTGAAAAGCGTCGCATCGACCGACGAGAAATCGCGAGCCAGGACAAACTCAGCGGCAATATCGGCCGACGCAATCTGAGCCCCCTCGCACGACACATTGCTGAACCGCACCGGCCCATCAAAGCCCAATTCTCCGCCATCGGTCTTAACCGAGCCATACAGCGTCGCGCCCTGTGCTGAGCAGCTCTCAATCCCTACGCCCGGTGCAGTCGCAGCGAGAGTGCCCGCGAACCCATCATCCAAGCTTCCTTCCCCATCGATCTTGGCGCCGATCACACCATAATCGCTATCGATCCGGGCGCGACCATCGCGAATGGCGATGTCGAATTCTGGCAGACCGGGCGGTTCTTCGCTTTCAGTGAAAATCAGTGGATCAAGGGCGCCGAAGCTAAGCGCGCCATCTCGAAACGTCGCAAACAGACGTGGGCGAACCAATTCAATCCGACCCAGCTCAGCCGAACCGAACGAGTAGTTGATATTGACGATCACTTGATCGGCGGTGAGGTCGGGTGATGCGGGATCACCGATCACCAAATTGCGGATCACTTGCCGGTCAGCCCCAATCGATTCGATTTCGTAGGTCGCCTCAAGCTCCGCATCGGCCAATGCGTCATCGATCACATTGCCCGCAATCTCTTCGCGGCTGAACCACACTATCGTCAGCGCGATCAGAACGAGTGCCGCCAATATCAGCGCGATCCGAGCGAACCAGCCCTTTGGCCAAAGCCCGCGCGCAGGCTTGCTCGCGACATCAGAGATGGTTTCAGCCTCAGCCATAGTCCTCTTCACTTGCGCGGAACGTCCACCAAAGGCAATGTGATTGCAGGGGACGTTCCCCCTGAAAAATCAGTGGTGAGGCGCAGATTGCCACAATCTGAAGACAGTTTCGATTTCGCAGGCGATTCTGCGAGCAAACCCGATATGGGCAAATCCGATGCAGGCAAAGTGGCTGGCATTGGCCATCGTGCTCGCTTGCGAGCGCGTTTACTCAAAGGCGGAGCAGAGGCGCTGGCGGACTACGAGGTGCTGGAATACTTGCTGTTCGCCGCCATCAAACAGGGCGATACAAAGCCGGTTGCCAAGGCTCTGATTGCCCATTTTGGATCGCTTGCAGGCGTGCTCAACGCCGATCCTGCCGCACTGCAACGGGTTAAAGGCGTGGGCGAGACGAGCGCCGCGGCGCTTAAGAGCGTCGCAATCGCTGCCAGGCGCATGGCCCGCAGCGAGGTTAACGACAAGCCGGTGCTAGGCAGTTGGCAGACGCTAATCGACTATCTCGCGATTGATATGGCGCATCTGACAGTTGAGCGGGTGCGTGTGCTGTATCTTGATGCGAAAAACCGCCTGATCGACGATCACCATGTCGGCGATGGATCGATTGACGAGGCCGCGATCCACTCGCGCGAAGTTATTCGCAGGGCGATGGATGTCGGGGCGAGCGCTCTCATTCTCGTGCACAATCACCCCAGCGGCAGCCCTGAGCCAAGCCGCGCAGACATCCAGATCACACAGAAAATCGCCGAAGCCGGGCGACTATTGGGCGTCACGGTGCATGATCATGTGATTGTCGGACGCGAAGGGCATGTGAGCCTGCGCGCAAAGGGGCTGATCTAAACCTGCTTTTCCGTGATCAGACGCACACCGGAATGTTGAGCAAAGAAGTTCCACGCCCAGTTCACCGCCACGGTCACGCGGTTGCGCGCACCAGTGAGGAAGCCGATATGGACGAGGCCCCATAGCCACCAAGCGAGTGCTCCCGACAGTTTGAACGCTCCGAAATCCGCCACCGCCGATTTGCGCCCGATCGTCGCAAGACTGCCCTGATGTTTATAGGCAAAGGGTCCGGGACACGGCTTGCCAAGCAATTCCGCCTCTACAACTTCGCTGACATAGGCCCCCGCTTGTTTGGCCGCTGGCGCAAGGCCAGGGACGGAATTGCCGTCCCACGCTTTGCTGTCCGCCGTATCGCCTATCGCGAAGATATCGGGAATCGGCTTCCCATCGGCCCCCATGACTCGCATCAATTCGTTAACCTCAACACGCCCTGCCCGATCTGCTGCCGCACCAAGCCATTTGGCAGCGGGTGACGCCGCAACACCAGCGGCCCAAAGCACGGTTTCGGTTTCGATGGTCACATCATCACCAATCCGAACATGCGCCTCCGCAATCTCAGTCACACGTCCACCCGTCCGAATTTCGACACCCAGTTTCTCAAGCGAAGCTGCCGCCCGTTCAGATAACCCTTCGGGAAATGCGGGCAGGATGCGCGGGCCCGATTGCACAAGGATCACCCGCGCACCGGCCGGGTCGATAGTGCGGAACTCACGCTCAACACTGACCTTGGCCAATTCGGCGATAGCTCCTGCCAATTCGACGCCAGTTGGGCCAGCACCGACAATAACAAAGGTCAAAAGCCGCTCAATCCGTTTGGGATCGCCCGAGGCCTCTGCCTCTTCGAATGCGTTGAGGATGGATGCGCGCACGGCCACACCGTCTTCAATTGTCTTAAGGCCCGGTGCAAACGGGCCCCATTCATCGCGCCCAAAATAGCTGTGCGTTGCCCCAGTCGCCAGAACCAACCGATCATAGTCAAGCGTTTGACCATCGCCATAGGTCAGCGTCTTGGCAGCCGCATCAATGCCTTGCACTTCGCCTTTCAACACGCGGACATTCCCGTCACCTTTGAACAGGCTGCGGATCGGTGTTGCGATGTCCGCAGGGTTCAATGTTGCGGTTGCGATTTGGTAGAGAAGAGGCTGAAACAAATGGTAGTTCCGCTTATCAATCAGCGTGATCTTGACTGGCAGCCGCTTTAGCTTTGCGACCGCAGCCAGCCCTCCAAATCCGGCACCCACCACGACCACATGCGGCCAGCGGTCGGGGATATCGGCATAGTTGCGGTCGAACAGGATGTTCCGCTCCAACCAGCCGAGGATCCCGCGATCAATCGAAAACACCCCTGCCCCCTTGGCATCATAGAGGCCGAGGAACAGGAACGGGAAAAGCGTTACATTGGGATGTGCACCCGCAATCATGAAAGCCGCGATCAGGAAAAACAAAGCGTAAGATACGATCGTCGCGCCGATCCCAACAAAGAAGATCACTGAAAAAACCACAGCCAGCCAATCGGGGAACCCGGAATAAATCGTGGTTGGCAACCATGTCTGAACAGCAACCGATGGCTCGATGACACCGGCATAGGTTAGCAAAGTCACGCCCATCCAAACCCGCAACAGAGCCATCACGACAGGCGCCAAATTCGCACGCGACCATTCCCACGCTAAAATGGCGGGACGCGCCAATGGCAATGCGCTAGTTTTCAGTCCGCTTGCCAACACCCGATCGAGCGACAGCGCGCCCGGCCCATGAAAGACATACCAAATCAACATCGCGCTCACGATCAGGTTCGTGGTCGTGGGGATATACACCGCCTGACTGATCAAAGTCAGCGTTGCCATAGCCAGCGCGGCAGGGCGCGTCATAAAACCTGCGATCAGCAGAATGGGCCCGATCAATTCAATCCCGAGACCAATCGTGGCCGCCGTCACCGGCTCCATCCAGCTGACCGGATAATCATTGGTCGCAAGCAGGACGGCAGTATCCCAATCGGTCGCCTTCACCAGACCAGAGCGCAGATACCACATGCCGATGAAGAACCGGATCGCGATATCGGTGAAGGGCCAGAACGTCTCTGTCCCGTCGAGATACCATTTCGACCATTGCCGCAGGGTCACCCGGACAAACGGCGAATACCGCTCCTCCTGCAACTTTACGGGATTATCAGCAGATGAAAGGGCGGAAGTGGCACCGTCCCCGTTTGCGCTTGTCATGCGTTGTTCCTCCTGCTCACCCATTCGCAGCACTGGCCGCACACGTTACAGGGAAGGACAATCTGGCGGGGACAACTCCCCTTGCGCTTGGCCCTTCCCCCCAAAGCGCTATTGCCAAGTGCGCCGAGCCAGCATAGCCGCGCCGTCAGGAATTGATAGCCACGCCCATTCGCACTCACAGAAAGATCGCAAACCATGGTCCCGCGTTATGCCCGCCCCGAAATGTCCGCTCTGTGGGAGCCGGAAGCCAAGTTTCGCATCTGGTTCGAGATAGAGGCGCATGCGACCCAAAAACTTGGCGAAATGGGTGTGGTCCCGGCATCAGCGGGACAGGCATTGTGGGATTGGTGGGCAACCGAACCCAAGATCGACGTTGAGGCTATCGACGCGATTGAGGCCGTGACAAAGCATGATGTAATCGCGTTCCTGACTTGGGTGGCAGAACAAGTGGGCGACGAAGCGCGCTTCATGCATCAGGGCATGACGTCCTCTGACGTGCTCGACACGACTTTAGCGGTGCAATTGGCGCGCGCGACCGACATTTTGATGGCCGATCTCGATGCGCTGTGTGCGGCGATCAAGATACGCGCTGAAGAGCATAAGTACACACCGACAATCGGGCGCAGTCATGGCATTCACGCGGAACCAGTGACCTTCGGTCTTAAACTTGCTCAGGCTTATGCAGAATTTGATCGTTGTCGCACCCGTTTGACCGCTGCGCGCGAAGAAATCGCAACCTGCGCAGTCTCAGGCGCAGTCGGCACATTTGCCAATATCGATCCTGAAGTCGAAGCCTATGTCGCCGAGAAGCTGGGCCTGACGCCGGAACCGGTTAGCACACAGGTGATCCCGCGCGACCGCCACGCAATGTACTTCTCCACGCTCGCCGTGATCGCTGGCTCTATCGAACGGCTCGCGGTCGAAGTGCGCCATTTGCAGCGCACCGAGGTTCTAGAGGCAGAGGAGTATTTCTCGCCCGGACAAAAAGGATCGAGTGCTATGCCGCACAAGCGCAACCCCATTCTGACGGAGAACCTCACCGGCCAAGCTCGTATGATCCGCGCCTATGCCTTGCCCGCGTTGGAGAATGTCGCTCTTTGGCATGAACGCGATATTTCGCACTCTTCGGTTGAGCGTTTCATCGGCCCCGATGCGACAATCACTCTCGACTTTGCCCTCGCTCGTCTGACGGGAGTGGTGGAGAAGCTGTTGGTTTACCCCGCACGAATGCAATCGAACCTCGATGCGATGGGCGGACTTGTCCATTCACAGCGTGTGCTGCTGGCCCTCACCCAAACCGGTGTTAGCCGTGAGGATGCCTATCGCCTGGTCCAGCGCAATGCGATGAAGGTTTGGGAATCGAACGGCGCGCTGTCACTGCTGGAGCTGTTGAAAGGTGATGATGAGGTGACCGCGGCACTGTCAGACGCGCAGCTCGCAGAGAAATTCGACCTCGAATATCACTTCAAACACGTCGACACGGTGTTTGCGCGCGTCTTCGGATAGGTTCTTGGTTCAAGCCTTTGCTGGACTCAGGCCCGAAAAGGCTTAAATTTCTCGACAAGAGACAAGAGGTCAAACACACGTGCAAATCGTCCGCACCATCATTTGGGTCATGATCCTGTTCGGGATCCTCACCTTCTCCTTTTTCAATTGGGAGCCGGTCGAGGTGAACCTGTGGGAAAACCTCGTGCTGGAGACGAAAGTCCCCGTGCTCGTCATAATTGCATTCCTGCTCGGTATCATCCCGATGTGGCTGTATCATCGCAGCAGCAAATGGAGCAGTGATCGCCGCGTTCGCAGCCTCGAGGCCTCAATCAAATCGACCGCGTTGGGTCAGCGCCGCTCGCCTGACGGTTCTGCACCTGTGGGCAGCCCTGTGGAAAAACCTGTGGATGGCCTGTCGCCGACCAGCAGCGACAACGCCGCATGAGCAACCCCGTCTATCTCGCGCTTGATGTGCCTCAGATTGAGCCTGCCAAAGCGCTCATCAACAAGGTGAAAGCGCATATTGGCGGGGTGAAGCTGGGGTTGGAGTTTTATTGTGCGCACGGTCCACATGGCGTCCATGAAATTGCGCATATGGGCTTACCAATTTTCCTTGATCTCAAATTCCACGACATCCCCAACACTGTAGCCGGAGCCATGCAGGCGGTGCATGTCTACGAACCGAAGATCGTTACGGTCCATGCCAGTGGCGGACGCGCGATGATGGAAGATGCAAAAGCAGCCGCCGCCGAAGGGTGCAAGGTGGTGGCCGTCACGATGCTTACGAGCTTGGACGAAGACGACTTGCGTCATGCTGGCGTTGGCGGGTCACCGCATGACCATGTGATGCGCCTCGCCGAATTGGCGCACACAGCCGGGCTCGATGGGATTGTGTGTTCGGGTCAGGAAGTGGGCCAAGTGCGCAAGCAATGGAAAGACGGCTTCTTTGTCGTCCCCGGTCTACGCCCCGCTGGCTCCAAAACTGGCGATCAAAAACGCACCGTAACCCCACGTGCCGCGCGCGATGATGGCGCCAGCGTGCTGGTGATTGGCCGCCCGATCAGCCGTGCTGATGATCCAGAAGCGGCTGCGCGGGCGATCGAAGCGACATTGTAAGCTCTGCGGGGATTACTCCGCCGCCTCGGTCAGTTCTTCGCCCTCGGGAACCTCTTCCGCTTCGGCATCCGCAAAGTTGGGCGAGTCGACGTTCCAGCCAACAATTCGCAACTCATCGCCTGATCCGTAGAATGTGAAGGTCTCTTTCCCTTCGCCCTTGGCAAATGTGGTGGTCATAGTGACGGTTGTCGTCGTCTCGCCGGTTCCGGCATTGACGTTGAAACCCGACCGCTCTGTGCTTTGCACCGCGCCCATTCTCTCAGTGACCAGCACAACGAGCTCATCCATCTGTTCAGGCGTCGTGATGTCGCGGAATTCCTGAGCGGTCCGACCATACAAAGCCCGCGAATCGCCCGCGTTATACGTCTCATGGAATTGCGCGATTTTCTGTTCAGCAACGTCCAATTGCTCCATCGGATTGCACGCGGCGAGCAACAACGCGATGAAAGCGGCGGCGACGGTTTTAATCGGCATGAAGGACCCCTGTGCTAGAAAATCCAATCGACCGTCATTGAAATTTCGCGAAAGCGCAAGCCATTCACTTTCCTGTGTGAGGCCAAAGGGGCTAAGACCGCCACATGCCTGATTTCGCCACGCCCAACCTTCCCTCTCGCGATTTTGCCGTGACAGAGGCGTTCTATTCTCAATTGGGTTTTGAATGCGGGTATCGCAGCGATGGGTGGATGATTTTGCACAAAGGGCCGCAGGGCAATCGGATCGTGTTGGAATTCTTTCCCTATCCGGACCTTGATCCAGCGAGAAGCTCGTTTAGCTGCTGTATCCGCCTTGATGATTTAACCGGAATGATGGCGCAATTGGAGGCAAGCAATATACCGAGCGCATCGCAAGGTATTCCACGTTTTCATCGCCCACAGCGCGAGGCGAGCGGGCTAATAATTGCCTATCTTAATGATTGCGATGGATCGTTGATCCGCCTGATCCAGAATGATTGAAGTCCAAAATGCTGATTAAAATTTGTGGGCTTTCAACGCCCGAAACGATTGCCACTGCGGCCGATGCGGGGGCTAGCCATATTGGCCTTATCCATTTCGACAAAAGCTCGCGCCATGTGAGCATTGAAGACGCCGCGCGGCTCCGCAAGACGGTGCCTACGGGCGTGAAAACGGTGCTGTTGCTCGTCAATGCCGATATCCCGACAACAGGCACCGCGATTGCTACGATCAAGCCTGATGTGATCCAGTTCCACGGCAAGGAAACGCCCGAATGGATCGCTTTGGTGCGTAAGCAGACGGGTATTGAGACGTGGAAAGCTGTCGGTGTGCGTAGCGCCGAGACGCTCACCAAATCGCGTCGGTTCGAAGGGGCCGTGGACCGCATCTTGTTCGATGCGCCTCCGCCCGAGGTGCAAAACGCGATTCCCGGCGGAAATGGCGTGGGTTTCGATTGGGGACTGCTCAAGGACCATGAGCACCGCACCGCGTGGGGTCTTGCAGGAGGGTTAGGCCCGGACAATGTCGCCGATGCTATTCGCGCGACCGGAGCCCCTTTGGTCGACGCGTCATCGGGCCTTGAAACCGCGCCGGGCGTGAAGGACGTGGACAGGATCGCCGCGTTCTGCAAAGCGGCCCGTGACGCTGCTGGCGAAGCTTAGAGACAATAATGAACGATACCCCTCCTAACTCCTTCCGCAACCAACCCGATGATCGCGGACATTTTGGCGAATTTGGTGGACGCTATGTCGCCGAAACGCTGATGCCTCTGATCCTTGATCTGGAGCGCGAATATCGCGCCGCTCAGGCCGATCCCGCCTTCGCCGCGCAGTTTGACGATCTGCTCGAACATTATGTTGGCCGCCCCTCCCCACTCTATTTTGCAGAGCGGCTGACAGAGGCACTTGGTGGGGCGCAGGTCTGGTTCAAGCGCGATGAATTGAACCACACAGGTGCGCACAAAATCAACAATTGCATCGGGCAAATCCTGCTCGCGATGCGCATGGGCAAAACGCGGATTATCGCAGAGACCGGTGCGGGCCAGCATGGCGTTGCAACCGCCACCGTTTGCGCGCGGTTCGGCCTGCCATGCGTAATCTATATGGGCGCAGAGGACGTCGCGCGCCAATCGCCCAATGTGTTCCGCATGAAGCTCCTCGGCGCAGAAGTCGTGCCGGTTACCAGCGGCGGAGCGACGCTCAAAGACGCCATGAACGAAGGGCTGCGCGACTGGGTCGCCAACGTCCACGACACATTCTACATCATCGGCACGGCTGCTGGCCCACATCCTTACCCCGAAATGGTGCGCAATTTCCAAAGCGTCATTGGCACCGAAGCACGCGCGCAAATGCTCAGTCGCACGGGACGCCTGCCTGACTTGCTGGTCGCTTGTATCGGCGGCGGATCAAATGCTCTGGGCCTGTTCCATCCGTTCCTCGACGATGCCGACGTAAAGATGCTCGGAGTCGAAGCGGCGGGACATGGCCTCGATGGCGATGAACACGCGGCCAGCCTGCTCGGTGGCGCACCCGGTGTGCTCCACGGCAACAAGACATATCTGCTGCAAGACGAAGACGGTCAGATCACCGAAGGCCACTCGATCAGCGCAGGCTTGGACTATCCCGGCATCGGCCCCGAACACGCCTGGTTGAAAGAAAGCGGCCGGGTCGAATACACCGCTGTCACCGACAAAGAGGCGCTTGAGGGCTTTCAACTGTTGTGCCGGACCGAGGGGATTATCCCTGCTTTGGAGCCGTCCCATGCAATTGCCGCAGTAGCCGATCGCGCCAAGACAATGGGTAAGGAAGAGATCATCCTGATGAACCTGTGCGGACGCGGCGATAAGGACATCTTCACTGTGGCTGAAAAGCTGGGAGTGGAGATTTGATTTACTCCGTGCTTTGGGGACTGGCACGAATTTTCGCGGTTTTCGGGTTCGTAGCTTTCCTCGTTTCGCCATTTTGGGACTGGGTAGGCGGAGATGGATGGAGAATTGAGTTGCGCGCCTACATGAGAGGCCTAGTTGCAGCTTTTGGTATGATTATTTTTGAAATTCGACGTTTCAAACGAGCCAACCTTGGAGGCAGTCTGAACTTAAAATGACCCGCCTCTCAAACGCCTTCTCCAAACCCCATGCCGCCTTCGTCGCGTTCATCACTGCTGGTGATGGCGACACCGCTGCCAATCTTGATGCGCTCGTTGCTGGCGGCGCGGATGTGATTGAGCTCGGCATGCCCTTCACCGATCCGATGGCCGATGGTCCGGCGATTCAATCTGCGAATTTGCGTAGTCTTGGCGCGGGGACAACCACGGCTGATGTCCTGCAAATCGCTACCGACTTCCGCGCGAGGCATCCTGACATTCCGCTGATCCTGATGGGTTATGCCAATCCGATGGTGCGGCGTGGGCCGGAATGGTTCGCGGTCGCGGCTGCCGATGCGGGCGTTGATGGCGTCATCTGCGTCGATATTCCGCCCGAAGAAGATCAAGCGCTTGGCCCAGCTCTGCGCACAAAAGGCATCGCGCCCATTCGCTTGGCCACTCCCACCACCGATGCGGAGCGTTTGCCGCAGGTTCTCGAAGGCTCAGCCGGGTTTCTCTACTACGTTTCGGTCGCCGGGATCACGGGCAAGCAACAGGCCGCCACCGCCTCTATCGAAACCGCCGTTGCCGCGCTGAAAGCCGCTACCGATCTGCCGGTCGCGGTAGGGTTTGGAGTGCGCACTCCGGAACAAGCCGCCGCCATTGCCAGACATGCCGATGGTGTCGTTGTCGGCTCTGCTCTGGTTGATCTGTGCAGGGAGTTTGGCAAGGAGGCTCCGGCTAAGCTACAAGAGCTGACCGCAAGCATGGTCGCCGCAATTCGGGAAGCAAATAAATGAGCTGGTTCAACCGCGTCCGCAATTCACTGGGCTTTACCGCCGATAAAAAGACCACGGAAAAGGATCTGTGGATCAAGTGCAAATCGTGTCAGGAGATGCTGTTTGTCGCGGAATATGAGGAAAATTTGTGCGTTTGCCCGCGTTGTGAATTCCACGGGCGGATCGGCGCGGATGCCCGGTTAGAGCTGCTGCTAGATGCAGGCTATGATCTGGTCGCCACTCCTGAGGTGACCGAAGACCCGCTCAAATTCAAAGACAGCAAGAAGTACACCGACCGGTTGAAAGCCGCGCGCGACGCGAACCCGCATAATGATGCGTTTGTGGTTGGATCGGGCACCATCGAAGGCCACGCAGCCGTTGTCGGCGTCCAAGATTTCTCCTTCATGGGCGGGTCGATGGGCATGGCAGTGGGCATGGCGTTTTGCGCTGGAGCCGAGCGCGCTTTGACCCGCAAGTGCCCCTATGTCGTTGTGACCGCTGCGGGCGGTGCACGGATGCAGGAGGGGATTTTGTCTCTGATGCAAATGCCGCGCGCGACCGTGATGACACGGCGTCTGAAAGCGGCAGGACTTCCTTACATTGTGCTGTTGACCGATCCCACGACTGGCGGTGTCACGGCGAGTTATGCGATGTTGGGCGATGTGCATATTGCAGAGCCAGGGGCTCTAATCGGCTTTGCCGGACAACGCGTAATCCAAGACACGATCCGCGAACAATTGCCCGAAGGGTTCCAACGCGCAGAATACCTGCACAAACACGGCATGGTCGATATGGTGGTGCACCGGCGCGAGTTGAAAACGACGCTCGCCAATGTGCTCGAATATCTTCAGCCCTCCCAAGCTGCCTGAACGTCCCCTTCGATCCATGCGGGATATGGGCCAATCAGACGATCCGCGCGTTCAGGCGCAGCTGGATCGGTTAAGCGGCCTTAGTATTCAGCGCGACACGTTGGGGCTAGATGCGATCCGCGAATTGCTGCGCCGTTTGGGTGATCCGCATCAACGCTTGCCGCCGGTGTTTCATGTCGCGGGGACCAACGGCAAGGGATCGACCTGCGCTTTCCTGCGCGCGATCTTGGAGGCGCAGGGGTATAGCGTCCACGTCACCACCTCCCCACATTTGGTGCGGTACAATGAGCGGTTTCGGGTTGCGGGCAAGCTTATCGACGATGCTCGGTTGGCGGAGTTGTTAGAGGACGTCTTCGATGCCGCCGAGGGGCTTGGCTGCAGTTTCTTTGAGATCACCATCGCCGCAGCCTTTGTGGAGTTCGCGCGCGTGCCTGCCGATGCCTGCGTGATCGAAGTGGGTCTTGGTGGACGGCTAGATGCCACCAATGTGTTGGAGCCGGACGTATTGGCGGCATGCGGGATTTCGGCGCTGGGCATCGATCATGAGAAGTTCTTGCTCGCGCCAGAGGATGGCGTACCGAAAGAACCGATGGCGCGGATTGCTTTTGAGAAGGCGGGGATTGCGAAACGCGGTGTGCCGTTGGTGGTGATGGCGCCGGATTATCCGCCCGAGGCCCTGCGCTCAGTGCGCGTGAGCGCGCATGATGCAGGGGCGGACTTGGTCGAACTGACAATCAAGCAACAGCTTGAATTTGGACCGCAAGATTTGTCACTTCGTGGAGAGCACCAGTCGCGCAACGCTGCGCTATCCGCGACGATGCTGCGCGCGCAGTCACTGGTGGAAGTGACCAATCAAGCTGTCGCGCAAGGGTTGAAAAGGGCCATTTGGCCTGCCCGTATGCAGCTTTTGGCGCATGGACCGCTAACACAATCGCGCACGGTTTGGCTTGATGGCGGGCACAATGCCAGCGCGGGAGAAGCGGTTGCTGCGGAGCTGGAAGGGCAGCAGTTGCACCTTGTTCTGGGCATGCTCGACAATAAGGACCCCAGCTCCTTTCTCAGCCCGTTGGGTGAGCGTATCCGCTCGCTAACGATAGTGCCTGTCCCCGGACATGACGCGCATCCGGCGTCGGCTTTTGGCCCCACCGCGCGCGCTGCTTCTGATCTTGAAGACGCTCTTCTGAACGTTCCCAGCGACGATCACCCGGTCCTTATCGCCGGATCGCTCTATCTCGCGGGTCAAGCGCTCAAGCTGAACGATGAAATCCCTAACTAACTCGGTGGCGCAGCGTCTTTACCAGCACTGCCCATGGCATCATCGACAAGCCCGCGCCGCATCATCCAGCAGAACAGGATAATCCCCGGCATGGCCAGGACCGTGGTGAGCAGGTAAAAGCTCACATAGCCTGTCGTCTCTATCAACGCCCCTGCGCTTGTACCGGTCAGAACGCGCCCGACTATACTCGCCCCCGCACTGATCATGGCGTAATGCGCAGCGGTAAAGCGAAGGTCGCACAACGCGGAGAAATAGGCGACCACGACCACTCCGCCATATCCGCTGGCGAAATTCTCAAACCCAATCGCACCCGCCAACCCAAGGTTTGAATGCCCCGCCGCCGCAAGCGCTGCAAAGCTCAGGTTAGACACCGCCATCAACACCAACGCGATGAGCACAGAGCGCTTCAATCCCAACCGCGAATAGAGCACTCCGCCCACGAAAATGCCGATCATATAGGCCCAGAACCCCGCACCCACGTCGTACAACGCGATCTCGTCATTGGTGTAGCCGAGATGCTCAAACAACAGCCGGAATGTGAGGTTTGCCAATGTGTCGCCAATCTTGTGGATCAGGATAAAAGCGAGGACGAGCCACGCGCCATGCCTTTGGAAAAATGCGGTGAAAGGCTCGGTAACTGCGCGCCAGATCGCGCTTAGCCCTTGGCGCGCCGCAGTGACACGCCGCCGTGCTGGTTCTCCCATCATCACAGCGGTGAACATCGCGGGCAAAGCTAACGCTGCGCAGGCGAGATAGGCTGCACTCCACCCGTAACGCGCCGCCACGACCAGCGCGATGGCCCCTGCCCCAGCGGACCCCACGCGCCAGCCATATTGGTTCATACCTGATCCGATGCCGAGTTGATCGGGACGCAGTGTCTCAATCCTGTAAGCGTCGATCACAATGTCGAAACTTGCTCCAGCCGCACCGACCAGAACCGCTGCGATGATGGTTGCACTTAGGTTTTGCGAAGGGTCAACAAACGCGAGATTGATGACTGCAGCTATCACCGCGACGCCAGTCACTATCATCCACGACACGCGCTGGCCCAAGACGCCGAGCACCGGAATGCGCACACCGTCAATGATCCACGCCCAGAACACTTTGAAATTGTAGACGAGAAACGCGAGACTGAATGCCGCAACTGTTTTCACATCAATATCGTTTTGCGCCAGCCGCGTGGTCAGTGTCGCTCCGATCATCGCATATGGAAAGCCCGATGACACGCCAAGCGCAAAGGCAGCCAGCACTTCACGTTCAAAGTATAGGGCGAAATTGAGTTTCGCAGCGCTCAAAAAAGTGCGCTCGGCCATTGCCCGTTACTGCGCTGGCGCTGCCGCAGGATCTGGCGTTACCACACCGGACTTCGCCCCCGCGCGCGATTGACGATACCATTCGGCAAGGCAGAGCACGACTGCGATCAGGCCAATGAAAGTCGTGAGCACGAAGACATCGAAATATCCCTGCTTCTGAATCATCTCACCCAACGCGCCCCGCCCCAATGTGCCCACCAAAAGCGTGAGCGAAGACAGCAAAGCGTATTGCACAGCAGCGTATTTCTTCGAGACGATGGAGGATAGCCACGCAATATAGGCCGCCCCTGCAATCCCGATAGCAAGGTTTTCAAACAGGATGGTGAAAGTCAGGCGCGGTAGTCCCTCTGACCCGAACGGCGCCATGAAATTGATTAGCGCGCTGAAGCCGACGAGGTCGCTCGCCCACTGCATATTTGCGCCGCCCACGGCCATATCCGCGTAGAGCAAATTGGTCAGCGCTGCGAGCAAGGCTCCTAAAGTCAACGTCAGCATCCGGCCCATAACGGTCAGCATATATCCGCCCAGCGCCAGCCCCGCGATAATCGCACCCACACCAAAGAACTTGGAGGCAAAGGCGACCTCATCATTGGTGTAGCCCAACTCTCCCAAATAGAATGGATAAGCAAACGTGCCCCAGATCGCGTCGCAAATCCGGTATGTGAGAACCAGCGACAGGATCAGGATCAACGGCCAGCCAATACGCCCCACAAACTCAATCAATGGCACCAGCAACGCGCGATAAAGATGGTCCGATCCACCTGGCGCGCGCGCGGCAGTCTCACCCGGCGCAATGACATCGGTCCCCTTCACCTTACGTTGGTGCAGCAAGGCGGCGATGATCGCGGGCAGAATGATGGTCGCAGCGATAATCAGCGGTCCCATA
Source organism: uncultured Erythrobacter sp. (assembly GCA_947503275.1). Lineage (GTDB taxonomy): Bacteria > Pseudomonadota > Alphaproteobacteria > Sphingomonadales > Sphingomonadaceae > Erythrobacter. The sequence continues at coordinate 645,645 of CANNCZ010000001.1, read as the reverse complement.
TTGCGGGTAAACTCGGTCGGATCAGGTCGCCCGCTTTCATTCAATGGGAACATGCCGAGTAGCCAGTTCGGATCGAACACAAACAGGCCGAGGTTGAGCGTGCCCATCATCGGGACAAACCCGCCCAATGCGCGAACCATAAAAATACCCAAGATCGCCAACGCCCAGCCCCACAAGGCGACCACAATCCAAAGGTAACGCTGGCGCACATCGGCGCGCACTTCGCCGGCTTCATACAGCTCTACGAACTCATCTTCGTCGGCCCCAATCGCCGAGGCCGCGCTATCTGAATCAGGCGCAAACATGCCTGCAAACCCGATCGCAAGGATGATCGCCCCCATCAGCATATACGTCTCCGGCCAACCAATGCGCGCGGCAATGATCAGGCCCAATGCGCCGCCAACAAGCGACGCCATGCGAAAGCCCATTTGGTAGATCGTCGATAGGATATCGAGCGTCGCTTTTTCATCGGCGACATCAATGCGCCAAGCGTTGATAGCAATGTCCTGTGTCGCGCTTGCAAGAGCGCCTATCCCTGCGAGCAGAGAGAACCAGCCGAGCTGTGTCTTCGGCTCCAACAGGCTGAGCGTGACGAGGATCACGCCCAAGATCACCTGCATCGGGACCATCCATTGCTTGCGCTTTCCAAGTCTGCGCAGGATCGGCAGGTCAACCTTGTCGACCAAAGGCGACCAGATGAACTGGAATGCATAGGCCAACCCGATGAGCGAGAAGACGCCCATCGTCTCCAGATCAACCTCAGCCTCGCTCAACCAAGCATAGAGCGTACCCAGAAACAGCGCGAAAGGCAGCCCGCTGGCAAAGCCGAACAGCGCCATAAAGGCAGTTTTCCGCTGACCCATGGCGCGCCATAATTCACCCCAACCGGGCTTCTTTTTTTCGGGCGTGTTTTCTTCAGGCGTCGCCTCGGCAGTGGCCATAGAGATCCCTCGTCCTTTTGTATTTAACCTGTTTCGTGCCACACTACTCGTAACCGAGAGGGATAGGGAAGCCGCAATGAACGCAGCCGCAACAGATTTACCCATATTGCGCGCGACGCCGGGCCAATTGGCGCTGGCAGAGGCAATCCGCGATGGCACGACGCGGGTTGCAGATGCGGTGGGTAGTGTTCCGGCGAGCCGCTATACTGACCCTGCGCATTTTGCGCGGGAAAAGGCGGCTTTGTTTGATCGCATGCCTCAGGTGCTGGCGCCCTCCGCGCTGCTGCCGGATACCGGCATGGCGGTGCCGCATGACGCGACCGGACGGCCTCTGCTGATCACGCGCGACTATGATGGCGCGGCGCATGTGTTCTTGAATGTCTGCCAACATCGCGGCACGCGCCTGGTTGAAGGCGAAGACGTGCAATGCGCAAAGCGGCTTGTGTGCCCCTATCACGCATGGACTTATCGGTTGGATGGCAAGTTGCTCGCCCTGCCCCGGCCAGAGACCTTTCCCGATCTCGATAAAGGCGACTATGGTCTGCGCGAACTGCCCAGCATCGAGGCTGGCGGGCTGATCTGGTTTGCGCCAGATGCCGATGCGGACTTTAGTGATGCCCGCCTTGTCAGCGAAGATTTCACCGCATTCGGAGCGCCTGATGCGCATCTGTTTCGCCGAAAGACACACACGGTCAAAGGCAATTGGAAGCTCATCATGGATGCCTTCCTCGAAAGCTATCATGTCACGCGCCTGCACGCCGATACAATCGGGCCCTTCTTCAAAGATGGAGTGACCGCAGGCGACAGCGTGGGACCGCATTTGCGCTCGGCCGTGGGTCGTTTGGAGGAGATGGAAAGCATCGACCTCAGCGATATGGCCGCGATGCGCAGAGTTGTGACGTTCGCTTATCAACTGCTGCCTGCAACCATAATCGTGCCAAGCCCCGATTATATCAACGTCATGGTGCTGATGCCCCAGGCCCATAATCTCACGTTGGTTGAGGATTTTATGCTCATACCTGAAGAGCCCAAAACCGACAAAGCGCGCGATCATTGGGAGCGCAGTTGGAAGCTATTGGATGGCGGCGTTTTTGCGAGTGAAGACTTCCGCGCAGCTGAACTTGGGCAACAAGGTTTGGAAAGCGGGGCGATCAGCGAATTGACGCTAGGCACGCTCGAGGGTGGCATCACACGGTTCGATGCCATTGTGCAGGACCACTTGAACGCTTAAAGCGCGCGGCATGCCCACAAATCCCAAACCATCCGCCGATCGCCCCGAAGGCGACCGCATCGCCAAGCTGCTCGCCCGAGCCGGTGTCGCAAGCAGGCGCGAGATTGAGCGGATGATCGCTGACCAACGCATTGCGCTCAATGGAAAACCGGTGGCAACGCCCGCAACTTTCCTCACAAGTCTGCGCGGGGTTAGCGTTGATGGAAAACCGGTTGGCCCCGCTGAACCATCGCAGCTTTACGCTTTTCACAAGCCAATCGGCCTGATCACCGCCGAAAGCGACCCCGCTGGACGCGCGACCATCTATGCCGCGCTTGTGAACGCTTTGCCAAAGGATACGCCGCGATTGATGCCGATAGGGCGGCTCGATCTGAACACTGAGGGGCTGTTGCTGCTCACCAATGATGGCGGGTTAAAGCGTGAGATGGAGCTACCATCCTCCGGGATCCCGCGCACATATCGCGCGCGTGCGTTTGGCGATGTGTCACAAGAACAGCTGGAGGCGCTGGCGGACGGCGTGGAAATCGATGGCATGCGCTACGGTTCAATCGATGCGAACCTAGAGCGTGGATCGACCAAGGGTATAACCGGCAATCACTGGATTGAGATGACCATAACTGAGGGTAAGAACCGCGAAGTTCGCCGCGTGCTGGAGTATCTTGACCTCAAAGTGAACCGCCTGATCCGTGTCGGTTATGGCCCGTTTCACCTGGGCGATCTGCCACGCGGGCAAGCAACGCGTATTCGCAAGGGCGATTTGGATCGCTTTGTCAGCAGCATCAAACAATCGCGTAGCAAGAGTAAAAACGCGTGAGAATTATCGCAGGGGAATGGCGCGGACGTAAGCTGACTGCACCTAAAGGCGATACCACCCGCCCAACCGCTGATCGCACGCGCGAGACATTGTTCTCCATGCTCACCAGCAGGCTGGGCAATTTCGAAGATTTGCGCGTCGCTGACCTGTTCGCCGGGTCCGGCGCATTGGGCTTGGAGGCTTTATCGCGTGGGGCCGCGCATTGCCTATTTGTTGAAAATGAGCGCGCCGCTATTGATGCAATCCGCGCCAATGTGGACGCTTTGGGTTGCCGCACGCGAACCACGATTGAAACTGGTTCAGCAACTGCTTTGCGCCCTGCCCGCGAAGCCTATGACCTGCTGTTACTCGACCCGCCCTATCGCACGGGTGCAGGCGAGGTGACGCTCGACAGGCTCCAACGGCTTGGCTGGATTGGAGAGGCAACGTGGATCGCGCTGGAGACGGCGTTCAACGAAGAGCCCGAAATCAAGGGGCTGCGCGTCGAAACCTCCCGACGTATCGGCAAGGGCAGGCTCACGCTGCTTCTTCCGTGAACCCGCCCTGCCGAAGCGCCTGGATCAAACCGGCGCACTTCCCGCATGACCACCCTGTCACGGGAAAGATTTAAGGGGGGTTAGCCCTCTGGTGGAGAGCCACCTGAGGCGCGGCTCTCGATCTGGACCCAGGCGGCATCACGCTCAGGACCGGTCATCGCGGTCAGCGCGATTTTGTCTTCATCAGACAAGCGCCAAAAGATCATTTGCTGCTCGGGTGTCAGCGACCAGTAGTAGCCCTTGGTCTCCATCGGCCAGAGCTCATATTCGGTCTGTTGCTCAACCGGCCAGGTTTCATACTGGGCCTGTTGATCGGGTGTCATTCCGCCTTCATCTGGAGCCTGAGCAGCTGGGTCATCCGTCTGGATAGCGGCCGCCGCAGGGGCCACGGCCACAAAGCCAAAAGTCGCAACTGCAACGCCGAAGAGGTAGATATGGGATTTACGCATTGGGGGTTCTCCTAATAACCATTCCCAAGCGTTGACGAACGCATTCGACCCGGCTTCGTGCTTGATCCCTCACAAGGCCGATGAGCCCCTAATGACAGGGCTTTTGGCGTTTGCGAACCCCGCCGCGCCGTCTGTATCGCGCGCGCCGAACGCCTTATCGAGAGGCGTTATCAAAACGGGTTAGAGCGAAATTTCCGCCATTTTGAAGGTGTTTCGGGGGACTGGGCCTCGTTGTGGGGTGCGCGGGCGCAGCGAATGTGCGACATTGCCAATCCAACATTTGTTCTATATATGTTCCGATGAGACTATGACTTCCAACCTTCCCCTTCCTGCCGCATCGGACGAAAACGTCCCTCCTTATGCCGTGCAGCTGAATGCGCCGCAGAGAGAGGCGGTGCTGACCACCGAAGGTCCCGTTCTGATGCTGGCGGGCGCTGGCACAGGGAAAACCGCCGCATTGACCGCGCGGCTCGCACATTTGGTGGCGACCAGGAAAGCATGGCCTAGCCAGATTTTGTGCGTCACCTTCACCAACAAAGCCGCGCGCGAAATGCGTGAACGGGTTGCGGGACACTTGGGGCCTAGCAGTGAGGGGATACAGTGGCTGGGCACGTTCCATTCGATCTGCGCAAAGATGCTGCGCCGTCATGCCGAGTTGGTTGGCCTGCAGTCGAATTACACGATCATTGATACCGACGATCAATTGCGACTGCTCAAACAGCTGATCAACGATAATGAGCTTGATGAAAAACGCTGGCCCGCACGGCAATTGGCGGGCTTGATCGACCGGTGGAAGAACCGCGGGTTGAATCCCGATGACTTGGATGCCGCCGAGAGCGAGGCCTATGCCAACGGGCGTGGGCAAGAATTATACCGTCAATATCAAGACCGAATGAAGGCGCTGAATGCGTGTGATTTCGGTGATTTGATGCTGCATGTGCTGAACATATTCCGTGCGCATAATGATGTGCTGGCCGAATATCAGGACCGTTTCAAATATGTGCTGGTGGACGAATATCAGGACACCAATGCGGTCCAATATCTGTGGCTGCGGCTGCTTGCCCAAACGCGCAAGAATATCTGTGTTGTCGGGGATGATGACCAATCGATCTATTCATGGCGCGGGGCAGAGGTTGCCAATATCCTGCGGTTTGAAAAGGATTTTCCGGGCGCGCATGTCGTCCGGTTGGAGCAAAACTACCGCTCCACCCCACATATTTTGGGTGCGGCATCTGGTTTGATTCGAGCGAATTCGGACCGCCATGAAAAGACGTTGTGGACACAGGTTGATGGCGGCGACAAGGTCAACGTTATCGGCGTATGGGACGCGCCGGAAGAAGCACGCCGCGTGGGCGAGGAGATAGAGCGGTTAGAGCGTGAAGGCGCGCCGCTTGATAAAGTCGCCATTCTGGTGCGCGCGCAATATCAAACGCGTGAGTTTGAAGACCGCTTCATTCAAATCGGCATCAATTACCGGATCATCGGGGGCTTCCGCTTTTACGAACGGGCCGAAATCCGCGATGCACTGGCCTATTTGCGGGTCATCGCTCAGCCGCAGGATGATCTGGCATTTGAGCGGATTTACAACCAACCCAAACGCGGCCTTGGTTCCAAAACGCTGGAGAAAATGCATCTCCATGCGCGCCGGGTGAACCTGCCGCTGGCTGCTGCATCATTGCAACTGGCTGATAGCGATGAACTGCCCGCACGTGCGGCGAATACAATCAGCGCACTATTGCGCCATTTCCTCAGCTGGCGCGAAGCATCCGAAGTGATGACACCTGCCGATCTGTTACGGCTAGTGCTGGATGAGAGCGGTTATAACGATATGCTCGCCAAGGACCGCTCCGCTGAAAGCGCGGGGCGCGCGGAGAACCTCTCCGAACTTGCGCGTGCGATGGAGGAGTATGAGACACTGGGCGATTTCCTCGAACATGTGTCGCTGGTCATGGACAATGATCGGGGCGATGCGGAGGAAACCGTCACGATCATGACAATCCATGCTGCCAAGGGATTGGAGTTCGACAATGTGTTTTGCGTCGGATGGGAGGAAGGCGTCTTCCCAAGCCAACGCGCCATCGACGAAGGGGGCCTCGCCAGCCTCGAAGAAGAACGCCGACTTGCCTATGTCGCGATCACCCGCGCGCGGCGACGCTGCATCATCCTGCATGCGGCGAACCGGCGGATATACGGGCAATGGACCAGTTCAATCCCCTCGCGCTTTATCGAGGAATTGCCCGACGAACATATCGAGGCGGAGAGCACGATGACCGGCGGCGCATCACTGTGGCAGGCGAATTGGAGCGAGAATGACGATCCGTTCGCCCATGTCGCCCGCGACCGCCCCGCCCGTGCTGAAACGCGCGGCCCCGGATGGCGCCGCGCTGTTGCCAGCGGATACGAAACACAGCAAAAGCGCCTCGCCGAGCCGGGCCGCAGCGCCGCGAGCTTCGCCGCCAAACCGCGCTCCGACATCGTCATTGGCGCTATGGTTGAACACGCCAAATTCGGCACAGGCTGCGTCACCGATCAGGAAGGTAACAAGCTCACGATAGAGTTTGAAGATGCAGGTGAGAAGCGCGTAATCGATAGTTTTGTGACAGTGGTGCAGTAAGTTTTTTGGCTTAGATGGCCGCAACCCCAGTCCAGATCGCGGCGAAGAACGACGCGCCACCCAGAGTGCCAAACGTGTGCCAGATCGCATAGCGGAACCGCATGCTTTTGCTTCGGTAAAACAAGGTTCCGATAGTGTAAAACACGCCGCCCGCGGCAATCGCGGCAGTGGAGAAGCCCGGCAATTGCGTCCAGAAATCCGGCAGCGCGACGAGCGCAAACCAGCCCAATCCGATGTAAGACGCCAATGACCAGCGAGTATCAATATCGCTTGCAAACATTTTGAATGCCGCACCCACTAACGCAAGCGACCAAGTAATCGCTAGGATCAGATAAGCGCTCCAGGTGGCACATAAGATAAGCAAGGGGCTGAAAGTGCCCGCAATGACCGCATAGATTGCGGCATGGTCCCACCTCCGAAGCGCATCGCGAAGGTCAGGTCTAGGCAAGAGGTGGTAGGCGAAAGAAACACCGACAGAAGCCAAAACCGCCAGCGCATAGACGGTGCTCGCGATCAACAGTGACGCATCCCCGACATCTAATACCGCTCGCAACAGAAATCCGCTCGCCACCAAAAACCCAGCGAGGCTGAAAGCATGGACAAGCCCATCTGCCCATCGTTCGGAAACTGTTTCGCTAGGGTACATTTTTCAAGCCTGTGATGGATCGTTCTGCGCAATGCAACTTGATTGATTCGATCATCGAGGATCACTGCGAAGTCATGAGCTGACATTGTGTTTGTAGCGCTGGCTTTCTGGCCGCCGGGCAGACTCAAAAACCCATAGCTATTAATCAGTTATTCAATTGAAGACGCGCAAGGCCAATGGTGCTTTATCAGGGGGTAGATCATGAAACTTCGCTCAATCGCTGGCATTTTGCTGCTTCTGCCTGCTGCGAATGTTGCCGCGCAATCCGCGGGGACTCCGCAACAGCGCAATGCGGGTCAAATCGATTTGCCGAACTATAACGGCGATCACTGGATGGCGGTTTCGGCCGATGATGGCAGCACCGTTCTTAGCCACAATTTAAGCGGCGCATTGTGCCCCGACACTTTCCGTGAGCTTCAGTTGACGAATGTGCGCTCATACGCACCCGACGGAACCGATGTCAGTTGCTCCTACACAAAGGGCGCCGGCGAGACGCAGACAACCCTGACCACCTATTTCTTTCGCAAGGCGGATGTGACGGGCCCGATTGCGCATCAGCAAGCGGGCAATGCCATCATCCAGCGCGGCGAAACGACCGCGTTGACAGTGTCTTTCAACGAAGATCACTCGGCTCGCTGTCGCCAAGCCGCAGCGCCAGTAGTGGGTGAGCAAGTGCGTCTTCGGCAGCACACAGCTGATGACGACGCGAGCCAGTTCTCTTTCGATATGGGCGTCGCCATATTTGATTTCACAACGGAATCCGGCGTCGAGGCACGATCCGCTCTGATGACCTATGAATTGGGCGGATGGATCATCAAAATGCGCCTGACCACGCCTGCTGGCGATGGCGATAAAGGTTATGCGTATGCCTGCAACTATTCTGGCCTTGCGGCGGCGGGGACTGCGCGCATCCTTGATCTCGAAGAAGCAAGCTAAACGGTCCAATTCCGGCACCTTTCGCGAGCGTCCGCGATGTGCCACACTTCGCCTAGAAACCGGCGGAGGGCAGTTGAGATGGAATTCTGGGCATTGATATTGGGCGCGGCGTTTGCAGGGGCGGCCCTGTTCACGCCGCCTGCTCTCGCCGAAGCACATTCGGAAAAACAACCCGCAGCGACGGAAGTCACATTCGGCAATGGCGAAGCGAACTGGATCACGGTCGCAGATATCCAACGAACGGCCAACTCGCGCACTTTCACTGAGCAGCGGATCACCAATGACCGAGCCTTTACCCGCCGGGGCGATGGGACAACACTGACATTCTCAGAGGTTCACATTGACGGCGATGGCTGGTTGGTCATGCATCCATTTATCGATGGCAGGCCCAATGGCGACTACGTCGCTGGCTACACTTTCGTGGAAAGCGGGACCAATCGCGATGTGGCGATCACGCTCAATCCTGCGCCTGAAAGCGGCGACATGTATCTCGTTATGCTGCACTCTGACAGCAATTCGGATGGCGTGTTCGACTTTGTATTTGTCGATGAGGTCAATGTCGCAGACCGCGCAGTCTTTGAAGGCAATCAAATGATCGCCCACGCCATAGCGGTTCCTTAAGCGGCCTTAGCCCGCGCCGAGGTCCAGAAAGCCCGGTTTCGGACCGTTCCACTCACCAGCGGGAACTGGATCATCATCTTCATCACGGCGACGTGAACGCGGTTTGCGATCGGGCTTTTCATCAGTGCGCGCTTCGCGCTCGCGGCGTGGTTTGCGCTCACGCTCATTATCGCGCGGAGCATCGTCGCTGTCATTGTCGTCACGCTTGCGGTTTCGGGCACGCTTTGGTTTTTCCTTGCGAACCTCGTCGCGCTCGCCGCCATCATCAGAGCGCGAGCCGCTGCTGCTGTTCGACTTCGAACCCGGCTCTGCGAGTTCAACGCGTACATCATCTTTGCCGAAAACAGGAATGACGTTCTTTGTCAGCTTCTCGACATTGTCGATTGCCTCGGCATCGGCCTTTGTCACGAAAGTAAAAGCGCGCCCTTTTGCCCCCGCGCGGCCCGTACGGCCGATGCGGTGCACATAGTCATCTGGGTGCCATGGCGTGTCGTAGTTGAAGACGTGAGAGACGCCTTTGATATCCAACCCGCGCGCAGCCACGTCAGAGGCGACGAGGATATTGATATCGCCCGACTTAAACCGCTCCAGCTCTTTCTGACGCGTGTTTTGGTCAATGTCGCCGTGAATTTCGCCGCTTTTGAAACCGTCATTCTGCAACTTCTTGTTGAGCTCGCGGACGGTTGTTTTCTTGTTCGAAAACACAATCGCGGTTTCAACGTGGTCGTTTTTCAAAAGCCATTGCAGGGTCGAGAGTTTCGCGCGCTGTTCAACAGGAATCTTGAACGCAGTGATATCTTTGTTCGTCGTTGCCGCGCGTGCGGTTTCGATGCGCTTTGGATTGCTGAGGAATGTCTTCGCCAGCTTCTCAATCGGGGCAGGCATTGTCGCCGAAAACAGCATTGTTTGGCGGGTTTCGGGCAATTTCGAACAGATGAATTCGATATCGGGAATGAAACCCATATCAAGCATCCGGTCTGCTTCATCGATCACGAGCAGCTCACATCCTGAGAGGAGGATCTTGCCCCGCTCAAACAGGTCCATCAACCGGCCAGGTGTCGCGATCAAAACGTCAACGCCTTCATTCAGAGCCTTCAGCTGATCACCCATCTGAACGCCGCCGATCAGCAATGCCATTTTCAGATCGTGGTTCGCACCGTATTTCTCAAAATTCTCAGCAACCTGCGCCGCCAATTCTCGCGTAGGTTCAAGGATCAAAGAGCGTGGCATCAGGGCGCGCCGACGGCCGCTGGCCATCACGTCGATCATGGGCAGCACAAAGCTGGCAGTCTTGCCCGTCCCCGTTTGTGCGATGCCGATGAGGTCTTTCATCATCAGGACAGCAGGGATCGCTTCGGCTTGGATGGCGGTAGGCTCACTATAGCCAGCGTCGTCGACGGCTTTGAGCAATTCAGGTGAGAGGCCGAGATCGGCAAATGTCATGCGGGTCAAAATTTCCGGATTGCGGGCATGGCGCAAAGCCGTGCCGGGTTGGGTGCTGAGATGGGATCTTTTGACAAAGCCGCCATCAACGCCTGCGCGCTTGGCCAAAATTGGTCAAAAAGTCAAGAATTCAGCGCTGAAGCAACAGGCGAGCGCACACGGTCAGCGCAAAGCGACGCGTCATTCTTCGACAGCGACCAAGCGGCGCATGCGTTCAACCTCGCAGCGTGCGCCGCTGCGTGATTGCAACTCGTCGCGGTCCACACACAATTGCCCATCGTCGTTCTGCTCAATGTAAAAGCCGGAGTAAAAATCGCGGGCACGGCATGCACGCTCGAGATTTAAGCTGACGATCCGTTGATCACTAAGGAACAGGAGCAAGCGGTTGCCGGTGCCGGTTTGCACACCAGAAATACGATCAACGCGAAGGCAGCGATCCATCTCGCGCTCTTCGAATTGGGTGTTCAAGCCTTGGCGCGGAAGGCGTGCGAGCAGATCGTTGCGCGGGCCACCGCGTTGAGGCGAGATGCGGATGATCACGCGCTGTTGAATGCGAAATTGGCGTAGGACCTGGCCGCTATGAAACGCATCAAGCGGGGTGGCGATCACCGGACGCTCTGACGGCATCTCGCGATCAGTAGCAGTAGTAGGCGCGGTGGTCTGTTCAGCCTCGACCACCTTATCACCCGTGGCCGCCTGTGCGCCGTTTGCCTGCACCATAGTGGTCGCCTGTCCGAACATCGGCAGGATCAACGCAAAAGGCGCTGCAATGGCGAGCAGGCTTGTCATCGGGCTTGGGTGGTTCCTCCAGAACATGCAGTGCGCGTTGGCACCGCGACAATTGATGCGGAGAGCTAGCACCAACGATTGAACGCTGGCTTAACTGCAATCTTCGTGCACTCTATTGCACTGGCACATTCGCCCAAATGTGTGGCATAGAGGCAACAATGAATCATCCCTTCGACACTACTAAGACCTTCCTTGCCAAAGCCACTGACTTGCTTGGACCAAAGGGGCTTTCGACCACGCCCGATGACCTGGCCCAGTGGGTCACGGATTGGCGCGGGCGTTATACCGGCCGCGCGCTGGCACTCGCTTCACCTGCATCGACGCAAGAAGTCTCCGCGCTGATGCGATTGTGCGCTGACGCACGCGTGCCGATTGTGCCCCAAGGCGGGAATAGCGGCATGGCAGGCGGGGCGACCCCAGATGATAGCGGGACGGCGATTATCCTATCGCTGAGGCGGATGAATGCGATCCGGTCAATAGATGCAGCTGCTGGCCAAGCGGTATGCGATGCGGGCCTTATCTTGCAAACATTTCACGAGGCGGCAGAGGCGGAGGATATGCGCTTTCCCCTGACGCTGGGCGGGAAAGGATCAGCAACGATTGGCGGGCTGGTCTCGACCAATGCGGGCGGTACGCAGGTGCTGCGCCATGGGACGATGCGCGCTCAGGTTTTGGGTGTTGAGGCCGTGCTGGCCGATGGACAGGTGTTCGATGGTCTGACCGCGTTGAAAAAGGACAATCGCGGGTTTGACCTCAAACAATTGCTGATCGGGTCTGAGGGCACCTTGGGCATTGTGACCGCTGCGACATTGCGTCTGCTGCCTGCCCCCAGAGCGCGTGCCACCGCTTGGATTGGGCTATCCTCCATCACCGATGCCCGCACATTGTTGCAGCAGGTTGAGCGCGCGATGGGCGATACCTTGGAAGGGTTTGAAGTTGTCCCTGCGCATTGCCTCGACAGCGTCCTCGCCCTTCTTCCCGATGCGCGCAGCCCCCTTGGCGAGCGGCACGAATGGAACGCCTTAGTCGAGTGCATGGCCACCACCGGCGATGATGCGGCTTTGCGAGAGCGGCTCGAAGCGGCGCTGGCCGAAGCGGTTGAGGCCGAGTTGATTGGTGATGCGATGATCGCGACAAATGAGCGGCAAGCGGGTGATCTTTGGACGTTACGCGATTCGATCTCAGCAGGAGAACGCGCTCTGGGTCCTGCGGTGCAACACGATATCTCTGTGCCCGTGGAAAAGATGCCCGAGTTTATCCTCGCGGCATCGCCCGTCATTGAAAGCGCCTATCCCGGAGCAAAGGTCGCAGCGTTCGGGCATTTGGGCGATGGCAATGTGCATTTTCATGTGCTCGCGCCCAAAGGCGCAGTTCCCGGCGTATGGGAAGAAGACGAAGGCAAGACGATCAGCGCGCACGTCTATGATCTGGTTACGGAATGGGGCGGATCGATCAGTGCCGAGCACGGGATCGGCCAGATGAAAGTGTCCGAATTGGACCGTTTGAGCGACCCTGCGGCGCTTTCGATGATGCGTGCAATAAAAGATGCGATGGACCCACAAGGCTTGCTTAATCCCGGCAAGTTGGTCCCCCCTAGACAACCATAGCCCCCAGCAAGCTTGCACCAGCCCATTGAACCGCCTAAAGCCGCGCCATCCAGCGGTTTGGGGGCGGCATCTGCCAAGACCAAGAGGGTTGCTGGACCACATTTTCCATCCGCTAATTTTTCGGAGACGTTCCATGGCCACCGCGCCGCAGCCGCAACTTCCGCTGTTCTATAAAGATCTGCTTCCACTTAACAGTCGCGATCACGCCGACTGGAAAGTCAGCAGCTTTGACGATGCCGGGTTTTTGAAAGACACCCACGCCATTCCGCTGACAGTGGATGAATTCGTCGATGCACAGCGCAATTATCCAATCGTTTTCACCGCCGGTGACAACCCGCTGCCAATCGCGCTGATGGGTCTGAACGAGGGCGTCAACACCTATATCGGTGAAGATGGCAAGCTGGAAGCGGGCGTCTATGTCCCCGCTTATATCCGCCGCTATCCCTTCATCCTGGCAAAGCTGAACAAGGACAGTGAAGACATGTCTTTGTGCTTTGATCCGCAAGCAGGCGTGATTGCCAAAGCCGGTGCGAAGAACAAAGATGGCCAGGCGTTGTTCGATGGTGAGAACCCAACCGAATACACCAATGGCGTTCTCGAATTCTGCAAGCGCTTTGAAGAATCGGGTCAGCGCACTCGCTCATTCCTTGAAGAGCTGAAGAAGCTTGACATTCTGATGGACGGCGAAATTGCGATCACTCGTAACGATATGCCGGACAAGCCATTCGTCTATCGCGGTTTCCGCATGGTCGATGAAAACAAGCTGCGCGAACTTCCCGCCGAAACCGCGCACGCTCTGAATGCCAATGGTATGATGATGCTGATTCACGCACAATTGTTCTCAATGAACCTGATGCGCAGCGTGTTTGAGCGTCAAAGCGCACAAGGCAAAGTGCCAACTCCAGACGCTGCGACGCCTGCTGTCTAACCGGTATTTGGGATAGTGAGCAGCGGCTGTAAGCTCTGCTCGCGCCTGATAAATTACCGCCAGATACGATGTTTCTAGGGCGGCCTACGTATTGAACGTGGGCCGCCCTTTTCCTATTTATGTGGCTGGGCCGGTATACCCCTCATGACCGGCTCTTGGACAGGCGCCTTCGGGCGTCCTCCTCCCTGAACCTGGCCACCTCGTGCATCCCCCTGTTTTTGCACGAGGTGGTTTTTTCCCGCCTGTTTCGGGTGCCAAGCCGCTCGGGGTGTCGGCCAATGGGCGAAAGTCTGGCGGAGCGCATGGCTCTGTCGGCTCGCTACTCCGCCGCCTGCGGCATTTGACTGCCTGCACCCAGTCCGGCGGTTTCCGCGCCCAATTCCCGCACCAGCCCAGCGAGCATCTTGGCCAGCGGCTTAACCGCGTCGGTTGGATCAGACAGCGACGGATCCAAATATGTCGAGCGGCAGACCTCCACCTGCACGCAATGGATGTTGCGACGGCGCGCGGCGTGGCGATCCAAGACATAGCCACCTGAATAAGGGCGATTATGTGCTGCAACGCAGCCTTGATCTTCCAGATATCGGAACGCGCGTGAGATCAGCGCGGAATTGCAGGACGCGCCGAACCGATCACCCAATACGATTTGCGGCACGCTGCCGCGATCGGATTGTGTCCCCGTCGCTTGACGGCGCAAGGGCGGCATAGAATGCAAATCGACCAGCAAAGCCGCGCCCCAAGAATCGCGTATCCTCTCCAATTCTCGCCCTAGGAATGTGTGATAGGGCCGATGTATCTGATCAATCCGACGCTCCAACTCGTCTGGCGACAATCGTGAGCGCCAAATTTCACCAAATCCGGGCAGGCGTCGCGGTACAAGCCCCAAGCCGCTGCGCGCGCGGGCATTGGTGCCGGTCGGATGAGTGCGCAATTTCGCGAAATTTCGCCCCTTCCCCTCAACCATATCCCAATCGATATCATCGGCTGCACGGTTTAGGTCCAACATCGCTCGCGGCGCATGCGCGACCAGCAATCCTGTTCCTGTTGCGCGCGCCATTTCGACGCCGACACTATCAATATGACGATCTTCCAGACGCAGCTGCGAAAGTCCCGGGTCACGCATTTGCCCAAGAATTTCCGCTGGATAAGCGCGTCCGGCATGTGGAACCGCGATCAAAACCGGCAGCGGCATGGATCGCGGCGCGACATAGATAAAGGCTGCGCCCTCACCCGTCCCACCATCTGCTGAAATAGTACCACCGCGCCGGGTCACCAGGTCATCAGCAGGAGAACGCTTGCGCGCGGGATCGGAGCGGTTGGGCATCGCAATTTGCTGCCCGCTTTGCCTCGCCAAGTCAAAGTCTCAATTGCACAGACCAATCACCGAGCCGCACACCTTGGTTGCGTGCTCGTTAAGCTCAAACGGTAAGAATATCGGCTGTCCCGTTTCAAAGCAGGTCACACGAGCATTGTGAGAGGGATTTCTTAAGCGATCTTGTGTAAGGGAGACTGCATGACTGCAAACCCTGCCCCACGCATCCTCCTCGCTGAGGATGAAGATGCCATGCGCACCTATCTTGAGCGTGCTTTGACCAAAGCCGGCTATGAAGTGTCCAGCGTTGATCGCGGCACTGATGCGTTGCCTTTGCTTGAAAAAGAAGATTTCGACCTGCTTCTCTCCGACATTGTTATGCCGGAAATGGACGGGATTGAACTCGCGCAACGTTGTGCTGAGGTTTCGCCACGCACAAAGGTGATGTTCATAACCGGATTTGCCGCAGTGTCGCTGCGCGCAAGCCGCGAACAACCGCATGCTAAGGTTCTGTCAAAACCGTTTCACCTGCGCGATCTCGTGCTTGAGGTGGAGCGCGTGTTTGAGGATGCGAAGGAAGCCAGCCTCTAAAGGGGCAGATATTCGGCGCGAATCGCTTGCACACTGCGCAAGCCTTCGCTAACGCGCCGCTTCGCTTTGACGCTTGTGGGCTCGGCCCGCTGTCACAGCCAAAACGATGGTGCGGGCGTATAGCTCAGTGGTAGAGCACTGTATTGACATTGCAGGGGTCGGGAGTTCAACTCTCTCTACGCCCACCATCGTTGTTTGAGGCCCGGGCTTTTTGGCCCATATTGCGCGCCAATTATCACGACATCTTGCGCCCTGCCTCACCTCTGCTAGAGCCGCGCACAGGGATCAAATCAGACATCCTAACGCTCACAGATAATCCAGAGGGATGAGGCGCTAGCCATGCAAAAAATTCAGGTCAAAAACCCAGTTGTCGAACTCGACGGCGATGAGATGACAAAGATCATCTGGCAGTGGATCCGCGAAAGGCTGATCCTGCCCTATCTCGATGTCGATCTGAAGTATTACGACCTCTCTATCGAGAAACGCGACGAGACCGACGATCAGATCACGATCGATGCGGCCAATGCGATCAAGGAACACGGCGTTGGCGTGAAATGCGCAACCATCACGCCTGACGAAGAGCGCGTTGAGGAATTCGACCTTAAGAAGATGTGGCGTTCACCCAACGGTACGATCCGCAACATCCTTGGCGGGGTTGTCTTCCGCGAACCAATCGTGATCGACAACGTGCCCCGTCTGGTGCCAGGCTGGACCCATCCAATTGTTGTGGGTCGTCATGCTTTTGGTGACCAATACCGCGCGACCGACACACTGATCCCGGGTCCGGGCAAGCTGCGTCTCGTCTATGAAGGCGATGATGGCACCAACCTTGATCTTGAAGTGTTCGAGTTCCAATCGTCTGGCGTTGCCATGGCAATGTACAACCTTGACGACTCGATCCGTGCATTTGCGCGCGCTTCGATGAACTATGGTCTGGACCGCAAATGGCCGGTGTATCTGTCGACTAAGAACACGATCATGAAAGCCTATGATGGCCGCTTTAAAGACCTGTTTGAAGAAGTGTTTGAGGCCGAATTCAAAGAGAAGTTCGCAGAAGCGGGCATCACTTACGAACACCGTCTGATCGATGACATGGTTGCGGCAGCTCTGAAATGGAGCGGCAAGTTCGTTTGGGCTTGTAAGAATTACGATGGCGACGTGCAGTCTGACACCGTTGCGCAAGGGTTCGGTTCACTCGGCCTGATGACATCCGTTCTGATGACACCGGATGGCGATACCGTCGAAGCGGAAGCCGCACACGGCACCGTCACCCGCCACTTCCGCCAGCATGAGCAAGGCAAGGCGACGTCAACCAATCCGATTGCATCGATCTTCGCATGGACACGCGGCCTGATGTATCGCGGTAAGTTCGATGACACTCCCGACGTGGTCAAGTTCGCAGAGACGCTTGAGCGGGTTTGCATCCAAACCGTTGAGAACGGCCAAATGACCAAGGATCTCGCACTGCTGATCGGCCCAAGCCAGAACTGGCTGACGACAGAGCAGTTCTTTGAGGCGATTGTGCAAAACCTTGAGACTGAAATGAAAAACTGGAGTTGATCCAGAACGCTTCCCTACTCGCCAACAAGCGAGTAGACGCAACACAAGGGGCGGCTGTTCAATCCGGATGGCCGCCCTTGGTGTTTGTGCAATCGACATGGAATGCGCCAAAGCGGCATGACCACAGGTGACTTGCGCCACCGGGAAGGCTAATCCGTTCATATGGCAGGCGAACTCACCCTTTCCCCGGTAATGTCCGACGCTCTGGTGATACTGGGGTCGGCGGGAATTGTGATCCCGGTGTTTGCACGGTTCCGTATCACACCGATTATCGGGTTCATCCTGATCGGCATTCTGGTTGGGCCGTTTGGGCTTGGCACGATGGTGGATCAGGTGCCTTGGCTAAGCCACGTGACAATATCGGAGCCTGACCGGCTGACCCCGTTTGCCGATTTCGGAATCATTCTGTTGCTGTTTGCGATTGGGCTGGAACTGTCATTCAACCGGCTTTGGCAGATGCGAAAGCTGGTCTTTGGGCTTGGTTCCCTAGAGCTGTTGATCATCGGCAGCGTCTCGGCGGCGTTCTTTGGCTATATCAACGGCATGGACACGACGGCGGCGCTGGCGCTGGGCTTTGCTCTCGCCTTCTCCTCCACCGCTATTGTGTTGCCGATATCGGGCACGCGCTCGCCAGTTGGGCGCGCGGCGCTCTCAATGCTGTTGTTCGAAGACATCATGATCGTACCGATCATCTTTATCCTTGGCGCACTTGCTCCCAGTGCGGCCGGAGAAGGCGTTTCCGAACTTACAACCACGTTGATCCAAGGCGGGATTGTCATCCTGTTGTTGTTGGTGGTGGGACGTTTTGCCCTACCACGCCTGTTCAGCCAGGCCGCGCGCACAAAGAGCCCGGAGCTGTTCCTCGCCGCATCACTGCTGGTGGTGATCGGCGCAAGCCTTGCGACCGCCGCGACCGGCCTGTCCCCTATTGTGGGCGCACTAATCGCGGGATTGTTGATCGCCGAAACCGAGTATCACGGCGAAGTTGAGAGCATCATGGAGCCGTTTAAGGGCCTTGCGCTCGGCGTGTTCCTGATCACCATCGGAATGAGCATCGACTTGATGGAGATCTGGCGCAATCTGGGCGAGATCGCCGCTGCCGTGGTCGGCGTTTTAGTGTTCAAGGCTCTGGTGACCGGCTCGCTCCTGCGGATGATGGGAGCGCGCCGCTCTACCGCTACGGAGACTGGTGTACTCATGGCCAGCCCCAGCGAGACAACATTGATCGTACTAGCCGCTGCGACCAGTGCATTGGTGATTGATCCCGAAACCGCGCAATTCTGGCAGATCGTGACCGCGATCGGCCTGACCATTACGCCACTTCTCGCAAAGCTGGGCCGAGTGATCGCGCGCCGGGTCGAGGCAGCGCCAGAACTTCCCGAGGAAGACGAGCACGAGGCTCGCACGATCATCATCGGCGGTGGCCGCGTTGGTCGTTTGATTGCAGATATGTTGGTTGCCCATGATCAGCCCTATGTGATCCTTGATTCCGACCCCGACGTGATTGCTGCTGCGAAACGCAATGGCTACCGCGCGACATTTGGCGATGCTGTGCGTGGCGATGCGCTCTCACGGCTTGGGATTGAGCAGGCGCCTGCATTAGTCCTGTCGATGGACGAACCGGTCTTGGCACAGCGCCTCGTAGGTAAACTGCGCGGGGCTCATCCCGAATTGCTGATCGTGGCGCGCGCACGCGATACCGATCACGCCGCCTCGCTATATCGTGCAGGTGCCAGCCATGCGGTGCCGGAGAACCTCGAAAGCTCACTACAACTCTCCGAAGCGGTGCTGGTCGATATCGGCGTCGCGATGGGCCCCGTGATCGCGTCCATTCATGCCAAGCGGGATGAATACCGCGAACGCTTGGAGGTCGAAGGCAAGCTTAGCGAAAAGCCAAAACTGCGGACATCGGTCACGCAGGTCGAGACTTAGCTGGAAAGCACCTGCTTAACCGCAACAATGGCATCATCGGCTTTGGAGCCGTCAGGACCCCCGCCTTGCGCCATGTCTGGGCGACCACCGCCGCCCTTGCCGCCCAGCGCCGCGACACCTGCACGCACCAGGTCAACCGCACTAAACCGCTCGGTCAAATCCTCTGTCACCGCAGCCGCAATGCTGGCCTTGCCGTCATTGACCGCGACTATGGTTGCAACGCCAGAGCCAAGCCGCGACTTAGTCTCATCAAGAAGTGGTCGCAGTTCCTTGGGATTGAGCCCTTCAAGCACCTGCCCGCTAAACGCAACGCCGCCAATGTCCTCATCGGCATTAGCGCTGCTCTCACCTGCACCGCCTCCACCGAGGGCAAGCGTCTTCTTGACCTCGGCAAGCTCCTTCTCAAGCCGCTTACGCTCATCCAGCAACGCTGTGATCCGCGCCGGAACCTCTTCTGGCGTCGCACGTATCGCACTGGCCGCAGCTTTGAGTGCCTCTTCGCGGTCCACCAGCCAATTGCGCGCAGCATCGCCCGTCAGTGCCTCGATCCGGCGCACACCAGAGGAAACCGCGCTCTCAGAGATGATGCGGAACAGACCGATGTCACCCGTAGCGTCGACATGAGTGCCTCCGCACAGCTCAACCGAGTAACTGCGACCCTCGCTGCCTGAGCGGCCCATGGAAAGCACGCGGACTTCATCGCCATACTTCTCACCAAACAAAGCAAGCGCCCCCGCCTCAACCGCAGCGTCCGGACTCATCAATCGAGTCGCGACGGCCTCATTGGCCAGAATTTCAGCGTTCACTTCAGCCTCAATCGCAGCGATGTCGGCTGTATCAAGCGCTTTGGGATGTGAGAAATCGAACCGCAATCGATCTTGAGCGACCAGCGATCCCTTTTGCGTAACATGATCGCCCAACTGATTGCGCAGCGCCGCATGCGCCAAATGCGTCGCAGAATGGTTCGCGCGGATTTGTGCACGGCGAGTGTGATCAACGTCGAGATGGACATTGTCGCCAACCGCCACTTCGCCAGCGGATATCTTCGCATGATGCGCGTGAAGGCGGCCGAGCGGTTTGCTCGTATCAGTCACCGTTGCGGCAAATCCGGTAGGCGTTGCGATGTTCCCCGTGTCACCAGTCTGCCCTCCGCTCTCGCCGTAGAACGGTGTTTGGTTGGTCAAAATTACCACCTCATCGCCCGCACAAGCGCGCTCTGTTTCAGCACCGTCTTTGACGATTGCGATAATCGTGCCTTCACCCGAGGTCGCAGCGTATCCAGTGAACTCAGTCGCACCTTCGCGTTCAGCAATGTCGAACCAGACCTCACCCGAGGCGGCTTCTCCCGACCCCTTCCACGCAGCGCGCGCGGCTTCCTTTTGCCGGGTCATGGCACCTTCGAAACCTGCGCGGTCCACGGTAATATCACGGGCGCGTAAGGCGTCCTCGGTCAAGTCGTACGGGAAACCGTAAGTGTCGTAGAGCTTGAACGCGGTCTCTCCGTCGAGTTCGCCGCCACTGACCATATCGCCAGTCGCCTCATCGAGCAGTTTAAGACCTTTATCGAGTGTCCTGCGGAACTGCGTTTCCTCGCGCAACAACACCTCTTCGATCAGCGCCTGACCGCGTTGCAATTCGGGGAAGGCCTGACCCATTTCAGTAACGAGCGAAGGCACCAGACGATGCATCAACGGTTCGCTTGCGCCGAGCAAATGCGCATGGCGCATGGCGCGACGCATTATGCGGCGAAGGACGTAACCGCGCCCTTCATTTGAGGGCAAAACGCCATCTGCCATCAGGAACGACGTGGACCGCAAATGGTCAGCAATGATCCGATGAGAGCCAGTATTATCGCCGGTGGCTGGCACATTGGTGTGACCTTCCGATGCTGCGATCAAGGCCTTGAACGTGTCGGTATCGTAATTGTCGTGCACGCCCTGCATAACGGCGGCAACACGCTCCAACCCCATGCCAGTATCAATCGAAGGGCTTGGCAAGTCGCGGCGAGTGCCGTCTGCCCCCTGGTCGAACTGCATGAAGACAAGGTTCCAGATTTCGATGAAGCGATCACCATCTTCGTCTGGACTACCCGGAGGCCCACCGGCAATATGCTCGCCGTGATCGTAGAATATCTCTGAGCACGGTCCGCATGGTCCGGTCTCGCCCATCGACCAGAAATTGTCGTTGGTTGCGATGCGGATAATGCGGTCTTCAGGCAATCCGGCAATTTTGCGCCACAGGTCAAACGCCTCGTCGTCGGTGTGGTACACAGTCACCAGCAGTTTATCTGCGGGCAGCCCCCATTCGGCAGTCAACAGCGTCCATGCGTTCGATATCGCCTGTTCTTTGAAGTAATCGCCGAACGAGAAATTGCCGAGCATTTCAAAGAAGGTATGATGGCGCGCGGTGTAGCCGACATTGTCGAGATCATTGTGCTTGCCGCCTGCACGCACGCATTTTTGTGAAGAAGTTGCACGAGGAGCTGGTGGTGTCTCAAGACCTGTAAAGACGTTCTTGAAAGGCACCATGCCCGCGTTCACGAACATAAGCGTTGGATCGTTATAAGGAACCAGCGGCGCGCTTTGCACTTTTGCATGATCCTGACTCGCAAAGAAGTCGAGGAAGGATCGGCGAAGATCATTGGTTGAAGTCATGAATTGGCAGTTAGGCAATGCTTGCGGGGTCGACAAGCGAAAGCATCACTCGATCGCGTGCATTCTGTCCAACACCCCTATTTCCACAACACAAATACGCATGCTCCAAACGAAAAACCGGCGTGAACCGCGTCCCACTTTAGTAAGAGAGAGCCATTCACGCCGGTATTCCGTTTGTTCGGGCCAGCGGTCGGAGCATATTGCCGACAAAGACCGCACAAAAGCCCGCTTAAGGATCAGTCTTCGGGGTCCGCGTCCGGCCCTGTCATCATCTCCTCGGCGACTTCATCGGTTTTACCGCGAATAGCGGCTTCCAATTTGTCGCAAGTCTCTGGATTTTCGGCCAAGTAGGTCTTCGCATTTTCGCGGCCTTGGCCGATGCGCACGCTGTCATACGAATACCAGCTGCCCGATTTTTCAACGATGCCAGCCTTCACCCCAAGGTCGAGGATTTCACCCCTCTTGGAGATGCCTTGACCATACATGATGTCGAACTCGACCTGCTTAAAAGGCGGTGCGACCTTGTTCTTGACCACTTTGACACGGGTCGAGTTGCCGACCACTTCGTCTCGGTCCTTAATTTGACCCGTGCGACGAATGTCCAAGCGAACCGATGCATAGAACTTCAGCGCATTGCCACCCGTTGTCGTTTCCGGATTGCCATACATCACGCCGATTTTCATGCGCAATTGGTTGATGAAGATCACCATACATTTCGAACGGTTGATCGACCCGGTGAGTTTGCGCAGGGATTGGGACATCAAGCGCGCTTGAAGGCCAACATGGGAGTCGCCCATTTCGCCTTCGATTTCTGCGCGAGGGACAAGCGCCGCCACCGAGTCGACCACCAACACGTCAACGGCGTTTGAACGCACCAGCGTGTCAGTAATTTCAAGCGCCTGTTCGCCAGTATCTGGCTGTGAGACGATCAATTCATCAATATCCACGCCCAGCTTCTTGGCATAGACAGGATCAAGCGCATGTTCGGCATCCACAAACGCCGCCGTACCGCCCGCTTTTTGCGCCTCTGCAATCACATGCAGTGCAAGTGTCGTCTTACCCGAGCTCTCCGGGCCGTAAACTTCAACAACGCGCCCCTTGGGCAGGCCGCCAATACCGAGCGCAATATCGAGCCCGAGCGAGCCGGTTGAGATCGCTTCAATCTCCATCGCCTCTTTCGAACCCAGCTTCATCGCCGAGCCTTTACCGAATGCCCGATCGATCTGCGAAAGCGCCGCGTCTAGTGCTTTTTGACGGTCCACACCCTTATCCTTGTCTACCAATTTAAGTTGACCAGCCATCGCATGCGCTCCTTACCTTGCCTAGGTGGTGAGCCAGTTTTAATCGCTCTCTATCCACCGGTTCGGCCCTCTTGCCGCCCCCTGTTGGATTTGAAGTACCCCATTTGTTCCAAAAGAACAAGAGTGGAACATAACTTTTTTCTGGAGCACGCGATTTAGGCTGTTTGGACGGCCTTGGCTTGGCGCATGACGCCGCCGACTTTGTCCCCGATAGCCGCCACGCTGAATGGCTTGGCGATAAAGTGCATGTCTGGGATGTCGATCTCGCTGCGAAGGTTTTCTTCGGCATAGCCTGACATAAACAGCACTGGGATGTCGGGTCGCAGTTCGCGGATCGCACGCACCATTGCAGGGCCATCCATGCCCGGCATCACAACGTCGCTGACAACTAAGTCAAACTCACCACCTCCCGTGATCGCGGCCAGCCCCTCTTCGCCGCCGGGACATGCGGTGATCTCATACCCCGCACGCGACAAAGCACGCTCCGCGACGATGCGGACCATATCCTCATCCTCCACCAGCAAGATACGCCCGCCAACCGACCACTCTGAGCTTTCGACCAGTTCGGGCGCTTCGCGGCGGCGCGGTGCCTCGCCATGGTGGACGGGGAAATAGATCGTAAAGCGCGCGCCGGTTGTGCGTCCCCCCGCATCGGCGATATTGTCGGCAAAGATAAAGCCGCCCGATTGTTTGACGATGCCGTAGACGGTCGACAGGCCGAGGCCAGTGCCCTTCCCCTGCTCCTTTGTCGTGAAGAACGGTTCGAACAATTTGGGCAGCACTTCTGTCGGAATGCCGCCGCCATTATCCTGCATAATGAGCACTGTGTAATCAGCCGCAGGAAGGACTTCGGAGCCCAGTTTGACCACTTCGCTGGATGGAATGCTGCGGGTGAGGAGCGAGATGCGGCCCTGCCCTTTTGTTCCTTTCGCCACCGCGCGCGCGCCGCTCATGTTGATAGCATCGCGCGCGTTTACAGCCAGGTTCATGATCACTTGCTCGAGCTGTTGAGGATCGGCGCGCACGGCCCCCAGATTGCGGTCATGCTGCACATAATATGCGATCTTTTCACCCAGCAACCGTTTGATGAGCGGACTGACCTCACTCACAACATCGGGCAATTGCAGGATCTCCGGCCGCAAGGTTTGCTGGCGCGAAAAGGCTAGCAATTGCCGGGTTAGCGAGGCCGCACGGTTGGAGTTGGCTCGGATCTGCTGAATGTCATCATAGTCACTGTCACCCGGCGTATGGCGCAGCAGCATAAGGTCGCATGTGCCAATAATCGCCGTCAGCACATTGTTAAAGTCATGCGCAACACCCCCTGCGAGCTGCCCCACGGCTTGCATTTTGGTCGCTTGGGCAACTTGTCGTTTTAGCTGCGTCTGCTCCGAGGAATCGGCAAGGCTGAGCAGCACTGATGCCTCACCCAGCCCCCGCACTCCGGCAAGGCCCATGGAGACAGGTTCGTCTGGCTGATGCGTCAGGCGCACGGCCATATCGCCGCTTGAGGCAGGACCGCGTCCGTGGCGACGGACGGCATCGGAGAGCGCTGCCTTGTCCTCGCGTACAACAAGGTCGGTGGGGAACGCGGGAATGCCCCGGTCTTCTCTCCCGATGGAGCGCAAGAATGCGTCATTGCCAAACAGGAAGCGTCCATCACGATCTGTCATCGCAAGACCCAACGGCAATTGCGCCAATAGCGCTTCAAGCTGAGCGACGCCTGCCTGAGAAGTGCCGTCCCAGCCGCTTCCAATGCCCACGCCGCTATCAATCAATAACATCATGGCCAGACCATCATCGGGGCCTGGCGGCGTGCCCGCTTGCGATGGCTCAGACAAAGGCACATCGATCAGAGTTTGCGGGGTGCCCGCGCGCCCTTCCCTTGCGAAGAATATCCGGTCGCGGTCATCGGCACGCAGCAGGCTTGCAAAGTCCTGTCCCGCCAGTGTTGCGGTCCCATCACCCGATGAACGCTCCGCAAAACCGGGGTTGCAATTGCGGATGGTGCCGTCCGGGCCTGTCATTGCGGCCTCAATCCCGGCGCGGCTGAGCATAAGGCCGAACGGGCCCGACAGATCGATATCGGATAAGGCATCCACCACCGCATCCACGTTGCGGGTAAAGCGCCAGATCAGATGATCGTCACCCCGCCCGGCCCGGTTGGCTCTGACGCTCCAATCGCGTGCCTTTTGATCCTCGACTGATTCCAGTGCACCAGTACCATCGCGCCACGTCTCGCGCGCCAAGCGTGTGACAGCCTCTAACGCGGCCCTGTCCATTGGGAGCGAAGGCGGCGCGCTGTTAGAGCCAAAGGCTTTGATGAATGCGCTGTTGGCGCAAACCATGCGGTTGGCTCTATCAGTGATCGCAATTGCCTCACCATCCGCTTCAATCGCGGCAACTGTTACCGACCAATCGGGAGCGGCTATTTCGGCATCGGCGATTTTCGTGTCCAATTGATCGAACACGAATACACCCATCAGCAGCACACACAGCCCGGCAGCATATGCGGCGGTGATGGCCCAATCACCGGTCACTAGGAACACGGCGGCCGCGCTCAGCAGCAAGGCAATAGCCACTCCCGCCAGCATTGACGTGCTAGATGCCAGCGCGCCCTTTGGCTCTACCTGAGTGGTTTCGATTGCCGTGATTACAGTGTCCGCGCGCGCCATTAGTCTTTACCGTTTTATGAGCTCGATTGCTCATTCAGTTTGCAAGACTACTGCGAGCCAAGCCTGTGGTCGAGGCGGTCCGTCATCCGTTTGAGCCGTTTTGCCCGCTTACGTGCGATAATCACGCGCCAAACGGCACTGGCGAGCAGATATCCGATCGATGAGGCAATCACAGCAAGCACAAAAAAGCCAACGACCGTAACGCCGGCAACTTCAAACGCGTCAATCACCCATTGCCAATCACCGCTTTGCAATTGCTCATTTGCAACACCCGAAGTCGCCGCGTCGATGCGCAGGATGAACTGCCCCACACGGTTTGCAACCACGGCCCAGAATGCGATAGTGAATGGGTTGGTGATGAAGGTAACTAGTGCGGCGAGCGGAACATTGGCTCGTGCTGGCAGAGCCAAGAACGCCGCCAGAAAAATCTGCCCTACGGGAATAATAAACGCAGCGAACAGACCCAACGCCACTCCGCGCGGAACGGACCGGCGGGTAAAACGCCACAATTCCGGCGAGAGAAAACGGTGTGCAATCGGCGCCAAGTATTTGTTGCGCGCCATCTCCTCACGCTTAGGCATGTGTTTGCGCAGGAAATCTGCGCCCCACGTATTCTTATTGCGCGGGCCGGAGGAGTGGTTGCTAGCCATATCAGAACGCGTGTCTGCGCGGCGCTATGTGCAAACACAAGCGTTGTTCTGTCAAAAACCAGCAAGAGGACAAAGTGACCACCATGAATGATCATATGGGTAATGATTGCCGCGTGACCAGTGGGTGAACCTACCAAGTCGCAATGTTAAAATTGGTAAGCTAGCGCAGTTTTCGCTCGCGCCTCTAAAACGGCCTAGCCCTTGTCGCGCATCAATCGAGCTTTGTCGCGTTTCCAGTCGCGATCTTTGGTGCTCGCACGTTTGTCATGCGCTTGCTTACCCTTGGCTAAGGCCAGTTCTACTTTCGCACGCCCGGTCTTGTTGAAATAGACCGATAGCGGCACGAGCGTCATACCTTTGCGCTCCACCGCGCCGAACAATTTTCCGATCTCGCGCGTGTTCAGCAACAATTTGCGCGGTCGGCGCGGTTCGTGGTTCAAGCGATTGCCATGGCTGTATTCGGGGATGTTGGCGTTGACTAGCCAGACCTCTCCATCGCGAACCTCGGCATAGCTTTCCGCAATTGTCGCCTCACCTGCACGCAAGGCCTTCACCTCGGTCCCCTGCAAAGCGAGCCCGGCTTCGAATTTGTCCTCAATATGATAGTCAAACCGCGCACGGCGATTTTCCGCAACGGTTCTTTGCTTATCGAAAGTTTCTGGTTTGGGACGGGCCATAGTGGTTGGGCAGATAGGAGGGTTTGCGCAATTAGCAAAGAGGTACGGAACTGACTTGTATGCTCCCGGATCGTGCAGCCCGCTCTTTCAAAGATGCAGTTTAATCCGTTTTAACGGTCGGGCCATTAATCTGGAGACTA
This sequence comes from uncultured Erythrobacter sp., assembly GCA_947503275.1. GTDB lineage: Bacteria > Pseudomonadota > Alphaproteobacteria > Sphingomonadales > Sphingomonadaceae > Erythrobacter. Next base: position 618,601 of record CANNCZ010000001.1, on the reverse strand, counting down.
TGAAACTCACCTCAATAGCATTCGGTATCGTCGCAATCGGCGGTGCAGCAGGTGCGACAGCCATTGCTTTCCCCAGCACATTTGCAGGAGCCCTTGGCGCGCAACACGAAGACTACATCGCGCCGCAAGCCGTCGATCTGAATGCGGGATACGTCCGCAAGTCGATTTCAAACTTCTCCATCAAATCAGCCCTTCTGAGTCTGGATCGTCAGCAAAGAGACAAGGTATCTGGCTTCCGCCAAAGGTCGAGCATGATCGAACCAATCGAAGAGTTGAATCTGTTGAGTTCGACAACCCAAGTGGTCGATGACGACACCGTTGAAATGCGAGTATCATTCAACGGAGACAGTGTTGCGACGATTGAGGTGCACATTGCGCCGATCACAGAATCTCGGTCGACGGTCGATGTTATAGTCAAATTTGATCGTGATTGGCTAAGCGATAGCGGCGAGGTTTTACCCGGTGATTTAGCCCGCTTAGAACCGATCTTTGAAGTGCTCGCAACGGAATATGTGGTGTCAGTTTTGCAACGACGTCCATTCGCAAGATCAGACGATGATCTGGCGCAAATTTATGGTCGCGATACGCTTGATCGAATCGAAGAGCGAGTGGGCAGGAATTCTGCCGCCACTCGGCGAGTTAAGGCTGCTGTAGCAGCTCAATTGAGGTCACCTGTGGGCTACTACGAGGCTTCTCATCGATTTCAGCAAAAGCCCGGTGAACTACCAAGGCGTTTCAAGAGCGTCGATTCCGATAGGACTGGCCCGCGCCATAAACCTGGCGAGGGTTTCCGTGAACCCGAAGATGACGACGGTAGCAATTGGGCGCGCGACTAAGTCCATTCTGCAAGCTATCACTCGCGACGATTTAGACCAATCCAGCATGCTCCAAAGCGGCATCGACTGCTTTGCGTGAGGCCTCACTTGCCTCGACAATCGGCAACCGTACGGCGGGCGAGAACCAATCATGCACGCGGCTAAGCGCATATTTCACCGGCGCCGGGCTCGCATCTGAGAACATCGCGTAATGCAGCGGGAACAGCTTGTCATTGAGCTCGCGCGCTTTCTTCAGTTCATTCGCCGCGATTGCTGCGTGGAATTCTGCGCATAGAGCAGGGGCAACATTGGCGGTGACAGAGATCGCCCCCCTGCCCCCAGCAGCGGAATGGGGCAGCCACAATTCGTCATTGCCCGAAAGCTGACAGAATTCGCGCCCAATACCCATGCGGTGATCCGCAACACGCGATAGGTCGCCGCTCGCATCTTTGATGGCGACAATCTTCTCCGGATATTTGCGCACCAGCGCAACGACCGTCTCATCCTCGATGTCGGTGACAGTGCGACTTGGCACGTTGTACAGCACGATGGGTAAATCACAGTTTTCCGCCAGATAGCTGAAATGCGCGATCAAGCCCGCTTGGCTCGGGCGGTTGTAATAGGGTGCAACGCACAGCCCCGCCGCTGCACCAGCCTTTTTAGCAAAGACCATGTGCATTTCGGCATTGCGGGTATCATTGCTGCCGCAGCCCGCGATCACAGGCACGCGTCCTGCTGCCTGTTCGATGCACACTTCAACCACCCGATGATGCTCTGCATTGGATAGGGTCGATGCTTCGCCCGTGGTTCCGCAAGGCACCAAAGCGGCGCTGCCATTTTCAATCTGCCAATCGACGAGCTTACGAAAAGCGCTCTCGTCAAACGATCCGTCGCATAAGGGAGTCGCCAGAGCCGGAATAGAACCGCTGAACATTGCTTTTTTCCTGTCACAGACAATAAATTGCTGTGTAAACGAACAAATCGTTCACGCTAGCTTCTCGTTAAGCGCCAGATAAGGAACCGATTGGCACAATGTCCAGCATGGTCAAAAAATTGCTTTCCCGCCCCATCGCCATTGCTGCCCTAACAGCTGCTTCAATCGGTGCCCTTGCGACACCTTTATCGGCTCAGTTTAACAATCGCAGCAATATGGTCGCACAACAGCCGAGCCAGATTGGCGCGGCGATTTCGCGGTGGGAGCAATTGCATGCAAGCCGGACGATGCGGTTTGCGGACTATGCTGGCTTCGCCATGGCCTATCCGGATTTTCCGCGCACCGAAATCTTGCGGATGCGGGCGGAAAATACGCTCGATTCCGAGGCTCCATCGCAGGCTGAAATTCTCAACTTCTTCGACGCCCTCCCCCCGCTGACCAATAAAGGGCGCGCGCGTTATGCGCTGTCGCTTGCCGCATCCGGGCGGCCAGAGGCGCTTGATTGGGCTCGTGCGGCATGGCGTGGCGGTGAGATGAGCGGCCCGGCAGAGGCCTATTTGTTGGGATTGTTTGGTTCGAACTTCACAGCCGAAGATCACTCGGCACGCATGGATGCGCTGTTGTGGCAGAGCGAGGCTGAGGCTGCAGAACGCAATCTTATTAATGTGGACGCGGCGGAACGACCACTCGCGATGGCGCGGATTGCGTTGGTGCGGGGATCGACCCCTTCTGCTGCTGGTCTTGCCGTGCCTAACGGTGCGCAGCAAGATGCAGGCTATGTCTTCAACCTTGTAAATTACTATCGTGCGCGCCGCCAAAATGGTGCTGCGATCAGCCTGCTCGCCAACCGCCCCACTTTTAAAGCGCCCGCCTTTGCCCCGTCCGAAATGGTCGAGGATATGCTGGCCATGGCAACCGCCGCCGATATCTCGAACACGGTGCGCATCGCCAGCCGGATCGACGATATCTTTGCGCCGGGCACTGATATTTCTCAGGGCTCCTTTGCCCTTCGCGATAAGTACACCGACTTGATGTGGAAGGGTGGAACCAACGCGCTGTGGAGGATGGGCGATGGACGTCAGGCCGCTCCCTTATTCCAACGGTATGGATTGGCCGCGCGCACGCCATTGACCAAATCAAAGGGTTTTTACTGGGCAGGCCGCGCAGCACGCCAAGCTGGGCAAGAGGCTGATGCGGTTCGCTACTTTGAAATGGCTGCCGCTTACCCGCACTACTATTACGGTCAGCTTTCGATCGACGCTTTGGGTCGCCAAATGCCCAATTTCGCGCAATTGCCACAGCCGCAGATTGATCAAGCAACACGCGCCGAGTTTGAAAACAGCGCACTCACCCGCGCAATCCGCACCATGGCCGCCAATCGCCGCGACTGGCGGACGGAGCGGCGGTTCTTCCAAGCTATCGGTTCAAGCGCTCAAACCCCGCAAGAACTCACAATGGTTAGCCAGTTGGCCGCAGAAGTTGGCCTGCCGGAAATGGCGGTTGTTGTCGGAATGGAAGCGGGCGCAAACGGTATTTCGGGCTTTGAACGCGTCGGTTTTCCCACCTATCCCACACCGCGCGTCAATGATTGGACTATGGTGCACGCGATCAGCCGTCAGGAAAGCGAATTCGACCGCACCCGCGAAAGCCACGCCAATGCGGTCGGGATCATGCAGCTTTTGCCCAGCACGGCGCGTGAAGAAGCGGGCATTCTTGGCGTCCGCTATCTCAGAGCCGATCTGACCCGCGATCCGCAATACAATATCCAGCTGGGCGACGCACACTTTGCGCGGCGGATGGATCTGTATGGCGGCGCCTATCCGCTTGCTATTGCATCCTATAATGCGGGACCGGGCCGCGTGCGGCAATGGCTGCGCCTGAACGGCGATCCACGCCGCGGTGAGATCGACTGGGTTGAATGGATCGAGAAGATTCCGGCCAATTTCGAAACGCGCTATTACGTGATGCGAGTGATCGGCAATGCGGTGAGCTATTCGCACATGTATCCCGAAGAAGCAGGCCGTCCGCGCACGGTCGATACGTTCCTACCTTAAGAGATGGCATCTAAACCCAAGGCTGGTGGTGCCCCGCCAATAACGCCCGCTGGTATGGCAGCGTTAAAGGCGCGCTATGACCATTTGTTGGGTAAAGAACGCCCTGAGATAGTTGAGATTGTCAGCTGGGCGGCGGGAAATGGTGATCGCAGTGAGAACGGCGACTACCTCTACGGCCGCAAACGTATGCGCGAAATTGACCGTGAACTGGGGCACCTCGCGCGCAGAATGAAGGCTTTGCGCGTGGTCAATCCCGCCAACCAACCCGACCGCAGCCGTGTGTTCTTTGGCGCACAGGTTGAATTGGCTGACAAAGATGATGCGCGCCAGCATGTGACTTTGGTCGGCGACGATGAGCAAGACGCAGGCTCTGGCCGGGTGGGATGGAATTCCCCGATCGCAAAGGCTCTGCGCGGTGCGTCACTTGGGGATGTTCGCACAGTCCGGCTTCCTTCAGGCGTGAAAGAGTGGGAGGTGATAGCGATTGTCTATGATTAGGATCGCCCTCACCCTCTCAGCAATCGCGCTAATGACCGGGCCGCTGTCAGCCAAAGACAGCCTCGGTGTGTATTCCAATTGGGCCGCGTTCCGCGATGACAGCCCCGCGCGCTGCTATGCCATCGCCAAGCCGCGCGGCGTATCAGACAGCAACCCTTTCGCCAGTGTCTCCAATTGGCCGGGTGCAAATATTCGCGGTCAATTGCACATCCGCCTCTCGCGCTCTGTCACTGAGGCGACTGAGGTGACTTTACGCATCGGAGAGCGCCGCTTTGAACTTGCTGCCAATGGCCGCAATGCTTGGGGTCGCGATGTGGCCATGGATGCAGGCGTGGTGGCCGCTTTGCGATCAGCCACCCGCATGAGTGTTTCTGCGCGCGACGCACAGGGACGCAGGTTCACAGACCGCTATGATCTAGCGGGCGTCGCCACCGCGATTGATGCCGCCACCGTGGGGTGTGCCGGAAGAGGCTGACAAACTCGCTCTTCACGCCTATATGCGCCATTAATCATGACAGATACGACCCTAATGAGCATTCCCGGACAGGTTGATCCGGTTCCCGTCGCGCGTGACATCACACCGCGCGAAGATGGCCGTATGGACCTAATGGGCCTTGCACGCCCGCGCATTTTCGAATTGTTTTCCGAGGCAGGGTTGGACGACCGTCAGGCAAAGCTGCGCTCTAAACAGGTCTTTCACTGGCTCTACCACCGCGGAGTCACCGATTTCGACGCAATGACAGACATATCCAAGGCAATGCGCCCTTGGTTGGCGGAGCGTTTCGTGATTGGACGACCGAATGTGGTTGAGGCGCAGCACAGCTCGGATGGCACCCGCAAATGGTTGCTGCAAACAGATGACGGTCACGATTTTGAGATGGTTTTTATTCCCGATGCGGATCGGGGAACTCTGTGCGTTTCAAGCCAGGTTGGCTGCACCCTGAACTGCACGTTTTGTCACACGGGCACCATGCGGCTCGTGCGCAATCTGACGCCCGGAGAGATTGTGGGTCAGGTAATGCTGGCGCGTGACGCGTTGGGCGAATGGCCCAAGGGTAAAATGGATTTCGCGTTCGAAGACGACGAAACCGATGAAAGCGCCGCGCACTATACCGCCGATGGCCGCTTACTGACCAACATCGTGATGATGGGCATGGGCGAGCCGCTGTATAATTTCGACCATGTGCGCGATGCGCTCAATCTGGTGATGGATGGTGATGGACTGGCCTTGTCAAAACGCCGCATCACCCTCTCGACCAGCGGTGTTGTCCCGATGATGGAGCGATGCGGTCAGGAAATCGGCGTAAACCTCGCGGTTTCTTTGCATGCTGTGACGAAGCCGGTTCGCGATGAAATTGTGCCGCTGAACAAGAAATACGGGATTGAGGAGCTGCTTCAGGCGTGTGCAGATTATCCCAAAGCATCCAATGCGCGGCGCATCACCTTTGAATATGTGATGCTAAAAGACAAAAATGACAGCGATGAGGACGCGCATGAGCTTGTTCGGTTGCTTAAACACTATGACTTGCCCGCGAAGGTAAACCTGATCCCCTTCAACCCATGGCCCGGCGCAGAATATGAATGCTCCACGCCTGAACGCATTCGCTCATTCAGCAATATCGTGTTCGAAGGCGGGATCAGCGCACCTGTGCGAACCCCGCGCGGGCGAGATATTGATGCGGCCTGCGGGCAGTTGAAAACCGCGGCCCAGAAAAAGAGCCGGGCAGAGCGGGACCGAGAGGCGGCTGCGGCTGCATCTTGACGGATGATCGCCCCCCTAGCGCGGCGACATCCATGTTCTCTTAAGTATATCGATTTCCCCTAAAATTATCTTTCGCCGCCAGAGAGTGACGCAGGTTTTGTAAGCAAAACAACACCGCAGGCTCGTTTGCCAAGCTAAACCATGAGCAAAGAGCCGCTTGTTCAGCTTGGCGAAGGGCAATGTGGTGTTTATGGTTACCGCAATGAGGGGCAATTCATGACACGATCAATCAAAGCAATTCTTATGGGCACCGCTGCGACTGCAATGGTTGCAACGGCAATCCCGGCTCACGCACAATTTCGCGGATTGCTGCGCGATGTAACTCGCGATGCACAACGCGGTGCGCAGGCCGCTGAAGGCTGCGAAAAAGGGTCGAGTGGCGATACCGCACGCGGTGTTCTGGGCGGAATACTGAGCGGTGCTGCGGGGCGCACGGCCCGCGACGCAGGACTAGGTTCCTTTGCGCCGGTTAGTGAATTTACCAATGTGATTTCCCGAGAAATCGCCTGCCAGCTCGACCCCGAAGAGCAAAAACAGGCCGCCGACGCGACAGAGAAGGCGACGCTCAAAACCGACGAGCAAGGCAACCAAGTGGCGCCCGAAGTTGGACGCAGCGCAGAGTGGACCTCTGACACGCGCGATGATGTCAGCGGAACATCGACCGTTACCTCGCGTCAGGCGTCATCGGGGGGCGACGACTGCATCACTGTCACAGATGTTGTCATTGTTGCAGGCGAAGAAACCCGTGCCGATAAACGGATGTGTCGCCTCGCAGGGTCACCGCGTTACACTATCGTCGTATGAGGAAACGGATCGCCTCGAAAGCGCTTGCCGCATTTGGGTGCTTGGCTCTGCTGACCGGCGCAGCTGATCGCGATCCTGAAAACCCGACCTGCCCAAAAAGCCCCAATTGGGGTTCCTCTGAGCCGATGAAACTCTCCACAGTGGAACGCGACGGCTTCAATGTGCTGCTCGCAGAGGGCAGAATCGACGCTCGCCTTCCGCAAAGACTCCAGTCCGCGCTGGACGCCGATCCTATGATTGGCGAGATTTGGTTTCGATCACGCGGAGGCAATGCGCGTGCCGGCAACGAAGCAGGCCGGCTCATCCGAAATTATGGACTCGTCACGCGTATACCGGATGGCTGGACGTGCTTTTCGGCATGCAATTTCATGTTCATGGGCGGCGGACAACGTTTCATTGATGAGGGCGGAGTGTTCATGGTCCACATGTTCACGCACACAGCCGACCGCTGGATCATCGACGATGCTGTGATCGACGGCAGCGAAGCGACAACCGAACTGATCGCGAGCATCGAACAAAGCTCAGCGCTGCTCGCCACAGAAGATAATGATTTTCTGATCCGGATGGGCATCAGTCGTAAACTTCTAACCGATGTAATGTATCAGCAGCAGGCCGTGAGCAGCGAGGATGATCCGAGCACTCGATATTGCCTAACACCGGACGAGGTGTACCAGTACAACGTGATGAATGCGACGCGGTGAGCATTGCAAAATGAGCGGGATAATCGATCGCGCTACCTACGATTTCTACCAAGAAGGCGCGCCGTTTTACTCGGCCAGCAGTGCGCAGGCGCAGAGCCGGCACCTTGAGGGGTTTTTGGCTCGATTAAAGCCGGGCGCTGCTGTGCTTGAACTGGGCTGCGGAGGCGGACGGGATAGCGCTTATATGGCGGAGCGCGGTTTTGAAGTCGATGCCACCGACGGCATTCCAGCAATGGTCGCCAAAGCGAATGAACGCCACGATATCGACGCTCGGTTGATGCAGTTTGACCAGCTTGACGCGGAGGCCGCCTATGACGCGGTATGGGCACATGCTTGTCTGCTGCATTGTCCCAGAGCCGAACTGCCCAGTGTCGTCAAAGCCATCCATCGCGCCTTGCGACCGGGCGGATTGCATTATGCCAGTTTCAAGCTTGGCGATGGCGAAGGGCGCGATTTGCTGGGCCGTTTGCACAATTTCCCAGATGCGCAGTGGGTGCGTGACCTCTACAATAACGCAGGATTTGATGCGATTGATGAGGATGTTTTTGCTGGCAAAGGGACCGACGGCACGCAAAGGGATTGGATCGCCATAACGCTAAAGAAAACGACTGCCTGCGAAGCATGAAGCACACAATCGAAGCCATCTGCACCGGCACCGCCCGCCCCTTCAATGGCGTGGAAACTAGCGCAATTGCCAAACGACCGCGCGAAGGTCTGGTGCAAATCCTCGAAGATGGCTTTGCGCCGGATGAACAGGCCGACCGCCGGGTCCATGGTGGACCAGAAATGGCGGTGCACCTCTACCCGCTCGACCACCACGGTTATTGGAGAGAGGAACTCGGCGTGCTCGACTTGCTTGATCAACCCGGCGCATTCGGATCAAACCTTGCTGTGCGCGGAATGACTGAAGGCAATGTCCATATTGGCGACCGGTTTCGGGTCGGCACGGCGCTGCTTGAGATAAGCCAACCGCGCCAACCGTGTTGGAAGATCGACCATCGCTTTGGGCAAAAAGGCATGGTCGCGAAAATCGTCAAGGGCGGTCGTTCTGGGTGGTACTTCCGGGTGCTCGAATTTGGTGAGGCGGAGGCCGGCGATACGATCGAGCGCGTCGGGATTGGCGAGGCAGACTGGAGCGTTGAGCGTGCTTTCAAAGCTCTGGTCGCAGGCAAAGCGAGTCGCGAGGAGTTCGAGCAACTCGCCGAAATGCCTTCTCTGGCGCCCAAATTGCGTGATCGTGCGCGCGCCAAGTTGAGCTAAAATCCCGGCACACACTCACTTTGTCGCTTGCCAAAAGCGCTTTGTCTCCTTGACCGCTTTCCCAACAAGCCGTTCATCTGGCGTTGTCTGAAACTGAACGAAACAGTCCTCACCCGCTCATCGGGTCGGAAAGGACTTACTCATGAAGACCGCAATTAAAACCACCGCATTGATTGCCGCTACCGGCTCGCTTGTTGCCATTGCAACGCCCGCCAGCGCCGCCGAGTTTCCAACTGAGGAGACAATGACTGAGGCATTCGCAAGCCCATTTGAGATCAACACCACCACGCGATTCGACGATGATGACTGGGACGATGATGATCGGCGCTATCGCCGAGGTCGCGGATATCGCGGACACCGTGATTATGATCGTCGTGGCCGTTACCGCGAACCGCGCCGTATCAATCGCAGAGACCGTGTATGGCGCGGACGCGATGGGAACTACTATTGCGAGCGAGGGAATGGGACCACGGGCCTCGTGATTGGCGCAGGCTTGGGTGCTCTGGCCGGACGTGCCGTCGATACACGCGGTGATCGCACCGTTGGCACGCTGCTTGGCGCGCTTGCCGGTGGCCTGTTGGGCCGCGAAATTGATCGCGGCGAGCTGCGCTGCCGCTAGACTCACACTCGATGCAAAGCGAAACGCCGCATGTCTTTAGAGGACGTGCGGCGTTTTGTGTTTGCGACCATTGGCGCCGGGTTAAACCTGCGCGAGTGCCCCGCCTTGGCTGATCGTTTTGCATGATCCGCCGACCCAGATCGCGCCTGCGGCATCGCGCTGGCAATGAACAAGACCGTTCGCCCCCACCTTCTGCCCCTGCCCTGCTCGATAGGCTCCCTCGACCAATCCTTCTCCAAATAGATGGATCGCGACACCTGCGTTGAAGCTACCGGTCACAGGATCCTCAACAAAGCGGCCATGCGTGTCGGCAAAGAAAGCGCGCAGTTCCCAATCACGTGCTGCCCCTGTCTCATGCGGACCAGCCAGACCGATATCTGTGCCCAGCTCCGCTTTCGCCGCTGGGTTTGCGGCCAAGACATCGGCTGCACTGCGTAGCCGTAGCAACTGCCATTGCGGGCCATTGACCACATGGATAGCTTCTATCAAGGCTGCCTCATCGATACCGGTCAGCTCAACCGCTTTTGCGCGTTCTGCTTCAGATAGTGGTTCATGCCGCAACAAATCGGGCGCTTTGAATGCGAGGTTGTCTTGCTCAGCGCGCACCTCGACCAAGCCGATGCCGCATTCCTGGACCACCACACCATCGCGCGAAGGAACACCACCTGCGGCCAACCACGCATGGCACGATCCCAGCGTCGGATGGCCCGCAAATGGTAGCTCACCGCCCGGGTAGAATATGCGCACGCGGTAATCAGCCACAGCATCGGCTGGCGGTAAAAGAAATGTGGTTTCCGAAAAGCCAAGCCATTGGGTCAATGCCAACATCTGCTCCGCTGACATGTCGTCCGCGCCATGCACCACAGCCAACGGATTGCCGCTCAACACACCATCGCAAAACACATCCACCAGATCGCACGTCATCGCCATCACCTTGGCCTCCTTCGAATTCTCTTGAACACGCCATGCGCACGCTAGGCAAGGCTCGCAAATTCTGCTCCAGAGAAATGATGAACCTGCCGCAAGTTTTGGTCACAGGAGGCGCAACCCGGATTGGCGCCGAGATTGCCAAGGCGTTCGCCGCGCAAGGGTGGCACGTCATCATCCATTATCGCAGCTCCTCAGCAGAGGCCGATGCGTTGGCGGCAACATTGCCGAGCGCGGAAACAGTTGCCTGTGACCTTACCGATGATGACGCCGCAGCGCACATGGTTGATAAGCTAGCAGCGCGGCTCACCAATTGGCGGTGCCTTATCAATTCGGCGTCGATTTTTCTCTATGACGATGCAACCAAATTGGATCCCGATACGAACCGGGAGGCGATGCAAGTCAATGCTCTATCCCCCGCGCGTATGGCGCAAGGTTTTCTCAGCCAAGGCAAAGCCGATGGGCCGCGTTGTGTAGTCAACGTCACCGATATGAAGATCGAGAACCCCAATCCCGATTTCTTTAGCTACACAATGTCCAAACACGCTCTCGCTGCGACGATCCCTATGTTGGCGATGAACGCGGCAAAGGACACGCGTGTCTATGGCATCGCCCCGGGCGCAATTCTGGCAAGCCACGATCAGAGCGAGGACGAAACCGAGGTTTCGCACCGCCTCAACCTGCTAGAGCGTAAGACCGGTGCGGATGAGGTTGCGGAGGCCGCTTTGTTCCTTGCAGGTGGTTCCCTGAAAAGCGGATCAACCCTGTTCATCGATAGCGGCCAGCATCTCCTCTCTCAGGATCGCGATGTGATCTATCTGGCGCGTGACGGCCAGACACACAAAGGTGCCGCGCAATGAGGCGGCACTCAATTGTCACCCGGATATGGCACTGGATCAACGCTGCGGCGTTGGTGGTGCTGTTTATGTCGGGGTTGAATATCTCGAACGCGCACCGGCATTTGTATTGGGGCAATTATGGGTTTGATCCAGCCGATGCCTGGATGACTGTGATGAGGTTTCCCGCATGGACGACGATCCCGCAACGCTATGATCTTGCCGAAGCGCGTGATTGGCACAACACGTCTGCTTGGGTGTTCGCACTGGGCCTACTCGTCATGTGGGTAGCCAGCGTTATCACGCGGCATTTCTGGCGCGATATTGCGACGCAACGGAGTGATTGGTCGCTGCGTGCATTGGCGAAGGCGGTGCGGGAGCATCTGCCCGGTGGTGGGGCCGACCATGATAGACCCTACAATCCGGTTCAGCGGATCACCTATGGCATTGTGCTGGGGATTTTCCTGCCGATGATGGTGTTCACTGGCCTTGCGATCAGCCCGGGTTTCGAAGTCGCAGCGCCATGGATGGTGGACCTGCTAGGCGGTCGGCAATCCGCGCGCAGTTTGCACTTTATCTTCGCATGGGCGCTGTTTGCGTTCTTTGTGGTGCATATCGTGATGGTGCTCACGTCGAAGCCGCTGAAGCAGATCACTCGCATGATCACTGGCGGGGCACGTAAGGAGAGCACAGTTGCCTGACATCAAGAGACGCACATTGCTCGCCGGGATGGTCGCTATGCCCGCTGCAGCTTGCTCTGAGCTGGCGGAAACCGGCCCTGCTGGCGATCTGTTTGATGCCGCAGAGGACTGGCATCGCAGCGCCCACCGCACACTCGCCAGCCGCCAAGCGTTGGCGCCGGAATATGCAGCCGATGAACGCTCTCCCGACATCAGGGGTAACGGCACGCTCAAAGTTGAAACAGCGGAATACCGAGCACACGAAGCGAACGGTTTTGCGGACTGGCGGTTGAGTGTCGGCGGCTTGGTCGACAACCCACTCAGCCTAAGCATGGCCGATCTGCGCGCTTTACCCCAGCGGACCCAGATTACCCGCCACGATTGTGTCGAGGGATGGAGCGCGATTGCCGAATGGAGCGGGCCGCAACTCTCCGCACTGCTCGACACGGCTAAAGTGAGGGAGGGAGCCAACTTCATCGTCTTTCGCTGCGCCGATGTCCTGTATGGCCGCGACTATTATGAAAGCGTCGATATGGTCGATGCCTACCACCCACAAACCATTATCGCGCATGAACTAAATGGCGCACCCCTGCCCGAGAAGAACGGCGCGCCTCTGCGCATGCGGATTGAGCGGCAATTGGGCTACAAGCACGCCAAATATTTGACCGCAATCGAAGCCGTCGCCAGCTTTGACGAGATCTACGGCGGCAAAGGGGGATTTTGGGAAGATATCGGCGATTACCAGTGGTATGCCGGGATTTAGTCGCAATTAATCCGGATATTTGCGGTTCATCGCGTCCCAGCAAACGCGGATAATCTCTTCCAGCACGTCCAGATCGATATCGGCCAGCTTGTTCACATAAACACAGCTTGCGCCGGTCGTGTGCTTCCCCATTTTCTCCAGCAGCGCATCGACCTTTTTGCCGGTTGCCTCATCGCAATATCGACCCATCAGATAGAGCGAATGTTTGGCCTTTCGCGGGCTGAAACCTGACCGCGTCGCATCCCCTTCACGCCCGCTTTCATACTTGTAGTGGTATGAGCCATAGCCGATGATGGTCGGGCCCCACATGACGGGATCCTTGCCCGTTACCTTGCGGAATAAGGCGTCCAGAACTTTTGCATCTTCCCGCTTCGCCGCAGGCTCCACATTCGCAATAAATTCCTCAACCGGGACAGTGGTTGCTAGTGTTTTGGGATCCTTCATGTGCACCCTTTCTCTCTACCGATTGACATTCTAGCACATGCGGCGGCATCACCCTGCAAAAGAATGCAACACTGGGAAATTCCAAGCTTATGTGGCTACTCGACAAATTTCTGGGCAAGGTCATCCGCGAAGGTCGCCTTCACGTCACAGATCATGATGGCAAGAGTTATGAATATGGCGACGGGCCGGACGCGCCGCTTAAGATTAAGCTGACCAGTAAGAAAGCCGCCAACCACATTGCGCGCTATCCGCAAATGGGCGCAGGCGAAGCGTTTATGTGGGGTTGGCTAGTGGTCGAAGAGCCGCATGATATTCGCGACCTTCTGTTGTTTGTGACCGCGAACACAAAACGCATCGGTGACAGCGCAATCCAAGCACAAGGCCCCCTTAAAAAGATTGGCCAGAAAGTCGGCGCTATGGTCGATGGGATCAATCTTCGCAGCTCTGCGCGCGCGAATGCCGAGCACACATACAACCTGACGCGCGAGCTGTATGAGCGCTTCCTTGATGAAGATCGCCAATACACGATGGCATATTATCGTGAGGATGATCCGACCCAAACGAGCCTTGAACAGGCGCAGATGGATAAGAAGGCACACCTTGCCTCCAAGCTTTACCTAGAGCCGGGCAAAGCTGAAGGTATGCGGGTGCTGGACATTGGCTGTGGGTGGGGAGGCTTTGGCCTCTATCTCAACAAGATGTACGGCGTCGAAGTGCTCGGCGTGGCGCTCGCGCCCGATCAGATCAAGTTCTGCAATGAACGCGCTGAGGCTGCGGGTGTCGCTGACAAGGTGAAGTTTGAGCTGCTCGATTACCGCGATGTCGAGGGTCAATTTGACCGTATTTCCAGCGTCGGTTTGCTCGAACATGTGGGCACGATCCACTATCCGCAGTTCTTTGAGCACACCAACCGCATCCTCAACGATGACGGCGTGATGATCTCGCATTGCTGTGGTCGCGCTGGCCCTCCCGGAACCACCGATGCGTGGACGCGCAAATACATCTTCCCCGGCGGCTATATCCCTGCCCTCTCTGAACTGGTCACACAAAGCGAGAAGTTCGGCTTCGAGGTGATGGATGTGGAAGCCATGCGCTTCCATTACAGTCACACATTAGAAGAATGGTACAAGCGCACAGTCATGCACCGCGAAGAGATCACGGATATGTATGACGATGTGTTTTATCGCATGTGGCTGTTCTATCTCGCCGGTGCTGAACAGAGTTTCCGCAATGGCGGCATGGTCAATTGGCAGCTGCAATACGTGAAAGACCGCAACGCGATCCCGATGACGCGCGAATATATGCATCACGAGAGCGCCCGGCTGCGTGAGATTGGTGAGATCCCAAGCTGGCGCTTTGACACAGGGGTTAAGGAAGCAGCCGAGTGAGGCACACCTGATTTGCGGGACGCCCTAACGGGTCTTGTGCTCCACCAATTTGCGTAACCGATGCCAGCTTTGATACGAACCCGGTTGCACTTGCAGGCAAATCAGGCACGTCTCTATGGCCAACTCGCTTATCAATCAGTTTTTGTCGTCTGTGATCAAACAGGGGCAATTGACGGTTACGATGCCTTCGGGAGAACGTCATGTGCTGGGTGAACCAGCGGACGGCTTCCCAAATGTCGCAGTGCGCCTGACGGACAACAAAGTCGCACGCGATATACTGCTCGATCCGCGATTGGGTGCGGGTGAGGCGTATATGGATGGCCGCATCGTCATCGAAGAAGGCGACGTTATGCAACTCGTCCAGCTGCTGCGCGCGAACAAGCCGTGGGAGCGCGGCGGGCAGCTAAAGGCCCCCTCACCCTTTGCAAAGCTAAAGGCGCGCGCCAAATTCCTGCGCGCATCGTTTAATGAGGCAAGCTCGTCAAAGCGCAATGTCGCGCACCACTATGACATTGGGAATGAGCTCTATGACCTAATGCTCGACCCAGAGCACATGCAATATAGCTGCGCTTATTGGGATGACGGCGTCGAAACACTGAATGAGGCGCAAGAGGCCAAGCTTGCACATATTGCGGCAAAGCTCGCGCTGTCGGATGGTGAACGTGTGCTCGACATTGGGTGCGGATGGGGCGGTATGGCGATCTATCTGGCACGCCATTTCAATGTGCACGTGACAGGCATCACCTTGTCTGAGGAGCAATTGGTGCTGGCTCGGACCCGCGCCGAGGCCGCCGGTGTTTCAGATAGGGTAACGTTCAAACTGGTCGATTACCGCGACCTTGCAAAGAGCGACGTGACATTTGATCGGGTCGTCTCTGTTGGCATGTTTGAACATGTTGGCAGACCGCAATTTGAGACGTTTTTCCGCGCCTGCGCAAATCTGCTCAGCGACGATGGTGTCATGCTGATCCACACGATTGGCCGGTTTGGTGGGCCGGGTGTCACCGATGCTTTCACTTCGAAATACATCTTTCCCGGTGGCTATATCCCGGCTTTATCAGAGACGCTCGCTGCGAGTGAGAAATCGCGCCTAATCCACACCGATATCGAAACGCTGAGGCTGCACTACACGAAGACCCTGCGCGAATGGTACGCCAAATGCGAAGAGCATCGCGAGGCCATTATCGACCTCTTCGATGACCGGTTCTACCGCATGTGGACGTTCTACCTTGCCGGCGCCACGGCCGCATTTGAGAGCGGTGGCATGGGCAATTACCAGATCCAGTTTACCCGCAGCCGCCACACATTGCCGATCACCCGCGGCTATATTGGTGAGACGGAAAAACGGTTGCTTGGGCGTTAAGCGTTCTTGTTCGAAGGCCGATAGATCGGTCCAAAGCCCAACAATGCCGCGCCCACAAATGGCAGCGCAACGACCCAAATTCGAATGCCGGACAGGCTTTCCGGGCTAGCAATGGTGATCGCAGCCGTCGCTGCAAGTCCAACGCAGATCATCAAAACGCCCGCCACAACGCGCGCCTTGGGCACCGTGCGTCCGCCACGGATCGGGCCGAAGCTGCGTTCATGTTTAGCAAAGATCGCGATCATCGGCAGCAATGCGAGAATGTAAATGCCGAGCCATAGGGGTCGCGATATCCACCACTCTGAACTGCCCGGAATAGAGTTCAAACCCATACCGCCCAGCGCGAGCCATACGACTGTCATAACGAGCACGAACGCCGTCAGGTGCCACAAATAGACGGTCATGATCATGCCATTCATCAGCACCGTAGCGGTCCAGATGTTGAGATTATCCAGCATCTTTCGACCCAACGGCTCCAATGCGAGCGCCAACCCGACTTGCGCCACGCCCAATGCGAACAAGGCCAAAGTGGGTGGTAGCGAATTAGAGAAGCCACCGGGCGCAGACACCATCGAGACCGGGTAGAAGCCATAGACGGTGATCGAGATCAGGACGGCCAGCCCTACGACTAACCATGCAATCGCAAACCATTGGTTCTCAAACCGCCCATCTTTCCACGCAAAGCCAAGCTGATGGATCGCAAGAAACACCCAAAGGAAGTTGGTGAAGTTTAGATACTCGACGCCTACCGAGAATGTGAGCCAGTCCGTCACCATCGCCAGCGGAATGTAGATCGCAAAGCTGAGCCAGCCAAACCGGTGCCACGCTTTGCGCGTCAGCGGCGTGCAGGCCGTCACGATCAGGTAAACCGCAAGGAACCAAACGGGGATCAGCGCCGCCTCTGTCGCATCGCTAATCTGTTGCCGATCAAGCCCGACCTGCGTCATCACCACCGCGAGCCCTGCCCATAACAGCAATACCGGGAATGTCGGCGCGATGAGGCGCTGCACACGGCTCGCCAGCCAATCGCGGTACACTCCCACCTGTCCGGCCTCAGCCTTACGCAGGGTCGCGTCCCAGCTCATTCCGTTTGAGAAACCGCCAACTAGGAAGAAGATCGGCATCACCTGAAATCCCCAGGTCAACCAATGCGTCCAATCCGCAACGGAGAGCAGGTCGCCGCGTTGCAGCGCGCCTGTATCATCGACATACAGCCCAGCCATCAACCAGTGACCAAAGACCACAGCCATGATTGACACTGCCCGCAGGAAGTCGACCCAGCGATTGCGCTCTGGCGGCGCCATCTGCGCCAATTCGCGCGCTTTGCTCCACATGCGTCAAGTCCCCTCAAAACCGCTTATATCCCAAGACATTGGGCCACTGCGGCATAACCACAAGTGCATAACCGCAATTCGTCTCCAAATTCCAAATGCGTCCAATTGCGACTTCCCCCTTTCGCATGCGGGGATTTGTCGGCATGGGACGCTTCGAATTCAGGAGCTTCCCTATGTCCCAACCCAAAAAGGTCGTCCTTGCCTATTCCGGCGGTCTCGACACATCTGTCATCGCCAAATGGCTCAGCACCGAACGCGGCCTCGACGTCGTCACCTTCACAGCTGACCTTGGCCAAGGTGAAGAGATCGAGCCTGCCCGCGACAAGGCCCGCGCCATGGGTATTCCGGACGAGCACATCTTCATCGAAGACCTGCGCGAGGAGTTCGTTCGCGACTTTGTCTTCCCCATGATGCGCGCCAATGCCCGCTATGAAGGTGACTACCTGCTCGGCACGTCCATCGCTCGACCTCTTATCTCCAAACGCCTTGTCGAGATCGCGCATGAGACCGGCGCTGATTACATCGCGCACGGAGCGACCGGTAAGGGCAACGATCAGGTCCGCTTTGAATTGTCCGCTTATGCCCTTGACCCAGCCATCGAAGTCATCGCCCCATGGCGCGAGTGGGACCTCACAAGCCGCACGGCGCTTATCGCTTGGGCAGAGGCACACCAGATTGCCGTCCCTCTGGACAAACGGGGTGAAGCGCCCTTCTCTACCGACGCCAACCTCCTCCACACCTCATCAGAGGGCAAAGTGCTTGAGGATCCGTGGGAGGAGACCCCGCCCCACGTCTATTCGCGCACCAACCATCCAGAGGACGCGCCCGATACGCCTGAGTATATCGAGATCGGCTTTGAACGCGGCGATGGCGTCTCGCTCAATGGCACCGCAATGTCGCCTGCCACTCTGCTCACCGCACTTAACGACCTTGGTCGCACCCACGGCATTGGCCGCTTGGACCTCGTCGAGAACCGCTTTGTCGGGATGAAGAGCCGCGGCATGTACGAAACGCCAGGAGGCGAGATCTACGCCGTGGCGCATCGCGGGA
Source organism: uncultured Erythrobacter sp. (assembly GCA_947503275.1). Classification (GTDB taxonomy): domain Bacteria; phylum Pseudomonadota; class Alphaproteobacteria; order Sphingomonadales; family Sphingomonadaceae; genus Erythrobacter. Next base: position 600,369 of record CANNCZ010000001.1, on the reverse strand, counting down.
TCGAGCAGATCACTCTGGATCGCGGCGCAGCGCATCTTAAAGACGAGCTGATGCCGAAATATGCCGAACTCATCTACAATGGCTTTTGGTTCGCGCCCGAGCGTGAGATGCTGCAAGCCGCGATCGATCTGAGCCAAGAGCGTGTGTCCGGTACGGTGCGGCTTAAGCTCTATAAGGGTCTTGCCAGCGTTGTCGGTCGCAAGTCGCCCCATTCGCTTTACTCAGAGGCGCATGTGACCTTTGAAGACGATGCCGGTGCCTATGATCAAGAGGACGCGGCAGGCTTTATCAAGCTCAACGCGCTCCGCTTACGGCTACTCGCCCAAAGAGATGGAACACGCGATCAGGGATAGGTTCGCGCGGGGTCAAACAGGCGATTCTCCGAGTCGCTTAAGAGAGCTGTTTAAGCGTTTCACAAAAGCGTAATATTTGAACATTCTCCTTTGGGTTTGAACCCCGCGAAACCCCTTGACGCTCTTACGGCATCTGCTGATTCCCATGCAAAGCGACGAGCGGTTGAGTTGTCCACTGCCCTCCACAAGTGATACGTCCAAAAGTGGATAAGTCGCTGTTGCATACCTTGCCTAAATCCCGATTCCAGCCCACTTTCAATGCGTCTTCGGAACAAGAAGGCTTTGAAAGAAGGGGCCGCAAGGTACTGAAAATCAAAGTGTTTAAGTGAAGTAGATAGCGGAAACGTTTGTCCACGCACTGTCTGAGAGAGGACATGCAAAAGGCTGAGGTTGAAAGACCAAAGTTTGATGCGAGTTCGATTGTTTGAGGAAAGAGCGAAGAGCGCTTTCGTTTGAAGGCCACAATGCTGGCTGGTGATAGTTGTTGGGAAAGACTTTCGAGTCTGGAACATCAGTGTTTGACTTACCAATCACCAGAATTGCGGTCTCGGCTTTGACAAGGGGCCATGTACCAAAGGGAGCGTTTCGACGTGAACAGAGGGAAGTGGTTACGAAGCAAGGTCGGATGCCGGTGCGAGCGCCGGTGACGAACCGCGAAGCAAGGCGGTGCAAGAGAGGGAACGCAATTCGGCGCAAGCTGGAATGCATGAACTGGAAAGCACAGCTGGACGCGGCACAGACACCGAGTGCCAAGCGCGCTTGTTTGGAAACTGCATGACGGGAAGGCTTGCCGGACTGACATGCAATGACCCAAGCGACCACGCGCTGGTAAGAGTGGGGTCGGCAGCAATGCCGGCCCCATTTGCTTTTTGGGGCCGGGTTTCGCGAGAGCGTGCACGAACGACCTGCACACATCGATTCCGCCTCAAACCAGCCAAAACCAAACCGGTTAGCAAACCTCAACTCACCGCAACCCCATATCATTTCACGGCCAAATGCTCGGAATCAGCGTCGTTTTGAGTACCTTGGTTTGCTCACATTTACTCTGCGATTGTATGGCGGCGGCCTGATGGGAGAAATCGCTGACCTTGCGCGTGCCTGTGTGATTCGCTGGCACAACAACCGCGTCGCCACCGGGGCTGCGCTCATCGCGTGCTGCGTGGCCGTTCCCCTTGGTGCGTCGTCCGCCCAAACCAGCAACACTCAAGCTGTCGATGCGCAATCCGTCAGCGGGTCAGTAGCCGACATCCCCTTCGCCGCTCAGTTCGAAGGGGTTATCGAGCCGATAGGCCCCGATTACGACACGATCGACCCGGTGGTTCCTGCCGACGCCGTTGATCTCGACACATTTGAGCCGCCCATTGAGGTTCCACCGCCCGAACCTGCCGCTGGCAGCGTCATCCGCAGCATGGGAACCGGCATGGCCTCCTATTACGGTCGCCGGTTCCACGGCCGTCAGACCGCCAATGGTGAACGCTTCAATATGAACGCCATGACCGCCGCGCATAAAACGCTGCCCTTCGGCACTCTGGTGCGCGTCACCAATCCCCGCAATGGGCGCACCGTTACCGTTCGGATCAACGATCGCGGCCCCTTTATCCGTGGGCGAGAGATCGACCTCTCGCGCGGCGCGGCAGAGCGTATCGGCATGATCAGCAGAGGACACGCGCGCGTCCGGCTCGATATTGTGCGCTAGTGCGCCCGCTGCTCCACGCGACCGCCCTCACCTCCCCGCAATCCGCAGGTAGCCGCAGCAATTCGATCTAGCGCGTGCGTGAATTGAAACTGCGAAAAGTGATCTGCGTCAGGCAGCAGACTCTCGATAGTCACATTTTTTCAGCTATTTATGGCGCATCGAATTCACGGGAAAATCTGCGAAAATCGTCGAAAATCGCTAAAAATCCCCTGTGCGCGCCTGTCGCAATGGCAATCATGCCAGCCTTCCTGCCCGCAGCATCCCCTGCGCCGCCGCCCAAGTCGGGATCGTTCGCGAATACGGCGAAGGCACCGCCGTACCGGTCACTCTGGTCGATCTCGACGGCCTGGAATTCGCGGAAAGCACGCAAACGGTGTGATGGCGGGCGAGTGTATCTCAAGCTGCCCCGCAAAAGGCGCTTACTCGCTCACCTAATTGAGAGCGGCACGACAATCAAAGCGGGCACCGGTTGGCACGCCGGTGCCCGCATCTTGATTACATTTCCGAGATAAGCTCGTTCGCGCATTCTTCGGCGAGCGCGGTCATCTTTTCCTCGTCGAGCATATCCATCGGGCCAAGGTCAGCTTCGCGCGCCTTTTCGGTCGAGCATGTGCAGAACGGTTCAGCCATTTCAGCGGGTCCGCCTTCTGCGGTGAAGGAGCTCTGGCAGGTTGAGGAGAACTGCTCATACATCTGCTCCTTATCGACCATGTCCCCGCAAGCGGTCAGCGCAACCGCGCCAGTGATAAGCGCGGTAAGAGCGGCAGGTTTAAACGAAAAGCGCATTGATGAAGTCCCCCTAAAGCGGCGCGGGTTTGGGTTTGCATGCGCCGGGTGCGAGCAGTTTAGGCGCGGTGGGAGAGGATGCAAGTGTGGGGTTTTGGGATTGGGTAGCTCTGAGATCGAGTGCGGAGCGACCGCAAGGCCGACCGGCCGCCCGCAACGCCGTCAGGCGCGAGGAAAGCCAAGTGAGCAGATGCGAACGCCGGCGCTTGAGGCGTTACAAAAGCGCGGAGTTGGACCATTTATAGGAAATTGAGGGAGTAGGAAAATGGGATGACAAGCTGCATACGCACCGAAACCAAATCAGACTCTAATGTTCTTGTTATGTTCTATATTTTATGGCATCAGTACACAGGTTAAACGAAAACTTATCCTCTGTGAGCGATTGAGGCACCCCGCCTAGTGATGCTAGCGAGAATTGCATGATTATCTTCCGCCGAACGAGTTTGCTAGAGTCGCCAGCACAAACACTTGTTAATACAGTGAATTGTGTTGGAGTGATGGGCAAAGGGCTTGCAAAGGCCTTTCGCACTCGCGATCCTGAGATGTACAAACGCTACAAGGCTGTTTGTGATCAAGAGCTTTTAGAACCCGGCAAACTATGGCTTTGGCGCGGTGCGAAGGGTTGGGTTCTCAATTTTCCTACAAAAGTGCATTGGCGTAATCCGTCAGAAATTGAATGGATTGAGGCTGGTCTCGATAAATTTGTTTCAGCATACAAAGAGCAGGAAATACGCGAAATTTCATTCCCACGTCTGGGCTGTGGCAATGGTGGCTTGAAATGGAGCGAAGTTCGCCCCCTGATGGAACGCTATCTCTCCCAGGTGGATATCCCTGTTTACATTCATGACTTTCAAAAGGACGTTGGGCTTCCAGAGCATTTGGAATCCGTTTCTGAGGTAGTTGCCGCTCAGAAGTTTTCGCAGGTCGACTTCGAGAGTTTCTTGAAAAACATTGATCTTGTCGCCCAGAATTCAAAAGGAAAACTTCAGACTTTGGCTCAAGATGCAAAGTTTGTGGCTACATTTGTAGATGGCGACTCAATTGAAATATCTTCTGGAAAGAAATGCTGGCATTATAATTTGGAGGATCTTCACGGCACTTGGGTAGCTTTGCTGAGAGGCATGGTAACAAAAGACAGAATTGAGTGGTCTCAAGCTGGAGGGGGAGATTTTATGATAAGTATGCTCAGCCTTCTCCCTAATACCCGTGCAATCGAGATCGAACGCGAAGGCACAATGGAATACGCGGTTGAGCTTCACCCAGACGTCCGAAAGTTAGTAGCGGCCAAGGCAGTTCATGGAGGCCCAAAGCGGGATGCCTCTAAGCAACGATGAAGTCGACGCTCACATTGGAAGGTGGGAGGCGTATTATCGCCAACAACCTTACCCTCACAGAGTAAAATGGCCATCTCGGCTCTTTCATCACGCGCCCTTGGAGAACGCAGTTTCAATCCTACAGCAGGGATTTATTCGCGCGAGAAATGATCCTGAAAACAATCTACCTCTTGATGTAGCTGGCGCTGACATAATCAACTTGCGTGATCACGCACACAATTCGGTGCGATTCTACTTTAGGCCCCGGACACCCACTCAGTTTCATGTGGAAGGGGTAAGAAAAGTCGAGGACTGTCGAGACTTCGATGTACATGCACCAATACTTGTCATGTTTGTGTTCAAGGCGAAGCCTATCCTTACCGCACCTGGAACACGGTTTTCAGACGAAAATATGCAACGAGGTTCAGCAATTTTGGGAGAAAATAACGAGTTCTTCCAGACCATACCGTTCGCGAAGGTTTATCACGAAGGTGGGCTATGCGGTGATCGTTCAATAATTGCGCACAGATGCGCCGAGGTACTCTCTAATTCTCCGCTTCCGCTGGACGGAAATCTACAGTGGATTTATTGCCGCTCCGAAGCAGAACGGCAAACTTTGCTATTCAATTTGGGTGCCACTGCGGATCAATGGTCTGATAGGATTCGCGTGTCCGACGACATTAAAGTTTTTCATCGCCTCTTGAGTTACGTTGAACACGTCCACCTTTCTTCGAAAGGCATTGTCTACGAATTGCACCCGCGCAATGATGGCAAAAGAGTTGAAATCGCAGTTAACGTCTACGATCAGATTGGTGACCATGTTATCTCATTTGAGAATGATGATTTCTCGCCATATCCACCAAACGGAAAACGTTGGTACACAAAAGGAAACCTAATCCCGAACGAAACTTATCATGCCTCTATTGATCTTGAGGGCCATCGAGCATTCGAGGCCCGCCTATCGTTTGGCGATACACTTATTTAGTTTCCGCCCCTCAAGAATCACACACCTTCCCGAGCCTCCTCCAACATCCCCGCCAAATACCCGCCAGTAAAGCTCCGCTTCACCTTCGCCACGGCCTCCGGTGTGCCCTCGGCAACAACTTCGCCGCCGCGCACGCCGCCTTCGGGGCCCAAGTCCAGCACCCAGTCGGCGGTTTTGATCACGTCGAGATTGTGCTCGATCACCACCACGGAATTGCCTTGCTCCACCAGACGATGCAGCACTTCGAGGAGTTTGCGCACATCCTCAAAGTGCAAACCTGTCGTCGGCTCATCGAGGATATAGAGCGTCTGCCCGGTTGATCGTTTGGATAGCTCCTTGGCCAGCTTCACCCGCTGCGCCTCACCACCCGAAAGCGTCGTGGCCTGTTGGCCGACCTTTACATAGCCAAGGCCAACCTCGTTCAGCATCCGCATCTTGTCGCGGATCGGGGGTACGGCTTTGAAGAACCCCTCGGCATCCTCAACCGTCATATCGAGCACATCGGCGATGCTGTGCCCTTTGAACTTCACCTGCAATGTTTCGCGATTGTAGCGTTTGCCGCCGCATTCCTCGCATGTGACATAGACGTCGGGGAGGAAGTGCATCTCAATCTTGATCAGGCCATCGCCGGTGCATTGTTCGCAGCGCCCCCCTTTGACGTTGAAGGAGAAGCGGCCCGGCTTGTATCCGCGCGCTTGGCTTTCGGGCAGGCCGGCGAACCAGTCGCGGATTTGCGTGAAGGCGCCGGTATAGGTGGCCGGGTTGGATCGCGGCGTGCGGCCGATGGGCGATTGGTCGATCTCAATAACCTTGTCGCAATATTCGAGGCCGGTGACGCTATCATGCTTACCCGCAATCACCCGCGCGCCGTTCAATGTGCGCGCGGCGGCGGCATAGAGCGTGTCGATGGTAAAGGAGGATTTGCCCGACCCGGACACACCCGTGATGCAGGTGAATGTACCCAGCGGAATGGAGGCGCTCACATCCTTGAGGTTATTGGCCTTTGCGCCCTTCACCGTCAGCTTGTGCCCATTGCCCTTGCGCCGCTCTTTCGGGACAGCAATCTCGCGCCGCCCGGTGAGGTAATCTGCGGTGAGCGACTTTTTCGATTTCATGATCTGTTTGAGAGTGCCCTGAGCGACAATCTCACCCCCGCGCACACCCGCGCCGGGGCCAATATCGACGATATGGTCCGCTTGCCGGATCGCGTCTTCGTCATGCTCCACCACGATCACAGTGTTGCCCAAATCGCGCAGGCGCTTGAGCGTTTCCAGCAGCCGGTCATTGTCGCGCTGGTGCAGGCCAATGCTGGGTTCGTCGAGCACATAGAGCACACCGGAAAGCCCGCTGCCGATTTGACTGGCGAGGCGGATGCGCTGGCTTTCACCGCCGGACAGCGTCCCGCTGGTGCGATCAAGGTTGAGGTAGTCGAGCCCCACATTGTCGAGGAAGCCCAGCCGTTCGTTGATCTCTTTCAGGATAGCCTTGGCGATCTGCGACTGCGTCTCGGTCAGCTTATCATCGAGCGCGAGGAACCAATCCTTTGCATCCGACACGCTCATCGTGACCGGCGTCGCAATGTCGGTGTCCGCAATCTTCACCGCGAGCGATTTTTCGTTAAGGCGTTTGCCCCCACACGTCTCACATGGCTGCGCGGTCTGGAACTTGCCCAGCTCTTCCTGCATCCACGCGCTTTCGGTTTGCATCATGCGGCGGTTGAGATTGCCGATCACGCCCTCAAACGGCTTATTCACCGTATATTGCTTGCGGCCATCCTTGAATGTCAGCGCAACCGGCATTCCGCCTGTGCCGTGCAGGATGATCATGCGCTGATCCGGCTCCAGATCTTTCCACGGCGTCGTGATGGTGAAATCATACGCCTTCGCAAGGCTGCTCAGCACCTGCATGTAATAGGGAGAAGGCGGGTTCGATTTGGCCCATGGCGCAATCGCACCTTGCTTCAGGGTCAGAGCCTCATTCGGGACCACCAATTGCTCATCGAACAACTGCTTTTCACCGATACCATCGCACGTCGGACAGGCACCTTGCGGCGAGTTAAACGAGAACAGGCGCGGCTCGATTTCCTCGATGGTAAAGCCGCTGACCGGACAGGCGAATTTCTCGGAGAAAACGATGCGATTGGGTGCAAGTCCCGCCCCCTTCATCGCCTTACCAGTGGCCGCCTCATCTTCGCGCCCCGGAACCACGCCATCGGCAAGGTCCACATAGGCCAGCCCCTCAGCCAGTTTCAGCGCCGTTTCAAACGAATCCGCCAGCCGCGTTTGCAAGCCGTCCTTTACCGCGATCCGGTCGACCACGACCTCAATGTCATGCTTGAACTTCTTATCGAGCGCGGGCGCTTCTTCGATCCCATACAGCTCGCCATCAATGCGGACGCGGGTAAAGCCAGCCTTTTGCCACTCAGCCAGTTCCTTGCGATATTCCCCTTTGCGGCCTCGCACGACCGGCGCGAGCAGATAGGCGCGCGTGCCCTCTGGCAACTCCATCACCCGGTCGACCATTTGCGCGACCGACTGCGCGCTGATCGGCTCACCTGTAGCAGGCGAATAGGGAATGCCCACCCGCGCCCATAACAGGCGCATATAGTCGTAAATCTCGGTAACGGTTGCGACCGTAGAGCGCGGATTGCGGCTAGTCGTTTTCTGCTCAATCGAGATCGCAGGCGACAGCCCGTCAATATGCTCCACATCGGGCTTTTGCATCATCTCAAGGAACTGTCGCGCATAGGCCGATAGGCTCTCAACATAGCGCCGTTGACCCTCGGCATAGATCGTGTCGAATGCGAGGGACGATTTGCCCGAGCCGGAAAGGCCCGTCACGACGATCAAAGCATCGCGCGGCAGATCAATATCAATGCCTTTGAGGTTGTGCTCACGGGCACCACGAACGGAGATTTTAGTAAGGCTCATGCGGCGGGTTTGTTCCGGAAATGTTCGTTTGGGTCAAGGGGCGCGTGGGAGCGCGCGGAGATGGGTCCCCGAAATGGTTCCGCGCGCTTTTGATTACAACCGGCTAAGACCCGATTAGGTCCCACTCAATTCCGCGCCAGTCGGACCGCGTTTCGCGCCGAACCGCATAGTAATCAAAGGAGATTGTTAAATTAATGCGCTATGGTCGCAACTGGTGGGCAATTTTTAACGACCGATCTGATTGAGGCGCCTGTCATGAATAACCTTCATCCACTGACCATCGCTGCGACAGGGATCGCGCTCGTCACTACCGTGACCGTCGCCGCCGTTCCCTCTGCCGCGCTGGCCTGCAATCCTGATGATTGCAGCGGTTTAAGCTCTGAGGAGCTTGCGCGAGACCGCGCCGAGATTCGCCGTCTGAACCGCGAGCAACTGCGCTATGTGCAGAGGCGCGATGCCGGATACTCCAGAGGCTGGGACGCCCAGCGCGAACATTCGAAAACCATGTCAGCTTATGAGCGCGAACGCGCTGAATACGAACGCCGCATGGCGCAATGGCGCGAAGCAGTTCGCCGCTGCAACGCAGGCGACCTGCGGTACTGCGCGGGGTGAGTTTAGCATTATTGCTCGCGCCTAAATTGGCCCAAAATTGCAAAATTTTTTGATCGGTGGGGACTTATATCATTTATTTATAGTCACTTAGGGATTTCCCCTACAGAAAACATTAAGTATTCAAGGCACACTCATGGTCATATCGCTCCTTCCACTATTGGGGGAAAATATGACGACTGCTTCATTGAAATCTGTGTGCCTGCTTACGTGCGCGGCTTTGTTAACGTCGGGTTGCTCAACCTTCCGCTTCGCTCCGCCAGACGTCGATACTAATTATCGAACCCGTGTTGACGGCAAAGTTGGGTGTGACCCTCACAGAATCACATCGACAGGTGGTAAAGCAGACCAAAGCTCAGATGAGGTTGAGATAAACCGCGATGTTGATGGCGCACTAAATCTAATCGAAAATTTTGTCGCGGTTTATCGTTGTTCTGCGCGTGAAGCGGCGGACGGGCGACAGATTTTTGAAGTTCCTTCACTGCTTTCGCTGGTCGTAGGAGGGATCGGCGGCAACTTCGGCCTTACTGACGATGGAAGACTGGCTGCAGCCGCTGGTTCCCTAGTCTACAATCGCGCCAACAGCTATTACGCCCCGCAAGCGAAGGCGGGAATGCTCGACTCAGCTTTGGATGCGGTCCTTTGCATGAAAACTGCATCGGTGGGTATCAATTTTCTCGATACCAGGCTTGAACCCGAAAGGCGCAAGACCCGGGAAGAGTTACAGGCCCTGATCACATTGACAAACATTGAACTCGACCAAGCAAAAGCACAATTAGGAGCGCTTCAGGACAAAATGGAGGGTTCAGATTACGAAAGTGATGCGCCCGAGAACAGCGCTGACAGCAACCAGCTTGCGGAGCTGCAAGCTCGGGAAATAGCGCTAAACAATCATAAGACAGCTTTACAGCGGCTGCTTGAAAGCATCGATCCGGAGCAGCCCGCGAGCCTCGCCCAAATCCGGCCAGCAACGTCTACATCGGGTCGCGTTGAAATCGACTTCGATCGTCAATATTACGAGCTAATCAGCAGCGGCCTGCTTTCAATCGAAAGGATATTAGCCCGTAGGCTGAGCGCTGCCGGGACTGGCGTGGATGTCCAGAGCTTGACGACTGAGTTGCAGGCACTTGTCGAAAGAGAACGGCAACTTGCAGCACAGGAGAGAGAAGCGCGTGAAGCACAAGCTGGCACAAACGCTGGGGGCAATGGGTTCACGAAAACTAATGGGACAATGCTGTTCGACAATCAGACAGCGAAAGATCAGCGGTTGATCGAGATAGACATCGATCAGCTACAGGTAGAAGTACAGCAATGCATCGTGCGAGCAAAGCTATAACGAAATCGGGCAGCGGTCATCGTGCTGGACTGCGTTTCACTAAAGCAAAGTCCCCCGCACCGGCACTTCAACCCCCGCCTGCTGCGCGATCATGCCAACCCACTCGCCGACTTTCGCGATCTCGTCCTCGACCACCGCGCTCTGCGTGGCCGCCGCGTCGCGAGCTGATTTCGCCGCGTAATCTTCGCCAGTCTTGGCGTCGGCGGTGAAGACTGGGCCGTTTGCAATCGCCTCGGCGCGCACGGCATCAATTGGCACTCCGGTGAATGTACCCACCGCCTCCAAAACTCGCGCAGGGTCCGCACCGAATGCATCTCCGTCTAGCACCCGCACGCGGTCGCCGAACTTGCGCGTCAGAGCCTCCAGATAACGCTGATTCAGGAACCATGCGAGCGCGCCTGCTTGCAGGTCGGTCATCGCAAATTGCTCACGCGAATCCATGCCGAGGTCCATGCCCGCATACCCCATCATCTTAAGGTAGAGCTGGCGTGCCCAGCGTCTGCCCATCATCCCCTTGCGCAAAACCGCCGCCAGAAAGGATGGCAGCGGATTAGTCATCAGAATTGCGCGGGCATTGGGAGCCGCCTCCATTAAAGCGGGCGCGATCACATTGGCGTGATTGGTTGGCTTGACGAAGACCGCCTCGTTTTTCTGCCACGACCTCGCCAACAAACGCGCAACCGGCGCGACTGCCCACCTTCCCGCATCCCCGGCATTCACAAGACTGGCGATGATCCCAGGCTCGCTTAAGCCAGAGGATAGGCCCGGTTGCTCCAACGCGCGAACCAACAAGGTCGAGCGGCAAAAGGCGGTGTGGAAAATGAAGTGCAGCGGCGCGGTCTCGATGCTGGCCGACGCAATATGGTCGAGCGGTATCGCCACCGGTTGCGCGCCATCAGATGTCGCATCGGCAAGGAACGCAGGCTGTCCCAAACGCGCGCGATTGATCCGGATGAATGTCACCGTTCCTTGAGTGTGGTTAAAAACGTGCGGAAACCAGCGTGGATCGGCAATGATTTTAGCTAAATCGGACATTAAAATTTCTCACAAAAGCAAAAAATGACCCAGCCACTTCGTCTAATTTTGGCGAAAAACGGCAGAATTCCGGGCTTTCCACAGACCTATAGAAAATATGAAGTCGCGCAACATGCGCATTTGCCCGATCACATACTCCTCTTTGCAGGTCTTCCGCTTCATGCCCTTCGGGTCGCACCACCGGGCACTGGATATATGCCCACAAAGAGATCGCGGCGCACCCTAACCCGCCGCACCGGGTCAGTTTGTGTGAGCCACTTATGAATGGAGTGACATTGCACCTGTCACTTACATTCCAAGTGTTGCGAGCGCACGCTGGCCCGGAACTCCAATCCATCGAGTTTTGACGCCCCAGGCTTTCTCAATCACGTCGCTGGCCAGCGCATTGCGCGGCGCGCCGCGGGTGATCATGCGCCCTTTGTGCATGACCACAACCCTGTCCGCATGGTTCATTGCCAGCGCCAGATCATGCAGCACAATGACGACACCCGCGCCTTCTTTTGCGCATGTCTTGAAATGGTCGATCAAGGTCACTTGATGCGCAAGGTCGAGCGCCGCGAGTGGCTCATCAGCGAGGATCCAGTTGGGCGTCCCCGCCAAGACCCGAGCGAGCAATACCCGCGCCCGCTCTCCGCCAGAAAGTCGGGTTGCTGGAGTATCGCGCAGTCTCTCTAGCTGCATGACGTTGATCGCCGCCTCGACCGGAGCGACCGCTGCATCGCCATGCGGATGGCGGCCCAATGCGATGAGATTGCGCACGGACACATCCCACGCGATCTCAGCATTCTGAGGCAGATAGCCGATGTGTTTTGCGCGCGTTGCGGGCAGGATCGACGCGATGTCTTGATCGCCGAGCATCACATTGCCATGCGCCGGTTCAATCAATCCGGCCAGCCCTTGGAGCAGCGAGCTTTTGCCAGCGCCATTGGGACCGACGACAGCGGTGATATGCCCGGCCTCAAATCGAGAAGTGACGCGGTTCACCACCAGCTCACCGCCGCGCGAAAGGGTCAATGTATCGCAGGCGAGCTTCACAATTCACCCTTTCGCATACGCAGCAGCAACCACAGGAAGAACGGCGCACCGATGAGGGAGAGCATGATGCCAAGGCGCAGCTCTGTCACGAATGGCAGAATGCGCACCAGACTGTCAGCGAGCAACACAAGGCAAGCGCCTGCGAGCGCGCTGGGCACCAACAGCGAGGATGGCATCTTGTTGGTGAGCGGGCGCACCAGATGCGGCACAATCAGACCGACAAAGCCGATGATCCCGGCCACCGCCACTCCGGCTCCGATGGTCAATCCCACGCCGCCCACAAGGATTAGCAGCAAGCGCGAAGGGTTGACGCCCATGGAGCGCGCGGTGTCTTCGCCAAGGGTCAGCGCATCAAGACTGCGCGCGGCGATGAACAGCAAGCCGAGGCCCACAACAGTCAGCGGGGCCGCGATCCACACCTCGTCCCATGACCTGTCCGTCAGTGCTCCATTCAGCCACAGCACTATCTGGCTCATCGCAAAGGCATTGGGCGCCATGGTGATAGCAAGCGCTGTCAGCGTTCCGGCAAGGCTCGCGATCATCAGCCCTGCAAGCGTGAACAATGCGATCCCGCCCCCAGCGCCAGACGGTGTGCGCCCGGCAATTGCAGCGAGCAATGCCATGCCCAGTCCCGCGCCAATCAGTGCAAAGATCGGCAGCACCCATGTGACCCCAATCCAGAAACTCGCAACCGCACCCAATGCGGCCATTGGTGCAATGCCAAACAGGCCGGGGTCAGCGAGAGGATTGCGCAAATAGCCCTGCATCGCCGCGCCAGCTGCGCCCAATCCCGCACCAATCACAACGGCTAGGATCGCGCGCGGCATGCGCAATTCCATCAAGATAAGGCCGATATTGTCCGCATCGGCAACCGCACCAACATCGGCAAACGGATTGATCCACACGCGCCCGGCGAACAGCGACAGGGGCAGCAGCACCGCCAGCAATGCGGCGAATATGAGGTTTGCGCGGGTCATTGGAACTGACGCTGCGCCTGTTCGCGGATTTCGGTAAGCCTTGCTTTAGCCTTATCGATCACAGGCCCGCCGCAGTACATCAGGTTGGGCGCGAACTCCGCGACAAACGTGTCTGGCAGTTCTTCAAGTAAAGGATGCAATTGCCCCGGAGCATCACCCGCGACGAGCAACACATCTGGAGGATTGGCGAGCACCGTTTCAAGCGTGACATAGTCCGCTTGGCTCAACCCCATCTCAGCGGCATAATTGGTGAAGCCTGCCCAGCGCAAATGCTCCGCAACTAAACTTGCCTCTCCCGCGACAAGCTGACCGGGCTGCCAAAGCAGTGCAGTTAGGCCTGTTTGCGAATGGGCTGGGCTGGTGATGACATTGCGTGACAGCTGATCACCCCAATAGGGCTGGCCTGAGATCAGAGCCACGCGCTGCAATTGCTCGCGGCTTTCATCAAAAGTTGCCGGGCTGCCAAACTTCTCAACCGGGATGCGCGCGCGTTTAAGGGCGCGTTCGGTCGCGGGCGCGATAAAGGTGCTGGCAAGGACGATGTCCGGCGAAAGCGCGATTATCTCCTCCGCCGTGCCGCCAGTGATCGCGTGAGCCTCGGCGATCTCTGCACCGATTGAGCTTGCGCTCTCAATGGCGCTGTAATGCGACAGGGCGAGGATTTGCTCAGGCGCGGCAACCTCTACCAACATCGCATCGGTGCAAGGGTTCAGGCTGACAAAGGTCGGTTTGCCGGTTCGCGCTGCCTCGAACAAAGCCTTACCATCCGCCTTCGCGACCTCCGGCAAAGGCGCAGCCGAACACGCCGCGAGCGTCGCAGCAGCGTTCAACATGATAGCGCCTTTTACGAATTTGATGGCTGCGACCCCGTATAGCCTGACCCCATTGATCAAGCGCACACGGATAAGCGCCCACTGGCCATCTCGCAAGCATCACAGCGTCGCTAAGGTGCGGGGCATTAATGATTTTACATATGCTGTCTGGAAACGGGACGGTGGCCCGCGAGCTGCTCGCGCCAGACCCCCTGCCCCGCTACGCGCCAAGCGCGCCATGAAAACGTTTCGCTCTCTTATTGCCCGCCTGCGGCCTTCGACCTCGGAAAAGCTTCCCACGATCATCGCTTTGCCTGATCGCAGCGACCCGTGGATCGCAGAGCGTGATGCGCGTTTAAACGCGCGAGGGACGACGAAACGCCCGATCCCTCCCCTGTTCAACGAAGCCGCGGCGCACCGTTCCTATCGCAACCGCTTTGCGTTTCTGCTGGCGGTAATCGCGGTGCCTGCCATGGCGGCGCCCGGTGATTTTGGAGCGATTGCTGGCGCTGCGCCGACAGAGGCGGAAATGGTTAGCGCGCGGTTGGCTGCGCAGCTGGCCGAAAACCCTGCAATGCCGTTTGAGCGGCCGGGGATGAGCTTTCCCGGTTCCGCATTCTATTTCCTCGCCGATCCGCCATCGGATGGTGAGTTGGTCGCCTTGCCAACCACCGATGCCCTGGACACAGGCGCCGCCGAAGCGGGCCGCGAATTGGGCGAGATCATCGATACCGGCCCATCGGCCAACCCCTTCTTCAGCGGCAGCGGCCTAAACCACCAGCGCGCACAGCAATGCCTGGCACAGGCAGTGTGGTACGAAGCCGCCAGCGAAAGCGAAGCGGGACAACGCGCCGTCGCTCAAGTTGTTCTGAACCGCGTCGCCCATCCCAATTGGCCGGGCAGCGTGTGCGGCGTGGTCTATCAAGGATCACAACGCAGCACCGGTTGCCAATTCTCGTTCACATGCGACGGATCGCTCGCTCGGCGCGCAAATGGTGCATCATGGTCGCGCGCTCAACGGATTGCGAGCGATGCCTTGTCCGGCGATGTCTATCGACCGGTCGGCCATGCAACGCATTACCACACGCTATGGGTGAACCCCTATTGGGCGCCCAGCCTCGATCACGTGGGTACAATCGGCGCGCATCGCTTTTATCGCAATCGCGGTGCGGCGGGACGAAAAGAGGCATTCACCGTTGGATATGCCGGAGTGGAACCGGGTGTGCGCGGACGCACAAGTTCCGCCCCCGCGGTCGTCGGATCTGACCTTCCGCTCCCTGAACTGCCAGCAGCAACATCACGCGACAGCGCATCGACACCAGCCTTTACGCCAAGCCGCGCAGCATCAGCTTCGCCTGCATCTCGCTCCACCTCAGCCCCAGTGATTGAGCCGATTTTGGCCGATCAATCGCTATCGGGCGCAGGCCAAACGCGCGAAGAGTATGCGCGTGCGGGCCAATGGAAAAGCGACAGCGCTCGTGATGCGCTGGAGGCGGAACAACGCCAATTGGCGCAACAAAGACCCACGCCTGCCCCGGCACCCTGAGGCGAAAAAACAAGGTCTCGCGTGGGGCCTCGCACTGGGTCTCGCAAGGGGGCCTCAAACAAGTCCCTCCAAATCGGTTCCAGTTAGGCTGGTGAGACGCGGTTAACGCGCTCTAAACCTTAGCTACACACCAAGCCTTAGCGCGCTATCCCCTATCCCACGGTCCAACAGCTGATCGCGCGCACCGATATGCCCTCAATAAACGGCAACGGCGCAGCGCCAAGAATATGGACTGAAAGTCGCGCATGACCGTTACAACCACCGCCCCTAATAAAGTCAGCCGCGTCCCCGCACCGATGCGCGCGTCCAATGCCTATGCACGGGCGATGGCTGTGCGCGCCATGCGCCGGGCCGCGAATGACAATGGCGGAAATGAAGGCATGCTTGGCCTCACATCGCAGGATCCGATGTTGCGCGCAGCGCTACGCCATTTTGCCGACCATGGCCTTGGCGCGGCTCGCGAAGCGCGTTCAAGGGCGGAATATGCTTTTTTTGAAGGCGACCGTGCAGCATATGATTGGTGGCTGGGTATAACCCGCACTTTGGACCGCCGGCTGGCCAACGAAGCCTCACGTTCGCATGCGCGCCCAACGCTCGAACTGCTTTAAAAGCAGCACCTTAAACCAGATTCATGTGCAAATGCATTGATCAGTGCAGGATCGCACGTGCGCAACGCATACACGCTGCGATCTGCCAATTTCGATCAATTACGTGCTCAAACAGACAGCGTTGCTCAACACAGTAATCGACACGTTAACCTGCAATTGACCAGTTTACTCTAACCCGGGTGGCCTATGGGAGAGAGCCGTTTCTTGTCCAAATTGCGTGCACCGTCACGCGCGCCTCTTTTAGGGGCGCGCGGTGCGCAAGACGGGACCACCCGCCGAGAGCGCTCGGACCAGCTTTCCGAGCGGGTTCAGCGGATGCTCGTCACCTCTCTCTATGCCCAACCCTCCAGTCTAGCCATCGGCGCGATTGCCACGGTTTCCGCTGCTGGCGTCTCCGCTTGGATTTCCGGGATGACGGAGCTTTACGTCGCTACCGCGATCTTGATGATCATTGCGGTTGCGCGGATCACTGCTGCCTTGGGCATTTCGCCCGATTCCGAAGATAACAGCACCGCCTCCCTAGAATTCATCTACGAAATCGGCGCGTTCAGCTTTGCATTGGCACTGGGTTGCACCGCCGCCTTTACCATTCTCGTCGGCATGCAGACACAGGTCGAAGTGCTGATGGTAGCCAATGCGTTGGGCTATGGCATCGGCGTATCCGCACGCAATGCAGGGCGGTTGACGATTTCGATCGGTCAGCTGGGCCTGACCTGTGTACCGATTGCGCTCGCGTGTTTCTGGATCGGGGATATCGGCTTTATCGCATTGGGCGTCACGATCCTGCTGCTAATCCCGGCGATGATCTCTATCGCAAAGAACATTTTCAACGTCCTGCGCGATTCAATCGCGGCGGCTGAAACCAGCCGGAAACTGGCCGATAAGATGCAGGTTCTCGCCCGTACTGACGTAGTCACCGGTTTGGCCAACCGCGCCGGTCTCAACCACGCTATGGTTGAGACGATGATGGGGGTTGATGAGACTTCGCAATTGGCGCTGATCTGGATTGATTTGGACCGGTTTAAAGAGGTCAACGACCTGCTCGGCCACCCCGTCGGTGACCGGGTGTTGAGCGAAGTTGCCAAACGATTGAGCGGCGTCACCCCCGATGGCGGCACTGTGGCCCGGTTTGGCGGCGATGAATTCATCGTGTTCTGCCCGATCACCGATCGCAAACAGGCCGAGATGATCGCCAGCGAAGTTCACTGCGAGATCATGCGCCCGTTCCGTATTGATGGCGAACGCCTTGAAGTGCGCGCATCGCTGGGCGTGGCGTTGTTGCCTGAGCACGGCAAGGATGCCGATACACTCATGCAATGCGCGGACCTTGCGCTGTATCATGCAAAGGTCGGCGGGCGCGGTCAGACATGCTTCTTCAACTCATCCATGTCGCGCGATCTGGTGCGTCGGCGTGAGATCGAAGACGAACTTCGTGCAGCCCTGCAGCGCGATGAACTGTCGATCTTCTTCCAGCCGATTGTCGATCTGGAAACGGGCAGGATCAAAACGTTTGAGGCGCTGGTGCGGTGGTTCCACCCGGAGAAAGGTGAGCTGCGCCCTGATGAATTTATACCTGTGGCCGAGGAGACCGGCGTTATCGTGACGCTTGGCAATTGGATCACGGCTCAGGCTGCGCGCATCGCTGCGACGTGGCCTGAGGAAGTGACCATTGCGGTCAATCTTTCGCCTCTGCAAATTCGTGCGCCCGGTGCCGCTTTGGGTATCAAGAATGCTTTGCGCGAAGCAGGCCTTGATCCCAAGCGGATGGAGCTTGAGGTAACGGAAAGTCTGTTTGTCGAGGATAATCACTCGACCGCTGCCTTTATCGAGGAATTGTCCGAGATCGGCGTGCGCTTTGCGCTTGATGACTTCGGAACCGGCTATTCCTCGCTCGGCTACATTAATTCCTTCCCCTTCTCCAAGATTAAGGTTGATCGCAGCTTCGTATCGGGCGCTCACGTCGGACGAAAGAGCGATGCGATCATCCGCGCTGTGGCCGAAATGGGCAATACGCTGGGCATGGATATCGTGGCTGAGGGGCTTGAGACGATCGAGCAGGTTCAGGCGGTCAAAGACGCTGGCTGTAATCTGGGCCAAGGCTATTATTTCAGCCGCGCCGTGCCCGATTATCTGGCTGCGATGTTGCTTGCACAAGAGCGCGAGCAGGATGACCGTCAAGCGTCTGCCTAACCTGCATCTGTAAACGCGGACGCTCCCATCATCATGTAAATTTTGGTAAGCACGGCTTTCCCCTAGAGCACGGGGAAACACCCGGTCGCTTGCGTGTTATTACTCAGGCCTATTGCACATGCGAACTGTTTGCAAAGATAGTTGGCCAATGCGCGCCTTTGACGGTTGCAATCGCCATATTGCAGGCCTAACCCGCCCTTATATGCGGGCGTTCGGCCACTTGGGACGAAAGCCGACTAGTGCCCCGCTTTACCTATCCTTTTGTCCCTGCGTATTTATTGGGAAGGATTGCCCCTCATGGCCCGCAAGAAGATTTCGCTCATTGGCTCCGGTATGATCGGCGGCACGCTCGCTCACTTGGCAGCGAAGAAAGAAATGGGCGACATCGTCCTGTTCGACATCGCAGAAGGCATGCCGCAGGGTAAAGCGCTCGACCTGTCACAGTGCGGCCCGATTGAAGGGTTCGACGCGAAAGTCACCGGCTCCAACGATTATGCTGATATCGCCGGGTCCGACGTCATCATCGTCACCGCAGGCGTACCGCGTAAGCCGGGGATGAGCCGCGACGATCTGCTGGGCATCAATCTGAAAGTGATGAAGGCGGTTGGCGAAGGCATCAAGAACAACGCGCCTGACGCATTCGTTATCTGCATCACCAACCCGCTCGATGCGATGGTCTGGGCGCTGCGTGAGTTTTCCGGCCTGCCCCACAACAAAGTGGTCGGCATGGCAGGCGTTTTGGACAGCGCGCGGTTCGCGACCTTCCTTGCGTGGGAGTTTGATTGCTCGGTCAAGGATGTGAACGCATTCGTTCTGGGCGGCCACGGCGACACAATGGTTCCGGTACTGTCCTACTCCACGATCAACGGAATCCCGGTAAAGGATATGGCGAAGATTAAAGGCGTCGCTGAAAGCCGCTTAGACGAGATCGTTGCCCGCACACGTGCTGGCGGCGGTGAAATCGTCAAACTGCTCGGCAATGGCTCGGCCTATTACGCGCCCGCGACCAGCGCGATCAGCATGGCAGAGGCATATCTGGGCGACCAAAAACGCATCCTGCCAAGCGCGTCCTATGTCGAAGGCAAATATGGCCTCGACGGGCTGTATGTCGGCGTACCGACAGTGATCGGCGCAGGCGGCACCGAAGACGTGGTCGAAATCGAACTCTCTGACGAAGAACGCGCAAACCTCACGGTCAGCGTCGATGCGGTCAAAGAACTGCTTGAGGCGTGTAAGGGGCTGGACAGCTCGCTGGCGTGACCTTTCAACTCATCACCCTGATTATTCCAGCAGTCATGGCAATTGCGTGGTTGATTGGCTCTTTCTCGCTTAGTCGAGGGGGTGACAGGGTGGTTGAGTTCACATCGAAAGCCCTGCTCGTGTTTTCAGTTGCCTTAGGCTCAATGCTTCTCGTTCTTGAGCAAACAAGTCTTACCCCGCGCTGGATCGCTGGCGGGGAAGGATATGGCGTTATCATTCCAGTTTTCAGCATTGTGGCGGCGCTGGGGCTTGGGCTGGTGGCCATTGTCTTGAACGCGTTCGTTCTGCGCAAGATCACATCCAAGAACACAGGGGCTCACGTTTAGGGATAATGCGCAGTCTCATTGCCCCAATGGCCTTGTTTGTCATGATCGCCTCACCAATCTCCGCACGCGAAGTGGACCGTGCCGAAGTTGCGGAAGTGTTCAACCCTGAGGTTGAGCAGGAGCGGCGCGTTTATTGCCGCGATACGCAGGTGTTTACGCTGGCGGACGGCACAGAAACCCGCGCTTGTGTGGATTGGCGCGCGCAGGTTCGTACTCGATTGATCCGCTCCTACGCAGCGCTTGATGGGCCGGAAGTGGATGCGGATGCCAATCTGGATCTGGCGCGCACTTGCTTTGACCTTGCCGTGGCGAGCCAGAACGATCCCTATCGCACTGAGCTGAATGAAGAGCTGTTTCTAGCAGGCGCGCGCGCTCACTTTGGCCTTTGCGCCAGAGCACGCGGGCTTGGGCGGGCAGGCGAATATTCGCTGCGCATCTACGAAACCGGTGTCTGGCTGGGTGGTCGATGAATATGCAACGCAAACCCATAATCACTTTGGTCGCGGCGGCCTGTGTGGCTGCGAGTGCAACCGTCTCACCCGCTTCTGCGCATGATACTCCCTTGGTTTTTGTCGAGGCGATGAAGACCCATTTGCGCGATTGCCCCAGCGCCAATGGCTTTATGCCCGGCGGGAATATGCTCAGCCCCGATTGGGAGAAGTTTGACGCAGATAATGATCTGCTGGCTACTCGCGTCGAAGAATTTATGGGCGATGGCCCAACTCCCCTGCGCAACGTCAATCTCTATCGCAAGCAAATGGAGGGGCTGGATCTGATCCAGTTCATGGGGCTGCGCACGGTGCTGGCCGAGGGTGTTGATCCAGAGAGCGACACGCTCTCCCCTCAAGACGTCATCGCAAACGAGTTTGAATGCGTGACGATCGTGCCCGATCTGCCCTTTATGCCATCTGGCCCATTGCTCAGCGCGGTGTTTGGCGAGGATGTGGACGTCTCGGTTGAGAATACCCCGGGCGACACACGCACTGGCGCTTGGGTGTGGGAAGATATCTCACCTACCCATATCAAGACGGTCGCGTCCCACACCGACGCCGAAAGCGCCGAGCGGCTTCTTGCAGAGGACCGCATTTTCTATCGCGGCTTCTACATTAGCAGCCTGCGCCGGTTCACACCTGATCAAGTCGATGAAGCCGATGAGGGGAGCGTTCAGCAATGAGAAAGTTGATCGACATGGGGAGACGTAGTGTGCTGATTTCAAGAGCCATAATTGTTACCGCGACAATAGGGCTATCGTGGGGTGCAGCTGCGCAGGCACAATCCGATACCGCTGCACTGTCCACTTTGGCAGCGGTCTCGCTTTGCGAAGAGCTTCATTCCGATTTCACCACCACGAGCGCCGAACTCACCGCTGATGGCTGGACTGATTTTGGAAAGGCAAGTGACAACGCCTTCTGGGATGAACCCGGTGCGCTTGCACTGCGAAACGGCGAGCAAGTGTTGTTTTTTGTCGGTAAGGACACAACCATCGGCGCCGCAGATGAAGAGTTCGGCGGCACGTGCCAGATTGCAATGCCTGGCAACAGCATCGTGGCGGCAACACAGATTGCGGCGTTTCTTGATACGTCTGCATCGGGATACCGCTCAACCGGCACCGACATAGTCCACAGCGTCGCATTTCGCAGGGGCGATACGCTCTACGAAGTCGCATCGTTCGACGAAGAATTCACCAATATGCGCATTCAAGTTGGAAAGCGTGTTTCCGAAGAGCAATGACCGCATTATTCCCATCCGCAAATCTTCTGGCCCCATTTTTCGGAAAAGGTCAGGAATTCACTTCAATCACTTTGCATCAGAGGTTTTGAACCAGCATGAGCATCCTAATTAACAAAGACACTAAAGTTCTGACCCAAGGGATGACCGGCAACACCGGCACGTTCCACACGCAGCAGGCGATTGAGTACGGATCGCAAATGGTCGCAGGTGTGACGCCGGGCAAAGGCGGCTCGACCCATATCGGTGTGCCGCAGTTCAACACTGTGCGCGAAGCCAAGGCTGAGACCGGCGCGACCGCATCGTGCATCTACGTACCCCCTCCCTTTGCCGCTGATGCGATTTGCGAAGCTATCGATGCGGAGATGGAACTGATCATCTGCATCACCGAAGGCATTCCAGTGCTCGACATGGTCCGCGCGAAAGCTGCGTTGACCGGTTCGAAATCACGCCTGATCGGGCCAAACTGCCCCGGTGTTCTCACCCCGAATGAGTGCAAGATCGGCATTATGCCCGGCTCTATCTTTAAGAAGGGTAGCGTCGGCGTTGTCTCACGCTCTGGCACGCTCACTTACGAAGCTGTGCATCAGACCACGGCTGTTGGCCTTGGTCAGACGACGGCTGTCGGCATTGGCGGTGATCCTGTGAACGGAACCAACTTTATCGACGTGCTCGACCTGTTCCTTGACGATCCAGAGACCACTTCGATGATCATGATCGGCGAAATCGGCGGCAGCGCCGAAGAAGAAGCGGCTGAATTCTTGAAGCAAGAGGCTGCCAAGGGTCGTTCTAAGCCAACTGTTGGCTTTATCGCAGGCCGCACGGCGCCTCCGGGTCGCCGCATGGGCCATGCCGGTGCGATTGTATCGGGCGGCAAAGGCGGCGCTGACGACAAGATTGCAGCGATGGAAGATGCGGGCATCCGCGTTTCGCCTTCGCCATCCGAGCTTGGCACCACATTGGATGCCATGTTGAAAGAACTGGCCTGACCTATCGGGCGCTCGGCCTTTGATCGAGCGCCCTTCTCCTCCCCACCGGAAAACCGCCATGAACAAAGAGACCACAAACTTCGTCCCCGACATGACCGATCAGGAAGGTCCGCAACCCGGCCCGTCCTGGGGCAATCCTGCGTGGCTGGATCAGGTCAGCGGATCGGGAGAGGACCTCGCCGCTGCGATGGACCCGACCCAGATGCAGGTCGTGGTCGAAAAGGCAGCGAAGAAAGTCGGCAAGGCGGTTGATGAGAAGGCGCTGGAATACGCCTCTGACTTGTCGAACAAGGCGATGACATTGGTCCGGCTTTACCGGGTGCGCGGGCACTTGGCGGCGAACCTTGATCCTCTGGGCGTGTCAAGCAAACGCGGTGAGCCAGAGGATCTGACCCTCGCATTCCATGGGCTTGCCGGCAAAGAGGCTGAAGAAGTCTATGTCGGCGGCGTTTTAGGTATGGAATGGACGACGGTCGGCGCTCTGCATAGCCGTCTGAAAGAGGTGTATTGCGGCAACGTTGGCCTAGAATACATGCACATCGCCGACACGGGCGAGCGGCGTTTCTTGCAAGACAAGTTCGAAAGCCCCGGCGATACGATCCAGTTTTCGCCCGAGGGGAAAAAAGCGATCCTTGCAGCGGTTTTGCGCGGCGAGCAGTACGAAGAATTTCTCGGTAAGAAATATGTCGGAACCAAGCGTTTCGGTCTGGATGGCGGCGAAAGCATGATCCCAGCGCTGGAGGCTGTGATCAAACATGGCGGCAGCGCAGGCGTGCGTGAGATCATCTATGGCATGGCGCATCGTGGACGCTTGAACGTCCTCGCGAATGTGATGGCCAAGCCTTACAAAGTGATCTTCCATGAGTTTTCGGGTGGCTCTGCCAACCCCGAAGATGTCGGCGGATCGGGCGATGTGAAGTATCACCTGGGTACCAGCACCGACCGCTCATTCGACGATATATCTGTTCACATGAGCCTCACCCCGAACCCGTCGCATCTTGAGACAGTGGACCCCGTCGTGCTCGGCAAAAGCCGCGCGCAGCAGGCGATCCGCGATGATCTGGAGAATAAGAAGCAGGTTTTGCCCGTCCTGATCCACGGTGATGCGGCGTTTGCTGGCCAAGGGGTCGTTTGGGAAAGCCTCAGCCTGTCGGGCGTCAATGGCTACGACACAGGCGGCTGCATCCACTTTATCATCAACAATCAGATCGGTTTTACTACGTCGCCGCAATTCGCGCGGTCTTCACCCTACCCATCCGACGTTGCGAAAGGCGTGATGGCGCCGATCCTGCACGTCAATGGCGATGATCCGGAAGCGGTGACTTTCGCGTGCAAGCTGGCCGTGGAATACCGTCAGAAGTTTGGCCGCGACGTTGTGATCGACATGTGGTGCTATCGCCGCTTTGGCCACAATGAAGGCGACGAACCCAAGTTCACGCAACCGCTGATGTACGAAGTCATCGGCAAACACCCCAAGGTCAGCCGCGTCTACGAAGAACGCCTGATCGAACAAGGCGTGATCGACGCGGGCCATCGGGAAGAGGTCACATCGGAATTCGTCGCGCATCTCGAAGAAGAGTTCCAAGCCGCGAAAAGCTACTCCGCCAATGAAGCTGATTGGTTTGGCGGTCGCTGGGCTGGTCTGAACAAGCCAGCCGACGATGAAACGGCGCGGCGCAATGTCGAAACTGCAATTGAGCCAAAGGCGTTCGATGCGCTGGGCCGGACGCTGACCGAAGTTCCTGACGATGTGAACATTCACCGGACTCTTGGCCGCGTACTTAAGGCGAAGGGCGAGATGTTCTCCAGCGGGGATGGCTTCGACTGGGCCACCGCAGAGGCGCTCGCATTCGGTAGTCTCGTGATGGAGGGTTACAATGTCCGCCTGTCTGGCCAAGACAGTGGGCGCGGCACATTCTCGCAGCGTCACGCGGTTTGGGTCGATCAAAAAACCGAAGACAAATATATACCTTTGACCACACTGCCTCACGGCAAATTTGAGGTCTATGACAGCACTCTGTCCGAGTATGGCGTGCTCGGTTTTGAGTACGGTTTTGCCATGGCCGATCCCAAATCGCTCGTCCTATGGGAAGCGCAATTTGGCGATTTTGCCAATGGCGCGCAGATCATGATCGACCAATATATTGCGGCAGGTGAGGCAAAATGGCTGCGCGCAAACGGTCTCGTGATGCTGCTGCCACATGGATATGAAGGGCAAGGTCCGGAGCACTCTTCCGCTCGGCTTGAACGGTTCCTTCAGCTGTGTGCGAACGATAATATCCAAGTCTGCAACATCACAACGCCGGCGAATTACTTCCACGTTCTGCGTCGTCAGATGCTGCGGACTTTCCGCAAGCCGTTGGTGATTATGACGCCAAAGTCGCTGCTGCGTCACCCACTGGCGAAGTCCCCTCGTGAGGAGTTCCAAGGCGACTGGCAGTTCAAGCGGATCAAATCCGACCTGACCGAAATTGCGGATGAGAAGGTCAAACGCCTCGTCCTGTGTTCGGGCAAGGTCTATTATGACCTCTATGAAAAGCGCGAGGCGGAGGGGCTAAAGGACGTCTCTATCGTGCGGATTGAGCAGCTGTATCCCTTCCCCGGCGAACCACTTGCGGTGCGCATCAAGCGCATGACGAACCTCGAAAATGTGGTGTGGTGTCAGGAAGAGCCGAAGAACAACGGATCGTGGTTCTTTGTGCAGGATCGCATTGAGGCATCACTCACGCTGGCTGGCAAAGACGGGATGCGTCCGACCTATGCCGGGCGCGATGCGGCGGCTTCGCCCGCGACTGGCCTCGCCAAACGTCACGCACAACAGCAAGAGGCGCTGGTCGCTGATGCTCTTGGACTTTCAAAGTAATAATATTCAGCAAAGCTGAGGAATAGACACAATGGCTACTGAAATCACTGTCCCGGCGCTCGGGGAATCGGTCACCGAAGGATCAATCGGCGAATGGTTGAAACAGCCCGGCGATGCGGTCGCTGCGGATGAACCCATCGTCAGTCTGGAGACTGACAAAGTCGCGGTCGATGTGCCATCCCCCATCGCAGGCGTTATGTCCGAACACCGCGCCGCCGTTGGCGATACGGTAGAGGTTGGTGCGGTGATTGCGGTGATCGAAGAAGGCGCAAGCGCCGGGGCTGCTCCTTCTGCGAAAGCTGACGCGCCTGCTCCCGCCGCCGCGAAGGAAACGGTTAGCGATGCGGCACAGACTCTCTCACCAGCCGTCCGCCGCGCCGTTCTTGAGCACGGTGTCGACCCCTCTACGATCAAAGGCACCGGCAAAGATGGCCGCCTGACAAAGGAAGACGTGCTGGCCGCAGCCAAGGCGAAAGGTGATCCCGCCCCGGCCTCAGGAGCAGACAAGCGCGCGGTGACCGATGTCGGCAACCCGCCGGACAAGCCGGACAAAGTTCGCGGTGAAGAACGCGTCAAAATGACCCGTATGCGTCAGACCATCGCCCGCCGTTTGAAAGGTGCGCAGGAAGAGGCTGCATTGCTCACGACATTCAACGATGTCGATATGAGCGCGGTCATCGAAGCGCGCACCAAATACAAAGACCTGTTCGCCAAAAAGCACGACATTCGCCTCGGCTTTATGGGCTTTTTCGCCAAAGCTGCCTGCCTCGCGCTGAAAGACGTGCCAAGCGTCAACGCCTATATTGAGGGCGATGAGATCGTCTATCACGACTATGTCGATATCTCGGTAGCAGTGTCGGCGCCCAATGGCCTCGTCGTGCCGGTGATCCGCGATTGCCAGGATAAGGGCTTTGCCCGGATAGAAAAGGACATCGCCGGTTATGGCAAGCGCGCGAAGGAAGGCACGCTGACCATGGCCGATATGACCGGCGGCACCTTCACCATCTCCAATGGTGGCGTGTTCGGCAGCCTCATGTCGACCCCGATCATCAACCCACCGCAATCCGCCGTCCTTGGCCTTCACCGCATCGAAGACCGCCCTGTGGCCGTAAACGGTGAAGTTGTGATCCGCCCAATGATGTATATCGCACTGTCTTATGACCATCGCCTGATCGACGGGCGCGAGGCTGTGACGGCTTTGAAAATCATCAAGGATGCGATCGAAGATCCGACCCGGATGCTGATCGATTTGTAACCTCTATTACACCCTCAATTTTGGTCTGACATTGTGTCGGATCATGGAGCTAGAAAATGGCTGAATACGATTACGACTGTCTCGTCATTGGCGCTGGCCCTGGTGGCTATGTGGCCGCCATTCGCGCTGCGCAATTGGGTTTGAAGACCGCCTGCGTAGAAAGCCGTGAGACGTTGGGCGGCACTTGCCTTAATGTCGGGTGCATTCCGTCCAAGGCCTTGCTTCACGGATCCGAATTGTTCGACGAGGCCGAAGGTGGCCACTTTGCGACGTGGGGTATCACCGCCAAGCCAAAGCTCGATCTGGGCGTAATGATGGCTGAGAAAACCAAGGCCGTAGGCGAGCTGACCGGGGGCATTGAGTTCCTGTTTAAGAAGAACAAGGTCACGTGGATCAAAGGCCATGCCGCATTCGAAGATGCGCATAGCGTGAAGGTCGGCGACAAAACCGTGACCGCCAAAGACATCATTATCGCCACCGGCTCCAACGTCACACCGCTGCCCGGCGTGGAAGTCGACAATGCGGCAAAGCGGATCGTGGACAGCACAGGCGCGCTCGAGCTCGAAGAAGTGCCAGAGCACCTCGTCGTGATCGGCGGCGGCGTGATCGGGCTAGAGCTCGGCTCTGTTTGGCGGCGCTTGGGAGCGAAGGTAACCGTGATCGAATTCCTCGACCAGCTATTGCCGGGAATGGACGCCGATGTGCGTAAGGAAGCGGGGCGGATCTTCAAGAAACAAGGCATGGACCTCATGCTCAGCCACAAGGTCACTGGCGCGAAGGCGACTGCCAAAGGCGTAACGCTTTCGGTCGAGAAATCCGCTGGCGGCGATGAGCAGACGGTCAAAGCGAGCCATGTGCTGGTCTCCATCGGACGGCGGCCCAACACAGACGGCCTCGCGCTCGAAAAAATCGGGATTGAGACCAACAAACGCGGCCAGATCGAAGTCGATCACGAATTCCGCACTGGCGTCGATGGCGTCTGGGCAATCGGCGATTGCGTGCCCGGCCCGATGCTGGCGCACAAGGCAGAGGATGAGGGCATTGCCTGCGCGGAAAACGTCGCAGGCGAAACCGGCATCATCAACCACGATGTGATCCCGGGCGTTGTCTACACGATGCCTGAGTTCGCCGATGTTGGCCTGACCGAAGCGGCTGCGAAAGAAGCGGGCCACAGAGTCAAAGTCGGCAAATTCCCGATGATGGCAAACAGCCGCGCAAAGGCGAACCGCGACACCGATGGCTTTGTCAAAGTCGTGGCGGATGCGGAAACCGACCGGGTTCTGGGCGTGCATATCGTGGCCAGCTTAGCTGGCACAATGATCGCACAGGCAGCGCAAGCGATGGAATTCGGCGCGACATCCGAAGACATCGCCTACACCTGCCACGCGCACCCCACACACGCCGAAGCGTTGAAAGAGGCGGCGATGGCGGTCACGGGTAAGCCTATACACATGTGATGATCGGCGCGGACCAATCCTGGCTTTACAACCGCGGTGCCGCCGTGCTTGCAATCCTCATTCCGGGTTGCGCCGGGATTGCATATCTCACTCTGGGCGGTGCTCCCACACTGTTTGCGCTCATCAATTTGAGCGCGATCGCAATAGCGTCCTTGTGCGCGTGCTTTCTGAAAATGCCCACTGGACGCACTGCGCGGCGGATATTGGCGCTGGGATTGCTGCTCGCTTTGGCGCTCCCGGTGGGCATAGGCCCTTCAATCGACGGCGTGTCGCGATGGCTTTCGATTGGCGGGTTCACTTTGCATGTTGGCATGGTGGTTATCCCGCTTCTCTGCGTACTGGCAGCATTGGATCGCACAGCGGCCCCTCCTATTCTGCTCGCTGCGTTGATCGCCTCCTTTGCGCAACCCGATATGGCCTCATGTCTAGCGCTCGCTTTCGCTGCTCTTGCGCTTTGGCTGTCTCATCGAGATTGGACCATGGGCGCAATCGCGATTCTAGCGGTTTTCGCAAGCATCGGCGCGAGCTTCTCTGGTGCTCTGCCCCCGCAGCCTTTTGTGGAAGGGATATTGTCCGATCTTTGGCAGTCCAACGCGGTCGCTGCGGTGGGCCTTGCCGTCAGCATATCGGCTAGCCTTCTGCTCTTACTGATTGCCCTGCCCGCGCCCAAGGCTTCGCGAAGTGTGTTGGCGGGTGCGATGGCGGGTTTTTTCACGGCTGCGACTATCGGCGACTACCCCTACCCCTTAATCGGATACGGAGCCGCTTCAATTCTTGGTTTGGGCCTGGCCCTGATCCGGCAAACCGAGCGAGGATGATCCGAGATGACCCGTTCAGTTGCGATAATCGGTGCCGGCCAGATTGCCTATGCGACGAGCTGCCTCTTTAAGGATGATTGGGAGATTACTCTGTGCTCTCGCTCTGAACCTCCGAATGGCAAATTCTGTTACTCTCACTTTCAGCGCTACACAGCTGGAGAAGACCCCGCACCCGCCGCCGATCTTGTCATCGATACAATCGCGTTCGATGGAGACGATATCGCGCGATACGATCCCGATCATGTGGGGCATCTCATTACAATTTCCTCTGCCAGCGTTTATTGTGATCAGCATGGACGGACTCTTGATGAGGCGGCGCAAAACGGTTTCCCCAACTTCAACGGGGAGATAACGGAGGATCAGGCGACCGTCCCTCCGGGTCCGGAGACATATTCAACCCGAAAAGTACGGATGGAAAACCGCGCATTCGACTTATTCGGCGACCGCGCGACTGTCTTGCGACCTTGTGCGATTTATGGCTCGCGAAGCCGCCATCCGCGCGAATGGTGGTTCGTCAAACGAATGCTGGATGGACGAGAGCGAATCCCATTGCTGTTCGATGGTCGCTCAAAATTCCAGACAACCAATGCGCAGGATATCGCGAGCAGTTCTCTGGAGCTCGCCGAGCATCAGATCGGAGGCGTTTTCAACATCGCCGACGAGTATTGTCCGACGGTGCGCCAAATCGGTGAGGCCATCACCGAAGAAATGCGCGCGGCCTGTGAGTTTATTGACGCGGGCGAGACGGGAATGATTGGCCGCACCCCGTGGTCAGTTCCACGTCCCTTGATGTGTTCGGACGAAAAGTTACGAGCGGCCACTGGTGGGTGCTCATCCTCTTACAATCCAAGCTGCGGCGAGGCTGTCAGATGGTTGTGTGAAATCGCTCCAAAGGATTGGCGCGCAGCTTTCCCTCAGCTCGCAGCTTACCCTTGGGACATGTTCGATTATGAAGCCGAAGACCGCTTTCTCGCATCGACCTAAGGCGCTAGGCTCTCATCGGACAGAGGGAGTTTCACACACATGACCTATCCGCAATTAACCGACAAACCCGGCGCGCTGGAAACGGCGGCGGCTATTCGCGCGGGGCAGCTGTCCGTTGCCGAAGCGGTTGATGCCGCGATTGTTCGGATTGGGCATTTCGATGCCGAAGTGAATGCGGTGGCTGTGCCGGATTTTGAGCGGGCGGCGGCAACCGCCAAAGCGATGGATGAAAGCGGTCATGATCCCGACCAGCCGCTGTTCGGTGTGCCAATGACAGTCAAAGAGAGCTTTGACGTCGCCGGTCTCCAATCGTGCTGGGGCCACGAGAATCTGACCGATTATGTGCCGACACGCGACTCCGATCTGGTGCACCGCTTAAAAGCCGCAGGCGCGGTGATCATTGGCAAGACCAATGTGCCGGTCGACCTCACTGATTGGCAAAGCTTCAATCCCGTCTATGGCCGCACCACCAATCCGCATGATGCAGCACGCTCCCCGGGCGGATCATCCGGCGGTAGCGCGGCTGCGGTCGCTAGCGGAATGGTGGCTTGCGATTTCGGTACAGATATTGGCGGATCGGTCCGCGTGCCTGCGCATTTCTGCGGGGTCTGGGGGCATAAGAGCTCTTGGGGTCTCGTCTCAAAACAAGGGCATGATCACCCGCGAATGGCGAAGGCCGATGGCTTTAGCGCGGCCCATGATGGCGCTTTGTCGATTGCTGGACCATTGGCGCGCAATGCAGCGGACCTTGCGGTTTTGACGCAGATTGGTGGGCAATATCATCTTACCCGCACGGGCAAACCCTTGTCCGAATGCCGCATTCTGGCGATCACCGAATATCCAGGCTGTCCCATCGATGCATCTGTTGCAGAGCCAACCGAGGCCGCGATTGAGGCTCTGATTGCAGCAGGAGTGAACATCGAACGCGCGAGCGCTCTGATCCCCGATCTCGAAGCGCAGCAGGCGACCTACTTCAAGATGATGAACACGGCCATGGCGCGCGGTGCCCCCGCGCCCAATGGCCAACAAGCGACCGCGACTGACTGGTTCGATCTGCTCGATGCGCAGGCCGCCAATGCGTTCGAATGGGCGCGGTTGTTTGACCACTATGACTTTGTCCTCGCCCCACCCGCGCCGGTTCTCGCTGGTCCGCATAGCGACAAAGCAGTGTTTGAAGGGACTGTGCGCATAAATGGTCAGGACGTGCCCGCACCCGCCGGCCTTGCATGGGCGGGCCTTGCGACCTTCCCCAACCTGCCTGCAACCGTACTACCTATTGGTTCAGCGAATTATGAGGGCGCGCACTTGCCGTGTGGGATGC
Source organism: uncultured Erythrobacter sp. (assembly GCA_947503275.1). Lineage (GTDB taxonomy): Bacteria > Pseudomonadota > Alphaproteobacteria > Sphingomonadales > Sphingomonadaceae > Erythrobacter. Next base: position 569,157 of record CANNCZ010000001.1, on the reverse strand, counting down.
AAGTGATGGGGCCGTTTATGTCCGATCTCGACTGCATTGATACTGCCGAGCAAATCGGGAATATCTTGCACAGATAGGCCGCCTGCGCCATGGGGCCGCTACCCCCCTCTCCCTTGGAATTGTGATGGCAAACACCCCAATTTTGCGCCGCTTTGCACAATGGCACATCTGGCTAGGCTGGTTGGTCGGCGTGCCGGTTGTCATGTGGACAGCGACCGGCCTCTTGATGGTGTCCAAGCCCATCGAAGAAGTGCGCGGTGAGCATTTGCGCCTGCCAGTAGAGACCTCTCCGCTGGTGATCGATGACAGCCCATTAGCAACCGAGGATGCCCAGCTCAAAGATATGCGCGTCACCATGCAAGATGGCCGTGCGGTTGCGATCCTCACGACCTTGGACGGCATAACAAGCCGGGTTGATGTTGTAAGCGGCGAGCCCCTGCCCGCGATCGATGCCGCCGCCGCAAGCGCATTGACGGCACAGCGGATTGCAGGCGGCGATGCTGTCAGCGCGGTGACATTCTTTGAAGCCGACGCTGTGCCCATCGATTTCCGTCGCCCGATACCGGTTTGGCAGGTCGCGCTGGAGGATGGGACACATGTCTATATTGGCCGCGATACCGGTGAGATTGAGGCTGTGCGCACGACCTTTTGGCGCTGGTTTGATTTTGCATGGGGCCTGCACATCATGGATGTATCAGGCCGGTCGAACACCAGCCATCCGATCCTGATCGCCTTTGCTGCGCTGTCGCTGATTGGGGCAATCATGGGATGCATTCTGATGTTCCGCCGCCGAAAACCGCGCCAAGAAAAGAGCTTGGCATGAACGAGGCGGTCCTCACCCCGATCCTTGATTGGCTCGATATTGCAGGGATCGCGATCTTTGCCCTGTCCGGCGCGCTGGTTGCAGCGCGCGAGCGTCAGACATTCGTCACTATGGCGTTTTTTGCTCTGGTCACTGGGGTCGGCGGCGGCACCGTGCGCGACCTTTTGATCGATGCGCCAGTATTCTGGATAACCGATCCGTGGGTCGCCGCGGTGTGCCTTGGCACGGCCTTGATCGCATGGGTGACGCCGGTGAAAATTTGGGATGGCAAGCTGCTTGACTATGCCGATGGCGTGGGTCTTGCCGCCTACGCGGTTTTGGGCAGCGCGAAGGCAATCGCGTACGGCATCCCGCCTATTCCCGCCGCATTGATGGGGATCATCACAGGCTGCGTTGGCGGGGTGATCCGCGATGTGGTCGCGGGGCGCCCTTCGATCATTATGCAGCCCGAATTGTATGTGACCGCAGCCGCTTTGACCGCCGCTCTCACAGTTGCCGGGATGCAAATTGCGCCGTTGCTTGGTCTGGCCGACTTCGCCGTATGGATCGCGGCATTTGCCTGCGGTTTTGCCCTACGCGCAGCGGCCGTCCGGTTTGAGCTTGGCTTGCCGAGTTATGGGGGCAGTGACGGAGGCGGTACAGAACCAACCCCCGCGACTACGGATCATTCAGCGAAAGATTCGCCGGGCAGCGGGCCACCGGGATAGGCCGGTTGCTCCGCGTCGTTTTGTGCCAGATCGGGCCGTTGTGGCCCAGCGGCTGCACGCGCATCGGCATAACGTTCATCGGACCACTGATTGTCAGTCGTCGCTCCGCTCGCTGATCCGAGTGGAGCGCCATTGAACGAGCCACCGTAGTCGATGTCCGAGATGCGGCCATTATTGTCGATCTGACATGTGAAGCCGGTGCCGTTGAACAGACTGCCCGAAACGAGCCAGCCTTGCGCAATGCGGCTTGCGCCATCGACGCTCTCAACGCGCACGTCGCGCTCTATTTCATTGAGGCATTGGTCAACCGCGCTGTCGATTCCGCTGCCAGAGTTAGACCGGCGATTGGTGCGGCGATCATCATAGCGGCGGTCATCACGGCGTTCGTCGCGGATCACAACTTCGCGGTCACGGCGGCGATTGTTGCTTGCGGCGCTGGCGATAGCGGCAATCCCGCCCAGAACCAGAACGCCTGCCAACACATCGCCCCCGCGAACACCGCGCCGGTGACGCCGCCATCCGCGTCGACCCCATCGGCGATAGCGGCGATATTCGGTTGTTTCTTCGCCAACCTCACCCACAGACGGCACACCCGAAGCGGTGCCTGTACCAGCAGCGTATTGCGCATGAACCGAAGTCGCATAGCCCAAAGTGCCCTGAGGCGCGGTTTCGGCGGCCTGTGCGGGGGTGAATGCCATGGATGCTGCGGCGATTAAGCCTGCATATCCAGCAAAGCGCGAACGGTGAGCCATATGCTCCCTCCTGTTTTTAATTTCAAAGCGAGCGCCCACCATCCGCCCATGGATAAACACGCACCTAGGCGGTCCAGGCTTACACTTGCCTGAACCGCCCATGGTGGTTTAGTGGGTTATTAGACCGATGACTTAACGAAGCCCTCGAATGCCGCGGAAGTCGATCTGAGCACGGTTGCCGCGTTCTACAAAGCAAGTGAACCGACCCCGGTCAAAGTCACGACCGCGATAATTCCTCGACCCTTGCACTTCGATCCGGCCTTGGACGCGGAAGCCATAGCGGGTCCGGTCAACGTCGCGGATCTGAGTCACATCGGCATAGCGATAGCCTCCAAACCGGCGTGCTTGGCGCTCAGCGCTGCGGATACACCGCTCAACTGCGCGTTGTCCGTTGCCGCGATAGCCTCGATTGTGATTGGCACGATAATTATGGTTGTTCCCGCGATAGTTGCGGTCGCGATAGCGGCGGTCACGGCGATCATCATTGTCAAATGCGCCAGCCAAAGCGGCAATACCGCCAATAATTACAGCGCCAGCAATAACGTCGCCTGCATCAATTCCGCGATCACCGTGACGGTCACTCGCCACAGCTGGAGTTGCGGACGCCAGGGCTATCGCGCCAGCCGCGACAGTCCCGAGCGCGCCCTTGGTGATGGTCTTGGTAAGATCAGTCATTTGGGTTCATCCTCGGGTTTGAGCCGGTGCGGGATTGCCCGGCGTCGAACTCTTTATGGATGATTCGCTGTGTGCTGAGCCTGACTGACCTTTGCAGGTTTTGTTCAGGTAAATGCCTATTTATATGAACAGCCTTGGTTTAAGGCTCAAAGCATCTGTGGCGGATGGGCGTGATTATAGGCGGACTCGATGACCGGCACCTTAATCAAGCGCCGCCAAAACATCGCGGGTAAAGGCGGCAATATCAAAACGTGTTCCCACCATATCTTCCCCGCGCCGAACGATCACGACATTGCGACTGGGCACGACGACGACATACTGCCCACGATTGCCACGAGCGGCAAAGGCATCATCGGGGATACCATCAAACGCATTGCCCTCTGGCCGCTTGAAGGTCCACCAGCCCGCGCCATATCCCCATTGTGTGCCCTCTGGCTGAGGGCCGCTGGGGTCAGAGACATAATCGCGCCATCCTTCGGGAAGGATGCGTTCTCCGTCATACATGCCATCATTCAGGTAGAGTTCGCCCAAGCGGCCTAGATCGCGCGCAGTGCTCCACACCTGGCTGGACAGAACAAACCCGCCGCTCCAGTCGGTCTCCACCATAGTGCGGTGCATCCCAAAACGGTTCAGAACCCCCTCTGGCCCATAGAACGTGAGATATCGCTCAATCGCCTTCACGGCGAGCAGAGTGTCGTTGTTGGCATAGCGATAGACTGTGCCCGGCGTGTGCACGACCGGCCACATGATGGCGCTTTCATTGACTGTGGAGCCACCCCAATAGAGCGGATCGGTGCGGTTGCCCGGTGTATCGGAATAGCGGCCCGTCGCCATGCGCAAAGCGTGGTCGATGGTGATTTGATTGCGCACGTCATAACTGCCCCCTTGTCGCCAGTAGTTGAGCGCAATCGGGTCATCGGTCTCCACATCGCCAGCCTCAACCGCAACGCCTACGAATGTCGCAGCTATGCTCTTTGCCACTGACCAAGTCCGCTGCGGTGTCGCGGCGCTAAAGCCATCGGCGTAACGCTCCATGATTATCGCGCCATCCTTCACCACCAGTGCCGCCGTCGAGCGTGAACCTTCGCCATAAGTGCCATCGAATGCAGCGGTGCCTAGCGCTTCCTTGGTCGCATCGGCCAAAGCGGTATCATTCACCGTCCAATTGTCGCCGGGTACATTATCGGTCGCATTCTCTACCGTGAGCACCGGAGCATCCTCTAACGGCGAGCCAATCGGCCCGACATAGCACCCACCGACCGCCGATTGCGTGGCGGTGCGCGCGGGCATGTCATCGGCCCAATCCACCCTCACCTGATACAGTGGCGGAGTTTCCACGCCCTCTAGTGAGTAGCGCACGATCTCATACGGCAAATCGCGGATGATCGGATCAAGCGCGGGGTAAATCCCGGTCAATTCCCATTCGTGAATACTCGCCGCCGAACGCGTTCCTCCCAACCTCTCGGACGTCGCAATCGCGCTGCACAGCATCATCGCCTTATATCCTCCGGCCAGTGCTCTGTCATAACGCGCATCAAGCTGCTCTTGCGCAGATTGGGCGGTGACAGGGGATGCGAGGGTGAATGCGGCGGTGGCGACTGAGAGGGTGAATTTTTTCATAGTAGTCGACACTACGCACCCATCCGCAAAAGGAAAGGGCATAGAAAAAGGGGCCAGCGGATCGCTCCGCCAGCCCCTTTTGGTGTTTCGTATTGGACGTCCGCTTACGCTTCAGCTTCAGCGTATTCGTCGACTTCGGCCATGTTCGGGCCGCTATCTTGACCCTTGGCGTCTTCGTCACGCTCGACGAATTCGATGATCGCCATTTGTGCGCTATCGCTGGCGCGGTAGCCAGCTTTGATGATGCGGGTGTAGCCGCCCTGACGGTCGCTGTAACGCTCTGCCAATTCGCCAAACAGCTTCTTCAACTGAGTTTCGTCAAGCAAACGCGCTTGCGCCAGACGACGGTTCGAAAGACCGCCACGCTTTGCCAGCGTGATCAATTTCTCGATGTAAGGGCGCAATTCCTTCGCTTTGGGAAGGGTTGTCTCGATCTGCTCATGCTTAATGAGAGCAGCCGACATATTGCGGAAAAGAGCCTTACGGTGGCCAGATTTACGGCTCAGCTTACGCTGTGAAATTCCGTGACGCATAATTCATTCCTACGTTTGTAAGGGGCCCGTATCAGGTAGCCCGGTACTGGCGGCGCTTAAGGTGCGCCGCCGGAACCTGTCTTAACCCAGCAGCTCTTGCTCAAGCTTCTTGGCCATTTCTTCGATGTTTTCAGGCGGCCATCCGGGGATGTCCATGCCCAAACGCAGACCCATGCTGGACAGTACTTCCTTGATCTCGTTCAAGGACTTGCGACCAAAGTTTGGCGTGCGCAGCATCTCGGCTTCGGTCTTTTGGACCAGATCGCCGATATAGATGATGTTGTCGTTCTTGAGGCAGTTTGCCGAACGCACCGACAATTCCAACTCGTCCACCTTTTTGAGAAGGTAACGGTTGAGCTGGTTCGCATCGTCTTCCTGCGGAGCTGCTGCTTGGCCGATCATCGCTGATTGCGGCTGCGGAATGCCATCTTCGAAGTGGACGAACAAAGTCAGTTGATCCTGCAGAATGCGCGCAGCGTAAGCGACGGCGTCCTCTGGAGCGACTGTGCCATCGGTTTCAACGGTCAGCGACAGCTTGTCATAGTCAAGCTCTTGACCAACGCGGGCGTTCTCAACCTTGTAGCTCACCTGACGAACAGGCGAATACAGCGAGTCAATTGGGATCAGACCAATCGGCGCGTCGGCCGGGCGGTTTGCAACAGCTGGCGAATAGCCTTTGCCGACATCCGCCGTCAATTCCATGTTAAGCGTCGCGCCTTCATCCAAGTGACACAGAACAAGGTTCTTATTCATCACTTCGATATCGCCAGATACAGCGATATCGCCTGCTTTCACAGTGGCCGGACCCGTCACAGAAAGCTGAAGCCGCTTTGGCCCCTCGCCTTCCATTTTGAGCGCAATCTGCTTCACGTTCAAAACGATATCAGTCACATCTTCGCGCACACCGGCGAGCGAAGAGAATTCGTGCAACACGTTTTCGATCTTGATCGACGTGATCGCCGCACCCTGGAGCGAGGAAAGCAGCACGCGACGCAGAGCGTTACCGAGCGTAAGGCCAAAGCCACGCTCAAGCGGTTCTGCGACAAAAGTCGTCTTGCGCTGCTTGTCGCCGCCTTCTTTGATTTCCAGAGCGTTGGGTTTCTTAAGTTCCTGCCAGTTCTTCATATTGACGGACATGGATTTCCCCTAATTCGCTTAGCTAAGCGGTTCAAATTTCAAAGCGGGCCCGCATGTCAGAACGACAATGGGCGGACCCGGCGAGTGGCGGAGGTTTCTTAAAACCACCGCCTCACATACGGATCAGACGCGGCGGCGCTTGGAAGGGCGCACACCGTTATGCGGGATCGGCGTGACATCACGGATAGAGGTGATGTTGAAACCAACCGCTGCCAAGCCACGGAGCGCGCTTTCGCGGCCTGAGCCTGGACCTTTTACTTCGACTTCCAAAGTGCGAACACCATGTTCAGCCGCCTTCTTGCCCGCATCATCGGCGGCGACCTGCGCTGCGTATGGTGTGGATTTACGGCTGCCTTTGAAGCCCATCATGCCTGCGCTGGACCAGCTGATAGCATTGCCCTGTGCGTCGGTGATGGTGATCATGGTGTTGTTAAAGCTGGCATTGATATGCGCAACACCGCTAGAAATGTTCTTTCTATCGCGGCGCCTTACTTTGCCGGGTTCGCGTGCCATTGTTCGTATTCCTTATATATTCGGATGAAGGAAAAAGCGTGCGAGGCCGAAACCTTCGCATTCCAATAAATTGGCGCTTACTTCTTCTTCCCTGCGATCGGCTTGGCCTTACCCTTGCGGGTGCGGGCGTTGGTATGCGTGCGTTGGCCGCGAACGGGCAGACCGTTCCGGTGACGCAGGCCGCGATAGGTGCGCAGATCCATCAAACGCTTGATGTTCATCGCAGTGGTCCGGCGAAGGTCGCCTTCCACTTGATGATCGCTGTCGATGGTCTCACGAATGCGCAGGACTTCCTCATCGGTCAGGTCCTGAACACGCACGGTGTGCGCGATGCCAAGTTTATCGGCGATCTGAACAGCCGTTGTGCGGCCAATCCCGTGAATATAGGTTAGCGCGATAATAACACGCTTATTAGTGGGGATATTTACCCCGGCAATACGAGCCACTTAATTCTCCATGCTCCACAGGGGATTTGCGTGCCTAGGCCGCGTGCCCCCATCTCAACGCTCAACAACGATGTGTTTTCAGTTCCGATTTCGGGAGTGAGTGCAACCCCATTCCCTGTAAACGGCAAAAATCCGGTTGGCACATCTGGTATAGACAGTGCCTGCCGGACAAACTTCGAACATATCGAATGAGCGGCGCGCTTACGGTGATTCGGCCTCTGGGTCAACCGTTTGGCGCGCTTTATCGGCTAAGCCGTCAATATCGGTTGGAAAACGGTGCTTTCAAGGGGCCAAAGCGCCCGGAGATGACGAAAAACTATCGACCCTCAGAAAGATCATCAAAAGCATCGTCAACGCTGGGTCCGCTCGGGGCCTCATCAATGACCGCTTCGGGTTCAATCTGCTCCTCTGGCTCATCCGCCTCGTCTTCAGGCGGTGCAGGATCTGGCGCAGAGGCCCCTTGCGGTCCCTCGACCTGACCAAGCAAGTCAGCAAGGCGAGCGAGCTGCTGGGTCAACACTCCATCAACTGCCGTCGATATGGTCGGAACCGGATAGCGCATCGAGCCGCCAACATTGTATTCAAACACGACCCGCGTGCCCTCATCCACTTCGCTGATGGCAATGGTGAGGATCCCAGTGACAGGCTCGCTTTGCAGCGGGCCAAGGGCTCCGCTCATGCGCAAGGCAACCTCGGGATAGGCCTGAATGACGCGCATGTGCTCGACACTGCCCTCCAGTGTAATGCGCTCATCGTCTTGAACTTCGGGGATACGTTCGCAAAAACAGCCACCCGCTTGGGGGGTCAAAGTGAGGTTCGCGGCATCGGCGGACCACGTGTGCTCTGACGACCACCATCGCGCCGGACTGATCAGCGCTAGCCACGTTTCCTTGGAATCGGCCTCTACAACGGCCTCTGCACGAGTGATAAAGCTATCATCATCGGCGGCGACCACGTCGGCAGCAGCGGGAGCTGCGCTGGCAATCAAAGCAAACGCGGCGGCGGACTGGAAAAACTTACGCAAATTCGTGATCCTCTTATCTCATCTCGTGAGTAGAGGAATGCAGCGCATCAGCCAAGGACAGCGTCAATTTCGCCCGCAACCGCGTCAATCTCGGCCATTCCATCGACCCGTGTCACAATGCCGCGCGTTTCATAGCCTGGCAGGATCGGCGCCGTTTTGGCGCGGTATTCCTTCATGCGAGTGCGCACGGTTTCCTCATTATCATCAGGGCGGCGTTTGAACTCGGTCGATCCACAAGCATCGCACACGCCGGCTTTCGCAGGGACATTGGCGGTGTCGTGATACAATGCGCCGCAATTGGCGCAGGAATAGCGGCCAGTGATCCGTTCAACCAACGCATCAATATTCACTTCAAGCTCAATCACATGGTCCAGCGTGCGGCCATGTTTGGCGAGGATCGCATCAAGCTGCTCACCCTGAGCGGCGGTGCGAGGGTAACCATCAAAGATCGCGCCCGTGCCAGCATCAAGCGCCGCGAGATTGTCATCGATCAATTTGGAAACAATCTCATCAGAGACCAACTCCCCGGCGTCCATCACAGCTTTTGCTTCCAGCCCTACCGGCGTTTGCGCCTTTACAGCGGCGCGCAACATGTCGCCGGTGGAAAGCTGCTTCATACCGTGCCGTTCAACCAGCCCTGCACTCTGTGTGCCTTTGCCAGCGCCCGGTGGGCCAAGAAGAATGATGTTCACGAGAAGCAAACCCCCTATTACCGCGCCGGATGGAATTGCCTGACGCGCTGTTATCGCTTGATCAGAAACCCATGCTTTAACGCATGCGGCCCTTCAACTTCGCCTTCTTGATAAGATCACCATATTGGTGCGCCAGCAAATGCGACTGAACTTGGCTGATCGTATCGACGGTGACGTTGACGACAATCAACAGGCTGGTTCCGCCCAAGAACAGCGGGATACCAGTTTGCGCGATCATATATTCTGGCACCACGCACACAACAGTCAGATAAATCGCACCGACCACAGTGATGCGGGTGAGGACATACTCAAGATAATCCGACGTCCGCTTACCCGGACGAATGCCGGGGATGAAGCCGCCATTCTTCTTAAGGTTATCCGCCGTCTCCTCAGGATCGAACACGACCGCAGTGTAGAAGAAACAGAAGAACACAATGCCCAGCGCATAAAGCAGCATGTAGATCGGCTGACCATGGGCGAGATATTGGTTAAGCGTCACGATGGTCGCGCCAAAGGTCGATTCAGTATCAACCGAATTGCCCGCGAATGAGCTGATGGTAAGCGGCAGCAGCAAAAGCGAGCTGGCGAAGATCGGTGGGATAACGCCAGCGGTGTTCAGCTTCAAAGGAAGGTGCGAGCGGTCAGCCTGCATCATTCCCTGCTGTGTTGCACGCTTAGGATACTGGATCAGCAGGCGGCGCTGTGCGCGCTCAACAAAGCTGATCAGCAAAATCAGCACGATGACCATAATCAGAAAGCCGATGATGATGCCCGGTGCGATGGAGCCGGTACGGCCGCCTTCAAACATGTTGCTCGCAAAGACGGGGAACTGAGCGACAATGCCCGCCATAATGATCAGCGAAACACCATTGCCGATGCCGCGAGAGGTAATCTGCTCACCCAGCCACAACAGGAACATTGTGCCGCCAACGAGGCTTATGACGGCGCCTACGCGGAACATGTAGCCAGGCTCAACCACAGCGGCGATGCCTGCATTGCTGGCGAAGGTCTCAAGCCCCGTGGCGAGGAACCAGCCCTGAATCGCGCACAGAAACACCGTGCCATAGCGCGTATATTGGTTCAGCTTTTGCCGGCCCGTCGCGCCCTCTTTCTTAAGCGCCGCGAGCGTCGGGTGCAGCGCCGAGGCCATCTGCACAACAATCGAAGCCGTGATATAGGGCATCACCCCCAACGCGATCAGGCTCATATTCGCCAGCGCGCCGCCGGTGAACATGTTGAACATGTCCACGATCGTGCCCTGCGATTGCTCTGCAAGTCGATCCAAAGCCAGCGGGTTGATCCCCGGCAATGGAACAAAGCTAAGGAACCGGAACACGATCAGTGCCCCGACTGTAAACCAGATACGCTGACGCAGTTCGGTAGCCTGAGCAAAGTTGCCCAGGTTCAAATTGCTGGCGATATTATCGGCGCGTGATGCCATTTGTGTTCTCGTTGATCCTAGAATCTTGAGCCGGGATCATCCGACCATGCAAGGCTAGATAGGAACCGCAGGGCCGATTGTCGAACCCCCGCCTGCACAATTCCACCATCTGGGGCGCGCACCAACAGTTTAGGCGCGCCCAAGAGGTGAAAACTGCGACTTATTTCGCAGCGGCTTTGGCTGCTTTCAGCTCAGCATTGGTCGGAGCGGTCACTTCGACGCTGCCGCCGGCTTTTTCAACCGCAGCAACTGCGCCTTTGGTCGCGCCGGTAACGACGAACTTGGCCTTAGCCTTGATCTCGCCCTTACCCAGCAACCGGACGCCGTCTTTGCCGCCACGAACCAGCCCGCATTCACGCAGAGCCGCCTCGGTGATGTCTTTTTTGCCGTCGAGCTTTTTATCGTCGATCCATTTTTGGACCATACCGATGTTCACTTCAGCATAATCTTTGCCGAATGGGTTGTTAAAGCCACGCTTTGGAAGGCGCATGTGAAGCGGCATCTGGCCGCCTCCAAAACCGTTGATCGACACACCCGAACGGCTCTTCTGGCCCTTCTGGCCGCGAGCAGCGGTCTTGCCTTTGCCCGAACCGATACCACGGCCCTTGCGCATACGCCCTTTACGGGCACCTTCATTGTCACGGATATCATTGAGTTTCATGTGCACTCGCTTTCGCTTTCATACGGCTCCCCAATTGGAGCTGCGCGCTGTTGGAAGCGGGGCCGATAGCTCAGGATGCCAATATGCGCAAGGCGCAATGCCGAGAAAAGCAAAAGGCGGGCCGCGCGTGGTGCACTGCCCGCCTTTCAAAACTTGGGCTTGCCCTTAGCGCGCGTAGACACCGATGCCGTAGTAGCATGGTTCAACGCTGCACGTGATCATGCGTGTGCGCAGTGAGAAGCGCGCATTGCGGAGCGGTGTCACTTCGACGATCGGCGTGTCATCCACCAGCACATCTGAATCAATCAGATTGCCGTTCTCGTCATAGAGCCACATGTCGATATCCGAGCAATCGCGGTCGCATTGTGCCACCATCATATAGCTGGTGCCCGCATTCAGATCGAGTGTGACTGTGTCTTCGCGATTGGTGTTGAGCTGACCGTTATACCGCGAATGAGAGGATGAAAATCCGCGCCCATTGGCGACGTTCTGTGTCAGGTTGAGGAGGCGGTTTACCTCCTGTTCGTATGAACTTTGCGCAATCGTTGGTGCCGCAGCGCCCATCGCGACCACCGCCGCACACACGCCTGCAATTCCGTATTTTCTAATCTTTCCAGTCATTTAAATAGTACCCCCTAGATAGGTTGGTGTCACCACCACTTACCACCGTGCGATTATGTAGCAGCGGACTACCCCCAAAAATTGCACGAAGACGACAGCTTGGTAGGGCCGTAGAATTACGACGAACTTCGCGACTGGGCACAAAAAAGCCCGCAATGCGATGATCGCATAGCGGGCTTTTCTAAAATCATTCGTCGCCGAGTTTAGTCGACAACTTCAACCAGATGCGGGATCTTGGCGATCGCGCCGCGAACTTCAGGGGTGTCCTGACGCTCGACGACTTTGTGCATCTTGTTCAACCCAAGACCAATGAGGATCTTGCGCTGGCTTTCGGGACGGCGGATCGGTGAACCGATCTGCTTAATCTTGACGGTAGCCATCTCAGGTACTCCCCTGTTTTACTCTGCGATCGCAGCGGCATCGACCGCTGCTTCGGCTTCGCTCACCTGACCGCCGCGACCCAAGAGGTCAGCGACTTTCTTTCCGCGACGCTGAGCCACAGACTTTGGTGAAGTCTGATCAGTCAACGCGTCGAAGGTGGCGCGGATCATGTTATACGGGTTCGACGAACCAACCGATTTGGTCACAACGTCGGCTACGCCAAGGCTTTCAAACACAGCACGCATCGGACCACCGGCAATGATGCCAGTTCCCGGAGGCGCTGTGCGAACAGTCACCTTGCCAGCGCCAAAACGGCCATTGCCATCATGGTGCAGCGTGCGGCCTTCTTTGAGAGCAACGCGAATCATCTTCTTGCGTGCAGCAGCGGTTGCCTTGGTAATCGCTTCAGGCACTTCGCGTGCCTTACCCTTACCAAAGCCAACGCGGCCCTGACCATCGCCAACCACGACGAGCGCGGCAAAGCCAAAGCGCTTACCACCCTTCACCGTCTTGGAGACGCGATTGATGTGCACGAGCTTTTCGATGATGCCATCATCTTCTTCTTCGCGGCGCCCACGGTTGCCATCGCGGCCTCCGCGGCCACGGCCCTTGCCGTCACGGCCACCATCACGGTTGCCACCGCGACCACGGCCACGACCCTGACGTTGTTCCTCTGCAGGAGCAGTCGCAGGCGGTGCGATCGGCTCTTGTGCCGGTGATTGCGCGTCAGCAGCCTGAGATGGAGTCTCCGCTACTGCCGGCACGGCGTTCTCTTCAGTTTTGTTGTCGTCAGCCATCATCAGAACTCCAGCCCGCCTTCACGAGCGGCATCGGCCAGCGCTTTGACGCGACCATGAAACAAGAACCCGCCGCGATCAAACACGACAGTGGTCACGCCAGCTTTCTTAGCAGCGCTGGCAATATCTTTGCCAACCTGCACAGCGGCATCGACATTCGCGCCGCTTGCCTTTGCGCCCAGAGTGGATGCTGCGGCAACGGTCTTACCTGCCGTATCATCGATGATCTGAGCGTAAATGTGACGGCCAGTGCGGTGCACTGACAGGCGCGGCTTATCGCCCGAACGCGCGCGAAGCGCGGTGCGGACCCGGCGGCGACGCCGTTCAAAGAGAGAAAGTTTTGCCATCTTACTTCTTCTTCCCTTCCTTGCGGAAGATATACTCGCCGCGATACTTAATGCCCTTGCCCTTGTAAGGCTCAGGCTTGCGCCATTCGCGGATCTCTGCGGCAAACTGACCAACGGTCTGTTTGTCCATACCCGAAATCTCAACCGTGGTTTGATCGGGAGTTTTTACTTCGATGCCTTCTGGCACGGTAAGGTCAACATCGTGGCTGAAACCCAGTTCCAGCTTCAATGTCTTACCCTGCGCCTTGGCACGATAACCAACGCCTGAAATCTCAAGCGTCTTGGAAAAGCCCTCAGTCACGCCTTCAACCAGGTTCGACACCAAAGTGCGTTGCATGCCCCAAAAGGCGCGTGCTTGCTTGCTGTCATTGGCCGGCTTGACCGCAATCTCACCGTCGCCGATGTTGTAGTCGATCAGGTCCGACATACCCATGGAAAGAGTGCCCTTAGGCCCCTTCACGCTGAGCGTGCCATTGTCGATGTTCGCGGTGACACCAGCTGGCATCGCGACCGCCTTTTTACCAATGCGGCTCATCAGAAGACCTCCGCAAGCACTTCGCCGCCGACCTTGTTGTCACGTGCTTCGTTGTCCGAAAGGACACCACGCGGGGTCGAGACGATGGTAATGCCAAGGCCGTTGCGTACAGTCGGGAGCTCTTTCGAGCCCGAATAGACGCGGCGGCCCGGCTTAGAGACGCGCGCGACATGCTTAATCGCCGGCTCGCCTTCGAAATACTTCAGCTCAATGCGCAATGCAGCGTGCTTACCTGTATCATCTTCGGAATAGCCACGAATGTAGCCTTCCCGTGTCAGAACTTCGAGAACGTTCGCACGCAGCTTTGACGCGGGCGAAAGGACGCTGTCCTTTTTCGCACGCTGGCCGTTGCGGATGCGGGTGAGCATATCACCCAGTGGATCGGTCATAGCCATCTATCAGGTCCTCACCAGCTCGACTTGGTCAGACCAGGGATCATGCCCCGGGTGCCGAGTTGACGCAGTTCGATGCGGTTGATGCCGAACTTGCGGTAGTAGCCGCGTGGGCGGCCGGTGGTTGCACAGCGATTGCGCACGCGAGTTGGATTCCCGTTACGGGGGATCTCAGCCATTTTCAGGCGCGCCATCAAACGCTCGCCTTCATCAAGGCTCTCGTCATCTGCGATTGCCTTCAGCTTCTCGTACTTTGCTGCGTACTTCTTAACGAGCTTCTTGCGACGCTCATTCTTGTTGATCGAACTCAGTTTCGCCATTGGACTTAAGCTCTCTTCTCTTGTGTTGTGTTCATCGAATTGGCCGGCGGCTTACGCCGCTTCCTTTTTCTGGTCAGCTTCGCCTTCGAATGGGAAGCCGAACAAACGCAGGAGTTCACGCGCCTCTTCGTCGGTGTTCGCGGTGGTGGTCACGATAATGTCCATCCCACGCACTTTGTCGATTTTGTCATAGCTGATCTCAGGGAACACAATCTGCTCCTTAAGACCCATCGCGTAATTGCCACGGCCATCAAACGACTTAGCGTTCAGACCGCGGAAATCTCGAATGCGAGGCATTGCGACAGTGACAAGACGATCCATGAATTCGAACATACGGTCACGGCGCAAGGTGACCTTGCAACCGATGGGCATGCCTTCGCGCAGCTTAAACTGAGCAATCGATTTCTTGGCTTTGGTGATGACCGGCTTTTGACCAGCGATCAGCGCCATTTCTTCAGCTGCGATTGCAACCTTCTTCTTGTCTTGGCTGGCTTCGCCAACACCCATGTTGAGTGTTACTTTTTCCAGAGCCGGAACCTGAAGACGGTTGGTGTAACCGAACTTTTCAGTCATCGCTTTCACGATTTCGTCTTCGAACTTCGCCTTGAGGCGCGGTGCGTAAGTGTCAGTCATTGATGACCTCCCCACTTTTTACAGCGACGCGAACCTTCTTGCCGTCCTTCACTTCGAAACGGACGCGGGTTGCGCTGCCATCTTTGGGATCAGCCAAAGCAACCTTAGACATATGCATCGGCGCAGGGGTGCGATCGATGCCACCTTGTGGGTTGGCCTGACTTGGCTTGCGGTGACGAGTTGCGACATTGACGCCTTCGACCAGGATCTTGCCTTCTTTCGGCATGACCTGTTGGACGGTGCCAGTGCGGCCCTTATCCTTGCCCGAAAGCACGACGACGCTATCGCCTTTTTTGATACGTGCAGCACCCATGATTAGAGCACCTCCGGAGCGAGCGAGATAATCTTCATAAAGCCGCGTCCGCGCAGTTCGCGAACCACTGGGCCAAAGATACGAGTGCCGATTGGCTCTTCGCTCTTATTGACCAGAACAGCAGCATTGCTGTCGAAGCGGATTACGCTGCCGTCTGCACGGCGAACTTCTTTGCGAGTGCGAACGATGACAGCGCGATGGACATCGCCCTTCTTCACCTTTGCGCGTGGCTGGGCTTCCTTGACGGAAACCACGATCACGTCGCCAACGGAGGCAAACCGGCGCTTAGACCCACCCAGTACTTTAATGCACTGGACGCGTTTTGCGCCGCTATTGTCCGCGACGTCGAGATTGGATTGCATCTGGATCATGGATCCGGTTCCTTCTCTTGGCTTGCCGAGACGCCCCTTTCATCGGGTGCCCGGCAGTTCCTGCGTCAATTAATTCCCAGCAGCCTCAACATCGAGGTCTGCTTCAACGGCTTGTACACCGCCTGCGACAACCCGGTCCTTCACGGCCCAAGTCTTGGTTTTCGAGATCGGTTTAGTCTCTTCGATCCGCACCACATCACCAACAGTAAACTCGTTGGTTTCGTCATGCGCGTGATACTTCTTAGAGCGGCGAATGATCTTCGCATAAAGCGGGTGCTTCACCTTGCGCTCAACCAGAACGGTCACGGTTTTGTCAGTCTTGTCAGAGGTGACAGTCCCGACCAGAATACGTTTCGGCATTGTCTACTCCTTACGCC
The DNA here is from genome assembly GCA_947503275.1 of uncultured Erythrobacter sp. Taxonomy (GTDB): domain Bacteria; phylum Pseudomonadota; class Alphaproteobacteria; order Sphingomonadales; family Sphingomonadaceae; genus Erythrobacter. Next base: position 553,046 of record CANNCZ010000001.1, on the reverse strand, counting down.
TTATCAGCGGCGGCTTTCGCCACCCGCTCATTTTGAAGCGTCTTGATCTGAGCAATCGAGCGGCGAACTTCGCGAATACGCGATGGCCTTTCGAGCTGGTTAGTCGCAGCCTGAAAGCGCAGGTTGAACTGCTCTTTCTTCAGATCGGTCAGTTCAGCGGAAAGCTGATCATCGGTCTTGGTGCGAAGGTCTTCTGCGCTTGAGGTCTTAGTAGCCATCATTCGCCTCCGAGGTGCGAGGTGTCACCGAAACGGGCGACGACCTTGGTTTTGATCGGCAGCTTCATCGCCGCACGTTCGAATGCCAGAGCAGCGACCGGACCCGGTACACCGTCGAGTTCGAACAGGATGCGGCCCGGTTTTACCCGTGCAGCCCAATATTCAACTGAGCCCTTGCCCTTACCCTGACGGACTTCCGCAGGCTTTTTGGACACTGGCACGTCTGGGAAAACGCGGATCCAGAGACGACCCTGACGCTTCATCGCGCGAGTGATCGCACGACGCGCAGCTTCGATCTGGCGTGCCGTAAGGCGATCAGGCTCCAAAGCTTTCAGGCCGTAAGCGCCAAAGTTCAGCGTAGTGCCGCCCTTTGCATCGCCTTTGATCCGGCCCTTAAATGCCTTGCGATATTTGGTTTTTTTCGGTTGCAGCATTGTCTTCTACCTCAACGAGCAGGCCGGACGCCGGAAGTTTGAGCTTCCATCATCAAACGGTCTTGCGCGGTTGGATCGTGAGCGAGAATCTCGCCTTTGAAGATCCACACTTTGATCCCGATGATCCCGTAAGCGGTCAAAGCTTCGGTTTCAGCGTAATCGATGTTGGCACGCAGTGTGTGAAGCGGCACGCGACCTTCGCGGTACCATTCAACGCGGGCGATTTCAGCACCGCCGAGTCGGCCACCGCATACGATCTTGATGCCTTCAGCACCCAGACGCAGCGCTGATTGCACAGCGCGTTTCATCGCACGACGGAAAGCCACACGGCGAACGAGCTGATCTGCGACACCTTGTGCGACGAGCTTGGCATCGATTTCCGGCTTGCGGATCTCGACAATGTTCAGCTTCACTTCGCTGCTAGTCATCGACGACAGTTTCGTGCGCAGCTTTTCGATGTCTGCACCCTTCTTACCGATGATGACGCCGGGACGTGCAGCATAGATTGAGATACGGCACAGCTTGGCCGGACGCTCAATCACCACCTTAGAAATCGCTGCCTGCGGCAGATTCTTGGTGATGTATTTACGCATCTCGATGTCTTCTTTGAGAAGACCAGCATAATCGCGCCCTTCGGCGTACCAGCGGCTGTCCCAAGTGCGGTTGATCTGCAGACGCAGACCGATCGGATTGCTCTTCTGACCCATCTTACGCGTCCTCGTCTTCGTCTTGTTCACGAACCACGATGCGCAGCTTGCTGAACGGTTTCAGGATGCGTGTCGATTTGCCGCGGCCACGTGTGTGGAAACGCTTCATTGTGATCGACTTGCCCACCGAAGCCTCTGCAACGACCAAAGCGTCGACGTCGAGATCGTGGTTGTTTTCCGCATTGGCGATTGCCGAAGCAAGCACCTTGCTGGCGTCGCGCGCCATACCCTTTTTCGAAAAGGAGAGGATGTTCATGGCCTCTTCGGCCTTCTTGCCGCGGATCAATTGCGCAACAAGGTTCAGCTTTTGAGCGGAACCACGAATGGTGGTTCCGACAGCCAGAGCCTCATTATCGCCAACGCGGCGAGGAGATTTTTCCTTGCCCATTATCGCTTGCCCTTCTTGTCAGCCGCATGGCCGGGAAAGCTGCGCGTGGGCGAAAATTCGCCGAGCTTGTGACCAACCATCTCTTCCGAGACGGAGACGGGAATGAATTTGTGACCGTTGTAAACGTTGAACGTCAGACCAACGAACTGCGGCAGGATGGTTGAGCGGCGCGACCAAGTCTTGATCGGCTTGTTGCTGCTGTTTTCCTGTGCGTCCTCTGCCTTTTTCAGCAGGCTGAGTTCGACAAACGGACCTTTCCAGACGGAACGTGCCATCGTGCCTTACCTCTTCTTCTTAGCGTGACGCGAACGGATGATCATCTTGTCCGTCTGCTTGTTCTTGCGAGTGCGAGCACCCTTAGTTGGCTTGCCCCAAGGGGTAACCGGATGACGGCCACCACTGGTGCGGCCTTCACCACCACCATGCGGGTGATCGACCGGGTTTTTCGCAACACCACGTGTCAATGGGCGACGGCCCTTCCAACGGGTGCGACCGGCCTTGCCGAAGTTCTGGTTCTGGTTGTCAGGGTTCGAAACCGCACCAACCGTACCCATGCAATCACCGCGGACATAACGCTGTTCACCAGAGTTCAGGCGAACCATGACCATGCCGCGGTCACGACCAACGACTTGAACATAGGTGCCAGCTGAACGAGCGATTTGACCGCCCTTGCCCGGCTTCATCTCAACATTGTGGCAGATTGTACCGACCGGCATCTGCGCCAGAAGCATGGCATTGCCAGGCTTCGTGTCGGTCTTTTCTCCCGCCAACACCGTATCACCAACAGCCAAACGCTGTGGGCAAATGATGTAAGCGATGTCGCCATCTTCGTACTTCAGCAATGCGATAAACGCAGTGCGATTGGGATCATATTCGATCCGCTCAACAGTCGCAGGGACATCCCACTTGCGACGTTTGAAGTCGATGAAGCGATACTTCTGCTTGTGACCGCCAGCAATGCCGCGTGACGTCACGTGACCTTTGTTGTTGCGGCCACCGGTCTTGCGCTTGCCTTCGGTAAGCGACTTGACCGGACCACCTTTGTGGAGGCCGGACTTGTCGATCAGGATAAGGCCACGGCGAGCCGGGCTAGTTGGTTTATAACTCTTGAGTGCCATTAGCTCGCACCTTCAGTGATATCGATCATCTCACCTTCGGCGAGCGTAACGATTGCCTTTTTGAAATCCGAGCGCTTGTAAGGCTTACCCTTCCAACGCTTCGTTTTTCCCTTGGTGAGGATTGTGTTCACCGAGACGACCTTCTTTTCGTAGATCGCTTCGATTGCCTCTTTGATCTGCGGCTTGGTCGCGTCATTCGCTACCTTGAACACCACTGCATTATGCTCCGACGCCATGGTCGATTTCTCAGTGATGTGAGGTGCGAGGATCACGTCATAGTGCCGCGCGTCGATGCTGTCTTTTTTAGCCATTGAACCGGGCCTCCAGCTTCGCAACCGCGTCTTTGGTCAGGACCAAAGTGTCGTGGTTGAGGATATCGTAAACGTTCGCGCCTTGAGCAGCCATCACGTTCACACCGGGAATGTTGCCAGCGGCCTTTTGGAAGCCTGCGTCAACACTCTCACCGTCGATCACCAGAACCTTGCCAGCATAGCCAGCCTTGTCGAGTTGACCTTTGAGCAATTGCGTCTTGGCTTCTTTCATAGCGAGGCTGTCAACAACAACGAGGCCATCCTTAGCCTTCGTCGACAGAGCCATTTTGAGGCCGAGTGCGCGGATTTTCTTGTTCAGCGACTGATTAAAGTCACGCTTGCGAGCACCGTGCGCTTTACCACCACCGATAAAGATCGGAGCAGAGCGAGCACCGTGACGAGCGCCGCCCGAACCCTTTTGCGCACCGAACTTTTTACCCGTGCGGGCAACGTCGGAACGTTCGCGAGTTGGACGCGCAGTAGCGCGGCGATTTTCGAGCTGCCATGTGACAACGCGATGCAGGATGTCGGCGCGCGGCTCAACGCCGAACACGGCATCGTTCAACTCGATGTCGCCTGACGCCTTCCCGTCGATTTTTTGGACCTTCACCTTCATGGCTTAGTCTTCCTTCTTCTCTTCTGCAGCGGGAGCAGTAGCTTCCGGTGCAGGAGTATCAGCAGCCGCTTCAACAGCAGTCTCTTCGACTGGAGCAGGAGCAGCGGGTTCTTCAGCCACAGGAGCAGCGGTATCAACCACAGCGCCGGGGAATGGGAGATCATCAGGCATCTTCAGCTTGACCGCGTCGCGGATCATCATCCAGCCATTCTTTGCACCAGGGACCGAACCCTTGATGAAGATCAGGCCGCGCTCTGCGTCTGTGCGGACAACTTCGAGGTTTTGTTGGGTCCGTTGGCGATCACCCATGTGACCAGCCATCTTCTTACCCTTAAACACCCGGCCCGGATCCTGACGGTTACCCGTTGAACCGTGCGAACGGTGAGAGATCGAAACGCCGTGCGTCGCGCGCAGACCGCCGAAACCCCAACGCTTCATAGCGCCCGCAAAGCCTTTACCCTGGGTGTGCCCAGTGATGTCGACTTTTTGACCCGCAACGAAATGCTCTGCGCTGATCAGCGAACCAACAGGCACAAGACCTTCTTCGCTATCAACACGGAATTCAGCAACGCGCGCTTTCAAGCCAACACCGGCTTTGCCGAAATGTTCGCGTTGCGGCTTTGCCACGTTTTTCTGTTTCGCTTCACCAGCGCCCAATTGAACGGCGAAATAGCCATCATTGTCTGCGGTGCGGTGTGAGACAACCTGGCAATCTTCCAATGCGAGAACGGTAACCGGCACATGCCGTCCGTCCTCTTGGAAGAGGCGGGTCATCCCAACCTTCTTTGCGATCACGCCTGTGCGCATCGTCGTGTACTCCTTAACAGAGGCACCACCGGGACCATCCCGAGGGTGCGTGAACAAATTTTATGCTGCGCCCCGTCCGGGCTAATGCTCTTGCGGCTAATGCCGGTAGAGCGAGACGGAGGACGCGGCCCGGCCAAAGTCTTGCGACTTAACCGGCGGTATCCAGATGTCTTGCCGGGCTTTCGCCGCGACGGGGTCATTGGAACCCCAAACTCTCGGTCAGTTTAACGTCCTACCGAATGGACAATGCCAAGGGCCCTTAAGCGAGCTTGATCTCAACATTTACGCCAGCGGCCAGATCGAGCTTCATGAGCGCGTCGACCGTCTGGGCGTTTGGCTGAACAATGTCCAGCAAACGTTTGTATGTGCGCACCTCAAACTGCTCGCGCGACTTCTTGTCGATGTGCGGGCCGCGGTTCACGGTGAACTTTTCAATGCGCGTTGGCATGGGAATAGGACCACGGATAAGAGCACCCGTACGACGTGCCGTGTCTGCGATTTCACCAGTTGCCTGGTCGAGAACGCGGTGGTCGAACGCCTTAAGGCGAATACGGATATTCTGTGCTTCCATTACCTACTACCGATGCGAAAGAGCCAAAGAGAGGTTACCCTCTCCCAAAACAAAAGGCCGACCCACTCCAGATTACCGGTGGCGGGTGGCCTTATAAAATTACTCCAACAAGAACGAATCCTTGCCTTGAAGGCGCGCGTATACGTTTGAGCTGGGATTCTGGCAACCCCAAACCGTCACGATTTTTGCGCACTTTCTAATGCGCCCCCGCCTTGTCACCGAAAGGCGACGAAAAAGGAGCTCACATAAATTGGGGGCCGGCTCTCATTTGAGAACCGGCCCCCGAATTTAACGCTGCTCAAAAGAGCAAACGATTTAAGCAGTGATGCTTGCAACCACGCCCGAACCAACGGTGCGGCCACCTTCGCGGATAGCGAAGCGCAGACCTTCGTCCATAGCGATCGGTGCAATCAGCTTAACGCCGATGGTCACGTTGTCGCCAGGCATAACCATCTCAGTGCCCTCAGGGAGGATCACTTCGCCGGTCACGTCAGTTGTACGGAAGTAGAACTGTGGACGGTAGTTAGCGAAGAATGGCGTGTGACGGCCGCCCTCGTCCTTCGAAAGGACGTAAACTTCTGCGCTGAACTCGGTGTGCGGATTAACCGAACCGGGCTTCGCGAGAACTTGACCGCGCTCAACGTCTTCACGGCCAACACCGCGAACCAGTGCACCGATGTTGTCGCCAGCTTCACCGCGATCAAGCAGCTTGCGGAACATTTCAACGCCGGTGACCGTGGTCTTGCCAGTGTCTTTGATGCCGACGATTTCAACTTCGTCGCCAACGTTCACAACGCCGGTTTCAACACGGCCAGTAACAACTGTACCGCGACCTGAAATTGAGAACACGTCCTCAATCGGCATCAGGAAGTCTTGATCAACCGGACGCTCTGGTTGCGGGATCGCTGTGTCGACCGCATCCATCAGTTCACGGATAGACTTTTCGCCGATTTCTTCGTCGCGGCCTTCGAGAGCAGCCAAAGCTGAACCCTTAACAACCGGAATCTCGTCGCCGTCAAAGCCATACTCAGTGAGCAGCTCACGGATTTCCATTTCGACGAGCTCGAGGATTTCCTCATCGTCGACTTGGTCAACCTTGTTCATGTAAACGACCAGTGCAGGAACGCCGACCTGACGTGCAAGCAGGATGTGCTCACGAGTCTGTGGCATTGGGCCATCAGCCGAGTTCACCACCAGGATCGCGCCGTCCATTTGCGCCGCGCCCGTGATCATGTTTTTCACATAGTCAGCGTGGCCTGGGCAATCGACATGCGCATAGTGACGTGCGTCGGTTTCATATTCGACGTGTGCTGTCGAAATAGTGATGCCGCGCTCGCGCTCCTCAGGAGCCTTGTCGATGTTTGCGAAATCAACAGCCGAACCCATCACTTTCGTGATCGCAGCCGTCAGCGTGGTCTTGCCGTGATCGACGTGACCAATAGTGCCGACGTTGCAGTGCGGCTTATTACGCTCAAACTTTTCCTTCGCCATTTCTCGATATACCTTCTTTTAAAATGATCTTTTCGCGGGAGAAAGGGCGGCCCGCTGAATCAGGCGCCGCCCCTAGCCTTGCTGGCTCGCTTACGCAAGCTTCTCCTTAACCTCTTGTGCAACAGTCGCCGGGACTTCGTCGTAATGCGAGAACTGCATTGAGTACTGTGCGCGTCCTTGTGTGAACGAACGCAGCTCATTGACGTAGCCAAACATGTTGGCGAGCGGCACAAATGCCTCCACCGCCTGAGCGATACCACGACTGTCTGTGCCTTGGATTTGCCCGCGACGGCTGTTGAGGTCGCCGATGACATCGCCAAGGTAATCCTCAGGTGTCACAACTTCAACCTTCATCACCGGCTCAAGCAGCTTGATACCGGCTTTGTTGGCCGCTTCACGCATCGCACCGCGTCCACAGATTTCGAAAGCCACCGTGCTTGAATCGACGTCGTGATATTTGCCGTCGATCAAACGGATGGTGAAATCGATGATCGGGAAGCCAACGAGATAGCCACTTTCAGCTTGCTCGCGCATGCCCTTTTCAACCGACGGGATGTATTCGCGCGGAATGTTACCGCCCTTGATCTCGTCTTCGAAAATGATGCCTTGGCCGCGCTCACCGGGAACAACGACAACTTTCGCTTCGCCGAATTGACCCGAACCACCCGACTGTTTCTTGTGGGTGTAGGTGATCTCAACTTCACGACCGAGCGATTCGCGGTAAGCCACTTGCGGCGCACCAACATTCGCTTCGACCTTGAACTCGCGCTTCATACGATCGACGAGAATGTCGAGGTGAAGCTCGCCCATACCCTTGATGATCGTTTGACCGCTTTCGTGGTCGGTCGTGACGCGGAAGCTTGGATCCTCGGCAGCCAGACGATTGAGCGCAACGCCCATCTTTTCTTGGTCAGCTTTGGTCTTTGGCTCAACGGAAAGCTCGATCACGGGATCAGGGAATTCCATCCGTTCAAGAACGATTGGGTGAGCAGGATCACACAGCGTATCGCCAGTGGTCGTTGCTTTCATCCCTGCGAGCGCGACAATGTCGCCAGCAAACGCCTCATCAATGTCCTTACGGTCATTGGAGTGCATTTCGAGGATACGACCGATCTTCTCTTTCTTGCCTTTGACTGAGTTCAGGACGGTGCCTTTGGTCAGTTCGCCAGAGTAGATGCGGGTAAAGGTGAGCGAGCCGACAAACGGATCATTCATGACCTTAAACGCAAGAGCCGAGAACGGCACTTCGTCACTGGACGCGCGCGAATCTTCCTCATCGGAATCAGGCAAGACGCCCTTAATCGCTTCCACGTCGAGAGGACTAGGCATGTAGTCGACAACAGCATCAAGCAGAGGCTGAACGCCCTTGTTCTTGAACGCGCTGCCGCAAAGAACCGGCACAAAGCTCTGGTTCAGCGTACCCTTGCGGATCAAACCTTTGAGCGTTGCCGCGTCAGGTTCCGTCCCTTCGAGGTAAGCTTCCATGATGTCGTCATCTTGCTCAACCGCAAGCTCGATGAGCTTTTCACGATATTCAGCAGCTTCGTCGGCCATGTCTGCTGGAATGTCACCATAGACATATTCCGCACCAAGATCTTCGTTCTGCCACGTAATCGAGCGCTGGTTCACCAGATCAACCAGACCCGTCAAACTCGCCTCGATACCAATCGGGAGATAGAGCACAGCGGGTGTCGCCCCCAAACGTTCGATGATTGAGTTTACACAGTACTTAAAGTCTGCACCCGTTCGGTCGAGTTTGTTGATGAAGCACATCCGGGGGACTTTGTATTTATCCGCCTGGCGCCATACGGTTTCGGACTGAGGCTCCACCCCGGCCACACCGTCAAAGCACGCAACCGCGCCATCGAGCACGCGCAAAGACCGCTCAACTTCAATCGTGAAGTCAACGTGGCCCGGCGTATCAATGATGTTGATCCGGTGTTCAGGTGTCTTGCGCAGCTCTTTGGGATCGCCTTTCGGGTCCATCGAGCTGTCTTCCGGGTTCCAGAAACAGGTCGTTGCAGCCGACGTGATCGTGATCCCGCGCTCCTGCTCCTGCTCCATCCAGTCCATCGTCGCAGCGCCATCATGCACTTCGCCGATCTTGTAGGACTTACCCGTGTAATACAGGATGCGCTCTGTTGTGGTTGTCTTACCAGCATCAATGTGCGCCATGATGCCGATGTTGCGGTACCGCTCTAGCGGATATTCGCGTGCCATGTTCGTATTCTCCGTGAGGGGGGACTGTTACCAGCGGTAATGCGAGAACGCGCGGTTCGCATCGGCCATCCGGTGCGTATCTTCGCGCTTCTTAACCGCATTGCCGCGATTGTTGGCCGCATCCATCAGCTCACCCGACAAACGAGCGCTCATGGTGGTTTCTGGACGACCGCGAGCGGCACCAATCAACCAGCGGATGGCGAGAGCCTGAGCACGCTCGGGGCGAACTTCGACCGGCACCTGATAGGTGGCACCACCCACACGGCGGCTGCGGACCTCAACCTGAGGGGCAACGTTGGTGAGCGCGTCATGGAACATCTGCACCGGATCGGTCTTGGCCTTCGCCTCAACCGCATCAAGAGCGGTGTACACGATGCCTTCTGCAACGGCTTTCTTACCATCCAGCATCAGGTTGTTCATGAATTTCGACAGAACCTGATCACCAAACTTGGGATCGGGAAGGATTACCCGCTTTTCGGGCCTACGACGACGTGACATGTTTAAAACTCCTTCAGAGTGCGGCGTGCGCATCCGCGCCCGCCTAGCGGCACCGGCCCTCTCCCCCGCCCTTCCACCCGGAAATTATCCGTATGGGTGGAAGGGCGGGGGAGAGAACCGTCGCCGCGCCTCAATTACTTCGGACGCTTGGCGCCGTACTTCGAACGGGACTGCTTGCGGTCCTTGACCCCTTGCGTATCGAGAACGCCGCGCAGGACGTGGTAACGAACGCCGGGAAGATCGCGAACACGACCACCACGGATCAGAACAACAGAGTGCTCTTGCAGGTTGTGGCCTTCACCCGGAATGTAGGAGATGACTTCGCGCTGGTTCGTCAGACGCACCTTGGCGACTTTACGAAGAGCGGAGTTCGGCTTCTTTGGCGTCGTTGTATAAACGCGTGTGCAAACGCCGCGCTTTTGCGGGTTCGCTTCCATCGCAGGGACCTTGGACTTGGCCTTCTGCGGGGTGCGGCCCTTGCGGACCAGCTGGTTAATCGTAGGCATAGTTTCTCACTTCACCGTGTGGATGGCGACAACTTGGGTCAATCTGTATGGAATGACGCTTGGCTCAAAGCGCCCTCACCTGCATCCGCGTATCGCAAATGCATGGGGCGCAAAGCCAAGCTGAATCACTCCACCCAAATCGGCCCTTCGGCCACCGGGTTACTTTGACGGCTGCCCTGCTTAGGCGATCCTGTGAAGGTTCGCCCCAATAGAAAAGGCCCTGCTCGCCCGGATAATCAGGTTCGCAAGACCTCGCATGACAAGGCCGGCAATGTTCAGCTCTATTGCCCAGCGGGACTCGTAAGAGACCTGTTGGATTGGGCGCGCTTAGGGGAGTGTGGGGGGTGGGTCAAGGGTGTGAACCTAAATCGGACAGCTGAGTAGATTTACGTTGAGTAAGCTACCAATGGTTGAAGTGGTTTGCCAAATTTTGCACGACATATACACTCCGCTTGTGCCAACTCTGATAATTGAGCTCGCGAAGTAAAGTTGTGGACAGTGGACTCTACTGATTGTTACCCGTCCGCTAGTATTGGGTGATGAAGACTGAAGAAAATTCACCGCAGAAATTCGACCGACTCGGCCGCACCCGCGAAATTGAAGTCATCACCTCACTAATCAAGAGTCAGAGCGCCAAACGGACTGAACATTCATTTGTACTTGCCCTCGATGCGAAATACGGAGCTGGCAAATCGTTCATGCTCGATCTACTCAGCACCAAATTAGGCGCGGACCACCCGGTCGCACGCGTGGATGCGTGGGCCGACGACACAGGGAATGAGCCGACCGTATCAATTATGGCAGCAATCGAAGAGACTCTTGAGCCCTTTTTCGATGAGAAGGTTGGCAAGAAAATTCGAGAGAAGTTCGGGGCAGTTCGACGAAACATCTTGCCAATTGTGGCTAAGGGCGCCGGTGGAGCATTGTCGAAGGCAATTGCGCGCTATGTTGGTGAGGCAGTGAAGGAGGAACTCGCCGAGCTACTCGTAGAGCAATCTGACCCCGCTACACTCAATGATGATGAGGCAGTTCAATCTGTAGAAGCGGAAGCAGGAGCGGACGGAGCTGAAGCGGCGGTTGACGCGATCGGATCAGCATTGACCGAGTTGGCCGACCAGCATGCGAAAGGGATGATAGCTGACTATCGAAAGAGAAAGAACTCTAGAGAGTCATTCAAGCTATCAATGGCCGAACTAATTCGTTCGTTGTCGAAACGAGATGGCAATGTGGATAGCCCTCTTGTTGTAATCGTTGATGAACTAGACAGATGCCGGCCCGACTACGCGATAAAGGTTTTGGAAGAAATTAAGCATTTCTTTGATGTACCAGGAGTTGCTTTTGTACTCGCAATCAACCGCGAGCAATTGGCTCGGAGCATAAAGGCAGTCTACGGCACAGAATTTGAAAGCGGCGAATATCTGAGGCGCTTTTTCGATTTTTCCTTAGGTTTAGTTGAAAAGTCTTTTGAGGAGTTGATCGAGGATCAGTGCCTTGAGCACGCAATCGAAAAAGAAAGCCTCCGGTCACCGCCAGGTGAAAGAGATAGCGAAAACACTTGGAGCGATCACGCCCGACATATCTCGAGGGTTCTCAGTGCCTTAGAAGCCAGTGCGCGCGAAACAAAAGCTACAATCCAAAATCTCTCCTTGTTTGTGGATACTTGGCCGTACCCTGCGAAGGTCGAGCTGACGCTGGCGATTCCTCTGCTACTTTCAAAAGTGAGAGGTGAAGGTTTCAACACCACCAATCTTTCTGGAACGATGGTCAATCATAGTTCACCTTGGTTCGAGCACGTAAGCGGAGCTGATATGGCTGAGCTTTTTCGAGGACTAAATGAGGCCGCAGGAAGGTCTCTCCAACATTCGAGTCACGGTCCTGAACGAGGCCACTTTGCTGCGGATTACATTCGTCTTGTGTTTTCTGAAGAGTTTCAAGTTGCTAGGAAACTCTATGAAAAACCAGAAGGATGGCGAGTGCCGTCGTCATTCGCATCAAAGTACCGTGAGCACATTAGCTTCTTGCGAGAAATGGAAATCAATTAGATGATTTGTGGTCAAAATAGAATTTGGCAATTGAAACTCCATTTTCCTACACGACAAAAACCTGCTTAATCCCCCAGTCCATTCTTTGTTTCGGCTGGCACTTCGTGCCGTCTCCGACTCCAAGCGCCGGCGTTCGCATCCGCTCACTTGGCTTTCCTCGCGTAAGCTCGGGCGCGCCTGCAGGTGGCCTTTGGCCGTCTGCGCCTTCGGCTGTGACTCCGCGCTTGCGGTTGGCTGACGCCGACCGATACCAACGCGAAAGGACCATCACTTGCGCAACCTGACCTACAATCCGCGAAAGCCCCTTCCCCCCGGCATGCCGCCGATGGGGTGGCATGATGCGCACAATGCTCCCGCCGACCTTCTCCATGTCCGCCAGTGGCAGGCGCTTGTGGACGCAGGTCTAATCGGAAATCGCCTTCCCACAGACTCCGCCATCGCCGCCCGCCGCGCGCGCAATGAGACGGTGTTGCGTGGGAAGGTGTGATGCTTTTTGTTTCGCCTCAAGCGCCGGCGGGGCCATCCGGCCCCTTGGCTACGCCGCATAAGCGGAGGCGGGCAGTCGCCCGCTGGCTCGCCTGCGGCTCGCATCAGTGATCCCCATCGTCGTAGCGCCCAGAACCTAAGTGGCAGTTAGCTCTGTTGCGCTGGTTCGGCGGCGAAGCCGCCGCAAGCCCGACCGGGCGCCCGCAGCGCCAAAGGCGCGAGGATTTCGCACCCCGGATGGGGTGCGGACAGAAAGGAATCTCCCCCACCCATGACCAACACCCGCGCCACGCCTCGCCAAGCCACCAGTGCCGTCGCTCATCGGGCCGCCCTGCCCGCGCCTGATGATCCGCTGCTCGCCTTCACTCCGGTCCCGCACAAGGCCCCTCGCCGCAACTCGATTACCGCTGATCTGCAACGCGACTTTATCGCGCATCTGGCGGCAACCGGCATCGTCTCTCAGGCCGCGCGGCATATTGGTAAGTCTTTGGAAGCAATCTACAAATTGCGCAGTCGTCCGGGGGCTGAGGGGTTTCGGGAGGCGTGGGATGCGGCGGTGGATCGCGGGGTGGCGCGGTTGGAGGATGGGGCGCTGGCTCGGGCGATTGCGGGGGAGGAGCGCATGGTCGTCTCCTCTGGCAAGTTCATGGGCACAGAGGTGCGGCATAATGAGGCGCTGGTGATGTTCTTCCTGCGCAATCGCTTGCCTTCGCGGTATGGCGGAAAGGGTGAGGCGGCGGCGTTGGAGCCGGGCCATCCCGATTACGATGCGCTGGTGGAGCGGCTGCGCGCGGAGTGGGAGGAGGAGAAATATGCAGAGCGCCAGACGCCCGAAAACCGCGCGGCGAATGAGGCGTTCTTTGCCGATTTGAAAGCGCGCTGGCGGGCCGATTGGGAGGCGGAGGCGTGCGCCAATGCGGCGTCGGCGCGGGTGTTAGGAAGCGGGCCACTCACGTCGGAGTAGGCCATACCAATGCACATCGCACAGGCCGATATGGGATGTCTCATGCTCGCGGAATGTGGCCTCGCGGGTGAAGCCGAAACTCTCCAGCAATTGCATGGATGGGGCGTTGCGCGTGTCGACTTCGGCGGTGAGTTTGCGGGCGCCCTCTTGCCATAGATGCTCGATCAGGGCGCGGGTGCATTCGCGGGCAATCCCTTCGCGGTGGCGGTGGGTGCACACGATATAGCCCAGCTCCTCAATGCCTTTCTCATGCCCCGGTATTGCGACAAAACGGCCCGCTACGCTGCCTTCATTCGGTCCGCTGGCATCCACCGCAATCCAACTGCGCCCCGGCCAATCGGGCTCAGCCAGCCATCCCCACAGCTCCTCTGGTGAGGCAAAGGGCGGATGTGAGAGATAGCGGCATTGATCGGGGTCGGAGAGCGTGGGGAACAAAGCCGTCTCATCCCCCCGCTGCAATGGGCGCAGGGTGAACCGGTCAGTGGTAAGGGTCGGGACCTCAATCACCGGTGAGAAACGCAACGAGCGCCTTCACCTTCTTGCTGCGCCATTGCGGGACTGGCGCGACGAGCCAATAGGAACGGCGGCTGTCAGTCGGGCCATCGATCACGCTCAGTTCACCGCGCTCAATCGCGCCTTCGACCAGCGACATCGGCAGCACGGTTTTGCCCATGCCAGCCAGCGCGCTGGAGAGAGCCTGTCCGGCGCTGCCCGCTTTGATGCAGGGGAGAACGCCATCGGGTAGAGCCGCGCCCGGCCAATCAATCCACGCCTCGCGCGCGTCCTTCGCAACCACCGTCACACGCTGCGCATCAGCGAGCTGGATGCCCTCCAATTCGCCCGGCCCATCGACCAGCCGGATCGCAAGGTCGAGGTTGGCCTCGGTGAAATCGGCGCTCTCATCGGCGATGATCGAATAGACCACTCCCGGCGTCCCCGCCTGAAATGTCGCCAGCCGCGGCGCGAGCCATTCGGCATAGAATTCGCGCGGCGCAGCAATCGTGTATCGGTCAGAGGCCTGACCTGCCTGCATCGCAGCAACGCTTTCCTCGAACCGCAAAAACCCCTCTCGCAAAGGATCAAGCCCCGCGCATCCCTCTGGCGTCAGCTCCAGCCCCTTCGACGTGCGGCGGAACAAGACCACACCAAGGTGATCCTCCAATGCGCGGATCTGTTGGCCCACGGCCGCAGGGGTCACTGCGAGCTCGTCTGCTGCGCGGGTAAAGGAGAGGTGGCGCGCCGCTGCGTCATAGACGCGCAGAGCGTTCAAAGGGAGATGAGTGCGTTTCACGATTTGCGGATTAGTCGCGCCAGCGTCGCACCGCAAGATAGTTGCGTTTGGGGCGCGAAAACTAGCGCCTCACCCTCATCGAATACAGATTAAGCGGACGACTTTCCGTCAGCGGTCTCTGGCGCGGCCAGTGGGAAGAACGGAATACGCACCTCCAACGGGGAGCCATCGCCGGTCAGGAACGTGTAGAACCCTTCCATCGAACCATGCGGCGTCGTCAGCGGACAGCCAGAGACGTAATCGTGGCTTTCGCCCGGAGCAAGGCGCGGGTTTTCACCGACAACACCCTCGCCATCAACATGGTTCACCATGCCGCGCGCGTCCGTGATCCGCCAATGCCGCGTGCGCAGCTGGATCGTGTCATGCGAGCCATTTTCGATGCGGATGTGATAGACCCAAAACCACTTACCCGCCTCCGGGTGCGATTGTTCAGGCAGGAAGTTAACGGCCACACGGACGGTGACCCCTTCGGTTGTGGCAGCGTGTTCGAACAGCTCTTTCATATCGATCCCAAGGTAACAATAATGACTGCACCTACAAGAGGCTCAACGCGGTTAACCCTCCATGTTTCCCACGTTCTTTTCCAAGGCGATGCGTGTTTGCACCATATCGCCAGCGCGAGACGGTGATTTTCTCATCTCTTTCAGAGATATCGACCGATCATGAATTTTAGCAGAATGCGCGCCCTTGGATTAACATTCTGCGGGCCAGCGACATTGTTAGCGACCCTGACCCGCTGTGATGAAGTGGATGGCGTGGCCACCCATTTAGGGCGTGACCGGCTGATCAATCGCTTGGCCGCTCTCGGCGTGCGCGTCTGCGGCTGCGAGCGGGTCAGGTGGATTGTGCTGAGCTAGAAAAGCAATCAGCGCATCATACCATTGCTGCTCATTTTCCGCTTTGGAGAAGCTGTGCCCCTCGCCTTCGATAAGGAGAGTTACAGGTCGAACCGGAGAATCCCTGCTGGCGCTTTCAAAACTGTTATATTGCGATACCGGAACACGGCGATCCCGGCTGCCATGCGCCAACAGAACCGGCCGGTTCAAATTGGCCGTGTGATTGACGGGTGAGACTTGGTCGAGATCGAATTCTTCACTCTCGATCCGGCCGCGAAACTCGCGTGCATCTTCGCGGCCCAGATAACGCCGGTCATAGCTCATGAGACGGTCCCAATCGGTGACCCCCGCCCAACTCGCAGCGCAGGCATAGCGTTCTGGATTGCGCATCACCGCCCATAAAGCGGCAAAGCCGCCGTACGAGCCGCCGACGACGCAAACCCTGTCTGGATCGGCCAACCCTTCGCCCACGGCCCAATCCATCGCATCATCAATGTCATCTTGCATCGCGCGCCCAACCTGGCCCCGGCCCGCCTCGAAAAAGCTCTCTCCATAACCGCCGCTGCCGCGAAAGTTCGGCTGCAACACGGCGTATCCGCGATTGGCAAGCAACTGCACTTCGTCGTTGTATTCCAGCTTATCACGCACGCCGAACGGACCACCATGAGGCATGATGATAAGCGGCAAACGGCGCGGCTCAACCCCGCGGGGCAACGTGAGATAGGCCGAAATCGCCAACCCATCGCGCGCCTGATAGCGCACCGGAACAGGGCGTGCGAGCTGAGTGAAATCAAGCTCTGGCCGATAGTTTCCGATCAAGTCGAGCCGTCGTTCTTGTGGTGAGAACATGTAGAGCGCACCCGGATCGGCCTCGCTGCCGCCCCATACCAGCATCCGTTCATTGTTGCGGGATCGCGAAACAATCCTCAACTGCTCTAGGCCCAGAGCGTCACCCAATTGGCGATAGAGCGTCGCCATGTCCGGGTTGAACCATTCGATCTGATCGCGATCATCGGTGTAAAGCGCGGCCAGAGGCGTGCCGTCGCGGTTCAACCACAACTCATTCACATCCCAGTCTTCGTTCTGGTAGTAAGTCTCTAGCGTCTCGCCCGTGCTGTAATCGAACAACCTGACGCCAATTCGGCCATTCTCGTCTTCTTCCAGAACATATCCCTGATCACTGCCAGAGACGATCTGCACCACATTCCAATAGCGGGCCCGGTCATCATTGCGCCGTAATTGATCGACCAGTTCAAAATCGCCCTCGCTATCCTCGCGGTAGTATATCCGCAGTCGTCCATTGCGCCAGCCTGTGCCGAGCCGCACCACGCCTGCATCATCGGCATACCAATTCCACACGCCGCCTTTGGGACGCACGACCCGCTCTCGTTCGCCATCAGGGACGAGTTCGTAGCGATAGACCGATGGATCACTGCGCAATGATCGTTGGACAGAAACAAGCGCATATTCGCCATCATCATCAACATGAATAAGATCACCGCCCCACAATAGGCGCCCTTGGACTTCCAACATAAACGTTTGATCGTTGACGATATTGCGGACCACCAATCGGTTGAGCCGGACAGGTACGTCATAAAATTCGCCGAGCGTGGATACTGACATGATCAGCTTGTCATTGCCGGCCCATCGGAACCAATCGAGACGTTGGCTGTCGGCGAGGCTGAATTGTTTAATCGCGGTCTGAGTTGCGGCATCGAGCAACCGCAAACTGGTTTTGCCATCAAGAACATGTTCGACGACCAGATGGCGTCCATCGGGCGACATGCTAAAACTGCGATAGGCGCTGCGCGCAGCGAAGTGCTGTGTCGGGATGGCATCGGGCCTCGCTGGCTCAACCTCCAAAGCGAGATCGGCAATGCGAGTGGGCACAAAGGACCGCGGTTCGGCTGCGGCTGGAGCAGTTAGCGGCGCTGCATCCGCATCTTGCGCGGCGAGTGGATATACCGAAAATGCGGAAAAACATCCGACGAACACCAAAAGCAGCATCGCTACTCGTCGCATCCCAATCATTGTGTGCCCCAAGTCCCCGAAATTCCAAGTGCTCGCAAAGCTAAGCAGGCGCGAGACAATAGCAAGCGGTCGAGGCGAGTTTTAACACTGACCCGATCCGGTTCAGTCGCTTTGCGTGTGACTGCGTCCAACGATGCTCAAAAATCCGACAGCCCCAGTGGCGCATAGGGACCAAGCACTAGCTGTTCAAAAATGCCAAGCCCCTTTGCATCGCCATCCACCTCGCAAATCATCTGCACATGGCGATTGTCCATTTGTGCCGGGTCCAATGCGGCGAGGTCAAACTCCTCGCGCTCTATCTTCGGACCGCCATGATAGATGCCGTGGCCCCATACTGGGTGCGTGTAGCCCAGCCCCTTCATTTGAAAGCGGCCCTTTGATGTGAGCGTAAGCGATGCGGGCGCGCCAGGGATGTTCAGAGCGAGTTTCGCCGTGTTCGGCCAGCGTGATCCGGAGTGCAGATCGCAGGTGAGCGTGCCCTCGCCCTCCACCAATTCATCTTGCGCCGCGCCATCGGGTGCCCACACGGCGCGGGTGTTCCACGCATTGCCTTGCGGGTCGGCGTTGATGTGGAAGAACAGCGATCCGCCTTCGAGATTAAGCGGCGTCCATTGCCAGAAGAATGTGGGGAGTGGATGGCCGGGCATACCCTGTTGATCACGCGCGCCGATGGGCCGCACACCCCAGCTGCGGTCACGCGTTCCCTTGGTGCCGGGGTCCATATCCTCGCGCGCGCCGTCGAGCGAAATCCAACCGGTGTAATCGCCGTTCTGCGTCATCCGCGAATAGTCCATGAACGCGCGTGGGCCGATGCGGTGGATGAAGCGCGGCTCGGCTATAGGAAAGGCGCGTCCATCGAACAGAAACTCGCCCGCAATACCGTCGGTTTCGTCAATCGTGACCTTCAGCTGTTGCAGCGGTTCCATCACCTCAATCGCAATCGGACCGACGCGCATCGCCATACGCTCCATATTCAACTCGGTGCTGGCGTGGAGAGAGTGTTGGCGGCCATCGCGGATAAAGCTGAAATGCGCATCCATCACGTCCAGATGCGGATAGACGCCAAACGCCAGGCCGAAAAAGCCGCTGCCATCGGGCGCGTAACCGTTGAAGAAATAGCGGTCGTAGAAATTGCGATCGGTGCCCGAAAACGCGATGGGTTCGGGCGTTTGGTGGATCGGATATTCGTCAGCTTTGGTCAGCATGATCTCACGCCTTTTCTTCAATTGCGGCCAATGAATTGTGCTCAAGCGCCAAAGCACAAGCCCCGCGCGCCATGGATAGGAAGTTGGCGTCCCCCCTGTCAGTGCGTTCAACAAAGGCCGCACTGAATACGGCAGTAGTCAGGCCGTGAAGTGCACCAATGCGATATTCGCGGGCGATGTCTGCGCGGGTGAACGGAACGCCGTGTTGGGCCATTTCCGCGCAATAAAGGTCGAGCAGCTCATCCTCATGCGCGCGGCGCAGATTGTCGCCGATACCAGTGCCCATGAAGTATCCGATATCGGTCATCGCGCGGCCTGCGGTCACGGTCTGCCAATCGAGCACGGCAATGGGTTCGGCGCCGCCCTTTATATCGAACAGCATATTGTCGAGCCGGAAGTCGCCGTGGACTGCGCATTGCGGCGGCGACAAGCGCGCGGCTGATAGATCGGGAAGCGCCGCCACAGCCTCACACAGAGCCATATATTCCGAATCCAGCGTGTCGGCGTATCTTTCGCGGAACACGGCATGCGCTTGCGGGTAGAGAGCGTTAATCTGCGCCACCACAGCCTCGGGTGTACGCAGCCAATCCGCCTCGATGATTGCGGGGTCTTGCCAGCTTGATCCGTGCAATGCGGCGGCTTGAACAATCGCGGCGCGTGCGTCGTCGATGGAGCAGCCGTCGAGCTGATTGCCAATGCGCGCTGGGCCAAGGTCTTCGAAAAGCAGGATGAAATCGGTGCCCGCCTCGTTCATTTCGGCCTGATAAGCCTTGGGTGTGCGCAGGGCGAGGCTTGCTGCGTTGTGCTGATAAAAGCGCACCTCTTTGGCATAGAGGCCCAGCATCGCGGCGGTCCCTCGGCTCTTTTCATCGGCGGCGGGGAATTTCGCGGCGAGTGTCGTAGTGCCGCCGCCCAAATGGCTCAGGTGAAAGCGCACGCTGTCGCCAACTTGCCCGGTTCCGATGGGCTCCCAAGTGACCCGTTCGACCGCGCCATGATCCGCGACCGGCGTGCCCGCCAAAACCGCGTTCAGCCATTCGGCGGACACTGCATCGGGATGCGCGGGAAAGGGGAACATCGCCCCGGTTACCCCTTCTCCAACTCCGCCTCGATCTGGGCAAGACGCTCTTTGCCAAAGAACATTTCCGTATCGCCGCCTTTTGGTCCGGTGAACATTGTGGGGATGCCAAATGCGCCGCGCTCAATCGCGTGATCGGTGTTGGCGACAAGGCCCTGCTTTACCTCATCGGTCTGCGAGCGCGCAAACAGGTCGGCGGCGTCGAAACCGGCGGCGGTCACAGCCGCGCCCAGAGCCTCTGGATCGGTGATGTCGACGCCTTCCTCCCAGATCGCAGGCAACAATCCCTCGACAAATTGGACCCCGCGCCCGTCTTGATCGGCGGCAAAGCACATGCGTTGCAAGGTGATCGAATTGAACGGGAATTTGGGGTGCAGTTTGTATTTCGACAGTTGGTGCTGCTCGATAAAACGGCGCATCTCCAGCATCGAATATTCGACTTTGCCCTTCACATCAGCATCGCGGATCATTGGCGGAGCATTGCCCGTCATCTTGTGCATTCCGCCCAGAAAGACCGGCGTCACATCCAGCTCAGCCCCGGTGCGCTTCACCACGTCGCGCAGCGGCCACCAGATCAGATAAGCGTTGGGGCTGACAAAATCGAAGATCAGCTCAATGCGGTTGGCCATGTGTAGTCTCTCCCTTTGGCGGAGAAAGGTTGCACGGCAAAACCGGATTGGCAATAGCCTCGGGCCGAAGGTCCGCAAGCCCGAATGGGCGCCCGCAGCGACGGGGCCTTCAGGCCGTGTGAGCGAGGAAATCGCACCTGCGGATGCAGGCGCGCAAAAATCAATGCGGTGCGAGGCCCGTTTCGAGGCCCGTGCGGTCCTCCAAGGCAAACTTGTCGAACAGGTCTGCGCTTGCCGCGTTCAGCCCTACAATGCGGGTGTGGCGGCCATTGCGTCGCATCCGATCGACCACTTTTTCAAGTGCGCCGATGGCCGAGATATCCCAGAAATGCGCGCGCGATACGTCGATCACGACATTGTGCGCGGCGTCTTCATATTGGCTTTCCGGGCCAAGGCTTTCGATGAACTTATCAACGCTGGCGAAGAAAATCTCGCCAGTCACCACATAGACCGCGCTGTGTGGGCGGCGCGTGCGTTCAACTGTAAACAGGTTGCGCACTTTGTTGGCGAAGAAGATGCCCGAGAGCAGCACGCCAATCAGCACGCCCATAGCCAGATCATGCGTCCAGACAACCACCACAACGGTCGCCACCATCACCACCGAACTGGATGGAGGATGACGGCGCAAATTGGGGATTGAGTTCCAGCTGAACGTGCCGATGCTGACCATAATCATCACCGCGACCAGCGCCGGCATAGGCACTTGACCCACATAGGAACCGAGCACAGTCAACAGAAACAGCAAAAACGCGCCAGCGGTAAAGGTAGACAATCGCCCGCGACCGCCAGATGCGACGTTGATCACCGACTGACCGATCATCGCACAACCGCCCATGCCGCCAAAGCACGCCGCAACCACATTGGCGATCCCTTGGCCCGCGCTCTCGCGCTGCTTGTTGCTCTCTGTGTGCGTCATATCATCGACGATCTGCGCGGTGAGCAAGCTTTCGAGCAAGCCAACCGCCGCCATGGTCAGCGAATAAGGCAGGATGATCTGAAACGTCTCCCACGTCAGCGGCACATTCGGCAGCGCAAATGACGGCAAGCCATTGGGTAGCTCACCTTCGCCTGCGACATTATTGACCGGCAGGCCCCAGTAGATCGTCGCCGCCGTCAGCAGGACAATCGCGACCAGCGGGCTGGGCACAACTTTGGTAATGCGCGGAAAGCCGTAAATGATCGCAAGACCGCCCAGCACCATCGCCCATGTCCACGGACCAACGCCTTCGTTACCCGGCATAAGCTGCGGGATTTGCGCCATGAAAATCAGGATCGCGAGCGCGTTGACGAAGCCTGTGATGACGGACCGACTGACGAATTGCATCAGCAGGTCGAGCCGCAGGAGCGCCGCGATACCCTGAATAATGCCCATCAGGATCGTTGCCGCAAACAGATATTCAACGCCGTGATCGCGAACCAGCGGGATCACCACCACGGCCACAGCCGCCGTTGCTGCCGAGATCATGCCCGGACGCCCGCCGGTCAGCGCAATCACCATCGCAATCGCGACACTGGCATACAGCCCGACGCTGGGATCAACACCCGCGATCAGAGCAAAGCCGATTGCCTCTGGGATCAAAGCCAAAGCGACAACGATGCCCGCCAAAATATCAGCGCGCGGCTGTGCGAGCCAATCGTGCCGCAAAGTGGCCGCAAAGGAGCGGGTTTGTGTCGTCATAGCTGCAAAAATGCCCGAAATTGGAGTTGCTCAGGCGCGCGCATGTAAGAAAACGCGCCTGCGATGAAATGCTTGGCCGTCCCATAGGCGCACATGCTGCATCGCACAATAGGTGGGCACAATAGGGGCGCACAACCGGACCAATACCTAGCCCCGCTGAGGTCGTGGTTAAATCGACGTTAGCGCCGTTTTCTGAGTCTTTCTTAGGGACCCAATTGTAAAGTTTTGTACATCGGCGGTGATCCAGCGCGAGCGACCTTCGCTCGCAGCTCACCCTGATAGTCGTTCCAAACGGCCCCGAGAGACCAGCGCCGCAAGGTGACAAATTGACGGGTTGGATGTGCTTAGAGATCGGGGTGGCAAGCAATGGCTTGCTGCCCCGGTTTTTTGTTGGCGAGCATCGGCTTCCGACCGGCGCCATCGGAATGCGAAAGCTGACATTTGCGCAAGCGTTTCGTGGATAAGCATTACTAACAAACAGAAAAGTGAGCTTAAGTCAGAATTATACTTGCTCCTGATTATTAGCCTGTTAGCCAATGCGGGCATTGATTTGGGGAAATTGCATGACTTTGAATAAAACGGTCGCCGCGTCTGTTATCGCTCTAACTCTATCAGTGCCTGTATTCGCGCAGAGCAACGATAGCGCTGTTATGCAATCTGGGAATGGCAACGAAGCAACTGTCGCACAGACGGGCACGGATAACGGTTCAACCGTAAGCCAAGACGGCACAGCGACGGGTTTTGACGGGATCGCGAACGAGGCGACGGTTGAACAGGCTGGCACCGAGGGATTTTCAGAGATCATCCAGACGGGCGACAACTTCGCATCGGTCGATCAATTCGCGACAAGCGATCGAATGAATTCTGAGATAATTCAGGTGAATGCTGGTGGCGGTGCGAGTAATACCGCGACCGTCTTTCAAAGCGGGGTTGGTTCCGGCTTTGGGTCGGGCACCGGTTCATTTATCTCCCAAACCGGCACGAGCGGTTCCGTTGGTGTCGCTCAATTCGACAGCGTCAATGCCGTCAGTTTTGTAGATCAAAGCGGTGAAAACAGCTCAGTGGCCGTCATTCAGGAATTTGGCACTGGGGTAAGTTCATTCATCACGCAATCCGGCTTTGATCAGGAGGCGAGCGTGTTTCAGATGGAAGGCAATTTTTCTGAGGTCATCCAGTCAAACGAGTTGAACACTGCAAGCCTGTCGCAAAGCGGCATTGGTAACAGCTTTGTCGCGATCCAGAGCGGGTCCAGAAATATCGCCGGAACTGAGCAAACAGGACAGGACAGCCTGTCTCGCATCACGCAGACAGGAGTGCAGGGAGACGCGAGCGTAATTCAAGGCGGATCAGACAGTCAGAGCACAATCGATCAGTCCGGGGGTCAGAATTATGCGCTGGTCACACAGGATGGCACCGCGCAAAGCTCGACCATCATCCAGACATCGCCAGACAATGGCTTTGCGGCGCTTGATTCTGCAGGTGCATCGGTTGAGCAAAGCGGATCAGCCAACACTTCCGAAATCTTCCAAAGCGGCGAAGTCGGATCTGCACTTAGCCGAGGCTTCTCGCTTACAGCTGGCAGACAGCTGGCAACGCCCGCTGCAAATGTCACTCAAAGCGGAGACGGACAGTTCGTCGACATTGACCAAACAGGCTTCACAAACGACAGCAGTGTAACCCAAAGTGTAGCGTCGAACCGCGCGACAATCCTTCAAGATGGCATCAACACTTTCAGTACGACCGTACAGAACGGCACTTCCAACGTGGCAGATGTTACGCAGTCGGGGGGCGTATTGGCCGATATCGCAGGGGCTTTTAGCGATGTGACGCAACAGGGTGACCTCAACCGCGCAACCCAATTCCAAGATGGCAATGCAACGCGCTTTGCGACACATTTAACCGCTGTCAGACAAACAGGTGACAGCAATCAGTCTGATGTCACTCAATCAGGAATAGATAGCCGAGCCGTTGTTAATCAAATTGGCGATCGAAATGCTTCTGTTGTGACGCAGAATACGGGCGGGCTTGAAAATTTGGGCACCATTCGCCAGTCGGGAAATGACGGAATTTCTCGGCTTACTCAATCAGGCACCTCCAACGAGGCCACCCTCAATCAACGCGGCACCTTAAATGAAAGCGTCCTCATCCAACACGGCACAAGCAACATCGCGACAGTCAACCAAAACGCCAGCGCAGATGTGTCGAACGTCAATCAAACCGGCGATGGCAATATGGTAATCGTCAATCAGAACTTACCGTAAAAGGCCCGAAGAGGATCTTGTCATCAAAAGAGCCGGCGTTGGTTCACTACGAACAGTGATTGGTTTGTGATCCAGACTAGGCCGGCAGGCCCCACCCCTTTCGCCTGCTAAATCCCAGCCGCTGCCAGCGCCTGATCCATATCCTCGGTTATGTCGGCAAGATCTTCCAAGCCGATATTGATCCTCAACAGCCCTTCGGTGACGCCCATCGCGGCGCGCGCGTCTTCGCCCATATTGGCGTGGGTGGTGGATGCAGGGTGGCACATCAGGCTTTTGGAATCGCCGATATTGTTGGAGATATCGACCAGCTCCAGCGCATCGAGCAGCGTGAACGCCCGCTCCCGCGTGCCGACATCAAAGGCGAAGATCGGCCCCGTTGCCTCCATCTGAGTGGTGGCGAGATTATGGCCGGGATGGCTGGGCAGGCCGGGATGTTGCATCACCCCGCCCGCTTTCACGACGCGCGGTTCGAGGAATTCGCCCAGCGCCACTGCGCTGCGGCTCTGTTGGTGCGCGCGAAGGGACAGCGTCTCCAGCCCCTTATGCACAACCCATGCATTGAACGGCGCGATATTGGGGCCGGTGTTGCGCTGAAACGGCAGCAGGGTCTCGTTGATCCATTCCTCGGTTCCGCACACGGCCCCGGCAAGCACCCTTCCCTGTCCATCCATAAGCTTGGTCGCAGAGTAAGCCACGACGTCTGCGCCAAACTCCATCGGGCGCTGCAATGCGGGCGAGGCAAAGGCGTTGTCGACCACAGTGGTGATGCCATGGGCGCGGGCCAGATCACACACGAATTGCAGGTCCACAATATCCAGCGTCGGATTGGCAGGGGTCTCGAAAAAGAACACCTTTGTGTTGGGCTTAATCGCGGCTTCCCATTGGGCGTTGTCGGCGCTGTCGATCACGGTGGTTTCGATACCGAACCGGGGCAGGAGATTGTCAACGAGCCAGCGGCACGATCCAAACGCCGCGCGCGCGGCAACGCAGTGATCGCCTGCGGAAAGCTGGCACAATAACGCCGCCGTCATCGCCGCCATTCCGCTCGCCTGAGCACGACAGGCCTCTGCACCTTCCATCAGTGCGATGCGTTCCTCCAGCATGGCGACGGTCGGATTTTGCAGCCGCGAATAGGTCATCCCATCCGCGTCGCCTGCAAAGCGATCCGCAACCGTCTGCGCATCGTCATAGGTATAGCCCGAGGTGAGGAACAATGCCTCACTCGTCTCGCCATGCTCGCTGCGCCAAGTGCCGCCGCGCACCGCCTGTGTTGCAGGGCGCCATTTGCGCGTTGTTGCGCGATCCATTCCGGTGGTCTTTTTCATGGCACCCGCGATTAGTCGCCTGAGAGGTCACTCGCAAGCAGACCTTCACGCGCTGTCCGCGCATGGCCCACCGCGCCGAGCATCAAAGTCCCCTCAATCAGCGTCAAGAGATAGCGCGCACCGCCCATGGGATCGGGGTCATCGACGGGCATCTGGGTCTCCAACCAAGCCAGCTGACGCTCCATCATTTCTCCCGCGGCCTCTTTATAGCCAGGCAATCCGCGCGCTGATCCCGCTACAATTTCCCACCACAGGATCATAAAAGGCTGCATCATCGGCTCGCGGCCCTGAGCGAGAATTTTGGCCAGAACCTCCTGACGAGTGGCGGCTCTCTCGGTGCCCATTCCCGCATCCAACCCGGCGGAATAGATGCCGGCGATGTATTCGAGCAGGTCGGAGATCAGCGTCTCCTTATTGCCAAAATGATAGATCAGCATCCGGTCGCTGGTCCCCGCAGCCTTCGCCAGAGGACGCAAGCTCGCCCCGCCCAATCCGTGTTCGAGCACATGCGCAGCGAGCGGTGGGAGCAGCGATTCACGGGAAAGAGGCGTGTTTTGCATTTTATCCTTGTAGCACCTGCTACATATCGCTATCAACCCGTGTAGCAGTCGCTACGTATCTCAGGAGAAAATCCATGACCCCCACCGAAATTCTCACTGTCGCAGGACTCGGCGCAGGACTGGCCGCATTCATAACCATTCTTGTCGGCAAACGCACCATCGGCAGTGCGCTGCTCGCTGCAATGCTATCAGCCGGATTCGCCGCCTTTACCGCCGTGCAGATATGGCAGGACGGGATCGTCATGTTCTGGACCAACCATTCGACCAATTTGACCGGCGTTCAGGTGTGGTGGGATCTGGTGATCACCGTGATGATCGGTCTGTTCCTGATTGCGCCGCGCGCTCGGGCCGCGGGTATGAACGTGCCACTATGGGGCCTGTTTGTTGCCACGACCGCCAGTATCGGACTGCTCGCTATGTGCGCGCGGCTGTTTTGGTTGGAACAAGCCAAAGAGACGTCGAACGAGGCTTCAAACGCACAGACCGCTGACGCTTAACCGCAATCCCCCTTGCCCCGCATCGGGTGCAGCCTTAAGCGTCTGCGCCCGATGTCCGAGGCCATTTCTCCCCCCCTTCCCGATCACGCAGAAGCGATAAGCGCTCCGCCGCACCCGGTCGATCCATGGCTGTGGTGCCTCATTATTCCGGCGATCTTCGCAGCCCTCGCCAGCATCCGCCTGACGACACCCACAACGCCCTTTTTTGATGAAGTCCATTACCTCCCTGCAGCGCGGGAATTGCTGTCGATGTGGAACGGGCTTAGGGGCGAATATATCAACCGCGAACACCCGCTTTTGGGCAAAGAGCTGATTGCGCTGGGCATTGCCATGTTCGGCGACAACCCGCTGGGCTGGCGCATTATGTCTCTGATCGCGGGCACGATCGCTGTTGGCGCGAGCATGCGCGCGCTGTGGCACACCAGCTATGATCGGTTTGCAGTGATCGCGTTCGGAGTGCTGCTCGCGACCGGATTTCACCTGTTCGTCCATGCGCGGATCGCCATGCTCGATATCTTTATGGCCGCGTTTCTGGCGCTGGCCGCATGGCAGTTCGCTGCCGCTATTCGGGAGCCTGAAACGGGGCGCTGGCGGCTGGCTTTGACGGGCATCGCGATAGGCTGCGCGCTCGCGTCAAAGTGGAATGCGGTGCCCATTGCAATGGCGTTCGGTCTCACATTTTTCGCCGCACGCCTTGCCGCAGGACGTCGCCGATTGTTGCTAAGCGTACGCGGTGCGCCAGTGCCGGGGATCAGTTTGGTCGAGGCTTTCCTATGGCTCGCAGCGGTGCCACTGGCGGTCTATGCGCTGACATTTGCGCCGGGATATTGGCTCGGCACACCGCTCAACCCTTCGCCGCTATCAGAGAAGGGATTGATCGGCCTGCACAGCGAAATTCTGGAGCTGCAACAATCGGTGCTCGCTCCGCATTCCTATCAAAGCACCTGGCCGCAATGGATGCTGAACACGCGCGGCATTTGGTATCTTTATGACTTTGTCGACGAGGCGCAGCGCGGGGTTCTGCTGATCGGAAATCCGCTGACCATGCTGCTGGGTCTACCAGCGCTTGTCTGGTGCCTGATCATGGGGCTGTATCGCGGCGATTGGGCAAAAATCGCGGTCGTTGTCGGCTATGGGGTGAGTCTCGGCCTATGGTTGATCGCGCCAAAACCGGTGCAGTTTTACTACCACTATCTGATGCCAAGCCTGTTTCTGCTGGCGGCGCTGGCGCTGGCTTTGAGCGATGTGCGACGAGCCGGTTATCAATACTGGGCCTATGGCGCAGTGGCAGCCAGTGCGGGCTTCTTCGCGCTGTTTTTCAAGATCCTAACCGCCGCGCCCTTGGAAGGACCGATGAGCTTCGCCGATTGGGCATGGCTGGCCGGCTGGAGATGATTTCTTGTGTTTCGCAGCCCCATCCGGGGCTGCGTCCTCGGCGCTAACCCCTCCACTGTGCTGCGGGGCACCTGCGGGCGGGCGCCCTTGTCTCTTGGGCGCCCTTGCGGCGGCTGTGCCACCGTCAAAACCTTCCCCAGACGAAGCGGCTGGATAGAGCGTAGTTCCACACGGACCCGATCACGATGCCCGCCAATGCAGCGAGCGCCCAGAACACCCCTTGGCTTTCCAGCAAGGTGGCGACCGCGACATTGGCAAAGGCCCCCACCGCACAGGTCGCGCAGAACCCGGCCCATCCGCGTAAGACCGCGCCCCAGCCGATCAGGCGCTTATCGCGATAGGTCAGCCAGTTGTTCAGCCAGAAGTTAAAGCTCATCGCGCACAAAACGGCGATGGCTTGCGCGAACACAAATCCCTCTCCCATCCCGACCAATAGAGCCGCCAGCACCGCCATGTGCACAATCACGCCCAGCGCGCCGACTGTGCCAAACAGAGCAAAGCGCGTGGGGATCACGCGGCCCAGCGTCTTATCGTAAAGCCCCGCCAAAAAATCGAGCAGGATCGCGCGGTCCAGCTTGCTCGTTCCTTCGCGGCGGGCGGTGAAATTGAGAGGGAATTCCTTGACCTGCATCGGTGCTGGCGAGGTCGCGAGCAGGTCGAGCAATATCTTGAACCCGATGCCCGACAGACGCGGCACCATTGCGCGGGCGGTCGCGGTGGGCAACATGAAGTAACCGCTCATCGGGTCGGTCAAGGAAACGCCAGTCAACCGGCGCGCCATCGCATTGGCCATACCCGACAGTTTCTCACGCTCAGGCTCAGCCCAACCTGCGGTGCTGGCGCCGGGGGCAAAACGAGAGGCGACGCAGATTTCTGCTTCGTCGGCCTGCAACGCCGCCAGCATCCTTGGTAAGAGCGCCGGATCATGCTGGTGGTCGGCATCCATTACGGCAACATGGGGAGCGGCGGTCGCGCAAAACCCTTCAATCGCGGCGCTCGCCAATCCGCGCCGCCCGATCCGTTGAATGACCCGGACCCGCCTATCGCTCAGCGCCAGTTCGCGCGCCTCGTCCGCTGTGCCATCCTTGCTATCATCGTCGATAATCAGCACTTCCCAGCCATCATCGCCCAGCGCGCTTTCGATACGCTCCAATAGCGGGCCAAGATTGCCGCGCTCATTCAGCGTGGGGAGAATGATCGCCAGACTGAGAGGCATGTCTAGAGCCGCTCTAGCACCGCATCGCCAATAGCCTGTGTGCCATGCGATCCGCCCAGATCACCGCCGCGAATGCCATCGGACAGGGCCGCTTCAACCGCCGCTTCGATACGCTTGGCCTCCGCTTCCAACCCAAACGAATGGCGTAGCATCATCGCCGCTGACAGGATCGTCGCCATCGGATTGGCTTTGCCCTCGCCCGCAATATCAGGCGCGCTACCATGGATGGGTTCGTAGAGGCCGAACGTGCCGTGCGCTGTTTGCCGTTCGCCCATAGAGGCGCTCGCGAGCAGACCGATGGAGCCGACCGCCGCGCTGGCCAAATCAGACAGAATATCGCCGAACAGATTTCCGGTCAGAATGACACCAAAGTCGCCCGGATTGCTAATGATCTGCATCGCGGCGTTGTCGACATACATATGGGAAAGGTCGATATCAGGGTGCGCGATCGCTGCATCTTTCACCGTATCGCGCCAAACTTGGCTGGTCTCCAGCACATTGGCTTTATCAACGCTGGTCACGCGCAATTTGTCATCGCCGCCGCGCGCGGTGCGAAACGCTACCTGTGCGATACGGCGCACTTCGGTTTCGCAATAGGACATCATATCCCATCCCTCGCGGCTGCCATCATTCGCAACGCGCTCGCCCTTTTCGCCGAAATAGACGTCGCCCGTTAGCTCGCGCACGATCATCATATCGAGCTGACCTGCGATTTCAGGTTGCAAGGGCGAGAGGTGCTCTAACCCCTTAAAGACCTTTGCAGGGCGCAGGTTTGCGAACAGATCGAGCTCTTTGCGCAAACCCAGGATCGCCTGTTCTGGCCGCAAATGCCGTTCCAGCGCGTCGCAGTCAGGATCACCAACTGCGCCGAACAGCACCGCGTCCGCCTCACGCGCCATTGTCAGTGTTTCGTCCGGCAGCGGGTGGCCGTGGCGCTTATACGCCATTCCGCCCACGTCGCCGTCAAACAATGTCAGACCCGGCAGATCAAGCGCCTTCAGAACCCGCAACGCTTCGCGTGTGACTTCAGGACCGATCCCATCTCCGGGCAGCACGGCAATCTTCATCGATCTGTTTACTCCATCATCCGCGCGAGGCGTTCGCCCAGCGCCGTTCGCGCCGCCATAACATCGCGAGAGCGCTCGGCAAGCAGGTGGTCGCGGATCGGCACGTGCAGTGCACGAAATAGAGCGAATTGGGCGGCGAAATCCTCGCTCGCACCGGGCTTTTCCCCGCCATAGCCCAACTCGCGCAGCAGCATCGCTTCATAAGTGACCATAACCGACAGCCAGCCGCGCGCAGAAGGCGCATGGCAAATCGCGGTGAGCAGCGCGTCGAGGCCAGTGTAAAGGCTGGGGTAAGATTGCCGTTCAGGCAGGGTCGCGGCAGTTAACGCGCATGCCCATTGAATAGCGGCAGCAGGCAACGGCTCAGTCATCCACGGCGCGCGGCTGGTGGTGAGTTCCAGCCGCATAAAGGGCAACTGGCTGTCAGACTTGGAGTGCAGATCAAGCGCAACCGCATTGCCGGGAATTACCACGGGGCGCAGCTGACGCCCTCGCCCGCCCGCAACATAGCCCGCGACCAAACCATATTGCTCTGTCAAAGCGCGCGCAATCACCGCGGTTTCGCCATGGCTTCGCGATGCGATCAGAATAGCGGGCGCGCGTAAGTTCACGGCGTCGCCCTCGTCCCTGCTTACTTCTTGGAGAGCTTGGCTTCCAGCTCGGCTAGGCGCGCTTCGAGAGCGTCGGCTTGCTCACGCGCTTTTTGCGCCATGGCTTTGACCGTCTCGAACTCTTCGCGCGCGACGAAATCCATGCCGCCCATGGCCTCACGCATTCTCTCACGAGCACTTTCGCGTGCTTCACGGCCCATACCGGCCATGGTTCCAGCAGCGCTGTTGGCGATTTTGACGAAGTCGGCGATGATCGGGTTTTCACTTTGCATGGCCTTAAAATGGTCACGCAAGCGCAATTTGTCTAGCTCAGATTTCGGCTGCACTGCAGTCGCAAGGCTGACCAGCCGCCCGCAGCGACGCGGCCTTCAGGCCGTGTGAGCGAGGAAATCGCGCGCTGGATAGCGTGCGCACAGACTAAAGCGTTACTTCTACTGCGGCCCCGCTATCATCGCTATTCTCGCCATCGGGGTTTTGCTGGATGAATTGGTAATTCAGCACCGTCGCAAACATCGCCCATGCGAGGTAAGGGAGCAGCATTAGTCCCGCGATCCGCCGCACACGCCAAAACACGGCGATCACCGCGATCAGGCTGACGACGACATAGCACAGGACATAGAGCCCGCTCATCATATCCTGCATGCCAAAGAACACTGGCGTCCATGCAAGATTGCCGAGGAAATGGAGCGCAAACACGATGATCGCAATTCCGCGCCCGCGCGCTCCCCATGCGCTGACGACTAAGGCAAGCGCCGCGCCGATCACGACATAGAGAATGCCCCAAACGATGCCGAACAGAGCAGGTGGCGGGAAAATATCCGGCTTGTTCAGGCTTTCAAACCACACCGTCTTGGGACTGCCCAATTGGCCGGCGGTAAAGCCCAACAGCACGATCAAAGGGATCAGGAACAGAGCCCAGCGGATAAAGCTTGCGCGCAATTGCGCTTTGGAAGCGAGAAAATTCATTGTCTCTCCCGGTCGGTAAAGGCGACTGCCTCACCGCCCGTATCTATGCCCCTAACCCGAAGCGTGATTCGTAAGCTAACCACACAGTTGCAAGCGATACACTAGGGACAGGTGAGCGCAAATTTTGATGCGAGCGGTGCCCCCAATTGGCGCATTTTCGGGCGATTGCGGGTAAGAATCCACAAAATGCAACATAAGGGCATGTGCGCTTTGCAATCATTGTGATAGCGTCGCCACATTCTTGCCGTGATTCGGGGCGCTTTATGGTGAGAAACAAGTCCACGCGCCTTACTCTATCAACTGAGCTTATGCTGTGTGGGCAGAGTTCAATGAGGGAAACAGATTTATGAAAAAGACAAACTTTGCATCGATGCTCGCCGTTTCTGGTGGTCTCGCTCTCGCAACTGCTGCTTGCTCGGCTCCTGCTGACGAAGCTGCAACCGACGCAGACACAACTGCTGTCGCTGATTGCGCCGCTGGCTGCTGTGCAGCAGGCTGCTGTGCCGCTGAAGGTTGCGCTGCTGAAGGTTGCTGTGCAGCTGCTTGCTGTGCCGCTGAAGGCTGCTGTGCAGCTGGTTGCTGCGCCGCTGAAGGCTGCTGCGCCGCGGCGTGTGAAGCTGCCTAAGCTTCACGCATTTGCGTAAGACAATTGGGCCGATGGCGACACACGTTGCCATCGGCCTTTTTGTGTCCGGGCTTCCCGTATCGAAACGTTCGAATTTTCAGTCTGTAACTTTGCGCGCGGTCCGCTAGAACCCGCCAACATGACACCTGTTCAAGCCGCTCACACCGTTATCGAAACCATCACTCAGATGGCGCAGGAACAACGCCCATTAATGTTGCGCGTTGTGCCAGAGGATGGCGCGAAATTCTGGACGCACTATCCGTTAAAGGATGCGCGCGACAAATTCTGCAAATCGCGTTGGTATTATCATGTGCACGCTCCCGGCGACCGGGATGAGGATGAGCACGGGCATTTCCACCTGTTCCTGCACCGCACCCAATTACCAGAGGGTTTGGAGCCGAAAGTTTGGCCGCCCCAACGGGAAGATGCCAAAGCACACGTCACCCACCTGATCGCGCTGTCGATCAACACGCTGGGCATTCCGCGTTCATGGTTCACGGTGAACCGGTATGTGACCAACGAATTCCTCTATCCAGCCGACACAATGATCGCGCATCTCGATGATTTCGACGTCGATCACACTGCCGAGGACGATTGCGTAAACCGCTTCGTCACCGCGATGGTCGCGCTGTACAAAGACGAGATCGCCGAACTGCTACGGACCCGCGATGAACAGCACGAAGCACTGGTCGCGGAACATGGAGACAAAGCCTATGAAAAGGCTAGCGGTGCAGAGGTGCTGTCATCGATCCCGATTGATCTGGACGCCAAGATCGGATCAATGGATTTGGGGTAGATGCCCCCGGATGCTCGGCATCCGCAAGGGCGACTGCGCGCCCAGATGGGCGTGCACATCTCAACCTCTCTTTGCGCTCACCAAGAACTCAACATTGCCTTGCGGGCCGGTGATCGGGCTTTCCACTATCCCTTCGATGTCCCAACCAAGCCCCTGCAACCATTCGCGAACTTCGCCGCACACCCGCTCGTGTAGGGCCGTATCTCGGATCACGCCGCCTTTACCCACTTCGGCCTTTGCGACCTCGAATTGCGGCTTGATCAGAGCGACCAGCTGACATTCTCTCGCCGCCAATTCCAGCGGTCGTTCGAGCACTTTGGAAAGCCCGATAAAGCTCGCATCGCACACCACCCAATTGCACGGGCGGTTGATCTGTTCTTCGGTGATGATGCGAGCACTGGTCTGCTCATGCACGCTGACCCGATCATCCTGTCGCAATCTCCAAGCAAGCTGATTGGTGCCGCTATCCACGGCGAAAACATGGTCTGCCCCATGCGTCAGCAGCACATCGGTAAATCCGCCAGTGGACGAACCGATATCCATCGCCACCGCGCCTGTTGGATCAAGGTCAAAGTGCTCCAAAGCATGCGCAAGCTTTATTCCGCCGCGGCTGACCCAAGGGTGATCGCGTCCGCGCACTTCGAGCGCCGCATCCTCCGCGATCTGCTGGCCCGGCTTGTCCACCTTCGCCTCGCCCGCAAACACCACGCCCGCCATAATCAGAGCCTGAGCGCGCGTGCGGCTTTCGACCAGCTCGCGTTCGACCAGCAATTGATCGACGCGTCTTTTTTTGGAGGATTTCGTAGGTTTAGTCATGGACGCGTCATGCGTTAGCGCGCATTGGAGACGTATGAAAGCGACCTATTTGCATGCCGCCGGCGCTGTTGCGCTGACCTTTGGAATTGCCGCCTGTGTGCCCAGTGTGACGCAGCCCACTCCCGCGCCTGCACCCGTTGCTCGCCCGGCACCTGCCCCTGCACCCACTCCAACGCCTGCGCCGCCCCCGGTTGTGCAAGAGCCGCGATATGACAGCTATCTCGATGCGCCTCAGACGCCGGGCACGTGGAACTATGCGAATGATCCCAATGAGACGCTGGCGACATATGGTGTCGGCAACAATTTCGAATTCATCATGCGATGCGACAAAAGCACGCGCCAGATTGGCCTCGGGCGGGTGATAGGCTCACAAACCGGGGCAACGCGAGTGATGAGCATTACGACAGAGACCACGACACGCCAGCTTCAAGCGCCGCCGGTTGACAACAATCTGCGCTTGGTTGCGGCCATCCTGGACCCGCGAGATCCGATTTTGGATGCTATGGCCATCACCAAAGGCCGCGTCGCAATCGGCGTTGAAGGCGAGCGCACGCTCTACGTCCCCGCATGGGTAGAGATCAGCCGCGTGATCGAGGACTGCCGCTAGGCCCACTCCCCACTGATTCTATACATTAATATCCACAGGCTTGTTCACAAGTCGTCCACAGCCGCGCCCTGAATCAGAGCGGAATCGGAAAAAGGCGCCTCGGTTTCCCTAGGCGCCTTCGCTTCGTCCCGTTTTGGACAGGCGAGTGAGTATGACGGCGGAAAAACTAATTACAAGACTTGTGTGCTTCATCCACATGATTCACAAACGTGCTTGAGGCCAGCGACTAACGCGGCTCTCGGCTCCCCCCATGAAACGGCGGAGTCTTGGCTTAAAAGCACGAAAGGAGGTGATCCGATGTCTCATGGTTCAGTAGCGAGGTCGGTGAAGATCCCTACGGAGCATATTCGGTAACGTCCTTACCGAGTAAGGTTTCGTGAGCGGCGCTTCCGGCCGCTGACCATGAAAGGGCTGTCTCCTGCACATGCAGAGACAGCCCTTTTTTGTTGCTGGGAGGTTTTTGGTCTGTGCCTAAAAGACGATGCCCAGCCGATTAACTTCCAGCGTATCCACCGGAAGTCCCTCTGCGTCCGACGATACGGCCTGATCGCCGATAAAGTCGTCGGCAAGTGTGACCTCCTCGTAATCATAAGCGAGGCTGAGACGCGGCGCACATCCGCCCAGATCGCGGAGGCTTCCGGCGCCCATGTCGATCAGACTGCCACCGTAATCCCATTCAAAGCCGTAAAAGCCGAAAGCGGCTCCGTTGAGTTGCTGAACCCGTGCGGCGCTGTCTCCGATTGCGATCCCGCCGACGGTCCATTTCGCGCCGTCTGCAAATTCAAGATAGGTCGCTGTTCCGCTCCCATCCTCCTCAGCAAATACGACCTCGATCCTGCGAGCGGGATCATCGCCCCACAAAACCACACCGGGTATGAAAAAGCCCTCCCCGATGTGAATGTCCTCGCGCGATGCGGCGCTCTCTAACCTTTGGACAAGAGTGTTTGCGGTGTCGTCTGCCTTGACCGGATATTCGCATGTCACGGCGTTTTCGTCTGACTTGGCCGCTGGCTCTGTAGTGGTCGCATCCTGCCCAGCGCCGTCCGCTTCGGGCACCTCTGCAGCCACAGACGTTTCTTTTTGCGGCCCATCATTCGCGTTATCCTCAGGCGGACCGCTTTCCGCGCAGCCTGCAAGGCCCCCAGCAAATCCCATCGCCATCAACCCTGCAACAGCCAGTTTCATTGTTATTCCCCCGGATCGCGCACAAAAACCCGCGCGCCGACGGAGCATCTTCGCGCTTGTTGGAAAATGCAAGCTGACCCGCT
The DNA here is from genome assembly GCA_947503275.1 of uncultured Erythrobacter sp. GTDB lineage: Bacteria > Pseudomonadota > Alphaproteobacteria > Sphingomonadales > Sphingomonadaceae > Erythrobacter. The sequence goes on along the minus strand of CANNCZ010000001.1, from coordinate 516,911 downwards.
CTCATAACGGGAAGCCGCATCACCGCCCTTGCCCAGCGCGCGCAGCCTCTTTATTCGCCCCTCCCATGCAATTCACGACGATCCCTCACCCTTCACCCACGCCCGATGCTGATCGCGAAGCGGCCATTGTCGATCCAGGTTTTGGCACTGTCTTTACCGATCACATGGTCACCATCGACTATGATGAGGCAAAAGGCGGCTGGCATTCCGCTCAGATCGGCCCGCGCGAACCCATCGCGCTCGATCCGGCGGCCAGCGTTTTGCACTATGCGCAGGAAATCTTCGAAGGGATGAAGGCGTTCGCGCATGAGGATGGCGGCCTTGCGATGTTCCGGCCAGAGGCGAATGCGGCCCGCTTCAACGCCAGTGCGCGGCGCATGTCGATGCCCGAAATTCCCGAAGAGCTTTTCCTCGAAGCGGTGCAGCTTGCGGTGAAGACCGACGCAAAGTGGATGCCATCCACCGAAGGCGGCTCTCTGTATATCCGCCCCTTCATGTTCGCATCTGAGGCGTTCCTCGGCGTTCGTCCGGCCAAACAATACAAATTCGTCGTGATCCTCGTATCATCCGGCAGCTATTTCAAAGGCGGCGTGAACCCAGTCAAAATCTGGGTCAGTCAGGACTATGTCCGCGCGGCCCCCGGCGGCACCGGCGCGGCGAAAACCGGCGGCAATTATGCGGCATCGCTGGTCCCACAAGCGGAAGCCATCGAGAAAGGATGCGATCAGGTCGTGTTCTTGGACGCGGTGGAGAAGAAATGGGTCGAAGAACTCGGGGGCATGAACCTGTTCTTTGTCCGCAAGGATGGCAGCGTCATCACCCCGCCCCTTACCGGAACAATCCTGCCCGGCATCACCCGCGACAGCCTGATCGCGATGCTGCGCGAAGAGGGGCTAGACGTGCGCGAGGAACCCTATTCGATCCAGCAATGGCGCGAAGAGGCGGAAAGTGGCGAGCTACTGGAAACGCTGGCCTGCGGCACGGCCGCGGTTGTGACGCCGGTGGGCACAGTGGCCTCACCATCGGGCGAGTTCACCATCGGCACCGGCGGCATCGGTCAGATGGCCAATAAGATGCGCGAGAAGCTGGTCGGCGTGCAAAATGGCCGGGTTGAGGACAAGCACGGCTGGGTGATGCGGGTTTGAGGCGTCAGAAACTCGTCTGGTTCGCCCTTGGAGTGGCGGTAACCTCGTTCGCAGTCCTTCTACCGCGATGGTTCATTTCGGGATCTGACGAGAAGGTCCCATACCTCTCAGTGTCGGAGCGACCTTACAAGGAAGGAGAGATTGAGAGGATCGAAGAGATCGCGTCGACGAGCGGCGAATTGCTCCGAGATTGCGGAGCGAAGGAGTTCTTCATCAAGCCCTCAAATGGTGTCGATGGAGTGCCGTATTCGCTCATCAAGATTGTCCCGGAAAACGATCTCGCTATCCATTGCGTCATGGAACAGGCGAAGAGCGAGGACTTCGCGCTATATGTTCAAATGCTGACAGACCAGCAGGCCGAGATTTTTTGACTTTGAAAACACCACTATGCCGAAAAACGAACCATCCATCCAAGTCGCCGCGCTCTATTGCTTCGCCCCGTTTGACGATCACGCGGCGTTACAGGCACCTTTGCAAGCCGTGTGCGAAGAGGCGGGGAGTTGCGGCACCATCCTGCTTGCGCCTGAGGGCATCAACGGAACCATCGCCGGATCGCACGAGGGCGTCGAACAAGTGCTGAGCCACATTCGTGCCCTGCCCGGTTGCGCGGAATTTGACGTCAAATTCTCCCATGCAGATGAGCGCCCATTCAACCGCATGAAAGTCCGTCTCAAACGCGAGATCGTCACCATGGGGCAACCGGGCATTGATCCCACGGCCAGCGTCGGGCGCTATGTCGCGCCGCAGGATTGGAACGCACTTATATCCGATCCCGACACGCTCGTGATCGACACGCGCAATGATTATGAAGTCGCCATCGGATCTTTCGAAGGGGCGATTGATCCCAAGACACCGAGCTTTCGCGATTTCCCCGCATGGTTTCGCGAACATCGCGACGAACTGCTCGAAGGCAAAAAGAAGGTCGCAATGTTCTGCACCGGTGGCATTCGGTGTGAGAAATCGACCAGCTTCCTGCGCTCTGAGGGGATTGAGGATGTCTTTCATTTGAAAGGCGGCATCCTCAAGTACCTCGAAACCGTGCCCGAAGACGAAAGCCTTTACGACGGCGAATGCTTCGTGTTCGATCAGCGCGTATCGGTGAAACATGGCCTTGAAGTCGGCTCCTACGGTCAGTGTTTTGCTTGCCGCATGCCATTGAGTGAAGAGGAAATGGCGTCCCCCGATTACGCGCCCGGTGTCTCTTGCCCGCATTGCATCGACGCGCGCGATGAGGCCCAACGCGCCCGCTATGCCGAGCGACAGAAACAGCAGCAGCTCGCGAAAAAGCGCGGGGAAGCGCATGTGGGCGCTAGCTTGGATCGAGCAGAACCTGATAATCCGAACCTGCCAACCGGGTCGTGGGAAGCCAATTTCCCCAAGGGTCTCTTGCAAGGTTCTGACGAAGATTGATCATGAGCCAGCGTCCCACCCTCTATTCCTTTCGCCGTTGTCCGTATGCGATGCGTGCGCGGATGGCCCTTTGGATCACAGCGATCACGGTGGAACTGCGCGAGGTAAAGCTGGCGGACAAACCGCCTGAATTGGCCGAGGCTTCTGCCAAAGCGACCGTCCCGGTGATGGTCCTGCCCGATGGCCCCAATGAAACTGTGATTGATGAAAGCATAGCAATCATGCGCTGGGCGTTGTCGCAAAACGATCCCGAAGGGTGGCTAAAGGGCGATGACACGGCGTTGATCGCGCGCAATGATGGCCCGTTCAAACGCCACCTAGACCGCTACAAATATCCCACCCGCTATCCCGATGAAGCGAGCGGCGATGAAGACACGTTCCGGTTGGATCATCGCGCTCACGGGCTGGCATTCCTGCAAGAACTCGACACACGGCTGGCTGATAACGATCATCTGTGCGGCGATCATCGGACCCTTGCCGATATTGCGCTGTTCCCGTTCGTCCGCCAATTCGCCAACACAGACCGCGAATGGTTTGACGCACAGGGCCTTCCGCACCTCCACCTTTGGCTGGAGGCGCATCTCGCCTCCGATCTGTTCGCCGCGATTATGCCCAAATTCCAGCCGTGGAAATCGGGCGATGACATCACAGTGTTTGGTCCCGGCTGAAGCGCCGGACACTAGAACCACGACCAACCCGAATCTAAAGACCGTTTGGGAAGGCATTCAGCATGAAGAGCCTGTCCCCGACCTATTCTGTCACGCGCGTGAGCACCGCACTCGTCTGACCGCGAGCGTAGTTGCGCCCTCGCTTAGCCATCACGCTGCAAAATTGGATATCCATTTACCTCGTCTTCACCATTATTGGTTAGACCGGGGGGATGGAAACACTGGCCCCCTTTCATGACATCACCTTCTATGAGCAGCACTGCGAGGTGCACTCAAGGATTGGCGGCTTTTGGAATGTCGAGACGCTTCAGACCTATTTTGAGGCGGTGAACGAGGCCTGCTTGCCATTGGTGAAGAACCGCAAGCCGATCTACGCTTTGGTCGATTTCACCGACTTCGTACCGCAGGACCGCGCGAGCGGTGATGCTATTCGCGATCATTTATTGATGTCGCAAAAATTTGGACTCAAGCGGCTTGCTGTCGTCGGAGCGTCGGCATTGGTGAAAATCCAGTATCGTCGTCTTAGCGCAGGTGTGACGGTCGAGTACTTTGATGATCTAAGCACTGCTCAAGACTGGCTGCGCGACTAAGCGCTCAATTCATCGAAGAAGGCATCAATCAGCCAATGCGTCGCTGGTCCAAGCCGCGTGTTGCGCCGCCACAGGGCAGATAGCGTGTAAGTGTCACCCGGCTTTTCGGGCAAATCCAGCTCCACCAATCGCCCATCTGCCAGATCATCCGCCACCATATGGCGCGGCATATTGCCCCAGCCCAACCCCTCTTTCAAAAGCGAATGCTTCGCTCCCAAATCACCCAGCCGCCATGTGAGTGGACTGAGCACCGAGAACTCGCGCCCTTGTGTGCGCGTCGACCGGTCTGACAGGACCAATTGCAAATGCTCTCGGCTGCTCCCCGGCTTGATCTTCGGCTTTGCGAGCGGGTGATCCGGGGCGGCCACGGGGATTAGCTCGATATTGCCGATAGCCTGCCGTTCCAAGTCCGGGGCGTCGTCGATTGCTGGCCCGCCGATTGCAAGCTGCGCGTCTTCCTCAATCAAACACGCGGCGACTGCGCCCAACCCTTCAACCCTTAGGCGCAAAGCGATAGTCGGAAACGTATTGCGAAAATCGCGGAGGACGCGCGCTGTCACCTCGCCGGGCACCATCACATCAATCACCAGACCAATCGAGCTTTCCAACCCCGCATGCAGGCTTTGCGCTTTGGCCAGCAGCGCATCGAGGCGGTCAGTGACGCTGCGTGCCTCTGCCAACAGCCCCTCACCCGCATCGGTCAAAGTGGGTTTGCGTGACCCCTCGCGCTCAAACACGGTCACGGCGAGCTGCGCCTCCAATTGCGCGACGCCATAGCTGATGGCGGATACCGCACGGTCCATCCGACGCGCCGCTCCGCCAAAGCTACCCTCCTCCACCACGGCGAGAAAGATGCGCAATTGGTCAAGAGTTGGGTCGCCGAGTTTCATTTTCATATATTCGGATAATCAGAACATCTTGGCAAGTTTAATCGCACTTATACCATCATACAATCCCGCCTATCTCTTGTTTCAACGGAGCAAGCTTCCTTCTCGGACCGCTCCAACAGCAGGAGAGTTACCATGATCGATTTTCGTCCCTTTAACACTCTGGGTGCTGCCAATCACGGTTGGTTGGATGCACATCATCACTTTGCCTTTGGTGGATACCAAGATCCCGCTCGGATGAATTGGGGTTCGCTAAGAGTCTGGAATGATGACACAATCGCACCGGGCACAGGCTTCCCTCCGCATCCCCACAACGATATGGAAATCATTACCTACGTCCGCAAAGGCGCAATCACTCACCGCGATAATCAGGGCAATGAAGGTCGGACTGAAGCGGGTGATGTTCAGGTAATGAGCGCCGGCAGCGGCATCCAACACTCGGAATATAACCGCGAAGACGAAGACACGCAGATCTTCCAAATCTGGATCATTCCGGAAACGCGCGGTGGTAAGCCAAGCTGGGGCGCGCGCGCCTTTCCGAAAGGTGATCGCGCCGGGGCGTTCGTGACCCTCGCCAGCGGCCTTTCCTCTGCCCAAGGGGCAAATGACGATGACGCCCTGCCCATTCGCACCGATGCAAGCGTCCTTGGCGCAACCATCAAAGCGGGTGAGAGCGTGACCTACACACCGCGTGACGCTGGACGGCATCTCTATCTAGTACCTGCCACGGGCAAGATTCAGATTGAGGATGTCGAGGCCAATGCCCGAGATGGTGTCGCCATAACTCAGCAAGAAAGCGTGACCATCACCGCCATCGAAGACAGTGAGATTGTCTTGGTTGACGCTGCCTAATCCCCCTCGGGGCCGACCGTATCCCCACTCCCCCCACGGTCGGCCCCACCCTTCATTCTAGGAGAATTTCCATGTCCAATATCCTTCATATCACCGCCAGCATCCGCAACGACGACAGCGTTTCAACCGCGATTGGCAACACTCTTGTCGAGACACTTGCCGCAAAATCGCAAGGGACGCTGACCACCCGCGATCTGAGCGCAAATGATCTGCCTTTCGTGAGCGAGGACCGATTTGCCGCAAACCTCACTCCGGCATCAGAACGCACCCCGGAACAAGCCGAACTTGCCGCGATTGCCGACACTTTGATCGCAGAACTGATGGCAGCCGACACAATTGTAGTCAGCTCACCGATCTACAATTTCGGCGTTCCTGCATCGCTCAAAGCATGGGCCGATTTGGTGGCGCGCGCTGGGACGACGTTCCAATACACACCCAACGGCCCTGCTGGTCTGCTTGAGGGCAAGAAAGCGTATATCACCGTCGCATCGGGCGGCACGCCGGTCGGCTCAGACATGGATTTCATGTCGAGCTGGCTTACCTTTTTCCTCGGCTTTCTCGGCATCAAAGATGTAGAGGTAATCGCCGCCGACGGAATTATGGGTGGTGACGGCGAAGCCAAGATCGCCGCCGCACATGATAAAGCAAAAGCAATCGCCGCGTAGTCACCGCGCAGACCAAACTCATTTTTGAGGAGAACTCAGATGAACACTCTTACTCAGGATACCGCAGCCATCTCAAATGCCTCATCAAACGCATCGCAGAATACATTGGCGCTTGTTGGACGGCTTCTACTTGCCGCGCTCTTCATCCTCGCCGGCTTCAATAAAGCTACCAGCATGGAGGGGACCGTTGGCTACATCGCGTCGGTTGGCCTGCCGCTTCCCGAAGTGGTCTATTTCGGCACCGTGGCGCTTGAAGTGATCGGCGGGCTGATGCTGGCCGTTGGGTTCAAAGCGCGCTCGGCCGCCGCTGCACTTGGAGTGTTCACGGTCCTGACCGCTGTGATCTTCCACAACGACTTTTCGCAGCAGATCGAGATGACCCTGTTCCTTAAGAACCTCGCCATCGCTGGCGGAATGTTCGCTGTCGCCGCATTCGGGCCGGGTGGTTACTCAATCGACCGTAAATAGGGTCAGTCTTTCTCACCCAAACTCAAATGGCTCGCGAATTGGCCGGAGTGTTCAAACGGACGCTCCGGCCATTTTATTTCGGAAGCGTGCCGTCTGGCAAAGCTTCAGCCAACTGCGCCACCCATACATCCGCGGAGGCATCGGACGGCGCGCGCCAATCGCCGCGTGGTGACAACGCACCTTGCGAGCTGACCTTGGGTCCGTTGGGCATGGCGCTGCGTTTGAATTGCGAGAAGCCAAAGAAGCGTTTGAGGAACAGCTCCAACCAGCCCGCAACCGCGCCGAGGTCATACTGGTTCTTGCGCGCTTCGGGAAAACCGGCGGGCCATTCACCCGCCGCCGCATCGCGCCATGCATGCCATGCGAGGAAGGCGATTTTGCCTGGACGCTGACCATATCGGATCGTGTGGTGGAGGAAGAAATCGTTCAACTCATACGGCCCGACCTGCTCCTCAGTGTTCTGGATCGCGCCATCTTCGCCTGCGGGGACAAGCTCTGGCGAGATCACAGTGTCATAGACCGCCATCAGGATCTTACCGCAAACCGCGCTGAATTGTTCGGTCTCCACCGTCCAGCGGATAAGATACCGGATCAGCGTCTTTGGCACGCCTGAATTGACGCCATAATGGCTCATATGATCGCCCACGCCATAGGTGCACCAACCCAGCGCGAGTTCGGACAGGTCGCCCGTGCCCACGACAAAGCCCGAATGCTGGCCCGCAAGGCGGAACAGGTAATCGGTGCGCAGGCCCGCTTGGACATTCTCAAAGGTCACATCATAAACTGGCTCACCCTTCGCGAAGGGATGCCCCATATCCTCCAACATCCGGCTGGCGGCGGGTTTGATGTCGATTTCCTCGGCGGTGATGCCGAACGCTTCCATCAATTGCCACGCATTGGATTTGGTATCATCCGACGTGCCAAAGCCGGGCATCGTGTAGCCGCGAATGGCAGTGCGCGGCATGCCCAGCCGGTCGCAGGCCTTGCTCGCCACGATCAGAGCGTGCGTGCTGTCCAACCCGCCAGAAATACCGATAATCAGCGATTTCGCATGCGTCGCGGTGATCCGGCGCATCAGAGCGTCGACCTGAATGTTGAACGCCTCGTAGCAATCCTCGTTCAGCGTCTTTTGATTGTTCGGCACGAATGGGAAACGGCGCACCGGACGGGTCAGGCCGATATCGCCCTCTACCGCGTGATCGAACACAATCCGGCGGAACGTATCCTCTGGCCGGTCATGCGCTTCGGCGGCATCGGCAAATGTCTGATTGCGCATACGTTCGCCTGCGATCTTATCCGTGTCGATATCGACCACGCACAATTCAGGATCGAGGTCGAAGCGCGTGCTTTCCGCGAGCAATCCCCCCGTTTCGTAAATCACGCCCTGCCCATCCCATGCGAGGTCGGTGGTGCTCTCGCCATGCCCGCTGGCGGAATAGACATAGGCGCAGATCGAGCGCGATGAGCTGGAGCGGCAATGCAAATGGCGATCATCCGCACGCCCGATTGTGATGGGCGATGCGGAGAGATTGCACAGGATCAACGCGCCTGCGAGCGCGGCCAAAGTGCCCGGCGGATTGGGAGCCCAGAAATCCTCGCAGATCTCCACGCCGAATGTGAAACCGGGCAGGTTCGAGGCGGAGAACACGAGGTCTGTGCCAAACGGTACTTCCTCACCATTCACCCCGATCCACAAATCCTGACAATTGCGACCATGCGCAAAGTGCCGCTTTTCATAAAACTCGCGGTAATTGGGCAGATAACTCTTCGGGATCACACCCAGCAATTCGCCGCGCGCAATCACAATCGCGCAATTGTAGAGCTTTGCATTGCGACGCAGAGGTGCGCCGATCACCAGAACCGGCGTCAGATCGGCGCTGGCAGCGACAATCTCACCAATCGCGGCCTCGCTCGCATCCAGCATCGCGTTCTGCAAATGCAGATCGTCAATCGCATAGGATGACACGCACAGTTCTGGATAGACGATCAGGTCAACGTTTTGATCGTGTCCCTTCTGCGCCTCTGACAGAATGCCGCGCGTGTTAAACGCAACATCTGCGGTGCGGTGGCACGGCGTCGCGGTCGCCACACGGACAAATCCATGGGCGTGCATGTCGTAAAAGGGATGTGAAGTGTCGCTCATCCGCGAAAGGCTCCGGCTGTTGCTCGCGCCACGCTCTAGCGGGAAAAAACCGCGCTTCCTAGTCGCACCTCACTGCTCGGCATAGGATGTCTTTTGCGCCTAACAGCGAAAGCTTGCGCACTTGCCATTGCGCTTGGCCAGTGAAGAGGCCAATTCTTTCGTCAAACATCATCTCCCCATCAATGGAGCACATATCATGGCCGATCCCACTTACACCCCGCCCGCCGTTTGGAGCACTGACACGGAAAGCGGTGGCCGCTTTGCCAGTATCAACCGCCCAACCTCTGGCGCGCGTGAGGACAAAGACCTGCCGCGCGGTAACAATCCGTTTCAGCTGCATTCACTCGCCACGCCCAACGGTGTGAAGGTTACGGTGATGCTGGAGGAGCTTTTGGAGCTGGGCCACAAAGGCGCAGAATACGACGCCTACACCGTCAATATTGGCGATGGTCAGCAATTCACCAGCGGCTTTGTCGGGATCAACCCGAACTCAAAGATTCCCGCTCTGATTGATGCGAGCGGCGACAATGAATTCCGCGTGTTCGAATCTGGCGCGATCCTTGTGCACTTGGCCGAGAAATTCGGAGCATTCCTTCCAACCGATCCCGCCGCGCGCGCAGAAGTGCTCAGCTGGGTTTTCTGGCAGGTTGGCACCGGGCCATTTATCGGCGGCGGCTTTGGCCATTTCTACGCCTATGCACCGGAGAAATATGAGTATCCGATCAACCGCTATGCGATGGAAGCGAAACGGATTTTCGACGTTGCGGACAAGCAGCTTGGCAAAACGCGCTTTTTGGCAGGCGACGAATACACGATTGCGGACATGGCGAATTTCCCATGGCTCGCGCCGTTTGTTGCAGGCACGATCTATAATGAGGCGAAAACCTTCCTATCGATCGACGAATACACCAACGTTGCCCGCTGGGCGCGCGAGATTGCAGCGCGACCCGGTGTTCAGCGTGGCCGCTTAGTCAACAAAGTGTGGGGCGATGAAGATCAACAGGTCCCGACACGCCATTCCGCAGCGGATTTCGAAGGCAAAAATCTCGACTTTTCCTTCTAAGAATCGCGCGATGGGCGGGTGCGCACCACATTTTGCGCATCCGCCCCTTCACATCCGCGATTAAGCCGTTATATCGCGCTCTCCTGCTGGGGCGTCGCCAAGTGGTAAGGCACCGCTTTTTGGTAGCGGCATTCGCAGGTTCGATCCCTGCCGCCCCAGCCAGGAATTTTCAGACAGTCCCCGCGACACACAGGTTTTGCCCTGTGACCCACTCGCCCGAATCCCCAACCAAATAGAGCACGCACGCGGCAATATCGCGCGGTGTGCCTAAGCGGCCAGCGGGCAGGTTCAACTGCTCCAGCAGCGGGCCGAAATCCTCATCCTTCATATTGAGCGCTTTTTTCACCGTGTCAGTCGGTACGAATCCGGGAAGTATCGCATTCACGCGAATCTTTTGCGGACCCAGCTCCAGCGCCAGCGTCTTGGTCAGCATGTTCACGCCCGCCTTTGCCGCGCTGTAATGGCCGCTGCCGGGAAAGGGATCGCGGCCTGCCATGCTGGATGTGTTCACGATGCTGCCGCCGTCTTTCATATGCCGCGCCGCCGCGCGCACGCCGTAGAACACCGATGAGAGGTTCACCGCAAGCGTTTTGTCCCACTCCGCCGGGTCCAGTTCCGTGATTGGTGCGGAGACGAGCGAGCCGCCCGCATTGTTGATCCAGATATCGAGCCGCCCGAACTCATCCACTGCGCGCTGAGCGAGCGCGTCCATATCCTCGGCACTCGACACATCCGTTGCTTGCGCCACTGCGCGGCCTGACGAATTGCTGGCGTTGATGTCGCCTGCCACGCGCTCAATCTGATCGGAGGAGCGCGCCCCGCACACGACATTTGCGCCCGCTTCGGCCAGCAGATGTGCGATCCCCTCACCAATGCCGCGACCGGCCCCGGTGATGACGGCGGTTTGGCCCGATAGGTCGAACAAGTCTTGCATGTGGTCTCTCCCTAATTGCTGCGGGAGATTGGGCGGGGAAGCGCGCGGCGTCCACTAGCCCTTATGAGGGCTGACCCTTCATATTTACATGATCGAATGGGCAATGCCGGCACGCTGAACCACAGCATGTCCCGCGCTGCTCATGCGCTATCCGAGTGAACACGGTGTAGCCGGTTGCGGGATCAATATAGCTGAGTTCACCGCGCGCGCAGGCGGCTTCGTGGACATCGTGATAGGGTGGGATTTCTGACACTATGGACCGCCGGCTTAGGGCGCTCTCAGAACCGCATCGGCCAACGCACGGCCCGAGATCCACGCACCCTCAACACGGGGCGAGTGCAGGTAGTCACCGGCAATTCCGATCCGGGCTTCTGCATCAAACCGCGCGGCTTCGCCCTCTGTCACACCGGGCATGGCATAGAGCCAGCGATGCGCGACCAGATGGATGGCTTCGGCAGTTTCGCACCCTGTTTGCGCAAAGAAATCGGCGAGCAAAACCGCCGCAGCCTCTTCCTTATCCATGTCGATGATTTCGCGACTGCGCTTTGGTGAGGCATGCAGGACCCAGCATTCGTCCCCGGCGCGCGCGGGCTTTGCCGAATTGCGCGCCGCCCATGAAATCGCGGCATCCGGATCACGTACCGCATCTTCCGATATGGCAAGCGGCTTCACGAAAGCGGCCATCACTGCCCAACAAGGTTCAGAGCGGATCGCACCAGGAATAGCCGCAAGGTCCGGTGCAACCGGTGCAAGCAGTTCGCCCGCTTGTTCCGCAGGCACCGCGATCAACACAGTATTGGCGGTGAAGGTGATCTCGCCCGTATCCGCGTGCCAGCATCCATCGGTCCATGAAAGCGTCAGCGCCCGCGTGCTCCATTCCACATTCAGCGCATCCGCCATCGCGCGGATTGGACCGTTCATTCCGGGCGTACCCACCCATGCATCCTCGCCAGCTGCGGGCCAGTGCTCAGCCGCGCCTTTTTCCTGCCACTCTAAAACCGCCTTGCGAAAGTCGGGATCGCGCGCGGTGAAGAATTGCGCGCCGTGATCAAATGACACCGTCTGTCCCGCAATCTCTGCCCGCCGAGCGGCCATCCGACCGCCCGGCCCGCGCCCTTTATCGAGCACGCGCACGCTGTGGCCCGCCTGCGTCAAAGCGCCCGCACAGGTCAGCCCGGCCATCCCTGCGCCGATGATCAAAATGTCGCTATGTGTGTCGTTCATATGCGCCCAACGCGTGAATTCGCCTCAGGTTTCTAAGGGGCCGAACGCGGTGGCCGCGCCTCTGCCAAGATAAGCGAAAACCGCTCCTCTTTATCGAGCCAGCGCGCCTGCGGCTCCCACCCTCCAGCAAGCAACAGCATGTTCGATGTGCGACGGTTGAATTTGTGGCTGTTTTCGGTGTGGATGCTCTCACCTTTCGTCATCGAAAAGGCGCGCCCATCAACGGTGAAGCGCACATCTGCCGTCGCGACCAGATGCATTTCCACCCGCGCATTGTCATCATTCCACCGCGCTTCGTGAACCAAAGCGTCGACCGGGATATCACCGTTCAGCTCACGATTGATCCGGCGCGCTAGATTGAGGTTGAATTGCCCCGTCACGCCGGCGGCATCATCATAGGCGGCGACCAGCAGGTTCTCATCTTTGATCAAGTCCATCCCGATCAACAATTGCGCGCCGGTGCCCAAAGTCTCACGCATGTTGCGCAGCAAATCGACGGCGGTGCGCGCAACCATATTGCCGATGGTGGAGCCGGGAAAAAAGCCGAGCTTTGGCATGTCAGCCACATCGCTGGGCAATGCGACCTGACGCATAAAGTCTGCTTCAACCGGGTACACGGGCAGACCGGGAAACTTCTGAGCCAAATCAGCCGCCGCAGCGCGCAGGAAATCGCCTGAGATATCCAGCGGCACATAGGCAGCCGGCACAATCGCAGACAGCAACAACGGCGTCTTGACCGAAGAGCCTGAGCCGAACTCAACCACCGCGCGCCCCTCCCCGATCATATCGGCAAAGCTCACACCTTGGTCTCGCAAAATCTGAGTTTCGGCGCGGGTCGGATAATATTCGGGCAGCTGCGTGATATCCTCAAACAGCTGAGATCCGGCATCGTCATAGAGCCAGCGCGCAGGGACCGCCTTTTGTGGCTGTGACAACCCGGCAAGCACGTCGGCGCGAAACGCGGTGTCCACCCCGCTCTCATCGCGATCAACCAGTTTCAGACCTTTTTCGGTGCTCATTTTATACGTCCTTAGCGAGCCGCAGTCCGGTAAACTGCCAACGCTGATGGGGGTAGAAGAAGTTGCGATAGGAAGCGCGCGAATGGCCGCGCACGGTCGCGCAGCTCGCGCCTTTCAGCACGAACTGACCGCTCATAAACTTGCCATTATATTCGCCCACCGCGCCTGCTTCTGGAGCGAAGCGGGGGTATGGCAAATAGGCGGAGCGGGTGAATTGCCAGCAATCGCCGAACAACTCACCGCCGCCGCTTGGCATAGGGGCGCAAGGGTGGTCGAGTTGTCTGCCAGCTGACGGATCGTGCGCAGGCTCCGCACCCTCCTGACCGCGCGCAATCGCCTCCCATTCAAACTCGGTTGGTAGGCGCGCACCGGCCCAAGTCGCATAGGCATCAGCCTCGTAATAGGAGATATGCGTGACCGGCGCATTCGGATCACGCGGCTGCCAGCCAGCATGAGTGAACTGCTCATCATCACGCCAATAAAGCGGTGCATCAATGCCATGTTCGCGCACCCAGCCCAGCCCATCGGCGAGCCAAAAGGACGGCGTGCGATAGCCACCATCGGCGATAAATTCAGCCCATTCGATGTTGGTCACAAGCCGGTCTGCGAGCGCAAATGGCTCAAGCAAAACACGGTGACTTGGCCCTTCATTATCGAAGGCAAAGCCCGCGCCATCATTCCCCACCAATGCAACACCGCCGGGATGCGGATGCCATCCCATTTCTCCGGCCAGTTGCGTCTTGTTTGGAGCAGCCGCCCACATCGCCGGGCCAAGCGGATTTTGGAACAGAGCGTGTTTGATATCGGTCAGGAGCAATTCGATATGTTGCTGCTCATGCGCAATGCCCAGCGCGATCAGGTCAGATAACTCGGGCCTTTCCAACAACGGCGCCATCGCTGCATTCACCTGTGCGCGCCATTCCAGCACTTCATCCAGCGTAGGTCGCGACAGCATACCGCGCGCAAAACGCCCAATCCGTGCGCCCTCCGCCTCATAATAAGAATTGAACAGGAACGGCCAGCTTTCATCATACAGCCGATAATCCGCCGCATATTCGCGCAGCAGGAACGTTTCCCAGAACCAAGTCGTATGCGCCAGATGCCATTTGACGGGGCTTGCATCCTCCATCGACTGGATCGTCGCATCCGCATCGGAAAGCGGTTCGACCAACGCCTCTGTCAAAGCCCGCGTGCGCGCGAATTGCTCAGTTAGGCTTTCTTGCGTGTCAGATAGTTCCTGCAAGTCGCGCTGAGGCAAGTTGCCGCTCCCATAGTCAGCTCAATTCGCGAAAGGGCATGGCGCAGTTGGATGACAATGAAAAGGTAGATCAGGCAGATGGTACGCGACCAAACGCCGACTTTTTTGCAAGCCTCAGGCCGCCATGCGCACCTGATTGCGGCCCGAATCCTTTGCGTCATAAAGCGCGGTGTCCGCACGGGCGAACAGTGACAGGGCCGTATCGCCCGCTTGGATGCAGGTATAACCGACGCTGATCGTGACATTGGGAACGGCGCCCACGCCGCTGCTATTGGCGATTGCCTGGCGCAGGCGCTCACTCATCACCTGCGCCATGTTGTCCGAGGCACCCGGAATGATCCAGACGAATTCCTCGCCGCCCACGCGCCCGATCAAATCATCGTCGCGCGCTTGGCTTGCCGCTATTCGCGCGACCTGTTGCAGGACCTCGTCGCCTGCAGGGTGGCCGTATGTGTCATTGACCCGTTTGAAGCGATCAATGTCGAACATTACCAGCACCAGCGGCATCGATGTGACCCGCGCATCAATGACCATCCGGTCCAGTTCCGCCATCACGCGGCGGCGATTGGCAAGCCCTGTCAGCGAATCCGTCTCTGCCAGAATGCGCGCTTCTTTCGCCTCATGGATCGCCTCTTCGCGTGAGGATTTGAGTTCCCTTTCGCGCTCCACCTGCTCGGTCGCGTCGCGCACCACGGCAACGACGCGGTGGATCTCGCTTTGCGCATTCATCAAATTGCACGCATGCACAGAGATAGAGCGTGCGATCCCGTCAAAGCCATAAATGTCGAACTGCAAGGCGTAGGGATCGGTCTCCGTGCCGTGCTCTCTAACCTTACCAATCAGGTCGATATCATTTGCGAACAACAGCGTTTCGGCATCGCCTTCGACAAATTCCTCTTGCGGATCGATGCCGAACAAACGTTTTAACCCGTCGGACCATTGCTGTGTTCCCGACCTGGGATCGTATTGCCACACGCCAATTCCGGCGATGCTTTCAGCCATGCGCATGGTGCGCAGCAGGTCGTGCATTCCGGCGGCGCGTGAACGAGCGAGCCTTGCTGCATTGCGGCTTTCGCGCCGGGCAATCCAGACATTGGCAAAGGCGGACAGCGCCAACAATCCGAGCGCGATACAAGCCACAACCAGAATGTCCGACCCAACCGCCGCACCCAGCGCAGAACCACGATCAGCAGCCACGGCTGCGATGGGAGCTGGCGCGGCGTTGGCGCTGTAAACAAAGGGAATAGTGATCGACATCTTGGCCTACACCAATAAGCGTAGGGCCGTGACCGATGGCAGGACGAACACCCTAGGAAAAACACCTAGGGCACCTAAGTCGCCGAGAATAAACCGTTAACGCTAAACGCGATTACGCCGCGTCGACCGCCCGTTGTTCACCCATTTCGCTGTTCAGCATTTCTGCCAGCAAGAACGCGAGTTCAAGCGATTGTTCCGCGTTCAAACGCGGGTCGCAATGCGTGTGATAGCGGTCGCCGAGGCGCTCATCAGTGATGGCCACCGCGCCGCCTGTGCACTCGGTCACGTCCTGCCCGGTCATCTCAATATGGATGCCGCCGGGATGCGTACCTTCCGCCCGGTGCACGGCAAAGAAGCCGCGCACTTCGGTCAGGATCCGGTCGAATGGACGGGTTTTGAAACCGCTGTCCGATTTGACAACATTGCCGTGCATCGGATCACAGCTCCAAACCACCGGATGCCCTTCACGCTGAACCGCGCGGACAAGTTTGGGCAGGCCGTCTTCGACTTTGTCATGGCCAAACCGGCTAATCAAAGTGATCCGTCCGGCCTCGCGTGCAGGGTTCAGTTCATCGAGCAGACGCAGCAGCGCGTCCGGCTCCAACGATGGCCCACACTTCATGCCCAGCGGATTGCCGATGCCGCGCGCAAATTCGATATGCGCGCTGCCGGGGAAGCGGGTTCGATCGCCGATCCACAGCATATGCGCGCTGGTCGCGAACCAATCACCGGTTAGCGAGTCCTGCCGGGTCAGGGCTTGCTCGTAAGGGAGCAACAGACCTTCGTGGCTGGTGTAGAAGCTGGTGCCCTGCAATTGCGGGACGGTTGCCGGGTCAATCCCGCAAGCCTCCATGAAATCGAGCGATTCGCCGATGCGATCCGCAGTCTCAGAGAATTTCTTCGCCCATGGAGTGCGACCCATAAAGTCGAGGGTCCATTGGTGGACCTGACGCAAATTCGCATAACCACCGCCTGCAAATGCACGCAGCAGATTGAGCGTCGATGCAGCCTGAGAATAGGCGCGAACCATGCGCTCTGGATCATTGCGGCGCTGTTCCGGGTCGAACTCAATCCCGTTGATGTTGTCGCCCAAATAGCTGGGCAATGTCATATCGCCGATAGTCTCGGTCGGCGAGCTGCGCGGCTTTGCGAATTGCCCTGCCATACGCCCGACCTTGATCACGGGACGCTTGCTCGCAAAGGTCATCACGACCGCCATTTGCAGCAGCACGCGGAAAGTATCGCGGATATTGTTGGGGTGGAACTCGGCAAAGCTTTCAGCACAATCGCCGCCCTGCAACAGGAACGCTTTGCCATTGGCCACATCAGCGAGGTCCGCCTTCAACGCGCGCGCTTCACCGGCGAATACCAGCGGCGGATAGTGCGCCAAAGTGTCCTCAGCAGCGGCCAATTCGGCTGCATCTTCGTAATTCGGCAGATGCCGCGCTTCGTGCTCTTTCCAGCTAGTGGGGTTCCAGTTCTGGGCCACAGTCATTCTCTTTTTCAAACAGGGGTATGTATCACGTGCAGGGCGCGCCTTAGCGACGCGGTTCTATCTGTAAAGCCGATTGGCGCTTTACGACAACATTATTTCGCAGCGCTCGTCGAGGTGTATCAGCGTCCAACAGCTTGCGGGATCGGGCGAACGAGGCTTGTCGAACCATCGGATGGCCCTTGGACGGCTCCCAGTGGCGCCTCGGCCAATTCCTGCCCTTCGGGGATCACCGCCAGCTTCAACGGCGAACGCTGCGCAAAGTAGCGGTCCGCGAGGAACTGCATGATCTGCGGGCTGGTCTGCGAATAATCCGAGAGGAGCGAGCGCAACAGGTTCACACGCTGCGGATCGCGGCTCGCGCCTTCGAGGTTATAGAGCCAGAACTGATTGCCCGTCGAAGCCCGACGCACACGCTGGCTCAAAGGTTCGGTTACCCGGTTGATTTCATCCAGCGTGGGCGGGTTGAGAGCCAGATCGCGCGAAATCCGCTCCGCCTCAGCAAAGAAGATCGGTACAAAATCTGGTTCCAACTGAGCGAGCGCAACAATCCGACCACCGCTGGAGATATCGGTTGGCCAGTTGGAGAATACCTGCGGTGAATAGCTGGCCCCTGCACGCTCACGCAGAGCCTCCAACACGCGGTTGTTGAAGATTTGCGTGAGGATTTCGAGCTGGCGGGATTCGCGGATGCTCGCCATGCCGCCGCCGCTTGGCCATGCGATCACCGCTGCGGCTTGGTTCGCATCGCCGCGATGGGTCAACACGGTGGGCGCACCGGGGTTTTGCGGGAAAGCTGGCACACGCGCCGCCACATCGGGAGCGATTGCGGTGCGTTCTGGCAGAGCGCCAAATGTCACGCGCAGCTGTTCCACGATCTCATCACGATCAAATTCGCCAAAGACCAGAACCTCAATCGGGCCCTGCGCCAACAATGGCTCCCAAACTTCGCGGAAACGCTCTGGAGTTACCCCTTCGAGCATGTCGGGCGTTGGCGTTGCAAAGCGCGGATCGCGGTCTGTCGCCAGAAATTCGAGATCCCGATTGAGGACGGCACCGGGGCTGGTCGAATAGGTGTTGTAAGCCAGCTCTGCCGCAGCGCGTGAGCGGATCACAGGGTCCGCATCCCAGCGCGGATCGCCCAGCTTTGCTGCGAACAGATAAAGCTGATCGGCCACATCGCTCGACCGGGTTTGCGCGGTGAAAGTGAACACCGCATCATCAATCGCAAAGTCAAAACCAAGCCTGCGGCCCGTAGACAGCCGGTCCAGCTCGTTCTGGCCCAATTCGCCGAGACCCGATCCAACCAAAGCCATCTGGCCAATCGGCGCATAAACAGCGGTGCTTTCATCGAACGCACGATAGCCAGCGCCAAAGCGGACGCGCACGGTCACTCGACCCGGCTCCGCATCGTTGGCCCACAACAGAGCGTTCACGCCATTGCCGAATGCGACCTTCTCAACTTCAAGAATGCCGAGCGGAGCCTCTTGAGTGATCGTGCCCGGAGCACCAATTGCAGGCAGTTCATCAAAGGAGATCGTGGCAGCCGCCAGACGCGCCGTGTCATCAACGACCGCTTCGCTAGACAGCGCCAATTGCAGCGAGCCTTCATCCGCCTCACCCGTGCTGGGCGTGACATAGACGGAACGCATCACATCGCCTTCAAACAAAGCACGCGTGCGGGCGTGAACTTCGGACGGGATCAAGCGTTGCCGCATGCCACGGAACACATCGAGCACCACTTGAGGGGCGGCGACGGTCTCGCGAATATCAACCGCATTGATCAGATTATCAGCAAGGTTCCGTCCCGCTTGCACGGGGGCCTGCTCCACCGAACTGGCGAATGCGACGTCGAATTCAGCTGCCTCGCGGTCGATCTCTTCTTGCGTCGGCGGATTGGCAATCGCATCGGCGAGCACCCCGCGCACATCGGCCAGCGCAGCCTCCCAATCATTCGAAAGCGGGGCGACGGTTACGAATGTCGCATCGGTGGAACGCGACACGTCGTCTTGGCGCACTTGAGCATAGAGGTATGATCCACCAGCCCTCGCCCGTGTTTCCAACCGGCGGTTGATGATCGCTTGGGAAAGCGAGTCCAGCAGCAGCCCTTCATTATAGACAATCGTGTCCTGCACCTGGCGCCATGGACGCATGATTGCATAGGTTAGGCTGCGCGGCAGATCCGGCTCAACCGCGACGCCCAATTCGCCCACAGGCAAACCAGTGCCAGCGGCAATCGCTGCGCCATCGGGTGCAACCGGATCACCAAAATCGGGCGCTGTGCCGGGTGTGCCGGTCCCCTCCCAATCGCCGAACCACTGCTCAACCAGACCAGCGAGAACCATCGGGTCCGCATCACCGGCGACCACAATCACGGTGTTTTCCGGGCGATACCAGCGGTCATAGAACGCCTGCACAGCGTCACCGGTCGCGCCCTGCAACGTCTCAACGGTGCCAATCGGATTGCGGGTTGCAAGGCGTTGTCCGGCAAAGAATGTGCGGCGCGTGATCGCGCTCACCCGTTCGGCTGCCCCGCCCCGCTCGCGTTTCTCAGCAAGCACGATGGGCAGCTCAGCCGCGACATTCTCATCGCTCAAGACCGGCTCACGGATCATGCCCGAAAGCAGGCGGAAGCTCTCGTACAGTTTGGCCGTGTCGATATCGGGAATGTCGAGCTTATAGGCGGTGTGCGTCGGGCTGGTTTCAGCATTCGCATCGCTGCCAAAGGTCGCGCCAAGACGCTGCCAAGCGGCAATCGCTTCGGCTTGACCCAGATACTTGCTTTCGCGGAACAGCATGTGTTCGAGCAAATGCGCAAAGCCCTGTTCGCTGTCTTCCTCATGCAGAGAACCCGCATCAACGCGCACCCGGATCGACATTTGGTTGGGCGGCACACCATTGCGGCGCACGGCATAGCGCAGGCCATTATCCATCTCACCGAACAGCCATTCCGCATCGACCGGAACATTGCTGCCCTCGTAGAGCCAAGGCGTCTCGCCCTCGGCTTGCAATGCAGATGGTGCGGGGATTTCCGGAGCCGCTGCCGCCTCTTGTGCGGCAAGAGGTGTGACGAATGCAGCCGATGCGGCGGCAAGGGAAAGGGCAAAGCTCGCCCGGATAGAAAAGGTCATGGCTGTATTTATAGGGAGTGAAGCCATGAAGGACCAGTGAATGCGTGCAAACAATAAGTGGAGCCGCGCTCACTTGCCCGCAAGCCTGCGGCATCCTATCTATGGGGCATGTTTATTGAGACCGAAACGACGCCCAACCCGTCGAGCCTGAAATTCCTCCCCGGCCAAACGGTTATGCCGTCGGGCACGCGCGAATTTGCCTCACCCGAAGCGGCCGAAATCAGCCCGCTTGCTCAGGCGATCTTTGACACTGGCGAAGTGGTCAATGTGTTCTTTGGTTGGGACTTTGTGACCGTTACCGCAGCACCGGGTGCGGATTGGGGTTCGTTGAAGTCGCAGGTTGTGACGATCCTGCTCGACCATTTCGTGTCCGAGGCTCCGTTGTTCGCAGGCAGCAGCGCCGATGGCATCAATGTGCCTGACGACAGCATCGCCATGGTGGTCGAGGACCGCGAAGAAGACGCAGAGATCATCGCTTCGATCAACGAATTGCTTGAAACTCGCGTGCGCCCAGCCGTAGCAGGCGATGGCGGCGATATCGCCTATCGCGGCTTTAGCGAAGGCGTGGTCTACCTCACATTGCAAGGCGCCTGTGCGGGCTGTCCGTCCAGCACGGCGACGTTGAAGCAAGGCATCGAAAGCCTGCTGAAACACTATGTGCCCGAGGTTGCCGAAGTTCGCGCGGCCTAAGACGCACCCTTGCGCAGGACCGTTTGCTAAGGCATCGGCTCGGCAATGCGCATACTTGCCATAGAAACAGCCAGTGAAGCGTGCTCAGTCGCCCTATTCGAGCACGACAAGCTGATTGCACGTGATCACCGTGTATTGGGCCGGGGCCATGCAGAAGCTTTGGTCCCCATGATCGAGGCGCTCCCGGATAAAGGGCGCGCGGATCGCATCCTCGTTTCAATTGGTCCGGGCAGTTTTACCGGCGTGCGCATCGGCATTGCGACAGCGCGTGCGCTTGGTTTCGCATGGAGAGCCGAGGTTCTGGGCTTTCCTTCACTCGCATTGATCGCGGCAATCGCCAGCGCTGAGACCGGTGATGGTCCTCAAGCGGTGACTGTGTGCGTCAACGGCGGACATGGGCAATGGTTCGTGCAGGACTTTGACGCAACCGGAATTGCCGAAGCCGCACCGGCCTCTCTAACCCCTGATCAAGCCACCTCGCGCAAGTGCCATTCCATCGTCGCTGGCAATAAAGCCGAAGAATTCGCAGCGTTGCGACCAAACGAAGACTTGATCTGCACTGAAACCGTCGGAAATGCGTCGCGCGTTGACTTGCTGAGTGAGAGCGGTTTCACCCGCACCCTCACTCCCGTCTATGGCCGCGCGCCCGATGCTGTCCCTCAGGCGAAAAAGCCGGCGGGCAATCCCGCGTGAGCCTCTACCCCTATCAAACCGCACGCATAATGCATGTGATGCAGGCCGCGTTCGACCCGACCTATGGCGAGGCGTGGAATGCGCGACAGGTAAGCGATGCCCTGTCGATGCCGACGACACAGGCGATTATTGTCGATGAACGCGGGGCGATCCTGAATGAGGATAACGAGGGCGAGAACAACCGCGATCCCGCAGGGTTCGTCCTCACCCGTCATGCCGCCGATGAAGAGGAGCTGTTGCTCATCGCAGTGGCACCGGAATTCCGTGGCCGTGGGCTAGGCCGAGCGCTTGTTTACCGGTTGTTAGAAAACTCACGAGCGCGAGGTGTAACTCGCGTCTTCCTTGAAATGCGCGAAGGCAATCCGGCGATCCACCTTTATCAAAAGCTGGGCTTTGAACCGATTGGGCGGCGTCCGAAATATTATCGCCTTTCCAGTGGTGAGCGCGTTGATGCGATTACTTTTGGACGCACAATCTAGTTTACAACTCGACTGCATTCACGTTGCAATCCACCGTATTTATTGAAAATACGCGAAGCTCCTGCTTGCCAAGATTGTCCTTCTGCGGCATGCGCGATGCATCGGAAAAATCCGAACTAAAAAAATGAGGAACTCCCATGCAAACGCAAGACTTGGAAATCGAGTTGAAAGAAACGCTCATCACGCTAACCAGCGACATCGTCGCAGCCCATTTAAGTAACAATGATGTGGACGTTGACGCCGTTCCGACCCTCATCACCAATGTCTATGGCGCCTTGTCCGGACTTGGTGAAGAAGCAGAGGCGGAAGAAGTGCGACCAGAACCGGCTGTATCTATTCGGGCCTCGGTGAAACCAGATTACATCGTTTGTCTCGAAGACGGCAAGAAATTGAAGATGCTCAAACGCTATCTTCGCACCAACTTCGACATGACACCCGAAGAATACCGCGCGCGCTGGAACCTGCCTTCGGACTATCCGATGGTTGCACCCAACTATGCGGAAAAACGCCGCGATCTGGCTAAGAAAATCGGTCTTGGTCGTAAGCCAGGCACCGGTCGCGGTCGTCGCAAGGCGAAATAAAAACGCATCCCGTTTCCGAATGCTGCGCGCCCCCATCTGTTGACGCAGTTGGGGGTGCAGCAAGCCATGCGCTTGAGCAATTTGCCTGTGAGGGGTAAGGCCCCTTTGAACATTCACAGGAACCGGTCGCTTGAGCCAGAAAATCGATCTCGAACAATTGTGCGCCGAAAAAGGCCTGCGCATCACTGAACAACGCCGCGTCATCGCTAAGGTGCTATCCGATAGCGAAGACCATCCCGATGTTGAATTGCTGCACCAACGCGCCTCCGCCGTTGATGCCAAAATTTCCATCGCCACCGTCTACCGCACTGTGCGCCTGTTCGAAGAGGCAGGCATTCTTGACCGCCATGACTTTGGCGATGGGCGATCACGCTATGAGCCAGTGCCAGAAGCGCATCACGATCACTTGATCGACGTTGAAACCGGCAAAGTTGTCGAATTTGTCGATCCCGAAGTCGAAGCCTTGCAACGCGAGATCGCAGAGCGGCTTGGCTATCGCCTCGTCGATCACCGGATGGAGCTTTATGGCGTCCGTCTGTCGCGCGAGGATTAATCCCACCATGTCCGAAGTAGCAGCCGCGACCGGCACCGACGCCCCGAACGAAAGCAAAGCTTGGGAATTGCGCGTGGGCGCAGCGCGCGGGGAGACCACACCGATTTCGATCCGGGGATGGTTCCGGATTGTGCGCCGGGCTTTGATGCTGCTCACGCTGATGCTTATCTTTGTGCCGCTGCACTATCTTTACCGCATCTTCGCCTATGGCTCGCCGTTTCCGATGCTGTTCCTGCGCTATGCCGCGCGGATTTCGGGTGCGAAGGTCGAGGTGAAAGGCACACATCTGAAACGTGATGTCTTCTATGTCGCGAACCATGTGTCGTGGCTCGATATTCTTTCGATGGCGGGTGCTTGCGGCACCGCGTTTGTGGCCAAAGCTGAGCTGGCGACCGCGCCGCTTGTCGGGTGGCTGGCATCGCTCAATCGCACGGTCTTTGTAAAGCGTGAGCATCGCCTGGGCGTTGCGGAACAAATCAACGCTTTGAAAGAGGCTCTGGCGGACAATTGGTCGGTCACCGTCTTCCCGGAAGGGACCACGACTGATGGCCAATCGCTGCTGCCGTTTAAGACCAGCATGCTCTCCGTCTTAGAACCCCCTCCCCCCGGAGTATTGGTTCAGCCTGTGCTGCTCGACTATGGCCCAGTAGCTGAATGGATCGGGTGGATCGGTGAGGAAAGCGGGTTGAACAATGCCAAGCGGGTGCTGGCGCGCAAAGGCACGTTCCCACTGCGGGTCGAGTTCCTCGAGCCGTTCAGCCCAGAAGATTTCCGCGGACGCAAAGCGATTGGTCAGGAATCGCGCCGCCGGATCGAAGAGGCGCTGTGTGAAGCGCTGGGAAAGCCGCTGCGTAAATTTGCGCATGACGTCGCACCCATCCGCTATGACAAGGGTGACGCGACACAGGGTGTGGGTGTGAAAGTCCCCGACGACGCGGAAGTTTGACGGCGCACAGGCTCGTTTAGAGCCCCGCGCGCACCAACCAATCATGGAACAACCGAACGGGCCGCATTTCAAGCGCGGTCGGCTTGCATACGAACCAATAGCTATACGGGCTTTGTACTTCGGCACCCGGCAGATTGGTCAGGCGATTATCCGCTGCGCGCCGCAAATGGTCGTCATGCATAATCGCTATGCCCAGCCCTTGCGCCGCCGCCTCAAGCATCAACTGGCCTGAATCGTAGTGGTCAATCGCCGCTGGCTCCATATCGTCGAGATCATTGGCAGACTTCCAAGCGGCAAAGCTCTCTGGAAGCTCGTTGTGAATCAGGAACGTCTGCTTTGCGAGGGCTTCGGCGTTTACACGGTCGCCCACTGCAACCGCGACATCCTTTGAACAGATCGCATGAACCAGATTGTGATCGAGCCGCACCGCATGCAAGCCGCTCGCCGGACCGCGAGACAGAATGATCGCAGCGTCCAAAGTGTCGCCCACCCGGTCCTCCAAATGAGGCGCGGTATCAATATCGATATGCAGCAGCGGATGACGCTTTCGCAGCTCACCCAGGCGCGGGAACAGCCGCTGACTGCCGAACATGGGCAGCACGCCGAGATGCAAGCGCAACAGCGAGATGTTGTCCGACTGGCTCTCAACCGCGCGGGTCAGCGATTCCAGATGCGGATTCACCGCCTCATAAAACGCCTGCCCCTCATCGGTGAGTTGCATGGATTGGCGCGCGCGGGTGAACAGCTTTTTGCCCACGAATTCTTCAAGATTGGTGATCCGGCGCGACAGTGCGGATGGGCTCAAACCGATCTCCTCTGCCGCCGCGCGGGCAGAGCCCAATCGGACGGTCCGCATGAACGCTTCGAGTGCGCGCAAGGGAGGCAGGCGACGTGATGGCATAGGTATTTGCTCCTAGTTTGCCTCAGCTACGCAATGACACATCGGGAAGATGCAAAAAACGTAAGCATTTTCTTCGCTTTTTCTGCTGATGTGCGATTATTGCACGTCACTCTCATTAGGAGTTTGTTCGGACGTGCCATCGGGAGCGTGCAGGCGCAGGCGTTTGACATGCGTATCATCGCCGCCCGTCACCTCAATCCGCCAACCGCTGGGATGGTCCAGCATCGCGCCAACCGGCGGCACCGCCTGAGCCAGCACAAATGCTAGCCCGCCCAGCGTATCGACCGCCTCTTCAACTACGCCCAGCTGCGGATCAACCGTTTCGGCCACGTCCTCTAACTCAGCGCGCGCATCGCAATCCCACATGCCATCGCCAATCGGCACGATTAGAGCCTCCGGCGTCTCGTCATGCTCATCCTCGATCTCGCCGACGATCTCCTCGACCAGATCCTCAATCGTGATGAGAGCATCTGTGCCTGAGAATTCATCCAAAACCACGGCCAGGTGCACTCGGCGCGCACGCATATCGGCGAGCACATCCAGCGCCCCGCGTGATTGGGGGACATAGAGCGGTTGGCGCATCAACACCGTCCAATCCCGCGGCGGTGTCTTGCCGCTGGCGAGGTATGCGAACACGTCTTTGATATGGATCATGCCGACGACATCATCCAGCGTCCCGCGATAGACCGGCATGCGCGAATGGCCATGCTTTGAAAACAGCGCGACCAGCTCATCCCAATCGAGCGACGCTTCGACCGCGACGATTTCTCCGCGCGGCACAGCGACATCATCGGCATCGTGTTCTGAAAAGTGGAGAAGATTGCGCAGCATCTGGCGTTCAACCGGCGACAGGTCGCCATTGCCGTTGCCGTTCTCGTCGGTCTCTTGACCTTCGTTCTCATCCTCATGCTCGTCGATCGCTTCTTCGATCTGCGCACGTAGAGAGCGATCTTCATCGCCGAGGCCTGTTATCTTTTTGAAAGCGAGCGTTAGCTTGGGCAAAAACCCGCTGCTACTCTCCGCATCTCCTGCGGGACTGTTCGAATCGGGCATGGCCCTTTGTGATTACTCCTCTAAGTCACGGTCCGAATATGGGTCAGGCAGACCCAGTTTTGCAAGGGCCGCTATTTCCAGCGCCTCCATTGCTTCGGCTTCTTCGTCGCTGTGTACGTGGTCATAACCTGCCAAATGCAGCAATCCGTGAATGATGAGATGGGCTCCATGCGCGTCCAGAGCGATGCCTTTATCCCCCGCTTCCCGCTCGCAAGTTGCAAACGCAAGCGCGATATCACCCAGCATTGCAGGCGGGCCGTCCGCGCTCAGCGCGAGCACCTCATCGCGCTCCATCATCGGAAAGCTGAGCACATTGGTCGGCTTATCCCGATCACGCCAATCGCGGTTGAGCGTGTGCACTTCGCCATCAGAGGTGAACAGAACACTGACCAAGAGCCGCTCATTCGCAAGCTCTGGCGCAATTGCGGCGGCGGCCTCCGCAGCGCGACTAGCCAGCGCCTCCCACTCGCCCGTCGGCCAATGCTCAAGATCGATATCGAGTTCCATCAGAGCGGCCATCTATCCGATAAGCTGCATCATAGGAATGCGAAACACGCCGTCCGTCTGTATGCTTTCGCACGGGGATTATAGGAATTGTGAAGTGTAATAAGGGGCGCTTGTTTGATACTTCCGCCCCCAATCAGTTCAACACGGCACACGGACCAATGCGCAATGCGCTCAAAACTGCGATCAAAACTAACGGCCCTTGCCCTCGCACTGCCTGCGCTTTTATCCCCGGCCGCCATCACAAAACCCAGCTTTGATATTGATCGGTTCTGCAAACCGGTCTTCCCGCAAGTCATCGTCGCCTTAGCGGGGGATCAGCGGATCGAAGACGGCGTTCAAATGACGGTCAGGTACAGCGAGCAAGGCACAATCCCATACTCGGCCGAGGAATTTGGCAATAATCTGCGCATGGGATTCTGCGAGACGAAAGACGGGCGCTGCATCACCGGACGCTCTCGGTATGAAGCGCGCACGGAGAGGTTTCGCTTTCAAAGCCTGCAATTGCGGCTTGCGAATGGCGATGGAAACCCGATCATAGGCGGGCTGCGTTGGAGAGGCCCGTCCTATCCCGACCAAGTAACGATCACCTGCGATCTGGACGATCCGGATATCAAGACAGCCTGTGTGATCACGGATTTAGGTTACACTGCGGACCCGCTCACTTCAGGGCGCGATGGGCAGACGCCGAGCGAAGGGATGACCCGGCACGATCAGTGCGAGCCGTGATACAGCGGTGGACGCCAAACCCGGTGCACCCAATCAACCGGGCTTCGCTTACCCCTTGCCCTTCGTCTTGGTCTTGCCGATTTCGGCCTTTGACGCGATAAAGTCGATGATCTGACCGGCGACATCTTTACCCGTAGCCGCCTCTATCCCTTCGAGACCGGGTGATGAGTTCACTTCCATAATCACAGGCCCGTGATTGCTGCGCAGCATATCAACGCCGCACACATTCAATCCCATATGCTTGGCCGCTCTGATCGCGGTGGAGCGTTCTTCGGGTGTGATCTTGATCACCTCTGCACTACCGCCGCGATGCAGGTTTGAGCGGAAATCATCCGCTGCGCCGGTCCTTTTCATAGCCGCGACCACTTTGCCTCCGACCACAAGCGCGCGGACATCGGTACCGCCGGCTTCCTTGATGAATTCCTGCACCAGAATGTTCACATTCGCGCCGCGAAACGCCTCGATCACAGATTTGGCGCTCGACATGGTTTCGGCCAAAACGACGCCAATGCCCTGCGTCCCCTCCAACAGTTTGATGACCACTGGCGGGCCGTTTACCGCTTTGATGATTTCTTCGGCCTGCTTGGGGTCATTGGCATAGGCGGTCAGTGGCAGGCCAAGGCCGTGCTTTGCTAGGATTTGCATGGACCGCAATTTGTCCCGGCTGCGCCCGATGGCCACGCTCTCGTTAAGCGGCCACACGCCTTGCATTTCAAACTGGCGCAAAACCGCAAGACCATATTGCGTGATGGAGGCCCCGATGCGGGGAATGACGGCGTCATACCCGGTCAGTGTTTGTCCTTCATAAGCAATGGTCGGACGGTGGCTGGCAATGTTCACGGTGCAACGCGTAGTGTTGAGAATATCCAGCGTATGCCCGCGCTGCTCCGCCGCTTCGACCAGCCGCTTATGCGAATAAAGCTTTGGATTGCGGGCCAACATGGCAATTTTCATCGGCTTGCTTTGTTCGGTCATGGTTTGTGCCCTTTGACGGTGCGCTTGCTTTTGGTTTGCATCCACGAATGGCCACTATCGACCAGAAATCGGCGACGCAGAGATGACCGACCGATCAGCATCGGAAACTTCATATTCGACCGATCGGCCAGACTGATTTCAACGCGGAATTCCTCAGTACCGATCTTGAGCGGAGTTTTGATGACATAGCGTTGCTGGGTCTTGCCATTTGAGCTGGTGATGCCGCGTATATCGACTTGGACAGCTTCACAAATGTGCTCTTCCCCATCCCAATCGACGGCGAAGCGGACGAATTGTTGCCCGTCTCGCTCAATCTCCTCAATCACCCGCCCATGCAGCGAGGACGTGCGCGCGCCGCTGTCGATTTTGGCGGGGATGCCCATCAATCCCAATTGCGGCAAATCGACCAGCTCGCGCCAGCCAACGATCAACGGCGAACCCTTACTCATGGTGTTGAAACCTTAGAAAAAGCGCCGGGCCTCTGCTTTGCAAAAACCCATTGCAACAGATTGTATCTAAACGGTGAGTTGTCCCTTTTTAGCGAATCAAAAAGGGGGATTTCGCACAAGGACTATCACTCAAAAACGAGATGCGCTTCTTCTGGAATGCTGGCAATAAATTCCGCTTCAGTGGAACTGTGCCCTACCCCTCGTAAGCCTCAACGATCCGGCCAACAATCGGATGGCGCACCACATCGGCGGCGGTGAAGCGGATTGTGCCGAAACCCTCGGTGTGCTCCAGCTTATCGACTGCATCTGCCAGTCCGCTCATCCGGTCGCCGCCGGGGATGTCGACTTGGCGCGGATCGCCGCACACGACCATGCGGCTGTTTTGGCCGAACCGTGTCAGGAACATCTTCATCTGCTCGCGCGTGGTGTTTTGCGCCTCATCCAGGATTACAAAGGCATCGGCGAGCGTGCGCCCGCGCATGAAGGCAATCGGAGCAATCTCAATCTCGCCGCTTTCAATCCGCCGCTCCACCTGTTCGGGCGGCATGCAATCATACAACGCATCATAGAGCGGGCGCAGATAGGGATCGACCTTGTCCTTCATATCGCCCGGCAGAAAGCCGAGCTTCTCCCCTGCCTCCACCGCCGGACGCGACAGAATCAGGCGTTGAACACTGCCGGTCATCAACTGGCTGACAGCCTGCGCCACCGCGAGATAGGTTTTGCCGGTGCCAGCTGGGCCGAGCGCAAAGATAATCTCATCACGCGCAAGGCTGCGCATATAGGTGATCTGAGTGGCAGAGCGCGGCACAATCGTTTTGCGCCGCGTGCGGATCATAATCGGCGGTTCTTCTTTCTCGCCTGAGATAATCCCCTCCAAAGTCGGTTCATTCGACATCGCGATCAGCGCATCAATCCCACCTGAATCAAGATCCTGCCCCTTTGCAAGACGGTCATACATGGTGGTCAAAGTCTCACGAGCACGCGCCACTTCTTCCTGCGCCCCCTCGATCAAAACCTTGTCGCCGCGCGCATGGATAAACACGCCCAGCCGGTTTTCGACCTGCACCAGATTGGCATCAAACTGTCCAAAAAGGGCCGTTAAAAGCGATTGATTTTCAAAGCTCAGCTCAGCTTGTGCGCGGCGAACTTCTGTCGGGCGAATGGCATCGGGCACAACGGCCGGATCAATTGCGCCCGTGTTTTTTGCGGTTGGTCTACGGCCCATAAGTTGCGTGCATTCTCCTCTGCTTGCGATTCGAGAGGGTAAGACGCTTGGGCCTCAAAGCAAGTTTTGCAGGTGACCGCGGCGGTGGAAAGTCGCGCGCGTGTCAGGCGCGCAACAGGCCCTCCATCGAACTGGGCCGTGCTTCGACCAGTTCAACCTCAACCATATCGCCGATCTGCGCATCACCCATAAACCACACCGATTGCAGCCAAGGCGATTTGCCCAACCATTGACCGGGATGCTTGCCCTTCCGCTCTACGAGGACGGAGCAAGTGCGCCCTACAGTGCCAGCATTGAACGCCAATTGGTCGCGGTTGATGGCCGATTGCAGGCGCTGGAGCCGGTCATCCATGATCTCAGTCGCTATCTGATTGTCCATCGTCGCCGCCGGAGTGCCCGGGCGCGGCGAATATTTGAAGCTGTAAGCGTGCGCATATCCGACCGCATCCACCAGTGCGAGGGTCTCAGCAAACTCCGCCTCACTCTCGCCCGGAAACCCCACGATAAAATCGCCCGACAATGCAATATCAGGGCGCGCCTCGCGGAACCGTTCAAGCAGCCGCAAATACCCCTCTGCCGTGTGCGATCGGTTCATCGCTTTGAGCACCCGGTCATTGCCCGATTGGACCGGCAAATGGAGATACGGCATCAGGCTTTCGACCTCGCCATGAGCAGCGATCAGGTCGTCTTCCATGTCGTTGGGATGGCTGGTCGTGTAACGGATACGCTCCAACCCATCAATCGGATCAAGCGCCCGGATCAGCCCAGCCAGACCAACCGCGCGGCCCTTATCATCCTCACCCGACCACGCGTTCACATTTTGCCCAAGCAGCGTAATCTCGCGCGCACCAGCCTCAACCAGTTTGCGAGCTTCATCCAGCAAGTCACCGAACGGACGCGATATTTCTGCACCGCGCGTATAGGGAACCACGCAATAGGTGCAGAACTTGTCGCACCCTTCCTGAACTGTCAAAAACGCTGTGGGAGAGCGGCGCTTGCGAGCAGGCAACGCGCCAAACTTCGCAATCGCTGGCATATCGGTGTCGGTTGCGCGCTCACCCTTCACCGCTTTATCCAACATATCGGGCAAGCGGTGATAGGCTTGCGGGCCAACGACCATGCTCACCGACGGCGCGCGCTTCATGATCTCTTCGCCCTCCGCCTGAGCGACGCAGCCAGCGACAGCGATCATCGGCGCCTTCTTCTGGGTCTTGCCCTTAGTCAGGCGGCCAATGTCGGAGTAAATCTTCTCCGCCGCTTTTTCACGAATATGGCACGTGTTGAGCACGACCAGATCGGCGTCCTCCCCCTCTGCCGCAGGCGTGATCCCCTGCGCATCGAGCAGCTCGCCCATACGCTCACCATCATAGACGTTCATCTGACAGCCAAAGCTTTTGACGCGGTAGGTCTGAGGCCGCTCATTACGAGCAGTGCGAGGTTCTGTGGTCGATTTCATTGTGGCGCGCGTCTAGCGGTAAGCGGGGCGCGGTTCAATTGTTGTCCGCACCACCCTCATCATCGTCCCTCCGCGATTGGTGGACACAGTTCGCATTGCGCAAACGCTGTGTACCCGGATGCGGCTTATTCGCGGGTCCGCATTCCACCATCGGCTTCAGGATTTCATTCGACGTGATCAGCTCACCTGCCTCATGATCCTCATAGGCCGCGATCCAAATCAGACAATCGGCAAGCAGGCGGACGCGGTGCTTGGTAAAGCTGTCGTTTTCCGGCCCGCAATTGAGTGTGAACACGTCCGCTGCCGGAGCGGTCCGTTGGGCAAAGCGTCGCAGCACCTCTCCGCGTTCAATAAAGACGGTGCGGCGCGTATCGTTGGTCATCCCATCGCCCCCGTAAAAGGGTGATGTGTTGAACATGTAAGCGCGCACGCGAGGGTATTTAATCGAAACTTCGGTGGCGAGCGCTCCACCCAGTGAGTGCCCGACCACGATCCACGGGATATTATCATCAAACCGGGCGGCTTCGGCCTCGTAAGTGGCCACCGCTATGTCGATCTGATCGTTGCGCAGCGTGCCATAGAATATGTCCGTGAAGCCGTCGAAGTCGGTGCCACGGAAGGCAAGGATGCGCGCGATGACTTGCGGGTCTTCTTGGTCCGGAACGCTGTTCGGAGAATATTGCTCAAACAGCTCATAACCAAAGCCCTTCTCCGCATCCTCCTCGGCAATAGGCAGGCGCTCCAGCGAACCCAATCGCGGGCCGAGATCAACAAACAGATCATCATCGCCTGCGTAAGCATTGGTCGCGGCGATGGCATAGGGATAGGCCTCAACGGCGGCATCCCGCATAAACCCGCACCACCCGCCGGGCTCAGTCCGGCACGGCGAGCGCGACTGAGAGATGTCAGGCATGGTCGCGCAGGCGGATATGGTGAGAGCGAGAGCCGCTAAGATTACGGTACGAAAAGTCATGAGGCGGCGTATCTAATGCATATTGTCGAAGAGCTTAACGAAAAAGGGCGGCACATCGGCCGCCCTTTTATCAATGAGAACTGATTGATTTAAACGACCGTCGCCTTAACAATCTTGCCCGGTGCTTGGGGTGGTTCGCCCTTTGGCAGGGCGTGGACGTGTTCCATGCCGCTCTGCACTTGGCCCCAGACGGTGTATTGCCCGTCAAGGAATTCTGCGTCTTCGAAACAGATGAAGAATTGTGAGTTTGCGCTGTCTGGCATCTGCGAACGCGCCATGGAGCATGTGCCCTCTGTGTGCGGCTCTGCGTTAAACTCTGCTTTCAAGTCAGGCTTTTCGCTGCCGCCCATGCCGGTGCCAGTTGGGTCGCCGCCTTGCGCCATAAAGCCGGGGATCACGCGGTGGAACACCACGCCATCATAAAAACCTTCGCTGGCAAGCTCACTAATCCGGGCGACGTGACCGGGGGCCAGATCGGGACGCAGCTTGATTACGACGTCTTTGCCTTCGCCGTCTCCGGTGTCGAGCGTGAATGTAAGTGTATCGGCCATCGGGAATCTCCTTTGAATTTGGACGCGGTATAAACGGCTCGGCGCGCATGTCACCAGCTTGCAATTCATGCCCCTCAATCTAAACCGGCACGCATGGCAGACCTCGAAGACGAACTGATGGTGGATGACCGCCCCGAAAACGAGGAAGACGCGCGCCCGGATGATCGGGTAGATGATGAGCGACACGATGAGGAAAACAGGCTTAAACCGGACTATGTGAGCGGCGTTCGCGCGGCTTTGGAGGCTGGGGACCAGGCGGCGGTTTACGAGCTAGTCGAGCCGCTTCACCCCGCCGATATCGCCGATTTGCTCGAATTGTTCGGCAATGATGACCGCGCGCTGCTCGCCGCATCGATCACCGATTTGATGAGCAGCGAGGTCGTCGCCGAGCTGAACGATCACGTGCGCGAGCTGATGATGGAGGCGCTCGCCCCAGAAGACGTCGCCACCATCGCAGAGGAGCTGGAGGTCGATGATGCGGTCCAGCTGCTCGAGGATCTCGACGAGGACGACCAAAAGGCGATCATCGCTGAGCTGGAGCCGGAGACGCAGGCTGCAGTGGAAAGCGCCCTCGCTTATCCAGAGGAGACCGCTGGCCGATTGATGAACCGCCATGTGATGGCGGTGCCAGAGCATCTGACCGTTGGTGATTTGATCGACTATCTGCGGCTAGAGGGCGATCTGGAGCATGATTTCTTCGAAGTGTTCGTGATCGATGCCGCGCATCATCCGGTGGGCACATGCTCACTAAATTGGATCCTCACCTCACCGCGCCGGGTCAAACTGACCGACGTGATGAAGCGTGATCAGACCCTGATTCCTGCCGCCATGGATCAGGAGGAGGTCGCGTTGATGTTTCAGAAATACGCGCTGATCTCTGCCGCCGTGGTGGATGAAAGCGGGCGTTTGGTCGGCCAGATGACGGTGGATGACGTGGTGCACATCATCTCCGAAGAAGCGGGCGAGGATGCGCTGCTGCTTTCGGGCGCAGGCGATGGCGACATTAACGAGCCCATTCGAGAGGCCTATTCGAGCCGTGTGCGTTGGTTGATTGCCAATCTTGGCACCGCCGTCGTCGCCTCTGCCATCATCGCGTTTTTCGGCGCGGCGATAGAGGAACTGGTCGCGCTCGCCGTGCTGATGCCGATTGTGGCGAGCATTGGCGGCAATGCGGGCACTCAGACGATGGCGGTGGCCGTGCGCGCGATCGCGACCAATCAGCTGACGCGGGCGAACACTTGGCGGATTGTGGCGCGCGAATTGCGCGTTGCGGTGCTCAATGGGATTACCGTCGCGGTGCTGATCGGGATAGCGGCGGGCGTCTTGTTCTCCCCCATGATGGGCGTGGTGATTGCGCTCGCGATGGTGATCAACATCGCCTTTGCGGGCCTTGCAGGCGTGATTGTGCCGGTCATGTTTGAGCGGCTGGATCAGGATCCCGCAGTCGCGTCATCTGTCTTTGTCACCATGATCACCGATTCCATGGGCTTTTTCGCGTTTCTGGGCCTCGCAGTTGTGAGTGGGCTGGCGAGCATGGGTTGAGCCACGGGCTCAGCGCTCTATCTTGAACCCATGCCCCTTCACATGACCAAGATCGCGTTCGGCGCAAAGAGCTTCGAAGACCTTGCGAGCTGGTATGAGAACAGCCCCAATCCCAAGCAGCTGACCACCAAATACCGCCCCAAGCGGCATGAGGAGATGGTAGGCGGATCGCTCTATTGGATTTTGAACCACGCTCTGGTCGCGCGCAGCGAGATTTTGAGCTTTACCGAAACGCCCGACGGCCGCTGGAATATCAATTTGGAGCCGGTGCTGATCCGTGTCCACCAACAACGCAAACGCGCGCATCAAGGCTGGCGCTACCTAGCCGAAGACGCCGCCCCGCGCGATGTGGCCGAGGGCGAAGACATTGGCGACGCGCTGCCGGGGAAACTGGCGGGTAAGCTTGAGCGGCTGGGTTTGATTTAGGGGGAAACCCATTCCGATCAGTCGTTCAGCATTCGCAACATGCCATCAAATTCTGGATCGTATTTGATTGCTACTTCGCGAAACTGGCGCGCGATAGCCTTTAGCTCATCATTCAGGCCGCAGCTGTGCAGCGTTGCCCGGTTAGCGCTTCCTGCTGATGCCTTTGCGACTTCGTGGCGCGAACCGTCTGTGCAGATGCTGTCTTCGGACCCATAATAGGGCCGCGCCTGCAAGCGCTCAAAAGCGTCATCATTCATCCGCTCAATCAACCGTTGCGCGTCTTCATCGCTGATGGGCAGAACAGTGCGACGGGTCTCAATCTGTGACGTTCCCGGTTGCCAGCGATAGCCTGAGATGCGGATCAACCACTCGCCATCCATTTGGTAGATCAAGACCTGTTGTGCTGCGGGCCTTGGTATCAAGCTTCCTTGAACAGTTACGCCATAAGCCGGCGCACCTTCTAGAAATGGTGCGCAAACGTCGGACAGATGATCATCCGCTTCGTCCTCAACAGAGCATGGCGTTGCCGCTGCGCTCGCAATCAATGCAATGGCCGAACCGATCATAATCCTATCTCCCCTGCTGCCTTCGCAGACTATTGATCGATTGTGGACCTTTCATGAATGACCAGACACTTATGGCTCACCCCAACCCCGGCGCCCCGAGATACACCCAAACCGCGATCCCCACCGAAATCACAACCGCAATTACCAAGTTCCGCAAAGGCGTCTCTGAGTTCCCCTTCACGCCTTCGGCAACCTCGCCCTTGCCCACCACCATCGGGCCGACGAGGTTTTGCAGCTTTGCGCCCGCGTAGATTGAGATCGCGGTGATGTGCAGCAGGACCATGCCGAAGACGACATAGTAGAACCATTCATGCGTGTCGGTGATGGTATCGGCGGTGCCCACGCCCACCAGGGGGTTGAGCGGACCGGTGGCTCCATCAAATGGATCGCCCGCAAACAGCCCCATCGCGACCTGTGCAAAGGTAAGTCCCAGCAATGCGAGCACCGCCAGCGCGCCCAGCGGATTGTGGCCGATGTGATGTTCTTGCCTACCGCGCAGATATTTCCATACGCTCACCGGCCCCTTGACGAAGCTGCCAAAGCGAGCCGTCTCCGTGCCGATAAAGCCCCAGATTACTCGGAAAATCAGCAGCGCCAGCAACACATGGCCCAGCCGCATATGCCAACCCCATTCGGAATTATCCGCGGTCAGATACATTGCAGGCAGCAGCAGCACGAACGACCAATGCGTAATCCGCACAGGCCAGTCCCAGATGCTAACAGAATGCGTTTTGGAGGCCATTCAACCCCGCCCGATTAATCGTCGTCGACGCGGAATTTATCGTGGCACGCTTTGCAGCCATTGAGGCCCAGATTGCCGACCTGCTCACCAACCGCCGCCGGATCACCTGTCGCAGCGGCTGCGACCATTTCTTCGCTCGCAGCAATGGCGTTTTGGGTTGCTTCGGCAAAGCCATCGGGATCTTCCCAGATCACGGCAAGCGCTTCGGTGTCATAACCCGCTTCCATGCTTGATCCTTCGGGAAACAGGTCAGGCACGCGTTGCAGCCGCGTATTGATATCGCCAGCAGCTCCCTGGATCGCAGCCATGTCTGGCGTGTCCGTTTCCAGCTCCTCACGGATCAACTTAAACGCATCGCCTATGGCTTCGTAGTTGTCCTGACGCTCCGCTATTTCCGCGGGTGGCGGTCCTTCGGGAGTTTCGGCGCCATCACCAGATGTGGCCTCTCCCCCGCATGCAGCCAAAAGGGCAATCAAAGGCGTGGCGGCAAAAAGGTGGATCGATTTCATGGCTTTGGCTCCATTCAGGGCTGCGTTGGTTATCCCGAACGCACCCTAACCCTTAGGAGGGCGCGGGATCAAGGCAGGCGTGTTCTTGCGGTATTCCTGATAGTCAGGATCATCGCCCCAGCGCTCTTCGGCTTGCTTGTTCTGAAGGTTGATCCCGCTCACTTTGGTCAGCAGCAATGTGACAAATATTGGCGAGATCACCACCAGCCAGCTGAGCCCGGACAGGACAGGGATCGCCATAATGAGAATGCCGGTCCAAAGTGTGATTTCACCAAAATAGTTCGGATGCCGTGACCATCGCCACAGGCCGACATCGATAAAGTCACCTTTGTTATCGGGGTCTTTCTTAAACGCGCTCTTCTGCGCATCAGCCACCGTTTCGAACGTTATGCCGATCACCCAGACGGCAGCACCAAGCCAGAAGAACAGGCCAATCGGCGCCCGCTCGCTCGCGGCGATGGCGGCCAATGCGGCAGAGGCGGTGAAGATCACCCACAACGCCTGCAACGTCCATGCGACCAAAAAGCGCGGGGGATTGACCCGGATTTTCTCAAACCGGCTGTCATTGCCGCCCGCTGCATGGATGCGAATATAGAGGAAACTGCCAAGGCGCAGGCACCAGATCGCAACCATCGCGGCGATCACAATTCCGCGCAGGTCCAATGGCCATGCCAGCCACACCGCAACGCCCGTCACCGACAGATACGTTACTGCGCCCATCGTGTCGTAGAACTTATCTGTCTTCGCCGCAGCGGACGGGATGAATGCGAGCCAATTGACCAAAAGCGCGATCCAGCCGCAGACATACAGCGCCGAATAGCCGCCGATCTCCACACTGCCCGCGCCTGCAAAATACGAAAATGCCAGCGCGATGACCGTGACCACAGCCACCACGGCAAAGCTCTTTACAGATTTCCCCACGTCCCCATTTATCCTTATTCTTGAGCAGCTTTGCGAAGTGCCGCCATCATCAATTGCACGTCGTGCTTTTCGTCTTTGTCCGCCGGCAATGCAAATTCGGCATAGCTTTCATGCAATGCGTCCATGCGTTCTGCGATGCGAACCTCGTTGTATCCATGGCTAGTTACGAAGCGTTGGCGCGAAAGGATTTGTGGCAGGATGATATCGACATATTCATCGACCTCCATGCCAAATTGCATGAACCGCTCTGGCCCCAATGGTGTGAAGACCCAGCCGGGTATGATCAGGCCAGCATGGACATGGTCGGGTAAGTCACCGCGCAGATTCTCCGTCATGCCGAGTACCGCGTGTTTCGCCGCTATATAGGCGGCGGAGTGCGGGATGGCGCAAAACAGGCTGTTTTCGCTGCCCGTGTTGTAAATCGCAGAAGGGGTGGATTGCGCGACAAGGTGCGGTGCAAAGGCGCGAATACCGTTCCATATCCCCCAGAAATTGACGTCGAAATGCGCGCGAGCCTCTGCCGGATCGACTTCCCACAAGCGGCCATTCGGACCGCCCTGACCAGCGTTGTTGATGACCAGATCGATGGTTTCGAATTGGCCGGACACTGTGTCTGTCAAAGCTTCAATTTGTGCCAAGTCTGATACGTCGCAGGCATGTGCGGTGATGTTTGCGATGGCGTT
The DNA here is from genome assembly GCA_947503275.1 of uncultured Erythrobacter sp. GTDB lineage: Bacteria > Pseudomonadota > Alphaproteobacteria > Sphingomonadales > Sphingomonadaceae > Erythrobacter. The sequence continues at coordinate 478,555 of CANNCZ010000001.1, read as the reverse complement.
TGCTTGGTCGATCTTTGGACCGGGAAGGTCCGCGACGACGACTTTTGCGCCCTGCCCCGCCAACCGTTTGGCCAGCGCAAATCCAATGCCGCTTGCCCCGCCGGTTATCACAGCGGTCTGGGGCGAAAACTCGCTCAAGAAACCGCCCGCGACTTCTCCGCAACCCGGCGCAATGCATTCACATAAGTCTCAGGCGATTGCGCACCGGGGATCATAAATTTGCCGTTCACGATCATCGCCGGAACACCGGAGATGTTGAGGTCCCATGCCTGCTGTTCCTCAGCGACCACGCGAGCCTCCAAATCGGCATCGTCCAATGCCGCCTTGGCCGCCTGACGATGCAGGCCGACACTGGCGGCAATATCTAGCAAACCTTCGCGATCCGCCAGTGACCGGCGCTGGTTAAAGTGCGCTTTGAACAAAGCCAATTTCAACTCCGTCTGCACCTTTGGCCCCGCTTGCTCCAACGCAAAGCCGAGCAGCTTGTGACAATCGCGCGTGTTCCACATCATCGCCGGTGGAGCCTCGTCATCACCCTCGTAAGAGAGCGAGACCCCTGCACCTTCGGCAACGTCTTTCATATGCCCACGGACCTTGCTGCCCTCTTCGGGAGAGCGGCCATACTTGCGCGCCAGATGCGCCGCCTGATCCTCACCCTCATTCGGCATGTCGGGGTTCAGCTCGAACGGACGCCACCGGATTTCGGCAGCGATCTCTCCGTCCAGCTCATCCAAAGCCTTCGTCAACTGACCATAACCAATGGCGCACCAGGGGCACACAACGTCGGAGTAAATGTCGATGGTCAGGGTATCGGGTGCGTTATCCGTCATTTGTCGAGCCACCATGTGACGAGTTGATGAGCGATCGCGAACTTTTGCGGGAAAATCAGATGTTCGTTGCCGCCCGGTCTCGCGTTGCGCGCATCCTCCAATTCCTCACGCGTGAACCAGCGCGCGTCATCCAGCTCAGTCTTATCAATGGTGAGTTCGGGATCATCGGTGACCGAATAGCACCCGATCATCAGCTGGCTGGGAAACGGCCAAGGCTGGCTGGCGATGTATTGAACCGAATGGGCTTTTACGCCCGCCTCTTCCCAGATTTCGCGCGCTACCGCTTCTTCGATGGTTTCGCCCGGTTCAACGAAGCCTGCGAGTGCGGAATATATCTTTGGCGGAAAGCGCGGCTGACGGCCCAGCAACAGCTTGCCCGCATGTTCAACCAGCATGATAGTGACCGGATCAGTGCGCGGAAAATGTTCCGCGCCGCAATTCTCGCACGAACGCTGCCAGCCGCCTTTGGCCATCTTCGTTTGAGAGCCGCACTTGGCGCAAAACTGATGGCGTGCATGCCAATCGACAAGGCTCTTTGCCCCGCCATAAATCGCAAGCTCCTCTGGCCGGAGCAATTGCATCACTTGCCATGAACGCGGATTGGCCGGTCCGTCGGCTTCATTGGATTTTGGCACAGGCGCAAAGCACGCATTTTCCTCAAGCAAGCCGAGAAACACCAGCTCAGCATCCTCAGCGACATCCGCCAAAGTGCCCCAGAGCAATCCGCCCGCATCGTCAAACTGCGGCAGCAATCCATCGAGCAGCAGCACCTTGGCACGCCAATTCATCAGCGCGCCCAGTTTCTCCCGGTCGACACGAATATTATCGGCCCGATCAATCGGCGATCCGGCAAAGGCGATGGGGCCTGTACTCACTATCAGGACCCTTGGCTGGCGCGCATCGCAGACAGATCAGCCTCAAGCGCCGCGAAATATTCATCGCGGATCGGATAGGCATCGCTCGGCATGTATTGCGTCCAAAGCGACGTGCGCATGCCCAGATTATAGTCCACCGCGCCCAGCGTTCCTGCCGCGCCGCCCCAACCAAATGTGCCATTATGCGAACGCCCGCCAGCGCCATGGCCCTGACCTTCCATCCAACTGCCGGTCATATCGGCGGTATCGGGCAACAGATTAGAGACACCGATCCGAACAGCCAGCTCTCCCATCACGCGCTCATTGCCAAGTTTACCATAGCCCAGCAGCATACGCAGGAAGCGGTCATAATCCTTGGGAGTGGACACCAGTCCCCCGCCACCCGAGGGCACTTTTGGCGGATCAAGATAGATCGAATTCGACGCCGGATCGATCGGCAGCGAATTGCCCAAAAGCACGCCGTAATTGTCGGTCAAACGCCCCTGTTCGCTTTCCGGAACAGTCATCCAAGTGCTGTCCATGCCCAGCGGTTCAAACAAACGCGCTTTCAAGAAAGCTTCAAATTCCATGCCCGATGCCACTTCGATCACGCGCCCCAGCAAATCGATCGAGTTTGAATAGCTCCACTTGCTTCCGGGTTGATACATCAAGGGGAGAGCAGCCAAGCGCTCTGTCCAAACTTCGAGCCCCGGTGCCGGGGTGACTTCGGGAAAGCCGGGAATGGTCAGGCGGCTGACACGCCCGCCGACAATGCCGTTTTCGTTATACGCGTCGAGCAGCGGCCCTTTGGACACGATGCTGTAACCGATGCCTGCGGTATGAGTCAGCAATTGGCGCATGGTGATCGCACGCTCAGCTGCAACCGTGTTCTCCAGCGGCCCTTCGGGATCGACCAAAACCTGCATATCGCGGAAAGCCGGGATCACATCATAGAGCGGTTGATCAAGGCTCAGCAGCCCATCATCAATCAGCATCATAATCGCCATGCCTGTGATCGGCTTTGACATGGAATAGATGCGATAGAGGGTGTCTTGATCGACCATGGCATTGCCACCCAGCGCAAGAGTGCCGCCGCCGACAGTGTGCGCGTGATCCTCTTGCCCCGTGCCAAAGGTCAGCAACAGGTTGGCAACCTTACCTTCGGAGACATATTTTTGAGCCATCGCGGCTACATTGGGCCATGCTTCGTCAATATTGTGCGCCAGCAATTGCCGCCCAAACGGCATGCCCGCCAGTGCAGCAGCACCGGCGATGTATGCTCCGCCGCGAAACAGGGAGCGGCGCGAGACATCGAGGGTTTCAAAGTTGCGGTATGCCATCAGGGTTCTCTCTCAGAGGGTTATTTGACACCTGTTTGAGGGAGTGAGGGTGAACCGTCAATTGCGTGGTCAAAAGAGACTTGTTTTGAAAGCCTTGAAATCAGCAGGTGTAGTGTTCATATAACACACATGGGAAATCTACTTGCTTATCTATTCGGCATTGTCAGCCTTATCATCGTCATCCCTGCGCAAATCCCGCTTTTGGGATGGGCCAATTGGGTGGCGCTGCCTCTTATCGTGATCGGCATCGCCTTTGGCGCGCTTTCATCCAGCAATGGCGGGCGCAATTTCTGCCTGATCGTCGGCCTTATCGCGGTTGTGCGGCTTAGCTTGGGCGGTGGGCTCGTTTGATGCTCAGCGCTTGTCTTTGAGCGCCTATTCTTGAGCAAGCGCTAGCCGCGCAGCCTTTGCGAACAGAGTTGGCAGGCCCGCGTCCTCAATCCGATCAACACCCCACCAATCGCCGTTACCGACCGGGTATTCTGTTGGTGTTAGCCGCACGATCCTGAGTGTGAGATGCGCATGGGTGAAGGTGTGGCGGACTGCGCCCAGCTCCTCGCATTTGCCCTCTATTGGCGGCTCACCAGAACCATCGCCTTGCGCGCTCCAACCATCATCGGGCAGTGCGCGCATTCCCCCCAGCATCCCTGTTCCGGACCGTGTGGTGAGCCAGACTTGTCCGTCACGCTCTATCCAATAGGCCGTCCCGATACGTTCGGGCTTGGCCTTTTTTGGCGGTTTGATCGGCAGGCGTTCCGGCTCTCCACCCTTGCGAGCAATGCATACATCGCTCAACGGACACAGCAGACAACGCGGCGCTTTGCTGGTGCAGATTTGCGAGCCGAGATCCATCATCCCTTGCGCAAAATCGCCTGCGCGGATGTCTGGCGTGATCGTCTCAGCCGCCGCGCGGATCGCCTTGCGCGCACCGGGCAAAGGCTTCTCAATCGCGAACAGGCGCGACACCACCCGCTCCACATTCGCATCGACCACCACGGCCCGCTGACCAAAGGCTATCGCCGCAATCGAGGCAGCCGTGTAAGCGCCCAGCCCCGGCAATTCGCGCAGCTGATCCTCTGTTTCCGGAAAGCCCCCGCGCGCCGCGACCTCTGCTGCACACTTTACCAAATTGCGCGCCCGCGAATAATATCCCAGCCCCGCCCACGCCGCCATGACGTCATCCTCGCTGGCCTTCGCAAGGTCAAAGACTGTCGGCCACGTCGCCACGAACTTCGCAAAGTACGGCTTTACCGCTGCAACCGTGGTCTGTTGCAGCATCACCTCAGACAACCACACACGATACGGCCAGGCATCATCGCTGGGGCGCGGATCACCGGGCGGATTACGCCACGGCAGCGCGCGGGCATGCGCATCATACCAGTGGAGCACAATGTCAGATAAGCTAGCGGTCACACCGGGCCTATGGCATGGCTGCGCCCAAGATGGGAAGCGACAGCTCAAACACTCCGGGAAAACCCAAAGCGCGCAGGAAAACCGCAAAGCCCTACACGCGTCCCCGTGGCGGCACGGCAAAGGCGGTTGGCGACCTGATGCCGCATATCGGGCGCACTGCGTTTCGCCGCTTTGGCTTTGTGCAAAGCTCGGTGGTCACCCGCTGGCCCGAAATTGTCGGCCCGACCCATGCCCGCATCTGTTCACCGGAAGCGATCCGTTTCCCCCCCGGCGAGAAATCCGAAGGCATCCTGCAATTGGTCGTCGCACCCGCGCATGCGCCTTTGATCCAGCAAGTGATCCCTGAAATTATCGAGCGGGTGAACCGGTTCTTTGGCTACAACGCCGTTGCACGCGCGAAAATCCGGCAAGGCCCGGTTAAGCCGCCAAATGCTGAAGAGCGTCCGAAGCCGCCACCTTCGATCAAGCCGATCCCGATGGAATTGGGAGACAGCCTGCGCGACATTGGCGATCCGGAACTGCGCACCGTGCTGGAATCGCTGGCGCGCAGCATGGGCGAGAAAGAGGTTAAGGACGAGACGTGAAGACCGCGATTTTGGGGGCATTTGTCGCAGCATCCGCGCTCTGTCTCCCCGCTTCTGCGCAAGATCGCGGATCGGAAAACCAATTGTCCGACCCGCGCAGCGCATTTGAGGGCAGCTCAGGCAAGGCTTGGCACGCCGAGGTAGCGCGGACAGAGCGCGGGCACATCATCGGCAATCCAGAAGCCGAAGCCGCTTTGATTGAATTTATCAGCTACACCTGCACCGATTGCGCAGCCTTCGCGCGCCAGGGCGAAGGGGCGTTGGACCTAGCTCTCCTCGCGCCGGGTCACTTGACGCTCGAAGTGCGCCCGGTGATCCGCAACGCGCTCGACCTCACCATATCACTGCTCGTTCAATGCGGGGAACCATCGGGGTTTAAGGACCGTCACAGGATGTTCCTGATGCGTCAGGACACATGGCTTTCCAAAGCGCAATCCGCGCCCGCCGGGCAACGCGCAATCTGGGAACGCGGCGGTCCGACCGCTCGGCTGAACGCAGCACAAGCGCTGGACTTTGATGATATGCTGATCGCGCGCGGCGTTCCTAGGGTGGAGATCAATCGCTGCCTTCGCGACAATCGCGCAGCACAAGCACTCATCGAAAACGGCGATGCCGATGGCGAGGAATTCGAGAACCTTGCGGTCCCCAGCTTTGCGCTCGACGGTGAATTGCTGGCCAATGTGCACACTTGGGACGCGCTTTACCCCGTCATTGTGGAGCGATTCCGTCCCGATCGGGCACAATAGTCAGTCGCTCATCGAGTTTTGGCTGAGTTTTTCACATATTTGACACATTTTTGCACAAGCGCATGGGCAACCCGCTTTCTTCGAAGCAGCGCATCATTATAGTCTGGACCAAAGGACCAATGGACATGAAATCGACCCGCACTTTGCTCAAATTCTCGCTCGCTGCTCCGCTGGCGCTCGCTCTGGCCGCATGTGGCGGCGAAGAAGGCGATACGGAAAATGGCGAACTGATCGCTGCGATCCCTGCGCCCGACGGCACCAATTGGGGCGAGACGGTCACGGTCAGCGAAGACGATGGTTATGTCCTGGGCAACCCCGACGCGCCATTGAAGCTGGTCGAATATGCGTCCCACACTTGCGCTGCTTGTGCGCAATTCTCTGCGACCGGCAAAGACCCGTTGAAAGAGTATATCGCAACTGGCGTCGTCAGCTTTGAACAACGCAATCTGGTGCGCGATCCGATTGATCTCACCATCGCGACCTTGGTGCGTTGCGGGGCAAAAGAGAACATGCAAGTCCTGTCTGATCAGGCGTGGCAGAACCTTGAACAAACCTTTGCTGCTGTGAACCAGAACGGTGCTGCTTATCAGGCCGCAGGAGAGGCGCCGACCGAACAGCGCTTTATCCAAATCGCACAAGCCGCCGGGTTGATCGATTTCTTCGCCGCGCGCGGGCTTTCCGCCGATCAACAGCGCGCATGCCTTGCCGATACGGCGAAAGTCGAGTCTATCGCCACCAATTCATCGACCCAAGCCGATGAGCTGGGGATCACCTCGACCCCGACCTTTATCCTCAACGGCAACAAGCTCGACATTCGCAGTTGGTCGGACATCGAGGCGCGCCTGCAACGCGCCGGCGCCCGTCAGGAATAAGGTCACACACCACCGCCTATGCAGATCAGCCGCCTCAAACTCTCTGGATTTAAGAGCTTTGTAGAGCCGGCTGAACTGCGCATTGAACCCGGCCTCACAGGGGTCGTGGGCCCCAACGGTTGCGGCAAATCCAACCTGCTCGAAGCGATACGGTGGGTAATGGGTGAAAACTCGCCCAAGTCCATGCGCTCTGGCGGGATGGAGGATGTGATCTTTGCGGGCACTGACACCCGCCCGGCCCGCGCCTTTGCCGAGGTCGTCTTGCATGCCAGCGATGATCAGGACGAAGAACTGGTCGTCACCCGCCGGATAGAGCGCGGCGCAGGCAGTGCCTACCGCGTTAATGGCCGAGATGTTCGGGCGAAAGACGTCTCGCTAACCTTTGCCGATGCCGCGACGGGTGCGCATTCGCCTGCTCTGGTGAGCCAAGGCAAGATCGCGCAAGTGATCGCGGCAAAGCCCGCCGAACGCCGCATGATGCTGGAAGAAGCAGCCGGGATTGCCGGGCTGCATGTTCGGCGCAAGGATGCCGAGAGCAAGCTGCGCTCTACCGAGAAGAATTTGGAACGGCTCGAAGACCTGATGGCGGGTCTGGATTCGCAGATGAACTCGCTGCGGCGTCAAGCGAAACAGGCTGAACGCTACACCAAGCTGACCGAGCAAATTCAGCATGCAGAGGCGCGTCTGGTGTTTGCGCGTTGGCGCGATGCGGCGGCGGCGGCAAAAGAAGCGCGCGCCGCGGCAGAAGGGGCTGAGGCTCGTGTTGCTGAGGCGAAACTGGCCGCTGACACTGCGCAGAAAGAACAGGCCGAGGCTGCTGAGCAGATGTCGGATGCGCGCGAAGAGCTGGCCGACCGCCGCGATGATGCGAGCGCACATGGGCACCGCATGGCGGCTTTGTCGCAGAAACTGGAGGCCGCCGAAACGCGCCTTGCGGATCTGGAGCGTCAACGCGCCCGGCTCGAGGACGATCGCGTCGCCGCCGACCGGCTGACCAATGATGCCGCCGATGCCTTGGCGAAATTGGAGCGGGAACTGGAGGCCTCGCGCAAAGGCGTCGCCGATGCCGATGCTCAGCGCCCTGCGCTCGTCAACGCCGCCGAACAAACCGAGCGCGCCAGCCGAACCGCTGAACTCGCATTGGCCAAGGCGACCGCCGACCATGCCGGTGTAGAGGCCGAATGGCGCGTGGCGGAGGCAGCCATTGAGCAGGCTGAAACCCGCCTCGCTCGGCTGACAAGGGAAGGCGAGCGGATCGCGGCGACACGGGCCGAATTGGCAGAGGCTGGCGATAGCGAGGCCGACGTAATCGCGGCGCGTGAGGCAGCGGACGCAGCGGCAAGCGAAGTCGCAGCGTTGCGAACCAAGCTCGAAGCCGACCGCCTGCGCAAAGCTGATCTGCAGAGCGCCCGCGATGAAGCAGCGACAGCTTTGAGCGCCGCGAAGGCTGAACTGACGGGGATTGAGCGCGAATACACTGCCCTCGCCCGAGACCGCGATGCGCGAGAGAAACGCGCGAAGACCCGCGAAGGATTGCCCGCTGCGCTCGATAAAGTGCGCGTTGCCAAAGGGTATGAACGCGCCATCGCTGCAGTGCTGGGTCGGGATGCAAAGTCGCCTTTGGGTGCGCCTGTAGGCGACAGCGACGGGCGATATTGGACCGGCAGCACCGCACCTGCGCCATTGTCCGACAGTCTGCTTACCCATGTCAGCGATTGCCCCGAGGAATTGCGTGCCCGGCTGGCTCTGGTCCATTGCGTCGATGCCGATGATGGCCGCACGCTTGGCCCCGGCGAATGGCTGGTCACAAAGGGTGGTCATTTGCGCCGGTGGGACGGGTTTGTCGCGCGCGGCGAAGGATCAGCAGAAGCGGCACGATTGGAAGCGGCGAACCGGCTTACAGACCTTGAAGCGCAATTGCCTGACCTGCGCAGGGCGGCGGACTATGCCGCGCGCGAGGAAGTATCTGCGCGTGAGGAACTGTCGGCGCTCCAGACCGCACTCGTCGCGCAAGAACGCGCGATCGCGAGCGCCATCGATAACGAACGCACAGCATTAAGAGCGCTAGACCAAGCAGAAGCCGCTAAAGAACGCATCGCGACCCGACTTGAAGAGCTCGCAGCATCTTCGAGCGATCTCGACGAACAATTGGATGGAGCAAAGGGCGACCTTTCCGCAGCGCGGGACGCTCGCGCTGCTCTTCCCGCGCCCGATGCCGGACGGGCGGCTTTGGACGCAGCGCAAGCCAAGCATGAGGCCGCCAAGACTTCGGTTCAGGCCGCTTTGGCACAGCTCGCCGCGCATGATCAGGCGCTGGCCGTTTCGCGTGAGCGATTTGCCGCGCAGCAATCCGACCATTCGGGTTGGAAAGCGCGATCAGGCGAAGCCGCCGCGCGGGTCGCAGAGGCTGGTCGCAGGCTGGAGGAAATCGAAGAAGAGCGCGCCGTTATTGCGGCAAAGCCCGCCTCTCTGATCGCCGAGATTGAACAGGGCGATGCGGTGCGCACGCGGTTGACGCAGGAGCTGGAAGCGGCGCAGGTCGCGATGGATGCGTGCCGGGATGTTTGCGGTGTTGCTGACCAAAGGCTGGCCGCCTGCCAAGAGGCGCTGGCCACAGCGCGCGAGGGTCGTGCCGGACTGGCCGCGCGTGCCGAAAACCAAGAAACCCGCCGCAGCGAGATGGCCCGCATTTCAGGTGAGCGGTTCCAATGCCCTCCCCCACTGCTGGCCGAGCGGTTCGATTTTGCTGAGGATGACATCAAACCCGCCACCGAGGAATCGGAGGAAATGGACCGCCTAACCGCCAGCCGCGAACGCATCGGTCCGGTCAATCTGGTCGCCGCCGAGGAACTGGCGCGGATCGAAGAAGAGCACGGCAGCAGCGCCAGTGAACAGGCGGAATTGAGCGAAGCTGTGGGCCGCTTGCGCGGCTCCATCGGCAATCTCAACCGCGAGGGCCGCGAACGGTTGCGCACCGCATTTGAAGAGGTCGACGGACATTTCCGCGTCTTGTTCACGCGATTGTTCCAAGGGGGTCAGGCGCACCTCGCACTGGTCGATAGCGACGATCCATTGGAAGCGGGTCTAGAGATTTACGCTCAACCTCCGGGTAAGCGCCTGCAATCGCTCTCATTGCTATCAGGCGGAGAGCAGGCGCTGACCGCAACCGCGCTGATTTTTGCGCTGTTCCTGACCAATCCTGCGCCGATTTGTGTGCTGGATGAGGTCGATGCGCCGCTGGATGATGCCAATGTGGAGCGCTTCTGCGACTTACTCGATTCCATGGTTCGCACGACCAAGACGCGCTATCTTATCGTCACGCATAACGCTGTCACGATGAGCCGGATGCACCGATTGTTCGGTGTGACTATGGCGGAAAAAGGCGTCTCGCGCCTCGTCAGTGTGGATTTGGGTGAAGCGGCGCTGATTGCGGCGGAATAAACCCGCTTACGCGTCGCCTACTTACGCCTCAATAGCGCGGGCCAACCGGGTGCGAATGGTCTTCAATTTGGCGACACTTTCCGCAGGTGCAAAAGCAGCCTGAACCACCGGTGCACCTTGTTGCGCGGGCGCTTCGCCATCGCCATCCGCGCGCCGATCACCGACCCGGCGATCTTCTGACCGCCGATCTGCTCCCGAGCCACTCGACCGCAAAACGGCCTCTGCTCCCTTGAGCGTGTAACCCTCTTCGTTGACTAGCTGATTGATCGCCTCAACCATCTCGATGTCGGTTGGACGATAGAGCCGCCGACCGCCGCTGCGTTTCAGCGGCTTGAGCAGCGAAAATTGCTGCTCCCAATAGCGCAGGACATGCGGCTTTATATTGAGCGCTTCGCTCACCTCGCCAATGGTGCGAAAGGCGCTGCGGTCCTTGCCATCGTTAAATTCAACCATCGGTTTGTTCTATTCAACCCTTGGCGATGCGCTCTTTGAGCAGCTGGCTGGCACGGAATGTCATGACCCGGCGTGGGGTAATCGGAACCTCAACCCCGGTTTTGGGATTGCGGCCAACCCGCTCATTCTTGTCGCGCAACACGAAGCTGCCAAAGCCCGAAATCTTGACGTTTTCACCCTTGTCGAGCGCGTCAGTCATCTTTTCGAGGATTGCTTCGACTAGGTCGAGCGATTCAGCCCGGCTAAAACCCATCTTGCGATTGATTGTCTCAGCCAGATCGGCGCGAGTAAGTGTTCCCACTGAACGCATCATATGCGTAGCTCCTTGTGCTTTGCGACCTGTTGTTTGAGCTATACTCTATGGACAAATTGTAAAATTCGCAATCGTCTAACCCAAGAATGCACCACTGAGTGTGATGCCATCGGAATTATGGGCGACCTAAATGCGGACCAGACTGGCGCCCCAGGTAAAGCCGCCGCCCATCGCTTCAAACATGACCAAGTCGCCAGCTTTGATGCGCCCGTCACGACGCGCCACATCATAGGCAAGCGGGACCGAGGCGGCCGATGTGTTGGCGTGCTGATCGACCGTCACAACCACTTTTTCAGGTGCAATGCCAAGTTTTTTGGCGGTTGCATCAAGGATACGCGCGTTCGCCTGATGCGGGACAATCCAGTCAATGTCGTCAGCCGAAATACCAGCGTCTTCAATTACTTCGTTCAAAACATTGGCGAGGTTCACAACCGCGTGGCGGAACACTTCGCGGCCCTTCATGCGCAAATGGCCGACCGTTTGCGTGGTCGACGGCCCGCCATCGACATAGAGCAAATCGTGGTTTGCGCCGTCGGCATGCAGTCGGCTTGCGAGCACTCCGGGTAAGTCCGCTCCAGCCGCGCCATCTTGGCTTGGAGCCTCAAGAATAACGGCGCCTGCACCATCGCCAAACAGGACGCAAGTGGTGCGATCTTCCCAGTCGAGAATGCGGCTAAAAGTTTCTGCGCCGATGACCAAAGCGCGCGTGCCCATGCCGGTTTTCAACAGCGAATCGGCTGTGGTCAAAGCGTAGAGAAAGCCCGAACACACCGCTGCGACGTCAAAAGCGATGCAGCCATTGCATCCCAAAGCATGCTGAACCTTGGTCGCGGTGGCGGGAAATGTGTTGTCCGGCGTCGCAGTGGCGAGCACAATCAGGTCGATATCGGAAGCCGCAAGCCCTGCATCATCCAACGCCGCCCGCGCAGCAGCGATGGCTAGGCTCGCAGTCGTCTCTCCGTCGCCAGCAATATAACGCTGGCGGATACCAGTTCGCTCTACGATCCATTCATCCGAAGTGTCGATTTGCGCGGCAAGTTCGGCATTGGTGACCACCCGTGATGGGAGTGCCGACCCTGAGCCTAACAAGCGCGATCCGGTCACGCTGTCGCACCCTTTTGCGAGGCAGAATTCGCAGCACCTGAACCGTTCGATTTCAGCGCGTCCTCACCCAGTTCAGCCAGATCCTGTGTGATCCGCTGCGTCAGATTGTTCTCAAGCAAGCGCGCCGCAACTGTCACTGCCTGAGCCACGCCCTTGGCAGTCGCGCTGCCATGGCTTTTGACCACCACGCCGTTCAACCCAAGGAACACCGCCCCATTGTGGTTGTTTGGGTCGAGGTGATGGCGAAGCAATTCTGTCGCCGGGCGCGAAACCAGAAAGCCGACCTTTGAACGCAGCGAGCTGGTGAAGGCCTGTTTCAACAAATCAGTCACGAACCGTGCCGATCCCTCAATCGCCTTCAACGCGATATTGCCGGAAAATCCATCGGTCACAACAACATGGGTTTCGCCGCGATTGATCTTGTCGGATTCGACAAAGCCGTCGAATTCAAGCGCCAGGCCCGTCGCATCGGACAATCGCGCCGCTGCATCGCGCAGGGCATCGGTGCCTTTAATCTCTTCAGTCCCGATATTAAGCAAGCGCACTTTGGGCCGGTCAAAACCGTTGACGATCCGCGCATAGGCCGCGCCCATCACCGCATATTGGACAAGATTGCGCGCATCCGCTTCTGTGTTAGCGCCAAGGTCCAACATCACCACATCGTGCGGCTCAAGCGTGGGCATCAATGCGGCGAGAGCGGGACGATCAATGCCAGGCATAGTGCGCAAGGCAATCTTGCTCATCGCCATCAAAGCGCCCGTGTTGCCAGCCGATACGGCGGCGCCTGCATGGCCTTCCTTCACGGCATTGACCGCAAGGCCCATGCTGGTCGTCTTGGCACGGCGGATCGCTTTGCTTGGCTGTTCATCGCCGCTGATCACGTCGTCGCAATGAAGGATTTCGGAAGCTTGGCGCATTCCCGGATGGCTGTCCAAAGCGGCTTCAATCCGCTTTTCATCACCCACCAACAGAAATTGGAAGCTCTCGTGTTTGCGGCGAGCGATCGCTGCGCCTTCGACCATAGTGCGCACGCCTTCATCGCCGCCCATCGCATCAAGAGCGATACGCGGATGTGTCATGCGCCAGGTCCTTTTATCAAACTAAGAGCTCAAATGCCCTTAGGAACGATCACTTCGCGACCGTTATAATAGCCACAAGCCGAACACAGATTGTGCGGGCGTTTCAGCTCACCACAATTGGAGCATTCTTGGAATGCTTCGACTTTAAGCGAATCGTGTGCGCGGCGATTGCCGCGGCGATGTGGGGATACTTTTCTCTTTGGGACAGCCATGGCGGCACCAGTTCCTCAAATAAATCTTGCGTTTGCGCGAGGTACAATCCCCACGCCAAATGTTTCGAAGACCGCCTTTAGGGCAAGGGTGCGACGCGCACAAGCAATACAAGTGCGCAAAGCGTCCAAGCCGGTTCTGGCGGGAAGCCGCGCGCTATAACGGAAAAATCGAAGCTTGCAAGCGGCGTGAGCACCGGGCATCTGACTTGCAACAAAATCAAGACGGGGAACTTTTCGATGACGCTCATTCTTCCAGTAACGCTCAGCGCGGCGGCTGCGGCTGCAATTATCAACATCTGGCTGATGATGCGGGTCGGTCAGGTCCGCCAACGAGAGAAGGTCAGCATCGGCGATGGCGGCAATGACTCGGTGATCCGCCGGATGCGCGCGCATTCCAACTTTATCGAAACTGCGCCATTTGTGCTGATCCTGCTCGGCGTGATTGAAATGAGCGGCAAAGGGTCGTGGTGGCTCGTCTATGTCGCCGGTATCTATCTGCTCGCACGGGTCGCGCACAGCTTTGGCATGGATAGCGGCGATGCCAATCCGGGCCGGATGATCGGCACGCTTGTGACTATGGTAACGCTGCTGGGCCTCGCGATTGTCGCAGTGCTAATCACCAGCGGATTGTTTTAACTTAGGGCATAATCGCTGACGAAGGCGTTGGTCTTGCGCTCTTGACCAAAAGTGCTGGTCGGGCCGTGGCCGGGGATGAAGGTGATATCTTCGCCCAGCGGCCATAGGCGTTGCGTGATGCTGTCGATCAGGTCCTGATGATTGCCGCGGGGGAAATCGGTGCGCCCGATTGACCCCTGAAACAAGACGTCGCCGACAATGGCAAATTTGCTGGGACCGTGGACGAACACGACATGGCCGGGCGTGTGGCCGGGGCAATGAATCACATCCAGTGTCAGCTCCCCCACGGTCACCGTATCGCCCTGCTCCAACCAGCGATCAGGCGTAAAGCTGCGCGCCTCCATTCCGTAACGCGCGCCGTCATCGTCGAGCTTTTCAATCCAGAACAGGTCGTCTTTGTGCGGCCCCTCAATCGGAATACCCAACTCCTCCGCCAGCATCCCTGCCTGACCGCAATGGTCGAGATGGCCGTGGGTGATGAGAATTTTCTCAAGCGTCACGCCAGCTTTAGCGACGCCCTCTTTAAGCTTGTCTAGATCCCCGCCCGGATCAGTGAGCGCCGCCTTCATGGTTTTTGTGCACCAGATCAGCGAGCAGTTCTGTTGAAGCGGCGTTACCGGCAAGATCGCGGCTTTCATGGGAGGTGTTTTGGTCATGTGGGGAGATGTGCCGATGCATGTTCTAACTTGCAAGACCCTTGCTCAGTTCAATTGCGCCACCAGCGCCTTAGCCTCAGCAATCAGTTCGGGCTCAAAATCGAGTTCGGTGTCGATCCAAGAATAGTCCGCAGTCCGAATGAGCGAAGCCGCATTCTCGCTGTGCCCCGCAATTTCGTCGAACACGCGCAGCGCGGCGAGGGTCAAGTCGCCGGGATAGAAATCAATATCCGCTGATGGATGATTTTTGATGAATTGACCTACAGGTTCCGCAATCCATTCAAGTCCCATTTTTTGCCCAACCAGCATTCGCATTTCGGCGCAGCTGAGATCACAGATCGCGGTTTCCCAAGCCTTCTCGATAGTCTCGGTGACATTTGACCGCCAATCATCTGGACCAAGTTTCATGCTGTATCCCGACAAAGCCTCGAGTGTGCCTGCGTAATCTTCAATGGCGAGCTCAGGCACGTAGGCGAAGAACATAAGATCGCGGTTCTGTTGGGTATTCATATCCGCCCCCCCTTCCAGACAACCCGGCCAATCACCTGCATCTCGTCCGCGCTCACATCGACGGGGGGATAGGCGAGGTTCTGGCTAAGCAGAGAGAAGCGCCCTGCCCCGGCCTGCGCGACGCGTTTCACCATCAGAGTATCGCCCAACCGCACCACATGCACTCCATCGCGGAACGGCTGCGCGCGGCGGTCAATCAGGATTTCATCGCCATTGTTGAGCAGCGGCTCCATCGAATCGCCCTCCACGGTGATCGCCGATAGTTGCGCGCCGGACAGCCCCTGTTCGGCCAACCATCGGCGCGAAAAGCGGAATGCGTCGAACGCCTCCTCTCCCATAGGTAAGGTACCGGGACCGGCCGATGCACCGATATTGAGCCGCGCGACATCGACCCAATCAGGCCCATCGGCGGAACTTCCTGCGGCGGCGTAGGAATTTTCCTCAAGCGCGCCTCCAACGGACCCGCCAAGTTCCTCTTGTGGCACACCAAAGAAGCGAGCGAGCACCTTGCGATCCCCTTCCTCCAGCTTCTTGGGCGAACCTTTCTTAATGAATTGCTGGAGATAGCTCGCATTGCGCCCAAGCAATTCGGACAAGCTAGCAAGGCTAGCGCCTTTTTCCTTTGATAGGTCGAGCAGCCTTCTGCGGGCATCCATTTCGTATTCTCCTGCACCGGAATTCATTTTTCCTTCCTATACGAAAGATTTTTCCTAGACAAGTAGGAAATGGGGATTATCCCCTTGCGACACGTAGGGTTTTCAGCTATACAATATGTATGAAAACGAAGGCCCCCACACTCCGCCAATTCCAAGACCGCTTCCCCACCGAAGGTAGCTGCCTAGAGCACCTAAAGTTGACCCGTTTTGATGAGCGCCACGAATGTGAGAAGTGCGGTAAGGACGCCCAATTTTACCGGATCGCCAAACGTCGCTCATACGGATGCGAGCATTGCGGCCATCAGATTTACCCTACCGCTGGCACGCCCTTTCACCGAACGCGCACAAGCCTTCGTGACTGGTTTTACGTGATGTTCCTGTTCTGCGCGAAGCGGAACGGGGTGAGCGCCAAGGAAGTAGAGCGCCAGATCGGTGTGACTTACAAAACAGCTTGGCGCATGTGCCATGAAATCCGCAAGTATATGGCGCTTGTCGACGGTGACGAGCCTATGGGCGGGCCGTTCAAAGCCGTGGAAGTCGATGAAACCTTTATCGGTGGCTATGACAAGGGCGGCTTCGGCGGCAAGGGCAAGACAATCGTGATGGGTATGCAAGAGCGCGGCGGCAACATCACCACGCGCGTTGTCACAGATCGCAAGACCACCACGCTAATCCCGCACATTCTTGACCACGTTAAGCCTCATACAGAAGTCCACACCGATGAACTGCACGGCTACCGCGAAATTGCGATGTGGAACGGCTATTGGCACAAGACGGTCAATCACTCGCGGGGTGAGTATGTTAGCCGCGAGACTGGTGCGACGGTAAACGGTATCGAAGGCTTCTGGGCGCAGCTTAAGCGCTCAATCAACGGAACGCATATCCACGTCAGTCAGAAGCATCTTTCGAAGTATCTGGGCGAGTTTGAGTTTCGTCACAATCGCCGGAGCCGTCCGCAGACGATGCTTTCTGAGCTGATGTTGGGATTTCAGCGCTAGGGCCTGTCATCTTCTTCAGAAGTTCATCAAATAGGCGGCTTGTCGTGCTGTCCATAATTTACCTCAAATTGATGTAGATACACTCTAGCATTGAACTCAAAATGCAAATCGCCGTGTAGCATTAACGAACCCATCTTTCCGTCTCTCAATCGAAACTCACTATGCGAGACCTCGGGTGTGGGATTTTTCGTGAAAACATCTCCACCAAGCTGCGCCACAACATTGGGAACAGGTCTATCAAACTCAGCTGTAACATACACAAAAGCATGGCTCTCAGCACTTTCGACGCAAAAGTCGTAAGACTGGTGAGGTTGGTCTTTTCGGCATCTGATTGTCGCAATTAGCAAAGGTTCGCCATAGTCATAGGTATTCCCGTACCATCTCCCCTGCTCAACATCTTCAGAGGCGATACGGAATGGCGCGCGGACAAGGCAGAAAACTGCCCACGCAAGAGAGACGTAAACAAAGGCCTGAATTGCATTCAGCCAACCATTAGCCTCATCAATCACTTGAGGGATCGCAGCCGTCTGGAGGCCCAGCCAACTTGAAAATATTGCGAGGGCAAAACCAACGGCGTTCCCGCCGTTAAAAATGTCTGCCTTCCAGTCATCGATTGCGCGCAAAGGCGTGCGCTTAGCGATCCGCCACGCCTTTGCAATCGTGAGAGCCTTAGCCATGCCGCCGCCATATCACCGCGCTTCCACGGTGTGGAGTCAGCCCTTGACCTATATCTGTGTATTACGTGTTCCAACGGTATAGTTCCCTAGGAAATGGGATGGAACATTTAATGAACATCGAGCGAATCACTCAACATCGATTCTCCCGGTCGCAACCACTCAAAGGGGAGCTCCCATGCTGTTACGCAAAGTCGAAAAATTCCTGGCCCGTCATGATATGCCCGCCACCAAATTTGGCCGTCTCGCCGCGCATGATCCGCGCTTTGTACTGGACCTGCGCATGGGCCGCATGCCCCGTGCAAAGACTGAGGCGCGCACTTTACGCTGGATGGCGGAATACGAGGAGCAGGCGCTGGATATGCAGGCCGCCGTCGCCGATCAAGTGGCGGGCCAAGCCGCCCTCGCCGCCCACATGGCCAATGCTTCATTCGAAACGAAGGGTTTTTCCTATGCTGCTTGATCTGACGCAAACCGCCGCCCCGTGTGAGATTGCCGGCTTTGAAACCAAATCAGCTGACGACGCGCCGCTGGCTCGCAAAGTCCCGCGTCGTTACCGCCCGCGCCGCACCATTTCGGACCGCGTGCGAGAGGCCGTGTTGATGCTGGCCGAGGGCCGCGCCGACTTGCTCACGCATGAAGAAACCGCATGGTCCTCCATCACCTTTGCAGGCACCCGGCACGAGCTGATGCTCGACTTCAATGGCGCCGAGGAGGTCGCGGCAGGCGAGGATTTTGTAGCCAACCTGCCGGAGCACGAATTCACGATCCCCGGACAGCTGGTCGCCGATGCGACAATCTCAGAGGTCGATCACCGCTTTGGCGCGGATGAGCGGATGGTTGTGACGGTGGTGCTGTTGCTGCTTGAGGACAGCTAATTCGCAGGCAGCAGAGGAACCGGGGGCGAGATCACACTCGCCCCCCAGCCCTCTAGGCCTTGATAACGATCATCTTTTCGATGGTCATTTCATGGCAGGTATAGGGAATGCCGCCCACGCCGTGTCCCGATGTGCGAAGCCCCGCAAAGGGCATCCAGTCGGTGCGGAATGCGGAGTGATCGTTCACCATCACGGCAGAGGCATCAATATTGCGATAGGTGTGCATCACCCCAGCCAGATCATTGGTGTAAACGGCCGCTTGGAACGCCACGTCGAGCGAGTTTGCCTGAGCAATCGCCGCGTCGACATCATCATAAGAATAGATGCAGACAACCGGGCCGAAGACCTCGTTCTGTGAAATAGTCACATCGGCGGGCGGATTGAGCAGGACGGTTGGCGCATAGGTCGTCTCAGACAGCCTCTCACCCCCGCACAGCACTTTCGCACCGGCATCACGCGCCTCTTCGACCCATTCAGCGACACGGTCGCATTCTTTTGGACGGATCAGAGGACCGCATTCCACGTCTTCCTCAATCGCATTGCCGACTTTCAAAGCCTTGGCCGTTTCGGCCAAGCGGTTGGCGACTTCATCCACGATAGAGCTGTGCGCGAACACTCGCTGAACCGAAACGCAGACCTGACCCGAATGGTAAAAACCGCCCTTGGCGAGGCTTGGAATGGTCGCATCCAAATCCGCGCTCGCATCGACGATCACCGGAGCAACCCCGCCATGCTCCAAGGCACAGCGCGTACCGGGTGCAAGCTTAGATCGCAGCGACCAGCCAACACCTGCCGATCCGATAAAGCTGAAGAAAGCGACGCGCGGGTCGCTCACCAGTTTCTCCGACGCATCGCGCGGAGTTTGAACAGCGCGTGCCCAATCTTCTGGCAGGCCAGCCTCATGCAGAATGTCGATGAATTCAAAGCACGAAAGCGGCGTATCGCTTGCAGGTTTGACGATCACCGGACAGCCAGTTGCGACTGCTGGCGCGACCTGGTGCACAATCAGGTTCAGCGGGTGGTTGAATGCAGAAACCGCCACGACAACACCAATCGGCTCGCGCGTGGTCCATGCAATCCGCCCGTCGCCCGCTGCCGTTAGACCCATCGGGATTTCGGTCCCTTTGAGCGCACCGATTTCGTGGATGCACAGCTCCATCCCGTTGATCGCGCGGTCAACTTCGACGCGTGCGTCAATCAGCGGTTTGCCCCCTTCATTGGCGACCTGAAACGCCAGATGGTCGCGGCGCTCCTTCATGATCTCCATCGCGCGGTGCAGGATCGCAGCCCGCTCATGCGGCTTCATCCAGCCAGAACGGTCCCGATGCAGCGCCTCAGCCTTTGCGAGATACCCATCGACGGTTTCCCAATCGGAGGTTGGCACACTGCCAATCACCGACCGGTCGAACGGATTGACGACTTCATGCATGTGTCAGTTCCTATCTATCGATCAGAGTTCAGCGGACAGCTTTTTGATGTCGATGTTCAGGATCTGGTCGTTTTCAGTGTAATCGACCGGGCAATCAATCAGATGCACGCCCGGCGTATCGCGGCAATGCGCAAGCACTTCGGTGAGGTGCTCAGACGATTCCACGCGGTGGCCATGGCCGCCATAACTCTCGACATATTTGACGAAATCGGGGTTACCATAGGTCAGGCCGAAATCATCAAAGCCCATATTCGCCTGCTTCCAACGGATCATGCCATAGGCATCGTCGCGCAGGATCAAGACGGTTAGGTTCAAGCCAAGCCGAACGGCTGTCTCCAACTCCTGAGAGTTCATCATGAACCCGCCATCGCCGCAGATCGCCATGACCTTGCGATCAGGATAGAGCATCGCGCTCATCATAGCCGACGGCAGGCCAGCGCCCATTGTCGCAAGCGCATTGTCTAGCAAAACCGTGTTGGGCAGATACGCGGTGTATCCGCGCGCAAACCAGATTTTGTAGACGCCATTGTCGAGGCAGATGATCCCGTCATGCGGCATCGAATCGCGAACCTGTTTCACCAGATGCGGCGGAAAGATCGGGAAGCGGGTGTCGTCCGCCAAACCGCCAGTGTGGTCCAGCTCGGCCTGATGATAGGCAATTGCCTTGTCAAAATTCCAGCTGCGGTTCGGTGTGATGTCGTCCTTCATCTGCCAGATCGCATTGGCGATATCGCCAATCACTTCGATCTGCGGGAAGTAGACAGGATCAACCTCCGCGGTCTTGGTCGATACGTGAACGACCGTGACGCCATTGTCTTTCATAAAGAAAGGCGGTTTCTCGATCACATCGTGCCCGACATTGATGATGCAGTCAGCATCCTCGACCGCGCGGTGCACAAAGTCACCCGCCGACAAAGCCGCACAGCCCAAGAATTTGGGATGGCGCTCATCAATCACGCCCTTGCCCATTTGTGTGGTCAGGAACGGGATGCCGGTCTTCTCCACGAACTGCTCCAGCATCCGACCGCACAATTTGCGGTTCGCACCGGCACCGATGACCAGCACAGGGTTCTTGGCCGCTTCAACCGCTTTCACAGCGGCGCGAACCGCTTTGGCTTCTGCAGATGGACGCCGTGCAATGCTCTTCGGTAGCGGCTTGTAATCCTCTGTTGGCTCTTCCGCGATATCTTCTGGCAGCTCAATCAAAGTCGCGCCCGGCTTTTCTTCTTCGGCCAGACGATAGGCTTCGCGCACGCGGCTGGGGATGTTGTCACCCGCCGCGATTTGCACCGAATACTTCGTCACCGGCTCCATCAGAGAGACGATATCAACGATCTGGAAACGGCCTTGCTTCGACTTCTTGATCGGTTTTTGACCGGTGATCATCAGAACCGGCATTCCGCCCAATTGTGCATAGGCCGCCGATGTCACAAAGTTCGTTGCACCCGGCCCAAGCGTCGCGACGCATACGCCAGTTTTGCCGGTATGGCGGCCATAGGTTGCGGCCATAAAGCCTGCGCCTTGTTCGTGGCGGGTAAGGATCAGTTTGATCTTTTTGGAACGCCCCAGCGAGTCGAGAAAATCGAGGTTTTCTTCGCCCGGTACGCCAAAGATGTACTCGCAGCCCTCAGCCTCGAGACACTCGATAAAAACGTCCGAAGCTTTTTTGGTATCCGTCATGTGTATTCCCCCCAATATGCACGCAGGCGATTGCAGCGCCCAGCCACCTGCGCAGCAAAGCGCGACAGGTTACGATAGCCGGGCCGTGATGGCCGAGCCTATGATGCATGTATTGCAGGAATCCGCCAGAATCCAAGCGCGAAGGCGCACAAAATGTGTCTCGTTTTGGCTTAATAGCCCAGACGCGGGTCAAACACGGGGCCAACCGGCTCTCCGTTGCGATACTTCGCAAGGTTTTCGAGAAAGCGCGCGGCGCTGCGGATGAACATCTTATCCTGCGCACGGCCCGACAAATGCATTGAGATATGCGCGTTGTCGAGCGTCCATAACGGATGGTCTTCAGGTAAAGGCTCTGGCGTGGTCACATCGAGGAATGCACCGCCGATAGCCTTGGCCTCCAATACAGAGACAAGCGCATCCTGATCAACGACACTGCCGCGAGCGATATTCACCAGCACCGCATCGGACTTCATCGACGAAAGCTCATCACCGCCGATCATGCCTTCGGTTTCGGGCGTTGCTGGCACCGCAAGGATAACCCAGTCAAATTCGCCCAGTTGATCGCGCCATTGATCCGGCGTCAGCACGCCTTCCCCCGCCGTCCGGCGCACAACGGTGACATCAACGTCAAACGCTTCAAGACGAGGTTTGATCAATGCCCCGATCGCACCAAAACCCAAAAGCAGCGCCTTTGACCCCGCCAATTCACGCTTTCCCGGAGAATCGGTCAACCATTCGCGGCGTTCCTGCGCGCGCACGACATCGCGATATCCCTTTGCGATGTTGAGCATGCCCATCACCACATATTCGGCAATGGTGATCGCGTTGATCCCGGCTCCATTGGTGACGGTAATCTCGCGCTCAATCAAAACATCCATCGGCAGAAAATCGAGGCCAGCGTAAATCGAATTGAGCCATTTGAGATCAGTCGCCTCGCGCAATGTCGCCGCCATCGCCGCCTGATCGTTCATATCGAACCAGCCGATCTCGGCCCCCTTGACGGCCTCAACAGCCTCTTCGTGGGTCAAGAACCAGCGGACATCGAGGTCGGCTGGAAGTTGAGGCTCAAGCAAGGGGCGGATCAGGCCGGAGATAGCTAGGGTTGTCATGTGATGAGTATTAGGGGCGGAATGCCAACCACGCCACCCCAGCCAGCACTGGCAGGCCAGCCAGATCGACAATCGCAATTCGTTTCAGCGGCGCGGGCGATCCTGCCGTCCAATACAACACCAAAAAGCTCACCATGCTAATACCGACCACCAAAACCGCGAGCCTTCGCCCCTCTGGGACAAAGGCGGCCCAGACACAGGCCACAAATATTGCGAGAAACAGTGCAGCACGATGCTGCATCAACAAGAACAGGGGATTGTCAGCATTCATCCCGTAAAGCGCTGTCAATGTAGCCGGGCGAAACAGGGCAAGTGCTGGCATCGCGTGGATCGCCGCAAGAATGAGCCAGAGGATAGGTTGCAACATGCAACTAGTGTAGCAATCGCTACGCCAGATGCAAGTCTATGATAGTTTCCATTCCCAACCCAGCGGATCGCCGTCCATCACATCGACGCCCTTGGCTGCCAGATCATCACGGATTGCATCGGAGGCGGCGAAGTCTTTCTCGGCTCGTGCGGCCTTGCGCTGGGCAAGTGC
Source organism: uncultured Erythrobacter sp. (assembly GCA_947503275.1). Lineage (GTDB taxonomy): Bacteria > Pseudomonadota > Alphaproteobacteria > Sphingomonadales > Sphingomonadaceae > Erythrobacter. Next base: position 455,550 of record CANNCZ010000001.1, on the reverse strand, counting down.
GTCTTCGATTTCGCCTTCGGTGATCTTTGCAGATTTGGGCCGAATGCGCAGATCGGCGCGGGTCAGGTCGAACAGGCCAAGCCCCAGCACCGCATCCATATGCTCAACAACGGCGCGCTTTATCCCGGCATCGACCTTTTTGGTGGCCAACGCATCTTCAAGCGCGGTGAGTGCGAGCGGCGTGCCCAGATCATCGCTCATAGCCTCTTCAAACTTTGCAAGGGGGCCTGCGAATTTGGGATGCTCGGCAACCGGCTGAGACGGCGCATCGGCGAGGCGTTCTGCCACCATCACCATCCGCTTTAATCGGGTAAGCGCAGCCTCCAAACCCTCCCATGAGAACTCCAACTCAGACCGATAATGCGCTTGCAAACACATCATCCGATAGGCGAGCGGGTGGTAGCCCTTGTCGATCAGCAATTGCAGGCGCAGAAACTCGCCTGACGATTTTGACATCTTGCCTGAACGCTCAACCAGAAAGTTGTTGTGCATCCAGATATTCGCGCCCGAATTGCGTGCGTCACTCAGGCCACCACAGCCGCAAAACGCCTGATTCTGCGCAATCTCATTGGGGTGGTGAATTTCGCGGTGGTCGATGCCGCCTGTGTGAATGTCGAAGGGAAAGCCAAGCAGCTTTTCGCCCATGACAGAGCATTCCAGATGCCAGCCGGGCGCGCCCCTGCCCCATGGAGAATCCCATTCCATCTGGCGCTTCTCACCCGGAGGCGTCTTACGCCAAATGGCGAAGTCAGCAGCATTGCGCTTGCCTTTAACGGTGTCGATCCGGCCTTCCCCATCCTCGGTCACCGCACGCGCTAATCGCCCGTAGTCTTCAACCGTGGTGACATCGAAATAAAGGCCGGTTTCACACTCATAGCAATGCTTGTCAGCGATCCCGTTCGCAAAGGCGATCATCTCTTCGATATAGTCTGTTGCGACGGACCACTTGGCCGGCTGGCGAATGTTCAGCGCCTTCACATCAGCCCAATAGGCTTGAGTGTAATGCTGCGCGATATCCCAGATCGACTGCGCTTTTTCCGCCGCCATCTTCTCCATTTTGTCCTCACCCGCATCGGCATCATCGGTCAAATGTCCGACATCGGTGATGTTGATGATGTGCGTGAGATCAAAGCCATTATGGCTCAGCGTGCGCCCCAAGATATCGGCAAAGACATAAGCGCGCATATTGCCGATATGGGGGTAATTGTAGACCGTGGGGCCACACGTATAGACGCGCGCTTCGCCACGATGAACCGGCTGGAACGGCTCGATTTCGCGGGTGAGCGAGTTGAAGAGCTTTAACGGCGTGGAGGTGTTTGTCGCGTCGGTCATGGGGCGCAGGCATGCACATGCCCTGCCTCGGTGGTCAAGAGGGTCGGAGCCGTCGAGGGAGCGTAGCAGTCGCGGGTCTTACCTCCGCAACCGCAACGCCTGCCGCTTACTCGTCGCCGCCTTCTTCCTCGTCTTCTTCTTCCTCATCGCTGACCCACAGGTCTTCATTACCTGCGCCCGTGACTGGATCATCGATCAATGGATCATCGTTGAACTCATTGTCAGGATTGATCGTGATGAGATTGCCTTCGACTAGTCCGGCGACCAAGCCCCCTTCGTCGCCCAACTCTTCTTCAATAAGGTCGCGAATTTCAACCTCCGAACCGCCAGTGCCGATTTCACCTGAATCTGGGTCCGTTGGCGTTGGTCCTGGAGTGACGGTCACCGGCGCGCATGATGCGGGGTTTGCAATCAAACAGCCGTTGATCGTCGATCCAGCCGCAAACGCACTGCCAAGATCAATCAGCGCAATCGCATCAATCCCAGTCACGCCCGCGACAGTGCCGTTGATCACAATCGGCTGAACCGTGCTGCCCGCGGTGCTGATCGAAATAGCGTTCACATTGAAGCCGCGGCGTTGATCGAAATCAAGACCCGGCACCGTGTTCTGGATGAACACTTGGCTGGCAATGGTTTCGATGATCAGAGTGTCTGCGCGGATCACGCCATCGGGGCGATCCACCCCGTCGCTATTCTCCAACCGCAGATCGACATCCGCGACGCTCAGCCCTTGAATATCGTTAAAGGCCGTGTCGGTGGCCGCGATAAAGTCTGTGGCAAAAATCTCGACCGCGCCGGAAATGCTCTCATTTGCATCGATCAGGAATATCCCGCCATTGGCTGTGTCGAGCCGGACCAAATTGAGCGCATCTGCGACAAAACCAGTCTCAAACGTTGACCCATTGATCGTGGCATCGCCTCTGATTTCGATGTCGCCTTCGGATTGAAGGATCAAAGCGCCTGCCTGGCCGATATTCTGCTCTGTCGCAGAAGATCCATCGCCCGCAATCAAATCGAGCGTGTTGACCGTGATCAACCCGTCGAGCGAGCTGCCATCACTCAAGGCTGTGAATTGGATATCACCGCCAGAATGGATGCGCTCAAATTCAGTGTTGTCGACTTCGAAGAACGCACCAAGCCCGCCTTCATTGTCCGTACCTGCTCCGCCGACGACAACATCGCGGAATGTTTCAAATTCAATCGTGCTGGTGCGTGTTGCATCACCCAATTGGCCATCAGCAAAGATATCGACGTTTGCTGCCGCGACACTGATCGTCTCACCAATCGCGATGCCCTCGATCCTCGCCGCAGCGCCAGCATCAATGATGAGAGCGCCCACCGCATCAACAGTGTCAGTGATCGTCACACGACCTTCGGCTGTTAATGTGATGTCATCGCCAGACGCCTGCGTAACAGCCGTGGCACCATTCATGCTCGCAAGCGTGACGTTCTCCGTCGCAGAGGCAGATAGAACGTCTAGATCGCCATCGGTCACTACCGAGATCGCTCCATCGGTTGCAGTCACATCGACGACCAAACCGCTGCTTGATGCGATATCGATCGATGTGCCTTCGGCATCGAGCAGAGCGATAACGTCAGCATCGCCAACCTCAATCGCGCCGCTGGCCAACAGATCGGCATCCATTGCGGTCAAGTTGGCCATTTCAATCGAGCCGTTGCTGGCTGTGATATCGGCCGTTCCACCCGCTTCGACCGAGCCGGTTAGATCGCCATTATCAGCTATCAACGTTGCATCAGTGCCCGCTCCGACAGTGCCAAAGTCGATTGTATCGCCTGCCGCGTCGAACGATGTTTGCGTGTTTGCAGTGTCGAAATTGATCGCGACACCTGAGACATTGGCGCTGGTCGCAGAAGTGATCGTCGCCACATCGACATCGCCATCCGCATCCAGCCGCAGGCCGATACCGCTGACAATCGTGCTCTGACGGTTCGCCGAATTGCCGGTAATATCACCGCCAGCTGTGACGATTAGATCACCGATCACCGCTGCAATATCGGCGAAGCTAACATTGCCGTCCGCGCTCAGGGTAAGCGTGTTGCCGCCTTCCACATCGCCAGCATCAATGTCCTGCGTGGCAAAAAGGCGAGTTGCTTCTGCACCAGTGACCGCACCGCCTGCCACAACGGAGCCATCCGTCGCCCTAAGCGTTATGCCGCCGCCGGTCACAGAGCCGGTGCTAACCGATGTGCCTTGAACCTGTGTTGAGTTGCTTGATCCGCCGCTGACATTCCCGACGCTTACCGCGCCGCCGCCACGTGCAGTCACATTGCCGCCTGCAATTGTTGCGGTGATGTTTTGCGCGGTGATCGCGCCGCCTGCGATCAACGAGACGCCGCTTTGCGCACTTGCGTCCCCACTCAAAGTGATGTCGCCACCAGCTGTCAGTGAGATAAGATTGCTGCCTGCCGTGCCGCCAGTGCTCTGTTGCGTTACTGCGATTGCGCCGCCGGAGATTGAACCGTCCGCCACAATGCTCGCGCTATTGCGGGTGTTGGTGATGCTCACAAAGTCCACATCACCATCTGCAGTCGCAGTGAAACGCCCGACCGAGCTTGCTGTGCCAATCGACAGATCGCCGGTTGATGTGAGCTGCATAACGCCTGCATCAAAGACAGCGCGTGCAATCAGATCGCCCGTGGTGATCCCAGCGCCTTCGATCGACAAATTGCTCGCCGCATCGACATCGCCAGTCCTCACTGGGCCATTCACAGCGGTCAAATCAACCACACCGCCCGAAGTGATATTCGCGGTTGTGAGCGCCACATCAAGTCCGGCGCCGCCGCCGACCATGACAGGTCCACTATTGCCGCCCATGCCACCAGCATCTGGCGTGCCGGTTGCCGTAGCAGTCACATCACCGCCCGCATCGATCTGACCCACATTAATGAATTCAGCCAGCAGCGTCACATCGTCATCGGTCTCAATGTCTCCCGGCCCAGTGTTCTGGCCGATCAAGCCATTCACCGCTGATAGCGAAATCGCGTTGGGCGATTGGATCAGGTTGAAAAGGATATCGGTCGCACTGGTCAGGCTGATCTGATCTGCAATCACATCACCAAGGGCAATGTTATCGGCAGTCACGTTAAGCGCGTTGGTCGCATTCAAGTCTCCGCCCTGCACCGCGCCACCTGCATTCATGGTGATGAAATCGGTGCTGGTCGCGCTGGTAAAGGCAACATCGCCGCCTGCATCAACGGTAAAGCTGCCGCCTTGCGCGTTCAGAGCGCCAAAACCGACATTACCGCTTGCATCGAAATCAATCGCGCCTGCGACGCTGACAGCGCCATTGCCGTCAATATCGCCTGCGGCTGCGTTGAGCGTGAGATCGCCGCCGACCATGCCACTGTTGAATGTGACAGAGGAACCGGTGATTGAAGTATCGCCGCCGCTGATTGCATTGTTGACGCTTGGCGTACCGGTCGCCGTGACTGTAATCGCATTATCCGCATTAAGCGTGCCGGTTGCCGTAACATCTGTCCCACTGGTGAGAGTGATATTCGAGCCAGCACTTGCTTCGCTTGCAAACAGGATCGTACCCGTTTGACCCGCATTGGCTTCATCAAAGACAATCGAGAACAGGTCGATCCCGCCAGCATTGGCCGTCGCGCTATCCAGACTGATCGAGCCATCGGCATCGACTGTCACATCATCGCCTGCGGTCACAGTTCCCAGAGTCGCATTGCCAAGAGCGCGGATGGCCACATCCTCACCCGCTGATAGCGCGCCAGTTGCACTGACATTGCCGCCTGCGAGCAAGCCGATGCTGCCCGCAGTTGGTGTACCAGCGGAGGTCGCCCCTCCGGTTAGCGCGATGTCTTGCGCCGCACTGATCAGAATATCGCCGCTATTGGTGGTTAGTGTAGCCGCTTGGATATTGCTGCTCGCACCGGCGGCGGACAGATTGATTGCAGAACCCAGGGCAGTTGTGGACACATCGCCAAAGCTGGCAGTGCCAGCGGTCGCCGCTGCGTTGACTGCGCCATTGGCGCTCACATCGCCAATGGCGATTTCTTCGGCATCAAGAGTGACACCGCCGGCGCTGACAATGTCGCCGTCGGCAAAGTTGGCGGCAATGACGCCATTGGACGCACCGAGCGTGATGGCGCTGCCGGAATCGAGCAGATCAAACAGGATGTCCGATGCGCTGGTCAATGTGATGCTGGATCCAAAAACCGAGCCCACAGCGATAGAGGCGCCATCGGCACTAACCGAATTGCCTGCGTCCAAATCGCCGACAGCGATATCACCATCGGCGAGCAAATCGATGTCTGTGCCCGCAACAGCTGAAGAGAATTGCGAAGCGGTGATGGAACCACCATTGGCGCTCAGGAAGATCACGCCGCCAGCATCGAGAGTATCAAAACCGACACTGCCCGCATCGATTTGAATGTCGCCCGGCACGCTAGCCAAGCCGAGGAAGGCATCGCCATCTGCGGTGAGGAGGATGCTATCGGGTGAATCACCCTGTCCAATATCGATTGAACCACCTGTGTTCAGATCAATGCTCGAAGAACCTTGGCTGAAAATTTCGGCGGTGAAGTCACCGGCAATGGTGTAGAACCCTTCGATTGGGCCTCCAACTTCTGCAACAGTGGTCAGCTCCCCGCCGGTGATGATCCCGCCGACGCTGATCGATGAGCCGACATCAATGCCGATATCATTGGCGCTGGTCAGAACGCCTGTGCCAATCACGCTGTTCGCAGCGCTCAGGAGGATCTGGTTCGCCGAAATCGCAGCGTCATTGAGCTCAACATTGCCTGTGTTGCTGGTCGCGCTGAACGTGCCCGAAGCATCGAGCGTGGTGTCGATCCCATTGGTGCCCATGACAATATCATTGCGGGTTGTGATCAGGATGTCGGTCGCGCTGATCACAGCCTGTTCGATGAACAATTGGATCACGTCATTGTTGGAATTTTGACCGATCTCGATCCGGTTCGTGGCATCCATATCGCCAAGGCAAACAATCCCCTCGACGCATACACCGCTCAACAAATCATCGTCAGTGCTAAGCGAGGCCGCGCTCGCCGGAGCGTCGACGATATCGGCGCTGATTGATCCAGCGATCAGAGTGCTATCCAGCCCCTCAATCGCATTACCGGTTAACACGATCGCTGCGGCATTAGCGTCCAGAGTGCCGTCAATCACCAAAGAGGCAATCGGGGTTCCCGGGAGCGACAACAGGTTCTCTTCACCACCAGCGTTAAGCGTCAGATTGGGGCCAAACTGGAAAGGATCAGCCGGGTTAAGCTGGTCTGTTGGATTGTTCGCCGCAGACAAAATTGCGCCTGCCTCGACGATAATATCATCGCCAGTGTTGACGATCAAAGCGTTGTCCGCCGCGGTCGTCGATCCGCTTGCGAAGATGGCAGTGCTACCAGCGGTAACCCGAATATCGGCATAGGAAGTCACATCGCCGGTGATCGTCGCATTGGAACCCGGATTGAACCCGGAAATACTGCCGAAATCCTCAAAGCCGGCCTCGACAACGATCCCGCGGAAATTGCTGACCCCTTGTGGGCCAGTTGCGGTGGCGTTGTTGAGCAGAACATCGCCGCCAGCGCTCAAAACCACGCCCGGTTCTGTCCGCAAGTCATCTGCGGTGATATCGCCGCTAGCGAAGATCAACAGCTCGCCCGTTGAATCTATGATAGATCCCACCCCAGAAGTGAACGATCCGCCAATATCAACACGGGTCGACAGACCAACATCGACAGAAGTCGTGCCTGCTGCATTGTTCGTGTGCGTAACACTCATATCGCCGGGCGCAGTGAAGCTCGCACTTCCGCCAACCAGCAATTGATCGGTTCCGTCAAAGGCAAGATTGATATCGCCCGAGCGTGCATCCAGCGTTAGATTACCGCCCACATCGCCGCCATCAAGAGAGATCGACGCGCCGGTCAGATCGACATTTCCGCCGCTTGTCACGCTGCGCACGATTGGATTGAGCTGTGCATCGATACTGATGAAGGTTCCAGCGGTCAGATCGCCAAAGCTGGCATCACCCACCGATGCAAACGCGGTGATCGAAGTGTCGCTGTCGACATCGCCCAGATCAATCGCTTCAGCCGTCAGATCGACAGCCCCGCCGCTATCAATATCGCCAAGGCCCGGTGTCGTGGCGCCGATGGTGCCAGTTACTGCCGAAAGCGTGATCGCATTAGGTGAAATCAGCCCGTTAAAGCGCAAATCGCCTGCCGACGTGAGGCTGATGCTGTTCGCCTCTAACGTGCCGATTGCAATGTCTGCGGCGGAATTGAAATTTGCGGCTCTGCCGACCGTGATGGATCCAAGTCCAGTGATGTCGCCAACGCTCGACGTGACCCGCAAATCGAGTCCCACATCGCCGCTGTCCAAAGTGACCGAAGCCCCGTTGATTGTGGTGTTAACACCAGACGATGCGCTGCCAATTACAGCGGCTCCGCTAGTCGTTATGGTAAGCGTTTGACTGACCGATTGCGCAGAGTCGATATCGACTGATGCCGCGTTGAGAGTGACCAGACTGAGCGGCCCTTCACCGGCAAATTCACCGCCACTCAGCGCGCCGTCCACAGCAATGTTTATGCTGCCACCAGTAACTGCGTTAGCGATATCCGCATCACCTGCCCCGGTTATGCTAACCCCGCCAGTGAGCAAGTCACCGGTGACGATATTCCCGCCTGCGTCGATAACAGCTGTGTTAATGGCGATAATATCGCCAACAGTCGCATCATCTACAGAATTAATCCGCGCGGTGCCCACAGACGTTATGTCACCAAGGCTCACTGCTCCGGCGGAATCCACCGTCGTACCAAACTGGTCTAACGTAATCGCGCCTGTTGTAATATCGCCGGCTGTCGATGTGAGTAGAATGAAGCCGCCCGTCGAACGGGTATCGCCAATGTCGATACTACCTGCTTCCAACGTGACACCTGCAGTGGCGACAAGGTCACCGCCTGTGATCGTATCGCCGTCAATCGTGACCAAGCGCGAACTATCGATGTTAGTGTAGCCGACATCACCGCCAGCATTGAGCCGAACATCCGCAACCGCTCCGGTCGTTGTCAGAGAACCAATGGTTATGTCACCGGCCAACGCATCGACGGAGATTGAACTTGTTTCGGCGGTGCCGATGATGACATCTGCCGCTGAATCCAGACCCACATTCGTGAGGCTGGATATTGTGTCGATCGCAATATCGCCGGTCGTACTGGTTAGATTAGAAATAAAGCGCGCGTTGAGTGTTCCAAGATCAATCTCGCCAGCATTAATCGTAACCGTACCTACGCTGGTTTCCGACGTGTCCACCGTCTCGACCATGACCAGCCCACCCGCATCAAAGTCGATGGTTTGACCAGAGATCGCGCTGACACCGATAATATCCCCGCCAGCATCGATATCGATATTGCCATCGCGCGTGACGGGATCGCCATCAACGTTGTTCAATGTTCCGAAAATCACATTACCGGTGGCAGTCAGATTAATCGCGTCATTAACAGCAGACGCTGTGATGGTGCCCGTGCTCGCGCCAACGATATCACCAGCAGTTGCGATCAGGGTAACTGTGCTTGGACTGAAAATACTGTCGTAACTGATCTCATCTGCGGTGATCGACACAGGGCCACCTGCGTTGATGTCACCATCATTAAGCGCGATGAATCGTCCGCCATTCACAACCGAAGTAAAGCTGCCTTGAAGATCGATCGCATCCAGTGTGGACGTTTGATCCAGTCGGCGCACTGTGATGACATTTGACGCTGTGAGCACCGCGGATCCGGTCACAACAAGCTGTCCGTCGCCAGACATTGAGAACGACATGTTACCGGCCGATGCCGCAACCAGATTGCCGTCGACTGTGATTGGTCCGCTGTCAGACGAGAAATTGATCCGGCCCGCATCGGTGCCCGGATCGCCAGTCGCATCAATGATGAGGTTGCCAAAGCTGATAAGGCCATCGGGGTCAGTCGATACGTCGCGGATTGTGACCTGACCGCCAGAGCCAACACCGTTGGTCAGGCCCGGTCCGCTGGTGCCGTTCGCGATGATTGTTGTATCGCCCAGATTGATAATGCCGGGGCTGCCTTCGACCGCTTCGATCAACGGCGTACCGCCGTTGCCTCCGCCGCCGACACCTGCTTCCGCGTTGCCAACGGCAATGGGATTGTTGAAACCCGCGCCGCCTGCCGTTGCGCCAAACCCTTGCGCTGTCAGTGTGATCTCTTGGATGGTGATCGTCGCGCCGGATGCGCTGAGTGTGGGAGAGCCGCCTGTGCCGGTTCCGCCATCGCCGCCGTTGCCTGCACCGTTGACCGTGTTGACACCGCCGCCTGTACCGCCTGCACCGCCGGTGCCAGAGCTGGAAAGCTCAAACGGATCAGCGCCTTCTTGTACCTCGATATCGGCGCCACCGACTGCCACAATTCCAACGATACCGCCGGTACCATCGCCACCATTACCGCCATCGCCGCCAGATCCACCACCGAAATTGCCGCCGCCATTGCCGGCTGCACCACCAAAGCTATCGGCGTTTATGCTAATCGTATCAGCGTTGAGAATAATGCTGGCATTATCCTGGACTGAAATTGTCGCAGAGCCACCCGTGCCGCTGCCGCCGCTGCCCCCTAGGCCACCTGCAACTGCGTCGATACTGCTGGAAGAGCCGCTTGCCGCGATGCCACCGGTTGCTCCAGCAACGATTGAAATAACGGAGTTGGCGACAAAATTGCCGTCTGCGCCGGTAACGACCAAGCTGGCATCGCCGCCCAATGCGTCGCCGCCCTCGGAACCATCATTGATGCCAATGCCATCATTGAAGCTAGCATCACCGCCGGTCGCAGTCGCATCAATGACCAGATCTCCGAATACAACGGAGACATTGTCGACCAGCAATTGCGCAATTCCCGCAGAACCGCTGCCGCCACGACCGCCCATATTGCCGGTGCCGCCATCGCCGCCATTGCCTTGGGCAATGACGCTGTAATCCTTTGTCACAGTATCATCTTGACCCAGAGCGATCAGTGCCGTTCCACCGGTACCGTTGCCCCCTGCGCCACCATTGGCAGCAGCCGAGCTGGTCGATGCTCCGGTACTGTCACCGCCTTCGCCACCGTTTCCGCTGGAATCAACAGTCAGCGAATTGAACGAAAGGTTGCCTGCAATATCGTTGAAAACGGCATTGCCACCAATGCCATCGCCGCCAGCGCCGCCGCCTTGATCGGGGTCGCCGTTGAAAGATTCGCGAGAACTGCCGCCATCACCGCCGAATGCCTCTGTTGAAACGACAACCGTGTCCGCGTTGATGGTCGCGGTTCCGTCGAGATTGAACACCGCGTTGCCGCCGGTCGAAGATCCGCCATCACCACCGATGGTGCCGCGAGCAAATCCGCCCTCACCGCCAAAGCCGGGATCATTGCCCAGCGCCTCAACACTCAATGTGTTGATGACTGTCAGTGATCCAGAAATCGCGTTGAGTGTTGCCGTTCCGCCGGTGCCGTCGCCGCCATCACCAGCATTGGTATCATCGTCAATCCTACCAGTCGCGCCGCGGCCACCAATGCCGTCTGATGCGACTGTCAGGTTCACAATTGTCGCATCACCGCCATCAATGTTGAACGTGACTTCACCGCCTACGCCATCACCGCCAGAGCCGACATTTGAAAGGCCATTTGCGGGATTGAGGTCACCAACTGGAATCTCGCCAGCAGGTCCGCCAAACCCACTTGAAGACACAACAATATCTTGCGCGGTCAATGTGCCGCCGAGAATGTTGAACTCGGTCAGTCCCCCAACACCAGCACTGCCATTGCCTTCGAAGAAGGAATTGAAGACCTCACCGTCAAACGCGAAAGTGCCGTCGGTACCCGCTTCCAGATCTGCAAAGCTGAGATTCCCGCTGGCTCCTTGCACGATGATCCGAACCGTGCCGCCTATGCCAGATGCGACTAATCCGTCGTCATTGCTGCCTGACAACGCAAAGCCATCGGCGCCGAGGAACAATGAGTCGTTGAAACTTAGTGACGCATCATCGGCGAGCACGACAATGGTGCCCCCTTGACCGCGCCCAATATCGTTCCCGCTGTTATTGACCGCTCCCGATCCATTGGCAGAGAACACGCTGAATCCGTCTACATTGACAATCGCGCTGTTGGTCGCCGTCAAAGAAACATCACCACCAATGAGCTCGGTCGCGGAAAATTCGGTGAAGGAGAACTCGTTGGCTTGTGCATCGGACGTCAGGAAAAGACTATTTAACGATAGCAAGGCGTTGTCGGCCACGACAGAGATAGTTCCGCCCTGTTGGACCGATCCAACATTTCCGTCAGAATGGTTCGCATTAAGTCGCACAGATCCGCCGACCGTCAATCCCGAACCGGTTCCAAACCCGGTGTCAGTAACCGATACACTGATCGTATCGCCAACCGGTGCAGTGGTTTCGCCGTCCGTGTTGAAAGTGACGGTTACACTGTCGGATATGTCCAAACCGGTGTCAAAGTTTGACACGGCTATGCTGGCGGTCCCACGATTTGCGATGCCATCAATCTCATCGGGTCTGCCATCAAAGGCATTTGCAGCGTCCGACTCTGCGGTGACAAACAAAGAGCTAATCGTGTGGAAACCAGCGGTTGCATTGAGAGTGAAGCGACCAACAGTTGAATCGTTCGACTGAATAATCGTGTTATCAGTGCCGCTCGAGGCACGTGCACCCATGGCAACCTCAAGCCGTCCCCAATCGACCGATCCATCAAGCAGATTAATGGTGACATCGCTGCTCGAAGAGTCACTGCCTTCGCGCGCGGCCGATCCCGATGCAACCAACGTTCCTGCGCTCTCGGCATTGGCATCGATATCGACGGTCCCGCCAACGCTGAACGAGATGCCAGAAAGGCTTAGGTCCACTGACCCAGCGCTAGCCGAGCCGCTCAATATCTCGCCACGGCCACCAGTGGCAGACGTGTCGATGTTTAAACCATTTGAGATAGAGACGGACGCATCTTCTATGACGTCAAAAGTGACATCGCCTGCGAAGGCATCTTCGCCAATGCCATTGCCGCCATTGTTGCGGAAGTTGACGACATCGTCGCGCCCACGCGCCTGAGCATTGAGCGTTAGAGTGTCGTCGATGTTCAAAGCATCGAAGCCCGAGGCAGAAACCGCAGTCTGACCAATCGCAACCGCGATATCGCCGCCCGTGCCATTACCATCGCCAGAAGTCAGCGTAAGCGAACCGCCGATGTCGATCCGGCCCTGTCTGGTAACCGAAAGATCAATTCTCTGGCCAGCAGTCAGGTCTAAATCAACGCGGTCTCCAGACAGACCTCTGGCGATAATCGCGCCACTTGCGGTTGTCGCGCCCGCCTGAAGCGTGAGGCTCTCTTCGGCAAAGGCTGTTACATCGCTGCGAAACGTAACATCTTCTAGAATGATACTGCCCGCTTGATTGCCATCAACAGTTGTGTCGACCGTGTTGGAAGACACTTCGACAAGCGAGGAACTGCCATTGGAATTGCGGATGAGGACGTCACGCTCGGTGCGTTCAACACGAGGCCCTGTGGTGAGGATAATCTGGCCATTATCATCGAATGCATTCGCCGCCGGTGTGTACCCGATGCTCCCACCAACCAACATGGTGATCGCATCATTTTTGGGAACAGCGACGAAATAGATCGCCTGTTCGTCAGTGATATCTGTCGAAGCCACGCCAGTGGTATTGCCAGTATGGACAATGCCATTGTCGTCTTCGCTACCGACATTCACCGTGATGTCGAATAGGTTGTTGCGGATCGTCATTTCCGCTTCTTCCGCGGCGACATAGGCAACGGAGCCATTGACGGCGACAGTGCCCAATTGCTCAATTCGCGGAGCAACCAAGGCAACATAGGAATTGTTATTGTTTGCCTGAATCGTTGCGCCGTTTTCGATGCGAATGGCGCTATCGACGGGTGAGCCTGAGAAGTTGAGGTCAGCGCCACCGCTCGATACGCTTGAAGGATCGATCAGACTGGTGCTCAAAAGCAGGCTGCCAATATTGAACGTCGCGGTCGATCCAACCACGATGCCGCCCGCGCTGTAAAACCAGACGTTGCCGCCAATCGAAGAACCGTCAAGGATCGTTGATGTTACATTGCCATCAATCCGAATTGCGCTGTCAAAACCGGGCGTAAGGACGCGATTGAGCACGGTGTAGTCGGAAAGGCTGGACGTGAATTCGAGATTACGGCCGTCACCAAGAAACGTAATTTCTGCGCCGGAAGCGCCTGGGTCAAATGTGGTCCAGTCGATGATGGCTGAGCTGGCAAGTACGTTCACCTGGTCAACGGCTACACCGGGATTAAACTCGATTTCCACATCGTCATATCGCGCATTGGCGCTGACATTGATGCCGGCGATTCCCGGCTCTGGAATCAAAGCGAATGGCGTGATCGTCGACGCAACCGATTGCGTCTGCTGCGGTGTTCCGGGTGCGGGAACGCTAGGAACACCGGGCGCAGGAACAGGGGGCGCAGGAAGAGTGGGAGTGATCGGCACAGATGGCACATTGGGCGCGCGTTGGACCATGACCGGCGATGGATTAGGCGCTGCCACATTGTTGGTCTGCGCGTTCGACAGGATCGGGGTTATAGGCGTTGGCGCGGGTTGCGGTTGGCGCCGGATGCTGGGGATCTCCGAGAGGATATCGCGGCCCATCTCTGCTCTGGCGTTACCGCGCATTTGCAGGCGGTCCTGCATGGTGATTTCCAAGCCAGTTCCCGAAAGACCCGGTCGAGCCTGCGCATAAGCAGGCATGCTCGCGCCCGCTGCCAAAGCCGCAGCAGCGGCGATCATGGAGCTGGATCGCAGCCAGTTGCGGCGCGAACTAAGGCGGGTTGTTGGGTTTGGTTTGGTCATCTCTGCTCTCTCCCGCTGGCTCATTTGAACCACGGCTCAATTTGCACGGTCAGCGACATCAGCGCTCGGACGTCCCCCCGGCTGGTCGCGAAGGTTGTGCGCTCAAGCGGCACCGCCAACGTAAAGTCGAGCGCCGCCTGACGCCCCAAAGTTGCGCGTGCACCACCGCCGATCGAGGTTAGGCGATCCGTGCTGTCTGCTGCATCGTTGAGCGAAACACGCGCAACGTCGAGAAACACAAATGGCTGCACCGCATATCCATTCGGAGTGGGTGGGACGAGCGAACCGTAAGATGCTTCAAACTGTGCTCCAAAACCCTTGTCGCCGATAATCGCGCCCGGATCATATCCGCGCCCGACGGTGAAATTCCCGCCGGAATATTGCTCATATCCCAGCAAGCGATCCGGCGAATATTGGAACCGCGTGCGTGCCGAAAGACCCAGCAATGGTGTTGGGCGATAGGTCGCCGATGTCGATCCACGAACGAGGAAACCGGTGGTGTCCGCATCCACGCGGCTCGGCGGGATTAGGCCCGGTGCCAAGCAATTGACAAAGCCGACGCCGCATGAGGGACTTGCGCCGAACACATCGACGCCTTGGCGCACTTCCAATGACGCTTGGTAGGACAACCGAGGTTCAACCCCGGAATATCCGCCGCGGCCATTGATGCTGTCTTCATCGGCGCCCCAATAGTCAGCACGGACAAAACCGACGCGCAATTTGTCCTCGCTGAAATCGAGGCCGCTGAAATCGACATTCTGATCGATGAAGTCTCCGCCTGCGCTGATCGTGAGGTTTTGCGCTTGCGACCGGATCACTGGATAGCGCGCATAAGCAGACCCGATAAAGGTCGTGGTTTCAAAGAGATTGGGGCCGGGAATGTCCGGCTCTGTAAAGGCCAATGTTCCCGAAAGGCCCAGTGTCAGCCCTTCATTGCCAACGCGAAACTCGTGATAGCCAGAGACTACGGCCTGCTCGTCAAAATCGGTCGCGGAATAGGCAGAGAGCATCGTCTCATCGCCCAGCCCTGTCAGACCGTTGGCGCGCAGCCGCACCAGCAATCCGCCGCGACCAATCGCGCGAGAGCCAAAATTCTGGATATTGGCATCAACGATAATGGGCTGGTTGGCGACATCAAACACGCCAACCACATCACCGGGCTGCCCGCCTTGCTCAGCTGGCAATGGCTGCAAAGTCAGCCGCACATCAAGCCCCGGAATATCGCGCGCCAACAGCAGATAACGCTCTGCATCTTTGGCGTTGAAAACGCTCTGCTGCTCTAACTTACCCAGAACCCCGCGCAATGCGCCCGCCGATCGTCCGGCATCACCGCGCACTTGAACTGAGCGTATGCGCGCCAGCAGCACGTCAAACTTTACCGCGCCGCTTTCGGCGATGGTCTGCACCGGCACTTGGACCGCCGCCAGATAGCCCTGCGCTCGCAAAGCGGTGGCCGCACGGTCGCGGATGTCACAAATGGTGGCCACAGAGATTTCCTGGCCGACATAATCGGCCCAGCTGGCATCCAGCAGGCTCGCATCAACCCCATTCAAGCCGGCAAATTCTGCGGCGGTAAAGGTAAACGTAAGCTCTTGGAATTGCGGCGCAGCAAGCGGGCATGGCGCACGCTCGATCTCGCCTTCAACCGATACAGGGCCGCGCTCCCCGCGCAGCTCAGATTCGATATTCGGACGGTTCAATTCCTCGCGCGTCGGTGCGCCGGAGACTTGCGCAAGAGCCGCGCTTGGCACGACAATTCCGGCTGCCACAGCAAAGAGGCATGCGCGCTTGAAACCCGCAACCGGGCTTTGAGTGAAGACCTTGTTTTCCATTATTCTGCCGCCGATCCAGTAGAAGCTTGCAAACCGGCGCGGCCCGTATCCGAGAGCAGCGGCCGCGCTGCATCGCCGATCACCGCAAAGCCAGCCCAGTAGTAGGGGTGCGATGTTTGCGCATCATTCATCAAAACTTCGCGCGATTGACCCAGCGCATTGCCGATCATCTGGCTTTCGCCGAGCCGGAACATTTCCGTCATCAATCGCTCAGTCGCATTAAAGTCATCAGGCGCAGGCCAATGGCTCGCCATGACTGCGCGCCCGCCCGCTCCGATAAAGGCTCGGACTAGCCCTTCGAGTTCGCTACCGCCGCCGCTGGACAGACCCGCCGCGCGCGTCGCCTCAACACTGGCTGCACCCGCTGTGTCGCATGCCGACAGGATCACCAGATCGGCATCAATATCCAACTCGAAAATCTCTTCAAAGCTGAGCAGGCCATCAGAGCCGCTGCTGTTGCCAAACGATGTGACCAAAGCGGGCTTTGACGGGCAGTTCGGATTGGGCGGTGTGACCAGACCATGTGTTGCGAAATGCAGCACCCGGAAATCATCGAGATCCGCCTTTGCCTTAATCCCATCATCGGTGAATGCGCCGCCAGTCAGGACCTGCGAACGGTTTGCCCCGATCAAAGATGATGCCGTGACCAATTCCGACGAACTGATCGGATCATTCCACTGACGCACCGGCCAATAGCAATCCTCATCGCCCGGATTGGCTCCGGCGGTGTACGATGCCGGATAGGTCGCACCAATCGGGCTGTTTTCACCCAGCCCCAGATATTGTTTAGAAGCCGCCGACAGCTCTGTCTTGCGCGACTGAACGAAGGCTTCGGCAGAGACAGCGGTGCTGACCATGCGGCCTTTGCCCAGCCAATTGACGCCGGTGAAGTCGTATTCATCGCCATTGGGCTGTGCGACGCGTTGTTGATACAAGTTGACCGACGAATCATCGGCTACCAACAGATCGACCGGCAAACGCAGCATTGCCCCATCGGGCTCAAAAATAACGTGTTCCGCCGCTGCAATCTCATTCGCAATCGGATCGAACAGCGTTTTGTAAAGGCCGCGCGCCGATGCGATGTCGAAGGGATAAGTGACATATTGGCCGCCATCGAAGACCGAAATCGTTTCGCGGATGATGTCGACCTGCTCGCTCAGATCATCTTTGGTGATGTCGACTTTATAAGCCTTGGCTGTGTTTTGATCAGCGTAGAACATGTAAACATCGTCACTGACGACTGCTAGGCGGGCGTAAACCTCGCCCGGCTGCAAGACTGCGCGGAACTCGCTGAGTTCAAGCGAGGATGGCGAGACCACGCGGTATTGCGGATAGGCGTTCAATTGCACCTGAGTGCTCACTTGCGCGCGTTCCAGCACAGCGATTTGCGAGGATAGCTCTTCCATCCGCTGACGCGTGGCGGCGTTTTGTTCGCCATTACCAAGCGCTTCGAACCGGATGCGTGACCGTTCAATGTCGCGGCCCAGATCAATCGACTGACGGAACAAGCGCGATGCCTCATCCGAATTGGCGCTGAGCTGACGCGCAAGCAAAGCCTGCGTTTCGGCAACACCGGGTCGGATCAACACTTGAGCTGCGCGGAAGAAATCCTCCGCCGCTTCGGGATCGCTGCTGACTTTGCCAGCGAGCAATTCGTAGTACGGGTTCAACTGGTTCGCGAAGCCGGTGATCGCATTGCGCTTTCCAACCGCGCGTTCGATGACTTTGTTATACAGCGCCATTGCATCGCCTTCGCGCCCCTGTCGCAACAGGAATGCAGCGAGCCGCGCTTCAAGCGCACTGACCGCGCGACGCTCAGGGTATTGCGCCTGAACAAGAGCAAGACCGTTGCGCAGATAGCTTTCCGCATCGGCGGTGTTCCCGCGTCGCTCCGCAATCAGAGCGAGATCGGCGAGCACTTGGCTGCGCAGCCGCGTGATCGAGGTAACGCGGCCATCGCGCACTTCGATGGCTTGTGAGTAGGCGCTGACCAAATCGGCGCGCGATCCGTCGAGATCACCGCTCAACCGGCGCGCTGTTCCACGAATTTGCAGGGCTTGCGCGTCGATAATCTTGGCGCGCTCTTCAACTGTCAGGCTCAGCTCATCAACGACCCCAAACAGGAAACCACTCGCCTGCTCGCGGTTTAGCCGTTCAGAGATTGGCTGTGTGATGGACAACCCACCGTCGATAGTTTCTGCGCCCAATGCTGCATCGGGCAGAGCTTGCGAAAGCCGCTCAATCGCTGCCTCGTCAAACCCTTGATTGAGCAGATGGATCGCTTCGAAATTGCGCAAGAGGCGTGCGGTTATTGGATCATCACCGCCAAAGGTATTTGCCTGTTCGAACAGACGGTTGGCGATGCTGAATTCGCCCAGATTGCTTTTTTGCAAAGCGCGATTGACGAAGAATTCACCCGGATTGATCGAGTTCTCGTCTTCATCCTCAAGCCGCTGTTGCAGCGTCTCGAAATAGGCAGCGGCCTCCGCATATTCGCCTGCCAGATTGCGGCGATAGCCCTCGGCCAGTGCCTGCTGCGGCTTAAGCGTCTGGGCCTGAACGCGCGCAAAAGAAAGCGGATCAGAAACAGATGTAGATGCAACGTCGATTGTGCCGTCTGCGATATCGTTGTTCAGGACCGAACGCAGCGCCAGAACGGTTGCATCATCATAGGCGGCAAACCCTTCGGCATAATAAGTAAGATCGCGGGATTTGGCAGTGATCTGGCTCCATGCGAGATCACTCTCAGCCACCTTGCAGTTCTGCTTTTGCGATCCAGCCACAGGACCGGTTACGCCCCCACCTGCACCAGAGCATTGAACCGGAAAACGCCGCAAATCGTGCACGGCATTGCGCGCACTCGCATCAAAGCTTCGAAATGCGAAAACTTCAGCAATCGGCTGCGGGTTATCGCGGCACACAACCACCCAGCGGCGGTCGAAAATCGATTGTTTGGCAGGATTCGAGGTGCTGCGATCTTGCACCTGACACAGAATCCCTTCGGCATCACCAATGGGAAAACTGTCTCGGGTCAACACTGACCCGGATTGCGCAGATGCAGATGTAAGGCACACAGCCGAAACCGCAAATGCCGCTGAAATCGCTAAAGTTATCCGTCCCACAGGCGGCCCCCCTGACCTAATGGTATGTTCCTCATTCGGGAGCTTTTGCTCCCTTTTGGAGGTGTTTCCACCGCCATTGCACGAATATGGTTCTAAACCGGCGGGGGCCGAGCAAATAGTATGGATTGGACAGAATCTTGTATCTGTCCCCGATTGGGATAATCGCTTTGTGGGAGACTAATGGGGAAAGAGGCGAGTCAGGCCACCTGTTCTATTCCCAGCCGTGAAAGCTCACATGGTCGTCCAAAGGCACGCGCTCACGCTCAAATGTGTTAAGCGGTGCGTCGGGATCACGATAGCCAATCGCCATACCGCAAAACAGCATATAGCGTTCATGATCGAGGCCCAGCGCATCACGGATGAGATTGGCATAGAGCGCCATATATTCCTGAAAACAGCTATCGAGGCCCTCTTCGCGCAGTAGCAATGCAACCGTTTGCAGCCACATGCCGGTATCCGACCATTGCGGCTCTTTCATCAGGCGCGGGAAGTATACGAACAGGACAGCGGGTGCATCAAAGCTGGTGGCGTTGCGCATCATCGCCTTCATCCGACCCTCACCATCATCGCGGGCGATACCCATCGCGCCAAACATACCTTTAGACACACCATTAAGACGCTGTTTATACATGTCTTCCTCACCCGGAGCGGTCCAGTCATACTCCGCTTTATTAGGCGGTGTGGTGGTGAGTTTCGCTTGCAGCTCAGCCAGCGGAGCACCAGTCATCACGGCGGCTTCCCATGGCTGATAATTGCAGCCAGATGCGGCCCAGCGGGCTTTATCTAACACACTGCGCAAAGTTTTAAGCTCTACTGGCTTATCAAGGAATTGGCGGACAGATCGGCGGCTGGTCACAGCTTCGGTTACGTTCATACCGATGGGTGCTAGCCAGCCCAGCGCGTGAGAGCAAGCTTGCAAGCGCGCGGCGGCGCAGTATCAATTGAGCCTGAATTCAAAGGGGGCACTTTGATGGTCGATGTATTCCTATCCTATTCGCGGCATGACGAAGCCGCCGTGCGACGCCTTGCCCAAAAGATTGAGGCCGAGGGGTATGACGTCTGGTGGGACGCCGAATTGCCCCCGCACAAAAGTTATGGCGAGGTGATTGAGGAGAAAGTCGCTTCGGCGAAGGCCGCCGTTGTGGTGTGGTCCCCAACCGCTGCGAAAAGCGAATGGGTGCGGGCTGAGGCTGATATGGCGCGCAATCAGAGGAAGCTGATCCAGACGGCGTTGGGCGATATTATGCCACCACTGCCGTTCAACCAGATCCAGTTCGCCGATATTGGCGAATGGCAGGGTGAGGACGATCACACCGGTTGGCGCAAGGTGAAAGCGAGCCTGTTTGAGCTTTGTGGACAGCCCGGAGAAAGCGCCACGGCTAGTATAGCAATGGCGACTGCCTCGCCGACACCCACGCCCTCTCCGGCACCCGAACCTGCCCGTGACTCGGCATCTGCCGGGAGCGAACCATCAAAATGGCCCCTGTTTGCAGGCATCGGGATTGCGGCGCTTGCGATCGTTGGTGCCGGAGCACTCCTATTGGGCGCTATGGGCAATGGCGGGAGCGGTGCCGACGCGGCCATTGGCGGATCAGAAACACCAGCCTTGGCCGCCGCCGACACGCCTAAACCTGCGGCCACAGCTGCGCCCGATGAAGCGCCAAGCCCCCAAGCCCCCACTCCCGAACCGGCACTCCCCCCCGTTCAGTCCGCTGCGCCGCGCGGTGGCGGGGCGGACAATGGCGCAGCTCGGGCGCGGCGCGTCGGGTGTTACTTTTCAAACACCGCCTTCACCTACGATGGGGCATGCCATTTTGCAGCTGGCGCGGGTGGGGATTTCATGACGCGCAGCCTCGATGGGCCATACTTTATGGATGTGCGTCAGATCGGCCTCGATGTGACTAGCGAAGGACGCGGCGTGCTTGAAATCTACTACAATGGCGGAGAAATTCAGCGGACAGAAGTTCAACGTAGCAGCACTGATCGATCATGCTGGGAAGGTCCGAAGCTTGCGTTTTGCGCGCGGTGATTGTGTTGCGTGATCGGAGGCAAACATGGCGGGGCTAGAGAACAAAGACGCTGATTTCGTCGCGCTTTCGGCAGCGGCTTTGGCAGCGATCATCGCGATATTTGTAACCGAAGGGCCATTCACGCCGCTTGAGGGCCTGATCACGCTGCCACTGCTGCTAGTCGCGTATCACTTTGGCAAAGGAAGGCATGATACGAAGGGCAAATCCCTAGCTTTCGCGGCAATCATCGCTTTGATCTGCATCCCGCTGGCCGGATACCTTTTTGAAGCTTTCACCTTCTGGCGATGGGATACAGACAGCAAAGACTTGCATCACATCAAGAGGTCACAAGTCCCAGAATGGTGGATCGTCGCAGCATGGTTGGTCATCACGCTCGCAGCCTATCTGCACAACGAAAGCGCTGATCACGGGCGCAGTTAGGGCGATACAATTATCGTCGCCGGGCGCCCTTACCTTGGCCCTTTTCATCCTCGAACAATTCCGCGAGCTGCTCCATGATCGTGCCGCCCAATTGTTCGACATCCATGATTGTCACCGCACGCCTGTAATAGCGGGTCACGTCGTGTCCAATGCCGATGGCCACCAGCTGCACGGGTGAGGCTTTCTCAATCCATTCGATCACACCGCGAAGGTGCGCTTCGAGATACCCTGCGGAATTCACACTCAAAGTGCTGTCATCGACCGGCGCACCGTCGCTGATCACCATCAGGATGCGGCGTTCTTCGGGGCGGTAAATCAGGCGGGAATGCGCCCAAAGTAACGCCTCGCCATCAATGTTTTCTTTGAGCAAACCCTCGCGCATCATCAGGCCCAGATTGCGCCGTGCGCGCCGCCATGGTTCGTCCGCTTGCTTGTAGATGATGTGGCGCAGATCGTTGAGGCGGCCCGGCCCTTGCGGCTTGCCATCGGCCAGCCAGGCTTCGCGCGACTGGCCACCTTTCCATGCGCGGGTGGTGAAGCCGAGAATCTCGGTTTTGACCCCGCAGCGCTCCAATGTTCGCGCAAGGATGTCGGCACTGATCGCGGCGATGCTGATCGGGCGCCCCCGCATGGAGCCGGAATTGTCTATGAGAAGCGTGACGATAGTGTCTTTGAAATCGATATCGCGTTCGACTTTATAAGTCAGCGCGGTGCCCGGTGAGACAATCACGCGGGACAGGCGCGCGGCATCCAAAACGCCCTCTTCCTGATCGAAATCCCAGCTACGATTTTGTTGTGCCATCAATCGGCGTTGCAGGCGATTGGCGAGCCGTGTGACCACGCCTTGCAATCCTGTTAGCTGACTGTCGAGATAGGCGCGCAGGCGCTCCAATTCTTCGGCATCGCACAGTTCGGGCGCTTCGATTTCTTCGTCAAACCGTTCAGTGAACGCCTTGTAATCTAACCCATCGGGGATGTCGGCTTGCGGACGATTCGGGCGGACGGGTGCGTTGGAGGCATCGCCTTCTTCGCCCGGCTCGCCATCCTGCATCTCATCGTCAGCGGACAGCTCGCTATCGGCCTCGCCCTCGCCATCCCCTTCGGCCATTTCGCCAGCGGCCTCGGCGCCTTGCGGGTCGGCATCGCCTTCCCGTTGCTCATCGCCAGCCTGATCGTCGTCTTCGCCTTCATCCTCTTCGGAATCGTCGTTCTCGGTCTGGTCAGGGTTCTCGGTGGGCCGGGTCAGGTCGAGTTCGCGCAGCATATCGAGCGCGAGTTTCTGAAACGCCTCTTGATCACCGACAATGTCGCCGAGCGCGCCAAAATCCTTGCCAACCTTCTCTTCGACAAAGTCGCGCACCAGATCAACGCCAGCCTCCGCTTTGGCCGGGATCGCCTCTCCGGTCAGCTGTTCTCGCAGCATCAAAGACAGCGCAGTCTGCAGCGGCACTTCGGAAGAGTTTTGCGCACGAACAATCCCATCGCTGGCGGTGCGCAGTTCGGTCGCCGCATCAAGGTTCGCTTTGATCCCGTCAAACCGGTTCGAGCCAAGCGCCTCATAACGCACTTGCTCAATCGCATCATAGCATGCCCGCGCCACCGGCTCTGGCGGAGCGCCGACTGCGTGCAGCCCCGCATCGTGGTGCCGCAATTTCAGCGCAAAACTGTCGGCAAATCCGCGCGCTTCGGTCACCTGATCCGCTGGCAGATCGCGCGCGGGCAATGGCACGCGGAAACGATTGCCCGATGCACCGGGCACGTCGGCGCTCCAAGCGACCTCAACCTCGGCGTCCTTTGCAATCGCACGCGCCGCGCCGGTCAGCGCGTGTTTAAACGTATCGAGAGGAGATTCTTCAGCCATTGCAGTGCGAAATGGGGCTTAGACGATGCTTTGGCCAGTCTTTTCCCAATCGGCCATAAATGCCTCGATCCCTTTGTCGGTCAGGACATGTTTGAACAGGCCGAGGATAACTTTGGGCGGCGCTGTGATAACATCCGCGCCGATCTTTGCACTTTCAAGGATATGGGTTGTGTGGCGGATGCTGGCGACAAGGATTTCGGTATCGTAGAGATAGTTGTCATAGATCAGGCGGATGTCCTCGATAAGGTCCATCCCATCGAACCCATTGTCATCATGACGGCCTACAAATGGAGAGATAAACGTCGCGCCAGCTTTGGCCGCGAGCAATGCCTGATTGGCGGAGAAGCAAAGCGTCACATTGACCATCGTGCCATCGCCCGTCAGCGCTTTGCAGGTCTTCAACCCGTCGACCGTCAGCGGGACTTTGATACAGACATTGTCCGCAATCTTGCGCAGCACTTCGGCCTCGCGCATCATGGTTTCGTGATCCAGCGCGACGACTTCGGCGCTGACCGGACCATCGACGATGCCGCAGATTTCCTTAGTCACTTCCATAAAGTCGCGGCCCGATTTGTGGATCAACGACGGATTGGTCGTAACCCCATCAAGCAGGCCAGTGCTGGCGAGGTTTTTGATGTCATCAATCTCTGCGGTGTCGACGAAGAATTTCATGGCGCGCGGCTCTCCTTTGGGTCCGACAGTCTCCGGCAGGGACCATCGATTCGTTGCAAACCGGGATGGCACAGCCCCTTTTGCGAAGCCAGAGCATGAGAGCTTAGAAGACCCAGCATTTTTGAGTAGGGAACCGCAGCGTCACATGCGTGTTAAGCTCAAACTGTCACATCACCCTCCGAGGGAAGGTCTCAAAAATCATGTTCGTCCGTCCGTTGCTTGCTGCACTTGTTACATTTTGTGCAGCTCTAGTCGCGTCGCCTGCTTCCGCGACCGAAGATGATTTCAACATTTGGGCCGCTCAAGTGGTTGTGGTTGATGTGGATGATGATGGAGAATGGTTCGTTCGCGGCGAAGCACAAGAGCGGTTTACCAATGATGCGGATCGTTTGGGCCAATTGCTGCTGCGGTCACTCATAGGATATCGGATCAACGAAAACGTTACCGTCGGTGGAGGCTATGCTTACATCCTGACCGATCCAATTGGCCCGGTCGAAGTCAACGAACACCGCATCTATCAAGAGGCGACCTTCGTTTTGTTCAAGAATACCAATGGCCTGCGCGTCACATCGCGCAACCGTTTTGAACAACGCTTTTTCGAAGAGGATGGCGAAACCGGCTTGCGTTATCGCAACCAAATTCAACTGCGCGCACCGATCAGTGAAAGCGCGTCTCTGGTGCTTTATACTGAGCCATTTATTGGCGTGAACGACACACGTTTCAACCGAGGCGGTATCGCAGTCTGGCGCAATTTTGCAGGCGTGTCTTTGCCCATCGCCGATGGAATTTCGGTGACGCCCGGCTACCTCAATCAACATGTTTTCCGCGATGGGGAGGACCGGTCCGATCACATCGCCAACATCGGAATTTCCGCACGATTCTAACGCTTACGAGCGCGACCCTGCACCAAACACTCCGATGAGCAGTGGGTCATTGGTCGCTCTTGGATCTGCACGTATCGCGGCCTCTTCTACGCCAATCTCATCCCAGATTGCGTCATCTATATTGCCTGCAAGCCCTTGAATAATGGCGCTCGCTTCGGTGTCAGTGGCGGCGTCGATCAATTCTGCGACCAGCGGATCGGATGCGATACGGATTGCATCACCCAACTCCGGCACCATCTCTTCGATCAATCGGCCACCCAGCTCGCCACGCAAGGCCGTGGTCGCTGCCCTAGGGCCACCGCGCACCAACTCAATCGCATTGGCTAGCCCGATCACGCCGACGGCTTCCGTCACAATCGGTGCGGCGCGGTTCGATCCCGCAATGGCGATATCGGCAAAGGCATCCTCCAACCGATCTTTGAACAGTGATGAACTGAGTACCCGGGTTAAAAGATCGCCGCGCCCGCCTAGTAATTGCGCAAGGCCCAATTGCCCTACCTGTTGATCCCAATATCCGTTCGGCGCAGTCAGACGGGCAAAGGCATTCTCACTCGCCTGCAACAGCAAACGCCGGATCACCTCTGACATGCTAAGGCCGGGGAGGCTCGCACAGGCGGGCAATGCAAGCGCCAAAGCCCCCACACCTGATCCGCGCAACATCATTCTGCGGTCAAACAGTGTTGCAATCGATGCGCTGGTTGGTCCGGTCATGTGAAATTTCTCCCAATTTGCTCTCGCCGCTTGTGGTTATTCAGCCTTTCGCGCTCTATGTCACCTGAAGATGAACCGCGTCCGCCTTCTTGTCCTCAATGCAGCGCTTGGCCCCCTTGATTACAAGGTCGCTGAAGGCATGCATGTCGAGCCCGGCAGTGTGGTGATCGCCCCCTTGGGTCCCCGAGCCGTCACAGGAATTGTATGGGACGAAGGGCGACTGCCCGGCGCGACGGTGGATGCGAGCAAATTGCGCGCCTTACGCGAAGTCGTGGCGGTGCCCCCGCTCTCGCAGGCGCTGCGCCGCCTGATCGAATGGACCGCCGATTATTACTGCGCGCACTTGGCGAGTGTGGCGCGCATGGTGCTAGCCAGTGGGGGAGCACTGGGCGGGCCGACCACCATGACCGAATATCGTTTGATCGATGGCGAACCCGAAGGCCGGCTCACGGCTCAACGCAAACAGGCGATTGAGCGATTGGGCGGTGAACAAGGGACAATCCGCGAACTCGCCGCAGCTTCCGAAGTGTCCGAAGGGGTGCTGCGCGGGATGGTGGGCGCTGGCTTGATTGAGGCGGTCAGCGTCGCCATCGATCGCCCCTATCCCCCTGCTGATCCCGATTACAATCAACCCGCGCTTTCGCCTGATCAGATGAGCGTCGCCAAGACCCTTGTCAGCGCGGTTGAGGCGCGCAAGTTCGAACCCTTCCTGCTCGATGGGGTCACCGGGTCCGGCAAGACCGAAACCTATTTCGAACCTGTCGCCGAAGCGATCCGCATGGGTCGCCAAGTGCTCGTCCTGCTGCCTGAAATTGCGCTGACCGAAAATTTCCTCACTCGATTTGAAAGCCGCTTTGGCACACCGCCTGTGCAATGGCATTCCTCGCTCAAATCCAATGAGCGCAGACGCGCATGGCGGGCGATTGCCAATGGTAGCGCTCAAGTGATTGTGGGCGCGCGCTCTGCGTTGTTCCTACCCTATGCGAACCTCGGCCTGATCGTGGTGGATGAGGCGCATGAGATCAGCTTTAAGCAGGATGAAGGCGTGCGTTACAACGCTCGCGATGTCTCGGTCATGCGCGCCCGGTTTGAAGGGCTGCCTGTGGTGCTAGCCAGCGCGACACCGGCGTTGGAAAGTCTGCATATGGCCAATAGCGGGACATACACAAAGCTGGTGCTGCCCAGCCGTTTTGGCGGCGCGCAATTGCCCACGATCAAGTTGGTCGATCTGACAATTGAGAAACCTGCCAATGGGCGCTGGCTGTCCGCGCCTTTGATTGAGGGGCTGGAAGCGCGTTTGGAAGCGGGCGAGCAATCGTTGCTGTTCCTCAATCGCCGAGGCTATGCTCCGCTGACGCTGTGCCGCAATTGCGGGCATCGGTTCCAGTGTCCCAATTGCAGCGCATGGCTGGTTGAACATCGGCTGTCCGCGCGCCTTGCCTGCCACCATTGCGGGCTGGAAACAAAACCGCCCGACAAGTGCCCCGATTGCGGAGAAGCTGACTGCCTTGTCGCTTGCGGCCCCGGTGTTGAGCGGATCGCGGACGAGGTTGCCGAGCTGTTCCCTGAAGCCCGCGTGGCCGTTGCGACAAGCGACACTTTGGGATCGCCCGAACGCGCGGCAGAATTCATCGCTCAGGCCGAAGCCAAAGCCATTGACGTGATCGTGGGCACGCAATTGGTGACTAAGGGATTTCACTTTCCCGACCTTACATTGGTCGGCGTTGTGGATGCGGATCTAGGCTTGGAAGGCGGCGATTTGCGCGCGGCTGAGCGCACATATCAGCAAGTCGCTCAGGTCGCCGGACGCGCAGGCCGGGGCGCAAAGCCGGGCGAGGTTTTGCTGCAAACCCGGCACCCGGATGCCGCCGTGATCGAGGCATTGGCCAATGGCGACCGCGATGCATTCTACGCCGCCGAGACAGAGGCACGCAAAGATGCAGGTGCCCCGCCCTTTGGCCGTTGGGCTGCGATTATCCTGTCATCCGAAGACGACCGCGAAGCGCGCGAGGCCGCCAGCCGGCTGGGCGACACGCGTCCCCATGCAGACGACCTCTACATCCTAGGCCCCGCCCCTGCACCGCTCGCATTGCTTCGAAACCGTTACCGCTACCGCTTCCTCATAAACGCCCGCCGCAGCGCGAACTTGCAAGGGACAGTGCGAGATTGGCTAAACCGCCACAATTTCCCGCCCGGAGTGCGCGTGGGCGTGGATATTGATCCTTACAGCTTTGTTTAACCACTATTCTCTATGCCCCCAATGAGCACATTAGGGGCATAGTTTTTGCAGTCTAAGTTTACTCAGAGGGAACCGTGCGCGATTTACTTTTAGCAACCGGCGCGGCGGCTTTGCTACTGACAGGCTGCTCTACCGAACCACCTGAGATACCTGCAGACATCACCGACGCGGGACAGTTCTGCATGGCCGCAAAAATGCTCTCTATGCGCGATGCTGATGGCCGCCAGAGAGGCGATAAGTCGACAGTGTCGGCGGTTGCGCAGCAGCAAGCCTATCCCATGATTGCAGCGTCGAGTTTAGAGGATTTTGCCACTTTCCTTGCAGACGGAGATTTGGTGAGTTCTGATCAAATCTACAGCCATGGCATTGAGTTTAAACCATCAGAGTTTGATCTTTTGGTCTCCCGGTGTGACGCGCATTTCGGCATTTCTGGCGAGCTTGCCATCCCGGCCCTACCGCAAGACAATCTCGATGCGATCTATTCCTGCCATGCGGCAAGCCATTTTGTGGAGGGGATGGGTTCCCAGTCGCTTTACGACAATGAGGGCAAAGGGCCGCATTACCGGCAAATCCTCCAGCGGATGACGACACAGAGAGAATTGGCGGTTGCGCAACGTGGGGGCATGGCCGACGCAGAAGGCGCAGCGCGTGTAACAGCGGGGCTGAGATATGCATTTTCCCAAGGCAACATATTGAACTACATCGCTGCTTGTGATGCTCATTATCGGGGGCAAAGGCCCAAGGAACTCTGGTAGGCCTGAGAGCGTTACCCCCACATGTCTCAAAAACTCGCCCTCGTCCCGATCCTTGGCGACCAACTCACTCGCACTCTTGCTAGCCTTCGCGGGCGGACTAAGGATGACACTGTCGTCCTGATGATGGAGGTTTGGGATGAGGCGACTTATGTCAAACATCACAAGCAGAAGATCGCGCTGATCTTTTCGGCCATGCGGCACTTTGCGAGCGAGCTGGGCGAAGCGGGATGGCAGGTTGATTATGTGAAGCTGGATGATGAGGAGAACTCAGGCAGTTTCACCGGCGAAGTGGCCCGCGCGATTGAGCGGCACTCACCAGCCGCCGTGCATGTGACAGAGGCAAGCGAGTGGCGCGTGCAGCAGCAGATCGAGGAATGGCCCGACAAGTTTGCGTGCGAGGTCGATATCTTACCCGATGGCCGCTTCCTATGCAACCATGCCGAGTTTCAGGACTGGGCCAAGGACCGCAAGCAGCTCACCATGGAGCTGTTCTACCGCGAGATGCGCAAGAAAACCGGCCTGCTGATGGGTGATGACGGCCAAGGGAAGATGAAGCCCGAGGGCGACAAGTGGAACTACGACGCGGATAATCGCGAGAGCCTCGATGGCGATATGTTCATCCCCAAGCGGCCAAAATTCGCGCCCGACGACATAACGTCAGAAGTGATCACTTTGGTCGAGGATAGGTTCGGCGACCATTTTGGCTCGCTCGACCGGTTCGAATGGCCCGTCACTAGCGCAGATGCAGAGAAAGCCGCCGACGCATTTTTCGCTGAGCGGATTGAGCAATTCGGCCCTTACCAAGACGCGATGGTCTATGGGTCGGATGACCTTTACCACTCGATGCTCTCCACCAGCATCAATCTGGGCCTACTCGACCCGCTCAAACTGTGCGAACGCGCCGAGCAAGCGTACAAAGATGGCAAAGCGCCGCTCAATTCAGTTGAAGGCTTTATCCGCCAGATCATCGGCTGGCGCGAATATGTGCGCGGGTTCTACTGGCTGTTTATGCCCGGCCTTGCCGATGCAAATGAGATGGAAGCCACGCGTCCTTTGCCAGAGTTCTTTTGGACGGGTGAGACAGACATGCGCTGCCTTTCCGACTGCATCCGCTCCACGCACGAAAACGCCCATGCGCACCACATTCAACGCCTAATGGTGCTCGGCAATTTCTGCCTGATTGCAGGGATTGATCCTAAGCAAGTGCAGGACTGGTATTTGGCCGTCTATGCCGATGCCTATGAGTGGGTCGAGCTGCCCAATGTCGCTGGCATGATCCTTTATGCAGATGGCGGAAAACTGGCGACCAAACCCTACGCGGCGTCAGGCAATTACATCAACAAGATGTCCGATTACTGCAAAGACTGCGCTTACTCACCGTCCAAGAAATCAGGCGAAGGCGCTTGCCCTTTTGGCCCGCTCTATTGGGACTTTATGGACCGTCACCGCGAACGCTTAAAAAGCAATCACCGCATTGGCCGGATTTATTCGACTTGGGATAGGATGGGCGATGAGAAGAAGCGCGATTATCTGGACCATGCAGACAATTTTCTCGACTCTCTGACGCCTGCCAGCAAAGGGTGGGCGAGAGAGACAAATTAAGGAGCCTACTCCAATGCTGACCATCCACCATCTGCGCATTTCGCAATCCGAACGCATCGTCTGGCTGTGTGAGGAGCTGGGGCTCGATTACGATCTAAAGCTATATAACCGCGATCCCGAAACGCGGCTTGCCCCGGCGGAGCTGAAAGCTCTGCACCCTATGGAGATCGCGCCGCTCATCCAAGACGGCGACACGCTGCTGGGCGAGAGCGGCGCAATTATGGATTACATCGTGGGCAAATTTGCGCCCGACACTGACCTTGTCCCTGGTCCCGATCATCCTGACTTTGCCGATCACCTTTATTGGTACCACTTTGCCAATGCGACGTTGATGACCAACGGTATGATGAGCATTGCGGTGAATGCGGTGGGCGGGGAAATGCCGCCGCCTTTGATGAAGCGGGTGACGAATGCATGGGCCGCGATTGAACGCCGTTTGGGCGAGGCCGACTACTTTGGCGGATCGGCCATGACGACGGCCGACATCATGCTCGGTTTCTCGCTGACCACGGCGCGCGCGTTCAACGATATGAACATCGACCATATGCCCAACTTGAAAGCGTATCTGCAACGCATCGGCGCGCGCGATGCCTATCAGCGGGCGATGGCAAAGGCGGAACCCGGCTTTCCACCTAAGTTGGATTAAAGAGCAAAGGCCTCTTTGGCCGCAGCCTCCACGCCAGCCATCGCGTCGTTCCACGGTCCCGGACCATAGCTGATCCGAGCGACTCCCAGCTTGGCGAGATCGGCGTTGCCGACCATTCCGGGGCGACGCATGACGTTGACCGGGATTGAAACTGCAGCGCAGATTTTCGCAATCATGTCTGAATTGGTGAGCGCGGGGATGAAAAAGCTCCCTGCTCCGGCCTCAGCATAGGCGTGACCACGAGCGATAGCGGCATCGACCAACTCCTCGCGATTGGGGTCTTCGCCTGCCACTAACGGAGCCAGAAATGTGTCCGTGCGCGCGTTGACGAATAGGCCCGCCGCTTCGACCGCTGAAATCCGTTCCGCCTGTTCGCTAGCATCGCGCAAGCCCGGTTGGTGGATCAACCGATCCTCAAGATTACAGCCCACGGCTCCTGCATCTTTAAGTGCCTTGGCATTCTTGGTGAGGTCAGTAAGGCCCTGAGCATAACCGGCCTCAAAATCTACGGTCAGCGGCAGATCGGAAACGTCCGCGATTTGTCTCACTGCATTCAGCAATTCTACAAATGGTAAGGTTTCTCCGTCGTCATACCCCAATGCTCCGGCAAGCGCGTTGCTGCCCGTCGCGATGACTTTCGCACCGGCTTTGGCCACTGCCTTTGCGCTGCCCGCATCCCAGATATTGTAGAGCACCAGCGGAGCCCCGGCACGGTGCAGTTCGGCAAATTCACTACGTGTCATCAGAACAATTCCTTCTCTCCAGCGCCCTCGCGCCGCAACAATTCCGCTTTAATCTCTGGTCCATAGGCATAGCCGCCCACCCCGCCATTTGCAGGGACCACCCGGTGGCATGGTATCAGAACCGCGATATTGTTGGCCCCATTGGCGCTACCGACTGCACGGCTTGCTTTTGGATTGCCGAGCATCGCAGCCTGCTCCCCATAAGAGCGCGTTTCGCCCGCAGGGATTTCGCGCAATGCCTGCCAGCAGCGTTGTTGAAACGCGGTGCCTTTCACATCGAGCGGAATTGCAGAGGCGTCGCTTGAGGGTTCTTCAACCGCAGCGACAACTTGGTCAAACAGAGCAGCGAAGTCATCGCCCGCTTCGACGATATCGGCCTTGGGAAAGCGGGCGCGCAAATGTTCCTCACCCTCATTAAAAGAGAGGCAGCACACGCCTTTCTCGCTCGCCGCAACCAGCATGTCGCCCAGAGAGGTTGCGATCACACGCCAATGCACTTGCCTGCCCGCCCCGCCATCACGCCAATCACTCGCTTGCATGCCGAGTTTGTCCTTGGTGTCGTTGTAAAACCGCGAGGGTGCAGAATAGCCCGCTTGATACAGCGCATCGGTAACGCTTGCTCCATCGGCAAGCGCATCTTTCACTCGTTCTTCGCGCAATGCCCGTGCGAATGCGGCAGGCGACAGGCCGACGGTGCGTTTAAACAGCCGCTGAAAATGGGTGGGTGAATATCCGGTGAGTTCGCTGAGCTGGTCGAGCGATTGGGCCCCTTGCGCACGGATCGCAGCGATTGCCGCAAGCACGCAGGCTTCCTCTGCACTTTGGGTGTTGGGCGAACAGCGTTTGCAGGCTCGCAGTCCAGCCGCCTCTGCCGCATCGCCATTGGCATAGAACCGCACATTTTTGCGATGCGGAGCGCGCGCCGGGCAGGATGGGCGGCAATAGATGCCGGTTGAATGCACACCGGTCACGAATGCGCCATCATAGCGCCGGTCTTTCGCCAGCGCGATCTGCCAGCGTTGCTCATCGGTCAGAGGTTTGTGAGTTGCATCAGTCATGACAGCTTGTTCTACACAGGTCTGAGGCTCGCGCATCCCGAAGCTTGCGCTCAATGTATCCACTGCCAGCCCACGTCTCCATACAAGTGCCTTGTTATTGAATGCTGAGCCGCGATAGAGACTGCGGTCAGATGTATCGTATTCTCTCCATTCTCGCTGCAGCCTTCGCGCTTGCCCTTGCCCCTTCACCCGCGTCCGCCGATGCGGGCGATGTCGATGCCGCCGCGCGCGGAGTTGTGCGCGTTGTTCTGATCGATTCGAGCGGGGAAGAAGTCGTCCCTGTCACCCATGGCAGCGGCTTTGCGGTCTCTCCAACGCGCATCGTCACCAACGCACATGTCATCCGTGAGGCCTTGCTGGATGACACTTTGCGCATCGGAATTGTGCCGAGCGAAGGGGATGCAGGCGGATTTGCAACACCCGTCGCGGTCAGCCCCAGCAACGATCTGGCCCTGCTCGAGATCAATGATGGCGCGCTGCGGTTGCCGCCGCTCACGCTGGCTGGTGGGGTCAACCGCAATATGGGAGAGGTATCGGCGGTCGGTTACCCGATGAATGTCGATCTGGCGCAGGGTCTGGAAATCAGCGACATATTCCGTGCCCAGCCGCCAGTGAAAAGCCGTGGGTTCTTATCCGGTGAACGGCCCAGCCGCCAGTTCGATACGATCCTTCACACCGCTCCTATTGCGCGCGGAAATTCCGGTGGGCCGCTGCTGGACGGTTGTGGCCGAGTGCTGGGGGTGAATTCCTTCGGCGCCGATTCAGACGGATCGGATGCGGAGTTCTATTTCGCGGTGTCCCTGCGCGAGCTGCTGCCGTTCCTGCGCGAAAACGGGATGGAGCCTGCAGTCAACGCCTTACCCTGTCGTTCTATCGATGAGTTGAATGCGGCGGAGCGCGCTCGGTTTGAGGCGCAGCGGGACGAGGCGCAAATGCGGCTTGAGGCGCGTGAGGCGGAATTGAGCGAAGCCCGCGATACAGCGCGGCTACAGGCTCAAATCGAGATTATGGATGCGCGCGAAAATGCGATGGCGATTGCGATGGTGCTGCTGCTCATTGGGATCGGTGCAGGCTACGCGGCGGCACAATTGCGCAGCGGGCTGGCCGACAAGCCAGAGAACGGCAACCGCGCGATTTTCGCAGCCGGAATCGCGGGCGCTGCTTTAATCGGCACGGTGCTGGTTTGGGTCACGCGTCCCGGCTTTAGCGAGCTGGAAGAACGCGTTGCAGCGATCCTTGGCGAAGGTAGTGAGAATGGCGGCACGGGCGATGATCCGGGCGGTGATCTGGCAGGTGACGGGACGCTCATATGCACTCTGGTACCCGAACGCAGCCGCATCACAGGCGCGCGCAGCGATGATGTGGAGTTCGATTGGGCCGCCGATGGATGTGTAAATGAACGCACTCAATATGGCATGGTCAGCGGTGAATGGACGCGCGTGTTCGTGCCTGACACCGAAGCCGCGGTTTCGGTCAACGTTTATGACCCCGAAACGCGCACGTTCCGTACTGAAAGATATCTGCTAAGCCGCGCTGATATGGAAGACGCCCGCGCCGCTCGTCGCACTTACGATCCACCCGCATGCGGCGTTAGCAATGCGCAGATCACACTGGGCGAACAACAATCTGCGCTGCTTGCGCTGTTGCCGGATCGCCCGAATGAGCGGCTGGTCTACAATTGCGAGACAAAGCGCGACGGGGTGATTGGCGGGGAGCAGTAAACTGAACCGCGCGGGCGCTACTACGCCGCCAACGCCTCGCCCGATAGCGTGATACGGTGCATTTCGCGGCGGTGGCCGGCGTAATCGTTCATGGCATTGTGCCAGCTGGTGCGGTTGTCCCAAATCGCCACTGTGCCCGGCTTCCATTGCAGGCGGCACTGATTGTCATCAGTCAGAGCCGCGTCGCACAGCTCATTAAGCAGTGGCAGGCTTTCTTCGCGCGTCTGGCCCACGAAGTTGATCGTGAAAGCAGTGTTTACGTAAAGCAGCTTGCGCCCGGTGACCGGGTGGCGGATCACAACCGGGTGGGTAGCGCCAGTCTGAAGGTCCTGCCCGCGCAAATGCTCACCCATATCGGTCTGAGCATAAAGGCCACCTTCTTTATAGACATGGTCGGCGGTGTGGAACGCTTCCAACCCCTCAACCTTCGCCTTAAGATCATCTGACAGCGCATCGTAAGCTGCGCCCATATGCGCCCACATCGTATCGCCGCCTTTGGGCGGAAGCTCCCGCGCGACCAGCACCGAACCCATTGCCGGGATCTGATCATAGGAGTGGTCCGTGTGCCACGCGCCGCCGATATTGGTGTTTTGCGTCGGCTCTTTCTTCACGACAGAAATTTCGTCGAAATCGCCCTGTTGCGGGAAGTAATTGTTGATATCCATCCCGCCCCAGCGTTTGCCGAACTTGATGTGATCTTGCGGGCTGAACTCTTGATCACGAAAAACCGCGACGCCGTGCTCATAGATCGCGCGCTTCACGTCCTCCATCTCAGCATCGCTGCATGATGCGAGAGTGATTCCAGACACTTCGACGCCGCATTTTGGAGCCATTGGAGTAAGTTGCATGATTCGTGATCCCATTACCTGCTTACCGTACGGTAAGTCTTTTCGCGCATTCCGTTAGGGAAAGCAAGCCCAGATGTGATGATGTTTCATCGAAAAGCGCTCTTGAATGCAGACAAATCCAACTCTTCCACCCAGTTGGCTTGCGGAATCAAAAACGAATTGCTAGGCGCGCGCCAACTTACAGCGATGGTGCCCCTCACGCATCTGACCCGCGGTGGGTGCAACATTATTCTCATGCCTTTCCAAAAGGACCAAAGCGCGTGGATATTTCCGCCGGTATTCAGGCTAGCCTTGCTGGGCGTTACGCCTCAGCTTTATTTGAGCTAGCCAGCGAAAATGGCAGCGTCACCGCTGTCGAAAAAGACCTCGCGTCTCTGAACGAAGCGCTGAGCGCTTCCGATGATTTGCGCGCAGCAACCACCAATCCGCAATTGTCGCGCGCTGATCAAGCAAGCTCGGTTGCCGCGATTGCCGATCACTTGTCGCTTGCCCCGCTGACCACCAGTTTCCTTGGCGTACTCGCGGGAAATCGCCGTCTCGCCAAATTGCCAGACATGATCGCTGCGTTCAAAGCCATTGCCGCTGCTCAACGCGGCGAAGTGACTGCGACTGTTACCAGCGCGCATCCGCTTAGCGATGATCAGATCGCCACACTGAAAACCAAACTCACCGCCCGTCAGGGGCGCACAGTTATGCTTACCGCTGACGTTGATCCCGACCTTTTGGGCGGGCTCGTCGTCACTATCGGATCAGAGCGCATCGACGCTTCGATCCGCACCCGTCTCAACTCGCTCTCCCAGGCCATGAAGGCTTAAAGGACTACACTCATGGAAATCCGCGCAGCAGAAATCTCCAAGGTCATCAAAGACCAGATCGCCAATTTCGGCACAGATGCACAAGTCAGCGAAGTAGGCACCGTGCTTTCAGTGGGTGACGGGATCGCCCGTATTCACGGCCTCGACCAAGTTCAAGCTGGTGAGATGGTGGAGTTCGCCAACGGTGTTCAAGGCATGGCTTTGAACCTTGAAGCGGACAATGTCGGCGTCGTGATCTTCGGCTCGGACGCCGAGATTAAAGAAGGCGACACAGTCAAGCGGACCGAGACCATTGTGGACGTTCCGGTTGGCAAAGGCTTGCTGGGCCGCGTGGTTGACGCACTTGGCAACCCGATTGATGGCAAAGGCCCGATCACAGATACAAAGCGTCAGCGAGTCGAAGTCAAAGCGCCGGGCATTATTCCGCGCGAATCGGTTAGCGAGCCTGTGCAGACCGGCCTCAAGGCGGTTGACGCTCTGGTCCCTGTTGGCCGTGGTCAGCGCGAATTGATCATCGGTGACCGTCAGACCGGTAAAACCGCTGTCGCCATCGACACTTTCATCAACCAAAAGACCGTCAATGCGGGCGACGATGAGGGCAAGAAGCTTTACTGCGTCTATGTCGCCGTTGGTCAAAAGCGTTCGACTGTTGCTCAGATTGTGAAGCAGCTCGAAGAGAACGGCGCGATGGAATATTCCATTGTGATCGCCGCGACCGCTTCTGAGCCTGCTCCCCTGCAATATCTCGCCCCTTACACTGGCTGTGCGATGGGTGAGTTCTTCCGCGACAACGGCATGCACGCCGTGATCGTGTATGATGACCTTTCCAAGCAAGCTGTTGCATACCGTCAAATGTCGCTGTTGCTGCGTCGTCCTCCGGGCCGCGAAGCGTATCCGGGCGACGTTTTCTATCTCCACTCGCGCTTGCTTGAGCGTGCAGCGAAGATGAACACATCGGAAGGCGGCGGTTCGCTGACCGCGCTGCCGATCATTGAAACGCAAGCAGGCGACGTGTCGGCCTATATTCCAACCAACGTGATTTCGATCACCGATGGTCAGATCTTCCTTGAAACCGACCTGTTCTACCAAGGCATCCGTCCTGCGATTAACGTGGGTCTGTCGGTTAGCCGCGTTGGCGGTGCCGCTCAGACGAAGGCGATGAAGAAGGTTTCGGGCTCGATGAAGCTTGACCTTGCGCAATATCGCGAGATGGCAGCCTTTGCTCAGTTCGGTTCGGACTTGGATGCATCGACACAGAAATTGCTCAATCGCGGTGCGCGTTTGGTCGAACTGCTGAAACAAGCGCAGTTCTCGCCGATGCCATTCGAAGAGCAAACAGTTTCGATTTTCGCTGGTACCAATGGTTATGTTGATGCCGTGGCAGTGGAGCGCGTAGGTGAATATGAAGAGCAAATGCTCGCTTATTTCCGCAGCGAACATGCGGGCATTCTTGACGATATTCGCACTTCGAAGAAATTCGAAGGCGATGTGAAAGACCGCACAGTCGCAGCGCTCGAAACTTTCGCCAAACAGTTCGCTTAAAAGGTAACGCAACGTGCCATCACTTAAGGAACTCAAGGATCGGATCGGGTCGGTTAAATCCACCCAGAAGATCACCAAGGCCAAACAGATGGTCGCCGCAGCGAAGCTTCGCCGCGCGCAAGCTGCTGCCGAAGCGGGTCGTCCCTACGCCGAGCGTTTGGGTGCCGTCATGGCGTCGCTGGCAGGCAAAGTTTCAGGCGATAGCGCTCCGAAACTGCTGGCTGGAACCGGATCGGACCAGCGCCACCTGTTGGTGGTCGTGAACACCGATAAAGGCCTGTGCGGCGGTCTGAACTCGAACCTCGTCAAAGCGGCGCGCGTGAAGACGAATGAGCTGATCGCCGCTGGCAAGACGGTTGAGTTTTACCTCGTCGGCAAGAAAGGTCGCGCACCGTTGAAGCGTGACTACGCAAGCCAGATCGGTGGCGGATTTGATACCTCGACGGTGAAGACACCCGGCTTTGAAGAGGCCGATGCGATTGCCGCTGAACTCATCGCGATGTTCGATGATGGCAAGTTTGACATTGCCCATCTGATCTATCCGACCTTTCAATCGGCACTGGTTCAAAACCCAACCGT
The DNA here is from genome assembly GCA_947503275.1 of uncultured Erythrobacter sp. Lineage (GTDB taxonomy): Bacteria > Pseudomonadota > Alphaproteobacteria > Sphingomonadales > Sphingomonadaceae > Erythrobacter. The sequence continues at coordinate 417,255 of CANNCZ010000001.1, read as the reverse complement.
CAACCAATTGATCCCTGTCCCCTCCCCTGAGGCTGCGGACGATGCGGGCGCGGTTGTCGAATATGAGCCGGGCGAAGAGGAAATCCTTGAAGAGCTGCTGCCACGCTACGTGAAAACGCAAATCTTCGGCGCGCTGCTGGAACGCGAAGCATCCGAACACGGCGCTTCGATGACAGCAATGGACAACGCCACGCGCAATGCGGGCGAGCTGATCAACGCGCTGACCATCCAATACAACCGCCGCCGTCAGGCTGCGATCACCACCGAACTTATCGAAATTATCGCTGGCGCAGAAGCGCTCTAAAGCAAGGCTAAGGAAAAACCATGGCTACCGCAGTACTTAACCAGACCACTAACGGCGTTATCGCTCAGGTCATCGGCGCTGTCGTCGATGTGCAGTTCCCAGGCGAACTGCCTGCAATTCTCTCCGCACTGGAGACCAAGAATGACGGCAAGACACTCGTTCTCGAAGTTGCTCAGCACCTTGGCGAAAACACCGTTCGCACCATCGCGATGGATGCGACCGAAGGCCTCGTTCGCGGCGCTGAAGTGATCGCAACCGGCGCTCAGATTTCTGTGCCTGTTGGCCCGAAGACTTTGGGCCGCATCATGAACGTTGTGGGCGAGCCGATTGACGAGCTTGGCCCGGTTGGCGCGGATAAGAGCATGCCTATCCATGCGGAAGCGCCTCCATTTGTGGACCAGTCCACCGAAGCGGCCATTCTCGTGACCGGCATTAAGGTCATCGACCTTCTCGCTCCTTACGCAAAGGGCGGTAAGATCGGCCTGTTCGGCGGCGCTGGTGTTGGTAAAACCGTTCTTATTCAGGAATTGATCAACAACATCGCAAAGGGCCACGGCGGCGTGTCCGTGTTCGCGGGCGTTGGTGAGCGTACCCGTGAAGGCAACGATCTCTACCACGAATTCCTCGACGCAGAGGTGATCAAGAAAGACGAAAACGGCGTCGCAACACCAGAGGGTTCGAAAGTGGCTCTCGTCTTTGGTCAAATGAACGAACCTCCCGGCGCGCGTGCTCGTGTTGCTCTCTCGGGCCTCACCATGGCTGAGTACTTCCGCGATGAAGAAGGCCAAGACGTTCTGTTCTTCGTCGACAACATCTTCCGCTTCACGCAGGCCGGTTCAGAAGTGTCCGCACTGCTTGGCCGCATTCCTTCGGCGGTGGGCTATCAGCCAACCCTGTCGACCGACATGGGCAACCTGCAAGAGCGCATTACGTCGACAACCAAGGGTTCGATCACCTCGGTGCAAGCCATCTACGTGCCTGCCGATGACCTTACCGACCCTGCGCCAGCGACCTCGTTTGCTCACCTTGACGCGACGACCACGCTGAACCGTGCGATTTCGGAGCTTGGCATTTATCCTGCGGTTGACCCGCTCGATTCCACCAGCCGTGTTCTTGAACCACGCGTTGTTGGTCAAGAGCACTATGAGACCGCTCGTAAGGTCCAAGAGACCCTGCAGAAGTACAAGTCGCTGCAAGACATCATCGCCATTCTCGGCATGGATGAGCTGTCGGAAGAAGATAAGCTGACCGTGGCGCGTGCGCGTAAGATCCAGAAGTTCCTCTCACAACCATTCCACGTGGCTGAGGTCTTCACCGGCATCAACGGCATCTTCGTTCAACTCGAAGACACTGTAAAAAGCTTTAAAGCGGTTGTGGAAGGCGAATACGACCACCTGCCAGAGCAAGCTTTCTACATGGTTGGCGGTATTGAAGACGTGGTGAAGAAAGCCGCTGAACTGGCTGAGGACGCGTAAGGCATATCGATGTTTGGGGCTGAGCTCTTTTTGTTGGCAGCACAGCCAACAAATGAGGCTCAGCCGCTTTTCGATATTGCGGTTGAAGCCTGTTCTGAATGGGTGAACAACGAGCAATATCGGACCGGAAGCGCGCAGGAGTTTGTTGAGCGTTCTGGTTTGGGAGAAAAAGGTCTTGTTGTCCCAACTCCCGATATCGATGACGAAGGAAGTAAGCGATACTTTCAAGTTGGTACGCGCAATTTCTTCAAAATCGAGGCCGCTGCAAGATCGCCGCAATGTCGGTTTTCGGGCTTTGGCGACAGAGAGTTTTGGGCTGACGTGCGCGAAGCAATCGACGACAAAGAGTTTTTGGCCAGTTGGCCGCTGGTGGACAGTTTCTTTGCTCACCGAATGTATGCGGATTTGTGTTACCGATCAGCACAGGAACCGCGAACAGAACTGCATATCCGATACGGATATTTTGTTAGACGAGGTAATGACGCTGACTTTGTGGGTAGTGTCACACAAACAACGGAAAACGAGCCATGCCCCTTCATTTTGAACTTGTAACACCGGCCAAACAGGTCCGCTCCGAAGACGTCCATATGGTCGTGGTTCCCGGTTCCGAAGGCGAATTTGGCGTGCTCGAAGGCCATGCGCCTTTTATGAGCACGATCCGCGACGGGGCGGTGCAGGTTTACAAGACCGAAAATGCTGAGCCAGAGATGATCGAAGTGCGCGGTGGTTTTGCCGAGGTTGGCGAAAACGGCCTGACCGTGCTGGCGGAGCATGTGGAAGCGTAACCCACTCCATATCGACGACATTTGAAAGGACGGCCTGCGGGTCGCCCTTTTGCGTTTGCGCAGGTGATTTGATATATCCGCCCTATCTTTGGATGAGGTTCATTCTACCCTTTCCATCCTCCCCACGACCCGCCACAATCCTATCCTGACCCCGTTACAGGAGAGGACACTTGAAACTTGTCTCATCAATCGCACTGGCAGCCGCAATAATGGTCGGCACAGCAACCACCGCAACCGCCGATGGACACGCAGAGGCGTCTGCTGAGGCTCCGATCCCCGGTCCCGAACAAGATCCCTATATCTGGCTTGAAGAAGCACGCAGCGACGAAGCACTCGCATGGGTTGATGCGGAGAACACGCGCACTCTGGGCGTGCTTGAGGCTGACCCCCGGTTCGAGACGCTGAAAGGCGAAGCGCTCGCTATTTTCGACAGTGAAGACCGCATTCCCTTTGTCAGTTTCCGCCCGGATGGACTGTACAATTTCTGGCAGGACAAGGACAATCCGAAGGGGCTCGTGCGGCGCACCACGCTGGAAAGCTACAAGACCGATGATCCCGAATGGGAGACCGTTCTGGACGTCGATGCGCTCGCGGCGGCTGATGGGATGGAGTGGGTTTACAAGGGCTCATCCTGCTTGCCGACCGCGATGAACCGCTGCATGATCGCTCTGTCCGATGGCGGCGAGGATGCGACCATCATGCGCGAATTCGACATGGCGACGGGTGAATTCATCGACGGCGGATTTGAACTGCCGGAGAAAAGCCAAGGCGGCGTTAGCTGGCTGGACGAGGACACACTGCTGGTCGGACGCGACTTTGGCAATGGGACCGTGACTGATAGCGACTACCCCTTTACCACCCGCCTCTGGAAACGTGGGACCGATCTGGCCGATGCGCCAGAATTGTTTCGCGGGGCATCCACCGACGTCTCTGCCGGGGCATATCTGATGCGCGACAGCGACGATGTGATCCATGCCCGCCTCGGCTATCGCAGCCTGTCGTTCCACGAACGCGAATGGGCGGTTGAAAAGGACGGCGAATGGCTAGTCCTCGACCTGCCCAAAAAGGCCAGCCCCTATGGCATTGTTGACGGGCATGTCCTGTTCTCAACCGATGTTGATTGGGAAGTGGACGGCCAGACTTTTCCCGCAGACAGCCTTGTTGCAGCGGATTTGGAGGAATGGAAAGCGGACCCCAATGGCGCGACCAAAACGCTGGTCTGGGCACCACAGCAACGTCAGACCAAACGCGGCGGCGCCATCACGGCGGGCGGATTGTATGTCGGCCTGCTCGATGATGTCGTGGGCAAGGTGCTGCGCTTCAACTTTGCCGATGGCGCATGGGTCAACGAAGAGGTCGATCTGCCCGGTAATTCCACCGTCGGCATCGCTGCATCCTCCGATGATAGCGAGCAGATCATGTACACGGTCACCAGCTTCCTTGAGCCGACGACTTTGTATTATGCCGATAGCAACGAGGCGCCTGAGGTCCTCAAGACATCGCCCGCACGTTTTGATGCAACGGGCTTAGACGTCGAACAGCACGAAGCGATCAGCGCGGATGGAACCGCCATCCCCTATTTCATCGTCAAGCCTGAAGGCATGGAGATGGACGGCTCAACAGCGGTCCTAATGAGCGGCTATGGCGGCTTTCAGGTCCCGCGCCTGCCGGGATATATGGGCTCCACCGGTAAGCTGTGGTTGGAGCGTGGGGGCGCCTATGTGCTAGCCAATTTGCGCGGCGGGGGTGAGTTTGGTCCCGGCTGGCACCAAACCGCAATCCGCGAAAATAAGCAGCGGACATGGGATGATTTTATCGCTGTGGCAGAGGACCTGACCACACGCGGATACACCAGCCCCTCCCATCTCGGCATCCAAGGGGGCAGCCAAGGCGGATTGCTGGTTGGCACCGCCATCACGCAGCGACCCGAACTGTTTGGCGCGGCCATTGTGCAAATCCCGCTGTTCGACATGCTGCGTTTCCACCTGATCGGTCGCGGTGCATCGTGGATCGGCGAATATGGCGATCCGCGCATCCCTGAACAACGTGCGTGGATTGATGGATATTCGCCTTATCAGATGATTCAAGAAGGCGTGGACTACCCCACCCCATTCCTATGGGCATCAACTGCCGATGATCGCACTCACCCTGCGCATGCACGCAAAGGGGCCGCGCGGTTCAAGGAACAGGGTCACGACTATTACTATTTCGAAGACACCGTTGGCGGTCATTCGGGCGGCGTCGATAATGAGCAGCGCGCTAAGATTCAGGCGCTGCAATATGTCTATCTGATGCAGCAATTGATGGACGAATAGATTTGAAAACGGGCGGTTATGTCTGATGGCACACCGCCCGTTCTCGCCCTACCAAGTGGTCAGTGTAAAACGCTCCGACAGTTTTAACTCGGTTCACCGCAGCGGTGCCACGGGGAGTGTCATCAATCGCGTGTTAACCATCTTTGGCAGGCTCTGAGTAAGTGTGCCGGCGTGATCTTCGCTTCGACAGGGAAACGAAGGAGACGAAAATGGCATACCCCCGCAATGTTTCGATCGCCGACGCAATCAAGCGTTATGGCCTTCCAAAAAGTCACAAAGTGCATTGGTCAGCTTCGCGCAAAGCGGATGTGGTTCGCGCTGTGCATGACCGCGCAATCAGCTTTCACGAAGCGCGCTCACGCTATTTGTTGAGCCGCAGCGAATTTGAGGAATGGGAGCGTGATTATAGCGTCCCGGCGACAAATGCAGGTCAGTTGGAAGACGCCTGAACTGACGCAAAGAGGTTCGCCGTCGGGTAGCGCCCCAAAGCCCCCGAGCCCCCTACTCGGCGGCGACTTCGATCAAAACTTCATTGCGGCGCAGCGGCCCTGGAACCATGGGCGCATCGTAGAACGCATATTCAACCTCGCCCACAGGCGTGAGGTTCTGCGCCTCTACCCAGTCGGTCAGCATGGCTTCCATGATCACAAGATCGGCATTGCGGGCGACCCCGCTAAACCGAACTGAGGCGACCCGCCGGGCGGGTACGCGTGTGATGGCAATATCAGATGGCGGTTCGGGCAACGTCGCCATGGTGAAGCGCGCTGGCATAAGAAACCGCATGCGCCATTCGCCTTGATCGGTTTCCTTAGTCAGCACTGGTGAGGTCATCGCGATTGGCTGATCCTGATCAACCTTGCTCTGAATAACGGGCGCGGTCATCGCGATCCGCTCACCACCAGCAGGTCGGTCTTGTGCGAAGATATAGGCGGCAAGACGACGAAAGCTCTGCCCACTGGCGCGGCGCCGATCCCCGGAATGGGTGACCTCAGCAACGATCATCGGTTCATATTCGCGCAGTTCAAAGTCGCCTTGCTCAAGAACAATCGAATATGCGGGTTCTTCAGAACTGCGCTGCGCATAGCCAACTGTACCAGCGACAGCGGCAATGCCGAGCCCTGCGATTATCCATTTGCCGATTGTCATTGTGCTCGCTTTCGTATTGCTGTGACTTACTAGCAATTACGCGATGCATTGGTTCCCGGACGCAGTTCTAAGCCCGGCTTTGTGTTGGCAATCCCGCAATGCGTTGTTCGAGCGTTGTGGTGATCTCAATATTGCGAGCAGAGCCCGCAATCGCCTCTTCCGTGTCTTGTTGCAGCCGTTCCATTCCCGAAACGAGATCAGCAAACATCTCGATTTGCTCGCCCGTCGACTGGCTCGCTCCGTTCGCGTCTGAGGCAGAGTTGAGGACCTCAACATGCACCGCTTTCAGCCCCTCAAGATTGGCCTGACCGCGATTGTTGCCTTCGATCGCAAGCCGATGCAGTTCTGCGCATTCCTTCGACATCTGGATGGAATCGCTAAGCAGCTGGTTGAGATGGGTAGAGATTAGCTCTGCCGATCCGCCTGTCGATGTGGCCAACTCTCGCACTTCATTGGCGACGACCTGAAACCCGCGCCCGTGCTCGCCAGCTCGCGCGGCTTCGATCATAGCGTTGATTGACAGAATTTTGGTGCGGTCAGCGACATCAACAATCGCATTGGAGACCGCATTGACCTCTTCAAATCGAGTCTTGAACGCCAAAACCTTTTCATGAAATGCGCTGATCCCTTGTACGGATCGGTCCATGAGATCGACGATGCTCTGCACTTCCTCGATGATGCTTTCGGCCGCATCCGCCGTCACGCTCAGCTTGTCTTGAGAGCTATCGGATTGACGCCGCAGATCAGCGATTTCTCCGCTGATAGAACGAGAGCGCTCAATCAATTCGGCAACAAATCCCGCGCGCTGACGCGATGCGGCATTAACCCGTTCGGCGTTTCGCCGGACGTTTCTGACCAGATCAGGCAGCTCACCTTCGCCCGACGAGATTTCCATGTTGACCACAGCGTTCATAGACATGGACTATGGCGGTCATGGTAAACATTGCTTTAACGCGCCGGCACGAGATGGTCTGGAAACACAAATAATCCCAGATCGAAGCGCAAGTCTTCAGCCCTTTTTGGCCGCCGCTTTCTTGCGCTTCATCGCGTCGTGAAATTTGTCTGCCCAGCCCGGCTTTACGCTCTGCTCGGCGCGCACCATGCGAAGATCGCCCGCGCCGACATCGCGCGTCACGGTCGAACCTGCTGCTACAATCGCGTCTGCACCAATAGTAACCGGTGCGACCAGCGCTGAGTTGGAGCCAATAAAGGCGCGCTCACCGATGACGGTCTGATACTTGAAGTAGCCGTCATAATTGCAGGTAATCGTACCCGCGCCGATATTGGCGTTCGCGCCGACGGTGGCATCGCCGATATAAGAGAGATGGCTGGCCTTTGCACCCGGGCCAAGCGTCGCCTTCTTCATCTCGACGAAATTGCCGACGAAGCTGCCCTCTTCTAGGACAGCTCCGGGGCGCAGGCGAGCAAAGGGTCCGACTTGGACGCCGGTCGCAAGTTCAGCGCCCTCTAGATGGGTGTATGCCTTGATATGAACGCCATCGGCAACTCGCACTCCGGGGCCAAAGACGACGTGCGGCTCGACCGTCACATCACAGCCAAGAACAGTATCATGGCTGAAGAAAACGGTGTCTGGCGCTTTCAACGTCGCACCGTCGGTCATCGCTTTTGCCCGGCGCACAGCCTGCCAGCGTTGTTCGGCATCCGCGAGTTCAGCGCGACTGTTGATCCCGGCGACTTCGTCCGCGTCGCATTCGACAACGACTACACGATCCCCGCGCGCAATGGCTCCAGTGGCAACATCGGGTAGGTAATATTCGCCCTGCGCATTGTCATTGTCGACGGCATCGAGCAGCGGCCACATATCGTCCGAATGCGCCACGATCAGGCCAGAATTGCACAGATTGACCGCACGCTCCGCCTCGCTTGCATCTTTGAATTCAACCATCTTGGAAACGATGCCGTCATCGCTTGCGATGATCCGGCCATAGGCGAGCGGGTCCTCCGGACGAAAACCGAGCACCGCGACCTTCGCGCCAGCATCCAGCGCACTCACCAGTCCCCGCACCGTGTCTGCCCGCACCATCGGCACATCGCCGAACGTCACAAGGATATTGCCCGAAAACCCGCTCAACGCCTCACGCGCCTGCAATGCGGCATGCGCTGTTCCGTATTGTGGGTCTTGCAACGCCGTGGCGACATCGCGCCCTGACAAAGCCGCATCGACCTGTTCGCGCCGATCACCGACCACCACGACCATCCGCTCAGGCTCCAACTCGCCGAAACTGTCGAGCAAATGCTCCAGCATTGGCTTTCCAGCAATTGGGTGCAGCACTTTGTGCAAATCGCTTTTCATGCGGGTGCCCTTACCCGCGGCAAGGATGATGGCGGCAAAATCAGTCATGGTTGCTCCAATAGGATCAATAGCGCTTGCCAGCAATTCCTTGCAGAATGAAGTCGAGCGCGCCACGACCGTGCGCATGGCAGATTTCCCCTTTGATGCGGTCGGCTTCGACCTTGATGGCACCTTGCTCGATACGTTTCGCGATTTGGGCGCAGCGGTGAATTATGCGCTGAAATTGGGCGGGTTTAATCCTGTACCGGTGGGATCGTCCAAAGACCTGATCGGCGGCGGGGCAAAGATTATGCTTTCGCAAGCCGTCGATGCGCAAGGCGGCATACCCGCCGATGAATTTCGCACTCTGTATAAGGCGATGCTCGCATACTATGCCGATCACAATGCGGTCTATTCCGCGCCCTACCCCCATGCTCGCGAGGTCGTCGCCGATCTCACGGTCCGTGGGGTTAAGGTCATCGTAGTCACCAACAAATTTGAAGCATTCGCGCGTTCAATCCTGACCCAGCTCGACTTTATCACCCCATTCGAAGGGGTCATTGGCGGCGATTCCATGGGCAAGGGAGCGGACGGCAAATACCTCTCCAAACCGCACCCCGACCCAGTGATCGAGGCGCAGAAGGTCTGTGGCGGAGGCACCTTCGCCTTTGTCGGGGACAGCACTTACGATGTGAAAGCCGCGCGCGGTGCCGGTGTGCCCGTCATCGCAGCCGCCTATGGGTATTGCGACCTGCCACCCCATGAATTGGGCGCGGACGCTGTAATTGATTCGCTCGACCGTCTCATTCCCGCCTTAGAAACCCTATAAGGCGGCGACGTGCCGTTACGGCATCGCAGTCTTGGCGAACCCCCTGTTGCAATGCAGCAGACAAAGTGCCACCCAGCGCTCACAAAAGTTTACGTACCCGTAAAGCGGGTGCACCCTTACGAACCATAAGAAAACTTCGACACGGAAAGGTAACACCCCATGAGCATCGACTTCAAAGATAAGGTCGCCATCGTCACTGGTGCAGGCGGCGGCTTGGGCCGCGCCTATGCAATGGAATTGGCAGCACGCGGCGCGAAGGTCGTCGTCAACGACCTTGGCGGATCACGCGATGGCACCGGCCATTCGGACATGGCGCTGCAAGTGGTCGAAGAGATCGAAAAAGCGGGCGGTGAAGCCATTTCAAACGGCGGCTCTGTCACCGAATATGACCAGATGGAAAAGATGGTTGCCGACGCCAAGCAAAAGTGGGGCGGCGTCCATATCCTCATCAACAACGCTGGCGTTTTGCGCGATAAGACATTCCACAAAATGACACCGGACGATTTTGAGTTCGTGCTCAAAGTGCACCTGACCGGTTCGGCATTTGTGACCAAAGCATGCTGGGACCTGTTCCGTGAACAAGCCTATGGCCGCGTCCTGATGACTGCATCGTCAACCGGCCTGTTCGGCAATTTCGGCCAAGCCAATTACGGCGCAGCGAAACTGGGTCTGGCTGGCTTGACCAAGACACTGCAACTCGAAGGCGCGAAATACAACATTCGCTGCAACTCACTATCGCCAGTGGCTGGCACGCGCATGACCGAAGATCTCTTTCCCGAAGAAGCCTTCAAGCTGTTCTCGCCTGAAAACGTAGTACCTGCCGCCCTCTTCCTCGTCAGCGAAGATGCACCGACCAACGCGATCGTTGGCGCGGGCGCTGGCGGTTTCCACAGCGCATGGACCGTGATGAACGACGCTGTGTGGTTGACCGAGGAGAACCGCACCGTCGAAGGGTTCGCCGAGCGTTGGGAAGACATCAGTTCGTTCACCAACCTCAAGGCCCCACAATCGGGCAGCGAGCAATCAGGTGCGATCCTCACCGCGATGCAAAAGGTCACCGGCACTGGCCCTGACAGCGCTCGCGGGTAATTGCACTCTACCACTTGCAAACAGGCGGCCTCTGCGCACAGAAGCGCAGGGGCCGTTTGCATTGGGCTATTGCGCAGGGGAGTTGTTATCAGTTTTGAACAAGGCCTCGACCGGCTAAGAGCCCTCTCGGTGTTCGCACAGGCAATGGCCATCACGGTCGCCCTCACTAGCGCTCTCTCCGCGATTTCCGTCGCAGTGTTTCTCAACGATGCATGGCCGGAAGCCTTAGCAGGCACCTATGATTTTCATGGCTTGGAGATGGTGATTTTTGTCGATGTTGCCGCATTAGTCATCAGCTGGTTTGCCGTGGGCGCGTGGATTTATCGTGCGCATGCCAACCTCCTGCTCACCGACGTGCCCGCTATCGATTTCACCCCTGCTTCGGCGATTGGTTGGTTTGCCATTCCAATCGCAAATCTATTCAAGCCATTTCAAGCGATGAAAGCGCTGTGGCGGGTAAGCCATTCAGAGGACCCCAATGCGGATGAAACGGCACCTAGCATTATGTGGTTTTGGTGGATTGCTTGGATCGCCTCCTCCCTCGGCGGGCTTGGCAATGAATTTTCAAGCCTTGATACCGTATTGTATTCCTGCACCACTGTTTCCGCGGTTTTCCTGATCATCATAATCCGTAAGATCACCGAAGCGCAGCCAAGTATGGCGATCACAAGCACCTTTGAATAATGAAAGCCAGTCGGCGTATTGACACAGTAACACACCTCGCATAGCCTGGCGTCTCTTGAAGAGGGCTTTGCCATGTATTCCGAAGACGATATCAACTCCGCCGTTGCCGCAGGTGCGATGAGCGCAGAAGCCGCAGCAGGGTTCCGCGCGCACATGACCAAAGTGCGCGAGTTGCCGCGCGGGTCAGAGGAAAACTTCCGACTGATCAACAGCTTCAACGATATCTTTGTCGCAATCGGGGTTGTGATCCTGCTGGTCGCGGTGGGTGCTATTGGCCAGGCGATTGCAGAAATCTCTGCACCTTATCCCAATTCTCTCATGGAGAGTGAGGAAGCATGGCGAAATGCCTACGACCTTCACGAGGTCGTGCAAATATCCCTCGCCGGATTGTTTGTCGCTGCCACAGCTTGGCCTCTTGCAGAGTTTTTTACCCGCAAACGCCGAATGGCATTGCCCTCCATCATATTGCTGCTCGCTTTTGTCGGCGGCATCTTTTTCACGTGCTTCGGGCTGGGAATGGCGGTGATGGTCGATGGTAGCGATCGGATTGGTGCGATCATGGTCTCGGCTTCGGCGTTGGTGGCTGCTGGCGCGGCGTTCCTCCATTGGCGCCGGTTCATGGTGCCGATCACAGTCGCAGCTGGTTCGGCGGCGGTCGCTGCGACATTCATCGCGCTGATCCTCGCGGCGTTTGACCCGCGGGAGTTTGATGAGAACATCCTGTTTGGCCTGATCTTTGTCGCTGGCCTTGCGGTTTGGAGCCTCGCCATGCGGTGGGACATTTCGGACCGCGAACGGATCACACGGCGCAGCGATGTCGCGTTTTGGCTCCATCTGCTCGCGGCTCCGATGATCGCACATCCGATCTTTGCGCTTTTGGGCGTCACTGATGGCGACGATCTGGGCGTCGGCGCGGCTGTCGGCGTGTTGGCGGTCTATGTTGCATTTGGCCTCGTTGCGCTGGCGATCGACCGTCGCGCGCTGCTTGTTTCCGCGCTGTTCTATGTGCTGTTTGCGCTCACATTCCTGTTCCGCGAATTCGGTGCGGTGGAGTTAAACTTCGCGCTGACGGCGTTGCTGATCGGGTCTGCTCTGCTCAGCCTGTCAGCGTTCTGGCAACCCATCCGGCGTGCTGTGGTGAGCGTTTTGCCGCGCGGCTTGCAAGACAAGCTCCCAGCGACAGAGGACATGCCGCTGCCCGTAACGGCAAGCCCAGCTTAATCGTCTACCGCTTTGACTAAGCGCCGCTCCATCGGGGCCAGCACATTGGCGAGGTCAGCCCCGCGTTTGAGCACTTGGCCGTGTTCACCAAAGAGGGTGTACATGCCCTGTTTCTGACGCAGTGAAGGGCGCTTTTCGATGCGCATATTTGGGCGCTCGGCAGCGCGGCGAAAAGCGGCAAAGCTTGCGGCATTGCGGTCAAAATCCATCGCGTAATCGCGCCATTCCCCAGCGGCGACCATGCGGCCATAAAGGTCTAGGATGCGTTGCAATTCTTCGCGGTCAAAGCCCACCTGCCCCGCCACACTGCGACCAGGAAATGCGACAATCTGACCTGCGCTCATCAGTCGTCAGTTCCGCTTTTCTTAGACAGATCCATCGACGTTTGAGCGGGAACGCCCTGCCCCTCCTTCATCGCCGCCACTTCCGCCTTGAGCGCGGCAAGTTCGCCTTCGAGCTTTTCAATGCAATCAATCTGATTGCCTTCGTCATCTTCGCAATTCGAGCTGAAGGGCGTGCCGTAGGGAATGAAGTCTTTGATCCATTCCTCTGCCGGAACAAGCGTTGAGCGCGCTTTGAAACCGATCATGGTCGCGCCCGCAGGCACCTCATCGGTCACAACAGCATTGGCCCCGATCCTCGCACGTTCACCAACCGTGATCGGCCCAATAACCTGTGCGCCCGATCCGATGATCACATTGTCGCGAAGGGTTGGGTGACGTTTGCCTGCAACGCCATTGGTGGGGTTGGTCCCGCCCAAAGTGACGCATTGATAGATCGTGACATTATCGCCGATCTCCGCAGTCTCTCCGATCACAGTAAAACCATGATCGATAAAGAAGTTGCGACCGATGGTTGCACCGGGATGGATATCTATTGCGGTCAGTAACCGGCTGAAATGGTTCACAAACCGCGCGAAGAAGTAGAGCTTTGCATCGAACAGCCAATGGGCGATCTTGTGAAAGCCAACCGCCCATACGCCGGGATACAGCATGATCTCCCAGCGCGAGCGAGGCGCTGGATCGCGTTCTCTGATGGAATCCAGATAGCTGGTGAGCTTTTCGAACATGCTCAGATTCTCCCACCAAACGGTCGAAATTGCAATTCTAACCTACAGCAGTTTTTGTTGCTCTGGCCCATGCAAAGCTTCCAATGCCGCCCTCCACACAGACATGGTGGCGGGGGCAGCGCGTTCAAGACTGATGCGATCAATCGTCGCAACGAGGGACTCGAGCGCCGCAAAACTGCGCCGCGTGCGCGGTACAAGATAGTCCGCTGCACCCTGAGAAAGGGTTAGCGAACGCGCCTCTGCATAGGCAGCGATCAACGCCGTCGCCATCGCATCATCGGGATCGCCAATCTCGATCTGCAATGATCCACCAAGCCTCGATTTAAGGTCCGGCAGTGTGATCTCCCACGGTCTCGCATCCGCGATCAGCAAAAGCGGTGTTCCAGCCTTAGATCCGCCCTCCTGCACCGCATTCCAACGGTGAAACACCTCGGCCTCTTCCAGCTCATCTGCGCCATCAACAACCGCAATCCCTTGAGCCGAAGCCCATTGTCCGATCAGGGTCTTTCCCGACCGCCGTGGTCCGGTCAGAACGGCAGCGTTAAAGGGCCAGTTCTCAGGGGCCTGCAACGCTTCAATCACATCAGCATTGGCATTGCCGATCACGATGCGCTGCGCCTTGCCTCTCCCGGTGGAGTCCAAAGGGAGAGCGATTTGAGAGGAGGTGCGCTGTTTAACGGTCACGAGTGCTCTCGTGGATCAGCGGCTGATGGCGAGCGCGTTTGCACCCTCATTCACCGAGAATCCGCGTTGGCGGAGCGCTGCGGCGAGACCTGATAGCTCACCACCGAAGCTAACGCTCATCACCGATGTCCCGCCCATCGCGGTGCTGGTAACCGCAACACCGCGCACACCGGGCACTTGGCGCATGGTGGACAAGGTCGCATCGAAGGTCATCGCGTCTGGCGTTGAGAACTGCACGGCGAAACTGCGCACCACGGCGGCTTGCTGTGTTGGCTGAGCGGTTGGCGCTGTGGTCGTGGTTGTCGCACTGGGCGCTGCCGCCGCAGCCGCTGCGGCGCGTTCGCGAGCGCGGATAGCTCGGCCAATTTCGACCAAACGCGCAATCGCAGGGTCGGCCTGACCCGCCCCGTTAAAGCGCAATGTAGGATCAGGCTGCAACTTACCATCGACGAGCGCGCCTTCGTAAATCTCGTCCATGCGCACAACCGCTTGGGCCAGCATTGTGTTCAGCGCGTCGGGACCATCCGCCTCCAGCGTGAACGTGTCGAGCACCTTGCTATCCGGGCCATAACGCGCGGTGAACGTGCCAGTGATCGGACCGCCAGGGAATTGATGTTCCAACCGCACAATCGGCACCAACACATCCGCCGCAGCATATTGGTCGAGCGTGCTGCGCCACCATGCGCGGCTGCGCCGTCCGGCCTGTCCAAAATTGAGCATCAGCGAATCGCCCCCGGCTCCCGATGGACGGACATAGTCCATTCGGCTGGTCCCCGGATTGAACGCAGCCCATGCGCGCTGCCACGGATTGCGCACTTCAAATGCGGTGTAAGTGCCCGCGCTGACGGTGACCGGGATCACCAACATCGGCGCAGAAGCGCGCGCTCGGCTGCTCCCGCCGAGGAAGCGTCCGGCACGCTGGCGATCAAAGGTCACGCCCAATGTCGCGACATAACGTTTGGGGCCGACTCGCTCGCGCTCAATCACAATCGCAGAAACCATGCCTGACAACTGCCCGTCGGAAATCGCAGGGCCGCCCGCCTCTCTCCACGCTTTGCGCTGAGCTTCTCGCCAAGCATCGTTACGAGCCTCCAAAGCGCTGTCCGCGCGGACATCCACCTCGATGCCAGTAATCTCGATATCTGAGCTGGATGCAGTCGGCGCGATCCCGCGATCACCCGAAACTTGTGCCAAAACCAGCGCATATCCACCGCTTAGCAGCGCCAACGCCAGAACAGCCGCCATGACCCACCGAAGACGCAAACGGCCAAACACACCCGCAATCTGGGGGTTAGAGGCACGCAGTGAAGGGCCAGAAAGGGGCAAAACCGAACTCATCGGGGAAATCTTGTCGTCCTTTGCCCAAACCATCATGGAATTCCAAGCCCGAAAGGGTAAAGCCCTGTGTCATGGACGGCAAAAATTCTCCCTACACCTACGCCCAAGCCGGCGTTTCCATCGAAGCAGGCAATGCGTTGGTCAAAGCCATTGCGCCTCTCGCCAAGGCCACAGCGCGTCCCGGCGCGACCAGTGAGCTGGGCGGATTCGGTGGGTTCTTCGACCCTAAGGCGGCCGGATACACTGACCCATTGTTGGTCGCGGCCAATGATGGCGTGGGCACGAAACTGAAACTCGCGATTGAACATGATCGGCATGACAGCGTCGGCATTGATCTGGTCGCGATGTGCGTCAACGATTTGATCGTTCAGGGCGCTGAGCCTTTGTTCTTCCTCGATTATTTCGCTACCGGCAAGCTGGAAAACGGTATTGCAGAGCGCGTTGTCGCGGGGATTGCGAATGGCTGTAAACAAGCAGGCTGCGCACTGATCGGGGGCGAGACGGCGGAAATGCCGGGCATGTACGCGGCGGGCGATTATGACTTGGCTGGGTTTTGCGTTGGCGCTGTTGAGCGTGGCGAGCAATTGACAGGCGAGCGTGTTGCGCCGGGCGATGTGCTGCTCGGACTGGCCAGTTCTGGGGTGCACTCCAATGGTTATTCACTGGTGCGCCGATTGGCTGAGGATAAAGGGTGGAAACTGAACCGCCCGGCTTTGTTTGATGCGGACCGATTGCTCATCGATGCCTTGATTGAGCCGACGCGTATTTATGTCGCGAGCCTGTTGCCGATTATTCGAGAGGGGCTGGTGAACGGTCTCGCGCATATTACCGGCGGCGGGTTGTTGGAGAATATACCGCGCATCCTGCCAGCGGGCGCTCACGGGTTGGTCGATGCTGATCTGTGGGAGCAACCCCGGTTGATGGCGTTCTTGCAAGCAGAGGGCGCGATTGAACCGGCAGAAATGGCGCGCACATTCAATTGCGGGGTGGGCATGGTGCTTGCGGTGAAGCCGGGCAATGTCGATTCGGTTCTCGCGCGACTTACCGAGGCAGGCGAAGAGGTCGTAACCATCGGCGAAGTGCGAGCCGGTGATCGCGGCTGCACCGTGCGCGGCAGCCAAGGCACATGGTCCGCGACGAGCGATTGGGACGCCACGCATCTTGGCTAAGATAGCGGTCTTTATCTCTGGCGGAGGCACGAATATGGCCGCGCTGCTTTATGCCAGCCGCCTTGCCAATGCGCCGTTTGAAATTGCTTTGGTCGCAAGTAACAAGGCCGATGCAGGCGGCTTGAGGCTGGCGGAGCTTGAGGGCATTCCCACCTTCGTTCATTCGCACAGAGGCAAAACTCGCGCCGAGCAGGACGCCGCGATGGAAGCGGCAGCCGTTGATGCGGGCGCGGAATATCTGGTGCTGGCGGGCTATATGCGCATTCTCTCGGACGAGTTTGTCCGCCGGTGGGAAGGTCGAATTCTCAACATTCACCCGTCCCTGCTTCCCAAATATAAGGGCCTCGACACCCATTCCCGCGCGATTGAAGCGGGCGATAGCCATGCCGGGGCGAGTGTGCACATCGTCACGCCGGAACTGGATGCAGGCGAGGTGCTGGCTCAGGCAAGGGTCACGATTGCCCCGAATGAAACGCCTGCGACTTTGGCAGAGCGGGTCAAATTGGCGGAGCACCAGCTCTATCCGCGCGCTGTCGCCGATTATGTCTCACGCGGCTCCGATCCTGACTACCTCTATGCCAAAGTGCGCGAACTCGCCCTCGCCCTGCCCGAAACGCATGAGCGCGAGAGCCACGGCTCCCCCGGCTTCCGTGTCGGATCGGAGAAATCTGGCAAGTTCTTCGCCCATTTCAGCCAATTGCATCACGGCAGCGAACATATCGCTTTGCTGGTCAAAACGAGCAGCATGGATGAGCTGCTCAACCTCGTTGAGTCGCAGCCAGACACGTATTTCAAGCCCGCCTATTACGGCGCTAGCGGGTGGGTCGGCCTGATCCTCAACCGCCCAGCTATCGATTGGGAACATGTCGCCGATTGGCTGAAGCGGTCATGGCGCGGCGTCGCCCCTGTGCGCCTCACCAAACTGCAAGACGCAGCGGACATGTTCTGATGGGCGCTCCTGTCCGCGAGCATCCTTTGGCGCGCGGGAAATGGGCGGATCGGGCGAATAGCTTCCTCACCCACGCATGGGCGAAGGGGTGGCTACCTGAGCCAGAGCTTGGCGCGGATGCTTTGTGGGAGCTTGCGGCGAAACCCTATGGCGATGATGCGAAGACTGCCGAAACGGGCGGTCGCAGCGCCGAAGATGTTGCCGATTTTCGCGAGCGATTGGAGCGGCTTTGCGCAGCAGCGATCAAGGAAGCTGATCTCAACGCGCTGGGCCGTGCGATGGCCTATGGGCAATTGCTGCGCGTGGTCAAAAACAGGCTCGCATTCGGCAAGCTTTGGAATGAGCGGCCTGAGCTGCTCAAAACGCCCCTCGCCGCGCCAATTATCGTGATCGGTCATATGCGCAGCGGAACCACGCGCATTCACAAATTGCTCGCGAGAGACCCCGCGCATTCGCACACACGATATTGCGATGCCTATCATCCGGTGCCCTCATCGCTGGGACTTGGCCGCGTCAAAAGCGCGGTGGAGCTGGCGATGTTGGGCGTGCTCAATCCATGGTTGCAGGCGATCCACCCGATGGCTCCGAGTGAGGTTGAAGAAGAGCTGGCGTGGATTGCGGGCGCGCTGAACCATTCGATTTACGAATCGCAATGGCATATCCCAAGCTATTCCGCCTTCAGCGAGACACGCGATCCCGCCACCATTTACCGCGAATTCGCCCGGGTCTTTCGCACCGACGCCGCCCATCGCAGCAATGCAGCGCTTCCGCGTATCCTTAAAGTTCCCGCCTTTGCTGAGGATCTCGACACGTTGCTCGCCCAGTTCCCCGACGCGCGCTTGGTAGTGGCCAATCGTGATCTGGACGCGGTGTTGCGCAGTGCTGTTTCGCTAGCCGCCAACCAGATGGCGATCCAATCGGACACTTGTGATCTGGCGCGGATAGAGGCGCTGTGGCGGCACAAACTGGCTTTGCGCGAAGAACGGATGGAGCGCGCACTCGGCCAATGGAACGGGGCTGTCGCGCATTTGCACTTTGATGCGCTTGGCGAGGACTGGGAACGCGAAATTCGCCACACCTATGATGAACTGGGCCTCGACTTAACCGACGCAGCGCTAACGGCGATGCGCAAACAGATGGCGGGCAGCATGGATGGCCACCACCATGCCCATTCGGCGCAGCTCGACCGTTTCTCCAAAAAGCCATAAAAAAGGGCGCCCCGCAGGACGCCCTCTCTATTGCGATGATCGCGGGAATTATCCGACGATTTCGTCTGCCGAAAAGAAGAAGGCGATTTCGATCTTCGCATTCTCTTCGCTGTCCGAGCCGTGGACGGTGTTTTCACCAATCGACAAGGCATGTTCTTTGCGGATGGTGCCGTCGGCGGCGTCCGCTGGGTTGGTTGCGCCCATGATGTCGCGGTTGCGGGTCACGGCGTCTTCACCTTCGAGGACTTGCACAACAACCGGCTCGCTCATCATGAACTCGGTCAGTTCACCGAAGAATGGACGCTCTGAGTGAACGGCATAAAAGCCTTCGGCCTGCTCTTTGGTCATGTGAATGCGCTTCGACGCGACAACGCGCAGGCCAGCGCCTTCAAGCATGGCAGTCACAGCGCCGGTCAGGTTGCGACGCGTTGCGTCAGGTTTGATGATCGAAAAGGTGCGGGTTACCGCCATGATGATTTCCTTGGGTAGCTGTACGCCGTTAAACGCCTTCGATGCGAAGGCACAGCGCCGGGGTTGAATTGGGCGCGCGCTTAGCCTTGCACGGGCGCAAGCACAAGCCTTTGCTCAGCTAAACCCCGCTGCCAATCGTCAATTGGCCCAATGTGGCATCATCCGTTGGATAGGCGGTGATCGAAAATGTGGTGCCGCTCTCGCTTTCCCCGCCCAGCATTTTGCCCCCATTGATCGCGGTTTCGATCTGAATGTCGATCCCTGCTGCTTCGGCCTGCCCGCGATAATGTTCGGCGATGCCTTCGGGGCTTTTGTCCGATTTGAACGTCACAATCGCGCCTTTGCCAGCGGCGGTGTCGACGACCGTGTTGCTGACCACTTCGGCGCCCTCAATCAGCGTAAACCCATCAATCAAGTCGACTTCTACATCGGGGCCCGCGCGCAACGTCGCCTCGCCTTCGGGGGTGTCGAGAGTGAAGTTCGCCTCTCCGCTTTCAGTGTCGATCGAAGATCCGCTACCGTCGGCATCGGCACTCGCGGCTGTTTCTGATTGATCAGATCCGCAAGCGGCCAGCGCTAGAGTTGCGGTGATCGCAAGAGCGGTAATTCGCATAATATTGTCCCCGTTTCGTCGCTTCGAATGTCGCCGATTGCGCAAGCGCTCGCAAGGGGTCAGGCGACCTTCACCCATTTGCCGCCGTCTTGGCGAAAGAATGCGCGTTCCAGCCCTTCGCTCTCATCGAGCGATTTCCAAGTCCCCCGCGCGGCTTGCAAGGTCTCTTCGTCAAACAACAAAAATCCGCGCACAAAGCCGGTGGGGTCGCGATATTCGCCGTCTGCAAAGATGATGTGGCTGGCGGTGTTTGCCGCCTCTGGTTCAGCACTCAACAGGATAGGTTGCTTTACCGCTCCAGGCGCATCAGCCTCTCCATTGGCGAGAAAGCTCTCCGGACCCGCCTTCCAAAGCGCGCGTGAAATAACCTCGCGCTGTTCGGCATTCTTGCTGACCACCAGCAAACGCTCTCCCTCGCCCAGCACGCGCTGAGCGATCAGAGCGACCACCGTTTCAACCGGATCGCGGGAAAGCTGCCAGAAATCGACCTTCATTGCGCCGCCTTCTTGCTCCGTTTGCACCTATCAGAGCAATAGCGGACATTGTCCCAATCGCGCTCCCACTTCTTTCGCCAAGTGAAAGGAAGCCCGCACGCCGCACAGGTTTTCGACGGAAGATCAGATTTCTTCCGCATCTTTGGCACGGGAATTACTCCAAATTGTCAGCGACAAAATCGTTAATTAGCCGCACGCCGTAACCGGTTGCGCCCTTGTCCCAGCTATGGCCGGGCTTGTCTGACCACACTGTGCCCGCAATATCGCAATGCGCCCATGGGGTGCCCTTCTTGATGAAGCGGTGCAGGAATTGCGCAGCCGTAATAGAACCAGCCGGACGTGGGCCGACATTCTTGATGTCAGCAATCGGGCTATCGATCAGTTTATCATAGGCAGGGCCAATCGGCAGGCGCCACAGCTTGTCGCCTGTCGCCTTACCAGCATCGAGTAATTGATCGGCCAGCGTATCGTCATTGGAGAACACGCCCGCATGTTCATTGCCCAAAGCAATGATCATCGCACCGGTTAGCGTCGCGAAATCGACGATCCGCGCAGGGTCAAACTCCTCCTGTGTCCAATGCAGCGCATCGCAGAGGACCAAGCGACCCTCCGCGTCCGTGTTCAGCACTTCGACTGTCTGGCCGCTCATCGTGGTGACAACATCGCCGGGACGCATCGCTTTGCCGTCGGGCATGTTTTCAACCAAGCCCACGACACCCACAATATTCGCTTTCGCCTTGCGGCTGACCAGTGCGAGCATTGCGCCTGCAACTGCGCCAGCGCCGCCCATGTCCCACTTCATATCTTCCATACCGGGAGGCGGCTTCAGCGAGATACCGCCTGTATCAAAGGTCACGCCTTTGCCGACAAATGCGCTGGGTTTCTCGCCGTCCTTGCCACCATTCCAACGGATAGCAAGGATCCGAGAGGCGCGTTCCGACCCTTGCCCCACGCCCAGCAATGCGCCCATGCCCAGCTCTTCCATCGCCGCATCGTCCAAAACGGTGAATTCCGCTCCAGTGCCTGCAAACGCTTCCTCACACAGTGCAACGAAGCTTTCAGGGTAGAGCATATTGGGCGGCAAAGTGACGAGTTGCTTAGTAAACGCGACCCCTTTGGCGAGCGCGGATTGCACTTCCCACGCATCCTGTGTGCCCGCAGGCGCGCCGATTACATGGACGGTTTTCAGAGAAACCTGCTTATCCACCGCCAATTTGGTGCGATATTGGTCGTAGCTCCAGCTGCGCAATTCCACGCCGAGCAGCGCCGAGGCCGCCTCTTCGCCCGATAGATCTGCATGGCTCAGATCAAGCACCAGCTCAACCTCACCCGACCGCAGATATTTCGCCGTTACCGCCGCGCCCGCACGCTCCACATTCAGCCGCCGGTTCGCCGCATCAGGCTCTCCCGCGCCAGCGATCGCGATCCGCTTGAGAGCGCCTGCATCCATCGCGAACCCTTCAAAAACCTGCCCGGCATTACCTTTAAACCGAGCAGCGGGCGCGCCGTCGACCAATGCGGAATCGAGGTCGCCCAGCGTATCCCCTTGATTGACGATCCGCGCAGTCAGGCGGACATTTTTGGGCGCGGTATCAGTGAATTGGATTTGCATGTTCACTCCGAATTGGAAGCCGACGAGAATTGTCTCGGTTGTTGAGGCGCTTGGACCAACGCGTTTGCACGCTTTATCGTGGTCAGACTTGCGCCTTCGGGAATGGCGATTGCGATTAAGCGCGAGCGGTGCAATAGGCAAGCCATGTCGGGAGTTTGCAGGGTCGGCGCACGCGTGAGCTGGCTCAACCTATCACACACTATGTCCAGCCGCCTTGCATTGGGCGCGACGGTGATTGCCAGCTTAGGTTGGGCAATTCCTGTGTCTGCGCAGGAGGTTGCGGGCGATGTCGTCGAGCCAGCGGCAAGCGTGGCGGAACCTGTTGCGGTGGTCGAAGCAACCACGAGCGAAGAGCCACAACGGATTGAGTTCGAAGCCGACGCTGTCACCTATGATGATGACAGCAGCCGTGTTCTTGCACGCGGCGCAGTCATCTTGCGAAATGAAGACGCCTCTGTGCGCGCGGACGAAGTAGAATGGGATCGCGATAGCGGCGCGATTATCGCGCGCGGTAATGTCCGATTGGTCGATGATCGCGGCAATCAGATTTTCACAGAGCGCGTCGAGCTGACTGACACCTTTGAAACCGGCGCGATGGAGGATTTGCTGCTCGCCTTGCGTCAGGGCGGGCGTTTGGCTGCGCGTTCCGCCGAACGCAATGAGGATGGAGACGTAATCCTCACCAATGCCGCATATTCTGCCTGCGCGGTCAGCAATGAAGAAGGCTGCGCAAAAGACCCCACTTGGCGAATCACTGCTGATCAAGTGACCTACGATGCGGATGAGGCGCGGGTCAGTTTCGATGGGGCGATGCTGGAACTGTTCGGCACACGATTGCTTCCCCTACCGGGCCTTGCGATCCGCACCGATGGGCGCGCGGAAAGCGGATTTTTGGTGCCTGACCTCAGGCTCGATCAGGTCAACGGGTTGGAATTGTCCGCGGATTATTATCTGCGCGTTGCCGATAATCAGGACCTGACTCTGGGCGCATCGGTGTTCACCGAAGTCGCCCCGCTGGCACGCGGTCAATGGCGGCACCTTACGGAAAAGGGCGCCTATCAAATCACGGGCTACGCGACGTCCAGCAGCCGGGTCTCGAATTTCGGCGGAACGCCGACCACCGAAAGCGATCCGCGCGGCTATCTGTTCGCCAATGGCAAATTCCTTTTCTCACCCGAATGGAGCCTGACGGGGTCTGTGCGTCTAGCCAGCGATCGCACATTCCTGCGTCGCTATGATCTCAGCCGCGATGACCGTTTGCGCTCCACCATCAATCTGGAGCGGATTGATGACAATTCATATCTCAGCCTTGCCGGTTGGGCGACGCAGACGCTGCGTATCAATGCCGAGCAGGGGCAAATCCCGGTAGCTGTGCCAGCGTTCGATTATCGCCGTATTCTTGAGGACCCGATTGTGGGCGGGCAAGTGCAGTTGCAGGCCAATACGCTCAGCCTGATCCGCAATGATGGTCAGGATACGCAGCGAGCGTTTGCCGGTGCGCGTTGGGATATGCGGCGGCTGACTGATCTTGGTCAGGTGGTGACCGTTACCGGACTGGTTCGTGGCGACGTTTACAACACGCAAAACACGCTGGCGACGCTGACACAGGTTTATCGCGGGAACGAAGGGTGGACTGCGCGCGGAGTTGCGACGGCGGCGATTGATATTGAGTGGCCGTTTGTGGGCGAAGCGTTTGGCGGCACTCAGGTGCTCAAACCGCGCGTGCAAATTGTGGCCAGCCCTCCGATCCGCAATCTGGCGGTGCCCAATGAAGATGCACGGGCAATTGATCTGGAGGATTCCAACCTCTTCGCGCTGAACCGTTTCCCGGGATATGACAGGGTCGAAGACGGCACGCGTGTCACTTGGGGCATCGATTGGGAGCTGACCAAGCCGGGCTGGCGTGTCAAAACCAGTATCGGCCAGTCCTACCGCTTTTCGACAGAGCGCGAGATTTTCCCTGACGGGACCGGCCTATCCGAACGTGTATCTGACATTGTTGGCCGCACCGAGGTGCGCTTTCGCAACAATCTCTCCTTCGCGCACCGTTTTCGCATCGACAAAGACAATCTTGCCATCCGCCGCAATGAGATTGACGCGACCATCGGCTCACAACGCAATTACCTGGAAGTGGGTTACCTGCGGCTCGACCGGAACATTCAAACGGTCGAGGACTTGCAGGATCGCGAGGAAATGCGGCTGGCTGGGCGCTTTACCATCGGGCGGCATTGGTCGGTGTTTGGTTCTGCCGTAGTCAACCTAACTAGCGCCGAAGAGGACCCCGTCTTTGCGCCTGATGGCTTTGAGCCGATCCGCACTCGGTTGGGCGTCGCGTATACCGATGACTGCATCGAATTTGGCGCAACATGGCGTCGCGACTTTATTGGTGCAGGCGATGCAGAGCGCGGCAACTCATTCCAGTTCTTTGTCGCCTTGCGCAATTTGGGCTTCCGATAGGCGCCCTGACCCGCTCATTCTGACCCCGGATAAGCGGCCCACACGCGTTGGCAGCGATGTAAAAACCGGTTAAGGGGCCAATTATACACTCATGCTGCGTTAAGCCACTTCGGCGCATTGGCGTGGTTACCGGGGGATATTGCCATTGCCTGCTGGATGACGGCACAATGGCGAAACCAGGCGATATCAGGGGCATTCGCTTGACCAGGAATATGAACAGTTCGGGATTGGACACGTGACTTTGAACGTATTTTCTAAAGTTTTTGGAACATTGCTGACCGGCGGGCTCGCCGCACTTGCGATGACCACCGCCACTGCACAAACCGCTGCGGTGCCAACGGCAAGCAACCCATTTGGCCTGCCTGAAGACTTCACAATTTTCGGCACCGACAACCCGAATGAGCGCAGCGCTACCGCTGTCGTCAACGGCTATGTCATCACAGGCACAGACATCGATCAGCGTGTCTCGCTCGTCACCAACGCTTCGGAAGTTGAAGTGTCTGATGAAGAGCTTCAGCGGCTGCGCGTCCAGGTGCTGCGTAATCTGATCGATGAAACCCTGAAAATTCAAGCCGCGCAGGCGCAAGAAATCGGCGCTGAGCGTGCGCGGGTTGAACAGACCTACGAACAGCTCGCAACGCAAAACTTTGGCCAAAATCCAGAGCAAATGGCGGTCTATCTTGACTCAATCGGTTCATCGCCAACCGCCCTGAAACGTCAGATTGAAGGCGAATTGGCGTGGGAGAACCTGCTGCGCCGGAACATCACACCGTTTATCAATGTGTCCGCTGAGGAAGTCACGGATGTGCTTGCCCGGCTTGAGGCATCACGCGGCACGGTCGAATATCGGCTGGGCGAGATTTACATGAACGCCACCACCGAAAATCGCGAAACTGTGCTTCAAAACATGCAGCAGATCATGCAGCAAATGGAAGGGGGCGGCAGTTTTGTCGCCTATGCGCGGCAATATTCGGAGGCTTCAACTGCGGTTGTTGGCGGCGATACGGGGTTTTTGCGGCTGGAAACATTGCCCGGACCAATGGCCGAAGCAGTGCGCCAGATGGAACCCGGCCAGTTGGTTGGCCCTCTTGAGATCCCAGGCGGCTTCACCATCATCTATCTGATTGATCGCCAGCAAGTGCTCGGCGCCGACCCACGCGATGCGGTGCTCAGCCTGCGCCAGATCTCGATCTCGTTCCCTGAAGGGATGAGCGAGGCGGATGCCAATGCGAAGATCGAAGAATTTGGCAACTTTGTGCAAAACCTGAACTCTTGCTCCGCAGCCGACAGCGCGCGCGAAGCATTGGGTGCAAACGTTGTTGCGAACGACCAGATTCAAGCTCGCCAATTGCCCGAACAGCTGCAAAACATTCTGCTTAACCTGCAAGTTGGCCAGACCACACCGCCCTTTGGCAGCCCTCAGGATGGTGTACGTGTATTGATGCTGTGTGGACGCGATGATCCCGAAGATACTGGCGCTCCGACGTTCCAAACGGTGATGAGCGGGATTGAGGAAGAGCGCATCAACAAGCGCGCTCAACGCTACTTGCGCGACCTTCGCAACGACGCCTTTATCCAGTACAATTAAGCGCAGACTTTGGTGAGCGCAGACTTTGGCTGATCTCCCGCTGGCTATCGCGCTGGGCGATCCGGCGGGGATTGGCCCTGAGGTCATTCTCGACAGTTACGCTCAACTGAAATCGAGCGGTCAGCCATTCTTCGTGATGGGCGGCGCAGATGTGCTGCGAGCGGCAGCCAAGGCGCTGGGCAAAGATGTCGCGATCCGCGCGATTGGCGCACCGGATGAAGCGGCGGATGCCTTTGCGAGCGGCCTGCCAGTTTTGGCCGGTGCCGATGCGGCCTATACGCCGGGTGCACCCGATGAGGACGGTGCAGCGCTGGCGCTGCATTCGCTCGCAGAGGCGACCCGCTGTGTGCTGTTGGGACAGGCCGCCGCGATGACGACAGCCCCAGTGAGCAAGGCGCAGCTTGGCAAAGTTGGCTTTGAATATCCGGGCCAGACGGAGTTCCTTGCAGCCGTGTGCGGGATGGCGCCGGAAGATGCGGTGATGATGCTGGCGGGGCCAACTTTGCGCACCGTCCCGATCACCGTGCATGTCGCCCTAGCCGATGTGCCAAATTTGCTTTCGCCGGAATTGATCCAGCACAAAGCGCAAATCGTTGCTGCAGGACTGCAACGTGATTTCGGCATCCCCTCCCCGCGTCTCGCGATAGCCGGGCTGAACCCGCATTCGGGCGAAAACGGGCAGTTCGGCAATGAGGAAGGCCGCTTGATTGAGCCTGCTATCACCGCCTTGCGCGAAGAGGGTTTGGATGTAACCGGCCCTGTCCCCGGCGACGCTTTGTTCACACCGATGATGCGCGGCACTTACGATGCGGCGCTTTGCATGTATCACGATCAGGCGCTGATCCCGATTAAAGCGCTGGAGTTCGACCAAGGGGTCAATGTCACTCTGGGCCTGCCAATTATCCGCACATCGCCCGATCACGGCACCGCTTTCGATATTGCAGGGATAGGAAAGGCCAACCCGAGCGCAATGATCGCCGCCATTCGCATGGCCAGCCAATGCGCAGAAAACCGTGCCTGACCTGCCGCCGATCCGCGAGACCATCGCGCGCCACGGCCTGTCTGCGTCCAAAGCGCTGGGCCAAAACTTCCTGCTGGACGAGCGATTGCTGGACCGGATCGCGGCACTTCCTGGCGATTTGAACGGCGCAAATGTGCTGGAAATCGGCCCCGGACCCGGCGGCCTCACCCGCGCCGCATTGCGTGCAGGGGCGAAGGTCACAGCGATAGAGATGGATAGCCGTTGCCTGCCTGCGCTCGCCGAATTGGCAGAGGCATTTCCCGGCCAGCTGACCGTGATCGAAGGCGATGCGATGAAGCTGGACCACAGCGAGATTATGCATGGTGAGCCATTCCATGTCCTCTCGAACCTGCCTTACAATGTCGGCACGGCCCTCTTCGTAAAGTGGCTGAGTGGTCCAAAAGGCGACGATGCGTGGCCGCGCCAATGGCTCTCCCTCACCCTGATGTTCCAACGCGAAGTTGCAGAGCGGATTGTCTCGGACGCTGGCACCAGCGCCTATGGCCGCTTGGCCGTGCTCGCCCAGTGGCGTAGCGAGGCGAAACTCACGATGAAAGTCCACCGCAGCGCCTTCACCCCGCCACCCAAAGTCATGAGCGCAGTTGTCCATGTGACTCCAAAAGATGCTCCTGATGGTGTGAATGCCAAGACGCTTGAGCGCCTGACAGAGGCTGCCTTTGGCCAAAGGCGCAAGATGCTGCGCCAGAGTTTGAAAGGCGTGCCGGGCGCGCTCGAGGCTCTTGACCAAGTTGGCATTGATCCAACCCGCCGGGCGGAGACGGT
This sequence comes from uncultured Erythrobacter sp., assembly GCA_947503275.1. Taxonomy (GTDB): domain Bacteria; phylum Pseudomonadota; class Alphaproteobacteria; order Sphingomonadales; family Sphingomonadaceae; genus Erythrobacter. Next base: position 389,658 of record CANNCZ010000001.1, on the reverse strand, counting down.
CAGCGTCACCGAGTTCGCAGAACTGGCGCGAACGCTTGGGCCGCGTGGTTAATTTGGAGTAAGCGTGTTTGCGAACCTCTTGGCGCGAATTGGCGCGTTATCTGTTCTGCATGAGACCGCCACCGGGCTTACCATCCGGGCATTAAAGTAAGAGCCAATATGAGCTTTCTAGAAACACGCCAACAGAGCGTGAGCACAGACCAAAGGCGGTCTGCGCGTTTAATGGTCGCCATCCCCGTCACATTCCGAACCGCCAGCGGCGATCGGCAATGCCACATGGCCAACATTTCGGACCAAGGGGCCAAGCTGGAAACCGAATCCCCGCCGGGACAAGGCGTGTCCGGTATGCTGATTATGGGCAAAGAAGAGGTCTATTGCACCGTCATCTGGTCCAATGAAGCCGCCTGTGGGATCGAATTTGAACGCTGTATCGACGATACCAAACTGGTAGAGATTGCTGGCGAACAAATGCACAAAGGCGGACCAGCCGCGAACACGGGAAAGATCAAAATGGGCCGCAAACGCGGCTCTTTGGTCTCCGGCTAAACGCTACCCCGCCTTTTTGCGCAATCTCCAGGCATGGAGCAGCGGTTCGGTGTAGCCAGACGGTTGCTCGACGCCCTTGAAGATCAACTCACGCGCGGCGCTGAACGCTGCGCCATCTTCGTTACCTGTCAGCGGAACATAAGTCGGATCGCTTGCATTTTGCGCGTCAACCTTGGCTGCCATGCGGGTCAGGCTGTCTATCACCTGATCCTTGGTCACAATGCCATGGAGCAGCCAGTTGGCGATGTGCTGTGATGAAATGCGCAATGTGGCGCGGTCTTCCATCAGGCCAACGTCGTTGATGTCTGGAACCTTGGAGCACCCGACGCCCGCATCAATCCAGCGCACGACATAACCAAGCAACCCTTGCGCGTTGTTATCGAGCTCATCGCGCAGCTCATCCTCGGGCCAGTTCGTGTCAGTGGCGAGCGGGATATTCAACAGCGCATCCAGCCCAGCGGGTGCAGGCAAATCACTCTGGATCGCGAACACATTTTCGGCGTGATAATGCAGCGCGTGCAAAGTCGCGGCGGTCGGTGATGGCACCCAAGCGGTGTTCGCCCCGGCGCGCAAATGGCCGATTTTCTCCACCATCATCCGACCCATCAAATCAGGCGCAGCCCACATGCCTTTGCCGATCTGAGCCTTGCCCGAAAGACCATGCGCAAGGCCAATCGCAACATTGCGTGCCTCATACGCGCCGAGCCAATCCGAACCCTTCATCGCGCCTTTGCGCATCATCGGACCGGCCTGCATCGAGGTGTGAATCTCATCACCTGTGCGATCAAGGAAGCCAGTGTTGATAAACGCGATCCGCCCGCGCACCGCATGAATGCAAGCAGCAAGGTTAGCTGAGGTGCGGCGTTCCTCATCCATCACGCCGACTTTGATAGTGTGCCGCGCCAGACCCAGCAAATCCTCCACCGCATCGAACAGATCGTTGGTAAAGGCGCATTCGTCCGGCCCGTGCATCTTAGGTTTCACGATGTAGATCGAACCGTGTTTCGAATTGCCGTATTTCGCGTAACCATTCACATCAAGAGAGCTGATCGCGCTGGTAAAGACCGCGTCCATGATCCCCTCGGGCACTTCGCTGCCATCGGGCAGGCGGATCGCGGGATTGGTCATCAAATGGCCGACATTGCGCACAAACATCAGGCTGCGCCCCGACAGCGCCTGAGCGGCTCCATCGCGATCGGTGTAGGCTTTGTCGCCGTTTAACCTACGCGTGAGAGTGCGCCCGCCTTTCTCAAAGCTCTCCTCCAAATGGCCCCGGATCACGCCGAGCCAATTGGTGTAGGCGATGTGCTTATCCTCGGCATCGACCGCCGCGACTGAATCTTCGCAATCAGCAATGGTGGTGAGCGCCGCCTCGACCATGATGTCGGCGATGCCCGCTTTGTCGGTCTTGCCCACCGGCGCCTCGCGGTCGAACACGACTTCGATATGCAGACCGTTATTGATGAAGAGCAGACCCTTTTCGGTCTTGCCGACATATTGGCTTTCATCCTGCAACTGCCCGTCATGCTCATCGGCCAAATCGGCCCAGCTTTGATCGACCAGCGGCAGTGCATCATCCAGAAACTTACGCCCGCGCGCAATCACCGCATCACCGCGCAATGTGTCATAGCCGCCCGGTTTTGCCGGCGGCGCGTCTAAGGCATCGGTGCCGTAAAACGCATCATATAGACTGCCCCAGCGCGCATTGGCTGCGTTGAGCAGGAACCGCGCATTCAGGATCGGCACAACCAATTGCGGCCCAGCCATGGTCGCGATTTCAGGGTCCACATTCTGAGTGCTGACCTGAAAATCACCCGGTTCGGGCACGAGATAGCCGATTTCTTTCAAAAAGCTTTGATATGCGGCCGCGTCATGCGGTTTGCCCCGGCGCTCTGTATGCCACGCATCGATCTGAGCTTGCAGGTCTTCGCGTGTCTGCAACAAAGCGGCATTGCGCGGCGCATAGTCAGCGAGCAACGCGGCAAAGCCCTGCCAAAACGCGTCTGCATCCCGGCCAAGAGGCGCGAGAACCTGTGTCTCAAGCAAAGTCGCCAGCCGCTCATCCACGGACAATCCGGCGCGATGTATCATGTTGGTCATTAAGGGTCCTCATGACTTGAAGTGTGATCAAGGCCCGGGGAGGAGGACGTCCATGCCTATTGCCGATGGCGCGCGTGATTGCAACGGGTTGGACACCGCCAATTCGCCCGCTAGGAGTGGTCGGCAATGAAAACAAATCTCCAAACACAATTTGACGCCCTGTTTGACGCAGGGGCCATGCTGGATCAGGTCCAAACTTGGTGCGCAATCAACACAGGCACCGCCAATGTGGATGGCCTTTCTCAGTATGCGGATGTCCTGGCAGAGGCGTTCGGCGCGCTGCCCGGCATGGTCGAACGGATCGACCCTGCCCCCGTCACTGCGATTGCTGCGGATGGCCGTGAATTTTCAAAAGCACATGGCCAGCACCTTGTCCTGCGTGTGCGCCCAACGGCCAATCGCCGCATCCTGCTGACCGGCCATATGGACACCGTGTTCCCAGTCGATCACCCATTTCAGGAGCAGACCTGGCTCGAAGACGGCGTTCTAAACGGGCCGGGCGTGGCCGATATGAAGGGCGGCATTGCGGTGATGCTGCATGCTCTGATGGCATTTGAGCAGACTGCGAATGGAGGGTCATTGGGCTATGATGTGTTGCTGAATTCGGATGAAGAGACAGGTTCGCTCGCCAGTTCGGATTTGATTGCGGACATGGCGGGCGGGAAGCTTGCGGCGCTGACCTATGAGCCTGCCGCCCTGCCCGATGGAACCTTGGCGCATGCGCGCGGGGGCACGGGCAATTATTCGATCACGATCACTGGCAAATCGGCCCATGCCGGGCGCAATCCGCATGAGGGGCGCAATGCTCTGGTTGCGGCGGCGGATTTGATCCTTCGCCTGAAAACGATGGAGCGCGAGGACATCACCATTAACCCGGCGAAACTCGAAGGTGGCGGTCCGAATAACGTAGTGCCTGACCATTCCCTGTTGCGGTTTAACATTCGTCCAAAGAGCACCGAGGCGATGCAGAGCTTTGACAATGATCTCAGCTCTTTGCTGCGCAATATCGAAAGCGATCATGAAGTCACTGCACACCGCCACGGCGGTGTCACTCGCCCGCCCAAACCGGTCGATGAACAGGCACAAAAGCTGTTCGATCTGGTCAAGGAATGCGGCGAGGAATTGGGCCAACATATCGCTTGGAAATCAACTGGCGGTGTTTGCGATGGCAACAATATTGCCGCTTGCGGTGTCCCTGTGGTCGACACGATGGGCGTGCGCGGCGGGTCGATTCACTCATCCGATGAATTCCTAATCACCGCTAGCCTGACAGAGCGCGCTGCCCTGTCCGCGCGCGTTATTCAGCGAATCGCTGAAGGAGCTATTGCATGACATTTCGCCTGCGCGCCGCGCGTATTTCCGATCTTGAGCATCTGTATGAGATGGCCAAGCTTACCGGCGGTGGCTTCACCAATTTGCCCCCTGATCGTAAGGCGTTAGGCGGCAAGCTGGAGCGCGCGTGTGAAGCGCTCGCCAACACCGAGGACGCGCTAGCCGATGAGCAATTTGTGCTGGTGCTGGAGAATATGGAAACGGGCGCGGTGCGCGGTACGTGTCAGCTGATGACCAAGGTCGGTCAGCAATGGCCGTTCTATTCCTATCGCCTCAACACCCAGACCCAATACAGCCAACAGCTTGACCGCACAGTGCGCGCAGAATTGCTCAGCTTAGTCACCGATTTGGAGGGGTCGAGTGAGGTCGGCGGACTGTTCCTACATCCCAATGAGCGGGCGGGCGGCCATGGCCTGCTTTTGGCGCGCAGCCGCTATCTGTTTGTCGCCATGCACCGTGCGCGCTTCGCCGATCGCATTCTGGCTGAACTGCGCGGGATTATTGATGAGCGTGGCGGATCACCGTTTTGGGACGGGGTTGCGGGCCGGTTTTTCGGGATGAGCTTTCAGGAAGCGGACTATTTCAACGCCATCAATGGCAATCAATTTATCGCCGATCTTATGCCCAAACACCCGGTCTATGTCTCAATGCTATCCGAGGATGCGCGCAGCGTGATCGGGGTGCCTCACCCCACCGGCCGAGCAGCGATGCGGATGCTGGAGAATGAAGGTTTCCGCTATGACGGCTATGTCGACATTTTCGACGGCGGGCCCAGCATGGTGGCGCGGACCGACGATGTGACCAGCGTTAAGAATGCGGTCAAAGGTGAAATCACCAACGCGTCCCTGTCCGAGGGCGAACGCGCGATTATCGCGACCGGACGCTTGGACACGTTCCGAGCCTGTTATGGGGCGCGTGTGGTCGATGCCGATGGCACTACGTCAATTGATGCAGCGACTGCGGATACGTTGGAAGTGAGCGCTGGCGACACCGTGTGGAGTGTTGTGCGCTAGGTTTTACGCCTTGGGCTTTTCCAGCGCGATCACCGCGTAACTGGTCGCGTATTCGCCCAGAACCGGCAGTTGCATTAGCAGATCACCGAACAGCTTTTTTGCGCCTTTACTGCTCCCACCAAAACCCGATCGGTCCATGCGATCAATCGTCAATCCTGCGTCCGCAACCAGCGTGCGGAATGTCGCGATGTCCAAACCGTTGACATAGGCCTGCTCGGCAAAGCTCTCCCACCGGGTCCACTTGTTCGGCTTTTTGTGACCCTCGGCATCCAAATCCCAATGGCGCGGTACAAAATCGGGGTCATCGTAAATCGTCGCAGCGGTGCGGAACATCGCCTTTTCGCCAAAGACCACATGCGCCCATGGCAGCGGAATCAGCGCCTCCATATGCGGCCCCCACGGCCCCTTAAACGGAAACCATTCGAGCAGCGCACGCCCACCAGGGCGCAACACCCTCGCCCAATCGGAAAGGATAGCGCCCGGCTCCATCACATGCTCCATGCAATCAAACGCGGTGATCAGATCAATGCTCTCATCCGCCACCGGTAAGCCGCTCACATCGCCCGAAACAAAGCGCAATGTCTCGGCGTATTCGGGAGACTTCGCGAGAGTTAACTGAGCGCGTTCCAAAGCGGCTGTGTCAATATCGACCCCGGTGATTGATCGCGCGAGCCCCTTGGAAGCGAACAGCATCGCTAACTGCCCCTCTCCACACCCGAAATCGAGCACATCCTTGCCGTCTAGCTCGCTATCAGAGAAATGCCTCCAGCTGCTGACCAAGGATTGATCGCGCCAATCGGCATAGCTGTCCTGCGCGGCCATCCGATCATCGGGCGCGCTCATCATCCGCTTTGATAATGCGGTGCAGGCAGTTGTGCGTAAATCCATAGCGATGCCGCATGTAGTTTACAGATGCCTTCACAAGTCTAAACACGGCGTATGTTTAGCGACCAAACCCAGCACAAAGAGATCAATTTCGACGGAATCGTCGGTCCCAGCCACAATTATGCTGGGCTATCCCTCGGCAATATTGCGAGCGCCAGTCATAAGGGTGATCCCTCCTACCCCCGCGCTGCCGCGCTCCAAGGCGTCGCCAAGATGCGCGGCAACTTGGCGCGTTTGGGTGTTCAGGGGTTCTTTGTGCCCCTACCCCGCCCTAATCTTGCGCTCAGCGACACGCTCGCCTTTGATGGAAGCGAAGCGCCGCAATTGCGCGCGGCCCCTTGGTCAGCGTCGAGCATGTGGACCGCCAATGCCGCTACTGTCTCGCCTGCGCCGGATACTGCCGATGGCAAATGTCACCTTAGCCCCGCTAACCTCGTCACAATGCTGCACCGCGCACAGGAATGGCCTGATACAAAGCGCCAGCTCGATCTAGCTTTTGGCAATGGCGAGCATTTCACCGTGCACGGCGCAGTCCCACCGACATTTGGCGATGAAGGCGCGGCCAATCATATGCGCCTGTGTGAGGAACATGGCAGCGCCGGTGTCGAGGTCTTCGTCTATGGCAGACCCGGCGGCGCATTCCCCGCTCGCCAACACGAACAGGCCAGCCGTCTTGTCGCCCGCGCGCACGGGCTCAATCCGGCGCAATGCATCTTTGTCGAACAAAACCCGGCCGCCATCGAAGCGGGCGCGTTTCACAATGATGTCGTCTCCGTCGCCAATGAGCGCGTGCTGTTCACCCACGCCGAGGCGTTTGCAGATCAAGCCGGTGCCTACGATGCTATTCGCGCCGCCTTCCCCGCACTGGAGGTGGTCGAAGTGCCCAGCGCCGCAGTGACAATGGCTGAAGCAATCCGCACCTATCTGTTCAACGCGCAATTGTTGACGCTTCCCGACGGCTCAATGGCGCTGATCGTACCCGAAGAATGCCGCGAAAGCCCGTCTGTCTGGGCTTATTGCGAGGGACTAATGGCGTCCAATTGCCCCATCAGCAAAGTGATCCCCGTCGATGTGCGCCAAAGCATGGCCAATGGCGGCGGCCCTGCCTGCTTACGCCTGCGCGTTGTGTGCGATCCGGCGACCGTCGATCCGCGGTTTTTGCTCGATGAAAGCAAAGCCGACCTGCTTGAAAAAGTGATCTCCGAAACGTGGCCGGAACAGATCGACCCAAGCGATATCGGCAATGATGCGCTGGCCGCCCAAGTGACCGCCGCGCGCGCGGCACTGCTTACCGCATTATCCCTCGAAGAATTGGGTTAACGCGTTTGCACCGATACGTCGGATGCGCTTACACTCTTTCCTAGGTTAACCATTGCGACCCGCATCAACCTGATGTTGGCACGGCGCTTGCTCATAGACAGGTTAACCTTTGGAGAGAGCATGTTGCGGAAAATCGGTCGGCTGTTTGTGATCAAGAATCGCTTTGAAGCATTCGTGATCATTTACGCCTTGGCTCTGGGAGCCACAGCGCGCGGAGCGACCTATCTGGAGCAATATCCCGGTGTCGGCGGACAGTTGCTGTTTTTGGCGACAACCGGCGCGGTATTCTTGGCTGGGGCTGCGATTTTGGATTCGATCAAAGCCAAGAAAGAACTGGCGGAATTGCGGGCTGAGTTGGCTGACGCAAAGTAGAAGACGGGCCGGAGTTTCCTCCGACCCGCTGAACTTTCATTTCATTCAAAGCTTTTTTCTAAAGATGACCTTGTCATCACCCTCGGCGTAATAATCGCGGATCAGCGCTTCCCGATCATAGCCAAGCATATCGTAGAACCCGCGGGTCCGCTCAAACTCCGGCACACCCGATGTTTCAACCAACAAGATGCGCACACCTTCCTGCGCCAGTTCCTCCTCGACATAACGCATCAGTTTAGCGCCGATGCCTTTGCCATGCTGATCACGGGACACTGCAATCAGCAATAGGTTCCAAGTACCCTCAGTAAGCTGCTCTGGAACGTAATACGCGACTGCCTCTACGCCTCTGACATCGAAAACAATCCAACGATTTGAGCTGACTTCGCCCTGAAAATAGGGTGCCGTCATGCTTTCAAGCATTTCGGAGGGAAACATGTTGTTTGAGTCGACCAAATGGCCAACCCGCTTGAGATCGCCGCGCACTAGCGGGCGAATTGAAGATGAAGTCATGATTTCAAATTTCCTAGAGATATTGGACACGAAAAACCGCGCCTCAAACCGGTTGAGCTGGGCGGTTTTGTTAACTTTCAGCCGATCCCAACGCGGATCAGCGAATGGCAGCAATCGTGTTCAAAAAATCTCCGAGTGTAGATGGGGGTTTCTGTTGCTAGCTACCCCCGGAGCCCCGGAATCCGTTCTGTTGCCCGGTCGGTCCAACCGCGCTTAAGCTTTGTAAGATCAGGCCGTTAGGCCGTCAGATTACGCAGCGATTGCGAGTGCTTCGTTATCGTTTGCACTTATAAAGATGAACAGTTTTACGGGGTTTTCAGCCCGGGCAAAAACAACGCTTTTCAGCCCACGTCGATCCTAGTTCGCCCCCGTCAAAAATCTCCGCTAAACAGAGGTTTATGGTGGAGACGCCGGGTACTGCCCCCGGGTCCGTTGTGCCTATTGCACGCTGCAATTTATCGCCATATCCGGTTGCCCGGCAGACCCTATATAGCGTTTTGAAGCTTAATTGGAAGTGAGCGAGCGCAAAACAAAAACACCCGCCCTGCACCAAAGCGCAGAGCGGGTGTTTCGGAAGCAGTTCAACAATTTACTTCTTAAGCGCGTCGCGAATTTCGGTCAGCAGCTCAATATCAGTAGGACCGGCTGGCGCTTCTTCTTCCGCAGGCTTTTCATAACGTTGCTGGATCTTGGTTGCATAACGGACCAGCATGAAGATGATGAAGGCCAGGATCACGAAGTTGATGATCGAGGTCACAAACGCACCCCATGCGAGCACATTGGCACCCGCTTCGCGTGCAGCTTCAAGGCTCATGCCCGGTTCGACCAATTCAGCGCCGGAAAGGACGGTGTACTTGCTGCTGAAGTCGACATCGCCAAAGATCATGCCAACGATCGGCATAATCATGTCATTGGTGAGCGATGCAACGATGACGGCAAAAGCGCCTGCGATAATGACCGCGACGGCCAGTTCCATAACATTGCCCTTGGCAATGAAGTCCTTGAATTCTGAAAGCATTGTGATCCCCGTTTTCGTTCCCGTTCCCTGCGATTACCACAGGTTATGTGGCCCATACCAACCTTGAGGCGCGCTTGAAAGGGCGAGAGGGTGTGCTATATCCACAATACAGGATTTTACAGGTCGCGCGTTTCAAAGGCGCGGCAGTTGGAGGGACAATTATGAATTTGCGCAATCTAGGACGCGGCATTGTGATCGCCGCTGTATCGCTCACTCTGTCTGCATGCGGCATCAATTCAGTGCCCGCGGCCGAAGAAGAGGCCAAGGCCAAATGGGCCGATGTTGAGGCTCAGTTTCAACGCCGCGCAAACCTCATCCCCAACCTTGCCGAGATCGTTCAGGGAGCTGCGGAAAATGAGCGCGCGATCCTGACAGAAGTGACTGAAGCCCGAGCCCGTGCGACGTCCATCAATGTGACCGCCGATGATCTGGGTGATGCTGAGAAAATGGCTGAATTCGCTGCTGCCCAAGGCCAAATGAGCCAAGGGATCGGGCGCTTGCTCGCCAGTTTTGAGGCCTATCCCAACATTCAATCAAACCAGAACTATTTGGCGTTCCAGAGCCAATTTGAAGGAACTGAGAACCGCATCGCGGTCGCCTTGCGTGACTACAATGAGGCGGTGCGCGCTTATAACACCACGATCCGCACCTTCCCGGATACGATCGGTGCGAACATCATCCATGGTGCAGAGCCGCTCGCTCCTTATTCGGCGGTGACCGAGGGCGCAGAGGTCGCTCCGTCGCTTGATATGACATCTAACTGATACGCGTGCCCGCCTCCAATATCCTCAAGCTCGCGGCAGTCTTTGCGTTGTTCGCGACGCTCTTATCGGGTCCCGCAACGGCGCAGGAGTTTCCTCCGCTAACGGGGCGCGTGGTTGATAGTGCTGATATTCTGCCGCCTAATGTAGAGGCGGAATTGACCGCGAAGCTGGAGGCGCTCGAGACCGAAACCCAACGCCAATTGGTGGTCGCCACTGTCGCAGATCTGGATGGGTACGACATCTCTGATTACGGCTATCGCTTGGGCCGTGAATGGGGATTGGGTGACGCCGAACGCAATGATGGGGCGCTGTTATTGGTTGCCCCCAATGAACGCAAAGTGCGGATTGAGGTGGGCTACGGGCTGGAAGGGTATTTGACCGATGCTCTGTCCGCTTTGATCATTCACAACACGATCATCCCGCGTTTTCGCGATGACGATTATCCCGGTGGAATCGTCGCGGGCACCGATGCGATAATTGCGCAATTGCAACTGACACCAGAAGAGGCCGCGCAAATCACGACACAGGCCGCCGAAAGCCGCAGCAGTGATGGCGGATTTCCCATCGGCGCACTGATCTGGCTTGGCTTTATGTTCTTCTTTTTCGTCCTGCCAATCATTCGCGGTGTCGGGCGCAGCAGGCGCTATCGCTCCAAAGGCAGAGGCCCATGGGGTGAACGAGCGGGCGCACGCGGCGGACAGACTGCTGGCGATGTCGCATCCAACATAATCCTTTGGGAGATCGGCAGCGCGATTGCGCGCGGCGCGATGTCCGGCGGTGGCGGTGGAGGCGGCGGATTTGGAGGCGGCGGGGGCTTTTCCGGCGGAGGCGGATCATTTGGAGGCGGCGGCGCCTCTGGAGGTTGGTAGATCATGGCCTATCTCAATGAAAAACAGCACAAAATCGTCTCTGACGCTGTCGGCGAAGCTGAGCTGCAAACCTCTGGCGAAATCCTTACCGTTTTGGCTGACCGATCCGACGGCTATTCCGATGTTGTGATGTTGTGGGCAGCCGCCTTGTCCTTCACCGCAATGAGCGCCTTTGCGATGTTCCCCGAACCGTTCCTCAACCTGTGGGACAGCCTCATCGGGGGATGGAGCCACGAATGGACCACGGGCGAAATCGCCAGCATGACCATCGGGCTTGGCCTGCTCACATTTGCGATCACATGGGGTGTGCAACAATGGGATCCGCTGCGATTTGCGCTGATACCGGGTCCGGTGAAAACCGCGCGTGTCCACGATCAAGCGGTCAAACACTTCAAAGTCGGCGCAGAAGCACGCACGCATGGCCGCACAGGCGTGCTAATCTACCTCTCAATGTCCGAACACCGCGCGGAAATCGTTGCGGACCGTCCGATCGCTGAAAAGGTCGAGCCAGAAGTTTGGGGCGAGGCGATGGGCGATATGCTGGTTGAGATCAAACAAGGTCGCATCGCTGAGGGGATGGCCGCAGGCGTGCGCGATGTTGGCTTTGTGCTCGGGCAACACTTCGCGCGCGATGAAGATGACGAGAACGAGCTTCCCGACCGCTTAATCGAAGTCTAAGCCCCTCCCCCATGGATGACATCGAACTGATCCGCGATTCTGATGCGGACAAACCCGAAGAGCTGGTCTGGCAGGGCAAGTTTATAGCTGCCAAACGCCGAGGCCGCTGGGAATATGCTGCGCGCGCTCGCGGTATTCGCGCCGCCGCCATTATCGCAATTGATGAAGATACAGACGGCACCCGCCACACCATCTTCGTGAGCCAATATCGCGTGCCGATGGGTCGATTTTGCTTGGAGATCACCGCTGGCTTGGTCGGCGATGATGAGGGGGCAGAGGGCGAGGCAGCTATCGAGGCCGCCGCGCGAGAGTTGGAGGAAGAGACGGGATACGCCGCCGCGCATCTAGAGGAATTGGGCGAATTTTATTCCTCCCCGGGCATGGTCTCTGAAAGCTTCACCCTGCTGCGCGCGACCGGGCTGACCAAGGTCGGCCCCGGCGGTGGAACTGATAGCGAAAACATCAATGTTCACCGCGTTGCTCTTAACGAAGTGCCTGCCTTTGTTGCCGATTGGCGAGCGTTGGGTCATGCGGTCGATGTACGCATTGCGCTATTTATGAATTACCTTGGGAAGGACCAGACATGACTAAACGCTGCGAAAACAAACTCGCACTCGTAACCGGCGGCGCACAAGGGTTAGGCCGCGCGCATTGCATCCGCTTGGCGCAAGAAGGCGCACGCGTGCTCGCTACCGATATCAATGGCGAAGGCGCCGCGGAAACTGCGGAGATTATCAACGCCGAAATGGGCGCAGGCACCGCATTTTCAGTGCATCATGATGTGACCGACCCGCAAAGCTGGGAAGCCGCCGTTGATGCGGCTCGCGAGAATATGGGCGGGTTGAACGTGCTGGTAAACAATGCCGGGATCGGCGTGCCGGGTAACATCGAACAATGCGACTTTGCCGATTGGCAGCGGTGTTTTTCAATCAATGTGGATTCAATTTTTCACGGCTGTCAAAAGGCCTTGCCCCTGATGCGCGAACATGCGCCCGGCTCAATTGTCAACATTTCCAGCATCGCGGGCCTGATCGCCAGCGACACGATGCCCGCCTATAATGCCTCCAAGGCGAGCGTGTGGATGCTGTCGAAGTCCATTGCTCTGCATTGCGCGAAGAAGAATATGCAGATCCGCTGCAACTCGGTTCACCCAACCTTTGTCGACACGCCGATCCTCGATGGCACGGCACGTTCGGCTCAGTTGGATAAAGATGTGTTGTTGGAAAAACTGGCGCGGCAAATCCCGCTGAAGTTTGTCGGCGAACCCAATGATATCGCCAATGCGGTGGTCTATCTTGCGAGCGATGAAAGCCGCTTTATGACCGGCGCCGAGCTAAAACTGGATGGCGGTATTAGCGCGATGTGAGAGAAATGCGGGCTATCGACCCGTAGGGTCGCAAGGGCGCCCGCCCGCAGCGATGCGACCGTCAGGTCGCGTGAGCGAGGATATCGCGGGGCAGATGCGCTGCGGATAAAAAGAGAGGGGCCCTTTGGTGGCCCCTCCCGGTTTTCTCAATTGTTCGTAGGCACAGCCGACGGTGAAAACCGGGTCGGCTTGTTTTGTGCTGTGCCGTTCAATCGGCGATCAAAGCAATCGCGAGGTAGATCAGCACTGGCAGACCAAATCCCAACAGGGTTGTGCCAACAAATCCAAGACGCCACCAAATCGCATCAACACCGGACCAATTTGCAAGACCTGAGCATACGCCAAAGACTTTGCCGTCATGCTTATCAAGGCGCAGCCCGCCGCCGTTTCGTGGGGTAAGGTTGCTCATGCCAGGGCTCCCATAGTGAAGCTGACTGCTGGGCTAGCTGGGACGATTGCGGTTGCCATCATGACGGCGGTGATAGTCAGCGCGGCTGCGGCGGCGGAAATCCGTGCGCCTGTTGTGCTGGAAAGTTCGAAAAACGAGTACATTTGATTGGGTCCTTTCGAGTGAGTTTTGAGTGGATCAGACCATGGTCGATGGGCTGGCAGGGATGATTGCATAGGCAAAGAATGCGGCAGAGACGACGAGCGAGAAAGCGGCTGAAGTCAGGCGAGTTGCGGTTTCGGTAGTAAACATGATGACGGGTTCCTTTTGGGGTTTGAGTGATCGTGTGAATTAAGCGAGCGTTGGGCTGGCTGGGACGATTGCGTAAGCGAACATTGTGGCTGAAACGACGAGTGCGAAGGCTGCGGCTGCGAAACGGTTTGCGGTGTCGGTGGCGGTCATTTTAAGTCTCCGGTTTGGGTTTTGTCTGTTTCCTCAAGTTCATCCTGAGGACACGGAGTACCCTGCAGGAGCCGTGCCAAACTTGAAAAACGTCGGAATTCCAGGGTTTTTTCAAGATACACGAGTTTACCCCCTGTTCATCAAACCGAAAGATTGGGAATTTTCACCATGTGTTGGGATTGGTGCTTTCACGTAGCTTTCAAACGGCCCCGCTGGCGTTTCTGAAACCCCATGCTAACCACGCTGACATCTATGGCGCTGGCGAAAATCACCCTTGAAAACTTCCGCAACCACGCGGCCTCGCAGTTGGCAGACACTGCGCACTTCAACCTGCTGGTGGGGGAGAATGGCGCGGGTAAGACCAATGTGCTTGAGGCGATCTCTCTGCTCAGTCCGGGCCGTGGTCTACGCCGTGCCTCGCTCGGCGATGTCGCTTTGCGCCAATCTACCGACGCACCGGCGGGTGCCTTTGCGATTGGGGCGAGCCTCATAGAACAGGGGCAGACGTCTGCGCGCATCGGCACCTACACACAGGCAGAGCGGCCTACCCGGCGTCTGGTGCGCATAAACGGCGCCGATGCTAGCGCCAGCGCTCTATCAGAATGGCATGCGGTGTCTTGGCTCACCCCAGCAATGGACGGCCTATTCACTGATAGTGCGGGTGCCCGCCGGCGCTTTGTTGATCGGATGGCGCTCGCGATTGAACCGGGGCACGCAAAAGCAGTCAGCCAGTTGGAGACCGCACTGCGCGAACGCAATCGGCTTTTAGAGGAACGCGGAGATGCGCGGTGGCTCGATGCGATTGAAGCGCAGTTGGCGCAGCATGGCAGTGTGGTTGCGCAAACCCGATCGCGGCTGATTGCGATGCTGGCGGATGAATTGTCCGCATTGCCGCCTGAACCCTTTGCCCGGCCCACCCTCACCTATCGACCCGGTGGACCGATGGATGCCGCCGAGCTTCTCGCTGAGCTAGCCCGCGCCCGCCCACGCGACCGGGCGGCGGCGCGCGCGCTTGTAGGGCCGCATCGCGATGAGTTGGAAGTTGTGATGGCGAGCAGCGGTCAACCCGCGGCATCGTGCTCAACCGGCGAGCAAAAGGCGATGTTGATCGCGATCACGCTGGCTCACGGTGTGCTAGCCGCATCGGGGCGGCCAAGCGTCTTGTTGCTAGATGAGGTCGCAGCCCACCTCGATCCCGTGCGCCGCACAGAGCTGTTCCGCCGATTGCGTGGCGGCGGGGCTCAGGTTTGGATGACCGGGACGGAACTCGCCCCCTTCGCCGATATACAAGGCGAAGCAGCGATTTGGCGGGTCAGCGGAGGGACGCTGGAGCGGGTTTAGCTCTCGCTCTCCGTCTCGCCGATCTCAGGCAGCGCCGCCTCAACCTCGTCCAAGGTTGATGCCACCAGCGCCTCTATCCCCTCTGCGGTCGGATGAATGCGATCATTCTGAAAAAGCGAGGCATCCTCGTAGATATCCTCCATCCAAAACGGGATCAGCGCAGTATCAAACTCGGCTGCTAGCTCACCATAGAGAGCATCAAATTCGGCCTGATATTCAGGCCCATAATTGGGAGGCGCGCGCATTCCCATCAACAACACTGGAATGTCTCGGTCGCGCAGGATGGTTAGCATGGCTTCAAAATTCGCCCGCGTTTCAGCAGGAGAAAGCCCGCGCAGCAGATCGTTGCCGCCCAGCTCCAATATAAAGAAATCGGGCGCCTGCCCCTGTGCATCCAATGTAAACGCCAACCGGCTCAAACCCGCAGCGGAGGTATCACCCGACACGCCCCCATTGACGATTGACGCATTCACACCGCGTGCACGCAGAGCCGCTTCCAGCTTTGACGGATAGGAATCCGCCATGTCTTCCAGCCCGTATCCTGCAAAAAGGCTGTCCCCAAAGGCGATGATATCAATCTGTTCACCCATAACCGGGATCGCCAGCTCACTATCGGCAATTGCGCCGGTTTCGGGTCCAGCGCGTGCGGAACTGGACGCCTCATCGGCGCTCTCGGCCCCGCAAGCGGACAGAGCCAAAGCAGCGGCAAAACACACAGCTGCTGATACAGTTTTCGACAAAGAGTTGATGGGCATCGTCAGGTCTTCTCATTAGTCTCTTGTTTGAAACCCATCCCTATCCCATCTGGTGTCTGTGACAAACCCTACATCATCCTCTTCGCCCTTCGCGATCTCTGCTCGCAATCTCACTCTCACCCTCGGCAGCAAAGATGCCCCGGTGGAAATCCTGCGCGGGATCGACCTCGATATTGCGCATGGTGAAATCGTCGCGCTGCTCGGCCCTTCCGGCTCTGGCAAAAGCTCGCTGATGGCGGTTTTGTCCGGGCTGGAGCGCGCAAGTGGCGGTGAACTGACCGTTGCAGGTGAGGATTTTGCCCAGCTGGACGAAGACGGATTGGCTGCTGCACGCCGAGGCCGTATCGGGATTGTGCTTCAGGCGTTCCACCTCCTGCCCACCATGACGGCAGCGGAGAATGTCGCGACCCCAATGGAGTTGGCAGGCAGCGAAGGCGCGACAGATCGCGCAATGGCTGAATTGGCTGCGGTTGGTCTTGGCCACCGTATGAGCCACTATCCCTCCCAGCTTTCAGGCGGAGAACAACAACGCGTTGCCATTGCCCGCGCAACCGCCCCACGCCCGCAACTGATCTTTGCCGATGAGCCAACTGGCAACCTCGATGTCAGCACCGGTGATGAAATCGTCGAATTGCTCTTTGCCCGGCGCGCAGAGACCGGCGCGACCTTGTTGATCATTACCCATGACCCAAAACTCGCCGCACAATGCGAACGGGTGCTTACCATGGCAGACGGCGTCGTAGTCTCTGACACACGCGGAGATACTGCTGCAAAGGATGCGGCTGAATGAGCGCTGCTCACGGTCTTTCGTGGGGTGGTGCTTGGCATATTGCCCGGCGTGATCTCAATGCGCGGTTTCGCGGGCTGCGCTTGTTGTTGGTGTGCATATTCCTCGGCACTGCTGCTTTGGCCGCGATTGGCACGCTAACGGCTTCGATTGAGCGCGAACTGCAATCATCGGGTCAGGAATTGCTGGGCGGCGACCTTGAGGTCGAGGTTTGGCAGCGCGACCTCAGTGAAGACGAACTGACCGCTCTTGGCGAATACGGCACGCTTTCGGGCGGATACCGGATGCAGGCGATGGCCAGCACCGAGGATGCAGCTGCTCCCGTCGAGCTCAAGGCAATTGACGACAGATGGCCGCTTTTCGGCAGCTTCACCCTCGCCGATGGCAGCGAACCGGGCGCACCGAGCGCGAATGACGCTTATCTCGCGCAAGGGGCGTTGGACCGGCTCGACATCGCGGTTGGCGATACATTTCGCATGGGGACGTTAGAACTGCGAGCGGCGGGCGTTATCGCCAATGAACCAGATCGCCTGTCCGAAGGGTTCCAGCTCGGCCCAACCGTTTTGGTCGCCAAAAGCGTTCCAGGGCAAGCGGGTTTGATCCAGCCCGGATCACTGTTCCAAAGCAAGTATCGCATCGCTTTCGACGACGCCGCTGCTGATCCTGAGGGGGTTGAAGAGGCGCTCACCGAAGCATTCCCCGATGCGGGGTTCGATTTCCGCACGCGTGACCGCGCGTCCCCCGGCGCAGATAGGTTTGTGCGCCAGATGAGCGACTTCTTGACGCTGGTAGGTCTCGCCGCATTGGTGATCGCAGGGATCGGTATTGCGGGCGGCGTGTCATCCTATCTCGACCAACGCCGCGCAAGCATCGCGACGCTCAAAGTGCTCGGCGCATCGTCGCGCGATATTGTGCGGATCTATGCGCTGCAAATCGCGGTTGCGGCAATTGCAGGTAGTGCGCTCGGCTTGGCAACAGGCGTGTTGGTGACGCCGCTGCTCGGTGCCGCCTTGGAAGGGCTGTTGCCGGTGGAAAGCGGATTTGTGATTGAGCCTGCTCCATTGATGTTGGCAGGCGCTTATGGCTTGCTGGTCGCCTTTGCATTTGCCGCTGCACCTTTGCTGCGAGCGCGCAGTTTCCCGGCCATGGCTTTAATGCGCAGCCGGATTGTGCCGCTGGCAAGCGACAAACGCGCTTTGATGGCGACAGGCATCGGCTTGTTGGCGATCTGCGCATTGGCGATCCTGACTACCGCTCAACCTTTGTTGGCTGGCGGGTTCTTGCTCGGAGCAGGCGGTGCTTTGATCTTGCTCACCGCGCTTGGCCTCGGGTTGCAATATGTGGCGCGCAAACTACCCCGCCCGGCCAATCCTCTCATGCGCTCGGCCCTCTCCAATATCTACCGCCCGGGAGCGCCCACATCGGCGCTGGTGACCGCGCTTGGCTTTGGCCTTGCGGCGTTCGTCCTGCTCGCGGCTATCCAAAGCGCGATTGACGGCAATATCCAAACCCGCGTCCCGCAAGAGGCACCAGATTACTTCGTCATAGACGTCCCGCCAGAGGGCGAAGCGCGCTTTACCGAGCTGGTCAAAACCCCATTCCCTGATGCGCAATTGCGCACTGTCCCCACTTTGCGCGGTGCGATCCTCGCGTTCGGTCCCGAAGGCGAAATGCAGCGCACCGCCGATCTTGAAGAAATCCCAGACGGTGCATGGGCACTGCGCGGGGAACGCGGCATCACCTATGCCGACACCGCACCCGAAGGCAGCCGGATCGTCGAAGGCGAATGGTGGAGCGAAACACATGATGGCGAGCCACTCGTCTCCATCGACGCGCAATTTGCTGAGGCAGCAGGGTTAGAGGTCGGCGATATGCTGACTATCGGCATATTGGGTGCTCAACGCGATGTGCGGATCGCAAATTTGCGTGAGATTGATTGGGAGACGATGGGGTTTAACTTCACGCTTGTCTTCTCCCGCAATGCCATTTCTGATGCGCCGCACAAATTGTCGGCCACAATCGACTTGCCCGACGATGCCGACATGGCCGCGCGCGGTGATTTGCTGCGGGCGATGGTGCAAGAGTTCCCCTCCAGCTCCGTGGTCGAAGTGGGTGAGGTTTTGGTGCAGGCTCGCGAGTTGCTCGAACAAGTCGGCCTTGCGACGTTGGCTGCGGCGGCCGTCGCTGTGCTGGCAGGCCTCGCCGTCTTGATGGGCGCGATTGCTGCGGCGCGGGCGGCGCGGACTTATGACACGGTGGTCCTGCGCGTGCTGGGTGCGAGCCGGCGGCAAATCCTCGGGCTGCAATTGGCAGAATATGGCCTGATCGCGGGCGCGCTGGCGCTGGTCGCACTGGCTTTAGGATCGAGCCTTGGCTGGGTGATTATCACGCAATTGTTCGAATTTGACTGGTTGCCCGATTGGGGCATCGTCTTGAGCGTGCTCGGCCTTGGCCTTGTAATGGTGCTCGCTTTCGCGTTGGGCGGGTCATTGCCGCTATTGCGTGCAAAACCCGCCCAAGCGCTAAGAGAGCTGTGAGTTAGCCGAACGTATCTTCGACGCTCTGTGTACCGGTGTCGCTCAACTCGCTGTGCAAGCAGGCAACGATTGTGATCGCCACAATCGAATACACCAGAAACAGCGGGAAAAACAGAAACAGCGAACCAAAGATCGCAGCCACCGCACCTGCTGAATCACCACCTGTTCCAATCGCCGCCATAGAGCCAAAGATCATGCCGAATGGCAGTGCAACCAACACCATCGCGAGTATGCCAACCACGATGTAGATCACGAAGATCGCGAGCACATTGCCTTTGGTCATGGCCCATGTCTTCTGGATCGCCGTGATGGGGTTGAACACCCGGTCAACCGCCACAACCGGAACCAAGACCGAGAGGCGCATGGCGAGGAAAATGATCACAGGCAAGAACAACAGCGCCACAATAACGCCCATGACCCCGGCAACGGTCTCACCCATCACCGACAGGATGCCGACAAATATCCCGGCGACAATAGCAAAGGCGAAATAGGCGACCAAGAATGCCAGAATGATGCCTAGAAAGGTCAATCCGCCTTTGGCTCCAACCTTGATCGCTTCGCCAAATCGCAGCTTGAACATGGGCGTCGCCAGCGCTGTCATCGAACATTGCTGCGCCACCATCAGGACTATGTAGGCGAAGTAGAAGATGATCATCAGCAAGATAACGCCAATGCCGAGGCCACCCAACATCGCGGGATCGTCAAGACCACCAGCACCAGCACCCAATGCGAACATCGAGCCACCAAGAATACCGCCAAACACCATTCCGAACACGATCTGGATGCCGAGGTAAACCGCCCACATCCCTAAAAGCAGCCAAAAACGCTGCTTGATCATTTCCCAAGTGTTGGAAAACACTCGGCCAATATCAACTTTCATGATTGTCCCCTCAACGAACCATCGACCTGTCCCAGAGGCGCGCAACGTTGCGCACGCCGTCGATGCGTTGGTGGTAAAGTGCACATTCGCCTCCACTCGTGCAATCGCAAAATTGGAGAGAAGCGTGGACGTTTCATAATGGCAAAGGAAAAGGGGCCGGAAGCATTAGCGCCCGCCCCCCTCTTTTCAGCATTCCTTGCGACGATTAATCAAACGTCGAAGCAGCTCCGGCACCCTTGGGGTCTTCGCCATATTGGTTTGGCCCGTGTGTCCCTTCGAGACACATGAAAACCAACATGATGATCCCACCAACAGCCGGAACAAAGCTAAGCAAGATGAACCAGCCAGATTTATCCTGATCATGAAATCTGCGGACTTGCACGGCCAGCATCGGAACTACGAACAAACCCAAATAAATCAATACGAACAGTAAAATGATGATCCCGCCGATTGTGTCCATTGCACCACCGGACCCAGCCGCCCCAATAATCCCAATGACAACGCCCATCGCGACTAGGACAAGAACTTGGAATAGCACGAACATCCAATATTCCTGCCGCCGGGAACGCCCCGAAAAATCGGCGTAGCGTTTCAGCGGCATGATCATCCATTCCATCGTGTATCCCCTCTGGTCATCAAAAGTGGCGTTCAGCGCACCACACTTTACCAATCATAGCAATGCCCCGGACCCATTGTCTGAACAGCGCGCACGAAAAAGGGGGCCCACCATCTCTGGCGAGGCCCCCTTTTCTCAGGTGTGATCCTAAAGCAGGATCAGAACTTGAAGCGTACGACGCCGCCATAAGTGCGTGGCTGGTTCGGGTAACCCGAAACCGTACCCGCCTGTGCAACCCCATCAAACACTGTGGTGATGAACTGATCATCGAGCAGGTTACGCGCGAACGCGCCCACTTCGAGGCCGTTGTTCAAACGCAGCGTCACAGATGTGTTCACAAGGTTCACTTCGCGGTCGAAAATCTGAGTGTTGCCCAGACCCGCATTGAAAGTCGGCAGACCGTTATTGATCGGCGTGTTGCTTTCATGATTGTAATCGATGCGTGAGATAAGCTGCGTACCGCTATCCCATTCATGCGTGTAGGTCGCGCTGGTCGCGATTGAGATTTCCGGGATACCGGCCGGACGCACGCCGCTCAGATCGCCCAGAACACTGCCTGGGAAGTCATCGAAGAGCGGATCAAGGTAAGTCAGCGCAAATGTCAGAACCAAGCCATCGGTTGGGACCACGGTTGCATCAAACTCCATACCAGTAACCGACTGACTACCCGCATTTTGCAGAGCGAAGCCGGTGCCGGTGAAGGCGAGGCTTTGAAAACCATCAATCGTCTGGTCGAACAAAGCGAGGTTAAAGCCAAAGCCTTCCCACTGTGCTTTCAAGCCGATTTCATAGACTTCCGCATCCTCTGGACCAGCAAAGCGTGTTCCCGAGCTGAGGTTTGGAATGGCCAGACCAGCGTCAAGAATTGGCGATGATGGCGCAGCAAAGGTCGATCCGCCTGGTCCTGCAATGAAGTCCGTGCCCGAAGGACGGCTGTCACGCGACAGGTTAACCGAGCTTGCCTTAAAGCCGGTTGCGTAGCTGGCATAGACGTTGACTTCGTTCGACACCTGATACGCAACGCGCAACAGATATGTCAGTTCGTCATCATTTGTCCGGCCATCTTCGACAGCGTTTGGAACGGTGAGGAATGGTGGCTGGAATTGGAACGCCGCCAGACCAAGCAGCGGGTTGACCGTCGGATCAAGCGCAGCAGCGAGCAGCGCATCCTGATTGGCCTGCGGCAGAGCCTGGAACTGATCACGAGTGGTGACTGTACCGCCAGTCGCACCAGTGATGAAGGCATCAACCAAGTTTACCTGACCCAGTGGATCAGGGCTGATTTGGCTTAGGGCAAAATCCTTGGAATCATCGGTGTAGTTAAAGCCACCCGTGATAACGAGACCGTCGACCGGTTCGAAATCAACAGTACCAAAGATTGAGTACGAAGTGTTCTCCATACGGAAGGTTTCTTCGGACAGAAGCGGCGTCAGGAAAATGCTCTCCTGATCCAACCCCAGTGCCGCCTCAACGCCGTTAAACGTACCTGGACCTGTTGGCGTCAGCAGTTCGAAAACGTCGCGGATTTGACTGCCGTTCTGGATCGCGCTGTCTTGCGAGATCTTCTCGTCGAAATAGTAGCCACCAAGCAGGAAGTTGATCGGACCGTCGAAATCTGACGTAACCCGGAATTCCTGAGTGAAGGTATCAACCGCCTGATCGCGAGTTTCCGTCGCGATAGATGCGCTGGTGTAATCGATGTCCGACAGGAAGAAGTTACGCAGCTCGCGATAGGCCGTGATCGATGTGAACGAGAGTGGACCAGCCTGATAATCCATCTGGATCGAGGCACCGTAGTTTTCGACCTGGTTGGTCGGCACAAAGTTCAAGAAAGCTTCGCGGTCGAAGAACGTATCGGCCGAACCAATTTGACCGCCTACTGCGTTAATAGCGCCGGAAACTGGACCAGAGACAAGCGTACCAACTTGGCAGCAAACCTCATCAATTTCCGAATAGTCGACAATTGCGCGGATTTTGAAATCCGGTGTTGGTTCGATCAAAAGCTGACCACGGACCGAATAACGGTCGCGGTTGTTTTGCTCTTCATCGAGGTTGACGATGGTCGAATAACCATCGCGGCGCTGATAATTCCCATCCAGCGAGAATGCGATGTTGTCGGTGATCGGGCCAGTGACGTCCGCTTTCAAAACGACTGTGTTGAAGTTGCCGTATACGGCCTCAACGCTGCCGCCAAAATCAAACTGAGGCTCACGGGTAACAACCGAGATAACGCCGGCCGACGCGTTTTTGCCGAACAATGTCGATTGCGGGCCGTTCAGAACCTCGATGCGTTGAACATTAGGAAGATCGCCCAATGCCGCAGCGGAGCGTGAACGGAACACGCCGTCGATGAAGACACCAACCGATGGCTCAATACCAAAGTTGTTATCGCCGTTACCGAAACCGCGAATGATGAAAGTCGAAGCAGATGATGTTTGAAGTTGGCTAACCCGCAATGACGGGGTCACAGTTTGCAAGTCGAGCACGTCGCGGATTTGCGCGTTCTCAAGAGTTTCGCCGGTGGTCACAGAAACCGAAATTGGCGTCTCTTGCAGTGTTTGCTCGCGCTTAGACGCGGTAACGATGATCTGATTGCTGGCCTCTGGGACCTCTGGCAAGGCAGGTTCGTCTGCATCCTGGGCGAAAGCGACGCTAGGCGCGCTAACCGCAAATACGGCTGCACCAGCCAGTAGGGTGAAACGATACGACCCGGCAGTGCCGGAAACTTTGGAACGCATGGGATGTCCTCTCCTCAATAGCATCGAGCGCCTCCCTGGACTTATTCGCATCCCCAGATGCGTCCATGAAAGGCAACGATTGGCATTTGTGTTAGGCGTATGTTGTAAACACGACAAGCTGCCAACCCGCACAAATGCGTGGTTGAGAGCGGCAATGTTGCAACTGAGTCACACACTCATAGGCGTTGTGACCGTCCTTACTTGCGTCTTTACTTGCCGCCTTGGCCACGCTGCGCTAGGCGGCGCAGCGAACCTGCCAAAATGGTGCATTGCAACACGTAACAGGCGCTTGCGGAGCTTTCCGTAGCGTCGACCTGCATGGTGCATATGCGCTCCACTTGCTTTCCTCGCGCGCACTCGGCGCACGACACCATAGATAACCCCCGGCCCTACTAATGATGCAGGCCGGCCATGATGAGAATTTGAGAAAAATGTCCAAAGCGCCTTCTTCTTTGCGGAATATCGCCATTATCGCGCACGTTGACCACGGAAAAACCACTCTGGTGGACCAGCTTTTCCGCCAATCGGGTACGTTTCGAGAGAACCAGCGGGTTGAAGAGCGCGCCATGGATTCGGGTGATCTGGAAAAAGAGCGCGGGATCACTATCCTTGCCAAGTGCACTAGCGTCGAATGGGAAGGTGCCGATGGCGAGACCACACGCATCAACATCGTCGACACGCCCGGCCACGCCGACTTTGGCGCAGAGGTGGAGCGCATCCTCTCTATGGTCGATGGAGTTATCCTGCTGGTCGACAGCGCCGAAGGGGCGATGCCGCAAACCAAATTTGTGACTGGCAAGGCTCTGGCTCTCGGCCTCAAACCCATCGTTGTCGTCAATAAAATCGACCGTCCCGATGGCCGTCCGCAAGAAGTGCTCGACGAAGTGTTTGACCTGTTCGCGTCACTCGATGCCAATGATGAGCAGCTCGATTTCCCATCATTGTGGGCGTCGGGCCGCGATGGCTATGCCAGCGATGATGAGAGCGCACGCGACGGTACATTGGCACCGTTGTTCGAACTGATCACCAGCCACGTCCCCGCACCGGGTCTCGACACCGAAGGCAAGTTCAGCTTCCTCGCCACATTGCTTGACCGCGACAATTTCATGGGCCGCGTTCTGACAGGGCGCGTGCAATCGGGCACCGTCAACGTCAACGACCCAATCCATGCAATCGACATGGACGGCAATGTCGTCGAAGTTGGCCGCGCAACCAAGCTTATGAGCTTTGACGGCTTGGACCGCGTACCGGTTGAAACGGCGCAAGCTGGCGACATTATCGCGCTCGCTGGCCTTGAAAAAGCAACCGTGTCCAACACGATCTGCGACCCTTCTGTATCAGAGCCTATCGCCGCACAGCCGATTGATCCCCCTACCCTCGCCATGCGTTTCTCGGTCAATGACTCACCCCTGGCCGGGCGCGAAGGCAGCAAAGTCACCAGCCGCATGATCCGCGACCGCTTGATGCGTGAGGCCGAAACCAACGTCGCCATCCGCATCACCGAAGCGGACGACAAAGACGCGTTTGAAGTCGCTGGCCGCGGCGAATTGCAATTGGGCGTTCTGATCGAGACCATGCGCCGCGAAGGGTTCGAACTCGGCATTAGCCGTCCAGTCGTCCTGTTCCGCGAGGAAGATGGCAAGCGCCAAGAACCGTTCGAAACCGTTGTTATCGACGTCGATGACGAACATTCCGGCACTGTCGTTGAGAAGATGCAAAAGCGCAAAGCCGACTTGGTCGAAATGCGCCCCTCTGGCGTGGGTAAAACCCGCATTACCTTCTCTGCCCCGTCGCGCGGGCTGATCGGATATCACGGCGAGTTCCTGTCCGACACACGCGGCACCGGCATTATGAACCGTCTGTTCGAGAAATACGACGCCTACAAAGGTCCCATTGATGGCCGCAGCAACGGCGTGTTGATCTCTAACGGAGACGGCGAGAGCAACGCCTATGCGCTCAACATGCTGGAAGAGCGCGGCGAGATGTTCGTGGGCGCTTCTATGAAGGTCTATGAGGGCATGGTGATCGGCGAGAATTCCAAGCCTGACGATTTGGAAGTTAACCCGATGAAGGCCAAACAGCTCTCTAACGTGCGTTCAACAGGTAAGGATGACGCCATCCGCCTGACACCGCCGCGCCGGATGAGCCTGGAGCAATCCATCGCCTATATCGACACCGACGAAATGGTCGAAGTAACCCCGCAATCGATCCGCTTGCGCAAAACGCTGCTCTGCCCGCATGAGCGCAAGAAGGCGAACCGCAAGAAGAAAGAGGCTTAAGCGGTCAAAGAGGCCTTTAGCTAAGGCGTCCCAAATCACCTAGAACCAGCGCTTTTTTCTCCGTCATTGCCTGTGCGATGAAATCCATCAGCACGCGAATGCGCGGCGTATTTCTAAGGTCAGGATGGGTCAGCACCCAAATATCCTGTATCGGATCGGGCTGGCGCGCGTCCAAACGGATCAACGCGTCCTCTGGATCGGCCATAAAGCACGCCCCTCGGCTTAGGCCCAATCCCTTTACCAAGGCGCGGTGCCGCGCCGTGATGTCGTCGATAACAATCGCAATGGGCGCATCGGGAAAAGGCGATTTGTCCAGCCATCCTGGCGTACGCGCCTCTGGACTGGGCGCTATCCAGCGCAGCTGATCGCGCGGTGTCGCTGCAAGGTAATCGCGATTGCCATAATAGGTGACGCAATTGGGAAAGAGCCGCCGTCCCACAAGGTGCGCTGGTGGTTCCTGAGCGCCGCGAACGACCACATCCGCCTCCGACCGATCAAGATCGACAAAGCGGTAACTCGTCTCAACACGCAAATCGATCCGAGGGTGCAATTCGGCAAATTCGAGCAAATCATCAAGCAGCAAATATTGCGCAATCGCCTCTGGCAAAGACAACGTAATCGTGCCCGAAAGCGTATCATCTAAAGCGCGTTGGTGGCGCTCACCGGTTAGCGACAAGCTCTCCATCTGCTCCGCAATATCAATCAGGGCGCGGCCCAAAGCGGTGGGACCATAGCCATCCGGGGTCTTTTCAAACAGCTGCCCACGCGCATCTTGAAGGGTGGAAAGCCGACGCGATACGGTCGTGTGCGTCAATCCTAACTCGCCCGCCGCCGCCCGCAAAGTGCCGGAGCGCGCGAGTGCCAAAATCAACCGGTAGTCATCCCAATCATCCATTCACGCCTCCAATACTGGAACGATTGTGCACCACTATTGTGGAATCTCTAGCCAACAATAATCGGATTTCCTGGGGTATTGGTGCATTTATCAACCAAAGGCAATCGGAACCCCCTATGCAATCTCGCTATAAAGCCACCTTTCTCACCACCACCCTTTTGGGCGGTGCATTCGCATCAAGCCTCGCCCTGCCCGGTCCCTCCCATGCCGGTGAACGCGAGGAGACCCCTGTAGCGACTGCGCCTGCCGCACCCGATTTCTCGGTTGAGATGCGTGCGGGGCAAGTGCTGCAAGTGATTGCCTCCGAGCTGCGCGAAGGGGGTGGGCCGGCTGCGCGAAGCTATGGCCAAACCGCATTCCCAATCGCCTCCAGCTTTGGCTTTCAAAGGCTGGGTCAATTGAATGTCCGGCAAAAGGTCGCCAGCGATTTTGATCCAGAGGTTTTCTCATTCTTCTCTTGGCCGGATCAGGCGTCCGCCGATGCCTTTGCCGCACACCCCGAATGGCCCGCGATCAAGGCAACTCGGCCCAATGCATGGAGCGAGTTGAAGGTGTTCAGCATCGAATTGGAAGAGGACCTGTCGCTCTCATTTGACCCGACCAAGCATTACACCGTCGTGGTTGCGTGGCGCAACGAAGAGAACCCTGCGGACTATGACCGCTATCTGTCGGGGATCGAGGATGCCGTGACCCGTTCTGGTGGACGCTTCATCTACAAAATGCGTGGTCCATCGATGGAATCCCACGCATCCCCGCCCACAGCGCCGAGCCAGCTAACCTTTGTCGAATGGGACAGTACAGACGGCTTTGCGCAGGTGCAGCAATCGAATGAGTATCTGGCGCACCAGCAATATTTTGCTAGCGGCCTTGAGCGTTTCGAGTTTTACTGGCTGCAAACACCGGGACAGTCTGGCTCTTGATATGCCCCAGATCATTGTGTCTTAGAAACGTAAGCCAGTGATTGGCGAACAATACCAAATCGCCTGTAACCAAACTCGTGCGTTGCGCGAACTCCATTGTGAAAGGTCGGCAATAATGCCGATCATGCCCTTTGGAGCGAACCTATGACCCGTCTTTTCGTCCTTATCGCCGCAATCGGCGCACTTGTCGTTGGCGCGATGCAGTTGAGTGCGCAAAGCAGCTCTGCTGGGTGGCAGACCTATGACGCGGCTGAATTCACTATGGCCCAGAACAAGGGCAAGACTATCGTTGTCGACATCTATGCCGATTGGTGCCCAACCTGCCGCGCGCAGGCCCCGATCCTCGAGGAACTGCGGCAGCAGCAACAGAGTGATGACGTACTGTTTGTGAAGGTCAAC
Organism: uncultured Erythrobacter sp.; assembly: GCA_947503275.1. Classification (GTDB taxonomy): domain Bacteria; phylum Pseudomonadota; class Alphaproteobacteria; order Sphingomonadales; family Sphingomonadaceae; genus Erythrobacter. The sequence goes on along the minus strand of CANNCZ010000001.1, from coordinate 361,888 downwards.
TTTGACGAGGAAAAGGCGTTTCTGCGCACTCACCGCGTACCGCGTCAGTCCACCGTTCTGGTCTTCAACGGGACCAGCGAAGTAGTCCGCTCTATCGCGCAGACCAACCGTACACGCCTTCGCTCAGTCGTCCTCGGCGCGCTCTAAGGCGCGATTGGTTAGACACTGGACACACTGATGCTGGGCAGCGCTCTCCTCTCTTTTGTCGCAGGGTTGGTCACCATCCTGAATCCATGCGTCCTGCCGCTGGTGCCGATCTTGGTGGCATCAGCGCTCGGCAAGAGCCGCTATGGCCCACTAGCATTGGCAGGCGGGCTGGTGGTGAGTTTCACGCTGTTCGGCTTTACCGTGATTGCTTTCGGATACTCGCTGGGCATTGATGAGCGGATGGTGCGGCTGTTCGCAGGCGCGTTGCTGGTGGTGGCGGGCTCCGTGCTGTTGGTACCGCAAGCGCAAAGCGCGCTGACGGCGGCGGCGGCTCCGATTGCTAACTTTGGCAATCAACGCCTGGAGAAGGTGAGCGGAGAAGGCTGGCATGGCCAGTTCGCCGTTGGTCTGTTGCTGGGCGTGGTGTGGGCACCGTGCGTCGGCCCGACATTGGGCGTTGCGATTGCGGCGGCGAGTGTGGGTGAGAACCTGTTCGCGAGCTTTGTCATCTTCCTGATCTTCGGCCTTGGCGTTGCGACATCAATCCTCGCCTTCGCCTATGGCTCTCGCAAGGCGTTGGGCGATAAGCGCAAGGCCCTGGGAAGCGTTGCGAAATACGGTAAGCCACTGTTTGGCGCGGCGTTGTTGGTTGTGGGTCTGATGGTGGTCACCGGCTTTGACAAAGTCATCGAGATCGTTCTGCTCGATGCGCTGCCTGAAAGCGTGATCCGCTTCACCACACAGTTCTAACTCGCGCTCAAACAGCTTTGCCCTTCCCTACCCGCGTCCCATAGGTCATCATGCCCGCAGATTGGGAGAGCGATTATGGGTGAGACATCAGGACCGCGCGTCACCGGATTGGGCGGCGTATTTTACGTGGTAACAGACACAGATGCGACGCGGGCATGGTATCGCGAGACACTGGGTCTGGACGGGGATTACGGGCCACAGCTTGCGTGGGCAGAAGAGCCGATGAAGCATCCCTATTCGTTGATCAGCCAGTTCAAAGATGATGAATATATCAAGCCGGGCAAAGGCGGCTTTATGATCAATCTGCGCGTCCATGACCTCGATGGCTTTGTCGAACAGTTGAAGCGCAAAGGCGTCGATGTGCTGGACAGTGTGGATGAGGGATATGGCAAATTTGCGTGGATCCTTGACCCCAATGGCGTAAAAATCGAGCTGTGGGAGCAGGTCGAAGACAAAATCCCCTGAACCTAGCGCAGTTGATCCAATCGATCCGTCGGGCCAATTGCACGGGTTAACACGTATTGACGCGGTACAGTTTAGACAACGCTACTGCTTTCCTTTGCGTTAACTTTACTCGCGTAGACATCCTTAAGTATGAACTATTGGGTATCTCTACAGGGTATTGCCCCTGCAATCGCTGCATTCGCTTTGGCGGGATGTGGGTCCGTGATTCCATCCAGCGATGGCGGACGGGTCGTGAGCAATAACCCTGCGGGTAGCCAAAGCGGCACCTACACGCGCAGCAATCCAACCGGCGTGGCTTCGGCGCCGCAAAGCATCGCTCCGCGCGCGCAGGATGCCGCGTGCCTTTCCAACCTCAGCGCAACCGGCGCAAGCTTCAACCCGCTGCCAGACACCTATGCCGCGCCCGGGTGCAACAAGCTGGGCACGGTGCAATTATCGGCATTGGGCGGTGATGGATCGCAGTTCGGGATTAGCAATATCGGACCAGTGCAATGCCAGGTCGCCAATGAGTTTGGCAATTGGGCGCGCTTTGGTGTTGACCGCGCCGCGCGCCAGATCTTGGGCAGCCCGCTTGCCCGGATAGAGACCATGGGTAGCTATGCCTGCCGCAATGTCGCAGGCTCCAATCGCCGCTCTGCCCATTCTCGGGCTGAAGCGATCGACGTCTCCGGCTTTGTCTTGCAAGATGGTCGCCGCATCACCCTTACCGAAGACTGGGATGGCGGCACCGCTGCAGAGCGCGAATTCTTGCGCGTTGTGCATAGCAGCGCCTGCAAACGCTTTGGCACAGTCCTCGGCCCGGAATACAACCGCGCGCATGCTGATCACTTCCACCTTGAAGGCACCGGCTCAAGATTCTGCCGTTGATCGCCCCGCACGGGCGATCCGCTAACACCCGCCTCCCGCACAAAACACGGCCCCAAAATCCAAGTGGATTCTGGGGCCGCGTCGGCACCGAAAGGGATCAGAGGGAAGTCCCAGTCGGAGGGGGTCAGAAGACATTCTGCTATCTTTGACCAAGCCTCCCCAACCAGTGGAACCCAGCCAATTGTTTCTAAACCGTGATTTGCGGCTCCAGCTTGGCTTCGAGTTTAAGCCGAACCGCTTCTGCGGCGTGGCGTGCGCCCAATTTGTGCATCATGTTCGCGCGGTGAATTTCAACGGTGCGCGGGCTGATATCCAATTCGCGAGCGATAACCTTGTTGCTGCTCCCTTCGGCAAGCCATTCAAGAACTTCGCGTTCGCGGGCCGATAGGCTGCCGATGCGGTCGCGGGCTTCGATCATCCGACGGCGCGCTGCGCCGAACACTTCAGCTTCTTTCGCAATCCGGGTAAGGCATCGTTCAAAGCGATCAGGATCAAGCGGCAATGACAGGTAATCCAGCGCCCCCGCTTTGATCGCGTCAACAATCCTGCCCGGCCGTGGATCATTATCAACCGCGATCAATGGCAACCAAATGCCGAGTCGGCTGAGGCGATCTAAGATCATTGAGACCCCGCCTTCTTCCGGCGTGTCACGGGCGATAATGATACCTTCGCGCGGCGGGTGGACAGACAACTCGGACAGGTCGCCATACACTTCGGAGTGGTGGCCGAGCGTGAACCCGACACGAGCCAGCTCCGCACGTTGGCGGCTGTTGGAATCGATGAAGTGGAGTGAGGCTTTGCGTGTCATGGCAATTGTGGTGCGCGCACTGCGAACCGAACACACGCCGGACTTAACCCGATATGGACCAATAGCGGGTCTACCTAGGCATCAACCCTCAGGATTCCCTCGATAACTCAGGTCCAAAACGAACCTTTAACTCGCGGCTCCGCTTTAACTTAACCGTTGCTAACACGCATTGGCTCACTTCGAATCGGTATTCGCCCCTGATTGGAACGTGTAATCCGGTAGCGAATGAAACGCCGATTTCAGCGCATCGCCCCAATTGTCCGATATCTGCGCGAAGTATGGGTCGTCCTGCGTGACCCGATGCTCATGCGTGGGCGCAAAGTCATCTTTGCCGATCACCAAAAGATCGAGCGGTAGTCCGACAGACAGGTTCGCTTTCAGCGTCGAGTCAAACGACACCATCAAGAGTTTCACAGCATCTTCGAAGCTCATATCCCTGTCATATCCGCGAATGATAATCGGGCGGCCATATTTGGTCTCTCCGATTTGAAAGAAGGGGGTATCCCAACTCGCCTCGATAAAGTTCCCTTCGGGATAGATCATGAACAGGCGCGGCTCCATGCCATCGATCTGTCCGGCGACGATGATCGATGCAGTAAAGCGGCCCTTACCCTTATCGCCATTCGCCTTTTGCTGTTTGTCGATTGTCGCGCGCAGCAATTTGCCGATCTCGCTCACCACACTGAACATGGTGGGGCCATTGAGCAGCGTTGTCTCGCGCTCACCAGGTTGTTTGGTGCGCTCTTCCAACTGGCTGATTACCGCCTGTGTGGTCGCGAGGTTGCCCGCTGTCATCACTGCGATCATCCGTTCACCGGGCACTTGCCAGCTGAACATCTTGCGAAACACCGATATGTTGTCGACGCCCGAATTGGTGCGGGTGTCGCTCATCAGGACAAGGCCCTTATCCAGCACCATGCCAACGCAATATGTCATTTCGCAAATTCTCCGAAGATCAGGCCCCCAGCCTTAGTCCAAGTGATGTGACTTGGTAAGCGTCTATTGGCTGATCTGATCGCGTTGTTGCTCTACTGCGACGTCGACGGTCAATATCTGTTCGGTCGACCCAAAGCTGATCCCGGTAACGGGCGCTGCATCACGATAGTCCCGCCCAGTGGCCACCCGGACATAACGCGGATCGGGGCTGATACCGTTGGAGATGTCGAACCCAACCCAGCCCAGACCATCAATATGCGCTTCAGTCCACGCATGGGTTGCCTCTTGTTCGATCCGGTCATTCATCATCAAATAGCCGCTTACATATCGCGCGGGGATGTTCGCAGCCCGCGCGGCGCCTATGAAGATATGCGCGTGATCCTGGCATACGCCATTGCCCGCAGCGACCGCTTCCTCCGCGGTTGTAGTGACCGCTGTTGTGCCGGTCTGATAAAGCACGTCTTCGCGGATGCGCGCGGACAGAGCGTGGAGATAATCGAGTTTTGCGCCTTCGTCAGGTCCGGGAACATCGCGAATTAGAGACCGCAGTTTCACACCCGGCTTGGTCAGTTTCGTCTGGCCCAGGAAACTCCACAACGGCAAGTGTCCTGCATGATTGCCAATAACGCCAGCATTGTCCTGCGTCTCGACCATTCCCTTGCATGTCACAGTCACTTCGCGCGCGCCCGGTTCGACCGCGATCAGGTTAACCGTGTTGAAATTCTGATCGTCATATTCGAGCTCTTGTTGAGCGTTCTCATAGTGCATCTCCCAATTCAGGATTTGCTGCCCCTGCGTCTCTTTGGGTGTCAGACGCAGCCGTTGGAGCGCATGCACCACAGGTTGTGAAAACGAATAGCGGGTGGTGTGCCGAATAGAGAGTTTCATGCCCATTTCCTCACGCCAAGAACCTGTAATCTTCGCCGATTGCGTGAGCGATGGCGCCATTGCGGGCGATAAAATCGGTCAGGAATTGGTGCAGACCTTGGTCGAAAATCTTTTCAACCGTCATATCGTTGATGTGCATATCAGCCTCCCGCATTAACGCGTTGCAGCTGCCCTCTTGCCCATGCATCCGTGCCAGTGCCGCAAGGTTATCGCGTAATGCGCCGCGGCAAAATGCAAGACTGCGCGGGAAGCGTTCATCGAGCACCAGAAACTCCGCAACACCGCGCGCGCTGATCTGGCCAGCGTTCAGCCAAGTGTAGGCGCTGCCCCCCGCGACCGATCGCAGCATCTGTTCCCATTGCCCTGTGTCCAGGCTTGACCCGACATAGGAGAGTGAGGGGAGCAGCAGGTAGTACTTCATGTCGAGGATACGTGCCGTACTTTCGGCGCGTTCCACAAAAGTGCCAGCGCGGGCAAAGTGGAACCCTTCGCTGCGCAGCACCGATCCGTCCAAGGCGCCGTGAACTTGTGTGCCAGTGCGCAGCAGACGCTCTATCACATTGACTAGACCGGATTGGCTAACAGGCCGGGCGAGTTGCTTGTCGAGCGCCATCCAGTTCTCATTGACAGCTTCCCAAACCTCGCTGGAAATATTGGTCCGCGCCATCCGAGCATTGCTGCGGACCGCGCCAAACATCGCGCGCACATTCGCCGGGTTAGAGGTGTCGCGCAGGACAAAGTTCCAGACCGCTTGCCCTTCGTACGTTTCGTGCACCGCCTCATATGCGGACTTCATGCCCAGCGTGGAGATGACGGAGCGCCATTCTTCCTGCGCGGTTTGCACATCTCGGGTCAGCGCCAAACGCAGCCCGGCATCGAGCAGACGCGCGGTGTTCTCCGCCCGCTCAAGATAGCGGAACATCCAGAACATGGCGTTGGCGGTTCTGCCTAACATGATGGTTCCCTGAGCATCAGTCTTTAAGGACCCAAGTGTCCTTGGTCCCCCCGCCTTGCGAGGAATTGACCACCAGCGATCCCTGTTTGAGCGCCACTCGTGTCAGCCCGCCCGGTGTTATGTCGATACCGTTCGGCGATACCAACACGAATGGGCGTAGATCGACATGGCGCGGGGTAAAGCCCTTGCGCGAGAAGATCGGACAGGTGGACAGCGACAATGTAGGCTGTGCGATATAGTTTTCCGGGTTAGCTTCAAGCTTGGCGCGGAATTCGCGAATATCTTTCTTGGTCGCAGTCGGACCGATCAGCATGCCATATCCGCCAGAGCCGTGGACCTCTTTCACCACAAGCTCTTCCAGATTGTCGAGCACATAGGCCAAACTGTCATCATCGGCACAGCGCCAAGTCTGGACGTTGGGCAGAAGCGGTTTCTCGCCAGTGTAAAACTCGACGATTTCCGGCATGAAAGAATAGATCGCTTTGTCATCGCAAATGCCCGTGCCCGGAGCGTTGGCGATCGTGATTCCGCCTGAGCGGTAGACGTCCATTATGCCGGGCACGCCCAGCACGCTGTCAGGTTCAAACGTCATCGGATCAAGATAATCATCATCGACCCGGCGATAGAGCACATCGACAGGCTCAAACCCGCGCGTGGTGCGCATTTGCACCCGGCCATTTACCACCCGAAGATCGCTGCCTTCGACCAATTCAGCACCCATTTGATCGGCAAGGAATGCGTGTTCGAAATAGGCGGAGTTGTAGATCCCCGGCGTCAGGACAGCGACAGTTGGCTTTCGCCCACCACTTGCATCGAATTTTGGCGGAGCGCTCGCGGCGAGCGAGCGCGCAAGGCGACGCGGATAGTTTGAGACACTCTCCACCGCGACTTGGCTGAACAGGTCAGGGAACATCGCCATCATCGTCTCGCGGTTCTCAAGCATGTATGAGACACCCGAAGGCGTGCGCGCATTGTCCTCCAACACGAACCATTCATCCGGGCCTGTGCGGACGAGATCGATGCCCACAATATGCGTGTAAATCCCACCGGGCGGCGTCATGCCAACCATATTGGGCAGCCACGCGACATTGTTGCGGAACAGACGCTCTGGCAGGCGCCCTGCTCTAATGATCTCTTGCCGATGATAGAGGTCGTATAGGAACGCGTTAAGCGCTCTCACTCGCTGCTCAATCCCGCGCGTCAAACGCCTCCATTCGCCCGCGGTAATGATGCGCGGCACCATGTCGAATGGGATAAGGCGTTCTTCTGCCTCATCCTCTCCATAGACGTTGAAGGTGATGCCAGTGCGGCGAAAACTCTCATCGGCTTCGGAGTTCTTGCGGTTAAGCGCTTGGGGTTCCTGCTCATCATACCATTGGAAATAATCGCCATAGGCCGGACGTACGTCGCCCTCCGGAGAATGCATTTCGTCAAAATTCTGGGATGATTTTCCCATAGACCCGCATGATCCCCCAAGTGATTGCTCCGCCACCCTAGTGCAGTGCACACAAAAGGAAAGCCTCAGGCGCGATCAAGTTCCTGAAGGATCGCCAAAATTGCCTCTGGCGCATAGGTAAAGCCAGCATGCGAGCAGCGAAGCGCCACAGCGCGGTCGCGTTCACCCGGCTGACCCGCGGCACAACGCGGAGCAATAGCGCCATCGCCCGGGCTCCAGAAAGCGACGGTTTCAACGGGTGGTTTAACTGAGATATCAACGTCCATCGGCGGCGCATCGACCGGGTGCCCAGCAATCGCCTGATAGACGCGCCACACATTGTTGGCACGCGGCGAGCCGGAAAAGGGCGATCCCAATGTGATGACTTTTGAAATCAGCTCCGGATGCCGCTTTGCCAGCTCTCGGCAATACAGCCCGCCAAGACTCCACCCAACGAGCGCAACCGGCTCTCCATATTTCTCGCTCACTTCGATCAGGCGCGCCTCTAGCTGCTCCATCGAAGCCTCAGCCACGCCCCAGTTGCGGCCCAACCCCCAGCGTTTCGTGCGGTGCCCTGCTTCCTCCAACCGCCGCGCCATATAGCGCATGCGTGTGGGACCCGTCGCAAAGCCCGGCATTAGGATAATGGTCTGGGGCTTAGTCGCCTTGGGCACATCCAGACGCCGAAACGGACGTCGCGCCGGTTCCAGCACAACATCCAACTCGCCCAAAAAGCGGAGGAGGTCAGGTTTACCCTGCTCTTGTTCGGAGTAATCACCGCGAACCAATTCAATGCGGCGCGCCAGCTCGCTTTCGGCGAGGGCTGCTTTGGATGCATCAAGGAGAGATTCGTTCGACGCCATAAGAACTCTACATTAGCCGCTCCCGGTGAATCCGAGATGAAGGAATGCGCGCGTATCAATTACGAACGCGAGCGGATAAGAAAAGGGCGGGTGAAGGTCTGCCCTTCCCCGCCCTTTTTTAAGTCAGATCGCAGGCTTACTCGCCCGCGTCGCAATCGCCGATACGCTCTTGCTTGATGTTCATTTCGACCTTGCCTTCGCCCATTGGGCCAAAGGTGCCTTCACTGATCATGGTCAGGTCGGATGATGTTGGAGTGACGGTACCAGTCATCGCAATCGTGACCTCGCCCATGCCCTCTTGTTCACAGCTCATCGCCATATCCATCTCACCGCCATCCATGGTGAGTTTGGAGATTTTGCAACTGTCGTCCTGATTTTCCTTCATCGCTTCGCCATAGCCTTCATCGGCCATTTCCTGCGTCATACAAAACTCATAGGTATTGCCCATCGCGCTGCCCATCATCTCCAGCATTTCTGGCGGAGCGTTAGGGATATCGGCGCTTACAAAAGACATCGTCGCGGCATATTTGCCCGGCTGCGGCTTTACCTGATCGCTAACCTGTTCAGCGGCTGCTTCTGCCTCGGCCTGGGTTACTTCGCCATCGCCATCAGCATCGGCATCAACCGCGCCGCCTCCACATGCGGTAAGCGAGAGTGCAGCCACACCGGCCAAAATAGTGTTCCTCATAGTTATTCCCTTTCAGAAGAATCTCGTAAAACTTAAGAGCAATCGCCTGTGCGTTGCTGAACCACACGCATCGTCACTGTCCCCGGACCAATGCCGAAATCACCCGACATAGTCATTGTAATATCAGAGGATGTCGGAGACCCAGTACCCTGCATCGACATGTTCATTTGCCGCCCATCGACATTGCAGACCATCTCTGCGTCAATCTCACCATCAACAGCGCGAAACCGCTGGTATGAACAATCGCCCTGCTGCGACCGATTCATTGTTGAACGATAGCCTTCCGCGATGTCTTCCTCGGACAGGCAGTAGTCAAAATCGCGGTTCATCACCTGACCCATCATATTCGCCACCTGTGGAGGTGCATCTGGCAAGTTGACCGAGATGAGAGAAATGTTGGACTGATACTGGCCGCTCATCGGGCGCATTTCATCTTCAATGACCTGAGCGGAAAGGTTGCCTGTCGCAACGCCTGCTCCTGCAACAGCGGCAATCAGTGCCGCTGAACCCAAAACCAAAGTTCGCATTCTATATATCCTCCAAACGTCAAGATCGATTCGATGCGACACTTTGTTCTTTCAAGCAAACTAGAGGTGTAACTGCCACTTCACAACCGAGCCTTGGGCGCGCATATCTCTTACCATGTCAGAACTTATCATTAGGCGCGGGCTTCAGGAGCCTGAAACGGGTGATGAATTCACCCCGCACCGTCCCGAACGCCCCGAGAAATCCATGCCGGGCAAACCGTTCGAGCTCGTCTCCGACTATGAGCCCGCAGGCGATCAGCCAACCGCGATTGCCGAACTGGTCGCGGGAATAGAGGCGGATGATAAGACGCAGACGCTGTTGGGCGTCACAGGGTCGGGTAAGACCTTCACCATGGCCAAAGTCATCGAGACAGTGCAGCGCCCTGCCCTCGTCCTGGCCCCGAACAAGATCCTCGCTGCGCAGTTGTATGGCGAGTTCAAAAGCTTCTTCCCCAACAATGCAGTCGAGTATTTCGTCAGCTATTACGACTATTACCAGCCCGAGGCCTATGTCCCGCGCTCCGACACTTACATTGAGAAAGAGTCAAGCGTGAACGAAGCGATTGACCGAATGCGCCATTCGGCAACGCGGTCGCTGCTCGAACGGGACGATGTGATCATCGTTGCCTCTGTCTCATGCCTTTATGGCATCGGCTCGGTTGAGACATATTCGGCGATGATTTTCGACATCAAGAAAGGGGCTTCGGTCGACCAGCGCGAGCTGATCCGAAAGCTCGTCGCGCTCCAATACAAACGCAACGACACAGCCTTTGCGCGCGGATGTTTTCGTGTGCGCGGGGACAATCTGGAACTGTTCCCCAGCCATTATGAAGACATGGCATGGCGCATCAGCTTTTTCGGCGATGAGATTGAAGAGATTGCGGAATTTGATCCATTGACCGGCAAAAAGGGCGCCTCGCTCGATACGGTTCGGGTCTATGCCAACTCGCACTATGTGACGCCCGGCCCGACCATGAAACAGGCGATGGATGCGATCAAATTTGAGCTGGAACACCGTCTCAAGGAATTAGAAGAAGAGGGCAAGCTGCTGGAGCATCAGCGGTTGGAACAGCGCACCCGGTTTGATCTGGAGATGATTCAGGCAACGGGAAGCTGCGCGGGGATTGAGAATTACTCCCGCTTCCTCACCGGTCGTTTGCCGGGTGAGCCGCCGCCTACTTTGTTTGAATACCTGCCCGAAAACGCGCTGCTGTTTGTTGATGAGAGCCACCAGACCGTGCCGCAAATCGGCGCAATGGCGCGCGGGGATCACCGCCGTAAAATTACGCTCGCTGAATACGGTTTTCGCTTGCCGTCCTGCATCGACAACCGTCCACTGCGCTTCAACGAATGGGACGCGATGCGCCCGCAAACCTTCGCCGTCAGCGCAACGCCCGGCAATTGGGAGATGGAGCAAACTGGCGGCGTCTTCGCCGAACAAGTTATCCGACCCACCGGCCTGATCGACCCACCCGTCGAAATCCGCCCGGTCGAAGATCAAGTGCAAGACTGCATCGTGGAATGCAAAGCGGTCGCGGCCAAGGGATACCGCACGCTCGTCACAACCTTGACCAAACGCATGGCCGAAGACCTCACCGAATTTATGCATGAGGCGGGCGTACGCGTACGGTATATGCACTCTGATGTTGAGACGCTGGAGCGGATTGAGCTGATCCGTGACCTTCGCATGGGCGTTTATGACGTGCTGATCGGCATCAACTTGCTGCGTGAGGGACTGGATATTCCCGAATGTGGGCTGGTCGCGATTTTGGACGCGGACAAGGAAGGCTTCCTGCGCTCAGAGACATCGCTCGTCCAAACAATTGGCCGCGCGGCGCGTAATGTCGATGGACGCGTAATTCTCTACGCCGACCGCATCACCGGCAGCATGGAACGCGCGATGGCAGAAACCGATCGCCGCCGCGAAAAGCAGGAAGCATACAACCTAGAACACGGCATCACGCCAACAACAATTAAGCGGGACATTGCCGATATTGTTGCCCACACTGCGTCTCAGGACGGGGTCACGGTCGATACTGGCGATGAAGAGGTCAACAATATGGTTGGCCACAATCTGCGCAGCTATATCGAGGATCTCGAAAAACGCATGCGTGATGCCGCAGCGAACCTCGAATTTGAGGAAGCAGGCCGATTGCGCGATGAAATCCGGCGCTTGGAAAATGACGAGTTGGGCTTGCCCGATCCGGAGAAGAAGGCACCCAAAGTGGGTCGCTCCGATGCAGGCAGACCAGGCACGCGCAAGACCCGCTATGGCAAGAAACGCACAAAATTTATGGGCGGAAAACCGTAAAGTCAAATTTCAGTGAAAGAGTGTCTGGTGAACTCTTGACTTCGTATAGTCTTGAGGTGTGAATTGCGCTTACTAATCTCTAGGGGCGCTTCATGAAAATCACTCGACTTACTGCCGCAATTGCACCGTTATTCTTGCTTGCGGCATGCGGCAGCGGTGGGTCTGGCAGCAATTCCGGTGGCGGCACTGCAGGCGGAGGTGGCGGAGGCGTTCCTACCAATTCTGCGCCAAACTTTACATCTGGCACTTCGTTCACTTTTGAAGAACAATTCATTCTGGCTGCACCTGAAACAATCGTGCAGTTGGCCGCCAGCGACGCGGATGGCGATGCGCTAACCTTCGGAATATCCGGCACCAAAGATGGCGGACTGTTTATCTTCAACGCTCAAGAGGGTGCGCTCGCGTTTGAGAACGCCCCGAGCTTTGAAACACCGCGCGATGCAGATGGCGACAACATCTACGAAGTCGATGTCACTGTAAGCGACGGAACCGCCTCTGTTACGCAAACCGTTCGGGTCGAAGTCACGAATTCACTCGAAGGGCTGACGGTCAATCGCCTTGTTAGCAATCTAAATGATGGCGCAGGTGGACTCGGGTCTGGTGTCATTCACTACGTCGACGAAACGAATGAGCTGCTGGTAGTTATGCCGGATGGCCGGGTTTTTCGGATCAATGCCAGCACTGGAGCAACGATCAGTTCGGCTCTGAGCGGAGTAACTGGCGCTTCAGACACCGAACTTTTGGGTATCGCAGTCGACGGACTGGACTTTCGAGACAATAATTTTTTCGTCCTCACTCGAACTTCGAGTACAATACTGGCACTGCATTATGTGAACGCGCTCACTGCGGATTCCCGCATTCTTTGGATTGCCCAACCCGGTGGCGCTGTGATCGCATCTCTCGGTCTGCGCGGGAACAACCCGCTGATCGCCATCAGCGATGGCGGCATGCCGTCACTTGCGCAGGACCGAAATGACATTCGCGGCAATCTTTTGATGATGATTGGGAGCGGTGATCCAACGGATCAGGCGTCTTTCAGTGTTACCCCGTCCACGGTGGGGATTGGGCTAAGAGATCCACGCCTGTTTTCGAGCAACAACCTCGCTGCTAGCTCTGTGATTGATCGGGGTGAGCTGTTCAATGAGTTCAACACTGCTGATTTCGCGATCAGTCAATCCAATGCAAACTTCGAATGGCCTGGATTTGACGGGACCGCGCCGGGATCGTTCACCGGCACATTGACCGGCGAGCGAATTGCACCGGTTGCGACGCAAGAGCGGGCTCAGGGTGGACCGGGTCCGTGGGTCGCAGGATCGGATAGCCTGCAAGGGCAGGGATGGTTTGGCCTGCTTGTCGTGAGCGATAGTCTAGGCAATATCTTCACCCTCGGCACACCAAACGCGAATGGCGAGCCAGTCGAAAATCGGAACCTTGATTTCCGCACAGCTGGTCTTGGCAATCGCCCAATTGTTTCGATGGATGATGGCGATTTTGATGTCGGAAACGCAAATCCGATCTATATGCTTGATGATGAAGGAAGCATCTTCGTTGTCGACCTCGCCCCATAGACGAAAGGAGCAAAGTGCCAGTCTTATAGGCATCGCACTGCTTGGTTTGCTTGCCGCCTGCAAGCCGCCGCCGACCGATGCAGACCTTGCGCGCGATATGCCGCAGGCTGCACCGACTTTCGCCTCTGATCCCTTGCCCTCGCCTGAAACGGAAGGCGCGGTGTGGGCGCTTTCAACTCAGGCGGAGCAGCGGATGATCTATGGCGTTCCGGGGGAACCTGCTCTGGCGGCGCTTGAATGTAGCGAGGAAACCGGCGAGCTCCCCACGCTCCGCATCACCCGGCTGTCCCCAGCTGATGAAGGGGCTGGTGCGCTGCTCGCACTGGTTGGTAATGGGCATATCGGGCGGATTGCGGTCGATGCACGCGATATGGGCGGGCGCACATTTTGGCAGGGCGATTTGCAAGCCGCCGCAATCCAGTGGGAGCCGCTGGCCGGGCCGCGTCAGTTGACGGTGACGGTTCCTGGTGCGGGCATGGTTACACTCAATCCCAGCACTTTACCCGGTGAATTGATTGAGGCCTGCCGGACGGGTGAGCCGTTGATTCCCACTCCGGTAGAAGATGCTGTTTTCGATGCAGAGACTGGCGAAGAGCAGCCAGAGGCAGAGCCATCATCTATCCCGTGAAGCACGCTCTGTGAGCATGTCAGAAGTCAGCACTTGTGGCATCTGCTCAGGCTCTTCACCAGGCTCATACCAAAGGTAAAGCGGCACGCCCGCTGCGCCCTGCTCAGTCAGGAATTGCGTGATTTCCTCATCGCGCACGGTCCAATCGCCGACTATTGCGATGACGCCTGCTTGTTCGAAGGCCTCCGCGGTCGCATCGCGCTCTATGGCGACCCCTTCATTGACCTTGCATGTGACACACCAATCGGCGGTGAACCACACGAACACAGGCTGACCTGACGCGCGCGCCTCGGCCAAGGCGTTACGGCTGAATTCTTTGGGGTTGAGGACGCTTTCGCTGGCCACCCGCCCGCCACCTTGCTCATAGCTGTAAGGGAGCGAGAACGACCCGAATATCAGAAAAGGCGCCGCGACTAGACCAAAGGCGGGCCAAGCCATTTTGCCCGCGCGCTGCAACCGTCCGACCACTGCGAATGCAAGCAAAACTCCGAACAGCATGACCAGCGCAAACATCGCAAAGCCGCGTCCGCCCAATTGAACCATCAGCCAGATCAGCGCCAGCGTGGTGAGCCCCATAGGGATCGCCATGATCCGGCGAAACCGCTCCATCCACGCGCCCGGTTTGGGCAGCATCCGCCGCAATTCTGGCACAAAACCCAGCGCCAAAAATGGCAACGCCAGCCCCAGCCCCAACATTGCGAACAACAACAAAGCTTGCGGCACAGGTAGGAGCAAAGCCGCCCCCAAGGCGGCTGCCATGAACGGTCCGGTGCACGGCGTTGCGGCGACCGCGGCGAGAAGACCTGTTGCGAATGCTCCCCCTGCGCCTTTGCGCGCGCCATAGCCTGTATCGATGCTGGGCAGCTCAAACAGTCCAGCGAAATTAGCGGTGATTGCGGCGGCAAGCACCATAAGTACGATAACGACGCTAGGGCTTTGCAGCTGAAATGCCCATCCGACCTGCTCACCCGCCGCGCGCAAGGCCAGCATGACACCGCCCAGCGCAATGCATGCTAGCACCACGCCTGTGGTATAGGCGATCCCCTCAACCCGCGCTTCGGCTTCGCTGCCGCCTGCACGCACCAGAGCCATGGCTTTGAGGCTGAGAATGGGGAAGACGCAGGGCATGATGTTGAGGATGAGGCCGCCGATAAGCGCGCCGAATATCAGTGTCCAAAGCGGCGGTGTATCGATGCCCACCGGCCCTGCGATCATCGCGCCGCCGGTCGGCACATTTCCGGGAATCGCTCCAAATTCGACCCCTGCCTTCTCACCGAAAGACAGCATCCCACCGATGGCGCTGGGATCGTCTGCGCGATATTCACTAAGTGGTATTTCCACGATCAGCACATCGCCATCGCGTCGGAATGTTTGAACCGCGGCGTAGTCCACCAACCGCTCATTGGCGATGAAGACATGCGGCGCGGCGAGATCGACTGACGCAGGCAAAGGAATGGACAGGCGCAAATTGGTGCTGCTCAACTCAAACGAAGCGCCTGCATCCAAAGCAGGCGCGATCTCCGCCCGCCAGCGACTAAAATCACCACCCTGTCCCGCGCTCAAAACCGCATCCTGCGGCACGCAGATCTGATCGGTGCAGGCAAGATACTCGGCAAATCCGCCAATCTGCGGCAGTCCCTCAATCACGGCACCTTCAGGCACGGTGACGGGGATCAGGACGGAGTATTCCCCCTCATAAATGTGGTTCATCAACCCTGAGATCAACAGCGTCTGTGGCACTGGATAAAGCGCCTCACCCATGACCCAGCCCTCTGGCAGATCAAGCTCAACCACCATCCCGAGCCCCGCATCACCGGGGTTCGACCAATAGCCATGCCATTCGGGTGCGCTGGGCGTAAAACGCAGGGCAAGCATCCACTCCTCGCCGCCCCTCGGCATGCCATCGGCGACCAATTCGACTGCAATGTTGTCATCGCCATAGCGGGCCTCGCGTTCCTGCGCGTTGGCAGGCACCGCGAGTGAAAGCGTCGCCAGCAGCGCAAAGGCAAAGGCCACCCATGCAGCAGGTGCAAAACGGGATGCAGCGAACAATCTTGCCTCTTGTCTCTCGATCACGGTAGGAGCGCTCTAGCGGGCCATGATGCGCTGCGCAAAGACTGGTTGAAGGGTTCAAGTACAAATGGCTCAAGGCGACGTTTCAAAGGCTGATGGCGAAACCCGCGATCTCTTGATCCTTGGCGGGGGATTGGTCGGCATGACACTGGCGCTGGCGGCTGCAAAACAGGGGATGACGAGCCATGTGATCGACCGCGCAGATCCGGCGGAATTGACCAAAGAAGGCTTTGACGACCGCGCCACTGCGATTTCCACTGCCAGCTGGCACCTGTTCTCAAACATTGGGATTGCCGATGGGTTGGAGCCGTTCGCCTGCGACATTGCGAGCATCGCCGTAACCGATCAAAACCGCCCCGGCAGGCTCGATTTCACGCCAGCGTCAGATGAAGGCACATTAGGACGCATGTTCCCAAATCGCCGCCTGCGCCTCGCTCTGTTCGAGGCCGCAGCGGACGAGCCGCTCATCAATTGGGCATCCAAGGCCGAGATAACCGAACGCCAGCGCAGCGAATATGGCGTTGCCGCGGTTCTCGCAGATGGACGAAAGTTGAAAGGCCGATTGATGGTAGCCGCCGAAGGTCGCCAATCCCCGACCCGAGATGGCGCCGGGATCAGTTTGGCGAAATGGGATTACAAACACCGCGCTGTGATCGCCGGGCTGACCCATTCGAAACCGCATAACAATGTCGCTTGGGAAATCTTCTATCCCGCTGGACCATTCGCTCTGCTGCCGCTGAATGATGATGCCGATGGCACGCATCGATCCTCGCTGGTTTGGACCGTATCGGAGCAAGACGGGAAAGCTGTCACCAAGCTATGCGACCGTGCATTTATGGCCGAGGTGCAAAAGCGCATGGGCGATCATCTGGGCAACATTACCAGCGTAGGCATGCGCTCAAGCTGGCCACTGGGCTTTCACCACACGGCCAAGATTACGGATGAGCGGCTCGCGCTGATCGGTGATGCGGCGCATGGCATTCACCCCATTGCGGGACAGGGATTGAACCTCGGCATTCGCGATGTCGGAGCGCTGGTCGAAGTGCTGCGCGACGGCGCGCGGATCGGACTGGATCCGGGCGATGCGCAATTGCTGAAACGCTACGAGAACTGGCGCGGGCTAGACAGCTTTATGGTCGCGCTCGCCACAGATGGACTGACGCGGTTGTTCGGCGTGTCCGGCAAAACGGCCAGCGTCGTGCGGCGGCTCGGCATGACAGCGGTTCAGCGCACGCCGATGCTCAAAGGGTTCTTTATGGATGAGGCGCGCGGTGTCTCAGGCGATTTGCCTGAACTCCTGCAAGCCTAGTCTTCGGGCTCTTCAATCGGGCTAGGCTGCCCCACCACATTGCCGACACCATCACGCAATCCGCTTTGGTCGAGGACGGCGGCGGTTTCGATCACTTCCAGTGCAGCCATCGCATCGCGATACCGCTCTGCGTCCGCGATCCAGCTTTCCGCCTCGGCAGCACCGGGCATACCAGCAATCTCGTCAATCGCGTTTTGATAGCGACCTTGGCTCAAAGCAATCCGTGCCCGCTCCAACCGCCGCTCAGGCTGAGGTGACGGGGTACTTTCCCGGCGCACTACGAACAATTCACCGATCTCGCGCTGCACCCGCCCCCAGCTCATGCCCTCATTACGCTGAACCAGTTGCGGTCCAAGCCCATCGAGCCGCGCAGTGAGATTATCGATCCGGATCGGGTCGCGCGCAAAGGTGATAATATTGTTCACCGCGTTGGGCCATTGGTCGGAGAATCTCAGCCGTAATTGATCTGCCAGATAGCCCAGCTCTGCCCCGCGTTCGACTGCGCGACGAGTAGCAAATGCGATTAGCAGGCCTTCGGCACGCGCGGCGTTGCCGGCTGCGGCTTGCGCTTGTAAATCGAGCCGCGCGAGGCGTTGCTCTGCGGCTGCCAAGCGTTGATCGATGCCGCCTTGTTGATCGACGACACGGGTCACCGCTTCTGCTGCACCCTCGGCATCGCCTTCTTCCAAAGCGGCCACAGCATCGGCCAGCGGGCTCGGCGAAGCAGTGACTCCATCTTCGGGTGTAGCTGCAGCCTCGCCCTCTATGGCTGGCGCATCGGGCAAAGCGGGCGGAGCTTCGGCCGCAGCCACTTGCGCAGCGTCATCATCATCGACGACATTGTACCAAACTACATAGCCGACCAGCGCACCGCCAGCGAGAAAAGAGGCCAATGCAGCCGCCATGAAACCCCGGTTAGAGGTTGGCTTTTTGCGGCTACCATATTTGGATTCCATCGAACGTCCGTATCTTGCGACCCGCTAGAGGAATGTTTCCCGCTGCGGTTAAGTTATATGCCTATATGCACACGTTTTTGACCATTTCCAGCATTGCCCGGTCATTGGGCGCGCTCGAAACGTGAACTGCGTGCCATCCTTCGCCCACAGCCGCAGCCACTCTCGGACCAATCACGACCAGCGATATGCGGTTGCGCTGAAGCGCCAAACGCCTGCTTTCACGCGCAAATTGTTCAGCCGCCGCCGCCGAATGTAACATCACGGTAAGGCCCAGATCATGCAGCGGGCGCAAGGGTTCGGGCAATTCCAGCGGCGTCGTTTTATAGGCAATGACATTGTGGATATTAACTCCCGCTGGCGCCGAAAGCGCGACGTGGTCAGCCCCGGATATGCGCAAGAGGCGCTTGGGAGGATCCATCCCATCCAGCAAACTTTGCAATCCGCCCGTTCCAGTCGCAGCAACTGTGAACCCAGCATCGCGGGCAAGCTGCGCGGTGGTCTCTCCGACAGCATAAACGGGCTTGTCTTTGAGTTGTTCAAGCGCTTCGCCACCACGACGGATCGCATTGGCGCTGCCGATTAAGAGCGCGTCAAACTGTGCAGGATCAGGGCATTCCCAATCGCAGGGAACAATGTCGAACAGGGGATAGCCAATCGCATTCAACCCCATATCCTTGGCCGCGCTAAGGGTTGTAGCAAGGCCCGGTTGTGGCCGCACGATCAGGACAAAGCCGCTCAAGCGCGCGCCTTACGCCCCGCCAAAATGGGCAGCAGTTTCCGGCGCTGCACGGGAGAGCAAATCTGCGGCTAGCGTGGCGATGGGCGCGTGGTCACCAGCAGCAAACTGAACGCTCCCTTCGACCCGGTCAGTGCCATCGGGACTTAATAGAACAGCGCGTATGATCAGGTCATTGCCGGAAGGTTTGCACAAGACTGCAATCGGTGAATGGCACGTCCCGCCCAGTTGCGCGAGCAATGCACGTTCCGCCTCCAATTCAACACGCGCACTCACATCATCAATCGCGCCCAGAATAGCAGTGGCCGCCGTATCATCAGTCCGGCATTCCAGTACGATCACCCCTTGAGCAGCTGCAGGCACCCAATCGTTCTGATCCAGCGGCGCACCAACTTCGCTTTGGCCCAACCGCTCTAAGCCAGCCGCCGCAAGAAAGGTCACATCCGCCTCGCCCGCTTCCAACTTGCCCAGCCGCGTTGCGACATTCCCACGAAAGGTCACGACTTTACAATCGGGCCTCAGATTGAGCAGTTGCGCAGCCCGGCGCGGAGCCGAAGTGCCCACAGTTGCCCCCTGCGGAATGTCGGCGATACTGTCTGCTCCCACCAGCGCATCCCGGCGATCTGCGCGCGGCAAATGCGCGGCGAAATGGAACGCATCGGGGCGAATGGTCTCAACATCTTTGGCAGAGTGGACTGCGGCGTCGATCCGCCCCTCGCCCAGCCATGCATCAAGCTCTTTGGTCCACAGCGCCTTACCGCCAATCTCTGCCAGTGGCCGGTCGAGCACTTTGTCCCCACTCGCCATAACCGGGACCAGCTCAACATCCTCCAGTGCCCATCCATGGGCTTCACAAAGGCGCTCCCGTGTCTCTACCGCCTGCGCCATAGCAAGCGGGGAATTGCGGGTTCCGAGGCGAAATTTCGGGTGAGTTTCGGGTGCATCATTCATAGGTGATCTTGCTCTAGCCCGCACAGAGACTAGATGGAAGCGCGATGGTTTCGGTATCACACAGCCTTGGAGGACGCCTCATTCTGGGGATCGAGTCCAGTTGTGATGAAACCGCAGTTGCGCTGGTTCGGCAAGATCGCACGATTGTTGCACAGCGTATTGCGAGCCAAGAGGAAGAACACGCGCCCTATGGTGGTGTCGTTCCAGAGATCGCCGCGCGCGCTCATGCAGAACGGCTTGCCCCTATGCTGGAAGCGGTGATGGATGATGCCGGTATGAGCTTGGAGGATGTCGACGCGGTTGCGGCGACCGCCGGGCCGGGCCTGATTGGCGGGGTCATGGTCGGGTTGGTCAGCGGCAAGGCACTGGCGATGGCAGCGGATAAGCCATTGCTGGCGATCAACCATCTTGAAGGGCACGCATTATCGCCGCGGCTGGCGGATGCATCGCTCGAATTTCCCTATCTCCTCCTGTTGGTGTCGGGCGGACATTGTCAGGTGCTGTCGGTTGAAAGCGTGGGACAATACCGACGTCTTGCGACCACGATCGACGATGCTTTGGGTGAAGCCTTTGACAAGACGGCCAAGATTTTGGGTCTGGGATATCCCGGTGGCCCTGCGGTTGAGCAGCTTGCGCTTAAAGGTGATGCAAACGCAGTCCCACTTCCCCGCCCGCTCAAGGGATCGAAAGAACCGCATTTCTCCTTTGCAGGTCTGAAAAGTGCGGTCTTGCGCGCGGCTGAGAGCGGGGAACACAAACCCGCCGATATAGCGGCGAGCTTTCAACAGGCGGCGGTGGATTGCCTGATTGATCGGTTGGAGATGGCGCTTAGCAGCGCAGGCCCATTCCCCGCCTTGGTGGTCGCCGGCGGAGTTGCCGCGAACCGGGCTGTTCGGGGGGCATTGGAGACGCTCGCTGAAAGACGTGACATGCGCTTTACCGCGCCTCCGCTCGCACTTTGCACCGACAATGCAGCGATGATCGCATGGGCGGGGTGTGAACGATTGGCTCTTGATCCTGATTTTGCGGGCGATCGGCTCGACCTGAAAGCGCGCCCGCGTTGGCCGCTTGATCCAGAAGCAGAGACCGTGCGCGGAGCCGGAGTCAAAGCATGAGCACAACATCACCCTCAATCGGTGCCAAAATCGGCGTTATCGGCGCAGGTGCATGGGGCACTGCACTTGCTCAAATGCTCGCCAGTGATGGACGCGATGTCGTGATCTGGGCGTTTGAGCCTGAGGTCGTGGACTCGATCAACTCTGACCATCGCAACCCGAGATTTCTACCCAGCGCCGATTTATCGCCTAATATCCGTGCTACCGGTGACCTGGCGGACCTCGAAGAGATCGAGACCGCTCTGGTCGTCACCCCGGCTCAGGTTTTGGGCCAGATCCTGCAGGGCCTCACCAAGCCGCCGCGCGACTTGGTTTTGTGCTCCAAAGGTATCGAAGCGGGCACCGGACGATTGATGAATGACGTCGCCCGCGCAGCCTCGCCGGGAAGCGCCGTTGCTGTCTTGTCTGGCCCCACATTCGCGCATGAAGTCGCAGGTGGCCTTCCGACAGCTGTTACACTCGCTTGCGAAGACGGGCACGAGCAATGGGAACGCCTTTCGCCCGCCATCGCACGGCCCGCATTTCGTCCCTATTATTCCGACGATGTAACTGGCGCAGAGATAGGCGGATCGATCAAGAATGTCCTCGCCATTGCATGTGGTGTGGTTGAAGGGCTCACGCTGGGACAAAACGCCCGTGCTGCCCTGATTGCGCGCGGATATGCTGAAATGCTGCGTTTTGGTGAAGCGTTGGGCGCACGTGCAGAAACGCTCAGCGGGCTTTGTGGATTGGGCGATCTGGTGCTCACATGCTCTTCCTCCTCGAGCCGCAATTTCTCGCTGGGTAAGGCATTAGGCGAAGGCGCGAGCGCGGCAGAATTGATGTCCGACCGCACCACGGTCGCAGAGGGCGCGCACACCGCGCCGGTGCTGGCAGAACTCGCAAATAGGCGAGGTATCGCTATGCCGATTGTGGCAAGCGTAGACACCATTCTAGGCGGAGCGCCGCCGCGTAAAGTGGTCGCCGAATTGCTCGCGCGCCCGCTCAAGGCTGAGCAAACGGGCGGCTAGTGAGCAACGCGGCCACCCCTCCTGATACTGAACCGCTTCGCCCGGACAAAGGCGGCGATGACATGGCGACGCTCGCCAAAGGAGGGCGGACCAATACGCTTGGGTTTTTCCTGCGACTGCTAGGCGGCATCCCGTTTCTATTTGTCGGATTTCGGTTTTACGGCGTCGATGAGATGGGTCGGTTTGCGGCTGCATTCGTGGTCATCGAAATCTTTGCGCTGATCTGCGCTTTGGGAGAGAAACGCGGGCTAGCGCAGCGCCTCACCGACGGGGCGGAGGACCATGAGGCATCGCCTGCAAACCTGGTTTTCGACGGGCTGCTTACTTCACTCGTCTTCTCACTGATCGCTTGCGCGGTACTAGTCCTGTTCCCGGTCATTATCTTCCCCAGCGGCACGAACAGTGACTATGACATGTGGATGATCGCCGCGATCCCAGCCTTTGCGCTGACCGAGATCCTGCTCGCGGCACAGGCCTATCGCTATGACATCGCAACCACTGTGCGCGCCCGTGCGGTGGTAGAGCCATGGACCAAATCGCTGCTTGTCGCAGGGTTGTTTTTCGTGCCCACGCTCGCTGCTGGAGGGATCGCACTGGCTTTTCTCGCCTCGATCTATGCTGCTCTATTCACAGCGCTTTGGTCATTCCTCAAGACATACGGTCTGCCGAAAGGCTGGCGTCCACGCCCGCGCTACCTCGCTAATATGACATCGCGCGCTCTGCCTCTCATCGGTGCCGATGTCATTGAACGCGGCACACGACTGCTCGACGTGTTCCTGCTGGGCCAGTTCACATCTGCGGGCACAGTTGGCATCTATTGGTTCGCAAAAGAAGTTGTCAGCCTTCCGCAAAAACTGAAAACCAGTTTCGAACCGATCCTGTCGCCGGTCATCACGAAGAACCTGAAAATCGGCAATATGGCGGCCATCGCCGCGCAAGTGCGTCAGGTCGGCTTTTGGATCATCGCACTCCAGTTTGGGATCGCCCTGATGCTCGCCATTCCGGGTGAAGCGGTCATGGGCTTAGGCGGGCCAGCCATTGTTGGCGGCACAGGCGCTCTGGCGATCTTGCTCGCCGCCGAAGTGATCGCCTCGATGGCGGTCGTGTCCGAAGGGGTGCTGGTCTATATTGCGCGTAAGCGGAACCTGCTGATCTCTGTCGGCGTGATCACCCTTCAGGCGGCACTGACTGTTGGCTTCATCCTGCTCGCGCAGCACCTCAATTATGGCGAAGGGTTCCAAGCCGCTGGCGCAGCAACCGCGCTATTCATTGCGCTGGGTGTCTCCAGCCTTATCAAAGCCATCGTCCTCAAAACCCTGCTTAAAGCTCCCGTTTCCAACTGGCGGTGGGCATTGGTTTACGCAGCTGCTCCCGCCGTGGTGGTGGGCTATGGCTTTACCTTCCTGCCCGAATGGGTGGAGATTGTAATCGGCGGCCCGGCGATCCTAGCCGTCTATATATGGGTGATTTGGAAACGCGGCTTTGGCGAAGAAGACAAAGTGCTTTTCCGCAAAAGCGTAGTCCCTGCGGCAGATAATGATACAAGTGGGTCAAGCAAGACAGTTTGATCAAGGGGGCACATATGTTCTGCACTGCGAAAATGAGGCGTTCTGCCACAACAGCATTGCTCACATTCGGATTTGCCGGCGCAGCCCCAGCGGCAGCGCAATACCCTCCGGTCAGCGAATACACCGACCCGGCTTATCAAGCGCTAAGCGGCGGCGAAGCCATTGCCGCCTGCGACCAATATGCCTCCCATCCACTTGACCCGCTAAAACCTGATGGTGTCGAAGGCGTTGCTCGCGACAGCGATATCGAGGTTATGAGCGCCTATCTCTATTGCCACCGCGCTTTGATAGCTGATCAAAACAATCCGCGCGTTCTCTTCCAATGGGGCCGCGCGAACATGATGCACAATCCACGATCGGTTTCGCAACCGCGCCAGATGTATCGACTGGCCTATCGCGGCGGATCGGAGATTGCCGGCGTTTATCTGGCGCGATTGCCGCCCGAGAAAACCTTCGCCGAATTGGAGGCCGAAGTGCACGCGAGCATTGCGCGGATGCGAGGTCAGCAACGCAGTCGTCCGATGACCGGAGCCGAGCGTGACGCGATGCTAATCGGCAGTGTTGTGACCATCGGATCGGTTGCGCTTTTGCGGATTTTAAGCGGCGAGTCGACATGGGGTACCGGTGAGTGTTCAGGCGGTCATATGATCGATATCAACACCCATGAAGTGCTCTGCAATGGCTTAGTTGTGGGCACTTATTGATACTTAAATTTGCACAATAACCTGCTGTTATTAGACGTCATTTCATGAGCCTTACAACGATGTTCAGCCGCAATTCACGCGCACACCGTGACTTGTGATGGACGGGTCATAAAGGGGACTTCAAATGCGTGGATTGAAGATAACGGGTGTCTTTGCACTAAGTTTGGTGATTGCAGGGTGTGCCGGCCAAACTGGCGAGTTGGGATCGAACAACAAAGCACCGGGTGATGTCGCGGTAGTAACGCCGCCGCCTCCACCACCACCTCCTCCACCTCCTCCTCCACCTCCTCCACCCGTCCAAACTGCACCAGTGATGGCCGAATCCGATGCTGTCGTCGTAACTGGATCGCGCGTCGCCAACCTTCAGAACTCTCGAAACCGTACCGGCGCCGTGCGCGGGACCTCTCGTCCCGGTTACATCGTTCCGCCCGTCTATGTGCCGAGCGACCCCGGCCGCGAACAGTATGACGGTGAGGAAGTCTCACCGGTCAAACTGACCAGCGCCGATCCGGTCAGCACATTCAGCGTCGACGTGGATACAGGCGCCTATTCGAACACGCGCCGGTTCCTCAATCAGGGTCAGATGCCTCCCTCTGCTGCTGTGCGTACAGAAGAGATGATCAACTATTTCCGCTATGATTATGCCGCGCCAGAGAGCCGCGATGTGCCCTTCACCGTCAACACCGATGTTGCGCGCAGTCCTTGGAATGAGAACACCTATCTGATGCGCATTGGCCTTCGCGGCTATGACATTGAACAAGATGAGCGTCCTCCCGCAAACCTAGTGTTTCTGATGGATGTGTCGGGCTCCATGGGCAGTCCGGACAAACTCCCACTGGTGCGCTCGGCTCTGTCTGGTTTGGCCGGCGAATTGGGTGAACAGGACAAGGTCTCAATCGTGGTTTACGCTGGCGCCGCTGGCCTAGTCCTCGAACCCACCAATGACACCCGCGCCATCCGCCGCGCTCTTAATGAACTGCGTGCAGGCGGATCGACCGCTGGCGGGGCCGGTATTCAGCTGGCTTACAATATTGCCGAGGACAATT
This sequence comes from uncultured Erythrobacter sp., assembly GCA_947503275.1. Classification (GTDB taxonomy): domain Bacteria; phylum Pseudomonadota; class Alphaproteobacteria; order Sphingomonadales; family Sphingomonadaceae; genus Erythrobacter. Next base: position 336,584 of record CANNCZ010000001.1, on the reverse strand, counting down.
TTATCGATGGCGGCGTGAATCGTGTGCTGATCGCTACTGATGGCGACTTCAATGTCGGGGTCTCCGACCGCGATGCACTGGTCGAGATGATCGAAACCAACCGCGACCGAGGCATTACGCTGACGACACTCGGCTTTGGTCAGGGCAATTACAACGAAGCCTTGATGGAGCAGATCGCCAATCACGGGAACGGCAATTACGCCTATATCGACAGCGCGCTGGAAGCGAAAAAGGTGCTTGTCGATGAAATGGGATCGACCTTGTTCACCATTGCCAAGGACGTGAAAATCCAGGTTGAGTTCAACCCTGCGGTCATTAGCCAGTATCGTCTGGTCGGGTACGAAAACCGGGCTTTGCGCGAAGAGGACTTTAACAACGATGCTGTTGATGCTGGCGATATTGGCGCCGGGCATCAGGTCACAGCGATTTACGAAGTCGTACCCGCAGGCACACAAGGGTGGATCTCGCAGCGTCGGTATGAGGATGCTCCGTCGACAGAAGCCATGCGCCGGATGACTGAGGCCGCTCATGTGAAGCTGCGTTACAAGCTGCCGGATGGTGACACTTCGCGCCTGATTGAAAGGGTTGTGACGGGCCAATCGTTTATGGATGCGCGCGATCCGCGAGGCGACTTTGCCTTTGCCGCATCGGTTGCCGCGTTCGGGCAATTGCTGCGCGGGGATGAGCTGATGATGGGTTATACTCATGATCAGGTGGGTGAATTGGCTGGCAGTCAAAGCAATTTCTGGCGGCAGGAATTCCTTGAGCTGAACGCACTCGCCTCTGGCATGCAGCCGCCTTCTCGCCCTGCCCTACGGAGTGAGGCACGTACCGGCGGATAAACCCTCCAAACCAATTGTTTGACGCTTTTGAAAAGACGCTCGGGCCTGCTAGAGGCTCGGGCGTCTTTTCAATTTGCAAGGCTTTTTCATGGCACTCGATCAAAACCAACTCATCCTCCTGATTGGCATCGGCATCGCCGTCCTCGCACTGGTGATATGGCTGTTCCTGCGCGCCAATCGCACCGCGCGGGTTATTGATGATGAGGGCAGATCCAAGGATGTTCTCGACGAAGGTGCAGCTCCAGCCGCGCGCAATCAGGCACTGATAGATGCGCCGAGCGGTGTTGCACAAAATCTTGGTCAAACATCGGCTAATGCAACGTCCAATCTGGTCGCCGCCGCAGGAGCAACCGCCGACGCCGAAGCAGGGCCGAGCATTACTCCGACGAAAACGGCTCCGCCCGAACTCGCGCAGGCTGCGCCAACTCCGGCCCCAACGCCGCCATCCGTTGCTCCGTCAACCGAAGCGGACGATCTGCGTAAGATCAAAGGACTTGGTCCAAAACTCGTTGCGATGCTCAGCGAACAAGGGATCACGCGGTTCGACCAAATCGCCGCTTGGACCGATGCCGATGTAGAGCGGATTGACGCAACCCTTGGCCGCTTTGCGGGACGCATCACGCGCGACCAATGGGTAGAACAGGCCAAACTGCTAAGCGCAGGCGATGGCGCTGGCTTTTCTGATAGATTCGGACAGGATGGTTAAGTTTCTCGGCACGTAGATTTCAAAACTGTGTTACGTTTTGCAATGGGATCGTGATTGGACAGGTGAGGAACGATTCGTGAGCCAGAAAAACGCGGGAAAAGTGCTCGTCGCAGAAGACGAAATGGTCATCGCTTTTGACTTATGTGAGACGGTCGAAGAAGCAGGCTTTGAGGTCGAAGGGCCACATGCTGGCATCTCGTCTGCCATGCTCGCATTCCAAAAGGAAAAGCCTGCACTCGCGATCCTCGATATCACACTGGACGATGGCAATGTCTTCCCACTTGCCCGTAAATTGGCCGAAGAGAATGTGCCTATCATCTTTCATTCCGGCCGCCACACGCGTGAGGAAGTGAAAGCGCATTTCCCCACAGCGACCACCTTGCTTAAACCGTGTCCGCCCGCCGCTATGCTGAAAGCTGTCAACGATGTGCTGGACGAATGCGAGGCCGCAACAGAGTAAAGCTGGCGGATAGCCGACACTATCCTTGCGGCGTTTGCTCAAGCCTGCGAAAGCGGAATTAGCAAACACGTTTCAGGAGCAACCAGTGCACGCCCCCGCCTCTCCCGACCTCGCCAATGCAGGCCTCGTCCCGTTTAACTGGGAAGACCCATTCGATCTCGACAGTCAGTTAAGCGAAGATGAGCGGATGATCCGCGAGGCCGCGCATGGCTTTGCACAAAGCGAGCTGCAACCGCGCGTAATAGAGGCGTACCGCGAAGAAGTTAGCGCGCCTGAACTCTTCCCTCTGATGGGCCAAGCGGGCCTGCTCGGCGCGACCATCCCGGCCGAATATGGCGGCGCGGATGCATCCTACGTCGCCTATGGGCTGATCGCGCGCGAAATTGAGCGTGTGGACAGCGGATACCGTTCTATGGCTAGCGTCCAGTCCAGCCTCGTCATGCACCCGATCTATGCATACGGGTCCGAGGAACATCGCAAGAAATATCTGCCCGGCCTTTCAAGCGGCGAATTGATCGGCTGTTTTGGCCTCACCGAACCTGATGCCGGCTCCGACCCCGCTGGCATGAAGACTTATGCAAAGCGTGACGGCGACGGCTACGTCATCTCTGGTTCGAAAACATGGATTTCCAACTCACCTTTCGCCGATGTCTTTGTCGTTTGGGCAAAGTCAGAGGAACATGGCGGCGGCATTCGCGGCTTTGTTTTGGAAAAGGGGATGGCAGGACTGTCCGCTCCTAAAATCGAAGGCAAATTGTCGCTGCGCGCATCAACCACCGGTATGATCATGATGGATGAGGTTAAGCTGCCGGGCGACGCGCTGCTGCCCAATGTTCAGGGTTTGAAGGGTCCGTTTGGCTGTCTCAACCGCGCGCGTTACGGGATCAGCTGGGGTGCATTGGGTGCTGCAGAATTCTGTATGCATGCCGCGCGGCAATATGGTTTGGATCGCCACCAGTTTGGGCGGCCATTAGCCGCGACGCAGCTCTATCAGAAAAAGCTGGCCGATATGCTGACCGACATCGCGTTGGGCCTACAAGCGTCTTTGCGCGTGGGTCAATTGATGGACGATGGACGGTTCAGCCCCGACATGATCTCCGTCGTCAAACGCAACAATGTGGGCAAGGCTTTGCAGATCGCTCGCGAGGCGCGCGACATGCATGGCGGCAATGGCATCTCCGAAGAATATCAGGTGATCCGCCATGCTGCGAATCTTGAAACGGTGAATACTTATGAGGGCACCGCAGATGTCCATGCGCTGATCTTGGGCCGCGCTGTTACGGGAATTGCAGCCTTTGGTTGAACGGGAAGGCCGTCATATGAAGCTTCACGGATATTACCGCAGCTCGACCAGCTACCGCCTGCGCATAGCGTTGGAGCTAAAGGGCATCGCCTTTGAGAACCTGCCAGTGAACCTGCGCGATGGTGAGCAAAAGAGCGACGCCTACACCGCTCGCAACCCGTTTGGATCGGTGCCCATGCTGGAAGCCGATGGCCGCGACCGCGCGCAATCAATGGCGCTGATCGAGTGGCTGGACGAGGCCTATCCTGAGGCGCCTCTGATGCCAGCCGACATAGAGGATCGCTACACCGCGCGCGAGCTGAGCTATGCGATTGCGACCGAGCTGCACGCGCCGTTGAACCTGCAAGTGCTCAAATACCTCAAAGACCCGCTTGGCCATTCTCAGCGGGTGATCGACCATTGGTATCGCCATTGGCTCAAACGCACATTGGATCCGGTAGAGGCACGGCTGAAGCAGTTGGGCACGGACAGCTTCCTGTTCGATGCGCCCGGAGTGTTTGAGTGCGTGTTGATTCCGCAAGTCTACAATGCGCGGCGGTTCCACTACGACCTGACCTTGCATCCGCGCATCACCCGGATCGAGGCGGCGTGTCTGGCGCTGCCTGCATTCCAGCGCGCCCATCCTGATAACCAACCTGACAGCCCGGAGAACGCCTAACATGAAGCTAGCCACACTGAATGACGGCACCCGCGACGGTAAGCTCGTCGTCGTCTCCAAAGACCTCACACGCTGCTGTGCGGCAGGCTACATCGCGCCGACCATGCAAATGGCGCTTGACGATTGGGCCCGGATTGCGCCGGAGCTAGAGGTGCTCGCCCGCGATGTGGAGCATGAGACGGTCCCGTGTGAGCGGTTTCACGAACGTCAGGCGCACTCGCCACTGCCGCGCGCATACCAATGGGCCGATGGCAGCGCCTATATAAACCATGTCGAACTGGTGCGTCAGGCGCGCGGCGCCACAGTGCCAGAGAGCTTCTACTCCGATCCGCTGATGTATCAGGGCGGCAGCGATACGTTCCTGCCCCCGCGCGCCGACATCCCATTGGGCGATACGGCGTGGGGCTGCGATATGGAGGGCGAGATTGCCGTCGTCACCGATGATGTGCCGATGGGTGTCAGCGCGGCCGATGCGGGCTCCCATATCAAGCTGATCATGCTGGTGAATGATGTATCCTTGCGCGGGCTGATACCGGGTGAGCTGGCGAAGGGTTTCGGCTTTTTCCAATCCAAACCCTCCAGCGCGTTTTCACCGGTTGCGGTCACACCCGATGAGTTGGGCGATGCATGGCGGGATGCTCTGGTCCATCTGCCGTTGATGGTCGATTATAACGGAGAGCCTTTCGGGCGTGCGCAGGCAGGCGTTGATGCAACCTTCTCAATGGCACAACTGGTAGCCCACGCCGCCAAGACGCGCGCGCTCGGCGCTGGCACAATCATCGGTTCGGGCACGGTTTCGAACAAAGGCGCGGATGGTGGTCCGGGTAAGCCGGTTGCCGATGGCGGCGCGGGCTATAGCTGCATCGCCGAGATTCGCATGATTGAGACGATCCGCGATGGTGAGGCCAAAACACGCTTCATGGCGCCAGGCGACACGGTGAAGATCGAGATGCGCGATGGCGACAACCACTCGATCTTTGGCGCAATCGAACAGGCGGTTGTGGGAGTCTAGCTTAGACCTCTACCGCTTTGGTGGCAGTCGCCGCATCGCCAGTGTTGGGCGTGTCGGCGGGATCAATGATGATCATCTTGACCTCGCCATGCGGAACCCTCGGGAAATGCTCTGTGCCTCTAGGAACGACGATCAGCTCGCCTGCTCCGATGACCTCAGTGTGCGTGCGAAACTCCATATGCAGCTCACCTTCGATAACGAGAAAGAGCTCGTCACTGTCCGGGTGACTGTGCCACTGAAAATCGCCTGAAGCCTTCGCCAAACGCACTTCATTGTTATTGTAACGCGCCGCGATGCGCGGTGCCCAATGTTCGCTGAATGCTTCGAATTTGTCGGCCAGATTGACCTTGGAGGGAGTATCAGTCGGCATCAAAGCCCCACACGAGACGCATCGATCTTTTTCGCATCCAGCGCGTCGACGATAGAATGATTTACATCGCGATGCTCCGCCTCATCGGCACGCACCGCGATGATGACGTCGCGCAGAGTGGCAGTGCGAGGAAGCTGCCAGTAATCGATCGCAATCTGAGGTGCCGGGATATTCTCATGACGCCCAGCATCAACCTCATGGAGGTAGGCCGTGTAGCTAATCACCGCTTCCTCTTCGAAATAACCAACCACCCGGTGCGCGGTGCGCGGGGCGATCAAATAGAGGAAGAAGTAGAAATTGTAGAACACCAGCTGCACCGCGATGATCAGAGCGCGCTCAAAGCGGTTGGGCTGTGCAATCTCGATGAAGGTCATCAGATGCATCCGCTCGTTCTCTGCTTCGTCCAGCAGCGTACGAATCCACCCCTCATCATCACGCATCCGCCGCAACGCAGTCAGATGCTGCCACAATCCGCCAACCATTCCGGGGACAGCAGCGACTGTCTCAAGCACAACAGCGCGGTGACCATACCGCTTAGAGAAGAATGCATCAGCAAAGAAACGCAGCAGTTTGACGAATGCGAATGCAACCCGGTCGCTTAAGGTTTGCGGGGGCACATGGGCGGTAAGGTCAGCGTCAAGATTGACTTGGCGTGCAAGCGGACGAGCGTCGAAATGTTCCATTTTGAGCACCTCTGTTCGAGTAGGCTCAACATACCAATTGGCCCTGCAAGTTACCCGCGAAACGCACACACTAAGTGTTCGGTTCCATGCAACATTCAGAAGCCAAGGCTCTCCGCCACTGCAGAATTTACAATCTTACCCTGATGGACATTCAACCCCAGTGCGAGATGCGGATCGTCCTCGCACGCAGCAATCCCCTTATTCGCCAAGGCCAGACCAAACGGCAAAGTCGCATTGTTCAACGCATAGCTTGACGTATGCGGCACAGCGCCGGGCATATTAGCAACGCAGTAATGGATGATGTCATCGACCAGATAGGTCGGCTCTGCGTGGGTTGTTGGTTTTGACGTTTCGAAGCAGCCGCCCTGATCAATCGCAACATCGACTAGAACAGCCCGATGCTTCATCAGGCCCAGCATATCGCGGGTCACCAATCGCGGCGCGCTCGCGCCGGGGATTAACACCGCGCCGATCACTACATCTGCCTCGGTGATTGCATGCTCGATTGTGCCCGCATTGGAGTAGCGTGTGGTAGCGCGCCCTTGGAACATATCATCCAGCTCGCGGATGCGCGGCAGCGAGCGGTCGAGAATCTCGACATTCGCGCCCAGCCCAACTGCCATACGTGCCGCTTGTGTGCCCACTACGCCGCCGCCGATCACGACGACCTTCGCAGGCAACACACCGGGCACCCCGCCCATCAAAATGCCGCGTCCGCCATTCACCTTGTGGCTCGAATGCGCGCTGGCCTCTATCGACAGACGCCCTGCAACCTCGCTCATCGGAGCGAGCAGCGGCAGTGAGCCATCCGGCGCCGTCACTGTCTCATAGGCCACGGCTGAAACACCGCTTTCCATCAATCCGCGCGCTTGATCGGGATCGGGAGCCAAGTGGAGATATGTGAACAATATCTGCCCTTCGCGGAGCTGTGCCCATTCGCCCGGCTGCGGCTCTTTGACCTTCACCACCATTTCGGCGCGGGCGAACACTTCTGCGGCCGTATCAACGATTTCAGCGCCAATTGCGCGGTAGTCGTCATCAGTCTTGCTAATCCCCAGCCCTGCACCGGCCTCGACGATCACAGAATGACCTTTCGCGACATATTCGCGGGCGGCTTCTGGCGTGAGGCCGACGCGGTATTCGTGGTTCTTGATTTCCTTAGGGACACCGACGAGCATGATTCTCTCCTGGGGAACGTGGGTGAGCAAATGGTAAGCCAAACGTAAGAAAGTTTCAATCGTAACGAATACTATTGCAATTGAGCAGCGCCTTTGTGAGGGAGGTACACGACACCAAACACCGCAGGAGCACACCATGACCACCTATCCCCAAGTCGAAATGTTGATCGGTGGAGAGTGGGTTGCCGATGGTGGTGCGGGCACAATGTCAGTTATCAATCCTGCGACTGAGCAAGCCCTAGGCGCTTGTCCCAAGGCTTCCGTCGAACAACTGGACGCAGCGCTTGCCGCCGCTGATGAGGCGTTTCCGAAATGGGCGGCAACACCGGGAGCAGAGCGCCATCGTATTCTGAAACGCGCTGCTGAACTGGTGCGAGAACGCGCACCCGACATCGCTCGGATTGTAACGCTTGAAGAAGGTAAGCCTCACGCTCAGGCGCTAGGCGAAACGAAGGGATCGGCCGACCTAATTGAGTTCCTAGGCGAAGAAGCAAAGCGCCAAGGTGGGCGATTGGTACCAGTGCGCGGGAGCCACTTGTTAGAGCAACGCGTGACGCAAGAGCCGATTGGCCCCGCGATGCTGTTCACCCCCTGGAACTTCCCAATCAACCTGCCTGCCAAAAAGCTCGCGGGCGCGCTGGCCGCCGGGTGTTCGTGCATCCTGAAGCCCGCTGAGACAACGCCAGCCTCGGCGCAGGCGCTGGTCCGGTGTTTTGTTGATGCAGGTGTGCCAGCGGGCGCAATCAATTGCGTCTTTGGCGATCCTGCGATGATATCGGAGCACCTGATTACTGCACCTGCGACACGCAAAGTCAGCTTCACCGGGTCGACAGCAGTGGGCAAACAGCTGGGCGCGCTCGCTGCGCAGGGCCTGAAGCGTTTCACCGCCGAACTGGGCGGTCATGCGCCAGTTGTCATTGGCGAAAGCGCGGACTTTGAGCGCACTATTTCTGCGTGTGTGGGGACCAAGTTCCGCAATGCCGGACAAGTCTGCGTCTCCCCGACACGCTTTCTGGTCGCACGCGGGATCTATGACCGCTTTGTCGCCGAATTTGCCGCCCGTTCCAAAGACCTCAAGATCGGTGATGCGAGCGCGGATGATAGCGTGACCATGGGGCCCCTCGCCCATGCGGGACGGGTCGCGGCGATGGAAGAACTGATGGGATCAATGGGCGGCACGAATGGTGAAATCGTCAGCGGCGGCGCACGTGTTGAAAGCCCCTCTGGCTTCTTTTTCCAACCCACCGTCATCGCCAACCCATCATCTGATAGCCGGTTGATGCGCGAGGAACCCTTTGGTCCGGTCGCGGGGATCGTTCCCTATGATGACATTGCCGATGCTGTGCAGATCGCCAATTCTCTGCGCTATGGATTGGCGGCCTATGCGTTCACTGCTGACCTTGATGAAAGCCATTACCTTGGCGGATCGTTGCGCGCTGGAATGGTGGCGATCAACCACTTTGCCGTCGGGTCACCCGAAACCCCGTTTGGCGGGACCGGGGATAGCGGCTTTGGTTCGGAAAGCGGTGTCGAAGGGTATCTCGGCTATACCGAGACGAAACTGGTATCGGTCGCCAAATCGGCGCCCTGAGGTTGACTTCAACCGTTGGAAATCAGCCGCGTAAGTCGACCGATCAGAGACGTTTTACGAGGCATCGGACGAATCCGTCCGTAGCGCGCACGGCGCGAATTCTCGTCTCCAAAGCACACTGTGCGGCCCATCGCGTCTGGGCCCGACGATATGATTGTTGGTCGTTCCATTGATTGCGTCCCCGATTCGTCGGATTATTATCTGAAATAAGTTAACATCAATTCTGGGGAAAACTGAGTCGAAACTTACCGATTGGGAGGCATTTTTACATTTTCATACACCTGCGAGGCTGCAAACACAGCGCCTCACACAACGATCTGTCGGAACACCGACCAAATACTTACGCTGTCCGCTGTACCCCTGCTGCTCGCACGTCAGCGAGCGAAGGGTAGCCATTCACCGCCATCAGCAAGTCCGCTTCGGCCAAAATAGAGCGCAGCACCCAAGCCGCTCCTTCTGCTCCGCCAATCGCAAGGCCATACGTGTAGGGTCTCCCGACACCAACTGCTGCCGCTCCCAATGCCAGCGCCTTGACTGCATCGGTGCCTGAGCGAATGCCGCTGTCAAACAGGACCGGCGCATCACCGCTCGCTTTCACAACATCTTCGAGCAAGTCGATGGTTGCGATGCCGCCATTGGCCTGACGCCCACCATGATTAGAACAATAGATTGCGTCCGCACCATGATCGAGCGCGCGGCGCGCGTCATCTGGATGGCAAATGCCTTTGAGTACGATGGGTAAGTCTGTGACCGATTTAAACCATGCGATGTCTTCAAAGGTCAGGACCTGGCCAAAGATCGCAGCGAACAGGAAAATCGCCGCTTTGGGGTCTTCCTCTGGCGTCTTATCCAGCATCCCGCGAAAGACGGGATCTGAGAAGTAGTTCTGCATCACCTTTCCGCGCAATTGCGGAAAGTTGGATGCATTGAGATCGCGCGGGCGCCAACCGGTCAGCCATGTGTCGAGCGTAACCACAATCGCCTTTGCACCGGATTTCTCTGCACGCTTGATCAAGCTTTGCGACAGCTCGCGATTGCGCGGAGTGTAGAGCTGGAAGAATGCAGGCGTATCGTCTGTCGCGGCAAACACATCTTCCATCGGATCATTGGACAGGGTGGATACACAAAACGGCACGCCGGTCGCCGCCGATGCCTTTGCCGCCGCCATATCGCCGTGGCGGTCCTGTGTTGCTTCGCCATTAAGGCCGATAGGTGCCATGAAGAGCGGTGTGGGCAGTTTCATGCCAAACAGATCAATCGACAGGTCGCGCTCGGAACAATCGACCATCATGCGCGGCACCATGCCCCAATGCTGAAACGCGCCCGCATTGCTGTTCTGCGTATGCTCGTCACCGCAACCGCCCGCGACATAATTGGTCAGCATTGGGCCGAGAGCTTCGTGAGCACGCGCCTCCAAAGTTGCAAAATCGACCGGGTAATCGGGCAAAGTCCCTAGCAGACCGGCATTGTAAATTTCGTTCTGCATCCCGCCGAAATTGCTCATCGCACGGCTCCTCTTTCGCATTTCCATCTGACACAAAGAGAGCCGAACTGACTGCGCGCGGCAAGTGTTTTCACCGATTAACGGAGCAATTTTTGCAATGCAGGACGTACTCGCAAAAAAACACGATAAAATCGCTCAAAAATCGCCAAAACAAAGCGATTGCGCGCGATCAGTCCCAATGGTCGAAGCAGCGGAATAGCGCGCCACATTGCGGCAAAGGCGGCGGCACCAGAAAGCACCTTACCATCTTCTTCGGCGTGGAACCTGGCCAAGAGCTCCGCCGTATCCAGTGGACAATTGGGATCATCAGCGTCCGAAACATCGACGAACAGGATCGCGCCTGTTCGATCGAGCCGCTTCATCATATTGATCTCTCGCAGGCACAGCGGGCAGCCGCCATCGAACCAGACCTTTACCCGATCGTCCGTTGGTAGAGGAGAAGAGAGCGCGTCCATCGGTTCTAAATGTGCGCGCTCACGCTTCCTTTTCAAGCCTCACGACTTGAATCGCGGCTCGCCGCAAAGGCGAATTTGCTACTTAAGATCCGGCTTCCATCTCAGCCATATCACCCAGCAGAGCCAATTGCGTCGTGCATTGATTAGCATAGAGCGCTGCTGCGAGCTCAGCGGGGCTTTCGGGTTCCCCTTCAAGCTCGACAAAGGTTACGACGGCCTTGCTCGACACACCCGTCTCAGGCGAGATCGGTGATGTAATTGTGTAGGTTCCACCGGACACTACTGACAATCCTGTCGGGTCGAGCGCGCGCGTCGCTTCTGTCCCAACAAATGTGACATCAAGCGAATCTTGCGATGCGTGATCAACAATGCTGAACGTCTGCGCCTCTTCTCTGACAGCGCGCCACAACCGCACTCGGTCAAAGTCGAACATGCACTGGTTACCTTGCGCGGTCACATCGACCATCCAAAGGTTGGGACGGGGCGGTGTGCCACCTTCTGCACCGCGTACGGCCCCGGTGCGAACACGCGAAGAGGAACCTCGGCGAGTGAGATTTGAGAACCGTGTGCGTGTCCGAGTTGCCCCCTCGCCCACACGGAATGTGCCGGGACCAGACATAACGCGCGTGCCGCTATCAGTGAGGACCGTGATACGGTCGCCGCTGCGCAGTGTTATGCTGGACGAATCCGCGACTTGGCGACCAACCGGATAGGTTCCAGCCGATGGACCTGAAGATTTCACCACAACGCCCGCCGAAGCAGTCGTTGGCATGATTGCAAGTGCTGCGCCCGCCAGCGCAATTGCCCCAATACGAGCTTTCATTTTATCCGAGAACATATGCTCCCCCCTCATCTAAATTTCGAACACGATCACAATAATTACGCAACGCGCTATCCTCCGGATGCATAGCAGCAACTGCGTCAACTAATTGTATCGCTACGTCATGCTTGCTTTCGCTAAGCTGAGCGGCTTCGATGAGTTTTTGCCTGTCTTCCGGGGGAAATCCGGGCATCGGCTGATAGATATCAACGGGTTGCGCCCGTCCACGCAGCACAATCCGGCCCATCGGGACCCACCAATCGGGGTTTGATTTTTCTATGAATTCTCTGCTTGCAGACACCGAAGATTGCAGTGGTTTGTTCGCTGCTTCCAACCGCGCAGCGGTGTTCATGCTGTCGCCAAGGGCGGTGTATTGGATGCGTGTGTCCCCGCCGAAATTGCCGATCACAGCCTCGCCATAATGCAATCCCACGCGGGTTTTGCCGATTTTGGGTAGGTCAGGGTCCATCGCAGCAACCTCTGCTCGGAAATCCTCGCCCGCCTTCCACATCGCGTATCCCGCATTGGCCGCGCGTTCGGCGTCGTCTGGCCGCGCAATTGGCGCCCCCCAAAAAGCCACCACGGCATCGCCAACGAATTTGTCGATCACACCGCCATGGTCGAGGACAACCTGGCTAAGCATCTCCAGATAGCGGTTGAGCAGCTTTGCCACCATTTCAGGCGGGATCGCGTGGCTCATCTTAGTGAAGCCCTCAAGATCACTGAAAAGCACGTAAATCTCTCGATTTTCACCGCCTAAGGACAGCAATTCGGGCTCATCAATGATCTGTTTAGCAATGTCCGCTGGGATGTATTTACCCAGCGCCCCTTGCGCAAAACTACGCTGAGCCGCGCCCGCAGATCGCGCCGCAGATGTCACTGCGGTAAAGGCAATGATCCATGCAACAAGCCAACCCACCGCGGGCAATCCGTAGGTATCGACTTCCTGAAAATGAAGCGCAAAGGGAATGCCCACAAACAACGCAGCAAGGCCGAGTAAAAGCGGGGCCAATCGCCGCGCCGGCCATTCAAGCAGCGCTGTTAGCGCTGCTGTAGCAACAACCAGAACTGCCATGGCCCACAGAGCCCAGCTCGGCATTGCAGGCATCACTTTGCCATCGAGCATTTGCGCGATGATTTCGCCATGCACGGACAATCCGGAAGGCTCAAACCCGGTCCACGATGTAAAGGGCGTTTCGACCCGGTCGTAATCAATGATATCGCCGCCAATCAGGACATATTTTCCCTCAATCTGGGGCGCTACAAATTCGGCGACCGCTGGATCTAGGTTGAGGAAGAGCTCAATTGAAAGTGTCTGGAACAAGGGCTCTTCGACATCGGCCCTTTGATCTTCAGGCAATTCCTCACCTTCATTCTGACCCTCTCTTAGAGCACGGCGATATTCGATTGCTCCGGTGTAGCCTTCAAACCTCTCAAACGGACCACCAGCATCAGCCAGCATCGAACGCCCCAGCAGCGGCGGAAGGTCTGCCTCAATCGAAGGCCAGACACGCGTGCCCCCATATTCCTCGCTCAATCGGATGCTTGCAGGCTTCGAATTGCTTCCCTCAAGCGCTGCCATGAATTCTTCGAGGAATAGCTGCTGCTCATAGCCGATATCGTTCTGATTGGTCGCAACGTTGGCATAGGCGACCGATGTCGGCGTCTGCATGCTCTGCAAGGCTTCGACCAATTCGAGGTCCTCGGCCTGCGGTTGATCGAACAGGATATCAATCCCGATCGCTTTTGGACCCATCGCATCGAGATTGCGCAGTGCCTCTGCCAGCGCGTCACGCGGTAGCGGTGATCGTTTCTCCAAATTGATCAGTGCTTGATCGTCATACACGACCAAAACGATGCGATCATCCTGCTCCACCAGATCAGCGGCGAGCCAAGCGCGCATGTCGTAGAGTGCCAGTTCAGCAGCATTTGTAAGCGGGGTTGGCGCCTCATCATTGCCGGGCAGCGTCCAGCTGAACCGAGCGACGAAGATTGCGAGAAGGATGAGCAAGCAGGTCGCGATCAGCTGGATCGTGCCTGCTTCGCGAACGCTACGCCATCCGCGCTCGATCACGCTGCTGCGTTTCTTCTTATTGCTCGTTTCATCGGTCATCGCGTTTCCCCCCGCACAGCCTACAAAAGCCGACCTGTGATTGATGTGCAAGCCGCATCGCCGCAGCTTGGTCGCAATATACCCGTGATAGGGGTGCTATTGATTTAACGCGTGACCTTAACGGATCCGTCCCCAACGATCGCAAATGCCGACCAGTAAAAAGGGTGCGAGGTCTCCGCGTCATCCATCAAATCGATTTGTGAGCGCCGCAATGCATCGGCTATTTCGCTATCGGATTCGTCAAACAAGCCTCCGATAAGGCGCTTGGTCGCGTCGAAGTCGTCCGGCACTGGCCAATGGCTGGCAAGGACGGTTCGCCCACCCGCGCCAACAAAAGCGCGCACAAGTCCATCCAATGCAAAGTCACCACCCGACGTAATTCCGGCCTCCAATGTGGCCCCGACGGTTGCACTTCCTGCCGTGTCGCATGCGGATAGGATCACAAGATCGGCATCAATGCGCAGTGCGAAAATTTCCGCGAAACTGAGCAAACCATCAGAACCATCACCCCCAAACGAAGTCAGCAGCGCGGGGCGTGGCGGGCATTCGGGTTGCGGTGCGGTGACAAGACCGTGGGTCGCAAAGTGCAGGATACGATAATCGCTCAGATCCTCGCGCCCTTTGATCGCGGTGTCGGTAAAGCCATCCTTTGTAAGGACGGTGGTGGCAGCCGTTTGTCCTGACCCCAGCCGCGCGGCAGCGTCGAACAATTCGTCTGACTTAATCGGGCTTGACCAGATCGAGTCAGACCACAGGCAGTTCTCACCGCCGGCCAATGCCGACCGGGTCGATGATGTGCCAACTGGACCATCGCCGATCGGCGTATTCTCACCCAACCCAAGATATGCCTTACCCGCTGCACTGGGAGGCGCAGCACGCACGTCGCGAAACGCGGTTGGCGCCACTGCTGTGCTAATCTTAGCCGTCCGGCCCAGCCATGCGACTCCTCGAAAATCATAGTCATCACCATCAGGTAGAGCGAGCTGTTCCTGATACTGCGCAACACTGGCATCATCGGTCACCAACAGATTGATCGGCAGCTTAAGCATCGCACCATCTGGCTCGAAAACGATGTGCTCGCGGGTCACCAAACGGTCGGCAACGGGGCTAAACAATCGCAAATACAGATCACGGGACGCAGCCAAATCGAATGGGAATGTCAGCACCTGCCCGGCTTCGGCAATCGCTATGCTCTCACGAATACGCACGACAATATCGTCAAGCTCTTCGGGAGAGGCATCAACCTTGTAGGCCAGCGCTTCCTCATTCGTAATGTAAACCATGTAAACGTCACGATCGAGCGCGACCATTTTGGCGTACGCCTCATCATCGCGCAGGATCGATTGCATGCCCGCCAGATCAATCGCGCCGCCAGAAACCGCGCGAAAACGCGGATACTCGGCGAGCTTTTGAAGCACTTCGGCCTGTTGTTCGAGCAGCGCTTCCAGCCGCGATCGGCGTTCAACCAATAAAGTCTCCGCCAGTGGATCAATCAGAGCCTCACCCTCAATCTGTAAGACAGAGGCGCGCATGCGCTGAATTGAACGTCCGATATTGACGCTACGCCGGAACAGCAAAGATGCCTCGTCACTGCCGCCGGACAGTTCCCGCGCCATAACCGCCTGAGTCTGGGCAAGGCCCGGACGCAGGAGCAATTGACTGGCCGAGAAGATATCATCAGCTGCCTCTGCGCTGTCTCTATCCGCGAGCAGCAAAGCAAAATAGTTCGCCATATAACTGCGTAACGTCGGCGTCGGGCGCCCCTCTGCCTCGGCGACGATGTCACGGTAGAGTGCAATGGCATCCCCTTTTCGCCCATCACGCGCATAGAAGCCGGCCATCTGTGCCCGCGCGCTATAGAGAGCAGGCGTTTCGGGATATGTACCCGCTAGCAGAGTGATCCCTTGCTGATGTAGGCGCTCGGCCTCTCCCGATTGGCCCGATGCCTCTGATAATTCTGCAAGCTCTCCCAGAACCTGTGCCCGCAGCCAGATTATCGAGACAATCCGCCCGCTTCGAACCTCTGCCAATGTGGTGTTGGCCCGCATCAGACTGGTCCGAGCGGCGCTGTTATCGCCGTTTAATCGCAGAGCTGTTGCACGCAGATAATCGGCCTGACCGTCCAGCAATTGCGCGCGCTCCAGCGGGGTAAGGCTCATCGACAAACCCGTCGTCGCGGTGGTTTCACTTTCCGCCGCCAGGCGCCGCGCCATGGCAGGGCCAATCATCAGATTCCGCAACGCATTGCTGTCACCAAATTCCGTCGCAAGCGGCGCGCCAAGAATCGTGGTCGCCTGCCCGGACTCACCGCGGTTGAGCGCATCAATCGCTTCGTAGTTGCGCTGCAACCGGGCCAGAACTGGGCTTGTCGCGGCGCCTGCACGAGTCTGTTCAAACCGCCGTGCGGCCTCTCCAAAATTGCCGAGGTTGGATTGCAGAAGGCCTTCGTTCAAGCGCGCCTCAATCTCACTATTGCCAGTCAGCGTTTCAGCCGATGCGGCGAAGAATTCTGCGGCTTCTGCAAACTCACCCCGATTGGCGCGGCGATAGGCCTCAACCAGAGCCTGATCCGCGGTGATGGAATCAGCTTGTTGGCGGATAAAAGCGAGGCTGTCAGTGGTCTGTGTAAGCGGAATATCGACGGTGCCCGCCACAAGCCTATCGGTGGCAAGCGATGCGACGCCCAACTCTAACGCGGTGTTGTAAGCAGACAGTCCCGATGCGGCGTATGTCCGATTGCCCACCTCTCCCACCAGCAATTCCGTGCGGATCGCGCTTCCCTCGCGCGTGCAAATCAAACGCTGCCCTTCGGACAGGCCGATCGGCATCGCACCGCTCTCGCTAGGGGTGCATGAGACGCCGGGTCCGACAAACCGCGCTGCTGCTTCATCTCCAAGCCGTCCTCGCAAGACCCACATCGTACCAATCGATGCGGCTGCATCGCGGCAAAGGATGTTGTACTTGCGATCAAACAATCCAGCACCCGCCTCGGGTGACTGAATTTGCGCTTCGCACAAACCGTTGGAGCCCACAGGGAATGTGTCGCGCAAACTAATCGAGCGGCCCTGAACCTCTTGAGCGGTGTTGGGAGCAGCCCACATCACGGCGGCTCCAACGGCCGTCACGGTGCAGATCGACAGAAGTGTGCGTGTCCAATTCTTCGCCATCTTAATTGCCTTCCACGCGGACAGTGCCGTTGCCAGCTTGTCCATAGAGCGAGCTGTCGCCGCCGCTTGCCACAGGGTCTTCGACGTCTGCGTCTTCCTCAATCTCGGATTCTTCGACGAGGCCGGGGAAATCCATGCCGAATTCATCGTTGCTTTCCTGTTCGGTCGCGGTCACCGGCTGCGTGGTTGAAATCGCGGCTTCAACAACCGTAGGGTTGTTGATCACGGCGGCCTCTTCGATAACCGCCTGAGGCAATCCCGGTTCAGGTTCAGGCTCCGGCGCGATAATTGTGGTCATAACCTCGCATTCGCTGGTGTTGATCACGCAATCATTCAACTCTGCGGCGGCTGAGTATGTGATGGAGCCAGTCCCGCCACCATTGTTAAAATTCACCTCGCCAAAAAACGCCTCGCCAGTAACGAACGTGCCATCGGTTTGTCTGCGCGCGCCATAGGCGAACACATCCAGTTCGACGCCGCTCATCGGATCGCTGTTGAAGATCGAGAGGCCACCATCACCGACCAAGATACCGGCTTGCTCGGTTGCAGTGCCGGTGTTGCGCACCAGGAGCGATGTACCCACGGAAAGCTCAACCGATCCACCACGTAAGAAGCCAAGCGGTTCTTCGCTGCCAGCAGCAGTGACGGACAATTGATCATCGCGTCCTGCAAAATTGGGGTCTGCCTGAAGCTGCGCGATCAGGTCAGCATCACCGGTCCAGATATTGTCAGCGGTCAAGGAGACAAGACCGGTGGGATTATCATCGAGATCGACGACACCGATGCCAGATGTCGGCGTCACCACTTCGATCCGGTCTCCTGCTCGCACAGACAAGGTGTCAACCGGCCCTGCATCGATGATCACCAAGGTGCCGTCAGCCCGGATAATACTGTCTGCGCCATCAGCGATGATAGTTGCGGATTGAACGCCGCGGCCGAACGCGCCGGAGAAATTGAGGTCGCGCACAACAATGTCGGGGTCATTTGCCCCTGCGCCCACGACTTCAGATTGGGTGAAAGAGAAGAAGTTGACATTGATGCGGTTCAGCTCCGCCTCTGTCGCTGTGTAGCCTTCGCCCGCAACAACTCCGCCGGGTGCACCTGTTCCGCCAATAATGGCCGGATCATCGGTGTTCAAAGAGACCAGATTGACAACTTGCCCGCCAATGCGCGCGCCATCTTCGATCACGAGATTGCGCGACGTCAATGCGATGGAGCTCCCTCTGACACCGACAAAGGCATCATCATCACCGAGGAAAGTGATTGCCCCTTGCGTTTCAATATCAATATTGGCGGTCGGGCTGGCGGCATCAAAGCTGCCCAGAATGCTGCCCTGTCTATTCTCAACCGTTAAATCAGCGATCAGATCGACCAACAGCGTGTCATTTACCAAGACATCACCGCCATCGGCAACGATGCTGGATGTGCCCATTTCGCCCGCCTGCGCCTGATCACCCAGCGCAGTCGCCGCGACCTCGTCAAACGTGAAACGTCCTTCAAGCGCCTCAATCCGGAACGTGCCACTGGTGTTTGCTCCAGCTGACGCGCCAGCTGCATTGGCGCTGAGATCGAGATCGGCGACATTACCTTCTGGCGTGCCGCCGGTCCCGGTCATTGTCCCAATGCTCAGGAATGCCGTGCCGCCAAGGGTCGATCCATTAATGCCGCCAATCGCGTCGCTCAGGATAGCCATGCTTTGAAGGCTAAGATCGGTTCCGCCGTTGAACAGCGCCTGGCTTTCTCCACCAATCGCCGCGCCAGACGAGGCGCCAGAGATAGTCGCAACCGAATTGGCAGTCGCTGTGACCTCCAGCGCGTCGGCAATGACGATGTTGTTATCGCTTTGGAACCGGGCTGTGCCCCCCGTCGCATCGCCAACGGTCAAAACACCGTCACCGCCGGTCGCATTGCTCGCAACCTCAAGGCTTCCTGGCGTCAATCCATCGGCAGCGATCGTCAAGTTGTCATTGCTAACCGTAAAGCTCGCTGTGCCGGCAGTCGCGTTTCCGCCAGTCTCACCAGCCCCGCCCGTCGCGTTGGAGAGGACAGAGTTTGCAGCCGTCAGACTGATCTCGGTGTTGTCGGCTAGGAACGTGGCCTCGCCTCCCACCGCATTGCCACCGATGCCGGTGCCGCCGGTTGCCGAGCCGCCGACCGCCTCTGCGCCAACGTTAAGAGGCCCGCCGGTGAGCGTCGAATTATCGAAGGAGACATTGACTGTCTCGCCGGTCGCATCGCCACCCTGATCAACGCCCTCGCCACCAAAGGCGGCTCCACCAATCGATAGCACTGCCTCGCCAGCCGCGTTGGGCGAAATCGTGACCGTTCCATTGGAAACGATGAAATCAACCGTTCCGCCAACGGCATCGCCGCCAACAAAGCCGGCACCACCAAGGGGCTGATCGACGAAAATCGAGGTTCCGACGAGGTTCAAAGTGCCGCTATCAACGGAGATCATTTGCGAACCCCCAAGCCCGGCTCCGCCAACACCGGTCCCTGAACCCGCACCGCCAAAGCCGCCGCTGATCCCGCCGATAAATTCGGCTGTGATCACTCCACCATTGGTGACGCTTACGTCGCGCGAACCTCCTTCGGCATCGCCGCCATCGATATTGGCCGCCGGGTCCAAGCTTGCGCCGCCAAAGCTGAAAATTGAATAGAGTGTGGCGCCCGTTGAAATCGTACCATTGTCAGCCTCAAACAAGCCGACCCCGCCAAACGCAAGACCGCCAGCGCCGCCTTCGACCGATGAGCCACCGCCAGTGCCCCGTGCAACGATCCTGTTGGCACCGCCGCCATTGATATCACCAGCAGGATCCGCAGGAAGCGCGATCGCGCCGCCGTTAGTCGCTCTAATCGAGGCGGTGCCGCCTGTCCCCGTGCCGCCAAGACCAACGCCGCCATTGGCATCGCCGCCAATACCAGCCGCGACCAATAGAGAATTTGACTGGGTCAAAGGGCCGTTATTCGGCAAGCCAAATGGCGTGCTGTTTTGAATGATGATATTTGAGTCTGGATTACTGGCGAAAATACTCGCATCACCACCGACGCCTTCGCCGCCACTCGCCAAAGCGCCCGATCCGCCTTGCCCGCTGGCCACTATCTGCGCCGATCCAACATTAGCCGTTCCAGCGGTGACTGCGACCAATACTGCCGTCCCGCCTTGTCCTGTGCCGCCCGTGAAATCCGTGCCAGCATCGCCGCCAATTCCGTTCGAGAGCAGCGACGCATGACCGTCAATTGTGAGATCGCCTAGCAAGGAGAGCGCTAATACTTGGGAATTGCCCCCGGTGCCATTCGCGCCATCGCCATCAGCAGACTCGCCGCCAGTGCCGCTGCTATTTATAATGCTGTCGCCAATAATTTGTGCCGTGCCTGCGTCAACAGTCAATTCACCGCTGCCGCCAACGCCGGCGCCGCCGACACCAGATAAGCCATCACCGCCTACACCCAGTGCAAATATGCTCAGGGCTCCTGTGGTTACGGACCCGCCTTGGTTTATGGTCAATCCAGAAACACCGGCAGCAGTCCCG
This sequence comes from uncultured Erythrobacter sp., assembly GCA_947503275.1. Taxonomy (GTDB): domain Bacteria; phylum Pseudomonadota; class Alphaproteobacteria; order Sphingomonadales; family Sphingomonadaceae; genus Erythrobacter. The sequence continues at coordinate 316,189 of CANNCZ010000001.1, read as the reverse complement.
ATCCCGCCATTGCCGCCATCACCGCCAATACCATTGGCCGCCACAGTAATTGCATTCGCCGTCAACGAAGCGTTTGTGACGGCCACACGCGCGGTTATTGCGCCGACCGTACCGTCGCCGCCATTACCCTGCGGATCGCCTGTTGAACCGCCGAAGCCGCCCGCGCCGCCAAAACCGTCAGCGAGAACGTTTAGCGTATCGAACACCGCCGTTCCGTTCGCCGCACTGCCGCCTGCTGAAGTAATGTTCGTCACTGCGCTGCCACCGATGCCATTTCCGCCATCGCCGCCCGATTGAAACAGGCCTCCAGAGCCGCCCGCACCGCCGGTCCCAACCGAATTCAGCAGTGTTGTCCCACCAATGTTCAATACACTCCCGTCCCCATTGAGTGAGATGACCGCGCCGTTGATGCTCGTGGCATCCGCTTGGTTCGACGTCGATAAATTCCCCCCAAAACCGTCACCGCCGCGCCCAGCCGCAATCACGCTGCCGTCTCCGGCTCCGCCCGCGCCGCCCGCGCCATTGGCCAGCAGCGTCGCGCCCGCAGCAATCGTGATCGAGCCGGCTTCTGTCGCTGTGCCCAAGGGCCGAACGCGTGCCGAGCCGCCAAAACCGTCGCCACCATCGCCGCCAAAACCGATCGGTGAGAACGCAAGACCGCCAGTACCAACCGCGTTGAGCGTCGCGCTGCCGTCGATCTGGATTGTGCCAAACACCACGTCTGCGCCCGCGACGCCACCAAATCCATCACCGCCGCTGAGGCCGGTTCCGCCGATGCCCGTGCTGGTCGAATTATAAAGACCGCCCACTGTGATCGCGCCGCCGTTATCAACGGACAAATTCGCAACGCCGCCAAAGCCATCGCCGCCCAACTCTAACCCCTGACTGTTGCCGCCTGTGGCGGTGGCAGTGGTAAGAGCCGAACCGTCAATTGAAATGGTGCCCAATCCATCGACCAGGATAACACCAGTGCCGCCATTCGCTTGTCCACCGGCTCCGTCGCTCCCGGTGCCTCCGGTTGCACTGCCGTTCACCGAAGCAAATCCAGTTACACTCAAAGCGCTCACATCATCGCGGATCGAAATTTCAGCAAGGCCGCCCGTTCCGGTCCCGCCAATGCCGGAACCGCCGTCCCCACCATCACCGGTGGCTGTAACCACAAGGTTACCATCAATGCTGACATTCATATCGTCCAAGCTTGTCAGAGCTTGCCCGCCGAAGCCTTCGCCGCCTTGCACAAAGCCGCCGCCGCCCCTGCCAGTCGCACCTATCTGGATCCGTCCAGAATTAAGCGATCCCGAAAGACCACCAATGACCGCAGCCGTGCCGCCTGTCCCCACGCCGCCGGTGTCTCCAGAACCCGCATCTGCGCGTGCCGAGAGAGTAAACGCACCCGAGGTTGCCAATCCAGCAACCGCGCTGAATTCTGCAACTCCACCTATCGCATCGCCGCCATTGCCCGACGCTGCACCGGTGCCGCCGCCATTCCCGCCGCTACCGCCAACCCCATTGGCGTCAAACAACGTTGACGCACCGTTGAAAGTGCTGGTTCCTGCGCCAACAGAGCCATCACCGCCAAGCAGCGCCAAGCCTGCTTCTACCGAGCCGCCAGACCCTGTTCCGCCGTCCCCGCCATCTTGGCCAAGACCACCGGTACCGCCGTTACCGCCGATACCGTCACTGTTGGCAGCTACGTTGCCTACTATGGTCAGATTGCCGTTGTCGCCGCCCGCCAACAAGACCGCCCCGTTGACGAAATTCGTGTCTGCCTGATTGGCGATTAGCCGCGAGCCGCCGCTCCCGCTTCCGCCCATACCAGACGCTATCACGCTCCCATCACCAGCGCCGCCAGTACCGCCCAAGCCGCGTGATCGGACTGCGGCGAAACCGCCGATATTGACCGTTGCTGTGTCGAGTAGAGAACCGTCCGCACGAACCAATACGCTGCCGCCGGTCCCATTCCCACCGTCTCCGCCGAACCCTTGATCCGCATCACCACCAAACGCACTGGCATCGAGTGTCACATCACCAGATATATCGACTAGACCGACAACCACTTGAGCCCCGGCGATACCGCCGAATGCATCGCCGCCGCCAATGCCTGATCCGCCGATCGCAGAACCATCGGCGATATATCCGCCGACGACAGTAAGCGCCCCGCCATTCGGCAGTAACACCCGCGCCGCACCGCCAAGCGCATCTCCGCCGCGCCCGCCAAAGTTCTGGCCGCCAGCGGCAGAGACCGTCATCTGGAGATTGCCGCCAACGTCAATCGTCCCGCCATCTGCGATATTGACGAACACATCGCCGCCATCGGCAAGCCCTGCTTGCGCCGTGTCGTTGGATACACCGGCATTCGCCACAGCGCTGGCCACAACATCGCTGCCAAAGACCAGTGAACTGCCGTCAAACGTTTGGATGCCAATTATTCCGGAGAATGCATCCGACTCCGTCGAAGTAGCAGTGGTCGATCCAACCGTACCGTTGGCATTGGCATTCAGAGAAAGAGTGCCATCAATTTGCACTTGCCCGGCTTGCGAGGCGAAAACCTGCACAGTGCCTGCGGTGAAGACGTTGCCGAACAGAAAGTCGTCAGCGATCTGAGCGTCGCCTGCATTGGCCTCAATCTCAACATCCCCGAGAATGTTCAACGTGCCGCCGGTCGAGGCGACGGTTGCGTTGCCGCCCGTGGCCGAACCCGATTCAAAGGTGACGAGATCAGCTCCGGCAACCGCACGCGCGCTGACCAGAACACTGCCATCAATGTTCAGGATGCCACCATCAAACGCATCAATGAATGCCGTCCCTGCGACGGCATCCAATTCAATGGGATCAACACCTACGTCCACGCGTCCAAAATCATCAGCGGAGACGAAGACATCGCCGGTAATGCCGAGCGTTTGGTTGTTGCTGGCGGTCAATTCGGCAAAATTGCGGCCAACCGCTATTAAGTTACCGTCTATAGAGCTTGGGCCGTTAAAGGCGGTGACCTGCACCTCTTCATTGGCAATGGCCAGAATGCTGCTGGTGGAGGTGAAATCTTCGAGGAAAATGCTGCCCGGCGTGTCGGTCAACGCGCTGTCGGCATCGAACAATGCGGCATTGCCATCGGTGATGGAGCCGCCATCGACATCGCGCCCGCTTACCTCGTAGTTGGCAGACAGGATAATCTCACCATTCACAATGCCTGCGCTGGCCGCAGGGTCGAAACCGAGATTGCCGCTGAAGATCATGGAAATCGGATCATTTTGCGCAGCGGCGACCGCGTAGATCAGATGGTTGTCGCCCACTCCAGTGCTGGATGGACCGCCGACATTCCCATCGAGTGTGATGGCATTTGCAGCGGAAGTCCCAACCGGGATCTCAATATCAAACAAGCCGTTGGAGACGGTGAGATTCACTGCCTCGCCCGCCACATAGGCATGACTGCCATTGATGTCAGCGGTACCAAACATGCTGATTTCTGCGGCGGTCACCGCGAAGTAAGAGTTCTCTGCGCTCGCAGTGATCTGAGCGCCGGGATTGATCGCGATCGTTGCTGTGGTTGGCGTGCCCCCTTGGATAAGGGTGCCTCCCGCCGTCGCAAATGCATCGAAGCTCGCTTGGTCCGGCTCAAGAGTGGTCAGGATCAAATTGCCAACGTCGAACACCGCATTGTCGCCAACGAAAATGCCCGTTGGCGAATAGAAAACGACTGTGCCTCCGGACGACATCGCGCCGGTAAAAGGGTCGGTCAGTTGTGAAATAACCGTGCCATCAAACACCGTCACATTGCCATTGGCCGCTGGCAGGATGATGTTGAGTATCGCAAAGTCACTGACGCTTGGGCCATTCCGGAAAGTTGCGGTGTTGTCCACCGGTAGGAAGTCGAGCGCGTTTCCGACGCCGTCCTCATCAGGTGTCCATTCGATAACAGCCGTGGGCGTGTTCACCTCAATGATGTCAGTGGTCGGCTCTGGAGCACGAAACACGTCGCCGCTAACGACGTTTTCGGTGGCTTGGAATGCCTGCGCGCTTGCCCGCTCCGGCGCCATCATCAAGCCAATTGCCATTGCGGAACATCCGCAGCCAAGCAGCAATTTCGAACGATTTGAGTTCATAGCAGCCACTTAATATCTCCACGGAAAAAGTCGGGCGGTCACAGAGACCATCACGCGCACATCACCCAATTGCTGCGCCAAATCGGGCCGCTGCAATGGGACGGCAAGAAAAGCATCGGCCTGCAATTTGGAGCCCCACACGGCGCGCAAGCCGCCACCTGCTGACCACACGCGATCAGGGTTGAGCGGGCGGCGGCTGGGGTCTTCGTTCCAAGTCCGCGCAAAGTCGGTGAAAACGTAAGGCTGCACCGCTATCGCTTCGGGATCTGCGGGCGCCATTGAGCCATAGCGAACCTCAAACGAGGTTGCGAAACCGCTGTCGCCCAGCACCGCGCCGGGATCAAAGCCACGACCGATTGAGAAACTGCCTGCGGCAAATTCTTCGAAGGCAGGCAATGGCTTGCTGGAAACCTGCGCAGATGCCTCAAGCGAGAATGTGATCGCCGGATCCGGGCGGAATTCGACCCCAGCATCGTAACGAAACAGGAATGGCGTCGGGTCCGCCTCAATCCGGCTAGGCGGCGGACTGCCGCCAACAAAGCAGCTTATCGGGTTGATCCGGCAATCGGGACTGGTTGAAAACGCATCAACCCCTTGGCGCGCCTCGAAGCCATAGCGGGCGCGAATTTTCGGCTCAAACGGCGTGTATCCATCGAGACGTTGAACACTTCGCTTATCGGTCCAATCGCCGCTGACCCGTGCAAACAATGTCCGCACACGGTCGCTTGAGATTGGGACCGCATTAAACTCGACATCCTGATCCACCAGATCAAAGCCGACATTGGCAAAGATGCTCGATTGGCGCGACCGCTTGAGCGGATAGCTGGCCTGAACGCTGGCTAATACCGTTTCAGACTGAAGGTCGACCCCCGGCAAGTTCAGGTCTGGACTGGTCTCACTATAGGTCAATTGCCCGCCAAGCCGCAGCCCATCAGAGCCAACCGCAAAGTCGTGTCCGATTTGCACTGTTTGCTGTTCGGTGAACTCTAGCGTGCTGAACAACGCAATCGACGTGCGATCACCAAGCCCCGTGAGGTCATATGCCTCCACCCGCAGCAATCCGCCAAATCGTCCAATCGTGTCAGAGCCGAAATTCTGTACATTGAGATCAATGGCGCCGCGATTGCGAACGACGGCGATCTCTCCGGTTAAATCCCCCGGCGCACCGCCCGCTGCGGGACGCAGCGACAGGCGAACATCGACACCGGGTAAATCATCAGCAAGCAGCAGATAGCGCTCTGCATCCTTAGTGTTGAAAACAGGTTGTTCGGTCAGTTTTTCAAGATAGCTCGTAACCACATCCTCTGACGGACCAGCGTCACCGCGCACACGCAAACCAGTCAGCCGCCCAAAGACCACGCCGAAATCGGCAACCCCGTCGCTCAAATTCTGCTCAGGTATTTCGACCGTCGCGAGATAGCCTTGGCTGCGCAAAATCGCATTGGCTCCCGCGCGAATGTCGCACAATACAGCCAGTGGCAATTCGCGGTCCAGATACCCTTCTGCCGCGGCATCCAGCGATAGGCCCGGCACTCGATCCAACCCGGCAAACTCGACATCACTGAGCGTCAAGCGGATGTCAGCATAGTCCTCACGGTCGAGCACGCAGGGTGCGCGCTCCAGATCTCCATCAATGGTGAGCGTGACGCCGCGATTGTCGCGCACTTGTTCTGGCGGCGTTAGCTGACCACGCGTTGGTGGGGTCAGTTGCGGTGGAGCCTGTCCGACATTTTGCGCATAAGCCGAATGCACCGGAAAAGCCACTGCGGCGCAAAACACAAATGCAGACGTCGCAGTTGCGCCAGTCACAAAGCTGGTATGGTCCGGACCCGTCCGGACCGAGCTCGACGATAATTCACGGATATACAAGACCGCCCCCGGCATGAGCCTCAGCCAGCGCACAACGCGCCCGTTAGCTCCAAATCATTGCAGAAAAATACGACCCCAGACCCTGTGGCTTTGCCACATGGGTTGCCCCCGGTTTCGTGCGACCGTGTGTTTTGCGAGGTGATACCGGGTTCGATAGCTAAAACAAGAGCGTAGGCCGGTAACTCGGTGTAAATCATATAAACCATCACAATCACACAGCTTTACCGCTTTGCCCCCTAACAGACCACTCAGGAAAATCCTCCAAAATGCCCGAAAACTAGGGAAAAATTCACAATTCACTGTTCGAATGTCACGTGTCGCAAACTGATGCAGGAGGAACTGTGCAACATCTGGTCGCAATATCGCCAGTCCTTGGCGCTTATGAGAGTAAGCCAAGAGCATTTGGCAATCGGGTTAATGCGCGCTATGCCCATTCCATGACGGGCAGTGCATTGGATTGGAATAGCGAGGAGCGTGCAGGCGCAACCTTGCTCGCACCTAGCGGGCGGATCGACGAATCCACCGCAGATGCTTTCAAAGAACATTTGTTGGATGCAATGGCCGCTGGCCCAGCAACCGCGATCATTGATCTTGCAAAGGTTGACTATATGTCATCACGCGGTCTGCGTGCGCTGACATTGGCACAGCGCGCCAGCCAAGATTCCGGCACAACGATTGTTCTGGCGAGCCCGAATGAGACAATGCGCGAAATTCTCGCCATAAGTCGCTATGATATGGTATTCCGCGTTGCCGACACAGTCGAGGAAGCACTCGGACACTGACATTTTGCGGCTGATTATCCTGGGGGGGAAGTATGCAGATCCGGTTTTGGGGGACACGCGGCTCGCTGCCCGTGGCTCCTCACGCCTCGACCATCACCGATAAGGTCGCCGACGCGCTTCTCCATGCCAATGGAAAGACATTTTCCGACAAAGAACAAGCACTTGCATTTGCGCGCGACGAACTCGACTTCGCCGTGGGTCAGGGGTATGGCGGCGCAACCAGCTGTGTCGAAGTCGACGTGGGCGAAGGCGCGTTTGTTGTTTGCGACATGGGTTCGGGCCTACGCGAATATGGGCTGGATACGCTGCGCCGTCTGGCGGATGGTGATCGCCCGAAAGAATGGCACTTCTTCCTGTCGCATCTGCATTGGGACCACATCATGGGGTTCCCGTTCTTTGTGCCCGCCTTTGTTGAAGGGGCCAAAGTCATCATCCATGCTGGACACTCAGACGCCGAAGAGGCGCTGCGCCGTCAGCAAGAGGAAATCTCATTCCCGGTGCCTTTTCACTGGCTGAAAGCGGACATTGAGTTTCGCACTCTTGAGACTGGCAAAGAATATCAAATCGGTGAGCTAACGGTCTCGCTGATTGAACAAGAACACAGCCATGCGAGCTATGGCTACCGCTTCAAAGACAGCGAAGGACGCGTGGCGATCTATTCGACAGACGCCGAATATAAGATCGACAATATGGACGCCGAGCGCGCAATGGTCGATTTCATGTCGGACGCTGATTTGGTGATTGCCGACACGATGTATTCGCTCGCTGACAGTGTTTCCATGAAAGAGGATTGGGGGCATTCCTCCAACATCGTCGCGGTTGATCTGTGCCACAGTGCGCGAGCCAAGCGGCTGGCGCTGTTCCACCACGAGCCGACCTATAGCGATGCAGACATTCAGCGGATGCATAGCGAGACGATCCGTTATGAAGAGCTGACCCGTAACGGGCGCGATTTGGAAGTCTTGTGTTCGTATGACGGATATTGTGTCCAGCTCTGACACCGTTAGATCCCGCCGCGCCCGCACCTTGATCATCCGCGCGGTTTTGATCGGCGGGATCATCGGAGCAGCGCTGAGCCTGATCGCGGGCGATTTTGGTCGCCACACAGTTTTCGACACGTGGCAGCGCGCCTCCCCGCTTGAGATGTCGGATGACAATGTCGTGGTCGTCATGATCGACGATGAAAGCGTCGCGGAAACGCGTGTTTGGCCTTGGCCCAGATATCAAATGGCGCAATTGATCGAGTTGATTGGCCGGTCCGAACCCGCCGCGATTGGCATCGACATCTATTTCGTTGAACCTGACCCGGTGGGACCGGAAGAATTCGTCGAGGTTTACCTTGAAGACGAACTCGACGCGCAGATGCGAGAGCGGATCCTCGCGCTTCCCAATATGGATGATGTCTTTGCCGATGTGATCGGAACAAGGCCGGTTGTCATGGCAAGAACCGCGATTGAAACAGGAGGGGTCGCTGCGGAAAATGCGGTCTTTTCTTACACGGTCGCAGGGACACCGCCAGAGGGTACGCTGCAAGCCAATCGCTTGCTTTACAGCATTGATAAATTGGACCTCGCCGCGTTTAGTCAGGGTATGGTCAATGGCCAGCCGGATGATGACGGGATCCTTCGCCGTGTGCCGTTGTCGATGCAGGTGGGTGACAATGTGGCACCGGGTTTTGCGTTGGAACTCGCCAGGATTGCATCAGGTGAAGAGGACCTATCCTGGAATGGCCGTGAGCTGACGATGGGCGACAGGGTATTGCCCACGGATAACAATGCACAAATGCGTTTTAAGATGGCGCGCAACACCAACGTTCCACAATATTCCGCGCTTCAAGTCTTCAACGGCGAACTGTCTCCCGAAGTTTTCCAAGGAAAGACGGTCATTGTTGGCGTTGGCGCGACCGGCACATACGACATCGTCGCCACACCTTTGCAAAGCGAAGTTGACGGCGTGCTTCTCCAGGCGATGGCCGTCGACGCAATTCTAGATGGCGCATGGCTCGACCGCCCGGATTGGATCGCGGCAGTGGAGATCGTTGCGGCGCTGTGTTTGCTCGCCCTGGTCTTTCTGGCAGCATTTGCATGGCGCACATGGCTGTTATGGCCTGCTTTTGCCTTTGCTATCACGCTGCCATTTGCATCATGGATTGCTTACACGCAGGCCAATCTGCTGTTTGACCCAGTGCGCCCCTTAATGGTGGGGATTTGCGCGGCAATCGCGGTGATTGTAACCCGATACGCCATCGCCCGCTCTGAGCGCACTCGATTGGCCATGGAATTGGTCGAAGAACGCGTAGCAGCCTCTGAACAAAAGGGCGAATTGGAGGCCGCGCGCCGCATCCAGATGAGTATGGTGCCAGGTGAGAAAACCCTCTCGCGGCTTGATCACAGGACCCAGATTGGCCGCATCCTGCGTCCTGCTAAATCGGTTGGCGGTGACTTTTTCGATGCGGTCAAGATTAGCGAGAACCTGCTCTTGTTCTTGGTCGCGGACGTGACCGGCAAAGGCGTTCCCGCCGCGCTGTTTATGGCGCTTTCAAAAACGCTATCGAAAAGCAATTTGGCACGTGCCGGAGATGGGCTTCATACCGCTCTCGCCGCGCTCAATTTTGACCTGATGGATGAAGCCGATGATGAGATGGGCCTCACGATGTTGGTGGGCACAATCGACTGTTCGACAGGCGCAGTGCAGATGATCAATGCGGGGCATGAAAACCCGATGATTTTGCGCAAAGACGGCTCGGTTGACACGATCGCAATGAAAGGCGGACCGCCGCTATGCGTGATCGATTTCCCCTACAAAGCCGAACCGGTTGAGCTGGCCGCGGGCGAGACCTTGGTCATTATCAGCGACGGTGCGACCGAGGCGGCGAACAACGACAATGCCCTGTTCGGAATGACGGGTGTCGTTGACGCGCTTCGTTCAGCAGGCGATGCGACTGCGCAGGAGCGGGCAACGCATCTCGCCGATAAGATCGCGGCTTTCGAAGGTGCGAATGATCCGACGGATGATCTTACGATCTTCGCTTTACGATATCTCGGTTCCGCAGATTAGCGGATAACGACATCAACCCGGCGATAGTCGGGGTCAGGCACCTCGTCTCCATTGGCGCGCCTGGCAGAAAATTCCCCCATGCCCAGCACATCTTCTGCCGCAACTTCATAGCCCTGCTCGCGCATATAGGCAGCGACTGCTTCGGCGCGCTCTTGTGACAGGCGCGAATTGAGTGCCTCGTCTCCCTCGGAATCGGTAAAGCCGCGCACGAGCACCTGATAACCGGGACGCGCCGGTGGGCAATCCGCGTCTTGATCGGCGCCCGGATTGCCACATTTGGCTGGATAGAATTGAGTGCATCCCCCTTGCCATGCCACCTTACACATATGGCCAAGAATTGCGGCTCTATGTGCCTCAGTCAGTCCGCCAACGCCGGTGCTAAAGCCGGGCAAAGCGGCTGAATCGGATGCGACAGGCAGGCTGTTGATCAGCTCCTGATATTCGGGATTAACGCCATCCAAATCGCGAACGCGCGGCGCGCGCCCAGTCAACTTTGCCTGTTGGTTGGCTCGGTTGAGAACGGCCAAATCCTGCTCAGTCTCCTCATCAATCACGGCGACTTCGCCAACTTCGCCACCGTCGGAGTGGGTCATGAGCGTCACGCGATCGCCCTGAACGCAAGCAGCAAGTACGGTAGAAGCACCAAGAGTGACAGCGAGCGCAAAACCGCGACGCATCATCCTCTCACCTCAACCACAAAGGTGGTGCCGCGCACGCCCAAGGTTGATGTCGGTGTGCGCACTCGCATCTGGTCTCTGCCGCTTCGCGTGATGTTGCCGGATGTGACACCCAAACGACCACGATTGACTGTTGTTACTGACCGCCCCGTTTGGCGGCGGCGATTGTATTCATATTCAGAGAGGGTGATGCGGCTATTCGGGCCCAACGCCATGCGAGAATCGTCCGAAAGGGTGATCCCGACCCGCGCACGGTTGCCAGTGCGGATCTGGTCGCCCACTTCAAGCGGAAAGCCCGGGCGCGCGGTAATTGTGCGGCCATCGCGGATTATCTGGACACCGCTTGTCACATTCTTGATACGACCAATATCTGCGAGTGCCGGTTGCGCGACCAAAAAGGCCGCCAATGCTGCGATAAGAAGCTTTACGTTTCGCATGTGTCCTCCCCCTAGGAGTTTGTGTTAGCATACAATTATGGACCGAAGCAGACGATTTTCGGCATTTGTAGCCAGCGGTCGCGATCCGCGCTCCACGATTGTGGAGGCGCTTGAGTTCGCGCGCGAATTCCTCCGGCAAAGCTGCCTTGATGAGAGCGCCTGTGTCAAGGCATCGATCATTATTGAAGAGCTAGTATCCAATTGTTTACGTTATGGAGGCGCGTCGAGTGACGTGTCCCTTTGGCTTTCGCTGGATGACACAGGCGATGCCGTTATCGTTGAGCTGGAGGATGACGGTCCGCCATTCGACCCAACGGACACCACACGATTTGCAGGACCAGACCCGGAAACCGGCGGCGGCGTTGGCCTCGCCATTGTGCGAACATGGGGAGAGGACATCACCTACCGGCGCAATGATAATCGCAATTTGATCAGGCTAACTGTTCGATAGAATTGGCCGCCTAGAAGACCACCACAGAACGGATGCTCTCGCCAGAATGCATCAGATCAAAGCCCTTATTGATCTCCTCCAGCGTCAATTTGTGCGTGATCATCGGGTCAATCGCGATCTTACCGTTCATGTACCAATCGACGATCTTGGGCACATCAGTGCGACCCTTGGCCCCTCCAAACGCCGTGCCGCGCCAATTGCGCCCCGTTACCAATTGAAACGGTCGCGTGGCGATCTCTTTTCCAGCTTCGGCAACGCCGATGATAATCGAAGTGCCCCACCCTTTGTGGCAGCATTCAAGCGCTTGCCGCATAACTTCGGTGTTGCCGGTGCAATCGAATGAGTAGTCTGCGCCGCCATCCAACAGCTCAACCAAATGCGCGACGACGTCCACTGTTTCCTTTGGATTGACGAAGTCGGTCATGCCGAACTTTTCGCCCCATTCGCGCTTCGATGGGTTGATATCGACGCCAACGATCCGGTCTGCGCCTGCCATGCGCGCGCCTTGGATCACGTTGAGCCCAATCCCCCCAAGTCCGAAGACGACCACATTGTCACCCGGTTGCACTTTCGCGGTGTTGGTCACCGCTCCGACTCCGGTGGTGACCCCGCAGCCAACGTAACAGGCGCTTTCAAACGGAGCATCTGTGCGGATTTTTGCCAGCGCGATTTCGGGTAGGACTGTGAAGTTGGAGAACGTCGAACATCCCATGTAGTGATAGATCGTCTCTCCCTTATAACTGAAGCGGGACGTCCCATCAGGCATTAAGCCCTGCCCCTGTGTCGCGCGAATTGCGCTGCACAAATTGGTCTTTCCACTCAGGCACATTTTGCACTGGCGGCATTCGGGCGTGTAAAGTGGGATCACATGATCGCCCGGAACGAGCGATGTCACGCCAGCCCCAACTTCGCGCACAATGCCGGCTCCTTCATGGCCCAGAACGCTGGGGAACAGCCCCTCACTATCCAACCCGTCCAGCGTGTAAGCATCGGTGTGGCAAATGCCGGTCGCCATAATCTCAACCATTACTTCGCCAGCACGCGGCCCTTCGAGGTCAAGTTCGACAATCTCGAGCGGCTTTTTGGGTTCAAATGCAACGGCAGCTCTGGTCTTCATTTTCACACAATTCCTTGATCAGCGGGCACGGCTAAACACCGCCTTTAGCAGTGGCGGATGCGCCCGCGCGAATCCACCAGAAAGATTTGCCGTTCAGATTGTATTCGTCCATAAACTGGTATGCTCGTTTTTTCGGTATTGGAGAGTAAAAGGGTGCACATGATTGGTAGAATTTTCAGCAAGCGAAACCTCGCTCTGGGGGGCCTTCTTGCGCTGAGCGCTCCGATGGCGGTTATCGCCAGCAATGACGAAGCGCGTGCTCCCGGTTCAGCGTTTGATTTGAGCCAATGGAAAATCACTCTTCCCACCGACGATAATAGCGATGGCAAGCCTGACGAAGTCGATGTGCGCGACATTCAGGACTACTCGCATTCCGATTTCTTCTATCTCGATGAAAACGGCCACATGGTCTTTGCATCGCCAAACAAGGCTGTGACTACCGCTAACACGACCAACACCCGCAGCGAACTGCGCCAGATGTTGCGCGGCACCAATACTCGCATTGGCACGCATGACCCAGAAAACAATTTCGCGGTCGAGGCGCGTCGCAGCTCGGATATGTTTGCCTCTATCGGTGGACGTATGGAAGCGACCCTTCGGGTCGATCACGTGTCGACGAATGCCGGTGATCCTACCAAGCGCCCGTCCTATTCGGCGGTTGTGGGACAAATCCACGCCACCAAATATGACAACACACGCAGTGGCTTTGGTTACGGCAATGAGCCGATCAAAATCTACTATAAGAAGTTTCCCGGCCATGAGACCGGATCGGTATTCTGGACCTATGAACGCAACCTTCCGCGCGGTGACCCCAACCGCACCGATTTGGCGGTCGGAGTGTTCGGGAACACATGGGACAATATGGAAGATCCCGGTGAGAACGGCATCGCTCTGGGTGAAGAATTTAGCTACACAATCAATGTCCATCGCAACACGATGTATCTGACGTTCTCCAACGAGCGCTTGGGAACAATACGCCAAACGCGTAGCCTTGTTCGGGGCGCTGATGCGCTGGACAACCCTTACTCATATGGCGGCGACACGCTGTATTTCAAGGCAGGCGTCTATAACCAATGCAGCACGCGTTCCGGCGAATCTCAATGGTATGCAGGCTGCCCCGGCACCGGCGATTGGGCGGTCGACAAAGCTGCTGGTAACTACGCCCAAGCAACCTTTTCACGGCTGGTGGTTACCGCTTCAACTCCGCCTGAAGAGTAATCTCGCAAACCTCGCGGCGGGCAACAAAAAAGTGGCCTCATCTCCGCAGAGATGAGGCCACTTTTGTATGGGTCCTATCGCAGATTAGAACCCAATCGTGATCCGCACTGTACCGGCATGATCTTGCGATGCGCCGCCATAAATCCCATCATAGGCCAGCCCGATTGAGCTGTTGTCAGAGATTTTGAGGCTGGCTTCCGCTTGTAAGAACCCGGAGTGGCGCGATTGTGGTGCGCCTGCGATCGTGAACGCGTTGCCGCTGGCCAAGGTAGCGCTGGCGGTCGGCTCAAGATCGCCAATGCCCAATTGATACCCGGCATTTCCGCGCAGTTGAAATGAGCCTTCGTCCGATGTTGCGAAGCGGATGCCGGCGACCCCGGTGCTTGCATTGGTGATGTCCTCTGCAATCCGCAATGCCGCGCCTGCGCCCGTCTCGCGAACGTCACGCGTCTCTGCTTCAACAAAGGTGAAGCCGAGATAAGGCTCAACATGGCCGCTACCCAAATCAAGGGGCACACCCGCTTCGAAGAAGCCGAACAGGACCGAGCCATCATAGTTCGCGACCAGCGTATCGGTGAAGCCTGCGAATGCGACAGAGCGGTTGGTGCTTACTTCGCTCTCACCAAAACCGCCGCCCGTCCGAATACGCAATCCGCCTAGGTCAACGCCGAGATAGGCGAGAACGCCGATCGTCTCGACCGTACCCATGCCCAGATTGGCAGTGCCAGAACCAGCGCGCTCATCCAGATCGAAATCGCTTTCGGAATAGTTGACCGCAACACCAATGCTGGCGCCTTCGCCAAGGCCAACATCTGCGCCGACTACAAGTCCAAAGCCATCACGGTCGATACCAGCGGCGTTGCTGTCGCCATCACTATCGCCGGTATAACCCCAAGCTTCGCCCCACAGGCTGCCGCCGGGGGTGAAGGTCAGTTGATCAAGGACTGCGTTGCGAACCAAACGGTTGTCTTCGGCCATCACAGTGCGCGCGCTTGGGTGCACTTCGCCTGAAAGTTGATCGAAGGCATCGCGCGCGGTGGCTGCATCGAGGTTGACGATGATATTGCCAAGCTCACCATTGCCTTGGCTCTGGATCGCAGCGCCGGTCGCGATTTGGTTGGGCGTTTCGCCAACGCTTGCAAAATCGACATCGTTGCGGCGCAGCGACAGCAGAACCGAATTGTCGGTGTAGCTGAGCGCTGGCGTCAGGAACGCAAGGTCCGTCATGACGTCATCGAATGTGCCATCCACTTCGCCACCAGCGGTTACAATTGTGTAGTCGGTAACAAAGCCAAACGCAGTGGCACCGCCGGTCAGCACGCTGACTGTGCCGCCATCAATCGTCACATCGCCGGTTGCTGCGACCAGATCACTCGCACCGCTTGGATCAACCTCAACCTCCAAAACAGACGTTGGATCAAAGGTCAGATCGCCAGTGACATTGAGCGTACCGATGCTGTTCCCCGGGGCAAGCGTACCAGCGACCGCCAAGCCGCCCGTTGTCCCTGTTCCGCCGAGCAGAGCGCCTGCATTGACGGTCACAGCAGACATGATGCTGCCATTCACTTCGAGCAAACCGCCATCGACCACGGTATCACCTGTGTAAGTGTGATCACCGTTCAGAACCAACGTGCCCGCATCCAACTTGTTCAAGCCGCCATCGCCATCAATTGACGCAGAGATGGTTGCAGTGACGCCTTCATCAACGCGGAATGCCGTTGCATCCTCGCTGATCGTCAGTGCCCCTGTACCGGCTGCGATAGTGTAGCCATCGGTGATGAACTGAATGCCGGTAAAGGTGATCGCATCGTCAACCGTAACAGCGCCGCCAGCGGCGCCGCCAAACACAGCGAAATTGTCGTTCCAGCCGGCGTTGAATTCACCGTTTGCATCGGTCCAATTGGTGTCTGTCAGGTTCCAGCTGCCGCTGCCGCCATCAATCGTGCCATCGCCAATGTCATCAGCACCATCAAAGAACTGAATGCTGGGGATCGCGCGGTCGATGATCAGATTGACTTGACCATCAGTGGTGACTTGGATCGATCCTTGCTCGGCCGCGAACCCTTCAGGCAGAATATTCACGACCAAACCAGCATCGGTCAGCGTCCCGGTGTAATCGATCAGGCGGTAAACACCGATACCAAAGTCGCCAATGTCGGTCGCATTGAGCAGGCCGTCGAGTGTGAGATCGCCGTTCACTTGAATACGATCGCTTGAACCTTCGGTATCAGGTGCGCCCAGATCGAAAGCGAGGATCGAGTTCTCGCTCAACGCCAAATCGCCCACCGTTAGAGTGCCAGCAGTGCCATCCGTGCCCGGAGCAACTGTACCCCCTGCCGAGGCGGTAACCGCCCCAGTGCTGGTCCCGGTCCCGGCTAAAATGGCACCAGCCGAAACAGTGGTGTCGCTAACCAAGCTGCCATCCAGCATCAATGTGCCGCCAGCCACCGTGGTGTCGCCAGTGTAAGTGTTGTCGCCGGTCAGGATCAAAGTGCCACCTTCCACTTTGTTGATCCCGCCATCGCCAACCAATGGCGCAGCGATTGTGGCGGTGATGTCGTCGCCAACGCGCACATTGCTAACCGCTTCGGTCAGCGCAAGCGTGCCCATCCCCGCATCGATCACATAACCATCAGTCAGGAATTGCAGGCCGATCGCCTCAATATCCCCTTCAATTGTGACCGTGCCCGCTGTGCCAGAGAAAACCGCAAACTGGCTATTCCAGAGCGAGTTCACATCGCCCGCGGCATTGGTCCAATTATTGCCCGTCAGGCTCCAGGTTCCTGTGCCGCCATCAATCACACCATCGGCGACAATTTTCGCGCCGTCGAAGAATAGAATTGCATCTTCGGACACTGTGGTCAGCGAGGTAACAACGAAGTTGACCTGTCCAGCAACCGATGTTTGCACTTCGCCTTGCGCAACTTCAAAGCCATCAGGCACCGCGCCCACTTCAAGGCCATTATCAGTCAGCCCGCCGCCATATGTGATGAGAGTATAAACGCCGAGGCCGAATTCGCCTGCGTCGGTTACGTTCAACGTGCCATCAAGCGTAACATCGCCGACAACGACAAGGCGGTCGCTGCTGTTCGCATCAGCTGGATTACCAAGGTCGAATGCGAGGATTGAGCCTTCTGAAAGCGTCAAGGCATCCAACCGCAATTGGTCTGCAGCGCCCAGATTGCCGGGATTGATCGTGCCGCCATCGGCGACTGTGGTCGCACCGCCGGAGCCATTGCCTCCCAGGATACCACCATTGCCAACGGTGATCGCGCCTGTCGCGCCTGCATTGACCAGCAATGTACCCGAATTGAGCGCAATCGTTCCGATGTTGGTGGCAAAGGATGAAAGCGCGAACACGCCGCCATCGACATTGACTGCACCAAAATCGAACGCCCTGATATTGTTAAGATCCGTTCCCATGCCGGTTAGGTTGAGAACATTGGTAGCGCCCGCCTCGGTGCTGCCTTGCAGGTCACCGGTGATCAAAGCGCCCGAATTCACCGTCAGAGTGTTGGTGCCCGTACCGGCAAATTGAACCGCATCATCGGTGCCGCTGGTGGTGCTGTCCGCGCCCAAAGTCACTGTCGCGTCTTGGGTGCCCTCAATATTGATCGCATCGCCATCTGCGCCAGTGATAGTGCCGTTGTTGATGACTGTTCCACCG
This sequence comes from uncultured Erythrobacter sp., assembly GCA_947503275.1. Taxonomy (GTDB): domain Bacteria; phylum Pseudomonadota; class Alphaproteobacteria; order Sphingomonadales; family Sphingomonadaceae; genus Erythrobacter. The sequence goes on along the minus strand of CANNCZ010000001.1, from coordinate 298,814 downwards.
GTTGCGAGGTCAATTCCCTCATTGCCCGAGATTGTGCCGGTCGCGTTGTTTGTGATGGTCGCGCCAAGCGTGTCGCTGGCGGTCAGGATGCCGTCGGCAGTGCCGCTAATCGTGCCAGCATTGGTGATAGATGTGTTTGCAGGAACCACGTCTGCTGCGACATCCGATCCGCCGAGTATGCGAACCGAGATTGAATCGCCATCGATGCGGATGCCTTCATCATCACCGTTGATGACCCCGCCTGCTTGGTTATCGACCGTGACGCCGGTGCCGCCGATCAGAATGCCAGCCTCAGTCGCACCATCGATCGTGCCCGCGTTGGTAATTGTCACAGCATGGTCAGCATGCGCGCCGTTGATACGAATAGCGTTCGTCTCTGCGGTGATCATACCGCCCGCTTCGTTGACAATGGTTCCGCGCAAAACAGCATCGCTCTCAGACCGGATCGCGGCGTTCGATGTATTTGCGTTGCTGGCTGAGATTGTGCCGCTGTTTGTGATGTCGACCTCAACAACACAGTTAATCCGGTCACCTTCAAGACAGCCACGGTCTTCGCCGCCAGTGTTGCCCGGGTCGCCGTTGAAGTGGATTGCATCCGCATCACTGTCAGTACCGGTATTGGAAATGGTACCAGTGTTGACCAGCGTAAAACGCGCGATCCCTTCTTCATCGCCAACTGTGCCTGAAGATGGATCGGTGCCGAGTAGAACGTCGACGCCAATGGTCGCACCGCCTACGCTGGTGATTGTGCCATTATTGGTAAGGCTGTTGACCGCACCATCCGCGTCACGATCGAAATAGACGACCGCCTCTGTCGCTTCACCTGTGCCCGCGATTAGGCCATCATTGGTTATGATGGCGCCGTCGCCCTCATAGAAGATAACGCCATCAAGGCCTTGCAAAACACCAGTGCTCAAGACGTTGATGACCACATCATCTTCAGAGTTGTCGACGAAAATCACGACATCTTCGTCATCGCCATCATTGTTGATGTGTGTACCGCCCAGAGTGATAACGGTGTCGTCATTGGTGTTGTTTTCAAGTTCGATATTGTCGCCGCTATCGACCGTTTGCGTCACACCCTCTGCCGATGTGACGGTTTGACCACCGGGATTATCAACTGGAGTGTTGTCTGTGATAACAATCTGCGCGTGAGCAGGTGTCGCGACTAGACCAGCCATGGCGATGCTTGAAATCGAAGCACCCAAAAACAATCGCGAGCCAAAAAGAGAAGGACGTGACTTCGCGCGATTCTTTGCACGCATGCCAGAGATATTCGTGCCCATAGCCGAAATGCCAGCTGGCGCCGTTGTCGTCTTAACCATCCATCTTCCCCCAAAACCAAGTCGCAATTTGCCGCGCCCTGTGAGTTTTAAACCTGTTCACTCGCCTCGTTGGGCGGTGTCCCGCGATCAGTTATGCAGTTTGGTTAGGCCAATTCAACCCAATTCTTCATACCTATCACCGCAATTGGCAGTATATTTGGCCTAACAAATACGGTCAGACCGGCCTTCGTTCTGCACTAGGTGCCTAATTATGCGTGTTTTCCAGCCGGTAGAAAGTGGTCTGGTCAAAGTCGGTTGGATTGCCCGAATTGTTTTGCGTGTAGGTGCCGGCTTTAAAATAATTCCACTCGTCCACCGTGTCATAACCGCTATTCTCTGCTGCCATATCGACAAAGTTATGACCGATGATCTCACCGTCGCGGTCGCCGCGCCGGATGATAACATCGATACGCGCGCCGACATTGCTGATCTCGTATGAGAACACTTCATTGAGCGCGATGCCATTTAACGGGTCGTTGCGGTCCTCGGGTTGCCTATCGCGATCGCTGATTTGAGGGCCAACAGCCATGAAGTAGATGTCGTCCCCGCCGCGGATTTCATGCGCAAAGTAGACGTAACCGCGGTCGTTTTCTGGATATTTGCGGTAATAGAGCCGGACGGGCTCATCGCTGGAGGCGTGGATTTGTCCAAAGATCATTCGACCAATGTGAAAATCGGTGCCGCTCGATGTGACATTGTTGATTGCGAGAGTGCCTGTGAGCAACCCTCCCCTGCCTCCGACCTGGACACCTGGATCAGGCTGGTAGCCGAGCAACCAATTGTTGCGGTTCACGCCCTGCGTACCGATTGACCGGTCGCCCCGGCGCAACATCTCTCGCAGTTCGGAGCGGGTGAAGCTGGAATTTGCCGAAGTTGTCGCTCCATCAATCGTTGATCGAAAAACCATTCCTCCGTCATTGGCGGTAAAGAAGAACTCATCCTCAAACGCCGCCAGATCGCGGTCCTGCGTGCGTTGTGCAAAGCCATCGCCAGGATCGGTCGCAGGAGTATCCAGCGCCCAGCTCAACAAATCGAAATTGGCGCCAGGTGTTGCGTTGGGATCTAAACCGAACACGCTGGTATCAAAGGGCTGCACTGTGACAGCCGTCTGCGTGCCAAGACTGCACCCGAACAAAGCGGCTTCAGCAATCGCGAAGTTGCCGCCGTCCGATGTGGAGTTGCCTGTTATGCGAACAAATCGCGCGGACGTGTCGGTCACATCATACCGCTCAAAGCTCAGAGTTTTGCCGGCCGACTGAGCGCTCGATTGGAGTGTGGTGAAGTTTGTGCCGTCATCAGAGACTTCAAGCGAGAAATTGGATGTTCGTTGATCGCCCAGATGCCACGCAACCCCGACCTCTTTGATCAAATGCGCCTCGCCCAGATCAAGCGTCAATGCGGCCGGAACCACCGATGTGCTCCAGAGCGAGCCAGAGCCCAGATCGTCATCAATCGCATTCGACGCCGCAAAGCCCGCGCCTGCCGTTTGGTTGGCGCTGGCCTGAACGATGTCGAGAAAATCGAGCCCGCTGCACGATGTCGAAGGCGTTGGCGTGGGCGTGGGCGATGGTGTTGGGCTTGGACTGGGCGAAGGCGATGGGCTGGACACTGGTGGCGGTGCAGAGCTTCCCCCGCCTCCACAACCGCTCAACAGCAATGCCGCGCTTATGGCCAAAGCAGCAGTAGTGTGACCGTGCATCTCAATTCTTCCCGATATTCGCCAAGAGGTCGAACACTTTGGTAAGTTGATCCTCGGGGAAATCAACTCCAGTAGTCAATTATTGGTATTTATGATTGGTATGCCAATTAGGGAGAAACGTCGGTCTCGGCTTAAGAGCGCTGCATTGTGCCAGGGGGGGCAAGCAGAATTGGCCGCAATCGCACACGTCCCCCCGGTTCTGCACCACCCCCCCTCCGTCCAATCAGAACGGCACCGCCATCAGACCTCGCCCATTGCCCGCCTACCATGAGGCGGTTAGACCGGCGATATCGGCACAGAACACATGCGAAAACGGTAAGGTTTCACCATGAGCAATCTCAATGAAAACTACGCAAAAGCGTATGGTCAAAAGGCTGGCTTTGGCGTCAAACCGGCTCTGGTTTTGGTGGATTTTGTCGAAGGGTATTTTGACCCTGAATGCGATCTCTATGCTGACGTCGATGATACGCTAGCATCGGCATTGCGAGTACGCGCAGCAGCGCATGAAGCGGGTATTCCGGTGATCCTGACCAACGTGATCTATCACCCATCGGCGATGGATGGCGGACGCTTTTATGAAAAGGCAAAGCCGCTGCGCTATTTTCTCAAAGGCAGCCCGATGGGCGCATGGCCTAAGGGATTGGAACCCAAAGCCAGCGAATTGATCCTCTCGAAACAGTATCCCAGCGCGTTTTTCGGCACTTCGCTAGCTGCGACATTGACCAGTTTGGGCGTCGACAATGTGATTTTGACAGGCCTCACCACAAGCGGCTGCATCCGCGCATCCTGCGTCGATGCCATGTCGAATGGCTTCATAACCACCGTCGTGCGCGATGCGGTGGGCGACAGGCATGACGGCCCGCACGAGGCGAACCTGTTCGACATGGAAGCCAAGTATGCGGACGTGGTGAGCGAAGCTCAAATTATCGCCCACTTACGAAGCCTCTGAGGCGGCAACCTCTGCAATGACACTGTACGGCACCGGGTGAATAGGTTTGGTCACTGTTCGCACCCGAGATGCCTTGCCATCGGGTAAGCTGGACGCGGGGCTTCCAGCCATCGCAATGGCACCTCGATTAGGTGAATGTGAAGATCAACCGACAGCTACATCACCTGCGGCGGGCAATCGGCTAAAAGAAAGCTACGACGACCAGAGAGAAGTTGCGATTAGACCGACACAACCCGAGTGGGAGTCATTGGAGGAGAGTGAGGGATTCGAACCCTCGGAACCCCTAAGGGCTCAACAGTTTTCGAGACTGCCCCGTTCGACCACTCCGGCAACTCTCCGTTTCTCGCGCTGCGTATCGCTCGCAAGACGCGCGCCCGTTAGCGCAGCGCCATGCCCTTGCCAAGGCTTATCCGCTCACAAAATGCGGGCATATCTTGCTGCGTGTGCGAACGGATCGCTTGTTTTGCGCGCATGAGGGTCCATATTTCTCCTTATGGAACGCGCCAACTTCTTTTCCAGCCAAGCCGGACGCACCATTAACGCTCCGCGCCAAACGCGCAGCCGTTATGGTATTGGTGAGATTGTGCGCCACAAGCATTTCGACTTTCGCGGTGTGGTGTTTGATATCGACCCGGTCTTTGCCAACAGCGAAGAATGGTACGAATCCATCCCCGAAGAAATCCGCCCACCGCGCGATCAGCCGTTTTACCATCTCCTCGCGGAGAATGAGGAATCGAGCTATGTCGCCTATGTCAGCCAAGGCAATTTGATCTCTGACACAGATGGCGGACCCGTCGATCACCCGACTGTCCCACAATTGTTCGAACAGTTCAAAGATGGCCGTTATCGGATGCGACGTTCTTTGACGCACTAAAGCGCGAGCATCGTGAGGGTCTAGCTTTTCAGCTTCCACCCAGTCCGCAGCACCGCGAATACGCCCAGCGCTATTGCCAGATTGAGAACCAACAATCCGATGGCTGCGATAACCACATCGCCATGTGTGCCAATATCACTTTCCCCCAAGAAGCCATAGCGGAAGCCCGAAATCACATAGAAGAACGGATTGGCGCGGCTGACCATCTGAAATGTCGGTGCGAGGTTGTCGATCACGTAGAATGTGCCCGAGAGTAGCGACAATGGCGCGATCACAAAATTGGTGATCGCCGCGTTGTGATCAAACTTCTCTGCCCATATCGATGTTGCAAGGCCCAGCAATGCGAGCAGCACCGCGCCCATCAATCCGAACCACAACACTGCCCAGACATGCTCCATACCCAATGAAACGCCCGGCCACAGCGCCATGGCCAGACCAACTGTGCACCCCACCGCAACCGCGCGGGTAACAGCGGCAGCCACAATGCCGCCCATCAGCTCACCCGGAGACAATGGCGGCATCAACAGATCGATGATCGTCCCCTGAATCTTTCCCGAGAGCAGCGAGAAGGATGAATTAGCAAACGCATTTTGCATCATCCCCATCACAATCAGGCCGGGAGCGACGAAACTGGCGAAGGGCACACCCAACACTTCTCGCCCGCCCCGCCCCAATGCGACGGTAAAGATGATGAGAAACAGCAAGGTTGTGACCGCCGGTGCCCAAATCGTCTGCGTCTGGACCTTGAGAAAACGGCGCACCTCCTTCATATAGAGGGCAAGCATCCCGATGCGGTTCACACCGGTGATCACCGGTTGGCCGCGCGGGGGAAACCGGGTGCTCTTGGTGGAAGCTGTTTTTGGGGAAAGCTCGTCTGACATGGATGAGGCGGTTAAGGCCTCTGGCACATTGTGACAAGCTGCCTATGTAGGGCATGACGATTCTGGCGTTGTGATCAGCCTAGAATGACGAATTGCCTGGAATGACGATTTAAAAGAACGGGACCTTTATGAGTTGGACTGATGAGCGCATCGCTACGCTCCAGAAAATGTGGGAAGGCGGATCAACCGCTAGCCAGATCGCAGAAGAACTGGGCGGAGTCAGCCGCAATGCCGTTATCGGCAAGGCGCACCGCCTTGGCCTGAAATCGCGGCCATCCCCTGTGAAAGCCAACGAGAAGAAGAAGGCGGCGAAAAAAGCAGCGCCCAAACCGACGGCGAGCAAAAAGCCCACAGCACCCGCTGCGGCGAAGGCGTCGGCAAAGCCTGCGGCCAAACCGGCTACTGCCAAATCGGGCGATGCGCCCACGAAAAGCGGGTCGGATGCCAATTCGCAGCCCGTGCCTAATCCCACACCTGACCTGCCTAAGATCGTATCGGTCGGTCCGGGCGGTTTCTTGCGTCAGGGTCCCGGCGATCAGCAAGCGCCCATTCCCCCTGCCCCGCCGCGCCGTTTGGTCCCAGCAAAGCCGAGCGCCGAGATTGCAGACAAGACCAGCCTGCTGGACCTATCAGACAAGGTTTGCCGCTGGCCCATGGGCCATCCGGGTGAGCCTGACTTTCATTTCTGCGGAACTCCGGTGAACCCCGGCTTTCCCTATTGTGTCGAACATTGCGGACGGGCCTATCAGGCTCAGTTGCCCCGTGGTGCACGCAGACCGCCTCCACCGCTGCCGTTTGGCGGGCCGCGAGTTCGCTAAGGCGTTTGATATCTTGCCTGGTGGCGGACTTCGTTTTGATTTCTGCCACCGGGTCGGCAATTCTTTGACATCGGCATTCTTAAGTCAGCTGCGGGCGGTCGCTTGCGACGAAGGCAATCGCGGTTTTAGTGAAGTTGGCGGCGTTATTCACTTCGACTTCCAAGACCCAAATTCAGGTAACAAACTAGCGCCGAGCCGCGTTGCAAGTTGCCACAGGGTTTTGAGAGCATTTGACGCACGATAGCGCCTCTTGCCGCTTTCAAGACACCGTATTGCAAGTTAGAAGCCCGACGGCCTTGGCGTTGCCGGGCTTTTTCTTTGACTGGAGTAAACCCCATGCCGATGACCCTTCACGCAGCTTATGTCCCCAGCGCTCTGCAGATGCTTGGCACAGGCCAGCACCTGATCAACAAGGCAGAGGAATGGTGCACAGAGCAAAAATGCGATCATGCCGATGTCGTTGGCGCCCGGCTGATAGAGGACATGCTTCCCTTCACCTATCAAGTGAAATGCATTGCCGAACACACTGCTGGCTCAATCGCAGGTGTGCATGCGGGCGTTTACAGCCCAGATTTGAACCCGCCACCAGCTAGCTTTGCCGAATTGCGCTCCAAACTTACCGATGCGTCAGCTGCGATGGAGGCACTGGATGAGGCGGAGATGGAAAGCTGGATTGGCCGCGATATGCGGTTTGAATTCAAAGAGTCACGGATGGATTTCACGGTTGAGAATTTCTTGCTCAGCTTTTCACAGCCCAATTTCTACTTCCACGCAGCAACAGCTTACGACATTCTGCGGATGCTGGGTGTTGGCGTTGGTAAGCGCGACTTTATGGGTGTTCCGCGCTTGAAGGCTTGAGCACGTTCAGAACACTCTGCTCAGCTTATCGGAGCTCAATATCCAATTTCCACGCTACAACCTTTTACGACATCCTGCGTATGAAAGGCCTATTTCTGGCGAAGCGTAACTTTTTGCATGCACCGCGTATGATCGGGAGTCAATTTTGTCTAATTTCAATATGTTGAGTGCTGTTTTTGCAGCGAGTTTAATTGCCCTTCCCACTGCTGCTCAGGCCGAATTGCCAGAGCCAGTGCGCGCGATGATTGATGCCGCGATTGCGTCGGGTGATGAGGATGCGGTGCGCACGGTCATCGATCTGGCGCGCACAACAAATCCGGATGATGCAGGTGAGTTAGACACCATCCTTGCCTCTTACGAAACAGACCTTGCCGCTGCCAATGCCGAAGCTGCCGCAATCGAAGAGGCCGAAATGCGCAACGCTGGCTTGTTCGACAATTGGAGTGGTCAAGGGCAGCTTGGCGCATTTCGCAGCACGGGCAACTCATCCAACACCGGGATCACAGCGGGTCTGTCATTGGAACGCGTCGGGATCGATTGGCGGCACAAGCTCACTGGCCTTGTCGATTATCAAGAGACCGGCGGTGTCACCACGCGCGAGCAATTCCTTGCCGCCTATGAGGCAAACTACAACGTCTCGGAGCGTTTGTTTGTCTATGGCCTCGCGCAATATGAGCGCGACACGTTTCAAGGCTTCTCCGCGCGCTATTCCGGATCAGGCGGCATCGGGTACCGCGTCATCGACAATGAGAATATGCAACTCGCCGTCAAAGCTGGCCCGGCCTATCGCCAAACCGAATTCGTCAATGGATTGTCCGACAGTTCCATAGCAGGCCTCGCCGCGCTCGATTTCGATTGGCAGATTGCCGAGAACCTTAAACTGACCGAGGATGCGAGCGCCTTTATCCAATCCGGCAACAGCACCTATGTGAGTACAACCGGCCTCACAGCGGCTCTGGGCGGAGGATTGTCGGCAAGCCTGTCTTACACAGTGGAGCACGACACCAACCCGCCCCTTGGCGCGGTGCAAACCGATACGCTCAGCCGGGTGACGGTGATCTACGACTTTTAATGTGGCTACAGGGGCAGACTACCTAGTCTTGCGCCCAAACCAGATCGTGTGATGTGCGCCTTTGTTGTTAGGTCGCGAACGCACACGGCGTTCTTCCACATCGAAGCCTGCCTCTTTCATACGCCGGCGAAATCCGTGGTCGGGCGCGGCTGACCAGACTGAAACTATCCCACCCAGCTTCAAAGCATCGCGCGCTTTGCCAAGGCCGGTGCTGGAGTAGATGCGGTTGTTGTCCGCGCGCACCATGCCATCGGGACCATTATCGACATCGAGCAGGATCGCATCGAACTTTGCGATGGTCCCGTCATTGGCATCGTCGATCAGCGCTGCGACATTACAAATTTTGAGGTCAAGACGAGGATCGACAAGGCATTCTCCGGTGAGATCCGCCATGTGAGTGCGCGCCCATTCGACGATCTTGGGCGAGATTTCCGCCACAACGGCCTGCCCCCCCTCACCCATCTTCGCCAGCGCTGCACGCAGGGTGAAGCCCATACCATAGCCGCCGATGAGAATACGCGGTGCATCCACCTCCAGTCGCTCCAGCGTCAGGTCCGCCAGCTGCTCTTCGGAAAAGCGCATGCGGGTGCTCATCAACTCATTGCGCCCCAGCACGATCATGAAATCGCGTCCGTGGGAGTAGAGTTCGAGCGTTTCACCGGCTTCGATATCGGCTGTGTCGATGAGTTCGCGTTTTAGCATGTGTGCGGGTTAGGGGATTTGTGGCTGGCGCGGCAATCAAAAAACCCGCCCGGAATTGCTCCGAGCGGGTCTTTCTATTTCAGTCAGGACCGATTTAGTCCTTCAGGAAGTCCGGCATTGTTGCAGGGCCATCATTGCCCCCACCGCCATTATCGCCGCCGCCATCACGGCCGCCGCGACCACCGCGATCACCACCGCGACCACGGCCACCGCCGCCGCCGCGCGGACGACGATCACCACGATCACCGCGCGGCTTGTTTTCGCGTGGAGGGCGTGTGTCTTCCAGCTCTTCGCCGGTTTCCTGATCAACGACGCGCATCGACAGACGGACTTTGCCGCGCTGATCGATTTCGAGAACCTTGACCTTCACCTCTTGGCCTTCGGAAACCACGTCGGTGACTTTCTCAACGCGCTCGTTCTTCATTTCCGACACGTGGACGAGACCGTCCTTGCCACCCATGAAGTTCACGAATGCGCCGAAATCGACGATGTTCACAACCTTGCCTTCGTAGATTTTGCCGACTTCGGCTTCTTCGACGATGCCAGCGATCCACTTTTTCGCCGCTTCGATTTCATCAGCGTTCGAAGAGCTGATCTTGATTGTGCCTTCGTCGTCAATGTCGACCTTCGCGCCGGTTTCTGCAACGATTTCGCGAATGACCTTGCCGCCCGTACCGATGATGTCGCGGATCTTCGATTTGTCGATCTGCATCGTCTCAATACGAGGAGCGTGCTTGCTCACTTCACCGCGTGAAGAAGACAAAGCTTCAGTCATCTTGCCCAGGATGTGCGCACGGCCAGCTTTCGCCTGCTCAAGCGCTTGGGTCATGATTTCCTGCGTAATGCCAGCTACCTTGATGTCCATCTGGAGGCTGGTGATGCCTTCTTCAGAACCAGCGACCTTAAAGTCCATGTCGCCCAAGTGATCTTCATCACCCAGAATGTCAGACAGGACGGTAAAGTCATCGCCTTCAAGGATCAGACCCATCGCAATACCCGAAACCGGACGCTTCAGCGGAACGCCTGCATCCATCATCGAGAGCGAGCCACCGCAAACTGTTGCCATCGACGACGAGCCATTGGACTCGGTGATGTCTGACAGAACGCGGATGGTGTAAGGGAAATCCTCAACCGTCGGCAACACAGGGTGCAGCGCGCGATAGGCGAGCTTACCATGGCCGGTTTCGCGGCGGCTGGTAAAGCCAAAGCGGCCCACTTCGCCAACTGAATAGGGTGGGAAGTTATAGTGCAGCATGAAGTTGTTGTATGAGAGGCCTTCCAGCCCGTCGATCATCTGCTCAGCGTCTTTTGTGCCCAGTGTGGTGGTGCAGATCGCCTGCGTTTCACCGCGGGTGAACAGAGCCGAACCGTGCGTGCGTGGCAGCAAGCCGACCATAGCTTCGATTGAGCGAACTTCGTCTGTCTTACGACCGTCAATCCGCTGACCATCTTTCAAGATAGCGCCGCGAACGATTTCGGATTCCAGCTTTTTGACGACTTTGCCGGCCGTCATCTGCGTTTGACCGTCGGCCTCGGCATAGGCTTCTTTCGCCTTAGCGCGTGCAACGTTCAGCGCATCGGAGCGCTCCGACTTGTCGGTCAGCTTATAAGCAGCGGCAATGTCGTCACCGACCAGACCGCGAAGCTTGTCCTTCATTTCAGTGTTGTCATCGGCTGCTGGCAGATCCCATGGATCTTTCGCCGCCTGTTCAGCCAGATCGATGATCGCACCGATAACCTTGCGGCTTTCTTCGTGAGCGAACATCACCGCGCCGAGCATCACTTCTTCAGAGAGCTCTTTCGCTTCGGATTCGACCATCATCACCGCGTCTTGTGTCGCAGCAACAACCAGATCGAGATTGCCGTCTTCGCCCAGCGCGTCCGTGACGGTTGGGTTGAGGACGTATTCGCCGTCATTGTTGTAACCAACGCGTGCGGCGCCGATTGGGCCCATGAATGGCAGGCCGCTGATCGTGAGAGCAGCCGATGCTGCGATCATCGCAAGGATATCTGGTTCAGTCTCACCATCATAGGAAAGAACTTGGCAGATTACGTTGATTTCGTTGTAGAAACCTTCGGGGAACAGAGGGCGGCATGGACGGTCGATCAGACGCGATGTCAGCGTCTCTTTTTCCGTCGCGCGGCCTTCACGCTTGAAAAAGCCGCCAGGAATCCGGCCAGCTGATGAGAATTTTTCTTGATAGTGAACGGTCAGCGGGAAGAAGTCTTGGCCTTCGCGGACGCTCTTGGCGGCAGTCACGGCGCACAGCACCACGGTTTCGCCATAGGTGGCCATAACGGCGCCGTCTGCTTGACGGGCGATTTGGCCTGTTTCGAGGGTGAGGGTTTTGCCGCCCCACTCCAACGATACGGTTTTCTTGTCGAACATGTATTTTCCTTTTGAACCCGCATGACGCCTGATTGCGCGGCGGGGCATCTTTTGTCCGGGGATACCGTCCCGGCCCGGTGCGGGGCATCTCTTGGCCCCTGAGACGAGCGACCGGATGTCGCTGCGCCCATATGCGAAAAAGGCGGCTCGTTTGAGCCGCCTTGATCGAAACTCTTACTTACGAAGACCCAGCTTCTGGATCAGCGCATTATACCGCTCGACGTCTTTCTTTTTCAGATAGGCGAGCAGGTTGCGACGCTTGTTGACCATCATCAGAAGGCCGCGGCGCGAATGGTTGTCTTTGTGGTTGCCTTTAAAGTGATCGGTCAGGTTGCGGATGCGCTGGGTCAGGATGGCTACCTGAACTTCTGGGCTTCCGGTGTCGCCCTTACCTTGGGCGTGGTCCTTGATGATCTTGGCTTTTTCTTCGGGAGTTACCGACATAAATAATCTTTCTTACTCAGCGACATCGGGAAGGTTAAAGCCCCGCACGATTTTGGTCGTACCTTCGATCAACTCAACCAGCGCCACCGGAACATTGTCCAGCATCGCACAGTAAAGCCCATCGCTTTGGGGCAGCTCAGACAAGACCCGGCCCTGTCGGACCGCCTGCGCGTCTGTCTGATTGAGGTTGAGGGCCGGGATGTCGTCCAGCCCCGCCTCTAACGGCAGGAGGAGGTCTTTCAATGGCGCGCCACTAGAGACTTCGTTGAGTTTGTCCAGCGAAATCGCTTGAGATTGCGTGAACGGACCCGCCTTTGTGCGCCTTAAATAGGTAACATGCCCGCATGTGCCAAGTGCGCGTGCGATATCGCGTGCAAGGCTGCGGATATATGTGCCTTTGGAAACGTGAGCGGTGAGAGTCACCGATGCGTCACCATCGGGGGTGCTATCAGAGTTGCCGGTGATTGTTAGCGAGTGAATCGTGACCGCCCTTGTCTTAAGCTCAACCGCCTCCCCCGCCCGCGCAAGGTCATAGGCGCGTTTGCCATCCACTTTCAGCGCAGAATAGGCTGGCGGCACCTGCTCGATCGCACCGGTGAACTCAGGCAGGATCGCTTGCACATCGGTGCGCGCTGGGCGCACATCGCTGGTGCCAATCACCGCTCCTTCGGTATCGAGGGTATCGGTCTCCTCACCAAACTTCACCGTGAACTCATAAATCTTGCTGGCATCCAGCATCCGCCCAGCCAGCTTAGTCGCCTCTCCCAAAGCAATCGGCAGCACGCCTTCGGCCAACGGATCAAGCGTCCCGCCGTGACCGACCTTGGTTTTGGAATAGCTCCCTTCGCGCAGGTTGCGCTTTACCGCAGCAACGCCCTGCGTGGAGCCAAGCCCGCGCGGCTTATCGAGGATGATCCATCCGTTCGGGGCTGGCTTTGGGTTGCTCATGGGTCTGCGCTAGTTGTTCAACACTCAAGCCTCAAGCCCTGTTGCGCCTGCTGGCCCGATACCAGCGTCAAACACCACTGAAATGGCCTCACATGTATGATTTGGGTCTGCAATCAGAGCACTAAATCCAGTATTCAGACAAGAGTTCGAATTTTTTGGCGATCACGCATGGTTGACACTGGCCAAACCACAATGACTGCGTCAAATGGAGCACATGTTTGATCTTCTCATCATCGGCGGCGGTATCAATGGCGCCGGCATCGCGCGCGATGCCGCTGGGCGTGGACTGTCGGTATGCTTGGTGGAAAAGGACGATCTGGCCAGTCACACGTCATCTGCCTCAACCAAGCTGGTGCATGGAGGGCTGCGCTATCTAGAGCACTATGAGTTCCGACTGGTGCGAGAGAGCCTAATTGAGCGGGAGCGGCTGTTGAACATCGCGCCGCATATTATCTGGCCGATGCGATTTGTGTTGCCGCATGATGCGGGTTTGCGCCCGAAATGGATGCTGCGGCTGGGGTTGTTCCTTTATGACAATCTGGGTGGTCGCAAATTGCTGCCGCCTACTAGCGATGTGAACCTGCGCAGCGCGCCGCACGGCGATGTGTTGGAGCAACGCCTAACGCACGGTTTTGAATATTCCGATTGCTGGGTTGAGGATGCGCGGTTGGTCGTGCTCAATTGTATGGATGCCAAAGAGCGCGGCGCGGATATCCGCACCCGCACCGAATGCACGGAGCTGGAGCGAGCGGGTGACCATTGGAGCGCGACGCTGAAGAGTGCGAGCGGTGAGAACACCATAACCGCTAAAACGGTCGTTAACGCCGCTGGGCCATGGGTCGACCGCGTACTGGGCCGAGCTTTGCCAGGTGAGCAGCATCAGAACCTGCGCCTGGTCAAAGGCAGCCATCTGATCTTCCCGAAATTGTTCGATCACGATCGCTCTTATATCTTTCAAAACAAGGATGACCGGATCATCTTTGCCATCCCCTATGAGCGCGATTTTACTTTGGTCGGCACCACGGACCAATTGTTCAAAGGCGATCCCGCGGGCATCGATATCAGCGCGGAAGAAGCCGCCTATATCTGCGATGCGGCCAATGAATATCTGGCGACCGACATCGCGCCAGAGGGTGCCGTGGCGAGCTATGCCGGGGTGCGCCCGCTTTATGAGAACAACGCGGCGTCCAATTCAACGGTGACGCGCGATTATCAGTTTGAGCTGGATGATACCGGGCCAAAACTGCTTTCAATCTTTGGCGGCAAGCTAACAACGTATCGCAAGCTTGCCGAACATGCACTTGAAAAGCTTGGTGTTCGGGGTGACAGCTGGACTGCCAATTCCGATTTGCCGGGCGGCGATATTAATCCAGTGCGCTTTGATGCCTTTGTGGATCAACAATGCGAGGCATTTCCATGGCTAGCATCGGAGACGGTCCTGCGGCTTGCGCGGGCCTATGGGACCCGGATGGTGCAGCTTTTGGGAGATGCGCAGGGCACCAATGACCTGGGCGCGCACATGGGCGGCGATGTCTATGCGCGGGAGCTGGAATATCTCGCAGCCCAAGAATTTGCGACCACGGGTGAGGATGTGTTGAAGCGCCGCTCAAAGCTCTACTTGCACCTGTCGCAGGATGAACAAACGCGTATCGATCAGTGGTTTGAGAACGCCGCTTAGAAAAAGCCCGGATTGTAATCGACGAGGCCAAACAAAGTTGTCATCGCCCATTCGACCAAAGGCAGAACAGTGACCGCCAACCAGCCAGTGCCAAAAATCCAGCTATAGGCAATCACGCCCACAATCAGTAGCATCCCCCAGCGTTGCAGCCGATACCAGTGGAACCGCAACTTGCCCGGCAGCAACCCGCCGACAATGTGCGATCCGTCAAAGGGCGGGATCGGCAGCAGGTTAAAAAGGCCGATAAAAAGGTTAATCAGCACGAAATACAGCAGCGCATTTTCAAGCGGCAGCACAGCCCCACTTGCATCTGCAACCAGCACCAACCCGGTTGCACCAACCACCGCGCCTTCAGCTGAACCGAACACGCCCAGCAGCATCGTGCCGATCAAAGCGAGCACGAAATTCACAGCTGGTCCCGCCGCCGCGACCGCCATCATGCCAAAGCGCGGATTGCCGAGCCGCGCGCGGTTCACCGGCACCGGCTTTGCCCAACCGAACGCAGGCGCTCCCATCAGCAACAGCCCACCGGGGACCAGCAATGTGCCGATGGGATCAACATGCTTGATCGGATTCAGGGTCAACCGCCCCAGATCACTGGCCGTGTCATCGCCCAACGCTTTGGCCGCATAACCATGACCAACTTCGTGAAAGACAATTGCGATGATCAATGCCGGTATCAGCAGAGCGGCCATGGTGAGTGTATCGGTCATATGTACAAAGATAGGGAGCGCAGGCACGCTAAGCCAGCTTCACCCGTTCCATTCCGACTTCAGCAAGCCAAACAGGGCTGTATCGCGACGATGACCGGTCCAGGTGACCATATCGCTGCGAATGGTCCCTTCGCGCAGCGCGCCCAGTTTCGCGACCGCCGCCTTCGATCGCTCGTTGCGATTGTCGACGCGGAATTCGATCTTTTCAAAACCGTTGGCGAAAGCATGCTCGATCAAGAGCTTTTTCATGCTGCGATTAAACGCGCTGCCACGCACGCTGGGTTGAATAAAGGTCCCGCCTATTTCGACCACACCAAACATATTGGGCCGGATGTAATTGGTCATGCCCACCAATTCGCCGTTGCGCCTGTCTATCACCGCAAAGTTGACCCATTCGGGCGACCCAAGGAACATAGCGAGAGACACATCAAACCCATCTCCGCCCAGGTTTACCGGGTAAATCGGCCATATCCCTTGGTCGAGCGCACAAACCGCGCGAAACGGTTCAAGGTGCCGCTCATCAAACGGTTCGAGGCGAACATCGCCCCCTTCAAGTACCGCGGAAAGATCAGCCATTGAGCGCCTGCGAGAAATGTTTGCGGCACAAAGCAAGGTAGCGGTCATTGCCGCCAATCTCTGTTTGCTCGCCGTCTTTCGCAGCAGTGCCATCCTCTGCAACGCGCAAATTCATCGTCGCTTTGCGTCCGCAATGGCACACCGCTTTCAACTCAACCAAAGCGTCTGCAATGCCAAGCAATGCCGCCGAACCGGGGAACAATTTACCCAGAAAGTCTGTACGCAGACCATAGCAAAGCACTGGTATACCCAGCTCATCCGCTACCGATGCAAGCTGCCACACTTGCTCTTCTGTCAGGAACTGCGCCTCATCTACCAACACGCAATCGAGCGGGGCATTGTTGTGAGCGGCTGCAATATCAACATGCAGAACGGTCTCTGGCCGATACAAATGCGCGCCCGCCTCCAACCCGATACGGCTGCTCACCATGCCATCGGACCGCGTATCAAGTTCAGCCGTCCACACCATTGTCGCCATGCCGCGCTCGCGGTAATTGAAGTCGGCTTGCAGCAGCGAGGAGGATTTGCCCGCATTCATGCTGGCATAGTAGAAATAGAGCTTGGCCATGTGATCAGCCTAACGCGCCGCGCAGTCACGCGCTAGAGATGCAAATTATTAATCCCTGTGACAGGGGCGATCCGCAATGCTAGCCCCTTCGCTTTACGAATTCGATCATACGGGGATCACGCATGGCATCGGCCGCACCAGAGGCACAACAACCGCAAGGCATGACCGGCTTTCTTGGCTGGGTGGAGCGCAGCGGGAACAGATTGCCCGATCCGGTTTTCCTGTTTTTCTATCTCATCATCGCGCTCATCGTCATATCGATCATTGCCGATATGTCTGGGGTTTCCGCCCTCCACCCGACCAGCATTGATGAAGCAACCGGTGGCCCAGAGCAGATCGTCGCGGTCAGTTTGCTTGCGGCAGAGAATATTCAGCGGCTCTGGGTCGAAATGCCCAAGACTTTCACCCACTTCCACCCACTCGGCTATGTCTTGGTGGTGATGTTGGGTGCGGGCGTTGCAGAGCGTTCGGGCTTTTTCGCAGCAGGTATGGCGAGCGCGGTTAAGAGCGCGCCCACAGCCCTTCTCACGCCTGTGGTGGCATTGGTAGCGATGATCGGGAACCATGCGGCAGATGCAGGCTATGTGGTGCTGATCCCACTCGCAGGGATATTGTTCGCCGCCGCTGGTCGCCATCCGATGGCTGGGATCGCCGCTGCGTTTGCGGGCGTATCAGGCGGGTTTTCTGCCAATATTTCGCCGGGACAGCTCGACGCGCTGTTGTTCGGCATCACCGAAGAAGCGGTGGCTGCATCCGCGCTTGACCCCACATGGACCGCCAACCTTGCGGGTAACTGGTATTTTATTGCGGCGATGACTGTGCTGTTCCTGCCGATCATTTGGTATGTAACGGACAAGGTTATTGAGCCCCGCTTGGGCCCATGGACCGGCGGTGCGTCCGCTGGTGCAGATGGTACCAGCCCGGACCCCACCGCCGAAGATGGCGCAGCGGCAAGCAAGGGTCTGCGCGCAGCGGGTCTCGCCGCATTATTCGTCGTTGGTCTGTGGTTGCTGATGGTCTTTGGTCCGGGTACGCCGCTTGTGAATGAAGCCGCGTGTGATGGCATTCCGGCGTCGGATTGCTCCATCCACAGCCAGCTGCGCCCGCTTTACCAATCGCTAGTTGGTGGGTTCTTCCTGCTCTTCCTGCTGACAGGTTGGGCCTATGGCCGCGCCAGTGGCTCGATTAAGAACCACCGCGATCTGGTCAATATGATGGCCGAAAGCATGAAGGATATGGGCTATTACCTCGTCCTTGCCTTTGCTGCCGCGCATTTTGTGGCGATGTTCAATTGGTCCAATCTGGGCCTGATTTCTGCGGTGCATGGGGCGGCGGCGATTGAGTCCACCGGGCTTCCTTTGCCGTTGGTGTTGGGATTGATGGTGCTGTTTGCGGGGCTGTTGAACCTGTTTGTGGGATCGGCCAGCGCGAAATGGGCACTGCTTGCACCGATCCTTGTGCCTATGCTGATGCTGCTGGGGATTAGTCCAGAGGGCGCGACCGCTGCCTATCGTGTGGGTGACAGCGCGACCAACATCATCACGCCGTTAATGGTGTATTTCCCGCTGATCCTGGTCTTTGCGCAGCGTTGGCAGCCTAGCTTTGGTCTGGGTAGCCTGACCGCAATCATGCTGCCTTATTCGGTCTGGCTGCTAATTTCGGGCACGGTGCTGATCGTGATCTGGTTCTATCTGGGCATCCCGCTCGGCCCGGATGCGCCAGTGGGTTACTCACTGCCGGGTTCTGGGGGATAGGGGCGGCTGAACGCTTAGATTGAACCGCTGAGCGGATCGCTGCGTTAAGGGTGAAACAAGTCACCCCTGCGCCGCGTAAAAAGAGGACATGGGGGAAGGAGAGCACAATGTTGAAACTGTTTCGCCTAATCGCCCTTTCACTGTCGTGGGCTCTGCTCGCGCTGACTATGCCAGCCAGCGTGGGTGCCCAATCGGGTGCGCCGCTCAATTATCGGCTTGATGCGAGCGCTAGCAATGTCTCGGCGCGTGTCCCCTTCTTTGGCCTGTCGAGCAAAACCGCGCGCTTCCCCCGGATGCAGGGTGCGGTCACCATCGTCCCCGGTGCACCCGAACGCGCCGTTATCGATGTGACGTTTGATGCTGCCGCCATCGAAGCGCCAGATGAAACCACACTCAACCGCCTTCGCGGAGAACGGTTTTTCTGGGTGGAACGCTATCCCACCATCCGCTTCGTCGGGCGCTCAATCAATCTCACATCGCCCACACGCGGCACTGTGACAGGCGAGCTGACTGCGCGCGGTGTCACTCGCAACGAAACCTTGAGCGTGACCTTTGAAAGCGACCCCAGCCGGTCAACCGGGCGCCCCGTTTCGTTTACAGGGGAAATGGAAATCGACCGTCGCCAATACGGCATGCGCAGCTATCAGCTGATAGTAGGCAACAAGGTCGATATCAGCCTACGCGCACGCATGGTACCGCGGTAAGGGTTAGGCGCTCTCGTCCAGATCATCGCTTAGATCGCGCGCGACCTTGGGATCGCGCAGGAGTTCTTCGATACGGTCCGCTTCGGCAAAGCTCTCATCCTTGCGGAATTTCAGCTTAGGCGCGAATTTCAGGCCGAGCCTTTTGGCCACCTCGCGCTGCAAAAACGCTGTGTTCTGGCGCAGCGCGTTGACCACATCGTCCTCGCCTGCATCCATCAATGGCTTCACATAAGCGGTTGCACCGCGCAGATCGGGCGACATGCGCACTTCCGTCACTGCAATGTTGGAAGCGCTAATGACGTCATCATGGACCTCTTGCCGGGCGAGCAGTTCGGATAGGATATGGCGCACCCGCTCCCCCACTTTCAGGACGCGAACGGACTGCTGTTCTGTTGTGTGATCGGCGTTTCTTGCCATCAGCTCTGTTCCATTTTGCTCAGGATATTCTTGAGCGAGTTCATATTTCGCGCCGTGCCCTTACACCCAAGCCTGCGTTCGAGAAACTTGTTCGACAAGTCGGACACACCAACGCCGTGGACATAATCAAGATACAGCACCCGGTCACCCAATGCGAGCCGCTCACTGCCTTTGTCTCGATGCTCTTCGATCACCGCATCGACGCGGGATTTTTCGGGCTGTTGGCTCAAAAAGATGGAATGTACCATCTTGTCTGACCCATGCTGAGGCTCGGTGCCATGGAAGGGGTTTTCATCAATCGCCGCGCGCACTTCATCGGCCGTGCGCACCATAACGCAGGATTTGAAGCTAAACTCGCGCTCCAACAGAGCCTCGATCTGGACCTCCAACATCATGGGATCACCAGCATAATCAAGGATCACATTCCCGCTGGCCGCAACAGTCGTCACCTCGCCAAACCCGGATGCGGCAAAGGCTGATTTGATATGGACCATCTTCACCCGATTGCCGCCAACATTGATGCTGCCGAGGAGCGCTAGATAGCGGGCCATCAGCGGAAACTGCACAGGTAAAAATGCTCGCGAACTCTATTGCACTGAGAGACTTCGCTGCCAAAATACCAATTGGTGTTCATTCCATCCAAGCTTTCGACTTCTTCAGTTGGATCATAGACATAAGCGCTTGAGAGAACCACGTAACCTTGCTCGTCAAATGCAAGACGGGTCACGTCATCGGTGCGGTCGATCTTTACGGTGATACCCTCAAATTCCAAAGAATTCTCCTCGGCTTTGACCGCTGACAAGAAGTGCTGATCCGACAATAACGTCTCGTATTGAGCTGATTCCGCATAGCGAACGACACCAACCAATAGCGAGGTCATTGGAAAGAGCAGCAACACACCCAGTGGAAAGGAGAGCAGAGTTGCGAAAAATCTGGAGCGAGCAGAAGGCCACTCTTCGATCCAAGATCGCCACAAGCCCGCCATCCAAAAGTAAAGCCAAGCAATTGCAAGACCAACGGAAAGCAATGCGGCTAGAATCCTCGTACCGAAATCACGAGAATAAATTGATGCGACAGTCACCGATACCAGCAAGAGAAGGAACAGGACGCTAGCAATCACCCCACTCGGTATGTCATTTCGGAGCTTCGCGATGTTCGCGGGAGCGGCCATCAGCCCATTCCCGTCTCTGTCGCGGTGGGGCGCGGTGTGGGCAGCGCGGTGGAGGTTGCGCGTGCCATCAGCTTGCCATCCTCGGATAACAATTCCGCTTCGAGAAAGATGACCTTACGACCCGCTTTCACAACTCGCCCTTTGCCGATCAACGGACCTTCAGGGATCAGGCGGATCAGGCTCATGGAAAGCTCCAAATTGAGCGGCGCGGCCTCTCCTTTAGTCGATGCGACATAAGCATAGCCCATCACATCATCCAGATAGCCCGCGACCAATCCGCCCTGCACACCCCCGCGCCATGTGGTCATCTCACGGCGCACCGTGAAACGCATGGTCGCGGTCAGCGTGTCCTCATCCCAGTCGACAAACTCGCTTTCGAGCAAGGCGCTGTGGGGTGAGCCATTGTGGTCTTCGGGGAAGTAGGGTGAGAGCGCCATCGCTAGCCGCCCTTACCCTACCTCAATTGTCCGTTCGCGCAATTCTACCTCGAACACTTCGAGACTGTCGCCCGCTTTGATATCGTTCGTGTCTTCCAGAACAACGCCGCATTCGAGACCCGAACGGACCTCGTCAACATCGTCCTTAAACCGTCGCAGCGAAGCGATGGTGGTGGCAGATACGATAACATCTTCGCGGGTGAGACGTGCGTGCAGTCCTTTGCGAATGACGCCTTCGGTGACGAGCAGGCCAGCGGCCTTGTCTTTCTTGCCCGATTTGAAGACCTCTTTGACATCGGCGCGGCCAACGACCGTTTCGATGCGCTCTGGACCCAGCTCGCCGGCCATTTCCTTCGCGACTTCTGCCGTGAGGTGATAGATCACATCATAATACATCATGCGAACATTATCGCGCTTCACCAAATCGCGGGCCTTGGCATTCGGGCGCACACCGAAACCGATGATCGGCGCGCCGGATGCAGCCGCCAATGTCACATCGCTTTCCGTGATGGCACCCACGCCTGCGTGCAGGACGCGAACCTTGATGTCATCGGTAGAGATGTTGTGCAGCGCGGTGACGATCGCTTCGACCGAACCTTGCACATCCGCTTTGACCAATACCGGCCATTCGATGAGATCTGATGCGAGGTTGTTAAACATTGTATCGAAGCTGGTCGGAGCCAGTGCGGTGCGTTGTTCAGTCGCTTTTTCCTTACGATAGGCGGCGACTTCGCGGGCGCGCTGTTCGTTTTCAACTACGCTCAACCTATCACCAGCCGACGGCACTCCGCCCAGGCCGAGGACTTCGACCGGCATCGAAGGCCCAGCTTCTTTGATCTGTTTGCCAGCATCATTGACGATGGCGCGCACACGGCCGCTTTGCGTTCCGACCACGAATGTGTCGCCACGTTTAAGCGTACCGCGCGTGACCAGAACGGTCGCAACCGGACCGCGACCTTTGTCCAACTGCGCTTCAATCACAGTTGCATCGGCATCGCGATCAGGGCGCGCTTTCAGTTCAAGCAATTCGGCCTGCAAGCTGATCGCTTCTACCAGCTTGTCGAGGCCATCGCCTTTGGTCGCGGAAACTTCGACATCTTGCACATCGCCAGACATCGCCTCAACGATGACTTCGTGTTCAAGCAAGCGGGCTCGGACATTGTCCGGGTCTGCCTCAGGCTTATCCATCTTGTTGATCGCAACAATCATGGGGACGCCAGCCGCCTTGGTGTGCTTAATCGCCTCAATCGTCTGCGGCATGATACCGTCATCGGCTGCGACGACCAGAATCACAATATCGGTCACATTCGCGCCACGTTGGCGCATTTCGGTAAACGCGGCGTGGCCGGGTGTATCGAGGAATGTGATGACCTGCTTGTTCTTAGCCGTGATCTGATAGCTGCCGATATGTTGAGTGATGCCGCCGGCTTCACCCTTGGTCACATTGGCACCCCGCAATGCATCAAGCAGCGAGGTTTTGCCGTGATCGACATGGCCCATGATCGTAACGACCGGTGGGCGCTCTTTCAGCGTCTCTGGCGGATCGACGTCTTCTTCGGTTTGAATATCGACATCGGCCTCTGAGACCTTTTCGATATTGTGGCCAAATTGTTCGACCAGCAGTTCCGCTGTGTCCTGATCAATCGTCTGGTTGACAGTGACCATCATATCGAGGTTGAACAGCTCTTTGACGAGGTCTGCGCCTTTTTCGCCCATCCGTTTGGCCAATTCACCCACGGTGATTGCTTCAGGCACGATAACATCGCGGATCTGCTTTTCACGCGGCTTGGAGGAACCTCCCCCCTGCATCCGGCGCTCTTTTTCACGCGCACGTTTCAACGCGGCGAGGCTGCGCGCGCGGCGACCCTCGTCCTCGTTCAACGCTTTGGATACGGTCAGCTTGCCAGAGCGGCGCTTGTCCTTGCCAGCGTCGGCTTGGGGCTGGCCTTTGTCCTCTTTCTTCTTTTTCTTTTCCGGACGCTTTGGTTCTGGCCGTGCAATCGGCGTAAACTTGCGTGCAGCAGGCGTCGGACTACCCTTGGCAGCTGGTGCTTCTTCAGCAGCGGCCTCTGGCTGAGCGTCTGTCGCAGCGGCTTCTTCAGCAGCAACCTCCGCATCTGTGGCAGCCTGCTTTTCAGCGTCTTCCTTGGCCTTGCGATTGTCTTCTTCGCGGCGCTTGGCGTCTTCGGCCTCTTTCTTGGCGCGTTCATCATCGCGCTTACGCCCTTCCTCAGCCATGCGCAGGCGCTCTTCTTCCGCCTCGAGCTGAAGCCGCTTCACGCGTTCCTGCGCCGTTTCACCAGCGGGCGCTCTGGGAGCAGCCTTTTTCGGCTCTGGCTTCTTGGCAACCGGTTCGGGCGCAGGCTCTGGAGCGGGCGCGGGTGCAGGAGCCGGCTCGGCAGGCGGCGTTTCGCCGGGCTTTAAGAGCTTGCGGCGGCGCTTCACCTGAACCTCAACCTTATTGGTGCGGCCGTGGCTAAAGGTCTGCTTGACCTCGCCAGCATCGACCGCCCGTTTAAGGCCCAAAGGTTTACGGGTGCGTTTTTCTGGTTCGTCGCTCATCTAGCTCGTTAGTCCTTCAAATAATCTCTTTGTCGCCGCGCCTAGGGGTTCCCCGGCGCGCAAATTGGGTTCGTTAGGGGCGGTTAATGGGGAGGATCGCTCCCTAAAAATCGCGACAGGCGAATAACTGCCTGCCCTACTCGGCCTGATGCGGTTGCAGCGGGGTCGTCGCCCCTTTTGGCCCTGCGCCCCACATTCACATCCGAAACGCCCAAATGGACGACATTTTCGCGGCCCAATGCCACAGACAACGCATCGCGGTCCAGTGGCAAGACAGTGCCGCGCATTCCTGACCCTTCGGCATCGGACCCGACGCGCCATGCCTGATCCAGCTTTTTGCGCCCATCTTCGCTACTGTCACTGGCATGCAGCAACAGCGCAATTCGGCCTGTGCGCGCCTGTTCCTCGATCCTTGCAGAACCCAGCACAATATTGCCACCGCGCAGCTCCAAACCCAATCGGTCCAACACCGTCCGAGTCAGCGCATCGGCAACCTGTTGCGACAATTGTTCAGAGTAGGAAAGCGCAATTCCCTCAGGCCCACCTTTAAAAGCGCGTATCAATGCCCGCTTGAGATGGCCCTCAGCGATCGCAGTTTCAAGCGCCGCCCGGTCAGGCAAAATCCATGCCCCGCGTCCCGGAGCCTTTGCGCCGGGATCGGGCAGGACGTCGCCGGTGGGCGATATAGCCAGCCGGATCAACTCATCGCGCGGGCGCGTCTCACCCGACAAAACACAGCGGCGCTCACTCCCGGAAGCTTTATCAGCCTGCCGGGAACTCGCGGGGTCAGCGATGGCGGAACTTACACTCTCATTGTGTGGAGTCCGCATCAGCGGCCTCCTGAGTGTCAGGCTCGGCAGCAGGAGCAGCAGGCTCCTCGTCTTCGAACCAATGCGCACGCGCGGCCATGATGATCTCATTGCCTTGCTCTTCGGACAGGCCGTATTCGCCAAGAACGCCCCCCTTGTCCTGCTCACGCTGAGGTGGACGCTTCATTGGCGGGCCATCGGCGCTGGGCCGGCGACGCGGTGCTTCGCGTTTTTTCGCAATCAATTCGTCTGTCGCCAGGTCAGCGAGATCGTCGAGCGTCTTGATGCCACCCTTACCCAAAGTCACCAGCATCGCCTCATTGAGGTGCGGCATAGTGGCTAGGTCATCTTCAACGCCCAGCTCGCGACGGGTGGCGCGATGCGCTTCTTCCTGACGTTCAATCGCTTCAGTGGCGCGGCTTTGCAGCTCTTCGCCCAGCTCTTCATCAAAACCTTCGATCGCGGCAAGTTCGGAGACATCGACATAGGCGACCTCTTCGAGCATCGCGAAACCTTCTGCGACGAGCAGCTGCGAAAGCGTTTCATCAACGTCCAGCTCTTCTTCGAACATTTTGGAGCGCTCAGCGAACTCTTTCGAGCGTTTTTCGCTGGCCTCTTCCTCAGTCATAATGTCGATCTGGTGACCGGTCAGTTGACTGGCGAGACGCACATTCTGACCCCGGCGACCAATCGCAAGGGACAGCTGATCATCAGGCACAACGACTTCGATGCGCCCTTCGTCTTCGTCCAAAACAACGCGAGCGACCGTTGCGGGTTGCAAAGCGTTGACGACGAATGTCGCGATGTCTTCAGACCATGGGATGATGTCGATTTTCTCGCCCTGCAATTCCTGCACGACGGCCTGAACGCGGCTACCCTTCATACCAACACAGGCGCCGACAGGGTCGATGGAGCTGTCATGACTGATCACGCCAATCTTTGCCCGGCTGCCCGGATCGCGCGCAGCGGCTTTGATCTCGATAATGCCGTCGTAAATCTCTGGCACTTCTTGTGCGAACAGTTTGCGCATAAAATCAGGTGCGCCGCGTGACAGGAAGATTTGTGGACCGCGATTGTTGCGCTCAACTTTGGTGATGAGTGCCCGCACACGCTCACCCACACGGGCGGCCTCGCGCGGAATTTGCTGGTCGCGGCGAATGACGCCTTCTGCGCGGCCCAGATTGACGATCACGTGGCCGAATTCAACCGATTTAATGACGCCAGTGATGACTTCATTGGCGCGATCTTTGAATTCTTCGAACTGACGCTCACGCTCTGCATCGCGGACCTTTTGAAAGATCACCTGCTTTGCCGATTGCGCATCAATCCGGCCCAGATCAACCGGAGGCAGCGGATCGACGATAAAGTCACCCAGCGCAGCGCCATCTTGCAGCTTTTGCGCTTGCTTCAGGTCAACCTGCTTGAAGTAGTCTTCAACCTCTTCGACAACTTCGACCACGCGCCACAGCGTCAGATCGCCGCTGACCGGGTCCAGCTTTGCGCGGATGTCGTTTTCCGCACCATAGCGGTTGCGCGCACTTTTCTGGATCGCTTCTTCCATAGCTTCGATAACGATCGATTCATCGATCATCTTTTCCGATGCAACGGATTTCGCAATTGCGAGCAATTCTGCCTTATTGGCGGAAATGGCACTGGCCATCAGTCGTCTGCCTTCTCTTCTGTTTCTTCTTCAATCTGCTCGGCACCGCTTGTATCAAGCGGCTGTGTCGCAGCGATCAACGCGTCTGTCAGGACGAGTTTAGCACTGTGTATCTGATCGCGGGGAAGCGTTGCCTCACCCGTTTTGTTATCAACGATGGTCACCATACCATCGCTGATCCCGGAAAGCTCGCCTTTATAAACGCGCTTCTCCTCGTATCCTTTGGCCATCACGATCCGCGCCAGATGTCCGGCCCAGTCTGTGAAGTCTTTTTCCCGCGTCAAAGGGCGGTCGATGCCCGGAGATGAGACCTCCAGATGATACGCGCCCTCGATCAGCAATTCGCCCGCTTCCTCGCGCGCATCCATCATCGCAGAGACCGCGCGCGACAAAGCCGCGCATTGGTCGATCACCAATTGCCCGGTGGCGGGATCTTCGGCCATGATCTGCAAAGCATTGGCGCCGTCGCCCGCTTCGGATGGCATGATCGCGACGCGCACCAATTCAAACCCGAGTGTTTTCACCTCAGGCTCAATCAGTTCATTCAGTCGCGCAATATCGCTCATAAAGCTCCGAATAGCATTCCAATAAGACAAGACCGATGCGTGCCGGCCCCGTGGCGCCAGCCCCGTCAAAGTCTCACCGATGTTGGGATGGAAGTGCAGTTAGGCGTGCGAGCAACGTTTGGCAAGGGCTGTCGCACCACACCACACGCTTTACCTGTGTTTAATGTCATCGTCTTAGATCGCGTGACAGATTGTCAGGGGAAAGACCATGAAAACCAAAGCTATTGCCGCATTGTCATTGCTCATCGCATTGGGCGCTTGTTCGGACCTCAATCCCTATGATCGGTCGGAGTACGAAACAGCTGAAAAGCCGATATCAGAATCCACCAATCTTTCTGTGGGCGAGATCAATGAGACCAATCCATCTGGTCGGCAGAACAATCGTCAGAACAATGGCTGGGGCAATCAGACCGAGCTTGCTTCTGGCAATCCAACTGCGAGCGAGAGACGCGAAGCAGACAGAGAAGAAGCGCTCAAGCAGTTTAGCTCACGCCAGTAATCCATTGTCACACGTCACCAGTGGGACGAACTTTCGCCCTGCGTCCAGGCATAGACCATCTCGGCCAACTCGGCCTGTTCCTGCTCTTCCAGCTGTTCTTGAAACTGGCGGATGCCAAATACGAAGTGATCACTCACTGGAATATCGAATTCCAGCGCGTTTCGCCCCGCCTCTTTGCGTGTGACGATCATAAAGTGGTCAATCGGGCCGCAACGCAAATACCCTTGATCACCAATTTCAAGCGGTTCTTCGATAGCCATCATCAATCCGGTACGAGATAGGCTGGTGATGATGCAGCTATGATTGGCGTGCACTGCAAGAAACTTGCCCGGCAAGCTCAAGTCCATACGCGGGGCAGCGCGGCGTCCCTTCTCAATCTCTCGTTGTTCGATTTCGTCTTCGGTCATGGTTGCACCCAAGGCGTTGCCTACCGCGCGCCGTTGCCCCAGCCATCTTTGGAATCGCCGCTATCATAGCCGCTATCCGGATCTTCATAATCGGAGAAGGGATCAGCACCGTAATCTGCAGAATCGGGACGCTGCGATCGGCCACTGCTGCGGTTTTCGTCCAGGTCGATATAGGCACCATTTTCATCGCGCAGCGATTTATCGACGGCATAGGTACCCACGCCAACAACACCGACACAGCCGACCATCGTTAGAATAGCCAGCGCACCGCAACCCATTAGCACTGTTTTGACAGCTTCCATTTCCGCGTACCCTCATCACCGCAATTGCTACCAATCATCGCGAAGATACAGAGTGTTACAGCGCCAAGGTAAACAAGCGGTTGAAGCGGCTCAATTGCCCCAACCCGCCGCGCGAGCCTCACGATCTTCACGGAGGTTGCGGCGTCGGTCAGACCGACTTTCAGACTGCGGCAATGTCGAAGTGGAAGCGCTGGCAGCATCATTGCCCCAGCCATGCTCGTTCATCACGCGCTTACGGGCATCGCGCGATTTGCGCTGATCCTCTGCACGCTCGTCAGCCATCCGACGTTCCTGCCGCTGCTGGCGTTCTTCAGCCGTGTCGCCAAACAATGCACCGGTGCTCGACAGATACGTCGTCACAAACCCAAACAGCATGATCCCGCCAAACCACAGCAGCATCAAGAATCTGGCCCCATTTATAATCGGGCCAAATACACTTTGCATAAGATCACGAAAGGCCTGCATTCTGCACTCCCCAACTTCGGCAGGGATGCGACGCTAAAGCAGAATCCTAAAAATCGGGTTTAGCGTTTATGCAATTGGCGCCATCCGGCTGACCCTAGCTGATCGGCATCGCATTCGGCAGGTCAGGCATGGCCCCATAATCGCGGCGATGGCCATCTGTGAAAAAAGCCTCCCAAACAATCCCATCAGGGTCGCGTGTCCAACTCTTATACGAATGGGCATAACAGCACTCAGTCTCACCCTCATGAAATGCGGGAGCATTGGCGGCGGCGATACGGCCACGGATTTGATCAAGATCAGCCTCGTTACTCGCCTGCAATCCCACATGGGCAATGCCAACCTCACCGCATTCCGGCTCTAGTGAGAGGTTTATGAAAGGGTCATCGAGCATCCATTTCTTATAGTCAGGCTCGTCAACACTTGGTTCGGCTCCCAACAATTCGGTGTAGAACTGGGTCGATTTGGCAAGATCCGAGACGCGCAAATTGAGGTGGAATCGCTTCATGATAACTCTCCTGTTCCTACGCAGAATGATCGAGTTGATCGATCAGTTGCGGGTCGATAGTGTCACCTTCACAGCAATTGGTGAGCAGATAGGCGATCAGCGCGCGCATCTCGGCATAATTAGCGGTGTAGATGATTGAGCGGCCCTGACGCTGTTCGCTGATCAGCCCAGCCGCCTTCAAATGCGTAAGGTGAAACGAAAGCGAACTGCGCGGTACGCAAAGC
This sequence comes from uncultured Erythrobacter sp., assembly GCA_947503275.1. Classification (GTDB taxonomy): domain Bacteria; phylum Pseudomonadota; class Alphaproteobacteria; order Sphingomonadales; family Sphingomonadaceae; genus Erythrobacter. Next base: position 269,838 of record CANNCZ010000001.1, on the reverse strand, counting down.
CGCTCTGCAATGACCCCTGCGCGAAGGCCTCCATTGCCAGCCTGAACCAATTCACGGAACACCTGCAAGCGGTGTTCCTGTGCAAGCGCAGAAAGAGCGGATACCGCGTGAGAAAGCTGTGAATTCTTTATTTTCATATTTCTAGAAATATCGAATCATCGGGGCTTGTCAAGGCGCAATGGCCAACATCCCGACGTTATCTAAAGCAGATAGAACGCTGCAGAAGGTCTAACCAAGGGCCGTCAGAAAACGATTGCCGGTTACGAACAGTCGCTTGCGAACCTTGGCTACTCGGCCTCTTCCATCAGGCAGTGCTTCTTGATCGCATGGCGCAGCTGATCATAGCTTAGGCCAAGAGCCTTAGCCGTCTGCCGCTGGTTCCAGCGATGTTTGCCCAAGGCGTGTTCGACGATGGCGCGCTCATGGCTTTCGACCGCGGCACGCAGATCATCGACCGCTTCGAAATCGATGGTGGGTGCGGCAATTGGCGCACCATCATCCGAAGCGGCTGTCGTTTTTACCGGTGCGGCACTCGCAGGCTTGCGATGAGAAGGCGTTGCCGGTTTCCACGGGCTATCAAATGGGTCAAATTGCACATGCGCAATCGGCGTTTCGGGATCATCCCAGCGATAGACCGCACGCTCCACCACATTGCGCAATTCGCGCACATTGCCGGGCCACGCATAGTTTTCCATGCTGGTCATCACATGCGGTGCAAATCCGGGCCAGCCATGCCAGTCCAACTCCGCCGCCATACGCCGCGCAAAATACTCGGCAAGCACGCCAACATCCCCTTCGCGCACCCGCAAAGGTGGCAGCGTGATCACTTCGAAGCTGAGCCGGTCGAGCAGATCAGCGCGGAATTCTCCTGATGCTGCAAGCGCCGGAAGATCGTCATTGGTCGCAGCGACAATGCGCACATCGACGCGCACTGGGCGCGACGATCCGATGCGGGTTACTTCGCCATATTCGACCGCGCGCAGCAGGCGTTCTTGTGCGCCCATCGACAAAGTGCCCAATTCGTCGAGAAACAAAGTGCCTTGGTCGGCTTCTTCAAACCTTCCCGCGCGCGCTTTGGTAGCACCTGTGAACGCGCCCGCTTCATGGCCGAACAATTCGGCCTCAATCAAAGTTTCAGGGAGCGCGGCGCAGTTCATAGTCACCAGCGGCTCTCCCCAGCGGCTAGATAGGCGATGAAGACGCTCGGCGATCAATTCCTTGCCGGTGCCGCGCTCGCCAATGACGAGCACAGGGCGGCTCATGGGAGCAGCGCGACTGGCGCGCTCAACCGCATCAAGGAATGCCCCGGACTGTCCTATAAATTGGTTTTCCCGCTCCATTGCCCAACCTATAGTGAAAAACCCCAATGTTTGGCAATAGAAACCATTACCTTCATGTTAGTAGCCATTCGAAATGGCGGAATTCCGGGGTTTTTTCGGTTTGGCACACTGGTTGCAGAACAGTTGGCAACAGTTTCAGTCACTCAATCGGGAGACCCAATATGTACAATCGCTCTTTCTTCGGCACCAAGCTTGGCCAGGCCTCGCTCGCCAGCATCGCCGCCATGACTGCGATGATCGCCCTTACCTCGCAGATGAACCTGGCCGCACATGATGCAAGCCTGGCGCAACCTGCAGGTCAAACCGCCAAGCTGGTGGAGTTGGCGTAAGCCGGCATCGTGACCAAGCGAGACGATCTTCCCCTCGGGCCGGAGCGCACCGCTCCAGTTGCGACTGCCACTTCAGATGACGCGCTTTCCCCGGAGCGCACATCATCTGATCGCAGTGCTCCGGCCCACCCCCCTGCTGGCTCTAAAGCCGACGGGCGCGCGCTATCCCGCCTCGATGCCGAAATCGAGGCCTTGCGTCGCAGCCCCACTCCGACGCAAGGTCTGAGCAGAACCGGCAAAGCCGAAGACTCGCAAAAAACCAGCACCAATCCATTCCTAGACGGAGTAGCCTTTATGGGCATTTTCAGCCGCACCAGAGATATTATCGCTGCCAATTTCAACGACCTACTCGACAATGCCGATGATCCTTCGAAGATGATCCGCATGATCATCCTCGAAATGGAGGAGACATTGGTCGAAGTCCGCGCCAGCGCCGCGCGCACCATTGCCGACCAAAAAGAGATGCATCGCCATGTGGTGAAGCTTGATCGGTTGGAGGCTGATTGGGGCGAGAAAGCGCAATTGGCGCTGTCGAAAGATCGCGAAGATCTGGCCCGTGCTGCATTGGTCGAAAAGAAGAAGTCAAGCGGAATGGGTGAGCAATTGCGCGCTGAGATTTCGGTGCTGGATGATGCTTTGCGTGCCTATGAAGTCGATATTCAAAAGCTGCAAAACCGTCTGCGTGAAGCGCGCAGCCGCCAGACACAGATCGCCGCTCGTCTGGAAAGTGCAGAGAACCGCGTCAAACTACGCACTTTGATGAGCACGGAGCGTACCGATGAGGCTCTATCACGGTTCGACCAGATGGAACGCCGCGTGGATTACGCCGAAGGCCGCGCTGATGCATTGAACATTGCCGAACAAGGCACACCCTCGCTCTCAGACGAGATCGCCGCGCTCGAAGGGGCCGATGCGATTGATGATGAGCTTGCAGAAATGAAAAAAGCGCTCGGTCAAAGCGGCGCTTCCGACAAAGCCAAAGGAGAATAAACTGTGCCTGATGAAGTCGTCTTTATACTCCTGATCCTGTTTGTCGGATTGCCTTGGTTGATCCTGCATTATGTGACCAAGTGGAAAACGTCCGCTGTGATCACGAATGATGATGAAGTGCTGCTGGAGGAACTTTATAACCTCGCAAAGCGCCTTGATGAACGGATGGATACGGTTGAGCGCTTGGTCGCCACCGATGACCCCTCTTTCAACCCGGTCAAACGCCTTCAGGCCGACCAGGATGCTGACAATCAACAATTGCGTGAGCTGGAACAATTGCTCGCCGAGAAAAAAGGAGCCCGGACATGAGCAGCCTTCGCACAACCCTTTATCGTGACAAGCACAACGGCAAGGTCATGGGCGTTTGCGCCGGGATCGCCTCTTACACCGGCGTCAATGCGGTCTGGTTGCGGATTGGCACGGTCGCGATGACCATCGCGTTTGGTTGGCCCGCTATCGCCTATTTTGCAGCAGGTTTCATCCTGAACAAAAAACCGGATGAGCTCTATGTCGACAAACAAGAAGAGCAATATTGGCAAGGCGTCCGGCAAAGCCCGACCCGCACAGCCCGCGAAATCCGCGCACGGTTCCGCGATATCGACCGGCGGCTGGCGGATGTTGAGACATATTATGTCAGCAACAATCCGCGCCTGACAGCCGAAATCGAACAGCTGCGCTGAAGCGCGCAAACCAAACAAAAGGTGGAATCTAATGGGCGTAGAATACATCGGAGTGATGATCCCGATCATCGCGATCATATTTGGATGCAGTATCGGAATGTTGGGTCTGTGGACCAAGCATCAGCAGAAAATGGCTGAGATGCAGGTTGGCGCAACCGCCGACGCGACCGCAGAAAAAGCGGCGCAATACGCCAGTCACATTCAAAAACTCGAGGACCGCGTGCAAGTGCTGGAACGCATCGTCACCGACCGCGGATATGACATCGCGACTCAAATCGAAGCGTTGCGTGACACCAAAGATGTCGAAGATGCAGGCGCTGGCGTCCCACTCAATATTGGAAAGAAGGAGCAAGTCTAATGGATGGCGACACAATGTCCCTTGTCGCAGTGATCGTTGTTGTTTCGACCATCGGTTGGCTCGTCAACAACTGGATCCGTGCAAAGCATGGATACGCCCTCGAAAACGAATGGGGCGGCAAGACCGAGCGTACAGTCGACACTGCGGAAACCACTCGGTTGAAGGCGGAGAATAAAGAGCTGAACGACAAGCTTGATACGATGCAGGACCGCATGGTCGTGTTAGAACGGATCGTCACTGATCGCGGCTATTCGCTGTCCGACGAAATCGAAGCTTTGCGCGATGTGCCCGCTCCCAAAACCGATAGCGGCACCCCACTCAACCTAGGCAAAAAGGAACCGCAAGCATGAGCGTCGATACTGCTGCTACCCTTGCCCCGCATTTGCCGTGGATCATCGCTGGCGGGCTCGCCCTCGGCGGAGCAGCGATCTTTGGCTGGGTCTACAACACCCGCCTGCGCATTCAGCATGGCTACCCGCTCGATGGAGCGTGGGGTCAGGCGTTGAAGCCGTCCACTGATATCGAAGCAAAGCAACGCGTTGCGCTGCTCACACAGGAAAACGCGGAACTGCGCGCAGAACTTGGCTCGGTCAAAGATCGGCTTGGCAATGTAGAGCGGATCGTGACCGATAGCGGCTATGGCCTGGGATCGGAAATCGATGCTCTTAGAGAGCGCGCACTGGAAAGCCGTAAGGACGAAGGGAACGCATAATGGGCGGTTGGGCAATCGTTGCAATTGTGGCCATCGTGATCTGGGGAATTGTCCAGATTGCAAAGGCACGCGCCGGGATCGTCTCTGACGAGGATGGCAACGAGACTTTCGTCGGCAAGGATGACCTGGCTGAGCGCGCTGAGCTCGACGAGACGCGCCGCGAGATCGAGCAATTGCGCGAACGACTTCATGTGCTGGAGCGGATTGCCACCGATGAAAACACCATGGATGCCCGCGACCGTGCCCGCATCGCTGCGGAAATCGAAGCGTTACGCGGACCTTCAGAACCCGCCATCAAAACATCTCTTCCTAAACCCACTGTCTCAACACCTGATCAGGAGCAGAGCCAATGATGATGTCTCCCACTCTTGTAATTGCCTCTACGTGCTTTTTTGGAATGTGCATTGTTGCTTTTGTTGCCCTGCGCGCGTGGCAGGGTTGGCTTGAGCTGAAACGGCAAGAGCTTGAGCGGCTGCAACATGCTGGTCCTCAGATGGAAATCGAAGGCGGAGCGGGCGTTGGTGCTGCGCGGATTGAGCTTGCCGATATGAAAGAGCGGATCAAGAAACTGGAAGCGATCGCCAACGGCGTTGAGCTTTAAGGCACTCTCGCTCAGCTTTCCCCTTCCCCTTTCACAGTGCGCTCCCTACATCGCGCACCATGAGAAGCCTTGATGACATTTTGGAGGAATACGACTTCCTCGAAGGCGATGAGCGATACCGCTTATTGATCGAGCTAGGGCGCGAATTGGACGAGATGCCAGCCGCGCTGAAAACCGATGCGACATTGGTGCGCGGATGTTCGGCATCAGTGTGGGTCTATCCGACCGAAGACACCGACACGCTCCACTTCCTCGCCGATAGCAACGCCGCCATTACTAAGGGCATCGTCGCTTTGGTCATTGCCGCAGTGCAAGACCGCCCTGCCCGCGAAGTTGCCGAGATGGATGTCACCGCCGCGCTCGGCCCGTTTGACCTCAAAAGCCAATTGTCGAGCAACCGGACGCAAGGTGTTCCGAACATGATCGCGCTCGTAAAGGAACACGCCGCCAGATTAGCAGCGGCCTGAACGACCATGCGGCGGCTCTATTTCGCCGCTGGCATGCTGTGCGTTGGGCTTGGTGCGATTGGCGCGGTCCTGCCATTGCTGCCGACCGTTCCGTTCCTTTTGCTAGCGGTGTTCTGTTTTGCTCGCAGCAATCCGGAATGGGAGCGCAAGATCCTCGATCATCCGACATGGGGACCGCAAATCGCCGATTGGCATGAGCGCCGGGCCATCTCACGCCGCGCGAAAATGGGCGCATTGGTGACACTGTTTGCGGGCATCGCCTTCACATGGGCGACTTTGGGTTTTCCATGGGTCTGGATTTCGGTTGCAGTGACGGTGGTGGTAGGCGGCTGGATCATAACGCGCGCGGAATAGTGCGCGGCTGTTATTTGCCCAACATCATTTCAAACGGGCCGCTGCTATCCGAATGGGTCCACGTGCCAGCAATGGTCTTACCATCTGCGCTGACCTGCCCTTCATAGCTGACCGCGCGGGCGTATTCATCTGACGTGCTCTGATAGCGTTTGACGAAGCTGACCTTCGATCCCTCGAATGTCCCTTCGAGATCGGCTTTCACTTCACCAGTTCCGTTGACATGCGGTTCGATCACGACGCCGCTAAGACGACCTTCTTTGCCGACAAGCCGCGCCTTAAATGGCCAATGCCCGATATCCTCGGAGGCGAAATAGCTGAATTGCCCATTCCAAAGGCCGTTCAGATCACTGGCTTGAACCATGTTTGAAACTCTGTGTGCGAGAATTGCGTGTCGGAGCTTGCGGTCTAGGCCGACGACACAATTGGATCAATCGCAGAAATGCGGGTGAAGGGGACAACCATGATTGTGCTGGTGAATGAGGCGTGACGCGGCTCTATCGGGCGGATCGCTTACACGACCGCTTCTAACGCCTCGACGGCCTCCGGTTCCGCGGACAGCTCGCGGGTCATCTCAAACGGGCCGCGCCAATGGCCGATCTGCCATTCGCCGGTGATCGTCTCGCTATCCGCGCTCATCGTGCCGTAATAGAGGACCGTCTTGCAATACTCATCCCCTGCCCCGCGATAGTCCTTGGCAAAATGAACTGCGCGCCCGATGCGTTGGCCCGTTATAACAGAATGGGCGGTGCCGGGATGCCACTCATTCGGCTCCATCACGGTGCCTTTGATAATGCCGCCATTATCAGTGATTTGGGCCAGAAAGGGCGTGATTGGTCCAGCCTCCGGCACATCGGGATAGCCAAACGTGCCGTCCCATCGTCCGGTCAGGTCGCTGCACTTTGTCATGGAACCCGCAACGCCCCCCGCGTCGTTACCCGTTACGCGCCAGCACTCTCGCGCACTTTGGCAGACCCTGACCGGGCCTGCTCGCGCAACTCCGCCTTAAGTTTGACCGGGTCGCGTGCAAAGACAAAGCCAAAGCTGACGCCGCCTTCTTTGCCAATGGTTGCGTGGTGAAGTTTGTGGGCCTGAACGAGGCGCTTTGCATAACCGCTTTTGGGTACGAAGCGGAAGAAGCGCTGGTGCACCAAACCATCGTGGATGATGGCATATACAACGCCATAGAGATTGACGCCCAATGCCGCCCACCAAAGTGCATCCCAATAGAGCGAGCCGACGATGTACATAGCCGCGTTGATCGTGCCGAACACGACGGCGAACAGATCGTTGCGCTCAAAGGTGTTGTCGTGTGGTTCGTGATGGTCGCGGTGCCAGCCCCAACCCCATCCATGCATGATGTATTTGTGCGCTACCCATGCGAACACCTCCATGCCGATCAGCGCGGCAAGCGTCACAGCAATGCATTCCATCCATGTCATGCGGCAAACTCCTCTTCGCTGCGGCCCGCAACGCCGTCCGTGGCTACCCCTGCTGCGCGAGCGCGAGGCAAGGCCCACCACGGCACATCGGGGCGTCTGTGATGCTCCAGATGATAGCCGAAGTGAAAGCATGTGGCGAGGCTGACTAGGGTGCCAAACGCGTCAGAGCGGGCATTGTGGCTGTCAGCAAAGGGCGCCTCTACCGCGTGGTGATGCGGACGATAGGTTCCAAAGTAGAACAGCTGAAGCGAGGATAGCAGCGCAGGCGCTCCATAAAGCAGCACGATCTGGACCATCGGAATGCCCAGCACCAGCCAATAGACACCCACCACCGCGTGCACGAATACCAGCGATTGCCAGCCGAAATAGCGTTTGAAGAACGTCCCGTACCACTTGAGGAAATGCGACGGATTGCGTTCGTCAAAGTCGGGATCGCCCGCATGCCCGGAAAGCCGGTGATGCGTATGATGTGCATCGCGCAAAGTGCGCCAGTGGAACCCTGCATAAAGGAACAAAAGCACCGTCGCGATCCCAGCACTCAACCGCTTATTGCCCGGTGTCAGCGTGCCGTGCATCGCATCGTGGCAGATGATGAACACACCCACCGACAGCCAGCATTGCACTAACGCCATGCCCAAGGCGATGGGCCAATTGCTCCAGCTCAACTCAAACACAAACATCGCATATGCGTGGATGCCCAACCAGCCGCCAGCGACCAATATCGCCAGGCTAAGCCCGATCACGCTTTGCATTGTGCGATCAGGAAGAGTGAAGCTGCGCGCCGTCATAGTGTGAGATACGCTCGAAGTCGTCATACGGGTGCGTATAGGGTGCCAAACTCTAGACGCAAAGCGAGTTGGCATGCGTATCGCAGGACTTAATCGCCCTCGGTGAAGAAGAACTCACGCAAATGCTCACCGATACGCGCCGGGCGCAAAGTCTCAACATCGATGCAGCACCAGCTCGATTGAACCTCCGCCAACACATCCTCTCCCCGCCGGATAACCGTGCGGTAGAATGCCCGCGCGCCATTGTATCGTTCCAGCACAGTCTGTGCGATCACGTCATCTTCAAGGAAGGCAGGTTTGCGATAGGTGATCTCATGTTTGAGCGCGACCCATGCCTTGCTCGCCACATCTTCAGCAGGCGCAATCTTGTTCCAATGAGCAAGCACCGCGTCCTGCACCCAATTCAAATAGCGCGCATTGTTGACGTGCCCCATGAAATCGATGTCTTCGGGCGAGACGATGATGGGATGGCTGAAGGGCGTTGCTGACATAAATGTTAGTTAGCGCATCACTGGTTACAAATCCATGACCATTAGGTGGAGAATGGATCAGTATCTTGCCAGTGTGGTATCGCTGCCGCTAATCGCGTCGCTTACACCTTGAAAGAAACTACAATGGCCAGCCGCCCTCGCACGCTTTACGAAAAAATCTGGGACGATCATGTCGTCGAAACCCGCGATGATGGGACCGCGCTTGTCTATATCGACCGCCATCTGGTGCATGAGGTAACAAGCCCTCAAGCCTTTGAAGCATTGCGTCTTTCTGGCCGTAAAGTGCGTCGTCCAGAGCTGACTTTGGCGGTACCTGATCACAATCTGCCGACAACTGCGCGGCGCAATGCGACAGGCGGCAAGATACCTATTGATGATCCACAAAGCGCAGCTCAGCTGGCCGCATTGGAGATAAATGCGCCCGAATTCGGCATCCGCTACATCGGGGATGCGGATGCAGAACAGGGTATTGTCCACGTTGTCGGCCCGGAACAGGGCTTCTCTTTACCAGGCACAACAATCGTCTGCGGCGATTCGCACACAGCGTCTCACGGCGGTTTGGGCGCGCTCGCATTCGGGATCGGTACAAGCGAAGTTGAGCATGTGCTCGCAACGCAGACTCTGCTGCTTCAACGCTCAAAAGCGATGGAAGTGCGTGTCGAAGGCTTGCTCGGCCCCGGTGTGACCGCGAAGGATCTTATCCTCCATATCATCGGCGAGATTGGTGCGGCAGGCGGCACCGGCCATGTGATTGAATATCGCGGCGCTGTGTTTGAACAGATGAGCGTCGAACAGCGCCTCACCGTGTGCAATATGAGCATCGAAGCGGGCGCGCGCGCCGGGCTGATCGCGCCGGATGAAACAACCTTTGCCTATCTCAAAGGTCGCCCCATGGCGCCCAAGGGCGAGGCATGGAACCGCGCGCTGGCCTATTGGAAGACGCTGCACACCGATCCGGGCGCCGAATTTGACACCAGCGTCGTGATCGACGCCGCCACTATCGCACCGACCGTCACTTGGGGAACCAGCCCCGAAGATGTCGTGCCCATCAGCGGCAACGTACCTGCGCCAGAGAGCTTTGCTGATGAGAGCAAGCGCGACGCCGCTGCTAAGAGCCTCGACTATATGGGCCTAACGCCCGGCACCGCGATGAAGGATGTGGCGGTCGAGAACGTGTTTATCGGCAGTTGCACCAACAGCCGCATCGAAGACCTGCGCGCAGCCGCCGCCGTCCTGAAAGGTCGCAGCAAGGCAGACAATGTTCGCTGGGCTATCGTTGTCCCCGGCTCGGGCCTCGTCAAACGACAGGCCGAAGAAGAGGGGCTCGACCGCATATTCCTAGATGCAGGTTTTGAATGGCGCGAGCCAGGTTGCTCAGCCTGCCTCGGCATGAACCCGGACAAAATTCCGGCCAATGAACGCTGTGCATCAACTTCCAATCGCAATTTTGTGGGTCGTCAGGGACCGGGTGCCCGCACGCACCTGTTATCGCCAGCCATGGCGGCGGCGGCGGCTGTGACAGGGCGTTTGACCGATGTGCGCGAACTCAATTGATGATCGGTCGCTGCCATTGTGGCCGGGTCGCGGTTTCCATCAAATCCGCGCCTGAATACATCAATTTGTGTGACTGCTCATTGTGCCTAAAATCTGGCGGAGCCTGGGGCTACTTCACATCATCGCAAGTCAGCGTCGAAGGTTCCACCTCAGGATATCGGCGCAAAGATTACTCGGAGCCAGCGGTTGAAATTCAGTTTTGTGCAGAATGCGGTACAACCACTCATTGGGTTCTGACCGAAAATTTCGATGGAGATCGGATGGGCGTCAATATGCGTCTATTTGAACCGAAAGAACTAGAAGGAATCGAAGCGCGCACTCTGGATGGTCACAATTGGTTCGGCGAAACCGAGCCTGCCCACAGACGCCCTATCGGCAAAATAGGCCACGAAGTGTTCCTTTGACCTCAGCAAACTTGCAAACCCCGCAATCACTCCGCAAGAGAAGAATATGACTGACAAAACCCCCAAAGACACCCCCGAAGAAAAAACCAAATCCAACACTGGCCGCAACGCTGCCATCGGTGCTGCGGCGACCATCGGGTCTGCGGCTGTGGCAGCCGCGCTGCTCTATGCTGGCAAACGGTTCCGGAAAAAGCCCGAGGATAGCGCAATTGGCGCGGGCCAATCGGACACGCCGCCATCAGGCGAACCGCCAGAAACCGACTAAAGGATCATCCGACACCATGGACGCAATCTCTAGGGTCGCAGGCCGCGCCATCCCGTTTGGTGCGAAAAACATCGACACAGACATCATCATCTCTGCCAAATGGCTGAAGACCATCACGCGAGAGGGTCTGGGCGAAGGCGCGTTTGAAACGATCCGTGCAAAACCGGGCAATGTCTTCGATGATCCCGCCTTTGCCGACGCACCAATCCTGATCGCTGGCGACAATTTTGGCTGCGGGTCGAGCCGGGAACACGCCGCATGGGCGATATTGGACATGGGCATCCGCGCGGTGATTGCGCCAAGCTATTCCGACATATTCTCTGGCAATGCGGTGAAGAACGGGATCCTACCGATTGTTTTGCCGCAGGAAGCCGTTGATCGCTTAATGGAAGTTGCGCGCGATGGCCATGACATTGATGTCGACCTTGAGACCCAGACAGTAACGACACCATTTCAGGACCGCTTTGCGTTCGAGATCGATCCATTTCGCAAACAATGCTTGATCGGCGGGCTTGACGAAGTTGCTCTGACACTGGAACGGCAAGAAGCCATCGGAACATACGAAAATCGCCGCGCCGCTGCCCAAGACTGGGTCGCAGCCGGAACGAATATCTAAGGGAGAGAATTCGCCATGAAAGCCATCCAGACCCACGAAGTCGGCGGCCCCGAAACGCTCACATTGGATGAGATCGAAACCCCGGTTCCGGGCGAAGGCGAAGTGCTTGTCGCGGTAAAGGCATGCGCGATCAACTATCCGGACACGCTGATGATCCGCGACCTGTATCAGTTCAAGCCTGAACGCCCCTATTCACCCGGCGGCGAATTGGCTGGCGTGGTCGAAGCGGTCGGCGAAGGCGTTGATGATTACAAGGTCGGTGACCGGGTAATGGCTGGTATCGGCAATGGGGGCCTGCGCGAAAAGGCGATTGTGCCTGCAGGCCGAATGTTCCCTGTGCCAGACGACGTATCGTTTGAAAAAGCAGCCTCTTTGTTGATGACATACGGGACCACGATCCACGGGCTAAAAGATCGCGGCCACATCAAACCGGGCGATGTTGTGCTGATCCTTGGCGCGGCAGGCGGCGTCGGCTTGTCGGCTGTTGAACTCGCAAAGGCTTTTGGCGCGCGCGTTGTTGCTGCGGTTTCAAGCGAGGCGAAAGGCGAAGTCGCCCGCAAAGCTGGCGCAGACGAAGTGGTGATCTACCCACGCGAGGAAATGGACAAGGCAGCGTCCAAGGAACTGGCCGGAGCATTCAAAGCGGCGTGTGGCCCCACGGGCGCAAACATCGTCTATGACATTGTCGGCGGTCAATATTCCGAACCTGCTTTGCGCTCCATCGCATGGGAAGGGCGTTTTCTTGTGGTCGGTTTCCCTGCCGGGATCGCCAAAATGCCGCTCAATCTGACTTTGCTGAAAAGCTGCGATATTTGCGGTGTGTTCTGGGGTGCCTTCACGGCACGCGAGCCGGCAAAGTTCGTAGCTCAGGTGCAAGAGCTGTTCGCACTGATGCAGGAGGGTAAGATTGACCCGCTGGTGTCGGAAACTTTCCCGTTGGAACGGGCAGGCGATGCGATTGCCAAGCTGGAAAATCGCGAAGCGGTGGGCAAGCTCGTCGTCACTATGTGATCAGCTTGGGTGATCGGCAAACATGATCGGTAAGTTGCGCTTGCCGCATTCCCCGCTGCGCTCTATTTCAAGATGAAATTTCTCCTAAAGGGATCATCAATGACCGATTTCACAGACCGTCAACGCGGCGAAGAAGCCAAGTTCGCCATGGACGAAGAAACCGCTTTCAAAGTCGCTGCACGCCGCAACCGCTTGCTGGGTGAATGGGCTGCTGGCCTCATGAACCTCACCGAGGAAGAAACCGACGCCTATAAAAAAGCGGTTGTGCAGGCCGATTTTGAAGAAGCTGGCGATGAAGATGTGATCCGCAAGTTGCTGGGCGATCTCACTGCTGCTGAAAGCAATGTCAGTGAGGCGGACATCCGCACAAAGCTTGAAGAAATGACAGTCGAGGCCAAGCGCCAATTGATGAGCGAGAGCTGATCCGATGCCAATGGCCGGACCCGATATCGAGGCTGCGATCCTTACCGCCCTTCCCGGAGCGACAATTGAGCTGACCGATCTGGCCGGCGACAATGATCACTGGGCCGCAACCGTCACAGCACCGCAGTTTGTGGGCAAGAACCGGGTGCAGCAACACAAAATGGTCTATGCCGCGCTCGGCGATAAAATGGGCGGCGAACTGCACGCCTTGCAAGTCACGACCGTGGTCCCCACGTAACGTGTAGCAAGAATTGCAACCCAATCACTCGACTATCAAAGGCCCCAATTATGGCTGATACGAACTCACGCATTTCCACTCTGGTCGGCGACAACGATGTTGTCCTGTTCATGAAAGGCACCCCGCTCTTCCCGCAATGCGGTTTTTCCAGCCGCGCGGTCGCGATCCTCGATCATTGCGGCGTTCAGTACGAAAGCGTCGATGTGCTTCAGGACATGGAAGTCCGTCAGGGCATCAAGACCTACTCAGATTGGCCGACAATCCCTCAGCTTTACGTGAAGGGTGAATTTGTCGGCGGCAGCGACATCATGATGGAAATGTTCGAAGCGGGCGAGCTTAAGCAATTGATGGACGATTCCGGCGTCGCGAAGGTCGAGAGCTAAGAAGCCTCTTTCCCACCCGCCATTCGGCAGGTCTGCAATGAAAAAAAAGAGCCGCCTCGCTGTACCAAGCGAGGCGGCTTTTTTTGCACGGGGAGGTGGGACCCAGAGACCAAAAAAGGCCCACCTCATATTGAAGACCACTTGCTTCGACGTATACTATGCAGACACCGTGCCAAAAATGTGATCGGCATCGAATTCAGTTAGTTAGATGGTTTCCCTGCGTTAACCGTAGTAGGAAATGTAAGATATACCGACAGACTTCGTAGCATCTTGGCCCCTACCACTTGGCAAGTCTCTCAAGGCCCGTCATCACAGGGGGCATGAGCACCGAATCCACCCCTTCCGAGCAGTCAACACCGCAATCCATCCCGGCTGCAACCATCATCATCTACCGCAATTGCCCCGATGACGGCGCCCCGCAGATTTTGATGACCGTGAGATCGCGGAATATGGCCTTCGCAGGCGGCATGGCAGTGTTTCCAGGCGGACGGGTCGACACGGCCGACTTTGATCTTGCAGAGGCTATTTGCGCCGATGACAACACCGCCGAAACCCTCGATGAGGTCGCACACCAGATTGCCGCGGTCCGCGAGACATTGGAAGAAACCGGCCTCGCCCTAGGCCTCACCGGCGACATCAACGCAGCCAACGCAGATGAAGCGCGGGCGATGCTAGAGGCGAAGAATGAGCTTGCTCCGGTGTTGGAGCGGTTTGGATGGACGCTCGACCTCGATCAGATCACGCCGTTTGCGCGCTGGTATCCCAAGAATGAGAAGCTCCCGCGTGTTTATGATACCCGGTTCTATCTGGCTGATCTGGGCACTGGCGAGGTCGAAATCTCTTCCGACAATTCGGAGAATACCCGTCTATTCTGGACCAGCGCGCAAGGCGCATTGGACTCAGCCGATACCGGCGAGATCAAACTGATTTTCCCCACCCGGCGAAACCTAGAGCGGTTGGCCCTATTCACCAGTTTCGAAGAGGCCCGCGCACAGGCATTGGCGATCCCTGTCAAAACCATCATCCCAAAAATCGACACCAGCAGCGGGCAAGCCATGCTGACGATTATGGAAGATGCAGGCTACCCAATCACAGCGGAGTTGTTGGAGACAGTGGCTCGGGGATAAGCGAAAATGGCGCGCCCTGCAGGATTCGAACCTGCGGCCTCAGGATTAGAAGTCCCGTGCTCTATCCAGCTGAGCTAAGGGCGCGTCGCAACCGCCAATAGCGCGCTTTGCTAGGCTTTCAAATCGCGCTAGTGGCGAAGTGATGGAAAAGACTGATCCCGGCGCCGTTTTTGACACCGATCCCAATGATGGGATCGCCGCGACGAGCCATGCGCCGCAGACATTTCGGTACTACGAATATGTCATGGCGGCGTTTGTCGCGATCCTGCTGCTCTCCAACATTATCGGCGCGGCTAAGCTGTCGACAGTCGCAGGATACACGTTTGGCGCAGGCATTCTGTTTTTCCCTGTCAGCTATGTCATCGGCGACGTTCTGACCGAAGTGTACGGCTATGCACGGGCGCGCCGGGTCATCTGGACCGGGTTTGCAGCGCTCATATTCATGGCCTTCATGAGCTTTATTGTGGTCGCCATGCCGCCTGCCGACTCGTGGGATGGTCAGGAAGCCTATGAGCAGGTGTTTGGCAGCACGTGGAGGATCGTCCTTGCTTCGATCACCGCGTTTTGGGCAGGTGAGTTCGTCAACTCATATATCTTAGCCAAGATGAAGATCTGGACCAAAGGCAAGGCGCTTTGGTCCCGCACAATCGGATCGACCATTTTCGGACAAGGTGTGGACAGTCTGATCTTCTACCCCATCGCATTTCTTGGGATTTGGGAGACCCAAGACGTCCTGACAGTGATCGTCACCAACTGGCTTTTGAAAGTTGTTTGGGAGGCTGCGCTAACGCCCGTCACCTACGTCGTGGTTGGGAAACTGAAGAAGTCCGAAGGTGTCGACTTATTCGATGTTTCGACCGATTTTTCGCCTTTTTCGGGAAAGTAGACCGCGTCTCAATCCTGTTCACGCCGGTGGAGATCATCGTCCGGCACGATTTCGACCGCCCATTCGAGGCCCAGTCGCCCTGCCAATAGCTTCATATCCTTTTCGGTCGGGATACCGAACAAAGCGCCGTGACTGCTCGCCAATCTTAGCACCAACGTCCCATCGCGCACTGACAGCCGGCTGACTCGCAGAGACCTCCGCGACCGTGCGCCTAGCCTTCGGGCGAGCCGCACTGCCAGGCCCCAGCAAATCGCCTCTTCCAGCGCCTCTTCGCTTGCCAAAGCTTGCACATCGCTGGGCAAGTCAAGCGCGTTGCCATTGGCGGCAATTGCGGCCGCCATCATCGCGCGCTGCTTGCCATCCACCGCGATCCAACGCTTGTGCAGCGCCCAATCGATCGCTTGGGGCAGGCGAATATTGGGCTCGATCTGCATCGATGCGAGCGACAATGTCGTGGCTGCCAAACGCAACCGCTCGCTGCCATGCAAGCGCGCAGGGGCCGCATCAACGGTCCACCCGGCAATCCGCGTTGCCAGTGTTGGCGGCGCGCCACGCTGCGTCGCAAAGACGGAAACTCCAGCCAGCAGCGGGTCCTGAGCCTTTCCATGCGATGGCAGTCGATCATACAACAATCCTTCGCGAAGACCCCATGAGGAGAAGATGATCCGACTGGGCGACAATTGCGACAACAATGCAAGAAGCAGCACAGCGGCATCAGGCAGTTTCTCCGCGCGCATCGCCGATATCCGTTCGCGCGTTTTCAGACTGTCTGGCGTTTCATCGGCCAGCAATTCGGTGAGCTTCTGCGCATCCTTTGGCCCTAATTCGAAACCATGCGGATCAGACAAGGGATGCCCACGCACCTGCATCGCAAGCACCGCCATGGCGCGCCATGTACCGCCCACCAGATAGAGTGGCTGAGGTTCGTAATCCGGTTGTGATGACCTGTCCCATCCCCCTTTGCGGATGACTTTTTCCAGCGCCTTTCGCATGCCCGTATCGGCGCGCTTGCCATTGTCACTGCGATACTCGGGCAGCCGCAAAGCGCCCAGTGGCAGCGTTACCGGATCAGAGGCTTCGCCATTGTCGATGGACACCAACTCAAGGCTGCCCCCGCCCAAATCGGCAACAGTCCCGCAAGCATCTGGAAAGGCCCCGGCAACGCCATTGGCGCTCAAAACCGCCTCTTCCTCGCCTGTTAGAATACGCGGCGCAAAGCCAAGTGTCTTGCATTGGGCAATGAAGTCAGAGCCGTTATCCGCCTCGCGCACAGCAGCGGTTGCCACAGTCTCAACGTCATCAATGCCCAAATCGTCGAGCAGCAAGGCAAACCGTTCAAGCCCACGCATAGCCAGCGCCACTGCTTCATCCGCCAAAGCCCCAGTGGTCGCGATATCACGCCCCAGCTTGGCGGTGACTTTCTCATTCAACAGCACTGTGGGCGCCCGCATTGATCCGCCATAAATGACCATGCGAACCGTGTTCGAGCCGATATCGATGATTGCTCGTTCAGCTGTGTTGCCTGCGAAAACCCCGTCGCGGTCCTGCCGTTTGCGCTTCAGGCTCATCAAGCGCGGCCCTTGCGCAATGACAATTTGGGCACTGCACCTGCCTCCAATGCACCACCGCGCCCTGAAAGTGAGGGGTTTGTCATGAAATAGCGATGGCAGTTGAACGGCTTGCCGTCGGTCTCAACCCGCGAATAACTGCCATCTGCATGCAACCACCAGCTCTGTTCGGTATCGAGCATATTGGCGAGCAGGACCTGCTGCAAAATCTGATCATGGACAGTGCGGTTGAGGATCGGAATTAGCGATTCGACCCGCCGATCGAGGTTACGCCCCATCAGATCAGCCGAAGAGATGAACACCGCCGACTGTGGGCTCGGCATCGCTTCGCCATTGGCAAAGGCATAGATGCGGCTGTGTTCAAGGAACCGACCGACGATAGACTTGACCCGGATATTCTCGCTCAACCCAGGAACACCGGGCCGCAGACAACAAATGCCGCGAACCACCAGCTCAACCGTCACGCCCGCATTGCTCGCGGCATAGAGCCGGTCAATTATGCCGCTGTCCGTGATTTGATTGCACTTCATCCAAATACCGGCGGGCTTTCCACGCTCAGCATTGGCGATCTCAGCGTCAATCCGCCGATACACTTCCTCGCGTAGATTAAGTGGTGCAATCGCAATCTGCTCCAAGCCCGACGGCTCGACATATCCAGTAACGAAATTCATCATTTTCGCCGCGTCGCGTCCCAGCTGGGGATTGGCAGTGAAAAAGCTCATGTCAGTGTAAATTTTCGCGGTAACAGGGTGATAATTGCCTGTGCCAAAGTGGCAATAAGTGCGAAATCCATCGTCCTCGCGCCGGACAACCATCGCTATCTTCGCGTGGGTTTTCCAATCAGTGAAGCCATAGATGACCTGCACCCCTGCCCGCTCCAATTTGGTTGCCCATTTGAGGTTTTGTTCCTCGTCAAAGCGCGCTTTCAACTCAACCACAGCGGTAACGCTAATTCCGGCTTCGGCAGCTTCGATTAGCGCGTTGATAACGGCGGATTGCGAGCCTGCGCGATAGAGCGTCTGCTTGATCGCTACCACGTCCGGATCAGCTGCGGCTTGCCGGATGAAATCCACCACCACTTCGAAGCTTTCGTACGGGTGATGGATGACGATGTCTTTTTCACTGATCGCCGAAAATAGATCTCCGTCATGTTCGCGCACGCGCTCTGGATAGCGAGGCGAATAGGCATCGAACTTAAGGTCGGGCCGATCTTCGCCAGCAATCTCAGACAAGCCGTCAATGCCGATCATGCCATCTGTTTTGATCACAGCGGCCTCATGCACACCCAGCTGTTCAAGGAGGATTGCTTCTGCTTGAGGGTCGAAATCCTCCTCTAGCTCCAACTGGATCACCTGCCCTCGCCGCCGCCGTTGGATCGCGCTGCGGAAGGTGCGCACGAGATCCTCTGCCTCTTCCTCAATCTCAATATCGCTGTCACGCAAGACCCGGAACAAGCCATCACCTTCAATCGTGAAACCGGGGAAAAGCTTTTTGGCATATCGTTGAACAAGACTGGCGATAGAGATGTAGATTGTCTCACCGCGCCCGCCAACATCATCTGCATGTTCATCAGGCACCCGCACAAATCTTGGCAAAGCCTTCGGGATCAGGATCATCTCAATGATCTGCTCACTGTCCGCATCGCGAGTGAGTGTGAAGAGCAGTCCCATCCCCTCATTATGTACGAAGGGAAAAGGGTGCGCCGGATCGAGCGCCTGCGGTGTAATAACAGGCAAGATCTCTTCGAGGAAGAATGCCTCAAGCCATTGATGAGCCGCTGGATTTATTCGCTGCTCATCGGCGATGTGAATATCG
Source organism: uncultured Erythrobacter sp. (assembly GCA_947503275.1). GTDB lineage: Bacteria > Pseudomonadota > Alphaproteobacteria > Sphingomonadales > Sphingomonadaceae > Erythrobacter. Next base: position 250,999 of record CANNCZ010000001.1, on the reverse strand, counting down.
CATTGCGCAAGAGAATCGCCCAGTTCGCGCCATATGTCCTGTTGGCGCGCAGAAAGCTCAGCCAGTTTCTCGCGGATCGCGGAGAGTTGCTGCGTCGGTGTGCGTCCATCAATAGAAGGTTTGTCGATACCGCGCTGTGCCTGTCCGACCAGACCAGCAACGCGGATCATCATAAACTCATCAAGGTTGCTGCCCGAAATCGATAGGAATCGCAGCCGTTCGAGCAGTGGATATTTGGCATTAGACGCCTCGGCGAGCACTCGTTCATTAAAGGCAAGCCATGAGAGTTCGCGGTTGAAATACGCTTCACCACCCGGCGCGACAGTGGCCTTTGGCGCAGATGGCGGGGTCGCGGCGGAAACGCGCGGGCTGTCATCTGTCATTGGCTCACTAGACGGTAGACTGCTCATTGCTTTCCTGCGGGGGTTCCTTGACCAAAATCAACTCTGCGTCGCCTGCGCTATTCGCCTGCTTCGCCCGTGTAAATCACGAAGGCTGGCTTGTCATAAGAAAGTCAATTTTTACTGAGCGCGCGCGGCCGCTGACGCTTTTAAATCAGGGATTTGCTGTCCGCAATCGCGGTGATCCCGCGCTTGCCATTGGCATCGCGGCCCAACTGCACAAAAACGTCAATGACGCTAGCGGCATAGGCAATCGTGTCAGCGCGCGACAGGCCGATGCCCGTTTGCATGACCATCAACGACAATTGCTCCAAGGCACCTTTTAGTGAGTTGGCGTGAATCGTCGAAAAGCTTCCCGGGTGGCCGGTGTTGATCGCGCGCAGGAATGAGACGCTCTCACTCCCTCGCAATTCGCCCAAGACAATCCGATCCGGGCGTAGTCGCAAAGCCGCTTGAAGGAGTTCGTTAGGAGTTACCTTAGCTTCGCCCAACTCGCCCTTGACCGCGACCAGACCGACTGAGTTCTCGCCCGGGAATTTCAATTCGGGTGTATCTTCAACGAGAACCACCCGCTCTTGCTGAGGTATCTCACCGAGCATCGCATTGAGGAACGTCGTCTTACCCGTGCTGGTGCCGCCGGAGATCAGGATCGTGCGACGATGGCGGATCGCCTCGCGCAAATACGCTATGGGTTGAAACTGCGGATCGGGCAGCTCTACCTGCACCTCGCCCTGCAATGGACCGGTGTCATATGCATCAAGCGGCAAGTCCAAGCGGCGGTGACGGCGGATCGCCATGACCCAGTGCTTACGGCTCGCAGGCGGCCCACAAAATTGGATCCGCGCACCATCGGGCAAGGTTGCGCCTAACAGCGGGTGTTCGCGGTTGATCCCCTGATGACTGACCCGCGCGACTTGCTCGGCCAGACGCTGAACGAGGCGGTCGTCAATTTCTGGCGTGATGATCTTCTTGATACCAGGATCCAAGGCATCTTCGACCCAGACCTCTCCGGGCTCGTTGACCATGATCTCCGTCACCGTATCACGGTCGAGCCACCGTTTGAACGGAGCGAGATAGGCGTCGAGATAGACGCTGCGTTCTCCCGCAATCGCGGCGAACTCCGCCTCTCCTTCAGACACATCGCCAGCGGAATTGTCCGACGTAGCGGGGAGAGAGTGGATATCGGCGGTCATGACTATGCGAGCTGCGACTATTGGCTGACTGTGCTGAAATCGAGGTTGCGCGCAGTGAAGACGCGGATTGGTTCGCCCATGCGCACCCGGATAGTGGGGCTGCGTTGGCCGTCTTGTTGCAGGGCGGTGCTGGCAGCACTCTGACCTGCTCCGCCGATAACCACAGAGGCTCCGCCGGATGCAATCGCACCGAGGCCGCCGACGACAGACAGCAACATGGCTGACCCAAACCGGCTAAAGAAGTGGGTGTCGACGTCCCCGGCAAGGCCAGTGGTTCCATCAAAACCCACAGCGGGTGACGAAATCTGAATGGTCGCACCATCGGGGCGGATCAGATCAGTCCAAATCACATAAGCCCGTTTCTGACCCTGTTGCACGCCAGATTGATACTGACCGATCAACCGCGAAGAGCGCGGGATCAAGACCCGCGTTCCATCGAAGCTTCGCACATCTTGGCTGACAACCGCGCGCACATAGCCAGGCACATCGGTGTTGATCGCCGTTTCCAGCACAGCCGGGATCATGGTTCCCTTGGTGACGGTCGTCGTCGGATTGGTCATAGCGACCGCCTGAGCTGTCGCGCCGCCCACGCCGCCCACGCGACTTGCGAAGGCCGCGGCCGTTCCTGCTGCGCCGGACACTCCGCTTCCCGCCGTGCTCGCGCCTGCCGATCCGGTTGTGGCTGCCTGCTGTGCCGCAGCGGATTGCGCGGCTCGGCTTGCATCATAGATCATAGTCGGACTTGCATAGGGATTGACTGCCGGACCAAGCGCAGCTCCGGGAGCATTGGCGAGGATCGGCGCAGGTGCAGGATCGGGACGCTGCACTACGGGTGCAGGTGGCGGCGCGGTTTGCGGTGTGGGTTGGACCACTGGAGCTGCCGCCTGCGCTGGTTGAGCCGTGCTTCCGACCGTTTGAGCCTGCTCATTCTGCTGCGACGCATTCATCGCCCAAAAGCTCACTGCGCCAAGCAGTCCGACTATCGCAACCCCTGCAGCAAGGCCTAAGCCTTCGGTCTTGGACTTTCGTTCTGCGACGGGCGAGAAGCCGTTGCGGCTTGCTAGGTCGATGACCTCTGCGGATTCTTCATCACGCGGATCACCATCACCGGCTGTTCCGTTATCGCCCTTTTTGGGCGGAAGACGCATGGCAAGACGCATTATTTCATCTCCCGATCAGCTGTATCTGTCGTGGTAATCATGATCCCGATACCCCTTGTGAGGCAGCGCTTGCGCGTCGCGCGGGGGCAGGATTGGTGTTTGTCAAAGTGGCGCTGTCGCCGCCAGATCGCAGAATAATCTGCGTGGGAACCATGTCGAGCACAATGGTTTCGCCGCGAACGGTGAAGTTGACCGGCCCCTCATCACCATCGGCATTTGTGATCAGGATCGCGGGGATCGTAGAGCCAGCTGGCCACGTCAAAAACACCGCTTCGCCATCATCATACGCGCGCGCGGGTAACAGGTCGCTCTCACCATCACCCTCCCAATCGAAATTGAGCAATGCGGGGTCTGCCACCGCGTAGGGGTCATTGGCTGCGGCGAGCTCAACTGCGTTTGGCTCACCAAGGTCCGCTGCCGCTCGCGCTTCCTCTTCTGCTGCCGCAAGCGCTGCAGCGGCCTGAGCCGCCTCGAGTTCGGGATAGCGGAATTGCAGCACGTATAAAGGCCGATTGCGCGGTGATGCGACGAGATCAAACAGATAAGTCCGCTCGCTAGTCACAACTGTCATATTTGTGCGCGCATTTGTCTCCAGCGGTTTGACGAACAGGATTGATTGCGCCTGATTGGGCTGAATCTGCCAAGCATTGCTGTCGCCAACCGCAACATTCTGGATCGCTTCGTCGGGCGCGAATTTGATTGTGGTTTGCACCCGAGTTTTGCCGCGCACGGTGTAAACTTGGCTCTCGTCAAAGACCATTGTTACAAGCCTCGGATCATTGGCAGGCGCAATCTCAATCGGCGCAGGGGCATCTTGTGCGGTGGCAGACACAGCACCCAAGCTGGTCAAAGCGAGCGCAAGCCCCATCACGGGGAGCCGAAGCTTTTCGGCGCGGTTCATTTGGTATTCTCCGATTTCTTTACAGCCGCGCCACTTGTGTTGGCCGAACGGAAGCGGTTGCCGATCCCGTGTGTGCGCGATGTTGCCGACCCTACAGCACCAGCCTGACCGCCGCCTGAAGCGGTTGTGTAGACTTTTGTCTCACGAACGACGCTTGGCCCGTATGATGGGCCTGTATCATTGGCGGCCTGAGCGGTGGGCACAGCAACTTCGATGCGGCGTTGTCCCACCGCAGCAGCCGCAGCGGCAGGCGGTGCAGTGCGAGCGGCACGGTCGGACACAGCTAGAGGTGGCACGGCAGCGGGCGGTGTCTGTGCGGTGTTGATTGGGCGGTCATCGCTCTTTTCAGGGGTCGCGAGACCAAACACCGTCCATCCGCCGACCATGTTTGACGCGACTTTCAGAACCATCAACATCAACAAGACATGCACGAAGCCCACTACGAAAAACGCCATCGCAGCTTGTTGATCGATTTGTCCGGGAACCGCGACCAGCGCTGCAAGGATCGGCACTGCCATCTCAAGCATGATCGACCCGCCCACGACCGCAAATATCGGTGCAAGCGCCAGCATGACCAACCCTTTGAGCCAGCCAACAAACAGCCCACGCGTGCCATTAAACAGCGCCAGAACCACGAAAATCGGACCCACTGCGAGCAGCAACGCCAATCCAATGCGCGCAGTTACTAACAACCCGACGGTGCCCAGCAGAAGCATCATCGCCCCTGCCCACATCATGCCGGGCGGTGAGAACAGGTCGATATTCTCTTGCCCTGTGCTCGCCTCTTGGACGGCAAGAAACACGATATCGAGCTTAGTCGCGAAAGTCGCGGTTGCCGAACCTTGCGAGCCTGTCAGCGCGCCTGCGAGCCAATCGGGTCCAAGCACGAAGATGTTGTAGAAGAAATTCTGATACGCGACAAAACTCGTCACAAATGTCAGCACCAAACCGATGGTCATCATGCGCGGGATCAAGGTGCGGATCGAGAGGTTTGACCGGCCCAGCATCAATGAGATGCCAAAGAACGCGACATACAATGTGAGCAGCACAGTCAGCACGATCGCCAACTGCCCGTCCGCTCCGAACAGACGGCTATAGGCTTGCTCGCTTACATCACTGGCTATGCAGTCGACCGCGGTTAGCGCCGCTGCGACGCCAGTGCCCATATCCTGGGATGCAAGGTCGCAAGTTGTCGTCATTCAGCCGCCTGCCAGACAGGTATGCTGTCTTCGTCAACATCGGTTGGACCATCAGGCCATGCGCGGTTGGTGAGCGCCGGATACCAAGTGCTTGGATCATCCCCCACAGCTTCTCGCAGCAGGTCGAGTCTGCGCACTGATGACTCTCGCCCTGAGAGGATTGTAAGCACCTCGGGCGCACCGGAAAGATCAAGCCGCACGACAACGCTCGCGTCAGGTTGCCGCACAAGGAAACAGCGCGAATGCGCGGGCAATGTCCGGATCAGCGCTAGTTCGTGCTCGGTTAGGCCAAAGCCATCGCAATAATCCTCTGGCCGGGCGCGCGAATTGGGCATGAATACCATCGTCGCGGTCTGCTCAACGAGTGCGGTCGAAATTCGGCTTTCCAAAGCATCGCGCGCGCTTTGTGTCGCAAAACCGACCAGCGCATTTCGCTTGCGCAATGTCTTGAGCCAATCGCGGATGCGCGCAACAAAGACCTCGTCGTCCAGCGCCTTCCACCCTTCATCAATCAAGATCATGGTCGGCTCACCATCCAACCGCTCATCAATTCGGTGGAAGAGGTACATCATGGTTGGCGTGCGCAGACGCGGGTTTTCGAGCAGCTGCGTCATGTCGAAACCGAGCACACGCTGATCGAGATCAAGCGCATCACTTTCATTGTCAAACAGCCAAGCGTGTTCGCCATCTTCACCGCCAACGCCGCCAATCCATGCACCGAGACGGTCAGCAAGGTCACCGGGCTCTGGACGACGCGCACCAGCCAGCAATTCCTTGAAATGCCGCAGGCGACGTAGGCTTGCATCATTGGCGTAAGCCGCATCGACCGCCGCGCTGATCAGCGAGAATTCTTCGGGGCCATCCGCCTTCAGCAGCACACCCAGCCAATCGCGCAGGAAAGCCTTATTCGACGGTGTATCGGGCAGCGACAGAGGATTGAATCCTGTCGGCTCACCCGGATTGATGCGATCATAAGTACCGCCAATACCGCGAATAAACAGCTCTGCACCGCGATCCTTATCGAACAGGATCGTGCGCGGTTTGAACTTTTGCGCTTGCGCAGCGAGGAAGTTCATCACCACCGTCTTACCCGACCCGGACGGGCCGATGACGGAGAAATTGCCCAAGTCACCATGGTGGAAATTGAAGAAGAACGGGGTCGCGCTGGTTGTCTCCAACAGCGTCACCGCATCGCCCCAATGATTGCCGCCAGCCGATCCCAGCGCAAATCCGTGGAAGCTGCCAAAGCTCGCCATATTGGCCGACGATATCAGCGCACGGCGGACAATGTAGTCCTCGTTACCGGGGAATTGACCCCAGAATGACGGCTCCAAATTGGTGTCCTCGCGCACCGCAATCGCGCCGGTATCAGCCAACGCCGCCGAACAAGCCGCCGTTGCATCATCAAGCCGATCAAGCGAACGGTCGCGCACAAGCACGGTCAGATGGTGATCGCCAAAGCCAACTCCACCATTGCCCAGTGCATCACGCGCAGCCATCATGTCAGCACGCTCCGCCGCAGCTTCTTCATCAACCGAACGCGACCGGCGCAGCGCCAGATCAATACGCTCGCGCGCGGTGGTGCGTTCGTTGGGAGCGTAACTTTCGGTGACGACCATTTCATAAGGGAGTCGCAGCAACCCATCGAGTAGGCCGGGCGATGTCGCTTCGGGATAATCCTTCAAGCCCAAAATCGCCGAAAAGTCAGGATTGCCACTGCCGCGCAGCTCCATCGCATCAAGGCCAAAGCTTGTGCGGCGATAGGGCAGCATATGGCCAATATCGGTATTGGAGGCCGGCCGACGCACGGGGCGCATTTCGCCATTGTAGAGCGCGGAGAGCAGCTCCAGCATCTCGGAATTGGTGCCGCCTCCACCACCGGGCGCATCGTAATCGCCCAGCACAGCTGCACCATATGAAGACAGCGACGCAACCAGCCCAGTGATCGCCGCTTTCAGGTTGCGAATATCCTTTGGATCAGCCTCCATCTCATCGCTGGCTTGGCGAGAAAAGAACTTGGCCATCCGTTCCGGCAGGCCAGTTTTGCCGCGCGCAGGGCGCCGGATAAGGGTGACGAACTGGTCATTGATGAAGAGCGAACCGCCCGCCAGCCGTTCTTTCCATCGCGCATCAATATGGCGCGAAAGCGGGTCGGGGAACTCGGCATCAAGCTCAACTTCAACGCGCCTACGGATGACGTGATGGTACAGCACAAAGCGCGCATCGAGAGTTGACCTTAGAACAACTTCGCGGGTCGCGGCATGGGCATTCAGCGCATCAGTAGCCTCTGTCTCAAACAACAGGCCTGGAACTTGGATCGCGCTCATCACCGATCCATCGCGCAGCAACACCGTGTTCTCGTCGATCAGCCGCTCATACGGCAGGCGGTCGCCGACGCGCGCTTCTTTGGCGCTCCACGCAGCAGGTCCGATCCATTTTGCCATATCCGGCCCTCCTTATGAGGCCAAAGCACTTGTTCTAGGGCGCGTAGCTGTTGCAGCCCCAGCGTTTGAAATTGGGCACGCGCGGGCATTTTGAAACTTTGGTGATCCAAAGGTCAAAAATCCGCGGCTCTCGCAAAGACACAAAATAGCCGATCGTGTGCATCACAATCGGCACCGGAACGATCCAGTAGCTCTTGAGCAGCAAGAACGCGATTGTCGTCACCATCATGTTGATCACGAAGAAATTCATCGTCACCCCCAGAAACATCTGCGGCCGCGTCAAAGTGCGGTGGACAGGATGGCGGGTGAGGTCGGTCATCGGCTTGCGCTCTCCAATATCACGCGGTGTTCGCGATACCGGCGACAATCACCGGGGCGCCAAAGACGATGAACACACCAATGATAACCGTTGCGCCAAAACGCCAATTCATGCGGCCCGTCAGCATCATAAAGCCAACCGCAGCCACAGCCATCACAGCAAGGCTGGTCGCAATGGGGCCAAGCAAAATGCCCTGCATCCAGGTTACCGCATTGGTGATCGGCCCTGCCCCTTGCGGATCGTTTTGAGCCTGCGCAGCCACTGGCATCAACAAAGCCGCAAGTACTGCGGTGATGCGGAGGTAAAGGCGGTAAAGCGGCGTCATTGTATGTTCCATAATCCTTAAATCGGAAGTGCTGTTGTCGAACTATCGAGCGCCAGGGCGCGAATGGCTGGCGAGCCGTCCCATGATCGCAGCAACATAGTGCCGCGTTTCGCGAATATTTGGAATGCCACCAGCGCGGATTACGCGGCCAGGCCCAGCGTTATAAGCGGCCAACGCCTTCTCAAGATCACCATCGAACCGGTCGAGCTGTTCGCGCAAATAACGCGCGCCGCCTTCGAGGTTTTGCATTGGATCATCGGGATTGACGCCTAGATAGCGCGCAGTGCCCGGCATCAGTTGCGCAAGGCCTCTCGCCCCTGCATGCGACACAGCATTCTCACGCCAGCGACTTTCCTGCCAAACCAGCGCTTCAATCAAGCTGGGGCTTAGGTCAAAGCGCTGTGATAATTCTTGAACTTTCGCCGCATAGCGAGGCGGGATGCCCGATGAGTGAGCAGCGGTGTTGCCAATGATCGTGTCTGGAATGATGAGAGCGCTAAGATCGATTTGCGCATCTTGGGCCGGTCTCACTTCGAGGCTAGAGCCAATGGGCACGCCGTTACCACCGGCCACCCAACGGGCGCCGTCTTGGTTGATTTCCATAACATCCGCTTTGGCATGACTGCCAATCAATGCCATTGAAACGGCGATCAAACAGGTGCTCGCACGAGCGAGAATCATTCCGGGCCCTCCAGAAGCTCCCTTTTGTCTACCGTAAATGACACGCAGGTGACAGCCCCGCCTTTGGATCAACGGACCCATTGGTCGTTGCTCCACTCACCCATACATCGAGGTGACCGGTTTCGACCGAGCAACTGGCACGCAAAACTCGCGCGCAGTTAGCTCACTCGCGCAATGTGAATTGGCGTGTGTCGCGTGCATCTTCGCGGAATTCACCGCGGTCCAGCATACCCAATGCACGGCGAGCCAAACGACGCGAATCCGTCTCCTGCCCGTTCGCCGTTTCCAACTCCATCATGTCCTGATTTGCGAAAGCAGCCTCAAAGCTCGCGCGCGCTTCTGCGTCATTGCCCGACTGCGCGTAAGCGATGCCCAGATTGATCAGCAAAGCGGGATCATTGGGCGCTTGCTCAAGCGCAGTTTTCAGCATCGCAATCGCGCGAACGCTCTCACCATCGGACAGAGTTTGTGCCGCCAAAGCCTCATCATCAGAGCTTGGATTTTGCGCCATTGCTGGCTGGACCAGTGCTGCGCTCGATACGAGAGCCAATGCGAGGCTAAGTGGTTTCATTTTTGAGAGAGCCATGCTCACATCTCCTGTTTGTGTGACAGCAATGTGACGCATATTTCATCGAATTGCAACATAAATGAAACATTGTCATACGAGTGACATCGGGAGAGGTATTGTCAATATATTTCATATGCTTAAGACTTAGAGATTGTCTCCTGCAAACCAGCTCCGACAAAGAAATTTCGACTGAATCGAACTTTCTTCGGTCATGTTACAGCCCTGTCTTAAAAACCGTCACCTAGAAGAAATTCTGTCACACACGATCCCTAGCGCGGCCCTTGCGAACACAATCGCGCATCTATCGATTCTCAGGTTTTAGGGGACCGCTCGCCGTGAAAAACATCCAACGCACACTCATCCTTGGCGCCAGCATCGTTGCTCTTGCTGGCTGCGGCGCAGACGAAATCGTCTCACCCGGCACGTCTGGCGATATTATCATCACTCCGACACCAACGCCGACCGCAACCCCAACACCGACTCCAACGCAAGGGACGGTCACTCCGGCTGCAGGTTGTCCCACAATCGCATCGACCGGCGGCTTGACCGATGCTGGCACGATTAGTGGCCCAACAGGCGAATACCGCGTTTGCCAATTGCCAGCGAGATTTACAGCTGACGACAACCTGCCTTTCGTCAACGGGCTGCTTTACGAGATTTCCGGCCGAGTGGATGTCGGCTCCGATCAGGGCTTTTCCAGCACCGGCACCGACGTAACTGTCTCGATTGAACCAGGCGTGATTCTGTTCGCACAGGCGGAATCGTTCTTCATCGTCAATCGCGGCAACACTATCGAGGCCAATGGCACAGCGACCAACCCAATCATCTGGACCAGCCGCGACAACGTACTGGGCATATCCAGCGATGGCAGCGATGCACAATGGGGCGGCGTCGTCCTGCTCGGTCGGGCTCCGGTGTCCGATTGCTCAACGCAAGTCTTCAACACAACGGCCGCTCCCAATGCCAACCCTCAGTGTGAGCAGCAACTGGAAGGCACCACCATCGCAACGCCATTTGGCGGTAATGATGATGCGGACAGCTCCGGCTCGTTCACATTCAACCAGATCCGTTATTCAGGTTTCGAGTTGCAGCAATCGAACGAGTTGCAATCGCTAACCACCGGCGGTGTGGGTTCTGGCACTACGATCAACAACCTGATGTCATTCAACAGCTCGGATGACGGCGTTGAGTTCTTCGGTGGCTCGATCAATGTTCGTAACCTTGCGGTTATTGGCTCGTCAGACGATTCCATCGACGCGGATTCGGGTGTTCAAGGTAATCTGCAATCGGTCGTCGTCGTTCAACGCGCCGCAACCGGCGACAGCATCATCGAGCTCGATTCTCCCGACGATCTGGGCGATGGCACACCCGGCAACGCTCTCCCGCAGAGCCGCCTGCAAGTGACGAACTTCACCTTTGTCCAACGCTCTTCGGCATCAAGCCAGGCGATCCGCGCCCGCGGTGGTCCTGCGCTTGGCCTGACCAATGGCATCGTTGATCTCGACACCGCTGCAGACGTCTGCATCCGGATTGATGAGCAGATCACGCTCGACGCGATTATCGGCATCGATTCATTCGTGTGTGACGGGGTCGACCGTCCGGTTCGCGGATCTAGCGGCCCCAATGACGCGGCCGTTCAGGCGGTCGTCGATGCGGGCACAAACAACAATGTGATGTTCACACTCACACTGACCAATACGATTGTGAACGGTGCGAGCGAGAATGGCGTCACCGCGTTCGATGCAACCGCACGCTCATCGTTCTTCAACTCTGCAACAACAATCGGAGCCGTTGAGGCAGATATCACCGCCGATTTCGGCGACTGGACGTGCAATTCATCGATCATGGATTTTGGCAGCGCCAACGGGGCCTGTACCTCGCTGCCAGTGAACTGATCAAACCTTTAAATCGAAGGGAGGCGGCGTTTTGAAACGCTCGCCTCCCTTCATTCATTCTGGCGAGCCGCAATGGCTCGGTGTGTTTTCCAAGACCTAATCATGAGGGGGTCTAGCATTATGTCGACCGGCAAACGTCTGGCAGGGCTTCTGCTTCTTACAACGTCGCTCACATTCCCATCGGTTCTTCACGCACAATCTACCGACGCGGCGGAAGAGCAGGAACCGGCGCAAGATGCGCAAGACATCGAAGAAGATGAAGAGTTCAACGAGCCTGAAGTTTCTGTTCCGGGCGGTTCGGGCATCATCGTGACCGGGCGCCGCAATCGCAATCCGGAGCGGTCGTCGTCACAGGTTCTCAACGTCCTTTCCGATGAAGACATTGCGCGCACCGGCGAAGGCGACATTGCAGGCGCGCTTGGCCGGGTGACAGGTCTTTCGCTGGTCGGCGATGGCCGCGTGTTTGTTCGCGGCCTTGGCGATCGCTACTCGCTGGCGCTGCTTAATGGCCTGCCTTTGCCGAGCCCAGAGCCGCTTAGCCGGGTCGTTCCACTCGACATTTTCCCGACCAATGTGGTTGCCTCTTCGCTGGTTCAAAAGACCTATTCGGCCAACTATCCCGGCGAATTTGGCGGCGGCGTAATTAATCTCACCACTAAAGCAGTGCCGGTGGAGGATTTCCTTTCGGTCAGTTTCGGCATCAGCGGAGATACCGAGACGACATTCCAGAACGGCCTAACCTACGTAGGTTCGGGCTTGGACGAGTTCGGTTTCGACACGGGCACCCGCGATGTCCCTTCCAACTTGCAAGCCTTCTTCGACAGCGGAGAGCGGATTGGCGCGATTGATATTGCCACTGCCGAAGGGATCGCAGGGCAATTGTTCCCAAGCAACCTTGCGACTTTGCAGCGAGAGAATTCGCAGCGCCCCAACCTCTCCGGTTCAATCACCGGCGGCGTCTCGCTTGAACTGGGCGAAGAGACCTTCCTTGGCATCATCGCCACCGCATCACTCAAAAACAGCCTGCGCAATCGCACGGTTTTGAGCCAACGCGGCAGCAGCGATCTGTCTGAAGTGTTCCAGCAAGATGAAACTTTCATCACCGATGAAAGCGTCCTTGTGAACGGGTTGCTTAGCTTTGGTCTGGACCTTGGCCCGCACACCATTCGTTGGACCAACCTGTATATCCGCGACACGTTGAAAACAGCGCGCCTGTCCGAAGGGTTTGATATCTTTCCGGGTGAGACCGGGTTCGACTTCATCACTCAACAAACCGCCTTTTTCGAACGCCAATTGATCGACACTCAGCTCGTCGCGGAACTCGATTTCGACCGGCTCAGCGTCGATTTCCGCGGCGGCTATGCGCGCACCGATCGCGAAGCTCCGTTCAACACCACAGTCAGCTATACCCGCACGAACCTGACCGGGAACCAGTTTGGCGATTTGTTCGTCGCCTATTTCAACCAATTGTCCGATGCCGGTATTTCGACGGTCGCCTTCGATGATCTGCAAGAGGAACTGCTGTTTGGCGGGATCGACTTGGGTTACGAGATCACTGACAATTTCGAAGCTACCGTTGGCTATGCGTATTCCGACACGGACCGCCGTTCGGAAAGCCGCGAGTTTCGTCCGTTTATCTCGCCTGATAACACCAACCCTGATGTCGGCACGTTCAATGAAACGGCGGCGGTTGCGCTGGGTCTTCGGATGCCGGCTGACATCATTGACCAGTTCACGCTCGACAATTTCAACGTCAATCTGACCGAAGCGACCCCGTTTCCAGCCTTTGATGCGGCTTTGGATATTCATGGCGTTTACGGCCTTGTGCGCTGGTTACCGACAGGCAATCTGACGGTGGAGGCTGGCGTTCGGTATGAGGATGCGTCGCAGGACGTCGCGCTTGATCAGACGGTGTTTAACACTCCGGTTGCAGGGGCAACGCCGACGGCCATTGCCAATGACTATTTCCTGCCCGGCGCTACCATCACTTGGGAGCCGATTGACGATGTGCAACTGCGCGCATCGGCATCCAAAACAATCGCTCGCCCACAGTTCCGCGAGCTTGTTGAGCAGCGCTATTTCGACCCTGCATCTAACCGCCTGTTCCAAGGCAACCCGCTCTTGCAAGACAGCGAGTTGATCAATGCCGAAGTGCGCGCTGAACATTACCTTGGCGGGACCAATCGGGTCAGCCTTGCCGGATTCTACAAGGAAATCGACAATCCGATTGAAAGCACATTCAACGTCGCATCGGGTCAAGTCTTTACCAGCTTTGCGAACGCGCCAGCGGCTGAACTTTACGGTCTCGAATTCGATGCGGTTTACGGCATCGATCTCTACGGCCTTGGCGGCACTTTCTTCGAGACCAAGCAATTCCTGATCATCGCCAACTACACCTACACTCAATCGGAGCTGTCAGTAGGCGATGCTGATATTTCACCAGTGCCGGGTAATCTTGGCCAGCTATCAAACCAGATTTTTGATGATGGCGCGCCTTTGGTCGGTCAGTCCGATCACATCGCCAACATCTCGTTCGGCATTGAGGACACCGAGAAGACCCAGCAGCTCACCGTCCTGTTCAACTATGCCAGTGAGCGCGTGACGCAGCGTGCTGGCGCTCAACCTGACTTCATCGAAGACCCCGGTTTGACCGTTGATATTGTCGGCCGGACTGAGATCAATTTGGGCGTTCCGATGGAGATAAAATTGGAAGTCCGCAACATCTTTGGACGCGACAATTTCGAGTTTCAGGAACTGGGCGACAACCGGATTGAGTTTAACACATTCGATGTCGGCACCTCCGCCTCGCTCGGTGTAACCGCCAACTTCTAAGTCACTTCTATCGCACCGTTACTTGGTCCATCGCTGGCGTCGCCATGCCTAAACCGGTGGGCCATTTCGGGCGATACGGCTCTTCGAGCGCTGTGACCTCTTGCGCGGTCAACTCTATGTCGAGCGCGGCCACTGCCGCATCGATATGGTGCGGTTTGGTCGCGCCGATGATGGGCGCCGCGACCGCTGGCTTGGTATAGTGCCATGACAGCGCAACGCTCGCCATCTGCGCACCGCGCGCCTTCGCTACCTCTTCGAGCGCGCCGATCACCGCTGCGTCGGTATCATCGCTATCTTTGTAAAGCATTTTACCCACGCCATCGGTCTTTGACCGCACCGTCTCCTCACCCAGAGGCCGTGCCAAGCGTCCGCGTGCAAGCGGGCTCCAAGGGATCACCCCAACCCCTTCATCGGCGCATAGGGGCAGCATCTCGCGCTCTTCTTCACGATAAAGCAAGTTAAGTTGGTTCTGCATGGATATGAACCGGGTCCAGGCATTGGCGCGTGCGGTTTCCTGAGCCTTGGCAAACTGCCACGCATACATAGACGACGCGCCGATATAGCGCGCTTTGCCCGCCTTCACGATGTCGTGAAGCGCCTCCATGGTTTCTTCGATAGGTGTCGCATCGTCCCAGCGGTGGATCTGAAACAGGTCGATATAGTCCATGTTCAAACGGGTGAGACTGTCATCGACCGCTTGCATCAGACTCTTACGCGACAGCCCGCCGGTGTTCGGGGCATTGCGCCATGGGATGAAGGCTTTGGTAGCCACCACCACCTCATCCCGGCTCGCCATCTCGTTCAGCAGCTTGCCCGTGATCTCTTCGGATGTGCCGCCCGAATATCCATTGGCGGTATCAAAGAAATTGATCCCGGCCTCCAGCGCTTGGCGAAAGAACGGTCGGCTCTCACCTTCACCCAACAACCAGTCGCCATGCCAGCCCTTAGTCGTGTCGCCAAAGCTCATGCAGCCAAGGCAAAGCTGTGAGACGGAAAGGCCGGAATTGCCAAGGCGGGTGAACTTCATTGTAATCTCCAACGCGCTTTTAATCTCACCAACGCCCTAACAGATGCCGCGACCGCTGTTCGAGAATTGTAGGGTTCGCATGACATGTTGTGCTATATGTCACCCAATTTTTCCGCGATGTTTCCCATTGTTGACAACTGGTTGAACAAAAAATGGCATGGGTGACATTCTTCCAACTTTAAACGCGTTTTGTGGCGAATTTGGCCAGATCCAGCCAATCGCAGATGCACCGCGTGTAGAAATGCGGTCTTGCCGTCAGGAAAGCGTCAAACCCCCATCCACCACCAGCGTTTGCCCGGTCATATAGGCAGACAATGACGACGCGAGAAACAGCGCCGCGCCTGCCATATCCTCTGGCGTGCCGACACGGCGCATCGGGATCGCGCGCAAAGTCGCCTCCAGCCGCTCAGGATGATCGGTGGTCACTGCTGTCAGCTTCGTCGGGACCAGACCGGGCGCGATGCCGTTTACACGGATGCCGTCGCGCGCCCATGCCTCGCCGAGGCTCTTAACAAGGCTCGCCGCGCCCGCTTTGGATGCAGCATAGGCAGGCGTTCCCATTGTCGATTTGAACGCTGCGACGGAGGATACAACGCTCATCGTGCCGCCACGCTCAGCCAGTCCGGCATGAAAAGCGCGCGCGCAATCCATCACTGAGTTGAGATTGACATCGACCACCGCGTCCCAGCCTTCGCGAGCAAATTCCTGCCGCTTGTAACGCACAATACCTTGGCTTTGGACCAACACATCGACAGGACCAATTTCGGCCGCCAGCGCATCTGCGGCTGCCCGGTCTGTCACATTGAGATGAACGTAGGTCAGCCCCGTGAAATCGCTGTCCTCAGCCTCAAGATAATCGCCTGCATCGGGCCGTGTGCCCGTCACGATGACGGCGGCACCGCGTGCCCGGAACCCTTGTGCAATGCCGTTACCGATACCGCTCGATCCGCCAATAACCACAACGCGCTTGCCGGTGAAATCGATGGGGTCATGCATAGCGAATTTTTCCTGGTTTTTAGCCGACAAAGGCGCGTTCGATCACGAACTGCCCCGGCTTGTTATTCGCGCCCTCTTCAAACCCGCGCGCCTCCAGATCAGCGGCGTGGTCTTTGATCATCGCCATGCTGCCGCACATCATTATGCGGTCTGTTTCAGGATCGAGGTGATTTGGTCCCGTACTATCCTTAAACAGGCGACCATCGTCGATCAGCACCTGAATACGGTCAGTCGTGTGGAAGTCTTCGCGGGTAACGGTGGGCACATAGATCATGCGCGCGCGGTCTTCGTCTTCGAGCAGCGGATCGCCTTCCAACTTACTCTCGAGCAGATCGCGATAGGCTAGGTCTTTGACCCGGCGCACCGAATGCACAACGATAACCTCGTCAAACATGCCGTAAACTTCCGGATCGCGGACGAGGCTCATAAAGGGCGCAAGGCCAGTGCCGGTGGACAGCATAATCAGCCGCTTTCCAGGCAACAGCGCATCGGTAACTAGGGTGCCCGTTGGTTTCTTACCAAGGTAAATCGGGTCGCCCGCTTTGATATGTTGCAGCCGCGATGTCAGCGGGCCGTCTTGGACAATGATCGACAGAAACTCGAGCTCTTCATCATAGCTAGGCGAGGCCATGGAATAGGCGCGTAACAGGGGTTTACCGTCCTCCTTCGGCAGGCCGATCATAATGAACTCACCAGAGCGGAAGCGGAAGCTTGCCGGACGCGTCATTTTGAGGCTGAACAGGTCATCGTTCCATTGCTGGACGCTGGTTATCGTCTCAACCGTGATCGCTTTGCTTTCGGCAAAAGCGTCGCGTGGGGGGATGGCAGTTGCGGTTGCGGTGTCAGTCAAAACTCTGGCCTCGGATTGGTGATTGGAGGCGCAAATGGACGTTCCGCAGCTGCGCTTCAAGCTAGATTAGTGATAAGGGGTGAAAGCGCGACTTTGACCACGCTCCACCCCAACACGCTCAATTCCAACCGGCGCGGTCGAATACTTCCACCGCTTGGCGTTGATTGCGACCAATTTCGGCGGCGTTCAAAGTATCGGCTGTGAAGTCACCCAATTGCTCAACGGCTGAGTTTGCCTCTAAACCGCTGACCGCAGGATATTCATTGTTGCCATCGGCGAAATAACGCTGCGCGCTTTCCGAGGTCAGATATTCGAGGAAGGCGACGGCATTCTCGCGATTGGGCGCGTTGATGGTGACGCCAGCGCCGCTGATATTGATGTGGGTTCCGTTTCCTGTCTGATCGGGGAAGATCACGCCGAGCTTGTCAAAGAGTGCCTTTTGCTCGTCGTCACCCCCTGCGAAGCGGGCGAGGTAGTAGGAATTGACCACTGCAATGCGGCACTCGCCCGCTGCAACGCTTTCGATTTGCGCGGTGTCATTGCCTTGCGGATCGCGGGAGAAATTCGCGACGACGCCTTCGGCCCAATCCTCTGCTGCCTCTGCGCCGTTATGCGCGATAATGCTGGAAAGCAGAGAGATGTTGTAAATGTTTGAGGATGACCGGATGCAAATGTCGCCGCGATAGGCGGGGTCTGCGAGATCCGCGTAGTTCTCTAGCCCAGCGGGTGCGCCTTGGCCTTTATTGTAGATAATGACCCGTGCGCGGGTGGACAGACCGAACCACAATCCGTCCGGGTGTCGCAAATGTTCGGGCAGGCGTTCGGTGAGTGTGTCGGAGGTAACAGCAGACAAAATGCCCGCTTCCTCTGCGCGCCACAAACGGCCTGCATCGACGGTGATGAGCAGGTCAGCTGGAGAGAACTCACCTTCGCTGGCGATCCGCTCGATCAGAGCATCCGCATCGGCCTCGATCCGGTTGACGGTGATGCCGGTTTGCTCGGTGAAGTCTTCATACAGAGCGAGGTCCGTATCGTAGTGGCGGGAGGAGTAAATGTTCACCTCGCCCGCTCCGCCGTTGTCGGTCGCCCCATCGGTCCCAGCTTCGTCAGCCGGTGAGCATGCTGTTGCAGCCAGTGCGCCTAAAGACAGGGCAGCGGCGAGGATCATTCGCTTCATTGGGATACCTTCTAAATGTTGTTGCGAATGCGTTGCAATAGTGGGTTTACAATTGCAAGCCTTACTTGCGCACAAAAGCGCGCTTCTTACGTTCGGGCAAAGGCCCGGGCGCTTCCCGATTGCGGCACCGGAGCATAGCGCGCGCCCCGATCCACCGTCACTGTGGTTTGCGCCGTTATCTCCTCGCCCGCATTATTGACGAGCAAGACCCGCGTCACACTGCCAATCGAATGCACGTCGCGCACGCTCAGCCCCTCTGGGTCGGGCACACAGGCGACCTGCTCGGCGTAGATTAACAGGTCGAGATCACCCGTATCCGGCGCATCATCAGCCAAGGACGTGGCAGGCCAAAGGCCAAACGCCGTTCGCAAACCATCGCCTTCACGGGTGCCTCGAACGACCTGCGCGCCGCCAAATATCGCGCCGACAGAGGCCGCAACCGGGCGCTCATGGAGATCCTCTGGAGTCCCGAATTGCACGATCCGACCCGCCTCCATCACCGCGATCCGATCGCCAATGTCCAGGGCCTCTTCGGGATCATGCGTGACCAGCACCGTGGTGCTCCCGCGTTCGCGCAGGAGCATCCGGCAATCGCGGCGCAGCCGGCGGCGCAGGACGATATCGACGCTGGCGAAGGGTTCATCCATCAACAACACACCCGGTCCCGGTGCCATCGCACGGGCAAGAGCAGCGCGCTGTTGCTGGCCACCGGAAAGCTCATGCGGATAACGCTCTCCCAGCCCGGAAAGCCCAACCTGATCCAGCCATCCGCCAACCAATCCCCGCTCATTCGGAGCAAGACCGAAACCGACATTGGCCGCGATGCTCATATGCGGAAACAGCGCGCCATCCTGAAAAACCAATCCCACCGAGCGCGCTTCAGGCGGCGGGTTCACCCCGGCTTCAGCCATCATCTCACCATCGACCCAGATGCTACCTTGTTGCACCGGTAAAAGTCCGGCGGCTAAGTTCAGCAAGGTTGACTTCCCACAACCTGACGATCCAAGCAGGCACGTAATCTCACCGGTTGGCGCAGTGAAGGCAATATCATCCAGCGCCGCCACCTCTCCATAAGCATGGGCAATATGACGAAATTCGAGGCTCACATCATTGTCCTGCGCGCAGCACTTCGGCGGGAGTGCCGATGAGCCGCCTTACGCAAACGAATGGCGCGCATGCAAGTGTTGCCGCGTCAGCGCTTGATGGCTTGCCTGACCGCTGGGCCACCGGCGCATTGCTGCTCGCTTTTGTCGCAACCTTGCCGATTGCCGCGATCCTTGTGACCGCGCCTAGCGGCGGTTTTGAGGCTATCGCCCACCTCGCGCGCACGGTGCTTGCCAATTATATAGGCAACACTTTGTTGCTGATGGTGATGGCCGGATCGCTTGCCGCAATTGTGGGCACGGGCTGCGCCTGGTTGGTGACAGCGACGCGGTTTCCGGGACGCAAGGTGCTCAGCTGGGCGCTGGTTCTACCGCTTGCCGTGCCCGCTTACATCGCGGCCTATATCTATGCCGACCTGCTCGATTTCAGCGGCCCTGTGCAGAGCGCATTGCGCGGCCTCACCGGATGGGGCGTGGACGATTACAGCTTCCCCCAAATCCGATCGCTGCCCGGTGGTGCCTTCGTTTTGGGCATCGTTCTTTACCCCTATGTCTACCTGATCGCCCGAGGCGCTTTTGCCGCTCAAAGCTTCGCGCAATTCAACGCCGCGCGATCTTTGGGAGCAGCGCCAATGACCGCATTCTGGCACATCGCCTTGCCTGCCGCTCGTCCCGCCATTGCCGGGGGATTGGCGTTGGTATTGATGGAGGTGCTCGCGGATTTCGGGGTGGCGCAATATTTCGCCATTCCCACTTTCAGCACAGGTATCTTCCGCAGCTGGCTGTCGATGGGCGACAAACAAGCGGCGCTGAAACTGGCGGCAGTCATGCTGTTGTTCGTTATCGCCCTGATTGTGTGGGAGGCGCGGACTCGCTCCGGGCGGAGCACTTCCAAAGACGGCCTGTCCCAGCGCACCGGGTCCGAACCTCTGATCCAGTTAACCCCGCTTGGTCGGGCACTGGCCATGCTCGCATGCGCATTGCCGGTGTTGCTGGGCTTTGTGATCCCTGCACTGCACCTTCTCGGCATGGCAATCAGCGATGCGGCCGTCTCGGCCATCGGTGATTTGTGGAGCTATGCACGCGGTAGTGCATGGCTGGGTCTCGCGACCGCGATCACATGCCTGCTCGCGGCGCTTGTGTTGGGCTTTGCAAAGGCGCGTTCAACCTCGCGCATTGCGACCGGCGCGATCCGGGTTTCGACGCTGGGATATGCTTTGCCAGGGGCATTGTTAGCGGTCGGGTTGCTCGCTCCCTTGGGAGCCTTGGATGTCGGTTTAAGCCGGTTTGCACGCGACACTTTTGGATATTCTGGCGGGTTGATCCTCACCGGGACCAGCGCGATTTTGATCTATGCGCTCTCCGTCCGGTTCCTCACCGTGGCGTTCAATTCGGTTGATGGCGGGCTATCCAAAATCCCCCCTTCCCTCGATGCCGCCGCCCGCTCGCTTGGCGCAAAGCCTGCCCGTGTTCTGGCGCGTATCTATGTGCCGCTGCTCAGCCCGAGCCTCGCCGCCGCTGCTGCTTTGGTCTTTATCGACACAGTGCGCGAATTGCCCGCGACATTGATCCTGCGCCCCTTCAATCTGGAGACGCTGGCGACACGCGCATACCGATTGGCCAGCGATGAGCGGTTGGTCGAGGCCTCCATCCCCGCATTGATTCTGTTGGCCGCTGGGCTGCTACCGGTCTTGTTGCTCAATCGGTTGGGCAAAGCATGAGGGTGTAAGGCAGAATTGTCAGTGCATCTGTCTCAAATGCTTGTCGAACGCGACTGAAACGTCCACAACACTAAGCCTATGGCACGTTTCCCATTTTCCGCCATCGTCGGGCAAGACGAGATGAAACAGGCGCTGTTGATCGCCGCCGTCGATCCGTCATTGGGTGGCGTGATGGTGTTCGGCGACAGAGGAACAGGCAAAAGTACCGCTGCGCGCGCGCTCGCGGGGCTGTTGCCGCCAATTACGGCACATGCGAACTGCGCCTACGGTGGCTCTAAGGAAGATGCAGCGCGCTATCCCGATGTCTGCGGCGGCGGCCCTTTGCGCAAACGCGCGGTGCCGTTTGTCGACCTGCCTTTGGGCGCTACAGAGGACAGAGTTGTCGGCTCACTCGACCTAGAGCGCGCATTGCGGTCGGGTGAAAAGAGTTTCGAACCAGGCCTGCTTGCGAAAGCCCATCGCGGGTTTCTTTACATCGACGAAATCAATCTGCTCGAAGACCACTTGGTCGATCTATTGCTGGATGTGGCCGCATCGGGTGAGAACGTGGTGGAGCGAGAGGGCCTCTCGGTCAGGCATCCGGCAAAATTCGTGCTGATCGGCAGCGGCAATCCCGAGGAAGGCGAATTGCGTCCGCAACTGCTCGACCGGTTCGGATTGTCGGTCGAAGTGCGCACGCCGCAAGACATTGAAACGCGCGTCGAAATCATGCGTTTGGTCGCAGCGAACGAACGCGATCCGCAAGCCTTCGCAGCAAAATGGGAAGGCGCAGACGCCAAGATTCTCAAGCAAGTTGCGCGCGGCAAGTCCAAGCTCGCTAAGCTCGAAACCGGCGATGATGTACTCACCGATGCTGCGCATTTGTGCATGGCGGTGGGCGCAGATGGCCTTCGCGGAGAGCTGACTTTGATGCGCGCGGCGCGGGCACTGGCGGCGCTGAAAGGCGCGAAGTCCGTCCGGCGCGAGCATTTGATCGCGGTTGCGCCATCGGCGCTGCGGCACCGGCTGCGGCGCGATGTGTTGGATGAAACCGGATCAACTGCGCGCATTACCCGCGCGGTGGAAGAGCTGTTCGGGTGAGCAGCCGCGGCGATACCGCGCATGATGCGCTGCTTGCCGCTCGGCTCTTCACCCTAGCCCCGTTAAACTTTGGCGCGATAATATTGCGCGGAGCCTCCCCTGCGCGCGATGCCTTGGTGCAAGCGATTGGTGAGGCATTGCCCTGCCGACGCCTGCCCGGTCATGTTGATGATGAGCGGCTGTTGGGCGGGATCGATATTGCCGCCAGCCTTTCTGCCGGAAAGCCAATTGCGACCAAGGGAATTCTGGCAGAAGCCTCTGGCGGTGCGCTGATTGTGCCTATGGCGGAGCGGTTGGATGATGGGGTGGCTGGACGACTGGCGCAGGCCTTGGATGATCGCCAAGTGGCGCTGGTTCTGCTGGATGATGGGACCGAGGCAGAGGATGCCCCGCCGGTATCTTTGACAGAGCGCGCGGCGTTTCATTGCGACCTCACGGCATCGCGTGAATGGCGCGATGTTGTAATAAATGTGACGGGTGATCTGAGTGCGGTTGCTGCGTTGGAGGATGACGCTCTGACGGCGCTCGCTGGAACGGCGGCAGCTTTGGGTATTGGATCACTACGGCCGCTTTTGTTTGCAGGCGAAGCGGCACGCGGCGCTGCAGCTTTGGAGGGGCGCAACGTTGCAAAGCGGGACGATCTGGAGACGGCGGCGAAGTTGGTCTTGGCCCCGCTCGCAACTCAGTTACCGTCCACTGATCCCGAACCACCAGAAGATCAACCACCCCCTCCCTCCGATCCGGGCGACACGCCTTCGGATGCAGAGGATCAGGAACGCGATCAAACTCTCGAAGACTTGATGGTTGAGGCAGCGGCGGCTTCGATCCCGGCAGATTTGCTAGCGCAATTGGTCAAGGGCCAAACACCCAAGCGCGGCGCAGCAGGCTCAGGGCAGAAGCGCAAATCAGGACTTCGCGGGAAGCCCTTGGGCGCGCGTCCCGGTATGCCGCACGGTGGTGCTCGGCTGGCGCTAATCGACACATTGCGCGCCGCTGTTCCGTGGCAGAGTGTGCGGCGCAGTGAGAGCGGTTCGGACGCTCCGATCATCATGCGCAAAGAGGATTTGCGCGTCCGCCGGTTCGATGAGAAAGCCGCACGCGTCACGATCTTTGCGGTCGATGCATCGGGTTCAGCGGCAGCGGCACGGCTGGCAGAAGCAAAAGGTGCGGTCGAGCTGATGCTGGCCCAAGCCTATGTCACCCGCAGCGAGGTTGCGCTGATCGCCTTTCGCGGGGAGAGCGTAGAAATGTTGCTGCCCCCCACTCGCTCGCTCACTCGGGCACGCCGCGCTTTGGCAGAGCTTCCCGGTGGCGGCGGCACACCGCTTGCCATGGGATTAAACGCTGCGCGCGAAGCGGCCCATGCGGTGGCGGCACGCGGTCGCACGCCGAGCCTTGTGGTGCTGACCGATGGCCGTGCGAATATTGATGCCGATGGCCAGCCGGGTCGTAAGCAAGCGGGCGAAGATTCGCAGGCCGCTGCGAAGGCGATTGCGCGTTCGGGATTGGATGCGCTCGTGGTCGATATCTCCGCGCGTCCGGGCCGCGAGGGACCTGAATTGGCCGCAGCAATGGCCGCGCGTTACCTCGCATTGCCGCGCGCCGATGCGAAGGCGTTGCATAAAGCGATTTCGGCGGCGGATGCGGCGAAGGTTCCGGCGTGAGCGGCGCTCTTAATTGGGAACGCGAAGGACGCATTTGGCCTCATCGCGAGAACAGCGCATTTGTGCCGGTTGGCAGAGCAAATTGGCATATTCAGAGGATGGGAGAGGCGGGCAAACCTCGTCTCCTTTTGCTCCACGGCACCGGAGCATCGGTCCATAGCTGGCGCGGGGTCATGCCACTCTTGGCGCACGATTTCGATGTACTCGCTCCCGATTTGCCGCGCCACGCCTTCACCACGGGGCACCCACCGACCGATATGTCGCTGCCCCAAATGGCCAGTGCGATTGCGCAATTGTTGGCGGAGACTGGCTTTGCCCCCGATGGGATCGTCGGGCATTCAGCAGGCGCAGCGCTCGCGCTGCAACTCGCTCTGGATTACGGCTTTTCAGGGCCAGTGATTGGCCTCAACGCCGCGCTGCGTCCGTTCCCCGGACCGGCTGCGCAAGTGTTCCCAGCGCTCGCCAAACTGCTCTTCGTCAACCCGCTCGTCCCCCGAATATTCAGCGCGGCGGCGGGCTTCGGTAGTGAGGCGGAGCGGTTTATCTATCGCTCCACCCATTCTCGCATCGATGCAGCGGGTCTTGCTTGCTATTCAACCCTTTTGCGCAATTCGAACCACACAAAAGGTGCATTGGCGATGATGGCGAATTGGGATTTACCAACCCTGCGCACGCGCATGCATGAGGTCACCAATCCGGTGCTGTTGCTGCATTCGGATAAGGACGCTGCGATCCCACTCGATTGGGCGAAGGAGGCGCATGAGTGGCTGCCGACATCGCGGCTGGAAAGCCTACCCGAATTGGGCCATCTTGCGCATGAAGAAGCGCCTGAACAGGCGGCCAAACTGATCGCCGCCTTTGCCGCTGCCCACCTTGAAAAGACCGCCTAGAAAGGAGCCAGACATGGGCAACATTGCATGGATAGAGCTGGTGTTTTTCTATGGGATCGCAATGGGTTTTGGCATTTGGCAATGGTCCAAAATGCGCCGCGAGCTGCGTCAAAGTCGCGAAGCAAAAGCCGCTGAGGAAGCGAAAGCTAAGAAAGCCGAGGAAGACGTTTAAGCGGGTCCGCGAGGCATCCGAAACGGCAGCATAAATTGCACCACAGGCGATGCGAAACGCCGCATGTCTAAGCTTTCTTGAACAGCCACGACATCTTCGCCGAAAAGCCGCGATGACAGTTCGGATCGCGCGTAGAAAGGCGTGTCCTCCCATGTCCGCCGGACCTCCGCCACGCCAATTTCAGAACGCGTGCGCCGTCCCACTTGCCACTTGCTATTGGGCAATCCAGCCATTGCGGGCAGAGGCACTTCAGCGGGGATTCCATCGCGGTCAAATCGGATGGCGCTGGCGAAGAGTGATCCATCGCCGCGTTCACCCTCATAGCAAACCACCGCGCCTTCTTTCATGTGCGCGCGCGACCAATGCCAGGTGTTAAAGCCGGTCTCCAACGGCTCAGAGCCGCGGTTGTGGTCGAAATATCCTTGTCCGCTCCAAGACAGGCCGGGCTTTTCCATTTCGACTTCGATCCGGGCGCGCGGGGCCATGCAATGCCAGATGTGGTTCTGCGCCGGATCAAGCGCAAAGCTGGTCGGGTTCAGCGCCTCAGGATACACCCGCACCTTACCACAAACGCGCCGCCGAAAGGGGTTGAAAAGCCGCTTATCCTGCTCCTCAATATCAATCTCCAGAGCATTGCCGTCCCAGCGAACCGCGCTAGACCCGATCACCAGATTTTGCGCATCGCGGGTCACATCGCCGCTCGGCCGCTCGGTCATAACCCAGCGATGATCGGGGCCATACAAGGCCACATTCAACGAGCTATGGTCAATCGGATCGCCGCGTCCGCTGGATTTGTAATAGGGCGAGAATACGCTTCCCAAAAACGCGATAATGGTCAGCCCGTGACGCCCGTCCGCGCTGATCGCGTCGATATACCACCAGGTATAGCCACCCGGTGGGACTGCTTCGTCGAAGCGAGGTCCGCGTCGACCTTCTTCGCTGCGAGCAGTCCGGACAAGGCGGCCATCGGGACCCCGGCTGAGGGATGCGTCGCCCCGCCCGCGCAATAGAGGCCCGGTATGCGCGTGCGTGGACCTTGTCTCAGGAATGAGGCCGCCGAGCCGTGCGACGCTCTGCCATATAGGGCGCCTCCTGTGGCTGGGAACAGCGCCTCCCAATCCGCCGGGCTGGCCAGAGAGTGGGGCATGGGATCCTCCAGCCTCAGGCCGCATCGCTCCAGCGTTGCTCTCATCTGGGCTGTGCATTGCTCGGTCTCCTCAGGTGGGTAGGAATGTGTGTCGCCATTGGCGGGCGCGTTGACGATGATTTGGATGCGTTCGCGCCGACCTTTGGTGATGGTTTCTGCCCCTAGGCGGTGCCCTCCACGATCTTGTGCGCAGACATAGACCGAGGGCTCACTGGGTGTTTGGCCGCTTGCGATCTGGTTGAATTCGCGCGCGTAATCGGATGAGAAAAAGACGTTGTGATGCGACAGGTCGAACCCGCTGCTTTGCGCATAAGCAAACCACACGATCGCTGATAAAGAGCGTTTCTCCGCCGGCAATGGTTTCACCGCTACCCGCGCTTGACCGCCAAATTTCCCCGAAGCGATCGCGCCGGGATCGGCGTTGCAAATCACCGCATCGGCGGCAATCCGTTCACCTGTCGCCAGCCGCACGCCTTTCGCGCCCTGCCCGCGTTCGACGAGCACTTCGGCCACCGCAGCGTTCATCCGAAACCGCACACCCTTGGCTTCGGCAATTTTGCGCAAAGCCTGAGCCAGAGCGTGGATACCGCCATCAATCAGCCACACGCCGGTCGCCTCAACATGCGCGATCAACATCAATGTCGCGGGCGCAGCAAACGGCGATGACCCGCAATAGGTGGCGTATCGGCCAAACAATTGTTGCAGGCGCGGATCAGGGAAGAAACCGCCCAAAGCCTTCCACATATTCTGATGTGGGCGCATCGCCGCGAAAGCGTCAAAACGCCACAGACCGATGCGCCAGAGAAGCGGCAGCGGCGTGCTGACATTGTCGCCGCGCATCATCGGTTCGTTGAGGATGTCATACATGCGCCTCGTGGCATGGCGGAACTCGCGATAGCCCTTTGCGGCGCTCGCTCCGGCAAAATCGCCCACCGCCTCTTCGCTGCGTACAGGATCGGCGAACAGGTCGAGTGTCTGGTTCTCATCCCAAGCGTGGCGCGCGATCACTTCGGAGCGGCGCAGGTGGACGTGATCTTCCAACCGGGTGCCGCAGGATTGGAAGATCCCATCGAACACATCGCGCATTGTGAAAACGGTGGGCCCGGCATCGACTGGATGTCCATCAACCATGACCCGGCGGGCTTTGCCGCCCACTTCGGCCTCTTTTTCGACAACGGTGACATCGTATCCACGCGCAGCAAGCTGGGCTGCGCTGGCGAGCCCGCCCATTCCTGCTCCGATTACGACGATAGAACCGCCCATCGCTCTCCCCGATGCTACTCAGACGAACATTACCGACCCGAGTCTCGACATTACTATTGACGCATGGATAGCATGTGTCCAACAATTTGGACAAATGCTGTGTCAAATATCAGAATTCCAATAGTGGAGCCCGGCCCACTATCATTCAAAGCTCGCTACATTGCGCGGCGCAACGCTGTGTTCGCCAATCCGCGTTTTCAATATTGGGCAGCGAAGCTTCCGTTGATCAATCTGATCGCACGTAGCCGCGCAAGCGCAGCATTCGATCTGGTCGCTGGCTTCACCTATACACAGACCCTGCGCGCCTATGTGGAGAGCGGTCTGTTTGACACATTGGCAAAGGGTCCGATTGGCGCGAATGCGGTCGCCGCAGAGATTGATCTATCCAAGGAGGCAGCGCTGACCTTGTTGCGTGCCGGGCGGGCTCTGCGACTGTCCGAAGAAGCGCACTCGGATGGCTGGATGTTGGGCGAGCAAGGCGCGGTTCTCGCTGCCGACATGGGCGCTCAGGCGATGGTGCGACACCACCGCCTTTTATACGCCGACCTTGCGGACCCCATGGAACTGCTGCGCCAGGATCGCAAAGAGTCAACTGACCTGTCGCGTTACTGGTCCTATGCAGGGGCCTTGCACGGGGCCGCAAAGTCGGGAGAGAAAACGCGCGAATATTCCGAATTGATGGCGGCTTCTCAACACTTTGTCGCCGATCAAGTGCTCGCGAGCTTCCGCTTTCCCACCGGCGCAAAACTGCTCGATGTCGGTGGAGGACATGGGGCATTTCTGACGCGGATGGGGCAGGCAAATTCCAGCCTGCATCTCGGCCTGTTCGACTTGCCCGAAGTGGTCGAGACCGGCGCTCAGGTTCTCGCCGAAGCAGTGGGATCAGATCGTGTAAGCGCGCATCCCGGCAACTTTTTTGAAGACGCCATTCCCACAGGCTATGACATCATCTCGCTGGTGCGCATCCTGCACGACCATGACGATGAACCGGCTTCAAAATTGCTCGCAAATATCCGCGCCAGCCTTGCCCCCGGTGGCCGGTTGCTAATCGCTGAACCCATGGCCCGCGTGCCCGGCGCAGAGGGCATGGGTGAGGCATTTTTCGGCATGTATCTGTGGGCCATGGGCTCTGGCCGCGCACGCAGCAGCGGTGAGATCACGGGAATGCTGAGAAGCGCAGGTTTTTCAAGCACTCGCACCATCGCAACCCCGCAACCGGTCAACGCCAGCATCGTTGTCGCAAAGGCCTGACAATTAATGTGTCCGCTTTAATTGACACTTTAATATGTAAAGCGTAGCAAATGGGTGAGAGAGTCTAGAAATAGACACTTCGCGAGTCGTGAGGGATCAACGGCGTCGAAGGGGAACAGAGGCGATAATGCACACACTGGCTGTGATTCTTGAGGGACCGGAGCGTTTGGCGCTCCGCTCGCTTGAGCTGAATCCAGTCGGTGATAGCGATGTACTCGTTGAAATCGCTTGGAGCGGCATCAGTTCAGGAACCGAAAAATTACTGTGGAGCGGGCGGATGCCTGACTTCCCCGGCATGGGCTATCCGCTCGTGCCCGGTTACGAATCAGTCGGACGGATCATCGAAGCAGGTTCGGATGCCAGTGGCCGAATTGGCGAGTGGGTGTTTGTGCCCGGTGCCAATTGCTACACCGATGCACGCGGCCTGTTCGGCGGGACAGCACGCCAACTGGTCGTTCCATCAGCGCGAGCCTTGCCTGTTCCCGAAACTCTGGGAGCGGACGGAGTGCTTTGCGCACTGGCCGCAACCGCTTTCCACGCGATTGAAGGCGGCACTGGGCCGGATCTCATTGTCGGGCACGGCGTGCTTGGCCGACTGCTCGCACGCATCACCATCGCCACGGGCGCGCCCGCCCCCACCGTCTGGGAAACCAACGAAGCGCGGCGCAGCGGCGCCCAAGGGTATTCTGTCAAATCACCTGATGCAGATGAACGCCGCGACTACGCCTCCATCTATGATGCGAGCGGCGATGCGGGCATCTTTGACGCATTGATCGGACGCTTGGCCAAAGGTGGTGAGATCACACTCGCCGGCTTTTACGCCAGCCGCATCAATTTCGCCTTTCCGCCCGCTTTTATGAAGGAAGCGCGCCTGCGCATCGCCGCCGAATGGCAGCCTGCCGATATGGCCGCGACGCGCACGTTGATTGAGGATCGCAAGCTCGACCTCGCCAATCTCATCACGGATCGCCGTCCCGCAGATCAGGCGCTCGCCGCTTACCCGCAGGCCTTCACCGATCCAAACTGCCTGAAAATGGTACTCGACTGGAGCAACGCAGCATGACGATGTTAGATATCCAAACAGATGCGCTGCGCGAAGAAGCGAGCCAAGAGCCCGATCCGGTCCACACCGGTGAAGTGACCAGCGAAACTCAGGTTATAGCGATTTACGGCAAGGGCGGTTCGGGCAAGAGCTTCGCGCTCTCCAACCTCAGCTATATGATGGCGCAACAGGGCAAGCGCGTGTTGCTGATCGGTTGCGATCCAAAATCTGACACGACTAGCCTGCTGTTTGGCGGCAAGTCGTGCCCCACCATCATCGAAACATCGTCCAAGAAGAAGCTCGCGGGCGAAGACGTCAGCATCGAAGACGTGTGTTTCCAACGCGACGGTGTTTTCGCCATGGAGCTTGGCGGGCCAGAGGTTGGCCGGGGATGCGGTGGCCGCGGCATCATTCACGGCTTTGAATTGCTGGAGAAACTCGGCTTTCACGAATGGGGCTTTGATTACGTCCTACTCGATTTCCTAGGCGATGTTGTGTGCGGCGGGTTCGGCCTGCCGATTGCGCGCGACATGTGCCAAAAAGTGATCGTTGTCGGATCGAACGACATGCAATCGCTCTATGTCGCGAACAATGTTTGTCACGCGGTTGAGTACTTCCGCAAAATGGGCGGCAATGTCGGTGTGGCTGGCATGATCGTAAACAAGGATGATGGCACTGGCGAAGCGCATGCTTTTGCTGAAGAGGTCGGCATTCCTGTCCTGACAGCGATCCCTGCAGATGAAGATATTCGGCGCAAATCAGCGAATTACCAAATCATCGGCAAGCCCGGCGGCGAATGGGCCAGCCTGTTCGAAACGCTGGCGGTGAATGTCGCAGAAGCGCCTCCCTTGCAGCCAACCCCGCTCGATCAAGACGGATTGCTTGGCCTGTTTAGCCCTGATGAGACAGGCGGCAATTACGAGCTGATCCCCGCAACACAGGCGGATATGCGCGGCGGCGTGTTCGAAGAAAAAGAGTCCCTCGAAGTGGTTTACGACGAGATCTGATGGTCGACGCCTTCCCCCCCAGCGCCCGAGACACCGAGACGCGCACACCGGACACTCTGGACCTGGACGGTGTTAGCGCGCCCAAGGTCGAAGGCGGCTGCTCTAGCACCGACACGATGAAAGAAGCCGCGCGCGCGGCAGGCAAAAGCGACATTCTCGACCAATATGAGGCCGACTATCCCGTTGGCCCGCATGATCAACCGCAAAGCATGTGCCCGGCGTTCGGTTCACTGCGCGTAGGCCTTCGCATGAAGCGCACAGCGACGGTCCTGTCTGGCAGCGCATGTTGCGTTTACGGGCTGACCTTTACATCGCATTTCTATGGCGCACGGCGGACGGTGGGCTATGTGCCCTTCTCCTCCGAAACACTGGTCACAGGCAAGCTGTTCGAAGACATCAAAGAAGCCGTCGAAGACCTCGCCGATCCTGAGAATTACGACGCAATCGTGGTGACCAATCTTTGTGTGCCCACCGCCAGCGGCGTGCCGCTGCGGTTGCTTAAGAAACAGATCAACGGCGTGCGGATCATCGGCATTGATGTCCCCGGCTTTGGCATACCCACACATGCCGAAGCGAAGGATGTCCTTGCTGGCGCGATGCTAAAATATGCACGCGAGGAAGTAGCCGAAGGCCCCGTCGCTGCTCCCAAAGAACGCTCTGACAAACCGACTGTCGCATTGCTGGGCGAAATGTTCCCGGCTGATCCGGTGGTGATCGGGCAGATGCTAGAGCCGCTCGGACTGGCTGCTGGTCCGGTTGTGCCGACCCGCGAATGGCGCGAATTGTACGGCGCACTTGATTGCAGCGTCGCCGCGGCCATCCATCCGTTCTATACCGCCAGTATTCGCGAATTTGAGACAGCTGGGCGTCCTGTTATCGGCTCTGCTCCAGTGGGCGCAGATGGCACCGCGGCATGGCTCGATAGCATCGGCAATGTGATGGGCCTGGCGCAAGACAAAGTCGATGGCGTCAAGAACACGATGATTGGCGCGATCAAAGGCGCTTTGGTGTCCGCTCCGGTCAATGGCCGGATCACGGTGTCGGGCTATGAAGGCTCCGAACTGCTGGTCGCACGACTGCTGATCGAAAGCGGCGCGGACGTGCCGTATGTCGGCAGCGCATGTCCACAGACCAAATGGTCAAATGCAGATCGCGAATGGCTTGAGGCACACGGTGTTCGGGTCAACTTCCGCGCGAGCCTTGAAGAAGATATCGCAGCAGTTGAAGAATTCCGTCCTGATCTGGCCGTGGGCACCACTCCGGTGGTCCAACATGCCAAAGCCAAGGCGATCCCGGCGCTCTATTTCACCAATTTGATCTCCGCGCGCCCACTTATGGGGCCAGCGGGCGCCGGCAGCCTTGCCACCGTCATCAATGCGGCCATGGGCAACAAAGCGCGCTTTGAAAAAATGCGCGACTTCTTCGAAGGCGTTGGCACAGAACACACCGCCGGTGTGTGGGAAGACACTCCGGTCGATCGCCCGAAATTCCGCAAGAAATACGCGGCCCTCAACGAAGCCGCACGCAAAGCGTCAGAGGCGGTGGGCACATGACCTTCGTCATCGATCATGACCGCGCTGGCGGATATTGGGGCGCGACTTACGTCTTTACGGCGGTCAAAGGCCTGCAAGTCATCATCGATGGGCCTGTCGGTTGCGAAAACCTGCCGGTGACCAGCGTGCTTCATTACACAGACGCTCTCCCCCCGCATGAATTGCCGATTGTGGTGACGGGTCTTGGCGAAGAGGAGCTGGGTAAGACCGGTACCGAGGCCGCGATGAAACGGGCTTGGCAGACGCTTGATCCAGAATTGCCCGCAGTGGTGGTAACCGGCTCAATCTCTGAAATGATCGGCGGCGGGGTTACACCTGAAGGCACCAATATCAAACGCTTCCTGCCGCGCACCATTGATGAGGATCAATGGGAAAGCGCCGACCGCGCGTTGACGTGGTTGTGGACCGAATTTGGGCCGAAGAAAGCGCCTAAACTCAAAGAGCGCAAAGACGGCGAGAAACCCAAGGTCAACATCATCGGACCCTCCTATGGCATGTTCAATATGCCATCCGATCTCGCGGAGATTCGCCGCCTGGTCGAAGGGATCGGCGCGGAAGTTGGCGTGGTATTCCCACTCGGTTGCCACCTTGCCGACATCCGCCAGCTCGGCATGGCAGACGCAAGTGTCTGCATGTATCGCGAGTTCGGCCGCAATCTGTGCGAGACATTGGAGCGGCCATATTTCCAGGCGCCAGTTGGCCTAAGCTCAACCACCAAATTCCTTCGCGCAATCGGAGCGGAACTGGGCCTTGACCCAGAGCCGTTTATTGAGCGCGAGAAGCACACCACGATCAAACCGCTTTGGGATCTGTGGCGTTCTGTGACGCAGGATTTCTTTGGCACTGCGAGCTTTGGAATTGTCGCGAATGAAACCTATGCACGAGGGATCACGCATTTCCTCGAAGAAGACATGGGCTTGCCGTGCGCGATGAGCTTTTCTCGCTGTGCAGGGGTCAAGCCGAAGAATGAAGACGTGCGCGCCGCCATCCATGCGAACCCGCCATTGGTGATGTTCGGCAGCTATAATGAGCGCATGTATATGGCCGAGTGCCCCAACACGATGGGGCCAAGCGGCACTTTCATTCCTGCCAGTTTCCCCGGAGCAGCCATTCGTCGCCACACCGGCACGCCATTCATGGGATATTCCGGCGCGACCTATCTGGTGCAGGAAGTGTGCAATGCGCTGTTCGATGCGCTGTTCCACATCCTGCCGCTCGGCTCCGATATGGACAAGACTGAGGCGACACCAGCTCGCTCCGAGCAAGAGGTTAGCTGGGACGCGGATGCAAAAACTCGGCTTGATGAGCTGGTCGAAGCACAGCCCGTTCTAGTCCGAATTTCAGCCGCCAAACGGCTGCGCGACGCCGCAGAGCGCCACGCGCGCCGCAGCGGCGCCACAACAGTTTCCGCAGATTGTCTCGCTGAGGCGTTGCTTGAAGGGGAGACGGTATGACCGCTCTTTCCGCCAACACCGCCGCAATGGGGCCATGCTATTTGCCTGACAGTTACAGGCATCCGCATTTCGCGTGGGGGATCACGCGCGGATACCCGTGGGGGCAATTTTGTCCCCGCTCCTACAATAGTAAATGGAGTAACTAAAATGGCCGATACTGATCGCCCTTCAGTGGGAACGTATCTGACCGATGATGAGGCGAAGGAAATCCATGGCGCGTTCATGGGCACCTTCACCCTCTATGTCGGCATCGCGCTTGTCGCACATGCCCTGATGTATTGGTGGAAGCCTTGGTTCGTTTGAACCGGCGACCTTTGGTTGCTGCCTGAACTACGCCCCATAGGGGATTGAATGGGTAGTCGACCTTTCATCATAAGGAACTGAATATGTATAAGATTTGGCATCAATTCGATGTTCGCCGGACACTCGTCGCGCTCCATGTGGGCCTGGCTGTTCTGGCATTCACTATCCACTTCATCCTGCTCAGCACGGAGAAGTACAACTGGCTCGGTGGCATCGCGCCAGCTGGCTAAGTAAATAGCGTAAATCCGTGAGGAGGCAGGTCATGAAGCGTCAGCTTCGCCTGCCTGCCTCCCACACATTTTAACTGTGAAACGAAAACGCCCACCCTTGAGGTGGGAAGGATGGACCTATGGCGCTCCTTAGTTTCGAGCGGAAATACCGCGTGCGCGGTGGCACAATAATCGGCGGCGACCTTTTCGACTTTTGGGTCGGGCCGTTTTATGTCGGGTTCTTTGGAGTATTAGTGGCAGTCAGCGCCCTTTTAGGCACCATGCTGATCTTTGCCGCCGCGCTTCAGGGTCCGACCCTTAACCCCTGGCTGATCGACATCCAACCACCGCCGATCGATGCCGGACTCGCCTTTATGCCCTTGAATCAGGGCGGCTATCACCAGGTCATCACGGCCTGTGCGTGCGTCGCGTTCCTATCATGGGTGGGAAGGCAAGCAGAAATCTCGCGCAAGCTGGGCATGAGCTATCATGTTCCCATCGCTTTTAGCGTCGCGGTTTTTGCTTTCATCACTTTGAATGTGATCCGTCCGTTCTGGATGGGCGCGTGGGGGAATGCGTTTCCCTATGGCATCTGGTCGCATCTCGATTGGGTATCAAACACCGGATATGCGTATGTGAACTTCCACTACAATCCGGTCCATATGCTCGCGATCACGTTCTTCTTCACGAACTGTCTCGCCCTTGCATTGCACGGTGGCTTGGTCTTGTCGGCGGTCAATCCTTCGAATGACACGGACGTCAAGACGCCTGAATACGAAGACACGTATTTCCGTGACTTTATCGGATATTCGGTCGGCACGCTGGGCATTCACCGCGTTGGGCTTTTCCTCGCGTTAAGCGCGGCGTTCTGGAGCGCGATTTGCATCGTGATCTCTGGCACTCTGATGACAGGCAGCTGGGTCGAGTTCTGGGATTTCTGGCGCAAGATTCCAATCTGGTCGGCAGGAGCATAATTGATATGGCTACTTATCAAAACATCTTCACCCAGATCCAATTGAAAGCTGCGCCGGAGGCTGGCGTTCCGCTGACCGATGGGAGCGAAGATCGGATCAATGCGACTGGTTACAGCTATTGGGCTGGTAAGGTCGGGCAAGCGCAATTGGGCCCGCTCTATCTCGGCTGGCTGGGCATGATCTCGCTGACCTTTGGGTTGGCGGCATTCATGATCATCGGGCTGAATTTCTGGGCTCAGGCCGGATGGAGCCCGCAGGTCTTTATGCGTGAACTGTTCTGGCTTTCTCTGAACCCTCCTGGCCCGGAATATGGCTTTCAGTTTATGGTACCTTTGAATGAGGGCGGCTGGTTTATTCTAACCGGCGCGTTCCTTACGATTTCGGTGCTATGCTGGTGGACCCGGACGTATTACCGGGCCAAGGCGCTGGGCATGGGGATGCATATCCCTTGGGCTTTTGCGTCGGCGATCTGGCTGTTCCTCGTGCTGGGCTTTATCCGCCCTGCTCTGATCGGCAGCTGGTCTGAGGCGGTGCCTTACGGTATCTTCAGCCACTTGGATTGGACGAACAACTTCTCGCTCATTCATGGGAACCTGTTCTACAATCCGTTCCACGCGCTTTCGATCGTGTTCCTCTATGGCTCAGCGGTGCTGTTTGCCATGCACGGGGCAACGATTCTTGCACTTGGCCGCTATGGCGGTGAGCGTGAGATTGAGCAGATCACAGACCGCGGCACCGCCTCGGAGCGTGGTGCGCTCTTCTGGCGCTGGACCATGGGCTTTAACGCCACGATGGAATCGATCCACCGTTGGGCATGGTGGTTCGCCGTGCTGACGACACTAACCGGCGGGATTGGTATCCTGCTGTCAGGTACAGTGGTCGATAACTGGTATCTTTGGGCGCAGGAGCATTACTACGCGCCCATGTGATCTAACTACCTAGCCATAGGTTCATTAGGCCCGGCCCACAGTTATGTGTGGCCGGGCTTTTTGTATGGGGAAGCGATGTTAGGCCCTACCAAGTAGGCAAGACCGATCCTATTTCTGAGTAATGACCCCTTATCTCCTACTCTTGGCGGGCCTGCTCATTGTCGGGTTTTTCTGGCGTCGCAAAAGAGCAAAGCGGCAGAAGCGCGAGCAGCTATTGGCAACGCCGCTCACCGCTCATCAACGGATGGTGGTTGAAGAATTGGTGCCGATCACGCGCCGTTTGCCTCGCGAGTTGCGGCCTAAGCTGGAGGGGAAAATCAATCTGTTCCTCGATCAGATTACCTTTCGTGGTCAGAACGACCTTGAGGTTAGCGAGGAAATGAGGCTTTCCATTGCTGCCCAGGCCTGCCTGCTAATCGTCAACAGCCCTGTTTGGTACGACACTCTCAGGAACGTGCTAGTCTACCCATCGGCATTCCGCACTCATCGAAACGATCACGACGGGTATATCGTCCACGAAAACAATCATACAACGCTTGGTGAAAGCTGGGCCAGGGGACCCGTTGTTCTGTCATGGGATCATGCATTGCAAGGCGGCCTCAACGATGAAGACGGACACAATGTCGTCATCCACGAATTTGCACACCAGTTGGATGGCTTGACCGGTCACACCAACGGCATCCCAATCTTGCGCAAGGGGCAGACTTATGAGGGCTGGGAAAAAGCCATGCTGGATGCATCCAATGAGCATTTCGCACGGGTTGAGAGGGGGCAACGCACGCTGATTGATCCCTATGGTGCAACCAACCACGAAGAGTTTTTAGCCGAAGCGATCGTGACGTTCTTTGAGAAGTCTCGGTCGTTGCGCGATGAAGAGCCTGCTCTTTATCAGCAGTTATCAGAGCTCTTAGCGCTTGATCCGGCGCAATGGGTTTAAACGCGGCCCTTCGCTGCGGCGGCCAATCGAGCGCGAACGTCCATCAGGTGCAGCGGCAAGGAAAGTGCCAGCAGCCCAGCAACCCACCACCAGCCCGCATCGACCAGAGCTGCGCGCAAAGCGAGCACGATAAACACAGCCGGCCCCAACAGTCCGACAATCTCGCGCAAGCTCCAGCCGCGCATTTTCAGCCACACAGCCTCCAGCGTCAGCACCACAAGAACCACATCGGCTCCGTGTCCACTCGCAAAAAACTGCGCGATTGCATCCATATCGGAATCAGCCAAACGGCCCGTTCAAATCCACCACCGCCCAATTGAGCGCACCGGCAAAGGTGACCCAGATCAGATAGGGCATGAACAATGCCGCCGAAGTCTTTGAATGACGCCCGCAATAAATCACCAGCGACAGGATCGAGAGCCACAAAAGCAGCACCTCGATAAACGCCCAATCGGGCCGCTGGATGCGGAAGAAGATCATGCTCCACGTGATGTTGAGAAACGCATTGAGCGCAAACAGACCGATGATTGTGTCCGACACTTTGGGTGTTGGTGCCGCGCGCCATGCGGACACGACGGCGGCCGTGTTCAGCGCATAGATCAACGTCCATCCAATCGGGAACAGCCAATCTGGTGGGTTCCAACTGGGTTTTTCGAGTGATTGATACCACGGCCCAAGATCAGTGATCGTCGCGCCCAATACGGCCACTATCCCCGCCGCGATTGCGGCGACAATGGCTGGCAATATCCACGTTTTGCTCATGCTCATCTGCGCGATGCTAACTGCTCGCCGGTCTCAGGCCAAGCAGGTGCGCTGTGTCTTTCAAAAATATCTTCACATGCGCCATGGGTTTGGACCGCACCAGCTTCTTATTCATATACGCCTGCCAGGTCAGCTGCTGCACATCTTTATCATCGCACATGTCGACAAACCGCTCTCGCCGTTTGTCATTCGAGTACCAGAAATATTGCATTATCCCGAGTATCCAGAACACCCGGCCATGCTCTTTCATAAACCGCGCACGCGCTTGTTTCAGCGCTTTGGCTTGTCCCGTCTTGAGGTACTGACTGGCGGCTTGGGCGCTCACCTGCCCCCCGACCATCGCGTAATAGATGCCTTCGCCCGATGCCGGTGCAACAATGCCAGCGGCATCGCCTGCGACAATCACATCCGCGCCATTGTCCCACCGTTTCAGTGGTTTCAGTGGGATCGGAGCGCCCTCTCGACGGACCGTTTCGCACCGGGTCAAATCCAGCTCAGCACGCATTTCCGACACTGCACCACGCAAGGAAAAGCCTTTATTCGCGCTTCCCACCCCGATGCTCGCCGTGTCGCCATGGGGGAAGACCCATGCGTAGAAATCGGGCGACAATTTGCCTTGATAAAACACATCGCAGCGATTGGCGTCATAGGCCCCGCTTTCAGAAACCTCGCTGTCGTTCGCAGGTGATTTGATGATCTCGTGATAGGCGAAGACGCATTTAACCCGCTCCGCATTGGGCAGGCATTGTTTAGCGACCGCTGAGCGCGCACCATCGGCGCCAACAATGCAGCGTGCCCGAACACTTTCGATCGGGCCGCCCCGTTCACGGCGGAATGTGACGCGCGGATGCGGATGTTCGTCGCGCTCGACCTTATCAAATGTCGCGCAGAGACGTTCTGCCCCGCTGTCGCAGGCTCTCACTCTCAGCCATTCGTCAAACTCTTCGCGGTCAACCATGCCGACATAGCCGATCTCACCCACTGGCATATCAACCGCTCTGCCAGACGGAGCGATCATCCGAGCAGAGCGCGCTCGGGCGACCAGCAAGCTTTGCGGGATGTCGAAATCTTCGAGCATTCGCGGAGGGACCGCGCCGCCGCACGGTTTGATCCGGCCACCACGCTCCATCAGCAGGACTGAATGGCCCGCCAGCGCCAGTTCTGTCGCGGCCGTGGCGCCCGCAGGCCCCCCGCCAATGACGACTGCGTCATAAATTTCCTGTGTCATGCAAACACCTCCGCTTCCCTCTCTCGAATTGCGCGCGCTGGGGTTAGCCTTGGGCTAAGCCCCTTGGCCGTTGCGCGAACGGCAAGCCAAGCAGCGACCACAAACAGGGCTGCCTCAATGGCGAAAACAAATTGAAATGCGCGGCCCTGATCGCCGAGCACGTAAAGCGCCAGATCACGTCCCGCCGCGCCCAAAAACCCGCCAAGACCAAATGCAATCGCTTGTGCTGCGCCCCATACGCCCATGCGTACGCCTTCACGGGTTTTCGCTCCCGATCCGGCCAGCCCCATCATCGCACCAATCGCGGCGACAGCGAACAATCCGTTGCAAAAACCCAGTACCATCACATTGACATGGACTGGCCAACCCGGCCCCGTGACCGCTCCCACAGCCAGTCCCGTAAGAGCAAGCGCAGAGCCAAGGCAACCAAACACGATCCAATGGCGCAGTTCGACCGGCATACGCCCAGCAAAGGCGCTGCCGCCAATTCCGGCGAGGATCATGCCGATCAGCACCCCACCGCTTTGCATTCCGCCAAGTCCAGTGGACTCCCCTGGTGTCATGCCAAAGACGATGCCTGCAAACGGCTCCAGGATCAGGTCCTGCATATTGAACGCCATCATCGATGCGAAGATGAACAGCGTGAACCGGCGCGCGGCGGGCTCGTCAAAGATCTCTTTGATCGCGGCGCGGAAGTCAGGTGGTGGATCGCTCTTGGCGGTCTCCGAGAATTGCATTGGCTGGCGTGGTTCAAGCCGAAACACCGCAACGCCCGCGACGATCAGGCAGATTACCAGCAATCCCGATGAAACCCACACTAGCCGTTCGACGGAGAACGGGTCGATCAATTGACTGACGACAATCGCGCTGACCACGATCCCTGCGATCATCATTATCCATGTCACCGCCGCTGCTGCCGCACGCCGCTCCGGCGCAACACCAGATGCGAGTAGTGCCAGCGCCGATGTGCCAGCCGCACCCACGCCCACCCCGATCAAGGCATAGGCAACCGTGCCGAGCAACAATCCGGCGACGAAATTGTCCGACGTCATCACGGTCATCTGCACGGCCATCAACGCGCCAATGGCGAGCACGATCAGCCCGCCCATAATCCACACCGTGCGTCCGCCACCTTTGACCGATCCTTGATCTGAACCATGGCCCCAAAGCGGGCGGCACAATTGCACCGCATAATGCCAGCCGACAAGGCCGGCAGGGATCGCTGCGGCGAGCGAATATTCGACTACCATCAACCGGTTGAGCACGGTCGTGGTCAGCATGACCATACCGCCGATCGAGGCCTGCACCAATCCAATGCGGATCACCGATAGCCAGCCAAGGCCTTGCGAAGATGTGAGGTCACGCGCGGCCATCAAATATAGCCCCCCAGCCCCAAAGCCGCCGCCAACATGCCCAGCACATATAGCGTCACTCCAACACCGTTATACCACGGAGCATACTTCGCCGGATCTCGCAGCAAACGCGGCATGGCGGCAAATTGCGCTAGCAAAGCCACTCCCACCACCAGCGCTGAAATTGTGAGCGCGTACGCTGCAAGCATCGCAATCACGGCGACCTGCGCCAACGCCATCACCGCACATGCAAGCAATGCCGCGCGCTTCACGCCCAGCACTACGGGGAGCGATTTAAGGCCGGTTGCGCGATCCCCCTCAACCGCTTTGAAATCGTTGAGCGTCATGATCCCGTGTGCGCCGATGCTGTAGAGCACCAACACGATAAGGTTTTCGGTCGACGGCATTGCGCCCAGTAAAACGGCAGCTCCAGTGAACCAGCTCAGCCCTTCATAGGTAAGGCCAACCACTGCAGGGCCAGTCCAGCCGCTCGTCTTAAAACGAAATGGAGGCGCGCTGTATCCCCATGCGAGCGCCAGTCCGACTAGCCCAGCCACAAACACAATCGGGCCAAGGCTCCACGCGACCAATGCCGAAAGCGCACTTGCGATAAGGGCGATATAAAGGCCCCAGCGCCCGGCAATGCGGCCAGAAGGGATCGGACGATCAGGTTCGTTGATGGCGTCGACATGTCGGTCAAACCAGTCGTTCACCGCTTGGCTCGTCCCACAAACGAGCGGCCCTGCCAGCATCACACCGCCGGCG
Organism: uncultured Erythrobacter sp.; assembly: GCA_947503275.1. GTDB lineage: Bacteria > Pseudomonadota > Alphaproteobacteria > Sphingomonadales > Sphingomonadaceae > Erythrobacter. Next base: position 210,225 of record CANNCZ010000001.1, on the reverse strand, counting down.
ACAAACAGCCAACGCCCCTCTAGCCCAGCGCCAGACGAAACTGCGCCGCACATAAAAGCCCACATGGGCGGAAACCAGGTGATGGGTTTAAGGAGTTGGACAACATCGCGCGCTGCCGGCCTTTTTGGCGGAATTGGCAGATTGCGAGTCGAGACGGCGGAGCGCTCCATGGGTGGAGGCTATGCCTGACAGTCGCATGCGTCAATTTAAATTGACACTTTATGATGTCAGTTTCCCAATTCGCAATTCAGGGAGGGTTTTATCGGAGTGCTTTGCGCGAAACGCATCGCAAGCAAGTCAGTCCGGATCACTATCCAGATTGCCCAGCCCGTGGCGGTGCAGCTTTGAGTACAGGCTCTGTCGTGACAGGCCCAGAATCTCCGCCGCAGAGGCGCGGTTGTCCGACGTGTATTGCAGCGCCGCTTCGATACACAAACGCTCAATCAAATCGGTGCTTTCGCGTACGATCTCTTTCAACGACATGCGCCCGACAAGATCCGTTAGCTGCTCAACAGAGCGCGGAAGATCCTGCGAACCCGGCGGCAAATCGCGCAGACGTCGGCCAATCGGACGGATGACAAAAGCATAGAGAGCATTCTCGCCATCGGTGCGAACTGCGGACAATTCAATCGCTTCGCCGTCGACCTCATCACCCACGCGCAAAACTGTGCTGACGTTGCGAGCTGCACCATGTTGGTCGATCTGGCCCTCAATCAATTCCATATCGATGCCCGGACGCCCGATCCAATTGGACAAAGGCCGACCACGAAGCGGGTCAAGGCTCGCGGCCTCAACCATTTCGACAAAGGCAGTGTTCGCGCTCACCACTTCGAGATTAGCATCAGTCACGACAAACGCATCAGGCATGTGATCGATCAATTCGAGCACAGGCGAAACCGGCTGAGCCTCAGCGGATTGCACCTCTGATAGGCGCAGCAGTAGGAACTGTCCGCGATCTTGCGAAAAGCCAGTTGCAGTGACCACGACCGCCCGCGAACCCTTTGAAATCGTCAGCTCCGCGGGAGTAGCCGTATCAGACGCCAGCGCAGCACCGACCAAAGATTGCAGAGTATCGCGCGAGGACTTGTCCAGCAAAGCGGCTAGCTTCTTACCGGGCAAACTGCCTTGGCGAGCGCTCAACATTGTGTGTGCAGCAACATTACCTTCCCGGATGCGCAGCGTGGATGCTTCGAGGATCAGAACCGCCTCGCCCGAATTGTCGAACAGCATCCGGTATCGCGCATCAAGTTGACGCATGCGCAGATAGTCGCGCTCCAATGATTGCTGAACTTGCAACAATCGCTGCTGCATCTTGCCCGCTTCACGCAGGTCGCGGCCAAAGGCGATGCGGTGTTCACCGCCATTCACACTGAGCACGGCATAGCGGATCGGCACATCGCCATCGCGGGTCGGGTGATTAACCTGACGCCAATGTTGCACCTCTCCGCGCCGAGCAGCCGCGAGCATTTCCATGACTTTCGGACGGCTTTCAATGGTGACAGTTTCGATCCAGTTCGACCCTTCCCACCCTTCAAATCCGGGGAATTCATTGGGGTCAAATGCGGTGTCGAGGATTGTGCCCATATCATCGAGGATCAGCGTGATATCGCCAGCCACCATAGCGAGTTTCATCGCTGCATCCGCGTCGAGCGAATCAAACAGTTCGGCCGCTTTGCCGAAGGGGTGTTTCCCTTCGATGGAGTGTTTTCGGGTTAGCATTTGCGGGACACCCTAACGCAGCATATGCGCACGCACCGGGGCGGACTGGACCAATCGCTCTGCCACGTCGAGCGCGGCACGAGCGTCGGCGCCGGTCCCATCGGCTCCCACTTCGGCAACAAATGCTGGATTTTGGTTGATCATGTGACCACCGATTAGAATAGAGAGGTGAGGATTAGCCGACACTTTACGCGTGGCTGTTATAAAATTTGCAACAGCCGAGCTAGGGCAATCGCGCGTGAGGGTCAATCCTACGAGATCGAACGGTTCCCGGGAAACTGCATCGAGTAATTCTTTGCGCAATGCACGGGGTAAAGCGGTACTGTTCCATCCGGCGCGTGTGAAAATCTCATCAATCATGAGCGCGCCAAAACTGTGCTGGTCACCAGGCATTGGCGCGAACAAAGCGCGCGGAGCGTTGGAGACAGGTGCAACCCGATCCACCGGCGTGCGTGCGCCAATCTCGCGCATCACTTCCTGCAACCGCCAAAGGCCCATGGTGACTTCGATAAAGTCACACTCATCCTCACACCACATATCGCCAAGCTTACGCGCAGCCGGCGCCAGCAGATCAAGATAGACCGCTTCAACAGTGACGCCATCGGCGAGAAAACTATCGATCTCCTCCATCAGGCCAGCCGCTTCGAGTTCCAACGGCATGGATGCGAAGCGGTGCGCGTCGCGCGCGGAGATTTCGGTAGATTGGCGTTTGCTGCCATTGCTTTTGCCCGATGCTTCGACAGCGTGGGCCATCAACAGCTTGGGAATGATCTCACCTTCGATAATCGCGTTGAGCGATCCATCGGGTTCAGCAGCAGCGCTATCATCAGAAGAAGATCGCAACCGAGCGAGCGGATTGACCATCACTTTGCGAAGCGCGGCCGAGCCTGCGCCAATCATTCCGGATCCCCGTACGGTTGCCATTTCTGAGCTCTCCCGTGTCCCGGCTGATAGTCTCCGAGATTGGCGCGCTGTGCGTCGAGATTGACGAGGTCGAATGGATGCCGACTCGTGCTCCGTCAATTTCACTGATGCTATACCTGTTTGCAAAACAAGGCAAACTTGCCGAATTTGATCGCCATATATTGTCCAATTATTATTACGTCCAATAAAGTTGACACTTGTGTTTGGATAGGCGTACTCATCGTTCCTGAGAGGAAGGACAGATTGTGGGGCTGAGTCGCTACGACAATACAATTCCAGCCAAGCTGGCACCTGTTCAAGAGCAGGCTAGCTCGGATCAGGGCAGCTCAACGGGCCTCTACTCTCCAGAAGAGCGTCGCCGCCGGGACGAGTCGCGCTGGACTGTCGTTCAAGGTGTCCTCGCTCCTTTACAGTTTGCCGTATTCCTAATCAGCCTTGGCCTCGTGATCCGCACTCTAACGACGGGCGAAGGCGCATTTGCCGCCGACGCATCGGTCGTGGTCAAAACGCTGGTGCTCTATGCAATCATGATCACCGGCTCGATCTGGGAAAAAGTCGTGTTTGGGCGCTGGTTGTTTGCCCCTGCGTTCTTTTGGGAAGATGTCTTTTCGATGCTCGTGCTGGCGTTGCACACCCTGTATCTGGTGATGCTGTTGGGCGCGATTGGGACAGTTGAACAACGGTTGCTTGTCGCGCTCGCTGCCTATGCGACTTATATGATCAATGCCGCGCAATTCCTTTGGAAACTGCGCATGGCGCGATTGCAGGGTGCAAACCTTGAAGCGGTTCCAGCATGAACGCGCCAACCGTCATACCCGGCTGTTCAAAGCCCGATGAAGCGGTAGCCGCGCGTCCTGTCTTGCGCGAACGCGGCCAACGCGAAGTCTTCTGCGGTTTGACCGGTATCGTCTGGCTCCACCGCAAGATGCAAGATGCATTCTTCCTTGTCGTCGGATCGCGGACCTGCGCGCACTTACTCCAATCAGCCGCAGGCGTGATGATCTTTGCAGAGCCGCGCTTTGCCACCGCGATCATGGAAGAGCGCGACTTGGCCGGCATGGTCGATTGCCAGGATGAGCTGGACCGGGTGGTCACTCGCCTCCTCGACCGCCGCCCTGACATCAAGACGCTATTTCTCGTGGGTTCGTGCCCATCCGAAGTTATTAAGCTTGATCTGGCGAAAGCGGCCGAGCGCCTTGGCAAACAGCATATGCCCAATGTTCGCATTCTGAATTATTCGGGCAGCGGGATTGAGACGACTTTCACACAAGGCGAAGATGCATGCCTTGCCGCGCTAGTCCCGGAAATGCCTGCTCAGGCGAGCGATGCGGCGAAACAATTGCTGATCGTTGGCGCGCTGCCCGATATTGTTGAGGATCAATTCCTGCGGCTGTTTGATCAGCTTGGGATCGACAATGTTGGCGTTCTGCCTGCACGCAATGCCCGCGATCTGCCGCCGGTTGGTCCGAACACGCGCTACCTTCTCGCGCAGCCTTTCCTTGCTGACACAGCGCTTGCGCTGGAAGATCGCGGCGCGACACGGATCGACGCTCTGTTCCCATTTGGCGCAGAGGGCACGACCGGGTGGCTGCATGCAGCAGCGACCGAATTTGGCATTGATGAGATGCACTTTAACCGCGTAGTTGCACCGGGTCGCGAACGCGCCAAGCGCGCGATTGAACATGCGCGTGGTGCTCTCGAAGGCAAACGCATCAGCTTCCTTCCAGACTCGCAACTCGAAGTGCCATTGGCACGGTTCCTCGCGACCGAATTGGGCATGGAGCCTGTCGAAGTCGGCACACCCTATTTGCACCGCGCGCACTGTGCACAAGAGCTTGACCTGATCCCGCCTTCTGCGCGCATCAGCGAAGGCCAGCATGTTGACCGCCAATTGGACCGGGTGCGTGCTGACAAACCCGATCTGACCGTATGCGGCCTTGGCCTTGCGAACCCGCTGGAGTCCGAAGGTTTCACCACCAAATGGGCGATCGAACTCGTCTTCTCACCGATCCACGGCTTTGACCAAGCTGGCGATCTCGCAGAACTCTTCGCGCGGCCGCTGCGGCGCCGCGATGTGCTGGAGGTATAGGCGATGCAATTATCCGTCTGGACCTATGAAGGCCCGCCCCATGTCGGCGCGATGCGGATCGCAACCGCGATGGAGGGGCTGCATTATGTCCTGCACGCGCCGCAGGGTGACACTTACGCAGATCTGTTGTTCACGATGATCGAGCGGCGCGGCAAGCGTCCGCCCGTCACCTACACCACATTCGAAGCGCGCGATTTGGGCAAAGACACAGCGCAACTGTTCCAAGACGCTGCGATGGAAGCCGCCGAGCGATTCAAACCCGAGGCGATGATCGTCGGCGCGTCCTGCACAGCGGAATTGATTCAGGATGATCCTGGCGGCCTGATAGAGGCGATGAACCTGCCCTGCCCCGCAATCCCGCTCGAGCTGCCCAGCTATCAACGCAAAGAAAACTGGGGCGCTGCAGAAACGTTTTACCAAGTCATCCGGCATCTTGCGGACAAAGACGTAACGCCCGGACCGCGTGAAGGTCGTAAAGCACGCGCCAACATTCTCGGCCCCACCGCATTGGGCTTTCGCCACCGCGATGATTTGGTCGAAATTCGCAAGATCCTTCAAACACTCGATGTTGAAATCAATCTGGTCGCGCCGCTCGATGCGCGTCCATCCGACATCGCGCGCATTGGCGCAGCAGACTTCAACATCGTCCTTTATCCAGAAATCGCAGATGAGGCCGCTCGTTGGCTTGAACGCACGTTCAAACAGCCAACGATCCGGACCATCCCCATCGGTGTAGGCGCCACTCGTGCGTTTATTTCCGACGTCGCCGAGGTAGCAGGTGCAGATCCCACGCCTGCCCTCGGCGACACTCAATCACGGATGCCTTGGTGGAGCAGATCGGTCGACTCGACTTATCTCACCGGCAAGCGCGTCTTTATCTTTGGCGATGCGACCCATGCCGTTGCCGCCGCCCGGATCGCCCGCGACGAACTCGGCTTCGAGGTCTGCGGGCTTGGTTGTTACAACCGCGAATTCGCCCGCGAAGTGCGCGAGGCAGCAAAGCTCTACGGCGTCGAACCGCTGATCACCGACGATCACTTGGCTGTCGAAGAAGCCATCGCCGAGGCTGCGCCTGAATTGGTGCTGGGCACCCAGATGGAGCGGCACATTGCCAAGCGTTTGGGGATGCCGTGCGCGGTGATCTCGTCGCCTGTCCATGTGCAGGATTTCCCTGCGCGCCACTCCCCGCAAATGGGTTTTGAAGGCGCGAATGTAATCTTTGACAGCTGGGTCCACCCGCTGGTCATGGGGCTGGAGGAGCATCTGCTCACCATGTTCCGCGAGGATTTCGAATTCTCTGACGAAGCAGGCGCATCGCATCACGCCGCGCATTCGCCAACTCAGCCAACTAAGGTTGAAGCCGTGCAAGTCGCACAGCCCGCAGAACCGGCGAACGATGCGAATATCTGGACCAGCGAAGCCGAACGCGAGCTGAAGAAAATCCCGTTCTTTGTCCGCGGTAAAGCGCGTCGCAACACAGAAGCCTATGCGAGTGATCAGGGCCGCGCTCAGATCGATCTCGACACGCTGTATGATGCAAAGGCGCATTATGCACGGTAAGGCAAACCCAACCGCCTTTACCACCGATGCGCCCGTGCGCGTCGCCATCATCACGCTTGATAACCACTTGAAAGGCGCCGTTGAACGCGCTGATGCTACGTTGGCGCGCGATGGCATTTCACTGTCGCTCCACGCCGCATCAGATTGGGACCGCGACGGGGCCTCGCTTGACGCTGCGAAGGCCGCGATTGGCGACGCGGACATAGTGATCGCGACGATGCTGTTCCTCGATGATCACGTCCGCGCAATCATGCCGACCCTTGAGGAACGACGCGAAGATTGTGATGCCATGGTCTGCCTTATGTCGGCGGGCGAAGTGGTGAAACTGACCCGGATGGGCGGATACCGGATGGATGCGCCAGCGAAAGGCCCGCTGGCTCTGCTCAAGAAACTGCGCGGATCGAAAAAGCAGGGTGCGTCTTCGGGCGCAGGTCAGATGAAGATGCTGCGGCGTCTACCCAAGATCCTGAAGTTCATTCCCGGCACTGCACAAGACGTGCGCGCCTATTTTCTGACGATGCAATATTGGTTGTCCGGGTCGGATGAGAATGTGGCCGCCATGGTCCGCTCTTTGATTGATCGCTATGCGGCGGGCGAACGTGAGGCACGGCGCGGCGAAACCGAAGCGGATGCGCCGCTCGAATATCCCGAAACCGGCGTTTATCACCCGCGCGCAAAACAGCGTATCTCCGACAGTCTGCGCGCGCTTCCTCGCAGCGGCAAAACCAACGGCGGCGGCAAGAACGGAACCGTCGGATTGATCCTGCTGCGCTCTTATCTGCTCGGCCAGGACAGCGGCCACTATGATGGCGCGATTGCCGCATTTGAAGCAGCAGGCATGAAGGTTGTGCCGGTGTTTGCCAGCGGATTGGATGCGCGGCCTGCGATTGAGAAATACTTCATGCATCGCGGCGAAGTGATGGTTGATGCCGTCGTAAACCTCACCGGTTTCTCACTGGTCGGCGGCCCCGCCTACAACGATTCAGTAGCCGCTCGCGAAGTGCTAGGCGATCTCAACGTGCCCTATATTGCCGCCCATGCGATTGAATTCCAGTCGATCGAGGAATGGCGCGCGCGTGATCAAGGACTGCTACCGCTCGAAGCCACCATGATGGTCGCCCTGCCCGAACTGGACGGAGCGATTGCGCCCAGCGTCTTTGGCGGACGCTCTTCCGAGGGTAACGGGCCGGTTCGCAGAATGGTTTGCGACAGCGAGCGCGCCGATGCTTTGGCTGCGCGGGTCGGAAAAATGATCGAACTGCGCCGGACGGAACGCGCTGCACGCAAGCTGGCAGTAGTGATTTTCAACTTTCCACCCAATGCAGGTGCAACTGGCAGCGCCGCGTTTCTGGCGGTGTTTGAATCGCTCCACGCAACGCTCACTCGGCTCGCCGCGGAAGGCTATACCGTTGAAGTTCCGACAAGCGTGGATGCGCTGCGCGACACACTCCTCAAAGGCAATGCAGAGCGGTTTGGCGCGGACGCCAATGTCGCTCACCGTGTGCCAGCAGACGAACATGTGCGGCGCGAAACCCACTTGGCCGAGATCGAAGCGCAATGGGGACCCGCCCCCGGCAAGGCGCAAAGTGATGGTGGTCACATCCACGTGCTAGGCGCTCAGTTCGGTAATGTGTTTATCGGGGTTCAACCCGCCTTTGGTTACGAAGGCGATCCCATGCGTTTGCTGTTCGAAGGCAACTTTGCACCCACTCACGCATTCAGCGCGTTTTACCGCTACATCCGCGAAGATTTTGGCGCGCATTCGGTGCTACATTTCGGCACGCACGGCGCACTCGAATTTATGCCGGGCAAACAAGCAGGGATGACCGGTGATTGCTGGCCAGAGCGGTTGATTGGCGATCTACCCAATTATTACCTTTATGCGGCCAACAATCCGTCCGAAGGAATGTTGGCAAAGCGGCGTTCGGCTGCGACTTTGGTGAGCTATCTAACGCCGCCACTGGCGCAGGCTGGCCTCTACAAGGGCCTGACTGAACTCAAGGCGAGCGTTGAGCGCTGGCGCATGACGGGCGATGCTGACCATGCCGAAGAGCGCGCCGAACTGGCGCAGATAATCGCTGATCAATGCGACGCGCTGGACATCGAATGTGGTGACATTGGTGAGCTTTCTGGGCGGCTCTATGAGCTGGAAGAAACGCTAATCCCACATGGCCTGCACGTCCTGGGCCGCAATCCCACAGGCGATGCCCGCGAAGATATGCTCGATGCGATGCTCGAGGCATCGGAAAATGGCGAGCGCGAGGACTACGCCGCCAAGCTGGATTCAAGCGACGAATTGGGTGCCGTGATCCATGCGCTGGATGGTGGCTATGTCCAGCCTGCGCCCGGCGGTGATGTGGTTGCCAATCCCGAAGTTCTGCCCACGGGGCGCAATATCCACGGCTTTGACCCGTTCCTGCTGCCCAGCGCCTATGCCTGCAAACAGGGCCGCGATCAGGCGGACCGCCTGATTGAACGCCATGTCGCACAAGGTAACGATATTCCTGAGAGCATCGCGATGGTGCTGTGGGGCACGGATAATATGAAGTCTGAAGGTGTGCAGATTGCGCAGGCTTTGACGCTCATGGGGGCACGGCCCCGCCGCGATTCCTATGGTCGGTTGTGCGGCGCTGAACTGATCCCGCTCGGAGAACTGGGCCGCCCGCGCATTGATGTGGTGATGACACTGTCTGGGATTTTCCGCGACCTGCTCCCTCTCCAAACTCGCATGCTGGCTGAAGCGGCATTGCTCGCAGCCCAAGCAGACGAGCCAGCCAAAGCCAATTTCGTGCGCAAACACAGTCTCGTCCATGCGGAAACACACGGCATAGATTTGGAGACCGCCGCCTTACGCGTCTTCTCCAATCAAGAAGGCGCATATGGCGCGAATGTGAATCAAATGATCGATGGCGGCGTCTGGGCCGATCCCGATGAACTCGCCAACGCTTTTGAGATCAACAAGGGCTTTGCATATGGTGTCAAAGGCACACCCGTGCGCCAGCGTGAATTGCTTACCAGTGCTTTGGGCCAGGTCGAGTTCACCTATCAAAACCTTGAAAGCATTGAGGTCGGGATCACCGATCTTGACCAATATGTCGACGGGCTTGGCGGGGTCAGCCGCTCCATCGCGCGGGCCAAAGGCGAAGAGGCCCCGGTCTATATTCTCGACGCAACGCGCGGAGCGACCAAAGTGCGGACATTGGCCGAACAGATAGACTTGGAAACGCGCACTCGGACGCTGAACCCCAAATGGTTTGAGGGCATGCTCGATCACGGTTTCGAAGGCGTCCGCAACATCGAACAGCACGTCACCAACACTTTGGGTTGGTCGGCGACCACGGGCGAAGTGGCACCGTGGGTCTATCAGAAAATCTCAGAGACATTTGTGCTCGATGAGGAAATGCGCCGCCGTTTGGCGGAGCTCAATCCGAAAGCATCCGCTCGGGTTGCAGGACGCTTGCTCGAAGCATGTGACCGCAACCTTTGGGAGCCAGACGACGCAACACTTGCCGCCTTACGCGACGCCAATGACGAACTCGAAGACCGCCTAGAAGGCGTCTTTGTTGCCGAATGATTTTGAGGGATCCGATATCATGAACCTGCAAACACCCAATTCCGCTTTTAGCAAGCCCGATGGCGAGGGATCAGTTCAGGTCGGGCTGGACCCGAGCGATCAGATCAAGGGCGCGAAAGTGTTCGCCGTTTACGGCAAAGGCGGGATCGGCAAATCGACCACTTCGTCGAACCTGTCCGCAGCGTTTTCGAAGCTCGGCCACCGTGTCCTGCAAATCGGGTGCGATCCTAAACATGACAGCACGTTCACGCTGACCAAAAAGCTGATGCCGACGGTTATAGATGTGCTGGAGACGGTGGAGTTCCACTCCGAAGAGTTGCGACCCGACGATTATATGTTCGAAGGCTACAACGGCGTGATGTGTGTGGAGGCTGGCGGGCCTCCTGCGGGCACGGGCTGTGGCGGCTATGTGGTTGGACAGACGGTTAAGCTGCTGAAACAGCACCACTTGCTTGAAGACACCGATGTCGTGATTTTCGACGTGCTGGGCGATGTGGTGTGCGGCGGGTTTGCTGCACCCTTGCAACATGCAGAGCGTGCAGTGGTTGTCGCGGCCAATGATTTTGACAGCATCTTTGCGATGAACCGGATCGTTGCTGCCATCGCTGCCAAGTCCAAGAATTACGATGTGCGGCTTGCAGGCGTCATCGCCAACCGGTCGCGCGAAACGGATGAGATTGATCGGTTTTGCGATCAAATAGGGATGGAGCGGCTCGCGCATTTCCGTGATGTCGATGCGATCCGCCGTTCACGCCTTAAGAAATGCACTCTGTTTGAGATGGAGGATAGCCCCGAGGTTCAACAGGCGCAGGACGAGTATCTGCGGCTTGCTGCGATGTTGTGGGCCGGTGTTGAGCCGTCGACAGCTCAGCCGATGAAAGACCGCGATATCTTTGATTTTCTGGGGTTTGAATGATGGCTACTCACGCATCTGAAACTCCATACACCGCACGCCGCGAAGCGCTGGCTACCTATTTCGACAGCACCGCGAAACAGGCATGGATCGACCTCACCTCTGACACCAAAGTGAGCGGCATTCGCGCCACGGTGCGCGCGGGCCGTGAGGAAATGCGCAAGACATTGGTCAGTTGGCTACCGCGCGATTTGCGGCGTACCAAAGTTCTGGATGCGGGTTGCGGAACTGGCGCGCTCGCCGTTGCTGCGGCGTGTCGCGGCGCAGAGGTTACTGGTGTCGACGTGGCAGGCGGATTGGTGGAGGTCGCGCGCGAACGTGCACCCGGTTTTATCGGACATGGCCGCATTCGCTGGCACTCAGGCGATATGCTCGATCCCGCATTCGGCAACTTTGAGCACGTTGTGGCGATGGATTCGCTGATCCATTATTCGCCAGAGGATCTGGTCGATGCCGTGGCAGAATTGGCTCAGCGCACATCGCGTTCCATCCTGTTCACATTTGCTCCGCACACAAAGCTGCTGGGTGCAATGCATTCAGTGGGCAAGGTCTTTCCGAAGAGCGACCGTTCGCCAGCGATTGTGCCTGTTTCTGAGACAGAACTGCGCGCGCGCCTTGGCGCTTTGTCTGATTGGAAAATCGGCCGCACTGAGCGCGTCTCAAGCGGGTTTTACACCAGCCAGGCTCTCGAATTGGTGAAGCGCGGATGAGCCAAACCAAACCCCCACCTGTAAAGATCAGCAAGGCCGCTATGGCCTTTCTGCCGTTTGCAGATGCGGCCAGCCATGAGCTGCCGCTGGGACGTTTGTTGCGCCTGTCGATGTTTCAGGTGAGCGTTGGTATGGCAATGGTGCTGTTGTCGGGAACGCTAAACCGGGTCATGGTGGTTGAGCTGGGCACGCCGACTTGGGTGGTTGCTTTGCTGATTGCGGTGCCGCTGCTCGTTGCGCCGTTTCGCGCTTTGATCGGGCATCGTTCTGATCGACATATCTCTGCGCTTGGCTGGCGGCGCGTCCCGTATATCTGGTTCGGTACGCTTATGCAGTTTGGTGGCCTGGCGATTATGCCGTTTGCGCTTCTCCATCTGAGCCGTCCTGAGAACTTTGCGATCGGTATGGTTGCAGCAGCTGTCGCGTTCCTGCTGACCGGAACCGGGTTTCATGTGACGCAGACCGCTGGGCTTGCTCTTGCGACAGACCTTGCGCCTGAAAACAAACGTCCCCGCGCCGTGGCGTTGCTTTATGTCATGCTGTTGGTCGGCATGATGTTGTCCGCCTTTGTGATTGGTGGGCTATTGATTGAATTCTCGCCCACACGTTTGGTGCAAGTGATCCAAGCCGCTGCGGTGTTGACTATGGTGCTCAATCTCATGGCTCTTTGGAAACAGGAAGCACGCGCGCCAGACCGGACCAAGGCTGATCCAGATGCGCCGAGCTTTGGCGAATTGTGGAATGGTTTTGTGCGCGATGGCCGCAATGCGCGGTTGTTGATCGCTATCGGAATTGGCGCAGCAGCCTTTGCGATGCAGGATGCTTTGCTTGAGCCATTTGGCGGCGAAATCCTTGGTTTATCAGTGGGCGCGACGACCGCTCTCACAGGCGCTTGGGCGTTTGGTGCGCTTGTTGGTTTTATGCTGTCAGGCCGCTCGCTGTCGCGCGGTGGTGATCCGCTCCGCATTGCAGGTCTGGGTTTGGTCACAGGCGTAAACGCATTCTTGCTGGTCGTGTTCGCGCCCGCTTTTGCTTCGCCCACCATGCTTTATATCGGTGCGGGTTTGATCGGCCTTGGGCTGGGCCTATTTTCAGTCGGCACTCTGATAGAGGCGATGAACCTTGCAAAGAGCGAGACCGCTGGTCTTGCGCTGGGCGCATGGGGAGCCGTGCAGGCGACCTGTGCGGGCGCAGGCATCGCGTTTGGCGGAGTGTTGCGCGATGTGATCGCAGCTTTCGCCGTAAACACCGATCCGGCCGCATCGACCATGATTATCGGCGCGACCAGAGCGACCGGATACACGTCAGTCTACCTGATCGAAATCGTTCTGCTGCTGGCAGCTCTTGCAGTGATCGGACCGCTTGTCGGTCATGCTCGCCGCAACTCAAATGAAACCGGGGAGAGCGCGGACCAACCGTTTGGCCTGCGCGAATTTCCGACATGACCGTGCGTAAGGGGATCGCGCGCATACACGCTGGGGGCATCCGCCAATGCCCGCAATCCTATGAGAGGAAAGTACCATGACTGCCACCCATCTGATCGGGACCACCTATATTGCAGGGACATTCGACGTCGCCGAACTGGCGTTCATCTTGTTCTTTGTCTTCTTCATCGGTCTGGTGTTTTACCTCAACCGCGAAAGCCGCCGCGAAGGCTATCCGCTTGAAAATGAGCAAAACGGCGCTGTTCTAGGCGGGACACCTTTGTCCGATGGTGCGAAGAAAGTGTTCAAATTGCCCAATGGCCGAGGCACATACATTCCTGAAGATGTGCCGCGCGATGATCTGAACATCGCTGCTAAACAATCATTTGGTGCAGCGGGCGCTCCCTATGTGCCAACCGGTGATGCGATGGTCGATGGTGTTGGCCCAGCGGCCTATGCGAACCGCGCAGACTATCCAGACCTCACATTCGATGGTCGCCCACGCATTGTGCCGATTGGTGATAGCCACGAGATCGAAATCGCTCCAATGGATGATGATCCGGTCGGTCTGCCCGTATACGGCGCGGACAAGAAACTTGCCGGCACAGTCAGCGATGTCTGGGTTGATCAGGCCGAGCATATTATCCGCTATCTCGAAGTGACGACCGGTTCGGGCAGGAAGGTGCTCGCACCGATGGGCGTTGCCGCGGTTCAGGGCACCGGCTTCCTTGGCGGGATCACCCCTCTAGTGGATGATCAGACCGCTTTGATCGACATCGATGCCATTCGCTCAGACCAGTTTGACGCCACACCGGCGATTGCCACAGCGGGTCAGATCACACGCCTCGAAGAGGATAAGATCATGGCCTATTACGGCGGCGGCTACATGTACGCGACGCCTGAACGCTCAGAACCTTGGATGTAAGATGATGGGGGATCACATCGAACATAACACACACACGCAGACGCAAGAGGCGGGTCCAACCGCTCACGGCGATCCAATGGGCACTCCGGCAGCGGATGAGAAGGTATTGTGGAAGGGGCGGCCAGAGCTGTCGCACCTTTCACGCACCGCCTTTCACACTCGCAGCGTAGGAATTTACTTCGCAATCCTGATTGCTGTCTCAGTGATCATGGGCAATGTGAACACGGCGATTGTTTGCGCAGTGCTGGGCGTGGCGGCGGTCGGCATTTTGCATGCACTGGCATGGCTGAGCGTGCGTACGACAATGTACATCCTCACAGATACACGCCTGATCATGCGCATTGGTATGGCGCTAGAGACGCGGATCAATGTGCCGCTGAAACATGTCATTTCTGCCGATATGAAAGCGCGCGGTAAGAGCCACGGCGACATCTCGCTGGAGGTCGGCGGTGAGCGGCTGCTCGGATATATGCTACTTTGGCCGCATGCCCGCCCATGGCGTTTGAATCAGCCGCAACCGATGCTGCGCGCTGTGCCGGAGGCGCAGAAGGTCGCCGCATTGTTGGCCGATGCCTGCGCTGCGCATGTGGCGATTGAACGCAGCACATCGCAAACGCAAAGCACCGCTACTCCCCTCGACACTGAACTGACGGGAGCGCCAGCATGATCGTTCGCGAATATGAAGAGGACGAGATCACCGTCCACCGCGTGCCGTTGATGATGATGGGTGGCCTCATCGCATCAGTCCTCGCTTTGACCAGCGCGGTCAGCTTTGGCTTCTTTGACCGGCAGTCCGTCCCGGCCGAAGCGCGTGCGGATGCTGGCACTATGTCTGTCGCCACGCGCTCACTGGCCTTCTTTGATGAGGCGGATGGTACGGTGCGGGTTGAGGATGCTTTCTCTGGCGAGGAGATTGTTAGTTACGGCCCCGGTACCGGCGGCTTTGTGCGCTCCACCATGCGCAGTTTCGTTCATCAACGCCGGATCAGAGGGATCGGACGTTCGGTTCCGTTTGAGTTGATCGAATGGGACACTGGCGCGCTTACATTGCGCGATACGACCACTGAAAGCACCGTAGAACTCGCTTCATTCGGAGCGGACAATCACGCGGTATTTGCGAATATGTTGAACAAGGAAACTCAGCAATGACGACTATGGCCCAGGGATCGGCCAACAGGTCAGACGTGCGCGCAAGGCAGTTCGATACGCCTTGCACCATCACGGTTGAACAAAGCTCCGATCATTTTCACGCGCATGTAGAATTGGCAGATGACGTTGAGATGGAGCCAGGGGACAAGGTCCAGGTTCACGGCGATCCAATCTCCATCCCTTTTGGCTCAAGCGAAGTGTTCGAACGCACCGCCACCGTGACGCGCGCAGGCCCCGTGGTCCGCGCCTTCACCCGCCTGGCCGCCTATTTCGACTTTGGCGAATTGTATGAAGTTAGCTTCAATGCTGGGAGGATCAAATGAATGCGCATTCGAATGTCCAGGCTGCCAAAGCCGACGCGATGATGACCAGCGAAGAAGCGATGGCGCTGGCGACACAAGACACCGTTCTGACGCCCCGCTTCTACACCACAGATTACGACGCATTGGACGCGATTGATGTGTCATTGGTCCGAGAGGAGTGGGACCAGCTGATCGCGGATATGGTCGGTGATCCCAACAAAAAACACTTCCGCCACAAAGACGATTTCGCAGGTATTATTGAGGGGCTTGAACCGGAGCTTCGCAAGGAGTTCACCGACTTCCTCGTCAGCTCAATGACGTCGGAGTTTTCTGGCTGTGTGCTCTATGCCGAGATCGCAAAACGCACCAAGAATCCCGATGTAAAGCAGCTATTCAAATTGCTCGCCCGTGATGAGAGCCGCCATGCTGGTTTTATCAATGAGAGCCTCAAAGATGCAGGGATTGGCGTTGATCTGGGCTTTTTGACCAAGACCAAGAAATACACTTTCTTCAAGCCGAAATTCATCTGGTACGCCGTCTATCTGTCGGAAAAGATTGGATATGCGCGCTACATCACAATCTTCCGCCACCTACAGGCAAACCCAGACAAGAAATTCCACCCGATCTTCGATTGGTTCGAGGAATGGTGCAATGATGAGTTCCGCCACGGTGAGGCTTTCGCGCTGTTGATGCGAGCTGATCCTCAGCTGCTCGAAGGGCGTAACAAGCTGTGGGTGCGGTTCTTCCTGCTGTCAGTCTATGCCACGATGTATGTCCGCGACCATGCGCGGCCCGTCTTTCATAAGGCGCTGGGCGTGGACCCGACCGAATATGATTATCAGGTGTTTGAGATCACCAATCAGATCGCGCGTCAGGTTTTCCCCGTCGAACTCGACATTGACGACCCGGCATTCCGTGCTCGGATGGAGGCATTGCGTTTGGCAGCCCTGCGGATCGAGGAAGGCAAGGAGCAAGGCGGCCTTGGTGGCTTTGCAAAACGGGCGAGCGGCATGGCCGGTGCAGGCTATAATTTCGCGCGGATGTATTTCCACCGAACTAAGTCGAACACTCTGCCACAGACAATCCGGCTTCAACCAGCATGGTGAGCTGGAGCGGCCATATTGTCCCGTTCATCGTAACGGTGGCCATCTGGTTTATGGCGACCGGGCTCATCGCCTGGGCGGATAATCGTGAGCGTGCGACTTTCCGGCGCAGTGTTGCGATTGGTGGAGTGGTTGGCATTGCGGGCCTGATCGCGATCCTCTTCGCCTCACAATCAGCCAGTTTAATCGCGGTTTATATCAGCTTTGCAGGTGCATTGATGGTATGGGGCTGGCATGAAATTGGCTTCCTTACAGGCGCCGCCGCTGGCCCTCGCAGAGAGGCTTGCCCACCCGGTGCCCGCGGGTTTGAGCGCTTCACAAATGCCAGCGCCACTGTCATTCATCACGAGATTGCGCTGGCGTTGACAGCGCTCATGCTCATCTCGTTGTCTTGGGGCGCGCCCAATCAAATCGGCGCGACGGTGTTTGTGTTGATGTTCGGGCTAAGGCTCTCATCCAAGATTAACCTGTTTATCGGTGTGCCCAACACGACCACCGAAATGCTTCCTGCGCATCTTGATTATCTGAAGAGCTATTTTGGCCGTAACCGCATGACGGCGTTGCTTGTTGTATCCATTGCTGCGATTTTCGCATTGGCAGGCTGGTTTGCATCGCTCGCAATCGCCGCTCCTACGGGAAGTGCCGAGATGGTGGGCGCGAGCCTTTTGACCGCGCTTTGTCTGCTCGGTGCAATTGAACATCTGTTTTTGGCGCTACCATTTCGTGATGGAATGCTGTGGGGCTGGGCATTTACGCGGCGCGGCCTTACAAAACCTGCGCGGACCGGGGGGTCGAATTGATTATGGACGACAAGAAGATGGAAACGGGGGCAACACCCATGGACTTTGAAACCTATTTCGCAAGCGAACTTGATACTGTGCGCGAGGATGGGCGTTACCGCGTCTTCACCGATATTAAGCGGCATCGCGGCAAATTCCCGCATGCAACCCGCTTTATCGGCGAGGAAACGCAGGCCGTGACCGTGTGGTGCTCGAACGATTATCTGGGCATGGGTCAGCATCCGGCGGTGCTCGATGCGATGCACTCCACCCTTGATGAATGCGGCGCGGGCGCAGGGGGCACGCGCAATATCTCAGGCACTAATCACTACCATGTCGAGCTGGAAGCGGAACTCGCGGACCTCCATGGCAAGGAAAGCGCCCTGTTGTTCACCAGCGGCTATGTCTCGAACTGGGCGGGTCTTGGCACTTTGGCCAGTAAGATTCCGGGCTGTGTCGTCTTTTCCGATGCGCTCAACCACGCTTCCATGATCGAAGGGATCCGCCACAGCCGCGCTCCTTACAAAATCTGGAAGCACAACGATCCGCAAGACCTCGATCTGATGCTGTCGCAATTCGGTCCCGAAGTGCCCAAGCTCGTCGCGTTTGAGAGCGTCTATTCTATGGACGGTGATATCGCTCCGATCGCAGAGATATTGGACGTCTGCGAAAAACATGGCGCGATGAGCTATATTGATGAAGTTCACGCCGTCGGCCTCTACGGACCACGCGGTGGCGGGATCGCCGAACGCGAAGGTTTGATGGACCGGATCACCGTGATCGAAGGGACGCTTGGCAAAGCCTTTGGCGTCATGGGCGGCTACATCGCAGCCAGCCGCAACCTCGTTGATTTTGTTCGCAGTTTTGCCAGCGGCTTTATTTTTTCGACCGCTTTGCCACCCGCTGTTGCGGCGGGCGCAGCGGCCAGTATCAAGCATCTCAAAACCAGCGATGAAGAGCGCGAGTTGCAGCGTGAGCGGGTTGAGCAGGTCCGCCGCAAATTGGACATTATGGGTATCCCCCATCTCGCCAATCCCAGCCACATTATTCCGGTCATGGTTGGGGACGCAAAGAAGTGCAAAATGATCAGCGACTGGTTGATGGACAATCACGGCATCTATGTGCAGCCGATCAATTATCCCACGGTTCCTGTTGGCACAGAGCGGTTGCGCCTGACACCGTCGCCCGTCCATGACGAAGGCGATATTGATAGACTTATCAATGCTTTGAGCGAGATTTGGTCACAGTGTGAGCTGGCACGGATGGCCTCTGCTGCCTGATTACTGCGTGGACTGATCCGCGTCTTCAACAGGCGTCGGTCCAAGCAGTCCGCGCGCTTCTGCCTCGGCGAAAATCGCAACGAATTCGGGCACACCAAGGCCCGGATGTCCGGCAGCTCGTGCGTTGTCGAGATTGTCGGTCTTGCCCTCGCCTTCGACGATCACAACGCCAACCATTCCGGCGGCATAATGCGGTACGCATTGGAAACCGTATATCCCCGCCGCTGGCAGGACGTAGGAAACTTCGTCATTCACTTCCCCTTCCCACCCGCGCGCCACATCAGGCAGCATTGCAGCGATGGAAGAGGATTGGTGGCTGGGTTCGGTTGGGATGAAGCGGATTGTGTCACCAACCTGAGCATTAACGAGACGCGGTTTGAAGACGTGCTGTTGGCTCGAGTCCTCTGGGTCGATCGTGTACATGCGGATTTCGATGACTTTGCCCGTTGGTTCAACCTCGGGCTCGGCAAAGCTCGCATCGGGCGTTGCCTGCGGAGCCTCAATCGGCTCGCTGATCGGACGCTCACACCCAGACAGAGAAAGCGCGCTAGCCATCGCCAGAACGGAATAAATACGTGCGTTGAAGGGGTTTCTTGATCGCATTTTATGGATCGCAGTAAGTCATTTTCAAAACAATTTGCCCCGCAGGCCAAAAATCTCTTTTCGGACTGCGGGGCAATGTTTCATCGTGTCGATGATAAAGCTTATTCGCCGTTGGTTTGCAGGTAAGCAATCAAATCGGCGCGGTCTTGTGCGTCTTTCAGACCGGGGTAAGCCATCCGCGTACCAGGCAGATATTCACGTGGCGCTTCGAGATATTCAAACATGATCTCTGGCGTCCAGGTGATGCCGCTATCGGCATTCGCGTCAGAGTAGTTAAAGCCATCAATCGAACCAGCTGTCCGGCCGATTACGTTATAGAGCGATGGGCCAACGCCGTTCTTGCCTTCTTCAAGAAGATGGCAGGTTTTGCATTGAACGAAAACGGTTTCGCCAGCAGATGCATCGCCGGTCAAGTCAGCGAAAGCCACTTCGGCCACAGGTTCTGCAGGCTCTTCAGCGACAGGCGCTTCAGCTGCTGCGGTTTCTTCTTCGGCTGCTGCGTTTTGTGAGGCAGGGCTTTCGCCGCATGCTGAAACAGCGACGAGGCTGGTCAATGCAACAGTGCTCAGAATTATCTTACGCATAATGATATACTTCCCTCTACTATTCTTGGCAGACCCGACCGCGTCGTTTCTGGACCTTAAGTTGTTGATCTGACTTCGAAAGCCAAAGTCGATCTCACAATCGCATCCCTCACGATACGTGATCTCTAAGGCAAAACGCACGAAGTTGCGAAGGGTTTCAATATTTTGCGCCTTTTTTACAGCACCGCATCTGATTGCGTTGTGCACGTAGGCCCGTTGAAGGATTTGCGTAATGCATCCTCGCGGTTAAAGAGGGTCGCATGAACAAACTTCCATGGCACACCAAACTCGTCCTCGCGCTGGTCATTTTCCTGCCGCTCTATTTCATGATCGCGGCACTTGGGACCAAATTCGGATTGTGGAGTTGGCTAACCGGCCTTGTCGCCATGACATTCACGGCTGGCATTTGGCTGGTCGGAATTGTTGCGGCCGTGGCGCTTGTGTCGCTGATCATCGCAATCATCAAAAAACCGCGCAACAAACTGGCTATGGGCGTCGCTGGCATTGGGCTGCTGGTTCCAGCCGGTTTTGCTGGCCTCGGCGCGGCGGCGGCTGGGACTGGGGCAGAAAACCCCATCCACGATGTTTCAACCGACACCGCCGATCCACCGGCTTTCTCGCTTGAGACAATGAACGCCCGCAATGAGAGCCTATCGAACCCGTTGAGCGATTATCAAACGCCTCTGGGTGAGATTAACATGTTCGAAGGAACCGCGCCCGAACTTGCGATCAAGAGCCATGCGCAAATCATCAACGACACCTATGCCAACCTTTCTCCCCTGCCTTTAGGCGGTGCGAGCAAGGCTGATGCGGTTGCAGCGGTCGCGGCGGCCATGGGCAATATGGGCTTATCAGACATCCGTTCCGACGTCGAAGCGGGCCGCGTTGAAGGCGTCGCGGAAACATTCTGGTTCGGCTTTAAAGACGATGTTGTTGCGCGGGTTGGCGATGCAGAGATCGACTTCCGATCCGTCAGCCGTGTTGGCAGAAGCGACCTTGGCGCGAATGCGGAACGGATCGCTGAATTGCGTGAACTGGTCGCACAGCAAATCGGCCAGCGTTAAACCTTATCGGAATTGTGATGCGGCCAGCGCGCTGCGTTGGATCACAGTCAGCACACACAGCCCGGCATAGGCATAGGCGAGCACGCCAAACCACGCGGGGAATGCACACATGGCGATGAACACCGCGATGGTCTCTGTCCCTTCGGCCAATCCGGTTGAGTAGAAAAAGCTCTTCTTTCCGTGAGCCTCTGTGGCCTCGCCGCGCTGCGCAGCGATCACGGCAAAAGCGAGGAAGCTAACCCCGGTGAGCACGAAACTGGAAACCAAAACCAACGCGGGCAAGGTGTTCTCCGAAGCCATGACGCCAAAGCCAAGCGGGACGGATACGTAACACGCAAAGTCGGCGACAACGTCGAAGTACCCTCCCAGATCGGTTGGGGTGCTGGCCCGCGCGACCGCTCCGTCCAACCCATCGAGCAAGCGATTGGCGAGGATCAGTGCCAGCCCCAACCAAACCTGACCAAACGCAATCGCCACCGCTCCGCCTAGCCCGATGGCAAGGCCGGTAAAGGTGAGCATATTGGCGGTGATGCCCGCGCGCGCTAAGGCGTGGCCTACGCGGTTCAGCGGCGGATCAATCAGAGGGCGAAGTTTTGCATCAAGCACGCTGGCTCTCTACCCGCCAAAGGTCACAAGTCCAATCCACGCGCCTGTCATGGCGCTCGCAATATTACCCGCAATCCAGCTCTTAATGCCCAGCCCTGCGGCCTCCGCCCGGCGTTCAGGGCACAAGGTGCCGATAGTGGAGACGAGCAAGCCAATGCTCGCCAAATTGGCAAAACCGCACAGGGCATAGGTGACGATCAGCAATCCGCGCGGTGACAGGCTGCCATCAGGCAATGCGGACAGCTCCAGAAAGGCTACATATTCGTTGAGGATAGCCTTGGTGCCCATCAAACTGCCCGCTGTTTGCGCTTCGGCCCATGGGACACCCAGCAGCCACATAAATGGTGCGAAAATCCATCCGAAAATGCGCTTCAAAGTCAGAGGTTCACCCCACACTTCGGGGAACAGGCCAAGGATCTGATCACCCAAAGCCACCAGCGCAAACACCACAATGATGATCGCGATCACACTCAGGAACAATTGCATCCCATCCATCGTGCCTTTGACAATCGCATCGATGCTGGAGGCGAAGGCGAGGCTGGGTTCATCGTCATCGGCAGCGACGGTTTTGGTCCCATCATCCGGAACCATCAATTTTGCGATCAACAAAGCGGCCGGGAGCGATACCAGCGAGGCCGAGATCAAATGCCCAGTTGCGCCCTCGCCCAAATCGCCTTGCAATGTGCTGGCATACAGAACCAGCACCGCGCCGCTGATGCTTGCCATGGTCAGCGTCATCACCTGAAAGAGTTCTGCGCGGCTCATCTTGGCGAAGTAAGCTCGCACGACCAGCGGGCTTTCAACGACGCCCAGAAACAGATTGGCACCGCCCGATAGGCCGACAACGCCGCTGACGCCCAAGGTCCGCTGAAGCACAAAGGAGAGGCCCCGCACCGCCATGCGCAATATGCCCCAATGCCACAGCAAGGCCGCAAGCGCGGAAAAGACAATGACGAGCGGCAATATCTGAAAGGCGATAATCAGCGGAGGGTCAGCGCCTTCTGCAACATCAAAGGGCAGAGGTGCCCCGCCGAGATAGCCGAACATGTAAGACGATCCGGCCAGTGTCGCCTGCTCGATAGCGCGCACGCCATCATTCGCCGCCTTCATCGTGTCCCAGATAAACGGCACCCGCACGATGAGCAGCGCCAAAAGGCCTTGCATTGCAAGCGCGCCCAGGATCCAGCGTGCACCGGGTCTGCTACCGCGATCCTCGCTCATCGCCCATGCGATCATGAGCAGAACGGCGATCCCGATGATCCCGCGAAACTGGTCGAAAATCTCCAAACCTTATCCCCGGCGCCAATCGTGGTATTTCTCGACCCAGCGAAGCAGGCCTTCGGGCTTGTTCGCCTTCTTCCAATTGCCCGCGGCGAACTTATTGGCCTCTGCCATGGTGGGGTAGGAATGGATCGTGCCGAGGATTTTGTTGAGGCCCAATTTGTGCTTCATCGCCAGCACATATTCGGCCAGCAATTCGCCCGCATGGCTGCCAACAATCGTCGCGCCTAGGATCGTGTCCTTGCCCGGTTTGGTGAGCACTTTGACGAAGCCTGTTGTCTCGCTTTCGGTAATCGCACGGTCAAGATCGTCGAGGCCGTATGTGGTTACGTCAAATTCGATACCTTGCTCGCGCGCTTCGGTTTCGTTCAGGCCAACGCGGGCAACTTCGGGATCGAGGAATGTGACCGCCGGGATCACGCTGTAATCGGCTTTGAACTTCTTGAATTGGCCAAACAGCGCGTTGACACTTGCAAACCACGCCTGATGGCTGGCGGTGTGAGTGAATTGATAGGGGCCAGCAACGTCGCCCGCGGCGAAGATGTTAGGGAATTTGGTGGCGAGGAATTCGTCAGTAACAACCGTGCGGTCGGTATCGACGCCGATATCTTCGAGCCCAAAGCCTTTCAGCCGCGCCTTCCGACCCACTGCTATGATGAGAGCATCATAGGGCACCGCAACTTCGGTGCCGTCCTTATCCGCATAGAGCATACTGTCCGCAACCCGAACCGCGCGGTGTTCGGTGAGCACATTGACGCCGGATTGCTCCAGCACTTTGTGCGCAAGCTCGGACACTTCTTCGTCCTCGCGGCCAAGCACCCGGTCCGCCATTTCCACCTGCGTAACCTGCGATCCCAATCGAGCGAGTGCTTGCGACAATTCGCACCCAATCGGACCGCCTCCCAGAACCGCGACCCGTGCAGGCGCTTGATCTATTTCGCCAAAGGCTTCCCATAGGGTCTCGCTGGTGAGGTAGCCGGAGGTCTCGATCCCCTCGATTGGGGGCACGACCGGCTCTGCGCCGCTGGCAATCACAATGCTACGCGCGGTCAAGCGCTGTGTGCCGCCTTCGTTAAGCGCAATCTCAACCGTCCATGGGTCGATAATCTTGGCATAGCCTTGAACCACATCGACGCCCAAGCCTTCATAGCGTTCGACGCTGTCATGCGGCTCAATCGCCTTGATGATATCCATCACCCGAGCCATCGTTTCGCGGAACGGGATTTCAGGCTCAACCGGCGTGATGCCGTAGCGATCAGCATGACGCATCGTCGCTGCAACCTTGGCGCTTTTGATCAAAGCTTTGGACGGGACGCATCCGGTGTTGAGGCAATCGCCGCCCATCGCATTGGCTTCAACGAGAGTAACTTTCGCCTTCACCGTTGCCGCGATCAACGAGGAGACCAAACCCGCCGATCCTGCACCGATGACGATCATATTGCGGTCATAGCTTTTGGGGCGGGTAAAGCCTGCATAGACCTTGCGCCGCTTGATCAATCCGATGATCCCTTTGGCAATCCATGGGACGATGGCGAGCAGAACAAAGCTGCCCAACACTGCGGGCGAAAGCAGGCCAGAGGTGCTCTCAATCTGAGCCAATTGCGTGCCAGCATTCACGAATACGATCGTCGCGAGCAACATGCCCACCTGGCTAACCCAAGCGTAGGTCCAGGTTTTGATCCGGCTCAGGCCCATGACCAAATTGACTACGAAAAACGGGATCAGCGGGATCATGCGGATGGTGAAGAGGTAGAATGCTCCATCCCGCTCCAACCCTGCATTGATCGCTTTCAGACGGTCGCCAAAACGCGCCTCAATCGTGTCGCGCAATACATAGCGTGAAGCGAGGAAGGCCAAAGTCGCGCCAATCGTCGATGCGAAGGAGACAACAATGGTGCCCGTTACCAGCCCGAACAGCGCGCCCGCCGCCAGCGTCATAATCGCCGCTCCGGGCAACGAAGCGGCAGTGACGGCGACATAAATCAGGAAAAACGCACCGATCACGAGCGCTGGATTGCGGTCGTAAAACGCGCCTACATCATCGGCGACCTGCTTAATCCCATCAAGCGTGAGATACGCACCCAAATCGAACACGAAATAAGCAACGATGAGCGCAGCCAATCCGGCAATAATGACAAGCTTCTTCATGAAAACCCCTTTGCGCCCGGTTCGCCTAGCATGGCGCGCCGGTTACACGTCTTTTGCAAGGTCCGCGTATTGGGAAAGCCAGCGTTTGTCGATCCAATGCTTGAGCTTTGCGACCCATCGGCCTTGTGCAGCTAGTGGTCCGTAGCTGCCAATCGCACTGCCGTCTCCGGTCGAAATCAGATAGAGATTGGTGGGGCACGGTGTGTAACTGGCCGAGGGTTCGTGGCCCAGCATAAGCTTGCGCAGATTGGTGGCAAGGATCGGCCCTGCATGGACAGCATGGACGCCCGAATGCGGAACGATGCGATCCTGCCGCGATGCGATATCACCCACGGCGAAGATATGCGTGTGCGAAATGGAGCGCTGATGCTGGTCAACCGCGATAAACCCCGCCGCATCGCAAGCCAGCCCGCTTTCACGGGGCCATTCGGGTGCAGCACTGCCCAAGGCAGCAATGATCAGATCGGTTGGTTCTAGTGATTGGTCGCACCCATGGAGGGCGCCGTCCTCAAGCCGGGCATTCGTCTCGACCAGCGTTACAGACTGAGCCACCAATTCAGCGCGAACGCGATTGCGCACAGACTCAGCAAAACCCGGCAACAGTCCATCTGCCCCCGTGATGAGAGTGACCACTTCCGGCCCGCTGGTGTTGCGCAGGGCGAAGGCCAATTCCACACCCCCCGCCCCGCCGCCGACAATCGCGATCCGCGCGGGGATGTTCATCTGCACCATCTTCTCCACAAAGCGGTCAATCGGGCGAATATCAATGAGGCGCGAGTCATGGCCCAATATCCGGTTCGCGCGACCCACACCGCCTGTATCAATCGACGCGCAATCGAACTCGATGGTGGAGCCACCATCCGTCACAATTCGATTGGCGTCCGGGTCAATCCGCGAACACATCCCTTGCACCCACTGCACTCCAGCACGCTTTGCTAATGCTGCAACATCCACGGTCCCGGCATCGCGCTCATATTGACCCGCGATCCAGCCGGGCACCGTACCTGAATATCGCAGATGGGCATGCGGCGTCAGCAAAGTGGCCCGTTCACATGGGAGACCATGCTGGATCCAGTCGGCCAGCACGGCGACATGCGCATGGCCTGCGCCGATCAACACCAGATGCTCGCGGTGATTTGTCATGCCAAACGCCATCGGTGATCTCTTTGCGCAAGTCCACATCTGAGCAGGCCACCCTTTAGCGATCGACCACACTTGAGGAACCCAGCGCCAAATCGCGCGTTCGAAGAGTGTTGCAGCTGGCGCAAGCCTGACTGGCGAATCGGTCTCGGGATGCCGGTTGGTCTCAGAGGCGACGTTTTTTTGATGCTGAATTGGACGATACGGCACTCATGGCAATTGATAATCCGAGTTATGGATCGCGCATCTCGATGGTGACGTTTTTTCGTCGTTTTTACGAGATTTTGAAGCCAGAAGGCAGTTTTTACTGGCTCGCTATCGTCTATGGCATCGGCATCAGCCTGTTGTCGTTGGCGACACCGATTTCGGTACAGATGTTGGTCAATACGGTCGCCAACACAGCGCTCGCCGCGCCATTGGTGATGCTGTCCCTGACGCTGTTCGGATTGCTGGTCATTTTTGGTCTGCTTTACGCCTTGCGCATCCATTTGATGGAGCTGTTTGCCCGGCGATTTTATGCCCGTATGGTGGCAGAGATCTCGTTGATATCTGTCTATGCTCAAGACCCGTTCTTTGGTGACAGCAAATCCAGCGCCCTGTTCAACCGCTATTTCGACGTGATCAACGTTCAAAAGGCGCTTCCGGTGCTGTTTATCGGTGGGTTCTCCATTGTCCTTCAGGTCGCGGTCGGGTTCGTTCTCGTCTCGTTGTACCACCCGCTTTTCCTAGTTTTCACTCTCGTAATGTCCGCATTGATCTGGATCATCTGGCTGGTCTGGGGAGCGCGCGCAGTGCGGACGGGGATCGATTTGTCTCACGCAAAACACAACACCGCTGGTTGGCTGGAGACAATTGGCGGCTCCAACGGGTTCTTCAAATCACAGCGTCGCGTTGACTATGCGTTAGAGCGGACCGATGAGTTTACGCACCAATATCTGGCCGAGCGAAAACGCCATTTCCGTCAACATTTTTCGCAAACCATCGCGTTTTTGCTGCTTTATGCAGGTGCGAGCGCAGCACTGCTCGGATTGGGCGGATGGCTGGTTATCCAAGGCCAGCTGGGACTGGGTCAGTTGGTCGCAGCTGAACTGGTTTTGTCAGTGGCCTTTTTTGGGGTCGCACAGCTCGGCACCTATCTCACCTACTTTTATGACCTGTGCGCAGCAATTGAAGAGATCACCTTGTTCTATGATGTCGAACAAGAAGAACCGGGTGGGGAGAACCCGATTACCGGCGATGATCATACGCTCGTCTTTCAACGCGCCAGCGGTACAGCGCGGCATGGAGAGGCTCAGTTCAACCTCGACATCCCGAGCGGCAGCATCGTCATGGCTGCGGCTAGCGATCACGGGGTGCAGCGGCTTTTCACCAACCTCCTTAAAATGCATGAGCGGCCCAAATCTGGTTTCCTCACAATGGGCAGGATCGATTTTCAGGACATTGAGACATACAATCTGCGCAAGGATGTGCATGTCCTTGAACGTCCGACCTTTGTTGGCATGACCATCCGCGAATACCTTGAATTGTCCTGCCCTGATACGGCGAGTAAGCGCATGGTAGGCGCGTTGGAGACGGTGGGCCTGATCGAAACCATCTCTAGCTTTGACAAGGGATTGGACACGCCGATTTCGCCTACTGGTTGGCCGCTCTCATCTGTGGAATTGCAGCAGCTGAAGCTCGCTAATGCACTCCTCGAAAAACCACGAGTTCTGGTGCTCAGCCGCCTGTTCGACATGGTCGATGACGACAATCTGGCCCGTGCGATTACGGAATTGCGCACGCAGGCCTATTCCACCGTCATCTATTTCTCAAACCGACGGATTGATCTGGGCTTTGACCAGTTCCTCTATCTCGAAGCGGATCAACAGCGCTTCTATGACGATTTCGACGCCTTCTATATGGCAGTTAACAACAAGCCGCCGCGCGGCCCTGCATCCTCTAATCTGCTTTCGACCGATCCTGTCCCCGCGGTGGGGGAATAGGGATGGCCCAGATTCCCAAAGATATGGAGCATTTCACCGCGCTTGCGAGCGTTAAGACACCGCGCGTTTTCCGTGCTGTTTTCGTGATCGTGATGATTGCGATTATCGCTACGATTGTTTTCTTGATCACGGTTCCTTGGGTGCAAACCATCGGTGGGCGTGGAGTGGTGACGACCGTCAATCCCGATGAGCGCCAGCAAGAGATCAACGCACTGGTATCAGGCCGGATCGAGGAATGGTTTGTGCGCGATGGCAGCCGGGTCAACAAAGGCGATCCGATTGCACGCATTGCCGATGTCGATCCCAATCTGGTTGAGCGTTTGCAGGCTGAGCGCACTCAGGTCGAAATCCAGCTTCAGGCAGCGCGCAACGCCCAATCCACCGCCGAGATTGACCTTCGCCGGATGCGCGAATTGTTTGGGGCGGGCCTGACGGCTCGGCGTGATTATGAGCAGGCACAAATCCGGGTAGAAGAAATGCGCGGGCGCGTGGCCGAGGCACAGGCCAACCTCGCGCGGACCGAAACCAATTTGGCCCGCCAGTCCGAGCAATTGATCGTCGCCCCGCGCGATGGCTTTATCCAAAGCATCAATGCTGGAGATTCCGCGACCATCGTGAGCTCAGGCCAAGTGCTCGCGACATTTGTGCCAGAAGTCCATCAACGCGTGATTGAGGTGTTCGTGGACGGTCGCGATGTGGCTCTTGTGCAGGCTGGTGACAAAGCGCGTGTCGAATTTGAAGGCTGGCCCGCAGTACAATTCAGCGGCTGGCCGTCAGTTGCAATCGGGACCTTTCCCGCCATCGTCACGACCGTCGATCAAGTCGCACAGCCCGATGGCCGTTTCCGCGTGCTGATCGCCGAGGATCCCGAGGCAGAACTGCAATGGCCAGAGGATCGCTTTGCCCGCTTCGGAACAGTGGTCCGTTCATGGATTCTGCTTGAGACAGTGCCAGTTGGATATGAAGTTTGGCGCCAACTCAACAACTTCCCACCCGAAGTTCCTGCCAATTCTCCAACGCCAAGCACCGCTGGTGCATCGGGACAAGGTGCATAATCATGCGCATCGCCGCGATCGCATATGCGTTGGCTTTGCTTACCCTCGCGCTTGCCCCTGCCCCGGCCGCGCATGTGGCGGCGCAGAATATTGAGGCAAACGAAGACCCCTTGGTCGAGGCTCTCGCCACCGGCACGTTAAAGCCAGAGGCGGTGCTGCGAAGTTCCTCACTGACATTCCCCAGCATCCTCGAAAGCTTTGAGCGCGAGGCGGCGGCACGCTCTGACCAATTGTCTGCTGATGGCGCATTCGACCTGATCTTAAAAGGCGAGGCCTATGACCGCGTCACCGGCACGTTTTCAGGCGGCTATGCCGAAGTCGGCGCAAGCCAGCCACTAGCCACCATGGGGGCGGAAATCTATGGCAGCTATCGCCTGTCCGATGGTCGCTTTCCCATCTACGAGAACATCTACAACACCAACCAATTGGGCGAGTTTAAGGTTGGCGGGCTGCTGTCCCTCTTGCGCAATCGCCGGATCGACCAGCGCCGTTTTACGGTAGAGGACACGCGGCTAGCGGCGGGCCAAGCAGGTCTGGATGTGTTACTGGTTCAGCTGAATGTTCAACACGAGGCGCTCAAAGCCTATTGGCGCTGGGTCGCGGCGGGCAGCGAAATTCGCGTCTACGAAGAATTGCTCGAAATCGCAGAGGCACGCTCGATAGGCATTGCTCGCCAGGTCCGCGAAGGGGCAACGGCGCGCATCGCGCTCACCGAAAACGAACAGAACGTCATCCGCCGCCGGACCTTGCTGGCAGAGGCGCAACGCAATTTTCAGACTACCGCTATCTCGCTGAGCTATTATCTGCGCGATACCAATGGGCGCATGATCGCGCCAACACGTCAGCAACTGCCTGAGGCGCGCGACCTGGCGGCACTACCCGATATGCAGTCGCTGCTCGAAATGCAGCGTAGCGATGTTTTGGAGAACCGGCCCGAACTTCAGACGTTTCGTCTTGCTTTGGAGCGCGCGCAGAACAAGGTCGAGCTGCGCCGCAATGATCTGCAACCGCAGCTAGATTTGAATGTTGAGTTGAGCCGTGACTTTGGCCCCGTCGGCGATGGCGGGTCGACTTTTGATTCCACCGATACGACCGTGGGCGTAACCTTCACCGTACCTCTGCAACGGCGTGAAGCGCGAGGGCGACTGCAACGCGCGGAAGCGGAATTGCGCGAGATCGAGCTGCGCGAACGCCGCATCGCTGATCGGATTGAGGTTGAGCTCGACAACATTCTTACCAACCTCAACGCTGCATTGCAGCTCGCGGACTTAGCCGGCGATGAGGTCGAGCAGGCATCCGCTATGGTCGCTGCAGAGCGCCGCCGTTTCTCGCTGGGCGCAGGCGACTTCTTCCTCGTAAACCTGCGCGAAGAACGCGCCGCTGATGCGCAAATCCGCCAGATCCGCGCGGACCTTACCGGTAGGCTCGCTTCTGCAAGCTACAATGCGGCAACCATGAACCTTACCGAGCTAGGGCTGGAGTAAAGTCAGCCGCCTTGGCGTCCTTCAATCAACCTCTCGACCAATGATGGGTCTGCGAGAGTCGATGTGTCACCCAGCGAACCGTAATCATTCTCCGCCACTTTGCGCAAAATGCGGCGCATGATCTTGCCTGATCGGGTTTTGGGAAGGCCGTCCGTGAACTGAATTTCATCGGGGGTTGCTATGGGCCCGATTTCCTTGCGGACATGTGTGCGAAGCTCCTGATAAAGCGCGTCAGAACCATCCTCACCAGCGTTCAATGTGACATAACAATAGATGCCCTGTCCCTTAATATCATGCGGAAATCCGACCACGGCGGCCTCTGCCACGAGCGGGTGCAAGACCAATGCGCTTTCGACTTCGGCAGTGCCCATGCGGTGTCCGGAAACATTGATCACATCGTCCACGCGCCCGGTGATCCAGTAATACCCATCGCCATCTCGGCGGCACCCATCGCCCGTGAAATACTTGCCCGAATAGGTGCTGAAATAAGTCTGTTCGAACCTTTCATGGTCCCCATAGACACTGCGCGCCTGACCCGGCCAACTATGCGTAATGCACAAATTGCCATCGGTCGCACCGTCTAGAACGCCGCCTTCGTTATCGACCAATTGCGGGCGAATGCCGAACATAGGCAAGCCCGCGCTGCCCGGTTTCATATCATGCGCACCGGGCAATGTGGTGATCATGCAGCCTCCCGTTTCGGTCTGCCACCATGTGTCGATGATGGGACAGCGCCCGTCGCCCACAACATCATAGTACCAGCGCCATGCCTCTGGATTGATCGGTTCGCCAACACTGCCCAGCAAGCGCAGTGATGACCGGTCGCGGCTCGTAACGAACTCATCGCCTTCGCGCATCAAAGCCCGAATTGCAGTGGGCGCGGTGTAGAGGATATTGACCTTGTGCTTTGCCACCACGTCCCAGAACCGTCCGAAGTCTGGGTAGTTCGGCACGCCTTCAAACATGACGCTAGTCGCGCCATTGAACAGCGGGCCATAAACAAGATAGCTGTGCCCTGTAACCCAGCCGATATCGGCGGTGCACCAAAACACTTCGCCCGGTTGGTAGCCAAAAATGTAGTGAAATGTGGTTGCCGTCCACACGCCATATCCGCCGGTCGTGTGCAGCACGCCTTTAGGCTTTCCGGTTGATCCGCTGGTGTAGAGGATGAAGAGCGGGTCTTCGGCTGCCATTGGCTCGCACGGGCAATCTGCATCGGATCGCACTTGGTGGAACCAGTGATCGCGCCCCTCGACCATAGGCACGTCGAGCCCGGTATGCTTGACCACCAAAACGCCCTCAACCGCTACGCCATCGCGCGCCAAGGCTGCATCCACATTCGCTTTGAGAGGCACACATTTGGTGCCGCGCAGACCCTCATCAGCGGTCACGACAAAGCGGCTTTCACAGTCGACAATCCG
This sequence comes from uncultured Erythrobacter sp., assembly GCA_947503275.1. Classification (GTDB taxonomy): domain Bacteria; phylum Pseudomonadota; class Alphaproteobacteria; order Sphingomonadales; family Sphingomonadaceae; genus Erythrobacter. The sequence continues at coordinate 178,406 of CANNCZ010000001.1, read as the reverse complement.
CCCGGCGAGCGCCTCAGGAGAAAAACCGCCAAACACGACCGAATGGATCGCTCCAATCCGCGCACAAGCGAGCATCGCGGTCGCGCCTTCGACAATGTTGGGCATGTAGATCGTGACACGCTCCCCCTTGGTCACACCCATGGCTTTGAGCGCATTGGCCATCTGGACCACTTCGCCCTGCAATTGGCGATAGGTCAGCGTGCGGCCTTCGCTAGCGGGATCATCGGGTTCGAAGATTATCGCAGGTGCATCGCCGCGCGTCGCGACATGGCGATCGACCGCATTGTGACACAGATTCAGCGCGCCATCAGCAAACCATTGAATAGCAACCGGGTCATACGACCATTCGCCGCCTTTTGCCGGTTTTGCGATCCAGTCCAGACGCTCAGCCTGTTCCAGCCAAAAGCCATCAGGATCGGAGATTGAGCGTTCATAGAGCGCAGCATATTGTTCCGCAGTGCAATGGTTGTCGTGCGCAGATTCTGGACGCCGGACAAAGTCGCTCATTCAATATCTCCCTTTGGCAAGGTCTTAGGTGCGCGCACCTATCCCTGTCCATATTTACGAAGTGCTTGCGGTGTGTCGATATCGATCAACCATTCAGGCGGGCAGGCGATTATCCTGCCTTGGGTGAGGATGTCACGCGCGCCTTTATCGCCATTGAGCGCGGCGAGTTCCTGAAAGTGGTCACGGCCAAAGATAGCAGGCGGCGTGCGCGCGCCATTGGATGAAACGGCAATGTCTTGAGGCGATGTTGCCGCGTTGACGAGCGCCTCGAAATGCGCGCGTGGGACCAGTGGCATATCGGCAAGTGCGATAAGCAAGGCATCCAGCCCGGCCTCGATTGCTAATTGTGCAGCCAATGCGACTGAAGTACCCATGCCTTGATAAGCATGTGGGTTTAGGACGAGCTTGAAGCCGTCTGTGCGCCACTCCAACTTGTCGCTTTGTGTGATTGCCCATGCAAGTTCAAACCGTGCCACCGGAATGGCGGCGGCAGCGTGTTCGCCCAATCGCATTCCCCGAAAGAGCTGTGCAAGCTTGTCTGCATCGCCAAATCGCTGCGATGATCCCGCTGCAAGCAGCGCAACGCCCAATCGCATTGGATCAAGCAAGAGCGGCCTCGAAGTCGGTCCTTTGATAGGCCTGTATTACCTCCGCCAGCGTCGATAACGCCAAGCTTTGCGGATCGCGCGAGGAATGGAACAGACCAATGGGCGCGCAGATAGTGTCGATCTGAACATCGCTGACGCCGCGCGCGAGCAATACCTCACTGCGCCAAGCATGTGCTTTGCGACCACCCATCGCACCGAGATAGAAATGCGGCATTTCCAGTGCGCGCATCATCAGGTCGATTTCCCAATCGTGATCATGGAATAGGAAGATAGTGGCAGTCCAAGGATCGCTGTTAAGCAGGTCCGATTGATCCGCCCGCGTCAGTTCTTGGAAGTGAGCGGCGGACCCATTCAACACGGTCCCTATCTGGCTATCCGGCGAAAGCACCGCGACATCACACCTCATGCCCATCGCCTGTTTAGCGAGCGCCTCGACGGAAGCTCCATGACCAATGATCTGAAGACGCGGTTTTGGCCAGTATCCAAATGTGCCCGCTTGTTTGTCCAATGAGAATTGGGTCGGCAACCAATCGGACAAGCATTTCGCAAAGCCCACGCCCACTTCGATGGCAAAGGGGCGGCGTTGGGTGATCATCTCTTGGCACAATTGGGCAAATTCCGGGCCATCCAGCGGGGTAAAACAGATGTCCAACCCTCCGCCACATGGCAACCGGATGTCGAGATAGGGCGACCCTGCTCCAAACCGCACGAACCGCGACGCACCCGCCTGCAACGCGTCCAGCGCTTCTTTGACGACGGCGTTTTCTATGCATCCACCTGACAGAGACCCCGCGAAACTGCCGTCTTGAGCCACACCCATGATAGTGCCGGGATCGCGCATTGAGGACCCTTCGACCGCAGCCACAGTCACGAGTACACAGCTTTGCCCTGCCGCCTGCTTATCCAGCAGAAATTCGAAGACGGCTGCGCTGTCCATTATCGAGCTTAAGGTTAGGCTCTATTCGCCGGCGCTGGCAAGATAAGCGATGATGGCCGCGCGCGTATCGGCATCGCCGACTGTGCCTGCCAACATATCTGTGCCCGGTACTGTCCCAGTTGGATCAGCAAGATAGCGATCAAGGTTGGCATCATCCCATTTCATTTCCGACGCAGCCAGAGCATCGGAATAAGGATACCCTTCAAGGCTGCCCGCTAATCGGCCAACGACGCCGTGCAGGTTGGGTCCAGCAGTGGACGATGCGCCCGCCTCATTCACATGACATCCAGTGCACATCTGAAAGGCATCCTCGCCCATGGCAACAATATCTAACGCCTGTTCTGCGACGGCAGGTGCAGCGGCGGCGTCACCCGGTTCGCGGACGACGATTTGTTCTATCACTGCGGGCTGTTCGGTTGATCCGCATGCGGTGACCATCACAGTCAACAGACCGGCTGTGAGAAACGCTTTGTTGTGCATGGAGGTGTCCTTAGGCGAACTGCTTGGCGATCGGCAATTCACGCACGCGTGTACCGGTTGCGGCAAAGATGGCATTGGCCAAAGCTGGCGCTGCGGGTGGCAATCCGGGCTCTCCCGCACCACCAATCGGCACATCGCCACTATTGATCAAGGCGACCTCAATATTGGGCACTTCGTTGATGCGCAGCATTTGGTAATCGTGGAAATTGCTTTGCACGATTGCGCCGCCTTTCAGCTCCAACTCGCCATACATTGCCGCGGTCAGGCCAAAAACAATGCCGCCTTCGATCTGATTGCGGAAACCGTCCGGGTTCATGACATATCCGGCATCGCATACCGCCCAGATGTCGGTCATCACCGGCTTGCCAGAACTCATATCGACTTCGATCACTTCGGCGACAATCGTGCCGAAACTCTCGACAATGGCGACGCCTTTGGCTGTGCCTTCCGCGGAGGGCTCACGCCAGCCGCTGATCTCAGCCACCTTCTCAAGCACCGCTTTATGGCGGGGTGCGTTGGTGAGCATGGACAAACGGTAGTCGAGTGGATCTTTCCCAGCTGCGTGCGCAGCTTCGTCAATAAAGCTCTCGACGAAAAACCCCTGTTGCGAATGATCAACCGACCGCCATGCCTGAAACGGCAAATGCAACTCCGCTTCTGCCGCGCGCACGGAAGTGTTAGCGATATCATACATCGCGGGGACACTAGCTTCGGCAGGATCGTGGCGTTGTGTAAAGACGCTGTCATAAGCGACCAACGCCCCGCTATCGTCCAGCCCTGCGCGCAATCGCGACATATCTGCACAGCGATACAGCGCCTTTTGCGTGTCCTCTTCACGGCTCCAAATGAGTTTCACCGGATAGCCTGTCGTCTGCGCCACCCGCGCGGCCATGGCGACATATTCTGCACCAAGCCGCCGTCCAAACGCTCCGCCCAGATAGGGATGGTGGATGATCACGTCATCGGTGTCCAAACCAATCGTTGAAGCCACCTCAGTGCGCGCCATCAAAGGAACCTGCGTGCTGGTCCAGATGTCGCATTTGCCATCAGCGACATGCGCCGTGCAGTTAAGCGGCTCCATCGGAGCATGCGCGAGATAGGGCGCGCGATATTCAGCCGAAATCGTTGTCGCGGCCTCACCAAGTGCAGATTGCGCGTCGCCGCGAGCGGCCACTTCACTGCCCCCAGTTTCGCCCGCCTCATCAAGAGCTGCGGCAAAGACGGCGAATTGATCGTCCATCGTTTTGACTGGGCTTGCCGATTGGCTCCATTCAATCGCAATTGTGTTCACCGCCTGTTGTGCCTGCCAATAACTATCGGCCACCACAGCGACAAAATTGCCCATATTGAGTATTTGCAGGACGCCGCTCATACCCTCGGCGCGGCCTGCATCCATGCTGATCGCCTCGGTGCCTGGCACAGGCGGGCGGACCACTGCGGCATAGGAAAGGTCGAGGCCCTCTGGCGCGGCATCGATCCCAAACTCCGCCGTACCGTTGATCTTCGCAGGGATATCCGTTCGAGCTTTGCTTCGGCCCATCAGTCGGTACTGGTCGCGCGTTTTCAATGTCGGCGTCTGGTCCATCGGCTGTTCCGCAGCCGCCGTCGCAAATTCAGAGTAAGGCGCAGAATTGCCCGATGCTTCATGGCTCAACATGCTGTCGCGGGTCACGATTTCATCCGCTGGCACGCCCCAGCTTTCCGCCGCAGCACCGATCAACATCTTACGCGCAGATGCGCCCGCAACCCGCATGGAGAATTGCCCTGTGGTGCGGATTGAGGATGACCCGCCTGTGATCATCGCATCAGCCATCCGCGCCATTTGGGTGAACAGGCCGTTCCAGGTCGGCTCAATCCAATCGGCCGCATTCAAAGTGAAGGGTGCCAAGAACATGCGCGCTGTGTCAGTCACGACATAGCTGCCATCCGCAGGCGCTTGCATGACGCGAACGTTCGCCCAGTCTGCGTCCAACTCATCCGCAAGCATTTGTCCCAGGACCGAATGCGCACCCTGCCCCATCTCGCAATGCGGGACGATGGCGGTGATGATGTTGTTGGTGTCGATCTTGACCCAGCTGTTGACGAGCTGCTCACCCGCGCCGCCAGCAACCTTTGGCGCAAGGCTGGAAATCGGATTGCCGGGACGCACACCGATCCCGATCAGCAAGCCTCCGCCTGCCAACACACCAGCGCCAATAAAGCCGCGACGGCTCCACTTACCCAGTTTCGATTTCTCGGTTTTTTCAGGTGACATATCGTTCATAGCCTATGCCTCCTCACTCAAATCTTCAGTTCGCGGCTCCACTTGTCCCGAGGCGACTTTGATCGCGCGACGGATGCGTGTGTAGGTTCCGCAGCGGCAAATGTTGCCTGACATGGCCGCGTCAATATCGGCATCGCTGGGCGAAGGATTGTCACGCAACAGAGCGGTTGCGCTCATAATCTGGCCTGACTGACAATAGCCGCATTGGGGCACCTGCTCGCTAACCCAGGCTTGCTGGACTTTGGTCAGTTCACCCTCTGGCCCGGCAATACCCTCGATCGTCGTGACTTCGCGGCCCTCTGCTTGAGAGACTGCGGTTGAACAGCTGCGCACAGGTTCACCATCCAAATGCACTGTGCAGGCACCGCATTGTGCGATCCCGCATCCGAATTTCGTGCCGGACAGCCCCAGTTTCTCACGCACGACCCACAGGATCGGCATTGCGGGATCGGCATCGACGGAGATCGATTCCCCATTCAGGATGAAGTTAGCCATTGAATTGTCCCTATGGATGTAAGCTGCGAAGCGTTATTCGGTTGCACAGTGCAATTTATCCTACAGTCCGCCGAATGAAAAGAGCCAATGGTCCCGTGATCCCGATGCGGCTAGGATGGTGGGCATGGACACAATCACATTCGATGACTTCATGGCGGTAGATATCCGCGCAGGCACCGTAATCGCTGCCGAACCTTTTCCAGAGGCACGTAAGCCCGCGATCAAGCTTCAGGTGGATTTTGGCGCAGAAATTGGCGTCAAGAAAAGCTCTGCGCAGATCACCGATCACTATGCGCCAGAGACGCTAATCGGACGCACGGTCATGGCCGTGGTGAACTTCCCACCGCGCCAAATCGGGCCGTTCATGTCCCAAGTTTTGGTGCTGGGTTTTGCGGATACGGATGGAGCAATTGTGCTCGCCGCCCCGGATAAGCCCGTCCCGAATGGCGCAAAGTTGGTCTAATACGACAACTTTGGCACACATCGCAGTCATCGCTTGCACACACCGGTTTTTGCGGGAATAGAGAGGCTACCAGAGCATAAATATATGTGGGTCGCGCTGTTCTTTTGAGAGTTCCTATGGGGGGAAAGACAATGGCCGTTTCCGATCATGTAGATCTAGATACGTTCATGGCGGGCGTAAAAAAACGCAATCCTGGACAAACCGAATTTATCCAAGCCGTTCACGAAGTGGCACAGGACATTTACGAATTCATGGAGGACAAAGTCCAATACCATGAAGCGCAAATCCTGCGGCGCATGGCTGAACCTGACCGCATCGTTTCATTCCGCGTATGCTGGGAAGACGACAATCACAATATCCGCGTCCAACGCGGCTGGCGCGTGCAAAACAACAACGCAATCGGCCCCTATAAAGGCGGCATCCGTTTCCACCCGAGTGTAACCGAAAGTGTGTTGAAGTTCCTCGCGTTTGAGCAAACCTTCAAAAACTCACTGACCGGTCTGCCCATGGGCGGCGGTAAAGGCGGCGCAAACTTCAATCCGCGCGGCAAGTCCGACGCCGAAGTGATGCGTTTCTGCCAGAGCTTTATGTCAGAACTCTATCGCCATATTGGCCCCAACACCGATGTTCCTGCGGGCGATATCGGCGTTGGCGGGCGCGAAATTGGCTATATGTTTGGCCAATACAAACGCCTCACCAACCGCTGGGAAGGCGTATTGACCGGCAAAGGTCAGGAATATGGCGGATCGCAAATGCGGCCCGAGGCGACCGGCTATGGTGCGGTCTATTTCATGCGCAACATGCTCAAACACAAAGGCATGGATGTCGAAGGTCACAGTGCTGTGATCTCGGGTTCAGGCAATGTGGCGACCCATGCGGCGGAGAAAATCGTGCAATTGGGCGGCAAGGTTCTGACCTTGTCCGATTCGGGCGGTTTTATCCATGATCCCGACGGCATCACTCAGGAAAAGATCGACTGGGTCAAACATCTCAAGACCGTCCAGCGTGGCCGGATCAGCGAGTATGTGGACGAGTTCAAAGGCGCGACATATCACGAAGGCAAACGCCCTTGGGATGTCGCGTGCGATCTCGCACTGCCATGCGCAACACAGAACGAGCTGAACGAAGACGAAGCGAAATCGCTGGTCAGCAATGGCTGTAAGGGTGTCTCCGAAGGCGCGAATATGCCGACCACTTTGGAAGGCGTAAAAGTCTTCCACGATGCCAAGCTCATGTATGGCCCAGGCAAAGCGGCCAATGCTGGCGGCGTTGCGGTTTCGGGTCTGGAAATGAGCCAGAACTCAGAGCGCATCAGCTGGAATTCAGAGCGTCTCGGCGACATGCTGACCGATCTGATGGAAGGCATCCACGAAAAGTGCACCGAATATGGCGATCAAGGCGATGGCTATGTCGACTATGTGAAGGGTGCGAATATCGCAGGCTTTAAGAAAGTTGCTGACGCGATGCTGGCATTCGGCGTCGTCTAAAGCTTCTTGGCTTTACTGAAACAAAAAGGGGCGCCTCGACAGAGGTGCCCCTTTTTTGTTGGCCGATGAATGGATTTTAGGAAATGCCCAACTCACCCGCGAGCCTGCGGAGCTCCGCTTCTTCACCCGGATTGGCAGCAATCGCAGCCGTCAAAGCCGCTTTCGCTTTATCCGGTTCACCCAAAGTCACCCGGCTGCGCATCAACATCACCCAGCCATCGAGGTTTTGCGGGTCATTAGTCAGTCGCTCTTCAAGGCTTGCGACCATCCCTTCCGCCATAGTGCGCTGTTCACCGGGAGCCATGCGACTGGCCTCGGCAACCTGTTGCTGTGTCGGTCCACGTAGGTCAGACGATGCCGCCGCGCCCGCTGCTTCACCCGATCCGGGGATCACGACATCGGGTGTGCGCGCCTCAATCACTGTGGCGAGCCGTTGTTCGACATCGATATCGTTGATCGCGCCGACCTGTTGGATCGTGCGAACCAGATCACCTTCCCATGGCGCACCCGGCGGCGAATCGGCCAATAGCGCCAGCCATGATGCAATCGCACCGTCGTGATCTTCCTCAAGATCCTGCTTCACTGCCATGAAATAGCGCGCGCGCGGATCGTTCGGGTCAAGCTCAAGCGCCTTTTCAAACGCCTCCAATGCGCCTGCGGGAAGCGGATCACGCTCGCTCGCGTAAACTCGCGCTTCGCCAAGAGCCGACCATAGCACTGCTTCGCCATCATCAATCGCAACCGCGCGTTCATAGGCATCAATTGCCTCGGGGAATTCGCCGCGTTCATAGTAGGCGAAAGCCAATTCGCTCCACGGCGCGGCGTCATCGCTGGAGTTTTCAGCCGCCTCGCGCAGCGCATCAATCGATGGCGGCGCATCGGCGTCGGCTACAGCTTCGGTTGTCCCGCCACTGCCGCCATAAACGTTATAACCAACCGAGCCTGCGGCAAGAACCGCGGCCGCTCCGAGCAATATCCAGCCCGCTTTGGCCCCCGATTTGCTCTCGGTTTCACCCTGAATCGAATTATTTGCATCTGTCCCCATGCACTTTGCACTAGCAAGCAGTGCAGAAAACGGCAATTCTCTCTGGTATTAAGACACACTTTGCTTATGGTGGGGGAGTGTGAAATCTATCCAAAGGGGGGGGTAGATTGTCGGACTTGTATAAAGTCGCCATCGTTGGTTCCGGCCCTGCCGGTTTGAGTGCTGCAGGCCATGCGGCCGCGCTTGGCCTATCGCATGTGCTTATCGAAAAAACAGACCATTTATCTGATACGATCTACAAGTATCAGAAGGGTAAGCACGTCATGGCCACGCCCTCCAATTTGGTATTGCGCAGTGATCTGGACTTTGACGCGGGTAAGCGTGAGGTGATCCTGGGTACCTGGGATGATCAAAGCGCCGCGCAAAAAATCAATGTGATGTTCAACAGCGAGGTCACCAAGGTCGAAGGACAAAAGGGCGATTTCACGATCACCACTAAGAAGGGTGATGTGGTCAAGGCCGAGACAATCGTGGTTGGCATCGGCACACAGGGCAATCCCAATATGCTGCGCTGTCCGGGCGCAGAGCACGATATGATCCAATATCAGTTGGATGATCCGGGCGAGTATTTTGACGAACACATCACCGTTATCGGTTCAGGCGATGCCGGAATTGAAAATGCGCTGGGTCTTGCCGCCGATGATGCGCAGCGCAATGTCGTCACCATCCTCAATCGTCGTGACAGTTTTGCACGCGCAAAGGCCGCCAATGTCTCGCTGCTCGAAGAGGCAGAGCAAGACGGGAGGATCGACGTGCGGCGCGAGACCAGCCCCGCCGCAGTCAAAGATGGCGAATTGGTTCTGGAAACGCGCGACGGCGAAGAGACTATCAAATGCGACCGCATCATCGCGCGCACAGGCTCTCAACCACCGCGCAAATTTGTCGAATCGATGGGGATTGAGTTCACCAGCGAGGATCGCAGCGCCTTCCCCAAGCTAACCCCGGCGTTTGAAAGCACCACGCCCGGCATCCATGTGATCGGCGCGCTCGCAGGCTATCCGCTGATTAAGCACTGTATGAATCAGGGCTATGATGTGATCGAATTCCTTAATGGGAATTTGGACCTTAAGCCTGCTGATGAACCGATTTTACAGGAGAAGTTTGCGAACCTGCCAGGCAATCATTCGGTCGAACATTGGCTCGACGTTTTCGGCGGCAATGTCTCTGTTTTCCAAGGACTTTCTTCGCTGCAATTGCGCGAATTGATGCTCGATTCGACCGTTCATTCCTATGATGCGGGCGATGCGATTTTCCGTCGGAGTGAACCTGGATCCTCGCTGTTTACAATCGCTCAAGGCTCGGTTGCGGTTGAGATTAATCCCAATGATCCCTCAATGACTGTACCGATTGAGGAGGGTTCGATCTTTGGCGAGGTTGGGCTGATTTCGGGCAGGCGCCGTGGCTCCACCATTCGTGCGGCTGAGCCTGTGGTCGCGATTGAATTGGCGCGCAATGCGGCGCTGAAACTGATCGCAACTTCTCCCGAAGCCGCCGAGGCTGTCAACCGGATCGCGGTGGAACGGCAATTGCTTCAAATGTTCGGTTCCGGCCTTACCCCGCAAGACATTGCCCCGCTGGTCGATGCATCCGAGGTGATGGAGGTGCGCGCAGGCCAAGTGCTGATCCAAGAGGGTGATGACGACAAAGAGGTCTATATCATCCGGCGCGGCTCAATGATCGTTGAAAAGGCGATTGGCGAGCGCCCCGTCTTCCTCTCCTACCTTCCTGCAGGCAGTTATGTTGGCGAGATGGCAGCGATTGACGGCTCATCGCGCACTGCAACTGTAAAAGCTGCGATTAAATCCGAGGCGATCCGCCTTCCCGGCGATAAATTCGTCGAATTGCTCGACCGCAACCCTGCTCTACGCCAAAAAGCGCTCAAGGAAATGGACGGACGGCGCAAGACCAACGCCTTTATTGAAAGCCGCAAAGACGATTTCTCTGGTGTGGTCGATCTCTATTCTGAAACCGCGCAATTCCTCGTTGACGAAGGGCTTGGCGAGGCAACCGATGTGCTGCTGATTGATGAAAAACTCTGCATCGGCTGCGACAATTGCGAAAAGGCATGCGCAGATGCGCATGAAGGGCTTTCGCGGCTCGACCGAGAAGCGGGGCGCACTTACGCGCATCTGCACGTCCCCACATCATGCCGCCACTGCGAACACCCGCACTGCATGGCTGATTGCCCGCCCAATGCGATTAAGCGCGGTCCCGATGGCGAAGTTGTCATCGACGACACCTGCATCGGCTGCGGCAATTGTCAGCGCAATTGCCCATATGGTGTGATCCGGATGGACCCGAAACCACCGAAGAAACCCGGCCTCTTGTCTTGGCTGTTCTTTGGATCGGGGCCGGGACCGGGTGAGGCTTCCTATGCCTGGCGCAAGGAAAACGGCGATCCGGAGCAACCCAAACAGGCGATCAAATGCGACATGTGTTCCGGCATTGATGGCGGACCGGCCTGTGTGCGCGCATGTCCAACAGGCGCTGCGATCCGGGTTTCGCCTGACAAATTCTTGACCTTTACCAAGCTGACCGAGGACGTCGAATAATGGCGACGGTTCAGAAAAACACCCGCTTCAAGGCGGACGAGCGGCGGCGCAACGCCGACCATGTCAGCTTTTTGAAGCATAAGAAGTTCCGCTATCTTTGGATCGCGCTCTTGCTCTGCGTCGTCACCGGCGTTGGCTATGCGATGATCGATCAGGACCCACGCCCCAATGGTGGCAGTTGGTATGGCTATACTTTGGGCACTATCGGCCTGTTTCTGATCGTGTGGCTGTCGCTTTTAGGTGTGCGCAAACGCAAAATGACAACCGGGGCATGGAGCCTGAAAGCGTGGACATCGGCGCATGTCTATCTCGGACTTGCGGTGATAGTGGTGGGCACGCTTCACACCGGGTTCCATGCGATCAGTTGGAACGTCCACTGGCTTGCCTATTTCCTGATGGTGATCGTAATCGTCACAGGGATTTACGGCGTGATTGTCTATGCAACTTTGCCCGGTCCGCTCTCGTCGAACCGTAACGAGATGACGCGCGCGCAAATGCTCGAAGCTTTGACCGCGCTGGATCGCCAATTGGAAAGTGCCGCACAGCCACTGGACCGCCAACAATCCGATCTCGTGATCGCCGCGCTTGGTCAAGACGTGTTTTATGGTGGAGCGTTTGCGCGGCTGACTGGTGCTTATCCGCTCTGCAAGACCAAAAAAGCGCTTCGCAGTATTCCCGAGGAACATGGAGCGAGTGATGGACCAGAAGAACGGGTCCGCACACTGCTTACCAAACGCGCCGATCAACTCGGCCAAATCCGCCGCCATCTTCGCATTCGGGCGCTCCTCGAAGTTTGGCTGTTCATCCATATCCCGGCGACAATCGCATTGCTCGCCGCCTTGCTCGCGCATGTCGTGAGCGTGTTCTATTATTGGTAAGATTGGCGCCATGGCATTCCTGATCCGCACCATAGACTTCACATCCTCCGGACGAGAGATCGTGCGCGACCGCACGCTCGACCAGAGTGAAGTTACGATTGGCCGCGCATCCGAAAACGACATCCACCTTCCCGACCTTGCGGTTGAACAGCGCCATGTCCGCTTGAAAGATGCAGGCGACGGAACGCTGAGCGCAGAAGCGATCAGCGGCCTTGGCTTTGATATCGATGGGCGCACGGAAAAACACGCCGAGATTGATCCCAATATTGGCGGGGAAATCTCGCTCGGGTCATCCCGACTGGCGATTTCTCGCGAAGCCAATGGCCCAGTTCAAATTGTCATCAAACAAGTTGAGAAGGACGAAGGCGCAGGCGATGCTTTGCAAGGATTTGCGCTAGCCAGCGCTCTGCCCAGCAAGCGCGCGATGGCGTGGGTTCTGTCGCTCGCCATTCTTGTTCTGTTGTTGAGCGTGCCGATCTTCACACACCTGACACGCGATGCGGTGGAGAATGATCCTGAAAACATCGGTGAGGGTCAGGTGCTGTTTGATGCAACTTGGAGCTCTGGCGAACTCAGCATGGGGCACCACGATCTGGAGAACAACTGCGAGGCATGCCACGTCACGCCATTCGTCTCTGTCCAAGATGAGACCTGCATCAGTTGCCACGAGGAATTGGGCGATCACGCCGCCATGCCGCGCCTGAAAGATGGTATGGCGCCGCTAAGCCAAGGCGATGCGATCCAATGGTCAATTGCCGAAACTCTTGGCAAAGAGGGTCCGCTGGGATGTGTCTCATGCCATTCCGAACATGAGGGCCCGGTCAAACTCGAAGCATCAGACGAGCAGTTCTGTTCAGATTGCCACAATGAACTGGACGCGCGGTTGACCGATGTGTCCTTCGGCAATGCCTCCGATTTCGGCAAGAAACACCCGCAATTCCGCCCGCAAATCTACACTGCCCATTTCGACAAAGACCCAAAGCGCGTTTCGCTTGGTGGCGATGTGGTTGAGCGCAGCGGTCTGATCTTCCCGCATGACACACATGTTTCCGAAAATGGCGGCGTTGCACGGATGGCGATCAGTCTCGACCAATATGGAGCGCCGCTCGAATGCAGCGACTGCCATTCTGAATGGAGCGATGAAGCTCTGATTGTAAAAGTCGCAGAAGACGGCGGACGTCCTTCACAATATGGTGATTTTGCGCCTGTTGAGATGGAGCCTGCCTGCGAGGCTTGTCACAGCCTTGTCTTTGATCGCGCCGGACCTAATTTCCGCTCATTGCGCCATGGTGATGTCGATGATCTGATGGCTGACCTTGCGACCATGGATCGCGGCCCCAGCCGTCCGCGCGTTGAAGGGCGCAGCCGACCCGGACAATTCGCACGCGGCGGACGCTATTATTCGAACTTTGGCCGCCCGATGAGCGCCTATATCGCCATCAATCGCGCACTCGAACCAACCGGCGTGTGCGGTGAATGCCATATTCCGACCAGCACGGGCGGCAGGCGCGATCTTATCCCGGTCAACCTTCCGGATCGCTTCTTGATGCAAGGGCACTTTGACCACGACGCGCATGGCGATGATGTGGCCGAATGCACCGATTGCCATGCGACCGACACATCCGGTGAGGCGACCGACCTTTTGATCCCGGACCTCGACAGCTGCCGCGATTGCCACCAAGGTGAGAGCGCAATGAAAACCGAAGAGATTCTGCCGTCCAGCTGTGCAATGTGCCACGGCTATCACACGCCAACCATGCCGTGGCGGCCAGAGGATCACCCTGACCAGCCCGGCGGCGGGATGGACAATGTCGCGGCGATCCTTAGCAGTTTGCGACGCTGACGATGGAGCGTGACACGCGCGGTGTGCTGATCGCACAGATAACCGACACTCATGTGGGTTTTGAGCCCGAGGCTGGCGAGAACGAGTTCAACTTCGTACGTTTTCGCAATGTCCTTGGTCATTTGCTGAGCCAACCAGTGCAGCCTGATATGCTAATCTTGTCCGGCGACCTGACCGACGGTGGGCAACCGGGATGCTACAAACGCATCCGCGATCTCGTTGCCGATTGCGCGTTCCCGGTGCATGTTATTCCGGGCAATCACGACAGCCGCGAGGAAATGCTCAAAGCGTTTCCCGAATGCCCCACAGCCGATGGCTTTGCGCAGTTTGCGATCGCTTGTGGCGATGGCGAGGATGGTCTGCGGGTTCTGTGTATCGACTCATTCGAGCCGGGCCGTCACGGCGGTGCCTTTTGTGAGGTCCGCGCGGCTTGGCTGGCGCGCGAGCTGGCGGCGCATCCAGACACACCGACCGTTATCTTCATGCATCATCCGCCGGTTGTCGCAGGGATCGAGTGGATGGACCCACGGCCGGATGAGGCATGGTTTAAGCGCTTCCATGAGACCGTGGCCGGGCACAGACAGATCGTTTCGATCCAAGCGGGACATTTGCACCGCCCTTTGCACACTGTGGTCGAAGGCATTCCCTTGAGCGTCACCCCGGCGGTGGCACCGGCAGTGTCTTTGGACCTGCGCCCGATGGATACTGATGTGGCGGATCAACGGCCAATTGTTGCGGCGGAACCGCCATTCTACAGCCTGCATTTGTGGCGCAATGGCTCGCTTGTGTCGCACTTCCAGCCCGTCGGCCATTGGCAGACGTTGGCGCGGTTTGAGGACCACCTTAAGCCGATGATGAAGGGCCTGTTCGCAGAACGCGATTAGGCTGGGGGCTCACGCCCCACATTCTCGAAATTGTTGATTAACTAATCGGGCAGGTGCTTCACCGCGCCCCGCCCCATTTAGCATTGCGAACTTAGTCGCCGCCCAGCTCTTCGCCCTCGGGACCACCGTCCATATCGGCGTTGCGCCTCAGCGGCCCTGCCTCACGCCCAACCCAGCGATCCATATTGACGGTGTCAGTAACACGCCATGGAATGCCAGAGCGCGTCATGAACAGACGCTCCATTTCTTCGCGGGTGAATGGGCGCGAACCAAGCCGTCCAAACACCGCCATCTGACCGCCCGTTTCATCAACTGCACGATCTCGGTCGAGACCTTTGGAAAGCGCGATTGCAGGCGATGGCGTTTCAGCGAAGGCGATCAATTCAGGCACTGGCGCCGGGCTAAAGCCATAGAAATTGCGTTGGCTGTCTGGGCTGGTGAGTTGCAGGATCTTCATCCCATTGCGGCCATCTGCGACATAGGCAAACAGGGACGCATTGGTCGATGCGACGATCACATCTTCGGCATCGTTGAGCGTCCCATCAAGCGTCACTTGCTGTTGCAACCGCGGTGCGCGTGGGTTCTTCACGTCCAGGATCATCAGACCATCACCCTTCGCCGCGACATAGGCATAGGTGCGCGCGACATAGATGCGGCGTGCATCCGCCATTGGGAAAGTCGCCTCTGGCACCGCTATCGGATTGCGCAGATCGGTGACATCGAACAGCTTCACGCCATCGGCATCGCTGACCCACAGATAACGGAACTGGATCGCGCTGGCTTTCGCCTCTGGCAATTCGCGGACAGCCGCCACTTGCGGCGCCTTGGGATCCGACAGGTCGACAACAACCAAGCCGCGATCCGCAGTGATATAGGCGATCTCACCAGCCAGATGGATGTGGTTGGCGCCGTTCAAAACGCCATCGGGGTTCCACGCATCGGAACCATCCGAATACTCCAACCGGTCAAAGAAGTTGTTGCGGAACTCACCATCGGCGAGCGTGTTCACATCAACCATGATCAGGCCCTCAACAGCGTCTGTCACAGCTGCATAATTGTAGATCGGCAGGAACGCTTGCTCTTGATTGACTTCACGCATTTGCGGCGTGTTACGATCAGGCGCGATGGGTTGTGTCGTCGGCAGCGCCATGCAGGTCGCGTTTTCCGTGTCCACATGAGTGTCGTGACCCAGTGGTGAAAACGGTGCGGTGATGATCCGCTCTGAAACGCCTTTGTTTGCGATCGAGGCAATGTCGTAGGCTCGGAAGCCGCCGGTTCCCTCAGCAACGAACAGATATTCACCGCGCATTTGCAAACAGCCGACCCGATCACGTGTGCCTTCATGGACGTTGACGAATTCTTCGAACGGCTTGGTCTCGCCAGAGATATCCTCGTCGAACGCCTGACCGCGGACCCAGTTTTTCAACTCGCGGCCGTTATCCTCAACATGCATCCGGTAATAATCCGGTGTCGAATAACGGTGCAGATAGGAGCCAATCACAGCTTGCGGCTCGTCATATTCAGTCACGCGCACAGCGGTCAGGCCACCTTCAAGCCCGGTAAAGGCATGCATCCCGACAAAGTTCACATAGTTCGTGCCGAGCAACAATAGCTGCGCCATGATCGCATTGTTGTCTTCCTCTTCGGAGAGGTGGCAATCGGTGCAGGTCTTCGTCTCTGTCATGCGAACGGTATGCGGGAAGTGCGGTGCAAATGCTTGGCTAGAGAAGCCAATCGCGCTGATCGGTGGCTGCTGCACATAGATGCGTTCGCGGTTGATATTGGTCGATGAGAGGACCAGCGCCGAGGATGAACGGACCGGAGCGGTTTGATTGCCCTTAGTCGTCTGGTGCACGCCCAACTGGAACATCTGATCTCGCGCCACCTGCGGGTTGTAACTCGCAAAATTCCGGGTCGATCCGCCTTCATAGCGGTGGGATTTGGTTTTCCAGTTCGCCTCAATCGGCAAATGGCACCCACCGCAAGATGTTGTCCAAGACAGGTGGCAGGTAAAGCAGGCCATCTCTTCATCTTGGTGCGCGCGGTCGCCCACTTCGATGCCGCTGCCGAATTCGAACCGCCCGGTTTCGGCACCATAGCGGCTCATCAATTTGGAACGCGCAGCCTTGGCGTTGAATTCCGGTGTCGCAGGATCGACGCTGTCACGAACGAGGCTGACTTCCCATTCCAGCTCTGGATCGACGAGTGAGCGCTGCATCAGAACGCGGCGGCCCTCTTCATTCTCCATCCATTCAAAGCGGCGCTGACCATCCGGGTTGCGAAGCAGAGCGAGGTTATGACCCTCGGGCGGAGCAGCAGGGCCGCTCGTGCGCAAAGTTGGGTAATCATCGGCGGTGCCGTGACAATCCTTACAACCGATCTCAATTGCGTTGGCGACTTCGCCATAGATCAACCCATTGCCATGCGTGTCTTGTTCAAAGTGGCAATCGACGCATTGCATTCCGACCTCTGCGTGGATGCTCATCATATGCACCGCTTCGCCGGGATTGGTGCCGGGTTCGACGAACTGCTCTTCGCCATCGCGGCGCCAGCGTTGGCGCCAGCGATCATCATGGCGCGCTGCTTCTTCGGGTGTGTCGCCCTCTTGCGATGGCCGCAGGATTTCGCCTTCCGCATCTAGCATATTGCCATCGCGGTCGCGTTTGAAGATCGCGCGGAAGTTCCAGCCATGGCCGTGATAATCAGCAAACTGAGTGTGCTCAGCATGCTCGTTCAGGTCATAGACGTTGCGCAAGAAGTCGAGATCACCCCACAGGCCCTTGGCGGCGGCCGCCTCAGGGTTCCGGTCAAGGATCGCGCGCACTTCTTCAGCCGTGGGGAAGCGCTGTGTGCGGTAAAACTCTTCATATTCCTCGTCGCTCATGCCCTCGGGGCGCGGCGTGGTGTTTTCGGGCCCCGGCCATTGGAGCGGCGCATCGGATTCGTAATCCCACATCGTGTAACCGAGATAGGAGTTCAGGAAGATGTTGGGTTGGTGCATGTGGCACGACATGCATTGCGAGGTCGGGATTGAACGCGTGAAGACGTGCTGCAATGGGTGGCCAGATTCGCGCACCGGCGCTTCGCCATGACCATCGCCATTGTGATCATCATAATCCTCACCCGGTTGACGCAGACCGCCATGGCCCGATGCTTCGGAATGATCATCTCCGCTGTGGCTATCGTAGCCATGCTCTTCTTGCATCTGAGAGTTGATGGTCGGGTCAACCGTGATTGTCTGACCATCGCGACCGTATTGTGCATAAACCAAGCTGTGGCGCGGCTCGCGGTCATTGGCATAGACGACATGGCAACTTGCGCAGCCCGAATGGCGATAATCGCCCGGCTGATCATTGGTGCCCATGAACCAAGTGAACGGGTCATTCAGACGCGTCTTGTGAATGTTGAGTGCCGGAATCGCAACGCGTAGGCCGGTTCCGGGTCCGCGGTTCGATTGCTTCAGATCAGGCCGACCTGGCTCTTCCAAGCGCTGAATAATGCCGGTTGGGTTGGGCAAGCCAATCTCTGGGAATTGCGACAGGATCGTTCGACCGCCCCGCTCAAACACGCGGAAGACATCGGCCGGTGGGATCACGTGCCATGTGGGCAACGGATACAGCTCTGATAGAACGCCGCGCGCCCGTTGTTCATCAGACAACTCACCGTCTTCCCCGTCACCGGGTGATGAGATGACGTTGGCGATACCGCTGATCGTTGCCGGGTCGCCGCTGCGCGTATAGGCCTCGCCGAGCATGTAGTTTTTGAAGGGCAAGATGCCGTTGTTGTAGGTCGCCCCGCCCCACAGCATCGCGCCGGTCGCCATAATAGAACGTTCAGCCGCTTCGATCGATTGGATATGGCATGAACCACAAGCCTCGCGCACAACGCGATAATCGGATGGGTTCACAAATTTGACGAATTCTGGCGATTCCTGATTAAGCAGCGAATAAGACCGCTCTGGGTTAGCCGAAGACGGGAAATGCCAGCTGTCGGGATACTTTGGCAGGACGTGCGCACTGTCACGCGCAGCCACATACTCTGGATGATCTTGCGGCAGATCGGAATTGCCACGCACGCTCGCATTGCCGCCATGGCAATCGGTACAGCCCAACCGCACAGCTGGTGTTGTGTGCATGGTCGGCGCATCGGTTTGCAGATGGCAGGTGTAGCAACCCTCTGATTTCGCGTCCATTTGCGCCTGCGATTGACGAGCAGGAGCGGGCGGCGCGATGACCTGCGAATAATCGCGATAGGTCGGCGTCTCTTTATCCGCGGCCTGTGTTTCGGACTGAAACACCGACACGCCAAGGATCAGCGTCGCTAATGCCAAGAGCGCGTGCGCAAATGAGAAGCGCGATTGGGTCGAGATGGGTTTTCCTGGCATCAGTATGTCAACGTCACATTTGCAAGGATGGAGTAATACTCATCCTGGTTGCCGAGATTGTCGAACAGGTCGCGAAACCCGTCGCCCGAAATTAAAGTCGCGCCCGAGAGACGGAAAACGATGTTCTGGTTCGCTTTTGGCCGCCAAATTGCTGACAGAGACAGATCATAGCCGATCTCATCAGGAATCGTCCCTTCGATCCGCAGGTTCTCCAGCGTCGTTGTGTCTTCAAACCAAAGGTGATTGGCATTCGCCGTAACGCGGATCTCCGGCGTCAAATCGAAATCCGCTCCGACACCGACCAGCCACAGACCGGGATTGTTAAAATTCGACTGGCCTTGCTCTTTCGAAGAGCGCAGATTGTTCAAAATGCCGTTGCGACCATTCACCGCGACCGCGCGGCCACCGCCAGCAAACGGGATCGTCTGGCGGATCCAATATGACGTATCGGCGCCGGCAAAAACGGGGTTTTCAAAGATCGCGTCAAAGCCGGTTTCTTTGTCATCAAACGGGTCGCTATCACCGCTTTGATATGCGCCTGACAGGCGGAAACGCATCCAGTCGCGATCATAGCTCAGTTCAACTGCGGCAAATTGCGCATTAATATCAGCAGGTTCGCCGGTAAAGAAGTTGTTGCGATCCTCACCCAGTGCCCAATATGCGCTGCCGGTCACATTGATCCGGCCAACCCGTCCATCGACATTATAGCCAAGGTAAAACACGTCGTAGTCGCGCCCGCGAATATCACCCAGCAATGCCGGGCGCACAGGAAAGCCGTTATCGTCAATCTCGATATCGTCGCCTTCGCGGTTACGGTTATAGGCGAAGGTGAACTGGCTGGTCAGAGCCGGAATCAGGAAATCCTGGCGATAAACATTGGCGATAAACACAAAGTCATCGCGCGGGCTCTGCACAACGGAATTCAACCCACTATTCGTGTCCTTCTCCAGCCGCCAGAACGCGGCCAAGTTGAACTGAAAGCGATTGTTGTCGCGATTGCCAAACAGGCGAACGCCAAGTTGTTGATCGTTGAACAGGAACCCACGGAAATCGGCCTGAAACGGTTGGATGCCTGCGCGGATTGAGATGAAGTCGAACCGATCATTGTCGTATTCTGTAAAGTGGTAATCGACGAAAGCTTCTTGTACGCCAAGGAAATGGTCGAGCCGGTCGCTGCCTTTGGATGGCTCCACAAACAGAACACGCCGCTCGGGCACATCGACGTAATTGACGTTGTAGGCAAAGGTCAGGCGATATTCGATGCTTGGCGGTTTATAAGCCGTGCTACCTTTTAAGAGCGCGAAGCCCGCGATGAAGGTCTGCGACAACACGGTCGAAAAATCATCGCCAAAGACATCGAGCCGGTCCGGATCTTCAGTGGTCTGAATACCGACGGGGATCGGGAATGTGCGCGGCTCATAGACCGTGTCGCTGATCAAGTTGGCGACGAAGAACCAATCATCACCGGTAATCGGCAACCAAGGAACCTTGTCCCGGTTGATCGGACGGTCGCCCTTATACGTGTTTTGATTATAGGGGTCGAGCAGGTCTTCTTCGACAATGCCCAGCCCTTCGATCAAGCGCCAGCGATCCGGGATCGGCACCTGATCGGGTGAGAAGGCTTGCGGAGGAGGTGCACGGATTGCGCCTTCATTTTCCTGTTCAATTGCGTCGGGCAAAGTCGAGTTAAAACCGGGCCGCTCGCGCCCTTCGATAATCTGCGCATCGACGGGATCAGTCTCAGTGCGCGCAGTAGTATTTAGGCCATCGGGCTCAACACTCTGATTTTGTTCAGCAGTCTTCTCAGGTGCCTCGCGCTCCGTAGCCGATGTAGAAGCCGGTGGCTCCTGGTGACCATCGACCAATCCCGGATCGGCGACAGGCTGCGACAGGGCAATCAAGGGGATGAGAGACATCGCCATGATCACAGACCTTCACACACGTTCTGCGTTGGATCATCCAGGAATGGTGCAAATGGGCAATTGATATAGCGAAGTCGAACTTGCCGATTGCCAACGGCGACTACGATGCGGTCCGCGCGGATTTCGTTCGGTGCATTGTTGACGGTGCCTGTGCGCACACCGGCATTATGCAGACCAAGGAAGCTGATCATGTCATCCTGATCAATCCCGTCGCCCGATACACCAATACCGCCGACCAACTCATTGCCGCGATAAACCGGCACGGAGCCGGGAAAGATCTGGATGCCGTTGTCTAATCGCGTGCCCTGCCCTGCAATATTGGGCAAAGTCGAACAGCCGCGATTGGTATCATTGGCCGCAGCACCGGTTACAAAGCCCAAATGCTCCGCCAGATTGCCAAGAACCAAGGCCGATTGCAGACCGGTTGAGAATGGGTTGAATTGCTCGATTGGCCGCGAGAGCGGACCGTTTGCTGTGCCCACTTCACCATCGGGGAAGTAAGGCCGCGCCAAATTACCACCAGACCTATCAGCAAATGCAAACGCACCTGTGAGCGCGCTTTGATCACCAAGGAAATTGCGAACGCGTCCCACATATTCAGGCACTTCGCCTTGTGCTGCCAGCAGCTCATTTGCGGCAAAGGAAGCAGAGAAGAAGTTCGCGGTGCGCGCTTTTTGTAAGCTTACATCGGTCCCGAAAATTGGCGCATCGGGTGAGCGTACAATACCCAAAATGCGTCCGCGCGTATCGACGAGGCTGATCGAAACCTGCGCCCGGCTATCAAGCGGACGACGGATTTGAGCGCGTGCACGGCTCATCACTACGAATGCCTCTTCGAGGATCGCAGCGGCTTCACCTTGAGTAATAGGTGCACTCACATCTGCACCGTCGGTCCCTGCGCGCATTGGGAAACGGTTGTTCCCTGCACCGTCTGTCAAAACAAAGGCATCGCGATTGGTGAATTCAGCAGCAGTCGAAGCGCGGATCCCCGATGCTTCTGTTCCATACGCAGTGCCTGCTCGCACTGAGCCATCAGTGTAGCCGCGCACCGCGACCAGCGTCCCCGCTGTGCCAGCAAATGTCGCGCCAGCAACATTGCTCAGAGCATTGTATGTCGCATCGGTGAAACGCAGCGTTGTTCCGTCTGCTGAGATACGATCAGCGCGAATTTCAACTGGCGCCTCAAAACCGACCGTGCCAGCCAGTGCGATGGACTCATCGGCGTCAACATCGACATCGAGGATGTTGGGGTCAAAGCCATATTCGCCATCCGCCGCAACGCCTACGCCGCCGACCATCACGCCGTTCTTATAAAGCGGGAAACCGCCCGCATCCGCCGACAGGCCAAGCGGCGAACGCTGCGGGCCAATCATGCCATCGTCCATCCGCGAGGAAAGATCTGAGCACGGCAATTGGCTGAACTGCACACCGAATAGCGGGCCGCTCTCCAAGCCGACGGCGGTCGGCGATGGCGGGAAATGTTCTTGCACAATCTGCGATGCGACGCGCGTTGAGAAGGCATTGCCTCCGCTCGACAAATATGCACCTGTTACAGCCTTGGCGATGGCAGAAGCAGCAGCGGGCACGTCAAGGCCCTGAATATCGACATTCTGCCCGTTGGGTGCGCTGGGAATGTTCACAGTGTCGCGGGCGCCGGGCATCGCGAACACGGCCAGCACATTGCCGACCCGGTCGACCACCGCAATCGTCGCCGCATCACCTTGCGCACTCGCTTGAGCGGCGGCTTGTGCGATGACGGTTTGGACTTCGGCTGCAGACAGGCTCTCTGTCGCAGGAACCGAGAACAACTGGCCAGATGGAGGAGGCGGTGGCGGCGGCACAGGAGGCGGCGAGTTACCGGTGCCTCCACCCGCAGGCGCAGAGTCCCCGCCACCACAGGCTGCCAGCACCAACAATGGCGCACCAACTAGAGTTTTCCACCCCCACACCATGATTAGCGCAACCTACGAATAGCAGTGGTCGCCGATGCCAGCGCTGTGCGGAAGTCCGCCGGCTTAAAGCCATTTGGCTCTTCAACGGCAGCATAGGCACGATTGATATTGGCTCGAATACCCGCTGCTGCACCCGGAGTAACCCGGCCATCGCTAACAAGACCATTGAGCAGCGTGTCGATCGCCATAACTGACTGCACTGCACCCGAATAATCGGTGAAGCGCGGACGCGTCGCCCGGCCGCCGATAATCTCAATCACGCGGAATGCATCAGCATCAATATATGCACGCTGGCTGAGCGCATTGGAAAGCGCCCTCGCGCGCTGCGCCAATTGCTGTGCCGATTGACGGGCATTTCCGCCGCCCATGCTGCGGTGAAAATCGCGGCTAGCCTCGCGGAATGCTTCAGCCTGTCCAGGAACAAGCGCACCCGCAACTGCAGACAGCATGATGATATTCTCATCGTTAAACGGCGGATTGCCGAATGGGATTGGACGCTCCGGATTGTTCTCGAACGTCAACTGTCGACTGTCGGAGTCCTGAATTTGGCGATGGCACGAATGGCAATCGAAGAAATAGAATTGCGGAAACGCGCCTTCCATCCCGAATTTCGGCTGAGCGTAGAGGCTAGTTGCACGCCGCACCGCTTCGGCCTGACCCACCGCCCAGAAACGCACCGCATTTGGGCGGCGCTTGCGCGAAGTGTAATCGTCATCAACATCGTGATGCTGCTGCAACGCGCTGAACAGATCGAGCTCAAACGATACGCGTGGGTGCCCTGCCGCCATCATTTCGTGAGTAACAAACTGCCCCGTCTTCTCAGAGCCATAGTGGCAATCAAGGCAGACATTGGCGCGAACCTGTGGGTTCTCTAGCGGGGTCAATCCATCAGAAACGTTGGAGGCGTGGGTCGCCGGACGTGCATAATGACTGGCCAACCAGCCCTCTGCGGCACCGTGGCAGCTTTCACAGCCCACACCATCTGTAAGTTGGAAACGCGGTCCGCGCTTTGCGCTGGGTGCGAATGTCGCATGACATCCAAGACACTCGGTCGCTTGCGTCGCTTGGCCAAGGCCAAGGCTGCTGGCGATCTGTTGGCCACGACGTCCGGCAAGCACCGAATAAGCCCGACTATGCGCGCCACTGACTGATGAAGGTTCTTGCCAAGTGGCGATCTCGTCCTGACGCACAACCGCGCCATTGCCTTCGGCGCGACCATGACAGGTTGAACCCGCGCAGCTTGCCACGCCTTCAAAGCCACCATTTCCATACGCGATTGCCGCCGGATACACCGCGATCAGCCCGATTACCGCAAAAATGCGGAAAAACCCGGCGCCGATCCGGTTCAATGGAGTGAAAAAACTCCAATTCGGCCCTGATACCGTCATCTCTATGCCCCCCACGAGATGCCACAACTTTGCTCTTTTTCTGAGACTTCGCAAGTCTTGCATCTCTTGCACGTCTCAGAGCTGTAAACAGCGATCAAGCAATGGATTAGCGATCAGCTAAGCCCAAGGCTTGTATAGTCCCGTCAAGTCAGAGCGTTTTGCTCTCGACTCTGAAATTGCAACCGATCCGCTACCCTTTTCACAAGCTTGCGCGGGACTTGCAACCGTCAATTCTGCGATTTTTTAGCAACCGATGCTCATTTGCCGCAACAAACGCATAACTTTCCCCAAGGGAAAACGAGGTTGGTCCTATCGCGCCGCGGCTTCTCTTGTCATGATACAATTGCACAAAAAGGGGCAGACGATCTATATGCCGACCGCACCAATTCCCATCGCAGCAGACGGGTTCTACCACCCAAGCGACGAAGCTGATATCATCGCCCTGATTAATTATGCTCGCGCTGAAAAGCTGCAGGTCCGCGGTCGCGGCGCGACGCATTCGGTGGCTTGGAGCATCTATTCCGACGCAGTCGATGGCTCTCCGCCTAACCGCACATTGCAGCAAACCCCTCCGCCCGGTGAGGTAAACCTCGCCTTCGACAAGATGCGCGCGCTTGACTGGATTGATGAGGCAAACGGCGTGATTGAGGCCGAACCCGGGATCAATCTGGGTTGGGATCCTCAGGACCCGTTTGGCGTCTCCACGCTAGAGAACAGTTTGCTGCATCAGATTTTTGAGAAAGGCTGGGCGGTGAATACGCTTGGCGGGATCACGCATCAAACGCTTGGCGGGTTCACAGCAACCGGTTCAGCAGGCGGTTCGACCCGCTATGCTTGGGACAATGCGACCGCCTTTCGCTTGGTTGATGGTTTAGGTAATGCAGAGTGGATCGACGAAACCCATCCGCATTTCGATGCGATTGGCACATCGATGGGGTTGCTTGGCATTGTCACAAAGATACGCCTGCAATTGGTGCCGATGTACAATATCAAAGGCAAAGAGATCATCACGCCGATGGGCGGGCCAGATGCTCCGATGGATTTCTTCGGCTCCGGTAGTGCGGATCAGCCCAGCCTCCAGAAGTATCTCACCGATGCGCCATACACCCGGATCGTGTGGTGGCCACAGCGCGGGGTGGAGCGCATACAGACATGGCGAGCAGACCGTGTTGCAGCATCCGACCAAGACCTTGTGCCCTATGAATCGTTTCCAAAGACGTATGGTGGGCAGACCGAGATGCTGCTGGGCGCGCTGGTGTTCGTGCTGTTTGGTAACTCCAATCCGGGCCGCATCATAAAGCTGATCTGGCAAAAGGTCAGCGCATATCTCGAAGGCCTCGCCCTCGCGCTTACGCAAAGCAAGAAAGGCGGATTGGCCCGCTTCTTCACCTATTTGCTCGGCTGTGTGACCGGCATTTTGGTATGGATGCTGGCGATCGTACTGGCATTCTTGAGCGGGCTGGTTCGGCTGGCGTTTCCAAAGCTCTTGCCGGCTTTCAATCCAATGACCAAGCCGGGCAAAGAGACCACATTCCACGATTGGTATTGGCGGTCCTTGTGCATGGACAACACGGTGAGTGATGACCTGCTTGGCACAGAATTTACCGAGATTTGGGTGCCCATTGGCCGGGCGGAAGAGGTGATGAACCTGTATCAGCAGCGGTTTGAGGAAAAGGGTTATGCCGCCACCGGTTACTTCTCAACGGAGGTCTATGGCGGCCCACCCACCAACGGCTGGATGCATCCCGGCTACACCGATGGAACCGACGAATACAAAGACGGCACGGTTCGCATCGATGTGTATTGGTATCGCGACAACAAAGGGGTGCCCAACACAGATGAGGGCTTTCTCGATCAATATTGGGAAGTGTTACGCAACAACCAAATCCCGTTTCGCCTGCATTGGGGCAAGTTCATTCCGCGCTATGATTTTGCAGATTGGGCTGCACATTACAAAGCCAATCTACCCCGGTTTGAGGACTTTATGACGCTTCGCAAAGCGCGTGATCCCGATGGTATTTTCTTCACACGCTATTGGCGTGAACGGCTCACCGGATCTGCGTGACGCGCGGTGCAAGCCATCAATTGAGAGCTCACCACCGCGCGTCAGCTTTCATTTTAAGTCAAAGACATATGCCGCTTCATGTGGTGATCGACATTGCCAAATTCGGAATCGAAGATCGTCAGCCGCTTGAAATAGCTGCCGATTGCCAATTCGTCGGTCATGCCCATGCCGCCATGAATCTGGATCGCTTCCTGACCGATCAGATGCGCCGCCTGACCGATGCGCACCTTAGCCGCTGATACGGCGAGCTTGCGCTTCTTTTCATCGGCATCGAGGTTCAGTGTCGCGAGATATGTCATTGAAACCGATTGCTCATACTCGGTGTACATGTCGACCATACGGTGTTGCAGCACTTGGAACGATCCGATTGGCACACCGAATTGCTTACGCTGACGCGAGTATTCGACTGTCATCGCATGCGCGACTTTCATCACGCCGCAGATTTCCGCACATTGTGCTGCAATCGCTTCATCGGTGACCTGCTCGATCAGTGGAAGCGCTTTGCCTTCCTCTCCGATCAGGGCTTCTGCACCAACCGCGACATTTTCGAAGTAGACCTCAGACGCATGCCGCCCATCGACTGTTGGATAGTCGCGAGTGACAACGCCGTCGGCAGACTTGTCGACGACAAAGACTGAGATGCCATCATGATCGCGCCGCTCACCCGAAGTCCGCGCTGTGACAATCAAATGGCTTGCCCAAGGGGCCCCGATCACAACTGCTTTGTGACCGTTCAGGACATAGCCCGAGCCGTCTTTTTTCGCGGTCGTTTGCAGGTCGGCATAGTCATAGCGCCCGCGCGGTTCAGCATAGGCGAATGCGAAAATCCGGCTGCCATCGACAATACCGCCAATATGCTCTTCCTTTTGAGCAGGTGTGCCAGCATGCTTGAGAAAGCCGCCTGCGCACACAACGGTGGGGACGAAGGGTTCGACCACCAAGCCTTTGCCAAACTCTTCCATCACGACCATGGCATCCACTGCGCCGCCGCCAAATCCGCCATCTTCTTCGCTAAACGGCATGCCCAAAATGCCTAGCTCCGCCAGCTGCGCCCAAACTTCAGGGCGCCATCCGGCATCGCTGTCGATCACGCCGCGGCGCGTATCCCAATCATATTGTTCGCGCACCAACCGGGTCAGGCCGTCGCGCACCATGTCTTGTTCTTCGGTGAAATTGAAATCCACGTATAGTCTCCGATGTCTCTCGCGCTCTTAAAGGCCGAGGATCATTTTCGTGATGATGTTGCGCTGAATCTCGTTCGATCCGCCATAGATCGATGTCTTGCGCATGTTGAAATAGGTCGATGCCGCATGCTGAGCATAGTCAGGGCCGACCGGATATTGGTTCGAACCAGCATCGGCAATGCTGCCATAAAGCGGAGTGCCATAGCTGCCCACAGCCTCCAAGGTCAGCTCGGTCAGGCGCTGCTGAATCTCAGTGCCTTTGATCTTGAGGATTGAGCTTTCTGGACCTGGCCCCTTGCCCGCTTGCTCACCGGCAAGAGTGCGCAGTTCAGTGATTTCCAGCGCGGCCAGATCAATCTCAAGCTGGCTCACTTTGCGCGCAAAATCGAAGTCGCTCATCAACGGTTCGCCATCGATCACTTCGGACCCTGCGATCTCGCGCAGCTTCTCAACTCCGCGTTTTGACCGAGCGACGCCAGCAATTCCGCTGCGTTCGTGCGCAAGCAGGAACTTGGCATAGGTCCAACCCTGGTTTTCTACACCGACAAGATTTTCAACTGGCACCCGCACGTCGGTGAGCCAGGTCTCATTGACCTCATATCCGCCGTCGATGAGCTTGATCGGGCGCACTTCAACACCGGGCGATTTCATATCGACAAGGATAAAGCTGATGCCTTGTTGCGGCTTGGGCGCATCGGGATCGGTGCGGCAAAGGAAGAAACCCCAATCGGCGTGCTGAGCCAAAGTGGTCCAGGTTTTCTGCCCGTTGATCACATAATGATCGCCATCGCGCACTGCTGTTGTCTTTAGCGAGGCAAGGTCTGAGCCAGCACCGGGTTCCGAATATCCCTGACACCACCATACACTGCCGTCACGAATACCTGGCAGATGCTGCGCTTTCTGCTCTTCATTGCCGAAAGTGTAGATCACAGGACCCACCATCGACACGCCAAATGGCAACGGCATCAACGCATTGACCCGCGCATTTTCCTCTGACCAGATGTAACGCTGTGTCGGTGTCCAACCGGTGCCGCCATATTCAGTCGGCCATGCAGGCGTCGACCACCCTTTTTCGCCAAGCACTTTATGCCATGCGACAAAATCCTCAGGCTCTAGGTCCTCTCGCAGACCCGTATCACCCAAATGTTTGGGGTAATTCGCTTCGATAAAAGTGCGCACTTCTTCGCGGAACGCCACTTCTTCGGGCGTGAACTCAAGATTCATCGGATTGATCTCCCGGGGTCAAATTGTTGATCCCCTCTGTGGCACGGGCTTAACGTAAGCGGAAGCCGAATTGCGCGTCTAAGCGTGAATTTTCGCAGAAACTTGTTTGGCCAGCATAAGCGTGAGATCGCTATGGCTCATCGGCTTGGCAACATGATAGCCCTGCGCATAGTCGCAGCCCGCCTCGCGCAGGAATTCCAGACACTTGGCCTCTTCAACCCCTTCGCCAACCACTCGTAGTCCCAGAGAATGCGCCAGCTGAATGGTGGAGCGAACCAGCAAAGCATCACCGCGCTTGATGTGAGCGTTTTGGACGAAGGCACGATCGATCTTGATCTCGCTAAGGGGGAGCATTTGGATATAGCTGAGAGTGGATTGGCCAGTGCCGTAATCATCCATCGAGATCATCACACCTAGCTCGCGGAAGCGCCGCAGATTGGCTGCCGCAACTTCCGGGTCGCGCATTGTAGCGGATTCCGTAACCTCGAAAACGATACGTTTTTTGACCGATGCATTGTCGCGCAAGATCTGTTCTGCCTTGCGGACGAACCGTTCGGAACTGATGAGATTGGCTGAGATGTTTACAGCAGCCGAGATATCGATTTCGCTGTCCACCCAAATCGTCAGGTCTCGGACCGTCTGGCGCAAGACGAATAGAGTAAGCGCTTCAATGCGATTGGTTTCTTCAGCCAAAGGGATGAAGAGGTCGGGCCGCAAATACCCCCTTTCGGGATGCTCCCAGCGCACCAGCGCCTCAACACTTTCGATACGATTGCTCGAAAGGCGAAGTTTTGGCTGATAGAGCACCTTGAGCTGATCCGCTTCGATCGCTTCATCCAGTTCACCCATCAGCGATACGCGCGCTTCAATAATCGCTGCCTCTGCGTCTTCATGCGCGTGCCAAAGATTGCCATCTTTCACAGCTTGGCTGGCGGCACGCGATGCTGCAGCAAGGTCAGAACCCGAAGCGATACCGAACGAAAATGCGACATCGACCCTCTTGCCTGTCACCTCCAAAGGCTTTTTGAAATCCTCCCCCAGACTTTCAAAGGTATCGGTTAAAGCTTTGTAATCACCTGCGTGTTTCCATGCGATCATGCGCGTATCGCTGCGATATATCTCGCTGATCTGTCCTTTGACTTCCACGCGTTCGACCACTCGTTCGAAGAATTTGCGAATTTCTTCTTTGCCGAGCACCGCCTGAATTGCATCGAAGTTATGGATATAGCCGACAGCTACAAATTGCTCCTCCGAATGACTGGAGCTTACAAAGGCATAGGCATTGGGCAGTTGCGTCTCGCCATCGCGCAGGGTTTTTTCTTTCAACTCAACGCGGGCAATGCGGATCATTTGCGCAGACCCTGCGAGGATCAAAGCACTGATCGCGGGCAACACCTCAAACACAATGCGCGCGAAGTGATAGCTGGCGCTCAGCGCAACTATGAAAGTCACAGTTGAAGCGAACATGATGGCCAGCACCTTTGCGTACGAACGCGAACGGACCAACAGCCACGCGATCACCAAAGCCACCAAAAGCAATGGGAACCAGCCAATCTCATACAAGGCACCAGCGATAAGGGTCTCTGCCGCCAACGCTTGGATCGTAACCCCGGGGATGACACCATAGGCTGGGACACCGTATCGATCACCCAGTTCAATCGCGGTTGCACCGACCAACACATCCTTGCCCGCCAGTTCGCCTCTTTCGAAATTGCCCGATTGAACATCGATGAAACTGTGCGTGGGAATGGATGAAGGCGAGATGCTGAAATCAATCAGAAACTTGCTGTCTGCTGCGCCCGGTGATCCGGCGATTTGCGCGGACATTGATGGCCTCGCTAAACCGCCGGTGACAGTGCCAAAGACCATCCGCCGCACGCGTGCATCACGGTCAGGCAGGACCGATGCGGAAGCCAAGCTTGAGTTCTCACGCAGGGTCGGGATCGGCAATGCATCCAAACGATGCTCCGATTGGCTGGTCGCTTGCTGAGTGAATGTTGGCATGACAATAGCCGCATTCGCGTTTGCAATCGCGTCTGCCATCGCTGCGTCACTTTGCGGTGTAGAATGCGACGAAAAATCAATATCGAACACGATGGAGCGGACGCCTGCGGCATCCAATTGTTCAATAAGCTGCGCATGATATTGGCGCGGCCAAGGCCATTGTTGAACAGCGGCGATACTGGCAGCATCAACTTCGACTATGTGAACCTGCTGCGAAGCATCGCGCGTGGCGATCTGCGACACGAAAGTCTGAAGGGATTGCTCAGCCGGCCTCAACCACAGCATTTGCGCAGCCACGATAGTGAGGCAGACGCTCGCTATGATAATCGCCCATTGGACGAACAGGTTTCGGGTCGCCCACATTAATAAAGCGAGCCGCGGTTAGGATGATCTTGGAATATGGCTGCTGGCTGGATCACAGGCCGCCGCCGCCTCCATTGCCCCCGCCATTACCGTTACCGTTGCCGTTGCCGTTGCCGCCGCCATCGCCGTTGCCGCCGCCGTTGCCGCGTCCATTTCCGTTGCCCGGGTTGCTGTCGTCTTCGCCATCGTCATCATTGCCGTGGCCATTGTTGCCATCGTCGCCCCGGTCGCCGCCATTTCCGCGCCCGTTGCCATTACCGTTGCCGCGCCGATCGTCATCATCGCCGCCACGACCGCGACCACGGTCATCGTCGTCACCCGGGCTATTGCCATCATCGATATCGTCATCATCGATTGATCCGGTGCCGATGCAAAGACCGAGTGCACCGACTAAGCAATCATCCTCGTTGCCATCGTCTATTTCTGATCCATCGTCGTCTGAACCGTCATCATCCTGATCGTTGCCGCCACCATTGCCATTGCCTCTCCCGTTGCCAGGATTGCTGTCGTCGTCGCGGTCTTCGTCATTGCCGTTGCCATTGTTTCCGTCGTCATCCGAACCGGTATCGTCGGCACCTTGGTCGGAGCCACCGTCGCCTTCACCTTCGCCAGAATTCGCTTGGTCGGACCCATTGTCGTCCGCCCCGTCGTCATCAGAATTTTCGGAGTTTGAGCCCGTGTCTTCAGCACTTGAATCGTCGGAGGTTGCGTCGTCTGAACCCGTGTTATCGGAACCTGAATCGTCCGATGTCGCGTCGCCTGAATCTGAGTCGTCAGTACCAGTATCGTCAGCCACCGTCTCGTTGGCCTCACCTTCGTCAGTGCCTTCGTCAGTGTCTTCATCAGCCGTTGAAGCGGCGACGCTGCCGCTATCAGAGGTGTTTTCTTCCGTTTCATCCGCTGCGACAACGGCGACAATCCGGTCAGAAGCGGCTTCAACTTCGCCGCTCACGAGGCCACCAGTTAATTCATCCAGATCAGCCGAAGAGCTTCCAACTGCGACATTGATCACGGCCGGTTGCACACGGGCATTTGCACGACCCGGCGCGGCATTTCCGGGCAGGCCGGGCGCAATCGCGCGAGCCAAAACGGGCGCCGCTGGAGTCGTGGCTGTTGCTGAAGACGATACGCTAGCTGCGGGAGTGACTGCTGGCGCAGATGTGGACAGGCTGCGTCGTGGCGAATCAATCTGACGCGACATGTCGCCTTCGATATTGAGGCGATAGACGTCCTCCGCAGCGATAATCGCAATCTCACCCGGAACCACCAGGTCGCGTGCGCCGCCATCATTGGTCGATGCTTCAACTGCGCCCTCTGTCACCTGCATTGAGGCGCCCTCTTCGGACACCGTGATAGAGAAGGTCGTGCCCTTCACCACAGCGGCGAGGTACGGCGTATCGACACCAAAATGTGGATCGGGCTGACGACCAATATTGAAAAGGGCGCTGCCGAAATCCTGAATGATCTGAACAACACCACGCTCACGTTCAGGCGGTGCGATGGTGATCCGCGTGTTCGGGCGGACGGTCACAAATTCGCGCCCGCGCACGATGGTCGCGTTGCCATTGCGCCCGGTCACAACTTGCTGACCCGCAGCAATCCGCACTCCGCGCCGCGCCGACTGTTCGCCATCCGCCGTACGGATGACAACGTCGCCGCGCGTCTCAGTTACAGTCCAAGGACCCGATTGAGCAAGCGCACTGGTGCTCGACAAGAGCAGTGTGATGGGAAGGATGGCACGCGATGTAAGTTTCATTCTTTTAATTCTCCGAGCCTTCGCGATAGCTGGAGCACCTAACCGCGTCGTAATCGAAGACGGTTAACAAATTGGTTTTTGAGAAATAATTAGGGGTTTCGTCCTTAAGGGCCGGGCATGAAATTCGATCTGGCAAAATACGGCCCCTTTTTGCGCCTTGTCCTGCCTGCCATCTGCTTGGGTGTCAGCGCCCCGGTTGTTGCGCAGTCTGAAGTCGATCGTACGATTTCCGACACGGAACAAGATGCCTCAATCGAGGCCAGCAATGACTTTCTCACAGAAGCTGATGGCCCAGTCCGGATCGCTCAGGCCGTCAGGCGCGCTGGTCCCCCAGTCGCATCAGGCGACCAAGGCTTTGTAATCAGTTCGATTTTGATCAGTGGCAACGCTGCTATGCCTGACGGCGAATTTGTCGATTTGATCGAAAGCTATACGTCGCGAAACCTGTCACAAAACGACCTGTCCACGCTGGCGGACGCGATTGCTCAGCGCGCGAGAGATGCTGGCTTTGTCTTCGCAACCGCCACTATCCCTCAACAAAGTCTAAGCATGGGGATATTGCGGGTCGAGTTGGATGAAGGAAAAGTCGACGCGATCCAGATCGAAGGAGCTGATGACCCTGCGATCCACCGTCAGCTAACGCCGCTGGTTAATGGAAAACCCGTAACGCGGAGCGAGCTCGAACGACGAATCTTGCTTGCCGACGACATTTCCGGCGTTCGCATTCTCGACAGCCGGTACGAAAAAGAGGGCGATACGGGAATCCTGATCGTCCGCACACGCCGTTCGCATGCTTCTGCCGCGGTTGAGTTGCGCAACAATGGTTCTGAACCCGTTGGCCCGATACGCGCGCGCATCAGAGTTGATCTCAACGGCGTGCTTAATTCCGCCGATGAAGTGGATGTGACGTTGGGCACGACTCCGTTGCAGCCCGACGAGCTGCAATTCGCAAGCGCGTCATACCGTATCGTTGTCGATTCAAGCGGCTTGGAGCTCGGCACACATCTGTCTTTCTCCTCAACCGAGCCGGGTGCATTCCTCGCTGATCGCGATATTGATGGGCGGTTCTGGCGCGCTGGAATCAACGCACAGTACCCCTTACTGCGTCGCCGGGGCATGAGCGTTTGGGTGGTCGGCGAATTCGAGGTCAGTGAATTGGAACAGGAGCGCGCAGGCGAACTCGTGCGGCGCGACCGCGTTCCTGTAATCAGCGCCGGCCTGTATTCGCGTGGACGCCTGGCAGGCGGCAATTACCGCGGTCGCGTCATGGTATCACGCGGTCTTAGCATTCTTTCTGCGACACAGCTTGGCGATCCTTTGGCCACACGCGGTGATGCATCTGCCGATTTTACCAGCCTGTTTGGTTGGTTTGCTTGGGACCGCGCGTTGAGCGAGAATTTGACACTGTCTCTGGGTGGTCGGGGTCAGTTGGCAAGCGACCCTTTACTCGCAACCGAGGATATCGGCCTTGGCGGGACATCGTTCTTGCGCGGCTATAACTTCAATGAGCGTTCCGGTGACCAAGGAATCATGGGCTATGGCGAGCTGCGCTACGACTGGCGCGGGAAAGGGTTCTGGTTGCCCCGTGCGCAGGTCTATGTGTTCGCCGATGGCGGTGTCGTCTCGAACCTTCAAAACGGATTTGGTGACGGATCACTGGCATCGGCAGGCGGCGGGATGCGGCTTGATATCACTCGCGATCTGGATCTTGATCTGGAAGTCGCTGTGCCATTGTCTGGGACGCGTTTTGATAGCGACAGCGATGCGCCTTTGCTCAACATTCGGGTTGAGCAGTCCTTCTAAGCTAGCCCGCTTTAGCGATTGAGCGGTACTACATGATCGCCCGGCGTTAAGGGACCTTGCGTTTCGATCACGCCGAGCGCGCGGACTTCGAAATATCGATCACAGCGCGCGATGCTCTGAGTCCGATGGCTTACCATAATCAGCGTTACGTCGGGCAGGCTCTCGCCAATCGCGGCAAAAATGGCCTCTTCGAGTGCGAGGTCCATTGCATTGGTCGCCTCATCCAAGATCAGCACCGATGGCTCACGGTAAAGCGCGCGGGCTATCGCGATGCGTTGGCGTTGCCCTGCGGAAAGCTTGACCCCGCTTTCACCGATCTTGGCTGCGAGACCATCTTGCAGCGATGCGATGAGCTCGGTTAGCCCAGCGATGGTCAGCACGGATTGCAAACGCGTCTTGCAGCGATCAGCTTCGGCGACTCCAAAGCAGATATTGTCAGCAATCGTACCATCGAGCAGAAAGCTGGCCTCTCGAACATAGCCGACAGTCCGCTGCCAACCCATCAGCCGCTCGCCTTCCAAGGCCACACCGTCGATTTCAACTGCGCCTTTGGTCGGCTGACGAAAACCGATCAGCAGGTCGAGCAATGTGCTTTTTCCTGCGCCTGAAGGACCAAAGACCCCGATCCACTCGCCTTGCTCAATGGTCAAATCGACATTTTCCAAAACGCTGGTGCCATCTCCGTAAGCGAAGTCGAGATCGCGACAATCCAACCGCGACGTGAGGTTCAAGGGTTCAACAATTTCGAGCGGCTCTTCGTTGATCGACCCAGTGCGCAGCTCGAGTACATCGCGCACCACTTCGCGATTGCCAGTTGCTTGAACCACGCCGTTCCATATCCCTTGGGCCAATGGCAAAAGCCGCTGCGTTGCCAGAGCCACACCTGCCAGCACTGGAACAATCGAGCCTTGTTCTGCTCCTATCCAAACAGCCACACTCGCCGCCAATGCCACGGCAATAATCACTCCAGGCTGGAATATCGCGCGCGGGCTTTGAGCAAAGGCTTGGTTGTTGGCAAAGGCGACCCGAAACCGCCAATCGGCACTCGTGAACAGCCCTTCAAACTGCTCGAAACTGCGTGAGAGCATGACTTCGCGCTTCGCCCCCAAGCTTTCGCGCAATGTCCGCATGCGTTGGTCCCAACCCTGCGACATGTCCGCAGAATGGCCCCTTATATATGGCACACTCACAATGCTAATCGCGGCATAAATTAAGCCGAGTGCGATGCTCAGCCCGAGGGTCAAAAGCGGTGCAATGACCATCAGCAAAGCAAACAGGCATAGCGCGATAATCGCATTGGTTGCCGCAGCCAAAAGCGGCTTTACAAAACCGTGCACGAGGCCCTGGATCTTGTCTATGCGAGCAACAATGTCGCTGGAATTGCGTTCGTCGAAACTGGCGATATCCTCGCGCATCACCCGCGAATATATCCCTTGGGAGAGGCCGCGACCAACGCGCGCGCAAAACTGTTCTGAGCGCCAGACCAAGATCAATCGGACAACAGCGGAAACAATCGCGACGAGAGCGATCAAGGCGGCAAGAACAAACAACCCTTTATCGCCTGAAGGAAGCCAACCAATCGCAAAATCAAATGCGCTGACCATAGGCGGGTCTTGTGGCATCAACAAAAGCGTTAGAAATGGGACCAGAGCGCCAATCGTGACAAATTCGCTGCCCCCAGAGAGCACTGCTAAAGCAAGTAAAAGCACACTTTCACGCCGCTCAGAACGTGTGAGGCAAGCGCCGAGCTGTCCAATCTCAGTGATCACCCTACACTACTTCCACATCATCCGTTTGATGGGTCTAAGCAGCATACGCAATTTGCGATATGAGCGATAACCAAACCAATAAATCGGTCGGATACCACCCCGCGTGGTCAAGCGCAGCGCAGCGTTGAGGCTGCTGGTTTGCGGCGACAGGTGATCGAACAACTGCGTCACTTGCGACCACAATTGTGCGCCTTCTTTCAATCCCTCACGATGGTAGTAATTGTGCGTCGCCACTAAGCCACGCACGGACATGCGGCGGTCAATTTGCGGATGTTTGGCAAGCCAGTCTCCCAAAGCTCGATGCATCAAAATGCTGCCCTGCATTTTATGAGCTGCATCGCTGTCGAGATAGAGGTGCCCATGCTGATGATGGCGTCTCTGGCCAAGCACCTTATCAAGCAGCACTCCACCTCCGTTTACGAGGATTACACGCCAGTTAAACTCGGTGTCTTCGCCCATTCTCAACTTAACATTGAATGGTCCTGACCCACGCAATGCGCTGCGTCGATAGAGCGCTGCGAACAGCAGCCAATGATTGCGCAACAAATCAGCGCTGCGCAGGTGGGTTATACCGGAATAATCCTCTTGGATGATATTGCCTTGCATATCGGCGTTGCACACCCGGCCAAGCGCGAATGGTTTATCCGGTGCAGTGCTCAACGCATCGTGCAAAAATTCGATCGAAAACGGCTCTGCAATATCGTCTGAATCAAGAAAATAGATGAACTCGCCTTGCGCTTTGCGCAGGCCTGCATTGCGCGCGGAGCTGACGCCGCCATTGGATTGGCATATGAGCTCAACCCATTGGTCAGGGTGAGCACTCGCCCAATCCTTGACCACTTGAGCGGTCGCATCGCTTGACCCATCATCGACAACGACGATCTGGATCGAAGAATAGGTCTGCGCAGCCAGCGAATTCAACGCATCGGTGACCAATGCTTCGCGATTGAACGCGGGGATTATCGCAGAGACCAGACCGGCCTGACCCGGCCCAGCCAAAAACTCGTCAGGCATTGCAGGGGATGGATCGGCCACTACCCCGACCACCCCCTGCGCACCAGGTTCGGTGTACAGATCACGCTGTAACATCAGAACCGGATCCGAACGCCTACGCTTCCTCCGAAACTGCTGAACTCAGAGCCGACATCGGTTTCCGCTTTGAAGAAACCGGACAATGGACCTTCGCCTTCGAGCGTGACGCCCGCTTCGACACGGCCATAGGTGTCGAGGCCGTCATTGGTGAACGCGATATCATCGAGAGCAGATGAGAAGCGAGTGAGGCCGTCCCCTTCAAACTCATGCAGGATGCTCGCATCGAGATACAAACCAAGGCGTGAGTTTGCGCCAAAGTCGGAGCTTGTTCCAAGCCGGACACCGGCGCCTGCACGCAATCCATCGAACTCTTCGAAATCGAACCGCTGGCCCGCAATCACCAGTGAATCGAGATCAGTGCGCTGATATTCAAGGCTCACTTTGGGCTCTGCATAAAAGCCCTCGCCTGGCGTGCGGTATCCGAATTCGACACGTCCACCAAAGGCAGAACCATCAAGTGCACCGTTAAAGCCGCCGACTAGTGGATCGCTGACGTCGCCAGAAATATCGTCATATTTGATAAGCGCTTCGCCGAAGAAGCCATCAGATGCGAACGAGATCGAAGCGCCAATATTAAGCACATCGAAGGTTGCGCCAGCACCACTCTCTTCCAAGTTGAGGCTTGAGTTGAGATAGCCGCCTGTCAGACCCAGCATCAGCCCGTCGCTCACCCACGTCTCAAGCCCGGCCTGGATGCCGTAGAAGTCTTGAGTGTAGTCAAGCACCACGCCGCCAGTCGCAAGTCCGGTCGGGTCAGCGAAGCTCTCATCCCGCTGGCTTTCTGCGCCGTACATAACGGCCCATGCCGGTGCATGATTGTCCTTGGTATCGGAGCGTGCGTTGGAGCGATGATCGCTCCAAGCATCGGCGCTGCGATACCACAAGGCTTGTGCACCTTCGCCCAATTTGGTGGCCTCGAATGCCTTGGGTTCAAGCGCAATGCCAAACAGGAAGTCATTGTTGGCCGCATCAAACGCAAGCTCGAACGCTAGGAATGGCGAAGCTGCCGCGCCATCAGTGGCAATAACAAAAGCGCCTGCTTCAGTGCCCGCTCCCGCGTTCACCAGCACCAAATCGCCGGCGAAGGTTGCGCTCAGATCCAGCGGATTGACTACAATCTGCGTGGAGCCGGTTGCAGCACCGCCGATTGTTAGAACATCTGCGCTATTAGAGGCGAAATCGACATCGAGCGCCAGCGTTCCTCCATTGCCGACAAAATCGCCCGAAGTTGTCAGTGAGCCACCGGCCACACCATCAACAAGGGTAATCATGCCGCCGTGGTTGAACTGCTCCAACCGCTGGAATTCAGCCGCTCCGAAAACGCTGATCGAGCCGGAATTGACTAATTCATCAACGCCGTCGCCAAAATCACTGACACCACTGGCTGAGAACACATCCCGGTTATCGAAGCTGTCATTGGCTGCACCAAAACTGATCGCTTGTGCGACCGTGCCGTCGTTACGCAGAGTGATTGCGCCGGTTTGAGCGCCGCTCGCAATGACTGCGAATGTGCCGCCAGACAGAGTACCGCTGTTCGTCAAACGAACCGCTTCACCTTCGGTTGAGACATCGACACCAAAGGCATCGCCCATGGTCATGCCAGAAACGGTGATATCGATATCGCCGCCGCCTGTTGTGCTTGCAGTGATGCCCGCCACCGTTCCAGTAATGTCGCCATTGTCAGCAATGTCGATATTGCCAGAGGCTGCCACGGCAAGAATACCGCTGCCAGCTGCACCAACAATCGCATCGACCCCGGTCACATCAATATCACCGCCATCTGAGGCAAGGTTCAGCGCGCTTCCGGCAAGACCCTCCACCAGATCGATAGTGGCAATCGCGATGTCGCCTCCGCCAGAACGGACGAATATGCCGTCACTTGCGCCCGTAACGGTACCTGAGGAGCCCTGCACAACCACGTCCCCGCCGGTTGAAACGGCATCGATGGCCACGCCCTGCGTGCTCATCACAATTGCGGTGGAAGCCAAGGTGATCTCTGTCAGACCATTCATGGCCTTCGTATCAATGCCGGTGGCACCTGTCACTTCGTTCACGAGCAGCGTCAGCGCCGCATCATTCTGCTGATCAGCGAAGATACCCGCATTGGTGCCGATTACGGTGCCAGCGCTGCTATCGATGCTGGTCGCACCGCCTGTGTTGATCGCTTTGATCCCGGCATCGCCGGTGCCTTCAGCACTGGCGCTGACAATCGCTAGATCGCCGGTGCCGTAGTTGCGCGCATCGATGCCATCGTCGGTTCCTGTGACCATGCCGCCACTTGTGTCGATGGCCATCGCGGCTTCCGACGACGACGCATAGACACCATCCCCTCTGGTGCCGATCACGTTCGCAGTGGTGATGACCAAAGCACCCGATCCATCATTGCTCGCATTGATCCCGGCAGCCGCGCCTTGGACCGTGCCTGCAAGCGTATTGATCGTCAGAGCGCCACCCTGATTGGTCGCGGCGATCCCGGTTCCATCGGAACTCAAGACATCACCAGTGATGATCGACAACACACCTGTGCCACGATTGGTGCTAGCGATGCCGTCATTGCCCACAGCAACCAATCCAGCAGTGCTGTCGATCGTGAGATCGGAGCCCGCTTCACTGTTCACCGCATCAATTCCAAATCCATTGGTGCTGGAAATATCTGCCGTGGTGATGACCATTTCGCCAGTGCCGGAGTTTCTGGCGTAAACGCCGGTTACATATGTCCCGACTCCGGAGCTTGTGATGCTGCCCGAAGTGCTATCGACGACCAAATCGGTCCCGGAATTGACTGCCGCGATGCCGGCATCACCATCGGCCGTCACATCGCCCGTCGTGATTGAGAGCACGCCGGTGCCTGCATTTTGACCAAAAATTCCGCGATCACCGACGACCGTGCCAGCCGTGCTGTCGATCGTAAGATCGGTGCCGGAACTGAATGCCCGAATGCCATCCGTACCGCCATCCACGTCAGCGGACACAATTGTGAGCGCGCCAGAACCTCTATTGATGCCGTTAACACCTGCACTTTCGCCCGAAACCGTACCCGCGCGGCTATTAATGGTAAAATCGGTCCCTTCATTGGTGCCGGAAACGCCATTGTTCTCGTCGCCAGTAACATCCGCAGTCACGATGGACAGCGCACCGGACCCCTGATTGGTGGCCACGATCCCACTTCGTGCGCCAATGACTGAACCAGCAGAGCTGTCGATCGTAAGATCGGTCCCATCGGCACGAGTGAAGACGCCATTGCCGCTCTCGCTGACAATGTCTGCGGTCGTGATCGAAGTCTCACCCGCGCCGCTGCCGCGGGCATAGATGCCGGTTTCAGCGCTGTTCACTGAGCCTGCCGTGCTGTCCACGATCAGGTCTTGTCCGTCGGAGCCGGTGGTGACGAAAATGCCGATACCGTCTCCTTCAGAACCGCCAGAATCTTGCGTGGACACATCAGCCGTGGTGACAAACGTGGAGCCAGTTCCATAGTTTTGGGCGATCACACCATTCGACGCACCAGCGACTGCTCCTGCTGAGCTATCGATGGTGATATCGGTGCCGGCTGCGTCGTTACGCGCCGCGATACCAACATCTCCTGCACCCGTCACATCACCAGTCGTGATCGACAGCGCACCGGAGCCTTCGTTGCGTGCAGCAATGCCATCTTCGCCGCCCGTTACCGTGCCAGCACTGGTGTCGAGGAGAAGGTCTGTCCCGCGTCCGATGACATTAATGCCATCGCCAGCGGTGCCGGTTACATCGGCCGTGGTGACGGTGGTGGTCCCTGAACCATTATTGACCGCGTAAACCCCATCGTCGCCGCCAGCGACAGCGCCTGCGGTGCTGTCAATTGTCAGGTCGACAGTGTCGTTCCCGTTATAGGCGTCAATTCCGTCATCCGTTGTGCCGGTGACGGCTGCGGTGGTGATGGTGGTGCTGCCGATACCCATATTCGCAGCGGTAATCCCATCGGTAAGGCCCGTGACGGTCCCTGCGACAGAGTTCACAACCACATCCGTACCAACGGTCGAAGCGTTAATTCCTTCGCCCGCTGTGCCGGTTACGTCGGCACTGGTTACATTAGTGCTGCCGTCTCCAGAGTTGACGGCATTGATGCCAATCGCGCCGGTGACTGGGAAAGCGCTGACATCAATGTTGATGTCTCCGGTCTCCCCATCTGTCTCGCCATTGGCGCCATATGTCTCGCCAAGGACGGTGCCAATACCGCCCGAAGTACCGATATTGATCGTGCCGCCATCATTCGCATAGGCTGCGATGCCGATACCGCCAATGGCAGTGATCCCGGCGACAAGGCCGACATTTTGGACCGAGATATTGCCCGCATCGCTGTTGGCAAAAATGCCGTTGCCGTTGAGGCCCGCAATGGTGCCAATATCGGTGACGGTAATGTCACCACCATTCGACACTAGGTTCAGGCCATCACCGTCTTGACCGGTGACGCTATCCAACGCCGTGACAGTGATGTCCGCACCCTCTGTCGATGCCGCGATACCGGTTGTTGCGCCGATCACATTGCTAGCGATACCTTCGCCGCCTTGGATCAGGATGTTTGCAGTGTCTTGCGACGTGGAGGCCAGAATCCCCTCTGCGCCCTGCCCCGTCACATTGCCGACCGTGATGGTCAGATCCTCTGTACCGCCATGGTTGGCATAGATGCCGCGACTGCCGCCGGCGACAGCGCCTGCGCTGGTATCGATAACCAACGTGCCCGTGTCCGCGCCTGTAACCATGTTGACGCCATCGCCACCGGCTCCGGTAGCGTTTGCGGTTCTCACAAAAGTCGAGCCAGTGCCGCTATTCACGCCCCGGATGCCGTTGGACGCACCCGAAATCGAACCAGCTGTGCTGTCGATGACGACATCAGCGCCTTCGTTCGCAGCGTAGATCGCGTCGGTGCTATCGCTCGAAACATCTCCAGTGGTGATCGAGAGAATGCCCGTCCCATAGTTTTGGGCTGCTATACCAAACCCACTTTCAATCCCAGGGATTGAATCCGATACTTCCCGCTCACTTGAAACGGTTCCAGCAGATGAATCAATGGTTAGATCCGTGCCAAAATTCCTAGCATCAATGCCATCTTCACCGTAACCTGTGACGTCTGCCGTGATGATCGAAAGCGCCTCGATTGAGCTGTTGT
Organism: uncultured Erythrobacter sp.; assembly: GCA_947503275.1. Lineage (GTDB taxonomy): Bacteria > Pseudomonadota > Alphaproteobacteria > Sphingomonadales > Sphingomonadaceae > Erythrobacter. The sequence goes on along the minus strand of CANNCZ010000001.1, from coordinate 135,915 downwards.
CTCCGAATACACTTCCGTTAGTTCCGTAGATCCCGCCACCTTGCCCCGATACCGTACCGAGTGAGCTGTCGATCGAAAGGCTGGTTCCATCATTGAATGCCTGAATGCCTTCGTCAGAGCCGCCAACCACGTCTGCGGTGATGATTGTAAGCGATCCAGTGCCATCGTTGTCGGCATCGATGCCTTCATTGCCTCCAAAGACAGAACCTGCCGTGGTATCAATCGCCAAATCGGTGCCGAAATTGTCGGTCGTGACACCAAAGCCGCCAGTCCCGGTTAGGTCTCCAGCGATGATGGTAAGGCTGCCAGAACCCCGATTACTCGCTTCAATCCCGTCGCCATTGCCAGCAACGGCGCCCGCGCTGGTGTCGATCGCGATGCTGCCTGAATCAGACGCGTTCTCAACATTGATGCCGTCTCCGCCTTCAGCGTTCACATCCGCCGTAATGATGGTGGTGTCGCCGCTGCCATTGTTGCTGACGTCGATGCCGTCAGAACTGCCCGTGATAACGCCCGCTGTTGTATCAATGCTGATCGCTCCGGCATTGGCATCAAAGTTCCCAGCACTGACCCCGTCGCCATTTGTGGCGGTGACATCGGCAGTGGTGATCGAAAGATCGCCTGTGCCGCGATTGTCGGCGGAGATCCCGCCGAAAGCTCCTGTGACGCTGCCCGCAGTGGAATTGATGATGACGTCTGTGCCATAAGTGCCTTCACCGTCATCGCTCGCGTCAATCCCGAAGCGCGTCAGGCCGGTCACATCACCGGTCACAACCGAGGTGATGCCAGTGCCTTCGTTCTCGGCGCGAATGCCATTTCCTTGGCCGCTAACCGTTCCTGCGGTTGTATCGATCAAAACGTCGGTACCAAAGTTCCTTGTCCTAATCCCGTCGCTGCCTGCGCCTGAGACATTGGCTGTGGTGATCGACAAAGCGCCGTTACCGCCATTGGAGACATTGATGCCATACACATCGCCGCTGACTGTACCGGCAAGTGAGTTTATGGTGAGAGCGCCTGCGCTGAGGCCATTGGAGGCATCAATCCCATCGCCGCCTTCACCCGAACCATCTCCGGAGGTCACATCCGCCGTGGTGATGGTGGTATCGCCGGTGCCTTCGTTGCGCGCATAAATTCCGCGCTGGCCGCCCGATACCGCACCCGCGCTGGTGTCGATGGTGAGGTCGACCGTACCATATCCGTTGTAAGCATCGATGCCGTTGCCAAGGTTGCTTGCACCGGTGACGCCTGCGGTGGTGATGAGAGTGTAGCCCGTGCCTGCATTGACCGCGCTAATCCCGCTGCCAGCCCCTGTCACTTCTCCAGCGAGCGTGTCGATAATGAGGTCTGTCGCGGTCGCGGCGGTGTTCCTGGCGACGATGGCGTCCCCGGAATAGGTCGTGACATCGCCTGTTGTGATGGATTGCCGGCCAGTGCCTGCATTATTGGTAACGATGCCATAGAAACCACCATCCACTGTGCCTTCGCTCGTATCGATGGCGAGGTCGCTGCCTTGCGAACCAATAGACGCCTCAATCCCTGTGCTAGAACCGAATACGTCTGCTGTCGTGATTAAGGTGGTGCCGGAGCCTTGATTGGTGGCACTGATGCCTGCGCCACCAAAGACGAAACCGTTCACTTGTCCGGCAGTGCTGTCGATGGTGAGATCGCCTGTAGTGGCGTCTAGATTGCGTGCTTCAATGCCATCGCCTGCCGTGCCTGTGACGTCAGCAGTGGTGATCGAGAGGTCGCCAGTGCCGGAGTTCGCGGCATAGATGCCATTGCGACTGCCTGTAACGGTGCCCTGAGCGGTGTCGATGGTGATGTCCACGCCAGCGCCTTCCTCGCCATTGTCGTTAACATTGACGGCGTCACCGTCCGTGGCTGACACATCAGCTGTAGTGACCGAGATGTCTCCGGTACCGTAATGATCGACCGAGATTCCCCGATAGCTGCCGGTCACAAAGCCAGCCGAGCTATCGATTGTGAGGTCGCCAGAGATCGCATCGGCATTGGTGTTGATAGCAACGATACCGATCCGATTGCCGCTGACATTGCCGGTACGGATGATCGTGTCACCGGCGCTGTTATTCGTGGCTCGGATGCCTTCGCTTTCACCCGCCACATCGCCGGAGGTACTGTCGATGGTAAGGTCGCCAGAGGTTGCCTGATTTGTGGCATAGATCCCTTGAGCGTAGCCAGGCGCAGGGCCATCAATGTAGCCACCCGATACATCGCCGGTGGTGATGGTGGTGTCGCCAGTGCCAGAATTCGTGACAACGATACCGGCTGAATTTCGCCCGCCAGCAGTGACCGAACCAGCGGTAGTGTTGACCGTGACGTCGCTGCCCGAGTGGCTGACGCTGATCGCGTTGCCGCCTGTTTGGGCATAGACCTCGCCTGTCGTGATGGTGGTGATGCCACTGCCGTTATTGGTCGCGCGGATAGCTGTGGCGTCATAGGTGTAAACGCGACCTGCCGTTGTATCGATGACAAGGTTTTCGCCCTCATTCACCGCTTCAATGGCGTCGCCACCTTCACCATAGGAGCTGACATCGCCGGTGGTGATGGTGGTGGAGCCGGCGCCATTGCTCTGCGCATCAATTCCGCCGTAAATGCCAGACACCGCACCTGCGCTGCTGTCGATAGTCAGGTCGCCCGTCGATCCGTTGGCGTTTCTTGCGAGAATACCAGCTTCTGCCTGGCCGGTCACGTCCGCAGTGGTAATTGAAAGATCACCAAGAGCATTATTGGTGGCCTCAATGCCGTAAGTCGCACCAGTAACGGAGCCTGCCGAACTGTCGATTGCAATTCCGCCAGCGCCATAGGCACCGACGCCATATGTACCAGCGACAATACCCGAACCGCTCTCTCCAGTGACATCGCCTGTGGTGATGGTGGTGGGCGATTCATAACCGCGATTATACGTGACGATACCGTTATTGCTGCCGGTAACTGCGCCAGCGCTTGAATCGATGCTGATTTCGCCAGAACCGTATTCGTTCTCCACCCTGATGCCGTCTCCATCTGCTGCGGTCACATCAGCGGTCGTGATGGCAATAGAGTAGCCTCCAAAAGACGGATCATAGTGCGCGACATCGATGCCATCTCGCGCGCCGGAAACCGAGCCTGCGGTGCTGTCGATGCTGATATCACCATAATTGCTGCGCGCGAAGATACCGTCATCGCCCGAGCCGCTAACATCGCCAGTGGTAATTGTGAGATTGCCAAAGCCAAAGTGAAAGGCCTCGATCCCGTCATCACCGCCTGAAACCGCACCAGCGCTTGTGTCAATCGTGAGGGACCCGGCTGTGAAGGTATTGTAAACATAGACACCATCGGAGTTGGTGCCCGTCACATTACCGGTAGTGATCGAGGCATCGCCGTTCCCGTAATTGCGCGCCTGTATACCGAGCGATTGGCCACTCACATCGCCTGCCGAGCTATCAATAACGAAGTCGGTTCCGTAATTAACTCCTGCGATACCTGCGCTATAGCCTGACACGTCTGCTGTGGTGATAGAGACCGCGCCCGTGCCCTCGTTGCGCACCAAGATCCCATTGGAATCACCGGTGACCGTACCGGCGCTGCTATCGATGGTGAGATCACCTGCGGTGGTACCGTTAGAGACATTGATGCCATCGCTGGATATGCCTGTAACATCGCCCGTGATGATCAAGGTATCGCCTGAGCCATCGTTCCTAACAACAATCGCGTCATCATCGCCGGTCACAGCGCCCGCACTGGTATCGATAACTGCATCGCCATCGGTGTTGCTTAGCCGCGCGTTGATACCCGAGAAGCCTGTAGCGATTACATTCGCGGTGGTGATAGAAATACCGCCGCTACCATCAACTCGGGCAAAGATGCCATCATCTGCGCCCGACACATCGCCAGCAACGCTATTGATGGTAATGCTGCCCCCGGTGCTATCAGCAAATATTCCGTAGCCACCGCCAATAGGATTGATCTGACGACCGCTTACATCTGCAGTTGTGATTGTCAGATCACCTGAGCCGTTGTTGCTCACAAATATGCCGCTGGAGTTCTGCGACGTCACAGTTCCAGCTGTTGTGTCGATATCGATATCCCCAGCTTCTGGCCCTTCGGCAGAAACCCGAATGCCATCACGGTCACCGTCCACGTCAGCTGTCGTGATTGAAAGCAGGTCATGACCACGACTGAGAATGTTGATCCCGTAATTGGAGCCAGTGATTGTCCCGCCCGTGGTTGCGACGGCAACAGTCTCCGCCTCCCTGAAGTCTTGATTGAGGTTTATTCCATCTCCACCTTCGCCTGAGCCGCTGGCGACAGCGTTGACGTCTGCCGTGGTGATTGAAACACTATTCGCTGTGACATTCTCGATAGCAATACCATCACCGCCGGTGGCGCCCACCGTGCCGGCACTAGTATCGATGGAAAGCGCACCTGAACCGCCTTCTCCTCTATAGACGTCGATGCCATCGCCGAAATTGCCAACGACATCAGCCGTCACGATCGATACGTTGCCTACACCGAGTTTTTCCGCGCGAATGCCGCTCTGATCGCCATTGACGGTGCCCGCGCTGCTATCGACAGACAAATTGCCGGTGCGACCTGCGTTCTGTACGTCAATGCCGTTGCCGTCTTCGCCATCGACATCGGCAGTCGTGATGGCGGTGTCGCCCGTGCCATTGTTGCGCGCGAAAATGCCGCGGTTTTGGCCCGTCACACGCCCTGCGCTGCTGTCAATTGTTAGGTCGCCCGACGTAGACTCGCTTCGTGCATTAATGCCATCGCCACGCCCACCGTCGACATCGCCAGTGGTGATTGTGGTATCGCCCGTGCCATTGTTGCGTGCGAAAATGCCGTTGTTTTGGCCCGTGACGCCGCCTGCGCTGCTGTCGATCGTCAGATCGGTTGCACTTGTGCCATTTACTGCATTGATCCCGTCGAGGATGCCGCCTTCGCCGTAACCTGTGTCCACATCGGCCGTGATGATCGTGGTCGCGCCATCGCCTTGGTTCCGAGTGACGATGCCGCCGTATAGACCGAACACCGTGCCAGCGGTGGTGTCGATATCGATATCGCCAGAACCAGCCGCGTTGTTCACATTAATGCCGTCACCGTCCTCACCATCGACATCGGCTGTTGTGATTGACAGATCGCCTCCGCCAAAGTTGGACACGTCAATTCCATCTTGCCCCCCGCGGACGGTGCCTGCTCGGCTGTCGATCGTGATATATTCATCGATGCCATCGGCTGCGTTGTTATCAGCGCGAATACCATCGCCGTTGATACCCGTGACGTCGCCACCCGTGGTAATGTCGATGCTGCCATAGCTGCCGGTGACGCTAATTCCGGTGGCTCGTCCGGTGATCGTACTCGTCCCGCTTTCTTGCGAAATCGTCACATCATAGGCCTCGCCAATGCTAATCCCGCTACCAGTACCGCCCGAGGTATCGACCTCGAACCCGTCTTGGAGAAGCACGTTCACGTCTTGCTCCAAGACGCCGAGGTCTTGGGTGACCGTTGCCGGATCGCCATTGTCTTCGCAGACAAAATTATCGGGCGTTACCTCAACACACTCGTCCTGCGCCTGCGCAAAAGCGGGCGAACCCGCCGCCAGCAAAGCCACAGGAGCAGCGGACCAACGCAGCAGACGGCGTGCCAAGCCGAGGGTCAAGGTGGCTGACTCGCCGCCTGCTACTAGGTCCCGCTCTGCACCGCAGGAGACCAGGCCAAGCTCAGGGGAGTAGCTCGCGGAAACCCCCTTGAACTTGGTTACCCGGCCACCGCGAAGCATTGCGGAACTGCTCCAACGCAGGAAGTTCTCAGCGCCGCGTGCGATCGCGTTCAGCTGGACATCATTGCTCTGCGTTTGATCTTGATTTGCCATGTTTACCCTCAAGTATAGTCTTGTTTTTATTTAGCTATTCGCGTGGTGCCCCGGCGCTGTCGGGGGGACAGAGCGCCGGGGCGGGGACTGGGCGAAAGCGACCGGATTTTTCCGGTTCGCTACCGCTCTTGAATTGGATTGAATGTGATGAGTGACGCCGCATCGGGCGATGTCGGTGACACGGTCATTGGACAGCGAAAGCCGTGGACCAGTTCAACATCGTAAAGCTCGCCGATCTCGCCATCGATGCGGAACCAGTCGACGCAAACACCGGTTTCGGTGTCGATCACCTGCACGCCGCACCACGGCTCGCTATCAGCATCGTTAAGCCGCTGATCGAGCGCCAAGCCTTCGAACCGCTTGTAGCGGGGGCGTGAAAGCCCGACGAAGGCGAACTTGTCATGGAACGTCAGACCGCGGACAAAGCCGGGGCAAAATGCCACCGGTTTAAACTTGCCCATCTTCGACTTGCCTTTGGGCAGGTCGACAATGCCAAGCTCACCTGTGCCCGAATTGAGCACCCATAATTTGCCATTATGCCAGCGCGGGGAATGCGGCATGGACAGGCCTTCGCAAACCACTTTGTTCTTGGCGACATCAATCACAACGCCGCCATCGCCGCGCCGGTCGCGCCAACCATCAATCGTGTCAGAACGTGAAACCGCCGTCACATAAGCAGGCGCACCATCGCGCATCGCCATTCCGTTCAAATGACAGCGATCCTCATCAACGATATCGCTGATAAAATCAGGTTTCCAGACAACCTCAAACGAGTGCCTGGCAGAAGGTTTTGCAAGGCAATTGTAGCGGGTATTCACGAAGACCAGCTCGCCATCCTTCGCAACGCCGACATCATGCGCATCCAGCCGCCCAGTGAGGTGATTAACGCGCGGCATGAAGCACGCATCATAGGTTTGATTGATGCGCTGATCGGGCTCTAACACATTGGCGAAACGTATAATTTGCGCGCCAGCGGTAAGCACCAATCCGCCTTCACCATCAGCGCCAAGGCCCATCGGCTTTGGCATGCCCGACTGGTGCAACTGCGCCTTACCCTGCGCATTGCCGCCGAGCATATAGAGAAAGCCCGACTGATACGATGTGAAGGCAAGCGAGGCGCGCATTTGCGCAAGCCGCCCGACTATCCCGCCTGACAGCGAATATTCCGCTTTGCCGGTTTGCGCGGTCGCCTGACTTGCGGCGACCTTTTGCTGATCCGGCACCGCATTTGGCGCATCAGCTGGCTTGCTCGCATTTGCCTCTGTTTTGGTATTCGACTTCGCAGTAGCCTTCACGGCCTCATTCGTCGTCTGCATGGTTTGACCCTCCTTGCATAAGCGCGGAATGCGCCTCTGTTCGACAAGAAGGTTGTGGCAGGTGAGCGTTGGAGCGAGCGTTGTAGGGACCGTTGTAATTCAGCCCTAAAAGCGTTGAAATTTGCGAAAAACCGCTATTTTGCGAGGAAATTCCGAACCAAAGTCAAAAAATCATCCGATGCCTTTTCGCGCCCGAGCAGAAGGTGGTTCGAACTTTCCAATCCGGCAAACTGCGCATCGGGGATTCGCGCCGCAATTGAACGGCCCGTTGCAAACGGAATCCGCATGTCTCCGCGCGAGTGAACGACCAGTGTCGGACATTGAATTTGCGCTAAACGATCCCTCACATCGAGGTGAGAAAAAGCCTTGAGAAAACCGACCGCATTTTCGGGTGAAGTCGTCTGACGCTGGAACTCGTCAAACCAGTCCAATTCTTCGGCGTTAGCCTCTGGCATAAAGGTATGTGAGAACATGTGGCGATAGGCCGGATTATCACTGCCCCAACCGGTTTCGGTTAAGACCATAACGGCCTCGCGCTCGCGGGTTTCTTGCTCGTCAGCAGTGTGCCGCCATCCGCAATCATAGGCGCCAAACAGGATAAGTCTGGATACCCGTTCCGGATGCCGCGCGGCGTATTCAATCGACACCGCTGCACCTTGACTGATCCCCATCAACGGGAAGCGTTCGAGACCACTTGCTTCAACAACTTGTTCAAGATCTTCGACAAAGTCGTTGAATGTGATTTCACCGACATTCCAGTCCGACAAACCACAGCCTCGTTCATCATAGCGCAGCACACGATGTGTTCGTGACATTTCACGAAACAGAGGGCTCCAGATTGGGGACTCCCAATCCAGCTCAAGATGATTCAGCCAATTGGCAGCCTTAACGAGAGGCGGATTGCTAGCATCTCCCACACTGGCCCAGGCGATGCATATTCCATCTTTGCCTTCGGTAAAGCGGATTTCCTGACTTTGCGGCATATCGACTGATGAAACATCGGCAGCGAGATCATTCTCGAATGGCGGCGGCTCAATGTCTGCCTCGCGATACATGCGCTGCAATTCATCGATTAACTCCATAGCAGCCGCTTTGCCTGCGATATTATGTTTGGCCCTCACCGCCATGACTGCCGCGTTGCGCGAAAATGGATTGAGAGCCAGCCAGCGTTCTGTCCAAATAGAGCGGGCCTGCCACGTGAACTGATTGTCCATTGCGCAGCGGCTTGCGAGCTGCGAACGCGCAGCATTCAACTCATTGCGCTGCCCTTCCAGCCAGACCATGAACTGGGGAACATTAGGCAACTCACAATCTTCCAAAAGCGTCCCGGCAGCCGATTGCCAGGCACTTTCCGCATCCGCTTCGTTAAGCTCACTTTGATCTGCGTGCTGCGCAAATGCATCGCGATCTATCAGAATGTCGTCACCCCCAATCCAAACGGCCTTGCGATCAGACATCAATCGTTCGACATCGCCGCGATTGACCAAAGGGCGCAGTTTTGACAGCGACCAGCGTAATCCGGCCAATGGGTCATCGACAGAATCCCACAGCAATTCACACAAGCTTTGCCTGCTGTGCCTGCCGCCGGAAAGCAGCAGAAAAGCCAAAAGCGCGCGTGTTTTTAGCGATGACGGGAGTTCGACCGTCTCAGCCCCGTACTGAAGAGAGAAATTCCCCAAAGTTTGAACTTTGAGATTCACATCGCCAGCGTTTTCATCTTGAGAGTTATTCAGCAATGCGAGAAACTCCCCTCATGACTTGATTGACATCCGCATCAACCGATGGACTTCCGCGTAAGGAACTGCGCTGACCTTCGGTGTGTATGATAAGAGTGTTTTTAGAGTAATAGGTTGAGCGCTCAATTAATTCAAAATCGGGCATTTCATCCCATTTTGATAGAGCCTGCGACAGCACGCGCCTTGCGTCATTGCTTTGGCTGTGCTCGTCGCGCAGAATTGCCTGAACAGCGCCCATTTCACGCGAACGTTCGGTCAACCAAGCGCGATACACGTCATGCTCACCTGCGATCAGACGCTCGTGAATAATCGCCAAGCGGTCCCTTGCTCCTGCGAGAAGCAAATTGGGCAAAGCGGCCTCTTCACTATCCAACCGCGACATGGCGTGTTCAGTCATTGTTTTCGCATCGGCCAGATCACGCATGATGGACCGCGCGCGGTATTCAACGCTTGCCGGTTGCTGTGACACGCGCAGCGCCCGCACATATGTGGAGAGCGCCTCGATCACGCCCTGCGCAGGCTGGTCCCCACCAAATTCTTCAACCACAATCGTGCCAAGAAACCTCTCAAGATCGCGGGTTTCCAAATCATGCGACACTTTGCCCGGTTGCGTCAGATCGGGGATGGGGCCCGGGTCAAACTCACCATTACCCAGCGTTTCGCTAAAAAAATTGTGTGTCGTATCCGCTGTCCCTGCTTCGCCGGAAATGGCCGGGAACTGGAACGCGGGATTGCTGCGCCCGCTTACATGGCACGAATTGCACGAGAGGCCTGCCTTCGCCGCTTGCCCACCCAGCAAAAGTGGGGTTCTGAACAGATGTTCACCGAGCTCCAAGTCGGCTCTAAACGCCGCTAGGTTCTGATATTCGAACGCAAACGGGGCTGAAGCTGCGGCCTCAAGCACTTGCTCACGATCCAAAGCGGGCTCGTTTGTCAGAGCAAAGATGCGATGATCTGAAGCAAGCCAGCTGGCCTCCCTCAGATCAACCGATGACTGCGCCAGGGCACTCGCCGTGAAACAAGCGAAGGCTGAGCCAAGCACTATCAGGTTTCGGAGTTGTCGATCCATGTGCGCAGTTCCTCCGCCTCAAAACAGCCAAAGCTGCAAAGCTCTTCAAGCTTCGCAAGATGCGCGCGTGCCCCGTCGAGATCACCGCGCTCTACCTTCAGTTCACCGTAATATTCCAGCGCACCCAAGTGATCAGGAGCAATCGTCAAAGCGCGATTGTAATACGCCTCTGCCACGTTGAGCTGAGACAGTTTACGGTTCGCAAAACCTTGATAAGTAAGGATATCGGGATGTGGGCCAAAGGCCAATGCGGCATCGTCCAAACGCATCAAAGCGGCCGCATATTCGCCTTCATTGATCAGGCCTACAGCTTGATAATATAGCGCATCCGCGCTGGAGGCATTTGCCAGTTTGGCGGTGTCGACACCGATCATGGCTTGCGCATTTCCGGCCAAGGCACCTTCGACGGCTGCAATAGCTTCATCCAGGGCCGATTTTTCAGCGCAATTTGCACCGCATTCACCACTGCGCGCGTTCAATTGATTGAGAACTTCGCGGGCCTCTTCATCACGGTCCAGTTGAGTGTATGCGATCGCGAGGTCGCGGTGAGCGATAATCATTTCAGGCGCATTGCGGATCGCCGCCTCAAGCGGGCGACGGGCGCGGCGGGGATCGCCAGATCGCAAATGCGAAATACCCAGCAAATATTGCGCATCAGCATTGCGACGCGCGACGCGGGTTACGCGTTTGAAATGCCGAATGGCGGCATCGAAATCACCTGCATCCAAAGCCGTTAGGCCGCTGCGATATTCTTCGGCTGGATCATAACGCTGAGCGCTGGCGCTAGGCGCACTGCCACCGCCTCCTCCGCCACCGCCGCCTGCTGCGGATGCAACGGCCAAAGGCGCAGCAATCAACGCGGTCGCGAACAGCATCCCAAATGCGTGATAGCGAGTAAAAGTGGGGCTTTTAGATTGTTCGGTCATAGCGGATTTCCTTTGCCTTTTTCAGCGTTTCAGAACGCGCACCATCTACATGCTACTAAACACTATCGAAGGAGCCCTGCCCCCGGTTCATTCTTTTCTGTGATTCCGTTACAAATGCGACGATCAGCGGCGGACTACTCAGGTCCATACGCGGGCGGTGAGGGTTCGGGTAACAGGCCGCTGGTGAGAGATTGAAGCTCGATTATCTCGCGGATCAGCGCAAACCGAGCGCCTACAGCGTTCAACCGAACCGCCTCGAGTTCGAGGCGGTTCTCGACCCATTCGGGCAAGGTGCGCAGCCCCTCTTCGAACTCCATACTGGCCGCTTCGAATTGCTCTTCCTGACGCGCGACCACTTCCCGGCGGCGCTCCAATTGCAATCGAAGGGAGGCGATGCGGCGCACGGACACTTCGACGCTTTCAGCCAGATCAAGCCGCAATCGCTGCACGTCGCTGGCCCGCGCCAACGTTTCGGCATCACTGCGCTGACGATCCGCGCCAAGCCTGCCGCCGGATAGAAGCGGGATGGTGACATCGATCCCAACCCTTTGCCGCAAGCCAAAGTCGTTATTGTCGAAATTGTCCTGAGCATAAGACGCGATGCCAACCACATCGATGGCGGGCAGGCGGTTACGCTGCGCTCGGCGGGCGCGCAGTTCCTGAGCCTCTAGCTCCAGATTGGCGGCGCGAATGCGGGGGTTTGCGTTGAGCGCGGTTTCAACATTTTCAACAATGCCGATCTGCTCCGCTTCGCTCAATTTCTCCTCGTCAAGCGCACACGGGGCGCTCGCTCCCCCTATTCTTCGTGAGAGAGCCGCAGCAAAGCGGTCGCGTTGAAATTCCAGCTCGTACCGATCCGCCGATGCATCAGCCAACCGCGCCGAAATCTCCGCCAGCTCCGAGCGGGTTGCCCCGCCCAGCTCCAGCGCGTCAGCAGTGGCCGCCAGCTCGCGTTCGAAAAACTGTTCGCGCTGCGCGGTGACTGCCAGCCGCGCGGTGACTTCGCCATATCCAATAAATGCCAGCGCGGTTTGCAGCGCGGTTTCATTGCTGGCGGTGGTTACATCTTGCGCGCGGGCGTCCAGCGAAAGCCGCGCAGCGCGGCGCTCCAGACCCGAAGTGCCGAAGTCGAACAGACGTTGCGACAATCTGACGCCGGCTGAGTTTTCGATTCCGGCGCCGGTTAAGTTCGCATCGCCCGCTTGCGTGCGCAAAAAGGTCGAAACCTGTGGCCGGGTGACTGAACGCGCATCTCGCAAGTCGGCTTCTGCACGAAAGCGGTCCGCACTAGCGAGCTGAATTTCGGGGCTGCGTTCAAGCGCAAGCGCCATTGCATTGTCCAAAGACAAGCAATTGGGTCCCTGAGCCCGCGCCTCAATCGGCACAACAACCGCCAGCGCCATTGCAAAGAGTGACAGGCCCCGCATCAACTCGCTCGCAAGCCTTTGAACATCGAATCCAGCACAGGTGCGAACAGGTGGTCCAGCAACGTGCGGCTCTGCCCTGAAAAGATGAAAGCATCGACCGGCATGCCAGGGATCGCCTCAATCCCCGCCTGAACCGCGCCCTCACCCATGGTCAGCTCAATGCGCGCCTCGTAATATTCCTCACCTGTCGCCGCGTCGCTTTTGAGATCGGCACTCACCGCACGCACAATTCCAGCGAGGCGCGGCGCTTCCCATCCCTGATAGGCCGCCAGCTGGGTGCGCACTTCTTGCCCTTCGAACAGACTGGCTCTATCCGCTGGCCTGATCCGGACAGCCGCGATAATCGCGTCGTTGTCGGGCACGATTTCCATGATGCTCTCGCCCGATGGAACCACCGCACCCGGCGTGTTGAAGGACAAGTTGAGCACTTCGCCTGATGTCGGCGCGAGGATCACTGCGCGTTCCAGCACGTCTTGAGCAGTGTTCAGGCTCTCTAACGCGGCCAGCCGTTCAGCTCGCGCATCACGCAGCTCGGTAGAGGCTTCCTCGCGCCGCTCAGCCTGCAATTGTTCCGCCTGTTTTTCGGCATCCGCCGCCGATGACAAAGCGGTGCTGCGTTCGGCGGAAAGGCGGGCGATTTGCGCGTTAAGGTTGGCGACTTCACGCTCCAGATCGGTCACCCGGTCACGGCGTACCATCTGGCGATCGAGCAGCGAACGGAAGCGCACGAGTTCATCGCGCGCGATACCCAAAGCCGAGCGTGTGCTCGCCAGTTCATCATCCTTTTGCCGAGCAGTTTGGCGCGATGCTCCAGCGCGTTGTTTCAGAAGGTCTGCTTGGGTGCCTATGGAACCGCGCTCTGCATTGAGCAGGTTCAACTCCTCCGCGATCAATGCGTCAACACTGCCCGGCTTCAGGTCGAGCGCATAAAGATCGGAGAAATCCGGCTCGCCTCCACCATTCAATTCCGCCTCGATCCGAGCCTCGCGCGCGGCGAGTGCTGCGATTTGGGTGCGGAGCTGGTCACGGCTCGATAGGCTCGCAGTCTCGCGCAATGTGACAAGCACATCGCCCGCGCTGACCAGATCGCCTTCGCGCACATGGGTGCGTTCAACGATACCACCTTCGAGGTGTTGGACGACCTGACGATCATTCTCGACCACAATCGCACCGCGGGCGGCAATCCCTTCGTCAAGCGGAGCAAATCCGGCCCATGCGGCAAATCCGCCGAGCCCGATTGCGCACACAATCAGAGTGTTTTTCACAAGACGGTCGGACAAGATGCCGCCCTCTTCGATCACAGCTTGATTGGTCATGCGACGGCTCCTTTGCGAATATGCGAAACAGATGGCTGTGCGCGCTCAACAATGCGGGCCGTGACCGCGCCATCGGCCAGCTCAAACACATGCGAGGCATGGGTCAGGAGACGCGGATCATGGGTTGCGACAAAGGCGATGCCACCTTGGGCCACACGGGCCGTGATCGCTGCAATGCTGCGCGCAGCGGCTTTATCATCAAGGTTCGAGGTGGGCTCATCCAAAAGCAGTAAGACGGGCGATCCAAACAATGCGCGCGCAAGGCCTATGGATTGGCGCTGGCCCGCTGACAGATGCACGCCGCCCGGTCCAACCCGAGTTTCATAGCCATCGGGAAGCGCAAGGATCAGATCATGCGCGCCTGCTTCCTTGGCCGCGGTGATCATCGCCTCGGGAGGCGCATTGCTGAGCCGAGCGATATTTTGACCGATGGTCGCGGGCAGCAATTCGATGCCTTGGGGAACATAGCCGATATGCCGCCCTCGGTCGCTATGTGGCCAATTGTGAATGCTGCGACCGCCTAGCGAAATGGTCCCGCCATCAATCGGCCAAGCGCCGGATATGGTTTGCAGCAAAGTGGTCTTGCCCGACCCATTGGCGCCGGTCAGAGCGATCATCATTCCCCCGACTACCTCGGCGGTAAACGGGCGGATCAAAGCGGTGTCAGCGCCGGGAATGGACGCACTGGCACGGTCAAATTTCACGACCGCCATCGGACAGGGCAGCGGAGTGAACTCTCCTTTTGGACCCAAGTGACCCAGCCGTTCAGCCGTATCATCCCAAGCGCCCCGCGCCTGCAGTATACTGCGCCAACTGCCCACGATTAGGTCGATGGGCGCGAGTGCCCGCGAGAGCACGATGGATGCAGCGACAATGCTGCCGGGGGAGACCTGTTGGCTCAGCGCCAACGCCGCGCCTGCGCACAGGATCACAATCTGGAGCACTTGGCGTGATGATCGCGATGCGGCGGTAAAAAAGCTCTCTTTGCGCGATGCCTGAACCGCGTCCGCCTCGCCTGCTTGGCGCAAGTCTGACCACAAGCTGCGCGCCCGATCCACCAGACCCATCGCGATAATCGCGGAACGTTGTCGTGCTAAACCTTCGGCGAAACGGGAGGCCTGTGCTTGGATGGCATTGGCGTTTTGACTGGGTGCACGGTTCGATTTTTCGGCCACTACCGCCAAAGCGAAAACGCCCAACCCGCCCAAGAGGCCCAGCCCGCCCAGCACCGGGTGGATCATGAACAAGACCACCGTGAACAAGGGCACAAAGGGCAGATCGACAAAGGCCAAAATAGTGCCGCTGGAAAACGGCCCTGCAAGCCGGCTTGCATTGCTCAAGTCTCTAGGAAGCGCAGCGGTCTCTTCCAACTCGCTTTCGAACCGAGCGAAGGCGCGCGTGCCAAATTCACTTTCCAGCCGCGCACCAGCAATGCCAGCTAGACGCCGTCGCCCTGCCTCTGCTGCGCCGTAAATGCCGAGCAGGAACACCGCGATCACTGTCAGCCAAATGAGCGTGTCATACGATCCGGAGGTCAGCACGCTATCATAGACTTGGAGCATATAAAGCGGCGCAACCAGCAACAGCGCATTCACGGCAAAACTGAAAATGAGCAGCCAGCGCGCAGTGCGCGGCATGGTCTTGGCTAGCGCGCCGAGCCATCCCATGACAGGCGAAGATGCGGAATTGGACGGCATTGTCGTGGCTCCAATGGGGTAATAGTAAGAGGGAAAACCAGCCCGCCAGGGGCACTGACGGGCTGGCCCCTCAGACCAACCGGAACACCTAGGAGGTCGAAAAAAGATGCTCCGGCTGGATAGGGTTATTGGCGCTGCGACCTAGAGGCCGCCTGCCGATGCATCGACACTGGCCTGCGCAATCGCAGCAGCCTCATCTTCATCGATAGGAGCGGGGAACAGGCCATCGGACGCAATGTCCAATTGTGCACCAGCCA
The DNA here is from genome assembly GCA_947503275.1 of uncultured Erythrobacter sp. Taxonomy (GTDB): domain Bacteria; phylum Pseudomonadota; class Alphaproteobacteria; order Sphingomonadales; family Sphingomonadaceae; genus Erythrobacter. The sequence goes on along the minus strand of CANNCZ010000001.1, from coordinate 120,296 downwards.
CATTTGCAGCTTGCACACTTGGCACGGCATCATCTCCGCCACTGCCCGTGCCAGTCGCAGAAGCAGTGCTGAAATCGACCACGAAGGGCTCCAGCTCCTGTGCAACCGACAGCGGAGCAAACTCCTGCACATCGCTCAACGCCACTCCATCAGCGGGCCCTGCCTCAAAGGCGAAGTTGTCCGCGCTGAACTCTGTCAGAGCCGCAATCGCATCGGGGCCTTCAAGATCGGTCTGACGGGTGACGATCTTTAGATCAGCATCCGCGCTCGACAGGTCAGTTGAAAACACCAGACGGTTCAGGCCCAGATTTGAATTGTGATAGACAAAGAAACCGGGGCCCGGCTCATCCACCAATGCCGCAATAGTCGCTGCTGCTGTCCCTGCGAGGAACGGCGTGTCGGGGTTGTCGTCATTGTCGGTGCTAAGCAGGACGATCACATTGGTACCGGCCGGCACCTCTGCGCCTTGGGCATTGGCATCCAGCGCAAGGAAGTTGACCGTTGTGCCTACGCCAAACGTATCGGCGCTGAATTGATAGGTGTCAGCTGCGAAGTCGAAATCAGTGATGCGGTCTTCGCCGCCCACAAATTGGCGTCCTTCCGCAGAGACATCGACACCTTCGAATGGATCGCCTGCAAACACGATCACATCTGCCCCCTCGCCAGTGGTCACCGTGTCTTGCCCTTCAAAGCTGTGAATGACGTCATCGCCTGCGCGCGCATCGATTACGTCATCGCCAGCCGTGCCGATGAGATTGTCGTCATCATCAGTGCCGATGGCTGTGCCATCACCCGCAAACAGGAAGTTTTCCGATGTGAAGTCGCTAAGCGATGCGATCCCATCTTCACCGCTCGCATCGGTTAGGCGTGCTAAGATTTTAAGATCAGCATCCGCACTCGACAGATCGGTGGAGAAGACCAGGCGGTTCAGGCCCAGATTGGAATTGTGATAAATAAACAGGCCCGGTCCCGGCTCATCAACAATCGCGGCAATCGCTGCGGCTGCTGTCCCTGCGAGGAACGGCGTGTCGGGATTATCGTCATTGTCGGTGCTAAGCAGGACGATCACATTGGTACCCGCTGGAACCCCGGCCCCTTCGGCATTGGCATCAAGCGCAGCAAAGCTTGCCGGTCCATTGATGCCTAGATCGCCCGCATCGAATTGGAACAAATCGCCATTGAGCAAACTGCCCTCAATCGAACCATCAGCCCGCGCATCAGCAAGGATGTCGACCACAACTGGTCCGTTTGCTCCTTCGGGTGCCTCGTGGAAGTGGCCAACCGTCAAGGTCGCGGCATCCAGACCGGTGATCTCGATATTGGTGGTGTAGGTGACGCTGCCATCGGCGGCGATTGTGAAAGTGACTGTGCCGGTTCCTTGAGCATCTGTGACAACGGCGGGGTCTTGGACCTCATTCTCACCATTCAAAATGGCTGAGAAGGTGACGCTGCCCACACCATTTGCATCGCGATTGTCTTCGACAAGCGTCAGGTTACCGCGCACTTCACCTGCTGGGAAAGTCGTAGTGTGGATGTTGAAGTAGATGTTCCCTTCATCAGCCGCATCGACGACCGCCTGACTGGTGACACCTTCATTCACAACAATCGTGGTCAGCGCGCGGCCAATGGCAAAATCGCGGACGAAATCCTCATTGCCGACAAATTGGCGACCTTCGGAAGAGACGTCGTTGCCTTCGAACGGATCGCCAGAGAAGACCAACACGTCATTACCATCGCCGGTTGTGATGTCGTCGCGTGCCTCTTGCCCCTCGATAATATCATCGCCACTCAATGCGAGGATTAGGTCTTCGCCGTCAGTTCCGATAATCGTGTCCGCATCATCGGTCCCCGTTTCGATTGAGCTTAGGACGCTGAAATTGTCCCCACTAAAATCCGCCAAAGCCGCAATTGCGTCCTCGCCGCTAGGCGCGGTTTGCCGCGAAAGGATTTTGAGATCTGCATCCGCGCTCGACAGGTCAGTCGAAAAGACCAGCCGGTTCAAGCCCAGATTGGAATTGTGATAGATGAAGAAGCCCGGACCGGGTTCATCGACCAAGGCGGCAATCGTCGCTGCTGCTGTGCCAGCTAGGAACGGCGTGTCGGGATTGTCATCGTTATCCGTGCTGAGCAGCACAATGACGTTGGAGCCCGCAGGCACCTCTACCCCGTCGGCATTGGCATCAAGAGCGAAGAAATTGACTTCGCGGACACCGAAATCTGCGCCGTCGAACACAAAGCTGTCTGCTGCGGCGTCGAAGTCGGACACGAAGTCCTCACCGCCCACGATCTGACGGCCCTCTGCTGACACGTCAGCGCCCTCAAACGGATCGCCTGCAAAGACCAGTCGGTCCGCACCGTCACCGGTTGAGATGATATCGCGCCCTTCGAGGCTGCTGATCACATCATCGCCTGCCAACGCGTCGATTACATCGTCATCCGCGCTGCCCGCGAGCGCATCATTTCCATCAGTGCCGGTAACTTCGTTCTGATCGGTCACCGTGATGGCGAGGTCTTGCGTTACCTCGTTCAACCCATCGCTTGCGGTTACAATCACATTATAGATGTTGTCGCCGCCCTCATCGGCGGGATTTTCAAAATCAGGCGCGTTGATAAAGGCGATCAGGCCGGTTGCAGGGTCGATGGTAAAGAGCGCGGCATCTGCGCCGGACAGGCTGAAAGTGAGTGCATCACCGTCGGCGTCTTCGGCAGCGGCCGTGATAACCTCGGTGCCGTTTTCCCGAACAGACACTTCGCCAGCAGAGACAATTACGGGCGCGTTGTCGTTGACGTTATCGATGGTCACGCGGATCAGTTGCGAAACTGGGAAATTACCATCGGTCGCCTCGACCTGCACTTCAAACACATTGTCGCCATCGGCATCGCTGGGCGCTTCGAAATCAGGAGCATCGACAAAGCTCAGCTCACCCGAATTGGCATCGATCGCAAACCGAGCAGCGTCATCGCCACCGATGATGGAGAACGTGACCGCGTCACCTTCTGGATCGCTTGCCGCCACTCCAAGGCCGGTTGCCGTTTCGTTTTCTGCGACGCTAACATTCTGCGCAGATGTGAAGAGAGGCGCTCCATTCAGAACAGGGGCATCGTCCCCATCATTGCCGCCACCCGAGATCGCTGCGACGCCAGCACCGGCAAGACCCAAAACGCCAAGTGCAAGAATCGCGGGGTCAACACCGCCAGCCAGCGGCGTTTCGACCACCGCTGCTGGATCGATGAAGACCACGCCGCCTTGAACAACAAACTCGCCCGGGGAAAGCACTCGAATTGAGCCATCATCGAAGGCGATCACCACACTACCATCGTCGCGCATATGGCTCGACTGGACACCGGGCAGATCGCTGACTTTCACTAGGCCCGATGGAGTGTCCGCTCCTTCGTCACCAGTGGCCGCGCTGGCTTTACTGGAGAACGCGATAAAGGCGGCGAGGCCTGCGACTGAACCGATCAGGCGGCTCTTTTTAACTGAGTTTGAAAGGGGCATCGACGCTGTTCCTCATGCTTGAAGTGACCTCCTGATGGCTCGCAACATGCGCATTCACGCCGCTGCGATCCGTTCACTTCGAAAACAGCTCAGCCTCCGTATTTATTCGGAAATTTGTTTTATTTTATTTTTGAACCTTCGCACTGGCTCGCTCGAAAGAAGGGGGTAGCTCGCGCACACACATGATGGGTCAAAGACCCTGGAGCCTTTTGCCATGCTTCTTGTGGATGATTGCGCACAAAGCACTGATACGTCTGACTTTCTGCTTGATGACGCAGAGGTGCCAACTGTCCCTTGCGAGGTGGCGGGTGGCATCGAGAAACACTTGCCGCAGCTTTGGCGATTTGCGCTACGGCGCAGCGCTGATCCGTCGATGGCGGATGATCTGGTCCAAGCGACATGTGTGCGGGCATTGGAGCGCGCAGAGCAATTTGTACGGGGCACTCGGTTAGAAAGCTGGCTGTTCGCCATTCTGGAATCAATCTGGCGTAATATGCAAAGCGCTCAGTGTGTGCGGACCGGCAATGGCGTGATCGACATTGCCGATGCGCACATCGAAAACGGCGATGCCGATGAAGGCTTGCGAGCAGAACTGAGCGACGCCATGCGCGAGATTGAGGGCTTACCCGCAGCGCAGCGATCCGCCCTGCTCCTGACCAGCGTTGAGGGGTTCAGCTATCGCGAAGCCGCCGATGCTCTCAATCTACCAATCGGGACCGTGATGAGCCGCGTTTCAACCGCGCGTGCCAAGCTGAAAGCCAGCCTAGCTGGATCGCCTAACGCAGTCAGAGATTGCACATTGCACCCAAGTGTAGTGAAGTGGCCGCCGATAAGAAGAGAAGCAAAGGCGCGCGGCTCGTACAGATGCCAAAGACACTCGACACTTTGACTGATGAGGAATTGATGGCCTGTGTCAAAGACGCAGATCAGGCCGCATTGCGCATCCTGTATGATCGCCATGCTGCAGGACTCACCGCCTTTGTGGGGCAGACATTGGGCGACCGGGTCGAGGCCGCTGATATCGTGCACGAGACCTTTATTAGCGCATGGGAAGGAGCCGCGAGCTTTCGCGAGAACCTGTCCCTGCGCGCTTGGCTCTACACAATTGGACGCAACAAGGCGATTGATCGCTTGCGCAAAAGCAACCGCGAAGTGTTGCGCGACCCTGATCCGACCATCCCTGATCTCGACCCCGATCCAGAGCAAGCCGCCTTGGTTGGCGAGGATAAAAGCCGGGTCCGCGAATGTGTCGAGAAGCTGTCAGCAACGCACCGAAATGTGGTCAGCCTCGCCTTCTTTGAAGGGTTACCTTACCGCGAGATCGCCGAGATTGAAGGCGTGAACGAGGGAACCGTCAAAAGCCGAATTTTCCACGCGAAAAAGCTCTTGATGCATTGCCTGTCGCAATGATCGCAGGTGCAAGTGCCGCCTTATAGATCGGTCACTTCTGCGATAACGCCATTGCCATCATTGCTTAGCGTCTGACGCGCTGCCTCCATCGCCTCTGGATCATCAAATGCAATCGTGTAGAAGCCTATCGCAGAGGGTCCATCGATAATTCGAGCATCGACATCGCGCAAAATTGCCGCGATGTCAGGTGCATTAGCATTGTCGGTGAACGCGACCCGAAAGGCGAATTCTTGACCCGTTTCACCGCCAGCCAGCACATAGGTTGCCTCATCATCGAGGCCTGCCGTTGCGACGACTGGAACAACAGCAACCTGCCAACCGACTATGGCAAGCGCCACAGCAGCAGCGGCCTGCCACGGAGCGATGAGCGCGCGCGACCAGAATGGCTTTGTGTCATTATCATTCGCGCTGCGCTGATCCTGGCTCACATTGATCGCTTTCTCAATCCGCGCCCAGCCAAACTCGCTCGCACCAGCCTCTGCGACCCGATCAGACTGAACCTTGCGCGCGGAACGCCAAATCGCCAGTTCAGCAGCCAATTCCGGGTCAGCTTTTGCCGCTGCTTCGATTTGAGCATAAATGCCCGCATCAAGCGTATCGGTCACAAACGCTTGGATCTGCTCAGGGGTGAATTCGGTCTTGCTCGTCATATTCGCATCATATCCATTGCGTTCAACGCGGTGCTATCAGGAATTGATCGTCGGTGCAGCGCAATTGGTTCAATCATAGTTCAGATTTTTCGTAAGACCGGCGCCAGTTGCGCCACTGTGCTCCTCCTGAGCGTTGCGTCGCCAGCGCATGCGCAAACCGACGATGCGCCTACCATTTCTGCAAGCGACGAACTGGATGTCCTGTTCCGAACAGACGCGCGTTTGCGTTATGAAACCGCCAATATCGATGGTTTGGCGCAGCAGGGCGAAGCTCTCACGCTGCGCATTCGCCCTTCTGTCGAAATCAACCCGCTGCCCATGATCAGCGTATTGGCGGAGGCGGAAGCGATTATCTCAGTTTTGCCGGACCGGTTGAACGGATTTGTGTCCATACCGCCCCGTCCCGCCATTGCGGATGAAGAGGTGCTGGAGCTGAACCGTTTGCAAGTTGAGTTCGCGCCGACCGACAATCTCAGCCTGACCGCTGGTCGCCAGCGAATATCACTTGATGATGAGCGTTTCATCGGCACCGTCGATTTTCGCCAAAACCAACAGACCTATGATGCGGTAACGACCGCATTTCAGGCACCCGCTGGTATCACTTTGCGCGCAGGATATATCTGGCGCGTTGGCCGAATTCTGGGACCTGAACAGCCAAATGGTGTGTTCGACAGCGACAGTTTCTACATCAACGCCGCCGCTGCCCTGCCCATCGGACAAGGCACTTTGTACCATTATGACCTTGATTTGGACGATAGAGTCACAACGCAAATCCGCTCCAAAACCACTGGGCTGTCACTGCGTGACCGTGCATTTTCGGGCGATTTGGGGCTGTTTTGGGAAGTGGGTTATGCTCGCCAAACCAGCATGGGAGCGTCACCTGAATTTTTGCGCGCCGCTATCAGCGCCAATATCAGTGACTTCACACTGGCGGCGAAGTTCGAGGAATTGGGAAGCGATGATGGCATCGCCTTCCAGACACCACTGGCGACCCTGCACAAGTTCCAAGGACCGACGGATATTTTCCTAACCACCCCGCCTGATGGCATCCGTGATTTCGAAGGCAGAGCGAGCTGGCGCATTGGGTCAATCGGTCCGGCCCGTGCAAGCCGGATCAGTGTTCAATATAACCGCTATGAAGCGGCCAATGGCGGTGGAAATTACGGCGACGAATGGAGCGCGCAGATCGCAACCACACTGGTCTCCACGCGGTTTTCTATTGAGGTCGCGCATTACAATGCTGAAGGCTTTGCCGCAGACACAACCCGATTTTGGCTCACTGCCTCTCGCCAATTCTGAACCTTTTTTTGCCCCTAAGCGATAGAATGACACAACTGCCTTGGATCAACCCTATGACCAAACAATCACTAGTCGCCCTTGCCTCTCTCATGATGGGTTTGTCCGCGTGTCAGGGCGCACAGCTCAATCCACCGGTTGATGCAGAGATTATCGCTGATCGCGATTACGTCGTCGATGATACCGAGCTCGTCATCGTAACCCCTTCGCCAAATGAAGCGCGCAGCCTGATGCAAAAGGCTCGGCCGCTTGGCTATGCCGTGTTGGAGCGAGATACGCTTGAAGGGTTGGGCCTCACTATGCTCACGGTGAAAATCCCCAGCGATCAGGACGGTGCATCGGCAATTCGCGAACTTGAAGGTCTGGAACCGGGCGTTACTGCGGGGGTCAATCACGCCTACGCGCCGCAGCAGACAGCCCTTTCGCCAACGTCACCGACGCGCGAATACGCCACCGGTATGCTTCGTTGGCCTCAACCGGGCTGTACCACGCATCTACCCATCGGAGTGCTAGACGCAAAACTGGTGGGTCCTGCGCGTCTCTCTGTTGTCTCTGCGGACTTCTCGCGCAGTTCCGCCAATGAGAGGGCAATGCATGGCACTCAGATCGTGACGCTGCTTCGCTCTCCAGGAATGCTGCGTTCGCCCCGTATCTATCACGCCGATATTGTCTCGCCGACAGCCGGATTAGGCGATGTTGCGAGTGTTGATAGCATGCTGCGCGGGCTGAACTGGATAATCGGTCAGGATGTGCGGCTTGTGAATGTGTCGATGGCAGGGCCGTATAACAAAATCCTCGACCGCGCTTTTGCCAATGCGGGACGCGCTGGCGTTGTGGTGGTGGCACCCGCTGGCAATGAAGGACCGCGCCAGACTGTTCGCTACCCTGCCGCCTTCCAGTCGACGATTGCGGTCACGGCTATTGATGCTGACCAACAAGTCTATCGCAATGCGGTGCGCGGCTCACGCATCGATTTCAGTGCACCCGGCGTCGATGTCGCAATCCGCATGCCAGCGCGGCGCACATACGTCTCTGGAACATCATTCGCTGCCCCCTTTGTCACAGCAAGGATCGCCGCAGACCCCGCGATGCGAACTTTTCGCCGCACCGCCGACGTGCGCAGCAGGCTGGCAGATGGAGCTTCAGATTTGGGAGCAAGCGGACACGATCCGGTGTTTGGATTTGGCCTAATCCAGGCACCACCGGGATGTTCAGCCTAACATCGTGCGAACACCCCATCCGCAACAAAATGCCATGATTACCAAAACTTAACGCGTCATACGTATATTCTACCACAGGGTAAGTTGTTGCAGAACACAGGTTCACCCGAACCTTGGGGTAAACGGTCAGATATGAATGATGACAAGACCGCGATTGCGTCAGCATACTACCCGATTCTGCGCGGCTACTTTTCAGTCTCAGCGGCGTATTACGGGGTCATGGCGATCTCTCACATCTGGTTTGCCGAGGCGCACACCTTTTGGTCTTACTTCGTCCTCTCATCCGTTTCATCTTTCCTGATCGCATATGCGTTTTTGCGCATCGGAAAAGATCAGGATTTCACAACACTTTCCCGTGCAAGTCTTTGTGTTAATGGGATTGTTTTAATCAACATAGTGGTCTCGCTTCAGCTCCAATTTGCTGAAGCGAAACTGACCTACTTCATCATCGCCGCGCTGGTTTTTTCCCTTGCCAGCCTCTCAATCAAGCAAGCCGTTCTCGCAATCAGCGCAACGTTGCTATGCCTGATCTTGGCAGCCAGCAGGTTGGGAAGTGAGCAGATCGTCATTCACGGCTTTATCGCGTTCGCCGCAGCTCTTAGCGCGACTATGATCTCACACTCTTTGCGCAAGGCAATCGGCGCCGCAATTGCCGCCAAAGTGGCCGCCGGAGACGCCAAACAGGTGGCTGAGACCAAACTCACCGAAGAAATTTCAGCTGCTCGCATCCTTAAACACCGCTCACTGACAGACACGCTTACGGGCCTGCCCAACCGCCGTGCCTTTTTCGAAACATTTAGCGCGCAAAACAGCAAGCAAGATCATGGATGGGTCGGTTTGTTCGACCTCGATGGCTTCAAAAACGTGAATGATAGTTACGGTCACTCATTGGGCGATGAACTGCTCAAAGCAGTGGGGTCACGCTTACGCTCATATTGCGGCGAATTGGCCGAGGTTAGCCGTATTGGCGGTGACGAATTCGCATTGCTGATCACGTATGACTTGCCCGAAGATCAGCTTGAGGTTTGGGCCCAAAAACTGCTTTCGCGATTGTCGAAAACCTATTTGATCGACGGCCGGTTGGTCAACATTTCGGGCTCTCTAGGGTTCTGCCAAATCGGCAATGGGCACGAAGAGGCAAAGTTGATGAAAAATGCCGACTTCGCGCTTCTGCACGCGAAACGAAGCGGCAAGAACCGGGTGATCGCATTCAACGATGAGCATGCGGAGGCGTTCGCGGAGCATTCACGCGTTGAGCACGCGCTGCGCAAAGCCAATTTTGACAAAGAGATAACGCTGGTTTTCCAACCACAATTCGATCTGCGTACTCAAACCATCGTTCGTGCAGAAGCGCTGGCCCGTTGGAACAGCCCTACAATCGGCAAAATTGCTCCGACCGAATTCATCAAAGTCGCCGAAGAGGCCGGGCTAGTCTCAGAAATCTCTATCGCTGTGGTCAGGCAAGCCACCAATTTGTTGAACAGCTGGGAAAGCCCCATCCCTCTGTCCGTTAACCTGTCCGCATCGGATTTGAACTGCGACCAGACCGTTAGCGAGATTCTCGACCTGCTAGAAGCGCGCGATATCGACCCATCGATGTTGGAGTTTGAAGTTACAGAATCCTCTATGTTCGATGACACGGCAAAGGCAGCCTATAACATTCAACGCTTCGCTGATCGTGGGCACGCCATCGCGATTGATGACTTTGGCACAGGCTATTCAAACTTCAATTATCTGCGCGAATTGCCGATCACAAAATTGAAGATCGACCGGTCGTTCCTCGATGATCTGGACGATCCTTTGACGGAGAAAATCCTGCGATCCCTGGCTGGTATTGCTCAGACGCTAGAGGTTGAATGCCTGCTTGAAGGGGTCGAGGATCAACTCGGCTTGCTCGCTGCAAAACGCACAGGAATTGATCTGGTTCAAGGCTACCTTGTCGGAATGCCTGTGTCAGAGGAAGAGTTACGCAAGCACGAAGGCGTGTTGGCCTCGGCTTAGTATCAAAGGCAGCTTCAGGTTGCGCCGCCATCTGCAAGATCGGCGCAAAACTCTTCTGTCCACGCCTGAACGTTGTCATCGCGAATGGTCGCAATCATCGCCTCATAACGGCTCTTACGCTCCGCCAATGGCATATCGAGCGCCTTCAAGATCGCATGGGACAGATCATCGGGGCTGTATGGATTGACCAGCACCGCGCCCCCTTCATCACAGTCTAGTTGCTGCGCGGCCCCTGCAAAGCGCGACAGGATCAACACGCCGGGATCATCTGGATCTTGGGCCGCAACATACTCCTTTGCGACCAAGTTCATCCCATCGCGCAGCGGCGTCACTAAGCCGATCTTTGAAGCATGGAAGAAACCATAGAGTTCGGCGTGGGAATAGCCCCTGTTCACATAGCGGATAGGGACCAGATCAACCTCGCTACGCGCACCGTTTATCTGACCTGTCTTCTGCTCCAACAGAGCACGAATTTGTTGATAGCTTTCGACATCCTCGCGGCTTGGCGGAGCGATCTGAATATAGACGAGGTCGCGTACACGTTCGGGATGCTGATCGAAAAAGCGCCCGATCCCATCAATCCGTTCTGGTAGACCTTTGGAATAGTCGAGCCGGTCGACCCCGATCATCGCAGTTCGCTCACGCGTGGAATTCACCAGACGTTGAGCGGCTTGATCGGCTTCTGGTGTTTTGCCCTGCCCCTGGAAATGGTCCCAGTCGATGCCGATTGGGTATGCTTTTGCGCGGACTGAACGCCCCTCAAAACGGATAATGCCGGTCGCCTCATCCACCTCAGCGCCCAATTCCTTACGGCAATAATGCAAGAAGCTTTCCAGCCACTCATTATTCTGAAAACCGACGAGATCATAGTCGAGCATCGTCCGCACCAGCCGCTCATGATACGGCAGCGACACGAACAGACGCGTGGGTGGCCACGGTATGTGCAAGAAGAACCCGATGCGGTTTTTGAGGCCGCGCCTGCGCAGCCGGTCACCCAGCGGAAGCAGATGATAATCATGCACCCAGACCAGATCATCTTCTTCGATCAGCGGCTGTACGCATTCAGCAAAGCGTTCATTGACCCGCTCATACCCTTTGCCCGTCTCACGCTCATATTCGGTCAGATCGAGACGATAATGGAACAGCGGCCACAGCGTCGAGTTTGCATAGCCATTGTAATATTCGTCAATGTCGCGCGCGGACAGGTCGATGGTCGCGGTGGTGACGCCATCAGCGCGCTGCATGTTGATGTTGCCGGTGCGGTCCTCGCTTTCCTGACCAGACCAGCCGAACCAAACGCCCCCGCGATCTTTTAATGCAGAATTGAGCGCACCGGCAAGCCCGCCTTGGGCCCCAGCAGCGCCGCGTGCCTTTGGCACAGCGACACGGTTTGAGATAACTACAAGGCGTCCTATCGCACATCACTCCATGATTTCGACAACAGCCCAGCGCAGTTGATCACACCCACTAACGAATAGGTCTGCGGAAAGTTGCCCCACAGCTCGCCTGTCTCATAATCGAGATCTTCGCTGAGCATCACTGATTGGGTTGTATGGCTTAACATGGTTTCAAACAGAGTGCGTGCCTCGTCATCGCGGCCCGCCAGATACAGCGCCTCGATCAACCAAAATGTGCACACATTAAAGGCTGTCTCTGGCGCGCCAAAGTCATCTTCAGCGGCATAGCGCAGCATGTGATCGCCGCGCCGCAATTCCTTCTCAATTGCCGCAAATGTGGACTGAAAACGCGGATTTTCCGGCGAGATAAACCGCAATTCGACCATTTGGAGCAGGCTGGCATCGAGATAGTCGCTCTCAAAGCTCGCGCCGTAATGGCCGCCCTCTTCGCCATTCTCAACCCAAGCGGCGTTCTCCACCTTGGCGTGGATCGCATCGGCCCTTTCACGCCACAGTTTCGCTCGCTCATCCCGGCCAATATGCGCAGCAACATTCGCGAGCCGGTCACACGCCGCCCAGCACATGACAGCAGAGTAAGTGTGCACCTCTTGCCGAGTGCGGAACTCCCACAATCCGGCATCGGGCTGATCGTGCATCGCCCATGCCATTTCACCAACCTGTTCAAGGCTTTCAAAGTCATGCGTGTCAGCAATTCTCAGCAACCGCGTGTCGATAAAACTCTGCGTTGTGGGCAGCACAATCTGGCCATAACAATCATGCTGTATCTGTTTGTAGGCCGCATTTCCTCGCCGCACTGGACCCATTTCGCGGTATCCGGCGAGATGCGCTGCAGTCACTTCATCCAGCTCGCTTTCGCCCATCACCGAATAGAGCGGCTGTATCTGACCGCCCTTGGCTCCGTCTACGATGTTGCGAAGGTATGCGAGATACTTCTCCAACACATCCAGCGCACCCAATCGATTGAGCGCTTGGACGGTGTAGTAACTGTCTCTGATCCAGCAGTATCGGTAATCCCAATTGCGCTCTGAATGAGCAGCCTCGGGGATCGAAGTGGTGAGAGCAGCGACAATCGCGCCGGTCTCTTCGTGCTGGCACAGTTTAAGAGCAATGGCGCATCGAATAACCTCGTCCTGCCACTCAAACGGAATGTGCAAGCCGCGCGTCCAATGCGTCCAATACTTCGCGGTTTGGGCCTCCATCCGGCGCACCTCGGAGCGGACATTGCCAACAAATGGTTCATCTGGACCAAGGAAGAAGTGCTGATCGCTCTCAATCCGATAGCTGCGATTTTCAAGGATATAACCGACCGGCGCATCGGTGGAGAGGCGCAGAGCCTGTGGTCCGACCAGATAGCGGATATGATTGGTCCCGTGAGAAGTATCGGCAAGCTGCGCGCCGTAGTTCTTCATCGGGCGCAGCACCACTTTCAGACGCGGAGTTCCCGCCACAGGTCGCACAATCCGAGAAAAGGCAACCGGGCGATACATGCGCCCAGAGCGTTCAAAACGCGGCGCAAAGTCGTGGATTTCAACCGCAGCCCCATCCTCTGCCTCAAGCCGGGTGACAAGGATCGGAGTGTTGCGCACATAGTGCTGAGAGGCGCTGATCTGCCCCTCCAGCTCAAACCGCCAAACGCCTGCATCTTGCGATGTGCCATTGAGCAGTGAGCAGAAAACGGGATCACCATCGACGCGTGGCACACAACCCCAAACCAATGCGCCCAAAGTGTCGATCAGCCCGGAAACCTGGCAATTGCCAATCGGCCACAATTCGAGATTGGGCACGCCCGGATCAGTCTTGTTCAAAATGTCAGCTCCAGCCATTTATGGACCGCATCCACTTCTGCGAGTGTGTGTGCGGCCTTGGTGTGATGCCTCTCACCAACCAGAATGCCCTTTCCACCGTGACGCTGGCAAGCAGCAAATCCATCTTCGTCGGTGACATCATCACCGATAAAGTACGGGATCGCACCTTGGAATGGCGTTTGATCCAAAAGGACATCGACTGCGCGCCCTTTGTCGATATCGCGTTCGACCAGTTCAATCACGCATTTGCCGCGCTTGGTAGCGAGGTCGTGTTGGCCGGCTAACGCATCGACAAAGGCATGAGCGTCCGCCTCTCTATCAGGCGAATTGCGAAAATGCAGCGCGGCGCCGTGGGTCTTTTCTTCAATCCCCAGGCCCTCATCATGCGCAAACTGACGCAATGCGTCGCGCGCGGCGTCGCCGACCCCTTTCGCAGGATTTCCGAGAGGCGATCCGTTTGCTGCTCTGATAGCCGCACCATGCGAACCAGCCATTGCGATTGGCAGGTCTCCCAAATAGTTTTCAAGATCGGCAATCGAGCGACCACTCACCACCGCCAGCCGCCCTTGTAACCGCTTCGATAGCGCAACTAGAGCCGCGCCCATTCCATCCGGTACTGTTATTGCATCAGGTGATCCTGCCAGTTCCACCAAGGTGCCATCAAAGTCGAGAAACAGCGCAACCGGCCCGCCTTCGATCAAGCTTGCGAGCGACGGCAGCGCTGTCACATTTTGGCCAGTCATAACGCCACTCAAGTTACTGCAGCCACAGTGCGATATTCTGCCCGATCCCAGCTTCGCGCGCGGCACACCTCAGCCAGTCTCTCAACCGCTTCCAGAATGTCGCTGTGGCGCAGGTAAAGAGGCGTCAGTCCGAAGCGGATGATTTCGGGTGTGCGGAAGTCAGCGATCACATCCTTTTCGCGCAATGCCTGAACCATCGCATAGGCGTTTTCGTGCGCAAATCCGATGTGGCTTCCGCGCTCCGCCGAATTGGCGGGACTGGCCAACTCAAAGCCGAATTCGGAACAAAGCGGCTCCATCGCTTCGATCAGCAAGTCACCCAATGTGTTGGATTTTGCCCGCACGTGGCGAATGTCGGCCTCCAGCATCAGGTCAACGCCTACTTCCAGCGCGGCCAGTCCCAAGACATAGGGCGTGCCGCAAAGGAAACGGTCGACCCCGTCAGCGGGCTGATAGTCTTCTTCGAATGCGAAGGGCTTTGCATGGCCAAACCATCCGGACAGCACAGGCTGCGCATTGTGATTGCGCTGCGCCGCAAACAGAAACGCTGGCGCGCCCGGTCCGCCATTGAGGAACTTGTAACCACAACCCACAGCGAAATCGGCATTGGCGGCGTTCAAATCCAGCTCCAAAGCACCTGTGCTGTGGCTCAAATCCCAAATGGCAAGCGCACCCGATTGCTGAATGCGGCGGGTCGTTTCAGTAAGGTCGCGCGCTTTTGCAGATTTGTAATGCACATGGGTGAGCAACACGGCGGCGGTGTTCTGGTCAACCGCATCGAGCAGATCGTCCGGCGCGACCGCGCGCGCTGTGATCTGACCGCCTGAAAATGCCTCAATACCCTGCATCATGTATGTATCAGTGGGGAAATTGGTCGTCTCAGTCAGGATTTCGCTCCTGCCAGGCCGCAAGGAAATGGCGGCTGTCAGCGCCTTGAAAATGTTAACCGACGTAGAATCGGCGGCAATCACCTCGCCCTCATTCGCACCGATCAACCGCGCGATCTTGTCGCCAACGCGTTGCGGCATGGTGGACCAATCCGCATCGAGCCATGATGTGATCAGCCCTTCGCCCCACTGCTCACCAATGACTTGCTGCATCCGTTCCGCTGTCGCCCTGGGCAAGCAGCCGAGCGAGTTGCCATCAAGATAGACCAACCCTTCACGGATCGAAAAGCGGTCCCGGAACTCCGCCAACGGATCAGCGGCGTCCAATTCGCGAGCAAGTGCAGCCAGATCGCGCATCATGTCATCTCCCGCAAAATTGCGCGCACTGGGCTGGCATCAGCGCCTGCGATCTTCAAAGGCAGCGCGACCAGCTCATATTCGCCGACTGGCACATCATCGAGCACCAGTCCTTCAAGAATACGCATATCGGCGGCCAAAACCTCGTGATGGGCATCCATTGTCTTGGATGTTTGCGGATCAAGCGAAGGGGCATCCACGCCGATTAAGCGCACTCCCATTGCGCCCAATTGCTCAATCACATCCGGCGCAATCGCGCGAAAATCGTTGTCCCAATGATCATGCGGGAAGCGCGCGTAAGTCCGCATGATCACCCGGCTGCGCCCCTCAATCGCATCCCAATCGCAATCGGCAATCTCAACGCGCTGACCCGCATGACGGCAATCAATCAGCACACAAGGCCCGATGTAGGGATCAAGCTCGCATTGCGCGGATGATGGCGCATTGTCAGCATAGTGGAGCGGCGCATCAGCATGCGTACCAGTGTGCAGTGGCAGCGACATTGCACCGATATTGACCGGGCAATCTGGCCCGATGGATGCTGTGCGAGTGACGCTGATCGGTGGCTCTCCGGGCCATAACGGAGTGCCTTTGTGGATACGCTGAGAGATGTCCCAAATCACAGCGCTGCTCATTGCACGGGGCATTCGTTGTAATCGCCACCTTCACGCTTTGCCGACATGTGCGTGCGCATGCTCCAAAGCTCTGGGAAAAATTGCAAGTCGAGTGCCTTCACCAAGTAGTTGACCCCAGATGATCCGCCTGTCCCATGCTTGTGCCCGATCACTCGCGCCACAGTTTTCATGTGTTTGAACCGCCATTCCTGAAAGTAGTATTCGAGCGCCGTCACCTTCTCACCCAGCGCATAAAGCGGCCAGTGTTGGTCCGGATCAGTGTAAATTGCCTGCCAAGCCTGCTCCACCGCGTCATCGGGCTCGTAAGGCTCCGACCAATCCCGCTCAATTTTGTTTTGCGGTATGTCCGCTCCGGCTCGTGCGAGCGCTTGCAGAACCTCGTCATAGAGCGAGGGCGCGTTGAGTGTTGCTGTCAATTGCGCCTTCGCCGCCTCATTGCCATCATGCACTAGGATCAGGTCAGGTCGCTTTAGCCCCAGCAGAAACTCCAGCTCACGATATTGGTGCGATTGAAATCCTGAGGCTTTGCGCAAAAACCCGCGAAAGGTCAGGAAATCGTGCGGGCTTAGCGTCGCCAGCACTTCCCATGAGTGGATCATATGCCGCATGATTGTGGCGATCCGATCCATCGTCTTGCCAGCCCTTTCGAGACGGTCTGCGTTGATATCCGCCATGGCCACGCGCGTTTCGTGCAGCATCAGCTTGATCCACAATTCCATGGTCTGATGCATGATAATGAACAGCATCTCGTCCGGCTTGTCCGATACCGGGGTCTGGCTGTTCAACAATTGCTCTGTTTGTAAATGGCGGCTGTAGGTTAGGCCGCTATCCCATTGGATGGTCTCACCTTCGATGGTCGCCTCAAAGGCTTCCACCCCGTCTTCGATTGAGCGGCGGATCGGCGATTTCATGGGATCAGGCTTGTCACTCATAGATCGTCAATCGGAACAATTCGGTCATCGGAATGGCATTCACCCGGTGCAAGAGAGGGCTGATCGCGCAACGCTTCATAGACTTTGGAAAGACTGGTTGTCTCCATCTCTTCGAGCAGCGCGGCAAAACTCTCAATCACGAAATAGGTCGGTTGAAATTGGTCGAAGAGGTATTGGGTGCGCATCATCCGGGCCAGATCAAACTCCAACCGGCGGGCTTTTGGGCTGGTGCGTGCATGGACCGTTTCGGCATAGCTCGACAACAATCCTGCTCCATAGGCGCGGATCGAGGAGCCTTCGCGGATCAGGCCAAACTCAACTGTATGCAAGTAGAGGTGGCCGAGCAATTCAGAGACACCCAACCCCTCTGCTCGCAAGCCTGCTCTGCCATAAGCGGCCAAAAAGTCACCGAATGTGCGATCCATGAACATGGGTAGATGGCCAAACACATCGTGGAACATATCCGGTTCGTCAATGTAATCCAGCGAGCCGTGTCGGCGCAGAAAATTGGCTACTGGGAACCGGCGTTCAGCCAAATGACGGAAAAAAACGTCGTTAGGGATTACGCCGGGAACGGCGACCGCCTGCCACCCTGTTTGCGCGCAAAATCTTGGATTGAATGTTTCGAAGTCCGGGATGCCGTCTTCACCCAAATGCAGCGCGTTCAGCCCATCCATAAACGCATCGCAGGCATGCCCGATCAGCGATTGCGATTGCCGAGCGACCAGATCATTCCAGCGCGCATGGTCAGCATCGCTAAATTCGGTCCAGCCTTGTGGGACGCTCCAATCATCGGCAGCCCCGGCCGGCGGCGCGTCATAGACGTGCAAGTCCTTCAAGTCTGACTGGCCTTCTTGCTCCATTCGCAAAGCCCTAGCGCAAAACTGGCGCGATTGGCTGGAAAATTTGGGCGAGTTAGTGTTCGAGCAGGAAAGTCAGGCAGCCGCCGCCACATTCGCTGCGGCCAGTTGGTGACGCAACTGGTCCAACCGCACTTCACACACAGCCTGATCGGGGTGCTCGGT
This sequence comes from uncultured Erythrobacter sp., assembly GCA_947503275.1. Lineage (GTDB taxonomy): Bacteria > Pseudomonadota > Alphaproteobacteria > Sphingomonadales > Sphingomonadaceae > Erythrobacter. The sequence continues at coordinate 102,418 of CANNCZ010000001.1, read as the reverse complement.
AGCCAACACAGTGGCCAACTGAGACAGTGTCTGAGCAAACAGATCCATCCGCTGCAATTGCACCATGTGATTGTCGAGAACCTGCGGATTAGCGCTCAGATCGGCTCCCAAGTCCTCCGAACTTTCCGCCATATCCTTCAGAATTTGCGAGATTTCGGCGAGCAGTTCTGTTGAGTGGCCGGTGTCGCTCATGCCGCAGATTCCAGACCGTTGGACGCCGCAGGCGGAAAGGTGCAGACGCTGCCGCTGTTGAGCATTGGCGGGTGTGTGATCATTTCGGCTCCTTTGCAGGCAGAATAATTGGACATCATCAAGCGCAGCTTTCTGCTGGCCAAAGTGTTGTTGCGTAGAGCCAGTTTTTGTTGGGCGATTCCGTCCAATCCCTTAGCGTCCGGTTGCGCAATCATCGCTGACAGCAATTGGAGAGGGTTGCATCAGCAGTTCAAAAGAGGATGTATCAGCATCTTGCCTGTGAGGATTCACGCGGAGGTAAAGCAATGACCCGGCACGCAATGGTGACAATCGTGGCTCCCATCGCAATCGACGCGGTTGAGGATGCGCGCACGTTGATCAATCAAACGCTCGGCAATCCAGCGGGGCACGCTTTCCGCGCTGCTGTGGCGCCGGTCGATGCCGCACCGTTTCTGCACTTTGCGAGCGTTCACGCGGTCGCTGGCAGCGCGGGTGATACAGGCTATCTCATCCTCGAATTCTCCGCCGATGGAGAGGACATTGCAGCCATCAATGAATTGGCCGCGCGCACGGGAGAAATGTTCAGGGACATCTTCGCAAAAGCCGAAGGGTTCACTGGCACAACCGACATCGCGGCCTATTGGCAGCAACACCAGATCAAGATCGGTTACGGCATGTTCGATGCACCTGGCCTCGCCTTTAGCGGGACGCCGGGATTGAGTGTTGAGACCATTCTTGAAGAGCAGAAATTGTCCGATCACGTCCGGGCTTTGTTGGACGGTCAGGAGATCGGGTCTAGCCAAGAGCGGCTAGAAGCAGTGCGCTCAAGCCTGCGCGGATCGGGGTTTGAATGGGCATTGGAGAACTTGCCACCGCCACCCAATCGCCGCAAAGAACCGCCCAGTACAGCGTCGATCATCGGCGCACTTGCTGTACCGTTCTTGCGCCATTTTGCTTGGCCGATTGCGCTGGTTACGCTGCTTTTTTCGACCTTGCTCAATTGGCCAGAGCAATGGGTCTGGGACAGTTTCGGTACGTTCGCTCGGTGGGGTTTTGCGGAATGGATCCGCACTATTGGTCAAATCCTCGGCTTCACGCTCGGTACGCTGGGTCTGATCATCTTGTTCAGCGCAATCATCTTGGGCGCGATATACGCGAAATTGCGCAAGCAGGAGAATGCCGATTGGGTGTCGGATCGCACGATCCTTGACGATGATTTGCGGCCCATTCTCGCGAATGAAAACGCCGCTGGGCATGCGCAAAATCATATGATGTCGCACACGGTCAGAAAGCCGGGATGGCTACGCAAAGTCACCACACGGCTCGCTTTCTTTGTTGTCGCCAGTTTAACGAAACTCCGGGGGCGCCCCGGCTTTCTGGGCGATATCGGCACGATCCATTTTGCCCGCTGGATCACGATACCCGGCACACGCGATTTCATCTTCTTTTCCAATTACGGAGGAAGCTGGGAAAGCTATCTCGAAGACTTCATCACCAAAGCGCACGAAGGTTTGACCGCAGTTTGGTCCAACGCAGTCGGCTTTCCGCGCGCCCAAAACCTGTTTCAAGGCGGCGCGACGCAGGCCGAACCGTTTAAACGCTATGCCCGTCACAGCATGCTCTCCACGCCGTTCTGGTACTGTGCCTATCCGAGCCTTTCGACCGCCAATATCCGCGCCAATCACCGCATGCGTCGCGGGCTTGCCGATGCCAGCGGTTGTGAAGAAGCAGGCGAATGGCTGGAGCAGTTTGGTTCGCAATCGCGACCGCAAGACAAGCTTGAAACAAGCCAGATGCAGAGCCTTTTGTTTGGCGGCATGGGGTTCAAACCCGAAGGCAAGTTGATGCTAGTCGAGCTTGGCGATGATGCAGCAAAAAACCGCGAATTGATCGATGAATTGACGCCATTTATCGCGTTTGGTGATGGCCGGTTTTATCTCGAACCTGCCCTGATTACATTCGCCACCAGCGCGGCCGGGCTTGCCAAGCTGGGACTTCCCGAAGAAGCGCTTGGCACATTTCCATCGGCATTTCGCGAAGGAATGAACGGCGCTGGACGAGATCGGATTCTTGGCGATCTGGGGAGCAATGCGGCGCAGAATTGGCGTTGGGGCCGCGATGGCAATGATCTGGCGCTGTTGGTCTATGGCGATGCGCACAATTCCAGCATCGAAGTCGTGTCCGCTATTGACCTGTTAGACGAGGTTATCGCTCAAGCCTGCGAGCGGGCTGGTGCAAGCATTACGCGGCGTATTGGCCTTGCCCCGGCCGGTTCCAGTCTCAGAGAGAACAAAGAGCCTTTTGGATTTGTCGATGGCGTCTCGCAACCGGCGATGCGCGGGACATATCGTGGTCACAAGAACCCCGATCCGCTGCACTTGATTGAGCCGGGTGAGTTGGTGCTTGGCTATCCCGACAATCGCGGAAATATGCCGCCCAGCCCCATGATGCAGGCACGCCATGATCCCGATATGCGCCTGCCGAGCGCTGGCGAGGCGCAAGGTTTCTCTGAGACTCAGTCCGACAACCCTCGGCTTTTCGCCAATAACGGTTCGTTTCTCGTCATTCGTCAGCTTGAACAGGACGTCCAAGGGTTCGACAAATATTGCGAGGAAGAAGGCGAACGCCTTACCGATGCATTCCCCGAAATCCCCGTAACCGCCGATATGAAGGAGTTTGTCGGTGCAAAGATGATTGGCCGCTGGAAGGACGGATCATCGATCGCTCGCTACCCGTACATATCGGAGAGCGACCGGAGAAGGCGGCTTGGCAAGAGCAGCGACTTTTGGATCGACAATGATTTTGTCTACGGGGTTGAGGACCCGCAAGGCCTGAAGTGCCCGTTTGGTGCGCATATCCGACGGACCAATCCGCGCGATAGCCTGTCTCCGGGTTCCAACGACCAGATCGATATCTCAAATCGTCACCGTATCTTGCGCGTGGGCCGGGGCTATCAACCGGATGAGCCCAGTGACGATCCGGGCATCATGTTCATGTGCTTAAACGCTGATCTTGAGCGGCAATTTGAGTTTATTCAGCAAACGTGGATGCAAAACACGAAATTTCACGGCCTCACTGCCGAAGTCGACCCGATTGCGGTCACTGATGCATCGGTTCAATCGGGCTTCACGATTCCCACGGGACGCGGGCCAGTAACGCTGAAACAGATGCCGCAATTCGTCACTATGCTGGGCGGAGGCTACTTCTTCGTGCCAGGTCGGCAATTATTGGCCTATTTGGCGGAGCGGTGAGAGGATTGGTCGCAAACTTCATTTCGCGCCCTCGCAATACGACGTGCTTAGCGTTTTTGCCTCGTAGTTCTGATAGAAAGCACCGCCGCCATCGGACGTGCGCGGTTCCATCACGCGCGCTGGATCACCCGTTTGCGGTTCCACTTTGATGACCTTTGCGCCGTGATCGGCCATCATGACCGTCATCATTGGTCCCAGTAGAAACTGCGTCATATCCAAGATCGCCGAGGATATCGTCACTATCTGAGCCCAATAAGGCCCAAGCACAATTAGGCGGGCACGAAGCGATGTCGTTCTGAAGTTGAAAAGGGGCGACCAGCCTATTGGCTCGGGCACTTGTCGCGAAAGCTGGCTTATACGAAACCCTGCTCCACATTTTCCGAAAGCATCTGCTCATCCCAGCCCAGTACCGAGCCAAAAACCTCGGCATTGTGCTGGCCCGGATAGGCTGGAGCTGCACGACGGATCCCAGAATTTGTCTTGGAAAAGCGCGGGAAAGTGTTCTGCATCTTGAGTTTTCCGCGCTGTTGCGTTTCAACCTCAATGATGGCCTCGCGCGCTTGGAAGTGCGGATCATCCAGCATGTCCTTGGCCGTATAGACCCGGCCAGCGGGGATTGAATGTTCGATCATCAGCGCATCGACTTCTTCAATCGTCAATGTGGCTGTCCAAGCATTGATCATGTTGTCGAGCTCAGTCTGATTGGCTCCCCGTGCGAGGTGGGTCGCGTAACGGTCATCCTCGGCAAGCTCAGGCCGTCCCATTGCCTTTGCCAACCGCGCAAAGATAGCGTCGCCATTGCCACCAATCATGAATGGACCATCTTTACAGCTATAGACATTGGACGGGGCGATGCCGGGTAAGATGGAACCGGATCGCTCACGGATGAAGCCGCTGCGATCATATTCAGGGACCAAGCCTTCCATGACTTGCAGGACAGCCTCGTAAAGAGCCGTGTCGATCACTTGCCCCTCACCGGTTTTGTCGCGGTGATGCAGGGCGGCAAGAACGCCCATGCAGCCATAGGTCGCACACAACGTGTCGCCAATCGACACTCCCATGCGAGCCGGTGGGCGGTCGGGATCCCCGACGATATAACGCCAACCGCCCATCGCCTCACCGATGCCGCCGAACCCTGCACGGGTTGAGTATGGGCCAGTTTGGCCATAGCCAGACATGCGCGCAACGATTAGGCCGGGATTGTCGCGCAGCAAATCATCAGGGGACAGGCCCCACTTCTCTAATGTGCCGGGTTTAAAGTTTTCGACCAAGACATCGGCGCTTTTGATCAACTGACGCGCTATCTCCTGCCCCTCTGTCACACGCAAATTGCACGTGACTGAGCGCTTGTTCCGGGCGATCACTTCCCATTGGACTTTCTCGTCGCCCTGACCCCAATCGCGCATCGGATCGCCTTTGCCGGGTGGCTCAACCTTGATGACGTCAGCGCCCATATCGCCCAGCAATTGCCCACAGAACGGGCCAGCCAGAAGCTGTCCCATCTCAATCACTCGCAATCCCGTCAGAGCACCTGTGTCTAGAGGACCGCTCATTCCGCTGCCTCTCGAACATTTGTGTTGCGCCAAACGGGTTGAACCGGCGCAGGCAGACCCGTTTCCGCCTCACAATTGCTGCGCAGGACATCAATCGAAGGGCCATAGTCGAACAGGGGCAACTCACCACGCGTTGACTTCATCTCATTGCGTAGCGCAGCCGTTTGCTGGTCATCCACAGTGCCGTTCTCATCGGCAATCACGCCATAAGCCTTCGCACCTTCGGGCGTCACAAGCCCTTGGCGAATTTCCAGACCGACGAGTTCGGGATCGCGCTCGAGTGGGTCGCCCCATCCGCCACCGCCCCATGTGATGAAGTGCAGCAAATCGCCTTCGCGCACAGGCACATCTTCGATCTTGTTGCCCACAATCTCACTCGTGCCATCAGCGCGTTCGAGAACCTTTCTCGCGCGCATTCCGGGATGCCCACCATTCACACCCCATGGTGGCACGAACCAGCGGTCATCGTGGATGGCTATGTTGCCATCGGCAAGGAAGCGGTACGTCATATGAATGCCATTGCCGCCGCGATGCAGCCCCGCGCCCCCGCTGTCCGGTTCGGTCGAATAGCGCTCGATGCGCATCGGGAAATAGCGTTCGAGAAACTCGTTCGGAACGTTGGTGAAACCCGGCCATAGCGAATGTCCGTCAGGCCCATCGCCCAAAGGCCTGCCCGGTATACCGCCAAAGCCGATCTGGAACAGCTGAAACCATTCGCCTTCGCTGGCCGCGCGATTGTCCCAACCAGAGTAGAACAGGTGCGGACTTGAGCTGAAACCAGCTGCGTTAAGAAACTCTGGCGTGCCTTGCCCCAAAAGTCCGCCAAGAATATCGAAAATCCGGCCCAGCGCATGGGTGCGACCTGACAAAGCGGCGGGGAATTTTGGTTTGAGTAGTGACCCTTCGGGAATGCGAACTTCGATTAGATCGTAGAAGCCATCGTTGAAGAGGATTTGCGGGTCGAAAACCATGATCATGTAGATGCCAAAGAACATCTTGAACATATTCTCATTCAGCAGGAAATTGATCGAAGCGACGCTCTGCGGGTCGGTTCCATCAAAATCGAGAATGACCCTCTCACCCTCGCGCCACATAGTGCATTTGATCTTATACGGGCCAAAGCCTTTGCCATCATCGCACAGGTAATCTTCAAAGCTGACGGGGCTTTCACCCACCGCTTGGGAAAGCAGTGTTTTCATCGCGCGGTGGTTGCGGGCCAGCAATTCCTGCGTGGCAGAAACATAGACGTCGTCGCCAAAACGTTCTGCCATTTCAACAACCCGCTTTGAGGCGACGCGGCAGGAGGCAATCAGCGCATTGAGATCAGCCTGACACCAATCCGGTTTGCGCGTCTGATGCATGACGAGCTTCATCAGGTCGTCATTATATTCGCCCTTTTTCCAAATCTTGACCGGCGGGATGCGGACACCCTCTTCAAAGATCGAACTCGCACCGATTGGCATGGACCCGGGCACGCTACCGCCGATGTCGGATTGATGTCCGAACATAGCGGTGAAAGCGATCAGGCGGCCATCCTTGAACACCGGCAACAGCACCAGCCAATCGTTGGAGTGGCTGACCGCGCCGTCGCAGGAATAGGGGTCGGACAGGAAGATCATGTCGCCGTCCTCTAGGGTTCCATCGAACCCCTTCAGAAAGCCGTCAATGAAGCTGCCAAACTGGCCCACGATCATTTTACCGGCAGGATCTGCGATCAGAGGAAAAGCATCACCCTGTTCACGAATACCGGGAGACATGGCTGTTCGCACGAGCGTTGCATCCATTTCGATGCGGGCATTGCGCAAAGCATTCTCGATGATGTCGAGGGTGACCGGATCAATCTCGATCGGTTTGAATGGGGTGGAATTGGTTTCGATGATTTGTGCAGGCATCGCTCAGCCCTCCGCTTCAGGGTTGATAAGGATATTGCCAACAGCATCCACGCTGGCGGTGCAGCCATTCTCAACCAGAGTGGTTGAATCCATTTCGGTGATGATGGCAGGACCGGGGATGATGTCCCCCTGTCGCAGTTTGCTGCGGTCATAGATCACCGCGTCGCGCTCAGCGCCGTCCATCCACAATTTGTGATCGCGGATCTTGGCGGCGACAGGATCGCCATTGCCCTTTGGCAGTTCAGCGGCAGGCAAAGCCGGTGCCTCGCCCATCGCTACGGCGCGAAGGTTCACGATCTCATGCGGTGTGTCCATGTTGAAGGTAAACAGCCGCCGGTGCTCTTCATCAAATCGGGCAAGTATCCCTTCGATACCGTCTGCATCCAGCACAGCCTTATCGATCGTCAAAGGCACTTCGAACGCTTGTCCGGCGTAACGCACGTCCACTTCAAACGCGCTGATCAATTCCTCTTCCGGCACTCCATCGGCAAGCAGCTCACCGCGAGTTTGCGCCGCCATTTCGTCGAGCGTGGCAGTAAGGTCGGCCACCGACGTATCGCGAGCCAGTCTAGAAAAACTGCGTGCGGTCTCTGTCCGCATACGGGTGGTCGCATCACCCAATGCGCATAGAACGCCCGGTGATACAGGAGAGACAGCAGGCCAGCTGCTCATCAGCTTCGCCACCGCGTTGACATGGAGTGGCCCTGCACCGCCAAATCCCATCAGTGCAAACTCTCGCGGGTCATAGCCTTGCTGGACACTGATCATACGCAGTGCGCCGAACATGTTCTCATTCACGATATCGATGATGCCGCGCGCGGCTTCCATCAATCCAACGCCAAGCGCGTCCGCTATCGTTTGGACGGATTTCTTCGCGCCTTCCCTGTCGAGTTGGAAGCTGCCGCCGAGCAAATCCTCTGGCAGATACCCCAGAACGACATTCGCATCAGTCACAGTCGGCAGCTCGCCACCTTTGCCATACGCGACAGGTCCGGGAACCGCTCCAGCGCTCTCCGGCCCCACGCGTAATGCTCCGGTCAGCTCTGGCACGTGAGCGATCGAACCACCGCCTGCCCCCACGGTCTTCACATCAAGCGCCGATGCACGGACAGATAGATGCCCAACCTCGGTGGTCCGAATGCGGCGAGCCTCCAAACCTTCGATCAAAGCAACGTCGGTCGAGGTGCCACCGACATCCAGTGTCAGAATATTAGACAACCCTGCATTCTTACCGACCCAAAGAGCGCCAGTTACCCCGCCCGCCGGACCAGACATCAGGATATTGACGGGGTGCTCTTCGGCCTTTTCGCTGCTCATCAGGCCGCCATCACTGCGCAGCAGCGAGAGCTTACCCTTTAGGCCTCTATCTTCGAGTTGCCTGCGCAAATTCGAAACATATTTGCTGACCACTGGACGAACCGCAGCATTGGCCACGGTCGACAATGTGCGCTCATATTCCTGCATTTCGGGCAGCACTTCGTGACTAAGCGAGACCGGTATGCCGGGCAATTCTTCAGCGGCAATCTCACCGATCCGCACTTCATGCGCACCATTCACATAGGCATTGATCAGGCTAACTGTCAGCGCCTCGACACCGTTGCTTTTCAACTTCCTCATTTGCACGCGCAGCGCGTCTTCGTTGAGCGGCGTTACTTCCTTACCATCGGCGCCCATTCGTTCAGGCGCCTCAACCGTATCTTCGAGATGAGCGAGTGGTTGTGGTTTGGGCCAAATGATCCAGGCGGCGAGGCCTCCGGGGACAAAGCTGCGCGCTATCTGCATGATATCGCGGTACCCCTCTGTCACAATCAGGCCGACCTTTGCGCCCTTCCCTTCGAGCACAGCATTGGTTGCGACCGTTGTGCCGTGGAGGAAGTACTCGATCTCTTCTGCGGCAACGCCGGCCTCTTTGGTGATGGCCCCAACCCCGTTGAGGATACCTTCCGAGCTATCATGCGGGGTAGAGGGCGTTTTGTGACGCCAAAACTGACCGGTCTCCGCGTTGAACAGCAAAAGGTCCGTGAAGGTCCCCCCAACGTCAACTCCCAAACGATACCCCATCAGGCCACAGTCCTTTCCGTTTCATCAGCAGGAACGGGAAACCCGCCTGCTTTGCCCACCATTGCGGGCAGAGATTTATCCATCACCTGAGCAAGCCAGGCATTCGTTTCGATCAGCGATTTAAGCGACAAGCCGGTGTCGACCCCTGCCCGTTCAAGCATGTACGCGACGTCTTCGGTGGCGACATTGCCAGCCGCACCGGGTGCGAATGGGCAACCACCAAGGCCACCAATTGAAGCATCAACGGTGGACGCTCCCGCTTCGATTGCTGCCCAGACATTGGCGAGCCCTGTTCCGCGCGTATTGTGAAAATGCACCCGCACCGGCAGCGGATTGATCGCCTCTTTGACCTTGGCGACAAGGCTTGCAACATGGGCTGGATTGCCGACACCGATTGTGTCAGCCAGAGCAATTTCGACCGGACCCGCTTTGGCGATTTCACGCGCCATGTGGATCACGCGCTCTTCGGCGACTTCGCCTTCGAAAGGACAACCAAAGCTTGCCGCAATGGTGGCTTGCGCAGATAGGCCCGCTTCGTGTGCGAGGGCAATTATTGTGCGACATGCTTCGACAGAGCCATCGCTGGTCTGCCCTTGGTTACGCATGGCAAACGTATCGGTGCTGACTGCGACCGCGCCCAATTGATCGATCCGCCCGGTCGCAATCGCCCTCTCGGCCCCGCGCGCATTCATCACCAAACCAATGTAAGTGACGTCGTCACGCTTAGGCAGTCCTGCGCAAACATCAGCGGCATCAGCCATTTGCGGCACGGCTTTGGGATTGACGAAGCTCGTGACCTCGATCCGGCGTGCGCCAGCATCAATCGCTCGCTCTATCAGACGCAACTTGTCCCCAGTCGACACAGCCCGCTTTTCGTTCTGCAGGCCGTCTCGGGGGCTTACTTCGAGCATTTCGATGGACTTTGTATACATTTCCATTCTCATGCCCTCTTTTTGGATCGCTCAGCATCCAACATCGCAAGCCCATGATGCGCATCGGAATAGGCATGGAATGCGCGGCGGATATGGCCTGACATTATCGCTTCTGCCCAAGCCGGATCGCCGCGCTTAAAAGCGGCGATCAACTCATCATGCTCTTGATAGGACCGCAGGAGCTCATGCGGGCTGTAATGGTGGGCCGTGCGCCAAATGATCGGCTGCTCGATCAAGGTTTGGAGCAAAGTCTTGAGCCGTGCCGATCCCGCGACATCAAGGATCAAGGTGTGGAATTTACGGTTTTCTTCGAGGAAGGCATCAACATCCGCAGGTGTGCTCGCATTCGCCTCACCGATGCGCTGATTATAAGCCTCTAGCTTGCGAATATCCGCTGCGCTGATGCGAGACGCCGCCCGCTGCGCCGCCAATCCCTCCAACATAGCGCGCAGTTCAAATGCATCGCTGATGTCGTCGAGCGACCAGTCCGCCACAAAACTGCGCTGCGATTCGCTGCGGCGGATCAACAGCTCACTTTCCAGCCGCCGCATCGCATCACGAACGGGGGTGCGCGATACTCCGCATATCTCGGCCAGCGCCTCTTCACCCAGAGGATCGCCGGGCATTAGCTCGCCCGAGACGATCATCTCGCGAATAGTGTTATACGCAATGTCGGATGCTCTCGACATGAAATACCTGTGAAGCTTGACTGATCCATTTTGTATACAATAAGGCGATCTAGAGGCAACCAACGTTTAGCCACGCAGCGAAAAAATCGAAAAAATGGGGAAAATCATGACAAACCGTTCAATTAAGGTCCTGCTGTCAACTTCAGCCGCGATTTTTCCGCTTCTAGCGACCCCGGCATTGGCCCAATCAAACCCGTCATCTGCGGGCACACAGGTTGAAGAGGACGATAACGCCATTATCGTGACAGCGCGCCGGCAGAACGAGACGCTGGCCGAAGTGCCGGCTTCGGTAACGGTGCTGTCCGCCGAAACTCTTGAACGCGCTGGCATTGAGCGGGCCGATGAATTTGTGCAGCTCACCGCAGGCGTTACCATCGTGTCCGGCACCGCAGAGGCGGGCGACACACAGATCAATATTCGCGGCATTAACGGTGCGCGCGATGCGGAAAGTTCGGTCGCCCTTGTTGTGGACGGCATCCTCAAAACCAACACCGCGCAATTGAACCAAGACCAAGGGACCTTGCGACAGGTTGAAATCCTCAAAGGTCCGCAGGGCGCATTGTACGGACGCAATGCTGCTGCCGGTGCCATTGTCATTCAGACCCTGAAACCAAGCGGGTTTCTCGAAGGCGGGGTGCAGGTAAGCATCGCCGAAGACGAAACCTACGCAGCCAATGGCTATATCTCTATCCCGGTGGGCGAGAATTCCGGCCTTGTGCTCTCAGGCAATTACTCGACCACCGATGGTTTTTACCGCAACGATTTCCTCAACTCGAACACAATCGATGATCAAGAAACCTGGTCGATTGATGGACGGTTCGTTACGCAAATCGGTGACGCGACTGAGCTGGATGTGAAGGCACGTTATGCCGATCTTTCAGGGGCTTCGATTAACTTCAACGCGGCGTTCCACCTGCCCAATTTTGCGGCGGCGAACCCGGCATTCTTTGAAGATGTCAACGATCATCCGTTCAATTTCTACTCAAACATCCGCCCGATCAATGAACAGCAAACGTTCGAAGTGTCAGCCAAGGTTGAACATGAATTTGAATCGCTCGTCCTGACCGCATGGGCGCTTTACAGCGATGTCGATCAATTGCTGACTGCGGATGGCACCTCGGCAGATTTTGCCCGCTTCACATTCCCGGGTGCCACCCCGGATTCTGTTGCTGCGTCGAATTCATGCTTTGCGACGACGGCTCAGCTTACCGGGTTCCCAGTGAACCCTCCCGGAAACATCGGCACTTCGCCTGTTCCCTTCATTTTCGACCCGGCCAACGGATCAACCTTTGGCCCGTACAGCCCGACGACCTGCGATGGGACTCAGCTGCAAATCCGCAAACAATCCGATTTTAGCGCAGAGGTCAGGCTCGCATCTGACACAGGTGGCCCGATCCAATGGCAGCTGGGCGCGTACTACCTCCACATTGATCGCGAAACCGGCGTCAGCTTGGGAGCGGATCTGGGCAATGGTGTCAGCCGCGAACTGTTCAATCCAGCCGGGTCAGACAACCCGACAACGCTGCTGTATAACGATGATTTCTCAACCGATGTCTACGCGGCATTCGGTTCGGCAGAATGGGAAGCCAGCGAGGCACTCAGCCTCAGCCTGGCCCTGCGGTATGATATTGAAGACCGCAGCGTCTCCAGCCTAGTGCCGATTGCCACTGATCCCTTCACCGGCAGCCCCATCAATCCGGGTCAAGGCATGGGACCGATCCCCGATCAATCGGAGACATTCTCGCAATTGCAGCCGAAAATCTCGCTGCGCTACTCGCTAACTGATGACATCAATGTCTACGCCAATTGGGGCATCGGATTTAAGTCAGGCGGGTTCAACAATCAGGGTTCATCCGCGCTGGTGGATCAATCATTCAACCAGTTCATCGGCACCAATGTGTTGATCAACGATGTGTTCGACAAAGAAACATCGAGCGCCTTCGAAGCCGGTGTCAAAGGCACATTGTGGGATAACCGCATCACATTTGACCTTGCGGGATACTACACCGATATCGATGACATGCAGTTCTTCGAGTTCTTCGTGGGCGGTTTCGGCCTGCTGCGCGTCGTTTCGAACATTGATGAGGTTGAAGTTTACGGCGCCGAGTTCAATCTCAACGTCGAACTGCTCGATGGCTGGGATATCTTTGGTGCGGTCAATGTGACTGAGAGTGAGATCAAAGCCAATTCATCGCGCCCGGTCACCGTCGGCAATGAATCCCCCTACACATCGGACTACACGATCAATATCGGCACACAGCTTGATCTGCCCGTGACGGACAGCATGAACTTTGTCGCCCGTGCGGACTATCGCATCACTGGTCCAACGTGGTTCCACACGGTTCAGGAGAATACGAGCCCGACATTGTTCAGCGGCCTGCTCCCCGGATCAGCTTTGGCGCTGCCAGCTTTTGTTGGGGACGCGGACTACTCGATCACCGAACGTGATACGTTTGCCATTTTGAACGTGCGCGCAGGGGTTGAGATCGGGGACTTTTCCGTCACAGCATTCGTCGACAACCTCACCAATGAGAGATATTTGAACGAGGTTATTCCAGCGATTGAGTTCGGTGGATCGTTCATCTCACCGGGCACGTTGCGCCGGTTTGGAGTGGAGTTCGGCGCTAGCTTTTAAGCTGGCGCAAGCTCTGCGCGTTCAGCTGTCTCAGAGAAAATGCAAAGGCGCTGGGATAGGCTTTGCTTATCAGCTTTCAGCACCAGCGCGCTTTAGCTCAATCAGCTCGGCATTGACGACAGGTGCCGCATCATCCTGACGCCGATCTTCGGCGTTCTGGACACGGTTTCGACCATTTGATTTCGCCTGATAGAGCGAGGCATCGGCCCGTGAGAAGAGCTGCTCATACGTCTCACCTTCGCGCGCCGTTGCGACGCCAAAGCTTGCAGTGAGGCGGACATCATCGTTGAGGTCTGAATGCTCCAAGGCTGCAAATGCGAGCCTAATCCGATCGGCCAATCGTGCAGCAGGAGCGTTTTCGCAATTCCACACAGCGATGCAGAATTCTTCACCGCCGATACGGCCTGCGGTGTCGCATCCTCGCACCATTTGAGCGATGGTTTGACCAAAGCCCGCAAGCGCATGGTCGCCTGCTTGGTGTCCCCAAATATCGTTGACTTGTTTGAAGTGATCAATGTCAGCCACCACGAGGCTCAGCGGGCGGCCCTCTGTCTGTGCGCGCGGCAGGAGGCTGCGCATTGATTGCTCAAACGAGCCGCGATTGCGCAGCCCGGTCAAAGCGTCACGCTCACTGCTTTCGCGCAGGCTGGTGGTCCATTCGACAATAGTCGCACCGATTAAAACCATTGCGGACACGACCGACTTCACGCCGAGAACAAGCCCAATCAAAGAATAGTAGACTGAATCGCGATAGGCCTCTGCCGGAATTGTTCTTTCGAACATCAGAGACAAGTTTGGCCGGACGACAAAGTCTATCGCCTGGATCGCGACAACCACGATGATCGCGACATCAATTGCGCTGCGGCGCCGCGCCATAAGAAGCGTGGTCAGGCCCATGGCGCACATCACCCCGTAACCCATATTGACGATTATCAACCGCGGGCCGACATCATCGGTAAGGTTCACTGCCAATGCCAACACGCCTGCGCTGATCACATAGACGCCAAAAAGGCTGCCCAAATGCATCCGCTGACCCGCGCGTTCGCACAGTGACGCCAGATAGACCATCATGCCCAAGCTGTAGAGCGCCTGTGTCGTGTGGAAGACGTAGAATGCGTCACCGGGCAGGAAATGGGTGGCGAGGAAACCGGACGCGAACAACACATAACCAATTGCAAAGCCGAGCACATGGCGCTTCATGCGCCCTGCCCGCCAAAACACGGCGAATGTCACCGCGAAAAGCAGCGCCATGAGAGGTGTCAATAATCCAAGTATTTGCGTTTGCATCGAACCGTAAAGCTCCCGTTCCGACGCGTTAGGTCGATATAGTTAAGTTCGTCTTTAGGAATCGCGCGTGATTGGCCGATTTTTCAACCGTTTCGTTGGCACTCACATCACGATCGAACTGCATGACGTTTGCTCAAAGTGATGCAAACATCTGATTTACAGAGCGAATTCCCTCAAAAATTGATCTCATCTGATGACTTTGATCAATCCGCTATTTTGATCGATTGAGATCAAGTATAAATCCAGTCCCCATTCTTCATGCCAAGTTAAAGTCAAGCATAAATATGATAATAGACTGACAATTTAGGTGAAGTCGCCATCCCTCTAACCGCGCATTAACCATTTTTCACTAACACCATGCTCTTTCCGCGCAAGGCCTTTCGTCGACGCGCGCATCGGGGGCATTATAATGCAGCTATGGGGCCGTTCTTCTGCACAAGAGGGATCGCAAAGCGAGACCACAGACGCTTGGACAGGCGGCTTTGTCGCTGAGGGGTTCGAGCCTGTCGCGCACGCATTTCAGGCATCAATCCTATCGGGTGAAGCTTTGGGCGCCGCCTGCACCATCATGCATCATGGCGAGACACTGGTGGACTTGCATGGTGGGTGGAAAGAGCCGTCGCGCAAACTCGCTTGGGATGGCGATGATATCACTTTGGTCTATTCGCTGACCAAGGGTCTAACGGGAATGGCGGGAGCAGTAGCTGTCTCACGCGGACTCTTCACCTATGACGAGCCGGTTGCCGATATCTGGCCCGAATTCGCAGCGAATGGCAAAGAAGCGATCACCGTAGGTGAGGCTCTTTCCGAACAGGCCGGGCTTGCAGCGATTGATTACAAACTCACCCTTGAAAATATCGGTGATGAAGCCGCCATCTGCGATGCTATTGCGCGTCAGAAACCGAATTGGACGCCGGGCGACCATTCGGGGAACCATGCCTATACACTGGGTTGGATTGTCAGCGAGCTGATCCATCGCCGCGATCACATGGGCCGGCGCTTGCCTCAATTCTTTGCTGACGAAATTGCGGGGCCGCTGAATGCAGATGTGTTCGTTGGCTTGCCTGAGACTTTCGACCGCAATCGTATCGCACGGATTGAAGGGTTCGGGATGCAGGACCTCTTCATCCACCACACCACAATGCCATGGCCGCTCACATTTGAGATGTGTCTGCCAGGAACACTGGCCTTCCGCACGCTCAACAACCCGCTTGTTATGGCCGGTCCGGGCGCGCTTGATTGCGAGGAATTTTGGCGCATCGGGCAAGGTGCAGCTGGCGGCATGGCGTCAGCTCGCGGATTGGCGACATTGTATCACGCCTTTGCCGAAGGCGGGCAAAAGCTGGGCATCACGCCAGAGGTCATGGAGGTCCTTGCGAAAGGTCATCTGGTCCCGCGAAATGGGCTGAAAGACCAAGTTCTGACCGCAGACATGTATTACTCCTACGGCTTTGAAAAACCGTTCAGCGAGTGGGAATATGCCCGCACGAACAGCGCCTTTGGCAGCTTTGCGGTCGGTGGATCACTGGCATTTTGCGATCCTGAAGACGGCGTCTCATACGCATGGATCACCAACAAACTTGGCACAGGGAAATGGGACGATCCGCGGGAGAAAATGGTCCGCGATGCATTCTACACCTGCTTGGAGAACCGATCATGAGCATTGCCCACGTCGTCTTGTCCGACCTGCACCTTGGTGCACGCGACAGCTTGCTTACCCATGTGCATCGCAGCGGCGAGATCGCCGAAGGTCCGTCCGAAGTGCTAGCTGCCTTCGCCAAAGGCCTACGCGAAACGCTAGAGCAAAGTTCGGGTGATCAGAAAAAGCCTCAGCTCGTTTTGCTGGGCGATGCACTGGATCTGGGCCTGTCGCCCTTTGGTGATGTTTCAAAGAGCTTTCTGCAATTGCTGGATGCGTTTTACCCTGCCGATGGGGCTGACCTGTTCGACCGAGAGATCATCTATGTCGCAGGCAATCACGACCACCATTTGTGGCGTATTGCACAAGACAATGGCTTTCTATCGGCGCTGGAGAACGGTGAAATTCCCGGCGATCTGGAGGCTGTGACCAGCATCTTTGGCACACCGTCGCATCGTTGCCGTCTGATGGAATCGCTGTTGGCCCACCGCCCGCATTTGAGCGATGCATCAGTCAAAATTGCTTATCCAAACTGGGGAATTTCAAACAGTGAAACCCGCCGCGCCGTGGTCATGCATCACGGGCATTACCTCGACGGAATGTACCGCGCGCTATCAAACATGCGCGCCTTCCTTGACGATGGCGAGGCGCGTCCCGACACAATGCGACAATTGGAGCAGGAGAACGGTCCATGGATTGATTTTCTCTGGTCTGACCTGGGCAGCGCAGGCGAAATCGGCGATGACGCAGGCTCGCTCTACCAAGTTATGTTGAGCGCTGGCGCAAGCCATGATTTTGCCGAAAGCATCGGAAGGCGGATAACCGGCGGGCTGCATTCTAAGCTGGGTATCAATCCGAAAATGCCGCTCAAATACGGCGTCACGCTCGACAATCTTATCCGCGCTGGCGTTGATCTAACTGCGGGTCGCGCGGCGGAACGCCAACGCGATGGCTATGGCCATGTCCTAGGCGAGGATGAGATCGAGGATATCGGCTGGTATCTTAGCACTCCGGTCGCGCATCAAATGCAACAAGAGTTGGCAGACGTGCCGCGCGAGGTGTCCTTCATATTCGGGCACACACACAAGCCGTTTCAGGATGAACTGCTTATCGACGGATTCGATGTCCCTGTCGGTGTGTTCAACACGGGCGGCTGGGTCCTGGATGAGCCGACTTTGATGCCGGTACAAGGATGCGCTGCGATGCTGGTCTCTGATGAATTGGAGGTTGCCTCGTTGCGGCTATTCAATGATCCCACTGATGGCACAATGGCGCCAGTTCGCGTCGAAGGCAGCGGCCGTTCGAACCGCCTCGCTGATGAGACGGCAAAGGCGGTGGAACGCGCATCTGGCCATTGGGCCGATTTCTCACGCGTGGTCCACGATCGCATCCTTGATGAGGCCGACAAACGCGTCCGCGAGATGCTCGACCGCTCGAACACACAGCTGCGGGAGGCAGCAGAATGACCCAGCAAAAACGCATTGCACGCAGCCTCGACGCTGCGAAATCGCACTACACCGTATTGGTGATCGGTTCCGGCTATGGCGCAGGCGTCGCCGCATCGCGATTGGCGCGCGCAGGGCAGGATGTGTGCATTCTGGAACGCGGCAAGGAAATGCTCCCGGGCGAATATCCAAACAAGATTGCAGATGCGCAAGGTGCGATGCAATTCAACGTCAAGGGTGGACGGATCGGATCGCCGGATGCGATGTTTGAAGTGCATGTGAATGATGATCAATATGCGCTTGTCGGATGCGGTCTTGGCGGGACGTCGTTGATCAATGCGAATGTGGCGCTGGAGCTGGACAAACGCCTGCTTACTCATGAGCACTGGCCCGCCGCATTCCGCGATGATCCGCATGCGATTGACCCATACTACGAGCGTGCACGCGAAATGCTCTCGCCAAATGCCTATCCCGATACACACCCTAGTCTGGGTAAACTGGATGCGCTGGAGCATTCCGCCGACGCGATGGGTCAGCGGTTCTACAAGACGCCGATCAACGTCAATTTTGATGACAAGACCAATAAGTTTGGCGTGCCACAACCAGCCTGCACGAATTGCGGTGACTGCGTTTCCGGCTGCAATGTCGGTGCAAAAAACACGACGCTCATGAACTATCTTCCCGACGCCGCCAATCACGGCGCGGAGATATTCACACAGGCCAAAGTCCTTTGGATTGAGCGTGGCGGAGATGTCTGGCGCGTCCATGCAGAGCACAACGGTGATGGAGCATCGAAGGCTGCAGTCAGCATCACCGCCGACCATGTTGTTTTGGGCGCGGGCGCGCTGGGATCGACAGAGATCCTGCTCAGATCGCGCGAAAAGGGCCTGTCCCTTTCTGACCAACTGGGCAGCAGTTTTTCCGGCAATGGTGATGCTCTCGGCTTTGCCTATGACAGTTACTTCAAGTCCGAAAAACACGGCGACGACGTCACCGCCAGCCCGATTTACGCCATGGGCGTGGGCACATTTGATGTCGCCCAAGAAGCCTATCCCGGCCCCTGCATCACAGGCATCATCGACATGCGCGATGCCGACGATCCGGCCAAGGGGTTGGTGATCCAAGAGGGCGTTGCCCCCGGCATCCTCGCAGGAGCATTAGGCCCGGCATTCTTCTTTGGCGAAGCGTTGGCAGACGGGTTCACCCGCTTTGGCCTCGACCAAGTTAAACCGCGGTTGCTTGACGCCAAAGCCATGGGCGAAGCCGTTCAGACCGACCCGGGAAGCATTGCCGAATGGGCCTATAAAGGACCGATGGCGCGCACACAGACTTATCTGGTTATGAGCGTTGATGATTCCGGTGGCCGCCTCGCCTTGGAAGAAGACCGCATTTCGATCCATTGGTCCAAAGCTGGCGAACAGCGAACATTCCGCCGCGACGATGATAAAATGCGCGAGGCAGCAGAGGCAATCGAAGCGCAATATTTCTCCGATCCACTGTGGTCTGAACCGATGGGACGTAAGCTGATTACAGTCCACCCAATCGGCGGCTGCGGCATGGGCGATGATGCCGAAACAGGCGTTGTCGATGACACTTGCCGTGTCTTCGCAGGCACGAAAGGTACGGACGTTCATCCGGGGCTCTATGTCTGCGATGGCGCGGCGATACCGGGTGCAGTGGGCGTCAATCCATTGCTGACAATCACCGCCGTTGCCGAGCGGGCCGTGGAAAAGCTCGCGCAACGCGAAGGTTGGACCATCGACTATGCGCTCGGCAAGGAAACACCATTGCCCAAGGATACGTCTTTGGACGAGAGTGTCGCTGCAGAACCGCAAGAGGTCCCGCATCATGAGCACCTTAAGCTGAGCATCGCAAAATGGGTCGGCGGTCATGCCATCGGCCCCATCGCCGAAGCCGTCACAGACGCCGCTGAGCATTTCAAAAACGGCGCTGTCGAAGAAGGCAAGGCCGCGATCCGCCAATTGGTCAAGGACCACCCCGAAGCCATGAGCCCCGGACTGGACTTCACCGAAACCATGGCGGGCCATATCAGCGCCACCGGGTGTCATCACCGCCCCTGCGGCCATGTCGAACGTATTCGCAACGATTACGTCAACGGCGCGGCTTGGGGGCAGTCAGAAGACAATGCGTGCAGTTTCAAGCTGACCGTTGCGACTGACAACCTCCATCACATGATTGATGACCCCCAACACCGATCCCGCATAACCGGCGAAGTTCTCGTCAGCGCGATTTCAGCGGACCCCATGCCCGTGCGCGAAGGCACTTTCCGCTTGTTGGTCGCCAACCCGGACAAAGCCGAAAGCTGGACCATGCTGTATGACATGGTCCTCGAAGGTCCAGACGGCCCGATCCACTTCCACGGTTTCAAGACTTTGGAGCAGCGCGGCCAAGGAAAAGCCAAGTCCGATCCATGGACCGATCTCACAACACTATTCGTCACATTGCGCCACGGCGACGATGCTGATGGCGACCTGATCGGACGCGGTGTCTTAAAACTCGGCATTGATGAATTCATGCGTCAATTGACCACCATCACCGTGCACGACGCGGACACGCTGGTCGGCCATATCATCAACCTCATCCCCAAAGCGCGCAAAGCCATTGAGGCCTATTTCGTGGCCAAATATGCTGGCTTTTTCGCGATGACAGTGTTCCGCGCCTATGGCGGAATGCTTGCGACGTTGAATGATTTTGCGGCGAAGGATGCGGCATTGCTGTCCCCGCGCACAATGCACCTTCCCTCGCCAGAGCGCCACGTCGTTCCCACAGGTGATGGCGTGAATATCGCCCTCACCCGGTATCGCGGCGGCGCGCGTGGACCGCTTGTGCTCGCCCCCGGCTTCTCCGTTCGCGCATCCAGTTTCGCCACGCCCACGGTCGATGAGAACCTCACTGAAAGCCTTGTCGCACAGGGGTATGATGTGTGGCTGTTCGACTATCGCGCCAGTGCGGATTCCGGCAACGATACCGAACACCCGCCCGAATTCTGCATTGATGATATCGCTCGTTACGACTGGCCAGCCGCTGTCGCGAAAATTCGCGGTGTGACCGGAGCCGATAGCGTGCAAGCCATCGCGCATTGCGTCGGTTCAATGAGCCTTTTGATGGGCATTGGCGCGGGCCATGTTACGCATGTCAGGTCGCTTATCAGCTCGCAGCTTACCCTCCATCCCGTCACCAATTGGCTCAATTACATGAAAGCGGACCTCGGCGTCGCAGGCATATTGGGAGAGATTTCGCTGCTCGATGGGCATTTCGATTTCGTCAGCCAAGGCACCGAAAACGATAATGAGATTGACGCGGTCGCGTATCAAATACCGGTTCCCGAAGGACAAGAGTGTAAGAACCCGACCTGCCGCCGCGTGTTTGGCGTGTTCGGCCCGAGCTGGGACCATCGCCAGTTGGGCCATGATACGCATCTGGCGCTTGGCAGCATGTTCAGCCGCGTGTCGCTTTCCCCGTTCAAGCAATTGGGGGAGATCATGCACAAAGGTCTGGCCGTGGATGCGGATGGCAAGTCGATCTACACCGATGATGACGCGGCCCGTCGCTTGGCTCTGCCCATCAGCTTCCTATCAGGAGCCACCAACCAGATATTCTATCCCGAAAGCGGACAGCGCACGCGCGTCTGGTTGTCAGAGCACAATGGCAAATCGCTATACAGCCAGCGGATCGTTCCCGATTATGGCCACATGGACTTGTTCATTGGGCGCAACGCGAACCGCGATGTGACGCCATGGATTCTGGAGGAATTGGAGCGGTTGGAAAGCATCAATACGGCATCGTCTTCGGAGGATGTCGTCGGGATTGCGCGACAGACCGGCTGAGCACGCATTCCCGGTTCAGCGCCTCAGATGAGGGGTGCTCATGCCTTCAGCGCGTGCCTGGACTGTAGTCAGCGGTCGCTTCGGCCAAGACCGCCTCAAGCGTCATGGGAGGCGTGCGAAATTGCTCTTTGGCAAAGATTGCGGATTGGTCATTGTAATGGACCGAGTTTTCATCCTGCACGCCCGAGCCGAATTGATTGATTGAGCGGATTGCGGCAACGCCATCAGCATCCCAATCGACATAGACGATATAACTGTCTCCCGCGATCGCGGTCAGCGTTCCGTCTTCGGGATTTTCGATTGAGTAGATGGCGCGCAATGTGTCTGGACCGCCCCGCAAAGGCAGATCAACATCGCCCCGGATCAAGCGGTTGACCTCACCCCAGGTGGGATCAAGGCGCCCAAAGCCCCTCATATATTCGCCCATGGCTTGCCGCAGGGCCTCGACCGGGTCGGGGTTTTCCGGGTCATCGCCATGCATCTGAATGCCGAGAGCAATTTGGGCTGCGCGAATGGAAAGACCCGCGCCGCGGCGGTCCAATTCGGTCACTCCGTCCCACGCAGCGATGATCTCCATTGCGTCGTCAAATTCGGAATTTTCGACAATGTCGGGGTTCGCTTGCAGATCGCGCAGCCACGTCATCAGAGGCGAGTTTTCCGCGTAGGCGAGATCCATTTTGTAGCGCATGAATTCATCCGCGGTGATGCTCTCATCGCTGCCATAAAGCTCTTGTGCGCGCAAACCGCGATTGGTGATTTTGTTGGCGATCCCATAATGTGCGGGGAAGTCTTCCGCCATTGGTTGATCAGGCCCATTGGTCGATTCAAACGGCGTGTGATTGGCGTTGACGACATAGCCAGAGCTTGGATTTTGCACCACTGGCGCAGCGCCGCCGAATGGGTAGATACCCTGCCAAACCAATTCGCTGCGATCGCCGGGAACCGCACCGCTCCAATCCCAGCCTTCGGCGCGCATCGGCACCTGCGCATTGTAGTAATAGCCAATGTTTCCCGCGCGATCAGCATAGACAAAATTGAAGCTCGGGATGCCTTGGATCGACATCGCCTCCAACCATTCCTCTTGCGTGGTGGCCTTGTTCATTTGGTACCATTGTTCGGCCGCCTGAATATTCCGATCACCGGCAAAAGAGACGGCGTAAAATCCCTTTGGCGTATCGAATACTGGACCATGGACAGACCGCCGGATGGCCTGTGTCGATGGGAAGCTAAACGGTCCAAACAGCTTCACCCGGATGGTGACTTCGGACATTTCGAAATCCAGCCATTCGCCATCCATCATATATTGCGTGGGGTTGTCTTCGTCATTCACCGTGAGTTTGAAGAAATCGGCGAGGTCTGGTTTGTTCACGGTGATTGCCCAACCCAGCTCTGGCCGTGTCCCATGGGAGACGAGCGGACTGCCGGAGAAAAGCCCGCCGATCATGTCGAGGCCTTCTTCGGATTTAACTCGCGCTTCGTACCATGCCGTCGGCCCGAGGAAAGGTTGATGCGAATTGACCATCAGGCGTGTGTGACCATCACTGGACCGCGACGGAGCAACGGCGATGGCGTTTGATCCATCGACAACATCATCACCGACCTGCCGCACCGCTGCGCGGGCAGCCTCGGCCTGTTCCTGAAATTCAAAATCCCCGTCGAACAGGCGTCTTAGCTCTTGATCGAGCCCGTAATAAAGCGGTGTCCGCGACACGTAAGAGGCGATGATGTCTTGAGGCGTGACAGGCGCAAGGCCGGGGCCGCAGCGTTCTTCGTTGAGAGCACAGAAATAGTTGATCCCGGTGACATACCCGTCGAGATATTCTCGGAACTCAGGCGATAGGTCGCTCTCATATTGTTCTGCGGCAGCCTCGCGCGCTTGGATCGCGGCGACGAGATAGTCCGTGATCGCGCCCTCTTCGCCGGTCTCAAGGCCCATTTCCCCGCGCGAAAAACGGCGGCCAAGGGCGATATTCTCAATATCATCTTCGGCGTTTGCGAAGGCCAGACCAAAGGCAACGTCGGCGTCCCTTTCGCCATAGATGTGAGGCACCCCGAATTTGTCTCGGATGATGCGGACGTCGTATTCTTTCGCTTTGGCAATTGCGGCTTCTTTGTCAAAACTGCGCGGACTGGGCGTCCAGAGCAAGACACCCGCTGTTACCAAAGCCAGTGCAATCACCAGCGCGAGCCCGCCAAAAATCCGCTTCATCAATCAACTCCAAGAACTGCTTTGTTCAAGTTTTGGGAGCAGACGATAACCAGCGCCCGCAATAATGCTAGCAAGAACTAGCATGTAGAGCCGCGTGTTGTGGCGCCAGCTATTGCGGCTGTCGCAGCGCCCCACTGAAACGTGGCCCCAGCCTGGCAGGGTTCGGCTAATGCTGCACCCGGTGAACTCTCTCGCTGAGTTTCAACAGTGATAACTAGGCTATCTTGAGCAAGCGAAATCAGCACATGGTTGGGGCTGGAGCAACTTCAGTTATCGCAAACCAGTCAGCATCGCCCCTGCATCAGCGAAAATCGCATCAGCATCGTCATCATCGCCGTCCAGCAACATTTCGATCAAGGCGTAGCCAATCTCGTTTGCAATCCGCGCGCGGCGCTCAATCGCAACAGCATCGCGGCCCGGCACTTTTTCCATGTTCCATTCGGTAAAACGGCTGATCATCAAGGCGTGCGATTTGAGCCGCACATTCGCGAGAGCAGGAACTGAACGGAGCGATCGCATGATCCATTTTGCACCGGTAAAGTCGCGCGTGATCTCATATTGCTCGCGCAGCAGTTGAGCTATCATCTCAGCGGTGATTTTCTTGTCCCGATTGTCCTCCATCCAACGGAAAGAGGAATCGTTTTGCTCCTCCATCAACCGGCTGCCGAGCTCTTCGAGGATGGCGTATTTGTTGGGGAAATACCGATAAAGTGCAGGCGGCGTCATCTTTGCGCGCTTGCAGATCAAATTCGTGTTGAGCTTATCAAAGCCGACCTCTTCCAGCAGCATGGCCGCAGTGGTCAAGATCAACTCAAATGTCTCGCGCGCACGTTTCTGCGTCGGCCTGCTGCGGAGGCGAAAGGATTTGTCATCCAGCTCTTGCGGTGCAGATTCAGCCATCCGTGCCTCCAACCATGAATGCACCACTAGACGAGCGACGCGGCGGAGAGCAAACACCACCTATTTTGAGGCGGTTATTTCCTCCGCAGACGCCTGCGCTGCGGCAATTGTGAAGGCGATATCAGCCTGCGTCATCGCCGCATTGATGAACATGTTGTGGAACGGGTGGAAATATACACCGCGCCGCAACATCGCATCGGCAAACGCTCCACCAAGCGCCATATCGCGGTTTCCATCAGCTTGATCAAACATGATCAGCGGCATCTGCACCGGGCCGGTCTGGCTCATGTTCATCCCATGCCGATTTGCCACATCGGATAGACCGTCTCGCAATTGCTGACCCATGGCTATGGTGCGCTCCAGATAGTCAGTGCTTTTGATCATCTCGAGCGTTTTGAGTGATGCAGCCATTGCCGCAGCGGAAAACCAGAAAGAGCCGGTGCAATACAGTTTGCTAAAGGCATCTCGTGCTCTGTCGGCCCCAAGCAAGCATGAGATCGGATGGCCATTGGCGATGCTTTTGCCCCAGCTCGACAAATCTGGCTCAACACCCAGACTCTGCCAGCTGCAATCACGCTCAATACGGAACCCGGCACGAATATCGTCAACAATCAGCAGCGCATCACGATCATCGCAAATCGACCGTGCGGCGCGCGCATAATCCTCGTTCGGCAATTCTTGATCGACCAAGACGTCATGCTTGAAAGGCGAGGCAAATATCCCCGCCAGATCATCGCCAGCCTCTTGTGCGGCGGCGCGCAGACTGTCGGGATCATTGTATTGGTAGTGTATGAAATGCGCGCGTTCTTCCGGCAGGGTTCCAGCCGGGAACGGTGTGCACCAGCTGGCAGAGCCATGATACGCGCCATGGGCAATCAGCACTTTTCTGCGGTCACGATATGCCCGCGCAGTCATCAGAGCCATCGAGGTCGCATCGGTGCCGTTCTTACAGAAAACCGCCCAATCGGCATGCGTGACCAGATCGCAAAACGCCTCTGCCAATTCGATCATGGTCGCGCTGGGGCCGGTGGCGACGTCGATCAATTTGAGCTGATCGCAATACACATCGTCCACTTCGCGATTGCTATAGCCAAACAGATTGGGGCCGTAGGCGGACATGAAATCCACATATCGGTTGTCATCATAATCCCACAGATAGGCTCCTTGTGCCTTGCTAAAGAACTGCGGTGCACTGTCGGGTAGGTATGCTGTCGATTGATGGCCGTACATGCCACCGGGGATCACTCGCTGCGCACGCTCTCTCAATCCGCGATCATTTGTGCCGCTCATTTCAAACCCTTCTTGATTAATAGCAATTGCTATCTTTAACGGTGCAGTGCGGCAAGAGGTTTTTACGAGCGAACAGACCACGCAGAATATTCTGGTGCGCACCGTTGATGCTTTACGGCACGACGAGGCTCACAAATTCATGAGATATGAGAGTGGCCCCGGACGGCTCTGCGTAAAGCCATCCGGACCTACTCACGCGACTGCGACGCGGACAAAAAGCGCACGTTCAGCAAACGGCCCGCGACCGATCCCTTTAGGACGCGGAATTGGCAACCATGTCACGCTGAAGCGTTCGGCCCGCCAAAAGGTAATGCACAGCCGCCCAGCCATAAATGCAGCTGAAGATGACAATCGACCACTGAAGACCGCGTGCTTCCGCACTAGAGCAGGCTTCCATCGCTTCCAGTTCTGAACCGCCGAGCAGTGCCTTCGCCTCAGCGCCAAGCGACAGTAACGGTTTACACGTCTCCAGCGTCAGCCCGATTGCTTGCCCATCGAGGAACATAGTCTTCAAGAAGGTCGAGAGCACGCCAATCACCGGCGGGCCGAGGCCGTAGCCGAGCAAATTGACCACAAACAGGGTGATCGCAACCGATGTTGCGCGCATCCTGCTGTCGACGACCCCTCCCGACACCGCATACATTGGCCCGAGATAGAAATAGTGGATCATCGCGGCGACCATAAGCGCCGGCACCGCCAGCCACAGATTGGGCATTAGGAAGCCAAATGCATAAAGCGGCACCGATGCCCCCATGCCAATCGCGGGTAGCCACGAAAGCGCGTTGGGATATCTTTTGGACATCCTGTCAGCCAACCAGCCGGAGCTGAACACGCCAACCGCAGCCATCAAACCTAGAACAACGCCGTAAAGCAAAGATGCCTGTTGGATCGTAAGACCGTGTGTGCGCAGCAGGAATGATGTGGTGAATTGGCCAACGCCGTAGCCAACGAAAGAGGCGAGCGTCGCGCCGAACACGATGTGACGATAAGCTGGCTTCTTGGCCAAAACAGCCAGCGCCTCCTTAAAGCTTGCCTTTTCCAGCCCCTGAAGCGCAGCGGGATCGGTGTAGCCGCGCGGCGGCTCTTTAATGGTGCGCCATACGATCAGCGACAACAGCAGCCCTGGCACTCCGCATACGACAAAGGCGACGCGCCAGCCTTCGACTTGTGACCAGTCCAGATCGCCAAACAGAGAGCCGATACCGATTGAATTCACAAAGGCGCCGTATTGCGCGCCGTCTAGCCCAGCAAGCTGCCCGCCAAAAACCGAGGCAAGCATTCCGCCAAGCGGTACGCCTAAAGCGTAAACTGAGACCGCTGTGGCGCGGCGCGATGGTACGAAATAATCTGCAATCAAGGACTGGGCAGGCGGTGTGCATCCCGCCTCACCAATGCTGACACCAATTCTGAATAGGAACAGCATCATGAACGACATCGCAAAACCGCAAAGAGCCGTGAACAGACTCCAGATGGCGACGGCAGATGCGATGATGAGCACTCGGTTAAACCGTTCGGCGCCGCGCGCGATCGGTATACCAATAAAGGTGTAAAGGACCGCGAAGGCTGGCCCGCCAAGCAAGCCCATTTGCCAGTCTTCAAGCCCGAAAGTGAGCTTGATTGGCTCCGTCAGGATATTGATGATCGTCCGGTCGATGAAATTGAAGATGTAAACGACGAGTAATGCGCTCAGAACATAGGCGCGATAGCCAGGCGTTCCGAAACCTTCCGACGCAGGGGCAGCACTAGTTGGTGCGTGCATAGTCGCTTCGGCCATCAACTTCTCCCAAACAGCATGTGTCGATGTCAGACCGAGTGATTCTCGGCACTGTCACCGCGCAGCTTTCTATTCTTGACCACACCTTCCGCGAATTTGTGTCAGAGGTAAAGCCCGATGATTTGGACTCCGCTTTTCGTCTCAAGAATTCGGCTATGATCACCCATCTTAGCAAGCGAAACGCTCACCTGATTGAACGGATGCGACTGGCGCTGAAGGCTGCAATCACGGCAAGCCCCGAAGAGATTTGCATAAGTGGAATAAGCTCAGACTGAGAGAGTTCATTGGAGCTAAGAATGATGGCGAGGCTTGGAGCAATGATCGCCGGCACTGTGTTCGTTAGGTTCATTACACCCAAAGTTTTGGCACGCGATTTGGAACCGGTTAGCAATTGCGTCACGACTGCGATGTCGATTGTCAGAAACGCGGTCAGCCCCGCAATGAATGCGATGCAAGCGACCAAAGCGACGCTCCACACTGGCCATAGAACCATGCTGAGCAGAGCGATGGAGATCGCACACGCAGCGCCAATCAAGAATGCTCGACGCATGCGCAATCGATCCGAAAAATGACCGATTAACAGGGCGGTGAGAATGGCGACCGGCGCGGCACCGAATGTCATGATCCCTAAGGCTTGCTCCGCAGAACTGTCTGGAAACCGGACCTCATATCTGACCACATCTTGTAGATAATAGATCAAATAGCCGAAGATCACTGCGCCGGACACTTGGATGCAGAACCTTGCAACCCACGCCCAAGCCAAGTCGTTCCCCGGTGAATCCTCGGTTCTCGCCAGTGCCAGATCCTGGGGCTCTGCGTAAGAGAGGTTTGGCTGCGCTCTGGCCAACAGGAGCAATGGAACGATCAGGATGACGATGGTGATCGCAATCGCCAAAAGCCGCTGATCATTGGTTTCAAACAGGGGCCTCGTCAAAATAGCGACTGCAAAAGTCCCGATCGGCAGTCCCATATTGAGCAGAGCCGCGATGCGCCCTTTCACATGATGGGGGGCTTTATCAGCGATGAGCGCTCCCAGAGGAGAGAAAAGAAAGTTCAAGCTGAGCTGGAAGAACACAATCGCGACGATGAGCGCCGTCCACGAGCTTGCGCTGGCGAAGAAATAGTATGACATGAGAAGCGCGATTAGACTGACCGCAATCTGCACGATGCGGCTTCCACGGCGTTCAAACAATCTGTCACTCGCCCAGCCAGCTGCGATATTGGCGAGACTTGCGGTTATGGCGCCTGCGAGCAATGCAAAACTAAGCAATAGAAGCTTGCTGTCTGGTGCGATCTCTTCTGCTTTAAGCGGCAAGATAAAGACCAGAAGCGGCACAAACGCGATTGTTGCGCCAGCATTTGCCGCAGCATAGCTGGCCACAAAGACACCTAGTTTGGATTGGTCGTCGCTTGCGGTCATTCCGGAGCTGGTCCGGTCGTCCTACGAATTATCAGCTCAAAAGGGAGGATGATTTCAGCGCCTTGTTGGCTGTCGATCTTTTGCTCAATCAGTTCACTCGCAGCGCGGCGCGCCATAGCGGCAATCGGCTGCCGAATAGCAGTAAGCGGCGGCACGCTGAACCGCACGCCCGGCGTGTCATCAAAACTGATCACCGAAAGGTCTTCAGGCACCCGAACGCCAAACTTGTCTGCTTGATGGAGCACAGCGAACGCCATCTCATCATTGCTGGCCAAGATCGCAGTCGGCCTGCTGGTTGATGCGAAGAGCTTTTCTGCCGCCAGAGTGCCGGACGCAAAGCTGAAATCGCCCGGTTGCTCCCAATCTGGGTGGATCGGCGACTTGGCCTCGGCCATGGCCTGACGATAACCATTCAACCGAGCAGAGGAGGCAAGATAGTCTGAGCTGCCCGCGATGAATGCGACTTTGCGATGGCCCAGATCAAGCAAGGATTGTGTCGCCGCTTGAGCCGCTGCCATGTCATCCATAACGACATTTATACCGTCGTCTTTGTTGGACGAACCGATACGGGCGAACGGGGTCCCGTTTGCAATGAGCAGATCGGCCAAGTCCTGATTTTCACTATGCGGCGGGGTCAAAATAACGCCGTCCGGGCGAAGCGATGACAGGGCAGCGGCCAATTGCTTTCCGGCTGCCGGGTTTTCGGTGTCGATCAGATCAAAGATCATGCGAAAGCCGTTCTTCTCGCATTCCATCATGCCGCCAAACAGCATCTGATCGACCCAGTCGTTTCCGCGCCCAACACCCCAATTGTCCAGTGTCCGCGCCCGGTCATTGATCGCGAGGATCAAATAAGACCGATTGCCGCCCATTCTGCGTGCTGCAATGTTTGGAACATAACCAAGCTCATCGATTGCGGTTTGGACTTTCTCCCGCAAGGCCACCTTTACATTTGGAGACTTGTTGATGACACGCGAGACGGTCTGATGTGAGACGCCAGCCGCCGCCGCCACATCTCTGATAGTTGGAGATTTCGTTCGCGATTCGCTCGCCAATTTCTTCCCCCAAACGCCGGATGGCCATTTTTAGCCACCATATTCCGCCCTGCACTCTATCAAAACTATCACACAAAACCAGTGAATTGTGACCGATCACATTTTTTGGTTGTGAACGATCACATTTTCATTCTATTCACCCCTCCAACGCAATTCGTGAAAAGCGAATGCAAGGGGAGAGGCAACATGATTCTACGTCGTACAATTCTATTGGCAGGTGTCGCGGGGGTTGCACTAGCGCAGCCAGCTTTGGCCCAAGAACAAAGCGCACAGAGCACACAGACCGAAGCCGAGCCAACGGTTGAAGCGGAAAATACCGGTTCCGATAACTCAATCATTGTTACCGCCGACCGGCGAGAGCAGACGTTGCAGGATTTCGCTGGCACTGCCTTTGCTATTAGCGGTGAAGACTTGAGGGCATTGGGCATTCAGAATGTCACCGACCTACAAAACCAGATACCGGGCCTCTCAGTCGCCAACAATCAGGGCAATGTCGAGGTGTTCATCCGCGGCATTGGCTCGACCAACAACACCGAATTGGGCGACCCGGCAGCCGCTTTCCACCTTGATGGTGTGAACATCCCGCGTCCCTCTGGGATCGGGTCCGCGTTCCACGATATTGAGCGTGTAGAAGTCAACGTCGGGCCGCAGGGCACGCTGCGCGGCCGCAACGCGACCGCCGGTTCGATCAACGCGATTACGTTCCGCCCTGGCCTGGGATCATTCGATGGTGCGATTGAGGCGGAATACGGAAATTTCGACAATCGTTCGCTGCGCGGCGTGTTGAATATTCCGTTGGGAGACACGGTCGCTGTTCGCTTCTCCGGTCTCTATCAAGAGAACGATTCTTACTACAACAACGTTGGCCCCAATCAGGGTATCGACGTCGCTGAATCGCAGGACAATCTTTCTGGTCGCGCGCAGCTTTTGTGGGAGCCAACCGATCGGCTGACCATCCTGGTTGCAGGCGATTACATCTCCGAAAAAGGCACCGGCTACACAGGCACCAACTTTGCTTTGCCTTTGGGTGCGCTGGAAGACGGCAATATCACTCAGGCCGAGTTTGATAATATTGATCCACGCGATGTTATTGCGCGCGGCATCACACCTCAACAGGACACAGATCACTGGGGTATCAGGACCACAATTGAATATGAGGGCGATGGCTTTAACGTCGAGTATATCGGCAGCTATCGCGATGCCGTGTACGACTATGAAGCAACCACGCCATTGTCGCCGGATTTCCCCGGTGTGCTGGATCGCTTGTCAGAACGCGACAACATTTTCACACCTGAAGCCGGTGACCTGATCAACGATCCGGTGATCTTGCAGGAAAATCTCGACAATTTCTCCCGCTTCCGGATCATTTCAGATTCTCGTTCGCAATTTCATGAATTGCGCGTCTTTAACTCCGACGGTCCATTCATCTGGAGCCTTGGCGGCCTTTACATCAGCGAAGAACAGCGCTCTTTCCTTGGCTCTACCGGTGACCGTGGCCTGTTCTTTCAAGGGATCGAATTTAACACTCGGACCGATACGGATTCATACGCGTTTTACGGCGACGCGACCTATGAGATATCAGAGAACTTCCGTCTAACGGGCGGCATTCGCTACACTGACGATCAGAAAGAACGCACCGGTGTTGCTGCGCGTTATGGCCTTGCTCTTGGCGGTGGTAGCTTTGAATGTTGTGGCGGTGTGCGCGTAGGCACCGAAGGCTTCGAATTTGCTGCCTTCGACCGCACAATTATCGACCCTGACACTGATGGCGACGGCGCGATTTCAGATGCTGAGGTCTTTGCTTTTCATGCCAATGGCATCGCGCAATTTGGTACACGCGACAACCTGGGAGACATTCTGGCAAACGGTCCGCAAACAATCTTTGCAACGCCATTCCCTGAGGGCGGCGATGGCACAATTTTGACCACGCCGTGTGTCGATACGATCTCGTTCGACTTCTTCAATTGCGATGGCTTTACGAATGGTGCGTTCGCTCCTGACGTCTTCCCACTAAACCCTGGGGCGTTCACTTTCGCGCTTCCATTCGGTGGCCAAATATTCCAGCAGGATGGTGAATTCCAAGACGACTTTGTCGATTGGAGGGTGCGCGCAGAATACGATATCACGCCAGAGAACCTGCTCTATGCACTGGTCGCCAACGGCCACAAATCAGGCGGCTTTAATGACAATCTGGGCGACAATGGTGTTGCACCAACATACGGGACCGAACGCGTCGTCCTGTATGAACTCGGCAGTAAGAACGAATTCGATATTGGCGGGCGCAGAGCGTATCTCAACGCGTCACTGTTCTATAACGATTACACCGATCAGGTGTTCACAGGACTGTTGAGCGTTGCGACTGCTCTTGAAACAGCGGTTGGCATCTTGGGACAGGATATACCGGTCCCTCCGGGTACGAACACAGATCTCGTCGTCTCGTTCAGCTTCAACGCCGCAGATTCAGAGATTTACGGTGCCCAAATCGAAGGCGGCTTTGGGCTTCCTGCAAATATCAGCGTCGATTTCACGGCCCTGTGGCTAGAGGCGCAAATTCAGGACTCGCAAGATATTCCTGACTTCCGTTTCCAGCCTGATGTCGATTCCGGAAATGCGGTGTTCCGCCCCATTGATGGCAATCGTTTGCCACGCACACCGCGCTGGCAGTTGAACGGCAAAGTCAGCCAAGTCATCGATCTGCCTCAAGGTCAGCTCGATTGGGTGGCATCGTTGGGCTATCGATCTTCGCAGTTCCACACGATCTTTAACAGTTTGGAATTCGACGATAACAATGTCGGTACTCCTGTCACTGGCGGGCGTTTGCTTGATCGGATTGATGGTTACTTCACATTGGATATTGGTGGCGGTTGGACGCTCGATGACGAAGGCAAATACCGCTTCGAAGTCTACGGCAACAACATCACCAATGAGCAGCAAGAAGCTGCGATTATCGTTACTCAATTCGATAACACCCGGTTCTTCACACGGCCGCGGACATATGGTGCACGCATCCGCGCCAAGTTCTAGGCGTTAGCAGCTCTGGGAATATCGGCGCTTTGCGAAGGCAGGCGCTGATATTCCTGCGGCGTGAGTTGTTGGATGGAATTGGTGAGCTATGATGAAATCACTTAGCATTTGTATTCTTACAGCCACCTCGCTGGCTGGAATTGCTGGCGCTGCCATTGGGCAAGATAACGCCGCAAACGCATCGGAATTGGTCGCAGATACGGCCCCGGCCTCGCCTAGGGTCGTGGGCGAAACTGTCGAAACGAGAATTCCAACCGGCTATGAATTGGTTTGGTCCGATGAGTTCGACCAACCCGGCCTGCCTGACCCAACGAAATGGACATACGATGTCTATCGCAATGCGGAAGGCTGGTACAACGATGAGAAGCAGTATTATTCGGCCTCTCGACTTAAGAATTCGCGAGTGGAAGATGGCCACCTCATCATCGAAGCGCACCGTGAAGAATTGAACGAAACAGATTTCCCTGATTGGGGCGGTCAGGATTACAGTTCTGCTCGTCTTATGACCAAAGGCCTTGGCGATTGGACCTATGGCTTCTTTGAAGTTCGGGCCAAAATTCCCTGCGGCTTGGGCACATGGCCTGCGATCTGGACGTTGCCATCAGATCCCGATGTTGAATGGCCCGCCGGAGGTGAAATCGACATTATGGAACATGTCGGCTTCGAGCCGGAGACGATCCATCATAGCGTTCATACAACTGCCTTTAACTTCTCTCGCGGATCGCAGATGACCTCTAAACACGATCTGCCCGGCGCATGCGATTCCATGCAGAAGTATCAGCTCCTTTGGACGCCCGATTTTCTTTTGTTTGGGGTCAACGATCAACCCAAATGGTTGTTTAATAAAGAAAGCTCGAACAGAAAACGCTGGCCATTCACGAGGCCACAGCATCTGTTGCTGAACCTTGCCGTGGGCGGCACTTGGGGTGGCCAGCAAGGTCTTGATGAAGACGTCTTTCCAGCCCGGATGGAGGTGGATTACGTGCGGGTCTATCAGCCCTCTACAATAGCGGGAGAACTACCATGATGCGCGCAGCTATAGCTTTTGTGTCTATGGCGCTGCTGGCCTCGTGCTCGCTTGTCCAAGACCCCGTTGAAACACGGGCACAGGAATTGCTGGATCGGATGACGTTGGAGGAGAAGGTCGGCCAGATTATTCAAGCCGATATCGCCTCTGTCACTCCAGAAGATGTGGCGAAGTATAACCTTGGTTCGGTACTCAACGGAGGCAATTCGGCCCCGGGTGGAGGGAAGACTGCTCTTCCCGAAAAGTGGATTGCGTTGGCGGATGAATATTGGGCTGCGTCCACTGACACATCAGATGGCGGTGTCGGTATTCCGCTTTTGTGGGGCACTGACGCGGTGCACGGTCATAACAACCTCCAATCGGCAACGATCTTTCCGCACAATATCGGGCTTGGCGCTGCCAATGATGCGGAACTAATCGGGCGGATTGCGCAGGTAACGGCTCGTGAAATCCGGGCTACGGGGCTCGACTGGACCTTCGCCCCGACATTGGCGGTTGCCCGCGATGACCGCTGGGGCCGCACGTATGAAAGCTATTCTGAGAACCCGGACATAGTCGCTCGTTATTCCGCTGCGATGGTCGAAGGTCTCCAGGGAGCATCTGGCCAAGATGGTTTCCTGATGGGTGAGAATGTCATCGGGACGGCCAAGCATTTCATCGGTGATGGCGGTACTGGTCTAGGCATCGACAAGGGTGATACCGAAGGTGACCTCGCCGAAGTGCTGGAGTTGCACGGCGCAGGCTATGGCCCAGCCATTGATGCCGATGTGCAAGTCGTCATGGCGAGCTTCTCCAGCGTGAATGGCCGCAAGATGCATGGCTATAAGGAACTGCTGGATGACCATTTGCGTGGCGAATTGGGCTTTGAAGGCTTTGTAATTGGTGACTGGAACGGTCACGCGGAAATACCCGGTTGCACTGCGACCAAATGCCTAGCGGCGCTCGATGCGGGGCTGGATATGTATATGGCCCCGGACAGCTGGCGCGGCCTCTATGACGAGCTGTTGGCAGCCGGGAATTCAGGCGAACTTGATCTTGATCGACTTGATGAAGCTGTGCTGCGGATCTTGAAAGTGAAGATCCGAGCAGGCCTATTGGATGCGGCGAAACCGTCTGCGCGCTCTGCGACCATCCCTGCCGTGCTTGGCTCTGATGAACATCGCGCGATTGCTCGTGAGGCGGTTCGCAAATCGCTGGTGCTGCTCAAGAATAATGGGTCAGTCTTGCCATTGCAGCCGGGGCAGAATGTCATTGTGACAGGCAGCGGCGCGGATAGCATTCAGCAACAGACCGGCGGGTGGACGCTCAATTGGCAAGGCACTGGCAATGCGAATGACGAGTTTTTGGCCGCGCAGAGCATTTTTGCAGGGTTAAAAGAAGCCGTCGAAGCGATTGGCGGGACCGCGACATTGGCGAATGGTTCAACTTCGTCCGTCAATGCCGATGTGGCTGTCGTCATATTTGGTGAAGAACCCTATGCCGAATA
Source organism: uncultured Erythrobacter sp. (assembly GCA_947503275.1). Classification (GTDB taxonomy): domain Bacteria; phylum Pseudomonadota; class Alphaproteobacteria; order Sphingomonadales; family Sphingomonadaceae; genus Erythrobacter. The sequence goes on along the minus strand of CANNCZ010000001.1, from coordinate 66,809 downwards.
TCGCGGTGACCGATCAGACCTTGTCTATGAAACAAGCGATGGCGATGATCTGGCATTGCTGAATTTGTTCAAAGAACGCAATATACCGGTTGTGGCTGTGTTTCTATCTGGTCGACCAATGTGGGTGAACGCCCATATCAATGCCTCTGACGCTTTTGTTGCGGCATGGCTGCCCGGAACAGAGGGCGGCGGGATCGCAGATGTTCTAGTCGGAGATGCACAAGGCGAACCGCGTTATGATTTTACCGGCACGCTTTCATTCACTTGGCCTGCACTCGGGAATGGAGAGCCGATCAATGGTGAGGACACGCAAGAAGTTTTGTTCTCGCTGGGTCATGGACTCAATTACGGATCATCAGAAACGCTGGAGCAGTTTTCAGAAGACCCGGGAATTGATCTGAGCAGTGCCTTTGATGGAACGGTCTTTTCGCGCGGAGACGCGGCTTCTGGGTTCAGTGTGTTTCTTGGCGACAGTTCAAACGCCAATATTCCGCTGACAGCACTCGCAGGGCAAAGCCTGTCGGGAGCGATCAGGGTCAAAGGCGTCGATCACTTGGCGCAGGAAGACGCACGAGAGATCACTTGGGATGGCAATGGCCAAGGGCAATACAGCCTTCGTGCCAACCGAGAGATCGACATTGATGCCGCTGGTCTTTCATCTTCGCTTGATCTGGTGATTGAATGGAATGTCGAGGCCGCAACGACGGATAGGCTTGAGCTGATCCTGGGCTGCGGAGAGGGCTGTGCTGGCTTGCTCAACATCACTGAAATCGCGCGGCAAGCGACCGATCAAGGATGGGCCACTGTTCGCGTGCCTCTGGCTTGTTTTGAGCAGGCTGGATTGGATAAGGGACGTGTGAAGACACCGTTTGCTTTGCGAAGCAGTGGACCCGCGCAGATCGCGATCCACTCGGTCGCCTTTGAGGAGCGCGGTTCAGAACAGATCGAGTGCTCAATATACGGATAGAGGCCCGTTTGGGTATAGGAAGGCGCTCCTTACAGGCGCTTTGAGGGGATAGTATTGTGACGCTTGAGACGATCGATATCGTTATTATTGCAGGCTATGCGGTTGCGTTGCTAGGGATCGCTTTGGCTGTGAGCCGCGAGCCGAAGGGTCGCGACAAGAACACTGAGGATTACTTCCTTGCCGGTCGCGCTTTGCCGTGGTGGGCGATTGGTGCCTCGTTGATTGCCTCAAACATTTCAGCCGAACAGATCATCGGTCAATCGGGTCAGGGCTTTGCCGTGGGCATCGCAATTGCGGCGTATGAATGGCAGGCGGCCTTGGTCCTGATCATCGTTGCGAAATACTTCCTACCGATCTTTTTGAAGCGGCGCATTTACACAATGCCGCAATTCCTGGAGCAGCGTTATGGCAGCGGCGTAAAGACGCTGATGAGCGTGTTCTGGGTCGCTTTGTACACCGCAGTAAACCTCACCACCGTGCTGTGGCTGGGCGGTCTTGCGGTGGAGAGCCTGACCGGCTGGGGCGTTCTGACGTCTATGGCGGCGCTGGCGGCATTTGCTGCGCTCTACTCGCTCTATGGCGGGCTTAAGGCGGTTGCGCTGACTGACATCATTCAGGTCGTGATCCTGATCCTGGGCGGCTTTGCGATCACTTGGTTTGCATTGGACGCTCTACCCGCAGACGGCGCGCTGGGCGGGCTGAGCTATCTGGCAGGCGAGATGCCGGGCCACTTTGAGATGATCCTCGATAATGATCATCCGGCCTATAATGACTTACCGGGCATCTGGACGCTGCTTGGCGGGCTGTGGGTGCTGCACTTCAGCTATTGGGGCTTTAACCAGTACATCATTCAGCGTGCGCTGGGCGCCGAGAGTCTGGGCGAAGCGCAAAAGGGCTTGGCCTTTGCTGCGTTCCTCAAACTGGTTGTGCCGTTTATCGTTGTGATCCCGGGCATTGCTGCGGTCATTCTGGCTCAGCAAGGCGCGTTGGATGGCGCGGCTCTGGCTGAGCGTTCAGACCGGACTTACGGCGAGCTGATGGGCTTTGCGCCCGCTGGTCTGCGCGGTCTGGTGTTCGCCGCCCTAATCGCGGCGGTGGTGAGCTCACTCGCCTCGATGATGAATTCAATCTCGACCATCTTCACCATGGACCTCTATCGCAGCGTGAAGCCCGATGAGACCGAGCAGCATTATGTGACCGTTGGCCGCGTGGCAGCCTTCACCGCTATGGTTCTGGCACTGGTTCTGGCCCGACCATTCTTGGGCGGCTTTGAAAGCGCGTTTCAGACGGTTCAGGAATACACCGGCTATATCGCGCCGGGCGTGGTGATCGTGTTTTTGCTGGGCTTCTTTGACAAGCGAGCGAATGCGGCTGGCGCTTTCACTGCGCTGATCGGATCGGTTGCGCTCAACATCATCGTCAATGCGGTTCTGCCCGATCTGCCATTTGTGGTGCGGATCTGGATCGTGTTCCTCATTGGTCTGGTAGCAGCAGCCGTCGTCTCGCGGATGACGGCGGCCCCCGATGAGGAGCAGACGGTAAAGCTGGGCGACATCGCCTTTGCCACCAGCGCGCTGTTCAACACGCTGGCAACCCTCACCATCGCGATCCTCATCGGTCTCTACGCCTACCTCTGGTAGGGAGAGGGTTGCCTGCAAGTTGGAGTGGTGGTGGGTCGAACATGTTGCTCTACCCCGCTAGTACCCCACATCATCCGCATCTGCGCTAGCCATAGCGGTCGCTGGTGCTGACGCAGCGGTCCGAATGAGCGTCTGAGCCTCAGCGATTGCAGCCACCTGCTCCATCTCGCCCATGTGGACTTGCGTCCCCATCTCCAGCAAGCGCCCACTGATCACGGTACCTGTGTTGGCCTCTTCCTCGACAGTCACGCCATTGCCGCTTGCAATGGCTTTGTCCCATTCCGCGCGCACGACGGCCCAGTAATCCTCAGTTGCTGCCCAATAGGCATCGGCGGCATCGGTCGGATAACCATCGAAGGCGACATAGGTGTTAAGGACGCTTTCCTGCACATAAGGCACAGCTTCACCGTCGACCCATTTCATCTTTGTATTGTCCTGCCAGTGGATCCAACCACCGGGGAATGGCTGATGACGGTTGATTGATTGGTAGTGATCATAGTCCGGGTTCCGGGTCGCATCGCGGCGTGCCAGCGGGCGAACGGTCCAATTTGATCGCCAACGGCGCACGCCATTGGTCGTCTGCCATTGGCCCCATCCCGCATAACGCGGGCTGTCATCGACCTGATAGACGGTTTGCGACCATCGCCCTGCCCGCATCGCTTCCGGAACATCTTCGAGCACCCATTGTCCGGCGCTGTTGTAGGTCAGGATTTGCTCAGGTTCATATTCCCAATCTTGACGCCAGTGTTTGATCACAAACGGGTTATCGTCTGATCCCACAACCAACAAATGCTGCAGCACGATCTTGCGGCCCGTATCCTCAATCACCCGCACGCTTTCATGACCGCCTGAGATTTTGGCATCGATCGGCTCATAATCTTCGCGCCACGGGGTCGTCTCTTTCATGTCGAAGGTAACGCGGAAATCGCCTGCCATCGCGAGGATATCGGCGCGGTCCGCTTGGAAAGATGCCTGTTCCTGCGCTTGGGTGCGTTCACCCACCGGATCGTCCGCAAGCGCGGGGCTGGTGGCGAGAGCGATGGCGCAAACGGCGCCGCCAATTAGGTTTGTGAGTTTCATGGGTTCATTCTCCTAGAATCAAAAAGTAGCGCTGAGCGAGACGCTGAAATTGCGACCGGGTTGGGTGAAGGCTTCGGTGATGTCGGACGTGTCGGTCAGGCCGCGCACATCGTTCCAGTAGGCATAGGTCTCATCCGCGATGTTGAAGAGGCCCGCGCGCAGCGTGAATGTGTCGTTGAAACGATAGAATGCCGTCGCATCAATGATCGCGAATTCTGACGGGCGGAAACAGGTGCCGTCGCAAACGCCGACTGTCTCGTTGGCTTCCTTGCGCGCGTTGTATGTGACGATAAGCTCGCCTCCGAACCGGCGGTCTGGATCGCGGTAGCCGATGCCGAAAACCGCATTGAGGGGGTCAATGGTTGAGAGTGCAGCGACAGGCGCGCCGGGTGACTGCACTTCGCCATCGGCATAGGCGATGGCGAACCGAGCACGAAAACCGTTCTCCGCTTGGTAGCTGGCCCTCGCCTCCACACCGTTCACTTTCACACTGTCGAGATTGACGAATTGAAAGACGGCTGGATCGAACGGAGTGAAGGAACCGCCGACCTGTTCCTGACTGATGAAATTGGCATAATCGGCGACAAAGCCGGTGAGTGACAAATCGACCTGATCAGTGCCGTAGCGGATGCCCCCTTCGAAGGTTTCGCTGGTCTCTGGTTCCAGGTCGGGGTTGGGAGCGGAGGTGTAGCCGAATGCCAGGTTCTCAAAGAAGTTGTTCACTTGGCTCGGCGTTGGCGCACGAAACCCTTGCGCGTAGTTTGCGAAAAGACGGATATCCCCGTTGCCCAGTTTGACGACTGCGCCGACTTTGGGAGAGAGGCGTGAGCCATCTTGGCCCGTCGCCGCGAAGTTCGGCAAAAGCGGATCGTCGGTTGGGTCCAGATCATAGAAATCGAACCTGACCGCCGGGTAGAGTGTGAACGCGCCGCCCGCGATCTCTATCGCGTCACCGACAAATATCCCGCCAAGAGTAAAGTCTGTGACCGGAAAAGCGCGGCTGGGAAAGCTCTCTCCGAATGGCGGAACGACGCCATCCCGAAGTCCCTCTTGGCGGGTAAAGCTTATGTCGCCTCCGAATGAGAGCGTGTGCGATACGCCGCCCGTGTCAAAGCTTGAACGGAAATCTGCGACAGCCCCATAGATGCGATTGTCAAAGGTGTTGAACCGTTCGCGATCAGGCCGGGGTGTTGCCCCGGTTGGGGATCGGTCTTCGTCGGCGAATTGGCGGTCTTCGCCATCCTGCCAAAAGGCCGCGAGATGGGCGTAATCGATAAGACCTGCTCCCGCCTCATCCGCAGTCCATGTCCAATCGGCTGAAACGCGCGTGCGCTGCGTTGTGTCGAACGCCGTCAGATTATCGACAATCCAGCTTGGTGTTGGTCCAAACAGAAACACCGGACCCCGCCCGGTCAGCACATCTGAGAAGACTTCGCGCTCCAGATACTCACCGGTTAGGCGGATACGGTGGCTTCCATCGCTCCACACTAATTTGCCGAGAAGTGCGTTGGATTCGCCTTCTTGCGGATTCGGCAAAGTCCGTGCGGGGCCCTCGCCGCCGACGCTGGCTTGATTGTCGAGCTCTTCGAAATCGCGCCGCGAATAGGCGAGCAGTGCGGAGAAATCGCCGAAGCTGCCCGCGATGGCAGAGGTGCCTGCAAATTCGTTATCAGCAGACCCATATTGCGCGCGCACAAAGCCGCCAATGCGGTTGCCATCCTCGATGAAGTCCTCGGGATCAGATGTCGTGAAGCTGATCGCTCCGGCTAGTCCATCGCTGCCATAGAAAGCGGAGGCAGGTCCCCGAAGAATTTCGACCGACTTGATCAGGCCAAGATCGCTGGCGCTGTCACGGCCAACGCTTTGCGCACCAAATGCAAACCCTTGCGGCGCGCGGATGCCATCAACTTGAATAAGTACGCGGTTGCCGCCGATCCCGCGGATGTTGAAACCCTCATTGCCAGCGCGTCCTGTCGTACCGAGCGCGGCACCAAAGCGAGCCGGTGCACGGCGAACGGTAACTCCCGGTTCAAATCGCACGAGGTCGCGAATGTCAGTGACCAGCTCATCCGCAATCTGCTCAGCATCGAAAACCGTCACTGTGGCGGGCGCGTCAGCAATCGTGACGGGCGCTCGCGTCGCGGTGACCGTGATAGTGTTCTGATTGGTTTGTTGATCTTCTTCGACCTCGTCCGAAGCCTGCGCCGCACAAGCGGACATAACGGCGATTGCAGAGCATGCTGTGCGGGCAGCGTAGCTGAGGTGGGGTGATGACAAGTGATGCTCCTCCATAGCGAATCGCAAATGCGAGTCACTTGCATTAGCATCTAGTGTGGCATCACTCTTGTCAACGCTCCTCGTTCTTCCTGATGGCCATCAATCGCAATATTGCTGAGCCGCACGGAGCTTGGCCGAGCAGCCATTGACCATTTTGGTTTGGCAGACACCGCGTTCAAACGGATGGCACATATTTGGTCGTGAATGGACGATCCGCTTCTGCGTCAGATCGCGGAATGGCGGCTATTCGCTCGCTACCATTCTAAACCAGAAATCCCGCTTCCGGCCCAGTTGCTGACGCAATTCTTAGACCTTATCGTAAAGGCTTGGATGTGATCGCGTCGCTATAAGAAAACGCAAGGCCTGCATCTTGGACATCGCCTCAACACGGCCTCTCACCCGCGCCCAAATCTGCTTGCAAACGCATATGTGACCGGTATGAAAATGCCTTGGGGGCTGACTTATTGGATCACAAGAGCACAAGGGCTTCGGCGCATGCTGAGCTGAAAGCGGCTTTGTTCGGTGAATTCCGGGTGCAAACCTATGCAGGCGTCGCAGTCGAACTCAAAAACCGCCGCGCGGCTTTGGTGTTGGCAATCCTGTTTTTACAACCGGGCCATTCGATAGACCGTGACGCCCTGACCCGGTTATTATGGCATGATCGCTTTCCTGCACAGGCCAAGGCGAGCTTGCGGCAATGTCTGCTCGATCTGCGCAAACATTTGGACGACCATGGGATTGGCGCGCTCACCATCGCCCGACACGAAGTCTCACTCGTAACCGACAAGCTGAGCAGCGACCTTACTGACCTTGAAGCGGCGTTGAACGAAAACGAGTGGGACCGAGGAATTGAGCAACTGCTCGCGATTGGCAATCTAATGTTGTTGCAAGGGGTTTCACTCAACCCAGCGTTCGACGCTTGGCTTGCCGCGCGCCGGGAGCATATTGATACCCGGATTAAATCGGCATTGGCGGCTGCGATGGATCGCGCCGATGCGGGCGTGCAAGAGCGTTTGTTAGAAGCGTCGAAGGCCCGCTTTCCCATGCTTAAAGCTGCCGCGCATACGTCGACACAAACGGTCATCGCTGTACTCCCATTTGGCGAGGACGAGAACCTCGTCGACGGATTGTTCCTGGCCGACGGCGTGATCGATGAGCTGTCGTCCCGCCTAATCAGCGTCGCAGGGATAGCTTTGGTTGGGCGCACTTCGATCGCAAAAGTCACGGAAGAAGGCGGGACGGTGCCCCAAATGGCGGCTGCACTGGGCGCCTCTCACTTGGTCGAAGGGAGCGTACGGCGAAGAGCCGACAAGTTGGAAGTGCGGGTCGCTCTTATCGAAGGGACATCGGGTACAGAAATGTGGTCGGATGTGGTCACTGGATCCGTCTCCGAGTTCTTCGAGGGGCGTAAAGTAATCGGTTCGAATGTCATCGCTTCGATCGGTAAAGCACTGGGTAAATCAATTACATCGGCGCCCACGCGCAGGATGACCGCCGACCGCGAAGCCTATGCGCTTTACTTGCAGGGAAGCGCCCTTAGACAAAAGATCGGAATCGACGGGGCATTGGCACGCGGCATCGAACTGCTGGAGAAGGCACTCGAGATTGATCCGGAATTCGCAGAATGCTGGACCGCTTTGGCCGATGCGCACATCATGACCGCCGCAATCACACCCAGTCTTCGGCGGATCGAGCAATCAGCCGAAGGCGCAGCTTGCGCCGAAAAAGCCATTGCTCTGGACCCGGGCCAAGGCCACGCTTTTTCGGTGATGGGTGTTCATGCATGGACCCAGTTCAATCCGGCGCGCGGACTTGAGTTGGCGCTGGAGGCCTATGCCCGCGACCCAAACAATTCGGACGTCGCCTCGCGGCTTGGTTCCTGCCTGCTTTATCTCGGCAAGACTAAAGAGGCATTGCCCTATATCGAAGAGGCTGTGGACCGGGACCCGATTTATTGGCGCAATCTGGTGATGCTCACGGCCGCCTACCTTGGTTTGGGTGAGCTGGAAAAGGCACGCAATGTTGGTCAAAGGACGGTGGACATGGGCGCGCCGGGCGTATTCCTTGCGATTGTGCAGTTGGCGATGGGTGACCGCGAAGCGGCGACCAAGAGCCATTATGACAGCCGCTTCTATCTCGACACGATCTTTATGCGACCGCCCGGCGTTGCGCCGATGGATGAAACAGCTCGCGATGGCTATTTCAGATTGGCATCACGAGGAATCTACAGCGGCGAAGAAGCCGATCACGCCGCCTACAGTCAATTGCTTCACGGTCTTCATGCCACCATGCAAGACCCATACGATTCCTCGATCGTCTTTCCTGCGATCTGGATGGGCCATTCCGATTTGGCAATGAAGATATATTCAGAATGCATCCACCCAGCCAATATGTTCGGTCTGATGACCCTTTGGATTGATATTGATCCAATCAATCGAACGATCCGACATCCGGACTTTATGGCGTTTGCCAAGAAGACTGGCATGGTCGAGGCATGGAACCGATTTGGCTGGCCTGATCTTATCCCTACGGATCCGCGATTGTCTTGAACCGCTCTCTATTGAGCTAATGTGTTCACAATTGGCCTGAGCACCGATGAATTGACGTTTTTTTGACGCTCTGCCCCGTTGACGATCGGGGCAGCGGCAAGGCATTCGTGTTGCAGCGGGGAAATACAAAAATAGCCGTTTTATGAGGGCCTTGTGAACGCATGTTCACCGGGCAATGGCAGCGCTTTGCCTGCTCCTGACGTGGGTCGCGCCACACCTGATTGGGACATGTGCATTTTGGCGCAGTCACCAATTGCGACAATACGAATGGGGAAACCAATGAACACCTTTAAAACTCTTATGACTGCCGCCGCTTTGGCAGTGACACTGCCTTTCGCCACATCAGCGGTTGCGCAAGAATTCCCGTTGGAGGCCGGCGAATATACGGAAGTCAGCGGTATCTTTGTGAATGACGGGGCCGAATTCCAGTATGCGCAGCATCTAGCGGACAATTGGGTGCGCCTTCAGGAATATGCAAAAACGCAAGGCTGGATCACAGACTATGAGATTCTGATCAACGTTAATCCGCGTGAAGGTGAACCACACATCTACCTGACGACAACGTTTGCTGCGTTTGCCGACAAAGCCGAACAAGAACGTCGTAACACGCAGATGAATGAATTTGCCCAACGAAGCGTCCAACAATTGATTTCAGAATCGGGCGATCGCGCAGAATACCGTACCGTGATGAGCTCAATGCTGCTTCAAGAGTACACACCGCGCTAATTCCGCAGTGTCCTTAAGCCCGGCGGATGCTCTCCAGTCCCGAGTGTCCGCCGGGCTTTTTAGCAACAATCGAGAGATCACATGACTCAGTCAGTGGCCGCAACGGCGGCGCCTGTGCGAATAGAAAATATTCCAGCACTTACGACCAGCAAGCCAGCGCGCTTTGCGACGATAATGATGCTCTATTTCCTGCAAGGCGTGCCTGTTGGATTGACGACGGTGGCGCTGACCGCTTGGCTTGCAGCGCAAGGCGCCACGCCGGTCGAAATTGGGGCATTTGTCGCCTTTGCATTGCTCCCTTGGTCGGCAAAGCTCTTCAACGGGTTGTTGATGGATCGTTTCACCTTCAAGCCAATGGGGCGAAGGCGGAGTTGGATCCTCGCAGCGCAGGGCCTGATGATGGCCACGTTGTTGGTCATGGCGATGATTGCGCCGACGGCCAGCGATATCGCGCTGCTCTCGGGCTTGTGTTTTGTTCTAAACCTATGCGCCGCGTTCAACGATGTGGCCGTCGATGGGTTGGCGGTAGACATTGTTCCCAATAGCGAACGCACCGCCATCAACAGTGTTATGTTTGCAAGCCAATCGGCCGGCATCGCGATAAGCAGTGTGATCGCCGGCAGCCTGCTGATGTCGGGCGATGTCACGACAACCGCGCTGGTTTTGGCGAGCCTTGTCGGAGTGGCGAGCGTTTTTGTTGGCATCTTTCGCGAACGGCCCGGCGAACGCCTCATGCCATGGTCCACAGGGACCCCTTCGCCCGAATGTCTAGAGCGTCAACAGGATGCGTTCTGGCCGATCATTAGCCGCGTGGGCCGGTCGCTATTCAATCGCCATGTCCTGCTATTCCTTGCAGGTCTCGCTTTTGTCCAAGCACCCTTTGCATTCGCGGACTCTGTTTCCCCCACCTTGGCAGTGCAACATTTAGGATGGAGCAGCGAAGCCTATTCCAACTTACGAGGCGCGCTCAATCTGATTGCTGCAGGTGCGGCTTTAATACTGCCAGTCCCACTCGTGCTGTGGCTCGGCCTTTCTAGAGCGGTGATCGTACAAGTGGCTGCTGTGGCGATCCTTTCCGCTGCCGCAGGTCTGAGTTTGCCAAGCTGGCAAGGCGACGCCCCGTTTATGATCTATGACGGGGCGATCTACGCCCTATCGCTTTCAGGCATGATCACTTTGATCACTTGGGCGATGCGCATCTGCAATCCAGCGGTCGCCGCATCGCAGTTCGCCTTGTTTATGGCGAGCGCCAATTTCGCGCGCTCCATCTACTCGGCAAACTCCGGCTTTGTGATCGAGATGGGCGGCTATTCTGCAACCTATCTGTTCATGAGCGCGACCAGCGTGATTGGATTGCTGCTGTGTCTGCTCGCTCGCGTCGGCGACGAACAATTGGTCACCAATCATCAGGATTGATTGTGGACGTTGCCGTGGACAGAAGCAAACTTCTGCGGGCTGCTTATCTGTCGGAACCACAGCATAACCCTCCCTCTTCGTCGAAACGGCAGGTGGCGGCTTTCCTGAGTCTGGGCACCGCCCTGCCCTACCCTTTCAAGCGCGTTTCACTAACCGGTGCATGTGCTCTGACAGTGCCCCTCATCGGCCACACCAACGACAACCTTGACCTCTCAATAGCGCCAAATCCTAGGACACGATCAGTCAGCTTCCACAATGGCGTTGAGAACCGTTGAGCCAGCCTCAATCGTGACGCAGGCACCAATGGCGATGAGCGGGATATCCTCGCTGGAATAGCCCTTCCATTGAAATTTAAGTGTGGAGCCGGACACGTCAAACTCAGCGACAAGATTGCCTTCGCTCAGGAGGCGCACTTTGCCACCATGAGTATCGGGCAGGTTGCGGAGGGTCAGACTAAAGCGCTCCTGCCCATCGCTCCAACGATCTTGTGATAGCTTGCCATATGGTGATCGGCGATCATTGGAGGTGCTGCGAAACTTGGCCTCGGCGTTGTGGATTTTCAGCACGCCCGGCGCGGTCATTACAGTTGACCGGCTTTTCTTGATCGTCTTCTCAAGCCAGCGAAACATCTGTTTCCTCCGGGTGTGTGGGCAAGGGAGCTGAATTGCGCTCCTGCGCAAACGTCATTGGCCCGCGTCAATCGCTTCAATGCTCACAGGATTCTCCGCCGACACACGACCGGCAAGACCCCATCCATTCGCGCGTTCGGCGATTAGGACGATCAGCTCATTCCTGCCTTCATTCAGCCTCAAGCTCAGCGATTGCTTAGTCGCATCAAAATCCCCCCGAAAGAGCGGTCCCTTGGCGCGAAAGCTGTTGTCGAAGGAATAGAGCACCGATCCATTGAGCCAGACCGTCGCCATGTCGCTTGCATCGATCTGCAATTCGGCGACTTGATCATCGTCTGAGTGAATTGCCACGCCTGCATAGACGGCGTCGAGGCGGTTCCTTTCAAAGCTGCCCGACGATTGCTTTTGGACATAGCGTGAGATCAACAGGCGCCCGTTGCGCTCCACATCAGCGATGCTCCACTGCGGGTTTTGAGGAAGATTGGCAGCGATACCAGCCCACTCTGCAAGCGGGAATGGATTGGACAATGCCCATTGCTCGATATGGCCGTTTGCTGATTGTTCGGGAGTGGGCGACATGTCCCGCTCTTCGCCCCCTGTATCGAACGAGGGCGTGGCCGAAGAATATCGGAAGTTTGAAAAACAGCCTTCGAACAGGGTGCGAAGGCCGATCGCGCCGCTTTCAGCAGGAAGCGTCAAATCAGTGGTCAAAGCGGGTCCATCACCATCGCCGCCCAAAGACACTTCGGCGCGGTCGCCGGCAAAATCCACGCGCAAAGTGATCCATGGATCATTCCCGAAATCGGCACGCAATTGAGCTTCTCGAAAAAGCTGCCAATTGGTCTCACCATTCAGATGCGGCGTGTATTGCACCGCATCAAACTGACCCGATTTGTGCATCCTCAGATACGCGGTCTCGTAATTGTCGCGAGTGCCAGCGCGAAAAATGACGTTGGCGAAGCGTCGGCGGTCATCATTCGCGATGTCGACGGCAATCGAGCCATTTTGGAGACTGACGCCACGCGCAAAGGCTTCGCCATCAAGGCATAGGGCCTCGCGACCCTGCACATTCTCAATGCGAAAAGACGAGGCTTCAGAAAAATCAAAGGCTTGTTCGTCGAGAGGGATTGATCGCCAATCAGGTGTCGCCGCCGACACCGTACTCGCGCCAAACCCGCCGATAGCCAAAGCCGCATAAAGCGCTGCTGATGGTGTTGTGAGGTGACGTCTCAGTGGCTTTGACATTTGGCGATGTTCCTATCTGCACGAATTGATGCGGCACCCATATCTGACAGGGATTATCGCGAGCGTATTGGAAAAACCGGCGGCGACACTCGCCCTCCCTGTTCCTACAGCCACTCTTGCTTTAGACACTGCGTATGGTTGGGACGTTTCGCCTCTTGCCCCTGCTCCAAGCCGGACACCAAGTTCGGCTGTGGTGTCATGGTGGTCCAAATGCCACCGCAGCCCCTCATCGTATGGTGCCGTTTTGGTATCTCTCACTTGTCATATGGCGCGAATGGACTGTGAGCGGGGACATCGCAGATGTGAAACTTCGACTTCATGGGCCGCAGCCAAATCCATATTTCTATGCACCGCAAAGACCGACCGAGCTCATCGGTATAGCCATCGCGCCGGAGCTGGCTCAAAATGCGCTGGGCATTTCAAACGAAGACTGCGCAGGCCAGATTGTGGAGTGGCAAAATGACGACTTCGACAGCGCGCTTCTATTGGCGAACCGCGGTGCGCCGGTCGACGCAATCGCGGAGGCAATGGCTCGGCCCGTTCTGGACATGACCACCAACGTAGCCAACGGGAACATCGACCTGGCAGTGGCTATGATCCGCCGAATGCGAGGGACGGCATCTCTGCGTGCGATCCGGGAGCGGATTGGTCTGAGCGAGCGCCAGTTTCGAACAGGCTTCAAGAAGCGAGTGGGTGTTTCGGCGAAAGCTTATAGCCGCATCGTTCGGGCGAATGCCGTCATCGCCCAAGCGGATCGGACCAAAATACCGGACTGGGCTGCATTATCGTATCAGTACGGGTTCTTTGATCAGGCACACATGATCAACGATCTGCGGAGCCTGACAGGACGTTCGCCTGCGCTCTTGAACATCGAGAGAAAGGCTGAGTGACAATAACAGGATCGTGGGATCAACTGTCCGCTATCGACCAAACTGGGGGGCAAGCCTATCGGCCAAGCGCTAAGCTTGCACTCTTCAATCGTGATACGGGCAGTGCAGCACTCCATTGATCTTCAAGTAGACCTCGTGGAGGTGCCACTCCCAATGCCCAAAACCCCGCATCCGGTTTTCCCGCTGACACGGCACGTCGGCTTCGCATGGTTGCTGCGGACCGCTCAATCCGCTTCGGTAAGACCCAGCTGCTCCTCGATAAATTCGGCCTGTTTGCGGTAATAGAACAATTGGTTCGACAGCTTGCGCCAACCATGCCCCTCATCAGGAATGCGGATGAACTGCGCATCGACGCCGTTGTCGCGCAGCGTTGTCACCATCACTTCTGTTTCATAGATGTCGATGCGCGGATCCATCACCCCATGTGAAAAGAGCACGGGTACGGTAATCTGGTCCGCTTTGCGGATTGGCGAATTGATTGTGTAATATTCGCGCCAGGAATCTTCGGTGATGTCTCCGTATTCGATCCTGTCTGAGGCCTTAAGCGCGGGCGAGGCGATCTGAAGAGCGGTTACCCAATCGGCCACTCCGAAGAGAGAGACCCCGGCGACAAATTCTCCCGGAAACTCGGCAAGAACCGCGTTGACCGCATATCCGCCGTATGATCCGCCCATCACCGCAGCGCGATCACCATCGATCAAACCATCGGCTGCCAGCGCGCTCTTGAGATCGACCAAGTCGCGAATTGAATCGAGGCGTTTTTCCCGGTCATCGAGGGTCGAATATGTCCGCCCTAGACCTATCGAACCTCGTATATTCGGCTCGAACACCGCCACACCGCGCGCCACATGATATTGCGCGACACTGTTGAATCGAGCTTGCGATTGCCCAGATGGGCCACCGTGGACTGAAAACACCACTGGAGGCGCATTGTCTCCGGTTTCTGCACCCTGCGGAAGGTACAGCAAACCTTGGAGTTCCACTCCATCGCTTGCGAGGTAACGAACCACCTGCGGTCGAACCAGACGATCTGGATCAAGCCCGGCGAGGTTTGCGCTGAAAACTTTCTCCGCAGTTCCAGCAATCGGGTTTGTCATCCACAATTCGCCCGGTGTCTGCCAGCCATTGACGCGAACCAGCAATTCCCCATCCGCTTCGCAGTCGAGGTAATAGTTTCCTTCTGGAAGCTGCGGCATCTCAATCGGGCGCTTTTCGATAGTGTGCCAGCCATGCAGTGTGTCAAAACCATCATTGTTCTGGGTCCAATAAAGATAGCTGCCCCCGGGCCCGGCACCGCAAAGCTCGATATTCTCCACATCCCGTTCCGCCTCGAAGACACGCTCGAAGGCTCCGCTCTCCACACTATAGAATGCGAGCGTGCCAAATTCGCGCTCTGCATTGGTCGCGAAATAGAAACCGGACGAATTGGACATCCACTCAAATCCGCCCAATGTATGTTCGGCGCGCTCTTCAATTGGCGGTTTGGAGATAGTGGTCATCTGCCGCGTTTGGAGATCGAGTAAATAGAGGTTGTTAGCGTCCTCTCCCACCTGCTCTGTGACAAGAGCATATTTGCCGTCGGGCGAGATGGAGCGTGCAGCGAGGCCCAGCTCGCTTTCGACGATCAGCTCGCTCGTGCCGTCCATTGCCCCGCGATAAATGTCGAACACGCCGGCTCCGCGCGCAGTTGACGCGTAAACAAAGCTGCCATCGGCGGCAAAATCGCCAAAGATGCGGAAATCGCCGCGCGCGGATGGTAACACTTCGATTTCAGAATTGCCGTCCGGCGTTAGCGCAAAATAGCCCGGCTGTTCGTTGCCATCGCGATCTGCGGGATAGAACAGGCTGGAGCCATCGGGTGTCCAAACACTCGCAAAGACGCCAGTCTCAAACGTGATCTGCTGCGGCTGTCCGCCGGTTGCAGGCATCACCCACAATTCGGATTCGCCGGTGACATCCCAAGCAAAAGCAATCGTCTTGCCATCGGGCGAAAGACTGGCTGATCCTGCTCCTGATGCCAGCAAGTATCGCGCGATGTCCGCTGGGTACTCGCCCGCGCGCCCGATCATTATATCAGAGCCATCAGGCTCCATCGCCTCGATTGTAAGATCGGCGCCCTTGGTGCCACCAAAGGTTTCCTCACTTTCCTGTGCGAACGAGGCAGCAGGAATGACAACGATCGCAGCGGCGCTGGCGAGAAGGATGGTACGGATCATGGAGACCTCACTTACTGAGAAGATGGACTGTGCAGAACCTATAGGATTGTCGCGCTAATGCCACGCGGTGAATCGACGAGTGTTTGGGACCGGGCAGAAAGTGATACCTGCCAATAGGCATATTCTAGTGAACACTCTGGCAAAACAGGAAACACCTTGAAGGCACCGCGGCGAGCCTAGAGCGATTGGATTGATCCTACTGCTCAGTTTCACGCAAAAGCTGGTGGATTCCGCGCAATCAGTTCGTAATTTTCAATCATCTCTGGTGCGTGATTTGAGTTTCTGGCGGTATTCCTTTGGGGTCATGCCTTCGCGCTCTTTGAAGGCACGGTTGAACGATGAGATAGAACGAAACCCGCAGTCCAAGGCGATGGTTAGAATGGGCAGATGCGCGTTTTGCGGTTTTGCGAATTCTTGTTTCACCGCGTCAATTCGGTGGTCGTTCAGGAAGGTGCTGAAGTTTCGATACCCAAGCGCTTGATTTATAAACGCCCTAAGCCGGTGCTGCGTCACACCCAACCGTCGCGCCAAAGTTTGTATAGTCAGATTTTCCTCTTGATGAGCGGCGCCCTCAGACATTTCTTCCAGCAAGCGATCATGTAACTTTGCGTCGCGCACATCCAAATCGGGCGCGGCATGCTCTTCGTGCGCAAAGTTCACAGCGATACTGTTAAATGATGTCATCCAATACGCTGCCCACGCGACAGCAGGCCAAATTGTCAGCACCTTCACCGTCTCTAACTTCAGCGACGAACCCTGCACACCAAACGCTTCGCTAAGAGCGGCGCTAACGGTGACTAGCACGATGACTAGAACGAACATCACCCGGGATTGCCGCCTTGAGGCAACTAGATCGTCTTTCCGCCCATACAGTGTCGAAAGACAGAGATGCCCAGCAACTGCCAATGACATGACGCTGACAAATTGGACCAACCAAGGCGGTGCTGGAGGGACTTCGAAATTGGCTGCTAAGCGGATCCACAGGATAGGCATGCAATATAGGGCGCTGACTATAAAATGGCCTCTGCTTAACCGAAAGTTCGACGAGAAAAGCGAAAGGGCAAATAGCCAGACGAAGATCAAATGCGGCACATCCATCAACCGCGCAATCGCGAACGCCCATCCATTTAGCCGAAGTGCGTCTGGGGCGTACCCGAGGAACAGCGATGCAGTGCTGATACAAGCCAACACCAAGAACGGGGTGCTTTGCGCGGATCGGTTATCGCGCAAGGCAATTAACGCAATCAGAAGCAGCAAGCCTATTCCTGAAAACCTGAAGAATGCGTCTATTATGATCATCAGAACGGCTCCAGCAATGCTGCTCAATAGTCGCTGCTGTGCTTAACTCCTAAAGCCCAAAAGCGGCGCAGAATTTTTGGTGTCCGCGACTTTGCCCTGCAATTGCGCGAAGATGATCAGCTTAGACGTGAAATCACGAAGACTTCTGCTGACGGATTTCGAATGATCATAGCCTTTCAGATTAGTGGTCGGACATGCAATGTTGAAATCAGGTCTAGCGCTTACGATGAGCAGTGCATTGTTGCTTGGTTGTGTAACAATGCCGGAGCCTCGGGTGGATCAAGAGCCAGAGGCTGAAGCCATCAAGCTTGTGGTCTTAGACTATTTTCAAGGTCAAGGGCAGGCGAGCGAGGAGCGCCTCGAACGGGCGTTCGCGCGAAATCATGCAATCATGATGACTTCAACCGTGGGAAGCGACGGAACAAACTCACTGCGCCGAGCGGAAATGGATGATGTCATCTCGACTTGGGCATCGAATGAGAACCCGTCAGGCCTGCGCTCTGATTATGAGTTTTTATCGCTCCAAATCGTCGACAATCGTCTCGCTACTGTCACATTCCGATCCGGGGCAAGGTTCTTCGATGCGTTGACACTTATGAAAATCAACAATCAATGGAGGATAGTCACGAAGGTCTACGTTCCTCAGTCGCCGAACTAAACCAGACGATTTGCGCAGCCAGTGCCAGCGGGGGCACCGCCACAAGTTTCCACCGCAGCTTACGCCCTAACATCGTAACCGAGACGCGCCAAAGCCCAGTCGGATGCGGTGCCGACACTGTCTTTTGTTCCATGATCGCAGATATGTTCGATCATATGAATGTTCAGGCAGTCTAGGCACACTGATGCGAAGCCTAGTGAGACCTTGGCGTGGGTGATCGGGTGGCAGATCGCTATCCTGCGGCAGGCTGCCCCCGGTCTTGCCGCAGGCTATCCAGCTCTGCAGAAAGCTCCTTCACCGCTTCGACGAGGATTGGTATGAGCGCGTTGTATGCAACGCCCTTCTGGTGGCTGTCGAAGTTATGGACGGCTTCGGGAACTACCTGCTCCACTTCCTGAGCGAGCAAGCCAATCTCATCTCGCCCGTCGCCAGTTTTCAATCTGTAACTGACACCGCGCAGCTGTCTATGAACGAGGTGGCCCGGTGAGTTGAAATGGCGAAATGGGCTTGCTGTTTTCCAAGGCCTGGGCATTCGCGCTGCACTAACCGATCGCTTGCGTTCCGATAGAGGGTGCATTTGCTCTAACAGTGCCATCGATACACTTTGATACAATGAAAATGTAGCAGCCCCGGCGACGCTGGTTAAGGTGAGAGATGTCTCATATTAGCGGAGTGGTGATTTGGTAAAGGTGCAAACACAGGGAAACGGATTTCGAAAGATCGGTGCGGCAAAGAGTCGATTTCTCCCAAGCTTACTGATCGCAGCCTTGCTCGCTGGATGCGGTGGTGAGGATGCAAGTACGCCCAATGTCAGTGCCGCTCCCCCCACCAACGCCTCGCCGCCGCCGTCGAATTCTCTAATTTCCGCTGCGCAGGCGTTTCCGGTCATGCCAAAAGACCTGGCTGGCCTCTTGAACCAGAGGCTCACCACGACGGCCACCTTTGCCTCGGGCACTCCTTATAATGATCTAGAATACACGCTGTTCGATACAGACTATATCGAAGGTGAAACGGATGGCTTCGATACATTCATGCCAGTCGATACATCTGATCCCTTCCCGGGATCGGACCGAATATCGATCGCAAACGGGGTCAATAATCTTGATCTGGATGGCTCTTATAGCGGTCCTTCAGGGGATCGGATCATTTTGGGCACCGCAGAGATAGCTGTGCCATTCTTTGCGCGCGGTGATGACGGCGTGGACAATGATTATTTGATTTTGACGAACTTCGATTACAGCGCGGGCTACATTCAGTTGCGCGGGGCCTCGAGCGACTACGGCCTTGTCCGTTGCGGCGCGAGCGATGGCTGCGACACTGATGGCTACTATCTGTTCCACACAGCGACAGGTGATCCCGATCTTATCGCGTTCATTTTCCCGTGCGATGATGTTGCACTTCCCATCAGCGGCGCCGCACCGCGCGACCCGGACTTCCTCTGTAACGCTGATCGCACACTAAGCCTGACTGACTCGGATCAGTTCCGCTTCGCTACACCGTTGCCGACAAACCCGACACTATCTGGTTTAACCATTCAAACGGGAACAAGCGGCAAAGAGATCATTGGCGGCTCTGCCATGGATGATGACGGCAGTCTTTATGTTCTTGGCTCAACTGATGGTCGATTTTCTGGGACCGGTGATCGCGAACACGCCGTGATCGTTCAGAAAGTTTCGCCCGCAGGCGCCGTGCTCTGGACACAGGAAATCGAGCTAGCCAACGGCAGTCTCTTGTTTGACGCGATTTCTGACGGAACGCACCTTTATGCTGTTGGGCGAACACTGGGTGCGCTTCCCGGCTTCACAAATCAGGGCCGATGGGATGCGATCATCCTTAAACTGCGTCTAAGCGATGGCGCGATCGTTGCCACCGACCAGTTCGGAAATTCAGGCCTCGACGGATACGGTAACGTCACGCTTGATGACGCTGGCAATCTGTATGTTTCGGGCGCGGGTAGCCCCGCCAGCGCGACCGGGACCGATGAAGAGCATTTAGTAGCAAAGCACCGGACTAGCGATCTGAGTGTGGTCTGGCGTGAGCTGGCCGAACCAGTTAGCGGCGGTCGCATATTTGTGGCCGAGGCATGGGGGGGATTGACCTACATACCTTCAGCAACTCCCGGGGGTGGACGTCTAGTCGCTGGCGGCTGGTTTATGAGTGCTGGTGGGGCCGATGGGTTCCTCGAGATCTGGAGCGGATTGGATCAGACGCGCCCGAGTAGAACCGCGACTACCGTTGTGACATCGCCCGGTACAGAGGCCGACTGGGTCTTGGACAATGTCTCTGACGGCGCAGGCAATATCTATGCGGTCGGATACACAACCGGGGCACTTGAAGGAACAGCAGCAGGTCTCGGCGATGCGTACATCGTCAAGTATGATACGAATCTCAACAATCCTCGTTTTGTACAGTTGGGGACTGCCCAATCGGACCAGTTTCGAAAGCTGGCCATCGATAACGATGGCACGCTGATCGCTTTGGGCCATTCATATGGCGACTTTACTCCCTCAGGGAACGCCGATCGCTCTCTGCAAACAGGAGATGTGATCTTAGCCAGATTCGATCAGGATTTGAACGCTCTGCAAAGGCTTGCGATCGGCTCAGCGGGCGAAGATCGGGGTTACCTGGCGGTCAATGGCGGATCCATCGGTGTGGCGGCAATGACAGAAGCCGCGGTCGGTGCGCCAAGCCAAGGCTCCTTCGACTTCTTCGCCGCATTCATCGATGCCAGCACACTTACGGTCAAATAATCCAATATTACCAAGGCAAAGGAACGACTATGAGAAAGATAACGGGTGTTTTTGCAGCCGCAGCGATTTGTGCGATAGGCGCATCTGCGTCGACTAGCCAAGCGCAGTCATCAGGAAGTCAGCGCGCTGATAGGTTGTTCGAACGCATGGATGCTAATTCAGACGGAGTGATTACCTTTGAAGAAGTCGCAAAGCTGCGCGCCGCTGCATTTGATCGTTTGGATAACGATGCGGACGGTTTTCTCACTCTGACAGAAGCACAGGTTGCCCAAAGCGAAATGCAGACGCGAGGCAGAGACAGCAGTGGTCGGGGTCGTTCGCGTCCGAGCCAAGACCTCAACCAATTGGATACAAACGATGATGGCCTCATATCTCGCGAGGAATTCTCTAGCGAGATTGGCAGGCTAGCTCAGCTAGATGAAAATGGAGATGGTGCCATCTCGCGTGCTGAAGTCGATGAAATGATGAGCCGGATGGGTCGCCGCCGACGATAACTGCCAAACCCCGTTCCGTTCAAAGATGAGGTCGTCTCTTTTAGCCTTCGCTTTGCATCCAATGTTCGGTGCGGTGCAGCAGGCGCATGCGGTAGCCGTGCAATTCATTTATCAGGTCCGCACGCGACAATTTGTCGGGGCGTTCCAACCATGTTGCGATCAATTCAGCAGTTAGCGCAACCTCCGCCCGAGCGGCCAACTCAGGCACAATGTCGGTGCGAAATGACCCGCTTGACTGTCCGGCTGCGATCATGCTTTTCCGCTGATCGACAAGCATCGAATGGACGTTAGACTCGTCCTCGTTCCTGAAGCCGCGCTCGTTGAAAACGGCCAAAGCAAGCCATGGATGCTGTTCAGAAAATTGCACGATGATACGCAAATCGCGCAGATCCGCATCTGCGGGACTTTCATCCCCGGTTGCCTCTGCTTCGCGCAGGACTGAGAGGAACTGGGCGGCGGCGCTCTTCATGACCGCTTGATAAAGTTCGTCCTTATCGCGAAAATAGATGTAGAATGTGCCATTAGCGATGCCAGCGCTTTGACAAAGCTTGCTGACCTTCACGCCGTGATAGCCAAGCGTTGCAAAAGCCTTCGTTGCTTCAGTCAGGATCATCTCGCGCATCGCTGCTGAAGCCACGGTTTCTTTGCGGTCAGTGTTTTGCTTCGCCATATGAACTCCGTTTCGGCCTCAACGCTCGCCGATGATTGCCAAAGATGCAATCTCTTTTGGAAGTTCCATTGCTAGCCATCCGCATCAGCAATTCGGATCATCACTTTCCCGCGCAAACCCCCAGCCTCGACGTAAGTATAAGCTTGGACGATGTCAGAGAGAGCAAACTCAGTATCGATCGCAATGTTTGGAGCAAATACGGGGAGCCAACCTCTCAAGTGCTCAAGAGCATCAGCGGAAAACGCAAACACAGGGAAACGAATATCTAGAGATGTTTCGCGCGCCTGCTTGCGCCGCAGCCGTTTTGCCTTGAGCAATCCCGCTAACGCTCCATACGCATCTCCCAGTGCCAAGGTCGGATGAACAAGCGTTGAGTATATTCCTGGACCGGTATCGGAAAGCGTCGATTTGATCTTGGCAAAGTGCGGATCCCCAACGCAATCCAAGACGATGTCGTAGCGACCTTCAGGCCATTTCTCATCGCGGTCATAAGCGAACACTTCGCTCGCCCCAAAACCCTTTACGAGTTCTCGCGCGTCGGCCTTGCAAGCCGCATCAACCTGCCAGCCCAAGCTTTTCGCCAGCATGATAGCTGCCATCCCGGCGCCCCCTGAACCGCCGCGCACCAGCAGTGAGCCTTGGTACTTGTCGATCCCGCAGTCAGTCACAAGAGCCGCCCACACTGTCGACCACGCATAGGGAAGCGCTGCGGCCATCGTTGGATCCACGTCGCTTGGGATGAGCCTCACATTTTCGGTATTCACGAGCGTGAATTGCGCGTGCGTGCCGCGAGAGTTAACATCTTTGACGCCGAACACCGCATCGCCCACAACGAAACCAGTCATCCCTTCCCCGACCGCCTCAATCTTACCAGCGAAATCCGCGCCAAGTGTTATTGGCCAGTCGGTGCCACTCTTGAAACGAAGCATTGCCGCACCGTAGCCGGTGACGCGCTTAGGCTCGATGGGATTGATCGAAGCCGAAGATACTTTGATGAGCACCTGACCGGCTTGTGGCGAAGGACGCGGAGCGGCGGCGTTCAGTGCCACGACAGTTTGAGGCGAACCGAATTCTCGGAATTCAGCAGCTTGCATGGATTGGGCGGGTTCATCCTCGACAATAGTCTTGAGCCGCAG
This sequence comes from uncultured Erythrobacter sp., assembly GCA_947503275.1. Classification (GTDB taxonomy): domain Bacteria; phylum Pseudomonadota; class Alphaproteobacteria; order Sphingomonadales; family Sphingomonadaceae; genus Erythrobacter. The sequence goes on along the minus strand of CANNCZ010000001.1, from coordinate 44,167 downwards.
CAACGCTTCGGGCCCGCGCTTAGCAAGCACCTTGCGCATGATCACGCTGCCTACAAATGCGAGTGGATTGTACGATCCTCGCGAAGCAGCGAAGGCGAATTTGGTGCCGCCGCTGCCATTGTCAGTGAAGCCATATTCAAAGAAGGGCCTGATAGGCCACAAATCAGCTTGCATTCTGAAGAACGATTTCGGCATCACGCAAAGCGTTTTGCAGCCAATTTCTTTCGGCACATTGTCCGGCCCCATCGCCACTTCGCGATAGGTTTTGGACGGTGACAAAGGGGGCAGTTGGTCGGTCGGTTCCATTCGAACGATGCCGGGAAACCACCGGTGATAATTGCGCCGGTCAATCACGAAGTCAAACACCTCAGAGGGCGGAGCGTCGATCTCGATAAAGCCGCTCCAGATCGTCATAGGTGATCAGCAATAGTGAAGTTTTGTTCGCCGAGGTTTATTGCGCCATTTGCTGTGCTGATCGCGCATCGCACTCGGTCCCCAGGGCGCAGATATTCCCGCTTGCCCTGCTGTTTCGACAAGAATGCACCTATCGCCCGTTTCTCAGGGAGGAATTTGCCGATTGTCATGATTATCTTATTGGGTGCTTTCAACGCTGTGCCTCCGGGGGTGCCCGTCAGGATCAGGTCGCCCGGATGCAGGTCCATCACGCCTGATAGCTCGCTCAGCGTTTCGGCTGGTTTGAAAACCATATCGGCGGCTACTTCGTCTTGGCGCAGTTCGCCATTCACCCATGTCCTCAATTGCAGATCGTCAAGGCCAACCCAGTCCTCTGGCTGAAACAATGCCAACAGCGGACCGCATGGTGTGAAGCCACGATAGCTTTTGCCTTTGAATGCCTGTTGTTCGGGAATTTGGACATTTCGCGCTGATAGGTCATTTGTCAGGACAAGACCGGCGAGAAAGTCGCTCTGATTACCCGCGTCGACCTCAACCGCTTCGGTGATAGATCGCCCAATTACCAGTCCAATTTCAATCTCATAATCCAGCAGGGTTACCGCTTTTGGCCGGATCACTGCGCCGTTGGGAGGCCCGATGCTGGAGGCCGCCTTTGCGAAAATCACGTTGCGAGACACTTTTGCCGGATCGCGCCCTCCCTCGCGCAGGTGCGAGGCATAATTGGCAAACTGGCAGATCAATTGTGTGGGCGTTGTGATCGGGCTCAAGATTGCGGAAGGCTCAGGCTCAGCGATCACATCGCCAGATTGCAGGCTATTGTTCTGCACTGCTTCAATCAGGTCAGCAGTTGAGCCGCCGTCAGAAACGCGACGCAATTCCCCATTCACCCGCTCTGCCCAGAAATGCCCTGGCGCACCGGCTTCTTCTATGCGTAGAAAATATCGCGGCATCAGTTCGTCTCTCCTATTTGAGCCAAGATCTCGGAGCGACCTTGGCCGCCGCTTGCATTTCTCTCAGGACAGTCCAATTCAAATCACCCTTGCGGATGTCTCTAAGAATTCCGGGCAGTTCGCTTAGCTTTGGCCGCCCAGTGAAAGAGGTCGGTAGGTCATCGCCCCAACTGTAAAGCGAAGCTCGCGAGAATTCGGTAATCTGGCTGGGGTGCTTGGATGTGTATGTGTCGCTGTCGGCATAATGCTCGAAATGTGCGCCAGCCGGATCGCGCCAATAGTCGAAAAGTTGGCCACCGAGCCAATGACGTCCAATACCCCAACTGTGCCGCCAACCCTTCGCCTTCAGGTGTTGATGGCCGAAACCTACTTCGTCGAGAGACGCTGTCTCGAAAGCTGCATGGTCAAATCCATCCTTGTAGCTTTGCGCAATGACCAAGGTGTGGTGATCTGCTGGCTCATCGCCGAGATCCAACCGCAGAAATATGACAACCGGGCGCCCACTGGGCAGGACTTGAACATCTGTGGGAATTAGGCCGAGCCATTTTCGATAGAACCGGACCGCTGCGAGTGGATCACGCGATTGAAGTACAACATGGCCAAGCTTCATGACGCGCGAGGGTGCGATCCACCGGTCGTTTTCCTGATTGGCACCTCTGGTTGCAGCAACCGGGGAACTGGGCTTGCCGAATGCCTTGTCAGGATTGCGGGTCAGACGAAGAGTTAGCTGACCCGGCGCAGGAACCTCGATCGCATCCGGGGTCGATGCAATGCTGATCTGTGCAGCCGCCTTTTCCGCGCGCTCAAATTCACTTGCTGACAAGGCGAAAGTCAGACCCGCCAACCGATTGTGATCTGCCTTCGTCACTTCGACCAAGGGCATCGCCCCTGTCTCACAATAATAGGTTCTATGGGACTGCGAAAGCTCGCTGGCGGTCAGACCGAAATCACGGAAGAAGCGGCTTTGGTCGTCCAAATTCACGCGCTCCAGCTTTAGCGACACGAGCCTGTTTGCCTTCGCAAGATTGCAATCGGCATCAAGACCCAGATCCGCTGGATCGCATGGCTTTCTGTCAGGACGGACCAGCGAGTTCTGGAGATGCTTTGACATTTTCAACATGACCCTGCCCCCGCTTGCAACTTGACACCATCATCAGAATGAGGGAAGTCTCATAAATATGAGAATACTCTCATAAGTCAAGCAGCGTGCCGGAGTGTGTCGAAATGCAGCGAAGAAAGTTTCTGGCAGTTTCCGCTTTGGCTGGACTTGCAGGGGCTGGCGCATTTGCTTTCTCAAATCGGCGAGGCACCCCGCCTCAACTTGATGCGGGTAAAGGGTCGGGCCTCAACGTGCTGTTCGTTCTGACTGACCAAGAGCGCAGCTGGGATCAGTTTCCATCCGGCTTTATTGAGACGCATTGTCCCGGGCGCTCTGCCTTGCAGGAGGCAGGCACTGGCATCTCCAAGGCCTTCGCCCCCAGCCAGCTCTGTTCAATGGCACGCGGCATCACTTACACCGGGCAACACCCACAGAATAATGGCGTGTGGGAAAATGTTCCGATCCCCGTCGCAGATGAAATGCGCCGCGACATCCCTAACATGGGCAGTGTTTTTCGTGATGCGGGCTATCGCACTGGCTACGCTGGCAAATGGCATCTTTCCAAGATTGAAGAGATGACGCCGGGTGCAGACGTGCGCGATGAAATCCGCTCCTACGGTTTTGCGGACCAGCAGATCAGCCGAGAAACGGACGGAGCGCATGGCGGATCAGCCATGGACACGGGCACGGTCAGCGATGCACTGGATTTTATCGAGCGCGGGAAAGGGGATGCAAAGCCTTGGTTCCTCGCCGTCAACTTCCTCAACCCACATGACATCATGTATTACACAGCAAACGAGACGATGACGGCATCTCGCAAAGTGTCCTTCCCGGATCAGACAGTACGCCCTCCCTCAACGCCGCTTTACCAGACCGATCTTGGGTATGATGTTTTGGGCCCTTGGGGGCCGGCATCGCGTAAGGAAAAGCCATTTGCGATCTCCGAATATGCGAGAGCCATGGAAACCAATCTTGGTTACATGCCGTTTGACGACACAGATATCGCGCGGGATTTCCAGAACTACTATTGGAACTGTATCCGCGACTGTGACCGGCACCTGAAACAGCTGCTCGATGGCCTGGAAGCTTCGGGAGAAGCGGACCGGACAATCATCGTCTTTACATCAGACCATGGTGAATATCTCGGCGCTCACGGACTGCGCGGTAAAGGTGTATCGCCCTACCGCCAGGCAAGTCAGATACCGCTATTGGTGGTTCATCCCGACATCACTGGTGGCGCATTGCGAGACACACATGTTTCACAAGTGGATCTCTTACCGACAATCGCTGGCCTCGCAGGCTTGTCTGCACAGCGCGTACAGGCCGCCACACCGGGGATGGCTGGTTATGATCTTTCGGAATCCATCGTTGGCTCGGGTCAAAGCCAGCGTGATCAGAAAGGTGTGCTGCAACATTGGACCAGCACGGCCTTCATAGATCATCTGGGCGGCGTGAAGTTCAAGCCTGTCTTTGAAGCGGAGGGGCCAGCCAAGCTGCTTGAGATGGCCAAAGCGATCCCCCAGCTCAAGTTTGAAAATCGCGGGCACATGCGCGCCATTACAACAGCAGAATGGACCTTTGCTCGATACTTCTCCCCTCAAGAGCACAACACGCCACGCAACTATGACGAACTGATCGCGAATAACGACGTCGAATTATACGACAATGTGAATGATCCCGATCAGCTCACCAACTTAGCGGCCGAAAGCGAGCACGCGGCGAAGATCGCGCAGCTTTCAGCCAATCTCAACACACTTATCGCCGACGAAATCGGCAGTGACGAAGGGGATTTCCTGCCCGTTTTCGTCTGAAAAATCATGGAAGGGAGAGACATGAAGAAATCAGTTTTGCTCGCATGCACGAGCGCCGCCGCACTGTGTCCGATGAGCACACTTCAGGCGCAAGACTTGGAGGAACCAGAGGATGCCATCGATAACGGAAACGTTATCGTGGTAACCGGATCAAACATCGACGGCATAGATGTGCCTGTTCCGGTAGAACAAATCTCGCGTGATGATATTGATGCAACCGGCGCGCAGACACTCACCGATCTTGCTATCAATATTCCATCGAACACGAACGGTGAGTTCAACAGCTTCACGTTCCGGCAGACCTCGACATTAGGCACCGCACAGATCAATTTGCGCGGCCTTGGGCTTGGCGCAACTCTGGTCTTGCTTGACGGTCGCAGAAATGTGCTGACTGCGACCTATGCCGATGATGGCAACAGCTTTGTCGATATCAATACAATTCCCTTGTCGTTGATTGAGCGGGTTGAGGTTGTGAAATCGGGAGCATCGGCAATCTATGGATCAGATGCGATCGCAGGCGTGGTGAACCTTGTGCCACGCACCGATTTCGAAGGTCTGGAGCTCGAGGCCGGTTTCCAAACGACCACAGATGCCAGTCAGGAAGATCTTACGCTGAGCGGCCTTGCTGGAGCGAGGTTTGGCGATATCCATATGACTTTTGCGGCCTCTTATCTGGATCGCAGCCCGCTTGATTTCGATGATCGCGGCTTTACTCAGACAGGCACTGAGATTGAAAACATTGCTCGCCCCGGCAGCTTTGTTTTGCTTGCGCCGCCAGCCAACCCTGCATTTGCGGGCGCTCCCGTTGGGGTACCCATTCCAGATCCAAGCTGCGCAGAAGCGGGGGGCACACCCCAAACGCCAGCGGGTTTTTGCCTGGTCGATACCAGCAACGTGCAGCAATTGGTCGCCACAGAAGAGCGCTTGGCACTGTTCGGCAATGTATCTGCTGATCTGTCCCCTGACCTCACCGGCTTTGTGCAAGTGGGCTACAGCGACAATTCGGCATCAATCCGCACATTCCCATCGCTTCCGGGCTCAGCCAATTCGCTTATCGTTCCGCCTAACAACCCCAATAATCCGTTTGGTGCCCCTGCACTCTTCGTAGGACGCCCTGTCGGTGTCGAATTCGCCTTTGGTGCCACAGAAACAGGCTCGGAAACGTGGCGCGTGGCAACAGGCGTTGATTGGTCGCTGGCAAGCGGTGTGGACTTTTCATTATCGTATGTGCATTCGGAAAATGACTTCACGCTTTCCTATAATGATGCGTTAGCCGCGCCGCTTCAGGCTGCACTCGCAGGAGGCGGCGCAGTCGAAGGCGAGTTCTTCAATGTCTTCGGGACCACGATTACGCAGGATGCGATCAACAGCCCCGAGCTGATCAACTCGGTCCTCGCTAGGCCAACGGTCGATTACAGCAGCAAGATCGATGTCGTGGAGCTTGGCGTCCAATCCCCTCTCAACCTGTCCGAAGCGATGGATCTGGGGTTCGCCGTAGGTGCGCAATATCGCCGCAACGCGGCAGGCTTTGATACAGATGATCTGCTCGGCACACCCGGCACGCTTGTATTCTCAGCGCCAGTTGACGACTTTCCCGAACAAGCGGTCGACGTGATCGCGGGATACGCGGAGGTGGCTGGTGAGGTCTTGCCGGGGGTCGATCTTCAAATCGCGACCCGTTTTGAAGACTACGGCGGTTCGATCGGGAGCTCGTTTGATCCCAAGGGATCGATTAAGATCGAGGTCAGCGACGGCCTCAGCCTGCGAGCCAATGGCGGTACGTCATTCCGCGCGCCTAACCCCCTCCAACTGGGAGGTCAGACGGTTCAAGCTACACCTATTGTCAATCCATGCACTGGCGCGCGCGGTCCGGTTGCGATCCGCACGAGCGGCAATTCTGATTTGGAGCCAGAGGACAGCTTTAGTTACGGCGCAGGCGTGGCGCTTGATCGCGGCGGCTTCAGGGCGTCTATCGATTACTGGAACTATGATTACGAAGACGTGATTGCTCGTGAAAGCGCAGAGGCCGTCGCTGCAGGCGCACAATGTGTCTCGCCCGCGCCCGGCGTATTGGTCCCACAAGATCCCCGGATCACTATCAATCCCGCAACCGGACAGATTTCATCGATCGACGTGGCCTTTGTCAACACGGGGCAGATTGAAACCGATGGCCTTGATTTCATCTTCGGTTACACCGCTTCTGACAGCCCGGTGGGGCGTCTCAGTATTGATACGACGGCTACGTTGATTACTGGATTCGACCTACAATCGGTGGCCGGCGGCACCGTGATTGACGGGCTTGATCAGCGAAACATCTCGAACTTTGCGCGTTCTACGCCCAATTTCCGTGGCAACATTCGAATGAGCTGGGAGAATGGACGTCACCGCGCGAATGTAAATCTGCGATATATCGACAGCTACACTGACGAGCTTGCCACAGAGAAAATCGAAAGCCACACGACGCTTGATCTGCAATATGCAGTCAGCCTCGATGACCTAATTGGGTCGTTGAATAGGGTGCAGCTCTCACTGGGTGTGAACAATGTCTTTGATCAGGATCCACCCTTCGTTTTCGACCGCGGCGGCTACGACCCCACTGTTCATGACCCGCGCGGGCGCCTTGTTTATGCGCGTTTGAAAGTGGGCATTTAAACAATAGAGTAGGCGGCGCTCACTCGAAAATCGAGATGTCGATCTGCTTGTAAACTTGAGGTTGTATTCGATCCGGTGATTTGGGTGGACGTGGTTCGGGCATTAGTCAGCAGCAAACAGCAGGTCAGTCTTCACCTAGTTTGTCTGGCATCGGCAAAGCTCTAGTCGCCATCCACCGTATCTTTTCGCGCGTCTTGCTCGAATTCGTCAATGATCTCGCGGGCATTGGACCGATCATTGCCATCTGGTGCGGTCGGCTCGTCGTTAAGCGCGGGAGCTTTCTGCGGCGTAAGACACAGGCGTGCGACAATGGGTCGATGGTCTGAGCCGACATTCTTGAGCACTCTAATCTCTTGCAACAGGAACTCCTCTGTTACGAACACGTGATCGAGCGGCCAGCCAAGCCATGTCTTATCCGCTGGATATGTCGCAAATGGACCTCGCCCTATACGCGGATCCAATAGTGCCCCCAGTCGCTTGAATAGCGATGAAGTGTCCGACCAGGCCACATCGTTAAAATCGCCGATCGCCAGAACGGGTATGGACTGCGCGGCTGCGTGACGCGCTGCGATCACCAGTTCAGCATCACGTTCATCCGTGTCTTGCTCTGGCCGCGGAGGTCTGGGATGCAATCCAATTAACCGAAAACTCGGCGTTGCATCCAGTGTTGCATAGACGGAGGGAGTGTCGGGTTCAGCCAGATCTTGTATCATCCCATCCCGCATGGGGAAACGGCTAGCCAAAGCCATTCCGTACTTATTATCGAGCGGTCGGCTCAAGCGTGATGGGTAAGTCGAGAGAGTTGGTTCCAGTGCGTCTAGCCAAGCCTGATCTGTCTCTAATAGCAACAAGATGTCAGGATCTTCGCGTTCCAGCATCGCTATCGTCGCAGGATAGTCTCGATTTTCCTGCAGCACGTTGAATGACAGAACCGAAAAGCATGAACTCCTGTTCAAGTCCGCCGCGTCTGCCAAGGACACTTCAGCTTGCGCGAGCGGGGTATAAGGAAAAATCCGATAGAACTGCCAGCACGCGCATATCGCCATCACGAGCGGCAGCCACCTCATGGCCCGTCGGTCAAACCACCATAGGAAGATTCCGCCCAGAAGTAGCGCGATGGCGAATTGGATACGCGGAAAGTCCCAGATGCGGATCCACCATTGATCGGACGCGATGACGCTTGCGGCAGAACCCACCAAGATCACAGCCGCAGCAATGCGAACCAGCCAGATCAGCCCTCGAAAGAACAGATTTTCTCTCATTGTGATCAGATAGCCTCTCGTTTCTTTGATGCTCGTCGTTGGCATTGACAATGCCAACATACGGTCGGCCGATAAGTGAATGAGGCGTCGGTCTGGGCCAAAGTGACCAGCAATCTCGTCCTAGGGTGCAGTCTGCGTTGACGAAGTGAACCTGATGGAACTCTCGGAGGTCACCAGCGTAAGGCCTTCATCTCCAAATTTAAAGGCATGTTAGATGCAGTGGATCATCGTTGTAGGTTGCGCAGCCGTCATTTTCGGGACGCTCGACGCGCTTTGGTTGAGATGGTCGGGCCCTAATCTCTACCGCCCGATCATAGGTGAAATCATGGCGGACAATTTTCGCGCAGCCCCCGCGGCAGTTTTCTATGCAATCTACCTGTTTGGAATGATGTGGTTTGCCATCATGCCCGGTCTGGAAAGTGGCAGCGCAGCGACGGCTTTGATCAACGGTCTGATACTAGGCGGGCTTTGTTACGCCACCTACGATCTTACAAGCCAAGCTGTACTAAAGGTGTGGGCCACTCGAGTGAGCGTGGCTGATATTGCGTGGGGGTCATTCGTGACAGGTGTTACCAGCGGTGCAGCCGCACTTATCGGGTTGCAAATGGCTGCTTAGCTGCCTTTCGCCAACTGGAGGTTCGCGAGGCTGCGGGACGACATGAGCCCGGGGAAGTCGGTGGCCCGCTAAACTCAGAAGCGCATTATGCAGATTGAGCAATATGATCGAAATCACCAACACTCGGACAAGTTGGACGAATTCATTGATCCGACCGGAGCCATCCGACCCCCTAACGCTGTAGTCAGCCTTCTTCCCTTACCAACCTGTCTTCGTCTACTCCCCTCTCTTTCAGAATATCAGCTACCGCATCCTCCATCGCTGGCGGACCGCACAGATAAAATGTGCCGCTAAAATCTGTGAGTTTCTGATCGAGGAAGTCGCCGTCTATGCGGCCATGATGGATTCCGTCGACATGTTCTTCGCTAAGCAGGAAGTCTATCTGGAGACCAGGCATCGCCTCGAACTCATGCCGAAGAATGATGTCCTTCTCGCAATCGTTCGATAGGATCAGACGGTAGCCATCGAGGTTGCCCGCTTCATTCAGTCGCGCTCGTAGTATGGCAATGAACGGTGTTACGCCGGCGCCACCCGCTATAAACGTTCCTGGGCCTTGGTCACTGATCGCGCCCCAGGGTTCATCGACAGTAATGCTGTCGCCAACGCTCATCATTCCAATCTGTTCGGTAACGCCGTCATGATCTGGATAAGACTTGATCACAAATTCGATGTGCCCTTGTCCGGGTAACGAAGTGAAAGTGAATGGCCTTTTTTCGTCCTCCCAGCCGTCCTTTTGAAGGGCCAAGTCGGTCGCTTGTCCGGGGCGGAATTCATACCCATCCGGTCGATCAAATACGAGCCGATTGGTGTTGTGAGTGACCGGCTCGATGTGTTTGAGTTCAAGTTGATGAGGCATTGCGAATTCCTTGAAAAAAATGTGTTCAGACGTTCGTGATGCCGTCATCGCGCCGACCATTCGACGATTGGGGCAGAGGTTGGGCCATGCCAAATGACCGCCGCGCAGACGATCTTGAAAAAAAAGAGCTCAGCTATGAGCCTCGAGCACCATAGCGATCGGCACCGACGACCCCTGCCAAGAGCCTGTCAGCAACCCTCATGTCACGATCATCAGTATGCAGGACCGAGACGTCGCCAGTGGTTTCCGCAACGACCAGTTCGACTTGCGAGAAGTCGAGCACATTGGCCTCGCGCAGTTTGCCCATCAAGTCGCTTTCAGTCATCTTTGCTTTCTTCAGCTGATCGTGTTGGATGATGTGCCCGATCATGATGAGGCGCGGTTTGTTATCGGCCAGGTCGCCAATAAAGTCCCATCGACACCGTAGCGCAGCAAAGCCAATTTGGATTACAAACAAGATCGTTAGCGTAGCAATCCCGCTGAATATGGGCGGGTCTTTCGAAACAACTATAGAGGCTAGAACAGATCCGATCGCGACCGTGACGGCGAAATCGAACCCACTCATTTTCGAAAAACTTCGGATGCCAGCGACCCTCGTCAGAGCGATCAACGCCAAATACATCGCCATCGCTGAAAGCGCGATCATTGGCACAGTCGTCCACGGTGTTAGAACCCAATCCTCAACCATTCCGCATATCTCTGGCCTGGCCTCGCATCATCAAGAGACCTTGGTGGTCTCAGCCGGTTTGCGTTTGTCAAATTCGGCGAGCAGTTCTTGAGCGCGCTCTTCACTCAGGCCATCCTTTGCAGGCGGGAAAATGTCATTTTCCTCTTCTTCCATGTGATGCTCAAGCCGGTGTTTCAGTTCCTTGAAACGCGTCAACCAGCCGGTGTCGTCGAATGCTTTCTCGGATAGCTCTTCAAAGTAATCATCGATCTCTTTGTGCTCAGCCACCGAATGGCGACCCTCACCCTGTAATTCAGGGCGCGCGAGCATCTCAGCGTATAGCGATTGCTCTTCCGCATTGGCATGGGCGGACACATCAACCCTCAGTGCTTCGAAGGCGTCTCTTCGCTCTTTGCTGTCGCCGCTGGTATCGGCCACGCGGTCCAGCATTTCGCGGTGCTTATTGTGGTCCTGTTCGAGGCGGGCAAAAATATCGGTCATGAAACATCTCCATTTCGATTGCTTTCATGACTTACGCGCCATCGCGAAAATGGTTGCAATTGAGTGTGCAGGACCAATCCTGTGCCCCGGAACGCCGGAAGTGTTCACCCTTCTCTGCCCGCTGACAATCATTCCCGGCTCAGCCGCATGCGAAAGGCATCCAAATGAAAGTAGCTGGGATCGAACTGGCAGATTTCTGCGAGGCGGTCTGGATCCTTGAAGATGATAGAATCTTTCTCTCGCTTTAGCAGATCATCGCGTTCCAGTTGCCGCAATGTCCTGTTAGTGTGAATCGGGGAAAGTCCGAGCGCGTCTGCCAACACCGGTTGTGTCAGCGGCATCTGAAACCCGTCATATGTGCCTTCGTCGGCAATTTGCAGTCGTCGATGGAGTTCAAGCAGGAAATGTCCGATCCGCTCGCGCGCCGTCTGTTGACCGTTACGCACGATTTGTTCTCGCAGAAACGCCTCCTCTTGCACCTGCATCCACCAGACCGCCAGTGTAAGGCGACCAGATTCGGTCAACAGGCGACGAAAGTCTTTCGGTTTGACTGACAATGTTTCGAGTTCAGTGACTGCCGAAACTGAGTGGTCCGCTTCCGCAGCGACAAGCACCTGCAAATCAAAGACATCACCAGGCAACAGGACGTTCAACACCTGTCTTCGACCATCTTCCAGCGTCTTGTATCGGATTGCCCAGCCGCTTTTGACAACCAACACGCTGTCGAGAACCTGACCTGCGTCGATAATCTCCGATCCGCGCTCAAAACGCTTTTCGACGCCATTCAACTTCAAAATGACGTCTTTATCGTCATCATCCAAGTCGGCGTAAAATGATATCCGCCTGAGGAGTGCTTCGCGAGCCACTATGGGGTTTCTTTGTGAGTTGGTGGTGAGTCCATCGCACTTCGAAGTTTAGCCGAGATCAGGTGACTTGCGCCAGTAGTTTAAGGGGCGGGGCCTCCAGGTCAGCATCAAGCCTAGGCATTGCCCTGATTATCGCGAGACGCCCCAGAGGCCGAGCAAGCAACCCATTGCGGAGCAAAAGAGGATGCGAAAAATTGATATGGAACAACCGTATGCCGGCTTGCGTTACCAGCGCGCCATCAAACCAATCCGGTGGTCAAGGCAGGAGCAACAACGATGAATGCAGAAAACCGTGATGAACTGTATGATCTAATCGATGATGTCGGCACAGCAATGCTGGTGACGGATCGCAATGGTCAGCTGCGCAGCCGACCTATGAAAGGCAAGCTCTATAGAGACAGTGGCGAAATCTGGTTTCTGACGGAGCGCGGCAGCGGAAAAACCAACGAGATTATCTCTGATAAATCCACGAATTTGACATATGCCTGCCCTGAAAAGGAAACGTACATTTCGGTCAGCGGAAAGGCGCAGATTGCGAAAGATGCAGAGAAGATCGACGATCTATGGGGCCCATGGGCAAAGGCGTGGCTTCAGTGCGATCAAGATGATCCAAAAGTGGCTGCGATACGTTTTACACCCCACGTTGCAGAGTTTTGGTCATCCCCAGAGTCAGCAATCGTGCAAACCTGGGAACTGGCAAAAGCCAATTTGACGGGCGACGAGCCAGACATAGGCAACAATAGCAAAGTCCAACTGAAATAGCGTTTTGTGATCGGAAGAGGGGTGCGAGGGTATGTGCCCTTGCGCCGCTTTCCCATACGCGATCATGAAGAAAATTGATCGTATCGTGCCCAGAATGTCTTGACGCTTTTTGCACTCGGATGATGCGCCATGTTGCAGCATCATGATGCGAGCGAGGTCACATTGCCATTTGGTCAACTGCTAGCATAATCTCTCTAAAAGCATTTTCACCGCTTATGTCTTGCTCTTTTGAATGTGCAGTGAAACGGCCCGTGTCGAGGATATGCGATAGACCTTCCCTTGCTCTTGATATCCGGCTCTTTATCGTGCCAAGCGCGCAGCCAGAGATACTTGCCGCTTCTTCATAGGAATATCCCCCCGCGCCAACCAAGATAATTGCCTCACGCTGATTGGGCGGCAGATCCAGTAGAGCACGGCGCAAATCGGCCAGGTGGATGGGATGGTGCTGACTAGCAGGAGCGGAAAGAACCCGTTCAGCCACCGCGTCATCATATGGCTCAGTAAACCTATTCTTGCGCAAGGCTGACCGGTAGGTGTTTCGCAAGATCACGAATGTCCATGCCTGGATCGACGAGCCAGCGATGAAACTCTTGCGGGCGGCCCACGCCTTGAGCATGGTTTCTTGCACAAGGTCATCAGCGGTATCAGCACAGCCAGACATGCTGCGGCCAAAAGCTCGTAAATGTGGAATTGCTTCTTCAAGCTGCGACTTGAAATCTGCGTCAGAAAGAGACTGATGCTCATCCATACGACACATACCCAACTGCGTACGCTAACCGCCAATGGCGTGTTGCGACGCAGCTGCGCATGGTATCGCGCCAAGTGTTAAAGCTTCGGAGCATCAAGAGTCCCCAACGTAGTGAAGCACGAGCCGATGCCGAAAGCCTGCTCGCTAGACGCCGTTAGGGTAGAGCGTCCTCATGAAAGCGCATTAACATAGGTTAGCATGCACCTTCATTCGATGGGTTGTTGCTCGTCGAGCAAGTCCGCATCACTATCCGACGCACGTTCGCTCTCCACCAATTGCTCGACATGCTGCTCACGCGATGTGTCCATATCCTTGGATGCGTCTTTGCTCGCTTCTTCATTGGCTCGTTTTGCCGGGGCTTGTTGGGCCTTGATCTCGGTGGTGCTGATCCCTGCCGATCCGTCAAATCGAAGGCGATAAATGGGTTCTGGCAGCGCGAAGCCTGAATCCTCGAGGATGTTTTTGGTCACTCTAATGGCGGCACCTCGGGCCTTGTTGAAATCGCTCTGGCGTTGATCGATCCAGCCGTGAAACGCGATTACGATGTTGGAATCCCCTACCTCGCTTATCTCAGCTGTTGCCTCTGGTGTGTCGAGGATGAACGGCTGCGCATTGATCGCCTTCAGGCCTGTCTCGATTGCTGAGGCCGGGTCGTCGTCTGCATCAATGCCCAGCTTGAAAGTGAAACGCCGCTCCGCATTGCGCGAGTAGTTCAGGATCTGAGCCTTAAAGACGGTGGCGTTTGGTATGCGCAGGTGATTTCCGTCCAGTGTCATTAGGATTGTTGCCCGCGATGTTAGCCGCACGACGCGCCCCTCCTGATCACCGATCAGAACGTGATCATTCGCACGAAAGGGCTGGCGAATGCTAAGCATGATGCTCGATACGTAATTGTCGACCGTATCACGAAGCGCAAAACCGACGGCCAAACCGATCACTCCGGCGCCGCCTAACACTGCGCCTAGAACAGCTGTCGCACCCAGAATATCAAGCGCCACGAACAAGCCCAAGCCGATGAAAATGACACGCACAGATGTCGCCACAAGTTCGGCCAGAAAAATATTTGGTGTCACACGCTTCCAAAAGCCTTTGAACGACGCGATCACACGCCCCGCCCATGCTATCGCCAGTGCAACGAGCAGCGCGATAGCGATCAGCGGCAAAGCGGAGAGAAACTCATCAAAACTCTCGTTAATGCGTTCAAAAAATGGCGTTACGTTGGTTTCTACCGAAAGATCGCGTTCAAAATCGGTCTCCACGGTGACGACACCAGACACGCGCTGAGCAATCGCGACGGCGCGATCGGCAGCTGCGTCATCAGAGATGGAGCCGGATAGGCTTACAACACCTTTATCGACCGCAATCGCCACATCCGCGAGACCGTCGACTTCTCTAAAGATGCCCTGCAATCGCTCAGCAATCGCGGTGTCCTCGGTGGCGGCGGGAGCTGGTTCGATGACCGTTTGCGGCGGCTCGGAGCTCTCCGGCGAGTCCGCTTGTGTGAGGCTTGCGACAGCTCCGGCATGGCTCGGCAAAACTAGCGAGATGACGAGCAGAAATGCCGCGAGAGCGGAGGGCAGGGAAACATTGCGCATGGCGATCCAATCAAAAGGGGCGAACTTCATTTGCGATCTATTGTTCCAAAATACGAATGAAAAATACTTCGGAACATTGAGCGAAGCCCAGGAGTAAACGCCGCATTCACACAGCAGACGAGGACACGCATGACCAATCAGGCTTCAATCGACATCCTAACCGAAGTTCTGGAGGGACTAATCGACTCAGCTGATGGCTACGAAGCGGCAGCAAAGATCGCTGAGCGTGATGCCTTCCAGAAGTTCTTTTCACAGCGTGCAGGCGCTCGCCGGGCAATGGCCGCAACGGTTCGCAGCGAAATCGCCAATCTCGGCGGCACACCCGAAGCAGACGGCACTCTTCTCGCCAACGCCCATCGCGTTTTCATGAAGGTCGTTGCCGCAATTCAGGACAACGACGAGGCCGCAATTGAGGCGGTGGATGACGGCGAAGAGCACCTTCGAGAGAAAATCAAAGCCGCCATGGACAACGCCCAACTCTTGCCGAAGTCAAAAGTCGCAATGAGCCAGTTTCAAGGCGAATTGGAGGCGGACTGCCGGATGATCGATCAACTAGAAGACACGGTCTGACCCTTCTTTACAACGCACACTAAGATAAGAGGAACAATGACATGGAGTATGGAATTATCGGGGTGGTTATCCTCGTTTTGGATATCTGGGCTCTCTATAATGTTTGGACTGGCGGATCGTCTGCGGGATCGAAGATACTTTGGTCGGCGATCATCCTGATCCTACCAGTGGTGGGCCTGATCCTCTGGTTCCTGTTTGGCCCGCGTGGAAGTGCGTCAGTGGCATAAACAGCCACGTCAGCGCCCTTCATTCACGATATCAGCGCAGTTGGTCTTGTCTGCGCGGGGCGGACTGCGCCAGACCTTTGTCGAATAGGAGAAGCTATGAAATATCTCGTCCGAACACTTGCGGTGGGTGCGATATCATTTGCTGCCAAAATCATCATCCAGAAGATCCAGGCAGCCAGGAGCGAGAAGAGAAGCTCCTAACGCCTTGCGATCAGCAAGCCCATCTTTGTGATGCCCTAGAAACTGTGACAGGCGATATCGTCTGCATGAGTTTCTGGGGCTAAAAGTGTTTGGTTTAGACGTGCGCTTTTTGCGCGACAAACGGGACTGAAGATATCATGTGAGGGTAGGAGGCAAACAATGCTCGCATGGAAACAAAAACTGCTTCGTCTGCCTGAAAAGATCTGGTTTCGCGCCATGCTTTTTTGCATCGCGGCCATTCTGGCTGCGGCGTCCGCAAGTTGGCTTGGGCCTCGCATACCTTTCGGTTCTGATCTGGAGCTTGCGAGTGGTTCTGTAGGCGAACTGCTCACAATTCTCGCATCGAGCATGCTTGCCGTAATTGCGTTTTCTGTTTCGATTATGGTCTCGGCGTATAACTCGGCCACCGGCCTGGCAACGCCCAGAGCGATAGCGCTCATGCTGGCTGATGATCGGTCGCAGAACGCCTTGTCGACGTTTTTGGGGACCTTTCTTTTCAGCATCGTCGGGATCATCGGCCTATCGGCCGGATTCTACGACGATAGCGGAAGGATTATACTGTTCTTCGCGACAATCCTGGTCATCATTATCATTACCGGCACGCTGCTCAATTGGATTCAGCAGCTCTCTACATTTGGCAGGATGGGCGATCTTATCCGACGCGTTGAGGATGCATCGTGCGCAGCGCTAAGATGGCACGGCGAGAACCCTTGGCTCGGCGCAAAGCCGCAAGTCGACATCCCTGAAGACGCGATTCCGATTTGCTGCGACCAAGTCAGCGGGGTGATAACCACCATCGATATGGAAGCGCTTCAGGAAGCCGCAGAAGAACACGATGTTATTGTTCATCTGACGATCTATCCGGGTAAATTGGTCTACCCCACCAGACAGGTGATGTACCTGTCAGGAAGCAGCGCGCTTGAGATTGAGCCCCAAGCGTTTCGAGACTGTGTGTTGGTGGAACGAGACCGTAGCTACAAACAAGACCCGCGCTTTGGACTGGTTGTCCTTTCTGAAATCGCCTCTCGCGCATTGTCCACAGCGGTAAATGACCCTGGAACTGCGATAGCTGTGCTGAACAGCGGTCTGCGCTGCTTGGAGAGTTTTGCTCAAGCAGCAGATGAACCTGCTGAACCGGCTCATGCGAACATTCATGGCCCAGAAGTTACGATCGGCGACCTCTTGTCGGATTTTTTGCCGAAGATTTCGCGTGACGGGGCGGGTAACTTCGAAGTGCAAAAGCGAATCCAGCTGATCCTGCTTGCTTTGGCAGAGACTTATCCAAAATTGTTTGCCGATGCCTCAATCGCAGCTTCTCAAAACGCCTTAAACCGGGCTGAGGCAGCCATCGATTATCAGCCCGATCTCGATATCCTCGACCAATGTGCGAAGCGGGTTAAACGAGCCGTCGGATAGGGGAAACCGAAGGTGCTGAGCGTCAGGTCTGGGTATCGAACCGGCCTACCCTCACCGCCTAAATCGTCAATCAGATGCATTTGCACTCTGGCTGATGAGAGTGAGCGGGCTGGTGTCTCAACTTCACTATTACGGTTTGGTCGAGCTGTGACTAAGCTCAGACCTCTTAACGCGTTCGGGATCTCACTGCGCCGGGCGTGGTACCCAGGTGTCGGCTGAACAAATTCGTCATGTGGTTCTGGTGAGCAAACCCGCAAGAGAAGGCCACCTGACTGATAGAACTGTCAGTCTCCAATAGCATTTCCACCGCTCGTTCCAGCCGGCGCCGTTGGACAAAACTCCATACAGCAATCCCCGTAGTGGTCTTGAACACTCGGGAGAATTGACTTGGACTTAAAGCCGCGATGTTTGCGAGCTCCTTGACCGTTAGGGCATCGGACAGATGCGCATCTATAAAATCGATGACGCGAGCAATGCGCTTATTTTCAACAACACCCGCTCCAACAGGACTGAGCTCGCAGTCGTCTACCAGCACCGACAAGAATTGGAGCGTCAAACCATCTGTCAGCAAGCTTGCCGAGCCGCTCGCATCCTCGATAGAAAACCATAACTTGTCCAAAAGCGTCGAAGCTCTTGGATTCAAATGAAGCTTACCAGCAATTGGATCGAGTGCGTTATTAGCTATCCCAGCCTGACTGAACAAATCGAGCACCGCACGGCCTGGAAGCGCAATTGTGGTTAGAGAATGTGAGACTGGGACATATGACCATGCCTCATTTGACGCCGGATAGTAGACTATACTCTTTTCGACAGCGTTCTTTTTTATCGGTCCATCACCGACATCGATGATTGCATCATTTAATGCTGTCTCTGTTCGGGCAAACACCAAATCTGGAACAGAGTTATCAATGAGATCTATCGGTTCCTGATCCACCTTCATCATCTGGATACCAAACGACCCTCCGATCCGGTGTTGTTGAGGGAAATTGGAATAGGCCGACCCCTGATAAAAGTCCGCGTAGTTGGCAAATTTCTTGCCTGGCGCTGCATGTTTTGTGTTCATTGAAGAGCTTAGTTCAGCGCTCATAGCAAAGCTCTCCCGAAAACAGCGATCAGTCTGCGCAATGCTGCATTTGTGCAAAAACTGAGTTGGATCGCGCAAGACGCTCGACGCGCGAGCGATGTATCTACCTTTTGGGGCTTTTGAGCATTCTCAAACGCGGCACCAACCGCTTGGATTGCACTTTCATATCTCATGAACACCTCTGGCAGGTTGGCTGCAATGCTTGTCGAAATAGGCGCAACGAAGGCATTTCGGTTTGTAGCATCCAATTCATTCAAAAAGCACAAAAAAGGGTTGTTCGTTGAAATTTGAGGAACCGTCAACCGTCGCCCGTGTTCCAAAATTATCGTGGCTTTGATTTCTCGGTTGAGGCTTGACCCAAGAATTATAGACGCTGTCGGAGAAGAATTTTTATGTCTTGGTCCCTCCCTTTAACGCTCCGCCAAACCATTATTGCAGTCGTCTCTTCGGTCACTTTGGCAGCATGTTCCGGGAATAGCGAGGAAGCTGCACCTCCGCCACCTGAGGTCACTGTTTCAGCGCCAGAAACTCGTGCGATCACCGATTGGGATGAATACACCGGGCAATTCGATGCCGTCGAAGGTGTCGAGGTCCGGTCGAGGGTCAATGGCTATCTAGAACAAACACATTTCCGAGAGGGCGCGATTGTGCGCCGTGGGCAACTGCTGTTCACAATCGATCCGCGTCCGTTTCAAGCCGCGGTCGCGCGCGCGCAGGCTGATCTCCAAGCGACGCTGACACGCCGCGATCTTGCAAAGGCCGATCTAGGGCGGGCGGAATTCTTGCTCGAAGAGGAGGCAATCAGCAGGGAGGAATATGACTCCCGCGTTCAGGCGAGACAGGAAAGCTTAGCGTCTGTTGCAGCAGCAGAGGCAACGCTCCGGCAAGCACGGCTTGACCTTGAGTTTACGCGGGTGACATCTCCAATTTCTGGCCGTGTGGGTTCTCGTGAAGTGACCCGCGGCAACTTGGTCTCAGGAAGCGGCGCGCAAGCGACGCTACTCACCACAGTTTTCGCGGTCGATCCAATAGAGTTCATTTTCACTGCCGATGAAGCGGCATATTTGAAATACCGACGTCAAGACAGCGAAGGAACCCGTCCGTCATCGCGGGACATTGCAAATCCGGTCATGTTGCGACTGCAGGATGAAACCGAATTCGTACACAGCGGTGAAATGAGTTTCGTCGACAACGCGATCGACACTCAGACAGGGACAGTGGAAGGGCGTGCGCTCTTCTCAAACCCAGACGGGCTGTTCATTCCTGGCATGTTTGGCCGCTTACGACTGCTTGGTTCGGGTGAGTATGATGCCGTCTTGTTGCCCGATGCCGCAATTCTATCCGACCAATCCGAAAAGGTTGTGTTGATCGTTGATGAAGAGAACATAGTCCGCCAGCGCGCAGTCGAACTCGGCCCGGTGCTGGATGATGGGATGCGAGTGATACGATCAGGCGTGGAAAAGGATGACCGCGTCATTGTTGGTGGTTTGATGCGTGCACGGCCCGGTAATCCTGTCACCGTTGCTGGAGATGATCCGCCGGTCAAGGATGCCCAAGACGGCTCGGATCAAACTGCCGAACTGGCAGAGGGGCAATGAAATTCCCTCACTTTTTCATCGAGCGCCCGATCTTCGCGGCGGTTGTTTCAATCCTCATCGTTCTATTCGGCGCGGTGAGCTATTTCAGCCTTCCGGTCTCCCAGTATCCTGAGATCGCTCCGCCAACCATCACGGTTACCACGACGTATCCTGGGGCAGGCGCAGATGTGGTCGCGGATACGGTTGCAACGCCGATTGAGCAGGAGCTCAACGGTGTTGAGAATATGCTCTATCTGTCGAGCCAAGCCACGGATGACGGGCGGCTGACAATCACCATTACCTTTGCTCTAGGAACCGACCTCGATGAGGCTCAGGTCTTGGTTCAAAACAGAGTTTCGATTGCGGAACCGCGATTGCCAGAACCCGTTCGGCGTTTGGGTGTGATCACGCAAAAGAGTTCACCTGACCTGCTGACGGTTGTGCACCTGTATTCACCCGACGAGTCTCGCGATCAGCTTTACATCTCGAACTACGCTCTGCTGCAAGTGCGCGATACACTCGCCCGGTTAGACGGCGTAGGCAACATCACGATTTTCGGCGCGCGTGAATATTCGATGCGCATCTGGCTTGATCCAGAGCGCATGTCAGCGCTGAGCATTACTCCGCAAGACGTCGTGGGCGCTCTGCAGGCCCAAAACGTTCAGGTCGCATCGGGTACGCTCGGACAACCCCCTTTAGAGGGTACATCCGCGCGTCAGATCGCGGTGCGAACATTGGGCAGGCTTGAAAGCCCTGACCAGTTCGAGGATGTGGTCGTTCGAACTGGCGTCGATGGCGGGCAGGTGCGCGTCAGCGATATCGGACGAGTAGAACTTGGTGCGCAAGACTACTCGACCAACGCATATTTGAATGACAGTCCGGCTGTGGCGATTGCGATATTCCAACGCCCCGGATCCAACGCGCTCGACACAGCCGCCGGTATCGAAGAGACAATTGACACCCTCAGCAAACAGTTTCCGCCGGGTCTTGAATACGAGATCGTTTACAATCCAACGGAGTTCATCGCCGAAGGTGTGAATGAGGTTTACATCACCATTATTGAAGCGATCATTCTCGTTTCAATCGTGGTGTTCATATTCCTTCAAAGTTGGCGAGCGGCTTTGATCCCGATCTTGGCAATACCGGTGTCATTGGTTGGGACCTTCTCGGTTATGGCTGGCCTCGGCTTTTCGATCAACAATCTCACGCTTTTCGGCATGGTGTTGGCGATCGGTATCGTCGTCGATGACGCCATTGTTGTGGTTGAAAATGTCGAGCGGGAATTGCGAAATGGCAAATCGCCCAAGGAAGCGGCGCATGCCACGATGGATGAGGTTGGCGGCGCACTTATCGCTATCGCATTGGTGCTATCTGCGGTGTTCATCCCAACCGCTTTCATCAGCGGCATTCAAGGCCAGTTTTACCAGCAATTTGCCCTGACTATTGCCACCGCCACCATTTTCTCTGCTTTCAACTCGCTGACTCTATCACCGGCGCTTGCTGCCATTTTGTTGCGGCATGAGGAGCAGGATGCCGATGAATTGTCAGAACAAGCGGAGCGCGCTGCAAACGAAGCCGGTGAAGGCTCCGAAAGTGGGGCGAAAGGACGGCTCGCTGCGCTTGGCTTGAAGGTCAAGGCACTGATCCAGCGTTTCTTTGACTGGTTCAACCGCAACTTCGACAAGCTTAGCAATCGTTATGGCAGCGCAACCGGCACGATCATTAAGCGGACGGGTATCGTCATGGTCGTCTACGCCCTCTTGATCGGAGCAACCGTCTGGCGGTTCAATGACACGCCAACTGGGTTCATTCCTGAGCAGGATCAAGGGTATTTGATCGTTGCAATCCAGCTTCCGCCTGGCGCGTCTCTGGATCGGACAGATGCGGTGCTCCAAGAAGCATCTCAGATCATCCTGGAAACTCCGGGCTTTGCAAACACCGTGGGGTTTGCCGGCTTTAACGGAGCAACCTTTACGAACTCGCCAAATGCAGCAGCCATTTTTTCTACGATGGAACCGTTTGGAGACCGTCCGCCGGCACCTGAATTGCTCGCGACACTTAGCCAAAATCTCGCCGCAATCGATGAAGCCTTTATTATCGTGATCGCGCCGCCGCCTGTCCGAGGGATTGGTAATTCGGGCGGTTTCAGAATGATGGTGCAAGACCGGGGCGGACGCGGATCACAGGCTTTGGTTGAGGCAACGCAGGAGCTTATCGCCGCTGCAAACGCCGACCCACGCCTCACGAATGTCTTCACCGTCTATGAAACGGGTACGCCGCAGCTTTACCTCGATATTGACCGGGTTAAGGCGCAACAGCTTGGCGTCCCGGTTTCCGATCTATTTGGAACGCTTGAGGTCTATCTGGGCTCTGCCTTTGTAAATGATTTCAATCTTTTGGGGCGGACTTACCGCGTGACTGCGCAAGCGGACGCACCTTTCCGAATGACCGAAGATGACATTTCCCGACTGTACACACGCAATGCAACAACCGGCGAAATGGTCCCCATTGGCAGTGTCGTGAACTTTCGCGACATCACCGGCCCTTCGCGTCAGCCGCGCTATAATCTTTATGCCGCCGCCGAAGTCGATGGCATCCCGGCAGCTGGCTACAGCTCGGGCGAAGCCTTGGCCGCAATGGAAGAACTAGCTGACGAAACGCTCCCCGACGGATTTGAATTTGAATGGACCGGGCTTGCCTACCAAGAGACGAATGCGGGCTCGACTGCCAGCTTGGTGTTTGTTTTCGCAGTGATAGTGATCTTCTTGCTGCTGGCGGCCCAATATGAGAGCTGGTTGGTTCCGCTTTCTATTATTCTGATCGTGCCAATGTGCTTGTTGTCAGCCATTATCGGTGTCAATTTCCGCGGCATAGAGAACAATATTCTGACGCAGATCGGGTTGGTTGTTCTTATCGGACTAGCGTCGAAGAATGCGATCTTGATCGTAGAGTTCGCCCGTCAACGCGAGGATGCAGGACTTGATCGCTACGAGGCGACTGTTGAGGCTGCTCGGCTAAGGTTGCGCCCGATCCTGATGACCAGCTTCGCCTTCATCTTGGGTGTTGTGCCTTTGGTGATTGCGAGCGGGGCCGGTTTCGAGATGCGTCAATCGCTTGGGACTGCGGTGTTTGCTGGGATGATCGGAGTCACCTTGTTTGGCCTGTTCTTCACTCCAGCGTTTTACATCATAACTCGCAATTTGGGCGATTGGTTTGCTGGCCGTAAGGATCGTAAGGCTGCGGAGGCTGATGGACCGGGATCCGGAGAGAGCGATGATCTTGGCGATGGAAATGACGATTCCAAACCCTTTCCTAAAGGGGAACCAGCATGATCTGGAGAGCAGCCAATGTCCTTGCGATGAGCCTGGCTTTATCTGCATGCGTGTCGGTGCGAGACTATGATGGGCCGCCAGCCGATCCAGTGACAGAAGGTGAAGCATTCGCCCGCAGCGATGCTGATCGATACAGAGCCGAACAGCCCATTGTCGAGTGGTGGACAGAGCTTGGCGAGGACGACCTTAACGCGCTGATCGCAGATGTCTTTGCAAACAATTTGAACCGTGCAGAAGCTGAAGCAAACCTGCGCGCATCCAGAGCCGCCCTTCGCCTCAGACGTCGGGAGTTTCTTCCCAACGGTAACCTATCGGCATCGGCGCAGCGTCAGGGTATCGCCGAAAACGCGCAAGCATTTCAGGGTCTCGGGGACATCCCGGATTTCGACCTTTATGATGTCGGCTTTGATGCAGCGTGGGAAATTGACCTTTTCGGAAGACTTGCCGGTCGGCGCGATGCTGCTGCCGCGGATTTTCAAAGCGACATTGCGGCACGCGATGATCTTTTGGTTTCGCTCGCGGCTGAAACAGCATCAGCATATGTGACGTTACGAGGCGCGCAAGAACAACTCTTGGTCGCGGAACGGAACGCGCGGAATCAAAGAAATTCCTTCGAGCTGACTGAAACCCTGCTTGAGGGTGGTCGCGGGACCAGACTTGATACACAGCGTGCGCTTGCGCAGCTGGACCAAACTCTTGCGACCATTCCGCCGCTCAGAGCGCGAATTGACCAGAGTATTTTCCGCCTGTCGGTCCTTACTGGACAGCCCCCTTCGGCTCTTGAAGAGGAGCTGATTGAACCCGAAGATTTGCCAGAAATGCCAGAACTCGTCGCGGTGGGTGATGCATCTTCGCTCCTACGTAGGCGACCCGATATTCGGCGCGCAGAGCGAGAATTGGCGGCGGCAGCAGAGCGCGTTGGCGTAGCAGCTGCCGACTTCTTCCCGACTGTCAGCATTGCAGGCACGCTAGGCCTGCAATCACAGTCCATAGGCGACTTACCCGAAGCCAATTCATCTGCCTTTACTATTGGCCCTCAACTGATTTGGAACATCCTCGATTTCGGGCGAATAAGAGCCCGCGTCGATCAGGCTGATGAGCTATCGGTGGCAGCATCCGCTCGATACGAGCAGACGGTGCTGTTGGCACTAGAAGAGACCGAAACCGCGTTGAGCGGCTACAGCAACGAGCTGCAGCGCGAGGTTCTCTTACGCGATTCCGCTGAAGCGTCACAAGAGGCAGCCAGACTAGCCCGATTGCGGTACCAGTACGGAGTTGACGACTTTCTACAGGTGCTCGATGCCGAACGCGTTGCTCTCGAAAACGAGAATCAACATGTGGTCAGCAGAACGCAGACATTCATATCGTTGATAGCAATTTACAAAGCCCTAGGGGGCGGGTGGCAATCTGAGGTCGCAGGCCGTGAAGAAACGCCTGACAGGGACCGGGGCACTCCGTAGATTATTCGCGCCGTGCTGACTTGGCGAAGGTAATATCCGTCTAATTGCAACGTGTCTCTGGTTGGCGCAGCTATCCCTTACCCGATGTCTGTGCAGACCATGAGATTTTGCCGCTCCGCCAATGCGACTGAACGCAAGTCCTTTTAGGTTTGTCTATCGATGAGTTGGCGTTGAGAGTTGAAGTGATTGTGGACAGATGCAAACTTCGGCAGGCTCCTCATCTGTCGGAACCTGAGCATCGCCCTGCCCTACCCGATCACGCGCGTCTCGCTAGCCGGTGAATTCGCTCTGACAGTGCCCCCCGGCATATGGCAGTGATATCAGATGCGCCGTGCGCGAAATTGCGAAGGCGCTAATTCTCCACAAACCGGACCGCAAGGCCACCTGAGGACGCAAGCCTTGCATCCAATGCGTCCGCGCTGGTCACGGTCATTTCTTCTATCACCATGTCATAGGGGGCAGTGTCCCAATGCGCCTCGGCTCCATCACGGTAGATCTGCGCGGTGTAGGTCTTGCCCTCTTCAAGGAAGGTGAGCGGAATGGAAAGGTCGCGCGGCTCTGCATCTGTCACAGCGCCCAGGAACCATTCGCCCCCTGCGCGGCCCTTGCGCGCGATGGCGACATATTCGCCAACTTCGCCGAGCAACGCGACGCTCTCTTCCCAGTCCGCCTCAACGTCCTTGATGAACTGAAAGGCCGAGAGATTGGCCTCATAATTTTCTGGAAGATCAGCGGCCATTTGGAGCGATGAATAGAGCACCACATACAGCGCCAGCTGCTTTACGAGCGTTGTTTGCGGGCGGTTTGATGGATCGCCACGCTGCATATCTTCGCGAACGGGAGGACGCTCATTGGGGCGCAGGTCAAAGATGCCGGGGGTGAAATCCATCGGCCCTGACAGCATACGAGTATAAGCAAGGATTGAGATGTGCTCTGGCGGATTAGGTGGTGAGCCCCACGCGTTAAACTCCATCCCGCGAGCGCCTTCGCGGGTCATCCAATTGGGATAGGTCCGGCGCAGGCCTGTATCCTTCACCGGTTCATGTGCGTTGATTGAGATTTGATGCCGGCCTGCAGCTTCAAGCACGCGCAGGTGATGTTCGACCATGAATTGACTGTCGTGCCATTCATATTGCCGCACGCCATTATCGTCATAGCGGACAATATCGCCTGCATCCGCGACATAGCCAGTCTTTACCTCGCGCACGCCATTTTCGGCGTAGAGCGCAAAGGCGTTCTCCATCTGCGCTTCGTAATTGGCGACATTGCCAGAGGTTTCGTGGTGGCCAATAATTCGCACGCCGCGCTCTTCGGCATAGGCACTCAACATCGGCAGATCGAAATCGGAATAGGCCTTGGTGAAGTCGAACAATTCGCCATTGTTGAACCAGTCGCCATCCCAGCCAATGTTCCATCCCTCGACCAGAACACCAGCGAAGCCGTGCTCTGCAGCGAAGTCGATATAGCGTTTTACATCGTCATTGTTGGCGCCATGAATGCCATCATTGCCCCAGGTGCGTTCGCGAATATGCATCGCCCACCAAATGCCGACATATTTGCCAGGCTCGACCCAGCTAACATCGCCCATTTTGTTGGGTTCGTTGAGGTTCAGTATGATGTCTGAATTTATCAGACCCACCGCGTCAGGCGCGATTTGAACGGTGCGCCACGGACTCTTGAAAGGAGCCTTCGTGTGTACCTTGATCCCATCGAAGCCAGCGCGCAGCTGCGCTTCGAAACTACCGGGCCTAAGGGCAAGCAAGGACATGCCGGAATAGTCTACAAGCGCGGCCTCGTGGATGCTGATGTGAAGTCCATCATGTTCGCCGTCCTTTTGACGGAAAGTGACAGGTGTGTGCGCGTCATCAACTTCGCCCGCTTGGCCGGTGCGATAGATGTATTCGTAGCGGTTGAACTGGCGGCTGGGTGTCCACCATGCATCGGCATCGCCGCCAATATTGAACTGGGTCAGCTCATCGGTGATGCGGATGTCACCTAAAAGCGCCTCTTGCTCTGGCAATTCATAGCGGAAGCCAATTCCTGTATCGAACACGCGGAAACGCACGATCATGCGCCGCTCTGGGCCTTGGGTGGAAACGAAAGTCACCGCCATCTCTTGGTGATGGTCGCGCACTTCGCGCCGCTCACCCCATGGCTGCTCCCATGCCTCATTGACCCGATTGCGTGTGTAGCTTTCAATTTTGAGGTCAGCTTCAAAGCCATGATGATCTGCAAACAGCAGGCCCAGGCGCGCTGGTTCCATGACCACTTCGCCATCGAAATGGACTGTATAGGTCGCTTGTCCGCCTTCGTCGGAGACGTTCACCCAAATCCTGCCATCGGGTGAGGTTTCCTGCGCAACTTCGGCGCGGAGCGGGATTGCGGCGGCAAAAGCGAGCGCCAAAAACGAAAGCACCATCATCCCAAACCGCAGCATCACTGTCTCCCAATTCCCGAATGGACCGCTTATGCAAAAATTTGCAATAAATCTCTCTATTCTTTGCACGATACCATCAAAAGACAGCATTTCTAGTATGCATTTCTCTGCAAAAAATACAAAAAGGTGCTAATGGGGTTCGAGGAGAGGGATCAGCATGAACCGTATTGGCATAACTGCACGAGCGAGCGTTCTTGGCCTGTGCGCAGCTTTATGCGCGTGCGGCGGCGGCGATAGCGCGAGTGCGCCTGCCTCTGTTGCAATCGGGGGAGGCACGCCTTCGCCCAGTCCAGTTCAAACCAGCACCACATTGCCTGCAGGCGACAATACGAGTTTCGCCAATGCAACCGCGGCGGTGGGTTTGGGGCACGGATTTGGCTTTTCCGCTGGCCTTAATCCGATGGTTGCGCAGTTCGCAGGCGGCGCGGCGGCGGGTGATATCGATAATGATGGCGATATCGACGTCTTCGTCGCGCGCGGCGATACGGGTCCGAACCTGCTCTATATCAATGACGGCGGGTCTTTCCGCGAAGCTGCTGGCCCTGCGGGTGTGGCCTTCACTTTGGGCGCTGGCGCAAATGGCCGTCATTCCGGCCCGACCTTTGGTGATCTGGATGGCGATGGTGATCTCGACTTGCTGCTTGGCGGTTTAGAAGGCGGCCCGACTAAGCTGATGGCCAATGATGGCACGGGCAATTTCACCGATGTCAGCGTGGGCTCGGGTTTTGACTTGGCTAGCGCCGAGCACACCATTTCCATGGCGCTGGGAGACTATGACAGCGACGGCGATCTTGATGTCCTGATGGCCCATTGGGGCACGCCGCGCGATCCCACAGTTCCGGGAGAGACAGAGACATTGTGGCGCAACGATTCCACGCCGGGCGCCATGTCCTTTTCCCCGGTAAGCGTGACCAGCGGCGTCGCTGGCCTGCTCGCCTTTGACCTGCCGCAAGGAGTGCTGGGGCCCAACTTCGATTATACATTTGCTCCCGGTTTTGCCGATATTGATGGTGACCGCGATCTCGACATTTTGATGGTCTCGGACTTTCGCGGGTCAAAGGTGTTGATCAATAACGGCAATGGCACTTTCACCAGCGCAAACTTCGTGCCCGATGATGAGAACGGAATGGGCGCTGCGATTGGTGATTTTGACAATGATGGAGACTTCGACTGGTTCGTCTCCTCCATCAACGGCAACCGCCTGTTCGAAAATCTTGGCGGTGCAAGTTTTAGCCGCAATGCGGCCTCTGGCGTGGAGCCGGGAGGCTGGGGCTGGGGATCGTGTTTTGCCGATTTCAACGCGGATGGCTGGCTCGATATCTACCAAACCAATGGTTGGGAGGCCGGCAAAGACGCCTCAGCATCGAACTATGTGAATGACGTCACCCGGCTCTGGATGAATGGAGGCGATGGGACGTTTGCAGATGCAGCTCAAGTTTCCGCCATCGCTGAAACCGATCAAGGGCGCGGGGTTGTCTGCGATGACTTTGACAATGATGGCGATGTCGACGCGCTGCTTTTGACCGCAGAGCCAACGGACGCGGTGTATTATTGGGAGAACCAGCTGAGCGGCGCGAATGCGGTTAAAGTCCGCCTGCGCGGGCGTGCGCCCAACACGTTTGCTGTGGGTGCAATTATCGAGCTGACCATTGCGGATACCAAGCAGACGCGGATGGTAGGAGTGAACAGCAACTTCACCTCGCACAATTCGACCGATCAGATCTTTGGCTTGGGGCCAAACACACAGGGCGGATTGCGCGTCATTTGGCCTGATGGCAGCGAGACGATTGAGCCCAATGTGAGCGCTGGGCAAACGCTAGAAATCATGCAGCCGTAATTCGCACGCCTATTCGGCGGTGAATATTCGGTAGTCCCATGCGCCAAGCGTTAGCGAAGTGTCTGCATCAAACTCAGCGGCTTCACCCGTTAGTGCATTGGTGAATGTCCCATGGTGCCGGGCCAGTTCGAATGTGACCGCTTGATCACGCGGGGAGAGGTTGAAGACACCGAAAACCCGTTGCTCGCCTTCTCCGCGCACAAAGCTGAACACGTCATCGCTTGCGCTGCTGGGCACCTCGACCAGAGGCGCCCCGTGCTTCCCGTTCCAAAGCGCGCGCTCTTCGGTCTTGAGCGTGATAAGCTGGCGTAGCAGCGGATCATATTGCCCGTCGCGCCACTCAATTTCATCTTTCTCAAAGAAGGCGAGTTGGCGATCCAGATCGGCTTCTTGGCCGTTGTAAATCAACGGGATGCCGGGACCTGTAAAGCTCAGCGCAATGGCCGTTTCGTAAGCCGGGCCGTAAATCTCAGACGCGACCCCGTCCCATGAGTTTTGGTCGTGGTTATCGGTATAGACCATGCGATAGGCCTCGCTTGGCCAAGTCACCGATTGCCCGGAATAATAGCCGCGCATTTTGCCAGCACCGCTGCCTTCGGCGACCAATTCCTGCATCGCCTCTTTCCAGCCCCATGCGTAAGTCGCATCGAACGCTTTGCGGTGTAGGTCGCGCGTTTCCCATTCGGCGAGCATGAAAACAGGCTTGATCGCGTCCAGTTCTGCGCGCGCTGTCTCCCAAAAGTCCGTGGGCACATATCCGGCGACATCGGCGCGGTATCCATCTACGTCAAATTCGCGCACCCAATAGGTGAGGCTGCCGGTCATATATTCGCGCAATTCGGCGTTCGAATAGTCAAAGTCGACAACGTCGGACCAGTCGGTTCCTTCGGGCGGCGTCATCTCGCCTTCGGGTGTGCGGGTGTACCATTCAGGATGCTGCGTGGTCAGCGGACTGTCCCATGCCGAGTGGTTCGCCACCCAATCCAGAATGACTTTGAGGCCAAGCTCATGCGCTGCATCTACAAAGGCGCGAAAGTCTTCTTCTGTGCCAAGGTCAGGATTGACCGCGCGATAATCGAGCACCGAATACGGACTGCCCATGGAGCCCTTGCGATTGACCTCGCCGATAGGATGGATCGGCATCAGCCAGACAATGTCGACGCCCATTTCAGCGAGGCGCGGCAATTGTTCTTGAGCAGCAGCAAAGGTCCCTTCGGACGTGAACTGCCGCGTGTTCAGCTGATAGATCACCGCATCGCGGGTCCATTCCGCGTTCTCAAACTCGGCGTAGGCTTGCGGCTCGTAATTGGCCGCTGGCGTCGTGCTCAGCCCCTCGCATCCAGTAAGGCTTAAAGCGAGGACGACCGATAGGCTGGCGCGACCAATCATGATGGGGCTCCTGCGGTTTGTGGGTCGGCCGGAAGGCTCGCCTGGTGATCGGTCACGAATAAGGTGGCTATGGCTGCAAGGGTAAATGACACAGCGCCAATCGCCATCGCGTAGATCGCAGCGCCTTCAAAAATCGCCATCAGCAAAAAGCCGAGCAAGGTCGCCGCTATCAGCTGAGGCACCACGATAAAGACGTTAAAGATGCCCATATAGATGCCCATCTTCTTGGCAGGCACGGACCCTGCGAGGATTGCATAGGGGAGAGATACGATTGATGCCCATGCGATGCCGAGGCCAATTTGCGAGACCCATAGGAAAGCGGGGTCAGTGATCAGGATCATCGCTGCAAATCCAGCAGCGCCGATTGCAAGGTTCAAGCTGTGTAGGCGGCGGCGGTCGATCTTTGCAGCGATCACGATAAAGGCCAGCGCTGCCGCAGCCGCCACGCCATTTCGGACAGAACCCATCAAACTCCACAGGTCCGCCCCATCTTGATAGGCACTGGTGGTCGGATCGGTCGCGCCAAAGTGGTACTCGGTCACGCCGGGCGTTCCATAAATCCAAAGCGCAAACATCGCGAACCAGCTGAAGAATTGCACAACTGCCAATTGCCGCATGGTCTGCGGCATGGCGAACAGATCGTTGACGACTTCCATGAAGCCGTTTTCATCCTTGCCGCCGCTCCGCATCATCCCGGCGATGATCTGGATCACGCCAAAAGCGGCGATCAGTCCTGCAAGGATGAACAGCTCTTGGCCTACTTCGAGCTCGCCAAAGAAAGCCGGCCTTGCGTCTTGGCGCGCGAACCATACGATTGCTGCAAAGATCAGTCCTGCGCCAATCCAGACAAAACCGCCTGATTGGAACTGGCCCGAGGACCGCTGCACGGTTTGCGCATCCGCCGATTCAATGCCGAGCGCCTTGTGCCGTGCCGCTTCGAACCCTGCGAGCTGCTCGGGGCTGTATTCCTTGGTCCTGAAGACTGTCCAACACACGGCCAGAAACAGCGCCGTACCGCCGAGATAAAAGGCCCATTGCACGGTTTCGGGAATTTGCCCTTCAGCCGCCGTGTTGCTGAGGCCAATCCAGTTCGTCATCACCCACGGCAGCGCGCCTGCGATTACCGCGCCAACGCCGATGAAAAAGCTCTGCATTGCATAGCCGCGCGTGCGTTGCCGGTCGGGCAAATTGTCGCCCACAAAGGCGCGAAACGGCTCCATCGTCACATTGAGCGATGCATCCATGATCCACAACATGCCCGCTGCCACCCACAAGGTTGGCGAATTGGGCATGATGAATAGAGCCAGTGTCGCAAGGATTGCGCCGATCAGAAAATAGGGCCGCCGCCGTCCGAACTTGCCCCAAGTGTTGTCCGACAAATGGCCAATGATTGGTTGCACAATCAGACCCGTCATCGGCGCTGCAATCCAGAGGATCGCCAGCTCATTCACTTCTGCGCCAAGCGTTTGGAAAATACGGCTTACATTGCCATTTTGCAGGTCAAAGCCGATCTGGATTCCTAAGAAGCCAAAGCTCATGTTCCAGATTTGCGCCGCGTTCATTGCGGGCTTGCGCGCTGCGCCTATCGTCGCGGCCTGTGTCATGCGTGGTATCCCTCTCCCACCCAGCGCCAGCTTTTTAGCTGTGACTGGGACCAGCTGCGTACATTGCGTGGCAATGCGCATCAGCATAGTCTTTGTTCTCTACCTCTACATCAGTCTGCCGCTTATGCAAAAATTTGCAAGAAACTTTGCATTTTCTATCGATAATCTCACGATTGGTATCGGCAGGGGGTAACTAAAATACTGATTAAGTGGAGCTAAAGCTGCCATCTTGCCTCTGAAACAAATTTTCACAAAGAATTGCAAAATCTCCTCCAAAGTGGCATTTCGGCATTGGGAGGACGACGTGATGACACGATTCTGGCTGCTTGGCCTGTTGGCGCTTTTGGGCGTTGCGGGATTTGTAATGACTGACAGGGCTGAGGCATTGTCGGATCGGGCCGAGGGTGATGGCGCCTATCGCGACAGACTGCCCGAAGATGAAGTCGTGTATTTCGTCCTCCCTGATCGCTTTGCCAATGGTGATCCTGCCAATGATCGTGGCGGTATGGAAGGCGCGGCGCTCGACCATGGTTATGACCCGACGCACAAAGGTTTCTATCACGGCGGTGACCTCGCTGGTCTGACCGCCCGGCTCGATTATCTCGAAGGGATGGGCGTAACCGCGATCTGGTTCGCGCCGATCTTCAAGAACAAGCCAGTCCAGGGGCCCGAAGGTCAGGAAAGCGCGGGCTACCACGGATATTGGGTGACCGATTTCACCAGCATTGATCCGCATTTTGGCACCAATGAAGAGTTCAAGGCTTTCGTCGATGCAGCGCATGCGCGCGGCATGAAAGTCTACATGGATATCATCACCAATCACACAGCGGATGTTATTCGCTACGCTGAAGGTGAGCATTTCGATTACGCCTATCGCAGTCTTTCGCAGTTCCCCTATTCGCGGCGCGGCGGCGTGGATGGAGAGCCAATCAATGATGGATTTCTGGGTGATAGTGTTCAGACCCATGAGAACTTTGACCGGCTGACCGCATCAGACTTCGCCTATACTCCGGTCGTGCCAGAGGGTGAGCGCAATGTGAAAGTGCCCGCATGGCTCAATGATCCGCTCTATTACCACAATCGCGGCAGCACGACTTTTTCAGGCGAGAGCAGCCGCTATGGCGATTTTGCCGGGCTTGATGATCTCTACACTGAACACCCGCGCGTGCTCGAAGGGATGATTGATATCTACGCCAGCTGGATCACTCGGTTTGGCATTGATGGCTTTCGGGTCGACACTGCCAAGCACGTGAACCCCGAATTCTGGCAAGCCTTTGTACCTGCGATGCAAGAGACGGCTGAGGCAGAGGGCATGTCCAATTTCCTGATCTTTGGGGAGGTCTATTCAGACAGCAGAAATAGCGGCTTCTTAGCCCGGTTCACTCGCCGTGACGGATTTCCAGCCGTGTTAGACTTCGCATTTCAGGCCGCGGTCCGTGATGCACTTGGCCGCAACCTACCAGCAGGCGTGATGGTCGAAATGTTCGATGGTGATGTGAACTATGAAGGCGGCGAAGAGGCTGCGCGCGCCATGCCAACATTCCTCGGCAATCACGATATGGGCCGATTTTCGACGCTGATCAAAGCGGACAATCCCGGAATCTCCCAGGAGGAATTGCTGGACAGGGTCGAATTGGGCCATGCGATGCTGATGACATTGCGCGGCAATCCGGTGATCTATTATGGGGATGAGCAGGGCTTCGTTGGTGATGGCAATGATCAGGCCGCGCGTGAGGACATGTTCCCCAGCCTCACCGAGAATTACAATGACAATGACCTGATCGGCACCGATGCAACGACGGCTGACGAGAACTTCGACACCGCTCACCCGCTTTATGCATTGATCCGCGATCTTTCTGCCATTCGCACACGCCATGCGGCATTGCGCCGGGGTGAGCAGATCGTGCGAAGCTATAATGACGAAGCGCCCGGACTGGTCAGTTTCTCGCGTTTTGATCCTGAGGCTGGCACCGAATATCTGTTGGCCTTTAACACGGCTTCCCAGACAGTCTCGGTTACCTCTTCGATTGGGTACACCGCGAGTGGGCTGGAGTCGCTTCATGGCACCTGCCCCGATGCTGTTGCAGCGCCGGGCAGTGTCGCGCTTGAGCTTCCTGCATTCGGATGGTGCATCGCCCGCGTTAATGAGGCCGCGCAATGAGCAAAGTTTTCGACGAACTTCGCAGTAATAACGCTGCCAGCGCCAATGTGCCTGCGGGCGTAAGCGCGAATGAATGGTGGCGCGGCGCGGTCATCTATCAGATCTATCCGCGCAGTTTTCGCGATACCAATGCGGATGGGATCGGTGATCTGAAAGGGATCACGCAAGGTCTGGACTATATCGCCTCGCTTGGCGTGGATGGGATTTGGGTTTCCCCCTTCTTCACCTCGCCGATGGAGGATTTCGGCTACGATGTGTCCGATTATTGCGGCATTGACCCGACCTTTGGCGACTTTGCGGATTTTGACGCGCTCGTCGCGCGTGCGCACGAATTGGGTCTAAAGGTCATTGTCGACCAGGTCTATTCGCACACTTCCGACCAACACGCATGGTTTCAGGAAAGCCGTCGCGATCAAACCAATGACAAAGCGGACTGGTATGTCTGGGCAGATGCAAAGCCCGACGGCTCGCCCCCGTCCAATTGGCAGTCCGTGTTTGGCGGCTCTTCATGGCAATGGGATGGACCGCGTCGCCAATACTACCTCCACAACTTCCTAACCAGTCAGCCGGATCTGAATGTCCATAACCCGGACGTTCAAGCAGCCTTGCTGGATGTCGCGCGGTTCTGGCTGGATCGCGGCGTGGATGGCTTCCGCCTCGATGCGCTCAACTTCTCGATGCA
Source organism: uncultured Erythrobacter sp. (assembly GCA_947503275.1). Lineage (GTDB taxonomy): Bacteria > Pseudomonadota > Alphaproteobacteria > Sphingomonadales > Sphingomonadaceae > Erythrobacter. The sequence goes on along the minus strand of CANNCZ010000001.1, from coordinate 9,391 downwards.
TGATCCTGAACTGCGCGATAATCCGCCCTCTGGCGTGCCGATGGAGCAGGTCACGCGGCCGTTTGACATGCAGATCAAGCGCTTCAACCAGTCGCATGATGACATTCCTGCATTCTTGGAACGGATCAGAGCAACGATTGATGAATATCCTGATCGCTTCACGGTGGCCGAAGTAGGCGGGCCAGAGCCGCTGGCAGAGATGAAAGCGTTCACGGCTGATGGGAAACGGCTCGATTCCGCGTATAATTTCGACTTCCTCTATGCGCCCGATTTGACAGCTGAGCGGGTCAAGCAATCGCTTGCGAACTGGGCGGGAACACCGGGTGAGGGATGGCCATCTTGGGCCTTCTCCAATCACGATGCCCCGCGCGCCACAACGCGGTGGTCGGGTGATGATGATTTTGAGCAGGTGGCCCGGCTCAACATGCTGTTGCTGCTGTCGCTGCGCGGCAATCCGATCATCTATCAGGGCGAAGAACTGGGGCTGCCGCAGGGCCATGTTGCTTTTGCAGACCTGCAAGATCCCGAGGCGATCACGAACTGGCCGCACACTTTGGGCAGAGACGGCGCGCGCACGCCGATGCCGTGGTCAGCGAATGAACCGCAAGCAGGCTTCTCGAACGCAAACCGCACCTGGCTGAAGGTTGATCCTGCTCACACGGAGCGTGCGATTGATACTCAGGTTGGAGAGCCGGGCTCCGTTGCGAGCTATACGCGCAAGCTGCTCGCCCTTCGCTCATCGTTGCCAGCCATGCTGCACGGCACCAGCGAATTGATCGACACGCCTGATGAAATTGTGGCCTTCACCCGGCAATCGGGCGAGTATAAGGTCTTGTGCGTGTTCAATCTCAGTGGAAATGTTGTCCAGTGGTCCCCTCCTGTGGAGTTTCAATCCGCCACAATTGCCGCTAGCGAAGCAGAAGTGGCTGAACGGCAATGTGTGCCCGAAACGCTGGCCGCGCGCTCAGGATATTGGGCGCTGAAGGGGAAATAGGAATTCAATGAGCGACGCCGGTCTAAAGGCTAAGAAGAATGCGCGGCTAGAAGATATTGCCCGTCAGGCTGGCGTGTCCATTTCGACCGTTTCCAGAGCGTTGAACGATAGCCCCGCAGTGAAGCGGCGGACCAAGCAGGAAATCTGGCGGATTGCGCGCGCGCATGATTATGATTTCCGCAGCCATATGCCCAATGGCCCCGTCGGCGCCGAAGCGACTATCGCCGTTATCGTCCCTGCCCCCCAAGCGCGTGAAACCCGCGTTGCGGACCCGTTTTTCCTCGAGCTGCTGGCCGGAATTGCTGAGGCAGCGCGCGAACGCAAAGTTGATCTGGTGATCAGCCATGTTTTCCCGCGCTCGGCCGAAGACCTTGAATTTGCAATGACGACAAGCCGGGCTACGGGTATGATCTTTATCGGCCAAAGCTCCTTGCACGATGCGTTCAATTCGCTTGCCGATGGGTCCGACCGCTTCGTGGTTTGGGGTGCGGATTTTGCAGACGCCGCCTATTGCACGATCGGATCTGACAATCTCGCAGGCGGCAGGCGCGCAACGTCACATCTTTTGAGGTTAGGGCGCCGGCGTGTCCTGTTTCTAGGCGACACCGAGGCGCCTGAAGCGGAGCAACGCTATCGCGGGTACAAGCTTGCGCTGGACGAAGCGGGAATTGCGCTCGACACCGATCTTGTGCTGCCCGCTCATTTCGACGTGCAATCGGGCGAATCCACAGCGCGTTCTGCGATTGATCGCGGGATTGAGTTCGACGCTATCTTTGCTGCCAGCGACCTGATCGCAATCGGCGCAATCCGCGCATTGAGCAAGTCGGGTCGGTCTGTGCCTGATGATGTTTCCGTGGTCGGTTATGATAACATTCCTGCCGCGCGCTTGGTCTCGCCCCGCCTCACCACGATTGACCAAGACGCCAATCTGGCAGGCCGCATGCTGGTTTCCAAACTGATCGACACACATGGCGGGCAAGCCATTTCTGAACGGCTGGAGACGAGCTTGCTGATCCGTGAGAGCTGTGGCGGGTAAGATGACCAGCGGCTTTGCCCCTTTGCGCAACATCGTGATTGTGGGTGGAGGAAGCGCCGGCTGGATGACGGCGGCGGCATTATCAGATGCGGTCGGCAAATCTTGCCAGATCACCCTGGTTGAGAGCGAGGCCATCGGCACTGTTGGCGTGGGCGAGGCAACCATCCCGCCGATCCGCACCTTCAATCAACGCATCGGGATTGATGAGGCGACCTTTCTTAAGGAAACCGCAGGCTCTTACAAACTCGGCATTGAGTTTGTTGATTGGTCGCGAAAAGGGCATTCCTATTTCCACCCATTCGGCCAATACGGCGCGGAGTTCGATAAGGTTCCGTTCTACCATTATTGGATGCGCGAGAAGCTGGCCGGCAATATCGAAGGCGCAATTGATGATTTCTCAATGTGCTGGGCGATGGCCAAGGCGGGGCGCTTTGCCCATCCAGAGGCGGATCGGCGCAAGATTCAATCGACCTTCGATTATGCCTATCATTTTGACGCTGGACTTTATGCCGCCTTCCTAAGGCGCATGGCAGAAGCGCGCGGGGTTAAACGGGTTGAAGGCCGGGTGGTCGATGTCAAGCAGCGTAGCGCAGACGGCTTTATCGAAAGCGTGACGCTCGACAGCGGGGCGGTGATTTCGGGCGAGTTCTTTATTGATTGCAGCGGCTTTCGCGGGCTGCTGATCGAAGGCGCGTTAGAGGCGGGATATGAAAATTGGCAGCAATGGCTGCCTTGCGACCGCGCGGTTGCTGTGCCCTGCGCCAAACAAGCTGAGATCACCCCGTACACCCGCTCCACTGCCAAAGAGGCGGGCTGGCAATGGCGCATCCCGCTGCAACATCGCACCGGCAATGGCTACGTCCATTGCAGCGAGTTTATTAGTGAGGATCAGGCGACCGAAACACTGATGAGTTCGCTTGATGGGGAGCCTGAGGCCGACCCGCGCACATTGCGGTTCGTGACCGGCAGGCGACGCAAATTCTGGGACAAGAACTGCGTGGCGATCGGGCTATCGGCAGGCTTTATGGAGCCATTGGAATCGACCAGTCTGCATCTGATCCAATATGGTATCTTGCGCCTAATTGCCTTGCTGCCCGATAGCGAAATGTCGCCCTTGCTCGCACGCGAATACAATTCTCAGACCACGGTTGAATATGAGCGGATACGTGACTTTTTGATCCTGCATTACAAGGCAACGGCCCGCGATGATGCGGAGCTATGGCGATATTGCAGCGCGATGGAGATACCCGAGACGCTGCAATACAAGATCGACCATTTCCGCAATTACGGCCTGCTCGTTTCCGATGAGCGCGAATTGTTCGCCAATCCTAGCTGGATCGCGGTTTATCTGGGACAGGACATTACCCCACGAAGAGCGCCTGCCATCACCGCAATGCGCGACGGTGTGCCCGTATTGGAACGTATGCGTATGGTAGCAGATGCAATGGATCAGGCGGTTGAACAAATGCCTAGCCATGCAGAGTTTCTGGCAAAGCACTGCCCGTCGCCACTCGCCGTTTAAGCGCTCCGCGCTCCTTCACTTACAAGCGCATAGCCCAAAACAAGAAGGGCCCGCTGTTTCCAGCGAGCCCCTCGGGAGAGTTGCGACCCTTTCCCTTTTAGAAGTTTTTGCGGATCGTGAAGTTGAACGTCCGGCCGTAAACTTCGTGACGACTTGGGAATGCACCGATTACATTTGAAGGATCAGTGCCATTTCCATCAAACAGATCACTTTGCGTAACGAACGGTTCATTGGTCAAATTGAAGACTTCGACCAGAATTCCGAGACCCGAAAGCGGACCGGTTTCGTTCTGGAAGGTGTACCCGATCTGAGCATCAAGAATGGTTTCGTCCTGTGCATCGGCACCATCAAGGCCACCAGAAAAGTTCTGCACTTCAGACAGGAACCCACTGCGATAACGCGCTGCCAGCTTGGCTCGGAAACCGTTCTTTTCATAGAAGATGTCGCCAGACCACGTCGTTTCTGAGTAGCCAGGGATGGCGAGACTTTCCATCTCTTCATCTTCCAGCTCTGCGTCCGCATAGGTGAAGCTAACGAAGCCGCCGAACCCATCGAGCGCATCCGAGAGATCGCCGAAGTCCAACCTGATGGTCCCCTCGATACCCGTGATTGAGCCATCAGCGAAGTTTACGGGACCCTCCAACACACCGGTCGCGATTTCAGGCGCAGATTGCAGGATATTTCCAAACCCAGCGTTCTGGATCGGCTGAGTGAGATCGATGACCTCTCTGAAATCAATGACCCAGTCAGAAAGCTCTTTGTGGAAGGCGGCAACAATTACCGCTGAACCCGGTGAGAAGTACTTCTCAAATGACAAATCGACCGAATCCGATTGGTACGGTTGCAAGAACGGGTTGCCGCCCTGAAGCGTGAAGCAAACAAGTGTCGGTGGGTTAAAACCAACGACCTCATCTGGAATCTGATCGCCGTTCGTATCCTCACAGCTCAAGGGGTTGACCAGCACGTTCTGGTTCGCAGCCAACTGATCCAGTCTTGCCCGAGTGATTGACCGCGCAGCCGCCAGACGGACGAAGGTGTCGTCCGCGACTTCAAAGCTCAGGTTCAGGCTCGGCAGCCAATCGCTGTAGCTTTCCGAAACGGTGTTCGTAAAACCACCGCTGATTGTGCCGGTCGAGGATTGCCGCGTGTCAGCATAGCGCAACCCAATGTTACCGCGCACGGGAACGCTACCCAGATCACCGTCGAGATTGGCTTGAATGTAAAAATTGTGCACGCGCTCACCGACAACCCATTCAGTGTCATCTGTCGCACGTTCGAGCACATATGTTCCATTGGTCAGCAGGTCGGCTGGATCATAAGCGATGATGTCTTGCGTCAGACTGCCTGTATCGGTCGAACCGATTATCAAGTCAGACGGGATAGGTGCAGCACCGTTCACAAAGCCCGTACCGGCACGAAGAAATGTCCCGTTATTGTCGAAATCTTTTTCGCGATCGGTGTAGAGCCAACCGACGACTATGCTGTCGAGGAACCCTCCATCGAACTCCCAACCCAGTTCAGTACGCAACTGGTGCAGCTGATCGTTGATTTCCGGTTCACGCAAGAAACCGACCTGGCCCCAGCCGCCCGGATCGGTCAGCAGCACATTCGAAGGGTCGGTGTAATCGATCAGTCCGTCAATGCTGTAAGTGCCATCGCTCGGGAAGGTGAAAGCCAGCGTATCTTGGGCACCACCGCGAGCAAAGCCCGTTCCGGCGTAGGACTCATAATCAATGTCGTTGCGTTCAAGCGTCGAGAATCCGTAGTCCAGAATGAAACTGAGATTGTCAGTCACGTCGAAACCAAGATTTGCGCCAAGACCGAAGATTTGGCTCTCGTTTCCTTCGGTATCCGTCCGAAGGATTGGAACAACAGAGGAGTAAGTCGCGCTATCTGCGAATGGACCAGAACCCGTCGCGCCTTCAAACTGCGCTCCACTCCACGATGCGAGCGGGGTTTCCGTTCCTCTGAAGATACCGGCATCTGTCGTATCGGTGTAGAACATGTCGAACATGAGCGAGAAATCGCTCGAGGGTTCGAATTGCAGCGTACCAGCAATCGAAGTCCGCTCAAATTCGCGGCTCACCACACCTTGGCGTGGGTTGTCGGCCGGGTAAATTATCCCATTCGCATCACGAGCGATCTGGTTGGACCGCTCATCAACTTTCAACTCACGCGAAATAAAGTGCGTAGGGTTCGACTGAACCGTGGCACCAATGGACCAGCCAACAGTGCCTTCTGCGTTTTGATCAATGTATGATCCGAAGAAACGATAGCCGTTGTCGGGGAAGTCGGGGTTACGTGATCCGCTGTCATTGTAGACATAGGTACCCGAGACGCTGACCTGACGTTTATTCGAGTCGAGAGGACGGACAGTCCGAAGGTCAACGGCCCCTGCAATACCGATTGCCGCGAGGCGTGCATCGCCCGTTTTGTAGACTACACCCTGACTAATAAGTTCTGATGGGAACTGATCGAATTCGATGCCGCGATTGTTACCGGCTGAAACCACTTCGCGGCCGTTAAGCAGCGCGAGTGAGAAGTCGGGGCCAAGGCCGCGGATCGAAATCTGTTGAGAGCGGCCACGCACACGCTGCGCAGTGACACCCGGCAGGCGTGCGAGCGAATCAGCAATGGAGAGATCGGGGAGTTGCCCGAGATCCTCTGCCGAGATCACTTCGACGATTGATGTCGCATCGCGCTTTGCCTCGAGCGAGCTTTCGATAGCGCTGCGAATACCGGTGACGACAATCTGATTGCCTTCGCCGTCCGCAACTTCGGTATCGTCTTGATTATCCTGTGCCATTGCAGGCGCAGCGCCTGCCACCATGGCGAGTCCCGTAGCTGCACCACACAGCAGACGAGCATGATTAGAGTAACGCTTAAATCCCATTCTTAATACCTCCCCGGTGCATCACGATCTGTGCGTGTTTGCAGTTTTTTTCATACAGCAGAAAATCCAATCCGTAAATCAACTATTCGAAAATCCCGCTCAGCGACAAGGTTCTTAGCAAAATATCTTTAAAAACAAAGCATTAGAAACGGGCAGCATTTGCATTTCTTGCAATCGTTTTGAGTGACCGTGGGAGTGTGGCGAGCAAGTCACACAATTGACGCACTCAAATGCGCAAATTTGCATGGCACAGATCTTATGGGCAGTAATGGTGGTGACGAGATTTCAGATAAATGTATTAGAAACAGCGCTATAGATCTATTCATTTGGCAGGTTCGGCGCTGTTTGATAGCTTGTATGCACTGTTTTAGCTGGTTGGGATGCCCCGTGTGAAAAAGCAAAACTGGTCGATTTCGGTTTCAGATGCAGAAGTTTGCACTTTTTCATCGCAAAAGCATGATGTTATCCGAATTCAGGGTTTAATGAGTGATCCCGAAACCGCAGTTCAAACGGCATCTTTGCAAAAATTTGCAGTAACCACACCGCAATATCCCGGCGTGCGTTCGCCTCTGCCTGATGATGTGTGCTCGGCATGGCTTGGCGACTTGTCGCCGATGTTGGATGCTGGCTTTGGTGTGGCAGAACATGGCTGGCAGATGCAGGCCTGGTTCTCGCTTGTCACCACGCCGCCAGCCCAGCTGATACCGATGCAATGCTTCCCGCATGTGGATGGCACCGATCCGCGTCAGCTTGCCATGATGCTCTATCTGCATCGCAGCGATCATGGCGGGACCGGCTTTTTCCGGCACAAGTCCTCCGGGCTGGAGGCGCTTACCAACGCAACATTTCCCGCCTATCGTGCCGCTTTGGAAAATGATGTGCGTGAGCAAGGAATGCCAAAGCCCGCTTATGTAACTGACGGTGCGCCGCATTTTGAGCGTATATATGAAGTGGAAGGCGCATTTAATCAGGCGGTGTTTTATCGCGGCAATGTGCTGCATTCCGGGCTGATCAATAATGCGAGCGAGTTCTCATCGGACCCGCAAAAGGGGCGCTTGACCATCAATGCGTTCTTCCGACCTAAGGAAAAAGAGGGATGAGGGGCAAGTGAGCCAGAACGCACCAAAGACACTCGTTATCGTTGGCGGGGGAACGGCTGGCTGGATTGCAGCAGCGGCGTTTTCTCGGTTGCATGGCAAGACGCTGGATATCACCCTGGTCGAATCCGATGCGATTGGCACTGTCGGTGTGGGCGAAGCGACGATCCCGCAGATTATCCGGCTCAACACGATCCTTGGTCTGGATGAACATGACTTTGTGAAAAAGACCAATGGCACATTCAAGCTTGGCATTGAATTTGTCGATTGGGGCGCGGTTGGCACGCGCTATCTGCACACATTTGGCGATGCGGGCATGAATTTGGCGAGCGTGCCGTTCCACCAATATTGGAACCGTGCAAAGGCCGCAGGTCACGACAAGGATTTGTGGCATTACTCCTTGCACAAACATGCCGCCACGCACGCCAAGTTTGGCAAGCTTGATAGGGTCGGCAACACATCGATGACTGGGCTTGCCTATGCCTATCACTTTGATGCGAGCCTTTACGCAGCCTACTTACGCGCCTTTTCCGAGCAGCACGGTGTCATCCGCCGCGAAGGCATCGTGCAGAGCGTCGCGCGTGATGGGGAAAGCGGCGACATCACCTCAATCACGCTGGATAGCGGTATAGAGATAGCGGGCGATTTCTTCATCGACTGCACCGGATTTCGCGCGCTACTGCTTGGCCAAGAGCTGGGCGTTGAATATCAAGACTGGTCCCGCTGGCTCCCTTGCAACAGCGCGCAAGCGGTGCCGAGTGAGCGGCTGGAAACCTTGGTCCCCTACACTCGTGCCACCGCCAAAGGCGCAGGCTGGCAATGGCGCATCCCCTTGCAGCACCGCACGGGCAACGGGCACGTCTATTGCAGCGACTTTATCTCGGATGACGAAGCGGGTGAGACGCTGCTTGCAGGCCTTGATACAAAGCCGCTGGCAGACCCGCGTCCGATCCGCTTCACCACCGGGCGGCGAGAGAAGTTCTGGTCGCACAATTGCGCAGCGATCGGTTTGTCGAGCGGGTTTTTGGAACCGCTTGAATCGACCAGCATCCACCTGATCCAATCGCATGTCAGCCGACTGCTGCAATTGTTTCCATCAGGCGAAAATGCCGATGCTGAGCGCGCGGAATACAATCGCCGCTGCGCCGTAGAATTTGAGCAAATCCGCGACTTCCTGATCCTGCATTACCATCAGACAGGCCGCGAGGATTCAGAATTCTGGCGTTATTGCAAGAACATGGAAGTGCCAGACAGCCTAACGCATAAACAAGCTCTGTTCGCATCATCGGGTCGGATTGGCCGCGATGCCGATGATCTGTTCAGAGAGGCAAGCTGGGCTCAGGTGATGTTAGGTCAGGGGGTGGAGCCTTCGGGCTATGACCCGATGGCAAACGGCCTCAGCGATGTGCAATTGGATGAGTTTCTCGGCAATGTCCGCACCTTGATTGAGCGCGCCGTGGATACACTGCCAACGCATGAACAATATTTGCAGAAGCACTGCGCAGTGGACCTGCATTAAATCCGGTCTTCCGGGAGCATCTTATGATCAGGGCACCGCCCTGCCCTGCCCAATCACGCGCGTTTCGCTAAAAGGTGCATTTGCTCGGACAGTCCTCAGATCTTGGCAAGGTTGGGTTGAAAAGCGGACTGACTATCATCTGTTTGCTGGTGCCCAAATGAGTTCATGTTGGGCACTCACTTTAGCGGATGATCGGCTTGGCCAAAATCCGTGGCACTTTCACGCCGCATCCGCCTTTCGCGGTAGCTGACACCCAAACGCCGGGCTTTGCTTTTGCAAGGCCCGGCGTTTGTTAGTGGTGTTTGTGTGGTGAGTGCTCTTAGAAGCGCC